>CAVYPJ010000004.1:0-239173 GCA_963770385.1 uncultured Alphaproteobacteria bacterium | reverse complement strand
CAGAAAGAACGCCGCGCGCGCATCGAGGCAATCCAACTCGCCGCGGCCCAAGCGCATCACGACATCGAAGACCTGACGGCCGAAACGGTCGGCAGCTGGAAGCTTCCCACCTTCTGAGAAACCCAACATGAAGACTTTCTTGAGGGGCGCCGCGGCAGCGGCATGGCTCCTGATCGCGGCTGCTTGCCCGGCGGCGGCGCAGTCGTCGCCGAATTCCAGCAAAGGCCAGGTGCCGACCGCAGGCCAGTGGAACAGCTTCTTCGCCGGGAAGCAGGACGCTCTTGGCTATGTACCGTTAAATGTTGCCGGCGGCGTCATGACCGGCCGGCTCGTTACGGCGCCGCCTGGCGCCGCAACGGCGGGATTTAATCTCACGCCTGGTACGGCACCCGCCAATCCGCTCAATGGCGATCTATGGGCAACGCCGGCGGGCCTCTTCGCGCGCGTCAACGGCGCCACCGTCGGCCCGTTGGTGGGTGCAAACGGTTCGACGGGGCCGATCTTCATCGATCTGAACGCAGCGGCGCCGCCGGCCGCGCAGACTGGAACGGCCATCCAGGTCAATCAGGCCAATGCGCTGATCAATCGGATTGAGCTCGATGCGTACGGCGCAGCTGCGCACTTCAGTGGCGTGCGCGCAGACGGGACGGGGACTTCGCCGACTGCGCTCGCCGCGAATGATGAAATCGTCTCGATCAACGCCTTTGGCTATGACGGGTCGACGCTGTCTGGCCCGGCGGCGGCAGTGCGCTTGTTTGCTGGCGCGGCTTGGACCGCTACGAACCACGCGACCTATATCGACTTCGCGACCGTATCGGCCGCGGATGCGACGAAAACGCTCACCAGCCGCGGCCACGTCGAGAACGATGGCGGCTTGACCTGGCCTCCGACTGTCGCGGCGGCAGCAAGGGCGCCGGCACCATCAACGCGCAAGCCTTCTTCATGAACGGCGTTGCCGCTGCAACGACCGTCAACGGTCAGATTTGCGCTATTGGCGGCGTGTGCACGATTACGGCCTCGGCCGGCACGATTTCGGTCGGCGTCACGACCGTCGCGCTCGGCACGAACACGCGCGTCCTGTTCGACAATGCGGGCCTGCTCGGCGAATATCAGATCACCGGCACCGGCAACGTCGCGATGTCGGCGAGCCCGACCTTCAGTGGCACGATCTCGGCCGCCAGTGTTGTCCTTAGCGGCACGCTCACAATGGGGCCGGTCCTCGAGACATTTCCCGGCGAGCGGTAGCATCGTCGGAGCGACCGACACCCAAACGCTGACGAACAAGTCGATGAGCGGCTCGAAGAACACGTTCACCAACATCCCCAATTCCGCGCTGGTGAACCCGCAGGTCACGGTCAACGGTACGACCTGCATTCTCGGATCGACTTGCACGCCGAACGCCGGCCCGATCGTCATTGGTACAGACGCTGGTCACCGGCGGCGCGAACACCCGCGTGCTCTTCGACAATGTCGGTCATGTCGGCGAATTTTCGATCTCGGGCTACCGGTACCGTCGCCATGACGGTCTCACCGTCGTTCACCACGCCATCTCTTGGTGCTGCTTCCGCCGCCTCCGTCGCAATTGCCGGGGCGACGATCGGAAGCAACGCGCTCGCGGTGAGCGGACCGACAGCGCTCGGCGGCGCGTTGGGGGTGACCTCGAGCTCGGCGAACGCACTTGCTGTCGGTCCGAACGGAAGCACCAATCCGGTCTTAAAGATTGACGCATCGGTTACGTCCGCCGCATCCGGCCTTGGGATTAGCGGGAGCGCGGCCGGCGCCGGCGGTCCTTCGATCACCACGATATCCTCCGCGACCAACGAAAACCTGACTTTGAACGCAAAAGGATCGGGTACGATTTCCATCGGGAACGTATCGACCGGAGCGGTGCTAATCGGTCGGGCGGCGGCGGCTTGACTGTCGCGGCTCGTTCACCGCCACCGGGCTCGTCACTTTCGCCGACATGGCGTCGGCCGCTATCGCGAACGCGTCTCAGTATTTCTCGGGTGCCGCGAATGAACTGGTGCCAGCATCCGTCATCTACCAGGCGGAGACGACGACGACGTTCGCAGCCAGCATCACGTTCGACTTCAACACCTTCATCAACACGGCCGTCACGCTGACCGGCAACATCACCACCATGACGTTGAACAACGTCAAAGCGGGACAGGCCGGAACGATCGCGCTCATCCAGGACTCCACCGGCGGCCGCACCGCGGTCTTTAACAGCATCTTCAAATTTGCCGGCGGCGTCACGCCGACTCTGAGCACCGCTCCTAATGCGGTTGATGTCCTCTCCTATTCCTGCCGATCCGCGACCTTCTGCGTCGCGTCGCTCCTGCTAAACGTCCGGTAAAATATGAAAAGCGGTTTTCTCTGCCGGCTCTCCGCCGGATGGCGGAGCTATGGCCATTTCTTATTGCCGCAGCTTGCAGCGCTCATGCTCGTTGCAACGATGCCGCTGTCGCCTGTGCGGGCGAATATGCCCGGCACGTTCCAGCCGGTTCTGTTGGCGTCGCAGTCGTCCGGGGCGCTTTCTTGCACTGGCGGCACCGTCACGGCGGTCGGTCCTAACCGTGTCCACACCTTCACGTCGAGCGCGAACTCGTTGTCTGCACGGGAAGTGGCACGATCAGCTTCCTTATCGTCGCAGGTGGCGGTGGCGGCGGTGGTGGATCTATCCAGACCGGAGCTGGCGGCGGTGGCGGCGCCGGCGGATTGTCTCCGCCTGAAGCGCACTGTCTACTGGCGCATTTGCCGTTGCAATTGGTTCTGGCGGCAGTGCGGGTGGCAACGGCGGCGCTGGCGGCTCGGGCGGCAACTCTTCTTTCGGCGGGATCACCGCGATAGGTGGCGGCGGCGGCGGCGGCGGCACCGTGTCGGCACTCAGCGGCGGTAGCGGCGGTGGCTCTCGACCGAACTTCCCGACCGGCTCCGATGTTCCGGGCAGTGGTACGACAGGTCAAGGTAATGCTGGCGGCTCTTCGCCATCGGGCATTCCCGACGGCGGTGGCGGCGGTGGCTGCGCTGCCGTTGGTGGCAGCTCTTCTGGCAACGCGAACGCTCCAGTGGGCGGTAGTCGGCGGCAACGGCTGCACTTCGTCGATTTCAGGCTCGGCGGTCACTTATGCAGGCGGTGGTGGCTCGGGCGGAAACCTTGGCTCCGGCACCATCTCGGGCGGTGCGGGCGGCGCGGGCGGCGGCGGCGCGGGTGGTGGCGTTGTCAATAGCGTAGCTCAACCCGGTTAGCCCGGAACCCCGAACACGGGTGGTGGCGGCGGTGGCAGCGGCAATCAGGGAACGGGCGCAACGGCGGCGCTGGCGGCTCTGGAGTCGTCATCGTCAGCTACGTGCAGCAGACCATTGTCATCACGGCAACCGGTCTCTCGAATTGGACCGTTCCGAACAACTGGAATCCTTCCGCCAACTCAATTGAGACGATCGGCGGCGGCGGTGGTGCCGGATCGACGAAGAGCGGCGGCGGCGGCTTCCCTGCAGGCGCGGGCGGTGGCGGTGCATATTCGATAGCGACCAATGTTTCGCTGACGCCCGGCGCGGCGGTTACCATGTCGGTCGGCGGAGCCGGTGGCGCTGCAGCGACGGGGTCTCAGAGCAACGGCGGCGCGGGCGGCGACACGTTTCTCTGCAACTCGACTTCCAACTGCGCATCGATTGCGGGGGCAGCGGTCGTCTCCGGTGCGAAGGGTGGCGGCGGCGGCATCGCAGGTGGTGCTAGTTCAGCGGGAACAGGCGGGCCAGGTGGCGCGGCATCGAGCGGCGTCGGCAACACAAAATTCAGCGGCGGTGCGGGTGGCTCTGGCAGCAACAGCGGCGGCGGTCAGGGTGTCGGCGGCGGCGGCGCGGCAGGTCCGAACGGCAACGGTGGCGCGGGCGGCTCGCAACCGGCCAATGCCTCTGCCGGTCCTGGCGCTGCGGGCGGCGGTGGCGCAGGCGGCGGCGCGGGGCCGGGCGTTACGACAGGCGGCGGCGTCGGCAACAACGTCCCGCTCAGCAGCATCAATGGCGCTGCGGGCGGCAACAACGCGGCGGGTGTCGGCGCGGGCGCGGGCGGTGTCGGCGGATCGCCAGGAAATCCCGGCACGAACGGCGGCGGCGGCGGCGGCGGTTCGGCGGTCAGTTCGACATCGACCACATGTGCTGCCGGCGGTGCCGGCGGCAACGGCATTGACTATTCGACGTCGCCAGCATTCGGAGTGGGCGGCGGCGGTGGCGGCGGCTGCGCTGACGGGAGCACCGTCTCCGGCGCTGGCGGTAACGCAGGCACCTTCGGCGGCGGTGGCGGCTCGGCCGGCGCATCTTCGAACGGCCTCAATGCAGGCGGCAACGGCGCGCAAGGCCTCATCGTCATTAAGTGGACTCCGCTCGTCTCCGACGAGTCTACGTCTTCACGCAGAGCGGCACGTTCTTCCCACATCTGCAACTCGGTCGACCGACGGCGCGCTCTGAGCTCGACCTTACTACATCGTTGGCGAGGTCGGCGGCGGTGGCAGCGTCGGCGGTGGTGGCTCTGCCGGCGACTGGTCGTCCCTCCGTACCGCTCGGTACTGCGTCGGGCAGCGGCCTCGGCGGGACGTTGGCTCGCTCGACAACGATCATAGTTCGGCGCAGGCGGCGCTGGAGCGGCACGCCTGTTGAACGGGATAATTCGAGCCTCGGTGCGGTCGCAGCTGGCAATCGGCGGAGGAGCTCGGCGGCAGTCCGGGTTCTCGCGCCCGGTCGACCCGCGGGTCTGGCGGCGGTGGTGGTGGCAGTTCGTCCGGTGGCGCAGGTACTGTCCGGTCAAGGAAATGCGGTGGCGGCACGATGGTAATCGCACAGGACGCCGGCGGCGGCGGTGGCGGCAGGTGCAGTTGCGGCGGTGCACGCATCGGGCACTATCGGGGTAACGGCGGCAATGGAAGCGTCGGCATCGATTCGACGTGGCGCAAACCTACGGCGGCGGTGGCGGCGGTCGTGTGGCGCCGGCCAGGCGCCGGCACTTCGACTCGGCGGGATCGTGGCGTGGCGGATCGGGCAGGCGGCGGCGGTGGTGGCACGGCGCAGGCAGCCAACTGGGATCAGCGCGTCCGCGGACGGCAACACGGGTGGCGGCGGAGGGCAGTGGCAATGTGCGGCTCCGGCATCGCGATAATCTGCGGTCCCATAGGAGAACTTCGATGAACGTCTACACTCTGCCCGATGGCACCACGGTTGCGCGCCGGAGATCAATTCCAGATCGGCGATCAGAAGTATCCGCGCGGCTGGCTGCTCACCGCTCCCACTGCCGATATCACAGCGGCCGGCATCACGGTGTCGACCGTCGCCGATCCTCCACCGCCGCCGATCACAGTGGTGAGTTCGCTCCAGTTTCGCCAGCTCTTCACCGACGCCGAGCGCATAGCCATCACGCAATCCGGTCAGACGAACGTGCAGATACGCGCGTTCCTGGACGACGAGAGCGCCGCGGACACCGTCCACCTCTCTGAGCCCGAGGTCACGGCCGGCCTCGCGATGTGCGTGACGCTCGGATTGCTGACGCAAGAACGAGCAGACCAGATCCTCGCCAGCACGCCCGCGCCGCCAACACCGCCGCCATCCGCCTAATCGACCAATCACGAAGCCACGAAAGCCGCCCCACCGGGCGGCTTTTTTCATTGGAGAAACGCCAGTGCAATTCGCGTACGAAGCGCTTGAGCCCGAATACACCGCGCAGATCGCGCGCGCCCACATCCGCCCCGAATGCGAGCACTTGCTCGATGCGACCGGCCGCCGGCTGCTGCACGACAAGCTCGTCTATGAGCGCGTTTCCGAGGCGACTGGTGTGCCGACCGCCGGGTTGATGGCGCTCTCAGAGCGCGAGATGAGCGGCAACCTTCATTGCTACCTGGGCAATGGTCAGCGGCTCACGAAGCGCACCACCATCGTCCCGATTAATCGCGGCCCGTTCCCCGACACGGAAGACGGCTTCATTGCTGGCGCGCTCGACGCCTTGCACCTCGATGGCCTCGACCTGGTCGCGAAGATGCCCGGCGGTTGGTCGCTTCCCCGCTTCGCCTATGAAAGCGAGCATTGGAATGGCTGGGGATATCGTCCGCGGCCGTCGCCCTACGTGTTCGGCGGCACCACGGTGCAACAGCCCGGCAAATTCATCCGGGACCATCTGTATTCGTCGACATTGATGGATCCGCAGCTCGGCACGATCGCGATTGTCGAGAAGCTGTTCGAACTCGATCCGTCGCTGAAGTTCGGCGAGCCGATCGCAAAGGTCGACGACGCGACGCCGATCGTGCAGGCGCTGCATCCGGTGATCGGCGAATGCAATATCGGGTGGGTTCAGACCTCTCTCAATAAGTTGCGGGTGCGCGGTACGCCGCTTGCGGTCGACGGCAATTGCGGCCGAGGCACGCGCGCGGCTGTTCGCGCTTTCCAGCAGACACACCGCCTGGTCGTCGATGGCCTGCCCGGGCCCAAGACGGTGGGCGCGATTGCCGACGCTCTCGCGGCCGCGGGTCTCTGACCAAAAACTCTCTCTCTCTCTCTCTCTCAACAAGGATCAAGCCATGATTACGCTTTCCGCCGCCGCGAAGGCCGGCGCCGTCTGCCTGTCGCTGCTCTCGCCCGACGTGCTGTTCTGCAGGCTCCCAAAGATGCATCTGGATGCCGTCGTCTGCATGAGCGACGGCTGCCGCACTCCTCGACAGCTCTACCGCGAGTGGAGGCACCATCCGGAGCGACAGGGCGAATTCTACCTCAAACTCTACGGTGCGCGATGATCACGCTCCGCTTCGTTAACGGCAAAAGCTTTGTGACGGCCGCGATTCAGCGCGCTGAATACGGCTTCTGGGCAAGCCATGTGGAGGCCTTGATGCCTGATGGCACGCTGCTCGGCGCGCACATTGACGGCGGCGTTCAGGCCCGGCCGCGCGATTACGACAAAGGGCAATTCTCGCGCGAAGTGTTCGTCGATATCGAAGCCGCGCCCGATGTCTGCGATCGCTTCCATGCATTCCTGCGCGAGCAGCTCGGCAAGCCATACGACACCACCGCGATCTTTGCCTTCGTCGCCGCTCGCGACTGGCAGGAGAAGGATTCGTGGTTCTGCTCAGAACTACAAGCAGCCGCATTGGTCGCATGCGGTTGGTTTGTCACGCCTCTCGCGACCGAATTCAACCACATCACCCCGCGCGACTTGCTCCTGATCGTCTCAGGGCGAGTTGCCGTTGCCACGAAGGAAGTTGCGTAATGAAGTACGATGAATTCTGGTTTTGGTTCGGCGTGTGGACGTCGATCCTCGCGTTGGTCATCGCGGGCACCATCACGTTTACGGGCCTTTTGCCGGATGAGTGGTCGCCGAGAATCGTGAAGATTTGCGCCGACCTGTTCGCGATCAATAACGTCATCCTGGCCGCGGCCAAAACGCGTGGCTACCTCAAGTCCCGGGATGGAGCGTCCCTTGTTTCGGACGCATCTACGGTCGCGAAGGTGCTGATTGCGGTTTTCGTTTTGGGAACGGTCCTTATCGCACCGGCTACCGCGGCGCCTTTGCCGAAGGCGCGGCCGGCGGCGGCATCCGTCGATCCCTTGCAGAAGATCATGGATGATATCTCGGCGAAGAGCGCAACGTTCGTTGCCGGTGTCATTGCGGCCATTCAGGAAGCGGATGACGACGCGGCAGTTCTCACCAACCCGAACGATGCTACCAGCTTTCGCGATCCGATCGCTCATGCCTGCTATCCCGCGCAGATCAAGTTCTTGCAGTCGCTGCCGCAGATCCAGGCGATCAAGGCGCCGGCGCCTTACAACGTGATCGTGATGTTCCAGCGCAAGCGGGATCTGGTCGCACAGATCAAGGCGGGCCTGCCGGGATATCTCAAGGTCGGATGCGCGGCCCTCCTGAAGGATGAGGAGACGATCTTGGTTCAGACGCTTGGCATGATCGGTGTTTCGGTCGGTGCCGGCGTGCTGACGGGCGTCTTCCCGGCCGCGGCGCCGATTGCTCTGCCCGCGCTGACCCTCTAGGCGGGAGCCGCGAGGATGACGGGGGGCGAACAAAAAGACCTGCACGAGCTATCCTACGAGCTCGGCCGCAACGCGAAGGGCCTTGAAGATCTGAACAAGCTCTTCGAGCAACATTGCAAAGACGACGATCGCCGGCACGAGGAGAACGTTGCTCTTCTGACGGCCAACAACGACGCGATCGCGGCTCAGAACAAGGCGTTCGCAGAGGCGCTTGATAAACTCACTTCCCGAGTTGCCCTGACAAGCCCGGATGGCAGGTTGCTTTCAAGAAAGCAGCTTGCCGTTGCTCGCCGTCGTCGGTACAGGCGCCATGATCGTGGTGGGTTGGATTGTCGAGGCCGCGGTCAAATGGGCGGTCGGCTGGCTCATCGGCGCAATCTTGAAGGTGAAGCTCGGCGGGTAATCGCACTAAACAATTAGACAGCAAATTAAGACCTCGTCGCGCTTCGGCGCGGCGGGGCCTTTTCTGTGTTTGTATTAGGGCTTTCAATCTCTTTGCCCGTGGAACTACGGTACCGCAGTGCAATAACCGTTATGCGGGATGCCCTGATGCGCCTTGGGTCGATCCGCGCAATACTAGCAACGCCATAAAAACCGAGGAGCTTGAGTGTCGAATTGGGAATTGCTCAAGCTCACCTTACTCGCGCTTCTGATTTCTATGTATTGGACCGCCGCCATTGGATTCTGCTATTTGGTGGTTGATCGAATAAGGCCAAGCCGTGGAGCCGGCCCAAGAAGTCCTTCACTCGCTCCATCGCCGGGTGCTTCCGGTTCTTGACCTTGATCCAGTCCGCCGAGCGGCCAGAGCGATAAGGGCGATCGCGCCGCTTCGAAACCAAACCCTCCAGTCCCATCAGGCAGGCATGACGAAACAAGTCGGGACCGATCTCGCCTTGTTCGAAGCTGCTCAGGAAGATTCCAGACGGACGCCGATGCAGTAGCTCGGCGAGGCTCGCCTTGCGCAACGAGAGGGGCAGGGGGCGCAAGTCGTCGCTGTCCATTGCGAGAATGTCGAAGGCGTAGAGCTGCACATCGCTATTGTTCTTGCCGGAATGAAGCGCGTTGAAATCGGAGACCCCGTCGGCGCCGAGCACGACGGCTTCGCCGTCAATGACAAATTGTGAGTGCCGGTTTTTTAGCGCGGCCTCGACGATCCAGGGGAAGCGCTTCGTCCAGTCATGGCCGTTTCGGGTGATCAGCCGTACGCGATCGCCGCTGCGTTCGACGCGCAGGCGGTAGCCGTCATATTTTACCTCGTGAAGCCACTCAGGCCGATCAGGTACTTTGATGCCGCGAGTGGGAAGGCAGAAATCAAAGCTCTTAAACATACGAAGTAGTTAGTCCGTTGCCGCAAAATAACGAATCGGCGGCGGTAGCAAATTAGGGAGCACTTAAAAAGAATTTCAGAGGGGGTATCCCGAGATGACCAAGAGCGCAAATGCGCTTGCGATGGCCAGCAAGCCACCCGCGATGATGAAAAGAAAAACACGGTCCATACCGCTCAATGACGGAGGGTGGTCGTCCGTTCCTGTTTGGGCGGAGCGGGCTAATTGTAAGAGGGCCTTACTTGCAGGCGTTAGGGGCCGCGCTATTGCAACGGGCCCCCGCTGGCAGGCGGCACCTCTCGCGCGATGGTGAGCTATATCAGGCTGGTTCCCGGACCAGATTCCTGCTTTATTTCCCGTCGGGGTGGGTTTGGAAATGCCGGCGCTCGATCGGTTGTTGCAGAAGACCGCTATGACGGCCGAGGAGATCGGCCGGCTCAGGAAAGCTTATGAACTGGCTCTACGTGAAATCGGCGTGGAAGATCGCGACGACGATCCGCTGGCGGAAAGAGTTGCCAAAGAAATCGTCAAGGCCGGGCAAGCAGGCCTCACGGATCCGGCGGAGATCGCCAGCTTGGCTGTCAAACGTTTTGGCAATCTAAATGGCGGCTAGATCGCTATGGGCAGCAGCAACTGGGTTGGTCGCCCGGTATCATAACGCTCCAAAAACTCTATAAGAGATGGCGGTACTCGCCCGCGCGTGGCGCAACGCTCGTGCAGCAAGTCGGCCACTTCGCCCGAAACGTCGCGGGACCAACCTTCCGACGTGTTGAATGCAACAACTCGAACGGGATTGCTGTATTGACCTTCTAGCAAATGGCGAATGAGCCTCTCAAAATCGGTATCTTCTTCATCCGTCTCGCGCCAAGCGCGGCCGAGCCGTCCGCCAAATTGATCGAGCACCAAATAAACGTCGTGGTCGTCGCCTTGCGGCACAATAGACGGTGAGAAAGCCATACCCGAACTCCGCCACTGCAATCCGGAAACGCTAGCACAGCAGCCGGCCACAATCGAATCCGGTTCAGTGGCGTCTGGTCTCGTCGTCAGGGGTGAACGGCAACCTCGGCACTTCATCACCGCTTGCGCTGTTGCAGTTCGGGCAGGGTGCCCCTGCGCCGCCGCATTCGCAGGCGCGCGGGCCTTGCCAGGGTCTTTCGGGATGTTCTTCGCAGACCCATCGGCAGTCGTCGCACTGCAAGCATATCGGCAAGCGAGCCTCCGCCTTTGAGGTGGGGGACAGTCTAGCTTGCCGCGCGTTCACGGGTATATCTCGACGATCCTATAGGGCTGCTTTAGAGAGATCAGTTCCTCGCCGACGACGAATTGCAGCTGTGGGTTTTGCCGCGACAAAGCCTCCAGTTCTTCCGGAAGCAGCACGGCGGTCGCCGCGGTATCAAGCCGCGCCAGTTCGCCCAATGCGACCTGGCGCACTGGTGCGCTGACATAGACAAGCATGTTGTATTCGGCCAACTCGTTGACGACGTAGAGCGGGCCGGGCCGCTGTTGCAGGTGAGCCGCAACGGCTCGACCGGCGATCTGGCTTGCTTGGAAAAGGTGCGGCCAGAAGGGCATGACGATCCAACCGCGGATCAGCAGGCCGCTAAAGATCAGGCAGCAAACGAACAGGGCTGATGCGATCACGCGCGGTTGGCCGATGCGCCAGCGCTCAAACATCAGCCCGCAAACCACAGCCAGCCCCATTGTCATGGGCATGGCATAGCGGGCGGCCACACCGCCTGGCCAGCACAACAGAACGACCGTGCACATGAGCGAATAGAGGACAGCGGCCAACATCAGATCGGGCTCACTCGCCCGCCAACGGCGCGCCGCGGTCACAACGGCGGGTCCCAGCAAAATCGCCGCCGGAAGCGTTTCCAGAGCGATGCTCTTTGCGAAATCGAGATGGTCGCGAAGCAAATCCAGACCGGTCGTAGTCAAAAGCCGCGAATGAAGCAGCCAATAATTGATATCGCTCGGTGAGCTATAAACGGTTAGGTACCAACCGCCAACTACCAGCCCCGTGCCGGCGTTCACCGCCAAGAACGCTGGAATCTGATCGCGCCGTTTCAGGATCAAGTACGCACCGACACCGAGCGTGAAATAAGCAACGGGCTGTGGCCCCTTCGTAAGGCCTGCAAGGCAGATCAAACCGCCAACGCAGAGCCAGCGGAGCGGCGTCAGACACTTGTCTGCCGTGCCCATGCCACCAAACGAAGAACGCAGCGAACAAGAGCGTTGACAGCACAATGTCCGGCTCAGAGTTGATGAATTTGGCGGCGACCATCGGCATACAGATCCAGCAGAGTACGCCGAAAGTCGCGGCGCTCTTGCCGGTGCTGGATCTCAGTAACCGGTAGATCAGGATCATTCCCGCAAGGAAAAAGAACAGGTGCGGGATTCGCAAAGACCACAGCGTCACGCCGCCTGTCGCCTCACCGAACAGGGCGGCTATCCAGGACAGCAGCACAGGGCGCTCGACAAACCTCTCGCCATAGATGAATGGTGTGAGCCAATGACCGTTTTCCATGGCGCCGCGCGCCATGGCGACGATGCGCCCCTCTTCGAGGTTTGAGGCGCGGATTAGCGTCGCGGGAATCGTCTGGGTGAGGAACAGGCCGGCCACCCATAGGAGCGGCCACCGCGCTTGATCAATCCTTGAAAATCTGGAGAGCAAGCATTCGCCCGGACGAAAGAATAGGTCAGCAAACGGCGTGAGCCGTGTGCCTCGCTCGGCTTGAACCACTTCCATTTTTACGCGATTGCCCCCGAAATCACCGGCAAACTGTGTCGTTGTCGGGAGGCGGAGGTATCTTAAAACCGCTCAACTGCAAAGTGAATTACGGCATCACGATACCTGACGTTTTAGTGTGGCACCCGGGTACCTTTCGTGATCGTAATGTTCCGGGGTGCTGTGATACCGCCATTCACTCTAAGCTTGGGGGGATGGAAGTGTCTCGTTGGAAAATCTCTGATAGCGCGCCGGTCTACGCGCTCGCTTTAATTGTCATCATATTCAGTCTCTTCTTCAGCGCGCTCATCTTCCTGTTTCAGGCCTTTGGAAGCCTGCCGGCGACTGCGCGGTGGGGTTTGACTGTTCTTGTTGCCGTCCTTTGCCTATTCGGTCTCTACCGTTTTCGCAGCAGTTTCGAGCCTCCTCAGGGTGAGGAGGAGGTTCGGTGGTGGGAAATAAAGTAGCCGCGGGCGCGCGCCGGGCTTCGTCCAAATCAGACGAAAAGGTCGGCGCCGGCTTGCGTGAACTTCACATAGGTGCCGCTCTCGTGCAGCCAAAGCCAGCCGCGATCAATCGCGAGCTTGAGTCCCGCGCCATATTCGGACGGGCTGCCGCGATGTTCGAACAGGAACGGGCCGTTGATCAATTCGATATGGATGCGGCCACCCTGGACGGGTTCGACGGTGTTAGCAATCTCCATAAGCTTCCGAGCGGCAGCTTCGGGATCTGCATAGGGGCGGGGTTCGACGAAGTTCAATTGTCTTACTCCTGGAATGGCATGTTGCGCGGTGAGTGCTTAGGCAACTGCTCAAAGGCCTCCGCGGCAGTCCATAGGCCGCGACCGAAACTTGCAAGGGACAGTGTCGCGGCGAGGATCGTCAAACCGACCAATACCGTCTGAATGACCCGCCAGCCTTTCGACCGTTCACCGTCGGCAATGTAGGGATGTTGCCATGTCCTAACTCGCGTGAGCGACAGCGCCGCAATGGCGCGGTTGGAGAAATAGGACAGACAGGCAGCTGCTACAGCGAGACCGACGCCGATTGCAAACCAGATCAGGGGACTGGCGACGAGCGCAAGCTGCTCTGACGTGTACTGATCCTTCGAAGCCAGCGTGCCGACGAACGCCAGCATGGCCACGCTGCTTCCGCCGTTGATCAAGGTCAATGCCTTGATCGCCTCTTCACCGGACTTGATCGCCGCACTGTTGTTAGTGTCAAAGAACTCTAACTCGCGATCATGCGCTCGTATCGCCAATTCGCGGTTTACATCCTCCAGCCGTCTACGCTCGTCTGTATCGGTCATTGGTTTCTGCGCCTTCAGCCCGTCTGCGCGCGATGGGCGGCGAGGATGTGCGTATGGATGCCGGCGTTATTGATCTCCGCTCCACAAAAGCAGCGGGCGCGATCGTCCTGCGTTTGGGTCGGCAGTTTTAGGCCTGCGTCCCACATGGCGTATTTCCAGGCCGTGAAGTCGCGCTCACAGCGCCACTCCGCAAAGTCTTCCTCCGTCCGCTTGGCGAGGAACACGCGCCAGGCGGCCTCGAACTCTGCGCGGGCATCGTCAAACGTGTCGGCCGAACCGCTCGTGCAATCGCCAGGGTGCGAACCGGGATAGAAACCGCAATACCAATGCCACGGCGCCAAACCGTCCGGGACTTCGACGCGGCGCGCGATCGTGCCAGCGCGCACATCGCCGTAATAAATGTGCCAACATTCCTCGTGCGCTTCGGGCTGACGCCGTCGGGTGAGGGCAAGCGTCATGCCGCTGCCTTGTCTTCCTTGTCCGCGCCGCGCGCGACGATCTGCAAGGCATCGTCCGCCAGGGCCCGCTGCAGCGCTTTCGCCTCGTCCCATGGCGCGCGCATCCAGACGTCGCGCTCCTCCTCCGTCGTCAGGATCACCGGCATCGCCTTCGGGTGAATTGGCTCGACGACCGCGTTCGGCGTGGTGGTGAGAAATCCGTAGACCAGGTGCGGGCCGGGGATTGGCTTGGACTTCGTTCCGCGGTCCCCCTTAAACTCGGTCCAGATCCCCGCGAACGACGTAAGCGGGCGGTCGTCGCCGAGCGCGAACCAGACGACGTCCTTCTTTTTGGTCTCGGGGTTCGGCTCGGGCGCGTATTCAGCAAAGCTGTTGAACGGCACCAGGCAGCGGTTTTCCGGCTTCAGCCAGCCGCGCCAGTGCGGTGAGCTGGTGTTGCGAATGTTAGTCACCGGCGGGCCACCGGTGCGCGGCGGAGGCGGCATGCCCCAGCGCATCAGCGCCATCTCGCGTTCGCCGCCGGCGTTGCGGATCACCGGCGCCGGATAATCCGGAAACACGCCCGGCATTGGCGGCAGGTTGCCGACATAGCGATTGACCACACGAAACAGCGCGATGATGGCGGCCTGATTGGTCGTGGGTCGGCGCGCATCCTCGTGATGCCGCCGATCGGGCGGTAGGCCTCCAAATAATTGGCCGGCAATCGCTATGGAGCGGAGTTGGGTCGACGACGAACCCGTCTTCGGACCACCGGTCGCTTCCGCGCCATCCTCATGACATTCCGACACCGCGGACATTCAAGCGATTGGATCTCGTATCCTTTCGGCATCCACTCGCGATGGATGACCCGCCGCTCAACTTCGCACGCCACACACCGCTGGCGCTCTGCCGCTTCCATCCCAGCAATTCTCCTTTTCGAAGAAGATAGAACATAATACCGTTCGACGACATGCGCTTTCGATCGGGAGAGATGTCAGGGTCCTCGGTGACCGCTGCCTGATGGAGTAGCCGTCGCGGCCGATGCGCTCAGATGAGGAATACTCCTCGACTGATCCACGTGCCGCGCTGACCCATCGAGTATGTCGGCTTTTAGGAGCGCGACCTATAACGCCAACCAACGAGAGGGAGCTTCTGCACCGTTGGCACGATCGTGACAATCCATCGTTGTGGGCTGCGAGATCGGTCTTCCTGGACGGATCGTACCATGCCGAAAAATTTTGACCCGTTCAAACTCAGATCTGCTGGCCGTCCGGCATATTGCGCGGAGCGACAGCGTCGAGCTTCAATGGAACTGCTTGTTTCGACTGTTTGCATGATGACCTCGTCCGGTCAGCCGCGCACAGTATCAGTCAAACGTTAATTGAACGCTTAGCTTTTCACTCGTCTCTCTTCAGCTTCAGCTTACTCGAAGGCAACGCCTTCCGGATCGTGCTCCGCGATCCATCGGTCAGCCGCTTCACCAGTAGCGAAGACCTGCAGATGATCGACGTCCCCGGGAAGGGCGTCGGTGTTGATGTAGATCCAGACTGTTTTCATCGCCCGTCCTCCCACATCCGCTGAAACATTTCCTTCACGTCAGAGAGTCTGAGCTTTCCGGGATAATGCTGCTTTAGGCGCCAACTTGCTCGAGCCGCGATCTCATCTCGTCTGATCGCATTTTTCGCCGCGTGAAAGGCTCGCATGTCCTCGATGAAAGCACGGCCGACCTCTGGTGGCAGATCGAGCGGCTTGCGCTTGAATGGGACGTTGGGCTTGCGCTTGATCGCCATCAGATCGCGAATACTATAAGAGCGGCGAGATCATGCTCTAGTAGCGCTAGCGCCTCTTCCCGTCGCGTGGCTGCCTGTCCGGAATTCCCACACATGTCGTAAACCCGTCTGTCTCCCGAGCGGAAACGCTGCAAGGTACCGCCTTGACCGTCCGCGTCGACCCGTCCGGGCCAGTAACGATCAAGCCCGGTCCCGAGGGTTCCGGCGGCAACGGGCCTGTGTAGTATGGCGACGTCGGCCCCGGGGTGTACGCACCGGTATTGCCTTTCGCAGCCGGCTGGCCGGCCGCCGGCTGAGAAGGCGCCGGCGCGGCGGCCGAGTTTGCCGGCGCCGGCGCCGCCGGGGGTTCTGCGAGCGGCGGTGGACCGGGCAGCGGCGGAGGATGACCTATCGTGTCACCTGTCGTAGGCGGGGATTGCTGCGCCAGGCCTGCTGCCGACACGAACGCCAACGATATTGCCGCAAAGAAAGAGATCAATCGCATCGATATCCTCCTTCTGAAAGCTGCGATCTTACCCTCTTTGCGTCATCAAACTACTGGTGATCATGTCGCGGACGAAGCGCTTGCCGCCTTAATCGACCCGGTCGATCGCGTGCCAGTGTGCGATGTCCTCTGGCGTCAGACCGGCGTAGAGTTGCTCCCATGCCTCGCTAAACGCAGCCTTGGCCCGGCCAAAATCCCGCTCTGATCCGGCACACCATGACGGGACCGGCATCGGGAGATTTATTACCCACTCCCAGATCGAAGGCTGGCCGACGCGATCTGGGGCCATCCTGATCCGGCCCACGCAGCGCCCGTCAAAGAGCACCGCGAAGTCTTCCCTCAGGCGGTGCCCGCTGATGACGGTCGGGCGGAGGATGAGATTGGGCTTATCCATACAGGATGATTCCGCCGATTTGATCGATCGTGAAGCTGCTAAAGCTTGTCGCGCTTCGGCCTGGCAACACATCAGAGGGCATTGGAGCAAATGCGATGCGTTACGCTACGGCAATAGGCCTTTTGATCGCGCTGGGCGCTTCCGCGAACGCCGCTCCGGTGCATCACCACCGCGCGCGACATCATGTCATCATTCGTCCCGACAAAGGTGTACCCGCTACTGGGCGCTTCGCGGTCCCTGGATGGTCCGACGAAGCGACGCGCCGGTGGCTGGATAACGCTAGTTCGGGCTGGTCGCAAGCTTGACTAGATCTGGGCACCGCCCATGCCGTTTTCGCGCATTTGGCCGAAAGTAATTTTCTGCGGTCGGGCGGGCATGCCTCATGACTCCGCGGATTGGGCCCGGAGGGAAGCCGCGGAGTGGCTCACCGATTTGGATCTTTCCCGGTGGAAAAATTGCCTGTAGACATTTCGAGGCAGGTCAAGAGTTCGACGTAGCTCTTCTCGCCTCCGGTGGTGCTCTCGCCGACACACTCCTTTTTCTGTGACGCGCTATAGGAGGACCAGCGCTCGGACAGCTGGTTTTTGGCTTGTGTTTCGTCTCTCGCGCAAGACGCGGGCCCACTGACGGATGCACCGGCCGTTTCTGCCTTGCAATTTCGAGCGATATCGAACGCAGGTATCTCGTCGGCCGCCCCGGCCCGATCCATCGCAAAAGCAGGGACAATAGCTGCCAAAGCAAAAATGAAGGTCCGCATTCGCCTTCTCCTTAGATACCCTGACGGATCTTGTGTCCTATGATTCCGCCGATCGGGCGCGGCGGGAAGCCGCTAGGGATTGGGACTCAAGCAGAGCCGGCGACCAATGTCTTGGGCGTGGCGTCATCAATCCGCCGACAGAACAGCGAGGCCAGGCACAGATATTCAAAAGCTTTTTGCTGCTCTTCCAGTTTGCCATGCGTGTGCGCGAGGGGATTTCGAACCCCCTTCGCAAATGCCGCCAACATTTCCATAAATCCAACCTGCTCGTTACGTTTCGTTTCGTCGGCCAAATCACTGAATGCAAGGATGGGACTCTTAACGCTTAAGGCTTGTTGAGCCAGCGCGGCGCCGTCGAGTGTCAATCCGGTGATTTCTCGCAAATATTGGAACACGGCTTTTGCCAACTCCTCCACCGCCTGAGCGTAATGTTCGTCAACGAAAAGTCTCGAACAGCCCTTGGCGATATATGGGTGGAGGTGCTCCAGGTACGAAAGCATCAGGCGGTCCGGCCCCAATCCGGACCTTAAGGGCGATCTGGGATCGGCGGGCACTCGATCATTCGGATCCAGTGATTCCAATCGACCTCCGATCGTGTTCAACTTATCGATCACAGATCGAATAGAAGTGCCCTTTGCCTGGGCGACTGCACTAAGGCTTGCGGCAGCATCGAGAGCATCCCATCTCGCGCCGGTGGCCGGATGGACCATGATCCATTCCAAATCGAACCTTTCGATATATGGCCGTAGTGCACCGAGCCGGCGAGTTAACCAATGACTCTGCTCTTCCAGTTCTTTTTGGTTTCTCACCGGGAAGTCAGGGACCGTGCTGTTAAGCGACTTTCCCCAAAGCTCTCTGTGCTCGATCAACTTACCTCGGAACTCGTCTAGAGCAGCCAAAAGCTCCGACACCCGCATAAATTCCATATGAACTTTCCCCATCGATGCTCTATCAAGGCTTGATCGGATCGCTCAATCTCAGAGCGCGCGCAAGCGGATTTCCCCAGCCGGGAATGAATTGTTACTTAGGGCCGAACGCGCTCAGTAGCCCGATTGCTATGGGGACAAGGGCGACGCAAAACCATAAAACGGGTGAGCTGGAGCTTAGGCCGGCAACAAGGATCCAGGCGCCGAAGCCAACAATTCCCGCTGAGATCGCAAAGGCGAGCGCTTTATTCACTGGTCGATCCACAAGCAAAGCGGCTGGCGAGGGTGAGCCAGGGCGTATAACGGTCAATCCGAGGCCTTCAAAAATCGGTTCCTCCGAAGAACCAGTTTTGAAATTGGCCGATGTCGGTATCGACAAGAACTTGTCTGCTCGATCGCAATGCCAACCGTTGGCCAGATTGTCACAAATAGCAGGTTGAGAACTGCGAAAACCGTTTTCATTTCCCCTTCGCCTTCAGCCCGAGCTCGACCAGGCGGCGAATGGCTTTGGAGAGTGGCAAATGTCAGCCAAATTCAAGGGTTCCTCTGTCAAATTGGCCGTGGGCGGCCGCTCCATCCTTCGGTGCCCTTTCCAGATCGCGAAGGCTACAAATAGCACCACTATCAATCCGATGATGAGAAGAGTGCGGTCCTTTTCCATGCTGAACACCTCCTCCGCTCCGTTTGCCATGGATTGATACGTGCACCGGTTGAATACAGCCGGCTATTTCTTCTTCAGCCCGATCTCGACCAGCGCGCGCAGTGTCGGAAACCCCACTATTAGAATGATCCTAAGAGAGATTTTAGAACAAACCACTTCCCGAGTGATTTGATAGAAAAGGGCTTTTCAGGCGAGACCCTGGAATGTGTGAAAAGTGCATAGAGTTCGACGACAAGATCGGCCATTACAAGCAACTGTCGACGAGAAAATCACCGACGAGCAAATGCTCCGGGGCCTCAAACAAGCGCTCAGTCGCTTGGAGACAGAGAAGGCCGCGTTACATCCGGAGCGAGGTCGGTAGATGCACAGCATCGGTTTCCGCGGGGTTAGTTTGGCGGCCGGCGAAACGGCCATTCCGCTCCTAGATTTGGCTCTCGAACAGCCTTTTGAGACATCCGCCGTTTCTGATCGCGCTCAGTGCCGGGTGGCAGTCCCCCGGCCTCTTGTGCAAACTCTAGCCGGGCCTGGAACAAGTCGTTCATATCGAAAAGGTATGTATGTCGTGTCATGGCCGCTCCCCTTTTGTCGGGCGGGAGTGAGGCCTTAGTTTGCCGCTCGCAATTCGCCGTGGAGCCACCCCCGCTATTTCCGGAGATTTCATCGGATCACCAAGCGCGACCAAGCGCTGATGAAAGCAATTACAGGCGGGGCATTTGAATGTTCGGATGTCAAAGCCGGAAGGGCCGGGAATGATCTGTGCCAACGTTGTCAATGCCGTGCACTCGGGACATGGCGGCCTGTGGAACGCTATGATCATGATCTTCGCCTCGGATCAGGCGAGAGCGTTACAAAACTCTCAGTCACCGGTAGACGCCGTTACAGGGCGGTGATGGGGGTAGTCTTCCACACCCTTGTACCGACATACCGCAAATTGCAGATCAGCCGCGTTTCTTCGAAGGTCTAACACCGTCGCAGGATGGAAGGCCGAGGGTCTCGCGGAGATGTTCGACCGAGGTCTGTCCAAAATCCGGAAGGGCAAGCAACGCCTTGTCCGACATCTCGCGCACTTCCCCAACAGTTTTCAGGCCGGCCGCGAAAAGCGCGTTGGTTATCCGCGTCGGGAATCGGACTTCACGGATAGAGGTGTTATCCGGAAGCTCCGGCGTTGGCTCAAGTTCGCTCATTTTCCTTCGACTCCGGCAGAACTGGGGCTGACGGTCGAACATCTCGTATCTCGCTCGGCCCGTCGAAGGATCTTGCACCGGCGGACCTGGCGCTTTCGGGGTACTACTTGGTCTTCTTGCTAGGCTTAACTTTTTTCGTCGCGCTCGGCGTCCCGGCGGCCTCCCGCGCCAGCCGCTCGGCCTTGAGCCGCTCCCGATTGACAGAAAATGCCTTCTGAGCGATCTCGTGCTCAGTCATTGCCATTTCGGCATCGAGTTCGCGAAGCGCCTTGCGAGCTGCACGCTCCGCCTTGCTGATCGGCTGGGGTGGTCCGCCCGGTATCCTTGTCACTTCTTCGCCTTCAGCCCATCTCGACGAGGCGGATGCCCGCCCCTCATCTGTGGGCTGATACTCGACATCGCTGACGTTTGTCTTGAATGGCGTTAGCCAACCCATGTCGACCAAGCGGTCGTACTTGCTGCGGTCAATATTTCCAGCCGTGTATTTACGTCCGTCGCTCGCGACGATCTGACGGATCAGCTTGAGATCCTCATCGTGCATGTGGCGCCATCACGGTAAGGCCGAGCTTAGACCAGCGGCCGGCCTATTTTTGGGCCCGGGCGATCTCAGCCATTCACTCACGGCCGCGGCGATCGCCGCTTCCTGGGCTTTGTGTAAAAGTTGGTCGCGGGCCAAGCCCGGGCTCATGCTTTTGGCTTGCTCGCGAAGGCGGTTTGCTTCGTCAGTAAAGCGCTGCTCTAACTGTTCAAATTGTTTGAAATTACGCCGCTTCAACATTTGCACTGCTCCCATAATCTGAGTGGGCGGGAGCGCGACTGGCGCCTCATCACCGATTGATGCCAAGGGCCTTCCGGTGACTGTAGGAATATGGGTCCCGAACCGTGTGTACGCCAGATCGGAAGAGAGTTTTTTACGCTCGGCCAGGCGTCGGATGCTCAGTAATACTGCTGCGCTCGCCAGGGCTTGCGGACAACGTCGTCACCCTTCCTCTGCCCGAACGCGAGTGGAGCGAGCAGGACGTCGACAAGATCCACGCCGAGGCCTTCCGCGATCTGGAAGTCGAAGTGGGCGATCTGGAGCGCATGGGTCAGATTGCCCAGGACTGTATCTCGCGATGCGTCGCGAGAGAGGATGGCCGCCGCAATCTGGATCTTTCCACCTTCGCCGTGACGCAGCTCGCGAAGATGCTGCGAGAGTTCAAGGACCGGTATTACAAGCGCTGGCACGGCGATCCCGGGGACGAGTCATGAAGCGACGGCACCGATCGATCCGGCACTAACGGCCAGCGGCTGACTGCGCATGGAAGGCGGCTGAGGCAATAGAGAGACATCCAGCTATCCGGCCGTCCGCTTCCCCAGGCGGGCGGTCTTTTCGGTAGTGCCTCGCCGGATTGGAACCAGGTGAATGCGATCGATCGTTCCGCCGCTGGCGGCAAAACTCTTCGTTGCGGCTTCAATCAAAGCATCCACCTTGGCAACATCAAAGGCGGCATGAGCACCATTCAGTTCAAGATCGGTTTCCACTATCAGGACTGTCTCCACACCGTCTTCGTCTATTTCAATCGTCGTCCAGATGCCTTTGACATTGGGATTCTCGACCTTCATGGCATCCACTCCCTGCTTTGCGGTTGTCATACCACAGGTACCGGAACGGCACGACCGCCCCTCAATTTCAAAATGAGACGCCACCTTTTTTCGTGCCTCGACGCCGCCGGGCTCGCCCATGCGCTGGCGCTGACCACCCAAACCCGCACCGCTGGCCCTCCCTAGACAAGGCCGGGACTTCGGTCCCGCGCTCATTTCAACGTTGGTCGTTGTAGGGGTCCCACTCAAGCCGCACCCTGGCGTCTCTTGGCGGCTGCTCCTTTTTGCAGGATGGCCGCGCTGAACGCCATTCAGCTGTGCAGAGAATCCCTCGATCGCATTCATCTGCAAGCTTAAGAAGCAGGTCCGCCTTGGCCTTGTCCTCTTCGGCGAGGGCCAGTCTGCGATATCGGACCGCGCGGGCGTTGCTCATCTCAAATCCCAACGCAACAGAATGAGGATTCAAGCACAGGAAAAGATTTGGTTCCGGGCCAATGTTACGAAACAGACAGAGCCATCCGGCTCAGGAGCTTAGGGCAGTGGCCATGACGTTCAGTGAAACTCCGTCATGGTGCGACTTGACGACTTGGCCCCGCCGCCATCCGCTGTTCCCTGCGCGACGGGGCCTTTCTTTGCGCCTGATGGGGCCTGATTCGTTTTCAGAAGCCGGCCTGCACTCCGGAGCCCGCGAACCGAGCGCTCACCAGCGGGCTTCCTGGAGTCGTGCAGGGGCAGTCAGTCTCCGGGCCCTCAGGGCGCGAGATAAGCGTCGACTGCATGAGCTATAAAGATAACGGCACAAAACAGAGCCAGGATTACCGAGACCGCTTCGGTCATTTGAGCGCCCTGCTACTACACTACTCTTACGTGTAGTGGGCGATCCCGGTTTCAGGATGGCTTCGTCGGGTCCAGAAAATGTCTCTTGTTCGGCCGGCCAGGCAAAAACCGCCCATCCGCCGCATTCTAACTGCTGAGCGGGCGCGGGACTTCGGTCCCGCGCTCTCGATCAAAGCGGACGCCAACACAGCGGCCCGGAGCGTTCCGTAAGCACGTGCCGGGCCTGACCGGGCGATGTCCAGGGGAAACCAGCATCGCAGGGCTACCGCGAGGCTACTCCCTATGGAGCTGGGTAGCCTGCGGCCCAAACGCACAGGCAATTCCCACGGTCGATTTTGCCTCGTCTGGGATCACTTCCGACAGCTGGTCCAGATCCTCCCTTTCACGCTCATGCTTTTTGGGAGTGATCTGCGGATTCGGTCGGGCAGAATCTAGATGCCCACCGCTGTTCGAACCTTCTTTGAAGATCGAGAGGGACGTCGCACATAACCCACCTCCGGGTTCGAGGTCCTGCCCCGGTGCTAAGGCCCTAACGCTCATCGTGCCCCAAAGGTCCTCAAAAAGCGCCGCGGGGAATTTCAGCGTGGCCGCTAATGCGATGGCAGCAGTTCCGTCCTGAAGAATTGCAGGTAGGCCCAATCGAGACCGCCGTCCATAAAGCCAAATGAGTTCGCGGGGCTCACGACCTCGTCGATGGGTCGATCGAGAACGGATCGGTGCGCGATCTCGATGACATTCGGAAGCTCCATCAGATGGCGACGGGTTTCTGTCACAAACAGTGGGTTCAGATCACAAATCTAGATCCGTAGAGAGGGTAGGGGATCGATTTCTTTCATGTGGGGGCTCCCAGTGGTCGCTTGCCTCTACGCCGCGAACAGCCAGTCGGCTGCGCGCACCTGGTCCTTTGCCGGATAGGTGATGAGATCCTTCGTTCGGAGTGCGCTGCGCGGATTTGTGTAGCTGGTGGATGATGCCGAGTAGTTCGCGCCAGTGCGGCGCCGGGGAACGCCTTGGCCGACTTTGCGCGTCGCGCGCTGGTCCGGCGGCCGCCGGATCTCGAATTGTACCGGCATGCTCAGGCCGGCCAGCGAGGCTCCGAGGAGGCCTGTTTTCGGTTTGTAGACGGAGTAAAAAGCGACGCTGAATCAATAGAAGCGGAATCGAACGGTTTGCAAAAGTCCCCCAACGATTCTAACGAACTGCCCGCGCCTGGGAGACTAGGGCACAAGCTTGGACTCCTGGCATGTTGCGCAAATCATGCTTGTGCGGAAATCGCCATAATAGATTGCCAACCTTCTTGCGAGCCTTGGCATCACGGTGTCGAGTGGGTGCGGGCGTCCGCCGCCGCCTTGTCTTCCTTGTCCGCACCACGCGCGACGATCTTCAAAGCATCGTCTGCCAGCGGCCGCTGCAGCGCTTTCGCCTCATCCCATGGCGCGCGCATCCAGACGTCGCGCTCCTCATCCGTTGTCAGGATCACCGGCATCGCCTTCGGGTGAATTGGCTCGACGACCGAGTTTGGCGTGGTGGTGAGAAAGCCATAGACCAGGTGCGGGCCAGGGACCGGCTTCGACTTCGTTCCCCGGTCGCCCCGAAACTCGATGCAGATCCCCGCGAAGGACGTGAGCGGGCGGTCGTCGTCGAGCGCGAACCAAACCACGTCCTTCTTGTTCGTCTCGGGGGTCGGCTCGGGCGCGTATTCAGCAAAGCTGTTGAACGGCACCAGGCAGCGGTTTTCCGGCTTCAACCAGCCGCGCCAGTGCGGTGAGCTGGTGTTGCGAATGTTGGTCACCGGCGGGCCGCCGGTGCGCGGCGGCGGCGGCATGCCCCAGCGCATCAGCGCCATCTCGCGTTCGCTGCCGGCGTTGCGGATCACCGGCGCCGGATAGTCCGGAAACACACCGGGCATCGGCGGCAGGTTGCCGACATAGCGGTTGACCACACGAAACAACGCGATGATTGCAGCCTGGTTGGTGGTGACTGAATAGAGGTTACACACGGTGTACTCTTCAGGATTTCGTTTCCTCTTCGGCCTTACCCGCAATGAATTCGGCTATCCGGGCAACCTCGATCGGATTCCCCGCGATCCAAAGGCCGATAAACGCCGAAGAAACAATCGCGACCGGTATAAGTCCGGCTTGCTGACCCACCTGACTAAAGAGCAGGTGATGGTCTCTGTTGGTTTGATTGATGTCCAAAACCACGCTTTTCACCTTAGTCTCTTGCTCGGGCGGAAGATGAAGAGCCACGCATAGTTTCAGGGACAGGCTCTCCAGGTTGCGAACTACAAAATTGAAAACTTCGCTTTCTGGAGCTTGGCCTGGAAGTTTAAGAACTCCTCCACTCTCGTCGGCCTGTTTCGAACTGTCACCATCCAAGATACAAATCGATTTCAGCTTCTTTGAGATCGCAGGATTTTTCTGATGCGAAACGTGAATGCTGTGTGCTTGGCCGTCGCCGCTAACGGCATAGACACCAATTTCGTCAATGTGTTCGGTCACCGAGCTTCTGATAATGCTTTCGACCCATTCCTTTGCAAAAGCGTCTTCCACAAAAATTGCCAATGATTCGTCGATGCGCCCGGTGATTGCTCGCAAGGCTTCGATGGAAATTTTCCCCTGTCGCGCATGGCCATCGATCGATGACCAAATCGCCTCGCTCGGAAGAGGCAGTAATGCATCTTCGGAATGAGTTGTGAAAATTGATTGCGCGGACTTCCGCCCTGCTACATCGATTAGATATTCGACCATACGTCGAACAGCGACGGGATGAAGACCATTCTCAATTTCCTCAATCAAAATTAGCGCGTTATCTGGAGCCAACTCGATCTCGCTCACCATGCGAATAATGGAGGATTCCCCAGCTCCGAAGTGGAATTCGGAATACGTGATCTGACCATTTCCGCCTACGTAGAAGCTTTGCGAATTAGAGATTGCAGCATGCTCAAATTTGGATACGTCCTTTCCTAACACCCGGGCAACTTGAGACTGAACTTGCTGCGTGAGTTCGCTTCGCTTACCTGAAAACTTGTAGTTCACTGTGGCGAGTTTCTTAAATTCACGGCGCTCGCCGGCGGGAACGGTACGTTGAATGCCAAAATATAAAACAGGTCGTTCAATAAGGTCGTCTCTGACCCACTTCGATCGTTTGAATTTGGCGCTTCTCTGCACAAGCTGTTTCGGGTTCTTTGCCTTCTGTATAATCTCGTAACCGATGCCCCATTCCGACATAGTTTCATCGCCAATAAAGCTTTTCGGAAAGAAAAGCGCCGGTCGAATAGATTTGTGCGCTATCGCAGCCGCCCCCAAGACCGTTGATTTGCCGCCGCCATTGGTTCCTATCAACGCGGTCACGGGAAATTCGAAGTCGACCGTCTCCTCTTGAAACGCCCTGACCTTGATCAAATTCATTCGTCGAAGATAGGATTTATAGCTATTCGACTTAACTTTCAGGAGAAGATCGCGAATTTGGCTATCGCGGATTTCAGATTGATATGGCCCCATTTGTCCTCAAATCGCAAACGATCTAAATGAAACAGCTTTGGCACGATTCATTACCACTCAACTATCACGAGTAGAACGCTTTTTCCTCGTTTCTGCACTTCGCTCGGGATCCGGCCTGGCGTAGGTGAGACCGAGAATGTGGGCGCGCTGCCGGCGGCTATAGTGCCGCCCCTCGCTGCAGGGCTCGCAATAGAGTGCGGCCTCGAGCTTCCAAATCGGCGTCTCGGGTGGCTGCCGAAGCAAACGCAACGGCACGATCGAGACGCGGCGGCAGCGATTGCATTTCGCCTCGAGCAAATCGTATCCGCCGTTGACGGCCTTGCCGATCGTCGGATCGGCCTGGGCTTCGCCAGGCGCCGGCCGCGCCGGGCCACCGGCCCACATGATGGCATTCCATGCCTCGCATTCCAGCCGATCGGCCTCGCGGATCTTTTCTGCCGCGGCGCCTCGGATCAGGACAGACCGTTCGAAGTAGCTTTCGCTCAGTCCGTGCGCGTGCCGAATCCCCTTCGCCTGCGCCTTGCGGTCGCCGCCTGACAAGGGGATCTGGATAATCCGGGGAGACATCCGTGAATTATGGCACGAGAACAAGACGAGAACAAATAGCCTTTTGTCTGTCTAATCAACGCGTTGAAGGTACCGATTTACAGATCGTCCCGGCCGGGGTCCGGCGGCCTTTTAGGCCGCGTCCTCGACCTTAGCCGGCCTGATCTTGGCCAGTTTGCTCTTCATCTTCTCGCGCGCATTCCACAGATCGACGCCGGCCCTGGCGGATCTATCCCGTCTTTTTCAATTTGCGAACGCGGCGCAGGTCAGCATTTAGCGTCGTCTGCCAGCCTCGGCCGAGCGAGCGGTATGCGTCGACAACGTCCGCGTCGAGCCGGATCGTTACGGTTCGCTTGGCGAGGTCACCGAGCCGCGGCCGGCCGCGCTGGATCACCTTGCCGCCTTTCACGATGGTAGCGCGATCGAGCATGTCGTCAGTGATCTCCGGCGCATCATCCGGGTCGGTCCATTCCGGCCGTTGGCCTTTAGAGGCCGAAGCGCTTGCGGATTTTACGTTCTTCCTTGGCATGGCAGTACCTCATGGAAATGATGTGAGTGGCGTCGTCACGCAGAATCCAGACGAAAACCACCATCCGACCGTCGAGCCATCCCGCCGTGATCTGGCGGACCTCGCCATAATCGAAACGGTCGTCGATCCACGTCGCGTGGTCGCCTTCGAAAACCCTGCTAGCGTCAGCGAAATCAATGCCGCGATGGGTGAGGGTGACTTCGCGCTTTGCGGGGTCGAAGGTGATTTTCATGAGATTAAATGTACATACAAATATTATGCCTGTCAACAATTTATGTATGTACAAAAAAGAAACGAACGCAACACCACCCGGGCTACGCGCCCTTCAAGCCGCATCACCGCGCACTTCATCCCCTCAATTGAATATGCCGCTCCTGCGCCTCGCGCCAACTGTACGGCCGGCGCGGCGTGTCGCGTAACCCGGCCTCAATCCCCGCCCTCATAGCACGCGCGGCGATGTCTGGCCGCACCTGGCCGCAGCCGGTGCCCATGCCGGGCATGACGATGTGATCGAACCGGAAATTCCAGCGCGCATCCGAACGGCCGCTCTCGTAGCCAGCATGACGTCTGCCGGGTCGGTGATGATCTTCGGCACCCGCATCGTCGGCGCGACGATCAGGAAGCGAATCACTTCGTGATAGGTCGGGACCACGACGGCGGACCCGACCAGAAGCTCCTGGAATTTCTGCAGCCGAATGACCATCTGGACGCGGGTTTGCAATTGCCTCCCCAAAGAACTGCAGATATGCCCAATCAACTCCGCCATCCATGAAGCCGAATGAATTGGCAGGGCTCACGACCGCGTCCGTCGGGTCGATCGAGAACGGATCGGTGCGCGACCTCGATGACGTTCGGCAATTCCATCAGAAGGTGATGGGCTTCCGCAACGAACAGCGGATTGAGATCGCAGATCGATATGCGAATATCGTTCATTCTGTTGCCTGCACCTGTCGCATTGCCCGACACTTCGCGATGTCGTCGAGCTTCGCGTGACCTGCCGCGACGCGCTTCGGATCGCCGCTGGCGATCGCGCGCTTGGCCAGAAATTCAAGCGGCCCATACTTGTCGGTCAGCACGGCGCCCGCCGCGATAGCGAGCGCCTTCCTGTCGAGCGAAATATCGAAGTGCACCCAGCTTGCTTTCGGCGGTTGCTGCAGCCATTTCCGCGCGACGCCGATGCGGTCGGCCATAGCCATCAGTTCGCCGAGACTGTCTGCCCACATGTGAGACATGATCATCCGGCCGAACCGATGCCTCACATCGTCGACGTAAACGGTCATTTCTCCGCCCTCGGATTGCAACACCAGCGGCTTCCGTCCGATGTCCGCCACATACGGATACACCTGCACTGGACGACTATGGATTAAACGCCTGAAGCCGCTCGGCGATCCATTTTGCGCCGGAGCCTGCGGCCGTCGCCGTTTCTGGGCTGAAGGATTTCATCACTTGCCCTTCGCCGGCTTCTTCACGGGCGCCTTCGGCTTCGGTCCGTCGTATGACTTTGTCCGCATTTCGGGCGGCAGGTATCCGGGCTTGCCGCCTGCGTTCGATTTCTTGACGAGATCGGCGGCGATCTTCACGAGGTCGGCCTTCTTCTCGTTACCGGCAAAAGGGTATTTCGGATCGCAGAGCGCGATCGCGTCCTTACAGGCCTGTGCGGTGACGCCGGCGAAGTAGTCGGCCGCGTCGAAATGCGTCCGCAATTGCGCGTTCAGCTTCTTCGCGTCGAGCGCCTCGAGTAAAGCGCGATCCTCGCTGCGGTCGTCGGCCAATGGCAGCGCGTTCTGGACCGAGCCACCCATATTGAGTGAGACGGCCGCCAGTCGCGCGAGGACCTTCGCCAGTTCGGGGACCGGTTTCTTCCGAAATAGCGCGAGCTGCTTATCGAAATCATGCATCTCGACGGCGTTATCATCGTCGTCGAGGCCGGACGTGCCATTCCGGAGCTCGATGCACAGCGGACCCTCGTAACAGGTGAGGGCGGCCGCGATCGACGCGAGCGCCAACTGCGGATCGGTTTCCAGGACGGCGGCCGCAGCACGCGTGACTTGATGCGAAAGCCGGCCCGAGAGGGCGGCTGAAAGCCCGACCGCTGGAGCCTCGCCTTTGGCCGCCGCCTTCTTTTTCGCGGCGGCTGCCTTCTCGGCCGGCTTCACGACGCCGTAGTGGTTATCGAGATCGCCCGCGTGGTTTTGCCGGACGATCACGCCATACTTGCCGCGGTCATCGGCCTTGATCTGGTTCTTCGGCTTGTGATCCCACCAATCGGCGCCGTGCGGCAGGTCTGACTGGCGCTCGACCCACTTCCAGCCCTCGGCCTTGAGCTTCTCGACGGTATCGTCGAGCTTCTTGTCCGCGAGCGTCTTGAGCAGCTTGAGATCGGTGGCGATGATCTCGACGTCCTTCTTCTCGGTGAAGAGGTCCTCGGCTGTCGCGCCACCTGCGGCGCGGTATGCATCGATGCCGACCAGGCGAAGAAGGCCCGCGGCCTCATGTACCTCGCCGACCAACTCTTTCTTAATCGCGTAATGATGAAGGGCGTGCCGCTTGCGCATCGTTCCCAGGACGGCCGCCTGACGCTTCTGATCGGGCTCAAGCGTGAAGGCGGTCGCGGCTTCCTCGTCGATCAAGTCCTCGCGCCAGGCCGCCCGGACCTCCGGCGCCAGCCGACCGAGCGCGAGCCGCTGCTTCACGCCCTTAGCGCTGATGTTGTAGCGCTTGGCGATTTGCTCGGCGGTCATTCCGCCGGCCTCAAGCTTCGCGAAGGCCTCGTACTCAGCAACCGGATGCATCGCCGTGCGGATGTAGTTCGTGGTCAAACTGGTATCGACAGCGTCCGCGTCACTGTCCTCGCGAACGTCGACCTTGACCATGCGGTTCTTGTCAAAGGCGCCTTGCTTGACCAACTCATGCAGCGCGGCCAGACGCTTGCCGCCGTCGGTGACGAGATAGCCGGATCCATTCTTCCTTACCGTGAGCGGGATGATCAGATCCTTCTCGCGGATGCTGGCGATGAACGCCGGATCCGGCTTCTGATCGCCGGACCGGACGTTCGCCGGGTCAATCTTCAACTCGGAAAGCGGAAGTTCGTGGATGTCCGATAGTGCCATGTATTCGATTCCTCTCACTATGCTGCGAATAGCCAGTCTGCCGCGCGCACGTAGCCTTGCGCCGGGTAGTCGATCAGTTCTTTGGATTTCAGGGCGCCGCGCGGGTTCGCGTAGCTAGACGATGTCGGCGAATAGCCGGCGACAACCGCCGCCTCTTCATTCGTCGCCGAGTTCGGATAGACCTGCGTCACGGCGCGCAGGATGCGCGCTTCAGGTCCCGTGAGCTTGGACAGCACCAGGTCAACAAGCGATCCGCTCATTGCCATCGGCGCGCCGACGTCCGCACCGTCGGGCGTCAATCGCAGAATGTCCGGAACCGGATATTCGAGAAGCCCTTTCGACTTCAAAGCGCCGCGCGGATTGGCGTAGGAGCTCGACGACGGGCTGTAGCCAGCCAACCAAGCAACCTGCGAATTGCTGGGCTGGTGTTGCCCCCACGACGCCCAGGTGGCCAGCGAATTGATAATCCGCTCTTCGGGTCCGGAAAGGTTGCCACCACCTCTCGCCGCGGGTGATGGCAGTCGCGCGGCCGGGGAGGCGTCCGGCCGGCGCGTCGGGGAGGGGACCGTCCGACCGGTTGGCGAGCCCGATGGGATATCGTTAGGTACCTGAAGATCCAGGGTGAGGACGGACAACGTGTGAGTGATCGACGCGCAAGAATTCTTGATGCTCTCGCCGATCAAGTTCCGGTGCACATCGAGTGACTGACGCGCCTGTGCGATGGCGTCCTCAAATCCCTTCCTGAAGCCGCGTTCGAATCCGTGGCGATCGGCCGCCTCGATTGCAGCCGGATCGGCGGCCGGCGCCGCCGGCTTCTTCGCCAGCTCGCTCTTGAGCCGGGTGATTTCCGCGCGCAGCGCCTTCGGGTCGTTTGCGTCGACCTCCGCTTTCACCGACGCAAGCCGTTCCTGGAGCTTGTCCAGGTTGATCGGCTTCAGCTGCGCGGTCCGCTTGCTCTCGCCGCGCTTCGGAGTCCTCGAACTATCGAAGGTGGTCTTTTCCGGAAACTTGACGGTCGACAGGATGCCGCGTCCGGGCACCCAGACCACGCCTTGGCCGCGCTCCATCGTTGGTAGCCGGGTCCAAATGTCTCGCCATTGCTGCTTTTCGGCCGAGCCCTCGACCCACGCGCCGATCGCGTCGCGGTCCTGCGATGATGTCAGCTTAAATGTGACCAGCCCGTCGACTTGACTCAGAATGTCTTTGGACAGCACCGCGGGCCGCTGGGTGATCAGCCAGGGGATAAAGCCCTTGATGCGCCCGCGCCGGACGATGGTCTCCATCATGCCGAGAAGCTTCGCGGCGTCCCCCTCGCGGTCCATGAGCCGCTGCGGCGCCCACATATCGGCCTCATCGAACACCACATGAACGGGTTCGCCGCTGGCGTGCCGGTAGAATCCGGTCAGGAACGCGAGCATGAAGCGCCGTTCCGCGGCCTTGGTGCCGATCGCGCTCAGATCCAGGACACAGCTCTCGGCCATGCCGGCCACGGTGTCGCCGATCAGCCCGCCGGCATGCTCGGTGATCGGCAAATCGCCGCGAGGCCCGCCGAAGATGACAACGTTATGCGGGGAGGGCGTTGTGCCGTCAGCGAGGACCCGGAGCCCCCACCACACTCCCAGCGGATCGATGACGACCACGCGGCCGCGCCGCTCAAGCACGCGCTCGACCACGGTGCCGGCGGAATATGTCTTGCCGGCTCCGGACGTGCCGGTGAAGCCGAGGCGATCGTCGAGCGCCTCGTCGGGAATCGGATGTTTCATTGCTGGTCTGCCCCCGGGGCCTTCGATTGATCCGGCTCGGCTGCGCCCCACCACTTGCCGAGCGCGTTCAGGTAGCCGCGGCAGAGCCGCAGCTTTTCAGGTCGGTCCTTCGGGTATGCGAAGCCGTCCTCGCCCTCGGGATCGAGCGGCACGCCCTTGTGGCAATGGAAGGCCGCGCCCGCGCGCAGGTGGGCGATCAGCTCTTTCCACTTTGCCGGGTCGGACTGCTCGGATGATCCTGGACGGAATGCGCAGTTGTCACACGGCTCGCTCAGAGAGATGGACGGGTCCGAGGTGTCCCAGACCAAGGCGCCGTCAATCGGCTCCCAGGCGGTTCGGCAATTGGCGCAAATCGCGATCTGACGGGCATAGAACTTGACGCCGTGATCGGCGTGCAGATGCACCCGAGGGCTCTTGCAGGTCGGGCAGCAAGCGGCGGTCCCGGGGAATGCCTTGGCCGTTTTCGCCGCGCGTCGCGCGCGCCGGTTCGGCGGACGCCGGATCTCGAAGCTCACCGGCATGAGGCACCGCCGGTCTGCCGAACACACGCCTGACGCAGAACGTCACATGAACTGAGTTTGTAGAAAAACGCGCAATCTTGTAGACGCCGGCTCGCACGAGCCAGTGATCTTGAGTGACTTTCTAAGTGATATGAAGGGTTTAGTGGTGAGCGCGCTGGGGCTCGAACCCAGGACCCCGTGATTAAAAGTCACGTGCTCTACCGGCTGAGCTACGCGCTCTCACTTAGCATTTTGAGCACGACCATCGGGGCAAGCTTGCTGCGGCGCTTTCGACGAGCGGCGGGGCGAGCTTCCGATCATGCTCCGGTCCGCGCTGTGTAGGGGGCGAGGCTGTCCGGGTCAATAGCGCGGGTGAGATCGGCCATGCCGCGCCCATTTCGAAATTTCTGCAGGCGACGCAAGCCGTTAAAGCTGGAGATCGGGTTGAATCGTCGTCGCGCTCTTTGATTGAGCATGATCTCCGCGCAAACGCGTTCCGCGTTTGTTAGCTAAGGGAAAACCGCTACACACTTTTTCGGATCATGCTCGAGGAACACCTCTTCAACTAGCATGGCCAAGGGCCAATTCGTCCACGCCGTGTCAGCTCGCCTCGCGACGGGCCTCGGTTGCCACCGGCTGCGACGGCGCGGCGACGCTGGGCAGCGACACCGGACGCAAACCGATCAGTTCCATCGTTCGCACGCCGGTATTGCGCCAGAACGCGAACGAATTGAGCCGCGAGCTTTCCAGGATCGCGATCGCGACGGCCGACAGGAACGGCAGGCTCTCCAGCACCAGCACGGCCGCAAAAATATAGATCTCGCGGATCTGCTTGGTGCCGTTGGTTACGACCAGCACAGTTGCCCCGACAAGCAGCAGCACACCGATCACGGCCTCCCAGAACGCCTGGAACTCGATCGACATCCGCGACAGGCCGCCCTTCGAGGTGCGCGCGAAGGGCAGATGTTCCGTGATGAGCCCCTGCGCGACCGCGCGCGACACCGTCCATTGCACCGACATCGCGGTGATCATGGCGCCAAGCATCTGTCCCCACTTCACCGGCACGCGGAGGCGGTACATCACCAGGAAATGCGTCAGCGAGACGATGAAGGCGGCGATGATCGGCAGCGTCAGGATCCTGTCCGGAATGGCGATGTCGGCGAAGGCCACGATCGGCACCCAGACGAGGTTCAGCAAGGCGACCAGCACACCCAGGCTTTCGGCGCCCAGCCAGTTCAGCCAGCCGAGCGAGAATTCGCGCCTCTGATCGCGCGTCAGGCGGCTTGCGCCGGGCAGGAACCGGCGCCAGTGCTTCTTCACGATCTGGAAGCCGCCATAGGCCCAGCGATGGCGCTGCTTCTTGAAGGCCTCATAGGTGTCCGGCAGCAGGCCATGGCCATAGCGGTGATTGGTGTAGTGCGTGAGCCAGCCCTGCTCGATGATGGCAAGGCCGAGATCGGTGTCCTCGCAGATGGTGTCGCCGGCCCAGCCGCCCGCCATGTCCATCGCGGCGCGGCGGATCAGGCACATCGTGCCGTGAACGATGATGGCGTTTTCCTCGTTGCGCTGGACCATGCCGATGTCGAAGAAGCCGGCATATTCGCCGTTCATCATGTAGTGCATCAGCGACAGGTCCTGGTCGCGATGGTCCTGCGGCGCCTGCACCAGTCCGACGCGGGGATCGGCAAAGGCGGGCACGAGATCCTTCAGCCAGTCCGGCTGCACGACATAGTCGGCATCGATGATGCCGATGATTTCGGCGTCGACCGCGGTACGGTCCATCGCGATGCGCAGCGCGCCGGCCTTGAAACCCTTGACCTTCTCGGCATTGATGAACTTGAAGCGTTCACCGAGCGCGCGGCAATGATCCTGTATCGGCTGCCAGAACGCCGGATCAGGCGTGTTGTTGATGATGACGACGCATTCGAAGTTCGGATAGTCGAGGCGGGCGATCGCGTCGAGCGTCTGCTTCAGCATCTCCGGCGGTTCGTAATAGGCCGGGATGTGGATCGAGACCTTGGGGAAGGCGGCGGCGTCGGTCGCGGCCGGCAGCACCGTCGCCCCCTTGACCAGCAAGCGGCGCGGCGCGTGGCCGAATGCAACCGACGCGATTTCCTCGATTCGCGCCATCGCGATCAGGATCAAGGGGACCAGCAGGATCAGGCCGAGCGTCAGCGCGAAGGCCGAACCGAATACGAAGTAATGACCGTTCCAGAAGGAGAATACGGTCGCCATCCACGCGCCGACGCCGTTGGCCGTGGCCGATAGTACCAGGGCCTGCATCACGGTTGCATCGGCAATGCTCAGGATCGGCAGCGACAACAGCACCCCGACCAGAAGCGCGATCGCGGCAAGCTTCCAGTAATCTTCATTCACGATCGGGCCGGTCCAGGAAAATTTCGGCTCGCGTGCAGCGTTGAGGATGCCCCAATAGGGGCCGACGCCGCCCTCGAAGAATTTCCAGGGCTGATCGATCGCCTCGACGATGTTGTATTCCATGCCGATGGATTCGGCGCGGGTGACGAAGTTACGTAGCACCGAGGCCTGCTCGAACGGACCGGGGTCGGCATTCTGCAAATTATAGCCTGCGCTCGGCCAGCCGAACTCGGCGATCACGATCCGCTTGCCGGGAAATTTCTCGCGCAGGAGCTGGTAGCGATCCACAGCCTGATCGACGGCCTGGCCGTGCGAGAAGTTTTCCCAATAGGGCAGCACATGCGCGGCGATGAAATCGACATTGGAGGCGAGTTCCGGATTGTCGCGCCAGATGTTCCAGATTTCACCCGTGGTGACCGGAACGCTGACGGACTTCTTCACCCGCTTGATCAGCTCGATCAGGTCGTCGACCTTCTGCTCGCCGCGGTAGATGGTTTCGTTGCCGACGACGACTCCGACCACGTTGCTGTTGCGGCGGGCGAGGTTGATCGCCGATGCGATTTCGCGGTCGTTGCGCTCGCGATTCTTGTCGATCCAGGCGCCGACCGTGACCTTGAGGCCGAACTCCGCTGCGATCGGAGGCACCAGCTCGACGCCGCCCGTCGACGAATAGAGTCGAATTGCGCGCGTCATCGTGGCGAGCTTCTTCATGTCGGCGCGAATTTTTTCGGTGCTCGGAATGTTGTCCACGTCCGGATGCGCGGTTCCCTCGAACGGCGCATAGGACAGGCTGGGCAGAATGCCGTTGAAGTCCGGAGCCTGCTGCTTCTCCTGGAGAACGCCCCAAAGCGCGGCATGGACAGCGCTGACAAACAGCAAAACAGCTACGATGGCACGCATCGCGATAAGACCAATGAGGGGCGTGTGGGGGGAACGCGAACCTGTCCCCTAGGTTCGACCGCGGACGGCAATGTTAAGGATATTCCTGCCACGTCATTTAACAACTGGTATGACGCCGTGGCCATTTAAGGGCGCACACGTCTCAACTATCGACCAAGCCGTCCAGTTCCGGAGCAGGACCTGCGCTATTTCGCGGGAGGCTGCTGCGGAGACGCGGACGGCTGCGGCGCAGGCGACGCCTGCGGCGCTGCCCCCGAATTGGCGGGAGGCGCCGCAGCGGCGGTCGCCTGCGGCTGCGCGTTCGGATTAATCCAGCAAGCATGAACGTGGTCTGAAAGGCTATTTTTGACCTTGTCGTCGATCTCGGCGAGGAAGCGGGTCAGGCAGCGGAACGCCGCCTGGATATGGCCGCCGGGGCAGCCGAAACGGTCATACAGATCGACATGGCGGAAGGCGGTATCGAGGTCGTCCCGATACATCAGCCCAACCACCCGACGGCCGAGCCAGACGCATTCCGGGTTGCCGGCGGGGCCGTTGATCACTTGCGCGGCCTCGACGAATTCATCGACCTTGCGCTGGTTGTCCTTGGCGACGTCGTTCTGATTCGCCGCACCCTGCTTGGACTGGTCCTGCTGCCCCTTGTCTCCGCTCTGGGCAAAGCTCGGTCCGGCTGCCAGCAAGAGGACGAGCCCGGGGACTGCGAGATGGCGCAAAACACGATTTCTTACCTGAAGCACCCGTCGACGCATAAATTCCCCGATTTTTCGCCTGCCTGCCGTCCAGTCGCGGACACAATGTCTGATGCCGTCCAAATGGGTCCCGAATGCGGCGAAAATGATGGATGACCCAGCTCGAATCCCATGACCGGTATTTGGGATTTTGTCCAGCAAAGTCACAACTTTATCGCCACGTGGTAAAATGCCGCAAAGCCGGCCGCGGCAACGATTACAGGCGTCCCGTGACTGGCAGACCTCTTGGCAGACGGACGGCGAACGGTTAATCGATCCCTCGCCCGGAGGACTGAACCCATTTCTTTTCGTACGCCACTGGCGCTCCTGCTCATTTCATTGGGAGCGATTGCGGCCGTGTGGTGGTGGCTTGCCACGCCGATCCGGCTCGCGCGCGCTCCGATCGACCCCGACGCCAAGCTTCAGTGCGTGTCCTACGCGCCGTTCCGTGGGGCGCAGACCCCGCTGATCGCAAGCACCCATATCGAGGCCGACCAGATCGAGCAGGATCTGGCCCAGCTCGCCAAGATCACCGACTGCGTCCGCACCTATTCGATCGAGAACGGCCTGGACCAGGTACCTGGAATCGCCGCCAAAGTCGGGTTGAAGGTCATCCAGGGACTCTGGCTCGGCAGCGACCGCCTGAAGAACCTGAACCAGACTGCCATCGTCGTCGGCCTCACCAAGCGATATCCAAGCGTCATCACCGCGGTGGTGGTCGGCAACGAGGTCCTGCTGCGCGGGGAAATGACGGCCACCGATCTCGCCGCGACCATCCGTTCGGTGAAGGCCCAGGTCGCGGTGCCCGTCACCTATGCGGATGTCTGGGAATACTGGCTCAAGAACCGCGAGATCTACGACGTCGTCGATTTCATCACCATTCACATCCTTCCCTATTGGGAAGACTTTCCGATCCGCGCCAAGTTTGCGGCGGCGCATGTCGATTCCATCCGCCAGCGCATGGCGGTCGCCTTTCCCGGAAAGGAAATCCTGATCGGCGAAACCGGATGGCCGAGCGAGGGACGGATGCGCGAGGGCGCGCTGCCGTCGCGGACCAACCAGGCCCGTGTGGTCTCGGAAATCCTGCAGCTCGCCAAGCAGGAGAATTTCCGTGTCAACCTGATCGAGGCCTATGACCAGCCGTGGAAGCGCCAGCTCGAGGGTACGGTCGGCGGCTACTGGGGCATGTTCGATTCAGTCCGTCGCGAGCTGAAATATCCACCGGGCCAGCCCATCAGCAATTTCCCGCTCTGGAAATGGCAGATGGGCTTCGGCATGGGATTGAGCGTGCTTGTGTTCGCTGCGGCCTGGCTGACGCTGCGTCGCCGGCCCTGGCAGCCGAGATTGTCGGCATGGGTCGGGGTCGGGATTTCCGCGACCGCAGCGGGAAGCTTGCTCGGCGTCGCCGTCGACAAGATGTATTATGAAAGCTACGGCTTTGGCGGCTGGCTGCACTGGGGCGCACTGCTCGCCGCCGGCGTTGCTGCGCCACTCGTCTGCGCCAACGCGCTGATGGCCGGCCGGCCACTCCCGACGTTCCTGGTCCTGTTCGGCCCATCCGATGGCAGCCGTCCGTCGTTGCCGACCTGCCTCTTAGGCGCCTCGCTGGTCGTCACGGCCTTGATCGGCACGGAGACGGCGCTCGGTTTCGTGTTCGACCCGCGTTACCGCGACTTTCCCTACGCCTCCCTGACGATGGCGGTGATTCCCTTCGCGACCTTGATGCTGAACCGTCCACAGACGGGTGTTCGGCCGATTGCGGAAGCCGTTTTCGCGGGGCTGCTCGCGATCGCCTCGGCCTATATCGTTTTCAACGAGGGCAGGGACAATTGGCAGTCGCTCTGGACCTGCGCGATCTATGTCCTGTTCGCGGTCACGCTGTGGCGGGCGCGGGCCGGGCAAACCCTAAAATAAGCAGCCCGATCGCAAGGCCTGACAGCGCGATATTGTAGAGCACGATGCCAAGGCCGGCAGCGATCAAGCCTCCGGTCAAGAGCACGATCGACGGCCGGATGAAGTGCAGCGCCGCGATCACCAGCGCAACGGCGCCGAACACCGAGTTCTTGAACAGCGTGGTCGCCACCGCCCTCGACTTGCACAGCATGGTCTGCAGACCGGCGTCACAGGCGAGCGCCACAGGTGAATACTCAACCGCGAGGTAGCGCAGATAAAGCGCGTAGCCGACGGCGGTGAACCCGACCACCAGGAGCCATTGCACCTGATAGGGCGTCAGTCGAAACGGGGTCTTCTTCATGCGGCGACTATGGTCTGGAATGGCCGATCGGACAACCCACGCGCTAAGCCGACTTGCCAATCAAGAACTTGGCCGCAAGAACTTGGCCGCAAGAACTTGGCCGCAAGAACTTGGCCGCAAGAACTCGGCCGCAAGAACTTGGCCACAAGTCATTGGACGGAAAGGACCTGTCAGGTTCAGCGCTTGAACAGCGATGAAATCGTCGAAGGTTCCGGCTTTGGCTGTTGCGGCGGAGGCGGCGGTGGCTCCTCTCGCTTGGGAAGGTTGGCGGAGTGCCTCTGCGGATATCGCCTGGACTGATACGGCTTGCTCGCACCCGGAAGCGGTTTCAGCCCTGGGGGCTGGGCCTCGTCCGATGACATCGCGAGCCGCTGGCCGTCGTACACCGTTGTCTCGCAGGTTCGCTCGCTATCAACCAGGGCAGCACAGATTTTTGCTGCGGCCGCGGCGTCGCGAAGCGGTCCCGCGGCAAGCCTGAGCTGCATGCCGAGCCCGGTGTTGCCTTCCTTGATCACGATGATCGGATGCAGGTCCGCCAGGTTCGCATTCAACCTCAGACTACGCCACAGCGCGCGCAGGCCATTGACCGAATTGGCGGTGCCGAGATCGACCGCAAACTCCGTTCGCTGGACTGCAAGCTTGCCGGACGCGGCATCCGGCGAGACGTTGTCCTTCGTAGGCACCGACGCCATCGCGTTGGTCACGGGGGTGGGCTGCGGGCCGGCATTGGCCGACTTCACGGGCTCGAGCTTGGGGGCGGCGGGATCCGGCGGCCCTATCATCAAGCCAGGTGCGGGCGTCGTCGTGGACGCAGGGGCTCCTGCAGCGGCCGCAGCCGTATTGGCTGCCATCTGTGCGGCGAATGACGGCACATGCGAGAGCTGATCCGACCGCGAGTCGAGCTGGATGTCCGGCTTGGGGTCGGCCTTCGCCTCTGATTTGGCGTCCGGCTTCACCGCCGACTTGGCGTCCAGAGACTTGGCGTCCAGAGGCTTGGCATCTGAAGATTTGGCATCTGACGGCTTGGCTTCGGATGATTTGGCTTCAGATGATTTGGTCTCGGCTGACTTAATCTCCGAGGACTTGATTTCTGAGGACTTGATTTCTGAGGGCTTGGCGTCCGACTTGATCTCCGACTTAACTTCCGACTTGGGTTCGGGTTTGGCCTCGAATCTAGCCTCCACTTTGGGCTCGGGCTTGAGGTCCGGTTTTGCCTCCGGCCTGACCGGCTTGACGTCGGGTTTGACCTCGGCCTTGGCCACGTCCACGCGCGGCTTCTCCGCCGTGACCGGCACAGCAGCTGACGCTGTCGGTGGCGGCGCTGTCGCCGCCACGGGAGCGATCGCCGGAAGCGCGGCGTGAGCAATGGGAGCGGACTGGAACTCCGCCAACTCGGAGGCAACCGCTGCGGCCGCTGGCCCGATCGCCGAAGATTTCAGCGTGGCGGGCGGTGAGCCTGGCGTGGCGGCGGGTGTTCCGGCCGAACTCTGCCGGCCGATCGCACCGGTCATCGAATCCAGGCCCTGTTCCAGGACCGTGACGCGGGAAAACAGCCGATCGCGGTCGCTATTCAGCGTGTCGACGGCGGCGGCGAGCCGCCGTGTCTCGTTTTGGCTGTCCCGGGCAGTCGATTGAAGCTGCTGCGCCTGACGGGAGAGATCGGCAGCGGCGAGCTGATTGCGCCGCCACCCCAGCGATGTCTGATTGGCCATGACCGCCACAACCACGGCGCCAACAGCGGTCACACCCCATGCCCCAACCCGCCACAATGTGCGGCGGTCGAACTGATTTTCCTCGGCAAAAAATCCGGTCTTCTCAGTTTCCAAGGTGCCGGCCGAACGGTCGGAGTCCTTTGTCACTTTCGTATCGTCCTCAAGCCCCATAACGAATCATGGCGGAACTGTAGCAGGATTTGGGTACCCTTCCGTGTCGCCGAAGATTCTAGTGGACAGAAAACGCATTATGGCGGAGCAGGGCGGTCGAGCGTATCCGGAAAAGCACGCATCTTCGGGCATTTTCCGAAGGGCGATACCGGTAGAGGAGCGCGTTCGAACAATGCGCTAGAAGGTGATGCTGCCGCATTTGGGCGGCGTTGCCTCGCGTGGAACTTTTTAGGGACGATCTGGGGATGACTAGCAGTGTTCGGTCCAGCCTGACTGTCGTGCTTGCGGCCGGCGAGGGCACGCGGATGCGGTCCAGCCTGCCGAAAGCGCTGCATCCGGTGGCTGGCCAATCGATGCTGGCCCATGTGCTCAAGGCCGCCCCGACCGGCCCCGGCGCGGCGCTGGCGGTCGTGATCGGCCCCGATCACGCGGCCGTGGCGGCAGAGGTCAAGCGCGTCCGACCCGATGCGACCACCTTTATACAGCGTGAGCGCCTCGGCACCGCGCATGCGGTTCTGGCGGCGCGCGAGGCGATCGCGCGCGGCGCCGATGATCTCCTGGTTGCGTTCGGTGATACTCCCCTGATCTCGGCTGCAACCTTCGAGCGCCTGCGCGCGCCCTTGAGGGAGGGTGCGGCGCTTGCCGTGCTCGGCTTTCATGCCGCCGATCCGACCGGCTATGGCCGGCTGCTGCACGAAGAGGGTAGGCTGACCGCGATTCGTGAACATGCCGATGCCAGCGCCGAGGAGCGCAAGATTACGCTGTGCAATGCCGGCGTGATGGCGCTCGATGGACGCAAGGCGCTCGACATTCTCGACCGGATCGGCAACGCCAACAGCAAAGGCGAATATTATCTCGTCGATGGCGTCGCAATTGTCAGAGACATGGGATTGGAGGCCGTAGTGATCGAAACCAGCGAGGACGAAGTGCGCGGCATCAACACCAAGGCGCAGCTCGCCGAAGCCGAGGCCGCGATGCAGGCGCGCCTGCGAAACGCGGCGCTGGAGGCCGGCGTCACGCTGATCGCGCCCGAGACCGTCTTTCTCGCCGCCGACACGACCTTCGGCAAGGATGTCACCATCGAGCCTTTCGTGGTGATCGGCCCCGGCGTCACGATTGCCGATGGCGCGGTGATCCACGCCTTCACGCACATCACGCAATCTTCGATCGGCAGGAATGCGCTGATCGGTCCCTATGCACGCCTGCGTCCCGGCACGTCAGTCGGCGAGGGCGCCAAGATCGGCAACTTCGTGGAGGCCAAGGCCGCGACGCTGGAAGCGGGCGTCAAGGTCAACCATCTTTCCTATGTCGGCGATGCGCATATCGGCGCCAATTCCAATATCGGCGCCGGCACCATCACCTGCAACTATGACGGCTTCTTCAAGCACAAGACCACGATCGGCAAGGGCGCGTTCATCGGCACCAATTCATCGCTGGTCGCCCCCGTGAACATCGGCGCCGGCGCCTATATCGGTTCGGGCTCCGTCATCACCAAGGACGTGCCCGACGATGCGATGGCGCTCGAACGCAGTCAGCAGACCAATCGCGAGGGCGGCGCGAAGCGCTATCGCGACCTGAAAACGCAGGCCAAAAAAGCGAAGGAAGGCTGACCTGTAAACGATTGAGCTTTCCACTTAACGCTGTCGCAATCGGCAATAATTATTGAGTATCTCGGCGCTCGTGAATGTCGTTAAGACTTTAGCCGTGTTTGAATCTTTAGGCTGAGCTTAGGAAATAGGTCCCCATGTGCGGCATTGTCGGAATCCTGGGGCGCGCTCCGGTCGCCGAGCAACTCGTCGACTCACTGAAGCGGCTGGAATATCGCGGCTATGATTCCGCAGGTGTCGCGACGCTGGAAAACAACCGTCTCACGCGGCGCCGTGCCGAAGGCAAGCTGAAGAATCTCGAAGCGCGGCTGAGCGCGGAACCGCTCTCGGGCCATACCGGCATCGGGCACACCCGCTGGGCCACGCACGGCCGGCCGACCGAGAACAACGCGCATCCGCATTCGACCGAGCGCGTCGCCGTCGTTCACAACGGCATCATCGAGAATTTCCGTGAGCTGCGCGAGGAGCTGGAGAAGAGGGGCACGGTCTTCTCGACGGAGACCGATACCGAAATCGTCCTGCATCTCGTCGATGATCTCTTGAAGCAGGGCATCAAGCCGATCGAGGCGGTGCGGGCGGCGCTGTCGCAGCTGCGCGGCGCGTTCGCGCTGGGCTTCATCTTCGCCGGCGATGATGATCTGATGATCGGCGCCCGCAACGGACCGCCGCTCGCCATCGGCTTCGGCGAAGGCGAGATGTATCTCGGCTCGGACGCGATCGCGCTCGGGCCGTTCACCGACAGCATTGCCTATCTCGAAGACGGCGACTGGGTCGTGCTGACGCATGCCGGCGCCACGATCTACGATAAGACCAACGCGATCGTGCGCCGCGACGTGATCAAGCACAGCGCCGCGACATCGCTGGTCGACAAGGCGAACTATCGCCACTTCATGGCCAAGGAGATCCACGAGCAGCCGGAAGTGGTCGGGCACACGCTCGCGCGCTATGTCGACATGGCGTCGGAACGCGTGAAGCTTCCGATTTCGCTGCCGTTCGACTTCACCGACATCCAGCGGATTTCGATCACGGCCTGCGGCACCGCGAGCTATGCCGGTTTCGTCGCCAAATATTGGCTCGAACGTTTCGCGCGGCTGCCGGTCGAGCTCGATGTGGCGTCCGAGTTCCGCTATCGCGAGGCGCCGTTGCGCAAGGGCGATCTCGCGATCTTCATTTCGCAATCGGGCGAGACCGCCGACACGCTGGCCGCGCTGCGCTACGCCAAGGCGCAAGGCGCCTACACGCTCTCCGTCGTCAACGTGCCGACCTCGACGATCGCACGCGAGAGCGAGATCGTGCTGCCGACGCTCGCCGGTCCCGAAATCGGCGTCGCCTCGACCAAGGCGTTCACCTGCCAGTTGATGGTGCTCGCCGCGTTCGCCGTCGCGGCCGGCAAGGCGCGCGGCGAATTGTCCGAGGCCGACGAGGCCGGGCTCGTGCGCGGGCTGGTCGAAATCCCGCGACTGATGGCCGCAGCGCTGGCCTGCGAGCCGCAGATCGAGAAGCTGGCGCGTGACATCGCCAAATCCCGCGACGTGCTCTATCTCGGCCGCGGCACCTCGTATCCGCTGGCGCTCGAAGGCGCGCTGAAGCTGAAAGAGATCTCCTATATCCACGCCGAGGGCTACGCGGCGGGCGAGCTCAAGCACGGGCCGATCGCGCTGATCGACGAAAGCATGCCGGTCGTGGTGATCGCGCCCTATGATAAGGTTTTCGAAAAAACCGTCTCAAATATGCAGGAGGTCGCCGCGCGCGGCGGCAAGATCATCTTGATGACAGACGCCAAGGGCGCGGCCGAAGCGACGGTTGATTCGCTGGTGACGATCGTCTTGCCCGACATGGGCGCGACCTTCACCCCGATGGTCTATGCCATTCCCGTGCAGCTTCTGGCGTATCATACTGCCGTCGTGATGGGCACGGACGTCGATCAGCCGCGCAATCTCGCGAAATCCGTGACTGTCGAATAGGCGAAGCGGGCACTTGCTTGGGTACCTTCCGACCTTCAAAATTCTGCTAGAATGCCTAGCTTGATGGTTGAAGCCTGTCTGGAACCCGCATGAGCTCCCGCGACGAATTACCCCCACCGACCGTTGAACCTGCGCCGGAGTCCCATCACGGGCTCATGGCGCGGTTTCGGAATTATTTCCTGACCGGTCTTGTTGTTGCCGGTCCCGTCGCGATCACGTTTTATCTGACGTGGTGGTTCGTCACCTGGGTCGACGGCCTGGTTCGTCCGTTCGTGCCGACCGCCTACCGGCCGGAAACCTATCTGCCGTTCGGCCTGCCGGGCTCCGGGCTGATTGTCGCCGTGGTCGCGCTGACCTTGCTCGGTTTCCTCACCGCCAACCTGATCGGCCGGACGCTGGTCGATCTCGGTGAAAGCCTGCTCGGGCGCATTCCGGCGGTCCGCGCGATCTATCGCGGCCTGAAGCAGGTGTTCGAGACTTTGTTCTCAGGGCAGGGATCGAGCTTTCGCCGCGTCGGCCTCGTCGAATTTCCGTCGCCGGGCATGTGGTCGATCGTCCTGATCTCGCAAGCACCGAGCGTCGAGGTTGCGCAGAGCCTGCCGGGGCAGGAGGACCATATCTCGGTGTTCCTGCCATGCGCGCCGAACCCGACGACCGGTTTCTTCTTCTACGTACCCAAGAGCAAGATCATCGAAGTCGACATGAGCGCCGAGGACGCCGCGACGCTGATCATGTCCTGCGGCGTGGTGCAGCCGGGCTCCGATCCGCAGAAGAAGGCCGCAGCGCTTGCCGGCATGGCCAACGCCGCGCGCGTTGCCAACGGCTCGCTGCAACCGGTGCCGGCGAAGGCGGAGTAGCGCGTGGATCGCGACGCCGAGGTCGAGGCCACGACCTCTCGCGAGCAGCCGCAGGACGCGCGCAAGGACGTCACGATGCTCACGCCCGAACAAGCCAGGCAGCAGCTTGACGCCGGCGACGTGCTGCTCATCGATCCACCTTCGTCGCGCTCGGATAAATAGAACAAGCCAGTCTGCTTACGCGCCTTCGTCGCTCTCGTTCAACGAGAGCGCATGTACGCTCTTGCGTCTCAAAGTTAAATCACGCTGAGCGTGCACTGATGCACACGACGTTGTGACCGTGCTTCACGAAACGGATCACATCGCGTCGCAATGTTTGCATCTCTCGAACAAATTTCCTGACTTCGACGAATGGTACGCGGATGCCCGGAGGGGCGCGGTTGCTCTTCCATGCAGGTTTTTTGCGTACTGGGAGAGCGTTCAGTGAGAGTTTTGCGTAAAGTCACTATGGCTTGCGGATCGATACTATTGGCGGGAGTTGCGCTTCCTGCCACAAGTGGGGAGACACACGCCGGAGTTGCGTCCACGAAAAGTCAGGACAGCTCCGGGCAATATGGCTCGAATGGGGCTGAATGTGCGCCGGGTTGCGACTGTAAGCCGGCGAAACCGGATCAGCCGCCGACACAACAGAAGCCGCCGCCACAACAGAACCATTCGCCGGGTGGCTCCGGCGCATCCATCGTCAACCAGCCGCCCAGCACGCCCCTCAACCTAGCGCCCAGTGCGCCGCTCGCCTTCGCGCCTCAGGCCGACATCGCCCAGATCTCGGCGATGGGATTTGCTTCCACGCTGTTCGGCAGGCTCGATCTGTTCCGCGAAGCCTATGGATATCCGACGCCCGTCCCGCCACCCTATCCGGTGAAGGCGCGGCCGCTCTACGGCAAGGCGTTGCCGCTGACGGCCGTCAGCCCGTGGTCGTTCTACATGCAGGCCAATGGCGGCGTCAGCGACCGGCAGGCGACGGCTGGCTCCGATGGCTTCCACCTCGACAGCGTCGGCGGCACGATCGGGGTCGAGTACCGAATCAACCCGAATGCGTTCATCGGCGCGGCGTTCGATTATTCAAATCCCGAGGCGCATCTGTTCAACAATGCCGGCACGACGGATGCCAATTCCTACCAGTTGGGTCTCTATGGCGGCTGGACGGACCGGCACTTCTTCGCGCAAGGGCTCGCCACCATCGGTTTTCAGGACTATCGCAATACGAGGCCCGGCGTGGTCGACGCCATCACGTCGAATCCGGATGGATCGACCTTCGTCATTGGCGGCAAGACCGGATACCTGTTCGACATCGGACCGACGCAGCTCGGTCCGATCGGCGGCCTCACTTACGCTCATGCACAGGTGAATGGCTATACGGAACAGGGCGATCCCGCGCTGACGTTCAATGTCGGCCGGCAGACCGAGGAAGCCTTGATCGGCAGCGTCGGCATGCAGCTCCGCGCGCCGTTCATCTTCCATGGACAGGTCATCAACCCCTATCTCAATCTGACGGCGGAGGATGATTTCATCGGCAACGGCCGCCTGATCCAGTTCAACGCGTCGTCTGCGCCTCTGATCGTCAACAACTGGAATATTCCGAACGGCGCGTCGCGCGAAGTCTATGGACGCGTGACGGCCGGCGTTGTCGCGCCGGTTTGGAGCAACATATCGTTCACCGCCAATGTATCGCGCTCTTTTGCGCGTCAGAGTGGCGATGATTTCTACGGCACGGGCGGGCTGAAGGTCTCGTTCTGAACTATGTGTTGGGGGCGGTCAGCCCGCCCCCAACAGCGGCACGGCCTCGTCGCGCTCATACAGATAAAGCAGGCAGCGCAGCGCCTTGCCGCGTTCGCCCTCGAGCTTCGGATTGTCCTTCATGATGCGCAGGGCTTCGTCGCGAGCCTGCGTGATGAGTTGTCCATGGACGTCGGAGCGCGCAATACGGTAGCCGGGCAGGCCGCTCTGGCGCACGCCGAGCACGTCGCCTTCGCCGCGCAGCTTGAGGTCTTGCTCCGCGATCTGGAACCCATCGGTGGTCTCGCGGATGACTTTCAGCCGCGCCTTCGACATTTCGCCGAGCGGCTCATGGTAGAGCAAGAGGCAGGTCGAAGCTTCCGAGCCGCGGCCGATCCGGCCGCGCAACTGATGCAGCTGCGCCAGCCCGAAGCGCTCGGCGTTCTCGATCACCATGATCGTTGCGGCGGGAACGTCGACGCCGACTTCGACCACGGTGGTCGCGACCAGCAGGCCGATCTCGTGGGCGGCGAACTGCGCCATCACCCGGTCCTTCTCGGCGCCCTTCATCTGGCCGTGGACGAGACCGACGCGGTCGCCGAAGCGCTTCTGCAGGGTTTCAAAACGCTCGGTCGCGTTGGTCAGATGGCCGGTGCCTTCGGCCTCGGACTCCTCGACCAGCGGACAGATCCAGTAGACGAGCTTGCCGGCTGAGAGCGCGCGGCCGACCGCGTCCATCACGTCCTCGAGCCGGCTGTTCGGCACCGCGCGGGTATCGATCGGCTGCCGTCCGGCCGGCTTGTCGCGCAATTCCGAGATGTCCATGTCGCCGAAATAAGTCAGGACCAGCGTGCGCGGGATCGGCGTCGCGCTCAGCACCAGCACGTCGACGGCCTCGCCCTTCGAGGTCAGCGCCAGCCGCTCGCGCACCCCGAAGCGGTGCTGCTCGTCCACGATCGCGAGCGCCAGGGCCTTGTAGATCACGTCATCCTGGATCAGCGCGTGCGTGCCGACCAGCAGGTCGATCTCACCGGCTTCGAGTCTCGCGATGATGTCGCGGCGCTCCTTGCCTTTCTCGCGGCCGGTGAGGATCGCGACGCGCAAGCCGGCGCGCTCGGCGAGCGGCGCGATGGTCTTGATATGCTGGCGCGCCAGGATTTCGGTCGGCGCCATCAGCGCGGCCTGCTTGCCGGCTTCGATGACCGCGGCGGCCGCGAGCAGCGCGACCACGGTCTTGCCCGAGCCGACGTCGCCCTGCAGAAGCCGCAACATCCGGACCGGCTGTTGCAAATCCTCGGCGATCGCCGCCACGGCCTGCCGCTGCGAGCCGGTGAGCGCATAGGGCAGCGCGTCGATGATCTTGTGGCGCAGATGGCCGTCGCCGGCGTGGCGGTTGCCGGCCGGACGCCGCAGCTGCGCGCGCACCAGCGCCAGCGCGAGTTGACCCGCCAGCAGTTCATCGAAGGCGAGACGCGACCAGAACGGCTGGTCGGGAAGTATGTCGGTCAGTTCGACCGGGACATGGACGCGGGTCAGCGCCTCTGCGATCGGGGGAAAGTTGCAGCGGCGGATCACCTCGGAGCTGATCCATTCGGGAAGCGCGGGCAACTTGGTCAGCGCCTGTGCGATGGCGCGGCGCAGTGAGCCGAGTGCAAGCCCCTCGGTCAGAGGATAGACGGGATCGATCCCCGACAGTTTCGCAAAACCGGCTTCATCGACGACCCGGTCGGGATGCACGATCTGGGGCACGCCGTCATACATCTGCAGCGTGCCGGAGACGTAACGCTTGGCGCCGACCGGCAGCAGCTTTTCGACGAAGCCGGGCGGGCTGCGGAAATAGGTCAGGACCACGTCGCCTGTCTCATCGCTCGCATAGACGAGATGCGGCGCGCGGGAATTGCGTGGTGGCGGCGGACGATGCCGGTCGACCGTGACTTCCAGGGTCACCATGGTTCCAACCGCCGCATCGCGAATCTTCGGCCGCGCCCGGCGATCGATCACGCTGGTCGGCAGATGCAGCAGCAGATCGACCAGCCGCGGCGTCTCATCGCGCGACAGCAGGTAGCGGAATAGCTTGTCCTGCTTCGGCCCGACGCCGGCAAGGCTCGTCACCGGTGCAAACAGCGGATTGAGCAGAGAAGGGCGCATGCCGTCATCGGTCACAGGCGGATGCGATCCGTCAAGCCCGGCAGTGACGCATCGTCGTTGATAAAGGCCGTCGCTGTCGCTATATGACGCTCGCCCGGCCTGTCCGGGCTTTTCGCGTTGGACTGGATTGACGAATGACTGGATCGACACGATCGAGCGAGGGGCTCGATGACCGCCGCAAGCGGCTGCTGTTTCGCTGCTGGCACCGCGGCACCCGCGAGATGGATCTCATCCTCGGACGCTTTGCCGACGCCGAGGTGGCAACCCTGGCCGACACCGAGCTGGACGAGCTCGAGTGCCTGCTCGAAATTCCCGATCCCGATCTCTATGCCGCGATCACCGGCGACAGGCCGTTGCCGGGCGAACTCTCCACCGCGCTGTTCGAGCGCATCAAGGCAACGCGTGCGGTGGACCACGACGTATGAAATCCCCCGTCAAATCCCCCGCTGCGCAGCTCTTGCCTGGCCGCGCGCTGACGCTGGCCAATGTCGCCGAAGGCGCCGAGGGACTCGTCGTTTCCGATCTCGCCCGTGCCATCGCGGCGCGCCCGAGGCCGTCCGCGATCAGCCTTGCGGTGGTCTGCCGCGACGGCCCGCGCATGCAGCAGCTTGCCCGCGCATTGGAGTTCTTTGCCCCTGATCTGGCTATCATGCAGTTCCCGGCCTGGGACTGCCAACCCTATGACCGGGTGTCGCCGCATGGCGCGATCCTGGCGCAGCGCCTGACCACGCTGGCACGGCTCGCCCGGCTGACCGGCAGCGACAAGCCGCTGATCGTGCTGACCACGGTGAACGCGATCGTGCAGCGCGTGCCGGCACGGGAATCCGTCGCGGCACAGGCGCTATCGGTCGCGCCGGGTCATGTCGTGCCGATGGATTCCATCGTCGCGTGGCTGGAGCACAATGGCTACAGCCGCTCCTCGACCGTGCGCGAGCCCGGCGAATATGCGGTGCGCGGCGGCATTCTCGATCTCTTCCCGGCCGGCCTCGACCAGCCGGTGCGATTCGACTTCTTCGGCGATTCCCTGGAATCGATCCGTTCCTTCGACGCGGAGACGCAGCGCACGCTGCTGGACATGCGTTCGCTCGATCTGGTGCCGATCTCGGAGTTCCAGCTCGTCACCGAGACCATCCGGCGTTTCCGCATGGGCTATGTCGCCGAATTCGGCGCGCCCGAGCGCGACGATCAGCTTTATGAGGCGGTCAGCGAAGGCCGCCGCCATCCCGGCATGGAGCACTGGCTGCCGCTGTTCCAGGAGAAGATGGACACGCTGTTCGATTATCTCGGCGATGCGGCCGTCGTGATCGAGCCGCAAAGCGAGGAGGCGGCGCGCGAGCGTTTCAAGCAGATCGCCGACTATTACGAGGCGCGGCGCGAGGCGCAGGCGCATCCGGGCGGCGGCGCGATCTACAAGCCGCTGCCGCCGGACCGGCTCTATCTGACCGACGCCGAGTGGACGAAGCGCCTGAGCGAAGCCTCGCTGGCGCGGCTGACGCAGTTCGCGGTGCCGGATGACGCCGGCGTGGTCGATGCCGGGGCGCGGCGCGGGCGCGACTTCGCGCCGGAGCGCAATGACAGCGCCGTGAACGTGTTCGAGGCGGTTGTCGCACACGTCCTCGCCCTGCAGGCGCAGCGCAAGAAGGTCGTCATTACGCTGTGGAGCGAGGGCTCGCGCGACCGCATGCGCAGCATGCTCTCCGACCACAAGCTCGTGCATCTCACCAGCGTCAATTCCTGGCGTACCGTGCAGGCGACGCCGCGCAACGAGACCATGCTCGCCGTGATCGGCATGGAGTCGGGCTTCGAGACCGGCGACGTCGCCGTCATCACCGAGCAGGATGTCCTCGGCGACCGCCTGGTGCGGCCGCGCAAGGCAAGCCGCAAGCTCGATAATTTCATTTCGGAGGTGACGAGCCTGACGACGGGCGACATCGTCGTCCATGTCGATCACGGCATCGGCCGTTTCGTCGGCCTGCAGACGCTGGAGGTGTCCGGCGCGCCGCATGACTGCCTGGAACTGCATTACGCAGCCGAGACGAAGCTGTTCCTGCCGGTCGAGAACATCGAACTGCTGTCGCGCTATGGCTCCGACCAGACCAGTGTCGAGCTCGATCGTCTCGGCGGCACCGGCTGGCAGACGCGCAAAGCAAAGCTGAAGAACCGCATCCGCGAGATCGCGGGCGAGCTGATCAAGATCGCTGCCGAGCGGCAACTGCATGAGGCGCCGAGGATGCCGGTGCAGCCCGGCCTCTATGACGAGTTCTGCGCGCGCTTTCCCTATGATGAGACCGAGGATCAGCTCGGCGCGATCCAGTCGACGCTGAAAGACCTCGAAATCGGGCGTCCGATGGACCGGCTGATCTGCGGCGACGTCGGCTTCGGCAAGACCGAGGTAGCGCTGCGCGCGGCCTTCGCCGTGGCGCTCGACGGCAAGCAGGTCGCGGTCGTCGTTCCGACCACGCTGCTCGCGCGCCAGCACGCCAAGACCTTTACCGAGCGCTTCCGCGGCTTCCCGGTCCGAGTCGCGCAGGCCTCGCGTCTGATCTCGCCAAAAGAGCTGACGCAGGTGAAGAAGGAGCTTACCGAGGGGACGATCGACATCGTGATCGGCACCCATGCACTGCTCGGCAAGGCGATCAAGTTTCGCGATCTCGGCCTGCTCATCGTCGACGAGGAGCAGCATTTCGGCGTCAGCCACAAGGAGCGGCTGAAGCAATTGCGTGCCGAGGTGCACGTGCTGACGCTGAGCGCGACGCCGATCCCGCGAACGCTGCAGCTGGCGCTTACCGGCGTGCGCGATCTCTCGATCATCGCCTCGCCTCCGGTAGATCGTCTCGCGGTCCGCACCTTCGTCGCGCCGCACGATCCGCTGATGATCCGCGAGGCGCTCCTGCGCGAGCGCTACCGTGGCGGTCAGGCGTTCTATGTCGTGCCGCGCATCGAGGACCTCGCCGGCGTGAAGGATTTCCTCGACAAGAACGTGCCGGAGATGAAGGTCGCGGTTGCGCATGGCCAGATGCCGCCGACGGTGATCGAGGACATCATGTCGGCGTTCTATGACGGCAAGTACGACATCCTGCTCTCGACCACCATCGTCGAGTCCGGCCTGGACATTCCGAACGCAAACACGCTGATCGTGCATCGCGCCGACATGTTCGGGCTGGCGCAGCTCTATCAGCTGCGCGGCCGCGTCGGACGGTCGAAGCTGCGGGCCTATGCGCTGTTCACGCTGCCGGCGCAGCAGAAGATCACGGTGCAGGCCGAGAAGCGGCTGACCGTGCTGCAATCGCTGGAGACGCTCGGCGCGGGCTTCCAGCTTGCCTCCCACGATCTCGACATCCGCGGCGCGGGCAATCTGCTCGGCGAGGAGCAGTCCGGCCACATCAAGGAAGTCGGCTTCGAGCTCTATCAATCCATGCTGGAAGAGGCGATCGTCAATCTCAAGGCCGGTGTCGCCGAGCCCGCCGCCGACCGCTGGTCACCGCAGATCACCATCGGCATGCCCGTGCTGATTCCGGAGGATTACGTCTCCGACCTGGCTGTGCGGCTGTCGCTCTATCGCAGGCTCGCCGATCTCGACACCGAGGAGGAGATCGAGAATTTCGGCGCCGAGCTGCGCGACCGTTTCGGCGTGCTGCCCGACGAGGTGCGCTACCTCTTCAAGGTCGCGGCCATCAAGGGCCATTGCCGCAGAGCCAATGTCGAGAAGGTCGATGCCGGTCCGAAAGGCGTCGTCATCGCTTTCCGCGACAACAGTTTCGCGCAGCCTGATCGCCTGGTCTATTTCATCAAGCAGCACGGACAGGCCGCGAAGGTGCGGCCCGACATGAAGGTGGTGTTCCTGCAAAATTGGAAGACGCCGGAGGAGCGGCTGATGGGCACGACGGAGATCCTGCGGCAGCTCGCCAATCTCGCCGAGAACAAGAAGGCGGCGTGACGGGAGCCCGTCGTTGCGACGAGCAACGCGACGAAGCAATACAGTGTCGATGCGGACCCATTTCTGGATTGCTTCGCTACGCTCGCAATGACGGTGGGACATGTGGTCTGTCGATGCGTAGGGTGGGCAAAGGCGCGTTTGCGCCGTGCCCACCATCTCTCGGCATCGTGGTTGGGTGGTGGGCACGCTGCGCTTTGCCCACCCTACGGCAGCGGGGCGTAGACGAAAAACCGCCGGTGTTTCCACCGGCGGCTGCTCCAAACAAAACGCAACGCTTTACTTCGGATACTTGAATTCCGGCGCGGCCTTCAGCGCCTCCTTGGTGGTGTTCATCGACGCCAGCCACTTGTCGTTCTTCTGGTCGTAGCGCACATTGACCGACGACGGCGGGACGGCGACATAGTGCTCGCCGACGCCGAGGAAGCCGCCGACCGAGAGAATCAAGGCATCGAGCTGATGGTTCTTGATCGCCAGATCAGTGATCTCGCCGATGGTCTCATCCTTCTGATTGGTGATGTTGAGGCCCTTCAGTTTCGACGAGAACATCTCGTCCTTCGAGACGGTCGAGAATTTGGCTTCGGCGGGCGCGTTGCCGACGGTCTTGTCCTCGGCGAAAGCGGGGCTCGCGAGAACGGCAAGCGACGCGGCAACCAGTGCAATTTTCTTCATATTCTCCTCCAGTGACATTTGTCGCTGATCAATGCGAGGAGGGAACGTTTGTTCCTGGAACTGATTGTAAATGCGTCAGTCAGGAGGCGGCGCGGCGGGCATCGTCGTAAAGCCGCGCCAGCAGCGATGCCGACAAGTCGGATGCCTGCAGCATCGCGACAGCCACAGCCGGATCGGAGCGCGGACCACGCTTGCCATGCGAGGTGTGACGCATGACGCTCGACATCCGCCGCGCGGTGGCATGAGCCTCGCGCAGATCGGTTCCGGCAAACACCACGAGCACCGAGCCCTCGCTGTGAAGGACGCCGAAGTCCATCCGCCGCATCAGGCGGCTGATGATGCGCGCGCCGTCGAATTGCGCCCGCGGATGCGCCTGATCGAATGCAAAGCGGGCGATCGACAGTCCGCCGCCGTGCGACTTCGTCTGCTCGATGGCGACCGCGAGGTCGCGGTCGAAGGCGGTTTTGGTCAGGAGTCCGGTCTGAGGATCGAGCATGCCGCCCGCCTCGACGGCGCGAAGCGTGCGGCTCAATTGTGCTTCGAAAGCATGCTGACGGATCAGCGGCAGCGCATTGGCGGCGATGCGCGAGGGATCGCCCGAGATGATTTCGAAGTTCGGCAGGTCGCGGGCGGGCGCGAACTCGTTGGATGTCACGACGATCGGCAGGTGGCGAAAGCGAGCGTCTTCCGCGAGCACGGTCAGGAAGGCGTCTACCACACGTGAGGTGAAACCTTCGCCCAGGATGATGCCGTTGATGTCGCGCGTGTTGAGATGGTTGGCCGCCGCCTCGATGCTGAAGGCGCCGACGACGCCCATGCGCTCGCCGAGCGCGACGGACAGCGCCGGGAAGGCTGTCCCGCGTCCGAGCAGGAGCACGGTGGCGTCGCGGGAGGGATCGGTGTCGGGCAGCCGGGTCTGTCCCGTCGTCTGGTTTTCGAGCCGGCGCAGCACCGTCGAGTGCAGCACACGCACACGCAGCGACGCGCGCAGGCGCGCGACGAGCCGGTCGATGTTACCGCCGCCCTGTGAGAACGGAAGTACGTTGTCCGGAAGCGCGCATTTGGGCTCGACGGCGATCAGCGGAAGATAGGGGCTTCGCGCCGCTACCTGCTTGGCAAGTGCCGCCAGTCGGGCCTCGGCTCCGGTAAACATCGCGGCAAGCACGGCGGTCGGCTGCACCTGCGCGACCGCGCGCGCCGCGTCGACCCAGCCTGTCTCGATCACCGGAAAGATCTGCGCTTCGTCCAGCGCGGTCACAAACGGCGGCCACCCATCGCTGGAGACGACGAGGATCGGGCCTTGTTGCGACATCTGACAAACACTCGGTACAACGTTCTCGGAGGGAACGTTGAAGCCTAGTGTGCCCGTATTAACGCAACGTCAACAAATCGGCGCCGCGCATTCATGCGGCGCTGCCACGATCGCGAAACGCTTCCACCATCAGCGGGTTGAGTCCGAGTTCGAGAAGCGCTTCGCGGGCGCGCGCGTTATCCTGCGCGCGGCCGGCGAGCCGATGGCCGGAGAGGCGGTCGGGCAGCGCCGTGATCAGCGCGCCCTGTCCGAGCCTTCTGCTCCATTCCTGCAGGTCCGATGCGAGAAAGCGATAGCCGCCGACCGACATGACGCCTGACGGCGGGGCCGTGATGCTGATTGCGCCCGTCGATTTGTCGATCCGCGCGACATATTCGGTATCGACGTAGTCACGCGGTGGTTGCGTCATCAGGGAGTCACTCGGCGGCGGCGGAGGCGCGTATGCCGCCACCGCGACCATCGGACCGCGCAACCCCAATGTGCCCTTCGGCGTCAGCAGGATCTCGCCCGAGATCGATGAGCCCGGCATCTCGCGCGGCACGCCCTGCATCCCGGGCTTCACGGGCGCGGGCATGCCGTCTTCCACGCGCAGGGCGGCGAACAGCCCGGCTTCGCCAAACAGGTAGGCGTCTGTCAGCGATGCCTGGCGCGATGTCCAGGGCGGACTCGAGGCGACCTGTTCCGGCGAGCGCCACAGGCCGATCACGTTGTGCAGGCTCGGCAGCCTGCTTGCGAGATCGAGTTCGTCGAGCTTGAACGCCAATTGCGCAGGCGCGATCAGCGTCTCGCAGCGGTGCTCACGAATTTGCTGCTCCAGCACGTCGCCGTCGAATGGGTGATGCAACACCATCGTTCCGCCCGACAGGAGCCAGACCGCGAGCGAAGAGCAAAGGCCGGCGAAGGAGGAGGGCGCGAAGGCCGACATCACGCCGGAGCCTTGCGGCACGTCGCTTTCGATCGACAGCGCCAGACCGCCCGCGATCACGCTGAGATGCGTGCGCGGTACGGCACGAAATCCATCGCTTGTGACGTCGAACGAGACGATCGCCGCCTTGCGGCCGTCCTGCACGATGCTGCGCGCGACGTTGGAGGGCCGGGCCATCGCCTGGTCGAGCGGTGCCATGCCTTCCGGGAGGTCGCTGCCGAAGCCGCAGACATGGCGGATCGAGAACGCTTCGGCGGCGGCGTTCATGGCGAGGTCGGCGTAGATCACGCCGTCGACCTTGCTCGTCGTGACGATTGCCCGCGCGCTGGTGCGGTTGAGCGCCGCCACAAGTTCGGCCTGGCGCCAGAGCAGCGGGAACAACGCGACGACCAATCCCGCACGGTGCGCCGCCAGCACCGTCAGCATGAATTCGACGGTATTCGGCATCTGGACCGCGATCACCGAATGGGTGGGGAGGCCGGCCTCGATGAAATGCCCCGCCAGCGCCGAGATCGCGCGATCGGCCTGCTCGTAGGTCAGCTTCAGTTGCGGCTGGCCGGTGATGCGCGGCTTGTTGACCGGGTCGATCAGCGCCATCGCGTCCGGCTGGCGTGCCAAGAGGCGCTGAAACAAGGCATCCAGCGTTGGCGATGCGTTCGTCTGACTCACCTAGTGCCCCACCTTCCGAAAATCGTGATCCATCGAAGCGCCCCGATCACTTCGCATGTGAGTCCGGCCTTTGCCACCAGGTCTCCGGGAGGTATCCCACCAGAGCGGTCGCACCAGGTCGTTCTATCCGATTCCAGCGCGCGATCCATTGCTCCCCGACATCGAACACCGGGATAGCATAAAAGCCGGACATCAGCGCCCGGTCCAGGGCACGAACCGCCGAGACGAAGTCTGCACGGTCGCGTGCACGAAGCAGAGCGCCGATCATGGCGTCGACGGCCGCGTTCTTGGCGCCCATGTAGTTGCGCGTGCCCGGCGTATCCGCGGCCTCGCTGCCCCAATAGAACGACTGTTCGTTGCCCGGCGACAGCGACTGGTCAAAGCGGTTCTGGATCATGTCGAACTCATAGGCGAGCCGTCGCTGGTCGAACTGGACGGGGTCGACGGCGCGCACGGTTGCGTCGATGCCGGCGCGCTTCAGGTCGCGCGAGTAGGCCAGCGCAATCCGCTCCTGATCGCGGGTCGTCACCAGGATTTCGAAGCCAAGCGGTATCCTGGTCGACCGTTGCCGCAACACCGTACCGTCGAGGTCGTAGCCGGCTTGGGAGAGCAGCGCGAGCGCGCTGCGCAGCGTCGTCCGGTCGCGGCCCGAGCCATCGGTGGCGGGCAGGCGGTAACTGCCGTCGAGAATGTCGGGCGCGATCAGCGATGCGTAGGGCTTGAGCAATTCCTGCTCATGGGCATCGGCCGCCCGTTCATAGGCCGACAGCTCGGAGCCTGCGAAATAGCTGGCACTGCGCGAATAGAGCCCGAAGAAGTAGTTGCGGTTGATCCATTCGAAATCGAACAGCAGGGTGAGGGCCTGGCGGACGCGGATATCGGAGAAGATCTGGCGGCGGGTGTTGAAGACCAGAAATTCCGAAGGCTGTGGCGTCCCGATCTTGATCGTATCACGAACCACCCGGCCGTCTTTGGCCGCCGGAAAGTCATAGCTCTCGTGCCAACGCAGCGGCTCATGTTCTACACGGAAATCGTAGAGGCCACGTTTGAACGCTTCGAACTGCGCGTTCGACTCCCGGTAAAAATCCAGCCTGACCTCATCAAAATTCCACAGGCCACGATTGATCGGCAGATCGCGCCCCCAATAATCGGGATTGCGCGTCAGCGTCACGCTGGATCCCGGTTTCACGGCGGTGACGCGGTAGGGCCCGGAGCCGATCGGCGCCGCAAGCGACGTCTCCTCGAAGGTTGCGGCGTCGACGGCATGGCGCGGCAACACCGGCATCAGGCCGAGAATCAGCGGCAGCTCGCGATCGTTCGCGCCCGTGAGATCGAAGCGCACGGTGAGCGGATCGGGCGCCTCGGCCTTCGCCACCTTGGAATAGTAGGTGCGGAGATTGGGACGGCCATGGTCGCGCAACAGCGCCCAGGAAAACAGCACGTCGTCGGCGAGCACCGGTGCTCCATCGGAGAATTCTCGCACGGGGATCGATGCGAAAGGTGACGTAGCTTCTGGCGTCGTCGGTCTCCACGCTCCTCGCCAAGAGGCCGTAGAGCGTGAAGGCTTCGTCGTTGCCACGTGCCATCAGGCTCTCGACCACATAGCCCCGGATTTGCTGCACCGCGAGACCGCGGACGATCATCGGATTGAGGCTGTCGAATGTGCCGGACAGGCTCCATACCAGCCGGCCGCCCTTGGGCGCGTCCGGATTGACGTAGGGCATATGCGTGAAACCAGCCGGCTGAGCTGGGGCGCCGTGCATGGCGAGGGCGTAGCTTTCCGCGGCCGACGATCTGTCGGCGCCCGCCAGCGCGCAAAAAAACAACACCACCGCACCAAAGATGACGGTGTGCATGCGGATGCGTCTAAAGGCGGACACGGGAACGCGCGAATTTGATTCGGGGCGGCTCACTTTCTGAGTTCTAGCATAGACTTACGGCATCAAGCGGATTGCCTGGCCAAACATGCGCAGCGGCATTGATCTTTCCGTCGTTAACGGTATGAAAGCGAGCAATTGAGGAGGGTGCGGACACTGGTCACGTATCCGCCTCAATTGGCAAGGAGACAGCCGCGCGCAACGGCAGGGTGTGGCGCACCGGGCGGTTTTCGGACGCTTCAGAAAGGGTTTTCCGCAATGATTTTCCGTATCTTGGCCTCTTCGGTCGGGCCGCGTGGGCGACTGCTCGCCTTGTTGGCGGTGACCGCGCTGGCTGTTCCGTTTGCCTTCGATGCGCACGCCCAGGCACCGGCTCCGGGTGCGCCGCCGAAGGCCGCGCCGAAAGCGGCGCCGCCGCCGAAGGCTCTGCCCAAGGCTCCGGGCGCTCCCACGGCGCAGGCGCCAGGTGCTCCGGGCGCGCCGGCTCCGGCCGGTCAGCCGCAGGCCCAGGGCCAGCCGCAGGAACAGCAGGTTCAGCTGATCTACGCGCCCTGGACGAAGTTCTGCCTCAAGGGCCAGGACGCGAACGCCAAGCAGGTCTGCTTCACCGGCAAGGACGGACGCATCGAATCCGGCCAGCCGGTGGTCGCCGCCGTCATCATCGAGCCGGAAGGCGAGCCGAAGAAGATCCTGCGCGTGACGCTGCCGCTGGGCATGCAACTCCACCATGGAACCCGGATCATCGTCGACAACAATCCGCCTCTGCAGGCTGAATACGTGATCTGCTTCGCCAATGGCTGCATGTCGGATTACGAAGCAACGCCGGATATGCTCGCCAACATGAAGAAGGGCCAGAACCTGGTCATTCAGGCGATCAACGCCAACGGCGCGCCGCTGACGTTGCCGCTGCCGCTGCAGGAAACCGGTGGCAGCAGCTTCGGCAAAGCCTATGACGGCCCGCCGACCGATCCGAAGGTGTTCGAGGAGACTCAGAAGAAGCTGCAGGAAGAGCTGCAGAAGCGTGCCGAGGAGCAGCGCAAGAAGCTCGAGGCCACTCAGCCTCAGCCCAACGCGGCCGCCAAGTAAGCCCGCTCTGACTGAAATGATTCACGAAAAAGGCGCTCGAAAGAGCGCCTTTTTTGTTGGCCTGAATTTGTTGGCTTGAAGGTTTGTTGGCGTGAATCTGTTTGCTTGAATTGCGCGGACCACCGAAGCGGGCGCGCGGTCCTGCCGGACGCCGCGTGGCTAATTCAACGAAGGATTGCGCGGACGATAGCCGCCCGATTTGTCCTTGATGAAGATCTCCGCGACCTGCGAATGGCGGATCGGCTCGCCGGACTCGTCGGGCAAGAGATTCTGCTCCGAAACATAGGCGACGTATTCGGTCTCCGAATTCTCGGCGAGCAGGTGGTAGAACGGCTGATCCTTGTGAGGACGCATATCCTCGGGGATCGACAGCCACCACTCCTCGGTGTTGTTGAATTCCGGATCGATATCGAAAATCACGCCGCGGAACGAAAAGATCCGGTGGCGGACGATCTGCCCGATCTGGAATTTTGCGGTTCGCGCTTTGATCATGTCTTTGGGAATAGACCAGGATCGCGGCGGATGCTAGTGCCCGGTCCTCGAATTAATCCTTGTGGGCGGTCACGGCAATGCCGCAACCTCCTCACAAAACGCTTCCAAAATGGTCGATATCCTCAATCTAGCGCTACCGTATTTCGGGCTGATCTTCATCGGGTTCATCTGCGGCAAGGCCAAATCTCTGCCTGAATCCGGCCTTGTCTGGATGAACTTTTTCCTCGTCTATGTATCGCTGCCGGCGCTCCTGTTCGGGATCACATCGAAGACGCCGTTTGCGGAACTTAACAACCCGCCATTTCTGATCGCGACCACGCTTGGCACGATGAGCGCATTCGTCCTCGCGATGCTGGCCGGCAAGTTGCTGGGCAGACTGTCATTGCGCGAGGCGACGCTGGCGGGCCTGTGCGGCGCTTACGGCAATATCGGCTATATGGGCCCCGGCCTTGCGCTTGCCGTGCTCGGCACCAAGGCCGCCGCGCCCACGGCGCTGATCTTCTGCTGCGACAGCATCTTTCTGTTTTCGATCGTGCCCCTCCTGGTCGAACTCACCGATCGCGACCATCCGTCGATCGTGCACGCTTTCGGCGTCGTGTTGCGGCAGATCGTGACCAACCCGCTGATCATGGCTGCCTGCGCCGGCGCGCTGGTCGCGGCGCTTCACATTCACCTGCCGGTCGCGCTCGACAACATGATCCTGTTCCTGCAGAACGCGGCGGCGCCGACGGCGCTGTTCGTGCTCGGCGTGATGGTCGCTTTGCGTTCGTTCGATCGTGTGCCCTGGGAAGTCCCGGGCGTTGTCGCGGTCAAGCTGCTGATCCATCCGCTCGCGGCGTTCGGGCTGATGCTGCTTTTCGGCCCCTTCGCGCAGCCATGGGCCGCGACCGCGGTATTGATGGCATCGCTGCCGCCGGCGCTGAATGTGTTCGTGATCGCGCGGCAGAACGACGCCTGGATCAAGCCGGCATCCGTCGCCGTTCTTTTGGGAACGTTCGCCTCCGTCGTGACGCTGACCAGCGTCATGTGGGTCATTCAGACGGGACGGCTGTCGTTTCCGTGAGTCTTGTCGAAGAGTCCTGTCGGCAAGAGTTCTGTCGGTAGCTTTCGGCCGGCGTGCGCTGCGCCATGAGGGCGCCAGCCCCTCGCGCATCGCAAGACGACGCAACGGTCCGATCGAACCGATCAGGTGCATCCCCGCCGCGCGCAATCCCTGCATCGGCAAGAGGTCGCTGAGCAACGAGCGGTTCGCGACATCGATGACGAAGGTGCGGCTGGCGACGTCGGGGCGGCGCGTCCAGTCGTAGCGCCTGAGCATGTGCGGCGCGCCGGGGTCCTCGCCGGCGTCGATCGCTTTCCGGATGAGATCGACGATGTCGGCGGCATCGCGCAATCCCAGGTTCAGCCCCTGCGCGCCGATAGGCGGAATGACGTGGGCGGCTTCGCCGACCAGCGCGATCCGATGGCGCGCGAACTGGCCGGGCTGTTCGACGGCAAGCGGAAACACGTGACGTCCGCCTTCGACGTGGACGCGCCCGAAAATCGAATGCGACTGTTTTTCCGCGGCTTCCGAGAGCTCATCGTCGCCAAGCGCCGCGAGCCGCGCGGCGTCCCTGGGAGCAGCCACCCACACCACGCTGCAGCGATCGCCGGGCAGAGGTACGAACACGCAGGGTCCATGCGGGGTGTGAAACTCGGTGGAGACGTTCTGGTGCGGGCGCGAATGGGCGAGGTTGAAGGTCAGGGCGCTCTGCCGGAGATCGCGCCGCCTGACCGTAATACCCGCGGCCTCCCGGCACATCGAGTGCCGGCCGTCGGCGCCGATCACGAGGCGTGCTGACAACGACTGACCGCCGGCAAGGCGGATCGCGACTGCGTCGTCCTGCGGCGCAACGGTCTCGGCTTCGTCGTCGAACCGCTGCAGGTTGGGCAGCTCGGCCGCGCGCTCTTCGAGGGCCTTCACCAGCGTCCGGTTTTCGATGTTGTAACCGAATGCCTCCAGGCCGATTTCGTCGGACGAAAACCGCACCTCGGGCGCCCGGATCAGCCGGCCGGTATCGTCGACCAGCCGCATCGCCTTCAGCGGAGCCGCCTCGCTTTCGCAGTGCGACCAGACGTCGATCCCCTCGAGGAAATCGACGGATGCGCCCAGCAGCGCCGTGGTCCGGTTGTCGGCGTAGGGCGCGCGGCGGGCGACCAGTGCCGTGCGGGCACCGGCGCGCGCCGAAGCGATTGCGGCGGAAAGCCCGGCGGGGCCGCCGCCGACCACCGCGACGTCGAAGGGGGCCAAGCCCTTATCCAGGGAGCCATCCTTCATTGGCATGTCATCAACAGGGGCATTATTCATACCGCGACATTTGACCTTCCCGGATGCATTTTCAAGCCTGCACAGGGCATGGATTCGTTCCATGGTTGTCGCGCGGCGGAACGCCGCAAACGCCGATGTGCAATTCGTGGGAATTTTTGGTAGCACTGCCGCAGCAATGGACCAGGTCGATCAGCAGGACATCGTCGGGGCGACCCCAAAGGCACGGGCCGCCGCGTTTTCCGTTCACATCTTGACGGCGCTCGGCGCGGGCATCGCTTTGCTCGCGTTGCTGGAAGCCGTGCGCGAACACTGGTCGGCGATGTTCGCCTGGCTCGGCGCGGCGCTGGTGATCGATGCGATCGATGGGCCGGTGGCGCGAAAGCTCGACGTGGTGCGTCTGCAACCCAACTGGTCCGGCGACGTGCTCGACCTCGTGGTCGATTTTGTCACTTACGTGTTCGTGCCTGCCTATGCCATCGCCGCCGGCGGGCTGCTGCTGCCGCTCGCCGTCCCGGTAGCCGCGATCGGGATTCCGGTCTCGGGCGCGCTCTATTTCGCCGATCGCCGCATGAAGAGCGACGACAACCATTTCCGTGGCTTTCCCGGCCTGTGGAATGTCGCTGCCTTCTACCTGTTCCTGCTGCGCATGCCGCCTGCACTGGCAAGCCTCGCCGTCGGGCTCTTGATCGTCGCGACCTTCCTGCCGTTTCACGTCATGCATCCAGTCCGCGTGGTTCGGCTGCGCTGGCTGACCTTGCCGCTGATCTCGTTGTGGGGCGTGCTTCTGATCTATACCGTGCTGAAAGATTTCGATGTCGGCTTGCCCATCACCGCGGCGCTGTGCCTGATCGCGCTCTACGTGGCGGCAAGCGATTCCGCGATCCGGCTGTTGCGGTCGCTCAAGGCATGACCGAGCTCCTCACCAATCCGGAGGCATGGGCGGCGCTGTTGACACTGACTGCGCTCGAAATCGTGCTCGGCATCGACAACGTGATTTTCCTGTCGGTGATCGTGTCCCGGATTCCGGAGCCGCAGGCCACGCGTGCCCGTCAGATCGGGCTGGCGCTGGCACTGGTGTTTCGTATTGTGCTGCTCAGCCTGCTCGTCTGGCTTATTGGTCTGACGCAGCCTGTCCTCACCGTCAGCGGGACTGCCGTTGTCCTGGCGCGACATCATCCTGATCGGGGGCGGGCTGTTCCTGATCGCGAAGGCGACCCATGAGATTCACGGCGAAGTGGAAAGTGCAAACGGCGACGCGCCGTCGGGCGGCGCCAGCGCATTCTTCTGGGTGATCGCGCAGATCATCGTCATCGACGTCGTGTTCTCGCTCGACTCCATCATCACCGCGATCGGCATGGCGCAGGATCTCGCGATCATGGTCGCCGCGGTCATGATCGCCTGCCTGATCATGTACATCTCGTCGGGACCGGTCGCGCGCTTCGTCGCCGAACATCCCACCACGAAGATGCTGGCGCTCGCGTTCCTGGTCTTGATCGGCGTTGCCCTCGTCGCCGATGGATTGAGCTTCCACATCCCGCGCGGCTACATTTACTTCGCGATCGCGTTTTCGGCGGCAGTCGAATTCTTCAACGTGCTGGCGAGACGCAACCGCAGGAAATCCTAGGGTTAGCTGGGGGCGTGCGCGCACACGCCGAGTTGACAATGCAGGCTTGATGGCTTTCGTTGCCATGCAGGCAACCCCTGGGAGATTTGCAATGGCGAAGGCCGTGCGCGTGCACAAGGTGGGAGGACCCGAGGCCCTGGTCTATGAGCCCGTGGATCTGCCCGCGCCGGGGCCGGGTGAAGTCCGCATCCGCCAGCACGCCGTCGGGCTGAACTTCATCGACGTCTATTACCGCAACGGGCTCTACAAGGCGCCGGGATTGCCGTTCATCGCCGGCAATGAGGCCGCCGGCGAAGTGGTCGCGGTCGGGCCCGGTGTGACCCATTTCCATCCCGGCGATCGCGTCGCCTATTACCACAATCTCGGCGCCTATGCGACCGAGCGCAACATCCCCTGGGAGAAGCTCGTCAAGCTGCCCGACCACGTCACCTATGAGCAGGGCGCCGTGCTGATGCTGAAGGGGCTGACGGTCTGGTATCTCCTGCACAAGACCTTCAAGGTCGAGCCGCATCATCGTGTGCTGATTCATGCCGCGGCCGGCGGCATCGGGCTGCTCGCTTGCCAGTGGGCGAGGGCGCTCGGCGCGCATGTCATCGGCACCGTCGGCTCAAAGGCGAAGGCCGATCTCGCGCTCGCCAATGGCTGCGATCACGTCATCCTCTACAACGAGGAAGACTTCGTCGCGCGCGTCAAGAAGATCAGCCGCAACGAGCTCTGCGACGTTGTTTATGACGGTGTCGGCAAGTCGACCTTTCCGGGCTCGCTGTCCTGCCTGAAGCCACGCGGGCTGTTCGTCAGTTTCGGCAATGCCTCTGGCCCGGTGCCGTCATTTGCGATCGCCGAGCTCAACAATCACGGTTCGCTGTTCGCGACCCGGCCGAAGCTCAACGACTATATCGCCACGCGCAAGGAACTGCTCGAAGGCGCCGACACGCTGTTTTCGGCTGTCATTTCCGGCAAGCTGCACGTGCAGATCAATCACGCCTATGCGCTGAAGGACGCGGCAAAGGCGCATGTCGATCTGGAAAGCCGCGGCACCACCGGCGCGTCCATCCTCAAGCCGTAGCGCGTTTTCGAGCGAAGTGGTTACCGGTTCGCGTGAAGAAACCGCGTCAAGACGAGAATCCAACGCTTCCCGCTATCGCGAGCGCCGCATCAAGCTTTCGCCATCCAGCGACCGTATGCGCCTTTGCGGCGGACATCGTGCTCTGCTACGTAGTTCGAACAAGAAATCGAACAAGAACACGATCGAAATACCGTCGGGGAGAAACAGCCATGGACAAGAACCGTATCTCGCGGCGGACCGTGCTCGCAGGCACGGCGGCGGCAGGAGCGATGGGCCTTGCGGGATTTTCGGCGCGCGCCGCCGAGCCGCAATGGAAGAAATTCGCCGGCACCAAGCTCGAGGTGATCCTCGCCAAAGGGCCGCGCGGCGACAACCTGCAGAAATACGCCAAGGAATTTACCGAGCTGACCGGCATCCAGGTAGAGTCGGAGCAGATCCCGGAGCAGCAGCAGCGCCAGAAGGTGGTCATCGAGCTTTCGTCCGGCAAGCCGAGCTTCGACGTCATCCACCTCAGCTATCACGTGCAGAAGCGTCAGTTCGAGAAGGGCGGCTGGCTCGCTGATCTCACACCCTACATGAAGGACCCGAACCTCACCGCGCCGGATCTCGTCGAGAGCGATTTTTCCGCCGCGGGACTGCAATATGCCCGCAATGACAAGGGGCAGATGCTCTCGCTGCCGTGGTCGGTCGACTATTTCATCCTCTACTACAACAAGGAGATGTTCCAGAAGAAGGGCGTCGAAATACCGAAGACGCTCGACGAGATGGTCTCGGCGGCGGAGAAGCTGACCGATCCGAAGGAGGGCACCTTCGGCTTCGTCGGGCGCGGCCTGCGCAATGCCAACATGACGCTCTGGACCAACTTCTTCTTAAACTATGGCGGCGAATTCCTCGATGCCAAGGGCAACATCCTGACCGACGGACCCGAGGCGATCGAGGCGACCAAGCTCTATCAGCGGCTCCTGACCAAGGTCGCGCCTCCAGGCGTTGCCGGCTTCAACTGGATGGAGTCCATGGCGGCGTTCACGCAGGGCCGCGCCGCGATGTGGATCGACGGCGTCGGCTGGGCGCCGCCGCTGGAAGATCCGAACGCCTCGCGCATCGTCGGCAAGGTCGGCTACACCATCGTGCCGGCCGGTCCGAAAGGGCAGTTCTCCGCGACCTATGGTGACGGCATCGGCGTGGCGAAGGCCAGTCCGAACAAGGAGGCCGCTTATCTCCTGTGCCAGTGGCTGGTCTCCAAGACGCAAGGGGCGCGGCTCCTGCAGGCCGGCGGCGGCGTGCCGTTCCGCAGCTCCGTGCTCGACGATCCCGATACCCGCAAGGGCGTGAAGCTGCCGCAGGAATGGCTGCAATCGGTGATCGATTCCGCGAAGATCAGCAAGCTCGGTCTTCCCGTCATCATTCCGGTCGCCGAGTTCCGCGACATCGTCGGCGCCGCGGTGACGGCGACGCTGTCGGGCGCCGATCCGGCAACCGAGCTGAAGAAGGCGCACGAGCAGTTCCGGCCGATCCTGGAGCGCAGCGAGAAGACGTGACCACGCTGCCTCATGCAAGCGCCCTGACGGCGGAGGCGAACACCTCGCCGCAGCGCGAATGGCGGCCGCCATCCTATTGGCCGTTCGTGATCCCCGCGCTGGTCGTGGTGCTCGCGGTCATCCTGTTCCCGTGGGTATTCACGATCTGGATGAGCTTCAATGAATGGAAAGTCGGCTCGCCGACGACCTTCGTCGGCTTCGCCAATTATCTGCGGATGCCCAACGATCCGCGTTTTGTCGAATCGGTAGGGCACACGCTGCTCTACACGGCGCTCTCGGTCTTGCTGCCGTTGGTGTTCGGGACCTTCGCCGCCGTCATCTTCCACGCGAATTTCCGGGGACGGGGCGTGCTGCGGGCGATCTTCATCATGCCCATGATGGCGACGCCGGTCGCGATTGCGCTGGTCTGGACCATGATGTTCCATCCCCAGCTCGGCGTGCTCAATTATCTGCTCTCGCTTGTCGGCCTGCCGGCGCAGCTCTGGGTGTTTCATCCCGCGACCGTGATCCCGTCGCTGGTGCTGGTCGAGACCTGGCAGTGGACGCCGCTGGTGATGCTGATCGTGCTCGGCGGCATCGCGGCGATCCCGACGGAGCCTTACGAAAGCGCGCAGCTCGACGGCGCGAACATGTGGCAGATGTTCCGCTACATCACGCTGCCGCTGATCGCGCCGTTCCTGTTCATCGCGGCGATGATCCGCATGATCGACGCGGTGAAGAGCTTCGACATCATTTTTGCGATCACGCAGGGAGGGCCGGGCTCGGCGTCCGAGACCATCAATCTCTATCTCTACAGCGTCGCGTTCATCTATTACGACCTCGGCTACGGTTCGGCGATCGCCGTGATGCTGTTTGTGCTGATCGTCGCGCTGGCGGCGCTGCTGTTGTATCTGCGGCAGCGTGCGCAGTGGACCGAGATCGGGGGCGGGGCATGAACCTGCGCTCCATCCTCGGCAGGATCGCGCTGTGGTGCTCGGTGTTCATCATCGTGTCGCCGGCGATCCTGTTCTTCGTCTGGATGCTGTCGTTGTCGCTGAAATACGAGGTGGACAACGCAGCCTATCCGCCGATCCTGATCCCCGAGCATTTCGCCTGGAAGAACTATACGGATGTCCTCGCCTCCAACCGCTTCCTGACTTACTTCAAAAATTCACTGTTGGTCACCGGCACCGCGACGTTTCTCGCGATGCTGGTCGGCGTGCCCGCGGGCTACGGCATCGCGCGGATGGCGGCGCGCAAGTCGGCGGTCGTGATCCTGATCGCGCGCATCACGCCGGGACTGTCCTACCTCATTCCGCTGTTTCTGCTGTTCCAGTGGCTCGGCCTGCTCGGCACGCTGTGGCCGCAGATCATCATCCACCTCGTCGTGACGGTCCCGATCGTGATCTGGATCATGATCGGCTATTTCGAAACGACGCCGCTCGAACTCGAGGAAGCCGCGCTGATCGACGGCGCGACGCGCTGGCAGGTGTTCCGGCACGTCGCGTTGCCGATCGCGCGGCCGGGATTGGCAGTCGCGTTCATCCTCGCAGTGATCTTCTCCTGGAACAATTTCGTCTTCGGCATCGTGCTCGCGGGGCGCGAGACGCGGACGCTGCCGGTCGCGGTCTACAACATGATCTCGTTCGACCAGCTGAGCTGGGGGCCGCTCGCGGCGGCCGCCCTGATCGTGACGTTTCCGGTGCTCTTGCTGACGGTTTTCGCCCAACGGCAGATCGTTGCGGGACTCACCGCCGGCGCGGTGAAGGGCGGGTAGGGGTGGTCCGGGGCAGTTCAGGCCGTCTGAACTGGCCCCTCATTCGATCCTCCTCTGCATCGTCATGCCACCCGCCGCGCTGCGCCGGCCTTGGTCAGGATCGCGTCAAGACCATCGATCATCGGTGAAATCTCCTCGCGCGAGACGTTGAGCGCCGGCATGAAGCGCAACGCATCCGGCTGCGGCGCGTTGAGCAGCAGGCCGCTCTCGAACGCCTGGGCAACGAGCGAAGGTCCGATCGGCAGTTTCAGATCGAGCGCGAGCAGGAGACCCCGGCCGCGGACTTCGCCGAGACCGTGCCGTGCGGAGAGCTTTTGCAGCTCGCTCTCCAGGAACAGCCCGGTCTCCGCGACGGATTTGAGGAAGGCGGGTTTGCCGATTTGGTCGAGCACCGCGAGCCCTGCCGCGCACATCAACGGATTGCCGTTGAATGTGCCGCCCTGGTCGCCATGTTCGAAGCAGGCGGCCTTCTCCGTCGCGAGCAATGCGGCGAGCGGCACGCCGCCGCCGATGCCCTTGCCGAGCGTCATGATGTCAGGCGCGATGCCCGCATGCTCGTAATGGAACAGCGTACCGGTGCGGCCCATGCCGGTCTGGATCTCGTCGACGATCAGCAGCAGCCCGTGCGCCTTGGTCAGCTCACGCAACTGCTGCAGGAACTGGTCGGTCGCCGCCCAGACGCCGGCCTCGCCCTGGATCGGCTCCAGCATCACCGCGACCGTGTTCTCCGTGATCAGCGCTTCGACGGAGGCGAGATCGTTCAGCTTTGCTTTGCGGAAGCCCGGCACTTTCGGCTCGAACAGCGGCTCGAAGGCCTGCTTGCCGGACGCCGACATGGTCGCGAGCGTGCGGCCGTGGAAACCGCCCACGAAGGTGATGATCTCGAACGCGCCGTTCTTATGCAGCGCTCCATACTTACGCGCGAGCTTGATCGCGCCTTCATTGGCTTCCGCACCGGAATTGGCGAAGAACACCTGGTCGAAGCAGCTCTGGTCGACCAGCGCCTTCGCCAGTTTCAGGCTCGCATCGTTGAAATAGGCCGGGCTCGGCGTCAGCAGCCGCTTGGCCTGTGCGGCGAGCGCGTCCGCGACGGCCGGAGGGGAATGGCCGAGGCTGTTCACCGCCCAGCCCTGGATGAAATCCAGATAACGCTTGCCCGTGTCATCCCAGAGCCATGCGCCTTCGCCGCGCACGAACACGGTCTTCGGGCGCGCGGTGATATCCATCAGCGCATCAAACGAATGGGTGGCATCGGGCATATCGAACTCCTGTGGGCTCTAGGATGGGAGGGGGGCCGAAATGCGAAAAGGCCGCTACTCTTTCGGGTAGCGGCCTTCTCGAAAACTGGAGCTGACTTAGGTTGTCAGCGTCGTCGTCGGACATGGCGCGCCCCATCATCGTCACGGCGGTGACGACGGCAAACGGCGCGCATTTTGGTCCGGGCGAACATCATGGGATGCGGCCATACAGCCGAAGAAGTCGGCCCTGTCAAGCACTCCGTTTACCATTTGGCAGCTGCAGGTAGCGGCAACCCTGGGTTTTCACGGCAAAACGGCCGGCCAGAGGCGCAGCAAACCAAAGAGCTTCGCCACAATTTTACGAAACGTTTAACCCTGATCGATAGGTTCGATTAACCAGTCCGCCCCAGCACTCGAAGCGCTCAGGATGAGCGATGCACAACGCCAAGATGTCAATTGCCGAAGAGGTCGAAGCGGCCATCGCCGCCGGTTCGACAGAGAAGTGCGCCAAGACAACCGGGCGGCTGACGACTTTCTTCGTGTCCTCTGCCGGAAATTTCAGCGACGCGCAGATCGACCTGTTCGGCGACGTCTTTGAACGCCTGATCAATACCATCGAGCTGCGTGCCCTTGCCGAGGTCGGCGCGCGGATGGCATTGGCCGAGCTGAGCGCACAGCTTGCGCCTGTTCCGCAGGCACCGGCCTCCGTGGTCCGCCGGCTGGCGCGGAACGACGACATCACGATTGCGGGTCCCGTGCTGATCGAATCCTCGCGGCTGAGCAACAAGGATCTGGTCGAGATCGCACAGACCAGGAGCGAGAAGCATCTGCTGGCGATCGCGGCGCGCTGGTGGCTGCATGAAATGGTCACCGACGCGTTGTTGGCCCGCCGCTTCCCGAGCGTCAGCCGCCGGCTGGTCGACAATCCCGGCTCCCGTGTCTCGGCAGCAGGGTTCGTCACCATCGTCTCGCAGGCCGCGTCCGATCCGGAGCTTGCGATTGCGACCGGCATCCGGTCAGACCTGCCGCCCAGGCTGCGTTCAGAGCTGCTGCGCAACGCGACGGAAACGGTCCAGACGCGGCTGCTGTCGCGCGCACCGCCTTATCTCTTTGAGGAAATTCGTGCAGCCGTCGTGGCGGCTTCGGTGGGCGTGGAGCGCGAAATGTCGCGGCCGCGCGATTTCGCCACGGCCAAGATGACGGTGGCGCAATTGAAGAAGGAGGGAAAGCTCAACGAGATCGCCCTTTTCGAGCTTGCCCGGCAGCGCAAATACGAGGAGACCATCACTGCGCTCGCCGAACTGTCGGACGCGAGCATCGAGGTCGTGCGTCCGCTGATGCAGAGCCTGCGCAGCGACGGCATCCTGGTTCCCTGCAAGGTCGCCGGGCTCCGCTGGGACACCGTCAACGCGGTCTTGGACTGCCGCTATTCGACCGGCGTGACGGCGCCGGACGAGGTGGCCAAGCTCAAGGCCCAGTACACGCGCCTGACGGTCGATGATGCCTATCGCACGCTCAAATTCTGGACGGTGCGCTCGGCTTCGGCTCCGCCGAGTGTGCATTAGACTTGCTTTGACGCGTTTTCTCCACGCGAACCGGTACCCACTTCGCTTGAAAACGCGATGGCCTCGTCAAAAGCCGGCGACGCTGCCGTACAGGTCGTAGGCATCGGCGCGCTCGATTTTCGCGGTAACGATCTCGCCGACACGCAGCGGACGACGGCTCGACAGATAGACCGCGCCGTCGATCTCCGGTGCATCGGCCTTCGAGCGGCCTTTCGCCACAGTGGGTCCGACCTCGTCGACGATGATCTGCTGGCGCGATCCGAGCTTGCGCTTCTGCCGGCGCGCCGAAATCGCCTGCTGCCGCGCCATCAGCGCGTTCCAGCGCTCCTGTTTGACCTCGTCCGGCACCGTGTTGCCGATCGCGTTGGATGCGGCCCCGGCGACAGGTTCATATTTGAAGCAGCCGAGGCGGTCGATCTCGGCTTCGTCCAGCCAGTCGAGCAGGTAGGCGAAATCGGCATCGGTCTCTCCGGGAAAGCCGACGATGAAGGTCGAGCGCAACGCGAGATCCGGGCATTGCGCGCGCCACCGCGCGATCCGCGTCAATGTCTTGTCCTGCGCGGCCGGACGCCGCATCGCCTTGAGGACTTCCGGACTTGCGTGCTGAAAGGGGATGTCGAGATAGGGCAGAATTTTGCCGTCGGCCATCAGGCCGATGACCTCGTCGACATGCGGGTAGGGGTAGACATAGTGCAGGCGAACCCAGACGCCGAACTCGCCGAGCTCCCGCGTCAGGTCGACGAATTTCGCGCGAACCTCGCGATCCTTCCACGGGCTCGCCGCGTATTTCAGGTCGACACCGTAAGCGGACGTGTCCTGCGAGATCACCAGCAATTCCTTGACACCGGCGTTCACCAGCCGCTCGGCCTCGCGCAGCACGTCATTGGCTGGCCGCGAGACCAGGTCGCCCCGGAGTTTCGGGATGATGCAGAAGCTGCAGCGGTTGTTGCAGCCTTCGGAAATCTTCAAATAAGCGTAGTGCCGTGGCGTCAATTTGATGCCCTGCGGCGGCACGAGATCGAGATGCGGATTGTGTAGCGGCGGCAGCGCGCGATGCACGGCCTCCAATACGCTCTCATATTGCTGCGGACCGGTGATCGACAGCACGCCGGGATGCGCCTTCTCGATCTGCTCGGGCTCGGCTCCCATGCAGCCGGTGACGATGACCTTGCCGTTTTCCGCCATGGCGTCGCCGATCGCGGCGAGCGATTCCTGCTTGGCGCTGTCGAGAAAGCCGCAGGTGTTGACGATGACGAGATCGGCGCCGTCGTGCTTGCGGGCGAGCTCATAGCCTTCGGCGCGCAGCCGCGTGATGATGCGCTCGGAATCCACCAGCGCCTTGGGGCACCCCAAGGAGACAAAGCTGACTTTTGGCGCGGCGGCCTCTTGCATATGTGATCTGCCTGATTAATGGGCGTGAGCTAAAGCATGATCCGGAAAAAGTGGGTACCGGTTTTCCGAAAAGATCATGCTCAAACAAAAATCCAGGTTGCGAAATTCGCAAGAGGTCTGTGGCAGCTCTGATGCGACGTTCGAATGGAGAGCGCGACCTGAAATGCCGGGCAAATACGGCCCCAAATGCGATGTTCCCATCACGAGCCCGGCAATCGGATCGATCGTCCCTTCAACTCACGGCAGTAGTCCCAATTGCTCATAATTTCAAGGCTTTGCCCTGACGTGCGGCGTGCTATGGGTATCTTGGGGTGTGAGTGACCGATGAGCGCCGAGTTGCCGAAAATCGTCATCGTCGACGAAAGCCCGATCCGAGCGGCGATCCTCGAGGAGGGGCTGCGCGAGGCGGGCTTTACCGGCGTCGTGCATATCAGCGAGATGCAAAGCCTGCTTGCGCGGATCTATGCGCTCGATCCCGACGTCATCCTGATCGATCTCGAAAATCCGAGCCGCGACATTCTGGAGCAGATGTTCCAGGTCAGCCGTGCCGTGCGGCGGCCGGTCGCGATGTTCGTCGATCAGAGCGATGCCGCCTCGATACAGGCCTCCGTCGATGCCGGCGTCTCCGCCTATATCGTCGATGGCTTGAAGAAGGAGCGCGTCAAGCCGATTCTCGATCTTTGCATCTCCCGCTTCAATGCGTTTGCCAAGCTGCAGGACGAACTCGACCGCACCAAGTCGGCGCTGGAAGAGCGCAAGGTGATCGATCGCGCCAAGGGCATCCTGATGAAGCTGAAGGGCCTCACCGAGGAGGAGGCCTATGTGCTGCTGCGCTCCACCGCGATGCGCGAGAAAAAGAAGATCGGCGAGATCGCGCAGTCGATCCTGACCGCGTCGGAGCTGCTGAAATGATGACCCCCCTCCACATCGGATTCATTCCGCTGGTCGACGCCGCGGCGTTGATCGTTGCGGTCGACAAGGGGTTCACCGCGGCGGAAGGGCTCGACGTCGCCTTGGTGCGGGAAGTGTCGTGGTCCAACGTTCGCGACAAGCTCAATATCGGCCATCTCGACGCCGCGCACCTGCTTGCACCGGTCGCGATCGCCTCCAGCCTCGGGCTGGGCCACGTCAAGGTGCAGATTGCCGCGCCCTTCAATCTCGGCATCAACGGCAACGCGATCACGGTGTCGAAGACGCTGCATGCGGCGATCATGGACGAGATCGAGGGCGACCGGTTCGATCCGATGGCGACTGCGCAGGCGCTGGCGCGGGTCGTCGCCAAGCGCGCCAGCAGAGGGGCGGAGCCGCTGACCTTCGCCATGACCTTTCCGTTCTCGACGCATAATTACCAGCTGCGGTTCTGGATGGCGGCCGGCGGCGTCGACCCGGACGAGGACGTGCGGCTCGTGGTGCTGCCGCCGCCCTATATGGTGGACAGCCTCGCCAGCGGCCATGTCGACGCGTTCTGCGTCGGCGCGCCCTGGAATTCCATCGCGGTCGATCGCGGCGTCGGCCATATCCTGCATTTCGTTTCCGACATCCTGGCGCATGCGGCAGAAAAAGTGCTGGCTGTGCGACAGGTCTGGGCCGAGAAGAATCCGGAAATTCTCGCGAGCCTCATTCGCGCGACGGCGCGTGCCGCCGAATATACCGAGCAGCCGCAGAACCGGGCCGAGGTGGCGCGCATCCTGGCGCAGCCCGAGAGGCTCGGTGTCGACGCCGACATCATCCGCCGCACGCTGGACGGCAAGCTGAAGATTTCTCCCGACGGCACCACGCGCGAAAGCAGCCGCTATCTGCTCGTGGGTCGCGATCAGGCAGCACGGCCTGATCCCGTCCAGGCCTCCTGGCTCTATGCCCAGATGGCCCGCTGGGGACAGACCGCCATCAGTGCCGAGGCGCTGAAGGCTGCCATGGCGGTGTTTCGGGCCGATCTGTACGACGCAGCGCTGAAGCGGCGGGACACCGGCGCTGGGCCGGCGGCTTCGCTCGGTGCGTTCGCGGGGCCGGATTTCAATCCGGCTGACATCAACGGCTATCTGGCCTCGTTTCCGATCGGGCGGCGGCCATCCGCGCCCTGACCATCCGTTAAGCAGATCGATTCGCAGCTCATTATTTGAGCGCATGCCTTTCAAAACGGCATGAATGACGATCCATTTAATGCGCTGCAAAACACACAACGCTCTGAAATAGTGAGCGTTTTTCGATTGCGCTGCGCTGGCACATGTTTTGAATAAACGTGAAAGCCAGCCATCGCGGACGATGCTCGCTGGCATTTCCACGATGGATTTCCGCAGCAACGACGCTGATCGGACCGCATCCTCGGAACTCGAGCCCGTCATTCGGCGGGATCGATGCCGAGGCGGTCGCCCTGTTTCCCGTCGACGCCACTGATTGTGGCTGCAGGAGCCTCGTCGCAGATCATGAAACTCGAGACACTTTCCGTCGATTTCAACGACGAACAGAAGCGCTACCTCGAAGGCTTTGCCGCGGGCCTGCAGGTGCTGCGCTCGGGGCGCGGCCTCGGCGGCGGTGCTGCGCAGACGGCGAACGCCGAGCCGGTGGGGCCTGATGCCGTTCATATCAAGGCGCAGGACAAGGTCATCGCCTCAGGCAAGAAGCTCGCCGACCAGGAGAAGTTCAAGCGTGAGGAGCATCCGTTCGATGCCTATCCGCGGCTGAAACAGCAGGCGCTCGACAACGCAGCACCATCGCCGGCGGACAATTTCCGCTGGCGCTATTTCGGCCTGTTCTACGTCGCGCCGGCGGAGGACTCATACATGTGCCGCCTGAGGATGCCGAACGGCATCCTCAAGCACTGGCAGTTGTCGGGGCTTGCCGATCTCGCCGAGGCCTATGGCGGCGGCTATTCCCACGTCACTACCCGCGCCAATATCCAGATCCGCGAGATCCTGCCGAAGAACGGCGCCGCGTTGATCGAGGGCATTCAGGATCTCGGCCTGTGCTCGCGCGGCTCCGGCGCCGACAACATCCGGAATGTCACGGGCACGCCGACCGCCGGCATCGATCCGCAGGAGCTTCTGGATACGCGGCCGTACGCGCGCGAATGGCACTATCACATCCTCAACGACCGCTCTCTCTACGGTCTGCCACGTAAGTTCAATGTTGCATTCGATGGTGCAGGCCGGATCGCGGTGCTGGAGGAAACCAACGACATCGCGTTTTCCGCCGTTGAAGTGAAGGACGGCTTCGGTGCCGAACCCGGCGTGTGGTTTCGGCTCGGCGTCGGCGGCATCACCGGACACAGGGATTTCGCCAAGGAGACCGGCATCATCGTCAGGCCGGAGGACGCAACGAAAGTCGCCGACGCCATCGTGCGCGTGTTCATCGATCTCGGCGACCGCACCAATCGCCTGAAGGCGCGTCTGAAATACGTGCTCGACAAGCTCGGCGTCGACAAGTTCATGGAGACCGTCGAGGAGCGGCTCGGCCGCAAGCTGACCCGCGTGCCGGCGGAGGCGATCGCACCGCGTCCCGAGGTCGATCGCATGGCGCATGTCGGTGCGCACAGGCAGAAGCAGGACGGGCTGAACTGGATCGGCGTGGTGCTGCCGGTCGGCAAGCTCACCTGCGAGCAGATGCGGGGACTTTCGAAGATCGCACAGGATCTCGGCGACGGTGATATCCGCCTGACGGTCTGGCAAAATCTGTTGCTCTCCGGCGTGCGCGACCAGAACGTCGCGCTCGCGAATGCCGCGATCGAGCAAATCGGCCTTGCGGTGAAATCCTCGCAGCTTCGCGCCGGCCTGATCGCCTGCACCGGCAATGCCGGCTGCAAATTCGCAGCCTCGAACACCAAGCTGCATGCGGCGGACATCGCCGACTGGTGCGAGCCGCGGGTCGAGGTCGACACGCCGCTCAACATCCACCTGACCGGCTGCCATCATTCCTGCGCGCAGCATTACATCAGCGACATCGGCCTGATCGCGGCCAAGGTGCCGGTGGGCGAGGGCGACGATACGGTCGAGGGCTATCATCTGTTCGCAGGCGGCGGCTTCGGCCCACAGGCCGAGATCGGCCAGGAGGTCTATCACGACCTCAAGGCGGAAGACGCGCCGCGGACAGTCGAGAAGCTGCTGAAGGCCTATCTCGCGCACCGCGCCTCGCCCGACGAAACCTTCCTCAGCTTTGCCCGCCGCGTTGACGGCGAAACGTTGCGCAAGCTTGCGGATGCGGAGATGTCCTCATGAACCAGATTACACCGCCCTCCAAGATCGAGATCATCCCGTCGACGGCGCCGTTCTCGGAGGCGCAACGCTCGTGGCTCAATGGCTTCTTCGCGAGCCTCCTCAATGAGAATGCGACACCGCTGTCGGCCGAGCAGGGTGCTGCGATCGTGCAGGGCGCCTCCGGCGATGGCGACGACGGCGAAGCGCCCTGGCATGACCAGACCATGCCGATCGGCGATCGCATGAAGCTCGCCGCAGGCCGCCCCTTGAGGCGACGGATGATGGCGGCGATGGCGCAGCAGGACTGCGGCCAGTGCGGCTATAATTGCAACGACTATTCCGACGCGATCGCCGGCAAGAGCGAGGCGCGGCTCAATCTCTGCGTTCCCGGCGGCAAGGAAACCGCCCGGATGCTGAAATCGCTCTATGAAGAACTCGACAAGGCGCCCGCTGCCGCGACGTCGTCACCGGCCGTGGTGCCGGCGGTCACCGTATCGGCGACGATCTCCGAGCCCGGCCGTTCGCGCGACAATCCGATTGACGCGATCTTCATGTCGCGCCGCCTTTTGAACAAGCAGGGTTCGGAAAAGGAAACCTGGCACATCGATTTCGACCTCGCCGAGGGGCTCGATTATGTCGTCGGCAACTCCTTCGGTATTTTCGCCAGAAACGATCTCGGGCTGGTCGACCAGATCATCGCGCTGCTCGGCGCCCAGCACACGATCAAGGTGAGGGGCAAGACGCTGCGCGAGGTGCTGACGGATGACGTCTCGTTGTCGCCCGCGCCGGACACGCTGTTCGAACTGCTCTCCTTCCTGACCGGCGGCGCGCAGCGCGAGAAGGCGCGCGCGCTCGCACAGGGCGAGGATCCCGATGGTGACGCCGCGACGCTCGATGTGATGGCGACCCTGCAGAAGTTCTCCGGCGTGCGGCCGCATCCGGAGGCTTTCGTCGAGGCACTGGAGCCGTTGCAGCCGCGGCTCTATTCGATCTCGTCGTCGCACAATGCGACGCCCGGCAAGCTGTCGCTGACGGTCGACTGCGTGCGCTATGTGGTCAACAAGCGCAGGCGGCTCGGGCTCGCCTCGACCTTCCTTGCGGAGCGCATCAATCCCGGCGACCAGGTCAAGGTCTATGTGCAGAAGGCGCACGGCTTCGCGCTGCCGGCCGATCCGAAGACGCCGATCATCATGGTCGGACCCGGCACCGGCGTCGCGCCGTTCCGCGCCTTCCTGCACGACCGGCGGGCGACCGGGGCGCCCGGCAAGAACTGGCTGTTCTTCGGCCATCAGCGCAGCGACTGCGATTTCTTCTACGCCGACGAGCTCAACGCGATGAAAACGGCAGGGCTGCTGACGCGCCTGTCGCTCGCCTGGTCGCGCGACGGCGCCAAGAAGTTCTACGTGCAGGACCGCATGCGCGAGGTCGGCCGCGAGGTGTGGACATGGCTTGCCGATGGCGCGCATGTCTACATCTGCGGTGACGCCAAGCGCATGGCGAAGGACGTCGAGCGAGCCCTGGTCGATATCATCGCCCAGTTCGGCGCACGGTCGACCGATGAGGCCATCAGCTTTGTCGGGGAACTGAAGAAAAAGGGCCGGTTCCAGCAGGACGTCTACTGAGCGGGTTCCAACTCGGCTCGGATCGAGACGAATAAAATTCCCTTTGAAGGGTCCCACGGGGATATTTTCTCCGCGGCCGGTATCTGCGGCAGTATCCGCATCACTTTTTTTCCACACGCCTTGAAACGTTTCGTGCTGTTCATTTGTTATGGCGCAAGATGAGGCGTTGGAGATCGGCCATGCGCGAACTATCGGCGGAAGCCCGCCTGCACTTCCTTGCGCGTTCGCTGTCGGGGCGCACCCGGAACAGCCTTCCCCTGATCGCGTTCTTCAGCGCATTCGCGTTCATTGCGGCGGTCGTGTTCGGCACGCTGTCGGTCCATCCATTCTGACAAGCGCGTTTTCAGCGCGTCACGACAAAACGCGAGCGCTTTCGTTTCGGTTCAATCGAAGGGGCTTCAAGCGCTCGCCGTTTCAAATCGCAGCCAGACAGGCAAGGCTTTCGCGATCTGCCGATCGCCGTCGAGGCGGAATACGGTGCCGGCCGCATCTTTCCATCGGGCATTGCCGAGATAGACGTCGACGTAATCCCGAATATTACCGCGAAGCGTAAGGTCGACGGCAAATCCCGGATCCTTCATGCAGACGTCGACACTTGATCGTCCAAGGATCAGCCACATGATCCGGAACTTCGTGCGGCTCGCCGGCACCCCTGAAAATTCAAAACGCAGCACGGTGCGGCGATCCGGCAGCGCATTCACATCGACACGCCGTCGCAATCCCCAGACCAAAAGGGCCGGATCGAGATCGGAGCGCTTGATCCGATCCTGGGTGTAAGCCATTCCCCACTGGCCGAGCGCGGCGATGACCGCGCGCAAAGCCTCCCCGGCGGGTGTCAGGCCATATTGGAGACCGGCGCCTTTGGCGCGCGGCCGGCGTTCAACGACCCCATGCGCCTGCAGCTCGCGCAGCCGCGCGACCAGGACGGCCCGGGAGATCAGCGGCACGCCGCGATGGATGTCATTGAAGCTGCACGGGCCTGCCATCAGTTCGCGCACGATCAACGGAGTCCAGCGAGCGGCTAGGATTTCCGATGCCTTCGCGACCGGGCAGAACTGACCATAGCTTGCTGACATGTCGCTCAGCTAGTTACCGGCAGGCGAAATCGCCAGTCTGAAAAACAGACTTGGCGCAGAGCTGTACTCCCTCCACATCTCGGCGCGACGCCGCAATCCGCGGCATCATTTCCGTCACGTTCAGCGGCGCCTCGCGTTCCGGCGCCGATGCTGCAAGGAGTGTTCTGCAATGACCGATTTCGTCCTCGTCCACGGCGCGTGGCACGGCAGCTGGTCCTGGACGCGCGTGCGTCGCCTGCTGGCTGCTGAGGGACACCGGGTGTTCACGCCGACACTGACGGGGGTCGGAGAGCGCTCCCACCTTCTGAGCCGCGACGTCGGCCTCGACACCCATATCGCTGATGTCACCAATCTCCTGCTTTGGGAGGAATTGCGGGACATCGTCCTGGTCGGACATTCCTATGGCGGCTTCGTCGCGCGCCACGTCGCCGACCAAATGCCGAAACGTATTCGCGCGCTCGTCTATCTCGATGCCTTCGTTCCCGAGAACGGCAAAACCCTTTGCGACTACCTGCCCGATGGGGGCAAAGGCTTTCGAGAGCTGGCCGCGGCTCATGGCGACGGTTGGAAGGTTCCGCCGCTCCCGGCGTCGGCCTTCGCGGTAAATCCGGCAGACGCCGCCTGGGTCGATCGTCAATGCACGATGCAGCCGCTGTCCACGTTCGAAACACCGGCCCGGATCAGCGGCGCTTGTGATGAGATAGCGAATATCGGATACATCGCGGCCACCGGCTTTGATGGTCCTTTCGGCCAGTTCTACACCAGCGCTGCAAAGCGGGGCTGGTGGCTGGAGGAATTTCCATGCGGGCATGAGGTGGTGCTCGACATGCCTAACGAACTGGCGGCCTTGCTGCTGAAGCGAACGTCGAGCTAACGCAGGGATATTGCCTGGCGCTTGCGGGAAGCAACGCGGGCCGCTGGGTATGGCCGTCCAACCGCGTTCATCTGCTCACGGATTTGCAAAGATGTGTGAGCGCGCGACGCGAAGATCGCGCGCTTCGGCGACATGTGGCACAAGCGGCGAGTTGGATGCGGATTGCCTCGCGCTCCGGTCGTGCTGCGCACCGATTGGCGCGAGACAGTTGCGCAACGCGTGCGAAAACGCAGATGAAAGGTCCCGCTCATGTCTGAACAACTTGCCGCGAGCGCGCGTTCTCCGTCCTCCGAGATATGCCGATTGGTCGAAGGCAAGGTTCAGGATTTGCTCGGGGCCGAACGGCAGTCGGTGGCCCATCGGTTTGATCATGTCATACGTGTGCTGGCGAACGCGGAGCTGATCGCCAAATCCTATCCGCAAGCGGATATCGAGATTCTGACCCTTGCAGTCCTGCTGCATGACATCGATCAGCCGTTCGACGATAAGGCGAACCACGTCGCCTATAGCGCCGCAGCGGCTGAAAAGATCCTGGCCGATCTGTTCTACCCGGCCGCGCGAGCGCAACGCGTCATCCAGGCCATTCGTGAACATTCGACCGAGACGATTGAATCGAGCAAGCCTTCCTCGATCGAGGCGCGCATACTATTCGATGCCGATAAGGTGGACGGTCTTGGTGCCTTCGGCATCCTGCGGGTGTTCGGCCTGTCGCAGCAGATGGGGAGATCCGTAACGGACTCGATTGCCTGGTATCGCAGGAAAATTCAGACTGCGCTGGCGCATGTGCAGACGCCGGAAGGGTTCGAGATCGCGCTGCGCCGTCTGCCATTGGTCGAAAGCTTTCTCTCCGATCTGGAGCAGAATAGCCGCGACGTGAGTGCCTGACGGGCAAATCACACGCTCCTCGTCAAACCCTGTCCATCCCCTCGCACAAAAATATTTCGCTTAACTCGTCGGGCAAATCAGGAGTTTAACTTCGCGCGTCTCACGGCGGATGAGGGGCGGATCGCGATCGTCACGAACGTTGCGGTGAGATGCGGTGGACGCGAGGGCTTGCGAAAGACGAACGCGGCTCTTGCGGACGGCGAAGTCGTGTGGTCCTGGCGCCCCAAGGCTGGCGCTACGCGTGCGATGATGCTTCGCATCACGCAGGCAACGGTGGCAACAAAGTCCGGTCACCGGGGAGAGCGCGTATAAGCCGTAAAACCATCGCGCAGGGAAGGCCGGTTGTTCGGCTCGTACCTGTGGTTCTGCCGCGTGCGTTTTTGTTGCACGCGGACCATGGGTGCGGTGGGCACCCGGTCTTCCCTGCGCCCTCTTGCGTGATCGAGAGGGTCCAACTGACACAAGGCTCGGGCGCATCGCGCCGCGAGAACGCCAAGCTATGTCATCAGACAGCTTGGCCTCGTGTCTCAAGATGCCGGCTGTAGCGCGACATGGCAAAACAGAAGGCGAAGTAGATCAGCGCAACGAACACGTAGACCTCGACGCTGAATGATTGCCAGGCGGGATCGATGATCGCGGTCTTGGCCGTGGTCAATAGATCGAAGATGCCGATGATGAGGACCAGGCTCGTATCCTTGAAAAAGGCGATGAACGTGTTCACCAGCGGCGGGATGACGTGGCGGATCGCCTGGGGAAGGATGATCAGGCGATGCTTTCGCCAGTAGGAGAGCCCGAGCGCATCGGCGGCCTCATGCTGTCCTCTCGGCACGGCCTGCAGGCCGCCGCGGATGACTTCCGCCAGATAAGCGCCGGCATACAGAACGATTGCGATCTGCGCCCGGAGCAGCTTGTCGATATTGACGCCGTCGGGCAGGAACAGCGGAAACATCACGCTCGCCATGAACAGCAGGCTGATCAGCGGGACGCCGCGGACCAGCTCGACATAGAGAATACAGATCGACCGGATGGCGGGAAGCTTGGAGCGGCGGCCAAGCGCAACGACGATCCCGAGAGGAAAGCCGAAAGCGAGTCCGAACGTCGCCAGGATCAAGGTCACCGGCAGTCCGCCCCAGCGATCCTGCGACACGAAGGACAAGCCGAGCACGCCGCCCCACATCAACACGCCGACCAGAACAAGCGCGCCCGCCCATATGAACAACAGCTCGCGACGCCACAAACTGCGGCGGCTCGACAGATAGAACAGAAGGATGAACACCAGCGTCGCCAGCGCGGGCCGCCACTGTTCGTTGAAGGGATAAGTCCCGAACAGGATGAAGCGGTATTTTTCCGGGATCACGGCCCAGCAGGCGCCGGTCCCGCGCAGCGCGCGGCATGCGCCGGTATCGCTGCCCGGGACCGTCCAGATCGCATCCAGGACGCCCCATTTCACGAAACCGAACAGCATCCTCGCAAGGAGAAGAGCCAACAGCAGGGTCGTGATCGTCGAAGGGATCGACGAGAACAGGTTGGCGCGGAGCCACCGCAGCAGGCGGACGCCCGGACCGGAGCCCGATGCAGACCGGGCGAAGGAACGGGAATTTCGCGGCGCGTCCACGGCCGAGCTCATCGATCAGTGCTCCACCAGCGCGATGCGCGCATTGTACCAGTTCATGAAAAGGCTGATGCCGAGGCTGACGGTCAGGAACGCCAGCATGATGAGCGCAATGGACTCGATGGCCTGGCCGGTCTGGTTGAGCGTCGTATTCGCAACCGACACGATATCCTGGTAGCCGATCGCGACCGCCAGCGAGGAGTTCTTCGTGAGATTGAGATACTGGCTTGTCATCGGCGGAATGACGACGCGCAGCGCCTGCGGCAATACGATGTGCTGAAGAACAAAGCTTCGGCGCAGTCCGAGCGCCAGGGCGGCGTCCCACTGTCCCCGCGGAACGGCCTGGATGCCGCTGCGCACGATTTCCGCGATGAAGGCCGAGGTGTAGGTCACGAGTGCGATCAGAAGCGCGAAATATTCCGGCGCCATCGTCAGGCCGCCGACGAAATTGAAGCCGCGCAGCTCCGGCTTCGTCACGCTCCATATGGCGCCGAGGCTCCACGAGACGAGCGCCGGCAGCACGATGACCAGCAGCAATGCGAAAGGCCAGACGCGGCGCGACCGGCCGTCCTGCATCTGACGCTGGACGAGCCGTCGTCGCACGACGAACAGCGCGACGAGGCCCGCCGCCAGGGCGGCGAGCACCCAAAGCTGTGCGGCGCCGATCTGGATCCAGGGCAGCATCAGGCCCCGGTTCGACAGGAAGACGCCGTCGATCGGCGTCCATGCCGCACGTGCGCCCGGCAGTCCCTGCATCAGCACGTACCAGAACAGAAGCTGCAGCAGCAGGGGAATGTCGCGCAGCGTTTCCACATAGAGGGCTGCGAGGCGGGACAGCAGCCAATTGGACGACAGCCGCGCGATGCCGATTGCGGTCCCCAACACGGTCGCAAGAACGATGCCGATCACGGCAACGCGGAGCGTATTGACGAGGCCGACGATGAACGCGCGAAGATATGTATCCCTGGGGTTATATGGCAGCCAGGTGTCCGTGATCGGCATTCCCGCCTCACGGCCGAGGAAGGCAAAGCCCGTCGCGATGCGGCGGACCGACAGGTTATGAATGGCGTTCGACCAGAGCCAGGCGACGACGGCGACCGCGATCCCCACCACGACGATCTGCCAGATCCATCCTCTGACCCGCTCGTCCCGCAACGAGAGGCGAATCCGTCTCCGGGGGCGGACTTTGGGCGTCGTTTGTATCACGGCACGAGGTTCCTTCTGACGGCAGGGTTTAGGCCCGGCAGCGAGATACGTTTCAAATGTTGCACCAACTAACGATCCATGCAACATTTGTTTCATGGCCGAGCAGTCGTCCAAAGTGTCGCCCCTGAACGAATTGTGCAGCGCGCTGCCGTCGCTGCCGATGCGGCTGCAGGAAGTCGGCCGGTTCGTCGCCGCCAACGACTACGATGCGACGACGCGCTCGATGCGCGAGCTGGCGACCGCGGCCGGCGCGGACCCTGCGTCGTTCACGCGGCTGGCCAAGGCGCTCGGCTATACGGGCTGGGACGAGCTGCGCGCGGCGCTCACCGAGGCGCGCAGGCCCGCGCAATCATCGCCGTTTTCGGCACGCACCGAGGCGCAACGTCGCGGGCCGAATGCCGATACGTCGCTGATCACAGCGAAGCTCGAAGCGGAAGCCGCCGGGCTTGCACGGATCGCCCCGGTCTCGATCGCCCGCGCAGCCAAGGCGCTGCATGCAGCGCGGCGGATCTGGATTGCCGGTTTCCGAAGCTGCCGCAGCGTCGCGGAATTGCTCAACTATGAGCTCCGCCTGTTCCGGCCGGACGAGGTGCGTCTCGTTGGCGGCTCGGGACCCGAGGATCTCGATCTCGGCGCTTTCCGATCGGGCGATGCGGTCGTCGTGATCGGGTTCGCTCCCTATTCGCGGGTCAGCGTGCTATCGGCGCGGGCGGCGCATGATCAGGGCGCGAAGCTGATCGCAATCGCCAACTCGATCTCCGCCCCGATGGCCGAGGGGGCCGAACATCTGCTGCTGTATGAAGCAGCGTCCTCGCCGGGATTTTTCCCGAGCCTGACCGGCGCGATCGCGATCGCACAGTCGCTTGCCGCGGTCACGTTTGCATGCGGCGGCACGGGTGCAAAGCGGCGTCTCAAGGAGACCGAGGCGCGCCTCGCCGCGACGTCGCAATACGTTGCGGAGAAGGGGCAACCATCATGACCGCCGGTCACAGCCGCGTGCTGCACCGAAGTCTGCGCAAGACGCCGCCGAAAGCGATCGGCGGCGAGGGCGTGTGGCTCATTGCCGAGGATGGTCGACGCATTCTCGATGGATCGGGTGGCGCGGCGGTGTCCTGCCTCGGGCATCAGCATCCGCGCGTGCTCGAGGCGATGGCAAGACAAGCTTCGCAGCTCGCCTATGCGCACACCGGCTTCTTCTCGTCGGAGCCCGCGGAGGCGCTCGCCGAACATCTTGTCGGCCACGAGCCGGGCGGTCTCGCTTATGCCTATCTCGTCAGCGGCGGGTCGGAAGCGATCGAGGCCGGCATCAAGCTGGCGCGGCAGTATTTCATCGAGATCGGTCAACCGCAGCGCCGGCATTTCATTGCGCGCCGCCAGAGCTATCACGGCAACACGCTCGGCGCGTTGGCTGCGGGGGGAAATGCCTGGCGGCGCGAGCCCTACGCGCCGCTGCTGTCATCGGCCTTCAGCCACGTCACGCCGGCCTTCGCTTATCGCGAGAAGCGCGACGGCGAGTCCGATCAGGACTTCGTCGCGCGGTTGGCGGCCGAACTCGAAGCGGAATTCCAGCGGCTCGGTCCGGATACGGTCGCAGCCTTCATCGCCGAGCCCGTGGTCGGAGCGACCGCCGGATGCGTGCCGGCGCCGGAAGGGTATTTTCGGGCCGTCCGCGACATCTGCGACAGGCACGGCGCTCTGCTCATCCTCGATGAGGTCATGTGCGGCATGGGCCGCACCGGAACGACCCATGCCTGGGAGCAGGAGGGCATCGCGCCCGACATTCAGGCGATCGCCAAGGGTCTGGGCGGCGGCTACCAGCCGATCGGCGCGATGCTCGCAAGCGGGCGCATCATCGATACGATCAGGCAAGGATCCGGCGCCTTCCAGCACGGGCATACCTATTTGGCGCATCCCATGGCATGCGCGGCCGCGCTCGAGGTCCAGCGGATCGTTGCCGAGGAGAAACTGCTCGACCGGGTCGAGGAACTCGGCGCCTATCTCGAGCAACGGCTGACCGAGCGCTTCGGCAATCACCGTCACGTGGGCGACATTCGCGGCCGCGGTCTGTTCAGGGCCATCGAACTCGTTGCCGACCGCGCGAGCCGCGAGCCATTCGACCCCGGCCTCAAGCTGAACGAGCGGATCAAGGCCGCCGCCTTCGAAGCCGGCCTGGCCTGCTATCCGGCGGGCGGCACGGCAGACGGCCGCCGTGGCGACCATGTCCTGCTCGCGCCGCCCTACATCTCCACGCCTGATGACATCGACATGATCGTCGAACGTCTCGGCACCGCAGTCGACAGTGCATTGAAAAGCATCAATCCATAGGGGAGGGAACGATGAAGAAGGGCATCTTCGGTGCCGGCTTGCTCGTCGCGGGCATTCTGGCAAGCTCGGCCTCAGCGGCATCGGCGGCGACACTCGACACGGTCAAGCAGCGTGGCACGCTGGTGTGCGGCGTGAGCACGGGTTTCGCGGGCTTCTCCGCTCCGGACTCGCAGGGAAACTTCAAGGGCCTTGATGTCGACTACTGCCGCGCACTGGCGGCAGGCGTGCTCGGTGATCCGAACAAGGTGCGTTATGTCGCGCTGACGGCGCAGAACCGCTTTACGGCCCTGCAGTCGGGCGAGATCGACGTGCTCTATCGCAACTCGACCCAGACCTATCTGCGCGGCGTGACGCTGGGGCTGCGGCAGGGGCCGATCAATTTCTACGACGGTCAAGGCTTCGTGGTCCGGCGCGATGCCGGCGTCAAGGACATCAAGGGTCTGAACGGCGCCACCGTCTGCGTCGCGCAAGGCACCACCCACGAAGTGACGCTCGGCGATTATGGCCGCGCCAACAATATCGACTGGAAGCCGCTGGTGTTCGACCGCGTCGACACGATGTACCAGACCTTCTTCGGAGGGCGCTGCGATGCCATGACCCAGGATGCGTCGGCGCTCGCCGGCGCGGTTGCGACCGCAGCGCCGAATCCGGCCGACTATCTGGTCCTGCCGCAGACCATCAGCAAAGAACCGCTCGGGCCGTTTACCCGCAATGGCGACGAAGTGTGGACCGACGTCATTGCCTGGCTTCACTACGGGCTGATCGAGGCCGAAGAACTGGGTGTGACCGCGGCCAACGCAGACGAGATGGCGAAATCCAGCACGACACCGGCAGTCCAGCGGCTGCTCGGCAGTACCGGCGATCTCGGCTCGCGCCTGGGCCTGGACAACAAATGGCTGCTGCAGGCGATCAAGGCGGGCGGCAATTACGCGGAAATCTTCGAGCGCAATGTGGGCCAGGCCAGCCCGCTCAAGCTCGAACGCGGGCTGAACGCCACATGGACCAAGGGCGGACTGATGTACGCCATTCCGTTCAAGTGATCGCCGTTCAAGTGATCGCCGCGCTTCAGCTTGCCCGCTTGAACGGGACGACCTCGATGCCGGCCGCCTTCAACGCGGCCCGCACGCCGCGGCCGATCTCGACTGCGCCGGGCGTATCGCCGTGAATGCAGACGGTGTCGGTGCGCATCTTGATGACCTTCCCCGACACCGACACAACGGCGCCGTCCTGTACCATCCGCACCACGCGGTTGGCGATCTCCTTGGCGTCGTGCAGCACCGCGCCGGGCTTGCTCCGCGACACCAGCAACCCGTCATCGCCATAGGCGCGATCGGCGAACACCTCGTGCACCATCGGCAAATTGGCCGCTTCGCCCGCCTGCACCAGCCTGGAATTGGCGAGCACCACGAAGATCAGGCCGGGATCGACCGCCTTGATGCCGTTGGCGATCGCGCGCGCAGTCATGTCGTCCTCGCAGGCGACGTTGGAGAGTGCGCCATGCGCCTTGACGTGGGTGACCTTGTGGCCGGCCGCGGTCGCGATCGCCTGCAGCGCGCCGATCTGGTAGGCGACGAGGTTCTCGATCTCCGACGATTTCATGCCGGGAACGGGACGACGTCCGAAGCCGTGCAGGTCGCGATAGCCGGGATGCGCGCCGACGCTGACGCCGCGAGCCTTCGCCATGTCGACTGTCTTGCGCATGATGTCGGCATCGCCGGCGTGGTAGCCGCAGGCGACATTGACCGATGTGGCAAGCTCGATCATGGCGGCATCGTTGCCCATCTCCCAGGGGCCGAAGCTCTCGCCGAGATCGCAGTTGAGATCGATGGTTGTCATGGCGTGATCCCTTCTTGTTCGGGGCTTGTGAGGTCTTGGCGGCTAATACTGCGGGATGGCATCAACGGAGGCCGCATACCAGGTTCCGGCATCGACTGCGTTGACGGCACTGCCCGCGACATTAGCATCCCGCAGCGCCTCGATGTTGAGCTCGATATTTTCCAGCGCATGCAGCCGATCGGGCAGGGAGCGGAGCAGGTCTGCAAATTTCCTGGCCTCTGCCTGTGCCTCGGCCATGGGAATGGCCTTGAAGCGGAAGCCGGTGCCGGCCGGGATCTGCGCGAAGCGGCCGAAATCGACGGAGATCACGGTCGCGATCTTAGGATAGCCGCCGCTGGTGCCGCGGTCCGCCATCAACACGATCGGCGCGCCGTTGCCGGGCACCTGGATGCTGCCATTGACTGTGCCGTCGGAGACGATGTTGTGGCCATGCAGATGCTTGATGACGGGCCCTTCGAGCCGATAGCCCATGCGGTCGCTGGTCGCCGAGATCTTCCATTCACTGTCGAGGAACAGCGTCTTGTCGTCGTCGCTGAACTCATCATCCTGCGGGCCCAGCACGATGCGGATCGGCCCCTGAACGGGCGGTGGAAGCTCGATCCGGTATTCGGTCGCGCCGCTCGCGGCCTTGACCTGAAATTCGTCGCCGGTCCGCAGCGGGCGCGGGAAGGGGCTGCCGAGGCCCGCGCGCGCGTTCACGGCGAGACTGCCGAATGTGGGCTCGCCTGCGATGCCGCCCTCGATCGCCAGATAGCTGAAGGATGCGCCCTTGGCGAAGCCGAGCGTGAGCGTCTCGCCGTCGGCGATCGTCATCGAGGTCTCGAAGGCGACCGCGCGACCCGCGATGTCGGCGCTGCGCGGCGCGCCGGCGAGCGCCACGCGAACCGCGCCGTCGCGTGCCGTGAAGGCCGCGCCGAACGGGCCGATCTCGATCGCGGCGGCGAACAGCTGATTGCCGGCCAGGCAATTCGCGGCGGCCAGCGAAAGACGATCCAGCGCGCCGCTCGGCGTCAGGCCATAGCGCTGGGCGCCATGGCGTCCGCCGTCCTGGACGGAGCTCGCGGGCCCGATGCTGGAGACGATCAGCCTGCTCATGCGGCGATCAGCTCGGCGATGATCTCGCCGGCCTCCGCGGCGCGCTCCTGCTCGGCGAAGGTCTTCTCGTCGATCGCAAAGAAGGTCACGTCGTCGCCCGGCTCCAGCAGGAAAATCGGATCGCGATGCAGTTGATAGGTGCGCACCGGCGTACGGCCGAGCAGATGCCAGCCGCAGGGGCCGGCGAGGCACTGGATGCCGGTCTGCACGCCACCCACCGCGATAATGCCCGCCGGCGATGTCAGGCGCGGATCGAGCCGCCGCGGCATGTGCAGGGATTTGTCCAGCCCGCTGAGATAGGACCAGCCGGGCGTAAATCCGATCATGGCGACCCGGTACTGGCCGGCGGTGTGCCGCGCCACGATGTCGTCGGGCGTCGTGTTCAGGGTCTTGGCGACCTCCTCGAGATCGATACCGTTCTCGCCACCATAGGCGACGGGGATGCGCCAGCGCCGCGGCTTGATGCCGGCCGTCATCGGGACGCTGTGCGGCCGCAAGGAGCTTCTCGCCCAGCGTCGTAAAATCGATCTGGCAGGGATCATAATGCACCAGCAGCGAGCGATAGGTCGGCACCGTCTCCGTTATCCCCTCGATCGGCGCATTCTGAAGCGCGCGGTCGAGCGCCAGCACGCGCTGGTTGGCGGCGTCATCGATATGGCGGCTGAATTCCACCGTGATGGCGCTGTCGCCACTCGGCAAAAGGCGGGGTGGGGGAAGCGTCGCGGCCATGGCCTCACAAACTCGTCAGGTCTGAGCGATAGCGTGTTTTGTCGCGCAGTGGAATCGGCTTCGCGCAAATCAGCCCGTAAATTCAATAAATTAATCGGATGACTTCCGATAAGGCGCGATTATTCCTCGACCAGGAACGCAACCCTCAAGAGCTTGCGGGCCCACTTGACGTGATGCGCGCACCCCGCAAGATGCGCCTGAATTTTTCCCCAATCGGAGCTTGCTTTTTCGATGTCCCTGACCAAAGAGGCGATCGCGACCCTTTCCCGCGTGACCACCGCCACCATCACCACGGTTCTGCTCAAGAAGGGGCTGCGAAACGTCTGGATGCGCGGCGCGCGCCCGCTCAAGCCGGGGATGCCGCGGCTGGTCGGCCCCGCCTTTACGCTGCGCTTCGTACCGGCCCGCGAGGATCTGGCGACGCCGGAATCCTGGTCGTCGCCGATTTCGACCCGCACCGCGATCGAGGCGATGCCCGAAGGCTGCATCGCCGTGGTCGACGCCATGGGTATTACCGACGCGGGCATTTTCGGCGACATTCTCTGCGCTCGCATGGCGAAGCGCGGGGTCACCGCGCTGATCACGGATGGCGTGGTGCGTGACCTCGAGGGTGTGCTCGGCACCGGCCTCCCGGTCTGGTGCGACGGCTACGCCGCGCCGCCGTCGGTTGCTGGCCTGACCTTCGTCGGCTGGGGCGAGCCGATCGGTTGCGGCGGCGTCGCGGTGTTCCCGAACGACGTCGTCGTCGCCGACCAGGACGGCGCGGTGCTGATCCCGCAGGCCTTCGTCGAGCATGTGCTGGCCGAAGGGCCGGAGCAGGAACGCATGGAAGCCTGGATCGTCAACGAGGTGAACAACGGCGCTATACTGCCGGGCCTGTATCCCATGAATGCAGAAACCAAGGCGCGCTACGCCGCGAGCAAGAAGTAACGTCATCGACCGGGAGACGCTGCAGAAAGCGCCGGATCAACCGGCGCAATAGTTCGCAATAGTTAAAGGGAGTAACCCCATGGACATTCATCTCTCCGGCTCACGTCCCTCGCGCCGCGCGCCGAAGGAAAACTTCACCGGCACGGTGTGGCAGGACCCCATCATCACGCCGCAGGCGCCGGCGCGGCTGGTCGCGAACCGTGTCGGGTTCGAGCCGGGCGCGCGGACTGCGTGGCACACCCATCCGCTCGGCCAGACGCTGTATGTGATCTCCGGCGTCGGACGCATTCAGACCAAGGGCCAGCCGGTGCGCGAGATCAGGGCCGGCGATACCGTCTGGATTCCGCCGGGGGAGAAGCACTGGCACGGCGGATCGCCGACCACCGGCATGGTCCACATCGCGATGCAGGAATCGCAGGACGGCAACCACGCGACCTGGATGGAGCACGTCACCGACGAGGAATATTCCGCAGCCGTGGGATAACGCATATCGATTGCCTGCGGGCTCGGCCACGGACGGGTTCGCCGGGCCCCCAGAGCGAAGATCGAGCTACAATTACCGTTGGATGGGCGGAGACCGGTCTGGCAGCCGCGGCTGAGTCGCGGCCCTATAATCACGGATACGTGACCATGATAACGTTCTAATCAAACCCACTTGAGAACGAGCCTGTCTGTGATCTGGTTCACAGGAACTCAGGCCTCACGCTCATTACGGTATGCCGTATTCCAATGAGGATGGGCGATACCCACATGAGCGAAGATATTCTCACCTCCATCAACTCCCTCGACGACGATCAGGCGATTTCCCAAATCAGGTCTCTGCTACAGGCAGCGATGCGGGGGACGCCAGCCTTCGCTGCCATGGGCGCGGATGCAATCGCGGACCGGCTCACGACGATAGCGATCGAGCCCGAAATCCTCGCCGAAGCCGCGTCCATACTCAGGGAAACCCCGACCAAGCCGATCCTGACCAGGGACGTTGGCGCGGCCGCAAGAGAGCTGCTGCTCATCTTCGCGCAAACGCCTGGCGGAGAGCAGATCCTGCAGGAGACGCTGAACAGGGAGGAGGAGAGCCCGGACCTCCGCTTTGTCACCGTCCAGACCGTCTTCACCTTTCTTTGGCTCGCGGTGGCCGGCGATCTCGACCTGAAACTCGGCTGGTTCCGCTACCGCAAGAGGGCGCTGACACCTGAACGGCAAGCCTGGCTGTTGAAGCCGGTTTTGCCTATCGCCGTGACGGGCGTCATCGAATCGCTTGCCGCTCCCATCGACTATTTCGAGAGATCGCCAAGGGTGCGCCGCTCCACATCGAGCGGACATCTTCGTGTCGACCCGGCCGCGCTACAATTCGTTGCGCCGTCCAGGTCCCCGAGCATATGGCTCCGCGCCATACGCCTGATCCCGAGGTACCTGAGAGATGACCGGAGCCGACAGCGCGCTTGATGCCACTGATCAGCGTGACGCTGATGCTGCCGGCGTCGGCGACGCGGCCGGACGCGCTCACGCCTGAAATCGGCGGATGCGACCTGTCCGTTGCTGATGTCGATCGACACCGTTGCACCATTGCCGCAGGCGGCCTTCGGAGAAGCGATCTGGACATTCCAGGCGCCGTCGAAAGTTGCGGCCGAGGCCTGTGAAGCGAAGGGGATCGCAAACAGCGCGACAATGCGCGCGGCGATCGTCAGCTTGCGAAAGTGTCCCATTGGTTGATCCCTTATGTTGGACACCGCAATCCTCGCACTTCGCCTTGCGCCGGGCTGTGAGAACAATCACGCTGACGAATGCAAAAGCCCCGCTGGTGCGGGGCTTTCTTCAACTTCGGTGCATGCTTACCGATCGCGGGTGTGCAATCCCAAACTGATCTGCGCTAGTTCACGCGCGTCCAGGTCTGTCCGCCGCAGAACATGCCGCCGAAGGCGCAGCCCTGCACGCGCAACGTCTCGGAGCCCTTCAACGCGATCGTCGAATCGTAGGTGCTGCCGGTGTTCGGATCGAGAATCCGGCCGCTCCATTTCTGATCCTTGCCCGGCCGCATGTTGATCAGCACCTGTTCACCATTCACATTGGATTTCGTGTCGACCGAATAGCCGCAGAGATTCGAGCCGCATTGCTCGATGCGGACCTTGCCTTCCTTCTCCTCCGTCAACCAGACGCCGACCGGCGAATTGGGATCGCGTGACGCAGCTGACGCAGGAGCAGGTGGTGCAGGCGTCGGCGGCGGAACAGCGGCGATCGTAGGCGATGGCTCCGGTCGTGGTGGCGACACCGGCTCTTTGAGAAGCGGCGGTGCTGACGCTGGCGGAGGCGGTGGAGCTACCGCGGTCTCTGCGGGCGCATTGTTGACTGTCGCTGTCGAAGTGCTCGGCGCAATCGCCGCGGTGCTGGCAGGAGCGGGTGCCGGGGCCGCCGGAGGTGTAGCGGTGGGCGCCGCTGCAGTGTCGGCAGGAGCGGGCGCCGGCGAGGCCTGGGGATCGCTCTTCGAGTCGTTCTTCGTGTCGTTCTTGGCGTCGTTCTTGGCGTCTTGCGGGCCCTCCTTGCTTCGCGCATTCTCCTGGTTGCCGTGTGGGCGCTTGGCTTTCTTTGGTGTGCCCGTGTTGTCATAAACTCCGGGAATCGAAACCGTGCCGCGGTCCGGATCGATCCGAATTGTGTGACCGCCATACTCAAACGTGTACTGCGCCTGCGCCGTACTGCTTGCCAGCAGGAATGCTGCAATCGCCAATAGTCTTTTCATCATGACCTCCTGACGCAGCAAAAATCCGGCGCGAGGCCTAAGCTGCGGCAAATCCACACAACGTGATCTGCATCACTCTCAAAATATAGAGTCGCGGGCAAGCCGCCGCGGTTCGACGTGCAAGTTTAATCGAATTCGCCCCGTGCAGGCAGGGGCTAAATTGTCCTGCCATTTCGGCCATTTGACATTGCGTGCGAGCGCACATCCACGCAAGAAGATGTGAGGGCCGCGCAACAGGAGGACAAGCTCGCCGTGACGATTTCCATGTCGCAATCATCCGTGGACGTTTTCGTGCCATTCCTCGGCAATCTCTCCGGGCTGCTCGATCATGCAGCGACTTACGCCGAGACCCGTAAGATCGATCCGCACGTTCTGCTGAAGATGCGGCTGTCTCCCACCATGTATGATCTCACGCAGCAGGTGGGCGAAGCCAATCGCCACGCAGTCGTTGCCTGTGCGCTACTGGCGGACAGCCGCGCGCATGTGTTTCCAGATAGCGCCGCCAATATTGCCGGGCTGAAATTCAACATCGCCAGCGCGGTTGATTTCGTCACCAGCCTGCCGCGCGAGGCCATCGATCAGGCGGCGAACCGTGAAGTCGTCTTCACCTTCAAGAACGGCAACACGCGCACGTTCACAGGTAAGTCGCTGCTCATGAATTTCAGCATGCCGCAGTTCTTCTTTCACGTGACGACTGCGTACGACATCCTGCGCCATGCGGGCGTCGATCTCGCGAAGAAGGATTTCCTCGGACCGCCACGTTAAGTCGAGCGGGCAAAGTGATCAGTTATGACCACTTGCGCCAGGAGCATGATCGGCATAAATCGGATGCCCGGTCATTTCGCTGCGAAACTGCTCGAACCGCCGGCGCGCTTCGGCTTCGCGCTCGTCTACGAGCTTCACTGCTGCTTCCTTCGCCATCGGCCCATTGGCCGTGCCGGTCGCGCTCTCGCCGATCATCTCGTCGACGAAATATTCGTCGTCGGCGGCGCGGCGCACGGTCCATTTGAAACGGATCGCCGCGAGCGGACCGGGACCGACCTTCGTGTAGCCATCGACTTCCGCCGGTACGAGGGTGGGAGAGTTTTCGGTATCTCGATGTGCATCGGAATGATCGAGAATACCCGCGAGCGTCACCAAGGTGTGATCCGTCGCGTTGCTTTGCGAACTCTGGGCCAACGTCAATCCTCCAAAGAAATAGCCTGCCGGCCCGCAAAATGGATGCGGCCAACGTAACGCAACGCAACGCGAACAACTCTGTGAGGAGATGAGACTTAGCCTAGACCAAAGCCGGCGGCAATTTGTCTTTCCATGGGCGCGCTTGTTCCAGCTGCGCTGCCAAGCGGAACAATGTTGCCTCATCGCCGAAGCGCGCTGCGAACATCATGCCGAGCGGTAGTCCAGCACTGTTCCACGCCAACGGCAACGACATCGCCGGCTGCCCGGACATGTTGAACATCGCGGTTCCCGGCATGTAGCGCCGCAGGATGGGTGCGATGTGCGACAGATCCTGCGACATCGTGTTGAGTTCGCCGAGACGCAGTGGTGGCGCACACAGCGTCGGACTCAGAAAGACGTCACAGGAGGACATAAACTCGGCGAGCGTCCGGGAAATCTTGAAGGCATCGAGTTCTGCTGCGACATAGTCGGTCGCGCTCGCGTTTCGCCCGTTGTGTGCGCTGGCGAGCGTCAGCAATTCGAAATCGTTCGCAGTCATTTCGCGGCCGAAACGCTGTTCGGCCAGTCGCACGTTCAACGACGTGTTGGTCGCGACGATCGTGAACATCACGGCTGCGGGATCGGCGGGCAAGCGCGGCGCGCGTTGCTCGACATCATGGCCGAGCTTGTCGAGCAGCGCGGCGACGTCGCGCACGGCAGCAGAGATTTCCGGATCGATGCTCTCGTCGTATGGCGACTTGTCGGTGAAGGCGATACGCAGGCGGCCGGCATCGCGCTTGATCTCGTCCGCGAACGGCCGTTCCGGCGGCGGTGCGCGATAAGGGCTTGAAAGCTCGGGCCCCGAGATTGCGTCCAGCATGACCGCGCTGTCACGCACGCTGATGCTGAGCACATGTCCGACCGAAAAGCCGGCCCAGCCCTGGCCGCGGTCGGGGCCAAGGGGATTGCGGGCGCGGGTCGGCTTCAGGCCGAACAGGCCGCAGGCAGAGGCCGGAATCCGGATCGAGCCGCCACCGTCGCTAGCATGCGCGACGGGAAGGATCCGCGCGGCGACCGCAGCGCCGGCGCCACCGGACGATCCACCCGAGGAGTGTGCGAGATTCCAGGGATTGCGCGTCGGTCCATGCAGGCGCGGCTCGGTGGTCGGCATCAGGCCGAATTCCGGGCTGGCGCTCTTGCCGAAGATCGTGACGCCGGCATTCAGGAAACGCTGCGCAAGCGTGCCGGTGTGGTCGGCGACGTCGTCCTTGTAGATGCTGGCGCCGAATGTCGTTCGCGTGCCTTCGAGGAGATCGAGGTCCTTGAGGAGAAACGGCACGCCGGTGAAGGGGCCATCCGGCAATCCCGCCGCGATCTGCCGCTCGGCATAATCAAAGTGCTTCACCACGACCGCATTGATCTTGGGATCGATCTTCTCGGTGCGGGCGATCGCTTCCGTCAGCAACTCGCTCGGGCTGATCTCTTTCCTGCGGACGAGGTCGGCAAGGCCGACCCCGTCGTAGCTGTCATATTCCTTGAAGGCCATTGGCTATCCCGTTGACGGGACGTGCAGCGCCGGCGGCCTCGCGGACGACGTCAGAGCACGTCTTGATTGATGACGTTCTGGCGGATGGGCTCGCCGTCCAACGCGCTCAGGATATTGCGCGCGGTCTGCTCGCTCATCCGGTCGACGGCTTCGCGCGTGACGCCGGCGACGTGCGGCGCCATGACGACGTTCGGCAGGCTGTGCAGCGGCTGGCCGACCGGCGGTGGTTCCTGCTCGAACACGTCGAGCCCGGCGCCGGCAAGCTTGCCCGAGACCAGTGCGTCGTGCAGCGCCCTTTCATCGACGATGCCGCCGCGCGCGGTGTTGATCAGATAGGCCGATGGCTTCATCAGCCTGAGCCGCGCCGCGTTGAACATACCGACCGTTTCATCGGTCTTCGGACAGTGCACACTGACGAAATCGGCGCGTGGCAGCGCGGCATCGAGATCGGTAACAGGCTCGCAGCCGGCTGCCATGATCTCCGCTGCAGGCTTGTAGGGGTCGTAGACGAGAACCTGCATCTCCATGGCCTGACAGCGCCTGGTCGTGCGGGTGCCGATGCGGCCGAAGCCGATGATCAGCACGGTCTTGCCGTAGAGATCATAAGGCAGCATGCCGAGCCGCTGGGGCCAGGTGCCGTCCTTGACGAGCGCGTGCATCTCGGCGGCTCGCTTGGCGAGCGTCAGCATCATGAATAGCGCCTGCTCCGCGACAGACGGCGAGTTCGCGGTACCCGCGACCATCAGCGGCACCCTGCGGCGGCTGAGCGCGGGCACATCGACCGCGTCATAGCCGACGCCGATCCGGGTCACGACCTTCATGTCCTCGGAGGCTTCAAGCTCGGGCTCGCCGAACCGGGTCGCGCCGAGTGCCACGCCATGAACCGGCGCATGTTCCTTCAGCATCGTCTCGAAATCCCCAGCAGAGATCATGTTGGGAAATTCGATCATCTCGACGTCGTCGCGCTCGGCGAGGAGCGCCCGGCCTTTCTGTGAAAATGATTCAGTGACGAGGATTTTCTTCTTATTGGTCGCCATTTCCTGCCTTTGTCTCCTTGGGACTTCTCTTGCGCCGTCAAAGCACGACGCCGGTTCCCTCGTTTAGCAGGTGCATATTGTTGAGGTCCACAGCCAATCGGAGCGGGGCACCCTCGCGGGCGCCGGCGTTGGGATTGACCCTTGCGCAGACCTCCGCGCCCTCGAGCGTGAAGTACACCAGCGTCTCCATCCCCATCGGTTCGGTGACGTCGGGTACGGCCTGAAACGTTTCGACGCCAGGCTCGGCGTGCGGCGTCGCCTCGGTGATATGCTCGGGACGAACACCAAACAGCAGCCGGTCATGTCGCGGTAGACTTTGGTACCGCGCCGCGCGCGCCGGTGGCAGCGGGAAAGCGATGCGATCGGCGAGGCGAATGTTGAGTTGCCCGTTCGCCTCTTCGAGACGACAGGGCACGAAGTTCATCGCCGGCGAGCCGATGAAGCCCGCGACGAAGCGGGTGGCGGGCTTGTGGTAAAGTTCGTTCGGCGTGCCGATCTGCTCGATGCGACCATGGTTCATGACGACTACACGGTCCGCCAAGGTCATGGCCTCGACCTGGTCGTGGGTGACATACACGGTCGTGGTGCGCACCTTCTGATGGACCTTCTTGATCTCGATCCGCATCTGCACCCGAAGCTTGGCGTCGAGATTGGAGAGCGGCTCGTCGAACAGGAACACCTTCGGATTGCGGACGATGGCGCGGCCCATCGCCACCCGCTGGCGCTGACCGCCGGACAATTGCTTCGGCTTTCGGTCGATCAGGTCGGAGATGTCCAACATACGGGCGGCCTCGGTGACCCGGCTCTTGATCTCCGCCTTCGGGTAGTGCTTCAGCCGCAGGCCGAACGACATGTTTTCGGCGACCGTCATATGCGGGTAGAGCGCGTAGTTCTGGAACACCATCGCGATGTCGCGGTCCTTTGGCGGCACGTCGTTGACGACGTCGCCGCCGATCATGATGTCGCCGTCGGTGATGTCCTCGAGCCCGGCAATCATTCGCAGCGTCGTGGATTTGCCGCAGCCGGATGGCCCGACCAGAACGACGAACTCATGGTCGGCGATGTCGAGATCGATGCCGCGCACCGCCTCGACGTCGTCATAACGCTTGATCACCTTACGCAGATTGACTTCCGCCATGAGTTCGTCCCTTGTTCCGTTCGTCGCTTGTTGTGCTCAACCCTTCGTCGCGCCGGCGGTGAGGCCGGCAATGTAATAGTCCATCAGGAACGCGTAGATGATCAGCGGCGGGGCGGCGCCGAGCAGGGCGCCGGTCATGATCTGTCCCCAGTTGAACACGTCGCCCTTGATCAGCGTGGTGATGATGCCGACCGGCAGCACGAGCTGATCCGTCGAGGTGGTGAACACCAGCGGATAAAGGAACTGTGCCCAGGAGACCGTAAAGGCGAAGATGGTCGCCGCGATCAGGCCGGGCAGGGCGACCGGAATGAAGATGCGTGTGAGTGTCTGAAACCATGACGCGCCGTCGATGATGGCGGCTTCATCGAGTTCCTTCGGGATCGAGGCGAAGTAGCCGATCATGATCCAGGTGCAGAACGGCACGGTCAGCGTCGGATAGATGATCAGGAGCACATACCAGCGATTGATGAGCGGGATGCCCGTCCATTCGCCGAACATCGCAAACATCTTGAATAGTGGAAGAAACAGCAGGGTGTCGGGAATCAGGTAGGTCAGGAACACGCCGGTCGCGAGCGTCGCCGATCCCCAGAACTTCATCCGCGCCAGCGCAAACGCCGCCGGTACGCTGATCAGCATCGTGATGGTGACCACAACAATCGATACCATCGCCGAATTCCAGAAGAACCGCAGGAACTGGTTGGAGGTCAGCAGCCCGATGTAGTTCGAGAGCGTGGGATGGTAGACCCACCAGGGATTGGTTGCCGCCGAAATCTCCGCGCTGCTCTTCAGCGAAGTGATGATCATGTAGAGCGGCGGCACCAGCGAGAAGATCGCAAACAGGGTCAGGAAGAAGTAGGACCACCGCAATGCCCAGGCGCGGTCGCGGCTCATGCTGCCATATTTGACCTTGCGGGTCGGTCCGGCCTTGTCGATCGTGAGCGTGCTCATGCTTCGTTCCCCCGCTTGGAAATATCGCGAAGGATGAAGATCGCCGCGATCGCAAGGATTGGCGCCATGAACAGCGAGACGCTGGCGCCGAGCGGAATGTCGCCGCCTTCGATGCCCAGCCTGAACGACCAGGTTGCGAAGATGTGCGTGCGGTCGAGCGGGCCGCCTGCGGTCAGGATGCGCGTGATGTCGAAATTGGCGAACGTCACGATCAGCGAGAACAGCGTGGTGATGGCGATGATGTTGCGCATCATCGGCAAAGTCACATACCAGATGCGCTGCCACCAGTTGGCGCCGTCGATCGCGGCAGCCTCATAGAGTTGCTCCGGCACCGACTTCAGCGCCGCCAGATACATGATCATGAAGAACGGCGCGCCGAACCAGACATTGACCAGGATGATCGAGAAGCGCGCCCAGATGGCATTGCCTGTCCACGGGATAGGCCCGACGCCGAACAGAGCCAGCGTATAGTTGAAGGCACTGTAGGACGGGTCGAACAGCCACAGCCAGGCGAGCGTGCTCATCGCCGGCGGAATGACCCAGGGAACCAGCAGCATGCCACGCCATTTGCGCTGGCCCTTGGCCGGTACGTTGTGGACGAAATGGGCGACGATGAATCCGATCAGCGCTTTGAAGATCACCGCGGTAATGGCGAAGATACAGGACTGCTTCACCACCATCCAGAACGTCTCGCGCTTGAACAGGAATTCGAAATTGCCGAGGCCGATGAATTTCGTCATCGCCTTGTTCAGCGTCGCTAGATGAATTGCGTAGATGGCGGGATAGATGACGAGAATAACGATCAGCAGGATCAGCGGCAGCGTCATCAGAAAGGCGGCAGTCGATTTTCTTTTGAGCGTTGACTTGAGACTTGTCCCTTTGCGCACGGACCTGGTTACGGATTTTGCGTCGGCGCTGCCGGTCGGCTGATATGCGACGTCAACCATGCTGCTTCCCCTCGAAGTTCGTTCGCCTTGAGACCGCTACCGGTCCAGCGCGCCTGATCGGGTGGATGTGAGAGCCAATGCCACTGCGGTCCACGCTGACGGCGGACCGCAGTTCACGCGTTTGGAGTCTCAGCCTCGCATGAAGCCTTCGCACTCGCCTTCCGACCAGGCGAGCGTGTTCTCCATCTTCTCTCCCTGGGCGTAGCGGAGGCACATCTTTGTCAGGGTGGCCTGGACGTAGATCTGCTGCGCTATCTTCGGCGGGGCCGGCGAGGCCGCGATCGAAAGGGTCTGATGGTTATAGGGGTTGGGATAATGATAGAGGGTGCCCTTCGGCGGCCCTTCCTCGGCCCAGGTCTTCAGCGTCGTCAGTTTCGAGAACGCCGGCAGGTCGTAGCCACCGCTGGCCGCGACGAGTTTCTCGATCGAGGTCGGCTGCGACAGATGAAGAATAAGGCTCTTCGCGGCGTCCTTGTTCTTCGAGAAGTTCCAGACCGCCAGGAAGTAGGGCAGGAACGGCGCGAAGCGGCCCTTCGGTCCGGCCGGGAAACCGTGGGTCCAGCACTGTTCGGCAATCTGCGGAGCATCGCGCTTGGCCACAGCCCACGCGCTCGGCGGATTCATGATCATGGCGCCCCTGCCGGACACCAGCCACCTGTTGTTCGACGCGTCATCCCATGCCGAGACATCAGGCGGCAGGAAGGCGATCAGCTTCTTGTAGTATTCAAGTGCCTGCCTGACATTGTCGCTCTTGACGGTCAGATTGCCCTTGGCGTCGACGAGCTCGGCGCCGAACGACTGGAAGATCGCGCCCGCGGTGTCGACGGAGTCGGAGGTTTCGCCCAGGCCGATTCCGAAGGGAACGCCGCCCTTGAAGCAGGCTTCGGCCGCCTTCAGGAAGGTGTCCGTTGTCCAGTTGTCCGCCTTCGGCGGAGAGCCTGCCGGATACATTTCCTGCACGTCGATATTGGCGAATTTCTTCATCAGGTCGATCCGGGTGCAGGGTCCCTTGATCTGGCTGCCGATGCAGAAGGGAACCGCATGCCACTTGCCGTCGAGCTGGCCGAGATACTGCACAGTGTCGTTCACCGCGCCGTTCTGCTCGATGAGCTGCTTCATGACGTCGTTCATCGGCTCAAGCAATTCGGTCTGGGAGTGTGGCCACCAGGTCGCCATCGCCAGGATGTCGTGGCCCGACCTGGCCTGGGCTTCGGCCGCAATCGTGATCTCGTTTTTTCGGCCGTTGCTGGTGATGTAGTCGATCTGAACCTCGACCTTCTGCTTTTCGGCCCATTCGTTCACGAGGTCGGTCGAGCTCTTGTTGGCGCCCGGCACCCAGTGATCCCAGAGCCCGATCGATAGCTTGCCGGCGGCGTAGGCGCCGCGGATGTAAGGCGAGGTAATCAGTGCTGCCGAGGTGGCAGCAGTCGCAGCAACGAATTGTCGTCTGGTGAGCTTTCTCCGTGACATGGCGTGACCCTCCCTGGTGAGCCAATCGGATATGTCGGGAAATCTCGTTGTTGTTTTTTTTGGATTCGCGGGGGCCAGCAGGCGTCGCGGAGATTTCGTCCGTCGATGATCAGAGCAGAATTGCCGGCCGCTGTCGAGAAATCACATGAGGCACATCCGGGAAGTAACGTTTCGCGGCATTGGCCTTTTGTCGCAGAAGAGGAGAGGCGCAGCTGATATTGCGTCGCACTCCGATGCAGGGCGGACTCCGATCGCATCACTCAAGACGAAAGGGAAGAGGGCAGCCAGGCACCCCCAACGGCCTTGTTCGACGAATGTGCAGGTGGCGCGACGGTAGACGAGTTTGGTTCGGCCGCGATAGAATCCGAGTCAGGCAGCGGACCTGCCACCTCCCAAAATTCTGGCCAAGCATAAGATCAAGCATGAGATCCGGATCGATCATGGAGACCGAACAATGACCAGCCCGACATCGAAGTTGCGGGCACGCCTGAAGCTGGGCGTCGCGCTTGGGATGGCCGCGATCATCGTCGTCAACGCGCCGCGAATGGTCGACGCGCAGGGACTCGTCCAAGGCGTCCAGCAGGGCGCCCGCGAGGGCAACAAAGCCGCCGGCCCGGTCGGCGGCGTGCTGGGCGGCGCGATCGGCGGGGTCGTCGGCGTCGTCACGGGCGTTACCGGGGTGTTCACGGGAAACAACGGGCAGCAGCAACCTCAGCAACAGCAGCCGGCGCAGGCCAACGACAAGCCGGGAAACGACAAGCCGGGCAACGACAAGCAGGGCAATGCTGCCAAGACGGCTAAGGCGGCGAAGGCCGGCAAGACGGCAAAGCAGCAAGCGCAGCAACAACCACCGCAGCAGGCGCAACAGCAACCGGTGGTACTGACCCAGCAGGGCCAACCGCAGCTCACGCCGGACCAGATCGTCGGCAACAGCGACGCCTATATCGAGCGGATCAGGACCGAGCTGAAGCTGACGCCGGACCAGGAGAAGAATTGGGGCGCCTTCTCAAGCGCGATGCACTATCTCGGTCATAACGGCGCCGAGCGCCTGAACCTCCGGGTCGCCCGCGCCAAGCGCGATCCTCCTGACGACATCGTCGAGCAGATGCGCAACGAGGCGCAGTTCCTGGTCGATCGCGCCGCCGACCAGCGCAATGTCGCCGACGCCGCCGAGCCTTTGTTTGCAAGTCTGGACGACAAGCAGAAGCAGACGTTCATCGACGAAATGGTGCGGCTGAGCCACGAGCGCGGCCTGGATTAGCAACTTCAGCAGGTGGCGGCGGGAGCCTTGCAATCCAAGAGCGAATAGCCGGGCATCCGTGCATGGGGTAGGTGGAAGGCACAGCACCCGGCTATCCTGCCGCAGCGGCGCGGCTTCCTTTACTCGCCATTTAAAGTAGAAGAAAAGCGGACCGATTCACGCCCGGCGCAAGGCCTCGGCGTGACCTTCTGGCGAATCCGCGGCTCATCAGGCCGCCATCGGCCGGACCTTCGTCAGGTCGATGACGTGAGACTGGAGGCTGATGACTTGAGACTTGCCAGCCAGCTAGGCCTTCGGAAAATTCAGCTCCACACCGACACCGTCGGGATCGTAGAGGAAGAACTGCGTATCGCCGGTGCGCGGCACGATGCTCTCGCGGAATTTCACATTCCTTGACTGCAGCCGCTTGCGCACGCCATCGACGTCGCTCGCAGCAAAGGCGATATGATCGAGACGGCCGGTGTCCTCATATTTCTTCTCTGTTCCGCGGACCACGATACCCTCGCGCGGCTTGCGCGTGCCCATCAGGTGCACGGTGGCGGCGCCGCCGGAATAGAGCCAGTAGCCGGGGAAATCGAGCGGCGGGCGGTCGCCGATCTCGAGTCCGAGCACGTCGACATAGAAATCCTTGGTGCGCTCGAGGTCCTGGGGCTCGATCGTGAAGTGCTGCAGTCCGCCAAGTGGCATTGGTCTTCTCCTTGTTGTCAGACGAAAGTGAGGTCGGCGTCGGCGCCCATCATCCAGGCGCCCACGGTTTCAAAATGGCTGGACCGGCCCTGCAATTGCTGGGTCACGGTATGCATGTCGCGAAAGCGGCGTTCCAGCGGATGGTTCTCGAAGATCGCGGTGGCGCCGGCGGCGTTGTAGGCGAAGTCGACGGCCTCGCGCCCCTTGTGGATCGCGTGCGTTGCCGCCATGCGTACGGTGATGCGCTGCTCGACCGTGATGCTCGTGCCGGCACAGAGCTGCTTCCAGATGTCGGCCATGGATTGCAGCACGAAGCCGCGCGCGGCGCGCAGATTCACCTCGGCTTGCGCGAGTCCGGACTGCACCACGGCGTTGTCCCGCAACGGGCTCTTGCCGCCGCGCGGCACCTTGTTGCGGGCGATGTCGACAAAGCAGTCGAGTGCCCCGCGCGCGATGCCGCAGGCGACCCCGGCGAAGCCGACCTGGTAGCAGGTGCCGGAGCCCATGCGGTAGAGCGGCCCGCTCTCGCGGCACTCGCGATCGAACTCGCGGGTGATGGAATGGTCCGCGCGGACAAAGACGTCATCGAGCGCGAACTGGTCGCTGGCGGTGCCGCGCAGGCCGACCGTATTCCAGATGTCGGTCCAGGCGACATCCTCGGTCCGCACCAGCATGGTGCGCTCCTGCTGCACGCCATTATCGTCCAGCCGTGGCGAACCGTCGGCCTGGAAGATCGGGCAATGGGCGCCGAGCCAGGTGGCATGACGGCCGCCGGAGGCGAAAGCCCAGACGCCGGTGACTTTATAACCGCCCTCGCATTCGACCGCCCTGACCTTCGGTCCCGGGCCCCAGGCCAGCACTGCCCGCGGATCGTCGCCGAAGATGGCCTGCGCGATCGGCAGATCGAGATAGGCCGCCGACATCGCACAGCCGCCGGCCTGGCTCAGGCACCAGGCGGTCGATGCGTCGGCCTGTGCGATGGTTTCGATGACATGGAAGAAGGTGACGGGATCCGTCTCGATCCCGTTTGATGAGCGGGGCAGCAGGAGGCGGAACAGTTCCGCCTCGTGCAGCCGGTCAAGCAGGGGCGCCGGCAGCCGGCGATCCCGCTCGATGTCGTCGGAGGCGGCCGCGACCATCGGCCGGACCGAAGCCGCCCGTGCGATGACGTCCGGGTCGCCCGCAAGGTCGGCTGAAGCAGCAACCAGCATCGTCTCAGGCCATCCTCTTGGCGCCGACCTCGTGAACGATCGGCGTGGTGGAGGCTGTCAGTTCCCTGTCGATCTCCTCGATCGACTTGCCTCTGGTCTCGATGCCGAAGAAGTAATAGACCGCGCCCGCCATCAGGAACCAGCAGCCGAGATAGAGGAAGGCCGCGGGGATCTGAGTCATCGGCACATCCGGCTTGAGATAGTTGTTGGAGCCGACGATCAGCGCGAGGCCAACCGGGCCGATGATCTTTCCGATGCCGCCAAATCCATAGGCTGATCCCATGCCGGAGGTCCGCAAATGCGATGGCCAGACTTCGGCGGCGTAGGGGCCTACGATGGCGAAGCCGCCGTCGGCGAAGAAGAAGGCAACCGCCAGGATCAACCAGAACGCCGACAGGCCGAACAGCGTGACATCATAATTGTAGCCGGCCAGGATGGTCAGGAAGCCGGCGCCGAAGCCGAGCAGGCCGCCGGCGTTGCGCCGGCCCATCAGTTCCGAGAAGTACGAGAAGGACACCCGTCCGAGGAAGCCGAACACGCTGAGCAGGATCATCATCTTGGCGGCTTCCTGCGGGGTGACCTTGAGGAGCAGCACGAACAGCGACGGCGCCCACAATGTGATGCCGTAGACGCCGGTCTGCGCGCCGGCATTGCCGAACCAGGAGACGAACAGGCTGCGCGGATATTTGAAGAGATCGAGCCAGTTGCTGGCAACGACGGGACCGGCATCCGCCGCGGTCGGCATCGGCAGCGAGGAGGGCTCGACCTGCAGCGCCCAGGCGAGCGACTTGCGCGCTTCCTCATAACGGCCTTGGCGGCAGAGCCAGCGCGGGCTCTCCGGAACCCAGATACGAACCAGCAGCACGACCAAGGCCGGTAGCACGCCGACCGCAAACAACAGCCGCCACTGGTCGCTGCCCATGAAGGCGCCGAGCACGGCACCAAGTCCGACGCCGAGCGGGATTACGCAGGTCACGAGCCCGCCGACCCAGCCGCGCTTGGAGGAAGGCATGAATTCCTGCACCAGCGGGAGATCCACGCAGTAGAGCCCGCCGACGCCGGTGCCGACGAAGAAGCGCATGAATGCCAGATAGATCCAGCCATTGTCGGGCGTGAAATAGAGCAGGCCAGTGGCGATCGAGAAATTGAGCACGGTGCCGATGAAGACGATCCGGCGGCCGATACGGTCGGCAAGCCAGCCCCAGGCGTAAGCACCGATGATCGCGCCGATGCCGGAGCTCATCAACACGGTGGCCGATTGACCGAAGGTCAGTTTCCACGGGCCGATGAGGAAGGCGAGCACGAAGCCGATCAGGAAATAGTCAAAAAACTCCAGCGCATCGCCGATGATGGCGGCGCCGAGGATCTTCATCTGGTTTCTGGTCAAACTCGTGCGTCGATCGAGTTCCTCGAACATTGCGTTTCCCCTTGGCGCATGTTCGTTTTTCAAGGGCTGGCGTTGCGCCGACGCGTGGCCGTGGCGATGAGGCTAACCTGTGATCATTGCAAACAGCAAGTCCGCAGCCATTGTCTTCCGCGCATGGGAGTCACCCGCGCATGGGAAACCTCACGCTGCCGCGGATCGGACGTCTGTTCGTGTTGCAAAGAGCTTGTGCAAACGTGCTAAGCTTCAGTGTACTGAGTTTTCCTGCCGCCTAAACGGCGGGCATTCCTTCTCATTTGTCTTAAATCTTGTTTGCCTCAATCTTGTTTGCCTCAATCTTGCCGCTGGTCTTGCGCCGCAACAGGGCGTCGGGACGGATCGGAGCAGAAGACGTGGAAGAACGACGTAAATCTCCCCGCGCCGAGATCGAGGAGGCTGGCCTACATTTCCTCCGGCGGATCGGTCATGAGTTGCGTGCTGCGCAACATCTCGTCCGAAGGCGCCGCGATCGATGTCGAAAATCCGGCCTTCGTGCCTGCGCGTTTCCGGCTGGTCCTGGCGAAAGACAGTTCTGTTCACGAGTGCACGGTTGCGTGGATCCGGCAAAACCGCGTCGGATTGACGTTCATCGCGTCACCCGAAACGAACGGCCCGTGAAATGCGTCAACGTTTCAGATGCGAGGCAAGTTTTGACTCGAATTCCTCGAATGACATCGCCCCTTTGAGCCGCTCGCCGTTGATGAAGAAGGTCGGCGTGGCATCGACCTGGAGTTCATCAAGAGCGAATTTCTGATCGGCGGTGAGCTTGTCGAGCAATGCCTGATCCCTCACGCAGGCTTCGACGGCCTGCTCGTTCATGCCGAAACGGCCGCCGACGGCTTTCAACGTATCGGTGGTGCGGTCCATCAAGGGACCCTGCTGCTTGAACAGCATGGTCGTCGCCTCGAAATATCTCGGCGCGTCGCCATTGGCGGCACACCGCGCGACCATCGAGGCTGCTGCGGCCTTGATGTCGAGGGGAAATTCGCGTGAGACGAAACGCACCTTGCCAGTGTCGATATATTTCGACTGCAGCATTGGGAAGACGTTTTCTTCGAAGGCGGCGCAATGCGGGCAAGTCATCGACGAATATTCGACGATGGTGATCGGTGCCTTTGTGTGACCGATCGCCATGTCGGGCAACGACACCGGCTTTGACAGCAGTGCGGTCGAGGCATTCTGTGCGACGGCGGCATCGGCAAATGTCAGCAGCGACATGCCGGCAAATGCGTTCAGGGCAACAACGCGAAGCGTGGCGAGGAGGGCGCGGTGTATCGACAACAGCTTGCTCCAAATCGGACAAGATACGATCAATGCAAGCTATTTCGCTAACGCGAAAAAGGTTACCCTGGCAATGCGACGATAAGCGCCGCGATCTCACGATGAATCGTCATCGCGTGATCGCTGCCTCAAGGCTTCGCGTTCGTCTCCGGCGACGTGCTCAGTAGAGCAGCACAGCGCTGAGGTCGCCACCTAGCGCGATCACATAGGCCGAGACGGCCAGGCCCAGACCCGAAAACAGAGTGATCACCCAGAGCGATTGATCGGCATTGACCCTCGCAGGAATCGAACGTGTCGCGGTCGTCGCAGTGATGGAAAAGGAATTCATGATTATGCCCCTGACTGCCGGAAAAAATCACCGGCGCGGGGGAACAAGCTAGGCCGCAAAGATTGCCTGCAAATTGCCGGATAGCGTGTCTCAGCGGTATTCGCTGCGCATCCTTAATGAACCCCTCTCGCGACTGCAGGTTTGTCGCTTCGGAGAACGGAGCGGAGACGAGTCCGCGACGCCGTCAGGAGCGGGGCCGGCCGAGAGCGTCTGCGATCCGCTTCGTCGTTGCCGCGGTGTGGCCGGCGGCGACCGCGGCGGCCAACCGGTCCCTGGCGCCTTCCTCGATCAGGAGATTGATCAGCGCCATTCGCCGTGTCTCGTCAACCGCCTGCACGATCAACTGCCGATAGCGGTCGTAATCGAATGGTTCACGCTGTTCGCGCATGCCACGCCCCCCACGACTCACCCCATCTTGCGTGAAATGTTTCGCAGACGAGCGGCCGGGGCAACGCCGCCCGGCAAACCGGCCATGTCTTATCCCCAGTTCGCACCGTGACTCGCTGGAGCCAAGACAGGGCACATCGGCAGGGCACATCTCATTCGGCCTTGCTCATCCGGTGGCCCAGGAAATCAACGGCGATGCCGAGCGCGATCAGGGCGGCCGCAACGATCGCGAGGAACCGGATTTGTCCGCTGGAGAGTCCAAGATCGATGCGCGCCACATAGGTCAGCATGATCGCGACATAGCCGGCCACGCCGGCCGCACTCACAATCGTCAACAGATCCATTTGCTTGCTCATTCCGCACTCCCGGGAATCGTCGACGGCGATTTTGACGGAGACCGGTCCGCGCCGATGTGACGCCGCTCACAGATGTGAACTCACGTTCGTGAAATCGCCCGAAGTCCGGCCCGGGGGAGACGGGCAGGGCCATTTCAGCGGGAACGGCGCATTGTCGCATCGCAAGCACTGCGGCGATTGTTCATAGACTTGCCCAAAAGCCGTGCTCGACCAGCCCAAACAATTGATTGAGTGATGCTATGAAGGGTTTATTGACCGACCGAACCGCATTTGCCCTCCGGTCCGGCGCACTGTGTGGACTGCTTCTCCTCGTGACGAGCAGCGCAGCACTGAGCCAGACCAGCAGCCCGTCCGATCAATCCCCTCCGGCTGCGGAATCACCGGTAAAGGATGAACCGCCGCCTGGCGCCTGCAAGCCGATCGGCCTGACTGTCTCTGGGGAGGTCGTGTTTCCGCTGGAATGTCGCGACTTCATCGAACGGCAGAAGACTGTGAGCCGGCGCCCGCCGCCGGAGCCGAAGCCGGCGCCGAAGGCCGCCGAGGCAGCGCCGGTCGTCCCGGACGACAAACCCACGGGCTCGACGGACAGGGCTCCTGTCGTGGAGGACAAGCCTGCGCCCGAGGTCAAGCAGACCGAGGTCAGGCCGACTGAAGTCAAGCCTGCTGAAGTCAAGCCCGCCGAAGTCAAGCCTGCAGAGGTCAAACCGGCCGAGATCAAGCCTGCCGAAGTCAAGCTGCCCGAAATCCAGCCCTCCGAGGGCAAGTCCGCCGAAACCAAGTCCGCCGAAACCAAGTCCTCTGAAAGCAAGCCGTCTGAAAGCAAGTCGGCGGCAGTGGAAACCGCACCCGCGCCTCCGGAAATCAAGCCGGTGGTACCGGAGACCAAGCCCGCGATGGAGGACGTCAAGCCGTCCACTGCAGATGCCAAACCTTCCGACGCCAAGCCTTCCGACGCCAAGCCTTCCGACGTCAAGCCTTCGGACGCCAAGCCTTCGAGCGCGGACGGAAAGTCCGCGGCGGAAGAAAAGCCCGCGTCCAGCGAGGAGAAGCCGACCGAACAGCGATCCGCAGGCGCGACGGCCGATGACGACGGCAAGCCGGCGGCGAAACGGTCTGAACCGGGCTCATCAAGGCGGGCAGAAAACCGGGATCATGCGGGGGTCCCGGGTTGCACGCATTTCCGGACTTATAACGCCGCCTCCGGAACCTACAGGGACTTCAGCGGACGAACGCGGCCCTGCCGTTAATGCGGGCCCGCTCGATCGGCGGCCGGCCCTATCGGCGGAAGCATTTTCGAGCGAGGTAGGCATCGGTTCGCGTCAAGAAAACGCATCAGAACAGGAGATTAGGGCCTTCGTTCCGATTCAATCGGAACGGAAAAGGTCCCGGGCGATGCAATTCATCACGATCCGCGAGACTCGAAAAAGTCGCGAATCGGAAGCGAGCTTCGCTACATTCGGCCCGGCTCAGGAGAGTTCGATGGCAGCGGATAGTGACAGTCGGATCGCGTGGCACCGGGCCCAGGTCAGAAAGCACCGCGATACGCTGAAGCGGGTGGAAATATCCAAATTCACGATCGGCAAAAGCGCCAATCCGGAAGCGGTCACGCAGAACAGGAAGCTGGTCGCCGAACTGACGCAGAAGATCCGACTTTCCGAGCAGGTCATAGCCGAGCACGAAAGACAAAGCCGGCGCCCGCTTACAACCGACCTCCAAAGCCTCGCCAACGTGGCCTGGGGTCATTGGAACGCCTATGGCGGACAGCGCTGAACGCGCGCCGCGGACCTTTTGTCCAGGCGTCCAAGCGAACGCCCGGTGGGCTGATGCCAAGGCAGGCAGAGACTTCGGGTGACCGCGACCGGCCGGCTCCAGATCGACCCAAACATATCGACCGAAGCGAAACGTCCACGATCCCGCAAGATTCGTCAGCGATCTACGGCCCTGTCCGCATTGCCTTGCGGCATGCCGTGCGCTAAGCGGAGGCGTTAACCGGAAGGGTGGCCGAGTGGTTTAAGGCACCGGTCTTGAAAACCGGCGTGCCTGCAAGGGTACCGTGGGTTCGAATCCCACCCCTTCCGCCATGTTGTCTGCACCGATTTTGACGTCATCCGGCACGCCGGTGCTCAAGCAATCATAAGCGGCATCACTCACGCTGGTGGCGGCGTGAGCATTCCAGGGAATGTCTCCGGCACATCAACAACGGCGGATGCTGGTTCTCGATGCAGATCGTGGGCTTGTCGTTTGTGTCGACCGAGCCGTCCTTGCTGGCATATTTCAATTCCAGCCTGAAGGTCGCTGCGATCGTGGGAATAACCATCGTCTTCGCGGCCGGAAGCTACATGCATGTTGAAGTTCCGGCGCAGCGCTGGATTCGTAAAAAGCTGACTTGAAAGTTGGCCGGGCGCGGCACACCGACGTGATCAGATAACGTCGCGGGCTGATCGGTGTGAGGCTGCGGGGTGAAAGAAGGTCGTGGTCGAGTTGATGAAAGTCGTCTTTGCAATGATGACCGAGGCCGGCGACAAGTTCAGGTTTTCGCATTCGGACTGGCTGAAATAGCAAAGCTCGGTCAGTTCGCCGTCGCAAGGCTCTCGTGAGCCGCCGATGATGACGGCTCGAAACGCAGTCGTGATGTAATATGTTACATCACCGTTGGGATACCGGACGAGAAACTCCGGTCCACCGAAGACGCCGATCACTCCGCGAAGCTCGACGAGAAGTCCGGTTTCTTCAAAGCATTCTCGCACGGCTGCATCGGCGGGTTGTTCGTGCGGATCGACTGCCCCGCCGGGTAGCATCCAGAATCCCGTTTCGGCATCCTTGCCCAAAAGCAGCCGGTCCTGTTCATCGAGAATCGACGTACAAGCCGCGGGAAGCACAACAAGATCGCGTCCGATTTTCGCGCGAAGATTTTTTAGATAGTCGGAAATAGGCATGTGCCCGGGCTCGCCGGTTGCTTCCCGATTGCCCTAGCAGATTTTTCCGCAGCTAGGTGCCCTGATGCGCATGATCGGGTTGAGCCGCCGGCTCCCTCGGATCCGTTTCCGCCGGCACGAGGCTCGCCTCAACGTGAGGTTTCTCGACGATCTGGTAACCCTGCCGATCAAGCCAGGTGATCAGCCGATCTGCCATACCAAGATCCCAAGTGGCGTAGGTTCGCGCGATCACCTCGCGGGGTGTGAGCTTGCGCATGACGCTTCCCTGTTTTTTGTATTGTCCTACCCCAGTCATTTGCATCTGGGAATTAAGTTCCCGTTTCGCAAATGTATCGAGGTCGTTGACACATCGATGTGATATGTGTCGCGCCAATGTGGCGGACAGTTCACGGACTGCCCGGCACGCCACAGATGATCGCCAGCGCCGTCAGCGTTCGAAGCTCACCGCCGTCCGGCAATGGACGGAATCGTCGAATAGCTGTGACCAATTTATCGAGGGCGCTTCCGCTCCATTTCCAAAAAACTCGGTCAAGCCCCGTTATTCCGCCGATCGGGACGGGGCGGGAAGCCGCTGGTGCTTCGGGGCAGCACCTGGGGAACGATAGCTTGCAGGCCAGTAAGAACTGAAGGGGAGACGACATCGTCCGGTGTAGAGAGATCGCGATCCGTTGTTTCGATCCCGATCACGTCGTGGGTTTGTAAGGCGAACACCCCGTCCGCCACCACTCGGATACATAGGCGGCGCCCCGCCGCACGACGTCGCGGCTGCTACGCCAACATCACGTGTTCCCAGGGTTTAGCTCACTCCAGGTGCTGCGATGCCTCGAGCTCTGGGGTCGATGGCACCAGGCTGACCTCGGCCGCAGGTTTTTCAATGATCTGGTAGCCCTTCGCATCAAGCCAGGCGATCAGACGATCAGCCATAGCGAGATCCCACGTTGGGTAAGACCGGGCGATCACCTCGCGCGGCGTGAGCTTACGCATTACACTTTCCTGTTTTTTATTTTCTAAAGTCCGAATACTAGAGTGCGGGTTTAGCTCCAGTTCTGCAACGCCTTGATGCGCATGGCGCCTCGATATCACACGATGCCGCGTAGAATCCGGCAAGGATTACCGCTCGCACATAACGTAATTGGCAGCTTGCACACGCACAGGATGGTGAGCAGGATTGGCGAATAGCCGTTGAGGCAGTGCCCGACTCCTGGTGAAACTCAAGCGTGCGCCCATCTGCGCGTCGTCGATTTGATTCGCCCGATATGTGACGCAAGGGGACAAGACCGAGATCACAACGGCTCGATCATCGTAAGCATCGATCCAAACAGGCAGAGCACGAAGGGATGCAGATCACCACGCCCGTTCCGCGCAAGCTATTCTCTTCAGCTCTGCTTGTGGCTGCCCAGCTTGACCGGCACGTGAGGAGAGGTGCTGACCACGCGCGAGGCGCCGTCCTCATGGCGCTGGCTTCTCAAGGTCTCGAGCATCAGGAAGAACTTTTCGGCCAACATTTGCGCGACCTCAGCTGGAGCAATTCACCTTTAACTGCGTCCGTCCGAACAGTCAGAAAATTCAATCACTTAAATGAGAACCTTCGCTGCGTTGCGGTCGACGGCGATGCAGCATGTCCAAAAACGAACGAAGCGCGGCCGATTGCGACCGCGCTTCGTTTCGAAAAAGACCTTACGCCTGCCTTTCTATTGCAAAGGCGATCTATGCAAAGGCGAACGCAAGCAGGCTTGAGCCTAGAAGTACAAGTCCCGCGGCAGTCAACGCCAGAAAACCGCCGGAAACCAGATCCTGATTTCGCATTGTCCACCCTCCGCTTTCAATGCTCTTCCGTATTCCTTAAAGCTTTCGGAACGAGCTTTGCCGAAACAGGTGATGCGTGTTTCGACGTCGGGCGCTATGCCCGAAACAGAACACCCTCAAATGCGTGGGCAAGAAAAATCCCGGCGCCAACCAGGCCCATTAATGCAGTAACCATCTCGATCATCGCAAACATCCTTTGCGAGCCCCGCGAGAACCAAACGACGTGGCACCCCGCACAGTCAAAAGGATTCCCGGAAGCGAAATCGGAATCGGAATGGACCGAGGATTCCGCGCAACAGCATGTGCCATATGAGAGCAATAACAGGGGGTTTGCAGCGTGATGCGTTCCGTCCATGAATACACGGCCCGTAAAAAAACGATCTGTTCACCATCTCAAGACTCTTGCGTCGCTCTCCCCATTTCCGCCGTGTTCCGGATGCGGTATCCTCGCAACTTGATGCGTTTGGTGGGGCGCGTCGGAACGCGTTGCCGATACTGCCGCGACGTAGGCAGCCAACCGGCGGAATGGTAATTGGGGCGGATGGGGATTCGGCCGTCAGATCCTGTAGTTTGGGCCGCGCGCGGCGCCGCGGTCGCGGCGATGTGCCTCGTGCTCGCCAATTGCGCCTCGTCGAACAAGTTCGCGAGCCTCGTCGATCCCAAATATGGCGTTTCCTCAAGCCCCCGGGTGGTGGCCGCCGGCGATCCCGTTCCGAAAGGCGGTGGAACCTACCGCGTCGGCAAGCCCTATGTTGTGGGCGGGCGGATGTATGTGCCCGAGGAAGACGTCAACTACCGCGAGGACGGCTTGGCGTCCTGGTATGGCGATGATTTCCATGGCCGGCTGACCGCCAATGGTGAAGTCTTCGACATGGAATCGCTCAGCGCGGCCCATCCGACGCTGCCGATGCCCTGCTACGCGCGCGTGACCAATCTGTCGAACGGCAAGTCGCTGATCGTGCGCGTCAACGACCGCGGCCCGTATCACGGCAACCGCCTGATCGACGTCTCCAACAAGGCCGCCGACCTCCTCGAGTTCAAGGGCAATGGCGTTGCGCGCGTGCGGGTCGAGTATGTCGGCCGGGCGCCGCTGGAAGGGTCGGATGACCGTCAGCTGGTGGCGACGCTGCGCACGGGGACGCCGGCGCCCGCGCCGTCGCTGGTGAGGGTGGCCTCGGCCCGGCCGTTCGTGCCGGGATCGGCATCCTTCGGCAAGCCGATGCGCGGCGAGGTTCCGATGCCGGCGGGCCGGCCTTATGATCTCGGCTCGACCTCGGCGGACCAGGCGTCGCTTGGCGCGACGTCGGAAATGTCGGCATCGAGCCGACGGCGTTCCAGCGGCCGAACGCTGGATAACTCGCGCGCCGTCTCCTACGAGGCCGATGGCAGCTACGCGCGACATCTGCGCCCACCTCGGCCTATGCGCCTGTCGATCCGCAGGGGCCAAGCGAGATCCTGAGTGGTCGCGGCCTCTACTGAGGCCGCTGGACACCAAAGCGAACCTGGCAGACCAGCGTCAGCCGGTCGACATCGCGTTTCTGCCTTGTTTGGGACGCCTTATTGCCGTGCAATGAGACCGTTTGGCAAAGGTTGCAAACGCCGGCCCGCCGACAAAGCCCTTGTTGTTTGCCCTTGTTCCAACTGTTAGAACGCCGGCCTCAAAGGCGATCGCCGATGGCAGTCAAGAGCTTACCCTCCCTTACGTCCATGGTCATGTCCGGTCGCTTGCCGCGCTATCTGCTCGCAATGGTGGTGCTGGCGGCTGTCGCCTGGGGCAGCATGCTGCAAGCCGCCAACCAGAGCGTGCAGGGCGCGCGGAAGGAGGAGGGCGGCTTCGACGGCGATGCCCCGACCGCGATCCTGATCGAGGCCAATAGCGGCAGCGTGCTGTTCGAGAAGAACGCGGACGAATTGCGTGCCCCCTCGAGCATGATGAAGCTCATGACTGCCGAAGTGGTCTTCCATGCGGTCAAGGAAGGCACGGTCAAGCTCACCGACGAATACCGAATCAGCGAGAACGCCTGGCGGCGCGGCGGTGCGCCCGCCGGCGGCTCGACCATGTTCGCCGCCCTCAACAGCAAGGTCTCGGTCGACGACCTCCTGCACGGCGCGATCATCCAGAGCGGCAATGACGCCTGCATCGCGTTGGCCGAGGGCATGGCCGGCAATGAGAAGATCTTCGCAGCCGACTTCATGACCAAACGGGCGCGCGAGCTTGGCCTGACCAGATCGACCTTCGCCAATTCCAACGGGCTGCCCGACCCCGGCAACAAGATGACGGTGCGCGAACTCTCGGTCCTGGCCCGCTACATCTTCCAGACCTATCCCGAGTTCTACAAGCTGTTCGGCGAGAAGGAGTTTACCTGGAACAAGATCCGGCAGCAGAACCGCAATCCGCTGCTGAACGCGATGGAGGGCGCCGATGGGCTGAAAACCGGCTACACCAAGGAGGGGGGCTATGGCATGGTCGGCTCGGCCGTGCAGAACGGCACGCGGCTGATCGTCGTCGTCAACGGCCTCGAGGACCCCGAGGATCGCGCCACCGAAGCCAAGAAGATGCTGGAATGGGGCTTCCGCAATTTCGAGACGCGCACCCTGTTCGCGGCCGACCAGACGCTTGGCTATGCGAGGGTATTCGGCGGCGAGAACCGCTCGGTCAAGCTGTCCAGCCGTGAGCCGGTCAAGGTGATGGTGCCGAAGAACGGGAACGAGAGACTGATTGCGCGGATCGTCTATAATGGGCCGGTGCGCGCGCCGGTCGAAGCCGGTCAGAAGGTCGGCGTCGTCCGGGTCTGGCGCGGCAGCAACATCGCGGTCGAGCAGCCGGTCTATGCCGCCGAATCGATCGGCACGGGATCGACGATGCGGCGCGCGATCGATGGCGTCAGCGAACTCATCATTGGTGCGTTCCGCGCAGGCGCCGAGAAACTCTGACCATGCCTGAAACTGCAATCAAACGAGCCGGCGGACGCGGGCGGTTCATCACCTTTGAAGGTGGGGAAGGGTCGGGAAAATCGACCCAGATCAAGAGTTTGGCCGAGCGTCTTGAACGATCCAAAGTACGCACGCTGATCACGCGCGAACCCGGCGGATCGCCGGGGGCCGAGATCATCCGCCATCTCGTCCTGTCCGGCATGGGCAAGCTGCTCGGTGCCGAGGCGGAGACGCTTCTGTTCGCTGCCGCCCGCGACGATCATGTGCGCACGGTCATCAAGCCGGCGCTCGCCAAGGGCACCTGGGTGCTGTGCGACCGCTTCGCCGATTCGACGCAGGTCTATCAGGGCAGGCTCGGCCACGTCGCTCCCGAGCTACTCAACGCCATGCAGCGCGTGACCATCGGTGACCTCAAGCCCAATCTGACCTTCATCCTCGATGTTCCTGCCGAGGTCGGCCTGCAGCGCGCGGCGGCCCGCCGCGGCACCGGCGCGCCGGACCGGTTCGAGTCGGAGGACGTCAAGTTTCATCAGGAACTGCGGGAAGGCTATCGCGAGATCGCGGCGGCAGAACCCGATCGCTGCGTGCTGATCGACGCGACCGCCGACGTCGACACGGTGGCTGCAAACATCTGGAACGTTGTGCGGCAGCGTTTTTCCTCGGCCGCGCGCAAAGCTGCGAGCCCGGCATGAGCGCGCGCCGGGTCGCGGAAGCCGAGGTCAGCGTACCGCATCCGCGCGAGACCACCGATTTGTTCGGCCATCGCGAGGCGGAAGGCGCGCTGCTGAGGGCCTATCGGAGCGGCCGCATTCCGCATGCCTGGCTGATCGGCGGCGCGCAGGGCATCGGCAAGGCGACGCTGGCCTACCGCATGGCCCGGTTCGTGCTCGCCCATCGCGATCCAGGCGCGGCGGCCGTGCAACGTGCCGAGACGCTGTGGATCGATCCGGCCGATCCGGTCGCGCGCCATATCGCGGCAAGCGCCCATGGCGGCCTGCTGGCGCTGGAGCGGTCACTCAACGACAAGGGCGTGCTGCGCACCGTGATCACGGTCGACGAGACGCGCGAGACCATCTCGTTCTTCGGATCGACCGCCGCGGTCGAGGGGTGGCGGGTCTGCATCGTCGATACCGTCGATGAGCTCAATGCCAATGCCGCCAATGCGCTGCTCAAGATTCTCGAGGAGCCGCCGCAGCAATCGCTGTTCCTGCTGTTGAGCCACGCGCCGGCGCGGGTGCTGCCGACGATCCAGTCCCGTTGCCGCAAGCTGCCGCTGCGCCCGCTTTTGACCGAGGATGTCATTCGTGCGGCGGAGAAGGCGACCGCGCGCGCCCCCGGCGACGCCGCGCTCGCGGAAGCCGCCGCAGCCTCGGAAGGCAGTGTAGCCCGTGCTTTGACGCTCCTGGGCGGCGACGCGCTCAAGCTGCACCAGCGCACCGCGGCGCTGCTGGCGACCCTGCCAAAAGTCGATCCGCGCGAGCTCCATGCGCTGGGCGATGCACTGGGCACCAGCGACCGCGTGGCGCTTGCGGCCTTCGTCGACAGCATCGACCGCTGGGTGGCCGAGCGGCTGCGCGCCGAAGGCAATACCAACGCCAACCTGCCCCGCCTTGCACGGCTGGCGGAGGTATGGGAAAAGATCGTCCGCGCCGCACGCGACACCGAATCCTACAATCTGGAGCGAAAGCCGCTGGTGTTTTCGGTGTTCGGCATGCTTGCGGAAGCGACCCGCTAGGGTACGACCCGGAAAACTGGATATCGGCTTTCCGAACGTCATGCTCGGTCCGCTTTCGTTTCACCCCGCGACATTCGCATTTGAGCCATAAGGGAATTGTGTTGGCTACGCGCACGAAGAAAACCGCCGGCAAGACTGCAAAGACAACGGCAAAGAAGGCCGGCAAGAAGACCGCGAAGAAGAGCGTCAAGACCGCGCGGAAATCCGCCGCAGGCGCATCGAAGAAGCGCAAGGCCGAGAGCGCGCGCAAGGCCAAGAGCGTGCGAAAGGCCAAGAGCGCGACCAAAACGCATGGCGTGAAGAAGGCCGCAAAGGCGAAGGCAACCGCACCGAAAAAGGCCGCCAAGACAACAGCCAAAGTCGCGAACAAGGCCAAGACGCCCAAGGTCAAGGCGCCCAAGGCTCGAACGTCAACGGCTCAAACGTCAAAGCCTCAAACGTCAACGGCCAAGACATCAGCCCCGCGGCCGGCGCCGACAGAGACTCCCGTTGCCGCCAAGCCGCCGCGTGCAAAGAAGCCGCCGAAGACGTCTGCCGTGGTCGAGACGTCACCCGCCGCGACGACACCGGTCGCGCAGGCGCGCAACTCGTTCTACATCACGACCGCGATCGCCTATCCCAACGGCATCCCACATATCGGCCACGCCTATGAGGCGATCGCGACCGACGCATTGGCGCGTTTCCAACAACTCGACGGCAAGGACGTGTTCTTCCTGACCGGGACCGACGAGCACGGGCTGAAGATGATCCAGACCGCGCAAGCCGAGGGCCTGGCTCCGGCGGAGCTTGCCGCCCGCAATGCGGGCCGCTTCAAGGAGATGGACGAGCGTCTCAACATTTCCTTTGACCGCTTCATCCGCACGACCGAGCCCGCGCATCATCGCTCGGTGCAGGCGATATGGAACCGGATGCAGCAGAACGGCGACATCTATATCGACGCCTATTCCGGCTGGTATTCGGTGCGCGACGAGGCCTATTACGCCGAGGAGGAGACCGTCGTCGGCGAGGACAATGTGCGCCGCGGCCCACAAGGCACGCCGGTCGAATGGGTCGAGGAGAAGAGTTACTTCTTCCGCCTCTCGGCCTATCAGGACAAGCTGCTCTCGCTCTATGAGAGCCAGCCCGACTTCATCGGCCCGGACTCGCGCCGCAACGAGGTCGTCAGCTTCGTCAAGGGCGGGTTAAGGGATCTTTCGATCTCACGCACGACCTTCGACTGGGGCGTCAAGGTGCCCCATGACGAGGAGCACGTGATGTATGTCTGGGTCGACGCGTTGACCAACTACATCACCGGTGTCGGCTTTCCCGACGAGTCCGATGCGAACTGGCACTACTGGCCGGCCGATGTGCATGTCATCGGCAAGGACATCATCCGCTTCCACGCGGTGTACTGGCCGGCGTTCCTGATGTCGGCGGGCATTCCCGTGCAGAAGCGTGTCTACGCCCACGGCTTCCTGTTCAGCAGGGGCGAGAAGATGTCGAAGTCGGTCGGCAATGTCGTCGATCCCTTCAACCTCGCCGACCAATATGGCGTCGACCAGGTGCGCTACTTCTTCCTGCGCGAGGTGCCGTTCGGACAGGACGGCAACTACAATCATGAGGCGATCGTCGCGCGCATCAATGCCGATCTCGCCAACGATCTCGGCAATCTCGCGCAGCGCTCGCTGTCGATGATCGCCAAGCAACTCGGCGGCGTGTTGCCGGAGCCGGGCGAGTTCAGCGACAACGACAAGGCGATGCTGGCCGAAGCGGATGCCATGGTCGGCGTCGCGCGCAACGCGATGGCGACGCAGCAGATCCATGTCTGGCTCAACACGGTCTGGTCGGTGGTCGCGGAGGCCAATCGCTACTTCGCGGGCGAGGCTCCTTGGGCGCTCGCCAAGACCAATCCGGCGCGCCAGCGTACGGTACTCTACGTCACGTCCGAGGTGGTCCGGCAGATCGCGATCCTGACCCAGCCGGTCATGCCCGCAGCGTCGGCGAAACTGCTCGACAGCCTCGGCATCGCCAACGGCGAGGCGCGGATGTTCTCGGCCCTCGGTGGCGAAACCCGGATCCCGCCCGGCACGACGCTGCCTGCGCCGTCGGGGGTGTTCCCTCGCTATATCGAGCCGACCGTGGAGTGACGTTCGGCCATGCTGATCGACAGCCATTGCCATCTGGACTTTCCGGATTTCGCCGCCGATCTCGACGCGATTGTCGGGCGTGCGGCGGACGCCGGGATCGGCCGCATGGTTACGATTTCGACCCGGGTCCGGCGGCTGGCTGATCTGATCGCGATCACTGAGCGATTTCCGAACGTCTATTGCTCGGTCGGCACCCATCCGCATCACGCGGATGAGGAAGACGGGATTCCGTCCGACGAATTGATCGAACTGACGAAGCATCCGAAGGTCGTCGCGCTCGGCGAGGCGGGCCTCGACTATTTCTACGACAACGGCTCGCCGGAGGCGCAGGCGCGCGGCTTCCGTGCCCATATCGCCGCGGCGCGGGCGACGGGCCTGCCGCTCGTCATCCACACCCGCGACGCAGATGCGGATTGCCAGCGCATCCTGGAAGAGGAGGTCGCCAAGGGACCTTTTCGCGCCGTGCTGCATTGCTACACGGGCGGGCGGGAGCTTGCGATGAGGGCGATCGAGTTGGGTCTGTCGATTTCGTTCACGGGCATTCTGACCTTCAAGAAATCGCAGAGCTTGCGCGATCTCGCCGCCGAGCTGCCTGCCGACCGCATCATGGTGGAGACCGACTCGCCTTATCTCGCGCCGGGCAAGTTCCGCGGCAAGCGCAACGAGCCGGCCTACGTCGTCGAAATCGCGAAGGTGCTGGCGGAGACCCGCGGCGTGTCGCTCGATGAGATTTCGCGCCAGACCACGGAGAATTTCTTTCGGCTCTTCTCCAAGGTGCCGGCGCCGGGCGGCGTCGCATGACGCTGACCTTGACCATCCTGGGCTGCGGCTCCTCCGCCGGCGTGCCACGCCCCGCGCTCGGCTGGGGCAAGTGCGATCCCAACAATCCCAGAAATCGCCGCCGCCGCTGCTCGCTTCTTGTCGAGCGGACCTCGGGGCAGGGCACGACGCGGATCGTAATCGATACCTCGCCTGATCTGCGCGAGCAGCTAATCGACGCCGAGGTCGATCACATCGACGCGGTGTTCCTGACCCATGAGCATGCCGACCAGACCCACGGCATCGACGATCTTCGTTCGGTCGTGCTGCATCAGCGCCGCCGCATTCCGGTCTACCTGAACCAGTCGACCGCGAAAGACATCATGCACCGCTTCTCCTATTGCTTCGTCTCGCCGGCGGGCAGCGATTACCCGCCGATCCTGACCCAGCATGCGATCGAGGCAGGCAGGGCCGAGACGATCGACGGGAAGGGCGGCGCGGTCACGCTGTCGGCGTTCCTGGTTCAGCACGGCAACATCCCCGCGCTCGGCTACCGGATCGGCAACGCCGCATACACCCCTGACCTCAGCGACATTCCGAAAGAGAGTTGGAGTGCGCTCGAAGACCTTGATCTCTGGATTGTCGACGGCCTGCGTTATGCGCCCCATCCGAGCCACTTCTCGGTCAATGACGCACTGGCCTGGATCGAACGTTTCAAGCCGAAGCGCGCCGTCATCACCAACATGCATTCCGACCTCGACTATGAGGTGCTGCGCCAGAGCCTGCCGGACGGCGTCATACCGGCCTATGATGGGATGCGGCTGCAGATCGGATAGTATCTGCGGATCGCAGCAGTCCGTAGGGTGGGCAAAGCGAAGCGTGCCCACCACTCTTTGAGCGTCACGGCAAGATGGTGGGCACGGCGCGATGCGCCTTTGCCCACCCGCACTTTAGAACATGGAGTGAAGGACATGGAGTGGCCACGATGATATCCCTGTTCTTCGAAGTCGAGATCAAGCCGGGACGTACCGACCAGTATCTCAATCTCGCTGCGTCCTTGAAGCCCGAGCTGGAGGCGATGGGCGGATGCCTGTTTCTCGACCGCTTTAAGAGCTTCTCGCGCGACAACCTGATCCTGTCCTACCAGATCTGGCAGGACGAGGGCAGCCTGACCGCCTGGCGCGTTCATGCGCATCATCACGATGTGCAGACGCTCGGCCGGGACAGGGTGTTCTCCGACTATCGCATCCGCGTGGCGCAGGTCATCTACGAAGCGAAGCCTGGGCAACCCGTTTGGCAGCCGGAGCGCCGCGCGTCTTACAACGATCCGGCGCGGCGGCCGCCGACCTATGTGCTGACGACGGAATCGAAGAGCGCAGAGCTTCCGGTGGTGTCCGAATGGCGCAGCGAGACCTTCGCCAGCGTCTACCGCGACGGACAGTTCGCGCATCTCATCGAGTTGCCGGATCATCAATCCGGCGTCGCATTCGCCCCGCGGCTCTTCGCTGAGCCCACGACCGAATACGTCCGGATCGTCGAGGTCGTCAGGGACTACGGCATGTACGACCGTAAGGAGGCACCGCAGTTTTACCCGCCGAAGAGCAGGGAAGCGTAGCGCCGTCGCGTGACGTGAGGTCCGCGCGTCTCAGTTTCAATTATCAAACAGCTCGTCTCCTCGACGCCGTTGTCCAACGTTGTCGGGACGTTTTGGGCCTCGTGGTTCTCCCGGTGACGCAAAGCATCGTCCGGAGACGGCGCTTGCGCGCGTCTGCGTTCTCGCAGCGCTTGGCGTCCGAGTTTTGCAATCATATTACCCTCATCGAGATCAGAGGGCGCAGGGAATGCCGGGTGCGGGCTGCACCCATGGTCCGCGTGCAACAAAAAGCACGCGGCAGAACCACAGGTTCAGCCGGAGCAGCCGGCATTCCCTGCGCGATGGTTTTACGGCTTATACGCGCTCTCCCCGGTGACCAGGCTTTGTTGTCACCGTTGCCTGCGTGATGCGAAGCATCATCGCACGCGTAGCGCCAGCCTTGGGGCGCCAGGACCACGCGATTTCGCCGTACGCCTCGTGTCATTCGTCTCACAACACGCCGCGTCCATCGCATCCCGCTTCCAACGTCCGTGACGATCGCGATACGCCCCTCATGTGGGTGCGGGATGCGCGGGAGGATGGTTTTGATTTGCCCGACGACGCAAGAGGAAATGTGCACGACGGGCAGTTTGCGCATGGCGGGAATGCGCAAATTCTCTCCACGTCATTCCGGGATGCGCCGCAAGCACCAGACCCGGAATCTCGAGATTCCGGGTTCGATGCTAACGCATCGCCCCGGAATGACGTCGTAACTTAAATGATTGCTACGATCTTGATTTGGGAATGCCCTATTCGATTCGCTCTGCTCGGCGAAAGCGCTAGGCCGAAATCGCCTTCGCCGACTGCACCTCGTTGCGCAGCAGGAATTTCTGGATCTTGCCGGTTGACGTCTTCGGGATTGGGCCGAAGACCACAGCCTTCGGCGTCTTGAAGCCGGACATGTGGCTGCGGCAATAGGCGATGATCTCGGCTTCCGTCGCCGTTGCGCCGTCCTTCAGCTCGACGAAGGCGCAGGGGACCTCGCCCCATTTCGGGTCGGGCTTGGCCACCACCGCCGCGAACAGCACGGCCGGGTGCTTGTAGAGGATGTCCTCGACCTCGACCGACGAGATGTTCTCGCCGCCGGAGATGATGATGTCCTTGGAACGGTCCTTGATGATGACATAGCCATGCTGGTCGAGCACGCCGAGATCGCCGGTGTGGAACCAGCCGCCGGCAAAGGCGTCGTTGGTCGCCTTCTCGTTTTTGAGGTAGCCCTTCATGACGATGTTGCCGCGGAACATGACCTCGCCGATGGTCTCGCCATCGCGCGGCACCTGGCGCATCGTCTCGGGGTCGATCACCGTGACGGCTTCTTCCAGCGGGTAGGGCACGCCCTGCCGGCGCTTCAACTGTGCGCGCTCCGCGGCCGGCAGATCGTCCCAGCCGGGCTGCTCCGCGCAGACCGATGCGGGGCCATAGACTTCCGTGAGCCCATAGACATGCGTCAGCTTGATACCGATGTTTTCGGCGCCTTCGAGCACCGCGACCGGCGGCGCGGCGCCGGCGATCAGGCCGACGACGGGCGTTGCGCCCTTGCCCTTCGGCGCGTCCGGCGCGTTGATCAGCACGTTGTAGACGATCGGCGCGCCGCACATGTGGGTGACGCCGTGCGCCCTGATCAATTCGAAGATCCTGGTCGGCTCGACCTTGCGCAGGCAGACATTGACGCCGGCAGAAGCTGCGATCGTCCAGGGAAAGCACCAGCCGTTGCAGTGGAACATCGGCAGCGTCCAGAGATACACCGGGTGCTGGCCGAGATTGCCTGCCAGGATGTTGCTGACCGCATTCAGGTAGGCGCCGCGATGATGGGTCACGACGCCCTTGGGATTGCCCGTGGTGCCAGATGTGTAGCTCAGCGCAATCGCATTCCATTCGTCTGCGGGCAATCGCGCAACGAAGGCTGGATCACCCTGGGTCAACGCGGCCTCATATTCGATCTCGCCGATGCGCTTGCCGCCCTTGAACGCCGCATCATCGACGTCGATGACGAACGGCTTGGGTCCGGTCATCAGCTTCAGCGCTTCGGAGATCACGCCGGAAAATTCCGGATCGACCAGGATGATCTTCGCGCCGCCATGATCGAGCTGAAAGGCGATGGATGACGCGTCGAGGCGGATGTTGAGCGCGTTCAGCACCGCGCCGGTCATCGGCACCGCGAAATGCACTTCGTTCATGGCCGGCAGGTTCGGCAACATCGCCGCGACCGTGTCGCCGTCGCCGATGCCCTTGCCGGCGAGATAAGACGCGAAGCGCCGGCAGCGGTCATACGTCTCGGACCAAGTGTAGCTGCGGCCTTCATAGACCGCGCTGACATGGTTCGGATAGACCGCGGCGCTGCGGGCGAGAAAGCTCAACGGCGTCAGCGGCACATAATTGGCCGGCGTCTTGTCGAGACCGATGTCGTACTGGTTCTGCTGTCCACCCATCGGCCCGCCTCCCTTCGCTACAGGAACCCGATCGAGATCCACGGAAATATCGCGACGATGATCAATCCGATCAGGAGCGCCAACAGATAACCCCAGATCGGCCGGATGCCTTGCGCCGGATCAACCCGCCCGATCGCGCAGGCCGCATAATAGCCGACGCCGAAGGGCGGCGCGAATAATCCGATACCCATCGCAAGGATAATGATCATCGCATAATGCACCTCGTGCACGCCGACGGTTCGTGCGATCGGAAACAACAGCGGCCCGAACAGCACGATCGCAGGGATTCCCTCCAGCACGCTGCCGAGGACGACGAAGGCGACGATCGAGACGGCGATGAAGGTCGCGGAACCCCCGGGCAGGCCGGTCATGCTGGTGGCGAGCGCGCGCGAGAAGCCGGATTGGGTCAGGCCCCAGGCCATGCCGGTGGCCGAGCCGATGATCAGCAGGATCGCACCCGACAGTGACGCTGTCTCGATCAGCATCGGCGTCAGCCGCCGCCAGTCGAAGCGGCGGTAGACCAGAAGCCCGATGATGAAACTGTAGACGATCCCGATGGTCGACACCTCGGTCGCGGTCGCGATGCCCTCGACCACGGCGTAGCGGATCACGAAGGGAAGGGCGATGGCGGGAAGGGCGATGACGAAGGTCTTGGCGATCTGGCCGCCGCTCGCGCGCCTGACATGGCTCAGGTCCTCGTTGCGGTAGCGCCACCAGACCAGCGCCGACAGCGTGATCGCGAGCACGACGCCCGGCAGCAGGCCGCCGGTGAACAGCGCCGAGATCGAGACGCCGGTGACCGAACCGATGGTGATCAGTACGAGGCTCGGCGGGATGGTTTCGGTCTGCGCGCCGGTCGCGGCAAGGAGTGCCACGAGGTCGCCGGGTTTGGCGCCGCGCTCCTTCATCTCCGGGAACAGCACCGGCGCGACGGCAGCCATGTCGGCGGCCTTCGATCCGGAAATGCCTGACACCAGATACATCGCGCCGACGAGCACGTAATGCAGGCCGCCTCTGACATGGCCGAGCAGGCTCGCCAGGAACGACACCATGGCGCGCGCCATGCCGGTCATCTCGATCAACAGCCCCAGGAACACGAACAGCGGCACCGAGAGCAGGATCAGGTGGCTCATGCCCTCGTCCATGCGCCCGACCAGCACCATCAGCGGCGTGCGGGTGGTCAGCGCCAGATAGCCGAAGATCGAGAGTCCGAACCCGAAGGCAATGGGCACGCCCGCGAACACGCAGAAGCCGGCCACGCCGACGAAGAAGATCACGAGATTGATGTTGCCGAGCGGACGCAGATAAGGCTGCGCCAGCCAGAACAGGCCGATGACCAGCGCGACCGACAAGACGGCCGCCGAGAAGAACTTTGAGATCGCCAGTCCGCAAGAGCCTGAGCACCGCAAACATCGCCATCAGGCCGATCCCGACCGGCAGGGCTGCCGCGCGCCAGGTGTTGGAGATCTGCAGCGCCGGCGTGGTGATGAAGCTTTCCTCGTAGGCGTATTCATAGGCCGGGTGCAGGATCATCAGCAGAAAGGCCAACGCCGCGCAGGTCGCGACGGTGTCGAGATAGAACCGGATCGGCGGCGTGGCGCTGCCGATCACTGCGGTCATCCGCATGTGCTCGGCGCGCCGGAACGCGACCGCAGCCCCCAGCATGGCCAGCCACAGGAACAGCATCGAGGCGAGCTCGTCCGACCAGATCAGCGGTTGGTGCAGCACGTAGCGGGCGATCACACCCGCAAACAGGATCACGACCTCGGCGACGACCAGGATCGCCGCCGGGATCTCGACCAGATGTCCAAGGACGGACTCGAGGCGCCGGAAAGCCGGGCGAGGGGACTCTGCCGTCGCCTCGGGGACGGAGAATTCGGAGATCTCGAGATGAGCCATGGCCGGCCCCACACTTTACGAGAGCTTGCCGACGGCCTTCTCCAAGACCTCCCAGGCCTGCTCGCCATATTTGCCTTTCCACTCGGCATAGAAGCCGGCGGAGCGCAGCTTGTCGCGGAACGGCCCGACCTCGGGCTGGTTGAACGTGAGCCCCTTGCCTGCGAGCTCCTGCTTCACCGTGGCGTTCAGCTTCTCGGTGTCCTCGCGCTCCTTCACGGCGGCGGCGTTGACGTTCTTGGCGACGATGGTGCGGATGTCCTCCGGCAGGGCTTGCCAGGCACGGCGGTTCATCAGGAACCAGAAGCCGTCCCACATGTGGTTGGTCATCGAGCAGTATTTCTGGACCTCATAGAGCTTCGCGGCCGAGATCAGCGCCAGCGGGTTTTCCTGGCCCTCCACGATCTTGGTCTGCAATGCTGAATAAACTTCGCTGAAATTGATCGAGGCGGGCGAGGCGTCGAACGCCTTGAACATCGAGGTCCAGAGCGGCGACACCGGCACGCGGATCTTGAAGCCCTTGAAATCGTCCGGGCCGTTGATGGGCTTGGTCGACGACGTGGTCTGGCGGAAGCCGTTGTCCCAGATCTTGTCCATGACCTCGAGACCGGCCTTCTTGATCTCGCCGCGCACATAGGCGCCGAGATCGCCGTCCATCGCCTTCCAGACCGTGGGATAGTCCGGGAATGCGAAGCCGATGCCGTTGATCGAGGCGGCCGGCACCAGCGTCGCCAGGATCAGGCCCGAGAGCGTGAAGAACTCGACGCCGCCGGACCGAAGCTGGCTCAGCGTGTCGGTATCGGAGCCGAGCTGGCTGTTCGGGAACACCTGCATCTCGAACCGGCCATTGGTCTCGGTCTTGATCGCCGCGGCCATCTCACGGGCGCGGGCGACAAAGGGATGCGATTCCGGGAGGTTGTTGGCGAATTTGTAGGTGAACTCGGCCGATTGGGCGCGCGCCACGTGAGGCGCTCCGATGCCGGCCAAGGCTGCCGTTGCAGCGGAACCCTTGAGAAGTGCGCGTCGTGAAAAGCTCATCTTGGCAAGCTCCCTAAGCTTCTTGTTGTTATGAGCCGCAATCAATTAAGGGCCGGAAGGCGCCAGTTCGTCTGCGATCTCGGACGTTTCCAGACGCTTATTGCAGCGTCCGGCAGCGGCGGCAATATCCGCGTTCGAAGAACGGGATGCTTTGCGGAGCCGTGATGGTGTCCGGGGACGAATTGACGGACGATTGAAGGAAATTCGCCTAAGGCTCTGATCCCGCTATGAATACCGCCGGCTTGCGGATGCCGGAATGAGATCCGCAAGACACGATGTTATTTCAATGGCTTACGACGGAATCGCGATGTCGATTTACACCGGCCTTGCGCACTAACCCTCGGCTTCGCGAAGCCCGCTGAGCCAGAGCGCGAGCAGCGTCCAGACCGCGCCGGAGAGCAGATAGGCACCGGCGGAAATCAGCCCGAGATGGGTCGCGAGCAAAAGCGCCGCCAGCGGCGCGAATCCCGCACCGAACAGCCAGGCGAGATCCGAGGTCAGCGCCGAGGCCGTATAGCGATAGATGCGCGCGAAGTTGGAGGCGATCGCACCCGACGACTGCCCGAACGACAAGCCGAGCAGGATGAAGCCGAGCACCATGTAGATTGTCTCGCCGACGGCGCCGGCGTCGAGCAGTTGCGGGGCGAAGCCGCTGAACACCGCGATCGCGATGGCGGATCCGATCAGCAGCGATTTGCGGCCGACCCGATCGGCGATCAGCCCGGAAGCCACGATAGCCGCGACGCCGAACACGGCACCGACCATTTCAATGACCAGAAACCGCACCGGACTCTCGCGCGTGAACAGAAACACCCAGGACAGCGGAAACACGGTGACCATGTGGAACAGCGCAAAGCTTGCCAGCGGCGCGAACGCGCCGATCACGATGGTGCGGCCGTCATGGCGGATCGTGTTGACGATGCGCGTCGGCTGCAGCTCGCGGCTTTCGAACAGCGAGGCATATTCCGGCGTCGCCACCATCCGCAGCCGCGCGAACAGCGCCACCACGTTGATGGCGAAGGCGACGAAAAACGGATAGCGCCAACCCCAGTCGAAAAAATCCTGCGCCGACAGATGGCCGGCGAAATAGGCGAACAGCGCACTCGCCACGATCAGGCCAAGCGGCGCGCCGAGTTGCGGGATCATCGCGTACCAGCCGCGATGATGCGCCGGCGCGTTCATCGCCAGCAGCGAGGCCAGTCCGTCCCAGGCGCCGCCCCAGGCGAGGCCCTGGCATGCGCGCGCCAGCGCAAGCAGCCAGATTGCCGCCACGCCGATCTCCGCATAGCCGGGCAGGAAGGCGATCGCGACCGTCGCCGTGCCGAGCAGGAACAGCGCAATGACCAGCTTCGCGCCTTTGCCGTAGCGGCGATCGACCGACATGAAGATGACGGTGCCGAGCGGCCGCGCGACGAAGGCCAGCGCGAAGATGCCGAATGAATAGAGCGTTCCGGTGAGCTGGTCGGCGAACGGAAACACCAGCCGCGGAAAAACGATCACCGATGCGATCGCATAGACGAAGAAGTCGAAGAACTCGGACGTGCGGCCGATGATGACGCCGATCGCGATCTCGCCGGGATGCGCGTCGCCGTGAAATCTCGCCGGGTTGCCGTCAGCCGCGTCTGTCATCGCCATCGTCGTCGCTCTTTGTCTCAAGAATCCGTAGGCCGCGGCGTGCGCGCCCAGAGTGGGGTTTGACCGCCCGTTGTGCGTTGCGGTATTGGACAAATTGTCCAATACCGCTTTTGTTGCGCCGCAGCTACCCGTTGGCCCGACAAAGGAAAACTCGTTCACACGGGCTCACGCGTGCGTTACCTGAAACTCCTGATTCTGCTATCTCTGGCTGCCTCTCTTGGAGGCTGCAATTTCATCGTGCTGGCGCCGGCCGGTGACGTGGCCGCTCAGCAGCGCGACCTGGTGGTCATCGCGACCGTGCTGATGCTGCTGATCGTGCTGCCGGTCATGCTGCTGACCGTGCTCTTCGCCTGGCGCTATCGCCAGTCGAACACGGCGGCGCCTTATGAGCCGGACTGGGACCACTCCACCCAGCTCGAACTCGTGATCTGGTCGGCGCCGCTTCTGATCATCATCTGCCTTGGCGCGGTGACCTGGATGGGCACGCATCTGCTCGATCCCTACCGCGCGCTCGGCCGCATCTCATCCGACCTTGCGATCACGGAATCGGACAAGCCGCTCGAGGTCGATGTCGTCGCGCTCGATTGGAAGTGGCTGTTCATCTATCCCGAATACGGCGTCGCCAGCGTCAACGAGCTTGCCGCGCCGGTCAATCGCCCGATCGACTTCCGCATCACGGCCTCGTCGGTGATGAACTCGTTCTACATCCCGGCCATGGCGGGCCAGATCTACGCGATGCCCGGCATGGAAAGCCGGTTGCATGCGGTGGTCAACCAAGGGGGCGACTACCGCGGCTTCTCCGCCAATTACAGCGGCGCGGGATTCTCCGGCATGCACTTCGTCTTTCACGCGCCTCGCGCGAAGCGCCTTCGACGAGTGGGTCGCGGGCGCGAAGGCAAATGGCACGGCGCTCGGAAAGCGCGAATATCTCTCGCTCGAGGCATCCGAGCGATCAACGAGTCCGTGCGCCATTTCGCCTCCGTCGATCAGGACCTGTTCCCTGCCGTCCTCAACATGTGCGTCGAGACCGGCAAGATGTGCCTGAGCGACATGATGGCGATCGACGCGCGGGGCGGGATGGGCCTTGCCGGAATCAGGAATACGCTGCCGCTCGCTTACGACAAGTTCGCGGGCCGCGGCGCCGTGTTCGGCCCCGAACCGAGCTTCGTCGTCGGCGCCTGCGACACCAGCGAGGCGAACGCCCAGGCATCGGTGCAGGGACAGGGGCAGGGGGCTTTGCTGCAGGCGTCGCGGACGGTGCCTGCGCCACCCGACCTGACACCGCTGATGGGAGCGGGACTGAAACGTCCGCCGTTCACGCCGCTTCCATCCTCGACATCCTTGATCCGCGGACCGCGCACGAAGTCCGAGTCCTGAGTGAACCCATCATGTTCGACAATACTGATCTCGTAAAAGCGGTCTTCGGCCGCCTGTCCCTGGAATCGCTGCCGCTGCACGAGCCGATCCTGATCGGTACCTTCGCCGTCGTCGCGATCGGGCGGGCTCGCGCTGTTCGCCGCCATCACCTATTTCCGCCTCTGGGGCTATCTGTGGCGCGAGTGGTTCACGACCGTCGATCACAAGCGCATCGGCATCATGTACATGGTGCTCGGCATCGTGATGCTGCTGCGCGGCTTCGCCGACGCGTTGATGATGCGCATGCAGCAGGCGATCGCGTTCAACGGATCGGACGGCTTTCTCCCCGCCCATCACTACGATCAGGTGTTCACCGCGCACGGCGTCATCATGATCTTCTTCGTGGCGATGCCGCTCGTCACGGGCCTGATGAACTACGTCGTGCCGCTGCAGATCGGCGCGCGCGACGTGTCGTTTCCGTTCCTGAACAATTTCAGCTTCTGGATGACCGCGGGCGGCGCGATCCTGGTGATGTTCTCGCTGTTCATCGGCGAGTTCGCGCGCACCGGCTGGCTCGCCTATCCGCCGCTTTCCAATCTCGCCTACAGCCCCGACGTCGGGGTCGACTACTACATCTGGGCGCTCCAGGTCGCGGGTGTCGGGCACGCTGCTGTCCGGGCGTCAACCTGATCTGCACCATCGTCAAGCTGCGCGCGCCCGGCATGACGCTGATGCGGATGCCGGTGTTCACCTGGACCTCGCTGTGCACGAACATCCTGATCGTCGCCTCGTTCCCGGTGCTCACCGCCGTGCTCGCGCTGCTGTCGCTCGACCGCTATGTCGGCACCAACTTCTTCACCAACGACTTCGGCGGCAACCCGATGATGTACGTGAACCTGATCTGGATATGGGGGCATCCGGAGGTCTACATCCTGGTCCTGCCGGCGTTCGGCATCTTCTCCGAGGTGACCTCGACCTTCTCGGGCAAGCGGCTGTTCGGCTACACCTCGATGGTCTACGCCACCGTCGTCATCACCATCCTGTCCTACCTCGTCTGGCTGCACCACTTCTTCACGATGGGGTCGGGCGCCAGCGTCAATTCCTTCTTCGGCATCACCACGATGATCATCTCGATCCCGACGGGAGCGAAGATGTTCAACTGGCTGTTCACGATGTATCGCGGCCGCATCCGCTTCGAACTGCCGATGATGTGGACGATGGCGTTCATGCTGACCTTCGTGATCGGCGGCATGACCGGCGTTCTGCTCGCAGTGCCTCCGGCCGACTTCGTGCTGCACAACAGCCTGTTCCTGGTCGCGCATTTCCACAACGTGATCATCGGCGGCGTGGTGTTCGGCGCGTTTGCCGGCATCACCTACTGGTTCCCGAAGGCGTTCGGCTTCAAGCTCGATCCGTTCTGGGGCAAGCTGTCGTTCTGGTTCTGGGTGACCGGCTTCTACTTCGCCTTCATGCCGCTCTATGTGCTCGGCCTGATGGGCGTGACCCGCCGGCTGCGCGTGTTCGACGATCCGTCGCTGCAGATCTGGTTCGTCATCGCGGCGCATCGGCGCCTTCCTGATCCTGCTCGGCATCGGCTGCTTCCTGGTTCAGATTGCGGTCAGCGTCATGCAGCCGCGAGGAGCTTGCGCGACGTGACCGGCGATCCCTGGGACGCCCGCACGCTTGGAATGGGCGACCTCGTCGCCGCCGCCGGACTATAACTTCGCCTTCACGCCGGTCGTGCACGACAACGACGCCTGGTGGGACATGAAGCAGCGCGGATATCACGCGTCCGCTGGGGGGCTTCAAGCCGATCCACATGCCGAGCAATACCGGCGACGGGCGATCATCCTCGCCGGCCTCAGCACGGCGATGGCGTTCGGCCTGATCTGGTACATCTGGTGGCTGGCAGCGGCGAGCTTCGTCGCGCTGCTCGCGGTCGCGATCGGCCACACCTTCAACTATCACCGCGACTTCCACATTCCCGCCGACGAGGTCGTCCGGGCCGAGAGCGCGCGCACGCGAGCTTCTGGCCGCGGGAGCTGAAGCCATGACCATCGCGACAGGCAATCTGCAGGCCGGACGAGCCGGTCTTCTACCTCGTCGACGAGCATGAGCATGCCGAGGGCAGCAGCACGATGCTCGGCTTCTGGATCTACCTGATGAGCGATTGCCTCATCTTCGCGATCCTGTTCGCCACCTATGGCGTGCTCGGCGGCAACTATGCCGCCGGCCCCGCGCCGAAGGACCTGTTCGACCTGTCGCTGGTCGCGGTCAACACCTCGATGCTGCTGTTGTCGTCGATCACCTACGGCTTTGCCATGCTGCACGATGGAGCAAGCGCGGGTCGGCACGACGCAGGCCTGGCTCGCCATAACCGGTCTGTTCGGGCTCGCTTTCATCGGCATCGAGCTCTCCGAATTCGCGCACATGATCCACGAGGGCGCCACGCCGCAGCGCAGCGCCTTCCTGTCGTCCTTCTTCACGCTGGTCGGAACCCACGGCCTGCACGTGACCTTCGGCCTGGTCTGGCTGGTCACGCTGATGACGCAGGTCAGGCGCTTCGGCCTGATCGAGGCCAACCGGCGCCGGCTGATGTGCCTCAGCATGTTCTGGCACTTCCTCGACGTGGTCTGGATCGGCGTGTTCACGTTCGTCTATCTGATGGGGATGCTGCGATGAGCATCAAACATGCGACGCCGTCCACGCGCATGACGATGCGCATGTCCGGGCACCCGTCACGGCTCGCTCGCGGCAGCTATCTGCTGGGCTTCGTGCTGTCGGTGGTGCTGACCGCGATCCCGTTCTGGCTCGTGATGAGCGGCACGCTGGGCGAGCAAGCAGGTGACGGCGCTCGTCATCATGGCGTTCGCCGTCGTGCAGATCGTCGTGCACATGATCTACTTCCTGCACATGAACACCAAGTCCGAAGAGCGGCTGGAGCATGATGGCGCTGATCTTCACCGTCATCATGGTCGTGATCGCGCTGACGGGATCGCTGTGGGTGATGCACCATCTCAACGGCAACATGATGCCGGTCCATGACCTGAGCCGGATGCGGTGACGGACGCGCGGCTGACATGGCGCTCGTGGCTTCTGGCCGGCTTTTGCCTGGTGGGCATGATCGGTCTGATCGCGCTCGGCGTATGGCAGCTTGAACGACGGACATGGAAGCTTGCGCTGATCGATCGCGTCGATCAGCGCGTCCATGCATCTGCCGCAGTCAATCCCGGCGCCTGCGTCCTGGCCGGAGGTCAACGCCGCGGCAGACGAATACAGACACGTCACCGTCACAGGGCGCTTCCTCCATGACCGCGAGACGCTGGTGCAGGCGGTGACAGATGACGGCCGCGGCTTCTGGGTGCTCACGCCGCTGCGCACGACGGACGGCAATATCGTGCTGGTCAACCGCGGCTTCGTGCCGCCGGAACGACGCGAGCCCGCGACGCGACGCGAGGCCGATACGACGGGAGCGGTGACGATCACCGGCCTGCTGCGGACGACGGAACCAAAGGGCGCGTTTCTCAGGACAAACGATCCATCGGCCAACCGCTGGTATTCGCGCGACGTTGCGGCCATCGCCGATGCGCGCGGCCTCGCGCCGGTCGCGCCGTTCTTCATCGATGCCGACGCCACCCTCAATCCCGGCGGCTATCCGATCGGCGGCCTGACCGTCATCACGTTCGCGAACAACCACTTGATTTATGCGCTGACATGGTTTGCGCTGGCTTTCATGCTGGCGAGTGCTTGTCTGCGCATCGTGCGCGGAACGGCCGGCGCGCGCATCCCCTCTCACAAGGCGGCTTCAGATGCTGAAGCGTGTACCCATTCTGCATGATTTCGGCGACAGCCGCTTCGCGGGCAGCGACGCCGTGACGCTGTCGTCCGAGAAATTGCCGGCGAGCGCGCCCGGCGCACGGCTTTCCACCGACGACGCGACCAACCGCAAGAACATGGCGCTGCTGATCCAGCTGCGCTGGACCGCGGTGATCGGGCAGATCGGGACGATCGCCTTCGTGGATTTCTGGCTCGGCATCGCGCTGCCGCTCGTGCCGATGGCGGCACTGATCTGCGCGCTGGTGGCGCTCAACGTCGCCAGCCTGTTATGGGTTCGCCATCGCGCCGAGATCAACAATCGCGAGCTGCTGGTTGCGCTGATGCTCGATGTCGGCGCGCTCACCGGCCAGCTCTATCTGAGCGGCGGCGCCTCCAATCCGTTCACCTCGCTCTATCTGTTGCAGGTGACGCTCGGCGCGATCCTGCTCGACGCGCGCTCGACCTGGTCGCTGGTTGCGCTGACCTGCGTCAGCTTCGCGTGGCTGACCATTTCCTACCGGCCGCTCGGGCTGCCGCAGCAGGGCTTCAGCGATGCCTTCAGCCTGCATATCGCCGGCATGTTCGTCGGTTTCGCGCTGAACGCGTTGCTGCTCGTCGTGTTCATGACCCGCATCAATCGCAACCTGCGTGAACACGACGCCCATCTCGCGGCGCTGCGGCAGCATGCCGCCGAGCAGGACCATATCGTCCGCATGGGACTGCTGGCCTCAGGTGCCGCGCACGAGCTCGGAACGCCACTGGCGTCGCTATCGGTGATCCTGAGCGACTGGCGCCGCATGCCGACGCTCGCCGCAGATTCCGACATCGTTGACGATCTCGCCGAAATGGAAGCCTCGTTGCAGCGGTGCAAGTCGATCGTGACCGGCATTCTGGTGTCGGCGGGGCAGGCGCGCGGGGAGGGGTCGTCGCCGACGACGCTGATCACCTTCCTGACTGCGCTGGTCGAGGAATGGCGCAACGCTCGCTCGGCGAGCAATCTGCATTTCCTCAATCTGTTCGGTACAGACCTTGCGATCGTTTCCGACGTCACGCTGAAGCAGGCGATCTTCAACGTGCTGGACAACGCGCTTGAAGTCTCGCGCGACTGGGTGGAGTTCACGGTAGAACGTGACGGCGATTCGCTGGTGCTGTCGATCAGCGACCGCGGGCCGGGCTTCGCGCCGAAAATGCTTGCACAGCTCGGCAAGCCCTATCAGTCGAGCAAGGGGCGACCGGGCGGCGGCCTGGGATTGTTCCTGGTCGTCAATGTCATCCGCAAGCTCGGCGGCGTGGTGACGGCGCAGAACCACAGAAAGCGCGGCGCGACCGTGAAGCTGACGCTGCCTCTGTCGCGCATTCGCGATTGGAGACGACTTTGACAGCTGAACGCTCGCTGCTGATCGTCGAGGACGACGCGGGCTTCGCGCGTACGCTGAAGCGGTCGTTCGAGCGGCGCGGCTACCACGTCGTCATCGCAGCCTCGCTCGATGAGGTGCGAAAGGATCTTGCCGAGACATCGCCTGGCTATGCCGTCGTCGACCTGAAGCTGGGCGGCGCGTCGGGGCTTGCCTGCGTCGAGGCGTTGCACGCGCATGATCCGGCCATGCTGATCGTCGTGCTGACGGGGTTCGCCAGCATCGCCACCGCGGTCGAAGCGATCAAGCTCGGCGCATGCCATTATCTCGCCAAGCCCGCCAATACCGACGACATCGAGGCGGCCTTCCAGAAGGCCGAGGGCAATGCCGAAATCGCGCTGGCGGAGCGGCCGACGTCGATCAAGACCCTGGAATGGGAACGCATCCACCAGACGCTGATCGAGACCGATTTCAACATTTCCGAAACGGCCCGCCGCCTCGGCATGCACCGCCGGACGCTTGCCCGAAAGCTCGACAAGCGGCAGGTGAGATAGGAGAGGGCGGTCCGGTATTTCGGTGTCGGCGGCCGGCTAAAGCATGATCCGGAAAAGTGTGTAGCGGTTTTCCGAAAAGATCATGCTCAAACAAAGACCAAAGCGCGATGACGATTCAAATCGTACCGCGCTTTAGTCCAGCGTCACATCGGCTGACTTGATGACGTCCTTCCAGCGCGCCCGCTCATCCGCGATGAATTTCGCCGTGGCTGGAATATCCATCGGCGCGGGCTGCACGCCGAGCTTGGCGAACTGGGCCTGCACGTCCGGTTCCTTCAAGATCTCCGTCACGGCCGCATTGAGCTTTGCGACGATTGGCGTGGGCGTATCCTTTGGCGCCATCAGAGCGAACCACGTCACCGACGAAAAATCGGAGACGCCGGCCTCGCGTACCGTTGGAATGTCAGGAAGGGCCGGCGCCCGTTCCGTTCCGCAAACACCGAGAATACGAAGCGTGCCGCCCTGATGCAGGCTCATCGAAGAGCCGAGATTGTCGAAGAACAGATCGACCGTTCCGCCCATGACGTCCTGCAGCGCCGGCGCCGTGCCGCGATAGGGAACATGCACCATTTTGGTGCCAGTCAGCTTCTGAAACAGGATGGCCGTCAGGTGTGAGGTCGAGCCGTTGCCCTGTGAGGCAAAGGACACCTTGTCCGGGTTGGCCTTGGCATAGGCGATCAATTCCTGCACGGACTTGGCGGGGAAACCGGGCCGCACGTCGAGGACGTTGGGCACCGTGCCGAGCACGGTAATCGGCATCAGGTCGGCAGGACGGAATGGGAGATTCTTGTAGAGGTTCTCGTTGATCGCGATCGGGCCTGGAGGGCTTGCGAGCAGCGTATAGCCATCCGGAGCACTGGTTGCGACGGCATCGGCGCCGATATTTCCACCGGCGCCGGATCGGTTTTCAATGATGACCGGCTGATTCCATTTCTGGCGCAGCTTTTCGGCGACGATGCGCGGCAGAATGTCTGCCGTTCCGCCGGCCGGGAAGGGCACGATGATCCGGATGTTCTGTGTGGGGTAGCTCGCGGCCTCGTCGGCGCGGCAGGCGGTCGCAGCGAGCAGGGCGAGTGCCGAGGCGAGAGCGGATAGAACCGCGGAAGCCGTTCGTGTCATGATTGAACCTGTGCCGGTTGGATTTTGTCCGAGGACAGTGGCCCCGACGCGACGAAGGCATCTGCGAAGAATTGCGCGTCGGGCAGGTGGTGTGCCGTCGTGAACGTGTTCTGCGCGGCCGTGACCATCAGCGGATTGCCGCAGGCATAGACGTCGAAATCTTCCAGGCTGGAATGATCCTCGCGGACCGCGTCATGAACGAGCCCGGTGCGGCCTGTCCATGACGATGAGGGTTCGGACAGAACCGGCGTGAAGCTGAACCAGGGCAGGCGTTCTTGCCAGCGAACCGGCAACTCAAACAGTAGATGTCTTCGCGGCAGCGCGCGCCCCAATAGAGATGCATCGGGCGCTGGTTGCCGGCGTGGATCGCGCTCTCGATCATCGACTTGATCGGCGCAGAAACCGGTGCCGCTCGCAAGCAGGACGATCCGGCGCGGCGAGCTCGCGCAGATGGAAATCGCCAAAGGGCATCTCGACCTGCAGCCGGGCGCCGACGGTGAGATCAGACAAAATCCTGTCCGAGAACTTGCCGCCCGGAACGTGCCGGATGTGCAGCTCCGCCCCGTCATTATGGCGCGTCGGCATTAGCCATCGAGAAATTGCGGCGGTCACCGTCCTCCATGATGACCTGAAGATATTGTCCGGCCTTGAACGGTGCGCGCAGACCAATCGGAAATCGCAAGGTCACGATCGTGACATCCGGCGCCGGACGGTCGAGCCGAAAGACTGTCGCGGTGATCGTCTTGCGCCGGAAGATGTCGATGCGCTCGAAGCGCTTGGGGCGAATGGTCAGATCGTCGCGCGGCTGGGCGCGACACACTCAGCGCCGTGCCATCGCTCGCCGTCCGCCGCCCGCGGCCGCGCTGCTCGACTTCGCCGGCGAGGAGGCCGGTCTCGCAGGTGTTGCAGACGCCCTTGCGGCAGGACGAAGGCATCGCATAGCCGGCGCGCTCGGCGGCATCGAGCACGAACTCGCGCGGCTCGCAGGGGAACGTGATCTCGCTCTCGGCGACGCGGACGGTGAAGGTCATGCCGCGCTGTCCCGGACAGGCGATGCCGTATCGGCCGCGACATTGCCGATCAGGCGAAGCGTCCGCAGCACCGCGGACGGATCGGCCTTGCCTTGTCCGCAATGTCGAACGCACTGCCATGACCGACGCTGGAAAACAGGATCCCCGACGCCGACCGACAGGGCCGATGCGTTTCGCCCGGCGAGCAGTTTCACCGGGATGTGCCCCTGGTCATGATAGATCGCAACGAAGCCGTCGATGTCCTTGCGCGCCGAGAATGATATCGGCGCCGACCGGACCTTCGGCCAGTATGCCGGCCGCGCGCAGGCGCTCGACGGCAGGCTTCGTGATGTGATCGTCGTCATCGCCGAACAGGCCGTTCTCGCCGGCGTGCGGATTGATGCCGAAAATGCCGATCCGGGGATTCGCGACGCCGAGCTGCTTCAACGTGTTCGCGCAGGCGCAGTCCGGCTTCCTCGATCAGGTCCGGCGTAAGCCGAGCGAGCGCATGATAGATGCGTTCGTGCAGGGTGGCGTGCAGGATGCGCAGGCCGCCGCCGACCAGCATCATGAACACCTTCTCCTCCGGCGTGCCGGTCAGGCGGGCGATCAGGCCGGGATATCCCGAAAACGGAACGCCGGCGGCGTTGACGGCCGTCTCGTTGTGCGGGCATCCGACGATCGCGTCAGCGATGCCCTTGCGCACCAGCCCGATCGCGGCGTCGACATAGGCGACCGTCGCCCGGCCTGCGTCAGGCTCGATCATGGCCCGGCTTGAAGCTCGCGGCGGGCAGGGAGTCGACCGGATGGAACAGGATGCAGTCGCGATTATCTGGCAGACAGCCGGCAACCGGCTCCAGCCGCAGCCCGCTCGCGTGACGGCCGCATAGTGGCGGATCACATGCTCGTCTCCGACCAGGATGACGCGGATGTCGGCATTGCCGCGCATCTCGCTTGCCGCCTTGACGGCGATCTCCGGGCCGATGCCGTTCGGATCTCCGATCGTCAGCGCGATCGTCGTCTCGGTCCCGCTCATAGCGGCAACGCCAGCAAGTGTATCGAAGCGGGAGCTGTCGCAGATAACGATACGCTCGCGGATTTTCGGTGCGCCGCCGTTCACGGCAAGCACATCGATGTAGCGGCCGGTGGCGTAAACGTCGGTCGTGCCATCGCGCATGATGCGCGCGACGAAGAACGACGTCTCGCTTTTGATCTCGTCACCATCCTCCGAGACGATCCAGGGCTGGCTCGAGGAAATGCCGGTAAACGTGGCGCTCATAGATGTTCGCCTCACGCAATGAAGCAACGCGGTCGACGTAACATGCCGCGCGAATTGGCGAAAATCACGCCGGCTTCCAGGCCCTGGGCATAGTTGTCCGCGGTCGTGATCTTGTAGATGCAGTTCTCCTCGAAGAAATCCGGCCAGGATTCCAACTGGCCATTATCGATGCAGCGGGAATAGGCGCCGTGGAGGCGGTTGATCAGGCTGATGGCATCCTGGCTCATGGGGGCAGCCTCTACAGTCCCATCTGAGTGCGATAGGCTTTCCAGAAGCCGCGCACCGAAGCCTCCGTGACCCTGCTTTCGCTGCTGTCGGTTCCTGCCCCACCCATCTCGATGATGGCGCGCTCGCCGCCCGCACCCGCGATGCCACGCTGCACGAAGCCACCGACACAGCCGTCTTCCATGGAGATGTAACCGGCCGGACCGACGAGATTGGCCTGCTTGAGGCGCGTGAGCCTTTGCTCGGGCGTATCCTCGGCAAAGCCGAGCAGGGTCCAGTGCAGGTCAGTCCGGTCGATGCCGCGCGGCACGATCTGGCGCACGGCGATGGCGTTCTGGATCTGCTGCAGGATGAAGGTCGGGAAGACCGACAGGATCTGCAGCGTCACATTGTCCGGAAATTCCTTGAAGCTCTGCAGCAGGGAAGGGTCGGCCAGCCTGAATTCGCTGTCGGAGCGGATGTTCTGCTCGGCATATTCGTTGGCGTCCTTGGCGGCGCTCGTGTCGATCGCCGAGAAGCTGACGTGATGCCCGCCCGTGGGATCGACGATGATCCCTCCGGTCTGCGACAGCCGGTTCAGTTCGAACGTCGTGAAGAACAGATGCAGGATGCTCGCGTGGTAGGAGTCCTTCACGTTCTCCATGTAGAGCTTCCAATTGTTCGGCAGCGCCTGGGTGTAGCGGCCCAGCACGACCGGCGTGCGCCCGTTCATCACGCGGCCGATCCGCGAATGGATCTCTTCGCCGAGATGTTCCTCCAGAGCAGGGACCTCGTTGGAAAAGCTGCCGAACACGATCCCGAACGCCTCGGCAAGACGCAGCTTGCGCGGATTGTGCTGCTCCATGCAGAACGATGCCGGCATGCCGCCCTTGCCCTTGATGCCGTCCTTGAACGCGACGCCCTTGAGATTGCCCTGCCGGTCGTAAGTCCAGGCGTGATAGACGCAGCTGAAATCCTTGGTGTTGCCGCGCTGCTCCAGCGCGATCAGCGCGCCGCGATGCGCACAGCGGTTCTCAAACCCGTAGAGTTCGCCATCCGCATCGCGCGCGACGATGACCGACGTGTCGCCGACGAACGTCGTGATGAAGTCGCCGGTGTTCTTCACCTCGATCGCGAGGCAGAGATAATTCCAGGTCGGGCCCTGAAATATCCGCCGCTGCTCGGCCGCATAGATCGCCTGATCCTGGAAGATCCAGTAGGGCACGCGGGTCAGTCCCTCCGCCGGCCAATTCTGCCCGGCCGGCTCGCTTCCCGGATGCGAGATTTGATCAAGCATGACCCCTCCCGTGTGTCGCCGACGAATGTCGTGCGAATTGCCTTCTTGACGGACAGCTCGTAATTTGTTCGAATACCGAACAATTGTCCAAGTCAGATTTGCTCTAATCGAGACCTCTGTCAATGAGCGACGCAGCAGCCCATGACGACGCCAAGATCCGCGTGTCGGAAGGCATGGGCGGCCTGGCCAAGGGCCTCGCGATCATCGAGGCATTCTCGCCGAGGCGGACGCGCATGACGGTTTCCGAGGCTGCGGACGTCTCGGGAACGTCCCGTGCATCGGCGCGCCGATGTCTGCTCACGCTGACGGAGCTCGGCTATCTTGGCTTCGATGGGAAATATTTCCGGCCGCAGCCGCGTCTCTTGTCCCTCAGCCATGCCTACTCGGGAACGCGATCGCTGCCCGAGATTGCGCAACCGTTTCTCGTTGCCGCACGCGACGAGTTGCACGAGTCGATCTCCCTGGCCGTGCTGGACCAGGAGGCCGCGCTGTTCGTGGCGCGCGCTGAAGCCGAACGCCTGGTGACGACCGGCATCTCGCTTGGCACGCGCATCGATCTCTATTGCTCGGCGACGGGCAGGGTGCTGCTCTCCGCCTGGCCTGACGAAAGAGTCTCGGCCTATCTGGACCGCACGAAGCCTGAGCCACGAACGAAATACGCCATCGTCAGGCGAACCGCGCTGCGGGACGCGATCAAGGGTGCCAGGAAGGATGGCTTCGCCGCCACCGACCAGGAGCTCGAGATTGGATTACGCTCCATTGCAGTCCCGGTCAGAGACTCTCATGGGATTGTCGTGGCCGCCATGAGCGCCAGCGCATCGTCCGCTCGGGTCACCATGCAGCAGATGATCAAGGCGTTCGTGCCAATCCTGAGACGGAGTGCCGACGCATTGGGGCGCGCCCTGTAGGCCAGTCCAGCTGCCCGGTGTCTGGTGGGCGCAATCCACGAAAAGGCAGTCGAAATCGACAGTTAGCCGGACTTCTTGCCATTCCGGCCGGCCAGGCCGGGTTAGGCACGCCAAGCCGCAACCAGATCCATTGCCGCTTTTATATTCCATAATATACCTTATGCGAATTGGCTATGGGCCGAAAGGTATGCCGTGGCGGCTTGTGAAAACTCGCACCAGCGCCTGATCAAGACGCTGCGGCAAGGTTCATCAGACCGCTAGATCATTTGCTGCAAACCAATCATCGACATGCTGACTAGCTCCGGGTCTGCGTCGCTCGAAACGGAGCATGACGTCCGCTGGCGCCGCTCATCCCTACTCGGTTCTTCGATGCGATCGAGGACCGCGGGCTTCTTTCGGCGGACGCATTGCAAACCTACATGTGCCGGAGAAGCCATCGTCAGGGATCGCCTGCGTGTCCGAGCAATTAGCACTGTTTGAAACTCTCCCGGCAGCGCCCGAAGGATTGCGCTACGCCGCCGACTTTGTTTCGCCGGCTATCGAGGAGAAGCTCATTTCGGGGATAAGAACCCTGCCGCTCCGTCCCTTTCAGTTTGGACAATTCGAAGGGAAGCGGCGGGTTGCTTCGTTCGGTTTCCGATACGACTACGCGTTGCGGCAGCTGCAGCGGGCCGAACCGATCCCGGCGTGGCTGGCGGAGATTGTCGGAGAGGTCGAAACATTTGGCGGCCCCCCAACTCGGATCCAGCAGGTTCTTTGCACCGAATACGACGTCGGGGTCGGCATCGGCTGGCATCGTGACAAGCCGCATTTCGACAAGATATTCGGCCTTTCGCTGGGATCCGCCTGCAGATTCCGGTTCCGCAGACCCGCCGGCAGGAGACCGCTGGCAAATGGGATCGCTTCACGCTCGATGCCGAACCTCGCTCACTCTATGTGATGTCCGGTGCCTCGCGACAAATTTGGGAGCACAGCATTCCTGCCGTCGAGTCCCCGCGATACTCCATTACGTTTCGCACGATGACCAATGGACCTGCCCCCGGGGCACTCGGCCTGATATGCTTCGGGTCGAACCTGGACTTTACGATTCGAATGGCAAGACGATCCGGCAGCGCAATTCTTCCTTTGCACGGTGGACGCGTGCCGCCTTGGTTGGCGACACGCATGTCTTCGCTCGGCGCCATCATCACGCAGGCTATCGTCCACCATTATGGTCGCGACGAGTTCCTGCAGCGCCTGTCGCATCCGTTCTGGTTCCAGTCATTCGGTGCGGTCATGGGCATGGACTGGCATTCGTCCGGCATCACCACCAGCGTCATCGGCGCCCTCAAGCGCGGCCTGGGACCACTTTCGGCTGAGCTCGGGATCCACGTCTGCGGCGGCCGAGGTCAGCATTCGCGGAAGACGCCGGACGAATTGCGTGCACTTGGTGAACGCATCGGGCTCAATGGCGCCGAGCTCACCCGCGCAAGCCGTCTGGTGGCCAAGGTCGACAGCGCCGCCGTGCAGGACGGATTCGACCTCTACCTGCACGGCTTCTTCGTGACTGACGACGGCAAGTGGACGGTCGTGCAGCAGGGCATGAACGGCGACAAGAAGCAGGCGCGACGTTACCACTGGCATTCCGAGGATCTGAAGAGCTTCGTGGACGAGCCGCACAGCGCGATCGACGGACCCGCGCAGGGCGAGATCGTGAACCTGACGGACAAGCGCGCGGGGGCCTCGCGCACCGCTCAACTGGAGTTGCTGACAGACCTTGGTCCGGACCGCATCGTTTCCGAGGTTTCCGCGCTTTCAAATGGAGCGCCGGCGCAAGCAATGCTCCCTCACCTCATCATGCCGGCACACCACGATGTCCGATCCGGCGACGTCTTCACGCGGCGGCTCCACGGCACGCTCGCAGCGGCGGCCGAGCGCGGCCCCGTCGACTTTCCGGAACTGCTACTGACACCGGGCGTCGGGGCGCGCACGGTCCGATCGCTCGCCATGGTCGCCGAGGTCGTGCACGGGGCACCCTACCGCTTCCGGGATCCGGCCCGCTTCTCGCTGGCGCATGGCGGAAAGGATCGGCATCCCTACCCTGTTCCGCTCAAGGTTTATGACGAGACCATCCGGATCATGAAATCCGCCGTGCTTAAGGCAAAGCTCGGACGGGAGGAGGAAATACAGGCTCTGAGGCGCCTCGACAGCCAGGCCCGCCGGCTCGAAGCCACCGCCGAAGGTCCTTCGCTCCAATCCTTCCTGGCCGCCGAGCGCGCGGCCTCGCCTGCCTTGGACGGCAGATCCGTGTTTGGCTGGGAGAAAGATTTGGCGTCACCAAAGGTCGTCAAATCCTAGAAACGCGATTCGTCCGAAATCGGTTAAGGTTCAACGCCACAGATTGGTGCGTGCGAGTTCGACAACTTCATCGGCGCGGCCATTCATGATCGCCTTGGCCATGTAAAGCGTGAAGCCCTTTGCCATCTCGGCGGTGACCTTGGGTGGAATGGCCAGTTCTTGTCGGTTCACGACAGCGTCGATCAGCACTGGCCCGTCATGGGCGAGCGCGGTCTTGATCCCAGACTCTACATCGGCCGCATCTTCGATCCGAATGCCACGGATGCCGACCGCCTCCGCCATGGCCGCAAAGTTCGGGTTCTTGAAATCCGTGCCGAAGTCGAGAAAGCCCGTGGATTTCTGCTCCAGCTCGATGAAGCCCAACGCGCCATTGTTGAAGACAACCGTCTTTACCGGCAGTCCGAGCTGCACGAGGCTCAGGAAATCACCCATCAGCATGGTGAAGCCGCCGTCGCCCGAAAGTGAAATAACCTGGCGTGTTGGGAAGGCGGACTGAGCTCCGATCGCCTGCGCCATCGCGTTGGCCATGGAGCCGTGCCAGAAAGAGCCAAGCAAGCGACGCTTGCCGTTCATCGCGACATAGCGCGCAGCCCACACGGTCGGCAGCCCGACGTCGCAGGTGAATATTGCATCTTCCGCCGCCAAATCGCTCAGGGTTCTGGCGATCTGCTGTGGGTGGATGAGCTTCTTGCCGGGTCTGCCTACCGCCAGATCGTCCAGGCTCTTGCGCGTCTTGCGATAATGCTCGACGGCCTGGTCCAGAAATTGTTGGTCTTGCTTCTCATCAAGCAGCGGCAGCAAGGCGTCGATGGTCGCCGCGATATCGCCGACGAGACCTCGGGTGATCGAAGCGCGACGACCGAGTTGCTCAGGCCGAATATCTATCTGCGCGATCTTGGCTGTGCCCTGCGGGAAAAACTGCCGGTAGGGAAAGTCCGTGCCCAGCATCAGCAAGAGGTCGCAATCGTTCATCGCGTAGTAGCCGGACGCAAAGCCGATCAAGCCGGTCATGCCCACGTCATAAGGATTGTCCCACTCGACATGCTCCTTGCCGCGAAGAGCGTGGACCATCGGACTTTTCAATTTGGCACCGAGGGCAAGGAGTTGATCATGCGCCCCTGCGCATCCGGACCCGCACAAGAGCGTGATCCGTCTCGCACCATTCAAAAGCTCGGCGAGAGCTGTCAGTTCGGCGGGCTTTGGCACGACGATCGGCGGCGTGGGGATGAGACTGACTTTCGTCGGGATTGGCGCGTCAGCCGCGGGTTGCAGCGCGACATCTCCCGGAAGGACGATGACCGAGACACCCCGCTTGCCGACGGCCTCGCGGATCGCGATCCCCAGGATACGGGGCATTTGGGCCGCAGTAGAGACTAGCTCACAATAATGGCTGCACTCCCTGAACAGATTTTCGGGATGCGTCTCCTGAAAATAGTTCGAGCCGATCTCGGCCGAGGGGATGTGAGCCGCAATCGCGAGTACCGGGACCCTCGAACGGTGGCAGTCAAACAGGCCGTTAATCAGATGCAGATTGCCCGGACCGCAGCTTCCTGCGCAGACGGCGATCGAATCGGTGAGGTGTGCTTCGGCGCCGGCCGCGAAAGCCGCCACCTCCTCGTGCCGTACGTGGAGCCACTGGATCTTGTCCTGTTTGCGAATGGCGTCGGTCAGTCCGTTGAGGCTGTCACCGACGATACCGTAGACGCGCTTGATCCCGGCGGCGACGAGGATTTCAGCAAATTGTTCGGCAACTGTCGTCATGACCATGCTCCTCCGAAAATCTGTTGCTCCAGGATCGCTCTCGGCTTGAATATCACGGTCCGCCTCGAGGGTTCGGATGACGTGGCGTGCAGCGCTCCAGGCCCTATGCGTTCATAGTCTGCGGTGTTTGAAGGTCAGCGGCAAGACACCGAAGTCGACGAGGTTCTCGTCGGGACTCCGTGGCCCTGTGGCGTCAAGCTTTCGTCTCGACCAAGATGTCCGCATACTTCTTCTCGAAATCCCAGACCTTCTGGAAGCCGATCATCTTCACAAAGTCGTAGAAGCCGTAGAGCGGCGCCGCCATTCGTAACAGAAGCGGACTGCTACCCGGTTTCCGGCGAAAGTCCAAAGCTCCTTGATGAGGCGATAGCTGAGCTCTCTGGTCCATTTGCGGGTCAGGAATGCGACGATCTCCGCGCGATCGCCATCCGGGGCATAGGCCTGAGAGATCAGCTCCGGATTACAGGGATTCCAGCCGTTTTCGGCGCCTCGAAACACCTGTATGGCGGTCTCTTGCGTAAGGAGCGAAGGCGGGCTGCTTTCGGTCATGTCAAGCTCCCGGTTTCCATGCCTCGATCTCCATATCTCGCAGTGTCGCGGCGAGCGTGTGTGCAAGCGTATGTGCAAGCGTATGTGCAAGCGTATGTGAGAGGCTGCTCCGCGTCTTTCGGCGGCAACCAGAGTTTTCCGGAACGCACGAGATGCCACGCATCTGAACGTCTTGATCGCAGTGCAACCCGCTCGGTAGACAAACGGTCGCAGGACCCAACGAGAGCCGAGCGACGTCCCTCCCCGTCGTCATGGATCAGAAGCTTGGGTGTAGGATCGGGCCGTAAACCGGTGAGTTTCAATCTGATCAGACTGCCCGGCCGATCGGCACGGCGACGACGAGGTCGCCGCGAGCGACATGACGGTCACGCTGCCTGCCGGCTGGCTTGCATCATCTGCAGGCTGCGCACGCGGCGGCGCAGGATCTCGTTGCGCATCGCCGCCAGATGCAGCGTCAGGAACAACAGCATGAAGGCGATGCCCATCACCAGCAGCGGGGTCAGGAAGGCGCGGTCGAGCGTCGGGCCGCCCGCGCGGAGCACCGAGGCCGGCTGGTGCAGCGTGTTCCACCAGTCGACGGAGAACTTGATGATCGGAAGGTTGATGGCGCCGACCAGCGTCAGCACCGCGGCGGCGCGGGCCGCGCGCGAGGGATCCTCGACCGCGCGCCACAGCGCGATCAGGCCGAGATACATCAAGAACAGGATCAGGACCGAGGTCAGCCGCGCGTCCCATTCCCAATAGGTGCCCCACATCGGCCGGCCCCATAGCGAGCCGGTCACCAGTGCAAGGAAGGTGAAGGCGGCACCGATCGGTGCGGCGGCCTTCGCGGCGACGTCGGCGAGCGGATGCCGCCACACCAGCGTGCCGAGGGATGCCGCGCTCATCACGGCCCAGACGAACATCGACAGCCAGGCGTTCGGCACGTGAATGAACATGATCTTCACGGTCGCGCCCTGCTGATAGTCGTCGGGCGCGGTCGCGGACTGGTAGAGGCCGATCAAGAGGACGATTGCGGTCAGGCCCATGAGCCATGGCAACACCCGCGCGGTGAGCGCCAGGAACCTGGTCGGGTTGGCGAGGTCGATCAGCGTCATGGCCGTTTCGTGTCGGCGGCATCATTGCTGATGTCGGCCGCCGTGCCGGTGCCGCCCTCCTGGCCATCGGACCCCAACGATACGATTGCGTACGGCCCGCGCTCCGCGGGCACGCGATAAACATAGGCATGTCCCCAGGGATCGGCTGGCACGGCGCCGGTCTTCAGATAAGGCCCATTCCATATGCCGGAGTTGTCCGGACGCTGCGCCAAGGCGCCAAGGCCTTCGCTGCCGGTCGGATAACGGCCGGTGTCGAGATAGAACAGGTCGAGCGAACTTCCGAAACTCTCAATCTGGAGTTTGGCTGCCTTGACCTTGGACTCCCCGAGATAGGTCAGGACGCGAGGACCGACCAGACCCATGATCAACCCGATGATCGTGATGACGACCAGCATCTCGACCAAAGTGAAACCCGCTTCGCTTTGTCGCGCGGCACGGCAGCTTCTCAAATCTGCACACGGCTTCATGGCTTGCTCTCTCCCCTCACCTCTGATCGTCACATTCGGCGCCTCGCGATCAGCGCGCGGACGTGACGCGGAGGACCTCGGACGTTGCGGTCATCCCCGCCCTGCATTTTTCGACGGCATCATCCAGCATCGTTGTCATGCCGGCGCGGATGGCCGCCCCATCGATAAGCGTTGCGTCGGCTTCGGCGCCGACCAGCGGCCTGATCTGGTCGTTCAGTTCGAGCAGCTCGAAAATCCCCGCGCGCCCGCGATATCCCGTACCGCCACAGCTTTCACAACCGATGGGACGGTAGACGGTCTCGCGCGCCGTCAATCCAAGCACCCCATAACGCGGGTCCGCGATCAGATCCTGTTCGGTCAGCAGATGCTTGGTTTTGCAGCCGCTACAGAGCACGCGAACGAGCCGCTGGGCGATGACGGCCCGCAGCGTCGATCGCAGAAGAAATCCTTCGACACCGAGATCCAAAAGACGCGGCACGGCTGCGGCGGCCGTTTCGGTGTGCAGCGTCGACAGCACGAGATGACCGGTCAATGCCGCATGGATCGCGATATTTGCCGTCTCGCTGTCGCGGATTTCACCGACCATGATGACATCGGGATCCTGGCGGACAAAAGCGCGCATTGCGGTCGCGAAGGTCAGGCCAATGGCCGGCTTGACCTGGGACTGATTGACACCTGCAATCTCGTATTCGACGGGATCTTCGATGGTCAGGATCTTCCTTGTCGGTTCGTTCAGGATCGACAGCATCGTCGCAAGCGTCGTGGTCTTTCCGCTTCCGGTCGGGCCGGTGATGAGGATCAGGCCATGCGGCAGCGCCAGCAGACGGCGCACTGTGGCTTCGTCGCGGCCTGCCAATCCGATCTTGTTCAGCTCGAGCAAGCCGCGATCACGCGCCAGCAGACGAATGACCACGCTCTCACCGTGCTGGGTCGGCATGGTGGCGATGCGGATATCAATCTCGGTGCGTCCGGCACGCGCTCTTGCTGCGCCGTCCTGAGGCAAGCGGCGTTCAGCGATGTTGAGACCAGCCAGGATCTTGATACGCGATACGACAGCCTGGGCCGGCGCATCCGCCGAAAACGGCATCGGGCGGAGAATTCCGTCGACCCGCATCCGCACGACAAGTCCGGTCCGGAATGGCTCGATGTGGATGTCGCTCGCGCGCAGCTCCATTGCGCGCTCGAGCAGATCGTTGACCGCCCTGACCACCGGCGCCCCGCTCGCCAGATCGCGCAGGCTGTCGATGTCGTCATCGCCGGACCGGCCCGCGGGCTCCGCAACATCAACCGCCTCGGCCACGCGCTCGCCGAGCCGCCGCTCGAGGACCGTGGCGACGTCATCAAAGGACGCGACGGCGATCCTGACTGCACCGCCGCAGACGATCTCCGCGGCCCTGATCGCCGCGCCATCGGACGGGTCCGATACAGCCAGGCCGAGGCCGCCGTCGTCGGCGCGAAATGGAAACACCGACGACTCGCGCAGGAACCGCGCCGAGAATTGCTCAACGACGGCGACGACGCCCATCAGTTCCTGCAGACCGAGCCGCGGCAATCTCCAGAAGCTTGCCACTTCGTCAGCAAACCTGCCCGCAGGCAGATCGGATTTCTCCCAGAGTTCGCGGAGCCCGTTCCCGGTTGCCGCTTCGACGGAATCCACTGTCCGCAATTTCGCTCTCGCGGCGTCAGGTATCCGTTCGAGCAAGTGCAGGCGGAATTGATCCACCGAACGCCGCGGCGGCGTGGCAGCCGCGCTCTCCGGCGCCGGTGAACTTCGACGGCTTGGCATCGACATGGTCTGCTTCGCTCCGCCGCTTCACATATCTGCAGGTTTGAGGTTCAACATCATGCCGGTCTCGACCTCGACCGGGTGTCCCTGTTTGACATAAGGCTTGAATTTCCACTGCCGCACGGCCTCCTCGACGTTGCGCCGTTGCAAAGCGGACGCGTGTATGACGTGGACGTGCTTCACGCTGCCGTCGGTCGCCACGATCAAGCGGACCGGAACCGACTCGGGCCGCGCACCGATGCGGTTCGGCTCGACCCGATGCAAAGCGTTTTCAGGCGCATAGTCCTTCAGGCAATCCGGGGCGGAATCAGGACTATTTCCGGCCGCATCGAGATCGTCCAACGACTTCACCAGACCCGCCAGCAGTTCGGGATCCCGGCTCGTCAGATTGAACGTCACGACATGGCAACGAATTTCAATCGCCAGCATCGAGCGAAGCAGCCCCACGCCGCTGAAATCGAGGCGGTAGCCGGGATGCCCGCCGACGCTCACCTCCTCGGGCTCGCGGTCGATCGTCATGCCGTCGACCGATGACATGATCTGACGCGCCTCGGCGACGAAGCTCTTTACTTCATTTGCGGCATCGTCAGCGAAGAACATGTCTTGCGCGGCGATCAGAACTGTTCCTCCGGACTCCTGCTCTGGTATCCACGTTCCAAGCACATAGTAGCCGGATCGCGACGGATTCGGCCCCGGCAATCCTTCCGTCCAACCCTTGGGCACCCGATACGAAAAGCCGAGGTAGTCGCTGATAAAGACGCCGTCGGCGACGCGGACATCCTCGGGATCCGCCGATTTAACCGCGTTGGCGTTGCGTGACGAAAGGATGGCAACGGGAACGACCGTTGCCATCCCGGCGAGACACGCGGCAATGCCCAGATATATCCAGACCCGCATCGTCGCACAGTTCGCTTTACAGTGAGCGCAGATAGTTCACCAGCGACTGCTGGTCGGTGGGCGATAGGGTGTTGAAGTTGTTGATCACGGTGTTGGCTTCCGATCCGCGGCTAGCATGCTGCTGGATTGCCGCGGTCAGGTCGTTGGTCCGCCCGTCATGAAGGAAGAAGAGGCGCTGGCCGACACCCCACAATGGCGCTGTGCGGTATTCGTTGCCGTTTGCGGTTCCTTGCGTCACGCCATCGGCCAATCCGCTTCCCATGTCGTGCACGGCGAAATCGCTGAAGGGCTGAATCGTAACGTTGCTTTGTCCCGTCAGCGGCGACTTCGCGGTCGTGAACGATTTGGTGTGACACGCCTGACAGCCGATGTTGGTGAACACCTGGGCTCCGCGCGCAACCGTAGCAGTTGATGACGTGGGGGCGGCGGTTGACGTCTGCGCCGGGGTCGATCCGGCAGCAGCCGGCATGACGCTCGACACGTCTGCCGCGGCCGACGCCATCATCGTCGAAGCCGTGCTCGCAGCCGGCGTTGTTGTTGCTGTCGAGCTTGCGGCTCCCGTCGTCTGGCCCGCCGTTGCCGTTGTCTGATCCGCAGTTGCCGCGGTCTGGCCCGATGTTCCGGTTGTCTGCGCAACTGGCGTCGTAGCCGCGCCCGCCGGAACCGGCGGCGCAAGCAGCCGCATGAACGCAGAAAACAACTCGATATCGCTCTGGAAATTTCCCGAATCGCTGCCGGTGTCCTCCGCTTCCAGCGGGATCACACTTTCCGGCGTGGCATTGAACTGACAATTCGGATCGCCTTCCCGTTCGTTCTGGAACAGGTCGTTGGTGATGCCCATTTCTACATTGTAGGCTTCGCCGGAGAACAATAGCAGTGATTTGTTCTGAGCTTTCCAGCCGAAGCGCGCGATCGTCGTGTCGTTGCCGTTGATATTGAAATGCCCGGAAATGCCCAGCGACCTCCTCTGCTGCGCACTGGCCGTGAAAGACGCCTGGAGCGCGCTGTCCGGAACGTTCTCGACCAAGCCAAGCCCGTAAGTCGGCGTTGGGATGCGGAATACGACATTGTTACGGGCAACCTGCTGCGCGAAATTCGGTTGAGTGATGTTGCAGCCGGGGGCATCGGAGCGACCGCTGATCACAAACAGCGCATGAACGCTGCCGTCCGGCGAGCCGTCCGGATTGCGTACGAACCGCGCCTCGCGGATTGGACCGTTGGCGGTGATGAACGACGGCACGGTGTTCTTCCCGCCCATCGCCGTCGCGAGCGCGACCTGCGGATTGGTCGGAGGACTGCTGCCCCCGACCGTCGGGAAAGCGTGGCATCCGGCACAGCTGTCGAGATTGAAGCGCGGACCCAGGCCTTGGGGCACCGCGTCGACTTCATTGAACACGCCCTTCGACCCCCCAAAGAACTGCTGCTCCGCCGTGCCCAGGCCCTGGTGCGGCCCGCCCGCCCCGGGGTCGCCACCTCGCGTGCCCGGGTCGCTTGGTCCCCGCCCGCCTCCACCGCTGTTGGATCCACCGCCACCGTTGCCGCCACCACTGTTGCCGCCTCCGCCACCCCGGCCACGATTTGCCGCAGTCGCGGCCGTTGCTGCGTTCGTGCTCGCGGCGTTCGCGTTGGCTGCAGGTGCGTTCGCTGCAGCTGCGTTCGCTGCTGCTGTATTCGTTGCTGCGGTTGCGTTCGTGCTTGCGCCCGAGGCGCCCTGCGCCAATGCCGCTGCCGACCACGTGACCGATCCCAAAGACACGGCGGTCAAGCCGGCGATCATGCGCGCGCGCGTTCCTTTGTTCGTTTGCATTTGTCGCTCCCCGACATTCCAAGAAGCGCACATAGAGCCGCGTGTTCCCGACAATTCTTCGACGTGCTCTGCGCGGAAATATGAAGTGATTATGTTTCATGCGGCGCCGATAGACAGAAGCGAGGCAGCCCCGTTGTTTCTCCATCCGATTTTTGTGTCGAACCATTGATGTGTCATGGCGCATGACACATGGTCGCACCCACCGTACATGACTTACAAGAGGCGGCGCGCGCCTCGACTAGCGCGTCACGCTGTCCAAGTAGAACACGATCCACAACGCCGGGCACAGGAACGCGCCAAAGGGAATTCTCGTCGTCCGCGTGACGGAGTGGCCGTTGAGGCGCGCGAACATCACCAGCAACAGCGCGCTGCTTGTCGCAAGGCCGAAGCATAGCGGGACCGACTCGATCGGCAGCCACGCCCCGATCGCTGCAGCCAGCTTGACGTCTCCCAGGCCGAGGCCTTCGCTCCGCCTGATCCAGGCGTAGCCACTGCGAAACAAAGCCAACAGAACGGCGACGCAGCCAGCGCGCACGATCGCCTCCCCCGCGCTGGCCCAGGGAGCCGAGGCATCCAATAGGAGTGCCGCAACGACGCCGCAGGCAACGGCTCCCCACGTGATCGGATCCGGCAGCAGAAATTTTCTCGCATCGACGTCCGCTCCGCCGACCATCAACGTGCCGAGCGCGGTGGATGCAATGGCGATCGGCCAGGGCAAGGACAGCGCAGAAACGAGCCCAATGACGGCTGCCCCGCCGATCAGGACCGCCGGCCTCGGACGGAGATCGTCCTCCGGTTCCTGTGCCTGTCCTGCGTCGAGATCATCAATCAATTCGGTCTCGCGCCCTCGTATCCCGTGCCGTTAATGACGCTACGCCCGCTGCGCATCGACTGCAGCCGCTCGCGGAATTCCTCGGTGACCGCGCCGGCATCGACGCTGTTTCGAATGAGCTTTGTCTTGATGAAGATGATGATCTCGGATCGCGTTCTGGTGTTGGATGTATTTCCGAGCAGATCGCCGATGAACTTGATCTCGCGGATGCCGGGTATACCCGCTTGCGATTTCTGGTCGCGCTCGCTGATAAGACCGGCAAGCAGCACGGTCTGACCGCTGACGACGGAAACTGTGGAGTGGACGCGGCGCTGCGCGATCGTCGGCGTCAGCGTCTGCTGATCCGCGTTGACGACATTGGAAATCTCCTGGTCGACTTCGAGCTGGACCGACCCGTTGGAATGCACGTGGGGCAGCACTTTCAGTATCACACCCGTATTGCGCATCTGGATCGTGTTGACGACGGGTGCCGCCGAATTCGAAAGCAGTGTCGCCGAACTGGTCGTAATCGGAATCTCGTCGCCGACCTGCAGAAGCGCCGGCTGATTGTCGAGCGCAACGATCGACGGCGACGACAGCACCTTGACGTTCGTTATGTTCGACAGCGCGTTGAGGATCACGCGCGGCTGCGATTGCGATCCCAGCAGAAGATTTAAGCCGGGTGCCACATTCTGCAGGACCGCCGATTGCGCGGCCACCTGACTGGCGCCAAACAGACCGATCGAGCCCTTGTTGCTGCTCAGGAACGCCTGCACACCGAACTGAAGCTCATCCGTCAAGGTGATTTCGGCGACCGTCGCATCGATCGAGACCTGCAATTGCGGCCGGTCGATATCCCTTATCGCGCGCTCGACAACGCGGTAGTCCTCCTGATTGGAATAGACGACGACCGCATTGTTGGCGGCATCCGCCGTAATTCGCAGGTTCTGGAACGTGCCGCGCTGCATGCTTCCGCCGGAATTGGTGGGGGAGCCGCCGGCCGCATCCGCGTCATTGCTCTTGCGATCCGAGAACGACTCGAACGCGGCTGCAATCGGATTGCTGCTGCGATTGTCGGAGCCGAGCCCGCTCGATGTCCCCCCGTTTCCATTGGACGAGCCGCGATCGAGAGAATTCGATGCGGGATTGCGCCGCATCGACCCCCGGCGCAATCTGCTTCGTGGCGGTGTCGGCGGACCCGCCCGATCGTTGTCCGGCGAAGATGTCGTTCAAGATCTTCGCGACTTGCGTCGCGTTTCCGCTTTTCAGACGGAAAGTGCGCAATGTCGTTCCCGTTGTGTCGGACCTGTCGAGACGCTGGATCCATTGTGTGGTCTGGCTGAGCATCTTCGGATTTTTCGTGACCACCATCACCGCGTTCATCCGCGAGACCGGCTGGAAACGGACAACACCCTGCCCCGACCCGCCGTCATTCGTTTCGAAGATCCGCTCCAGTTCTCCAATCATCGTCTCGGGCGATGTGGATTTGAGAGGATAGACGCCAACCGACTGATTTTGCAGCCATTCCACGTCAAAGGTCGCGACCACGTCGAGCGCCGCCTGACGCTCCGCCGTCGTGCCCTGGATCAGCAGCAGATTTCGAGACTGGACGACGCGAATCGCGCCCGGACGCGACAGGAAGCTCTCGGCGGTTTTTGCCACCGTCGATGCCGAGGTGTACCGCAGCGGCACCAGCGAAACGCCGAAGCCCGGCTCCCCTGCCCCGACGCTGATCCCTCCACCTGCCGCCTCGGGAATGGGAACGATCTTCACGAGATTGCCGGAACGCACGATCGCCGCGTTCGACATCCGCAAGACGCTTTCGAATGCGGGCAGCACGTCCTTGCGGGGGATAGGGCCGGTCGACGCCAGCGTCACATTGCCCTGAACACGCGGATCAACGACAAAATTGAGTTGGAGAATATCGCCCAGGAGAGTTTTGGCGACGGTCTGCACGTCGGCCCCGTCGAAATTCATCTCAACGCCGTCACCCCTGACGAAGGCGGCCTGTTGCAAGGACGCGGTCCGCATATCCGGATCGCGATCGCGCTGCGATTCCGGCTCCACATCTGAGCCCGGGAAAATAACCGGCTGCGACGATTCTCTGGCCGGCCAGACTGTCTCTCATCTGCAAGAGGAAAGCGGGCACTGAAGTCGGCACCGCGAACGGAGTCCATCGCATCGTTTGGCGCAACGCCAGCCGTCGGCGCCCCATTCGAAGTGACGCAACCGATCAATGCAAGATAGAGCGAAGTTGCAACGCACGCACGCGCACCATCGACCAGACCTCGCCAATGCAAGCTCCTCACTATGCCACTCCTCGCCGTGTCGCCGTGGTCGATTTACTGCGAACGCCCGCACACTCGTTGGCGAGTAAATAAAGCTCATCAGCAGACAAGCCATCAGCCCCTGCTGATCAAAACCACAATGCACTGTTAACGGTAAGAGTGTATTTTGTGCGGCGAGCGCAGCGTTATATGCGGCAAAGCAGAGACCATTTTGGACACGACCTACAGCGTCTTCGGCGTACGAAGCATATCACTGCAGTCGCGTCGCTCGGGACTTACTCGCGGGAGTGTCTGCGTTTTCTCGGCTGTCCGGGCTGAGGCGCAGCCGCTTGTGGCGGCGTTTGCTGTGCCTGAATCTGCCGCTGCGGAGTTTTCGGCTCGGCGCCCGCCATCGGCGCTCCGGCCGCCTCCCGTTTCTCGCGATCATCGCTGAACAGCGTGAAGGTGGCGAAGCGGCCGTCAAGCGACAGCACCACCTTGCGTCCTTCGATCTGACTGACCTTCCATCCCTCGATGTCGTCGCCGATCTGTGCGCGCAGCAATTTTCCGCCGGCGGCCGTACGTACGACGGCGCGGGCGCCCTCACCGTCGATGACAACTCCAAAAAGAACCAGGTTCGGTGGCAGAGCTGGTGGTGGAGGCGGCGCGGCGACCGACACGACCGGCGGCGGGGGTGGCGGCGGCGCGGGCGGATGGCGGCTCGGCGAGAAGAGCGGGCGATTGAGTGTGGCTGACAACTGGACCAGCGATTGCGCCGCAACAGGATTGTCCGGCGCAACAGGCAACTGTTCCTGCTGCGCTGCTGCGGCGGTGAGTCCGGCCGCCAGAACCGGCACAAACAGAACACACAAAAATGCCGCAACCCGTCGAGAACACCTCATGACGAGCCTCGTCGCCAGAACGCGCGCAAACTCAAGGTCGTCCGCAGCAGCGGATCCTCAACGGCGCGGCCGGCGGTCGCGCCCGCGGGCTGGATTGTCAGTGCATCCACGAACACATACGGCGTTCCGCTTTCGAGCTGATACAGCACCGCTCGCAGTCCCTTTACGTTCATATCGAGGGTCGCCTGAAGGCGGATCGTGTCCGGCGCGTCATCGCGTTTTGCGACTTCTCCACCTGATGATACCAGACTGGCATTCTGATCGCTGGCCAACTGCGCCAGGTATGCCTGCAACTGCGCGCTTGCGAGGCCTTGGGTCGCTGCGTCGAGGAACGCGGCGCCTGGCGCTGCTGCGGTTGGCCGCTTTGAAATGGTCTGCAGCTTGGCTTCGAGGCGCGTCAGCATCTCGCGCCGTTCGGACGCTTCCCTCACCGCGTCGGATCGCACCCCAAGCAACAGCCCGACGCCGTACACGCATAGCAGGAGCAGCAAAGCGAGAGCTGCGGCGGATATTGCCTGTTCACGGTCGAGCCTTGGCACGCCTCACGGCTCCTCGATTTTAATGTGGGGTTCGACATGCGCCTCGATCGAGAATCTGAAGAGTTTGCCGTCCGGTCCTCGGGCCGTCGGGGCAACGAAATGCACATTGGTCATGTGCTTCGATCGCTCAAGCGGAGCAAGCAATGCGGGGGCGTCTTCGGCGAGTCCCATGACCCGCAGGCTATCCTTTTCCAGACGAATTTCGTTCACATAGGCCGATTCCGGCAGGGCCCGGGACAGCGCTTCGACCAGGATCACGCTCGATATCGACATCGTTTTCAGCAACCACACCCGTTCAGCCGGGGGCATCGAAGCGATCGACGACGCCGTCCCCCCGGCCTGCACTTGTCGTTGCAGCACCCTGGAGCGCGCGGCAACATCTTCGCTCTCACTTTGTATCGAGGCGGTCGACGCCAACGCCCACAAGGCCAGGAGAAGACTGGCTGTGACGGACGCAGCGATCCCGATACCAACGCCCCTGGCCGCGCGACCGATCCTGTCATGCGATGTGTCCGCAAGCCGCGACCACAGCGTCACGGAGCCGAAGTTCTTTTCGGCGTCGTCCGCATCCCTGCCGCGCGCGACGATCCGATCGACCGGCAGACCATGCGCGGCCAGTTCCTCCCGCGCCGCGTCGATGTCCGCGCGCGCGGCGATGAGAACCCGAACGTCAATCGCAGCGGCGTCCGCTGCACCAGCTTCGGCTGCGAATCCGTACACCGCGCTACTCGCCGGCCACGGCGAAAGGCGCTCGATCTGATTGCGGACAATTCCGGACAAGAACTTCCGCGCCTGATCCGGCACGGAGATTTTTCGCGTCACCACCTTGTCGACGGGAAGCTCGAAAATCACGAACCCATCGCGAACCGAACGCGCCGGCTCGGCGGACGCCCCCGTTTCGAAGGGAACGGTCGCGAGTACGGTCCCAGCCTTGCTGTCCCGCAGCATCGCATCCCGGCCTGGCTCCGCATGCCGGACGACGAAATTCTGGCCGCCGCGCGTCACGACCAGTGAGCGACGTTCGCGCCGGCTGTCGTCCCACGCCAAATAGAGTGTCGCCAGCACTTCGATCCATCGCCTCAAGACCGCGCCGATCTGCATGACTCCGCCTTCGCTTTTACGCACCCTTAGATGACCCTCGGGGACGGCCTCGGCGTCCACACGAGGACACGATAGGGCTCGCTATCCTGAGGTAAAACAACGATCACGGCTCGCGCGCCGACGGCATAGCCATCGGAGAGTTCGGCCGTGAGCTCGACCGACGCGACGCGCGATGGTCTGGCTGCCAGATATTGCTGCGCACTGCCGACCGTCCGCACGAGCCGGTCGACATCCACCGGAACGATGCGGCGCGTCTTGAGAAATGCGTCGACCTGCCCTTTATCGACTCCCGGAAGCGCGGCGATCACGCCAGGTGGCGCGGTGAGCGGATTGACGGTGTCGCTACCAAAGACCGTGGCGAGTGGCTCAATAGCCGACAGCCACTCCGGAGCCATTCCGGGAATGAACTTGAGTTGTCGCAAGTCCGAGAATGGCCTGCTCGTGCCATTCGTCAATGGCTGCGTCGAACGCTGCGTCGAGCGCTGCGTCGTACCGGGGCGCGCCGCATTGCCTGGATTGCGTCGATCGACGATACGCTGGGCGATATCGCCCGCAGCAGCGTCCGGTGCGCCGACGGAACGTAACAGCGCCGCCAGAACGATCGCAGGAGCTTTTCCAATATCGACGCGGCCGCCCTCGTCATTGACGCGCAAGCGCGCTGAACCGGTCGTGAGGTTGACCGTCGTTTCGAGGTCGATCAGCGGTGCGTCACCCAGAGCATCAATGATGCCGGCGGCCGTCTCGAGCCCCGCCGATAAAAGGGCATCGCCTTGCACGCGATCGCGTTCGACCGCCATGACGCCCGCAAACCCGCGAAAGGTGACCGCCGCCGCCATCGCAAGCGCCGACAGCAACGCGATCGACCACAGCACGGTCACCAGGATCACACCGCGGCGCGGATCACCGCGTTTCATCGCACGGGCCTTTCGTCATCGATCATGTCGGCCTGCACGACCGGCGGGGCCGACAGGCATCCAAGAGCCGCGTCGGCTCGCCCGCAAGCTGCCGGGGCATTGGCGCGAACCACGAGATCGGCTTCGCCGAGCAGATCGGCGCCGGTGGCCCGGTCCCGCAGCATGAGCCGCACATAGCGCGGCAGCACCCGCTCGCCGACCCAACTCGCGTACCAGGCAAGGCCGTCCGGCGTCACGCGTCCGAACACGAATGAAATGTCGAGCTTGCCCTCGATCAGAACGACAGGGTCCTGCGGCGTCACATCTTCGAAGCGGGCCCGAGGTCCGGGCCATGCGGCGCGCCGCCTGACCAGCCGCTCGACCTCACCGTCCTGTTCGATCGCCAGGCTGATCATCTCGTCGTCGGCAAGCGACGGCGAGCCGGCGCGCGCCGCCCCGACGAAGACTATTCTTGCGGGCCGCTCGCCGGTGGCCTGTTCCGCAGTAAAAGCAACGGCGGAGCCGTCCTCGGTTCGTCGCGAGACGAAACGCGCCGAGCCGAAATCACCGGCCAGCCGCTCGACAGCAAGCACGACGCGCTCTGCGTCGGCGGCGCCCCGCGTTCCCCGATCAAAGAAAAGCGCGACGTTGTGGATCAGCGCCGTGCTCGCGAGGATGATCACGGAAGCGATCGCGAGCGCGGCGAGGACTTCGATCAAGGTGAAGCCGCCGCATCCGTCACGCGCCTGGGTCGTCTGTCTCCTCATGGCTCCGGCGTTCCCAATCGTATGGTGTCCGCCGTCATGGCCTGATCGGAGCCCCACATCACAGTTGCGCTCACGCGATACGGCAGCCACCTCTGCTGATCGGGCGCGCCGGGCGCAGCTGTGAGCACCGGCTCGGTGACGATGCTCCATCGCAATCCGTTGGTCTCGCCCTTCCGCGAGGCTTTTGCCAAGGCGGAACGATCAAACGGTGCGTCGAGCAATGAGCGCAGCAGAACCTGTGCCGCCACGCGGCCCTCGGCATGATCCATGATGCGCCGCGCCTGCGACAGATGCGGACCAAGTGTTGCGGCAAAGGCCAGAATCAACGCCATCGCAACGAGAGCCTCGAGCAGGGTGAAGCCTTCCTGCCGCCTGCCCTTGTCACGGTGAGATCGCGACGCCGCCGGTGTACCAATTGACGCGGATTTCATATTCGGCCTTTTCGCGCGATAGCTTCAGCACTGCTCCGGTCGACGCCCCGTCCGGGAGGAACCGCACCACAGCCTGTCGTCCCGACCACAATGCATCGATACCCAGGATGTCGAGCACCACGTCGCGCGGGATGGCGACGACGTCGCCGCCGTCTCCGACCAGAACACGCTGCTCGCCGTCGACCGCCACCTGGCGCTCTCGTCCCGTCATGACGGCGCCCAGCCGCTCGCGCCGAAGCAGCGCGGCGGTTTCGAGCGTCAGAGCCTTCAGCCGGCCGCGTCCGGTGCCGCTCGTCATTGTGACTGCAAGCGACGCGACCATGGCAATGATCGCCATGACGGCCACAACCTCGATCAGGGTGAAGCCCGCGCGTCGATCGGCGACTGACGCTCGCAGCGCCGGCAGACTCCGATCCATCCGCGTTGCCCCGCTCATTGGGCAAGCTCCGTGATGCTCAGTAGTGCGCTCATGATCGAGACAATGAGCGTGCCGATGGCGCCGCTGACGACAACGATCGTAGCAGGCCCGATCGCGCCCATCAGACGATCGAGTCCCAGGCCAAGCTTGTGCTCATAGAACAGCGACGCCTGACGCACGATGGCAGCAAGATCGCCCACGTCGTCTCCGACCCGGAGCATCCTCACTGCGAGCGGCGGAAGCAGGTTGGTTTCGGCCAAGGCATCGGCGAAGCGCCGGCCATTTCTGACCTGTTCGTGGACTCGGTCGACCGCGGCGACGTATTCCGGTTCGGTCACGACATCGCGCAGGATTTTCAACGCGGTTGGAAGCGCCACGCCATTTTCCAGGAGAAGACCAAGCGTGCCGACCAGGCGCGCGGTGCGCCGGTCGCCCATCGGCCCGGAAATTCCGGGGAGCTTTGCGATCGCCGCGACGATCCGCGCGCGCCATTCGCGTCGGCTCAGAACCAGCCAGGCACACATGATCAGGGCAAGACATCCCTCAAGAAACAGATCGGCATTGGCACGCAGCCAGATCGAGGCCGCCACGATCACCGCGGCGCCGGAGTTCAGACGCCCGCCCAGGTCCTTGAACACCGGCTCGAATTGCGGAACGACATAGATGAGAAAAAACAGAAGAATGATCGCGGCGGTGCTGATCAGAAACAAGGGATAGCGGATCGCGGAGTTGATCCGATCGGCCATCAGCTCCCGGCGCGTTCGGTCTTCGACGATGGCACGCAAGACCACATCGAGCTTGCCCGACGCCTCACCCACGCGAACCATTGCGACATAGGTGTGATCGATAATCGAAGAATGACGCTCCAGCGCGTCCGCGAAGCTTTCGCCTGCGGAGATCGACGCTCTGAGCCCATTGGCGAAACCCGCGAGACTTTTGCTGGCACCCTCGCCCAGTGTCTGGAGTGCTGCTTCAAGCGTCAATCCGGCGGCGATCAGAAGCGCCAACTGACGAAGAAAAATCGAAACGTCGCGGGATCGCGGCGATTTCCCGACGCTTCGGTGACTCCGCGCAAGGAAACTCGTTGCCGCGATCTCGGCATCGATCGTCAGGTGTCCCAGATATTCGATGCGCCGCAGCACTTCCTCGCGCGACGACGCATCGACTTCGCCGACAACGATCTCTCCTGCATGCGTAACAGCACGATAGCGAAACTGTGGCATTGTGGCCGCCCGCGGGTTCGCCCTTGTATCGTTGACGTCGGCTCACGCCGTCGGCGCCGGACCTCACGTGGCCGGCGTCTTCAGACCGTTGACACGACACGTGATGGCCGACGTCCTCAGGCGTGACTAGTGGGGTTGCGCGGCGGAAATCGGACGTATCGCGACGAATCCTGTGTTCGTTTAATGCTCGAAGTATGATGTCACCTCCTTGCCTCGTGGTTCAGTCGCGCTTGAGACCCGTCGACTTGATGATCGGCGCCAGACGCGCAAGCTCCTCCTCGACCAGTCGCTGAAATCTGTCCGGGCTGGAATTGGTGTCGGGCTCCATGCCCTGAGAACGGTAGGTTTGCTGGAGTGCGGGATCAGCCATCGCCATGCTGGTCGCCTGGGCAATGCGATCAACGATCGCGTCCTCGGTCGCCCTTGGCGCGAAGAGGCCGAACCATCCCTCATATCTGAGATCCGGCATCGCCAACTCGATCACGGTCGGAAGCTCCGGTGCGCCACTCAGACGCCTTTCACTTGTCACGGCGAGTATTCGTAACCTGCCCGCCTTGTTCAGTTGCAGCAATTGGCTCGACATGACGGCGATCACCAGCGATATCTGGCCTCCGACCAGATCGTTGGTTGCCGGCCCCGCGCCCCGATAGGGGATGTGGACGACATCCGGAAGGCCGGCCTGCTGCTTGAACATTTCTCCGACGAGATGGTTGCCCGTGCCGACACCGGGAGACCCGTAGGACAGCCGGCCCGGATTGGCCTTGGCATAGGCGACCAACTCACGGAGGTTTTGGACCGGCAGCGACGGATGGACCGCGAATGCAAGCGTGCTCGTGATCAGACGATAGACGGCCCGAAAATCGCGGACCGCGTCATAGGCAAGATGAGTTGATGTCAACGGGATGATGACGTGCGTGCTGCCATTGCCGAGAAGAAGCGAGTATCCGTCTGGCGCATCGCGCGCGACGGCTGCGCAACCGAGTGCGCCGCCCGCGCCCCCGATATTTTCGACATAGGCCGGCCCAAGCAGCGATTCCATCCTCTCAGCCCATGGCCGCCCGATCTGGTCGCCGGATCCGCCCGCAGCATAAGGGATCACCAAACGGATGGGGCGAGACGGATAGTCATCGCTCCTTGCACCGCGCGGTATTGCAGCCAGCGTGATGACACACGTAGTCTGCCGAAGGACGTGTCGTCGCGAAAGCACGGACATTTTCCTACCCGGAAACCCAGGCAATCAGGTGGGGCGCAGCGTCAATGAATTGAGCATCGTTCGCGCGGCACGAAAGTCCGCGATTTCAAAGCCTTCCGTAAACTTACCGCAGATGGCCGACAGCAATCGCCGCGCGTCATTCATGCGACCTTGCCGCATCTTCAAATTGGCGAGGCTGGATGTCGCTCTGAGTTGCCAGAACAGAGCACCCTGGTTCTCCGCCACGTCGATGGCCTGTTCAAAGCACTGTTCGGCGAACGAAACGGACTGCTGGCCGGTGTCCTTGAGCAGCAACTCCCCCTTGATCCGGAGGAGTTCGGCGAAATACCAGCGCTCATCCCTCGCCTTCCCGCGCGCGAGCATGTCGTCGACGGTCGCAAGACCGTCGGCGATCTCACCCATCTCGCCGAGACATGCCGCCAGTTCCCCGAGCGGGAGCATGAAGCGCGGAAGGAATTTAGCGTGGCCGGCCTGATCCAGCGCCTGGCGCAGCACATCGACGCCAGCGGCCACATCGCCGCGCTTGGCCGTCAGCATTCCCCGCAAGCATCGCGCCCACAGATGCCAAAGACGTATCGGATGACGTTCGGTGTGCTCGAGCAGCGTGGCGCAATGACGCTCGGCGGCGTCGAGATCGCCGGCCAGGAACGTGATCGGACAGGCGCCCTGCCCCAGCACGCTGCAATAGGTCAGCGCGTGGCCGATCGCGATCCCTTCCTGGACATTGTATTCGACGAGACGCAACGCCTGAACCGCAAATCCCTGCAACCAGAGAATCCGCGCATGGAAGTAGTGCGTCGACACGCGCAAATCGAAACGGAAGCGAACGATCTGGGGGGTTGATCTCAGGTCCTCCAAACGCACAAGCACGCGGTCGATGTGGTGACGCGCGCGCTTCTGGTCACCGAGAAAGTGCAGCGAGGTCGCAAGCAGTCGATCGGCCATCATGCCGTCGACCAGATCGTCGGCCTCTGCAGCCAATTCGGCAAAGCGGCTGGCGAACTCGAGTGCCTTGCGGAACTCGCCATTGTTGAACTGATCGATACAGAGGCCCCATAGCGCGCGTAGCCGGTAGTCCCGATCGTTGAGCAGATTTGACAGTTCGAGCGTGACGGCCCAGGCCGGACCAGCTTCGCGGGCGCGGCCGACGCCATACATCAACGACCAGCCGAGCGCGGCGGAGAGCTGCATGCGCAGCCGCTGGGCCGAAGCCTCCTCACCGCTGAGCCGCGACAACGCTCGTTCGACCCGCTCGCGACATTCGCCGAGCAGGGAAAGCTGGACCCAAAGCGACACGGTGGCAGCAGTCAACGCGATTCCGATCTGCTCATCGCCTTCAGGGGAGAAGGCCCAATCGAGACTGCTGCGCACATCGTCAATGTGCCGGCCATAGATGGTCAGCCACTCGCGCTGCGGCTTCACCTCGCTTTCGGCTTCGGCCCGGGCAAAGAAGTCGAGATAAAATCGAGCATGATGGCGCGCGGCCTCATTGTATTCTCCGCCGGCCCGCAGCTTCTCCAGAGCGTAGACCCGGGTCGTGTCGAGCAGACGATAATAGGATACGTCGCTGCGGACATCGGCGGCGACGAGCGATTTCGCAACGAGATTGGCAAAGCAGTCGAGAACGATGGCCGGGTCGGAGTCTCGCACCACCGCCGGTACCGACTCGAGCAGGAAATCCCCCGCAAAAACCGCCAGGCGGCACAATACGCGCGCCTCGGTCTCCGACAACAGATCATAGCTCCAGTCGAGCGTTGCCCGCAGTGTTCGCTGCCGAGGCAGCGCCGTTCGCCGGCCGGTGGTAAGAAACTTGAAGCGCTCATCCAGCAGGGCGGCAACCTCCGAAGGTCCCATTGTGACGGCTCGCGCTGCGGCGAACTCGATCGCAAGCGGAATGCCATCCAATCGCCTGCAGATCGAGGCGATCGCTGCGAGGTTTTCCCGGTTCGTCTTCAACTCGGTGCCCAATTCCCTCGCTTTGGCGGTGAAAAGCTGAACCGCCGCATGTTCGAGGGCTTCATCGCTCTCGATGCGGTCCGCGGACGGCACTTCGAGAGGTAGCACGCGATAGACATATTCGCCGTCGACACGAAGGACTTCGCGGCTTGTCGCGAAAACGATGACCCGAGGACAACGGTTCACGATGGTTTCAGTAAAGCTCGCCACCGCATCGATGACGTGCTCGCAATTGTCGATGATGAGCAGCAACTCGCTTTGCCCGATGGCCCGCGCGACGGATTCGGCCGAAATCGCCTCGCCTTCCAACTTGATGCCGAGAATAGCGGCAACGGCAGAAGGTACGAGGTCAGGATCGGAGAGCGCGGCGAGTTCGACAATGAGGCTATCGCCGTGGAAAATCGGCGACATCGCACGCGCCACTTCAAGAGCGAGCGCCGTTTTCCCGATACCCCCCGGACCTGTGAGGGTCACAACGCGATACGCCGACAGCAGATCGCGGAGTTGTGCGACGGCCGCATTTCGGCCGATCAAATTAAACCGAGCTGCGGGGATGTTCGACGGGGCGATTCTCTTTGAAGGCGATGTTTCTGTTTTTGCCGGCCTTGCCGCGGGCGTCCCTCGGATATCCCAGTTTCCCAGCAGACGATAGCCGCGGCCAACCGCCGTCTCCAACATGCTCCGGTCGGCGCCGAGAGCCTTTCGAATAGCAGCAACGTGGACTCTGAGTGCGATCTCTTCGACCGACACGCCGGGCCAGACCTTCTGGAGCAGGTCGTTTTTGGAAACAAGCTGTCCGGCCGCCTGGACCAGTTCGACAACAATCTCGAATGCCCGGCCACCAAGCGGCACCGGTACGCCCCTGGACCGCAACTCGCGCCGGGCAAGATCAATCTCCCAGCGGCCAGCGGCGTAAACAGGCCGTTGGCTCAACTCGGGTACCATTGCGCCTCCGCTTTTGCGAAGTCTAAAACCCCGAAATAGCACCTCCCCGCTGCATTCACGAGCCCCGGGGCGGGCAGAGCACCTAGGCCCTGGCCGCGGAACAATTGTGGAAAACAACAAGCAGTAAGTGCATTATTTCACGACGCCACTAAAACGTGTCACAATCGATCCACGACCCTATCGCGGACGGAATGCCATGTCCTTGCGACAACGGCGCTGCGCAGGCCAAATTCCGCAGCATGATTTTTGCGACGAGTTGATCGTCCACATCTGCGGCGCTCGTTTGAGCCGGCATTTCTGCAGCCACTTCACGTTTTCGACCGGACCTCGGTGCGATCGCGCGCCACGAGGGCGCGTCACGCGAGTGTCCACGCCCTTACGGGTTGTTGGTCGTTCGGGCTCGCGCGGAGCCATTTATCCTGTGCACTTGTCCGGGCAAATACGGTCTTTTCGAAAAAATTCGTGCGTTTTGGCAATCCCTTCAAGCGGCTCGAAATACCCTGCGGGAAAGACGAGCGCATACCTGCGCGGTTCTTCGCTGCTTGGCGATGAAGAGGATGTCTCCGGCGGTGGTCACTGTCCTCGCTGCCGGTGATGGAGCAAATGAAGTCGCGGTCAGGTCAGGAAATGCGCAACATCATCATCGTCACAGGCGCGGCGAACGGCATCGGAGGAAGCACTTGCAGGGAACTGGCGCTGGCAGGCCACACCGTATACGTTTCGATGCGTGAAACGCAGGGCCGCAACGCTCGCCGGGTGGAGGAAGTCGAAGCCTTTGCCAAGGAGCATGATGCCGACCTGCGGGCGATCGAGCTCGACGTGTCCTCCGAGGATTCCGTCAATTCGGCGATCGAAACGATCATCTCCGAGAACGGCCGTCTTGATGTCGTGATGCACAATGCGGCGCAAATCGTCTACGGGCCGACGGAGGCGTTTACCCCGGAGCAGCTCGCGGAACTCTACGACGCGAACGTCTTGAGTACGCAGCGGGTCAATCGCGCGGCGTTGCCCCAATTGCGCAAGCAAGGTCAAGGCCTGCTGATATGGATTTCGTCGGGCAGCGCGCGCGGAAGCTCGGTCCCCTTTCTAGGCGCCTATGCCTCGTCGAAAGCCGGCCTGGACGTACTCGCCCTGAGCTACGCCGCCGAATTGACGCGCTGGGGCATCGAAACCACGATCGTTGTTCCGGGAGCGCTCGGACCTGGCCACTATATTCGTTCCGGCAGGCCCCAGGACACGATCAGGGCCGAAGAATACGCCGATGGTCCGACCGCCGACATCAGCGAGGTCGCGCTCAACGGCCTGGCGCAATTTTCTCCGCAGGACCCGGATCCACAGGACGTCGCAAGAGCGATCGCAAAGGTCGTAGAGATGCCGTTTGGCCAGCGTCCCCTGCGAATTCACTTCGACCCGGACGACGACGGAGCGGCTATCGTTGATGGGGTCGCCGACCGCGCCCGGGCGGAGCTGCTCCGGCGGATCGGCCTTGCGGATCTCCTCAAGCCGGCCGTGATCAAATGAGGGCGCAGCCCCCTGTCGCGATGTGCGCCACAGATGTTAAGGCGGCGAACGGTCGACGATAATCGCCCAACCCATTAAAAATATGAAAGAAATCGGCGTCGAGCTGGCGGCGGCGCAACGACGCGCATTTGCAAAATTTAACAAGCTCTAAGCATCGATAACGAGCTTTCTAAAGCGACGAAAGTACTCTCTGAGCATCGTATTTTGTTGAATTCGCGGGTTCGTGAGCCGCCAGTGCTGACGAACCCAGAAAGGACGAACGATGCTTACCGACACACAAGCGGACCGCGCTTGGGTCAGTCTTCAAGCCGGTTCGGAGGATCAGGAAGCCTCTCTGGGAGCGCAGACCCCTCACCATGAACGGAAATGGCGCGAGCGCGAGCGGGGCTCGACCGAGGACATCTCGATCTCGCGATGGACGGACCTCGGGAACACGTCCCGGCGTGACGAAGCGATAACGCCGTCCGATCAATATTTCATCGGGATCGCCCTGAAGACCACGCGTCTCAGGTTGACCAGGGGACGACAAACCATCTTCGACGGCATCATGCCGGCCGGGACGCTTTATGTCAGCGCGCCATCGAGGCAACTCGACGCGCATTTTGACGCACCCTTCGATTTCCTGCACTTCCACATTTCGGCCAGTTACTTCCCCCTGCAGCAATCGACCCAGCCGATCGCGGGCGAGGAGCTGAACGACCTCGTTCTGCTGCGAGATTCCTTCGCCGAACAACTTGCAAAGGCGCTGATCGAACAACGAGATGCGGCCGATCGGAAGTTTGCGCATTGCGTCGCGGAGACACTCGCGATGCATGTTGCCCGTCACGAATCGCCACGAACCAAGGTCAATGCCTTGCCGAAGTGGCGGCTCCGGCGCGTGGAGGAATACGTCAGGGAGCACTTCGACCGCTGCATAAGCCTCTCCGACCTGGCCAGAGTCGCCGGGCTCTCGAGAATGCACTTTGCGGCACAGTTTCGGACGGCGACAGGATATCGCCCGCGCGAATATCTGCTGCATCAGCGCATCGAACACGCCAAGTCGCTGTTGTCGAATAGCGAAACGCCGCTTGCGGAGGTCGCGCTGGCTGTGGGTTTCTGCACACAGGCGCATTTTTCGACCGTCTTCAAGCGGATCACAGGCGAGACCCCGGCGCGCTGGCGATGCGCCAGCAAGAACGAATTGCCGACCATCCAGGACATTGCTTCAATATCAGTATTCGACAGGCAAACTCCGGAGCCGCGTCCTGCGAGCGCAGCTCACGTAACCAAATCACGGAAACTGGAAACGTCCAGCGCGTGCGAACCGATCCATTGATTGATAGGTAACGACGCGCACCAGACCAACAAAAACAGCGGCCCGGGTTCGGGCCGCAAAGACGTTCTGCTCCGGGGATCAATTGCGCCGGCGGCGGCCTCACTCACCCCTGATATGGGAAATTCACGACCGTCGTTGTCCCGGTCGGCCCGAATTGCACATCGACCGTGCCATGAAGGCTGGCCGCGAGCGCCTCAACGATCATCATACCCCGTCCCGGCCTCGGGTTGGCGTCAGATCTGCCGCTGTCGGTGACGCGGCACTGCACGCATGCCTCCGTCGGAAATATTTCCACGTGAATCGAGCCTGCCTTGTTACGGAATGCGTGACGCGCCGAATTGGTGATCAATTCGAACACGATCATCCCAAGCAGCCAGCAACGCTCCGATCGCATCCTGAGTGAGTGAAGCGACAGCGAGAGATCGATACCCTGACGTTCCAACTTTGAACGGCTGATGGCCCGGCAGAGCTGTTGGATGTAGCTCGTCAGTTCGATGGTCGTGCTGTATTCCGGCATCTGCAGGGAGTGGTGGACGCTCGCATAATTCTCCAGGCGATCCAAAACCGTGGTGAGCGCCGTTCTGGCCTCGCTGCTGCTGCAGCGATGCGCCGCCACCGAGATCAAGCAGATTGCGGACGCCAGCTCGTTGTTGATCCGATGAGTGAACTCCCTCAGCAGCAGGCGTTCCGCGACAGCGCCCTGCTCTGGCGATTGATTTGACAGACTTCCGATGCCGGCCTCGCCGGCGCACAGAACTCCGAGAGTTCCACTATTCGTACCGATGTTGCCCATGGCCCATTACCGCAATCGTTGGTTTGTTCAGGTGTTTGGATCAGGTTTCGCTATCGCCGGAACCGCACTGCTCACTTCAGCTCGTTCGGGCCGCCTCGTAGAGGAACCAGACGCGGCGTTCCGCCTCATCGATCCAGTTTTCGAGTACGCTTGCCGTTGCGACGTCGCCATATTCATCGCAAAGCTCGTGAACGCGCCGCATCTCCGTCGTCAATTGCTGGTTGTCGCTGCGCAACTCGGCCAGCATATCCTGCGGTTCCACGTAGTTCGCATCGTTGTCCAGGATACGCTGCTCACGTCCGATATGACCAATCGATCGTATCGTCGTTCCTCCGATCTTGCGTGCGCGTTCGGCGATGCCGTCGGTCATGGCGAAGATCTGATCGGACTGCTCGTCCAGCAGAAGATGGTAGTCGCGAAAGTGGCTTCCCGACATATGCCAATGGAAGTTCTTCGTCTTGAGATACAGAGCAAAGACGTCCGCAAGCAGGGCCCTTAGCGCGGCAGGAATGTCACGAACTGCGTTGGCTTTCAGATCCGTTGGGCTTTGAAGTTCTGCACGTACGTCGGAGTTGGCCATCATTGATATCCTTGTCGGCTCGGGGACGCCCTGACCCTAACAATGCTTGTCGAGACCGGTCTTTCCGACAGGTGCGGGCACTTTCGGATTCGCACGGCGAGCACGTCCGACACCCGCGCGCAGCGCTGGGATTGACGATCCGGAGCACGAACGCCGTCTCAAATGAGCTGTGCCGCCGATCACCGGTTTGCCGATGGCTGCCATTTCATTTCAGCATGACACGGCCCTGCGTCAAACTGCGCCGACAAGATGGAGCCGGGAACATTCTCAAGCAGGCGGCCGTCGGCTAACCTGCATTGGTCTTCCAAAAGTTCTCTCATGGAGAGCAATGCGTTAGGCGCGCTCCCCCATCGTCCTATCGCTGTTGACGCGACGATGCGGCGCGGTATCTATGAACCTCACACTTCGAGCGTGCTGAAATGCGTGCGTGGACCCAGAGGTTTTAAATGGGCTTGAGGGCGGGATCGATCGATCGCCCTGTTGAAGGGCCAAAGAGAGACCGCGCGCGGGGTGTTGCGCTTCAGCCTGGCGCAGACCTGGACGCAGGAGAAATCATTGCGTTTGGTCCGTTTCGCCTGCACGTCGCGCAAAGACGCCTCGAGAAGAATGGCGCGCCAATACTGCTGCCGGCTCGTGCATTCGACATCCTGCTGGCTCTCGTCGAGCAAGCGGGCACCACTGTCAGCAAGACTGAGCTGATGACCAAGGCATGGCCTGGCGCTGCAGCCGATGAGCGCAGCCTGCGTGTCCATGTCGCGACGCTTCGAAGGGTGCTCGGAGACGGAGAGACCGGCGTCAAATATCTCAGCACGGTTTCCGGACAAGGCTATTGCTTTGTCGCGCAGGTGTCGCGTCCGAGCGACGCAGCCCACCCGGAGAGCCGCCCGGTCCCTCAACACGGTCATAATCTGCCGACGCGTCCGCTGCATATGGTGGGCCGCGATCAGGCGATTGATGAGATAACGGAAAAGCTGACGAGCCGGCGCTTCGTCACTGTTGTCGGGTCGGGCGGCATTGGGAAAACCACCGTGGCTGTTTCAACCGGCCACTCGCTGCTCACTGAGTTCGCTGGCCAGGTCCATTTCCTTGACCTCGGGACAATCCGCGATGCGGCGCTGGTGCCGAACCTCATCGCATCGACACTCGGACTGCTGGCTGGCTCCCACGATCCCTCGGATGCACTTGTCGCACTCTTGCGCGACAAGAGAATGCTGCTGATACTGGATTGCTGTGAACACGTGATCGAGGCTGCGGCTGCGCTGGCCGAGCGGCTTTACCAGGAAGCACCGCGGCTGCACATTCTGGCTACGAGCCGGGAGTCACTGCGCGTCGAAGGCGAACATATTCATCGTCTGTTGCCCCTGGAGAGTCCGCCGGATGAAGCGGGTCTCACGGCGGCACGTGCGCTCACCTTCCCCGCAGTCGCGCTGTTCGTCGAACGGGCGACTGCGACCGGTGGCCAATTTGAGCTGAACGATGCAAACGCGCATGATGTGGGCGAGATCTGCCGCAGGCTCGACGGCATCGCGCTCGCCATCGAGCTCGCGGCCAGCCGCGTTGGCGCATACGGCGTCAAACATACGATCGAGCTCCTGAACAACCAGTTCGGTTTGTTGTGGGAAGGACGGCGAACCGCGCTGCCGCGGCATCGCACGCTGCGCGCGACCATCGATTGGAGCTTCAGTCTGCTATCCGAGCAGGAGCGCCAGGTCCTCTGTCGACTGTCTGTCTTTTTCGGTAATTTTACCCCGAACGCGGCACGGTCGGTCGCCTGGACAGACGATAACGACAGCGCGGCAATCATGGCGATCCTCGCCAGTCTGGTCGCAAAGTCGATGCTTACGCTGACCGCAGGCCATTCATCGACGCGATACAGGTTGCGCGACACGACGCGCGCCTATGCGCAGGAAAAGCTCGCGGCCGGCCTGGATCTCGATACGACGGCGCGACGTCATGCGTCTTACTTTCAGCATCTCCTTGAAAGCATCGGTGACAGCTCGCGTGAGGCTCTTTCAGCGATCGCAGATCAGTTCGGAGACATACGAGGCGCACTGGCGTGGTGCTTTTCGGAGCGCGGAGACCGCAGGATCGGCGTCGCCCTGGCTGCGGCGTCGATGCCCTTGTTCTTCGAATTGTCGCTGCTGACCGAATGCCAGCTCTGGGCTACACGTGCCATCGAATCCCTTGATGAAGCGAACGGCGACATTGGGCACGACCTTGCGCTTCATGCCGCGCTGGGGTCGGCCCGGATGATCACAGGGCAAATTGACGACAGGTCCGCGGCTTGTTTCACCCGGGCGATTGGGCTTGCCGAGAGGATTGGCGACGTGCCAAGCCAGCTTCGTCTGATGGATCGCCTTCATCTGCTGCAGACATTCACCGGCAATTTGGAAGATTCGCTAAACACCGCCAAGCGAGGCGAAGCGATTGCTGCCGGCAGGAAGGACTTCATCGCACTTGCGCGCATGCGACTATGTCTCGGCATTTCCTGCCACTATCTCGGTGACGTGCCCGCCTCTCGCTCATATGTCGAGGCGGCGTTGTTGCAGCCGCAGGACGCGGAGGCCGGCAACCATCGCCGTCTGACGTTTGACTACCCCAAGCGCGCCGAAATCACGCTGGCTCGTATCCTTTGGCTTCAGGGCTATCCCGATGAGGCAATCGAGATGGCGCGGAGAGCGTTGGCTGATGTGATCGGCATTGATCAACCCGTAAAGCTCTGCAGGGCGCTGCTTTGGGCATTCGGAGTATTCTACTGGAACTTGGAAGCGGAGAGTTACGAGGAGTATATTGACAGACTTTTGGTCGAGGCTCGCAAATACGCTCTCGATTCCCTTCAGATTTTTGCGGAGGCCATGAAGGGCATCGTGCTGTTGGCGCGAGGCGATACCGGCGTTGGGCTCGTCGCGTTAAGAGGCTCCGTGGAGAAAATGCATCGCTATCGATTTGGCACGGTGGCCGGTTTCAGCATTCCGCTCGCGGAAGTGCTGGCCAGGACGGATCAGGGCGATGAGGCGCTCGTCATCATTGATCAGGCCATCGGCCGTGCCAAGGATCACAACTACATGATGGAGATGCCGGACCTGTTGCGGACAAAGGGAGAGGTTCTGAGTTCCATCAATCGCCCGGACCTTCCGCAGGCAGAACGCGCCTTCCAGCAGTCGCTTGATCTGGCCCAACGTCAGGGGGCGCTCGGCTACGAGCTACGCGCGGGCGTTGGCCTCGCCAGGCTGTTGCTGCGGCAGAGTCTGCGAGACGAGGCGCGCGAAGTTCTGGCGCCGATCTATGCCAGATTCACCGAGGGCTTGGACAGCCGCCCCCTCACGGCGGCCAGAGAATTGCTTGACGAGCTGAACTGACCGCATCGAGGTTCAGCTTGCATCAAATGACCCTTCTCTGCTTCGTGAAACTTCGCATCTGCTGGAAGGTCATGAGCAGATCGTGCGAGTCCGAAAACGGCTTGCGGTTACGAAATACTTCCTCCGCGCGGTCTGGCATGTTGGGGCTGTGTTGAGGTCCCCCTCCCTCCACAGGCTCGAAGTTCCCCTCCTCCCCCTGCAATCGAGCCTCTCGGGGCCGTCCCATTCGAGGACGGCCCCGCTTTTTTTCGCCAGATGCTTTCGGATCTACGCACGCATCAACGCGTCCCGCACGTTGAGCCGCTCGCCGCCGGGCTTGCTGACGTAAAGATGGTCGGCGAGCACCGATTGCATGTTCTCGAACATGGCATAGAGATCGTCGCAATAGACCGAGGGGTTGTCATAGCCGTTCTTCTTGGCGAAGCGGTGTGGAAGATAGCCGCCGCCGCAGGCATTCATGAACTTGCACTGCCGGCATTTCTCAGAAAGGTTGATCGACGCATCACGCGCGGCTTTCCAGCGCGGTTCGTTCCTGACTTCATCGATCGGATGATCGAAGATGTTGAACTTCGTCTGCGTGAAGCCGTCGCCGGCAATCCGCAATACATCGTGCGCTTCAACGGACCCGTCAGTCATGACGGTGCATAATTCAACGGGTTTGTGGCCTACGCCCTCGGTTGGGGAATTGTTGCCGAGCAGAGCGGTGATCATGTCGGTGATGATGCGGATATGAACCGTTGGCCCGCTGCGGTTTGCCTCCAGCCACAGGTCGAACAGGCCGTTGTAGAACGCGGCGATGGACGGCGGCTTCTCATCGACGGTCGCGTCAGGGATCATGATGTCGTAGTTCGAAATGCCGCACGCGGCGAAGAACTCGGCATATTGCTCCGGCGATTGAGCCGGATTGCACACCGCCAAAGCAAGCACGCCGATGTCGCGAGAAACCAACTTGCGCGCGGCTCCTTCCACGGCGGCATGGGTGCCGTTGCCCTGAAACGTCCGCCGATGGGCGTCGTGAATATGGGCCGGGCCGTCCAGGCTGATCGCAACGGAAATATCGTGAGCCTCGAAGCAGTCCAGCCAATCATCGTCGATCAGCACGCCGTTAGTGGTCACCGCGATCGGTATCTCGCAGCGCCTCCGGAACGACATCGCTTCGCAAGCCTCCGCAAAACGGTGAAAGTTCTCCACTCCCCACAGCAGAGGCTCGCCGCCATGCAGGATGATCGGAAAATCGACCAGGGAATGCTTGGCGATGTGCTCCTCGGTGCGCTGCAAGAGCTGACGCACCACGTCGGCGCTCATCAATTTGGGCTTGTCGTACACGGATGCATCGCGGAACCAGTAGCAATAGGAGCAGTCGATGTTGCAGCGCGTCGCAACCTTCACAAGGAGTTGCGAGATCGGCTGATGCCGAAAGGCGACGGAACCTGAATCATCAGCCGACATGCCGACACCGCGATGCACTGGTGGGATGATGGAAGGAAAGCCTCGAGCATGATCCGGAAAAGTGTGCAGCGGTTTTCCGAAACGATCATGCTCAATCAAAGACCTGAAGCGCGATGACGCCTCAACCTGATCTCATCGCGCTTTAGTACCCCCGGATAAACCCTCCCCTGCGGAACCCGCCGCCGGGTCCCACATAACCTGCGCGGCGGAAGCCGCCGCCATAGTATCCCGCGCCTCCGCGACGGAAGCCGCCGTACCCTCCTCCTCCTCGGATAAAACCTCCGCGCCTGAAATAGGCCTCGGTCACGACGGGCTCGTCGGCGACAGCACCTTCCTCCAAACCCTGCCGGCGAATATCGCCCAGCAAGGCGTCAATGCCCTGGTGATCGCTCTGAATGTTCGCTCCAGGCCCGTGTAATTGGAGAAGGCTCGCCATGACCTTAAGGGTAAGAAACGGCATAATTGTACTCCCGTGCTCGCGAAGGATTGCACAAACGGCTAGCGCCGCGGCTTCGCGGCACCATTTCCGCTCTCGCGAGGGATCGCATGCTTGATCTAGATCAAGGTCGTCGCGACTTCCGCTGCATCGCAACTACAGGCCTTGGCGCCCGCAGCTCGCGCGACGATGTCAACCGGCCTTCACGACGAGTACTATCCTTTCAGGAAAAAGAGCATGGCTTCGATCAAGACAAAACGGATCTACGAACCGCCCGCGCCGACCGACGGCCTTCGTATCCTGGTCGATCGCCTGTGGCCGCGCGGACTCCGCAAGGAGGCGGCGGCCCTCGATGACTGGTGCAAGGAGATTGCGCCGACGCCGGCGCTCAGGACCTGGTTCGGCCACCGGGACGACCGGTTCGCCGAATTCAAGCAGCGCTATCTGCGCGAGCTGAAAGGCAATCCGGCGGTCGCCGACATCCTCAAGACCATCGGCAGGCGGAAGACCACCCTGCTCTACGGGGCCCGCGACCTCGAAATCAATCACGCCGTGGTGCTGGCGGATTTCCTCGAACGGCGCCGGGAAAAGGCTTAGTCCGGCCGCAACGCCAGCGACGATTTCAGGCGCGTCACCTCGGCCGGTTTCACCTCGGGCGCCGCACCGCCCCAGGCGTTGCGCATATAGGTCAGGACCGCGGCGACCTGCTCGTCGGTCAGCTGCCATGCATAGGACGGCATGCCGGGCGCGGTCGGCTCGGCCTTGGTCGCGACGCTGCGTGCGCCGCGCAACACGATCCGGATTACGGTCGTCGGATCATCAGACCGCACCATCGAAGAGTCTGCAATTGACGGGAAGAGCTGCGCGATACCCTTGCCGTCGAGACCGTGGCAGGCCGTGCATTGATCCCGATAGATCGCGTTGCCCGCGACCATCACGGGCGTATCCTTGGCGAGCGGTGGCGGTGTGTCCTGCCTGCCCGGCAGCGACTTCAGATAGGTCGCGATGGCCCTGGCGTCGTCGTTGGTCAATTTCGAGAACGACAGGTCAACCGCCTCGGCCATTGGCCCGGTCGCGGCCGTGGTGCGGTTGTGCCCCGTTTTCAGATAGGTCGCGATGTCCTCGATCGTCCAGTGGCCAAGACCTCGGTTGGTATCGTTCGTGATGTCCGGTGCCGACCATCCCTGCAGATACGATCCCTGCAGATACTGAGCCAGCTTATCGCCGCCCAGCATCGACTTCGGCGTGTGGCATGCGCCGCAATGCGCGGGGCCATCGACCAGAAACGCGCCGCGATTCCATTCCCGCGGCTTCTGCGGATCAAAGGCATATTCGCCCTGCTTGAAGTAAAGCGCGTTCCAGACCAGCATGGCCGTGCGGATGTTGAACGGGAACGGCAGCGTATTTGCGACAACGCGATTGCTGACCGGCTGCACCGTGCTGAGATAGGCGCGGATCGCGAGCACGTCGTCGCGCGACATCTTGGTATATGCCGTGTAGGGCATTGCGGGATAGAGCCGCCCACTGCGCGGTCCGATGCCCTTGCGCACGGCCGTATCGAACTCGTCATCAGTCCAGGCGCCGATCCCGGTCTCAAGGTCCGGCGTGATGTTCGGCGCGACGATATTGCCGAACGGCGTCTCGATCGGCCGCCCGCCGGCAAAGGGCCGGCCGCTGCCCGGCACGGTATGGCAACTGATGCAGTCGGACGCGGTGGCAAGATATCGTCCGCGTTCAACCCTGGTAAAATCCTGATGGTCGACCTCTCCGGCCACCGCCGGAACGGTCTGTGCGAAAACTGCAATCAGGGCGAATGCGCTGAGCGAGCGCGCGACAACGGCGTTCCTAGGCATTGACGAGAGACCCCGGGCTCTTGAGGTATTTGTTTCGGATCGCGTCTGCGGCCCAGAATGCGAGCGCGCCGACCGTGAGCGTCGGATTGTAGCCGGCATTCTGCGGAAACGCGCTGGCGCCAAGCACGAACAGGTTGGACACGTCCCAACTCTGCAAGTAGCGGTTCACCGCGCTTGTGGCGGGATCCTCGCCCATGATGACGCCACCGTTCACATGCGTGGTCTGGTAGGTCGTCATGTCGTAGGGCGCTGTCCGGTAGGACTTCGCGATCTGGCTCGCGCCCATCGCCTGGATGACCTCGGCGAACTTGTCGGTGAGGAAGCGGTTCTGCTTGACCTCGTTCTCCTTCATATCGATCGTCATCCGCATCAGGGGACGTCCGAGCCTGTCCTTGTAGAGCGGATCGAGATCGAGATAGATGTCGCGATAGGCGTAGAAGCTGCCATGCACGCCGGTGCCGGGCTTCACCGTGCTGAGATAATTGTCTCGCACCGCGTTCTTCCACGCCGTACCCCATTTCGGTGTGCCCGGCGGCGTCAGCGTGCTTTCGATCGGCCGCGCGCCGGTCTGCACCTGGCCGACATAACCGCCGCCGACGAAGCCGTGCGGGCCGTGATCGAAATTGTCGCCGTTGAATTCGTCGATGCACATGCCGATCGAACCCGAGGCGATGAACGGATTGAAGTTGTACTTCTTGCTGTCGAAGAAGCCGTTGACCGAGGAGATGGTCTGGTGCGTAAAGTTGCGGCCGATCGTGCCTTTTCCGCTGACGGGATCGTAGGGCTGCCCGATGCCCGAATGCAGCATCAGCTGTGCGTTGAACACTGAAAAGGCTGACAGAATAACGAGGTCGGCCGGCTGCTCCCATTCATTGCCGCTGGTGTCGATGAAGGTGACGCCGGTCGCCCGCTTGCCGGATCTGTCGGTATTGATCTTCACGACTTCCGAATTGTCGCGCGCGGTGAAGTTCGACTTGCGCACCAGCACCGGCAGGATCGTCGTCTGCGGGCTTGCCTTGGAATAGTTGCTGCAACCGAACCATTCGCAGAAACCGCAATAGGTGCACGGCCCCATGCGCAAGCCCAGCGGATTGGTGTAGGCGGTCGAGAGATTGCCTGAGGGCTGCGGGAACGGCTTGTAGCCGAGGTCGCGCGCGGCTTTTCCAAACAAAGTCTGGCTAAAGGGTTGAGCTTGCGCCTTGGTTGGATAATCGCGTGACCGCGGGCCTTCGAAGGGATTGCCGCCCTCCTTGATCTCGCCGCGCAGATTGCCGGCAGTCCCTGATGTGCCGCAGAGATACTCGAACCGATCATAGTAGGGCTCAAGCTCGTCATAGGTGATGCCCCAGTCCTGGATCGTCATGTCCTCGGGCAGGAATGCCTTGCCGTAGCGCTGGGTGAGATGGGTCTTCAGCACGAAGTCCGAGGGCAGGAACCGCCACATCTCCGCGTTCCAGTGCACGCCGCCGCCACCGACACCGTTCGGCGGCATGAAGGCGCCCCAACTCCGGATCGGCAGCGCGGTCTGGTCCATCTTGTTGCGGAAGGTGAAGGTGAGCTGGTCGGGACGCAGGAAGAGCTCGTGACGCACGCGATAGCGCAATTCGTCCTGCATCTGGCTCGGCGGAAAATCCGTCGGCGCGTCGCGCCACGGGCCGCGCTCGATCGCGATGACGTCGAGGCCCTCGTCGGTGAGCTCGTGGGCCATGATCGCGCCGGTCCAGCCGAGCCCGATGATCACGACGTCTTTCTTGGGAAGTATGCGGGCCATCACTTGCCTCCGGTGCTGGCGGGTGTCCATTCGGCGCGTCCCGTCATGCTGACGGGCGGGAGCGGAAACTTCTCGTTATGGCGGTTGACCCAGTCGAGATAATTGTAGCGGGCGCCGGGATAGCCGATCATCTTCCACGCGACCATGTCACGGTTGCCGCCATAGATCGGGTCGGCGAAGAAACCCATCTGGACGTCCTTGATCGCCTGCTCGAAGAACGCCTTGCCGTCGGTGCCCTCGAGCTTGAACGCGCCGCTCTCCAGGCCATGCAGCACGTCGTCCTTTTCGCCGTCGGACAGATCGGCGAAATGCTTGCCGGCATATTTCGCCTGGCAGGCGCGATCGAGCGCGGCGAGGCCTTTTTGGTACTCCTCGCGAGGTCCGGCTTCGGATTGATGTCCCTGGTTTTTGGTGCCGGCGAGAAATGGTGGCCGCAGATAGAGCCCCTCCTGCGCACCATAGGCGCCGGCGAGCTGGCGATCGACGAACACGGCACTTCCGGAATCCTTTCCGCCCGGCGTCTGCGGATCCGGCGGAATGATCCGGTCGGCGAGCGCCTCCATTGCGCGGCCCTCGTCGGCCGTGAAGAATTGCCAGGGGCCCGGTCTTGCGGCGACCGGCGGATTTCCGCCATTCGGCTCCCACGGAAGAACGCCCACGATCACCCGAGCGTGGAGCTGCGATGATGTTGCGGCGAACAATGCCGCGCTCGAAAGCAACAGGGATCGACGCGAAACTCCGCGTCGCGCGCTATCATTCATTTGCCATTCTCTCCGTGCGGCCCCTTAGGCGACATCGGACCGACCGCCGCAGTCGCGGCAAATTCTACGTGCTTATCGTTCCATGCGTCGGAGGCTGCGTTGTAGGGAAATCCACTGAGACTAGCTGAGGCAGGACGTGCGCCACCGCACGCCGGCCAGGGAGGTCAGCCGGTTGCGGTTCCCTTCGGACGTGGGAGCAATCCACCCCTTTTGGAAGTCGATCTCTCGAAATGTTGAGAATCAAATCCAGCGCGCCCGAGCCGCGCCGCAAGCGCCTTCGGTACGCCGTTCGGCTCAATCGCCGCCTGATGAGGCGGCGTGAGCGGTCACGATGCGACGCCGACTTGCGGCCGTCGCATCCTCTCAGTTTGGTCTCTCGTCGCCCGAAAGGAGATGACGCAGGATCGACCCCTCCAGCAGCGCGAGATCGGCCGAGCCACGTTTGCGCGGCCGCTGGATATCGACTGCCACATCGAGCGCGATGCGGCCACCCTCGATAACGAGGATGCGGTCGGCCAACGCGACGGCTTCGGAGACATCGTGCGTCACCAGGATAGCGGTGAAGCCCTGATCGCGCCAAACCCGCGCCAGCAACTGCTGCATTGAAATTCGCGTCAGCGCATCGAGCGCGCCGAGCGGCTCATCGAGAGCCAGGACACGGGGATGACTGACCAAGGCACGCGCCAGCGCGACCCGCTGCTTCTGACCGCCCGATAACACCGATGGCCACTGCCCACGCTTGTCGCCGAGGCCGACCTCGACGAGCGCGCTCTCGGCTCGAGCCTTCGCATCGGCCGACGCCCGCTGCCGCCCAAGCCCGACCTCGACATTGTCGAGCACACGTGCCCAAGGCAGCAGCCGCGGCTCCTGAAACATCACGCGGATATCCTCCGCGCGCGTTTGCTCGCCAAACGCAATCGTCCCGTCAGTCGGACTTTCGAGCCCGGAGATCAGGCGCAAGAGCGTGCTCTTGCCGCAGCCGCTGCGGCCAACGATGGCAACGAACTGACCCGCGGGAATATGCAGGTCGATGCCGCGCAGCACCTCGTTGTCGTCAAACGACTTGCTGAGGCCGCGAATGGTCAGCGACAGGCCACGCCGCGACGCCTCCTGGTCGCGCCGAAACTGCCGCGCGTCCCCGACGATGTCACGACCGCCCAGGGGCTCGGCGTCCACGGCCTCGAAGCGAAGAGCCTTTTGCATGTCATCTCTCACGAAGTGTCTGGAATGCCGGGTGCCAGGACAGTGTCAGGCGCTCCAAGGCGCGCGATGCACTGTCAGCGAGCTTGCCAAGCAGGGCGTAGATCAGGATCGAGAGCACCACGACGTCGATCTGCATGAACTCGCGCGCCTGCATGGCCATGTAGCCGAGGCCGGACGATGCCGCGATGGTTTCGGCGACGATCAGGGTCAGCCACATGATCCCCAGCGCGAATTGCAAGCCGACGAAGATCGACGGCAGCGCTCCCGGAAAGATCACCCTGCGGAACAGTTCGCGGTCGGTCATGCCGTAGATGCGGCCCATCTCGATCAGTTGCGGATCGACGGTGCGGATGCCGTGAAGCGTATTGAGATAGATCGGGAAGAACACACCGAGTGCGACCAGGAACAGTTTTGCCGACTCGTCGATTCCGAACCACAGGATCACTAGCGGAATCAGCGCCAGGTGCGGGATGTTCCGAACCATTTGCAGCGTGGTGTCGGTCAATTTGGCGGAAAGCTGCGACAACCCGTTGGCGAGACCGAACGCAAAGCCGATACCGCCGCCGATCAGGAAACCGGTAATCGCACGCCAGAAACTGACCCAGATATTGCGCGCCAACTCGCCGGACATCAGAAGCTTCCAGCCGGCCAGCGCGACGTCGCTCGGCGCCGGCAGAACCCGGGACGTCACAACGCCGGTGACGCAAGCCAGCTGCCAGATCAGGACGATCGCAAGCGGCACGATCCACGGGATCAGGCCGTCGGCGCGGGGCAACCGGACCGCGCCGACGCGCGGAAGACTATCCATAAGGCTCATGACTGAGATGCCTGCTTCTGCGGCCGGAAATCGCCGCCAATAGTCTCGCCGAACGGACCGGTATTGACGCGAATTGGGGTTACGTTGTCCGAACGATCGAGTGACAACAGCGGGAAGACGAGTTCAGCGAAGCGATACGCTTCCTCGAGATGCGGATAGCCCGACATGATGAAGGTATCGATGCCGAGATCCTGATACTCCCTGATCCGCGCCGCCACCGTTGGTGGATCGCCGACCAAAGCCGTTCCGGCACCGCCACGCACCAGACCGACGCCGGCCCAGAGGTTCGGGCTGATCTCGAGCTGATCGCGGCCGCCACCATGCAGCTGCGCCATGCGCTGCTGGCCAACGGAATCCATCCGTGAGAAAATCTTCTGCGCCGCCGCCACGGTGTCTTCCGTGACATATTGGATCAGTTCGTTTGCGGCTTTCCATGCCTCGTCATTGGTCTCGCGCACGATCACGTGCAGGCGAATGCCGAAGGAGAGCTTCCGGCCGCGCTTGGCGGCCACCGCCTTGACGCGCTCGATCTTTTCCGCAACCTGCGCCGGCGGTTCGCCCCAGGTGAGATATTTGTCGACGGTGTCAACGGCGACATCGATGCCCGCATCCGACGAGCCGCCGAAATAGAGCGGCGGCCGCGGCGACTGCACCGGCTGGAACAAGAGGCGGCCGTCCTCGATACGAATATGCTCGCCCTCGACATTGACCGTCTTGCCCGCCAGCAGATCGCTATAGACGTTCAAGAACTCACGGGTGACCGCATATCGCGCATCATGGGGAAGGAAGATGCCGTCGCCTTTGTTCTCGACGGGGTCGCCGCCGGTGACCACATTGATCAGGAGCCGTCCATTCGACAGGCGGTCCAGTGTCGCCGTCATGCGCGCCGCAACGCTCGGCGACTGCAAACCGGGCCGTACCGCGACAAGATAGCGCAGGCGTTCGGTCGCGGGAGCGACCGCGGAAGCGACGACCCAGGAATCTTCGCAGCTTCGTCCGGTTGGCAGCAGCACACCGTAATAGCCGAGCTGATCGGCGGCTTGCGCGATCTGGCGCAGATAGTTGAAGTTCACTTCGCGGCCACCCACCGACGTACCGAGATAACGGCCGTCACCATGCGTTGGCAGGAACCATAGGATGTTGGTGCTGGGCTGTTTGGTCACGATCCGGACCTCCGTGCGACGTCAGAAATCTTGATGGGCTTTGGCAGGAGGCCGAGCGCCAGGAACGTGTCGGCCACGCGCTGCTGGTCGGCGATGACGGCGTCGGTGAGCGGCTTGATGCCGTAGGATTGGCGCTTCAGCGCGACCTCGACCACGGGCACCGAAAGCCCGATCGATGGCGCGAGCTGTTGGGCCACCGCATGGATGTCGTCCTTGGCCCAATCATCGACCTCGCTCAACTGCGCCAGCACAAGGTCGACGATCCCAGAGTCGCTCTCCAGGAATTTCTTCGAGGAGAAATAGAACTGATAGTTGGAGACGACGCCGGTCCCGTCCGCGAGCGTACGCGCACCGGTGGCAGCTTCCGCGGCGGCTTGGAACGGATCCCAGATCACCCAGGCATCGACCGCGCCGCGCTCGAAGGCGCTGCGGGCGTCCGCGGGCGCAAGGAACACCGGTTCGATCTCGGAATATTTGACGCCGGCCTTTTCCAACGCTTTGACGAGCAGATAGTGGACATTGGAGCCCTTGTTCAGCGCCACCTTCTTGCCTTTGAGGTCGGCGACCGATTTGAGCGGACTGTCTTTCGGCACCAGGATCGCTTCGCCCTTTGGTGCCGGAGGTTCGTAGGCGACATACTGGAGCGGTGCACCCGCCGCCTGCGCAAAAATCGGGGGCGCTTCGCCGGTATTACCGAAATCGATCGCGCCGACGTTCAGCGCCTCCAACAGTGGCGGCCCCGATGGAAACTCCGTCCACACCACCCTGTAGCCGACCGTCTTCAGCTTCTCTTCCAGAGATCCCTTGCTTTTCAGCAGGACCAGCTTGCCGTATTTCTGGAAGCCGATGCGGACGACTTTCTCCTGTCCGTAGGATGTGCCGACTGCCGCGGCGACAATGCCGGCCGACAGCACCGCGCTGGCAATCCAGCGTCCGATCAAACGCTTCATGTTCGGTCCCTCTAGGATGGTGATTACCGGCTCAGGTCTGCGGATTTCGCCAGACGACGTCGCGGATCGCGATCTGCTTCGGAATCAAGCCGAGCTTGAAGAAGCGGTCGGCAACGCCCTGCTGCGTCGTGATGATGTCGTCGGTCACCGGCCCGACCCTGAACTGAGAGCGGTTGGCGGCGATGGTCTGGATGTCGAGCGGAATACCCGTGACCGCGCTGAGCGACTTTGCAACCTCGTCGCGATGCGTCTCCGCCCATGCGGCGGTCGATGTCGTCACGTCGATGATCTGCTGCAGAACGGGCGCATGTATCTTCGCGAAATCGCGGTTAGCGATGTAGAAGGAATTGGCCTTCGTGATCTCCTGCGCGTTCACGAGAATCCGGCCGTTCTGTTTTGTTTCGCCGATGGCGAAATACGGGTCCCAGATCGCCCACGCGTCGATGCCGCCGTTGGCAAAGGCAGGCCCCGCATCCGGCGGCGTCAGATAGACCGGCGTGATGTCGCCATAGCCGAGGCCAGCCTTCTCGAGCGTCTGCACGACGATGTTGTGCGCACTGGAGCCTTTGGTGAAGCCGATGCGCTTGCCTTTGAGCTCGGCGATCGAACGGATCGGCGAGTTCTGCGGCACCAGGATGCCCTGGCCGTTGGTAATCGGCTGACCGGCTGCATAGACGATGGCCGCGCCCGCAGCCTGGGCAAATACCGGCGGCGAATTGCCGACTGCACCATAGTCGATGCTGCCGACATTCATGGCTTCCATCATCGGCGGACCGGAGGAGAACTCGACCCATTTGACGTCGATGCCTTGCGGCCTGAAATGATTTTCCAGTGCCGCGCGCTGACGCGCGATAACGAGCACACCGTTCTTCTGGTATCCGACACGAATTTCTCTCAAACCGCTTTCCGCGAAAGAATGCGATGACATCGCGGATGCGGCGGCAAACCCTGTCGATAGTTTGAGAAAGTCCCGACGTTTCATTCCGATCTCCGACCGATCACGGCCGTCGTGAGTGCAACACGGAAATGATGGGGCGAGCGACCGAAGGTGTCGATAGCTGCAGAAAAATAGCGATATGTGCCCTGCTTTGCACGTCAACGGCGCAGGCTTTCTTTCGCCAATCGAAGCTCATGCAGCGATTTTTTCCAGCACGCAGACGTGATTGCGCGACGCCGCTGTGTCGAACATACCCGGCGTGACGGCGCAGCCACGGTGCGCTTTGACGTCAAGGAACCAAGCACATTGAATCGTCGAGGCGCGGTACAAATCCGCGCGCCAGCGATGCCCCCGCCGGTCGAGCGCGTTGCTTGAATTACAGCCCGGCGCCCTTGGCGATCGCGTCGGAAAATGAGCCATCGACGATGTCGGCCGCGTTGAGCTTCTGCTTGATCAGGCCGGCTCGGAAGTAGAGATCGATCGTAGCCTGCTCATCGGCCACGACGCCGCCGTCGATTGTTGCAATCCGGATTTTGGCGCGCGCAAACCAGTTCAGCGGCACCGCGGTTGGGACGTTCATCAGCCTGCCCCACTGCTCGGCGTAGCTGCCGATGTTGTTGAGCGACCAGGCCCGTGCGGCGGCGAGACGCCGGACAAAATCCTGCAGCGCGGCATGCTTGTCGCGAATGGCCTCCGGCGTCGCGACCTGGAAGCTGAGGCCGGGCGTGAGCCCCTCCGCGGTTAGCGCGCGTCGCGACTTGAACAGCACCTCTTCCTGGCTGACATAGGGTTCCCAGGTCGACCAGGCATCGACCGAGCCCTGCGTGTAGGCAATCTTCGCATCCGACGGCGCGAGAAACACGATCTGCACGTCGTTGGTTGTCCAGCCCTTCGATTCCATCGCGGCCAGGATCAACTGGTGACCGATCGAGCCGCGGCCCGTCGCGATCTTCTTGCCGCGCAAATCGTCGATGCTCTTGATGGGCGATTTCTCGGGAACGAGGATGGCGAGCCCTTCGCGCGTTTGCCGGATCGCGGCGATCGCCTTGACCGGCACGCCCGAGGCGGCGGCGAATGTAAACGGCGCGTCCCCCACGAGCCCGGTGTCGATGGCGCCGGCACCCAGCGCTTCCAGAAGCGGCGCGGCGGCCTGGAACTCCTTCCATTCGATCTTGTAAGGCACGTCCTTGAGCACGCCGGCCGCTTCCATCACGGCCTGCGAATTGCCCTTTTGGTCGCCCACCCGAAGCACGTCCTGGCCAAAGGCAAGACCCGCTGCGCCAAGCAACAGCGCGGCCGCAACAACAAGCCGGATCATTCGGCGGCCACTCCCCGCGTCGCCCGCCGCTCCGCGATCAGCTTGCGCGTCAGCGGAATCAGCTCGCGGCCATACTCGATCGCGTCGATCAGCGGATCGAAGCCGCGGATCAGGAAGTGGCTGACGCCGAGGTCGTAGTAATCGCCGAACACTTCGGCGACCTGTTCGGGGGTTCCGACCAGCGCCGTGGTATTGCTGTTGGCGCCGGTGAGCTTTGCGATTTCCGTCCACAGCCGCTTGTCAATCCGCGTGCCCTGCTCGGCCAGCGCGAGCAGCCGCTTGGCGCCGGCGGTGGCGTGCCCATCCGCGGGCTTGCGGTACCCGGTCTTGTCCTGCAGCGCGGTTGCGCGCGCGAGGATCTCGTCTGCCTTCTCCCACGCCCTCTCCTCGGTGTCGGCAAGGATCGGGCGGACCGACAGGCTGAAACGCGGAACGGGCCTCCCATGCTTCGCCGCGGCGGCGCGCACCCGCGCCGTGACGTCGCGCACCTGGGCATAGGATTCACCCCAGAGCGCGAATGTGTCCGCATGCTTGCCGGCGACATCGATCGCAGCGTCGGAACCGCCGCCGACGAAAGTGTAGATGCCACCTCGCTGGGCGGGCTTCACTTGCGAAAAGCCCTTTTCGACCTTGTAGTACTTGCCGCTGTAGTCGAACGGCTTCTCGCTGGTCCATTCCAGCCGCACGATATCGAGGAACTCGCCGGTGCGCGCGTAGCGCTCATCCTTGTCGTCGAGTGTGTTGCCGTCCTGGCGCAGCTCGGTGGCATTTCCGCCGGTGATGACGTGCAGCGAGACGCGGCCCGGATAGAACTGATCGAGTGTCGCAAGCTGTCGCGCAAGCAGGGTCGGCGCGGTAAAGCCCGGGCGCTGCGCGATCATCACCTTCAGCGTCCTGGTGATCGACAGCACATGCTGGGAAACCTGCAGCGCGTCCGGCGTGGTCGAATGAAACGCCAGCAGCGCGCGGTCGAAGCCGGCAAGCTCATGTGCCTTCGCCACCGTCTCGATATAGGGCAGATCGAGCACCGGCCCCGTGCGGACAATGGTTTCGGACGAATTATTGTTGGTGATGAAGCCGATGAACTCGACGGACATGGCAGGGCTCCGATTTGCTGGACTGTTTCCTGGATTGTTCCCCGGATTATTTCCCAGATTGTTTCCCGGATTCTTGGGTTGTTTCTTGAATGCCGAGCATCATCGCGGGCGCTCGATAGCCCACTCATCTCGATGCGCAAATGATGCGGCGCGATCGCCTCATCGTCAATGAAATGGAATTGCGAATGTTGCGCGTGCGAAGGTCGTTCTCTCCAGCATCGGATGGATGAACAACGCAACGTTTCTGCGCAATCGTCCTTGCGAGGTAGATGCAACTATTGCGATAGACAACATCAAAGAGGCGCGTTCCAAGACCAGGCCGACGAGCAAGTCCCGGCCCGGCCTGTTTCTAACGCCGGTGTCCTAGGTGGTGCTCCGCACCGTGACTGGCATGAAACCGCTGACGCACCACTCCGGCAGCGTGCCTGACGCACATCCGCGCGGTCTTGGCCATCAGCGGCCATTAGCGGCTGGTGCGATCGTTTGGATCGGCCGTTGGTCTCGAAAAATGAAAAGGCCGCTGGCAGTATGACCAGCGGCCGGCCGGGTTCAAAAATTGTTGCGGTATCAAACGTATCTGCCAGCCCCGGTAGAGGCACCTTTAAGCCAGGAGACCGAGTGGCGACTGTCCAATTTGAAACATAGGAACCGATCTTTGCGCGGGCTTCTTCGTCTGCTTTGACATTCGATGTGAACACAGGCGCGTCAAGGACGTTATCGAACCTGGTTCCCGACCTTTCCGCGGAGGCAGCTATTTTTACCGGACATCCTGAGCGGGTTGAGCATGACGATCTGCGCAGTGCCGGTACGCCCTGGGCGGTTGCCCCGCCCCTCCACATGACCCCGGTCACAAAAAGCTTCCGCTGTGATGTCCTGATCGTCGGCGCCGGGATTACCGGTGCGCTGATGGCCGAGCGGCTCACACGCCAGGGCCTTGATGTCGTTCTGATCGACCGTGAAAAGCCGGGCCACGGCAGCACGGCAGCCAGCACCGCGATGCTGCTCTGGGAAATCGACAGATCGCTCAGTGAACTCGGCGTGCTGATCGGCTTCGAACGCGCGGCACGGTGTTATCATGCCAGCCTTCGCGCCGTGAATGGGCTGCAATCCCTGATCGCCCGCCATGCGATACGTTGCCAGATGCAGCAAAGACAATCGCTCTATCTCGCAAGCGATCAAGACGCCAAACTCTTGCGGGAAGAGCTTTCACTGCGCGATCGCGCCGGTCTGCCCGGACATTTCCTGGACCACGCCGCCCTGCTCGGCGATTTCGGCTTTGCGCGCGCAGGAGCCATTCTGTCTCCCGCGGCGGCGGAAGCCGATCCCGTCCTGCTCACCCGCGGCCTTCTTTCGATTTCATTGCAGCGTGGCGCGCGTCTGTTTGAAGCGAACGCCATTGCTTTCGACGCATCGGGTTCGGCGGTCAACGTTGGTCTCGAAAATTCCCGGGAAATCGAGGCGCGCCACGTTGTCCTCGCGACCGGCTATGTCATGCCCAGGATTGTTCGGCCGACCATCCAACAGCCCGCATCAAGCTGGGTCATCGCCACAACCCCGCAGCCTCGCAATGTCTGGAAAGACCGTGTGCTGATATGGGAGGCCGCGCAAAACTATCACTACGCCCGCACGACGACCGACGGGCGCATCATTTTTGGCGGAGAAGACGACGAGCATCTCGTCGAGCCCGACGCCCGCGATCGTGCAACGCCCGAGAAGGCAAAGCGCCTCGCGGAAACCCTGGCGACACTTTGGCCCAATGCAGTCGCGGATATCGATTTCCGATGGGCCGGCACGTTCGATACCACACGTGATGGATTGCCCTTGATCGGCGCCGTTCCCGGCGTTCGGAACGTGTTTGCCGCCTATGGCTACGGCGGCAACGGCATCACCTTCAGTTATCTCGCCGCCGAGCTGATAGGCGCGCTGATCGCCGGCCGGAGTTCTCCATTGCTGGACGATTTCGCCATCGATCGCGACGGTTGAAGTGCCGATAAAGGCGCCCTTTTTTGGTAGTATTCAGGTATTCAAAATGACGGCCGTGCGCACCCGAAAACGAAAACACCCCGCCTTCGCAGGCGAGGTGTTCCAAAGATCGGTACGCATACTCTTCACCCGATCCTTCGCGGACCATATCGGCGAAGGCTTAAGAAATCGACAATTGCGCCGGTTCAAACCAGAGCCGTTCTTATCCGATCGACGTCGAGCGGCTCATCGCTCATTCAAGTCTGACTTGTGCAGGTCTCACTTGTATGAGTTTGACTTGTGCAAGTCTGAACTCGCGCCGGGCATCGCTGTCTTCGTTGCTACGTTTGTAACCCGCTTGGTGCGGCAGCAGAGCACTCATGAGTAACCGAGAAAACTTGCGTTGTAGCCGCACACCAACATTGAGAGGCAACGTGCAAGCTGTCCGGCCTGTTCAGTTCGACGATCAAGATTTTCGAAAGCTATTTCGTCGTTCGACATTTTCTTCCATCCGCTGAAACGTCTTCCGCCGATGACGCAACGCTCGGAGATTTCATCACCTCAACAGACGTTCGTTCTTTTCCAATCGTGATGCAGCGGGAAAAATCCGGCTGGCGCTTCAACAACCGCTTCGCCGGGCCGACAAGAGCTGGGCTGACAAAAGATAGCTGACCGCACCGGCAACGGACGCCTGCCTGCTCTGCTTTTTCGGCAGATGGTCGCGAACGCCGACGCCTCGACATGGACAGAATATTCCGCCTATTCTGTGGGGATGAGCGATCATCATCACGACCACGATCACGACCATTCCGAGCTGTCGGAGACCGAGCTGCGCGTGCGCGCGCTCGAGACCATCCTGACCGAGAAGGGTTACGTCGAGCCAGCCGCGCTCGACGCGATCATCCAGGCGTACGAGACCAGGATCGGCCCGCATAACGGCGCCCGCGTCGTGGCAAAGGCCTGGACGGATCCGGCTTTCAAGAAGGCCCTGCTGGAAGACGCCACCAAGGCGGTCGGCACGCTCGGCCATGTCAGCCGGGTCGGCGACCACCTCGTCGCGGTCGAGAACACGCCGCAGCGCCACAACATGGTCGTTTGCACGCTGTGCTCCTGCTACCCCTGGGAAATGCTCGGCCTGCCGCCGGTCTGGTACAAGGCCGCGCCCTACCGCTCGCGGGCCGTGAAGGACCCGCGCGGCGTGCTTGCCGATTTCGGCGTCAGCCTTCCGAAGGATACCGAGATCCGCGTCTGGGATTCCACCGCCGAGACGCGCTTCCTGGTGCTGCCGATGCGCCCCGAAGGAACCGACGGCTTGAGCGAAGCGCAACTCACCGAGCTCGTCACGCGCGACTCCATGATCGGCACCGGATTTCCGAAGACGCCCGGAGCGCAGTCATGAACGGCGTGCACGACATGGGCGGCATGGACGGCTTCGGCAAGGTCGAGGCCGAGCCGAACGAGCCGATGTTTCATGAGGAGTGGGAAGCGCGCGTGCTGGCGATGGTGCGCGCGATGGGCGCGGCCGGCGCCTTCAACATCGACACCTCCCGCTTCTATCGCGAGATGCTGCCGCCGCCCGTCTATCTCGCCAGCTCCTATTACAAGAAATGGTTCCTCGGGCTGGAGGACATGCTGCTCGCCAAGGGCTTCATCGCGAAAGAGGACGTCGCGGCCGGGCACGCGGTGCAGCCGGCCAAGGCGCTCAAGCACGGCAAGTTTGCGGTTGGTGACGTCGAGCGCGTGATGGCACGCGGCAAGTTCGGCCGCGCGGCGCCGGCGCCGGCGAAGTTCAAGGCGGGCGATCGCGTGCGTGCGAAGAACATTCACCCCGCGACCCACACCCGGCTGCCGCGCTATGTGCGCGGCCATATCGGTGTCGTCGAGCGCGACCATGGCTGTCAGGTGTTTCCGGATTCGGCTGCGATGGAAGCCGGCGAGAATCCGCAATGGCTCTATACCGTCGTGTTCGACGGCGCCGAGCTCTGGGGAGCGGACGCCGATCCGACCGTGAAGATATCGATCGACGCGTTCGAGCCTTATCTGGAGGCGGCGTGATGGACGCCGCCGCGCGCGCCACCAGCGCCGTGCCCGGCATCCCGCGCGACGACGACGGCCCGGTGTTCCGCGAACCCTGGGAGGCGCAGGCCTTCGCCATGGCGCTGACGCTGCATGATCGTGGCCTCTTCACCTGGACCGAATGGGCCGCGACCCTCGCCGACCAGATCAAACGGGCGCAGGCCGCCGGCGATCCCGACACCGGCGAGACCTACTACAAGCATTGGCTGGCGACGCTGGAGCGCCTGGTCGCGGAGAAAGGCGTCGCGACCACGGATACGCTGCATCGCTACCGCAACGCCTGGGACCACGCCGCCGATCGCACGCCGCACGGCCAGCCGATCGAATTGCGGCCGGAGGATTTTGGGCGATAGCGACGGCCAGCGTCATTGCGAGCGCCAGCGAAGCAATCCAGAATCCCTCCGCGGAAAGACTGGATTGCTTCGTCGCTTACGCTCCTCGCAATGACGGACCGGCCACATACTCCCGCCACCCCTTCGCCCGCAGCGCGCAGGCCGGGCATTCGCCGCAGCCGTAACCCCAGTCGTGCCGGGCGCCGCGCTCGCCGAGATAGCAGGTGTGGGAATGCTCACGGATCAGGTCGACGAGCCCTGTCCCGCCAAGATCATGCGCAAGCGTCCACGTCGCGGCCTTGTCGAGCCACATCAGCGGCGTGTGCAATTGAAAATCCCTGGCCATGCCGAGATTGAGCGCGACATTCAGCGCCTTGATCGTTTCGTCGCGGCAGTCCGGATAGCCGGAATAGTCGGTCTCGCACATGCCACCGACGATGTGGCGGACGCCGCGCCGATAGGCGAGCGCCGCGGCGAAGGTGAGGAACACGAGATTGCGGCCGGGTACAAACGTATTGGGCAGGCCGTCCGCGCCCATCGCGATCGCAACATCGCGCGTCAGCGCGGTATCGGAGATCTCGGCGAGTGTCGGGATCGCCAGCGTGTGGCTCTCGCCGAGCTTGCTCGCCCAGTCCGCACGCAATGCTTTGACGCCATCGAGCAGCCTGTCGCGGCAGGCGAGTTCGATGACATGCCGCTGACCGTATTCGAAGCCGAGGGTCTCGACACGGGCGAACCGGTCGAGCGCCCAGGCGAGGCAAGTCGCGGAATCCTGTCCACCGGAGAACAGAACCAATGCGGTTTCGTTGATGTCATCGCTCATGTCCGCGCCATTAGCATTCCTGCGCGCCGCGGCCAACCAGTGGAAATTTGTTGTCTCACACTGGGATAGGCCCGTCTCTTAAGGCATAAAGCCTGACCGTCTCGCGCCACTTGGACCCCGCCATGACCCCTTCCCGCGACATTTCCCGCCTGATCGAGATCATGGCCCGGCTTCGGACCCCCGTGACCGGCTGTCCGTGGGACCTCGAACAGAATTTTGCGACCATCGCGCCCTACACGATCGAGGAGGCCTATGAGGTCGTCGAGGCGATCGCACGCGGCGATCTCGACGACCTGCGCGACGAACTCGGCGACCTGCTGTTGCAGGTGGTGTTTCACGCCCGCATGGCGGAGGAGCAGAACGCGTTCTCGTTCGGCGACGTGGTCGAGGCCATCACGCACAAGATGATCCGCCGTCACCCGCATGTGTTCGCCGACAAGGACGGCAACGTCGACTCCGGCGCACGTCAAGGGCGCCTGGGAGCGCATCAAGGCCGAGGAAAAGGCGGAGCGCGCGGCGCGGCGGCCGCCAGAAGCGCAAACTGGACACAAATCATTGCTGTCCAGCGTCAAGGCCGGCCAGCCGTCGCTCACGCGCGCGATGGAGCTGCAGCGCAAGGCCTCGACGGTCGGCTTCGACTGGAACGATCCGCGCGCGGTGCTGAGCAAGATCCGCGAAGAGGCCGACGAGATCGAGGCCGCGCTCGACGCGCGGTGACGCCGGAGCGCTCGCCGACGAAACCGGCGATCTCCTGTTCGCATTGGTCAATCTGGCACGCCACGCGAATGTCGATCCGGAGACGGCGCTACGTGGCACCAACGCGAAATTCGAACGCCGCTTCGCCTATATCGAGCGCGCGCTGGCCGCGAAGGGCCGCTCGCTCGAGGCAGCGACTTTGGACGAAATGGACGCGCTCTGGGACGAAGCGAAAGAGATCGAAAAGAAAGCCGCCCCAACCGTCGTCCCTGCGCACGCAGGGACCCATACCGTGTGATCCGATCCATGAGATGACGCCGGCAGTCCCGCGCACCAAACCACTGCCTGTGGTTATGGGTCCCTGCGTGCGCAGGGACGACAGCGGAGAGAGTTGTGCGCAGTTCACTCAACCCTGCATCGAGACGCCAAAGTCGAAGTCAGCAAAGAGAGAAGCCCCGGCTGTCGTCCCTGCGCACGCAGGGACCCATACCGCGTGATCTATCCATGAGATGACGCGGCCGGTCCCGCGCACCAAACCGCTGCCTGTGGTTATGGGTCCCTGCATGCGCAGGGCCGACAGCGGAGACAGTGCTGGTATCTCGCGTAACGCTGCATCAAAACGCGCCGAAGGCGGAAGCGGCGAAGAACAGCCGCTCTACGCGACGCGCGGCACGGCATCGAACCGCGTCACCACGATGTCGCGCTTGGTCTCGTCGACGCGCACGGTCATGTCGAAGCGGCCGTCATGCAGCTCCTTGTTGAGCACCTCGGCATTGCGGTGCAGCCAGCTGATGCCGGCGCCGTCGGAGGCGTCGATTGAAAGATCGAGCGTGGTGCGCGTGGCGGCGAGCCGCTCCTCGATCGCCATCAGCAACGCATCGATGCCCTCTCCTGTCTCGGCGGACACGAGAAAACACGGTCGCTCCGGCGGACGGCGCGCGGCGACATTCCGCAGGTGCTCGCGCTCCTCGGCGTCGAAGCGGTCGATCTTGTTCCAGACTTCGAGAATGCGCCCCGAAGCCTCCGGATCGATGCCGAGCTGGCGCAGCACGGCGTCGACGTCGCGCTCCTGCGCCTCCGCATCCTCATGCGAGATGTCGCGCACATGCAGGATGACGTCGGCCTCCAGCACCTCCTCCAGCGTGGCGCGGAAGGCCGCGACCAGTTGCGTCGGCAGATTGGAGATGAAGCCGACGGTGTCGGAGAGCATGGCCTTGCCGCCATGCGGCAGGTTCAGCGCGCGCAGGGTCGGATCCAGCGTCGCGAACAGCATGTCGGCGGCCTGCACGTCGGCGCGGGTCAGGCGGTTGAACAGCGTCGACTTGCCGGCATTGGTGTAGCCGACCAGCGCCACGACGCGATATGGCACCCGCTGCCGGCCGGCACGATGCAGCCGCCGCGTCGCCTGCACCTTCTTCAATTCGTTCTGCAGCCTGGCGATGCGCTCGCCGATCAGCCGGCGATCCGCCTCGATCTGCGTTTCGCCGGGACCGCCCATGAAGCCGAAGCCGCCACGCTGGCGTTCGAGATGGGTCCAGGAGCGCACCAGCCGGCTGCGCTGGTAGTTGAGATGCGCGAGCTCGACCTGAAGCGCGCCTTCCTTCGTCTTGGCGCGGCGGCCGAAGATTTCCAGGATCAGGCCGGTGCGGTCCAGCACCTTGGTGTTCCAGGCCTTCTCGAGATTGCGTTGCTGGATCGGTGACAGCGCACAGTCCATCACCACGAGCTCGATGTCGTGCCCGGTGATGAGGCCCGTGATCTCCTCGACCTTGCCCTTGCCGAGATAGGTCGCGGGCCGGATCTGGCTGATCGGCGCGATCAGCGCGTCGGCGACCACGAGATCGATGGCGCCCGCCAGGCCCTTGGCCTCGTCGAGCCGCGCCTCGAAATCGCGCAACGCATGATCGTCCGCCTGCGCGTCGGCATCGCCACCGCGCATCCGCAAGTACGGGCCGATGACGATCACCCGCCCGCTTGCTTGATCTCCTGCCGACCGCGGACGGTCAGCAGCCCCTTCCCTGTTGCGGGGTTCCAATCAGGTCACTCTCAAGCCGGCGCGTCCTCACCGCCTTCGAACAACTGGATCGGAGCGCCCGGCATGATGGTGGAAATCGCATGCTTGTAGACAAGCTGCGAATGACCATCGCGCCGCAGAAGCAAGCAGAAATTGTCGAACCAGGTGACAATGCCTTGCAGCTTCACTCCGTTAACCAGAAAGATCGTCAAAGGCGTTTTCGTTTTACGAACGTGATTTAGGAAGGTGTCCTGAAGGTTTTGTGCGCGGTCTGCCGCCATTGTTTTTATCTCGCGTCTTGTGCTTGTTCTTATTGAACCGGTTGTAGCTCTCTGATGGAGCGTCCACCGGTTGCCGGCATCCCCTGAGTTCCCCCTCCAGGGATGCCCGCCTCCGCGATTAGAGGGCAGGCGTGGTTATTAGGCAAGCCGATTTACCTCCCCAAGCTGGGGGCAAACCGGCCGGAATTCTCCGTAAAATCACGGAGAAACCGCGAACTGTGCCAAATAGATACAGAGAAACAGCCAATTTGTGACCGCGTGACTTCAGCCCACTCCCAGTGCTTTCAGCTTGCGGTGCAGCGCGGAACGCTCCATGCCGACGAACTCCGCCGTGCGCGAGATGTTGCCGGAGAAGCGGCTGATCTGCGCAATCAGGTAGTCGCGCTCGAAAACCTCGCGCGCCTCGCGCAGCGGCAATCCCATGATGTGCTCGCCATTGTTGCTTGTCGGCATGGCAGGGACCATCGATCCGACATCCTGAGGTAGCATGTCGGCGGTGATGATGACCTCAGGTCCGCCGCTCGCCAGGATCATCACGCGCTCGACATTGTTGCGAAGCTGCCGGACGTTGCCGGGCCAGACATGCGATTGCAGCACCGCCATCGCATCCTGCCCGATCTGACGTTTCGGCAGGCCGGTCGTGGCCGAGATCTGGTCCATGAAATAGTCGATCAGTTCGGGGATGTCCTCGCGCCGCTCCGACAGCGGCGGCACGCGGATCGGCACCACCGACAGCCGATGATAGAGATCTTCGCGGAATTGTCCGGCGGCAATCTCCTCTTCCAGGTTGCGCGCGGTCGAGGAAATGATGCGGACATCGACGTGAACCTTGGTGGTGCCGCCCTGACGCTGGAAGGTCTGATCGACCAGCACTCGCAAAATCTTGTTCTGGGTCTCGCGCGGCATGTCGCCGATTTCATCGACGAACAGGGTGCCGCCATGCGCCTCTTCCAGCGCGCCGGTCTTGCGCTGCTGCTCGCCGTTCGATTGCTCGACGCCGAACAGTTCGACTTCCATGCGCTCCGGCGTGATCGCGGCCGCATTGATCACGACGAAGGGACCGTCCGCGCGGCTTGATGCCGTATGCAGCGTGCGGGCCGCCAATTCCTTGCCCGCTCCCGACGGACCGACGATCAGGATGCGGCTGTTGGCCTTGGCCGCACGCTCGATGGTCTGGCGCAACTGGTTCATGCAGGGCGAACGGCCGGTCAGGATGCTCGCGGTCGGCGCGAGCTGCTTCAATTCCTTTACCTCGCGCTTCAGCCGCGAAGTCTCCAGCGCGCGTGTCGCCACCAGGATCAAGCGGTCCGACTTGAACGGCTTCTCGATGAAATCATAGGCGCCGCGCTTGATCGCCGCGACCGCGGTTTCGATGTTGCCGTGGCCCGAGATCATCACGACCGGCAAATCGGGATGATCTTTCTTGATATGCTCCAGAAGCTGCAGCCCGTCGAGCTTGCTGCCCTGCAGCCAGATATCGAGAAACACCAGGTTCGGCCGCCGATTGACGATCTCCGCCAGCGCGGAATCGCTGTCGCGTGCCGTTCGCGTCGAGAAACCCTCGTCGTCGAGAATGCCTGCGACCAGTTCCCGAATATCGGCTTCGTCATCGACGATCAGAATGTCACTTGCCATGGGATTGCGCCTGCCTTGTCAACTGCCTGTTGCGGCTTGAATTTTTGTTTCACTGTTAGTCGCTGCGGCCGGCCCGGTGGTTTCAGCGGCCGGCTCTTTTGTTTCGTTGGTCTTTGTTTCGTTGGTTTTGGTCTTTGTTTCGTCGCCCGCTTCGGCGGTCTTTGTATCGGCGGTCTGCGTATCGGTGGTCGGTGTGTCGGCAGCCGCAGTTGCGGCACTTGCCGGCTGCTTGACCTCGACTTTCGCCGCATGTCCGGAGATCGCGAATCGCAACCGCATCCAGGCTCCACGCTGACCCGGGCGGAAATCCGACGCATCCTTGAGTTCGATACGGCCGCCGTGGTCTTCGAGGACGCGGCCGACGATTGCGAGCCCAAGGCCTGTGCCCTTCTCGCGTGTGGTCACATAAGGTTCGAGCAGCCGCGAGCGGGCCACCTTGGGCAGGCCGATGCCGTTGTCGATCACATCGATCAGGACGTCGTCCTTCTCGCGCTGAGCGACGACGTCGATGCGGCCCTTGCCGAGCTCCCCGGTGGGTACGGCCTCGATCGCCTCGGTCGCGTTCTTGATGATGTTGGTCAGAGCCTGCGAAATCAGCCGACGGTCAAACTGCGCCCGCAGCGGGTCATTCTTCAGATCGACCTCGATATCGATCTCGGGATGAGCGACCTTCATCAGGAACACCGCCTGCCGAACGGTGTCGGCAACGTCCTCGCCCTCCATCACCGGCTTCGGCATCCGTGCAAAGCGCGAAAATTCGTCGACCATGCGCCTGATGTCGTCGACCTGCCGCACGATCGTGTCGGTGCACTGGTCGAACACCGCCTTGTCTTCGGTGATGACCTTGCCGAATTTGCGGCGGATGCGCTCGGCGGAAAGCTGAATCGGCGTCAGCGGATTCTTGATCTCATGAGCGATGCGGCGCGCGACATCACCCCAGGCGGAGGTGCGCTGCGCAGACACCAGGTCGGTGATGTCGTCGAGCGTGATGATGTAGCTGTCGCGCTTCTGGTTGGTCTGTTCGGCGCTGACGCGGACAGACAGGTTGCGCTCGCTGCCGTCGCGCAGGATCGTGATCTGTCCCTGCACCAGACGCTGCGTGCCCTCATGCGCGGTCTTCATCATCTCGTCGAGCTCGGGCAGCACGTCGAGCAACGGACGGTCGAGCGTCTCCGACTCCGCGTGGCCGATCAGCTTTTCGGCCGACCGGTTGAGGATGCCGATGCTGCCTGACGCGTCGACGCCGATGATGCCGGCGCTCGCCGACGACAGCACGGCCTCGATGAAGCGGCGGCGGCTGTCGATCAGGTCGCTGGCGCTGACCAGCTCGTCGCGCTGGGTGCGCAAGTCGCGGGTCATCCTGTTGAAGGTCTCGCCAAGACGCGCGAGATCGCCCCCCGACTTCTGCACGGGCACCTGCACATTGAGGTTCCCGGTCGAAACCGTCTCTGCCGCATTCATCAGACGCCGGATCGGCGCGACCAGCCAGTTGGCGAAATTAAGTCCGATCAGAACGGAGGCCATCAGGATGGTCAGCGCGATCACCGCGAACAGCAGTGCCAGCGCGACCTGGATGCCCAGCCTGCGTGACTCGACCTGGGCATATTCCGCGACGCTGATCTCGGTCTGCTTGAGCTGGGCGACGACCCTGGGGTCGAGCGGGCGCGCGACGTAGAGGAAGGTATCGCTGAAGCCCTTCAGCCTGATCACCGCGGCGACGTAATTCTGGTCGGGCAGGACCGCGATCTCGGGCTCGTCCTCGTTGACGTTTTTCAGGAAATCCGGCGCAGGAGGCGAGAATGCGAGCGGGATGCCACCGGTCTCGGCGGACAGGATCGGGTTGGTGTTCTTGTCGATGATCATCGCGCCCGGCAGGTTCCGGGAGGCCGCCCCCGCCGTCAGCATTTCGAGAAACGACTGGCGATCTTGGTCGAACAGCAGCCGGGCACGGGAGATGTCATTCGCCATCCCTAGGATATCGCCGCGAATCAGCTGCGCGTGTTCCTGCATGTAGGCGCGGGCGATGATCAGCGAGTTCTGGATCACCTCCCGCGTCGGGCCGGAGAACAGACGGTCGAGGCCCCGCTCGATGGTGATATTGGCAACGATCGAGACCAGTACGGCCGGCAGCACCGCGATAACCGAGAACAGGCTGACGATCTGCACATGCAGCCGCGCGGCCGCCCGGCCCCGCCGCCGGGCCTGCACCATCTGCCAGACTTCGCGGATGATGATGCCGACCAGCAGCAGAATGGTCGTCGCATTGATCAGCAGGAAGGAGTTCACGACCTGGGTCGTCGGCTCGATCGGCGCGAGCCCGGTCACCACCACGAAGGTGAGGAAGGCGGACAGGAGCGCCAAGGCGACCGCGAACGGCACCAGAAGCCTTCGCCAGGAGCGTCCCCTGGTTTCGGCGATCGACGAGTTGAGCGATGCGGCGGTGTTGTTTGCGCTGGTCATTCCGGCAGGTGATGCTGAAAACGGAGATCCGCAAAACGCCGCGGACTGATGCATTCATATCACATTGTTGCCGAATTACGACAAATGAGAGGCGTTCTGGCCCGCAATATCATTGAGAATCGTTCAACACTCGCGGAGCGAGTGGTGTTTATATACCATTATTGCTGCGCCAGGCACAAGCCCGGCGGCTCCAACCGGTTCTAGCCGCCGCTCCGGTAGACTTGAATGTCGAGATCGCGAATCTTCTTCCGCAGCGTATTGCGGTTGAGACCGAGCAGATCGGCGGCGCGGATCTGGTTGCCGCGGGTTGCCGCGAGCGCCGCGGTCAGAAGCGGCACCTCGATCTCCTTGAGGATGCGGTGGTACAGCCCCGGCGGCGGTACGCCGTTGGGAAAGCCCGAAAAATGCGAGGACAGATAAGCCTCGACCGCTCCGCCGAGATTGTCGACACCGAGCGGCACGCTGCCGCCGGAGGTCACGGCCGGCGGCGCCAGCTCGCCGTCGATCACCGAGGAGGTGATGACGTCCTGCGGATAGAGCGCGGCCAGCCGGCGCGCGAGGTTCTCGAGCTCGCGGACATTGCCGGGCCAGCGGTGCTGCTTCATCCGCTCCAGCGCCATCGCGTCGAGCTTCTTCGGCGGCAGCCCGTCCTTCTCGGCCAATGCGAAGAAATGCCGGATCAGGTCGGGCAGGTCCTCGATACGCTCGCGCAGCGGCGGCAGCCGCAGCGGTACCACGTTGAGTCGGAAGAACAAATCCTCGCGGAACAGGCCCTGCTGGATCAGGATGCGCAGGTCCTTGTTCGAGGCGGCCACGATCCGGACATCGGTCTTGATCGGGGTCCGGCCGCCGACGGTGGTGTATTCGCCCTGCTGCAGCACCCGCAGAAGGCGGGTCTGCGCCTCCATCGGCATGTCGCCGATCTCGTCGAGGAACAGCGTGCCGCCTTCGGCCTGCTCGAACCGGCCGGAGGCGCGGGTATTGGCGCCGGTGAACGCGCCGCGCTCGTGGCCGAACAGTTCCGATTCGATGAGGTCGCGCGGGATCGCCGCCATGTTGACCGCCACGAACGGGCCGTTGCGGCGCTTGCCGTAGTCGTGCAGCGCCCGGGCGACCAGTTCCTTGCCGGTCCCGGATTCGCCTGAGATCATCACCGTGAGATCGGTCTGCATCAGCCGCGCGAGCACGCGGTAGATTTCCTGCATCGCCGGCGAGCGGCCGACCAGAGGGATCGATTCGAACTCGGAATCGTCAGTTGGCCCGACGGTCCGCTCCTTCGGCTCGGCCAATGCCCGGCCGACGATCGCGATCAGTTCCTTCAGGTCGAAGGGCTTCGGCAGATATTCGTAGGCGCCGCGCTCGGAGGCGCGGATTGCCGTCATGAAGGTGTTCTGCGCGCTCATCACGATGACCGGCAGGCTTGGCCGCATCTTCTTGATCCGCGGCAGCAGATCGAATGCGTTCTCGTCCGGCATCACCACATCGGTGATCACGAGATCGCCCTCGCCCTGGCTGACCCAGCGCCATAGCGTCGCTGCGTTGCCGGTCAGCCGCACCTCGTAACCGGCGCGGGAGAGCGCCTGGTTCAGAACGGTGCGGATGGCGGTATCGTCATCGGCGACAAGAATGCTACCTGCGGGCATTGTCGTTCCTCATCTTGAACCCTGAGAGGCATGCAACGGCGTCCCCGAAACGTCATCGCGGCTGCCGTGATCGAGTTGCTTGGTGGTGCTGTACATCGGCATCAGCACGCGAAAGGTGGTCTTGCGCGGCTGTCGACTCGCATTCGATGATCCCGCCATGGTCGCCGACGATCTTGGCGACCAGCGCCAGGCCGAGGCCGCTGCCGGTCGGCTTGGTGGTGACGAAGGGATCGAACAGGTTCGGCAACAGGTCTTCCGGCACGCCGGGACCGTTGTCCTTGACGCAGAACTCCAGCGGCAGCGACACCCGCGATTTCTTGCCGGGCACCGACAGGCGAACCCCGGGCCGGAATGCCGTCGTGAGCTGGATTTCGGCATCGCTGCCGAGATCGATTACGGCCTCCGCGGCGTTCTTCACCAGGTTGAGAAACACCTGGATCAGCTGGTCCTGGTTGGCCAGCACCGGCGGCAGCGAGGGATCGTAATCCTCGACAAAGCGGATGTTGCGCGCGAAGCCCGACTGCGCCAGCCGCTTCACGTGATCGAGCACCGAATGGATGTTGACGGGGCCGCGCGCCACCGGCCGGTCGTCGCCGAACACTTCCATGCGGTCGACCAGCGTCACGATGCGGTCGGCCTCGTCGCAGATCAGCCGCGTCAGCATGCGGTCTTCCGAGGAGGCCTGCTGCTCCAAAAGCTGCGCCGCGCCGCGGATGCCGGACAGCGGGTTCTTGATCTCATGCGCAAGCATGGCGGCCAGCGCGATCACCGAGCGCGCGGCGCTGCGATGGGTCAATTGCCGGTCCATCTTGTCGGCGATGGTGCGCTCCTGCAGCATCACGACGATATGGCCGGGCCGTTCGGTCAGCGGCGCGACGTGCAGATCGACCTGGCGGTCGCCGCCCATGCGCGGCGTGCCGAGATCGACCTTGTATTCGTTGACGGGCGAGTTGCCCAACCGCACCTGGTCGATCAGCGCCAGCAGCGGACTGCCGAACGGCACCAGTTCCTTGAGCGACTGGCGCCGCAGGAATTGCGTGGAAATTTCAAAGAAGGACTCCGCCGCCATGTTGGCGTCGACGATCTTGCCGTCGGGGCCGATCAGGAGCACCGGATTGGGCAGTGCGTTGAGGATGGCGTCGCCGTCCGACGGCGTGGACCTACGATGTTCTGCAGCCGAACTCATGCAGCAGCACTCCACGCAAAATCGTCGAACGCCTCGCCGAGCGCCTGATGCACGCGGTGCGGATCGTCCGACGTGAGGATGTTTTGCCGCCACGCCTTCAGCTTCTCCGCAGGCGCGCGGCTGCACTCCGCCGCGGCCTCCAGCGCCCAGCCGAGGTGCTTGCGCGCATGGCGAAGGCCGACGCGCAGGCCGTAATGGCGGCAGACCTCGTCATAGAGCGTGCGGACATAGCCGAGCTGGACGGGAAGCTCTGGCGCGGCTTCCGCCGTGCCGCCGTCGAGCCGGCGGCCAATCTGGCCGGGCAGCCAGGGGACGCCTTGCGCACCGCGGCCGATCATGACGGCATCGGCGCCGGACATGTCGAGCGCGCGCGTGGCGTCTTCGTACGAGGTGATGTCGCCATTGACGACGAGCGGAATCGAGATCGCGGCCTTCACCGCGCTGATCGCGGCCCAGTCCGCTGTGCCCTTGTAGAACTGGCAGCGCGTGCGGCCGTGCACAGTGATCAGCTTGACGCCGGCTGCTTCCGCACGCCGGGCAAGCTCGGGCGCATTGCGCGTGCGGTCATCCCAGCCGAGGCGCATCTTCAAGGTCACGGGCACCTTGACCGCGGCGATCGTCGCCTCGATCAGGCTCGTGGCGTGGTCGAGATCGCGCATCAAGGCCGAGCCGGACTGGCCGCCGGTGACATGCCGCGCCGGACAGCCCATGTTGATGTCGATGATATCGGCGCCGGCGGCTTCCGCGATCCGTGCGCCCTCCGCCATCCAATGCGTCTGACAGCCCGCGAGCTGAACGACATGCGGCCCGATGCCGGCCGCTTCGCAGCGCAACTTCGAAATCGGACGGCCGCTGACGAGATCATCGCTCGCGGTCATTTCGGACACCACGAGGCCCGCCCCGAGTCTTGCCGCGATCCGTCGAAAGGGAGCATCGGTGACGCCGGACATCGGCGCCAGGAAAACCCGGTTGGCGACCGCAATGTCGCCTATTTTCAACGGCTTATGCCGCAGATTGTCCGAACCGGTCACGAAAATCCCGTTCCTCTGGCAAGCGCCTCATTGCGACCGCCCGGCGCACTTTTGCGCACAATTCTTGGGCAGTCAAGCTTCATGCCTACACTTTAGCCAAGTCCACAAATCTTGCAAGTGCAGTGCAACACGAACCCACATCTGTGGTGAATGTCTCTGTTCTCGGGCACCCGCCATGATAATGGCTGTGCACAACTTCAGCCCTTAGCAGTCGTTTTGAGTCTCACCTTGAGTTCCCTTGAGTCCCATGGCATCACCTCAACGAACCGCCGCCATCCTCGTCGCAGCCGGCCGCGGGGTCCGCGCCGGTGCGGGCGGACCGAAGCAATACCGTTCGATCGGCGGGCAGCCGGTGATCTACCGCGCCATGGCGCCGTTCAGCCGCCATCCGGATGTGAGCGCCGTGCAGCCGGTGGTCAATCCCGACGATATCGAGATGTTCAGTGCTGCGGTGACCGGTCTCAACCACGCGCCACCGACCCCCGGCGGGGCCACGCGGCAGGCCTCGGTTCACGCCGGGCTCGAAGCGCTGGCAAGTGAGAAGCCCGACATCGTGCTGATCCACGACGCGGCGCGGCCATTCGTCTCGCAGGCGGTGATCTCCCGCGCGATCGAGGCGGCGAACCGCACCGGCGCGGCGATCCCGACGGTTGCGGTCGCCGACACCATCAAGCTGATCGACGGCGGCGGCAATGTCGAGGCGACGCCGGAGCGGGCGCGCCTGCGGATCGCGCAGACGCCACAGGCGTTTCGCTTCGATGTGATCCTCGACGCCCATCGCCGCGCGGCGCGTGAAGGCCGCTCGGATTTCACAGATGATGCGGCCCTTGCCGAATGGGCAGGATTGACGATCGCAACGTTTGAGGGCGATGTTGCCAACATGAAGCTCACCACTCCCGAAGACTTCGTCCGCGAGGAAGCGCGGCTTGCAGCCATGCTCGGCGATATCAGGACCGGCACGGGCTACGACGTGCACGCGCTCGGCGACGGCGACCATCTGATGGTCTGCGGCGTGAAGGTGCCGCACACGCGCGGCTTCCTTGCCCATTCCGACGGCGATGTCGGCCTGCATGCGCTGGTCGATGCGATCCTCGGCGCGCTCGCCGACGGCGACATCGGCTCGCACTTTCCGCCGAGCGACATGAAATGGAAGGGCGCCTCCTCCGACCAATTCCTGAAATACGCGGTCGAGCGTGTCACGGCGCGCGGCGGCCGTATCGCCAATCTCGAGGTCACGCTGATCTGCGAGCGGCCGAAGATCGGACCCTTGCGCGACCAGATGCGCGCGCGCATCAGCGAGATCAGTGGCGTTGCCATCTCGCGCGTCGCCGTGAAGGCGACCACCAGCGAGCGGCTCGGCTTCACCGGCCGCGAGGAAGGCATCGCCGCGACCGCGAGCGCCACCATCCGCCTGCCCTGGAGCGACTAGCATGAGCGGCAGCGACGTCCGCGCCCTCTCCCGCTCGCTGCTTGATCTTTGCCGGATGCGCAAGCTGACCATTGCGACGGCGGAGTCCTGCACCGGCGGGCTGGTCGCCGGCGCGCTGACGGATATCCCCGGCTCGTCCGACGTCATCGATCGCGGCTTCGTCACCTATTCCAACGACGCCAAGCGCGCAATGCTCGGCGTCAACGCCGCGACACTCGCGACCTTCGGCGCGGTGTCAAAGGAAACCGCGACCCAGATGGCGGTCGGCGCGCTGGAGCGGGCCGGCGTCGATCTCGCGGTCGCCATCACCGGCATCGCCGGTCCCGGCGGCGCGACACCCGGCAAGCCGGTCGGGCTCGTGCATTTCGCGGTCGCCGCGCGAGACGGCCGCATCGTCCATCGCGAGCAGCGCTTCGGCGCGATCGGCCGCAGCGCCGTACGCGAGCGCTCGGTGGTGGAAGCCTTGCGCATGCTGCTGGAATTGGCGCGCGGCCCGCAAACCCAGTCCAAACCACGCCGCGAAGACGCGAGCCGCGTCCGGCTGCGAGTAGCACGCAGCGCGCGGCGTCATCCGGTGAAACGGCGACGTCCACCGCGAGGGTGAACGCCTTTACGCTGCCGGCCTATCGACGGTTCGACACCTGCCGCGCGGGGTTGCCCACCACGGTCAAGCCGGGCGGAACGTGGCGCGTCACGACCGCACCCGCACCGATGATGGCGCCGTCGCCGATCGTGACGCCGGGCAGGATGACGGCCGCACCACCGATCCAGACATTCTGACCGATCGAAATCGGCCGCCCGAATTCGAGCCCGGAAAGACGCTCGGCCGAATCGCGCGGGTGATCGGCCGTCAGGATCTGCACGCCCGGGCCGATCTGCGTTCTGTCTCCGATGGAAACCGCGACCACATCGAGGATGACGCAGTTGAAGTTGAGAAAGACGCCCGCGCCGAGGCTGATGTTGAAACCATAGTCGCAATAAAACGGCGGCCTGACGTCTGCCCCGTCGCCGGCCTTGGCGAGCCGCTCGCGCAACACGGGCAGCCGTTCCGCAGGCGGCGCGGCCAGCATGCCGTTGTATCTTGCGAGCCAGATCATCGCGGCGCGCTGCGCTGCCTGTATCTCCGGATCGGAGGCATCATAGAGCTCGCCGGAGAGCATCTTGTCTTTCTCGGAACGGGTCATGTGCGCTTCCCTGGTCCTTGCGCCGCAGGGCGGTATCATGCAGCGGTACGAAAACTTGCCGTCTCCGCAAATCGAACGGGAACAAGTCGCAACGAATGCGGTTGCTCACTGCGGCCGCAGCAGGCCCACCTGATAAATATGAGACCTGGGAGACCGAACGATGCGCACTTTTTTCGCCGTGGCCCTGATGACGACCGTATCGATCCTCGCAAGCGACATTTCCGCTTCCGCTCAAGGACATATGGGTACGCCGCAAGAACAGAAGGCATGCAACCGCGATGCATCCCGTTTCTGCCGCAAAGACCTGGGCAACGACAATGCGGTACAGAGTTGCCTGCAGGCAAATCGAGCCAAGCTGTCATCGGCCTGCCGAAAGGTGTTCGAGAGCCACGGAATGTAACGGCGAGTCCACCGGGACCATCAGATCAGCATTGATCAGCCTGCCCAAGGGACCGAAGTCGCCTTGGGCGGGCTTCGCTTTGCGTAGGCCCATCCAGCACACTCCAATCACCACAACGCCCGCACCGAATGCAGCGCGCCGACGAGCGCTGCGAGTGACAACACGACGGATGCGAGCATGTAGGCCACGCTTGCCGCCACCTGCCCGCGCTCAATGAGATATCAGGCATCGAGCGAAAACGTCGAAAACGTCGTGAAGCCGCCGCAGATCCCGACGATCAGGAAAATGCGCGCCGCTTGCGGGAGGTCCCATTTGGCCGCGAACAGGCCGGCGAAAATGCCGATCAGCGCGGAGCCTGCCACGTTGATGATCAGCGTGCCCCAGGGAAATGCCGGCCCGAAAAGTCTGCTCGATCCGATCGCCACGAGATAACGCGCAACCGATCCGCAAGCACCGCCAACCGCGACAGCCAAAATGAACCTGGGCTCCATAACTCATGCTCCTTCCCGCGCCGAACGCGCAAGGTAGGAGTCATCAGCCATCATCGGCGGTTATCGGGGGAACCCCATCCCCATCGGATCGACGTACATTAGCGGCCTCATCGCCGCGCGCAAGGCCGCCACGTCGAACGACCGATGTCGCGTCACGCCGGCCTGAACCCCGCCGCGCTCAGTGCCGCTCGCGCCTCATCTGAGGCGAGCGCGTCGAAAAACGCCTGCACGGCCGGCCGCTGCTTGCGCGCCGTCACCAGCGCGAAATCGTAATGCTCCTCGGCATGCGGAATGAAGCCGAGATCATAGGCATGCGCGACGGGCGCGATCGTCATGCCCCAATCGGCGCGGCCCTGCGCCACGGCGGCCGCGACCGCGTTGTGCGAGCGCGGTTGATTCCAGTAGCCGTCGGGACGCGCATCGCCAAGCAGCCGATCGATCAGGATGCGCGTGCCGGCGCCCTGATTGCGGTTGACCATGATGCAGGCGGGATCGGCGAGCGCGGCACGCACGGCGTCCTGCACGTTCACACCCTCGAACCGTTTGTCGCCCTTCCGGAACACGATGCCCTGCATGCGCCGCCATCCCGGCACCAGTTCGAGTCCCGCGGTCAGATATGGCGCGTTGTAGGTTTCAGTCTTGTCGTCGAATAGATGGATCGGCGCGAAATCGCATTCGCCGCGCTTGGCTGCCGCAAGCCCACCAAGGCTTCCGACCGCAATCGACCGCACAAGCAGACCGGCGCGTGCGAGCGGCGCGGTGACGAGATCGAGCCCCGTGCAGTGACTGCCGACGATGACGAGATCGGGCGGGCGCACATGCGGCGTGAACAGCGTGACTTCGGCCTTCGTGCCGGCCGGCATCTGGTCGGCCAGCGCATCGATCCGCAGGAAACCGTCGGCCTGCGCGAAGGTCGTGATCGCGCCGGATCCCTTGCCGGACGGATAGGCGATCAGGCCGTCCGCGCCTTCGACCAGCGACACCATCACGAACTCGGTGCGGCCGAGCTCGGAGGCGATCCTAACCGGCACTTTCGCCGACACCTTCGCATCCGAACGCGACGGCAGGCCGGCCATGCGCCGCAGCACCGGCACGATGATGTCGTGGAAGGTGAACATCGCCGAGGTCGGAAAGCCCGGCAGGATCACCACGGGCTTGCCGTCGCAGACCGCAAGGCATAGCGGCTTGCCCGGTTTCAGCGCGACGCCGTGGGCGATGATGCCGGGCGCACCTAACCGCGCGATGATGCGATGGGACACGTCGCCCGCGCCCTTGGAGGTGCCGCCCGACAGCACCAGCATGTCGTTCCCGGCAAGCGCCATGCGCATTGCGGATTCGAGCTGGGTTTCGTCGTCCGGGATGGCGCCGAGGAATGCAGCCTCGCCACCATTCTCGTTGATCGCCGCGGTGACGATCGCGCCGTTGGTGTCGTAGATCGCCGCCGGACGCAGCGGCTCGCCGGGCTGCACCAGTTCATCGCCGGTCGAGAGCACGCCGACACGCGGCTTGCGCGCGATCGGCACTTGCGCGACGCCGCACGCCGCCAGCATGCCGATCTCGCGCGAGCCGATGACCGTGCCGGTGCGCAACAGCACCTCGCCGCGCGCGATGTCGGAGCCGGCATAGGAGACGAATTGTCCGGGCGAAGCCGCGCGACGGATATCGATGGCGCGATCTCCCGCAGGCTGCGTGTGCTCGACCATGACGACCGCGTCGGCGCCGCGCGGCAGCGGACCGCCCGTCGCGATCGGTGTTGCGGTGCCGGGGAGCACCGGCCGCATTGGCGCGGTCCCGCAGGCGATCACCTCGCCGTTCAGCGCCAGCCGTCGCGGCGCGGCTTCGCTCGCCAATGCAAGATCGGAGGACTGCACCGCGAAGCCATCGACATTCGAACGGTCGAAGGGCGGCACATCGATCGGCGCGACCACGTCATGCGCGAGCGCGCAGCCGAGCGCATCCGCGAGCGTCCGTGTTTCGCTTGGCAGGTCGCGCGGGAATAGCGCGGCCTCGAAGCGGTCGATGGCGGCTTCGCGGGACAGGATGGTCAGAAACTGGTCCTGATCGATGCTGTCGGGCGTTTTCGTGTGTCGGCTCATGTCTCGGCTCATTCTCGCAACATATAGGCATCGACAGGCGTGCCCGCAGCAAAGCCCTCGCTGCCGCCGGGAACAGCCAGCCATGCATCCGCCCGGGCGACCGCCTGAAGCGGAAGATCGCCGACAGCCAAGGGCATCCAGGCATCACCGTCCCGCGCGAGCAGCACGATTTCGGCGATCCCGACACTGGAGGCGATCTTGCGCGCGAGCGGCAACGTCAGCGTCTGCCGGAGCTGCCGCCCGCTGAGCCGATCCAGAACCGGCAGCGCGAGCGACCACCAGGCGCCTAGCGCCCGGTCCGGCGCGCCCGACAGCGCGATGACCGGCGTGTGCCCAATCCTGCCGATCGCCGTGGTGTGGCCCGGCTGCAGCGCAATGCCGTGGGCTACGACCTCGCCGCACTGGGCCAATGCGGCGATGGTCGCATCGGTGCGGCCGACGCCGGAGCCGCCAACGGTAATCAGGAGGTCGCCGGATGTCGTGTCCAGCGTCTTTGCGATCGCGGCTGCATCGCGCGACGTCGCGTCAACGGCAATCACGTCCGCGCCGGCAGCACTCGCGCTCTCCCGAATGAGCAGCGCGCTCTCTCCCGCCGTCGCCGGAATATTGACGATGCGCACCCGCGGGCGACGCACCCAAATTCTCTCCAGCCCCGCCGCTCGCGCGACCAGACCATCGAGCGGTCGAAAGCGCATTCCGGGGGCAGTTGCAAAGCCTTCCGCAATCTCCCCGCCGACGCGGCGCACGCCCTGCCCCGGAATCGCCTCCGCCAGCACCTGGGTGATCGAGCCGGCCTGCTCGACGGCGTCGGCATCGACCACGCAGTCGCAACCGTCAGGAATCCTGTCACCCGCTTCGACCCAGACCGGCGCGCTCGCCAGCGGCAGCGGCGTGTAGGAGGACGCACCAACGAGGTCGCGGGCACGCAGTGCAAAGCCGTCGGCGGCGGCGACCTCATGCGTGGGAATCGCCTTCAGCGGCGGCATCTCGGCGGTGACACAACCGAGCGCCTCACGCAACGGAAGCGCGATCGCCTTCACCGGCTCGAGTCCGCGCAGCAGGGCCGCGAGCGCCACATCAAGCGGCGTGAGCGAAGCCGGCAGGCGCTGGGTCGATGTCATGACGGATGGTGGACCACGCTTCAAAGGGATTGGCAACCATTGGTGCGGCGCAAAGCGCGTTCGCGCCGACCATGGCTCTTGCCAGAAGGAATTGATCTCGCGCATACAATCTGCGCCTGCAAATGCGAGAGCCGACCGGAGGACAACCGAATGTGTGATCTCCACCAGAGAGCATCGGGCGCCGTATCGCGGCGCACACTTGCCAAGTTTGCATTGTCCTCGGCCGGACTTTTTCTGACCCGCAATGCGGACGCGAAGGAGAAAAAGCCGCCGCCCAAGCCCGAAAACGTGCTCTCGCCCGACGATGCCTTCGAACGGCTGCTCGACGGAAACGAGCGTTATGTCGAGGGCGTCACGCGACGTCACGATTTCAAGCATGAGCGAGAGGCGCTGTCGGGCGGGCAGAACCCCTATGCGGCCATTCTGAGCTGCGCCGATTTACGGATTGCGCCCGAATACGCCTTCGACAGCGGCCGGGGCGATCTCTTCGTCTGTCGCGTGGCCGGCAATTTCGCCAGCAAAGAGACGATCGCGAGCCTCGAATACGCGGTCGCCGTGCTCAACACGCCGCTCATCCTTGTGCTCGGTCACGACGCCTGCGGCGCCGTCGACGCGACCATCAAGTCGCTCAAGGACGAGAAGGAGTTGCCCGGCCACATGCCGTCCCTGGTGGAAGCCATCGCGCCCTCGGTCAAGGCGGTTGCATCGCAAAGTGGCGACAAACTCGACAATGCCATCCGGCAGAATGTCATCGACAACGTCGCGAAGCTGAAATCCGCGACACCAATTCTCAGCGCCGCAGTCGACGAGAAAAAACTGAAAGTAGTGGGAGGCATCTACCGGCTGAAATCCGGCAAGGTCGAAATGCTCGGTTAGGACGCTGGATGGGTGGAGCGCAGCAATAATGCTGCATGTCAGTATTTCTACTCATCAGTAGTTCTACGCATCCACCAAGACAATGATTGACGACACACCGCGGCAATGAAGTGCAGGATCAGCACATTAAACGGTAAATGAGAGCTTGCGCGGCACGAAGTCTCATCGACGGTATCATGCATCATTCGCGGTTCCATTTAACGCAACCTTAGAGCACCCCCCGGAAAATTACGGCACTACATCACTCAACGGGAGCAAGCCTTTGAAACGCGTTTTCCTTGGATTCCTGCACGACGAGAATGGCGCCACCGCAATCGAATACGGTCTGATCGCGGCCGGCATCTCGCTAGCGATCATCGCCGCGGTGAACGGTCTCGGCACCAGTCTCAACGGCGTATTCAGCTCGGTGAACTCTTCGCTGAAATAACGCATGCGAGTCCGTATTCCTTGTGCCGTCGCTGTCGTGCAGCGACGGCACTCTTGCTTTCTGTCCTCGCCAATTCCGACATTCGGCCCGTGAAGATACGGACCGTCATTGCGAGGAGCCGCAGCGACGACGCAATCCAGACTTTCTGCTTTGGCGAGATTTTTGGATTGCCTCGCGTGAGCCTGCCACCGGGCGCGCGTTTGCGCGAGCCGGTCTAAGCATCGCCCTCGTTTGTCCTGCGTGGCCGTGTCGGATAGGCTATCCGAGTCGCAGTCCTTTCCAGGTGAAAGATGCTCGGTGTCACCTTATCCATTCTCCTCGCCGTCATGGCGGGGCTCAGCATTGTAATTCAGCAGGCGCTGAACGCCAATTTGCGAACGGCGCTGACCTCTGCGGTCTGGTCGGGGCTCACCAGCTACTTCGTCGGGCTCGTGTGCATGGCGGCGCTCGCGCTGGCGTTGCGCGAACCCATTCCATCCGCCGGCGCTATCGCCCGCGTCCCGTGGTGGGCCTGGAGCGGCGGCATGTTCGGCGCCGTCTTCATCGCGCTCGCGATCTTGCTGATTCCGCAACTCGGCGCTGCGACCTTCATCGCTCTTCTGATCACCGGCCAGATGCTGACATCGGTCGCATTCGATCATTTCGGATGGCTGGGCCTCGCCCACCGTCCCATCGACCTGCCGCGCCTGCTCGGCGTCGCCCTCCTCATCGGTGGCGTCGTTCTGATCCGGCGCTGAGTCACTCTCTCCGTCATTGCGAGAGTCCGTAGGGTGGGCAAATCGGCAGCGTGCCCACCATTCAGACCAACGATGCCGAGAGACGGTGGGCACGGCGCGAGGCGCCCTGGCCTACCCTTGTCACTACGAAACGCACCGGATCGAACTGAGGGCAAACTCTCTCCTCCGTCGTCCCTGCGCACGCACTAATGTATGCACACATCTCCAGGCGCGGCGTAGATGCTCTCGTTCGGGCCACAAACTCGCTGTCGTCCCTGCGAACGCACTAGGCTATGCACACATCTTTTCGAACCGAAAAACCGACTCTTGATCAAGGACTTGGTCGCTACTCGATGACGAAAGTTCGCGAGTGCAGCTTCGCAAGAATGCATCATATCTCTGCGTTCTTAGGCAAGTCGTTGATAATACTCCAGAAGATGTGTGCATGCACTAGTGCGTTCGCAGGGACGACAGACGAGATTGCCTTTCGAGATGTGTGAATGCCTTGGTGCGCACGCGAAGACGACGGCGAGAGAGGCTACAGCACCACGTCATCCAGCGGCAGGAAGGGCGACGTTTTTAATGGTTGCTACGGAGTTCTCGCAATGACGGCAGCAGGATGCATGCGTCATGCGCGAATTGCCCGTCGTGCCAATCTGTCGCATCCCGACGGGCGTTGCCATGTCGGGCAAATCAGAACGATGATCCGCGCGTCCCGCACCCACAAGAGGGGCGCCTCGCGATCGTCACGGACGTTGGGAGCGGGATGCGATGGACGCGACGCGTCACGAGACGAGTGACGCGACGCGGACGGCGAAATCGTGTGGTCCTGGCGCCCCAAGGCTGGCGTTAAGCTTCGCGGATGATGCGAGGTGACGGTGACAACAAAGTCTGGTCACCGGGGAGATCACGTATAAGCTGTAACACCATTGCGCAGGGAAGGCCGGTTGCTTCGGCTCGTACCTGTGGTTCTGCCGCGTGCTTTTTTGTTGCACGCGGACCATGGGTGCAGCCCGCACCCGGCCTTCCCTGCGCCCTCTTAGAAATTCGAGGGCGGTTTGCCTGAAAAAACTCGGACGCCATGCGCCGCGAGAATGCGGAGTCGTGTCAGCTATCTTGTTGCGGCCATCCTTCGAGACGCGCGCAGGCGCGCTCCTCAGGATGAGGTCGGAATACGCGGGGCGCGACCCAACCCTCATGGTGAGGAGGCGCGTGAGCGCCGTCTCGAACCATGTAGGCCCGGAATGCCTCCAGAATACTGGATCGCCCCAAGCCAAACCGGGTGACAACGACGGAGGAAGTGGTTGTTTGAAAACTAAATCGGAGACACACGGCTCTCGCCATCCGTGTCATTGCGAGCGCAAGCGAAGCAATCCAGAATGCCCATGCGGCGAGAGCCTGGATTGCTTCGTCGCGTTGCGCCTCGCAATGACGTGCTGAGAGGCCCGAGCCCGAGCGCCCAGTCAAGCCGGCGGTGGCGGCCGCTTCCCGTAGACCTTATCTGCACGCTTCTCGAAAGCCGCTGCGAAGCGGGAAAAAGCCGTATCGAACATCGTGCCCATCAGCATCGCGAGCATGCGGCTCTTGAACTCGTACGATATGAAGAAGCCGACGTCGCTGGCCTCCTCGCCTTTCGGCTCGAAGGTCCAGCGATTCTCGAGACTGCTGAACGGGCCGCGCAGATATTCGACCAGGATCTTCATGTTGGCGCGGTCGAGCGTCACCTGGCTGGCGAAGGTTTCCTTGACCAGCTTGAACGACACGGTCATGTCCGCGATGATGACTTCGGTGCCGTCGGGCCTGGGCGTGCGCTGGCGGATCCTCAGCGCCTGGCACAACGGCACGAATTCGGGATAGCGCTCGACGTCGGCGACGAGGTCGAACATCTGCTCCGCGCGATGTTGCACGCGCCGCTTGTTGGAGAATCGGGGCATCGGAGGCTAGCGCGCGGCGGCTGCGCGCGCCGCCTTCAGTTTCGCGAAATCCTCGCCGGCATGATGCGACGAACGGGTCAACGGGCTCGCCGAGACCATCAGGAAGCCCTTCGCGTAGGCGACCTTCTCGTAGGAGGCGAACTCGTCCGGCGGGATATAGCGCATCACGGCGTGATGCTTGCGGGTCGGCTGCAGATATTGCCCGATGGTGAGGAAATCGACATCCGCCGAGCGCAGATCGTCCATCACCTGCAGCACCTCGTGGCGTTCCTCGCCGAGGCCGACCATGATGCCGGACTTGGTGAAGATCGTCGGATCAATCTCCTTCACGCGCTGCAGAAGGCGCACGGAGTGGAAGTATCGCGCGCCCGGCCGCACGTTGAGATACCGCGACGGCACGGTTTCGAGATTATGATTGAAGACATCGGGCTTTGCCGCGGCGACGAGCTCCAGCGCGCCCTCCTTGCGCAGGAAGTCGGGCGTGAGGATCTCGATGGTCGTCGACGGGCACCGGGCGCGGATGGCACGGACGGTTTGGGCGAAGTGCTCGGCGCCGCCATCGGCAAGATCGTCGCGATCGACCGAGGTGACGACGATATGGGCCAGCCCGAGCTTGAACGTCGCTTCCGCAACATGCTCCGGCTCGGACGCGTCGAGCACGCCGGGCATGCCGGTCTTGACGTTGCAGAAGGCGCAGGCACGGGTGCAGGTGTCGCCCATGATCATGAAGGTCGCGTGCTTCTTGTCCCAGCACTCGCCGATGTTGGGGCAGCCCGCCTCCTCGCACACCGTGACGAGGCCGTTCTCCCTGACGATATTGCGGGTGTCGGCATAGCCGCGCGTATTCGGCGCGCGCACGCGAATCCAGTCCGGCTTCGGCGGCGAGACTGCGTCCGGACGGTTCACCTTCTCAGGATGACGCGGGCGCAGCTGGCTGGACGAAATGGTGTCGATAACGGTGACCATCGGATATTCGCGGACCTCTCGAAACCCCTGGAGCGCGGAATACCAGGTTTGCGCTCTAGGCTTTTGATTGAGCATGATCTTTTCGGAAAACCGCTACACACCTTTCCGGATCATTCTCTAGCTAAGCCGTATGCAAGATCACTGCAAGGCGGCTCGCGGACCGCTACGGAACATGGCACAACTTGCCCTCTTACCCGCCAATTTTTAACGAATCTCAACCGTTCTCATGTCGCAAAGTCCCAAGTCCGCCGCTGCGGCCTCACCTCCCCTCGGCAAGCCCCTGAAGCGTGCCTTTTTCGCGCGCAGCGTGCACAAGGTCGCGCCCGACCTGATCGGCACGACGCTGCTGTTCAACGGCGTCGGCGGGACCATCGTCGAGGTCGAGGCTTACCATCACACCGATCCGGCCGCGCATTCGTTTCGCGGACCGACGCCGCGCAACCGGGTGATGTTCGGGCCGCCGGGTTTCTCCTACGTCTATCGCTCCTACGGCATCCACTGGTGCGTGAACTTCGTCTGCGAGGAGGAAGGCTCGGCGAGCGCCGTGCTGATCCGAGCCTTGGAGCCGACCCATGGGCTGGCTGCGATGCGCCGCCGGCGCGGCCTGGAGGATGCGCGCTCACTGTGCTCAGGTCCGGGCAAATTGTGCGAGGCGCTCGGCATCACCATCGCGCACAGCGCCCTGGCGCTGGACCAGCCGCCCTATGCGCTGCATGCGCGCAGCGGCAAGGCGGAGGTCGTCTCGGGTATCCGCATCGGCCTCACCAAGGGTGTCGAGTTGCCGTGGCGATATGGGCTGAAGGGCTCGAAATTCGTGAGCAAGCCGTTTCCGGAGGCGGTGGCCGCACCGTCATTGCGAGCGAAGCGAAGCAATCCAGCACGACGATAGAGAGACTGGATTGCTTCGTCGCGTTGCTCCTCGCAATGACGGCGGGACTTCAATGGCAGCTAAGCCCCGACGTGCTGCAGCCGTTCGATCGCCTCGGTCAGCTTGGCCTTGCGCGCCACCGCCGCTTCGCGCTTCTCCTTCTCCTCCTCGACGATGTCGTCCGGCGCGTTGGCGACGAACTTCTCGTTGGAGAGCTTGGCGTCCACGCGCTTGATGTCCGCGTCGGCCTTGGCGATCTCCTTGTCCAGCCGCACCTTCTCGGCCGCGAGATCGATGACGCCCTTGAGCGGAAGGGCTGCGACCTCGCCGCGGACCAGAAGCTGCACCGCGCCCTCCGGCGCGCGATCGGCGAAGGAGATGTCGGACAGCCGTGCCATGCGCCTGATGACCTCGCTCCAGCGCGGCACCCGCTCCTTTGTCTCGGCCGAGACGCCAGCGAGCACCAGCGCGGTCAGGGTCGCCGGCGGGATGTTCATCTCGGCGCGGACCGAGCGGATCGCGGTGACGAGATCGATCAGCCAGCCGATCTCGGCCTCGGAGGCCTCGTCGGTGAAGTCGGCGGTCTCGATGGCGACGAGCACCGGCGCCACCAGCGGATCGGTCGGACTTGCGGCGGCGATCAGCGCCACCTGCTCCGGCGTCAGCGCGTCGGCCTTGCGGGACCAGGGCGCCAGCGCGAGCAGGCCGTCCCGCTCGCCGGTCACGGTCCACAGGTCCTCGGTGATGAAGGGCATGAACGGATGCAGGAGCTTGAGGATCTCATCGCGGGCCCAGGCGACCATGGCGCGGGTCTCGGCCTTCGCTACGCCCTCCTCGCCCATCAGCACGGGCTTGGCGAGTTCGAGATACCAGTCGCAATAGACGTTCCAGACGAAACGGTAGATCGCATTCGCCGCGTCGTTGAAACGATAGGTCTCGATCGCCTCCGTCACCTCGCGCGTCGCGCGCGAGGTCTCATGCGCGATCCAGCGGTTCAACGTCTGTTTCGCGTTGGCCGGATCGAAGCCGTCAACCTGCGTGCAGCCGTTCATCTCGGCGAAGCGGCAGGCGTTCCAGAGCTTGGTTGCGAAATTGCGATTGGTCTCGACGACTTGCGACGACAGCTTGATGTCGTGCCCCTGCGCCGCGCCGCGCGCCAGCGCGAAGCGCAGGGCGTCGGCGCCGTATTCGTCGATGACGCCGAGCGGGTCGATGACGTTGCCCTTCGACTTCGACATCTTGGCGCCCTTCTCGTCCCGCACCAGGCGATGGATGTAGACGGTCGAGAACGGCGCCTCCTTCATGAAGTGCAGGCCCATCATCATCATCCGCGCGACCCAGAAGAAGATGATGTCGAAGCCGGTGACGAGGACGTCGGTCGGGTAATAGCGCTTCACTTCCGGCGTGTCGTCGGGCCAGCCCAGCGTCGAGAACGGCCACAGCGCGGAGGAGAACCAGGTGTCGAGCACGTCCTCGTCGCGGGTGATGAAGCCGGCGCGCTTGTTGCGGTCGAGCGCCATCTCGCGGCCCTGCTCCGCCGTGATGACCTCCTGCTCGACATAATAGGCGAGCGCGTGGCTCACCGCCTCTTCCTCGGCCTCGGCGACGAACACCTTGCCGTCCGGACCATACCAGGCCGGGATCTGATGGCCCCACCAGAGCTGGCGCGAGATGCACCAGGGCTGGATGTTCTCCATCCACTCGAAATAGGTCTTTTCCCAGTTCTGCGGCACGAACGAGGTCGCACCCGACCGCACCGCGGCGATCGCAGGCTCGGCCAGCGTCTTGGCGTCGACATACCACTGGTCGGTCAGGAAAGGCTCGATGACCACGCCGGAGCGGTCGCCATGCGGCACCATATGCGTGTTCGGCTCGATCCGCTCGAGGAAACCGAAATCCTCAAGCCGCGCGACGATCTGCTTGCGTGCGGCGAAACGATCCATGCCATGGAGTTCGGCGGCGAAATGCTCCGAGCCCTCAGGCAGGCCGCGCAGATAATCCTCGTTGCCGACCAGCGCGAGCGCGGCTTCCTTGTCGAGCACGCTGATCTGTGGCAGGCCATGGCGCTTGCCGACCTCGAAGTCGTTGAAGTCGTGCGCCGGCGTGATCTTCACCGCGCCCGAGCCCTTCTCCGGATCGGAATATTCGTCTGCGACAATCGGGATCTTGCGTCCCACCAGCGGCAGAATCACGTGCTTGCCGACGAGATCGTGATAGCGCTCGTCGTCCGGATGCACCGCGACGCCGCTGTCCCCCAGCATGGTTTCGGGGCGCGTGGTCGCGACCACGATGAAGCTCGTGGGATCCTCGGGGCTGAACGCCTTGCCCTCGATCGGATAGCGCAGATACCACAGGCTTCCTTTGACCTCGGTCTGCTGCACCTCGAGGTCGGAGATCGCGGTGAGCAGCTTCGGGTCCCAATTGACCAGCCGCTTGTCCTTGTAGATCAGCCCGTCGCGATGCAGCTCGACGAACACCTTGATCACGGCGCGCGACAGGCCTTCGTCCATCGTGAAGCGCTCGCGCGACCAGTCGCAGGACGCGCCGAGCCGCTTGAGCTGGTTGATGATGACGCCGCCGCTTTCGTCCTTCCATTGCCAGACGCGTTCGAGGAACTTCTCGCGGCCCATGGCGCGGCGGCCCGGCTGCTGGCGTTCCATCAATTGGCGCTCGACCACCATCTGGGTCGCGATGCCGGCGTGGTCCGTGCCGGGCTGCCACAGCACGTCGCGGCCGCGCATCCGCTCGAAGCGGCAGAGAACGTCCTGAATCGTGTTGTTGAGCGCGTGTCCCATGTGCAGCGACCCCGTCACGTTCGGCGGGGGAATCACGATGGTGAAAGTCTTGGCGTCACGCCGCTCCGGGCGCCCGGCGCGGAACGCGCGGGCATCCTCCCAGAGGAGCGACATACGGCCTTCGATATCGGCGGGCTGGTAATTCTTCTCGATCATGGCATGCCATCGGCAGGTGACGGGGCTAGAAAGCCGCCATGGCGCGCCAAGTCAACCAGCAAAAGTTCAACACGCAAAAGGCCGATCCACGAGCGGACCGGCACACAGAGCGTGCAGGAAATCGGCATTGAACTGGCCCGAGATGGCTCGCCGGCGGCCGGAACGGGCCGTCGGCGCGGGGGCGTCAGCGGCCCCGCGATACCCGCTCGATTTCGGCCTTCACGATGCGTTCCACAAGCCCCGGCAGATTGTCGTCCAGCCAGGACTTCAGCATCGGCCGCAGCATCTCCTTGACGAGATCCTCCAGCGTCCGCGCATTGTTGCTGAGCACGGTGTGAGCAAGCGTATTGAACGCGGATTCGACGGCAGACACAGTGGACTGGGACAACATCGGCTGGGACGGCGTTGTGGGGGCGGATTGTTCGAAGGACGGCAACTCGTAGGCAGGCGCCCGGTTGATGGCCCGGGAGGCCGCCGATTCCGAAAATTCGATATCGTCCGGCGGTTCGACCTTCTGGAACGAAGGCTGCGAAGGCGGTGGTGGCGGCGGGCTGACTACCGCCATGTCGTCGGTCAATTCAAGCACTTCTATTTCTACATCGTCGTTCTGGGCGGGGCGGATTTCGTCGGCAGAGGTCGCCTCATCGAGCCCCGACAACAGCGCGTCGATGTCGTCCTGATTGTTGGACGCGACGGCGGCCGGCGCGGCTACGGGTGCAGGCGGAGGTGGTGAGGTCGCAGGCGTCGGCGGCGTGACCTTTGCTGCGGCGGCGACCGCTGCCGGAATCTTGGATGGAGGGATATCGGACATTGCCGCGGCGGCAGGTTTCGGCTGCGGCACCACGGCCACCGGTTCCGGCTTTGGGGGCGGCGCGGCCGGAGCGGCCGGCTTCTCCGTGACCGGCGGCTTTGCTTCATCATCAGCGATGATGCGCCGTATCGACGCCAGAATCTCCTCCATCGAGGGCTCTTGGACCTTTGCAGGCTGCGTCATATGCAACTCCACATCATCAACGCCCTTCGCACGCGTTGTCGTCCCCAATCAAGCACGACGGGATTCGCCGGTTCCGGATACGCAGGCCCGATTTTCACTCAGAAGCCTGACCTATTCGTAAATCCCCGCACCGCACGAATGACCGCGCGGTCCCGCCCCCAACTCAGTGCACCGAGACGCCGCGACCAATGCCGGTATCACGCGAATCGCCCTGCTGCCCAAAGAAAGGCTATGTCATGGCAACAAACGTTTGCAAGCAAGGCAGTCGTCAACAGTGCGGAACATCCGCACATCATTTGGTTGCAGCAATCGACGATACGCATCGTCGCGACAATTCTATCAGAAGTTTAAACCTTTCCGAACGCTGATTCGCGCTGCCCGATGCCGCGTGGCGTCACCGCGGAGAGTGGGCATCATGTCGAAAACTGTATTGGAAACATCGAGTTGCCGACGGCTCCTCGGTTCCGATGTCGATCGAAAGCATTTGGCGCAAGAGGCGCCATCTCGCATGCTGAAAACGAAATACGCATCACGGCCCATGCTTGCAGTTACGCGCAGAGAACTCGGGCCGGAAACGAACTCAACCGGGGCACAGTTGCCACAATCCGCGACGCGGATTGCGGCCTTTATGCGATCAGCGTCCGTCAGGCGTCCGAACGCCGAACCAGCTGTCACGAACCTGCTGGTAATGCACGCTCGGATCGTAGGTCGTGGTCGACAGCTTGAGCACCTGCGGCGACAGCCGGCCGACCGCGTTCAACACGGCGTAGGAGGCGACCACGCGGTCATGCTGGGCGGTGACGAGCGCGACGCGCGCGTTGACGAGCGTCTGCTGCGCGTTGAGCACGTCAAGCGTGGTGCGCTGGCCTGCTTTGGCTTCCTCGCGCACGCCGTTCAGCGCGATCTCGGACGCCGTCACCTGCGACTGCGCCGATGCGACCTGCGCCTTGCCTGCCACGAGCTGGCCCCACGCGGTCACAGTGTTGGCGCGGGTCGAATCGCGTGTGGTCTCAAGATTGAGCCGCTGCTGCGCCAGCGTTTCCTTGGATTGCCGGATCAGCGAATATTCGCCACCGCCCTGATAGACCGGCACCGAGAGTTGGGCGATCGCGGACGCGCCGAACGTCCGGAAGGTCGTCATCGTCTGCTCATAGGATTGCTGCACCGAGGCCTGCAGGCTGACCGTGGGCAGCAGCGCGCCTTCGGCGACCTTCACCTGCAGGAAGTTGACGTCGATGCCATACATCGAGGCGGTCACGTTCGGATTCTCGATCAGGCTGAGTTCGACCGCACCCGGCAAAGTGCCCGGCAGAAAGCGATCGACCGGTGAGCCCGGAGCCAAGTTCTCCGGTTCATTGCCGATGATGCGGCGGAAGTTCGATCGCGTGGTGGTCAGGTTGGCTTCGGCGGTCAGCTCCTGCGTCTTGCCCGCGGCAAGCTGGGCCTCCGACTGGGCGACGTCCGTACGCGTCACTTCGCCAACGTTGAAGCGGTCGCGCGTCTGCTTCAGCGTCTGCTCGAGAACGCGCACGTTGCTGCGCTGAACCTCGAGGATGGCCGAAATCGCGCAAGTAATCCATGTAAATGGTGGCTGCGCTCAGCAGCACCGATTGTTCCAGCACGCGCAGGCCTTCGCGCGCACCCGACACTTGGCTCTCGGCCGCGCGGGTTCTGTTGGCGGTCTGATTGCCGTTGTAGAGGTTCTGCGTGACGGTGAGGCCCGCACTGCGCGGTGCGTTGGCGCCGTGAATTTCGGTCCTGACGAGCTGTGTCGGCGTGCCGCCCTGCGTGCTGTTGACGTCGGTGTACTGATAGCCTGCGCTCGCAGTCACCGCGACCTTGGGGCGATAACCGGACAGCGCCTGCGGCACGTTCTCGTCGGTGGCGCGGACCTGCGCGCGCTGTGCGTTGAGTTGTGGATTGTTCTGATAGGCACGAACGAGCGCTGCCTCGATCGTGTCGGCCAGGGCGGGCGTCGAACCCGCATATGCCATCAGGAGGACCGCAGCCGAAGCCGCGGTGACGACCTTCACCCCATACATCCCTGGTTTCCGTTCATTTGCCCCCGGCCCCGTACGCATGGACCGAGTCATCTTGGTGAGCAACCCTTTACAACATATTCCGCACACAAGCCTGACGGAACCACCTGACGTGGAAACTCAGTGGAAACTCTTCACCTGCAGCATCCGAGCCACACTTCTGATTTAAAACATAATTTCGACCGGCCCTGGTCAACGAGATGGCCTAGAAATTGAACTCGGGCACCCGCTCCAGCCCCGGCAGGAGTGGCGCGGCAGCATCGAATAGCGGCCGGATCCCGAAATCGCCATGCGAACGCCTCACAATCATCGCGCGCGGTGGCCGCGTCATAGCGAAAACTCCGAGCAGTCGTCCGCCATCGCGAAGCTGTCCGTAAAGGTTGTCCGGAACGACTTCCGTAGCCCCGTTGAGCATGATGACGTCGTAGGGAGCGTCCACCGGGCCGCCCGCGAAAGGCTCCCCCACGCGGAACTTGACCCTCTCGGCAAGACCGAGACGCCCCAGTATTTCGCTACCTTTCGTTACCAGCGCCGCGTCGCTTTCGGTGGCCGTGACTTTGGCCGCAAACTGAGCCACCACGGCTGCCGCATATCCGCTGGCCGCGCCAACAATCAGCACATTATCGGTTTCCAGGATTTCGGCCGCCTGCAGCAGCTTTGCGGTCAGCACCGGCTTGACCAGAAACCGCTTGGCCGCGCCGCTCGCGGCGACGTCAAGGTCGAGATCGAGATAGGCCAGCGCCCGCTTGTCCTCCGGGACGAACTCTTCGCGCGGCAGCGCCAGCATCGCGTCGAGAATTCTGCGATCGGTGACATCATTCGTGCGCACCTGGCCATCGACCATTTTCTGGCGCGCGGTCGCAAAACCGGACATCTTGGCGAACCTGTAGAGACGAAGCGGACCTGCCGCGGAAAGGAACCGAGGCATGTTTTCGTACAAGCTTTCGCAAAACGCAACATACCCGTTCGGACGGGTCTTGGGCGACGTTCTCGTGGAGGCCCGCGGCGATAGGCAGCCCTATTCGATGGCTACCGCGAGCCGCCCGATCAGGCTTGCGACTTCGTCCAAATGCTCGGAATCAGGCACAGCGACGGCGCGCGCCAAACGGGCGACGCATTCGTCGTCGCTGAGATTGGCGAGCTTGGCATGGATCGCCGCGAACATCGGATTTGCATGATCGGCTTGGACCAGATCAGGCATCGAATCACCCTCCATGGAGTCCGGCGGTCAAAAGCTTTGTCACGAATTAAGACAATTTGAGGTGCGGCGGCGCAGCAACGCGCCGCGTGTTTCTTTTCTGATCTTGTCGATCGAGCAGCCCGCCCCACGGGTCCAAAATTGCCGGCAAGCCGCTGCACCGCCGCGGGTTTTTACCATTGGTCACACCCCTGCCCGATGGGATCATTTCCTCCTATGCAAGCGCGGGAGGCTTTGTTATACGCTGCCCCGCTCGCGCACATTTGTGTCGCCCATTCCTCGGTAGCTCAGCGGTAGAGCATTCGACTGTTAATCGAATGGTCGCTGGTTCGAATCCAGCCCGGGGAGCCAGCAAAATCAATCACTTAGTTGGATATCGAGCCGGCGCCTTTGCTGCGATTCTCCCGTTTTGGCAACATTCTTGGCAACGAAGAACGTGGGATTAAGTTGACTTAAGAACAAAACAAGAACATAGTTTGGAGATGGAGTTTTCAGTTGATAGTCACACCTGCCACTTGCGCGTTCGCCCGATCGTAGCGCACGAAGTCGCTACTATTGGTAGGTGTGATTGTCTCGTGCCGAAACTTCAGCGGATTTCGCGACCCACTGCACGATCTCATCAGCTTCAAGGCTGACGAGTTCGAAGCATTGATGTGGGAGGCCCTGAACACACGTGAGTTTCAGAGGCTGCGGCGAGTAAAACAGCTCGGCTTCTCGGAGTTAGTCTTTCCGGGAGCGACACATACCAGGTTTGCGCACAGCGTCGGCGTCTTTCACGTAGCCAGGCGATTGTCGTCGTTGATCGAGAGACAGATTCCGAACTGGGATCCTGACCGAGCGAAGGTCGCGCTGGCAGCAGCGCTCGTGCACGACGTTGGTCACGGGCCGTTCAGCCACGCCTTCGAAGAGGCGATGAAGCATCTCGGAAAAGGCAAGGAGAAAAAGGTAAAGCGTCACGAGCTTTGGACGGCTGATATTGTTCTGGGTGACACTCAGCTTGGTAAGGTTCTTGCTAAGCGCGGAAGCGCGTTCCGGGATGACGTCGCCGCGCTTTTGAAGAACGATAGTCCGACAGACATTTATGCAGCCATTGTTTCCAGTCAGTTCGATGCTGACCGGCTTGACTATGTTCGACGAGATCGCTTGATGACCGGCGCCCAGCACGGCGGTTTCGACTATCCTTGGCTTTTGGCCAATTTAGAGGTCGATAAGATACCTCTTACCACCGACGGAGAGCGATATGCTGAGGTCGAAAGCCTGATTCTTGGCGAGAAGGCTTTTCAGGCGGCCGAAGCCTATGTGCTCGGCCTGTTTCACATGTATTTCGCTGTGTATTTCCACAAGGCAACAAGATCTGCCGAAAAACTGCTGTCTGCTTTGCTGTCACGAATTGGCGAACTTCATGAAAAGGGCGAAGTCGATAAAACCGAACTGCCACCCAAGCACCCCTTGATCCGTTTTCTGGAATCGAGAGAGCTGGACGAATATCTAGCGCTGGACGATTTTGTCATCTGGTCGAGCCTTCATTATATGGTCGACGCGACGGACGAGACTTGCAAAGAGCTTTCCTTCAGGCTTCTGCATCGCCGTCTCTATAAAGCAATCGATATTGGAGACCAGTTCGCTGGACGTGACGACGTGCTTGCGCGCTTCAAAATGCGCTTAAGGCGCGACCAAGCGAATCAGGTATTCACGCCTATCGATGTTTTTGAAGATAAAACTACACGGACGCCCTACAAGTTAAGGGGATACGAAAGCTCTGAAGCGATGGCGAAAATACATATGCGGAAACATGACGGATCTTACGAAGACCTGGCGAAACGTTCAGACGTCGTAAAGGCTCTTGAGTCAAAATCGATTTACCGCGTCTACGTCCGCAACAATACGATTGGCGAAAAGGTCCGAAAGCTAGCGGAGGAACAGTGATGGATTGCGACGCTGTTGCAGAGATTGTCTCTTTGAGCGGAGGCCGGCTTGTGGGCAGGACCCGCCTGCAAAAGTCAGTCTATCTGCTGAAGGTCTGTGGAATCGATCTCGGATTTGACTTCGATTACCACCATTACGGCCCCTTCAGCGAAGAGCTTGCAAATGCAGCTCAGGATGCTGAGGCTTTAGATCTTATCAACGTGGAATGGAAAAGCAATTACGGCAACGATTATGCCATTTTCACTTCGACGGTCGACGCTGAGGATTTCCCGCAAGTTGAGAAAGCCAAGCGTATCCTAGAAATCCTAAAGCATCATGATGCGACCGTTTTGGAATTGGCTGCGACTGCAGACTTCCTAAGCAAAAATGGATATGGCGCTGATGCTTGGGAAGAAACGAAACGACGGAAGGCTGTGAAAGCGACTGCCCAACGCTTGGATGCGTCAACGCGATTGCTGCAAGAGCTTCGATCGATCCAATAGCGTATCGCGCGCGGTCAATCGACCTACGACGTCGACGATCTGACGCGCCATCTCATAACTCATAACGGAAACGGCATGACGCTGAACGTGCGCTGCGGACCGCTCAGATCGGTCAATGCCCACACCAGCGCGTCGACGCGGTCCGGCGAATAACCTACACGCGCCCGATCGAAATTAGACGACTCGGACGTTAATTGCTCGCTGTCGGCCAAGACCCTCGAAACCGATCTCGAACTCCACCGGGTCACCGAGATTGGCCGTCGGAAAATCGCGAAGCTTGAACATGAGGTCGCGATTACCAGGGTTAGGAATTTTGCGAATGATGCCAAAGCCGCGTTCGAGGTCGACATGCTTGATTTTGCCGCGCACGGTCAGACCCGGAGTTCCGAACTGCTGACGCGCTGCATGCCGAGGGCCGTGAACATCTAGATTCTGGTTGCGCATTGTCCTGTGCCTCAAATCCGCAACGGTTCCCGATGAAACCATCGCTGCGGTCCGCTCATTTCGGACAATGCCCAAACGAGCGCGTCCACCCGATCAGGCGAGTAGCCGACTGCCTGCAGGAAGTTGTCGTTGGCGGTCACAATGGTGCCGTCAAGCTTGAACTCGATCGTTGCCTGCGCACGGCCAATAGCTGCAATCTTGGACGTGTCAGCCAAGCCGCTGATCTTTTTCTGCGTGATGTCCGTTGCGAATTTGACGATCTTTATCGGCTTGCCGTTCGCTTCGAGAATTGGATCGTATGAGGCTTCAATCCAGACGACGCGCCCCCCTTTGCCGACTCGCTTGAACTCGGCGGCCTGAAATTCGCCCCGATTGAGGGCAGCCCAGAATTCGCGATACTCGACGCTATCGCGCTGCTCCGGCGTCACGAACATCGAATGGTGCTTGCCTCGGATCTCTTCAAGCCGATAGCCCAGCACGTCCAGGAAATTCTTGTTTGCGGTGATAATCGTGCCGTCGAGGCCAAATTCGATCACTGCATGCGAACGACCAAGAGCTGCGAGCAAGGCCTGAGCATCTCCTTGAGCGGACTTGCGGCTGAACATCAATTTTTCTCCGAGAGGTGTCGAGGATGACCGCGAAGGATAGTCGGCAAATTCCCACGCGGTCGATGACTTCCAACCGAGCCAGCTCCAATATGCTCTTATTTGACGTTGCCGACGCGCCTAGTGAGTTCGCCCAATAACGAACGTGAGACATCTTTTGTTGCCGGTCCGAAACGAACCGGAAAACGGGCTAGGCGCGATCTTGCAGTCGGAAGCTGCAAGAAAAGTTTAAGATATCGGTCGGTAAATCTACTCGAACTCTCCGACACGCCCTGGACATCGAACGGCAAGCACATCGAACGGCAAGCGGCCGACGATCGGCGCGAACATCCACCGCTCGACCACGTACCGTTTACTCGCCGGCCCTTCCCAAACCAATTTCGCTACGACGTTCGCGTCCGTTGTGAGCGGGCTGCATTCATCAGCCAAGCGTCCACTAACCAGGCGTCCACCAACCAAGCCTCCACTCCTGCGAACCTCTAGCGGCCGGTGCCGTTGCGTTGGTTTGCATTGGAGACCGGAGGCTGCGCGGGCGCATTTCTGATCTGACCGTTGTTGACGGGCCCCTGATTCACGCCCCGCTGTGCATAACAATCGCGCAACCGCGGCGGCGATGAACTCGTCGTCACGGATGCTCAGCAAAATCGGCTCGGCCAGCTCGGGTCAGGAGCAGAGCCAAATGATGATCACCGTCAAGGGAACTCCGACACCGAGGGTCCCCCCGATCATCAATGCAAACGCAGAAAGCAAATTATCTTCAGCTCGCAATTCACGACTGGACATGACGTTACTCCATTGAGCCCCCGACGAGCTTTGCCCCGTCGCCCAAGGATGAACGATCAAAAAACTGGCTATTCGGACAAGCTGTTATGGCAGGTGACGCGCCATCCGAATCGCTGAACCAAAGGCTGCAGGTCTTTGGTTAAGGAAATATTAACGATGATTAACCGGCAGCTTCCGGCAACATCTGGATCGGAATGCACTGTCCCCGGAATCGTCGCCTGGCAGACCGCTGCGACTAAAGGTCGAGCGAAAACCAGCGGCACATCGCGCTCGAGCTCGCTGCCCCACCTATTCGGATTGCTGATGCGAGCCCGCGATATCGACGACGCTCCTCTCTGTCGATCCATGCAGGCGCAGAGTTGGTGCAACTGCACCTGCATCTCCACGTGATCCGGGCATTCATCGCCCGTTCAGGGGTGATGGAGGAACAAAGAGCGGGCCTTTGCTTTCCTGTTCTTTGCGAGGGTAGCGTCATGAATCTGCATGAGGACATTTTCGACGAGCTTGTCGGAGACGGTATGATCATCATCGACGGACAAACCGTCGCGACGATCCCGTATTCGCTATCGGTTACGCCGACGCCAGGCCCATTGATTGCGGAGGGATCCATCTCCGGACCGGAGTCTCTCATGCGCAGATTGAAGACAGCGCGCGATATCAAATTGGCCCTGGAAGGCGGACCGGTGGTATCGCTTCGATGCGAGGGCGGCCAAAGCGGTACCCGATGGGTCAAAGCGCTGAAGGCAACCTAGTGCATGATCCGGAATAGGGTGTAGCGGTTTTTCCTCGCGACAAACGCGGAACGCGTTTGCGCGCAGATCATGCTCAAACAAAGACCTAAGCGCGATTGACGATTCAACGTGATCTCATCGCGCTTTTAGTCCCGCGTTTTTCGCAGCCGTCACCGGTGATGAGCCAACGACGAAGCCTTGTAGCCGGTTCGGATCAGCCGTCTTGTCAGCTATCTTCGGTGGCTGCGGTCGACGCGGGAGTTCTTGTTCGCGCGGCCAAGAGCTTGCCAAGTGCGAGCCACTTGTATCCACTGCTCACGCTCAGATCCCCTCGTCGCGGCCGCCCTCCTCATGGCGGTCTCCGCTTCCTTTTGACAGTCGCAATAATCTTCCGAGCTCATTTACAGACAGTAGCAGACGCCTCGGGTGCCACGGTGGTACAAGCCGTCCCGTAGCACTACGGTCTTCGCCCTCGGCTACCAGCCGCAATGCTAGGCGCACCGAGATACGACGCCGGTAAAATCCGCCAACTGGCGCCCAGCATTGTCCGGATTGATCCCGGTCCGAGCTACGTCTCGCTGTTCGGGCCGGCCGCAAGCAAGCTCAAGGCGGTATTGACCTTCGCCAGAACGGCCTCGAGTTCGGCGCGCTCATTGGCGCCGACATCAGCATCCTGGAGCCGATCGAGAACCTGTTGCTTCTGAGCAAGAAGCCTGTCGATCGTCGTCATCGCGGAAGTCCCATCTGGCTGCGCTCCGGCCGTTGTTCAGCGTGCGACAATTGGTCCGTCGTCCTCAGCAGCGAGCCAAGTCGCTGGCGAGCACCGCAACGCGAGCACTTGAAGAGCATTTCGCTTTCGGGTCGCCCCCGCGAGCTCGTGGCGGCCATGGGCCAGGAGTTACAGCGCTGGCAGGAAATCAGCATTCGATCGGCAGTCGCCATGGGGCAAATTCCTTAAACATGGTTCGCAGTCCCAGGTGCTAAATCGCTGAAGTGTAGAGAGGTTCCCGTGCTGCGGCTCGGCGGCACCGCGCGCAAGGGCAGAGCACCGGGCTCAATCGGCGGCCTTGATTGCGCTTGTGAGCGTCGAATGGCCGCCTTGTCAGTTGTGTGGACTCGTAATGATCGTGTCCAAATATGAGTTGAAAGCGTTGCAATTTGTGGTTCGATGGTGGGCAGATGCTGCTGTCATCGACCTGCCACGCGGAAAGTTGTCATGTCTGCCTGTCCTCAGTGTCGTGGCCAAGGTGGTTTCTCTTACCGGCGTCAGAACGGTGCATCGGCCTTTGCTGTTTGCACGAGTTGCCGCGGACACCGGTTCATCGACGACGATGAACCGGCGCCGCCTCCCGCGCCTTCCCAGCTTCCGCCGTGGCCTGCGCCGCGACGTAACGACCGAATATCGGTTGCCGGACGCTGGCTGACGGTTGGCGGATGCCTCGACATCTGGGCGAACGGCCGCATGAATTTTACCAGGGAATGGGGATATGGGCTCGGCCTGACCGGCCAGGGCATCGCCCTCTGGAACGGCGGAGCGGTCGGGGTTCTGTTGCGCGGAAGACCACTCGGTGGCCGCGGCTATTTTCTCAGATTTTCGAACGACAACCTGATCACCGGATTCTGCGCCATCAGGCGCGGACCTCGTCTTCCCCTCACCTTCGAGAGAGACGAGAGCGAAGTCGGGACACTGGGTCCGCAGGAGCGCCGTCGCTCGCTGATGTCGTTACTGCGGACGATCGATCGCGTCGATCCGCACCACGCCCAAGCCGAGCCGCGAGCGGCGGGCAATCGGCGGCGAGCCGACCTTGGTCCGCGCGGCTCGGCCCCCAAGAGCTGAAAAGCCACACGCATCACGAGCCGGTCCCATCACCCGAAATCAGCTCCCTCTCTTCCGAAATCTGAAATCGCAGCAGGCGGCGCCCTGCATAATGGTCTGGCTTCGCTGCAGCCCGAGTTCATCGTTGAAGCGTTCGACCATGGCGTGATCGCGATTGCAGTGGATGCGTACGCCGAGCTCGGTCAGCCCGAGTGACTTGAAGAATTCCGCATAGCCGCACCGCGTCACGTTGAAATCGAAATGCGATTCCGACTGCTCGATGATCTCGACATCCATGCCGCCGCCGCCGGCCCACACGTCCCGTACGACCGATTTCAGTCCCTCGATATTGCGGCCATAAGTCTCCGCCCACTGGGCGCCGTCCCGCGCCGCCATCTTGCGGATGGTGGCGTCGAGAACCTCACGCATTGCGTCCTCACCGAACTTCTCGCTCAAGGCCTCGATGAATGGAATGAGCGCGCGCCCCTCGATCTTGCGGCGCTGGAGATGGCTGATCGGGATATCCGGAGTGTCGGTCATGGCTGCACCTAGAGATGATGAGGGCTCTTGATCGCATCCCCGGGTGCTTTCGATCAAACCAGTATTTCTCGACGTTTGACATAGGTTTTCTATGTCATGAGAATGGAGCGATCCTTCTGAAAGGCGCCACGCGATGAGCTACCGTCTACCGCCCCTTAACGGCCTGCGCGCCTTCGAGGCGGCGGCGCGCCACCTCAGCTTCAAGCGCGCGGCCGACGAGCTCTGCGTCACCGCAGGCGCAGTCAGCCAACAGCTCAAGGCGCTCGAAACAAGCCTTGGCGTCCAGCTCTTTCGGCGATTGCCGCGTGGCCTGCTGCTGACCGATGCGGGCGAAGCCTATCTGGCGCCGATCAGCGATGCGTTTCGCGCGATTTCGGTTGCGACCGAGCAGGTCGCGCCCGCGCTTCGCGGACGCCGCCTGCGCCTCGGCCTCTCCCCCGCCCTTTCAAAGCCGAGCCTCAAGGCAATCGATACGCTTCGGAAAAACCGGGACCAGATCTATTCCAAGCTCGTCATCACCGACGACCTCAAAGAGGTCATCGACGGGACAATCGATGCCCTGCTCCGGCCAAATCAGCAGTCGCCGCCGGGTCTCCATGTCGATCGCTTCGATCTCCGCACGGCCGCCGGCCAACCGCTTCCGATCGCGCTCGTCACGCTGCCGGGCCTTGCTGGATGCCGGGAGCATCGAGAGCTCGTCAAGCTGCTCCGGAACGGCTGATTCTGTTCCTCGTAAGCCATGTCGATCCGTGGCAACGCGTCGAGCGTTGCGAACGACAACTCGCTTCAGCGAGCATCTCCACTCAATGCCTTGCCCTCAAGCGCTCCCGGCGAGGTTCCTCGGCACGGCGCGCGCCATCATGCGGCGATTTGATCGCAACCTCCGTAAAACTCCTGATTGAATGAATCGGCAACGTCCGCCACTGCTTTGTTCTTTCGGGCGCGGCAGATTTTCTGCGTCGCCTCCGGTCGGTGGCGGGATAGCGTGTTGTGCGTGCTTCAGTCTGGCTAAAACCGGGGTGGCCATGCCCACAATTCTTGTCATCGACGACGAGCCTGCGGTGCGCAGCGTCATCAAGCTCTTGCTCGACAGAGAGGGGTACGCGGTCGTCCTGTGCGCCGACGGACGAGCGGCGCTCGACATCCTCCCCAACTATGATTTCGCGACGGCGCTGATCGACCTTGGCCTTGAGCCGGTCGAAGAGCGTCACGTGATCGAATCGATCCGAGAGGCGCAGCCGGCGCTGCCCATCGTCGTGATGTCCGGCGATCTGATCCGTGTCGATGACGACAGCGTCCTGGGCCTGCCCTCACACATTGATGGGCTTCATCGGCTTCCGAAGCCCTTCAAGCCAGTCGAGTTGACCGAACTTGTGAACGCCCTGACAAGTCCGCCCGCCCAGATCGGCAACTGGCCTGCGCGGCCAAGCCTACATCTTTGAGATTTGCTGCGACGCAGCATCAGCGCGAAAGTGCCAGCGCGGCGCATCAGCCGTGACCGCTTTGTGCACAGCATCTTCGCAGCATGTTCACACCGGTATCGCGCAACGAAGTCTGCACAATTTCAAGGAGTTGCCGCGCATAAATCCACACCAGGTGGAGATCAGTGATCGCCCTGGCTGAAAGCTGCGCGGCAGGCCTCGCTCAAACTCCCTTTCTGTCGCCTGAGGCAGGCGGTGATGGCGCGAACATTGGGAATTTCGCCGGCGCAGAAGCGATAGACATCGGGGGTGCAAGCCCTGCGCTGCTCCGGCGTACCCTGGGCGTAGGCGGTGCCGGCCGCGAACAGGGAGAGAAAGAGCCCGAGGATGGAGGCCCGCTTGGCCCGGCCCGTCATCTTCATACGGCTGATCATTTTGCCTCGGCTGGTTGTGGCCGGGAGTTGACGAAATCTTGCCTTCATCACTGATTTGCCCTTGCTTTCGCCACGACTCAGTGGCGTGTCGTCCGATCTGGGCCGTTTAGGCAAAATTTCTCCTTGAAAACGTGATATTTCTCACACCTTGGCGCCGAAGGCCGTGCCTAGGTTCCCCTGCGGGGAATGGAAGAATCCAGTAACCATTCAAGCCGCGATCGCCGGATCTGTACAATTCGAGCAACCTGCTCAATCCGGAACCAAAAGAAATTTGCGACCGTGCGCCCCCGATGTGGAGGTCGCGATGAGTGAAGTTGAGTTCGAGCGTTTGCTGGACGTTGTGCGCACCGCTGTTGCGCCAATTCCCGGGGAGGACTGCATGCGGACAACTCACTTGCCGACGTACAATGCGTCACCAAGCCTGGCGCCCAGAGCGGCCAACGACAATGCTCACGCCTGGCCGCTGATTTCGTTTCCGGAAGGCTGGAACGCCGCCTTCTGAGCGCGAGGCAAAGCGTCGTTATCTGCGCATTGTTAAGTGTAGAGGCCGGGCCGACCGCCCGTTTTGCCATGCGCAAGCCGTCGCTTCCGAACCGGTCGCCTGCGACGCCGTCTTGCGCCCGGCTGTCAAATGTCCTGTGGAAGGCACTGATTCGATTATGGAGGCCACGTCCGGAATTGAACCGGAGTAAACGGTTTTGCAGACCGCTGCGTAACCACTCCGCCACGTGGCCCCAACGGGGCGGATCAATACAGACGATCAATGGCTTAGGCAACCACCCTCGTCCATCCGCCCAACGAATTCCGAAATGCCGATTCCGTTGAATTTCCGAAATACATGTACGTGGTTCGTTCTGTTGACGCGGATGTGGGTTGCCTCTCGCAGCAGGCCGCGGAATCATAAGGAATGGATCTCTATCTCCGCAAAGTTACTCACCCCGAAGCCCGCAAAAATTACCGCGTCCTTCTCAAGGACGATGGCGACGAGATCGAGCTGGGCTCGATCGGCATCCGAGACACCACAGACATTTACTCGGCCTGGCACTGGGGCATCGATACCGTCATCCCCATGCGAAGCATCGAGAGTGAAGGTAACGGCAAGGACCGCGACGACTGCATGGCGCGGTTCAGGGAGGCTTGGCAGCGGTTCGCGGCGGATGAGGCCAATCTAATGGCCTTCCTGGATGCAAAGAAGGCCCGGCGCCGATGACGTCCGAACCGCAACTTACCCTGCGCCCGACGGTGATTGCCGGCGATCGTCTTAAGGATGATTTCAGCGTCTATTTCGACGGCCAGCGCGTCGGCCGAATTAAGTTTGCATCCGAGCGCACAGGCGAGCTGGGACTGGCATATCAATCCGCCGCTGCCGATTCGGTCATGGTGCAATGGAACGGAGGACGACCTGGAGCAGGCCAAGGCCGAGTTCCGGGAAGCCTGGGAGCGTTTCTACGCGTCATTGACGCCTGAGAACGTCGCGCATTGGCATCGCACGGCCGGCGCACGCTCATGACGCTCGATTGCTTTCGATGCGAGGATTGTGGATGGGTCTGCGAGAACCATCCGGAGAGGCCCTGGCATGGCCCGCGCGCTTGAGATTGCGTGGCGCCGGCGCTCCCTGCCCGCTCTGCGATATCCCTCAAGGGGACGAGGCGTCGCGGCCGGCTTCACGACCGACGCCGACGACAAGGGTTGGCGCCATTGAGCCCCGAGACAGGATGGTCGCGCGTATTTGAGACGCCAATCGTGCTCGACGACGGCCGCACCCTCCTTACGATCAGCGACGCCGGCAATTATGTTACGAGCCTGCCGAAAACAGAGCGGAAGAAACCGCACTGGCAGACCGCCACCCGCGAGCTGCGGATGGCATCCGAGCGCGACGGATGTCGGCCGAGATCGCATGCGCCAGGCAGCCATGATGAGCCGTCGCCGGCGCGTGAGTAACCTTCCCTACTTCGACTGCATCAGGGTGTTGATCCAGATCAACGTGGACGGATGCGTGGACGCCGCACACTGGCGGTCATGCATTCGCTGCATCGCGATACTTATCTGTTTGTGCTTTCGTTGGTCTGGCTGGCCTTTTTACTAGTGCTGGTTCTTGCGTGAACCTGTGACCTTGATGAGCTTTGGGCGTAGGCCGCCGCCGTAGGTGAGCGACAACAGAAATAGCATTCGTTGAGACTGGCAAAGCGGTCGCCGAGGGAGTCCCGGTACTGCATCAACATCGGCGATCACTCAACAACATGTCCGGACGCACCTCTACGGTGGGTCAGGGTGTCCACCCTGGCTCCCCTCCACATCTGTCACAGATAGGGAGGCGTCTATGATCGCATTAAGGATAGTCTTCGCAGTAACCGCTATCTTGCTAACCAGGGATGCATTTGCGCAGCGAGGGATGTGGATCGGGACAGCCCCATTTTGCTCTGGGTCGCCAACAGATTGCATTGATCTGGGAATGACATACGTGAAGAGTGATTCAAAAGGGGACGGCGGCAAATGTTGGACTGGAACGAAAGTGTATTGTTCAGGTTATCCCGCCCCTGAAGTTGCATTCAGTGGTTATGATGCTTGTGACGGTTTTCAATGTCATCGAACGATGTGCGGTAGCAATCCCGGTCCGGGTCCGAGGGTAATCGCAAGTGAGTCTTGGTACTTCTGTCCCATCTGCGGCAGTGCAAATTTTAGAACGATCATGAGAATGAATAGAGTTCCTAACGCACAGATTGGGCGTATTTGTCCGTGGCCGTAGGTTATGGCGCCGGCCTAAAGCTCGCGATCGATCGCGGCTGGCTTTGGAAGCACGAGAGCGGCAGTAGCCGCGAACCAATGTTCATTGGACCTATCCACTAGGCGGATTCAACGAAGTCAGGCTACTCTGAGCTGATCCGTTCTAGCAACCTTTTGTTGTATCGATATTTGTGACTTCGCGTGCGGCGAACCATAAAAGCATTGGATCTAAACGTCTTACTCTCAAGAACGGCTGACAGTGAGAACTCGCTTAAGCTCGTATGTTAGCGTCCTGAGATCCATCGGAGGCCAGTACAACAATCCCGTTCGAGTTGTCGCAATCAACACGGCGGAAGATTGGTCCCGCGATGTTTCCGACGACATAGCCGACGAGCTGCGACAGCGCTGCGCCTATCGCGGAGAAGTGCCCTCCTACCTTGCGGATTTTTTAGAGCGCTTTGATAACGGTCGACCGGTCCAGCTGCCGATAGCGATCTAGCCGAATCCGAATCGTTTGACAGCCAAGCTTGAGATCTCCGCTGGATCCGTGAGGCCCGCTTGTCCAGCCTCGACAATTTCTTTGGCAACTCTTTCCGTCAGCGGATCGTTGCGATCTTCCACGCCGATTTCGCGTAAAGCCAGCTCGTAAGCTTTCCTTAGCCGGCCCATCTCCTCGGCCGTCATAGCGGTCTTCTGCAACAACCGATCGAGCGCTGGCATTTCCACACCCACCCGACGGGAAATAAAGCAGGAATCTGATCCGGGAACCAGCCGGATATAGCTCACCATCACGCGAGATTAGCCCCGCTCCGCTCATACAGGAACGTGCGGCCACCTTCGTCATTGAGCGATATGGACCGCGTCTTCCTTTTCATCATCGCAGGTGGCTTGCTGGCCATCGCAAGCGCATTTGCGCTCTTGGTCATCTCGGGATACCCCCTCTGAAATTCTTTCTAAGTGCTCCCTAATTCGCTACCGCCGCCGATTTGTTATTTCGCGGCAGCGCATTAACTACTTTGCATGTTTAAGACCTTTGATTTCTGCCTTCCCACTCGCGGCATCAAAGTACCTGACCGGCCAGAGTGGATCCACGAGGTCAAATATGATGGCTACCGCCTGCGCGTCGAGCGCGATGGCGGTCGCGTGCGGCTGATCACCCGCAACGGTCATGACTGGACCAGGCGATTTCCTTGGATCGTCGAGGCCGCTCTGAAAAACCGGATCACGCAGTTCGTCATCGATGGCGAGGCCGTCGTGCTCGGCGTCGACGGCATCTCGGATTTCAACGCGCTGCATTCGCGCAAGCACGATGACGAGGTGCCAACTGTATGCCTTCGACATTCTCGCGCTCGATGGTGATGATCTGCGGCCGCTGCCGCTCTCGATGCGCAGGCGCACCTGGCGCGGCTTCTCGCGCGACGGCCGGACGGCATCTTCCTCAATTCCTTCGAACAGGGCGAGATCGGCCCCGATCTATTCCGAAAGGTCTGCGAGTTCGGGCTCGAGGGCCTGGTGTCAAAACGCTTCCATCGCCCCTATCGCAGCGGCCGCTCGCCGGACTGGATCAAGGTGAAGAACCGCAAGCACCACGCGTTCACGCGCGTGATGGAAGCATATGCATAGCTTGTTGAACGGCAGACGTGGCCGAGCTGTCGGCCCGTGGTCGCGAGAAATGGGAACCCTAGCAGTTGTGACCAATGGTCGCGCGACATCAGTAGGAGCAACCGGCGCGGAAGGTAGTTGAATTGGTGTTCGTGCCGGTCATCGTGCCTGAGTGACCGATCGAGCAAGCGGCCTCGGCTCCCGGCTTCTGGCTGCCACCACTAGGCCCGCGCGGCGCCGGGGCCGACTTGCGACTGGATTTGATTTGGTCTTCTTGCCGGTCACCGCTCGACGGTGCCCGGAGCGAGGGAGCGGCCTCGGCACTTGCCTGTCGAGGCCGACTTGCTCGGGTCAGGTTGACTTGCGTTCGCGCCGGTCACGGCCCGGCCAGTGATCGGCGACGAGCGAGCGGTCTCGGCGCTTTTACCTCGATTGATCTTTTGCGGTCGGGCCGGCATGCCCTCATGATTCCGCCGATCGGGCGCGGAGGGAAGCCGACAAAGGTCTGAGCTGCCGGCTTAAGGAGCGCGGTAGGAGCGTGTCGGGTTGTCGACGCGTCTTCGGACTGCCGGCCGCTTTCGGACCATCCGCATCACCGTTCGACAGCCGGGACACTCAAGCGATTGGATCTCATAGCCCATCGGCACCCACTCGAAGTAGATGACCCGCCGCTCAATCCCGCAAGTCACACACCGCTGGCGCTCCGCCGCTTCCATCTCTGCGATCCCCTTTGGAAGAAGGCTAGAACAGAATACCGTTCGACAACATGCGACTTTCGATCGGAACATACCCAAGGGGTCGGGGGTGACCCTCAAAGTCCCTTAGGCAGGGTTATGGTCGTTGAACTTCGCAGGTTAACTCAAGACCGGAGGCGTTTGTCCCGGTGGGCGTTTTCGCATTGAGGGAACAAACCTCAATCGCTCCCGTCCAGCGGGCGGCCTTCAGCAGTCGGTCAGCTTCCTGTCGCTCGGCCAGGTGGGACACTTGGGCGGCTCATTCTGCACGGACCACCACGCCATCAGTCCGCAGAACGCCACGAACAGAACCGCTTTGATCGCAAACCCCGAACTAAAAGTCATAGCGCCTCTACACCTACAAGGAGCGTTGCTGCGCGCCTGCTACCCAATGCAAGCTAACACTGAACTCCTGTGGAGCGGTGCGGTAGTGTGACGCGCTATACGTTCATCTAGGCTAGCCGGCCGAAGAAACGACGGCACTGCGGCTGGTGCTCCGGACAATTCTCATCACGTCTGAGCTGGTCCGGCGTGATGATCTGGATCACCGCATAATCGCGGTCATACTTCTCGCGACGTATTCGCTCGGCTTGCGGTCTTTCCCGCTGGTCATCCGCGATCGCGCGCGGCACGCCGACGGTACCTTTGCCCGGCCTGATTTCCGTGGCCGAGCGGTCGCCCGTGGGGGGCACCTCGTAGCAGTTGTGACCAATGGTCGCGCACGTCGGTAGGAGCAACTGGCGCGGAAGGTAGTTGAATTGGTGTTCGTGCCGGTCATCGTGCCTGACTGACCAATCGAGCAAGCGGCCTCGGCTCCCGGCTTCTGGCTGCTACTAGGCCCGTGCGACGCCGGGGCCGACTTGCGACTGGATTTGATTTGGTCTTCTTGCCGGTCACCGCTCGACGGTGCCCGGAGCGAGGGAGCGGCCTCGAGGCGACTTGTTAGGATGCAGTTGACTTGGGTTCGCGCCGGTCACTCCAACCCAGGGATCGGCGGCGAACAAGCGGCCTCGGCGCTTTACCTCGATCGGCGCTGGGGCCGACTTGCTCGACGGCAGTTGATTGGTTCGTTCCGGTCATCCTCCAGATTGTGACCGGGAGCGAGCGAGCGGCCTCAGCGCTCTTGCAATCATCCCACTGAGGCCGACTTGCCGCATTGACTTTTTTCAGAAGTTGGTCGCGCGGCAGACGCCGGACCAGCTCAAGGCGAAAGCAGATCTCGG
>CAVYPJ010000003.1:0-490000 GCA_963770385.1 uncultured Alphaproteobacteria bacterium | reverse complement strand
GAAGCAGTCGTTCGAAGCCGTGGTGATCGCGGCCTGATAATGCTTCGGCAGCGCATTCCAGCGTTCGATGTTGACGACGTTGTGTCCCTGGCCGGTACCTTCCCACCAGCCCGGATAATAGTAATATTTGGCGACCTTCACGAAGCCGAGCTTCTCGTCGTCATAGGGGCCGACCCACTCCGCCGCGTCGATCGTGCCCTTTTCCAGCGCCGGATAGATGTCGCCGCCCGCGATCTGCTGCGGCACGCCGCCGACCTTGGCGATGATGGTGCCGGCGAAGCCGCCGACGCGGAATTTCAATCCCTTGAAATCATCGATCGTCTTGATCTCCTTGCGGAACCAGCCGCCCATCTGCGCGCCCGTGCTTCCCGTGGGAATGCCGATGCAATGGTGTTCCCTGAGGAGATCATTGAGCATGTCCTGCCCGCCGCCCCACAACAGCCAGGAGATATGCTGGCGCGTGTTGAGACCGAACGGCAGCGCCGTGCCGAAGGTGAAGGCCGCGTTCTTGCCCCAATAGTAATAGAGCGCGGTATTGCCCATATCGACCGTGTTGTTCGATACGGCATCGAGCACCTGCAGGCCCGGCACGATCTCGCCCGCCGCGAACGGCTGGATCTGGAAACGATTGTCGGTGATCTCGGCGACGCGCTTGCAGAAATATTCGCAACCGCCGTAGAGCGTATCGAGCGACTTCGGCCAGCTTGCCGCCAGTCGCCATTTCACCTCGGGCATCGATTGCGCGACGGCCGGTGCTGCGACCGCGCTCACGGCGAGACCGGCGCCGCCCACCTTCAAGAAATCACGACGTTTCATGCGCTTCCCCTCTGTTGTGCCGATAGCTCGACGAGGGATCACGGTTCTTGATTGTCGTTTTTTGCTTCGCCGGCGGCCGACGTGGATGCCCGGATGTTTCCAGGCGGAAGCAGGATGGCCAAACCGCCAAGCGGAATCAAGGCGCTATGCTTTCCGCAGGCGCGAAGAGTGCGCGGCGCGATACCGCAGCCATTCGACGTTCCAGCGCTTCCGCGCAGCAGCCTGACGCAATACGGCGGTGTCCGGTCGTGATGAACTGTGGGTTCGTGTCTTGAGTTTTCTCCTGATGACAATCAAGAAAGTGGTGGTCGCCGGCGCGACCGGCCTGGTCGGAAGCGCCGCCCTGCGGCACTTCGGCGGTATTGGCGGCTGCAACGTCGTTGCGCTGTCGCGGCGCAAGCCGCGCGATCTCCACGGTGCGCAATTCGTTGCAGTCGATCTCGCCGACGCCGCGCAATGCGCAGCCGCGGCGCCTGCGCTGCAAGATACGACACACCTCGTCTATGCCGCGCTCTACGAAAAGCCCAATCTGGTCGATGGCTGGCGCGACGAGCAGCAGATCGGGATCAACGACCGGATGCTGCGCAATCTGATGGCCGTGCTGGAGCCGGCGGCGCCGTCGCTGCGTCACGTGGCGCTGCTGCAAGGCACGAAAGCCTATGGCGTGCATGTTCGTCCGCTCACGGTGCCGGCGCGCGAAGGCCGCTCCGAAATGTACGAGCAGCCGAATTTCTACTGGGCGCAGGAGAATTTCCTGCGCGACCTGCAGCGCGGCAAGCGCTGGCATTGGAGCATCCTGCGGCCGGTGCTGATCGTCGGCCTCGCCATGGGCGGTGCGATGGACCTGATCCCGCCGCTCGGCGTCTACGCCGCGATGCTGCGGGAGCAGGGCAGGGATCTGGATTACCCGGGCGGCGCGGCGCGCGTGGCGCAGGCGGTCGATGTCGACCTCCTCGCCCGCGCGATCGCCTGGTCCGGCGAGGCCGACGCCGCGCGCAACGAGGCCTTCAACGTCACCAATGGCGACGTTTTCACCTGGGAGAACATCTGGCCCGCGATCGCCGGCGCACTCGACATGAAGCCGGGCAGGGCGGTGCCGCTGTCGCTTGCCAAGGAATATCCGAAATGGATCGAACCCTGGGACGCGCTGCGTCGCCGGCATGACCTGGCTTCGCCAACGCTCGAAGAATTCGTCGGCCTGTCTTTCCAGTATGCCGATTACAGCATGCGCTATGGCCACACCGAACCCGGTCCGCCGTCGATCGTCTCCACCGTGAAGATCAATCAGGCCGGCTTCACCGACATGATGGATACGGAAGTCATGTTCCGCAAATGGTTCGCCGAAGCGAGAGCAAAGCGGCTGGTGCCGTAGTTTCTCCTCTCACCACCCGTGCCTCCCTCTCCCCGCTCTTCGCGGGGAGAGGGTTGGGGTGAGGGGATTTCTCCGCGATTTCGGTGTTCGTTGACAGACCTGTACCCCCTCACCCGGATCGCATCTTGCGATGCGACCCGACCTCTCCCCGCAAAACGGGGCGAGTTGGAGGTGAGAACGAGGCCCTTTGGGTGCTACCGCACCGATCCAAACATCGCTTCCATGCCCTTGCGCGTCTTTACCGTTTCGTCGCCGGCGTCGATCTCGACGTCGCTCCAGCGCACGACGGCGCCATGCGCGACGTCGTTCTTCAGCTTGACGCGATGGGCGAGCCCGATCGGCAGCGCGCCGGCCTGAAGGCTTGCAGCGGCCGGCATCAGCTTGCCCCAGACCGTATAGCCGCCTTCGCCGTCGAGCATTTCGCCCGCGCGCAGGCTTCGCTTGGCGACGGCGGCGACGTCGCCACGAAAACCTTGCGGCTGCCCGGTTGCTTCCTTGCGCAGCGCGGCCGACAGGATCGAGATGTTCAATTCCAGCCCGATCAGATGATAGGGCTTGTACATCGCGGCAAAGCGGCCGCTCGCATCCGTCTTCAGGCCATATTGCCTGAAGCAGTCGGCGGCATAATCATTCGGCGCTTCCAGCACGACATAAACACCCCAGCGCAGGTCGCGGAACACCGGCCGCCCGTCGCGCTCCAGTGACGACACCACCTCGACCACGCCCGATTTCTGCAGCACGCCGCCTTGGGCGCGCGGGCGCATTACATGCGGCAGGTCGTCGACGCCGCAGGGCGGAAACAGCAGGCCTTCCGAGGGCACGTCGAGCCCCGTGGCGTTTGCGATCGCCGCCATCTCGATCGCCGACTTGGTGCCGTCGAGAAACGAGTTGAACATCTGCGGGTTCATGCCGGCGGATTGAGCTTCGCCCGCGGTCAATCCGTAGTGCTGCCAGACGCCATCCGGCGTCACGTCGTGATAGGCGGGGAGATATTTGGTGCCCTTGCCGGCGGCGACCACGCGAAAGCCGGTGGCGCGTGCCCAGTCGACCATTTCGGCCGTAAGCGCCGGCTGGTCGCCATAGGCAAGCGAATAGACCACGCCGGCTTTCCGCGCCTCGTCGGCCAAGAGTGGCCCCGCCAGCACGTCCGCCTCGACGTTGACCATCACGATATGCTTGCCGGCGGCGATTGCTGCCCGCGCATGGCGGGTGCCGACGGCCGGATTGCCGGTCGCCTCGACGATCACCTCGATGTCGCCGGATGTCGCTTTCGCGCCGTTGGCGGTGAACGTCGTGGCCGCGATGCGCGCCTCGTCCCAGCCGACGGTCTTGCAGGCGTCCTTGGCGCGCTGCGGATCGAGATCGACGATCACGGGCACGTCGAGTCCCGGCACATGCGGCACCTGGGACAAGAACATCGAGCCGAATTTGCCGGCGCCGATCAGCGCAACCCGCACCGGCTTGCCGGCGGCGCGTCGGGCGTTGAGGAGGGAGAAGAGATTCATGTGGGTCCTGTCATCGTCATTCCGGGGCGCAGCGGAACGCTGCGAACCCGGAATCCAGAGGTTGTGGAGCGAGATTCCGGGTTCAGCCCTGCAGGCCGCCCCGGAATGACGGTGAAAAAAACTACTCCGCCGCTTCGCGATGCGCGCGGGCGAGCCGCACCAGCGCATCGTCGTCCACGGTTTCGATGGCCGCGAAGTCGCGATGGGCGATGTAGTCGGGCCGCGTCGGCTTGCGGATGTAGTTCGAGACCGCGTTCAGTGTCAGATAGACGATCTTGCGCGGGTAGGGCGTGATATTGCCGGCCGAGCCGTGCACGAGATTGCCGTGGAACATCAGCATGCCGCCCGGCTTTCCGGTCGGTGCGACGATGCCGCCCTGTTTCACCAGCCGCGTCACGGTCTCCTCATCCAGCGTCCACAGTGGATAGGACGTGGTCGCAAGATCATGCGACGCCTGGAGATCGCCGGCGGTCTGGCTGCGCGGCACCAGCATCAGCGGGCCGTTGATCGGCATCACCTCGTCGAGGAAGATCGCAATGTTCATCGCGCGCGGCTCCGGCATTCCGTCGTCGCGCTTCCAGGTGCCGTAATCCTGGTGCCACTGCCAGACATCGCCGGTGAATGCGGATTTGGCGTTGATCTTGAACTGATGCATGTAGACGGGTTCGCCGAAGATCTGCTCGATCGGGTCGATCATGCGCGGATGCGCGCCGAGCAGGCCGAACGCCTCGTTGTAGAGATGCGCGGCGAATGCCGTGCGCGGCGCGCCGCTCTTCTCGCGCCACACCTCGGCCCGGTTGGCGGCGTAGATGGCTTCCGCCTCGCGCGCCAGGAAGCTCGTCTCTTCGGGGCTGAACAACTCGGGAAGAAAAAGCCAACCTTCGCGGTTGAAATGATCGATCTGCTCCTGGGACAGTTGCACGGCATTCCTCCTTGCTTTGTTATTTGTGATTTTATCTGTCATTCCAGCGCGACGCGTTAGCGTCGAACTCCGGTGCGCAATTGCGCACCTGAGAATCTCGAGATTCCGGGTCTGGTGCTTACGCGCCATCCCGGAATGACGGCGTTTCGGTCACACCCCCTCTTCCAATTCTCTTAGCCTTTCCTCGGTCTTCCGTCCCGCGGTTTCCGCATGCGCGAGGGCTGCGGTCTCGGCGGCCTTGGCGTCACCGGCGAGAATGTGCGCTGTGATCGCCTTGTGTTCGGTCCAGGCGCTTTCGCGATAATCGAGCTCGGCCAGCACGGTCGCCATCGACCGGCGCATATGCGGCCATTGCGGCGCGATCATTTCCTCGATCACGGAATTTCCGGCGAGCTGATAGATCGCGCCGTGAAACTCGACATCGAGCGCGATGAGCTGCCCCAGCGGGGTCTGCTTGTCGCTGCCGCGTCCGGCGTGCAGCGCGGTTTCAAGCCGCTTGCTGCCGGGCGCATCTGTCTTCGCGCGTTTCGCGGCGAGACCGGCGGCGAGCGCGTCGATCGCACCGCGGACCTCGTAGAGCTGGCGGATGCGCGCCGGATCGAGTTGCGTCACCTCGAAGCCGCGCCGGCCGCTTTCGGCGAGCAGTCCCTGCCGATGCAGCAGATGCAGAGCATGCGACACCGGCTGCCGTGACACCCCGAGCTTTTCGGCAAATTCGTTCTGCCGGATGCGATGACCCGGCGGCAGCGTGCGATCGGTGATCGCCTCCAGGATACGCGCATAGACCTGATCGGTCAGGTTCGGAGGCTGATCGAGCGGGATCATGCCCGCGCTCCTTTCTGAATACGGAATTCCGTATTCAGAAAGCCTATCGCGGGCCGGATCGGCGGTCAAGCGCGGATAAATCACAAAGCGTCAAGAGGACTACAACACCTTGAGATCGACATCGTGTCGATATGCAACCGTGCCTCGCGAGGAAGGCCGCTGGGGGCGCAACCTTCCGGTCTGTGAGCTTGATCGCACAAACCTCCGGTCCTATTCACGCGTAGCGACCAGAAACGCAACTCGCCTTGCAGAGCCCGCCCATGAAAATTCCCGCCCTGCCGTTCACGGTTACGGATTGGTCCAGCATTCCCGCGACCGAACATCCCGGAGAGCAGGGGATGGCCTATTGGCGGACGCTGATGATCGGCGACATCCGCATCCGGCAGGTCGAATACACACCGGGCTATCTCGCCGACCATTGGTGCGACCGCGGCCATATCCTTTTGGTGCTGGAAGGCGAACTCGAAAGCGAGCTCAAGGACGGCCGCAAGTTCGTCTTGTCCGCGGGCATGAGCTATCAGGTGTCCGATCTCGGCGACGCCGCGCATCGGTCCTACACGCCGAAAGGCGCCAAGCTTTTCATCGTCGATTGAAGTCGTCGCCCGCCGCATCGGCATCGCAGTGAGCACGCGACCGGCGGCGCCGCGGGCGCCGCCGGTCCTCGCTACTGCATCATTCGGATCGCCGCGTCGCCGGGATCAGCATTCCAACCTTCTTGCGGTATTGTCGATACTCATCGCCATAATGCGCAACGAGATCCTGCTCCTCGAGGAAGATGCCAACGAAAATGTAGGCCGTTGTTACCACTGCAAAGAGAAGGTGGCCGGCCGTCATGACCGGGGTCGCCCAAAATGCGATGATGAAACCCAGGTAAATAGGATGCCGGACGAGCTTGTAGAGGAAGGGCGTCTTGAATCCCGGATTTGAAGACGTGCGCCCCAGGAGATAGTGCAGCACCTGTTGAACGCCGAACAGCTCGAAATGGTTGATGAGGAACGTGCTGAGAAGCACGATGAACCAGCCAAAGAATGACAGTCCAAGCAGCGCCGATGTCGCCAACGGTCCATCGACATGCCAGATCACCGTGGGAATCGGACGCCATTGCCAGAAGACGAGGATCAGCGCCAGGCTCGCAAGCAGGACGTAGGTGCTCCGCTCGACGGAAGCGGGGACCAGCTTCGTCCACCACCGCTTGAACGACGGTCTGGCCATGACGCTGTGCTGCACGGCGAAGATGGACAGCAGCACGAGATTGATCACGACCGCACCGAGAACAGGCGTGACGTCCCCATCGTCGATGGCTTTCGGCACGACCATGCCTTCGACAAAGCCGACGGCGTAGAGAAATGCCCCGAGAAACACTGCATAGGCAGCAAGCCCGTAGCAGAACGAGAGAAGCCGTCCCATCTTTACTTCCTTTCAACAAGTTAACGTGGATAATCGATTTTGAGATTGACGAATCCTGCCGGCCGGCTCTGTGCGCTACGCCACTTAACCGGTCGGTCGATCCCGGCTCCGATGGCATGGTCACCGCCTCCCTCAAAGGTTCGGCCGGAAACGGCCAAACGCATTGAGAAAACGTTGAGAAACACGCTAGAGCGGACGCATTGCAGGCGGATTTCGCCGGCGGAACATTCCGTTACGATCGTAATGGTTCGAACTGATCGGTCTCGCGCGACGCTGATCCCGCAAGGCTAACCGCGCGGCTAACCGATTGCGCGAGCCTTTCGGACGGAACGGTCGGGCGTCAGCCTGCAAGGAAGTTCAGCACGATTTCGCAGTATTTCTGCGGCGCGGAATCGAACATCCAGTGACGCGCGCCCGCGATCAGCTTGGTCTTTGAGCCCGTGACATGCGGCGCCAGCGCGCGGTGATTTGCCGCAAGGTTGCCGCGTGTATCGGCGCCGCCAATGAAGAGCGTCGGCGTTCGGATCGATTCCGCATCTGATTTGGAGTAGGGCTTTCGTCCTTCGTTGACCTGGCCGACCAAAGTCAGAGCGTTGTCACGCAATTGCTGCCTCGCGGCGTCGGACAGCCGCGTCCAGGCGCCGTCGCCATCGATCAGGTCGACGAAGTCCCGTAGCGGGCCGTCGATGTCGCCGGCGCCAAGCTTCTCGGCGTACATCTGCATGCGCGCGGCCGGTCCTGACATTTCGCTCCCCGCCGGATCGAGTGTGCTGTCGAGATTGCCGCCCGGTTCGGCGAGGATCAGCTTGCGCAGCAAGTCCGGCCGCTGCTGCGCGACGCGGAATGCAATGTGGCCGCCGCGCGAGTGCCCCATCAGGTTGACCGGCCCTGATTCGACCTGCTCGATGAAGGCGATCATGTCAGCGACATGCTGCGCCATCCGGTAGCGGTCGCCCGTGCCGTCCCAGTGTTCGGGAAAGAAATGCCTGAGGCTGACCGCGATCACGCGGTGGTGTCGCGACAGCGGGCCGAGCACGGCGGACCAGGTGCGGAAATCGCCGAGCGTGCCGTGCACGCAGACGAGCGGTGTTCCCCGGCCCAGTTCGAGATAGGCCATGTCGTATCCGTTGACGCGAAGGGTTTGCATGATCGGGCCTGCCAGAGGGGGGCGGAACTGCTTGTGAAGATTCCCGGAATCCGGGTGGATCGCAACAATTTCCAAGCCTAGATTCCGGTCAAAGATTAGCGCATGGGGCGAATGAGATGGAGCCAGCCATGACCGACCAGCACTATGCCTTGTTCGACACCCCGATCGGCCTCTGCGGCATCGAATGGGGGCCGCGCGGCATCAACGGCCTGCAATTGCCGATGGGCGGCGAAGACAAGACCCGCGCGCGCATCCGCCAGCGCCGCGGCGACATCGCCGAAGCGGAGCCGACCGTCGAGGTGAAAGTCGCGATCGACCGGATCGTCGATCTGCTCGCGGGAAAGGCGGACGATCTCACCGACATCGCTCTTGATCTCGACGGCGTGCCGGAGTTCAACCGCGGTGTCTACGACATCGCGCGGACGATCCCGCCGGGCAAGACCATGACCTATGGCGATATCGCCAAAAAGCTCGGCGGCGTGGAACTGTCGCGCGACGTCGGCCAGGCGCTGGGGCACAATCCATGCCCGATCGTCGTGCCCTGCCACCGCGTGCTCGCGGCCGGCAACAAGCCCGGCGGCTTCTCCGCCCGCGGCGGCGTCTCGACCAAGCTGAAGATGCTGCAAATCGAAGGCGCAGCCGTCAACCACACGCCGAATTTATTCGATTGAGCGGCTAACCCGATCGCTGCTGCTCTCCCTCTCCCCGTCCTTCACGGGGAGAGGGTTGGGGTGAGGGGCTCTCTCCGCGAGTGATGCTCGTGGAGAGAGCCCCTCACCCGGATCGTCTCTTCGAGACGCTCCGACCTCTCCCCGCATGCGGGGCGAGGTAACTTTCAAGCGCGGCGCGGCGGCCTCAAACCATCTCGCAACTGAATCCGTTGCCCTTGCGGCGGATCTTGCCCGCGGACGGCGAGGGGAAATGCGCGGTGCAGCACAGCGTATCCGTCTCGCAATAGCGCTCCAGGAAGCTGCGCCGCGTCTTCGCCGCCTGCGCGGGATCGACGTCGAATTTCGGCGACAGTTCCGGATAGCGCAACTGCAGCGGCGAATGCATCAGGTCGCCGCAGAACACGGCATCCTCCTTGGCGCGGCCCAAGGTGAAGGCGACATGGCCGGGCGTGTGGCCCGGCGTCGGCAGAATCCTCACATGATCGCCGATTGAAAAATCATTGCCGACGATCTCGGCCTTGTTGGCCGCGACGACCGGAAGCACGCTGTCGCCAAACGGCGGCACTTCGGCCTTCTCGTGCTCGGCCGCCCAGTAGTCGTACTCGCCCTTCGCAAAGACGTAGCGCGCCTTCGGGAAGGTCGGCACCCATTTGCCGTTCTCCAGCCGCGTGTTCCAGCCGACATGATCGACATGCAGATGCGTGCACATCACATAGTCGATGTCCTCCACCGCAATGCCCGCGCTTTTCAACCCGCGCATGTAAGTGTCGTCGGTCTTCATGTTCCATTTCGGCCGCGTCGGTCGCGGCTTGTCGTTGCCGATGCAGCTATCGATCAGGATGGTGTGGTGCGGCGTCTTCACGATATAGGACTGGAAGCAGAGGATCAGCGTGTCGTTGTCGTCGAGCGCTTTGGCTGCTTTCAGCGCGGCGCGGTTTTCCGCCAGCACCTCGCCCGCCAGGTCGGGGAAGAGCTCCTGCGCCGGCAGGAACGTCGTTTCCTGCTCGATGATGCGGTGAATCGTAAGGTCGCCGGCTTTCAATGTGAGGCTCATGATGGACTTCCTTGAGCTTGCGTTTTTTTGGCTTGCGTTCTTGCGTCGTTATTTGTCGAGGACGGACGGAATCACGAAGTTGTTGAGCGTGTCGAGCGCACCCACGCCTTCGCGCGGCTTTCCGTAGAGGCCCGACGTCACCATGACGACGAGGTCGAATTCGGGCACGACGAAGATGCGTTGACCTCCCCAGCCCATGGCGGCGACCCATTTGACATCGCGCTCGCCGCGCAGCGTCCGCCCCATCCACCATTGATAGCCATAGTAGAACAGTCCGCCGAAATAGCCCCGCGCCTGAAAGCGCGGCACGGTCGATTTCATGATCCAGTCCGGCGGGACGATCTGCCGGCCGCCCCACGCGCCGTCATTCAATACGAGCTGGCCGATCTTGGCCGCATCGCGCGGGCGCAATCTGAGGCCTGCGGCCGCCGAGACCTTTCCGTTTCGCGGATAGGAGTTCCATTCGAAATCGGTGATGGCCAGCGGCGCGAACAGATATTCGCGGGCGAACGCGTCCAGCGGCTTTCCTGACACCCGTTCGATGACGGCGCCGAGCACGTCCGTGCCGCCGCCATTATAGACCCAGATCGTATCAGGCGGCGCGGCGATCGGCCTCGACAGCACATAGCGGATCGGGTCCGGCTCGGAGCCGAGATGCGGCTCGTCATTGGCCGGATCGGTCCAGAACCGGTTCTCATCCCACTTGAATCCCGACGACATCGTCAGGAGATGACGAAGCGTAATGTGTTCCCAGCCGGCCGTTCTCAGCTCCGCATGCTCCGGGAAGAACTCGATGACGGGCGTGTCGACGCCCGCGATCAGCCCGCGGTCGATCGCAATGCCGACCAGCAGCGACACGACACTCTTCGACGCCGAGCGCATGTCGTGCTTGGTGGTCGCGTCGAAATCGTAGGCGCCTTCCGGCCGTCCCCAGGGCTGGTCGGTGCCGGAGAAATATTGCTCGAAGACGAGCTTGCCGTGGCGAGCGACCACCACGGCATGAACATCGGCCTCGGTCTCCCTGAGCCAGTCGGCAATGCCGCAGAGGCGCGCGCCATCGAGGCCGACGCTCTCGGGGGAAGCGACGGTCCAGCCGTCATCGCGCGTCATGGGCACTCCGCAAACCGGCGTCGTCCCGCCCTGTGCGAGACCATCCGATGTCACAAGCATGACGGCGGCGGCAATGCCGAGGAAGGTCCGTATCCGACGCCCCTCGGCCATCGTCGCCTCCGATTTAACCCGCCGGCGGCACCGAGACCTTCACGGAGGGCCGCTCCAGCATCTTCTGGTGGAACGTGTCGAGCTTAGGATAGGCCTTGCGCCAGCCGCAATCGGCAAAGCGGAAGTCCGCATAGCCGAGCACGCATGTCAGGCCGATCATGCCGATGTCGAACGGGCGCGACATCAGGTCCGGCTGCTGCTCGAAGCGCGCCATGCCGAGCCAGGCGCGGTTCCAGTGATCGTCCGACCAGGCTTTCCAGCGCAGCGCCTCCGGCCTCACCATGGCCTCGTAGCGGCACAGCAGCATCGAATCGAGCATGCCCTGCAGCAGCGAATGCTCGGTCTTCACCTTCCAGCGCATCGGACCCGAGGCCGGGATCAGCTTGCCGCCGCCCGCGAGCTCGTCGAGATATTCGACGATCACGTAGGAATCGACGATGACGTCGCCATTGTCGAGGATCAGAACCGGCAGCTTCTTGAGTGGGTGAATCCTGGAATATTCGTCGTTCGGCTGGCCCGGCACGACCGTGGCCGGCGTGAACTCGATCTTGTCGATGAGCCCAAGCTCGATCGCGGCAATGCGTACCTTGCGCGCGAACGGCGAGGCGGGGGAAAAGGTGAGTTTCATTTTATATGCCTCTCAATGTCACAGGCAAAGTCTATCCGTCATTGCGAGGAGCATAGCGACGAGGCAATCCAGACTGCCTCCGCGACGACAATTCTGGATTGCTTCGCGGAGCCTGCCATCGGGCCGCGCTTGCGCGGACCCGGTGGCTCGCAATGACGTCGGAGTGCGTGGACGCGGCGTCAGATTACGCTGCGACCATCACGCCGCAACGATCACGCCTCGATGATTTCCTGTCGCTGCTCGCCGAGGCCCTCGATGCCGAGCGTCACGACGTCGCCGACATTGAGGAATTGCGGCGGCTTCATGCCGGTGCCGACGCCGGGCGGCGTGCCGGTGGTGATGATGTCACCGGGCATGAGCGTCAGGAATTGCGAGACATAGGAGACGCACTTTGCCATCGAGAAGATCATGGTCGAGGTCGAACCCGTCTGGCGGCGCTGGCCGTTGACGTCGAGCCACATCGACAGCTTCTGCACGTCGGCGATCTCGTCCTTGGTGGCGAGCCACGGGCCGACCGGGCCGAACGTGTCGTGCGACTTGCCCTTGGTCCAGGTGCCGCCGCGCTCGATCTGGAAGTTGCGCTCGGAGACGTCGTTGCAGATGCAGTAGCCGGCGACGTGATTGAGTGCATCGGCCTCGGAGACATATTTGGCCTTGGTGCCGATGATCGCGGCGATCTCGACCTCCCAGTCGAGCTTGGTCGAGCCGCGCGGCTTCTCGACCGCGTCATTGGGGCCGCACAGCGAGGTGTTGGCCTTCAGGAAGAAGATCGGCTCCGGCGGGATCGGATTGCCGGTTTCCTTGGCGTGATCGACATAGTTGAGGCCGATCGCGACGAATTTGGTGATGCCGGTGACGGGCGCCCCGAAGCGGGGCTTGCCGGTAACGGCGGGGATCGAGTCCGGGTCAAGCGCGGCGAGCTTCTTCAGCGAGGCCGGCGCATAGGCCTCCCCGTTGAGGTCCTTGATGTGGGCCGACAGGTCGCGCAACTGACCGGATTTGTCGATCAGACCCGGCTTTTCCTGACCGATCGCGCCGTAACGAACAAGCTTCATGTCTCACTCCCTTTGGGCATTTCTTGAGGGTTTCCCGAGCGTTCTCTAAGCATTCCCGGGCTTATTGGAACAGTGTGCGGCGAATTTCAACAGCGTTGCGGCATGGCAGGCCTCAAGCAGCGATGAATTTGAAGGCATCCCCCTCGCGTTTGACATGGCCGGCGTCGTAATGTCCGCCGATCACCAGCACCGGCCGGTCCGCGAAGCGGGAGAACAGCTCCCGCCGCGTCATTGCTGAGTGTTTGGGGTCGGAATCGGCGGTCGAGGACCAGTCGAGATGCGCCATCTGGCAGGGGTGGTGGGCGACGTCGCCGGTCAGGAGGCCTTCCTCGCCGCCGGACTTGATATGGAGGCTCATATGGCCGGGACTGTGGCCTGGCGTCGAAATCATGGTGATCTCGTCGGTGAGCTTCGCATCGCTCGCGATCAGCTCGGCCTTCCCTGCATCGACGATCGGCTTGACGGAATCGTTGAATAGGGCGGCCTTGTCCGGCGCATCGCTGTGGTCGCGCCAGTGTTCATACTCGGTCTTGCCGAAGACGTAGCGGGCATTGGGGAAGGTCGGTACCCACTTGCCATCCACCAGCCTCGTGTTCCATCCGACGTGATCGACATGCAGATGCGTGCAGAGCACGGTGTCGATGCTGTCAGGCGGAAAGCCGGCCGCGGCCATGGTGTCGAGGAAGGGACCGTTGCGGTCGTTCCAGGTCGGCACGTTGCGGCCCTGCTTGTCGTTGCCGAGCCCGGTGTCGACCACGATGCGCCGCGAAGGCGTCTCGACGACGAGAGAATGGATCGACATTTTCAGCCGGCCTTCTTCGTTCGCGAACTGCGGGACCAGCCAGGGCAGCTTCTGAATTTCCTCAGGGGTTGCGAGCGGCAGGATGAAGCGCGTCGAGCCGACGGTCTCGAGCTCGACGACTTTCGTGATCTTGACCTTGCCGATCCTCCATTGCATCCGCGTTTCCCCTGTTTCTTTGACGGGTTCTATCTTGCGCAATCGACGATCACGGTGCCGAGCTTGTCGCCCTTCTCGACCGCAAGATGCGCCTGCGCGGTGTCGGAGAGCGCGAATTGCCCGGCGATATTGTGGATGCGTGTCCCCGCGGCGAGCCATTTCGAGATGTCGGCCTGGGCTGCCGCGAGCAGCGGCGGCGGCAGCGCGAACAACACCAGCGTGCGCAGGCTGATGCATTTCTCCATCAGCTCGCGCATCGGCACGACGGGATTGCGGTTGCCGTTGGTTGCATAGACCGCAATCGTCGAGTTCATCGCCATCAGCTTCAGCGTGGTTGCGATGTTGCCGCCGAAATCGACATCGACGACGCGGTCGACGCCGCGCCTGTCGGTGAACGCCAAAGCCTGGGCGACGACATCGTCCGTCTTGTAGTTGACGACGAGATCGGCGCCGGCGAGCCGCGCCTGCTCGCCCTTGGCGGCCGAACTGACGGTGGCGATCACGCGCGCGCCGCCCCATTTCGCAAGCTGCACGGCATAGTGGCCGACCGCGCCGGCGCCGCCGGTGACGAGCACGGTCTGGCCCACGATCGGACCGTCGCAAAACAGGCCGCACCACGCCGTCATCGCGGGAATGCCGAGCGTCGCGCCTTGCGCGAACGACAGATTGTCCGGCAGCGGCGTCACCAGATGCTCGGCGAGAGTTATGTACTCGGCCGCCGTGCCGAAGGCGCGGCCGTTGCGCTGGCCGTTGAACAGCCAGACGCGCTGGCCGAGCTCGAGCCGCGTCACGCCGTCGCCGAGCTGATCGATGATGCCCGCGCCGTCGCTGTTCGGGATCACGCGCGGAAACTCCATCGCGCGATAGCTGCCGCCGCGCCGGCCGACATCGGCCGGATTGACGCCGGACGCCTCCAGCCGCACGCGCACTTCGCCCGGACCCGCGATGGGCGTCGCCATCTCGCCGAAGGTAAGAACCTCTGCCGCGGGTCCGGTGCGTTCGTACCAGACGGCCCTCACAGCGTTCCCGGGAACGCGCCGCCGTCGAGCAGGATGTTTTGCCCGGTGATGAAACCGGCCTTGTCGGCGCACAGGAACGCGCAGGCAAGGCCGAATTCCTCGGGATCGCCGAAGCGGCCAGCGGGGTTCTGCTTGGCCCGCTCGGCCATCATCTCGTCCTGTGTGATGCCGCGCTTGGCGGCTTCGGCCTTGGCGGTGTTGCGCAGGCGATCAGTTTCAAATGGTCCCGGCAGCAGGCCGTTGATGGTGACGTTGTTGATCACGGTTTTCCGCGACAGGCCCGCGATGAAGCCGGTGAGGCCGGCGCGCGCGCCGTTGGAGAGGCCGAGGATCTCGATCGGCGCTTTCACGGCAGCGGACGTGATATTGACGATGCGGCCGAATTTGCGCGCCATCATGCCGTCCACCGTCGCCTTGATCAGCTCGATCGGCGTCAGCATGTTGGCGTCGATCGCCTTGATCCAGTCGTCACGGGTCCAGTTGCGGAAATCGCCGGGCGGCGGACCGCCGGCATTATTGATGAGAATATCGGGCTCGGGGCAGGCCTTCAGCACGGCCTCGCGCCCGGCGGGCGTGGTGATGTCGCCGACGATCTCGGTCACGGTGACATCGGGATGGGCTTTACGAATTTCAGCCGCGGTCTTGGCGAGCGCCTCCGCGCCGCGCGCGGTCAGCGTGACATGCACGCCCTCGTTGGCCAGCGCGATCGCGCAGGCGCGTCCCAATCCCTTGCTCGATGCGCAGACGATGGCGCGACGGCCCTTGATGCCCAGATCCACTGTTTCACTCCCGTTATCGCAGATGATTTAAGAAGGTAGGTTCGGGCTGACTTTAGCCAACCTCGGCGGCCCTGATAAGGCACCGCGCGACGCCAAAAATGCATAACTGGGCGACCAGCCTTGTCGCCTGCGAGCGACGTCAGATGCGCCGCTCTCGGTTCAGCCGGTCGATGGTCTCGGTGACCTCGGGCGGCAATCGGTTGAAGCCTTTTTGCCCGGCGGACGACAGCAGCGGCCGGAGATGCGAGCCGGTCAGGAACGCGGGCTGCCGGTCGGTGGGGAGTGCCCGGTCGAACATGAGCACCAGCGTGGTCGCGATCAGGACGACGCGCAGCGCGCCGAGCGCGGCGCCGCACAGACGGTCGCCGATGCCGGCATCAGCGCCGATGGCCTCGTCCAGCGCCATGCGCGCCAGCTTTCCGAGGATCATGCCCGCGGCCAGAAACGTGACGAAGAACAGCACCCAGCTCTGCGTGAGCGGCGACGCCGGATCGCCGCCGATCCGGGGCGCGAGCAGCGGCGTGATCCACATCGCGATCGGCGTTGCGAAGAGATAGGCGACGATGGTGATCGCGCTGCGCAGCAGGCCGGTCTGAAAGCCCATGATGACCGCGATCGCGAGCCCGGCGTAGACGGCGAGGTCGAAGCTGTTCATGGCACGCTTGCCCCTCGCGCCGGTGTTTGGTCAATGAAACGGGTTTGCGATCGTTCAAATCGTCTGTATCAATGCGCCCAATTGATCGGGATCTCGCCATGCCAGACCTATTCGACGTCGGTAAAGAAATCATCCTCATCACCGGCGCGAGCCAGGGATTGGGACGCCGGTTCGCGCGTGTGCTGTCGGCGCATGGCGCGGCCGTCGTGCTTGCGGCGCGGCAGACCGCGAAGCTGAAGAGCCTGGAGGAAGAGATCAAGAGCAAGGGCGGCCGCGCCGCGGCGGTCGCGATGGACGTCACCGACACCGCCTCGATTGCGAAAGCGATCGATGCAGCGGAAGCCGTGTTCGGCCCGGTCACCGTGCTGATCAACAACGCCGGCATCGCGATCGAGAAGCTCGCGGTCGAGCAGTCGGAGGCGGATTGGGACGCCGTGATCGGCGCCAATCTCAAGGGCGCCTATTTCACGGCGACCGAGATCGCGCGGCGGATGATCGCGCGCAAGCAGGAGGGCAACATCGTCAACATCGCCTCCGTGCTCGGCGTCCAGGTCATGAAATTCCTCTCGCCCTATACGATCTCGAAAGCGGGCATCGTGCAGGCCACCAAGGCAATGGCGCTGGAGCTTGCAGGCAACCGCATCCGCGTCAACGCGCTGGCGCCGGGCTATATCGACACCGAGATGAACCACGATTTCTGGGCGACGCCCGCCGGCGAGAAGTTGACCAAGCGGATTCCGCAACGCCGCGTCGGCAGCGAAAGCGATCTCGACGGCGCGATCCTGTTGCTGGCGTCAAGCGCCTCGCGCTACATGACCGGCAGCGTGGTGACGGTCGATGGCGGGTTTTTGCTGACGTGATTTGCTTCGCGTCGTGCGTAGTCGCGTAGGGTGGGCAAAGGCGCGATTGCGCCGTGCCCACCGAAGAGCGACTCGTATCGGCAATGGTGGGCACGCTTCCGCCTACGCTCTTCGAGCTACGGCGGACAAGTCGCTTTGCCCACCCTACGGCGCCCCATCATCGGGCTGTCATTCCGGGTTCGATGCTCCGCGCAAAACTGAAATCAATTTTGGCGCGTCGCATCGCCCCGCAATGACGGTGCGTCAATTCGCTCTCATCTCCGCCTTGATCATATCGGCCGCCTTCTCGCCGATCATGATCGTCGGCGCATTGGTGTTGCCGCCGACCAGCGTCGGCATGATCGAGGCGTCGACCACGCGCAGGCCTTCGACGCCGTGCACCTTCAGCTTCGGATCGACCACTGCCATCGCATCGTTGCCCATCTTGCAGGTGCCGACCGGGTGATAGACCGTGTCGACGCGTGCGCGCAGGATGGCGCGGATGTCGTCGTCGCCTGTCACGTTCGACGTGAACATGTCCTTCTTTTGCAGCGCGCGCAGCGCCGGCGCTTCCATCAGCCGCCGCGTGGTCTTGAAGGCGGCGACCATCGCCTCCAGGTCGGCGTCATCGCCGAGGAAGTTCGGGTCGATCCGCGGCGCCAGTAGCGGATCGGAGCCGGCGAGGGTGACGCTGCCGCGGCTCTTCGGCCGCAGCAGGCAGACGTGGCAGGAGAAGCCCGCTTCCTTGTGGCGCTTGCGGCCGTGATCGTCGAGCATCGCGATGACGAAATGCAGCTGAATGTCGGGCACGTCGAGATCGGGGCGTGTCTTCAGGAAACCGCCGCATTCGGCGAAGTTTGTCGTGATCGGCCCGCGGCGCTCGCGGCGATACTGCAAGATTGCGCGCACGAGCCCGGGCAACCGCTTCAGCGAGCTATGCACGAAATGCGGATAGTCCGACGCATAGACGAACACGAAATCCGGATGGTCCTGCAGGTTCTGTCCGACGCCCGGCAAGTGATGCACGGTGCCGATGCTGTGGTCCGCCAGCGCCTGCCTGTCACCGATGCCGGACAGCATCAGCAACTGCGGCGACTGGAATGCTCCGGCCGCCATGATCACCTCGCGCCTGGCGCGGAGCTCCCTGCGCTCATTGCCCCTGAGATATTCGACGCCGACCGCGCGGTTGCCTTCGAACAGGATGCGGGTCGCGTGCGCCTGCATCTCCACCCGCAGGTTCGAGCGCTTACCCATATGCGGATGCAGATAGGCGCGCGCTGCGCTCCAGCGCTCGCCGTTCTTCTGCGTCACCTGATAGGCGCCGAGCCCCTCATGGTCCGCGGCGTTGAAATCCTCGCGCACGCGGAATTGCGCTTCCTGCGCAGCCTGCAGAAAGATCTGCTGCACCGGATTGCCCGTACGCAGCTTGTTGACCGGGAGCGGGCCGCCCTTGCCGTGATATTCGCCGTCGAAATCGGCGTTGTTCTCCGAACGCTTGAAATAGGGCAGCACGTCCGCGAACGACCAGCCGGTGTTGCCGAGCGCGGCCCAGTGGTCGTAGTCGGAACGGTGGCCGCGGATATAGACCATCGCGTTGATCGCGGATGAGCCGCCGAGCCCCTTGCCGCGCGGCTGATAGCCGATGCGGCCGTTGAGGCCCTTTTGCGGCACGGTCTCGAACGCCCAGTTGTTGCCCTTGTTGCCCAGCGCCATGGCAAACGGCGTCGTTACTTTCCAGTCCTGGTTGCTGCCGCCGGCGTCGAGCAGCGCGACCGACGTGCCCGGATCTTCCGAAAGCCGCCCCGTCACCGCACAGCCGCCGGAGCCCGCGCCAACGACGATGAAATCGAATGTGTCTGCCACCCCTGTGCCCCCATCTTCTCCCACCGTCGTTCCGGATTCGATGCTGACGCATCGCCCCGGAATGACGGCGTTACCGAAAGACCCGTAGCATCTTTCCCGATGCGCAGGGTGGGCAAAGGCGCATCGCGCCGTGCCCACCATCTTTTCTTATTGGTGGGCACGCTGTCGCTTTGCCCACCCTGCGGATCTACTCGACGAGACGGGTGCGCCCTACGACAAGAACCGCAACAGCTTCTCCATCCGCGCCATCTTGGCTCCATAGGGCGGATAGAGATCGGAGAGGCGGTTGAGCGGCGAGCGATAGAACACCGGCTTGAGCTGGCTCAATTCGCGAAAACCCCATTCGCCGTGATAGGCGCCGGTGCCCGATGCGCCGACGCCGCCCATCGGCTGATTGACCTGCAGATAATGGAACAGGCAGTCGTTCACGGTGACGCCGCCGGAGACGGTGCGCGACAGCACTGCGTCGCGCGCGGCGTCATCCTTGCCGAACCAGTAGAGCGAGAGCGGGCGGTCGTGCCTGTTGATATAGTTGATCGGCTCGGCCGCATCGCGATAGCCGAGGACCGGCAGCACCGGACCGAAGATTTCCTCCTGCATGATCGTCATATCGTCGGTTGCGCCGAGCACGATGGTCGGCGGAAACTTGCGCAGGCGCTTCCATGCGGGATCGTTGGCCCGGGTCGGCTGCATCACGGTCGCGCCCTTGGCTACGGCGTCCGCGACCAGCGCGGCGAGCCGCGCGTAATGGCGGTCGGAGATGATCGAGGTGTAGTCCTCGTTGGTCGGGTCGACGCCGAACATGCGCCGCATATGCCCCTGCACACTGTCCGCGAAGGCCTTGAGTTCGGTCTCCGGCACGAAGGCATAATCGGGGGCGATACAGGTCTGGCCGGCATTGTACAGCTTGGCGTAGACGATGCGTTCGGCGGCCTGGTCGAGATCGGCGGAACGATCGACGATCGCGGGCGACTTGCCGCCGAGTTCGAGCGTGACCGGCGTGAGGTTGCGGCCGGCGGCTTCGGCAACGAGACGGCCGACCCGGGTCGAGCCGGTGAAGACCAAATGGTCGAAGGGCAGGCTGGCGAACGCCTTGGCGATCTCCTCGTCGACCCCGGTGATGAGCATCTCCGAGGCGTCGAATTTCGCCGCGATGATCTCCTGCAGCAGCGCAGCGAAGCGCGGCGTCAACTCGCTCGGCTTGAGCATCACGCGATTGCCCGCGGCGAGCGCGCCGATCGCAGGCGCCAGCGATAGCTGCAGCGGATAATTCCAGGGCGAGATGATGCCGACCACGCCGAGCGGCTGCGGGATCAGGCGGTTCTTCGCCGGCCAGAATTGAACGGTGGTGGGAATCCGCCGCGGCGCCATCCATCGCTTCAGATGCTTGGTGGCGTGTTTGATTTCGGTGAACAGGACAAGTATCTCCGCGACCGTGGTCTCGGCGGCCGCGCGGTGGCCGAAATCGGCGGAGATCGCCTGCGTGAAGCGAGCCTCGTTCTCGGCCACGGCCGCGCGCAGCCGCTTGAGCCGGTCCAGCCGCACCTCCAGCGGAGGCGGCTCATCGGCGCGCGAGCGCTCGAGCATGGCATAGAAAGCGTTCTCCAGGGCGCTGAGCGCTGGACTTTTCACGGGGCGGTCCATCGGGGGTCTCGTCAAGCTTGAGAGGTGAAGCTGAAGTTTTGCGGTATTTTTGATAGGATAGTGTCCGGTGGACGGCTTTTTGGCCTCACGAGCTGTCACAAAATCGAAAAAACTGGTGCGCTGCCCCCTTTCCAAAGCGGTTTTGCGTTGGTACATACCGCCAGCACCCGGTCGGCAATCGCCCCGGGGTCGCCTTCTCAGGAAGCCTTCCGGAACGGGACGATCGGCGCGCTCGCAAAGCGTTGGCCAGCCGTTTCGCCACTGGTTTTCTTCAAGGCACGCAATGGTTTATCGCGGGGTGGAGCAGCCCGGTAGCTCGTCAGGCTCATAACCTGAAGGTCGCAAGTTCAAATCTTGCCCCCGCAACCAGACAACAGGCCCTTGAAAACGCATCGTTTTCGAGGGCTTTTTGCTGCTCACAATCTGACTCGAAATTTCGGTCGTGGAAACGTCGTGGAAGCAGCGGAAGGAAAGTCGCAAGCTGGTGTCAGCGGCGGCGATCGACGGTGCGGACACGTTGATGCCACATTCCCGCAGCGGCGTTAGATGCCGTTTCGGATGGCACTCATCATGCTCTGAACGCCGCGCCTTGGTGGAACCCGCTACGTCCGTTCATTTTATACTTTCGCTGCGGAACGCAATCGTTGGCTGTGCGTTTATGCGGCAAAATATTGGTGTGTGTTTCGTGTCCAAGAACCGCTTTCACGCTCGCGAAGCAGCAGCGGCGCTGCTCAAAATGGCAAAGACCACTTCCGATCCCGCTGTTGCGGTCGGGCTTATTGAAGCCGCCGCCAAACTCAAAGACGAGGCTGGCGAGCTACCACCGCAAGTGAGTGCCAGAGCGCCAGACGTGCAGCCCGAGGGAGAACCGCCTGAGGGGGCAGAATGAACGCCGGGCAAGGTTAAAGCGCCACGCCTCCTCGCGCTCCCGGCGCAGCGCCTCACTCGCCGGGTAATCGACCCACCCTGATCCCTTCGTTTCGGCTGTCTTTATGTAGCGACCTAGCGCCGCCAGAATGTCCGCGAGTAAGTCGGGGTGTACATGGGTGCGGGAGACCGCCACTTGGCGCTTCTCGCTGTCAAGCACATGAGCACCGGACCAATCGCTATCACGAACACCAGCGCCATTGGCATAGCTCTCTCCCGGCTCATGGATGGGGCGGCAGCGGTGCCGCGAGCAACGGGTTTCGATGACCGCTGAGCGCCCAATATGTTTCTCGCCGGATATGAAATCGAGCTAGATCAGGAGACGATCTCAAAGGAGCCGCATAAGTCAGCCCAGCGCCGGCGCGCATCATTTCGCCTTTTGCCCCTGAACGGACGTCACTGACCTCTTCCGGTATCCATCCGAGCCGCTATGATGGCCTTCGGGAGGGCGAGCATGAAGCGCCGCGAGTTCATTTGTGTTCTCGGCGGTATGGTTGCGGGATTTTGGCCCCGCCGCCGCACCATCGTCGCCGCGATGGCTGCATTGGTGCTTCTGCCGATCGAGGCCAGCGATGCCGGCTGGCTGTCGGATGCCTTCAAAGGCTCGTCAAAGCACGGCAAATCGCCAAAGCATGTCGCCTCGCCAAAGCGAGCCACCTTGGCGAAGCCTGCCACCTCGCCGAAGCATCACATGTAAAGCTTGCCGCCCTGGGGCCGGCCGCCTTGAACCCTTCCGCGCTGAAGCCGGCCGCGACAACCTGCGATCCCTCAAAATTCAGGATCGTTTTGGATGTCGGACACACCGCCGAATCAGAAGGCGCGATCAGCGCCCGCAACGTGGCCGAGTTCGTCTTCAATCTGCGCCTTGCGCAACGGATCGAGGAGAAATTAAAGGCCGAAGGCTTTGCCGAGACCAGGTTGCTCCTGACCGAGGGCAGGGCCAGGCCCAGCCTCGTCAAACGTGTCGCCGCCGCCAACAATCTGCACGCGGATCTCTTCCTGTCGATCCACCATGACTCGGTGCCCAACAAACTCCTCGATGACTGGGAATTCGAGGGCAAGAAAAGCCATTTCAGCGACCGCTTCAGCGGTTATTCCGTCTTCGTCTCCCGCAACAATCCGGACTTCAAGACGAGCCTCGCGTTCGCCGAATTGATCGGCAAGGAAATGAAGGCCCAGGGCCTGCAATATGCCAAGCAATATACAGAGCCCATCATGGGTCGGTACCAGCACCCGCTGCTGAACAAGGAAACCGGTATCTATAGCTACGATGAGCTCATCGTGCTGAGAAAGACCCGGATGCCTGCCGCCCTGCTGGAGGCGGGCTCGATCATCAACCGGGACGAAGAGCTCAAGATGAGTTCGCCCGAACGCCGCGACGTCATCAGCAGCGGTGTCACGGCGGCGGTGAAGGAATTCTGTGAGCGTCGATGGGCCGTCCTCGGTCCGCTCTGATGGCGCGGTGACCCCGCCTCGCATCCGATTCCGACCTGCCGACTTCAGCCCTTTGACCGCGCCTTGATCTCGTCGAATCTGGAAAGCGCGCGTTCGAACTTGTCATTGAACAGCCACATCGCATCAAGAATTTCGCGGAAGGTGGCAGATGTTCTTGCCCTGTCAGCCTGTCCAAAGGCGAAGATGCTGTTGTTACGCAGATATCCCATGATCGTCGGATCGGAGATTCTGTAGTTGACTGGGTTGCCTGACTTGAGTGCGGACCTGGTCGGCGTGGGAATGATCTGGATGAGTTCGAAGAACTTCATTTGATCGATCGGATTTGGCAGTGTTTTCACGATCGCAGGTACCTGCGGGAGAATATCGGCATGTGCGTTCATCAGGCCGTTTCGCACGGCGGTCCAGTGGTTGAACCGTTGATCCAGATTGCCAACCCGCGCCTCTTCCTTGTCGTCGCGAAGGCTCAGTGCAGGGTCAAAGGCTGCTATCGACTGTTTTATCGCCGCCCACTTCTTTCGACCATTTTGATCTTCGGAGGGGCCCGTTTGCAGACTTCCCTTGTATCTATTCGAGCGCGCATTCCCTATGTCTTGATTGCCATTTGTCTCGGCAAAGAAGAGCCCCAGGCTGATACGGCCTGCCGCTTCAGCGTTGGTCGCATCAAGGCCCCTGGCGCGCGCAATAGCAATTCCCAAATCGACAACGTCCTTGAATGGAGTATCTGATTTTTGCGCGTTGACGGGCGGCGCATCCATGAGGTCGAAAAGCTTGCTATACTCATCGACCAGCGACTCGTTGTCGGCGTCAAAGTACGCCCGAGGGATTCCGAATTTATTGGGCCGTCCGATTCTGGACGGAAGGGCGTCGGTGAGGTCCTTGTATGCGCTCATCATGTTGTTGCGCGCAACGTAGAGCGCTTGTCCCGGCAAGTTCGGCAGCGGTTGATGCGAATTGATCTGTGCACGCCGCCGGCTCAAGATCGCCTCGAAGTCATTTACTGCATTGTTGTACGTATCGAGCGCATCCGATTGCTTTTTCGTGAGTGCACCCGGCTGGCCCATTGCTGGGGACATGAAGCCGAGGCTGCCGATGGCGGTCGGGAGGAGCGACGCGACCGTGTTGATGATCGCATCGATGGCGATGGAAGCCGGCGGCGTGAAGAAGAGTCCGAGCGCAAGAGCTGCCGTGGGCGCAGCGCTATGACTTTTTATCCCCATGGCGGTCTCCAATGCGGAAAGTTTGATCCGACTCATTGGATCGTAAACAACGAACGCGCCGCTTGGCGAGACGAAAGCCCCAAGACGAAAGCCCCAAGTCCGGTGCAATGTCGGCTGTTGCCACAAATGCGAAGTGCCGGCTGCTTCGAGCAATGCCCGCTTTCTGCGGCACACCGGAAGACATTTGCTCGTGCTGAGCTCTTGTTTGACCCGTAAAGGTCGTTTGGTCTGACAGGACCTTCCCGAACCGCTTGGCGCAGTTTCTAATCGCCGTTGCCGCGTCACCCGTAGTCGCGGCTACCAAAATTTAGCATCCTGCCGCCGGACGCACCGCATTTGGGGAGGTTGGCATGGCTACAGGGCTGTTCGGAGTGAGCTGGACCGAAATCATCGACTTCCTTTTGAAACTCGCACCAGCCGCCTCCATCATTGGTGGCATTTTGGCAGCGCGGGTACAATTGAGGAGCAATCGGCAGATCAATGCCGTCATGATAGCGAAGAACCACTATCGAGAGATGCTGGACGCTTTTCTAAAAAATAGCGACATACTCTACTTGGGGTCGAATCCAACATCGTTTGCGGAGTTGAAGAAGGATACCCCGCGCTATCGTCGCTATCGAACGCTCTTCACGCTTATGTCCTTCGCGATGCAGGAGCTTTATCTGGCGATGGACCTGAAGCGTGAGAAAAATTGGGAGCATATGATCCGAGTGTTTATTTCGCTCTTCAGGAATTACATTCTGTCGCCGGAAGATTACGGCCCCTACAATCAACAGGCTCTGACGCCGAGCTTCCTCGCATTCTTGATGGACACTGCACAGAATTTCGAGCACTCCGCAGCGCGGACGAGCGTGGCGCAGTATCTGAAGGATGAGACGCGGCTGACATAGTCGAAGGCCGACCAGTTAGCCATTCGATGTCGCCTATTGGCACCTTTGAGACATGCCCCTGAAAAGGTCTGCTCGTGAGGGAAGACCGGAAGTCATCGACGGTGGCCCAAAATGGCGCTTTTGACCCGAAGCGTACCTTGGGCATCTCGCCTGTCGGACTGCAATATGATAGGGGCGGCCCAAGAGAGGCACGCCATGAAGAAGCCATCCCGCCACGATGCTCGCCCCGCTGCGACTGTCCCCAGGTCGAGGCGCCGACCATGCTGAAGCTCGTGACCACGACTATGAGCGATATCGTCGATGCCTTGACCAGCGGGCAGGTCACAGCCACGGCGCTGACCAAAGCCTATCTCGCGCGCGTTGAGGCCTACGACCGCGATGGGCCCGTGCTCAACTCGATACGCGAACTCAACCCCGACGCGCTCACGATCGCGAGCCAGTTCGACGACACCACGCCGTCGGTCGCGCGGCCGCTGGCCGGCGTCCCGATCCTGGTGAAGGACAACATCGCGACCGGTGACAAGCAGCGGACGACGGCGGGATCGCTGGCGCTGGAGGGCGCGCGCGCCAGGGACGACGCCACCGTCGTCAAGCTTCTGCGGGACGCCGGCGCGGTGATCCTGGGCAAGGCGAACCTGACGGAGTTCGCCAACATGCTCGCGATCGACATGCCCGCAGGCTATTCCTCGCTTGGCGGCCAGGTGAAGAACCCTTACGCGCCCAAACTTACGGACGATCAGGGCATCCCGGTCGTGCTCCCAGGGGGCTCAAGCGCGGGTTCGGCAGTTGCCGTGGCGGCTGGTCTGTGCGCGGCCTCGATCGGCACCGAGACCTCGGGCTCGCTGCTGTACCCCGCCAGCCAGAATGGCCTTGTCACGGTAAAGCCGACCGTCGGACTGGTCAGCCGTGCCGGTATCCTGCCGATCGCCCACAGCCAGGACACCGCAGGGCCGATGACGCGGACCGTGCGCGACGCGGCGATGCTCCTGAACGTGCTGGCAGCCAAAGACCCGCTCGACCCAGCGACACAGCGGCAGCGGCGGCCGGCCGATTACACCGCCGACCTCGCGCACGATGCGATGAAGGGCGCCCGCATCGGCGTGCCGAGCGACCCCGCCGACCCGCTGAACGATTGCTACTACGGCAAGCTGCCAGCCGGATGGGTCAAGGTGATGACTGAGGCGATCAAGGTGCTGGAGGATCTGGGCGCCGTCATCGTACGCGCCAACATGCCGACGCTTGGCTGGATCGGCGGGCCGGGCACGACCATGGCCGTGCTCAACCGCAATCCGTTGAGCCGCCACGCAGGCACCTTGGCAAGGCCGCCAGTCGTCTTCCTCTACGAACTGAAGCGCGATCTCAACCTCTACCTTAAGGATTGGGCGATTAACACGGAGATCGAGACCATCGCCGACATCGTCGCTTTCAACGAGGCGAACGCCGGCAAGGCGCTGCGTTTCGGCCAGGATCTGTTCCTCGCAGCCAACATCACCAGGGGCGATTTGAGCGAGCGCGAGTACAAGTCGGCACGTGCCATGGACCTGCTCTCGGCCAAGACGCGCGGCATGGACGCCTACATGAACCAGCACATGCTCGACGCGGTGCTGTTCGCCGGCAGCGGAGGTTGCGTGATCACCGCGAAGGCGGGCTATCCGAGCGTCATGGTGCCGGGCGGCTTCGTCTCGGGAGCCGACGAAAAGGACACGCCCGACTATCCGCTCGGCGTCACCTTCGCGGGCTCTGCTTGGAGCGAGCACAAGCTTCTGCGTCTTGCCTACGCCTATGAACAGGCCTCCAGCATGCGCAAGCCGCCACCTGACTTGCTCACACTTTAGACTTCACCGCTCTCCTTGCCGAGAGATGCTCGGCGAGGTGCTGTGATGGCCGCTTGTGGCACGAATGCGAAGTGCCGGTTGCTTCGAGCAATGTCCGCTTTCCGGGGCACACCGGAAGGCATTTGCTCGAACTGCGTTCTTCCGATTCTGACCCCTTGCGGACATCGGGCTGTCGCTAAACGACCGATGCTGAGGCCACCCCGTGGCCATTAAAGTGTGCTAATTTGAGCCGGCACGTTCTCCCACCTTCAGCCTGGAAGCGTTGCGCCGTGACCAATTATCATGACCCGGCATGGACCGAGGAAAGCCGCTTCCGCGGTGCCCTCGACGATGTAGTTATCATCCCGCTTGTTATTGTCACGCTCGCCGCCAACAAAATCCTGCGTTTCATTCTTTCGATCTTGATGCGGCTGCTCGACTACGCCTTCCCGTTAGCAATGCAGATTATCTGGCTTCCGCTCTTCGCGGCCAAGGTTCTTGGCAATGTCGTCGTTACTGTCATGAACGGCGCGTTGCGCTTCCTTCCCCTTTCCGAGACGAAACGTCGACAGTGGCGTATATCCATCCGCAGGAACTGGTCGTGGCTCCGGCGGAAGATCAACTATCGGGCGTTCGAACAAGCTGTGCATATTGCCTTTGAAAGCGGCATGGCTTGGGTGTTCCGAGAATGCCGGCATCTCATGCCAAACACCGCATTACTCGTAATCCTGCTCGCGGTACTTTGGCTCCCGTTCTCCTTCGGGGTCGCAACGGCGATGCACGCGGTATTGTTTGCCAAGGTCACGTCCTGGCCAGCTTGGATGCAACTCTTGCATCCGCTAGCAACGGTCATCGCTAAGAGCAAGCTTTTGGTGCTACCGGTGTACCCGGCAGCCTGGCCACAGGCCAAAAAACATCCGTTCGTTCAGCTCGTATTCAAGAGCTATGAAACCATCAAGTGCCTGTATGTGATCAAAAAAGTCGGTTATCGCTATCGGCAGGCAGAGATCGCCGGCATCGCGGCGGTTGAGAAGCTCGAGCGCACCGCTGGCCTCGCCCCGGCGGTGAAGTGGCTGCGTGAGGCACATGTGGCCAAACATTTCGGTGTCGAAAAGCCCACTCAGGAGTTGCGTTCATTCTTCGCGCGATGGTCCATCAAGTTCTCAGCCGAATACTACGAAGCGAAGGAACGGCAGGCCACAGGCGTCCCATAACTAACGGCAGTAAACCACGAACGCTGAGATAATCATCAATGTCAAAACCGCCAACGTGCTCGGCTTCACCGCGCCGCGGCCGCTGCTCGGCCGCGTCGACGAGAGCTTTCGCCCTATTGCGACACGGCCTCAATAGCGAATACGCGGAACGTAGCGTACTTGTCACCGATCTTCCGCACCTCTAGGTATTCTGGCGAGCTGTATGCCGCCTTAGCGTCTTCCATGCTGTTGTACCTGCGAATAGTGACACGAGTGCCTGCGGGTGGAGGCTCTCCTTCAATCTTCGTTGCCGTGCCCGCAGCAACGAATTGACTGCCCGCGATGCTTTTAAGCGCGGCCTGGGCTTTCGGTGAAAACTCTTTCATATACGCATCCCGGTCGCTCTCCTTTATTTGGATTTCCGCGATGGTGTAGACGGGTGGTTTGGCCTGGGCATGAAGCCCTTCAACTGCGAGAGCTCCAAGCGCCACGCCCGCGAGCAATACCGCTGCAATTCTAAAACTAGACATTTGGTAGTTCCTCCGATTGTGCGATTTCAATTCAGGAGGCCCCCTCTTATTCGGGCGCAATTTGCCCTCAACGTGAGTCAGGTTGGCAAATTGAAGGTTCAAAGCGGCGGCGCTGATACTTCAAATGATCAGAAGGCTTGGGCCGCAGTCATACCCAGGTATTGGCGCTCGGATTGCCGGCAAGTCTGGAAGATTTCTTTTACGTCTGCTGTTCGGGGGTAAAACGGACCCGTTGTGCTCAGAGCGAACTCTTCCGGTTGTGACCCATCTCGGAAGGCGGGTGGCCAAGTTTGCTGCGCTGCGAGAAACAACTTCCGGTAAGCTGGCCTCACCGGCTCCAAAAGGAGATATGTCCATCATGCTGGACCGCATTCTCGATGCAGCAACCGACAACCTCAGGTTCGCGAAGATTCTGGTCCAAATGGGTCTCGATCCGAACAACGTGACCTGGGACGCCATCTTCAACCGCCTGCTGGAACTCTTTCTGCACAACATCACGCTTGCCAATATGTTCGCCCTGGTCGGCGCGATCTTCTTCGTCGCCACATTGCTGACGCACACGATGGTGCCGCTGCGGGTCGCGAACATGATCGGTTGCGCATTCTTCGCCATCTTCGGAGCGCTCACCGGAGCCGTCACGACCTTTCTTCTTTATCTCCTGATGATTCCCATCAATGCCTACCGTCTCCGTCAAATGCTCGCTCTCGTGAAGAAGGCGCGCACCGCAACACAGGGCGACATGTCGATGGAGTGGCTCAAGCCGTTTATGACCGACCGCAAGTATCGCAAGGGCGATATCTTGATGAAGAAAGGTGACGCAGCCAACGAAATGCTGCTGACCGTTACCGGCAAATTCCGGGTCATCGAAATCAACGTCGAACTTCCGCCGGGGCGTTTGATGGGCGAGCTTGGTTTCCTCACGCTCGACAACCGCCGGACCGCGACGATCGAATGTATCGAGGATGGCCGCGTCCTAACTATCAGCTACGAAAAGCTGCTCGAGATCTACTTCCAAAACCCGCAGTTCGGCTATTACTTCCTTGTCTTGACCAGCCAGCGCCTGCTGGAAAATCTCGCGCGGGCCGAAGCCATCATCGCGCAGAACAAGATCGCGCCGCAGACGCCTTTCGCCAACTGACAGCGGTCCGGGCGATTGACCCCGGCCGTCGCCTGCTCCGCCGCCGCCGTCCTAATTCCCACTGGCTTCGCGCGCATGGTTGCGCCTTCCCGCAACCAAGACGACGCAAAGGACCCAGCAATTCACGGGACTGCTAGGTTCTTTATTCTGTAAAGCCGACTTCATAAAATCGCGGTGCCGTTCACTCGTATCAAATCGCCCGTCTCGGCACGCGCACGCTGCTCGCCTGGTCGTTCGGATTGGCATCGATATAGCTCGCGGGCGCGGCTTCGTTGGATCTTGCTTGCGGCTTTTTGTGCCCGATCTTCCTGACGACTGTATAAAACGCCGGCGTGAACAAGAGACCGAATGCGGTCACGCCCAGCATGCCGGCAAAAACCGCCGTGCCCAACGATTGACGCATTTCCGAACCTGCGCCCGTTGCGACCACGAGCGGCGCAACGCCGAAGATGAACGCCAGCGACGTCATCAGGATCGGCCGCAGCCGCGTGCGCGCCGCAGAGACGGCCGCCTCGCCCGGCGTGGCGCCGGCTTCCTCGGTCTGGCGGGCGAATTCGACGATCAGGATAGCGTTCTTGGCGGCGAGCCCCACCAGCACGACGAAGCCGATCTGCGCCAGCACATCGATCGCCATCCCGCGCCACAACAGCCCCGTCACGGAGGCGAGCAGGCACATCGGCACGATCATCACGACCGCCAGCGGCAGATTCCAGCTCTCATACTGCGCGGCAAGCACCAGGAACACGAACAGGGCGGCGGCGCCGAACACCAAGAGCGATGAGGTTCCCGGCTGTTGCTGCTGAAAAGCAAGTTCGGTCCATTCGAAGCCGATGCCGGGTGGCAGCACATCGTGCGCCAGCTCTTCCATCCGGTGCAGCGCGGTGCCGGTCGCGATGCCGGGGGCAGCTACGCCCATCACTTCGGCGGCGGGGAACAGATCGTAACGCGGCACACGGTAGGCTGCGTTTTCGGATTTCAGTCGCGCCACCGTGCCGACCGGCACCATCTCGCCTGACGCGTTGCGCGCTTTGAGCCGCGCGATGTCCTGAGGATCCTGGCGGAAAGAGCCGTCGGCCTGCGCGATCACCTGGTAAGTGCGGCCGAGATAGTTGAAGTCGTTGACATATTGCGAGCCGAGATAGACCTGCAGAGTGTTGAAGACGTCGGTGGGCGTCAGCCCGACCTTCTCGGCCTTCTCGCGATCGATATCGGCGTAGACCGACGGCGAGCGCGTGCCGAACAGGGTGAAGACACCGGCGAAGCTCGGATCCTTGTTGGCGGCGGCGACCAGCGCCTGCGCCGCTTTCGAGAGCGCCTCCGAGCCGAGCCCGGCGCGATCCTGCAGCATCATCTTGAATCCGCCGGCATTGCCGATGCCCTGCACCGGCGGCGGCGGAATCGTCAGCACATAGGCTTCCTGGATCACCGACAGGCGCTTGCGCAGGTCGGCGAGCACGCTGGCCGCGGTCAGGCCCTTGACCTCGTGATTGTAAAGGGAGGGCAGGCCGGAAAAGATCGTTCCGGCGTTGGAAGCGATGGTGAAGGTGGTCGCATCCAGCCCTGCGAACGGCGCGACATGCTCGACGCCGGGCGTGGACATGATGATGTCGATCGCCTTCTTGACCACCGCCTCGGTGCGATCGAGCGTGGCACCGGGCGGCAGTTGCACGACGGTGATGAGATAGCCCTGGTCCTGCTCCGGGATGAAGCCGGTCGGCGCGCGGGCGAACTGGAAGCCGGCGACGCCGATCAGCGCGGCATAGACCAGCAGCACGACGCCGGTGATCTGCACCAGCCGTCGCGTCAGCCGTCCATAGCTCGTCGACAGCCACTCGAATCCGAGATTGAAGCGGGCAAATCCGCCCCGAGCCAGCCGGACGATCCACGAGCCCCGCGCCTTGTGGCCGGGCTCATGCGCCTTGAACAGCACGGCGCACAAAGCGGGGCTCAAGGTCAGCGAGACGAAGCACGAGATCAACGTCGAAACGGCGATCGTGACAGCGAACTGGCGGAAGAATTGCCCGGTAATGCCCGACAGGAAGGCCGAGGGCACGAACACCGCGCACAGCGTCAGCGCGATCGAAATCAGCGCGCCGCCGACCTCGTTCATGGTGACATGTGCCGCCTCCACCGGCGTCATACCACGTTCGAGATTGCGTTCGACATTCTCCACCACGACAATGGCATCATCGACGACGATGCCGACCGCCAGCACGAGGCCGAACAGCGACAGATTGTTCAGCGATATTCCGAGCACGTAGAGGAAGGTGAAGGTGCCGACCAGCGACACCGGGATCGCGATGACGGGAATGATCGCGGCGCGCCAGCTCTGCAGGAACAAGAACACGACACCGACCACGAGGAGGATCGCGACGAAGATCGTCTTGATTACCTCGTCGACCGATTTGCCGACAAAGATGGTCGGATCATAGATGACCTTGTAATCGAGACCGGGCGGAAAATCCTTGGCCAGCGTTTGCATCGTGTCAAGCACCTCGTGCTCGACGGCGAGCGAATTGGCTCCGGGTTGCGCAAAGATCAGGAGCGGCATGCCGGGGCCGCGGTCCATGAACGCGGTCGAGCCGTAGTCGGCAGCGCCGATCTCGACCCGGCCGACGTCGCGCAGCCGCGTCACGCGGCCCTCGCTGTCCGACTTCAGGACGATGGCGGCGAACTGTTCGGGCGCGGAGAGCCGGCCGAGCGTCTGCACGTTGATCTGGTAGGCCTGCTTCGAGGCGACCGGCGGCTGGTTCAAGATGCCGGCCGAAACCTGGACGTTCTGGGCGCGCAGCGCGGTGAGCACCTCGCTCGCGTTCATGTTATGCGCGGCGACCTTGTCGGGATCGAGCCAGATGCGCATGGCGTATTCGCGGCCGGCAAAGATCTGAACATCGCCGACCCCCGGCAGCCGCGCCAGCGTGTCCTTCACATGCAGCGTCGCGTAGTTCGAGATATAGAGCGTGTCGCGTGAACTATCGGGCGAATAGAGATGCACCGCGAGCAGGATGTTGGGCGTCGATTTCCGCACCTGCACGCCGAGCCGCTGCACGTCCTCGGGCAGGCGGGGCAGCGCGTCCTGCACGCGGTTCTGCGTCAGCATTTGCGCGACATTGAGGTCGGTCCCGATCCGGAACGTGACGGTGATGGTGAGCTTGCCGTCGCCGGTGGACTGGCTCGACATGTAGATCATGTTCTCGACGCCGTTGATCTGCTGCTCGAGCGGTGTCGCAACCGTGCGCGACACCGTCTCGGCAGACGCGCCGGGATAGGTCGTGGTGATCTGGACCGTGGGGGGCACGATCTCCGGATATTGCGAGATCGGCAGGATGTAGAGCGCTCCCAGTCCGATCAGCGTCAGGAAGACGGAGAGAACGGTCGCAAAGATCGGCCGGTCGATGAAGCTGTGTGTCACGGGAAGCTCCTGTTTCCGCCTTCGGTTCAACCTTGGCCGTCGGCGGTGGCGTCATAGTGGATGGCGCCGTCCTGCGGCGCGACCTTGGTGCCGGGAATGGCACGTACCAGGCCGTCGATGACGACGCGGTCGCCCACATCGAGACCCGACCGGATCACGCGCAAGCCGCCGCGCAGGTCGCCGGTGGTCACGATTTTCGGCTTCACGGTCGCATCGGGACCGACTGTCATCACCAGACGCTGCGACTGGTCGAGCACGACCGCGGAGTCCGGCAGCAGATAGACCGGCGTGGGTGGCGCGATCGCGACCCGCAGCCGGGCGAACTGGCCGGGTGCCAGGAACAGGTCGGGGTTCGGTACCGTGGCTCGCGCGTGAATGGTGCCGCTGGAGCGGTCGAGGGCGTTGTCGATGAAGTCGAGCGTGCCTTCGCGGGTGAAATAGTTCTCATCGCTGAGCCCGATTGCGACCTTGTTCGCGAGCGGGCCCTTGATGCGGGCGCGTTCGCGCGAAAACGTCAGGAAATCGGATTCGCTCATGTCGAAATCGAGATAGAGCGGATCGAGCGAGACCAGCGTCGTCAGCAGCGTAGTCGGGCTGGTTGCGGCGCGGCTGCCCGCGACCAGGCTTCCGATCGAAACCTGGCGCGCGCCGATACGCCCGGTGAAGGGCGCGAGCACGCGGCAATATTCGAGATCGAGCTCGGAATCCCGCACCCGCGCCTTGGCGTCCTCGACCGCGGCTTGCGATGCATCCTGGTCGTTGGTGCGCTGGTCGACCGTTTCCTGGGTTGCGAAATCGTTGCGCTTGAGCGATTGCGCCCGCGACAGCTGGTTGTTGGCGAGCGCCACGCGGGCGGTCGCGGTCTGCAGTGCTGCTTTCGCCTGTTCCAGCTTGATCTCGTAGGGCCGGGGATCGATGACAAAGAGCAGGTCGCCCTTGTGGACGATCTGCCCGTCCTTGAAATGGATCTCGGTCAGCGTGCCGCCGACCTGCGCCCGCAGTTCGACCCGGTCGATTGCCGAGAACTGGCCAAGGAAGCCGGCCCTGACATCGACCTCGCGCCGCAACGGCTCGCTGACGGTCACGACAGGGGTTGGCGTCGGCGCCGCCGAGGCCTGGTTTCCGCGGTGGGGCGCAAGGCCCAGCCAGGCGAGGAAGAGGCCCGCTGCCACGGCGACGCCGAGCGCCGTCGCCTTCCATCGCCACCGGCGCGGCCGCGCCACCGGTTCGTCCAGCCGTTCTCGTTCGAGGTTCGCAGGGTTGGTGATCTGATCCATGAGACTATCCGTAAGTCCTTGCCATGCAGTCCGGAATTCGGTTGCGGCGGTGCCCGCGCCGCGGGCCTTGCGCGCCGGCAGTTTCATTGGGTCGAGGGGTGGTGCCAGGTCGTCGTCATTTGCCAGGTGGAAAAGCCGTGCGCGGGGTTGATATCTGGAGGAAGCCCTCCAATATGGTGCACTCCACATAAACTCGGGGAGGCGCCGTTCAAGGATTTTTGGAGCGATGACACCAAAAAAAATTACAAAGAAGAAAGGCGAGGAGGGCAAGCGTGGCCGGGGACGGCCGGCGGTGTTCGACCGTGCGGTTGCGCTGCAGGCGGCGATGAAACTGTTCTGGGAGCGCGGCTACGAGGGCACCTCGTTCGACAACCTGATATCAGCGATGGGGATCAGCGCGTCCAGCTTCTACAACTCGTTCGGCAGCAAGGAAGCGCTCTATTGCGAGGCGACGCGCTCCTATCTGGAGTGGTCGGGCCAATGGTTCTTCGCGATCCTCAATGACCCTTCGATCGATACCAGGACGGCCTTCGCGCGCCTATTCGAGGCGACAGCGGAAGAGTTCACCCGCAGCGATCACCCGCTCGGCTGCATGATCTCGCTGGCGGGCACGCATTGCCCGCCGGGCCTGAGCAATATCCGCGACATGATGGCTGAGCATCGCGCCTTCTCCGAAAGCGCGATGGCGACGCGCATCCGCAAAGGCGTGACGGATGGCGACGTGCCCGAAGGCACCGACTGCGACACGCTGGCTGCCTATTACAGCGCCGTGGCGCGCGGCCTTGCGGTACAGGCGCGCGACGGGGCCTCGCGCGAGAAACTGGCCCAGATCGGTCGTCTCGCCATGAGCGCGTGGCCGGCAGGGAAGAGTGGACGATCAAAGCTCGGCGACAATGGTTTCTCGCACGACGCCTGATGCGTTTGATGTCTGGGATGATATCGCGCTAAGCGCTTCACCATCTCGGAAACCCCTTTTTGAGACGGAGGATCGGCGCGGATATCACCCTGGTTCGACCCCGCTCAGTGAGCGGCAAAGACCCTAGCACAAAAATATTTTCATCCGATTTGTTGCTTAAATTTCAATAACTTACACAATATGCCATCTGTCCCATGACCTGAAGGCCGCAAGTTCAAATCTTGCCCCCGCAACCAGACAACAGGCCCTTGAAAACGCATCGTTTTCGAGGGCTTTTTGCTGCCGGGAAAATGACGGGAAATCTCGTCCGTGGCAGCGTTGCAGCGCGACGAAATTACAGCGTGAGAGCGCGGACGCTTGGGATGTGACGCGACAACTCAATCATGATTGAGCCCAGGCACGCACGCGCAGTCACGGCTGCACATTGCCTGCCGCGGGCCTGCGGTCATCCCTTCATCTCCGACGCGAGCTATAGAGAAATCGCGCATCGGCTTGATGACCGCGTTCTGCTTGAGCGTGGTCGGGCTGTTTCTGGCAAAGCCGGCACCTCGGCGATGGGAGGGCCGAGGACAAGAAGTCAAGCGTTACGCACGACATGCAATCCCTGGCAGCCCAATTTCGCGGCCTCGAATTGCGAAAAGAAGCCTGCTCCACGGGCTTGAGTTGATCTAGAACGAAGTGCGGGTTGCGTCATAAAAATCGGCTTTTGCCTGGACACGATCGAGCGTTAAGGAGGTTGTTATGCGGATCACGGGTTCGATCATCCTGGCGATGGCAACGGTCTTTGCTGCGATGCCCTCATCCGCTCAGACCTATGATCCGCGCTATCCGGTCTGCATGAAGGTGTACAGCGGGTCGTTCGGTGGCGGCGAATGGATCGACTGCAGCTACACGACGCTTCCCCAGTGTCACGCGACGGCGTCGGGCCGCTCGGCGATGTGCGAGATCAATCCATACTACGCTAATGCCCAGACACCGCCCGATCAGGTCTACCGACGACGGTACCGGCCTCACTATTAGTACCGTCAGGCAGCAATGCTGCAGATAACACGGGTGGCATGGCCGAGCGGCTATTCGACACAGGCGTAACCTGTCCCGGCTGATCCACGGCGAAATGCTCGGGCTCCAGGCCGCCAACCCACGATCGCGAACTCGTTCTCGCTGCTCCTTGCTCGCTGCTCCGTGCGAAGCCCAAGCTCTTGCGCGCGTGGATTGCATTGGTGGATTGCATTGATCGTGGGCGGCCCTGCAAACAGTTCCGATTTTCGGGACATCGTTCCGCGATTTGGCGATTTCCCATGCATGGCCGCCTATGCTGTGGGCTTGGCGAAGGGATGGGCAGCGGCTTACGATGTGGTTATTTCAGATAGCGTCAGTATGACGATCGCGTGATGAAGGGTTTCTGCCATGCTTGTCCAATTGATGGAACGACCGGCGGTCGGTCGCGGCCTCATGCGGGCGATGATCGCGGTGGCCTATCTCATCATCTTCGCGCCGGTCGTCATGGTTGTGGTGACCAGCTTCTTCTCGCAGCAGATCATCAGCTTTCCGCCGCCCGGGCTGACCTTTCAGTGGTACGTCAACGCCTGGGAGAAGCCCGAATTCCTGCGCGGCCTGATCACGAGTTTTCAGGTGGCGTTGCTTGCCGCCGCCGTCGGCGTACCGATCGGCACTGCGGCGGCGCTCGCCATCGTCCGCGCTGACTTTCGGGGCAGGGGCGCCATCAGCTCGCTACTGCTCGCGCCGCTGGCCGTTCCGGGCGTCGTGGCCGGCTCTGGGCTCTATATGTTCTATGTGCTGGCCGAGGATTTCTTCGACCGCGACATCAAGGCGACGACGCAGGGGCTGGTCGCGGCGCACATCCTGCTCGCGATTCCCTGGACGGTGCGTCTCGTCGTCGCGAGCCTGCAAGGCCTCGACCGTGCGGCGGAGGAAGCCGCCGCCAATCTCGGCGCGAGCCCGTTCACGGTGTTCCGCCGGATCACGCTGCCGATGATGCGCCCCGGCATCGTGGCGGCCGCGATGTTCTCCTTCGTCCAGAGCTTCGAGAACCTCGATCTCTCCATGCTGCTGGTCGGCCCCGGCCGGATCACGCTTCCGGTCGCGATGCTCAATTATCTCGAATTCCGGATCGATCCGACGCTCGCGGCGGTGGCGACCGTGCAGATCGCGGTCGTCGGCATCCTCATGGTGGTGACGGACCGCTTCGTCAAACTGTCGCGGGTCGTCTGATGGCGAGGCTGTCATTGCAGAAGCTCACCCGGCGTTTCGGTACGTCGCTCGCGGTCGATGAACTCGATCTCGCGGTGCGCGAGGGCGAACTCGTCGCGCTGCTCGGCCCGTCCGGATGCGGCAAGACCACGACATTGCGCATGGTCGCGGGCTTCCTGCCGCCGACCGGCGGGCGCGTGCTGTTCGACAACGAGGACGTGACGCGGCTTGCCGGCCTACAAGCGCTCCACCGGCATGGTGTTTCAGTCCTATGCGCTGTTTCCGCACATGACCGCCGCGCAGAATATCGGCTTCGGGCTCGAGATGCGCGGCCTCGATGCCGCGGAGCGTCGCGCAAAGGTCGAGGAAGTGCTCAAGCTCGTGCGGCTTTCGCATCTCGCCGATCGCCTGCCGCGCGAGATGTCCGGCGGGCAGCAGCAGCGCGTCGCGCTGGCGCGGGCGCTCGTGATCAATCCAAAGCTCTTTCTGCTCGACGAGCCGCTCTCCAATCTCGACGCCAAGCTGCGTGCCGAGGTCCGCATCGAAATCCGCTCGCTGCAGCAGCGGCTCGGCCTGACGACGCTGATGGTCACCCATGACCGCGAGGAGGCGCTGACCATGGCCGACCGGCTCGTGGTGATGGAAGGCGGCCGGGTGCGGCAGATCGGCTCGCCGCGCGAGCTCTATGACGCGCCGCAGGACGCCTTCGTCGCCGACTTCGTCGGCCGCTGCAACATCCTGCTGGGCCGGCGCGAGAACGACACGCAGTTCCGCACCGCGAACGGGCTGCTGCTTTCGGTCGACACCGCGGCCAATGAGAGCAAGGACGCGACCGCCTTTGCGTTGCGGCCGGAGCGCATCGCGATCACGCCCGGAGCGCAATGGCGGCATCAACGGCCATGTGACGGCCGTGACCTATCTCGGACCGCACACGGAATATCTGGTCCGCGTCGGCGGGGAGTTGCTGGTGGTGGTGCGGCAGACGCCGGATGCGGACGAGCCGCTCGCCACGCTCAAGGCCGACGACATCGTTTCATTGCAGTGGGACCGACGAGCCCCACGACTTGTTCCCCAGACATCCTCAACCGAGAGGTCATCATGATATCCCGACGTCATTTCCTGTCCGCAAGCGCGGGCGCAGCCACCGCGCTGACTTCGAACTTTTCTCCGGCAAGCGCGCAATCGGGCCAGCTCGTGGTCGGCACCTGGGGCGGCGATTATGGCCAGTTGCTCAGCGACATCGTCGACAAGCCGCTGATCGCGCCGAAGGGCATCGAAGTGGTGCAGGACGTCGCCAATGCCGATCCCCGGAAGACCAAGCTGCTCGCCGAACGGCAGAGCCGGCGCGGCTCGATGGACGTCGCCTGCCTCTCCGACAGCGACGCCTATATCGTCGCCGGCACGAATGCTTTCGAGGCCATCGACGCCGGCAAGGTGTCGCGGCTCGGCAAGGTGTTTCCGGAGCTCACGACGGAGACCGCCATCCCCCACATCTATTCGGCGCAGGTGATCCTCTACAACACGAACAAGGTCACGGCGCCGCCGCAGAGCTACGCCGATCTCTGGGACCCGAAATGGCGCGGCCGGATCGGCCTTGCCGACATTCTCTGGAGCGCGAACACGATTGCCGCGGCGCTCGCCGGCGGCGGCAGCCCCACCAATTTCGATCCCGCGGAAAAGATGCTGATGGATTGGCGTTCGCTGGACGTGAAGATCTATCCCTCCAACGAGGCGCTCGCCGCCGCGCTGAAATCGGAAGAGGTCTGGCTCAGCGTCGATGTGGCTCGCCCGCGGCTTCATGTGGAAGAAGTCCGGCATTCCGCTCTCCCACGTCGTGCCGAAGGAAGGCACGCCCGCGATCGTGTTCGAGGCCTCGGTACCGCGCAATGCGCGCAACAAGGAAGGCGCCTTCACCTATCTCGACGCGATGCTCGATCCGAAGGCGCAGGCCGCCTTCGCCGACAAGATGGGCTATGTGCCGACGGTGAGCGACGCCGTGCTGCCGGAGGACATCGCCCAGCAGGTCAGCCTCAGCGAGGCCGACCGAAGCAAGCTGGTGAAGCTTGATTTCGCCTATCAGACCGAGCGCTCGCAGCGCACGCTCGATTTCTGGAACAAGCAGTTCAAGGGCTGAGCATGGCGCTCCTGGTGGTGCCTGCGTGCCTGCTGGTGCTCGCATTGCTGGTCGGGCCGATGATCCTGATGTTCAGGATCTCGCTCGAGCAGTACAGCCCGACGCAGCTGATGATCGCGACGTTCTCGCCCGACAATTATGTGCGCGCGGCGACCGATCCTTATTATCAGCAGGTGATCCTGACCACGCTCGGCGTCGCGCTGCTGTGCACGGCGCTGACGCTCGTGATCGCCTATCCCGCGGCCTATTGGGTGGGACGCATCCAGAGCCGCTGGAAAAGCCTCGTCGTCATCGCGACGCTGTTTCCGCTGCTCGTCGGCAATGTCGTGCGCTCGGCCGGCTGGATGGCGCTGTTCGCGCGCGGCGGGCTGATCAACGCCATGCTGCTGCGGACGGGGCTCGTCTCGGAGCCGATCGAGTTGTTGTACACGCCGAAGGCCGTCGTGCTCGGCATCATCGCGGTCGTGCTGCCCTACATGATCCTCACCATCGCCTCTGTCATCGAGAGCATCCCGCGCGACCTCGAGGATGCGGCGTCCAACCTCGGCGCATCTAGCTTGCGGACGTTCTGGCGGGTCATCCTGCCGCTGTCGGCGCCGGGCGTCGCGGCCGGCTCGTATCCTGGTGTTCGTTTTGTGCATGAACACCTATGCAACGGCGGTGCTTCTCGGCGGCCCGCGTTTCAAGATGATGGCGCCTGCGGTCTATCGACCAGTTCGTGCGGGGCAACAACTGGCCGATGGGCGCCACGCTCGCCTTCATGCTGCTGGCGGTGACGATGGGTTTCACGCTGTTCGGCAGCATCGCCTTCGCCCGACGCTACCGTGTGAAATAGCTCGCCAATCAACAACAAGAAAACACAGGACCCTCAAGATGAGCGACAAAACCACTCAATCGGAAGTTCTCCCCGGCGATGAGCTCGCGCGCATCCGCAACAAGGGCGAGGCTCCGATCGTCGCAAAGGCGACCTCGCGCGATCGCGGCATCGGGCCTTTCAAGCGGCTCGCGCTGCGCAGCGCCACCGTGATCGACGGCACCGGCGCGCCGCCGATCGGCCCGTCGACATCATGGTGGAGAACGGTCGCATCGTCAGCCTGAAGAAGGTGGCGGGCTATGGCGCCGGTCCGAGCGAGCCGGCCGATCACGAGATCGATTGCCGCGGCAAATGGGTGACGCCGGGCTTTGTCGATTGCCACGCCCATGCCGGCGTCGCCTATCATTCCGCCAATGGCTGGGTACCGCCGGTCGACTATGTCTACAAGCTCTGGCTCGCCCATGGCGTCACCACGGTGCGCGAGATGGGCTCGATGAACGGCCTCGGCTGGGTGGTCGATCAGCAGCAAGCGCTCGCAGGAGAACACGATCGCGGCGCCGCGCCTGCTCGCCTATGCCTATTTCCCCGCCGTCAACGACATGGTCAAGACCATCTACACGCCGGAGCAGGGGCGGGAATGGCTGCGCGCGGTGAAGGAGCGCGGCGCCGACGGCATCAAGTTCTTCGGTGCGCCGCCCGCGATCATGGAGGCCGCGCTCGACGAGTGCCGCAAGCTCGGGCTGCGCATCCGGCTGCCATCACGCGCAGATGGCGGTGACGCGCATGAACGCGCTCACCACCGCGCGCTGGGGCCTGACCAGCGCGGAGCATTACTACGGTCTGCCCGAGGCGCTGTACGAGGACCGCGTCGTGCAGAACTTCCCGCTCGACTACAACTATACCGACGAATATTTCCGCTTCTCCGTCTCCGGCCAGATGTTCTCGCAGGCCGCAAAGCCCGGCACGCGGAAATGGGAGGAGACGCTCGAAGCCTTCCTCGAGATCGGCTTCACCTTCGTGCCGACGTTTACGATCTACGATGCCAACCGCGACCTGATGCGCGCGCGGCAGGCCTATTGGCACAAGGATTACACCTGGAAATCGATGTGGGACTATTTCACGCCGCAGCGCGGCGGCCACGGCTCGTACTGGTATCGCTGGTCGACCCAGAACGAGATCGAGTGGAAGGAGAACTACCGGCTCTGGATGGCCTTCATCAACGAATACAAGAATCGCGGCGGGCGCGTCTGCACCGGCAGCGATTCCGGCTTCATCTACCAGATCTTCGGCTTCGGCTATATCCGCGAGCTGGAGCTTTTGCAGGAGGCGGGCTTCCATCCGCTGGAGGTGATCCGCTCCGCGACCTCGCAAGGTGCTGCGCTGTGCGGCCTGCAGGACGAGATCGGCACCATCGACATCGGCATGCGCGCCGACATGCTGGTGCACGATCACAATCCGCTGACCGATTTCAAGCTGCTCTACGGCACCGGCGCGATGCGCTTCAACGACGCGACCAACGCGGTCGAGTGGCATCGCGGCCTGAAATACACCATCAAGGACGGCATCATCTACGACACCGAAGAGCTGCTCGCCGACGTGCGCGAACTCGTCAAGGCGAGCTGGGAGAGCGACGTGCCCGGCCAAATACGCCGCAAAGGATGTCGCCGCGCAATGAGCGAGGCCGGGCTCGATTTCTTCGTCCTGACGGGATTTCTCGGCTCCGGGAAAACCACGCTGCTGCGTGACTTTCTGGGATCGGCCGAAGTCCGCCGACACGGCCGTCATCGTCAACGAGGTCGGCGAGATCGGGCTCGACGGCGTCGTGCTGCGCGAGAGCGGCGACGACCTGCCGATGGCGATGCTGTCGAACGGCTGCGTCTGCTGCCAGATCGGCAGCGATCTCGCCTTCACGATCGACCGGCTGATCATGGCGCCGCGCCCGCCCGGCGCCGGGACCGCTGCGCCGGATCATTCTGGAGACCAGCGGGCTCTCGATGCCCGGGCCGGTGCTGCGAACGCTCGCCACGCTCGCCGAGCATCGCATGAAGGTTGCCGTGGTCGGGACGTTCGACCTGACGCGCGGCACGGAGGTCGCGGCCTTCGAGGAGGCGGTGGCGCAATGGGCCGCCGCGCATCGCATCGTTGCGACCAAGGCCGATCTGGCAGGTGCGGACGCCGTCGCGAGTGCATCATCGGCCATCGCGACCATCAATCCGCTCGCCGAAGTGGTCGCGACGGTGGATCGTGCACGCGCTGTCTCGGCGGTGTTCGCGCCGCTTCAGGCATCGCTGCCGCTGCGAGATATCGGTTCGGATCGCATCGCCGCTCACCCGCGCATTGCGCTCTGCATGGTGCGGCCCACAGGCGACGTCGCCTTTCCCGATCTCGCCGACTGGCTCGACAACCTCGCCGGCGCGCTCGGCGAGCGCCTGCTGCGCATCAAGGGTCTTGTGCGGGTCACGGAAAGCGAGCGGCCGCTCCTGATCGAAAGCGTCGGCACCGTGTTCTCGCCGCCGCGTCCGCTGAACGTCGTCGACGGCGCGCCGTCGTCCTTCCTCGTCGTCATCGGCCGCGACGTCGGTCATGACGAATTGTTGCCGATCGCGCCGGAGGGCCTGTTCGAGATGTCGTCCTGGCAGACGCCGGACCCGTTGTCGCGGCCCGATCGCCCCGCCATCAAGGCCGAGTGGGTGGTGTGATCGATGAGTGGCACGCCAACTGACGCGCCTGGCGCGTGCACCCCGCGGATTATGTCGCGCAAGCGGCCGATCGACTTTCGACTCGCGCAACCATACTTCGCAATACGTCACGATGCACGACGGCTGCCGTCTCGCGATCGACGCCTATGTTCCGCAATCAAAGGCCGGAACAAGCGCCCCGCAGCGCTTTCCAACTCTCCTCTTCCTCACCCCCTATTATCGCCGCTTCAAGCTGAAGCCGGGCGGCAGCGGCGAGGTCAATCCGAACACCGGAAAGTTTCGCGACTTCTTCGTGCCGCGTGGCTATGCGGTGGTGGTCGTCGACGTGCGCGGCACCGGTGCGAGCTTCGGCACGCGCGACAGTTTCCGCTCGCCGCGCGAGCGCGAGGATTCCCGCGAGATCGCCGACTGGATCGTGGCGCAGCCCTGGTCGAACGGCGCGATCGGTGCGACCGGCATTTCCTATCTTGGTGCAGCATCCGACTTCCTCGCCAGCACAGGGCATCCTGCGGTGAAGGCGATTGCGCCGCTTATGCGCGGTCTGGGACACCTATGCCGACAATTACTTTCCCGGGCGGCATCCAGCTCAAATCGCTGACAAAGGTCTATGACGAGCTGATGGTCGGGCTCGACCATGACCGGCGCGACGTGCTGCAGAAATTCTCCTATTTCAACAATCCCGATTTCGAGGGTCCGCAGCCCGTCGATGAAGATCCCCAGGGCGTGCTGGTCAACGAGGCCGTCAGGCAGCATCTCGGCAATTTCCGCCAGACCGATTTCATGGCTGAGTTCAAGTTTCGCGAGGAGGGATTGCCCTATGATCCGGCGTTCAGTTCCGCCTCCATCAGCCCGTATTCGGTCGCGGACGGCATCCGGTCCGACGTTGCCGTCCTCTCGGTCTCGGGCTGGCTCGATGGCGCGGGCTATGCGAACGGCGCGATCGCGCGCTATCTGACCAAGCGCGACAATCCGCGCCATCTTCTGCTCGGCCCCTGGGATCACGGCGCGCGCATCGATGTCTCGCCATGGCGAACGACGGTCGAGGTCGATTTTCCGCTGCTCGGCGAGGTGCTGCGCTTCTTCGACACCTACCTGATGGGCCGCGACACCGGCCTCTCCGATGAAGCGCCGATCCACTATTTCTCCGTTCATGCGCAGGCGTGGCGATCGGCACAAAACTGGCCGCCCGTCGAAACCCGGCAGCGCCTCTTCCTCGCGCCGGACAACGCGCTCGCCATCGTCGCGCCGCAGGCAGGCGAAGATCGCTATCAGGTCGATTTCACCCTGGGCACGGGTGCCGCCACCCGCTACGAGCGCATCGCCGGCGTCGACAGCCGCAACTATTACAGGGATTGGCAGGGCCGCACGGCCAGGATGCTGAGCTACACCAGTAGCCCGCTTCCGGCCGCGATGGAGCTCGCCGGCCACGGCCTCGCCGACCTTCATCTGTCGTCCAGCGAGGCTGATCTCGCGCTGTTCGTCTATCTCACCGAAGTCGAAGCCGGCGGCGCCGAGCGCTACGTCACCGAAGGTCTCCTGCGTGCCCTGCATCGCAGGGAACAGCCGGCGCCGGAAAATTATCGCACGACATGGCCGTTCAGAAGCTTCGCCCGCGCCGACGCCACGCCGCTGACGGCCGGCAAGGTCGAACGCATCCGCGTGCCGTTACTGCCCGTCGCCTGGCAATTCGCCGCCGGCAGCCGCATCCGCGTCTCGATCGCAGGCGCCGACGACGACCATTGCGGCCAGGTCCCCCATGGCCGCCCGCCACTGCTGACGCTGCTATGGGGCGAGGGGAACGCGTCCGTGTTGGAGCTGCCGATGGTGGCCGCGGGGATGTGAGCGGCGAGCCCTTGATCGCGCTTTCCGCCCCGAATGACGGCGGCTAGACTGCATCAAGTCGGAGTTCCCATCATGATTCACCCAGCGCCTGCCGAGATCGTGAAAATCGGCCATCCGGTGCTGCGGAAGCCTGCGCGGCCGGTCTCGTCCGGCTTGCGCGAGTCCGCGGCCTTCGAAGAACTGATCACCATCATGAAATTGACCCTGAAGGGTCGCGGCGTTGGCCTGGCGGCGCCGCAGATCGGCGTCGGGCTGCGCGTCTTCGTGATGGAGGACCCGCAAGAGCGCGTCGAAGCCGACAGAGATGCAGAAGAGAAAGAGCGCGCGGCAATTCCGTTCGCGGTCGTCATCAATCCGGCCTGGCGGGCGGTGGGCGAGGAGATGAAGACCTTCATGGAAGGATGCCTCAGCATTCCCGGACTACTGGCGAGCGTGCCGCGCCATCGCGTCATCGAGGCGGAATGGACGGGGATCGACGGCTCGCTCCGGAAGGAAACGCTGCGCGGCTGGCCCGCGCGCATCTTCCAGCACGAAAGCGATCACCTCGACGGCCGGCTCTATCTCGACTATCTCGAAGATCATCCATCCGTCTCCTATCCCGAGACGGGGAAGGGCGTATCCGACGATCTGCTGACACGTCTCGGTCTTGCGGCAGAGGTCCGGTGACGTTGCAAGATCTGGTTGGCACGATCTGGTTGGAATGAGATCGAAGTTCATTATGTGCAATCGTCAACCTCCATCTCGGCTGTCGTCCCTGCGAACGCAGGGACCCATACCGCGTGATCTTAGTTGTTAAAATAGAAAGCAGTCCCGCCGCTCGTGCCACGTACCGCGCCCTGTGGTTATGGGTCCCTGCGTTCGCAGGGACGACGGTTAGACTACTTTTCGCTGCATCATCATGCACGATAAGGAGGTCGCTCCATGCCCTTCTGGACCTGCTTCCAATGTGGCGCACAGTTTCCCGACAGTCTCGAGCCGCCGCGCGCATGCCCGGTCTGCGAGGATGAGCGGCAGTTCGTGAACTGGAGCGGCCAGAGCTGGCTCGCTCGCGAGGACTTCGCGCAGCGATACAAGCTTGTCTGGCGCGACGATCTCGATGTCATCGGCATCGCCGTCGAGCCGTCCTTCGCAATCGGGCAGCGCGCGCTGCTGTTGCGCGAGGCGGATGGCTGCGTGATGTGGGATTGCATTCCGCTGATGACTGACGAGGCCGTCGCCCATGTGCGCTCGCTCGGCGGGCTGAAGGCGATCGCGGTGTCGCATCCGCATTACTATGGCGCGGTCGCGGACTGGAGCGAGGCCTTCGGCAACGCGCCGGTCTATCTGCATGGCGACGATCGCGCCTTCGTCACCCGGCCGCATCCGGCCATCGTGCCGTGGTCCGGCGCGACGGTGACGCTGTCGGATGATCTCACGCTGTTGCGGACCGGGGGACATTTTGCCGGCGCGACGGTGCTGCATTCGCGGAGCCGCGCGGACGGCAAGGGCGCGCTGTTTGTCGGCGACATCGCGCAGGTGGCGATGGATCGCCGCCATGTCAGCTTCATGTACAGCTATCCGAACTATATTCCGCTCAATGCCGTGGCCGTCCGGCGTATCGCCGATGTGATCGCGCCCCTCGCCTTCGACCGCATCTACGGCGCCTGGTGGGGTCGTAACATCGCGTCCGGAGCCAAAGCCGCATTCGATGCGTCGATCAGGCGCTATCTCGCCGCGATTGCATGAGACTGGTTCTCTGACGACGTCTGTCCTGTCGTCATTGCGAGCGAAGCGGCGCAATCCAGAACGCGTCTGCGGAGCGATTCTGGATTGCTTCATCGCTACGCCCCTCGCAATGACGGAGGATGTGGCCGATATCGCCCAACATGGCACCGCCTTCTCACGCGATCGTGCGAGACGGCACGGCCTCTATCGGCTAGTATACTTCGCATGCGAAGTAATTGTGCGACGCCATGGCTGATCAGCGGCTGATCTTTCTGCTCAACGTCGCGCAGCGCCGGCTGCAGCGGTATTTGGCTACGCATGGGCCGAAGGGCAGCGTGACGCCGTCGCAGACCGGGCTGTTGTTCGTGCTCGGCAAGCGTGACGGTGCGTTGATGAGCGAGGTGGGGGCGGCGCTCGATCTCGGCATGCCCGGCATCAGCGGGCTGGCCGACCGGATGTTCGAAGCGGGGCTGATCGCCAAACGCGTCGATCCGGATGACGGACGCGCCTGGCGGCTATGGCTGACGCCGGCGGGCCGCAAGGCGCTCACGCGCGCCAAGGCCGGGGTCACCGAGGTGAACGCGCGCCTCACCGAGGGTTTCAGCGACGCGGAGATCGAAATCGTGTCGCGCTGGTTGACGAGCGTACAGAAAAAATTCCCCAAAGGAGACGATGAATGACCGAGCACATCCGGATCGACAAGGCGGACAGCATCCTGACGCTCACATTGGCGCGGCCGGACAAGAAGAACGCGCTGACGAACGCGATGTATGGCGTGCTGACGGATGCGCTTCACGCGGCGGAAACCGATCCAGCGGCCCGCGTGATCGTGATCCGCGGCGAGGGTGACATGTTCACGGCCGGCAATGATGTCGGCGAGTTTGCGGCGATGGCGACCGGCGCGTTCAAGGGCGAACGCCACGTGTCGCGCTTCATCGATGCGCTCGCGCGCGCGGGCCGACCGCTGGTCGCGGCCGTGCAGGGGCGCGCGGTCGGCATCGGCACCACGATGCTGCTGCACTGTGACTTCGTTGTGCTTGCCGAAGATGCGCAACTCTCGACGCCGTTCGTCAATCTCGCACTGGTGCCGGAGGCCGCGTCCAGCCTGCTGATGCCGCTGCGGATCGGCTACGCCCGCGCCTATGAGATGTTCGCGCTCGGCGACACCGTGGACGCCAAGACCGCGCTGGCGCTGGGCCTTGCCAACCGCGTTGTGCCGCTTGCAAAGCTGCACGACGAGGCCGACGTGATCGCGCGGCGTCTGGCGAGATTGCCCGCCGGCGCACTCGCCGCGACCAAGCGGCTGATGCGCGATCCAGCCGTGCTGACCGCGCAGATCGCCGCCGAGAGCAAGCGTTTTGCCGAACGCCTGGAGACAGCCGAAGCACGCGAGGCCTTCACCGCCTTCGCAGAGAAACGCCCGCCGGATTTCTCGAAATTCGCGGGTTGATGCGAGCGTTCGACGTATCGTGATTCCATCCACGGTCATTCCGGGATGCGCCGTCAGGCGCAGGCCCGCCGCTTGCGCGTCGCCCCGGAATGACGAGAGGAGAGAGTGCACCGTCATTGCGAGGAGCAACGCGACGAAGCAATCCAGTCTGCCGCTGCAGAGACAGACTGGATTGCTTCGCTGTCGCTCGCAATGACGGTGGAGAGAGCCGTGCATACACCTCATGCGCAAATTGCCCGTCGTGCCAAGGTGACGCAAACTTTCCTCTTGCGCCGTCGGGCAAATCAAAACCATTCTCCCGCGCGTCCCGCACCCGATAAAGAGGGGCGCTTCGCGATCGTCACGAACGTTGGGCGCGGGATGCGATGGACGCGGTGTGTTGTGAGACGAACAGCATGACGCGGACGGCGAAATCGTGTGGTCCTGGCGCCCCTAGGCTGGCGTTAAGCTTCGCGGATGATGCGAGGTGACGGTGACAACAAAGCCTGGTCACCGGGGAGATCACGTATAAGCCGTAAAGCCATTGCGCAGGGAAGGCCGGACGATTTCGGCTGAGCCTGTGGTTCTGCCGCGTGCTTTTTTGTTGCACGCGGACCATGGGTGCCAGCCGGCGCCCGGTCTTCCCTGCGCCCTCTGTTTCGAAGAGGGACATGTGATTGAAAAAAACTCGGACGCCATGCGCCGCGAGAACAAGGACTCGTGTCGTCGTTATTTGCGTGGCCGATCCTTCGAGACGCCCGCCTGCGGCGGGCTCCTCAGGATGAGGTCGGAATGCGTGGCGCGGCTTTAGACCCTCATGGTGAGGAGCGCGGCAAAGCCGCGCGTCTCGAACCATGAGGCCCGACTGCAGCCAATGTGTACTTCGAAACGCCACCCCGACCGTCATTGCGAGGAGCGAACGCGACGAAGCAATCCCGACTGTCACGGGTGGAGAAATTCCTGCCCGCCTATTTCGCCGATCACCGGCGTGTGGGGCTCGCCTTCGATCAATTGCGTTCGGCGATGCGCGCCACCTTCGTGGTCGGTGACGGCAAGCCATTCGATGTCAGGGACGCGTTGCCAAGGCTGCGGACGCCGAGCCTCATCCTTGTCGGGGAGCATGACTTCATATGCGGCCCGAGATGGGCGGCCATCCTGCAGGCAGCACTCCCCACATCGCAATTGGTCAGTTTCGCACGAAGCGGCCATCTGGCTCACATCGAGGAGCCGGAGGCGTTCACCTTGGCCATTGCGAATTTCGTCGCGAGCATCGGCGCATCGGGATCTCGACACCAAGTTGGAACAGGCGGTTCCTGATGACTGATACAAGGATGCCCGAAGAATGGTCCATCAAGGCACTGTCGCCGGTGAACAAACCCGATCCTTCCGGCATTAACGTGGTTTATCGGGGAGGATGCCGTGGCACTGTTCACAGCCCTAATCGTCGAAGACGACAGCCTGCAGCGCGAGGTGCTGGCCGAGGTCCTGAAGGGCGAGGGCCTGGAGGTGATCGAGTGCACCACGGCGGAAGCCGCCGAGCTGGTGCTTTCCACGACCGGGATCGAGTTGCGGGCATTGGTGACCGACGTTCATCTCGATGGCGAGATGACCGGCATCGAGCTTGCGGAATATGCCAGGCGCAAATATCCGTCGCTCAATGTCGTGGTGATGTCGGGACGGGATACGCCAAGCCTGCCGCGCGATACGCGCTTTCTGCAAAAGCCATTCAGGCCGTCGGAACTGCTGGACGCCATCAACTGTCGATAGATCGAAAGGCTCACGAGGCAACAATATTCGAGACGTCGGCGGGTCAGGGAAGCGCAGACCTGATCCGCACACATGTGGGGATCAGGTCTGTTGCGGAACTCTAGTGATGCCAGAACAGAGCCAGCAGAAGAATGATCGGCAACGGTACGCCGAGCAACCAGAGCAGTGCGCCTCTTCCGAGATCCATGGTTCGTCTCCCTCTCTCGTAAAAACAGATGACGCCGGGCGGCGGCAGGAGTTCCGCGAGTGGGGCGAATTTGGCGCGTCGAAATGATGGAAGTTTTGCCGGTCTGCCGGGAACAAAGGCATCGGTCTGTCGTTTGCGCGCTCCGATTTTTGCGCGACGCGCCGCGCTACAGCTCGATCACTCCGCGTCTGGCCGCATGCGCCACCGCGTCGGTGCGGCCGGTGGCGTCGAGCTTGTCGAGGATCGAGCCGACGTGAAATTTTGCGGTGTGAACAGAGATGCCAAGCCGCTTCGCGATGGCCTTGTTGGAGGCCCCCTCGGCCATCAGCGCGATCACGTCCAGCTCGCGCGGTGTCAGATCAATGTCGGACGGTTCGACGCGCTCGGGCTGCGCGCGCGCCACGATCGCGACGTCGGCGTCTTCTCCCGGCGCTGCCAGACGAAGGCCGGCGACGCTGCCGATCAGCGCCGCCAGCCTGTCCCTCAGCGCGGGATCGCCGATCTCGATCGCGATGACGACCGGAGCGGCGGTGTCCTCGCTCACGTTTCCGGCCTTTCGCCGATGGTCACCTTGAATCTCGCCGGCTCCCCGCCGCGCCGCACGGCGACATCGACGACCGAGCCGACGCTGTCGGGACCGAGCGTGCGCAACAAGGCTCGCACACCGGAAAGCGGCTGGTCGTTCCAGCTGACGATGACGTCGCCCTGCCTGATGCCGGCGGCGGCCGACGGACCGCTCTGGTCGACGCTCATCACCATCGCGCCGACGCCGTCGTCGAGTTTGATCGGCTGCAGGCCGAGCCCGAGATATCCGCGCGCGATCCGGCCGTGGGCTTCGAGCTTCTTCGCGACCCGTTCGATGGTCGCGGTGGGAATCACGAGCACGCGCCGTGCGCCGCGGACGGCCATGCCGAAAGCATCGCCGGAGGGATCGAGCGCGAGGCCGCCCTCGTGGCTGTGCGGCAGGCTGACGTCGAGCTCGATCCGCGCATCGATGTCGCCACCGCGCAGGCTCTGCCAGCGGCCGCCGGCAAGCGAGACCGTGCCGAGCGCGGAGGTCGGCGTGCCGCGCTCCGCTGCGACGACAAGCGCGAGCGAACCGAGTGCGGGCGCGCTTGTCGAGAGCCTTGCGGCGGTAAGACCTGCCGTGTCGACGCGCAGCAACGCGATGTCGGTTGTGTGGTCGCGGCCGGCAAGCGTGGCCGTCCGTGACGTGCCGTCGGCGAGTTTCACCGCGATCTCGCCCTCGTCGGCGAGTGTCTCATCGGCGGTGATGACGAGGCCGGACTTCCACACAAAGCCGCTGGCGCGTGAGCGGCGCGAATGCACGGAGACGATAGCGGGCGCGGCGTTGGCGACGACGCCGGCGACGGCGGAAGAGAAGGAAGAAAGGATTGTTGAGGCTGGGTCGGTCATGGGAATCTCCAGTCGGTTGGACCCAATCTGGGGATTCCCGATGCTTCGCGGAACTGCCCTCATGGGCAGTGCCACGCATCCGCTACCGCCGCAAGGTCGTCACCGCCTCGTCGCAGATCCGCGCCTCCCAGCCGTGCCGTTCGAGCTCGGGATCGTCATGCTCCTCCTCCGGCCAGCCGATGCAGAGATAGGCGATGAAGGTCCAGTGCTGCGGGAGATCGAGCGCCCGGCGGATGTCTTCCGGATCAAGGATCGAAACCCAGCCGACGCCAAGCCCCTCGGCGCGCGCCGCAAGCCACAGCGTCTGGATCGCGGTGACCACGGAATAGCGAAGCGTCTCCGGCATCGTCTGCCGCCCGAGGCCATGGCCTGTGTTCGTCGTCTCGTCGGCGCAGACCGCGAGATGAACCGGCGCCTGCGAAAGCCCCTCGAGCTTCAGCCGGGCATAGCGCGCCTGCCGCTCGCCGGCATAGCCGCCGAGCGCGGCCTGGTTTGTTCTCGCGAAATTCTCGGAAATCGCATTTCGCCGCGCCGGCGTCTCGATCAGGACGAAGCGCCATGGCTGGCTCAAACCGACCGACGGAGCGAACGCGGCGAGCGCGAGCAGGCGTTCGATCAGTTCGGGCGCGACGGGATCAAGACGGAACCGCCGTACGTCGCGCCTCCAGCGGATCAGCATCGCAAGCTGCTCCCTGAATGCGCTGTCGAAGCTCGGCGGGCGCTGTCTGGTGTCGGTCGGCATGAGGTTGGGACGTGGTTGATCCGCCGCCTCCGGGGCGGCGCCCATCGTCCTAGCACATCATGGCTTGTGACCAAAAAGGCGGCGTCCATCCCCGAACTGGGGGCCCGGCGCGGGCCGGCAGCTTCAGTTGAAGACGAGGCTCGACCTGTTGCGGTCCTGCCGTTTCGACCAGGAGATATAATAGGCGACGCCGGTCATGATCGAGATCCCGGCCACGCTGACCAGCACCTGCATGAGCAGCGAATTCGTCGTCGTGATCAGCACGAGATGAGCGGCAAACGACAGAAACACGCCGACGCAGAAGACCGAAAGCCACTCCTCGCCGCATTTGACGACCGGCTGCAGCACTGTCGAGCGCAGCGCCGACCAGTCGCGCGGCACCAGCGAGGTGAACACGAGCGCCAGCGCCAGGAAATGCGCGACGCGGAACAGCGCCAGATTTTCCTTCTCGTTCGGCAGGAATGCGTCGAGCAGGATGTCCGGCACGAAGCGGCCAATTGCGACGGACTGTACGGCGATGGTCATTGCCAGCCCGAACAGCAGATAGGCCGCAGCCGCGCCGAGAAGCAGCCGCATGCGCGACAGCCGGCTCACGAGGCTCGAGCCGTTCAGTGCGCACCACGCCCCGAGCACGAACAGGAGCTGCCAGGAATACGGATTGAAGTACCAGTCCCCGGACGGAAACGAGTGGAAGGTCCAACCAAACTGGCGGGCCGCCGCGAAGAGCGCGATCGATCCGGCAAGCGCGAGATGGGGCCTGCGCAGCATCGCCCACAGCACCAGCGGAAAGAAAGCCATCAGCGCGACGAACAGTTGCAGCGTATCGAGGTTCAGGGGCTTCGCCTGCAGCAACAGCCCGTGCATCAGCGTCTGCGTCGGGTAATCGACCAGGCCGGTGACGTTGTATTCGTCGATGATTTCGGTCGCGGCATATTGTGCGGCGACGTTGCTGATGACGTCGATATAGATGACGAACAGCACGACATAAGCAGCATAGAGTTGCCAGAGCCGCCGGAGAATCCGCGTCGTCGCCACGACGAGCCCGCGTTCGCGTGCCATTCTGCCGTAGTAGAGCGCGGCAGCGTAGCCCGCGACGAACACGAAGAGATCGGTGGCGCCGCTGAAGCCGAAATTGCGCATCGTCAGCAGATTGACGGCGTTGTGCGGGATGTGATCGAGGAAGATGAACCAGTTCGCGACCCCGCGCGTCAGATCGATCCTGCGATCGCCCGCACGGGCTGCAAGACACTCATCCGACGGTTGGTTCGTGGGAGCCAAAACGACTTAACCTGATACCTGAAGCGATTCGTTTGCGTATCGAATCTAGGAAGCCGTCCGATCAAGAGCGAATAGACTTTGCGTGAGGGTTAAAGTTGCGTCGACGAACAATTCTGCCCGTGGCCGTGCGACAACACTCGCAACGTCTGATTATCGTTGCCTTGTGCAGATCGTTGACCGCGGGGCTGGGAACAGGTGCGAAAATTTATTTCTTAACCGCTGTCGTAAACGGGATACGCCGTTCGTCTTGAAGCCGTGAGATGGAAGAAACGGAGGGAACCATGGCTTCGTCCTACCGCTGGGTCATCGTTGCGGCCGGCGCATTGATGACCTGCGTCGGCATCGGCGCGATGTTTTCGCTCGCGGTGTATCTGCAGCCGATGTCGGAAGATACCGGTTGGTCGCGCACCGGCATATCGAGCGCGATGACACTCGATTTTCTGGTGATGGGCGCGGCCGGCTTTGCCTGGGGCGCGATCAGCGATCGCATCGGGCCGCGGCCGGTCGTGCTGGCGGGTTCCGTGCTGCTCGGGCTCGGCCTGGTCCTGGCGAGCCGTGCAAGCTCGCTGGAGCAATTCCAGCTCACCTACGGCTTGATGGTGGGGCTCGCCGCCGGCGCCTTCTTCGCGCCGATGATCGCCGCCGCGACCGGCTGGTTCGTGGACAATCGCAGCCTCGCGGTGTCGCTGGTCTCCGCCGGCATGGGCGTGGCGCCGATGACGATCTCGCCGTTCGCGCGCTGGCTGATTTCGGCCTATGACTGGCGTACCGCGATGATGACGATCGGCATCGTCGCCTGGGCGCTCTTGATTCCGGCGGCGCTATTGGTGCGGCGGCCTCCCGCTATGATGGCGGGCGTTGCAGCCGGACCTGCGACGGAGGAGCCCTCGCTGTCGGTGGCTGAGGCATTCCGTTCGCCGCAATTTGTCGTGCTCGCGTCCACCTTCTTTCTCTGCTGTGCGGCGCATTCCGGGCCGATCTTCCACATGGTGAGCTATGCGATCGGTTGCGGCATCGCGCCCCTCGCTGCGGTCTCGATCTACAGTGTCGAGGGCCTGGCCGGCCTCGGTGGCCGCGTCCTGCTCGGACTGCTCGCCGACCGGTTCGGCGCCAAGCCGGTCCTGATCGCGGGACTGCTGGTGCAGTCGTTCGCGATCGCGAGCTATCTCGTGGTCGACCGGCTCGGCGAGTTCTATCTGCTGTCGGTTGTCTTTGGCACGGCCTATGGCGGCGTCATGCCCCTCTATGCGGTGCTGGCCCGTGAATCCTTCGGCCAGCGCGTGATGGGCACGCTGTTCGGCGCTCTCACCATGGCGTCCAGCGTCGGCATGGCGTTCGGTCCCTGGGCGGGCGGACGGATATTCGATTCCTTCAACAGTTATGCCTGGCTCTATATCGGTGCTTCCACCGTGGCGCTGGGGGCGGTGGCCGTCGCGCTGGTCTTTTCGCCGCGGCCGCAGGCGCAGCGATTGCAGGTCGCATGAGACGGCGGGCCTGCCGCCCGCAACTCAGCGGCTCACGAAGGCTTGATCCGGCCGCGCGGCGGCGTTATATCGACGTTTTCCCGATCATCTCCTTGGGTAACGTATGACGATGACCGATACCGCGCCGCTGTCGCAGCCTTTCCAGGCCGAAGTCTCCGAGCTCCTGCACCTGATGGTGCATTCGGTCTATTCCGAGACCGACATCTTTTTGCGCGAACTGATCTCCAACGCCTCCGACGCCTGCGACAAGCTGCGTTACGAGGCAATCGCGAGGCCCGAATTGATCGGCGAGGACGATGCGCCGAAGATTCGCATCACCGCCAACAAGCAGGCCGACACGCTGACGGTCGCCGATTCCGGCATCGGCATGGACCGGCAGGAATTGATCGACAATCTCGGCACCATCGCCCGCTCCGGCACCAAGGCGTTTGTGGCGAGGCTGACCGAGGCCAAGGACGGCGCCGGCCTGATCGGCCAGTTCGGCGTCGGCTTCTATTCCGCCTTCATGGTGGCCGATCGTATCGTGGTCACCAGCCGCCGCGCCGGTGCCGGTGAGGTCTGGACCTGGTCGTCCTCCGGCGGCTCGGGCTTCGAGGTCGCGCCTGCGAGCGAGGAGGATGCCAAGCGCATCACACGGGGCACCGAGATCGTGCTGCACCTGAAGTCCGATGCAGCCAAATATCTCGAAAGCTACGAGATCGAGCGCGTCGTCGGCGCCTATTCCGACAACATCCAGTTTCCGATCGAGCTCGTGCCCGAAGAGGGCGAGCCGCACCAGATCAATTCGGCGAGCGCGCTGTGGCAGCGCTCGAAATCCGAACTCAAGCCCGAGGACTATACGCAGGCCTACAAGTCGATCGCGGGCGCCTTCGACGAGCCGGCGATGACGCTGCATTATCGCGCCGAGGGCCGCTATTCCTACGCGGTGCTGCTGTTTGCGCCATCGGCCAAGCCGTTCGACCTGTTCGAGCCGGCGCGCAAGGGCAAGGTGAAGCTCTATGTACGGCGCGTGTTCATCACCGACGATGCCGATCTGCTGCCGGCCTATCTGCGCTTCATTCGCGGCGTGATCGACAGCGAGGACCTGCCGCTCAACATCTCCCGCGAGATGCTGCAGAACAATCCGCAGCTTGCGCAGATCCGAAAAGCCGTCACGACCCGCGTCATCACTGAGCTGGAATCGCTGAGCGACAAGGAGCCGGAGAGCTTCAACAAGATCTGGGAAGCGTTCGGCGCCGTCATCAAGGAAGGCATCTACGAGGATTTCGAGCGGCGCGAGAAGCTGCTGGCGCTGTCGCGGTTCGCGACCACCGCGGGTGAGGGACGCACGATCAAGCAATATGTCGCGGATCTGAAGCCCAACCAGACCGAGATCTATTTCCTGGTCGGCGACAGCGCCGAGCGGCTGAAATCCAACCCTCGGCTCGAGGCGGCCCGCGCTCGTGGCATCGAGGTGCTGTTGTTGACGGACGCGGTGGACGCGTTCTGGACCTCGGCGCGGCTTGAATTCGAAGGCAAACCCCTGAAGTCGTTGAGCCAGGGCGACATCAACTTCGACCTCGTCCCGCTGCTGGATGAGCATGCCGAGGACAAGACCGAGCCCGCGGCCGACGAGGCGGCGACGATCGCGATCATCAAGGCGAGCCTCGGCGAGCGCGTCACGGACGTGAAGGCCTCGACGCGGCTCACCACAAGCGCGTCGTGCCTCGTCGCCGGCGGTTTCGGTCCCGATCGCGAGCTGGAGCGGCTGTTGTCGCAGCAGAATCGCGGCGCGCGGACCAAGCCGATCCTCGAGGTCAATCTGCGGCATCCCCTGGTGACGGCGATCGCCAAAGCGGGCAGCGACGCCAAGATCGCAGACGACCTGTCGCTGTTGCTGCTGGAGCAGGCGCAGATCCTCGACGGCGAATTGCCGGAAGATCCCGCGGCCTTCGCGGCGCGGCTCAACCGGCTGGTGCTGCAGGGCGTGGCGAGCGCGTAATCGTGTCCACGCTATTCGGCGGCGTCCTTGATCGGGGCGTCGCCGGCGTCCGGCTTGGGGGTCTTGCGCGTGCTGCTGCGGCGCCAGATCGCATTCGAAAGCGTATCGAGATAGAGATAGACCACCGGCGTCGTGAACAGCGTCAGTGCCTGGCTCACGATCAGGCCGCCGACCATCGTATAGCCGAGCGGCTGGCGGATTTCCGATCCGGTACCGGTGCCCAGCATCAGCGGCACGCCGCCGAGCAGCGCCGCCATCGTCGTCATCATGATGGGACGAAACCGCAGCAGCGCCGCCTGACGGATCGATTCCTTCGGCGACAGATGCTGCTCCCGCTCGGCGGCGATCGCGAAGTCGACCATCATGATGCCGTTCTTCTTCACGATGCCGATCAGAAGAATAACGCCGATCAGCGCGATCAGGCTGAAATCGAAGCCGAACATCATCAGGATCGCCAGCGCGCCGACGCCAGCCGACGGCAGCGTCGAGAGGATGGTGAGCGGATGGATGTAACTCTCATAAAGCACGCCGAGGATCAGATAGACCACGACCAGGGCCGCGACGATCAACAGCGGCACCGTGCTGAGCGATTGCTGAAAGGCCTGGGCCGTGCCCTGGAAGCTCGAATTGAGCGTTCCGGGCACGCCCATCTCGCCGACGGCCTTCTGCACGGCCGCAGTGGCCTGACCGAGCGCCACGCCCTGGGCCAGGTTGAAGCTGATCGTGGTCGCGGGGAATTGCCCCTGATGCGCGATCGAGAGCGGACGGACCGGCACCGTCGACCATTTGCAGAACACCGACAGCGGCACCTGCTGACCGGTCGTCGGCGACCTGATGTAAAGCTTGTCGAGCGCGTCGAGCCTGCCCTGCAGCTCGGGCAGAATTTCCAGGATCACGTGGTAGCTGTTGGTTTGCGTGAAATACTGCGTGACCTGACGCTGGCCGAAGGCGTCGTACAGCGTGTCGTCGATCAGTTGTGGCTGGATGCCGTAACGCGACGCGGTATCGCGATCGATTGTCATCGCGAGCGTGGTGCCTTCGGTCTGCTGGTCGGTCGCGACGTCGCGCAGCTGCGGCAACGTTCGCATCTTCTCCAGGATCTTCGGCGCCCAACTGTTGAGCTCGTCGAGATTGGCGTCCTGCAGCGTGTACTCAAACTGCGTGCGCGTGGCGCGGCCGCCGAGCCGGACGTCCTGCGATGCCTGCAGATAGAGCCGGGCGCCCTCGACTTTCTCCAGCTTCGGCCGGAGGCGAGCGATGATCTGCTGCGCATCGGCGTCGCGCTCTTCGCGCGGTTTCAGCGTGATGTACATGCGCCCCGAATTGAGCGGCGTGCCGCCGCCGCCGATGAACATCGCAATGCTGTCGACGGCGGGATCGGTCTGGACGATCTGGCTGAGCTCCTCCTGATGCCGCTTCATGTCTGCGAAGGAGATGTCCTGCGATGCTTCCGACACGCCCGTGAGAAAGCCGTTGTCCTGTTGCGGGAAGAAGCCCTTCGGGATGATCACGAACAGATAGACCGAGAGCACCAGCGTTGCGAAGAAAATGCAGAGCGTGGTCAGGCTCCAGCGCAACGCCGTGTCGAGGCCGCGTTCATAGGCATGCAGCATGCGGTCGAATGCGCGCTCGCTCCATTGATAGAGCTGGCCATGCCGGGTTTCGCCGGGCGCGCGCAGGAAGCGCGAAGCCATCATTGGCGTCAGGGTGAGCGATACCACCAGCGAAACCAGGATCGCCATCGCAAGCGTTACCGCAAATTCGCGGAACAGCCGTCCGATCACGCCGCCCATCAGGAGCAGCGGGATCAGCACCGCGATGAGCGAGACGCTGATCGAGACGATCGTGAAGCCGATTTCCTTGGCACCCTTGAAGGCCGCGGCGAGCGGCGTCTCGCCGTGCTCGACATAGCGCGTGATGTTTTCCAGCATCACGATGGCATCGTCGACGACGAAGCCGACGGCGATCGTCAGCGCCATCAAGGACAGGTTGTCGAGCGTATAACCGAACACCCACATCAGCGCGCAGGCGCCGAGCAGCGCCAGAGGAACCGTCACGGCTGGAATGAACGTCGCCCAGAAGCTGCGCAGGAAAGCGAAGATCACCAGGATGACCAGCACGATGGTAATCAGAAGCGTGATCTGCACGTCCTCGACCGCGGCGCGGATGGTCAAGGTGCGGTCGCTGATGATCTTGATCTTGATCGCCGGCGGAATGGCCGCGATCAGCCGAGGGAGCTGCGCCTTGATGCGGTCCACAGTATCGATCACGTTGGCGCCGGGCTGCTTGAAGATGACGAGGAAGACGCCTCGCTTGCCGTCGGCCCAGGCGGCTTGCTTCATGTCCTCGGGGCCTGCGATGGCCTGCCCGATGTCGCGAATTCGTAAAGGGCCGCCATTGCGATAGGCGATGATGACGTCATTCCAGTCCTTGGCGTCGAGGAGCTGGTCATTGGCGTAGATGGTATAGGCGCGTTGCTTGCCGTCGATATTGCCCTTCGGACTATCTGTCGTAGTGAAGGCGATCTGGCTACGAACGTCTTCAAGAGAGAGGCCCTTGGCAACGAGCTTGGCCGGATCGATCTGGACGCGGATCGCGGGCTTCTGCTGACCGCCGATGAAGACCTGTGCGACGCCCGAGAGCTGGCTGATTTGCTGGCCAAGCTGGGCGTCGACCGCATCGCTGAGCCTGATCAACGGCACCGTGTCCGACGTCGCCGACAGCAGCAGGATGGGCGAGTCGGCCGGATTGACTTTCCGATAGGTCGGGGGCGACGGCAGGTTCTTCGGCAACTGGCCGCTGGCGGCATTGATCGCCCCCTGGATGTCGTTGGCCGCGCCGTCGATGCTGCGATTGAGGTCGAACTGGATCGTGATCGCGGTCGAGCCCAATGAGCTGGTCGAGGTCATCTGCGCGATGCCGGGGATCTGCGCGAGCTGCCGCTCCAGCGGCTGCGCGACGGAGGCGGCCATCGTTTCCGGGCTGCCGCCGGGCAAGCTCGCGGAGACCTGGATGGTCGGAAAATCGACCTGCGGAAGCGGTGCGACGGGCAACAGCGGATAAGAGACCAAACCGACAAACAGGATGCCCGCCATCAAAAGCGATGTGCCGATGGGATAGCGGATGAAGTTCGAAGAGATGCTCTCGTTCATGGCTGATTCCAATGAACGGCTGGCGCATCTTTTCCCAAAAGCCGGGAGCCGCACCCGGGAAATCCGAGCGCGAATGTGCGTTTTCCTCGCCTACTGTCACGAGGTTTTCCGACCGGAATCGGCGCCTCGCTATTGGTCGCAAAACTAGCCCGTGTTCACGCAACGATGCGAACGGAAACCGCATCGAGGTCATTCGACCTTCGTTCTATCGGTGCACCCCCGATTTATTGCGCTGCATTTGCGAAAAATCCCGCATTTTCTGGGCCCGAAGGTGTTTACCAACCACCGGGAAAGATCGTCCCGAGATCTGCGCTTTTGCGTTCGCTCGCCGTATCATGCTGGCCGGGGGCTAGCGAAAAGGCCAGTGAATTCATGTCGACAAAATTAACGATCCTTTCGGCGATTGCCAGGGATGCCTGCCAGGGATGCCGCGCTTCCGCTCGCCATAGGCGGCTTCGTCAAGGCTTGTGAAAATGTCCCCGCGTGATGTCTTTGCACTCAGCAACTATCTGGGCGCCGAACTGAAGGGCCGCACGATCTCCAACGCGCGGCATACGGTTTCACTGACGGATTTTCTCCAGCAGACCTGCCTGATCGGCCGTTCGGAGGAGCTTGTGGCCCGTTCTGTGCTGCTCGCCGTTTCGGATCAACTGATATCGGCCATCGCGATGATGGAGCTCGACGGGCTGGCCGGCCGCATGCTGGTATTTCCACCCGATCTCAACGCCGATCATGTCCGCACCCTGATCGAGCAGGCCGACATCGATGCCGTCGTCACCGACCAGCCGCTGCGCTGGTCGAGCGTCGGCGTGTACCAGGTTGCGGCGACGCGCCTGCCGGTGTGGGCGCCGGCGCGCGCCCGGGCCAGGCGGACGACCGAATGGCTGACGCTGACGTCGGACACCTTGGACGAGCCGAAGCTCGTTGCTCATACGTCGGAAGATTTGTGCAGCGCGATCGGTGTCGACCGGTGCGGCAGAGAGCGGGCAGCCGGTATGGGCGACCTTCTCCGACATCCGCCGCGCCGGTGGATTGCAGATCCTGCTGCGGGCCGTCACCAGCAGCGGCTCGATGGTCCTGTCCGAACCGGGCGAGCCGATTGCCGACCATGTGGCACGGCTTGTCGCGCGCGGCGTGACCCACATTTCCGGTACGCCTTCGCAGTGGCGCGCGCTCCTGACGAGTGATGCGGCCAGCGGGTTTGCGCCGCGCCATGTCCACCTGTCGGGCGGGACCACCGATCGGGCGCTGCTGGATGGGTTGAAACAGGCCTTTCCCAATGCCTCCATCGATCACGCCAATGGCTCGTTCGGGACCGGCGCCGGCTTCGCGTGGCCGACGACGCCGTGGGCGATGGGAGCCCAGGCGTCACGAGCGGTTCACTGACCATCGAGACCGGGAACGTCGGCTGATCCCGGCGCGGCGTTCGGAGGACGAGACAGGAATCGCCCGGTGCGCGCATTGTGTCCGCCGGTGAACTTTGCGATGAGGGTCGCTGCGTGGCGGACCGTTCTCCTTGCGGGAACGGCCACGTGCACCGACAGAGGTGTCCCGTGCAGTTCATCAATACCTTCCAGCTCTATGATTTCTTCGACACGCTGGTGAGCCTGTTCGTCGCCTTCGTGCTGGGAACCCTGATCGGCGCGGAGCGCCAATATCGGCAGCGCAGCGCCGGGCTGCGCACCAACGTTCTCGTGTCCGTAGGCGCCGCGGCCTTCGTCGATCTCGCCAATCACCTGACCGGCAGGGACGGCAGCGTGCGGGTGATCGCCTATGTGGTATCGGGGATCGGCTTTCTCGGCGCCGGCGCGATCATGAAGGAAGGCATGAATGTGCGCGGCCTCAACACGGCCGCTACCCTGTGGGCATCGGCGGCGGTCGGATGCTGTGCAGGTGCGGACATGGTGGCGCAATCCCTTGCGGTTACGTTTTTCGTTCTCGCCGGAAATACTCTGCTGCGTCCGCTGGTCAACGCCATTGACCGCATCCCTCTCAACGAGAGGACCTCCGAAGCAAGCTATCAGATCGTGGTCACGACCGACGCGGCGCGAGCCGCGGAGATCAGGGACGTCCTGAACGAGCGGCTCGACGCCGCGAACTACCCCGTCCGGGAAAGCAGGACGATCTATCGCTCCATTGATAATGTCGAGGTGGTCGCGCTTCTGGTCAGCCTCGCCGTCGAGCCGGAAGAGCTCGACGCGATCGTGACAGGGCTTTCGAAACTGCCCGGCGTGAGCCACGCGACCTGGAATGTCAGCGCGCTGGAGTGAGCCGCTGAGCAACAGCGGGCGCGCATTTTTCTCAGATCGCAGCCCTGCTGGCGCTCGGTGATCAGGCCCGATCGTTCCGATCAATGCCCCCCTTTGCGGGCGTACATTTCGTAGAAGGTGATGACGATCTCGAAGGCGATCAGCAGCACGATGATGATTTCCAGCCGCAGCGACCGCTTGGTGTCGATGATGTCGGCGAGCGTGGTCGCGGTGTCCGAGATGACGGTGAGTTTGCGGTTCAAGGCTTCGACGCGCTCGCTGAGCTCGTATTCGTCCTCCAGCCGCGCATAGAGACGTTCCAGGTCGGGCCGGTCCCACAGCACGTCAGGCTTCTCGCCGACCGCGACGCGGCCCGAGACGCGGTGCTGCACCAGGAGTGAGTTGCCGAGCAGCTTGAGGAGGTCCTTGCGGCTCTTCGAGGTTTGGCCCGACGTGGCAAGCTCGCGCGCGAAGGGCTCGATGGTGTCGAACACGTTGGCGACCTCGCGTTCGTCGCGCGCGAGCACTACGCTTTTCGCAAGCGCATCAGCGACGATCAGCAGCCGCTCCAACGACATTTCGCGGACCAGGATCGGCCCACCCGAAGGGATCGGCTCTTCCGCCTCCTTGGCGACCTGGACTTTGGCCCATTCCTCCTCGTGCGGCGTGATCCGGCCGAAGGCGCGTGCGCTCAGCCGCTCCAGAAACGCCTTCTCCTCCTCAGGCGACATGCCAAGAAACACCACGACGCCATAGCGGAACACGATCGCAAGCCCGCTTCCTCCGACGCGCACCGCCAGCGGCGTGCTCGAGAGCACCTCGCCCTCAAAGCCGGCTGTATTGATGCGGTCGCCGATCTGCAGCGCATGCGCGTTGATCTGGGGCGTGGGTTCGGGACTGGTCATGGTCTACAAAAGTAGCAGACGGCAGACGGTTTTTCGATGACAGGCGGAGGCGCAATCTGCCGCACGCAAATCCCGGGGATCATCTTGCGGTCACGAATTTTGCGTTCAAGTGTCGGCTTCGCTACCTTGTGACGTGAACCCTATCGTGATGTCGACCGTATCTCGCTCAACTCGCTCGACTCAGCTCTTGCGGACCACACAGTGATGACCACCTCCGGCCGCATCGACACCTTCTACAGCTCCATCCCCGTCTTCCGGGGCTTTTCCCGTCTGATGGAGCCGTCGCTTTATCGGCCGCTGCCGGAGGACTGGACTGTCGGTGTCGCGGACATCGTGGAATCGACCAGGGCGATCGCCGCCAAGCGCTACAAGGCGGTCAACATGGCCGGCGCGGCGGTGATTGCTTCGGTGACCAATGCGCTGGAGGGGCGGGAATTTCCGTTCGTGTTCGGGGGCGACGGCGCGAGTTTTGCGGTCGCGCCCGAGGATTTGACCCGCGCACGTGAGGCACTGGCGGCGACCGCTAGCTGGGTGAAGGAAGACCTCGATCTCGTGATGCGGGTGGCGCTGGTGCCGGTGAGCGCGATCCGTGCGCAGGGCGCCGATGTGCGGGTGGCGCGGTTCGGGCCGTCGGCGAACCTGTCCTATGCGATGTTTTCCGGCGGCGGGCTTGGTTGGGCGGAAGCAGCGATGAAACGCGGTGAATTCGCGGTCGCGGCCGCGCCGCCGGGCACTCAGCCCGATCTCACCGGCCTGTCATGCCGGTTTGAGGAAATCCCCTCCGCCCGCGGGCTCATCGTTTCGGTCCTGGTGGTGCCGGCGCGCGGCGCCGATCCGCCGGTCTTCCGCAGTGTCATTGAGGACATCATCACCCTCGTCGAGCGCAGCCCGGAGCAGGGCAGACCGGTGCCGGCGCAAGGGCCGCCGCTGCGCTGGCCGCCGCAGGGCATCGACTATGAGGCGCGCGCGGCGCGCGGCGGCTCGCTCACAAGACGGCGTGCCTATGTGTTCGCCCATACGCTGTTCGCCTATCTGATCATGCGCTTCGGCATCAAGGTCGGCGGCTTCGTGCCGCAGACCTACATCCGGCAGCTGGTCGAAAATTCCGACTTCCGCAAATATGACGATGGCCTTCGCATGATCCTCGATTGCACGCCGGAGTTGGAGGCCGAGCTGAGCCGGCGTCTGGCCGCGGCGGCCGCTGTCGGTACCATCCGTTATGGCTTGCACCAGCAGGATGCGGCGATGATGACCTGCTTCACGCCGTCGGCGATGCGCGCCGATCACGTGCATTTCATCGACGGCGCGCGGGGCGGCTATGCCTCCGCGGCCACGGCGCTCAAAGCGACGGCTGCTTGACGGGAGATCAGCGCGTCCGCGTCCAGGTCTCACCGCCGCAGAGCGAGCCGACGCAGCCTTCGACCTTCAGCGCATCGGGGCTCGCCACCGATATGTTGCTGACATAGCTGTTGCCGTCGTCTGCGTTGTAGATTTGGCCCGACCATTTGTTTGGCCCGGCCGGCTGCATGCTGGAGAACAGCGGCAGGCCCATCATCGGGCGCTTGGCGAGTGTTGGATTCGGATTCTTGTCGTCGACGGCCGGCTTGGCGGTCGCGGGATCGATCGGCTGCCGCAGCCACACGATGGCGCCGCAAATCCCGCCGCCGCATTTCGTGACTTTCACCTTTGCGTCACCGGCCTGGGTCAGCCAGGTGCCGGTCGGATCGGCGCCTTCCGCATGAGCGGCAGTTGCCGCAAGGAGCGACGCCAGAAACAGAACAGAAGAAGCCAGTCTACGCACCATGCACGCCCCCAAAAAGCGGGGGTTGAATAGCAGCAATTTGGATTTGTGCAACGCTGGTGGGCTTCACGTCCCGGCGAGCTTCCAGCGCTTTGATATCTCCAAGCTTTCACCAGGGCAGGCCGCAGAGGTCGATCGCGCCCCACCTTGGCGCGCGGCGGATGTCATAGACGAGTGGCGCGAGGGCATCGAAGCGGATGCGGCCCTTGTCGGGCTGCTCGGCATAAATCTCGCCGTCGAACGCCTTCCAGCCGCGGCCGACATAGAACGGCGCGCGATGGGGTTCGCAGAACAGAACGCCGCAGCCGATGGAGCGTTCGTCCTTGAGCGTGTGGATCGCGGCATTCAGCGCGATGCTGGCATAGCCGCGCTGCCGCGCATCCTCCCGCGTCATCACCCCGCCGATCCCACCGACGTACAGCTTGCGTCCGTCCCAAGTCACGACGCGGCGATAGATCCCGACATGGCAGACCACATCATCGGCCTCGTCGCGCACCAGCACGCGAAGGTCGGCATGGGCGAAGGTGACATCGCCCCAGGGCAGAGCGGCCAGGACATGCGGTGGCCAGACCGCCTCTTGGAGCGGCTCGACCTCTTTCCACGACGCGTCCCCGTTCAGGACGTCGATCTCGATCCCCATCGCCTCCGTCTCATTTTGCCAAAATCGATGTTTAACAGTCTTGGAACCTTCTATAAGGGTTCCCGTTAAGCCACGTCTCCCACAGTTGCGGACATCAGCCCATGACCTTTACGCTTCCCCCCCTTCCTTACGCCTATGACGCCCTCGGGCCCCATATGTCGAAGGAAACGCTAGAATTCCACCACGACAAGCATCATCAGGCCTACGTGACCAACGGCAACAACGCGATCAAGGGGACCGAATTCGAAGGCAAGTCCCTCGAGGAGATCGTGAAGGGCTCGTTCGGCAAGAACGCCGCCGTCTTCAACAATGCCGGCCAGCACTACAACCACATCCATTTCTGGAGCTGGATGAAGCCCAATGGCGGCGGCAGCAAGCTGCCCGGTCGCCTGGAAAAGAAGATCACCGAGGACCTCGGCGGTCTCGAAAAGTTCAAGACCGATTTCGCCGCCGCCGGCGTCGGCCAGTTCGGCTCCGGCTGGTGCTGGCTGTCGGTCAAGAACGGCAAGCTCGAAATCTCCAAGACCCCCAACGGCGAAAATCCGCTGGTGCATGGCGCCACCCCGATCCTCGGTTGCGACGTCTGGGAGCATTCCTACTACATCGACTATCGTAACCGGCGTCCGGACTATCTGAAGGCATTCGTCGACCATCTCGTGAACTGGGAGCATGTCGACGAGATGTTCGGCAAGGCGGCATCCTGATCCAACTCGCGACGTCATTGCGAGGGCGTAGTGCCGAAGCAATCCAGTTCTTCCTATGTGTGGCCGGATTGCTTCGCATTCGCTCGCAATGACGGATTGCATCGGTTTCCAGGGGCGGCAGCCGTGGCTGCCGCCCCTTTCGTTTAGGCCGCGTCTTGCGGAGGCAGGCCGCATGCGGCAAAACCGCCGGTGCCGGATGCAGCGAGCGGAAGCAGCGTGTTCAACTATCTCCTGGTGTTTGTCGGCGGCGGGCTTGGCGCCTCGCTTCGCCATACCGTCAACATCGCCTGCGCCAAATGCATCGGCACCGCCTTTCCCTGGGGCACCTTCATCATCAACATCACGGGTTCGACCGTGATGGGACTGATCGCAGGCTATCTTGCCTTCAGGGGAGAGGCCTCGCAGCCCTGGCGGCTGTTTCTGATGACCGGCATCCTCGGCGGCTACACGACATTTTCGGCCTTCTCGCTCGACACCGCGCTGCTTTATGAGCGTGGCGCGCTGGGGCTCGCGGCGGCCTATGTGCTGGGATCAGTCGTTTTGTCGATCGGCGGGCTGTTCGCTGGGCTAGCGCTGGTCCGCTATTTCTCCTGAACGGAATCGCGCTGGCCGCGAAGGTGAAATCCGGGCGATAGCACCGCTTTGTTCTCCTTACGTTTCCGACGGCGAGCTGCGATCGGTCGAAATGCTGGCGGGTCGAAGTCAACCGCGGGTCCGTCCATGGACTCCTGTAATGTTATAATATAACATTTCTTGATGGTTTCCGACGCGCACAGCCACGATCATGCCCATGGCCACGCTCACGCCCATTCCCATGGGCCGGCGTCGCCGCATCCGGCGCAGGCCGCGCCGTGGTCGATTCTGCGCATGACGGTGGCGGCGCGGCTCGCTGGCGCGCTCGCGGTCAGCGCCGGCCTTTGGGCCGTCGTGTGGCTGGCGATGAGGTGAGCGATGGCCGCGCAACTGCAATTCCGCGATGTTACACTGGGCTATGACCGCCACCCGGCGGTGCATCATCTTTCGGGCGAGGTGGCCCCTGGCGCGCTGCTGGCGGTGATCGGCCCGAATGGCGCCGGCAAGTCGACGCTGTTTCGCGGGCTCGTCGGCATCCTGAAGCCGCTCGCCGGCAGTATCGCGCGCCATGGCGTCGATGCCAGGGAGATCGCCTATCTGCCGCAGATCGCCGATATCGACCGCAGCTTTCCGATCTCGGTGTTCGACTTCGTCGGCACCGGCCTGTGGCGTGCGATCGGAATTTTCGGCGGCATCGGCAAGGCGGCGCGGGAGAAGATCGCGCAGGCCCTGTCCGCGGTCGGCCTGAGCGGCTTCGAGAACCGCGTCATCGGCACGCTCTCCGGCGGGCAGATGCAGCGCATGCTCTTCGCACGGCTGATGTTGCAGGATGCGCTGCTGATCGTGCTGGACGAGCCCTTCAACGCGATCGATGCCAAGACCTCGGCTGATCTCCTGCTGCTGGTCAAGCGCTGGCACGCCGAGGGCCGCACCGTGCTGGCGGCACTGCACGACATGGATCTCGTGCGCACGCATTTTCCTGAAACCTTACTGCTGGCGCGCGAGTCGGTGGCCTGGGGTGCGACCGCGCAGGTCCTGACGGAAGCGAACCTGCTGGCCGCACGGCGGATGTGCGAGGCGTTCGACGATCACGCGGCGGCCTGCGCCGCCAGTCCTCCATCCTCGCGGGCGGCTTGATATCAGATGATCTACGACACACTGATCGCGCCATTTTCGGAGTTCGAATTCATGCGCCGCGCGCTTGCGGCCGTGATCGCGTTATCGCTCGGCGGCGCGCCGATCGGCGTCTTCCTGATGTTGCGGCGGATGAGCCTGGTCGGCGACGCGATGGCCCATGCGATCCTCCCGGGTGCGGCGATCGGCTTCCTGCTGTCCGGGCTCAATCTGTTCGCGATGACGGCGGGCGGATTGATCGCTGGCTTTGCGGTTGCGATCCTCGCCGGCGTCGTCGCGCGCTCGACCGGGCTAAAGGAAGACGCGTCGCTTGCGACCTTCTACCTTGCCTCGCTCGCGCTCGGCGTCACCATCGTTTCGCTTAAGGGCACCAACATCGATCTGCTGCACGTGCTGTTCGGCAATATCCTCGCGATGGACGACCGCACGCTGTTGCTGGTCGCGATCAACGCGACGATTACGCTGGTCGTGCTCGCGGTGATCTACCGCCCACTGGTGGTCGAGAGCGTTGATCCGCTGTTCCTGCGCACGGTGAGCCGCGCCGGCGGCCCGGCGCATCTCGTCTTCCTGGCGCTGATCGTGATCAATCTCGTCAGCGGTTTCCAGGCGCTCGGCACCTTGCTGGCGGTCGGGCTGATGATCCTCCCGGCGGGCATTGCGCGGTTCTGGTCGCGCGACATCACCGGCATGATCTGCATCGCGGTCGCAAGCGCCGCTGTGTCCGGCTACGCGGGCCTCGTCCTGTCGTTCCAGACCCGCGTGCCTTCAGGGCCGGCGGTCATCCTGGTCGCCGCTGCGCTCTATATCGCTTCGGTGCTGTTTGGCGGCGTCGGCGGGCTGGTGCGGCAGATGTTCCCCGGCCGCCATCTCGAAGCCTAGAGCGATGCGACGGGTTTGGTCCTTGCTGATCTGTCTCCTCACGCTCGTGACGCCGTTGCGTGCCGAGGGGCGTCTCAACGTCGTCGCCAGTTTCTCGATCCTCGGCGATTTCGTGCGCAATGTCGGCGGTGACCGCGTCAACGTCACGACTCTGGTCGGCCCCAATGCCGACGTTCATGTCTATACGCCGCCGCCGCAGGACGCCAAAAGGATCGCGGACGCGAAACTTGTCGTCGTCAACGGCCTCGGCCTTGAAGGCTGGCTGCCGAGGCTCGTGGAGTCGGCGGGCGGAAAGGCCACGATCGTTGTGGCGAGCAACGGCGTCGCACCGCTGAAGCGCGGCTCGGACGCCGATCCGCACGCCTGGCAGTCGGTTGCCGACGCCAAGGTCTATGTCGCGAATATCCGCGACGCGTTGTCCGGTGCCGATCCCGCCGACGCCGAGGCCTTTCGCGCCAACGCGGCACACTATCTGGCCGAACTCGATGCGCTCGATGCCGAGGTCAAGGCGGCGGTCGCAAAGATCCCGCCGGAGCGGCGCAAGGTGATTTCCACCCACGACGCCTTCGGCTATTTCGCGCAAGACTATGGCATCCAATTCATCGCACCGCTCGGTGTCTCCACCGAGACCGAGCCGAGTGCGCGCGATCTCGCCGACATCATCGGCCGGATCAAAAAAGAGAAAATCCCGGCGGTATTCCTGGAGAATATGACGGACGACCGGCTGATCGGCCGCATCGCAGCGGAGACCGGAGCCAAGATCGGCGGAACGCTGTTTTCCGACGCCTTGACCGATGAAAAGGGCGATGCCCCTACTTACATTGGAATGGTCAAACACAATATAAGGGCGTTGACCAGCGCCCTTGAGCGCTAGAGCATGGTCCCCGAAGATCATGCTTCAAGAGGGACGCCGCCCGGCGATCCCACGCAGGATAAATTCACTTTCGGAGCCAGTGTTTCGGAGCCCGCATGTCTCAAACGACGTCGCAAAAAATTCCCGTCACCGTGCTGACCGGCTATCTCGGCGCCGGCAAGACCACGCTTCTCAACCGCATCCTGTCGGAAAACCACGGCAAGAAATACGCGGTCATCGTCAATGAATTCGGCGAGATCGGTATCGACAACGACCTGATCATCGGCGCGGACGAAGAAGTGTTCGAGATGAACAACGGCTGCATCTGCTGCACCGTGCGGGGCGATCTCGTGCGCATCATGGACGGCTTGATGAAGCGCAAGGGCAAGTTCGACGCCATCATTGTCGAGACCACCGGGCTGGCCGACCCGGCGCCGGTGGCGCAGACCTTCTTCGTCGACGAGGACGTGCAGAAGAATGCGCGCCTCGATGCGGTGGTGACGGTTGCCGACGCCAAATGGCTGTCGGACCGGCTGAAGGATGCGCCCGAGGCCAAGAACCAGATCGCGTTCGCCGACGTCATCGTGCTCAACAAGACCGACCTCGTGTCCAAGCCGGAACTCGCCGAGGTCGAGGCGCGGATCCGCGGCATCAATCCCTATGCCAAGCTGCATCGCACCGAACGCTGCAAGGTGGCGTTGTCGGACGTGCTGGAGCGCGGCGCGTTCGATCTCGATCGCATCCTGGAAATCGAGCCGGACTTCCTCGAGGCGGACGATCATGACCACGATCATGATCATCACCATCATCATGGCCATGACCACCATGATCACGACCATGGTCACGGTCTGAAGCATTACCACGACGAGGACATGCAATCGCTGTCGCTGCGGAGCGACAAGCCGCTCGATCCGAACCGGTTCATGCCCTGGCTGCAGAACCTGATGGCGACCGAGGGCCAGAAGATCCTGCGCTCCAAGGGCATCCTGGCCTTCCAGGATGACGAGGACCGCTATGTATTCCAGGGCGTCCACATGATGCTGGAGGGCGATCATCAGCGGAAATGGAAGGACGGTGAGCCGCGCGAGAGCCGCGTCGTCTTCATCGGTCGTGAACTGCCGCAGCAGATGATCCGCGACGGCTTCGAGAGCTGCATCGTTTCGTGATGAGCAGCTTCGAACCCGCCGGCGAACGGGCCTCCATCGCGTCGATCACCGAGCAAGTGCGTCCGATCACGATCGGTGCGGCAGTAACGTCGGTGCATTTCCTCGGCGACCGCGCCTTTTTCGTCGGCGCCGAGGAGAAGGTGTCGATCGTTGACGCGGAAGGCGTGATGTCCAAGGTCGATGTTCTCGGCGGCGGCATTCTCTGCTCGGCGTCCGACGGCAAGCGCATCGTCATGGGCGGCGATGACGGCAAAGTCGTCGCGCTCGACAAGAAGGGCGAGGTCACGCTGCTTGCGACCGACGCCAAGCGGCGCTGGATCGACAACGTCGCGCTGCAAGCTGATGGCTCGGTGGCCTGGTCGGTCGGCAAGACCGCGTTTGTCCGTAGCCCCAAGGGCGAAGAGAAATCGCTCGAAGTGCCCTCGACTGTCGGCGGTCTGGCTTTCGCACCGAAGGGCCTGCGGATCGCGATCGCGCATTATAACGGCGCGACGCTGTGGTTTCCGAACATGGCGGCGGCGCCGGAATTCCTGCCGTGGACCGGTTCGCATCTCGGCGTGACGTTCAGCCCGGACAACAAGTTCCTGGTCACCACGATGCACGAGCCCGCGCTGCATGGCTGGCGGCTTGCCGATAACCGGCACATGCGGATGAGCGGCTATCCCGGCCGCGTCAGGTCGATGTCGTGGAGCGCGGGCGGCAAGTTTCTCGCGACCTCCGGCGCCGACACCGTGATCATGTGGCCGTTCGCGAGCAAGGACGGGCCGATGGGCAAGGAGCCCGCGATGCTTGCGCCACTGCAGGTGCGAGTGTCGGCGGTTGCTTGCCATCCCAAGCAGGACATCCTCGCGGCCGGCTACGGCGACGGCACCATTCTGATGGTTCGTATGGGGGACGGCGGGGAGCTGCTGGTGCGCCGAAATGGCACAGCGGCGATATCAGGCATCGCCTGGAACGCGAAGGGAACCCTGCTGGCGTTCTCCGACGAGGATGGCGACGCCGGTATCCTCTCGATCTGAGTCGTCGATCTGAGCCTCTTGCCGCGGGAACATTGGCCCGCAGCGCTCGTTGGTACCCGCGATTAATTTCGTGGATCGAATGAGATGGCTGACGACAGCAAAATCACAGGCAAAAGCGACTACTGGCTCGCCGCGGCGCTGATTGTGGCAGGACTTGTCACGTCCGGCATGTCGCTCGCGGAAATTAAGGCGCAGGGCCGCCAGCAATTCGCGCAGGCCACGCAGCCCCTGCAAGGCACTCCGGCGCCCGATAGTAACAACAGCGCGCCGGCGGAGGCCAAACCCGGCGGCACGCGTCCGACGACGCCGGCGCCCGAGCCCGCACGCCCCGATCAGCAGGCCCAGCAGGAAGGCGCCAAGCCAGCCCTGCCGCCCGCGCCGGCCGAGAAGGTCGCGCCCGCGATCAAGGATAAGTAATTCCTCTCTCCGTCATTCCGGGGCGCGCGTAAGCGCGAGCCCGGAATCCATCCAACTCAGAAACTGAGGCCAGATGGATTCCGGGCTCGGCGCTTTGCGTCGCCCCGGAATGACGAGGTGGAGAGACCGCTGGCAGATATGACGCCGGTGCGACTTATGACGATGTTTTGAGGGGCCGCTGCCGCATTTACAGCCTCGCCTGTTCCGCCTCGACTTTCCATAATCGGCCGCATCCTGGACGACGCATGAGGCCTATCATGAAGATCGAGGACGTCAGGCGAACCGCCTATTCAATGCCGTTGACCAACCCGTCATTCCCGCCGGGGCCTTACCGCTTCTACAATCGCGAATATTTCGTCATTACCTATCGCACCGATCCGGACGCGCTGGCAGCCATCGTGCCTGAGCCGCTCGAAGTCACGGATAACGTCGTCAAATACGAGTTTATCCGCATGCCCGATTCCACCGGCTTCGGCGATTACACCGAAACAGGACAGGTCATCCCGGTCCGCCTCAACGGCGAAGATGGCGCCTATACGCATGCGATGTATCTCGATGACGATGCGCCGATCGCAGGCGGCCGCGAATTGTGGGGCTTTCCCAAGAAACGGGCTACGCCGAAGATCGAAGTGGAAAGCGATGTGCTGGTCGGCACCTTGCACTACGGCTCGGTGCTCTGCGCCTCGGCGACCATGGGCTACAAGCACCGCTACGTCGAACATGATGGCGTGCTGGCGGGCATGAGGGCACCGAACTTCATTCTCAAGATCATCCCGCATGTCGACGGATCCCCGCGGATCTGCGAACTGGTGCGCTTTCATCTCGAGGACATCACCTTGAAGGAAGCCTGGACCGGCCCCGCCGCGCTCGGCCTGTTCCCGCACGCGCTGGCTGACGTCGCGCGGCTGCCGGTGCGCGAGGTCGTGTCAGCACTGCATTTCAAGGCGGACTTGACGCTCGGCCTCGGGACGGTGGCGTTCGATTATCTGGCGAAGTGAGCTGAAACCGCACACCCTTCGCGTCTCGTCGCAGCCGTCATGCCCCGCGCAGGCGGGGCATCTAAAGCGCGATGAGATCAGGTTGAATCATCATCGCGCTTTAGGTCTTTGATTGAGCATGATCTTTTCGGAAAACCGCTACACACTTTTCCGGATCATGCTTTAGTACGCCGCGGCGATCGTCGGATCCGAGAGGCCGGCGTCTACTGGGTCGCCCGCCTTCGCGGGCGACGACAGCAGGGGCCTCAACGCACCAGCACGTTCCTGAACTGCCAGGGATCGCTCGTGTCGATGTCCTCCGGAAACAGGCCCGGCCGGTCGGTCAGCGGCGTCCAGTCGGTGTAGAAGCCCTTCACCGGGCCGAGATAGGGCGTCTGGATTTCGAGACAGCGGCGGAAATCAATCTCGTCGGCCTCGACGATGCCGGCGGTCGGATTTTCCAGCGCCCACACCATGCCCGCGAGCACGGCGGACGACACCTGCATGCCGGTCGCGTTCTGGTAGGGCGCGATGCGCCGCGTCTCTTCGATCGAGAGCTGCGAGCCGTACCAATAGGCATTCTTGGCGTGGCCGTAGACCAGCACGCCGAGCTCGTCGATGCCGTCCTCGATCTCGTTCTCGTCCAGAATGTGCCAGCTCGGCTGCATCCGCCCGGTCGCGCCGAACATCTCGTGCAGCGACAGCACGGCGTCATTGGCCGGGTGATAGGCGTAGTGGCAGGTCGGGCGGTAGACGACCTTCTGGCCGTCGCGCACGGTGAAATAGTCCGCGATCGAGATCGACTCGTTGTGGGTGACCAGGAAGCCATATTGCGCGCCGGGCGTCGGGCACCAGGAGCGCACGCGCGTGTTGGCGCCGGGCTGCATCAGGTAGATCGCGGCGCCGCAGCCGTCCGGATGGGTGCGGCCGTTCTCCGGCATCCATGTCTCGTGCGTGCCCCAGCCGAGCTCCGCCGGCTGCATGCCCTCGGAGACGAAGCCTTCGACCGACCAGGTGTTGACGAACACGTTCATCGGCTTCGGCTTCTTCGAGCGCTGGGTGTCGCGTTCGGCGATGTGGATGCCCTTGACGCCGAGCTTGCGGGCAAGCTCGCCCCAACCTTCACGGCTCTTCGGCTCGTTGAACTCGGTCTTGGTGTCACGTGCGATGTCGAGCAGCGCCTGCTTGACGAACCAGGACACCATGCCTGGATTGGCGCCGCAGGTGGAGACCGCGGTGGTGCCGCCTGGGCTCTTGCGGCGAGCCTCCAGCAGGGTTTCGCGCAGCGCGTAGTTCGAGCGCTTTTCGGCGCCGATATTCTTGTCGAAATAGAAGCCGGCCCAGGGCTCGATGACGGTGTCGACATACAGCGCGCCGATTTCGCGGCACAGCGTCATGATGTCGACGGACGACGTGTCGACCGACAGGTTGACGCAGAAACCCTGGCCGCCGCCTTCGGTCAGCAGCGGCACCAGCAGTTCGCGGTAATTGTCGCGGGTCACGCCCTGCTTGATGAAGCGCACGCCGTGCTTCGTTGCGAGCTCGCCGTCCTCATGCGGATCGATGATGACGAAGCGCGACTTGTCATAGTCGAAATGCCGCTCGATCAGGGGCAGGGTGCCCTTGCCGATCGAGCCGAAGCCGATCATGACGATGGGGCCGGAAATCTTCGCGTGAATCATCAGGGGTCTCTCTTTCGGAAAATGTTCACTTGGGGTGAAAACGGATCAGGCGGTGCGCCGCTTCGCGGTCACTTCAATTTCGATCTTCATCTCGGGCTTGTAGAGCCCCGCGACGACCAGCAACGTCGCTGCGGGCCGGATCTCGCCGAGGACCTCGCCGCAGACGGCAAAGTGCGCATCAGCATCCTTGGCGTCGGTGATGTAATAGGTCGCGCGGACGATGTCGGCCATCGCAAAACCGGCTTCCTTCAGCGCAGCCTCGATGGTCTTGAAGCAGTTCCGTGACTGGCTCGTGACATCCGCAGGCATCGTCATTGTCGCGTAATCGTAGCCCGTGGTGCCTGCCACGAAGGCGAAATCGCCGTCGACGACGGCGCGGCTGTAGCCGGCGGTCTTTTCGAACGGCGAGCCGGTGGAGATGAGGCGGCGTGACATCGGGATCTCCTTGCGGTTTGGCTGGTTCCTTGAAGGGCGCGCGAGCCCTCCGCTGTCGGGCCTTCGCTATATCAGAGCGGACGGCGTGTCACGCCGGGGTGCGAGGGCCCCACCGGCGAACCAGGATATCCCTGACGATCAAGACGGCGAGCATGATCACGAGCAGGGTGGGCACCAGCACACGCGAGAATGGGATCCGGCGCGCCGAGGGCCGGCGGCTGACCTGCGGCATGATGCCTTCTCAAGCCGCCTGGGGGACCAGCCGCGCAGCCTTCCTCGCGCGGCCTGTCCGGGTCCTCGGCAGGGCCGCGCCGGCCGGCGCGATCATGCCCCAGGCGCCGTCGAGCGCGCCCCCGGCGAGCTCGAGCCCCAGCAGCCGCTCGCGCTCGAACGGACCTGGCAGGGCGAGCTCGCCGGTCTTCTCCGCCGAGAAGCCGAAGCGGGCATAATAGGGCGCATCGCCGAGCAGGATCACCGCGCCATGCCCGCGCGCCCGGGCGGCCGCCAGCGCATATTCCATCAGCGCAGCGCCGAGCCCGAGCTTGCGGCTGGCGGCATCGACCGCGAGCGGGCCGAGCATCAGCGCAGGCCTGCCGCCAGCGCTGACGTGCCACAACCGCACGGTCCCCACGAGCCGGCCCTCGTGCACTGCCGACAGGGCAAGGCCTTCGGCGGGCATGCGTCCGTCGCGCAGGCGCTGGCAGGTGCGCTGATGGCGGTTTTCGCCAAAGCAGGCATCGAGCAGTGCTTCACGCGCGGCGACGTCCGAGGCTCGCTCCGCACGGATCGCGAACGGAGCGGCTTTCGGGATGAGGGCGACTTGGGTCTTCCGCAAGCTGGTCATGGCACGTCAGTCCTCGCTCCAGCGGCGGCTCACGCCGTGGAGCGTTGTCAGAAATTCGCAATGTGATGGGAAGGGAGCCGGCGGACCGGCTCCCGACGATTCACGCCTCAGCGGGACGAGGGCGTCAGATGTGGTAGGTCCTCAGCGGCGGGATGCCGTTGAAGGCCACCGACGAGTAGGTCGACGTATAGGCTCCGGTCCCCTCGATCAGCACCTTGTCGCCGATCTCGAGCGTCACCGGGAGCGGATACGGTATCTTCTCGTACAGCACGTCGGCGGAATCGCAGGTCGGGCCTGCGAGCACGCACGGCGTCATCTCCGCTCCGTCATGTGGAGTGCGGATGGCGTAGCGGATCAACTCGTCCATGGTCTCGGCGAGACCGCCGAACTTGCCGATGTCCAGGTACACCCAGCGCACCTCGTCCTCGTCGCTCTTCCTGGAGATCAGGACGACTTCGGACTCGATGATGCCCGCATTGCCGACCATGCCGCGTCCCGGCTCGATGATGGTCTCCGGGATCTGGTTGCCGAAATGCTTGCGCAGCGCGCGGAAGATCGACCGGCCATATTGCAGGACCGGCGGAACGTCCTTGAGGTACTTGGTCGGGAAGCCGCCGCCCATGTTGACCATGGTGAGGTTGATTCCCCGCTCCGCGCAGTCGCGGAACACGGTGGACGCCATCGCCAGCGCGCGGTCCCACGCCTTCACCTTGCGCTGCTGCGAGCCGACATGGAACGAGATGCCGCATGGCTCCAGGCCCAGACGCTTGGCGAGGTCGAGCACGTCGACAGCCATCTCCGGGTCGCAGCCGAACTTGCGCGACAGCGGCCACTCGGCGCCGGCGCAATCATAGAGGATGCGGCAGAACACCCGCGCGCCGGGGGCGGCGCGAGCGATCTTCTCGACCTCGGCGGCGCAGTCGACCGCGAACAGGCGAATCCCGAGCGCGAAGGCGCGTGCAATGTCACGCTCCTTCTTGATCGTGTTGCCATAGGAGATGCGGTCGGGCGTCGCACCCGCGGCCAGTGCCATCTCGATCTCGGCGACGGTCGCCGTGTCGAAGCAGGAGCCGAGGGAAGCGAGCAGCGAGAGGACTTCCGGCGCAGGATTGGCCTTCACCGCGTAAAACACGCGGCTGTCCGGCAGCACCTTGGCGAAGGTCTGATAGTTGTCGCGCACCACGTCGAGGTCGACGACGAGGCAGGGCTCGGTGTCCAGGCCCTCGCTGCGGCGGTTGCGCAGGAATTCCCTGATGCGTTCGGTCATAGCACTCTCCAAACGGCCCCAGCGACGGAGCCCGTTCAAAAATGATCCCGGACTTGAGGGTTCGGCGCCGTCGCGCGATGGAGGCGCGACAAGCCTAAGCTCAAGATCCGAATTGTGCTGCCGTGGATTGGTTGGGAAATTTCCCGCCCGCTCACCTGGCAATGAAGGACAAGCCTTTTCAGTAGCCCGCGCCGGCGGTTGGAATGCCGGTAGAGACCAAAAAAGCCCGATCCGTCGTTGCTTTAAGTCGCGTCCCCCGTTGAGAGCGGGGTGCGCCGGTTCGCCTCCGGCTGCCAGTCACGGTTGCAAGGGTTGGAGAGACCTTCAACGGCATCCCTTGAGAGAGATGCTGGCCTCCTCGATCTCTGGCCTCTCGTCGTGAGAGGCTTCGTCGATCTCGGGGACCCTCGGTCCTTCATCCCTTGGCGGCTGTCCGGCCTCTTGTCCGGATACCTACCGACTGACACACGACCACAGGCACGTGCGAAATTGGGCAAAGACGCAAATAATCTTTTTGATCTTGCTTCGCAAGATTTTTTTTAGGCTGAAAACTGATTTCACTAACGTGTGCTTACATCGGACGCACAGCGAGCGCGATGACGCGAGATTTCTGAACGGATGTTAAGTTTGCTTAAGGATGCGTAATCGATTTCGCGCCTGTGCCGCAGCGGTTTCCCGCACGCGTGCTAGGTCACGCGCGCGTCGTGAACGGCTCGATGCGCTGTGCGGCGCGGATGAACGCCACCATCACGAACACGCCGATCGCGAACAGCACCGCCTGCACGATGTGTGCGCCGGTGTCGCCGAGGTCGAACAGAATCGCGAGCGCCCAGCCGCCGGCGAATGCCGCGCCGAACACTTCGGCGCCGATCAGGATTGCCGCTGAGATGACAGTGACGACACTTCTCCAGGCGATCTGGCGGGAGGCGGTCGGGGCGGTATTAGGGCTCATGGCGATCGGGTCCTGTGGAGGGGCGCAATCTTCCCGAAAAGGGCCGTGCTATCAAGCTCAAAAGACCTAAAAAAGCCCGACCGCGTGATATACATAAGCCGGTAATTTCCGGGACAAATTGCCAGACAAGACGGACGATTGTGATGTCAGAAACCCAGCAAGAGACCAGCGGCGCGCCCGCGCCCGAGAATCCGCTCCTGAAGGGTTGGGAGACGCCGCGCCAGACGCCGCCTTTCAACGAGATCGCGCCGGAACATTTCATCCCGGCCTTCGAGCAGGCCTTTGTCGATCACACGGCCGAGATCGTCGCGATCACGCATGATCCGACGGCTCCGGACTTCGACAACACCATCACTGCGCTGGAGCGTTCGGGCAAGCTGCTCGCCAAGGTGTCGGCCGTCTTCTACGACTTGGTGTCGGCGCACTCCAACCCGGCGATTCTCGAGATCGACAAGGACGTGTCGCTGCGGATGGCGCGGCACTGGAACCCGATCATGATGAACGCCGTGCTGTTTGGCCGCATCGCGCTGCTGCACGAAAATCGCGCTAAACTCGATCTGACAACCGAGCAGACGCGGCTTCTGGAGCGCACCTATACGCGTTTCCACCGCGCCGGCGCGGGGCTCACCGAGGACGCCAAGATCCGGATGGCGCAGATCAATGAGCGCCTCGCCCAGCTCGGCACCACCTTCAGCCATCACGTGCTTGGCGACGAGCAGGACTGGTTCATGGAATTGTCCGCCGCCGACCATGCCGGGCTGTCCGACACCTTCCTTGCGGCGGCGAGATCCGCGGCCGAGGACCGCGGCATGGCCGGCAAGGCGATCGTGACGCTGTCGCGCTCGACCGTGGAGCAGCTCCTGAAGAGCTCCGACAAGCGCGAGCTGCGCGAGAAGGTCTTCAAGGCCTTCATCGCGCGCGGCGACAACGGCAATGATCACGACAACAACGCCGTCATCACCGAGATCCTGGCGCTGCGGGAGGAAAGCGCGAAGATCATGGGGTTTCCGAATTACGCGGCCTATCGGCTCGAGGATTCCATGGCGAAGACGCCGGAGGCGGTCCGCAGCCTCCTGGAGCGGGTCTGGAAGCCCGCGCGGGAGCGGGCGCTCGCCGACCGCGACGAACTGCAGGCGCAGATCGCGGAGGAGGGCGGCAACTTCGCGCTGGCGCCGTGGGACTGGCGCTACTACGCCGAGAAGCTCAGACAGCGCCGCGCCAATTTCGACGATGGCGCGATCAAGCCCTATCTGGTGCTCGATCATATGATCGAAGCGGCTTTCGACTGCGCCACGCGTCTGTTCGGCGTCACCTTCACCGAACGGAACGATGTCCCGGTCTGGCACCCGGATGTCCGGGTCTGGGACGTCAGCGATCGCGACGGCAAGCACAAGGCGCTCTTTTATGGCGATTATTTCGCCAGGCCCTCGAAGCGCTCCGGCGCCTGGATGACCTCGCTGCGCGACCAGCAGAAGCTCGACGGCGAAATCGCGCCGCTCGTCATCAATGTCTGCAATTTCGCCAAGGGCGCCGACGGCCAGCCCTCGCTGCTGTCGCCGGATGACGCGCGCACGCTGTTCCACGAGTTTGGCCACGGCCTACATGGCATGCTCTCCAACGTGACATATCCGTCGCTGTCGGGGACCAGCGTGTTCACCGACTTCGTCGAGCTGCCGTCTCAGCTCTACGAGCACTGGCAGGAGCGGCCGGAGGTGCTGCAGAAGTTCGCGCGACATTACGAGACCGGCGAGCCGCTGCCGGAGGACCTGCTGCAGCGGTTCCTCGCCGCGCGGAAGTTCAACCAGAGCTTCGCGACCATCGAGTTCGTCTCCTCGGCGCTGATCGACCTGGAATTCCACACCCAGCCGGCGTCGGCGAGCCGCGACGTACGGGCGTTCGAGCGCGCCGAGATGGCGAAGATCGGCATGCCCGAGGAAATCGTGCTGCGGCACCGGCCTCAGCAATTCGCCCACATCTTCTCCGGCGATCACTATGCGTCGGGCTATTACAGCTACATGTGGTCGGAGGTGATGGATGCCGATGCGTTCGGCGCGTTCGAGGAGGCCGGCGACATCTTCGATCCCGCGGTCGCCAAGCGCCTGCATGACGACATCTACGCCTCGGGCGGCTCGGTCGATCCGGAGGCGGCGTACATCGCCTTCCGCGGCCGCGAGCCCGAGCCGGACGCGCTGCTGCGCCGCCGCGGGCTGCTGGAAACGTCCAAGGCCGCCTGAGCGAGGATGGCTGCCTGAGTGAGGGGCTGCCCGACGAGGCAGCCCAAGGGGGCCGCGCGGCGGCCGATCATGATGGACTGCCGGTGAAGTATTTCTCTCTCATGCTTGGATTGATGATGTGCGTCGTTGTGGCCATCATCATGATTACCCTCGACGGCGCCGCGCATCTCTTGATGGCGCAGGCCGCGTTCGGCGGCTCGGGCTCGGCCGTGAAATCGGAGATCGGCGGCTTCATCGGCTGGCTGGCGGACCGCCAGTCCGAATTCTACCGCGAGATATCCACAGTGCTCCGCGCCGCCAAGGCCGACGGCTCCGAGGCTTGGTCGCTGCTCGTGGTGTCCTTTGCCTACGGCGTCCTTCACGCCGCCGGACCCGGTAGCGGCAAGGTGCTGATCGGGTCCTTTCTCGCCACCGATCGGGAGACGGCGCTGCGCGCGGTCGTGCTGTCGTTCGCTTCGGCGCTGCTGCGGACCTTGGTTGCGATCGCGATCGTCGCGGCCTGCGCTTGGCTCCTGAACCTCGGCGCGAAAACGGGGTGTGGTGCGCAGAAGGCGATCGAGATCGGCAGCTACGCGCTGATCGCGGCCTTCGGAGCCAGCCTGGTCTGGACCAAGGGCGGCGCTTTCATCGGGGCGCTGCAGGCCACGCGACCCGAGCCCGCGATGGTGCTGGCCGCCGATCACGCGCACCGCGGGGGGCCTCGTCACGGTGATGATCGCGGTCGTGTTCGCGGCCCCGAGTTCGCCGGCCAGGATGGCTGGCGGCGCGGGCTGGCCGCCTCTGTCTCTGCCGGCATCCGGCCTTCCATCGGCGCGATCCTGGTGCTCGTGTTCGCGCTGGCGCAGGGCCTGTTCTGGACTGGCATCGCCGCGGCCTTCGTGATGGGCTTCGGCGCCGTGTTCGCGGTGGCGGCGATTGCCATCGTCGCGACGTCCGCCGGCGATCTGGCGCGCCGCCTGAGCGAAGCGGGCGACGGCAATTGCGGGCTGATCATGCGTGGGATCGAGTTCGGCGCGGCGGGGCTCGTGCTGCTGTTCGGCTCAGGTCTTCTGTTCGGCTATATCGCCGCCGAGCGCGTGACCTGCATTTAGTCCAGGGCAGTTTCGGCGCCACGCGTGTTGGCTGGACGAGCGAGATGAAGCCGCCTGCCTTCCTCGTCACCAACCATACAGGAGATCGTTACGCGTTCATCTCTGCTTGTGATCGCGCGGTGTGTCGTCCTCGCTTGCAGTCCGATCACAGCTTTGCTTAGGCTGGTATTAAAGTAGTGCAGCTTTTGGGGATGACGCATAATGGCCAAGATTTCGCAATTTGCCGCACCCGGTAACGTGACAGATCTGAGCCCGCCAATGGCCGCAAGCTGGTCGGCGAAGATCTCCGGTATTCTCGATGAGGAAATTTCGTCGCTCGCCGCCAATCATGGCCTGCATCCGCAATTCTATAATCCATCCAAGCTCGACGTATCGGGCACGCCGACGCCGATCAGCTGGCCGGCCTTTCCGCAAATCATCGAACTCAAATTCGGCGACGATCCGCAGGAGATGTTCCGCCAGGCTGAATCTCGGAACAACCAGGACGAATATTTGGAATGGGCTGTGGTCCGCCAGGACGGCAAAATCACCAAGGTGATGTTCACTTGCGAGAGCCACGAATACTGGAGTCATGTTGCCGATGACAAGAACCGGCTGACGAAGGTTTACAGCGACATCGTCGGCCAACAGGTCCCGCAATCCGAGCTTCTGACAGCGGGCGGTGCCTACGCGCCTCGCAACAGTTTCAACATGACGAACGCGATCCATCTCATCCAGCCCAACAATACGCTGCGCGCGGAAATCAACATCGCATCGCAGGCCACGATTATCCGGCGACACGGCAGCCACGATCCGGTCACGAATTCCAACGAGTTGATCAACTGCTCCGGTTTCGGTGATCCCGACCGGCACAGCGATCCGCACATCGGCGAGGTCGTGAATGGCGTGGCGCGGCAGGGCTGCTCGCTCACTCTCCAGGATCCGATCGGCCTCTACATCGACGGGCTCCCGCACCCGACCAACGACCTCGGCATCAAGAAGCCGGATGGCAGCGCGGTCGGCCCGGATTACTGGACGCTGGCGCGCGGCGATGAGGATCATATCCTGCGCGCGGTATTCGCGGCGCCGGCAGGGCAGCCGGCTGTCGGAGATCTCGAGATCGGTGGCCAGAAGATCTTGTTCGGCGGCCAGATCGTGAAGGCCGGCACGGGGATGCGGGTCAAATTGACCGGCGTGGTCGGCAAGACCGGTGTCTTTCACAACCCCAGCTTTCCATGTCCCGGAGGCGGGATCTCGCCGCTTGCGGTCGGGCTCGGTCCTTCTGCCGCGATCAGTCGTTCCTCGCGCCGGATTTGATCCGACATGGTGGCCGACGAGCTGCTCGAGTTGGATGACATTCAGGGCGGGATCATTCCCGGCTTCAAAAAGGACCACAGCCTCATCGTCGGGCTGTTCATCGAGAATGTCGCCGGCTGCAAGGCATGGCTGAAGGTGCAGGCCAATGAGATCGCTCGGGCTACGGATGTGCTGCGCTTCAACCACTTGTATCGGGCGATGCGGATGCGACGCGGCAACGAGTTGGGCATGCCTAGCGTCGTGTGGAAGAGCATCAGCTTTTCCGCCTCCGGCTTAGAGCTGTTGCGTCCCGGCGACGATGTTGCGCACAATTTCGAGGACAAGTTCGTTGCGGGCATGTTCAACGACAGCCTGCAGGACCCTCCCGGCGCGCAATGGAAGATCGGGGGAAGCGCGCAGTCCGTGCCGCACATTCTGATTCTCCTGGCGGCTGACAAGCAGAGCGACCTCGACGCGGAGATGACCCGCTTGGTCAAGGAAATCGGTGAATCGGGCGGGGGCGGCGTTCCGGCATTGCGTCTTTCCGGGCCTGCGCAGGCCGGCGCGACGCTGCCGGCGCCACTCACCGGACATGAGCATTTCGGGTTCAAGGACGGCATTTCCCAGCCGGCGATCAGAGGGCTGAGATCGACCGATCCAACCGACTTCTTCGACGCGCGGCTGTTGGCGCCGGACGATCCCGAATTTGATGTCTTCGCTGAGCCGGGACGGCCGCTGGTGTGGCCCGGTCAATTTCTGATCGGGTACAATCGTCAGGATCCGCGGAATGCCGTCAAGCCACGAAATCCGGCACCGCTCAGGCTCGCCTGGCAGAAGAACGGGTCGTATCTCGTCTATCGGCGCCTGCAGCAATTCGTCCACAGGTTCTGGGAATTTTGCCAGACCAGTGCGACCGCGCTTGCTGCCGCGTCAGGCAAGCCGATGACGAAAGAGTTTTTCGCGTCGCGTTTGGTCGGCCGCTGGCCGTCGGGCGCGCCGCTCATGCGGTCGCCGGCCGCCAATGATGACGAACTGGCCAGCGACGATTTGAGCAACAACAATTTCGGCTTCTCGGAGCCGACTCCGGTGGTGAAGCTGAAGGACGGTACGACGGCCTCCAGCCAGTTTCCGGCTCCCCAGCCTGATCCCGGTGGCAGAATTTGTCCGTTCGTGGGCCATGTCCGGAAGGTGAACCCGCGCGACGATCCAACCGATACTGGCGGATCGGACGACACGCTGCGTCGGCTGATGCTGCGCCGTGGCATTCCGTACGGACCGCCCAAAGACCGTACCAGGCTGTTCGAGGACGATGGTGTCGACCGCGGCTTGTTGTTCATGGCCTATCAGGGTTCGATCACCGATCAATTTCACTTCGTGACTCAAACGTGGGTCAATGAAGCGAACGCTCCGCATGCCAGCATTCCACCGGCCGGCCACGACGCGCTGATCGGTCAGAACGCCGCCGGGTGCTTCATCCGCGTCCCGGTGGACGATGACGTAAGCCATGACCAGCAATTGGCGTTGCCGCAGGATCCCTGGGTGCTGATGACCGGCGGCGGCTACTTCTTCACGCCCTCGATCTCGGCGTTGGCTGGTCCGTTGTCGGAAGCAAGAGAGGAGTTGCCGGTGGCGTTGGCCGCCGGATCGGCTCCACCAGCCCCGCTGGCCCTTCGCGCTTCCGAGCCTTCCCCTGAACCAAAAAAAATACGTCGACGATCGCAATGCCACGCAGACCAGGATCTATACGTGGGTGCCGAAGCCGTTCGTGCTGTCCGATCTCCTAGCATCTAGACCACCAACCATGGTCGGAACCATCTTCCGGGGTCATTTCGAGCGCGGGGGAATTGCCATCACCGCGGATGACGTCGAGGCTAGAGTCGAGCGTATACCGTACAGCCGCCGGCTCGTTGCGTCGGATCCGCCGCTCGCCGAGCGCCGCTACGTAATGTTCGGCAGTCTGTCCGAACCATTTCTGGCGCACGTGATCACGAGGCCGCCGGACTTCGATCAGCTCATGGCCATCGAGATCGCGGCGCCGTCTTCCGACTGGCTGGCGGGCTGGGAGGGTATCGGGATCGCGCTCAAGATCGACGGGTCCGATCGCCTGCTGAACACGGCGCTCCGCGAAGGCCATCAGGTCAAAGCGACGCGGCTCGATGGTCTGGCGACCGACAGCGCGGTGCTGACGGTGCGGCGAGAATTCTATCTGGAGACGAGTGATCTCGCGTCTTAGGGCCCCATCGGTTGTGATCAGATAAGCACGGGGCTTCGGTTGCTGCTTTCGGTCGCTAGCCTGACCGAACCGGAAGCTAGCTCGCTCAGAAACCCTATCATGAAAGGTGTTTTGCCGTGTCGAACCTTGCAGCCGTGCAGCGTCCGATCGCCAGCTTGCCGATCGCAGCGAAGATCAGCATTCCCGGCAGTCCGGACTGGGTCGGGATCGGCGCCAATGCGGTTTGGATATCCAATGCCGGAGCAGACAGCCTGGCTCGCATCAATCCTTCTACCAATGATGTCGCGAAGATCGTTCCGGTCGGGCGACGTCCGTGCTCCGGCCTCGCCATCGGTTTCGGCGCGGTGTGGTCGCCGAGTTGCGCAGACAAGCGGCTCGATCGCGTCAGCGAGCAATCCAGCGCGCTCGAACTTCACATCCCGACGACGGTCGGTGACAGCGAGGGGGGATTGCCGCGGGCGAAGGCGCCATCTGGATGGTGGCCGATCGTCACGGCAGGCTGCTGCGAATCGATCCGGAGCTCAACAAGATCGCCGGATCGGTGAAGCTCGCCGACGGTTCGTTTGTGCCGGTGGTGGGCGCAGGTGCGGTCTGGGTCTCCTCGACGGAGCGCAATCTGGTTTCGCGGGTTGACCCAGCCGCATTGAATGTGGTCGCTGAAATTTCAGTCGGTCCGGCGCCGCGCTTCATGGCCTGCACGGAAACCGATGTATGGGTGCTCAATCAGGGTGACGGAACGGTTTCGCGCATTGATGCCGCCAGCAACCAGGTCGTCGCCATCATCGATGCGGGCGTGCCCGGCCAGGGCGGCGATATTTCCGTCGGAGAGGGGTTCGTCTGGGTTACCATGATCAACATTCCGCTGACCCAGATCGACCCTGCCACCAATAGAGTGGTGGCCCAGTATGTCGGCAAGGGCGGCGACGCGATCCGGATCGGCCACGGCTCCGCATGGATGTGCAGCTTCTTTCTGCAAGAGGTCTGGCGCGTGCCGCTGCCGCTGCCGTGACCGGCAGCCGGCCTGCAGATCGATCCAGGCTGATCTGGCGCCCCAGACGAGGCGGCCGCCCGTCAGCGCGGCAAATAAAGCCGGATCAGCGGCAGGAAGAAAATCGCGACATTGATGACAAATCCGATGCTCCACGAGATCGATCGCAGCCGCGGGCGGTTGCCGATATAGGTCAGCACATAGGCCGTGCGCACGATCAGGAACAGGATTGCCAATTCATTGATCAGGTTTTGCGGCGCGGCGCGAAATTCCGCGAGCAGCACGGCCACGGCGAAAAACGGAAAGGTCTCGATGCCGTTCTGATGGGCACCCAGCGCGCGGGCGCGGAGCTCATCCTGGTAAAAGGTGGGGTCGCGCGGATTGGCATTGTCATAGCTGCGAAATCCGATCCATTTGACCGATCCGATCGTCAGCAGATAGAGAATGACGCTTCCAAATATGCACCATTCGGCGACCGTCATGTTGTTTCCCCGATGCGGTAACTTACGACAGTAACGAACCCGCTATCGGCTTGACAAGGATTGGGCGACGCGCCAAGCCACGGCCGATATGACCGCTGTTCTTCCCATCGAGAGCGCGATGCCTGCAGCCGGCGTCAGGCCGTCCTGCACCGGCGTGCTGCTGGTCAATCTCGGCACGCCCGACACGGCCGATGCCAGGGGGGTGCGGGTCTACCTGAAGGAGTTCCTGTCCGATCCGCGCGTGATCGAGAATCAGGGGCTGGTCTGGAAGCTCGTGCTGAACGGAATCATCCTTCGCACGCGACCGCGGACGAAGGCGCGCGACTACCGCAAGATCTGGAATACCGAGCGCAACGAATCGCCGCTGAAGACCATCACGCGCGCGCAGTCGGAGAAACTCGCGCGCAGCATCGCGGGCCTCGACCATGTCGAGGTGGATTGGGCGATGCGCTACGGCAACCCGTCGATCCGTACCGGCATCGAGTCGTTGATGACGCGGGGCTGCGATCGCGTCCTGGTGGTGCCGCTCTATCCGCAATATTCCGCGGCGACGTCCGCGACCGTCTGTGACGAGGTGTTCCGCGTGCTGACCTCGCTGCGCGCGCAGCCGACGCTGCGGGTCTCGCCGCCCTATTACGACGATCCCGATTATATCGAGGCGCTCGCGACCTCGATCGAGGCTCATCTGGCGACGCTGAACTTCAAGCCGGAGCTGATCATCGCCTCGTTCCACGGCATGCCGAAGGAATATGTCGATAACGGCGATCCGTATCAGGCGCATTGCATCGCGACCACGGACGCGCTGCGCGAACGTCTGGGGCCGGCTGCTCCGAAGCTGCTGCTCACCTTCCAGTCGCGCTTCGGCAATGCCGAGTGGCTGCAGCCCTATACCGACAAGACGGTCGAACGGCTTGCGAAGGACGGCGTGCGCCGGATCGCCGTGGTGATGCCGGGGTTCGCAGCCGACTGCCTGGAAACCTTGGAAGAGATCGCGCAAGAGAACGCAGAAATCTTCAAGCACAATGGCGGCGAATCCTTCGCCGCGATTCCCTGCCTCAATGACAGCGACGCCGGCATGAAGGTCATTCACACGCTGGTGCTGCGCGAATTGCAAGGCTGGATCTAAACGAGGCTGGATCTGACAGCCCTAAACTTGACAAGCCCGCATTTGACGATTTGGTGAAGGTTGGCGGTTCCTCAACCGAAAAGCTGCCTGCTGCACGCCAACGCGATAGCTCTGGCCGCCGCCGAAATCCCTCTATAGCTTTTGGTCCGAGAGCGCCGGCCTGAACCGGCGCTGCCGCCGCACAGACAAAATCAGGCGGCATGCGTGCGACGTATGTTGCAAAGTTCGCGTGGACACGCGTACCGTGTCCTGTTCTGGAGGGAATATGTCCGGTTTCGATGTTTTCGCGATTGTGTTTGTTCTGCTCGTCATCATCACCCTGGCGTCGGGTATCAAGACGGTACCGCAGGGTTACGACTGGACCATCGAGCGGTTCGGCAAATACACCCAGACACTGTCGCCGGGGCTCAACCTGATCGTGCCTTATTTTGACCGCGTCGGGCGCAAGATGAACATGATGGAGCAGGTGATCAACATTCCCGAGCAGGAGGTCATCAGCAAGGACAACGCGACGGTCACGGTCGACGGCGTCGCCTTCTTCCAGGTGTTCGATGCCGCGAAGGCGAGCTACGAGGTCGCGAACCTCGCGCAGGCAATCATCATGCTGACCATGACCAACATCCGCTCGGTGATGGGCTCGATGGATCTCGACCAGGTGCTGTCGCATCGCGACGAGATCAACGAGCGGCTGCTGCGCGTGGTCGATGCCGCGGTTTCGCCCTGGGGCGTCAAGGTCAATCGCATCGAGATCAAGGACATCGTGCCGCCGGCCGACCTCGTCGAGGCGATGGGCCGGCAGATGAAAGCCGAGCGCGTCAAACGCGCCGATATTCTGCAGGCGGAAGGCCAGCGGCAGTCCGACATCCTGCGCGCGGAAGGCGCCAAGCAGAGCCAGATCCTGCAGGCCGAGGGTCGCCGTGAGGCCGCGTTCCGTGATGCCGAGGCGCGCGAGCGCGCGGCCCAGGCCGAGGCGAAGGCGACGCAAGTGGTGTCCGAAGCCATCGCCCAGGGCGATGTTGCCGCGCTCAACTATTTCATCGCCGACAAATACATCAAGGCGTTCGGCCAGCTTGCGAGCGCGCCGAACCAGAAGGTTTTGATGCTGCCCATCGAGGCGACGAGCTTGCTGGGTTCGCTTGCCGGTATCGGCGAGATCGCGAAGGCGACGTTTGGCGACAGCGAGGGCTACGCCGGAGCTGGCGCGCGCCGCACCGCCTCGGTGCCGGCTTCCGGGCCGACGACCCCGCCGCCGGTGCCGCCGTCCGAGCAGCAATAGGCAATCTAGAGGTCGTGTCATGACCGAGATGTTTTCCACACTGGGCACCTGGAACTGGCTGATCTTCGGCTTCGTCTTGATGGCGCTGGAGGTTGTCGCGCCCGGCGTCTTCCTGTTCTGGCTCGGCCTCGCGGCCCTGCTGGTCGGGCTGTTGTCATTCGCGGTGCACCCGTCCTGGCAGGTGCAGCTGCTGATGTTCGCGGTGTTTGCCGCCGCCGCCGTGCCGGTCTGGCGACGTCTGGCGCGTGGCAGCAGCGCGGCGAGTGTGACCAACCCGTTTCTCAACAGGCGCGCCGCTGGACTGGTCGGCCGCGTCTTCACGCTGGAGAAACCGATCGTCGACGGCTGGGGCACGGTGCGGATCGACGACACGGTCTGGCGCATCGCCGGCCCCGACACGCCCGCCGGCAGCCGCGTCCGCATCGTGCAGGCCGATGGCGCGAACTTGACTGTGGCGGCGGTGTGAGAACTCCTTCATTGCGAGGAGCATCGCGACGGAGCAATCCAGACTGTCTGTAGGGAAGCAATTCTGGATTGCTTCGCTTGCACTCGCAACGCCGCGAGGGAGCGCCTAAAGCGCGATAAGATCAGGTTGAATTGTCATCGCGCTTTAGGCCTTTGATTAAGCATGATCTTTTCGGAAAACCGCTACACACTTTTTCGGATCATGCATTAGCGCTGTAACTGCCCTTTCCATCGTTCCGCGAACCGATGCAGCGGCAGGACGTTTTCCGACAGCTCCTGCCCGAGCGGGGTGAGGCTGTAGCCGCCGCCGTCGGCGAGCGCGACGAAGCCGGCTTCGCGTAGATCCGTCAGCCGCGCCTGCAGCACGGTGGGCGAGGCCTCGTCGCAGGCGGTGCGCAACGCGCGCGAGGTCAGCGCGCCGTGGCGCAGCTCCCAGAGAATCCGCAAGGTCCAGCGCCGACCGAGCAGGTCGAGCAGCACCATGATCGGCCGGCCCGTGTGCGAGCCGCGGACCGCGTGTGGCTTCCCTTGTGTCAGCTTGGGCATCGCAATTCCCCGCTTGCCTGTTGCTACGGATAGTGTAGCATCGCGCTACGATAATTGTAGCATGGGAGAAAACCGTGTCACGCATCGCGCCGCTCGAACCGCCTTATGCGCCCGAGATCAAAGAACAGTTCGATCGCATCATGCGCGGCGCGCCGCCGCTGATGCTGTTCCGCGTCATGGCCGGCCATGCGCGGGCGTGGGAGAAGTTCCGGGCGGGAAGCCTGCTGGACAAAGGCCCCCTGAGCTTGCGGGCGCGGGAGATCGTCATCGACCGCACCTGCGCGCTGAACAAATGCGAATATGAGTGGGGCGTGCATGTCGCGATCTTCGCGCAGGCCGCGGGCCTGGCCGGCGAGCAGGTCCGCGCCACCCTGCGCGAGGACTCCGACGCGCCGTGCTGGCCGGAGGCGGAGCGGGCGCTGATCGCGGCGGTGGATGCCTTGCACCATCGCGCGACGTGGAACGATGCCGAGTTCGCGGCGCTGGCGGCGCATTTTGACGATGCGCAGATCCTGGAGATCATCATGCTCTGCGGCTTCTATCGCACCGTGTCGTATCTGGCGAACGGCCTCGCGCTGCCGCTAGAGGAGACGGCGGCGCGGTTTCCGTCTGCCGTCGCCACGTAACCTTCCGTCATTCCGGGGCGCCCGAAGGGCGAGCCCGGAATCCCGAGGTTCCGGGTCTGGTCGTTCGGACCATCCCGGAATGACGACGCATAACTTCACGCCACCCCCGCTCGCAGCAGGTCGTGCAGATGCAGGATGCCGACGGGCCTGCCGGCCTCGACCACGACCAGCATCGTGATCTTCGCCGAGTTGAGCATCTCGACCGCCTCGGAGGCCAGCGAGTCGCGGCCGATCGTCCGCGGCTGCTTCGTCATGATGTCGTCGACCGATGCGGTCAGAAGATCGGGCCGCATCTGGCGGCGCAGGTCGCCGTCGGTGATGATGCCGGCGAGCTGGCCGCGCGCGTCGACGATGCAGACGCAGCCAAAGCCCTTGGCCGACATCTCGACCAGCGCGTCCGACATCTTGGTGCCGAGCGGCTTCACCGGCAGCGCGTCGCCGCCTTGCATGAGGTCGCTGGTGTGCTTGAGCATCGCGCCGAGCTTGCCGCCCGGATGGAAGTTCGCAAACTGCAGCGCCGTGAAGCCGCGGCTTTCCAGAAGCGCGATCGCGAGCGCATCGCCGATCGCGGCCTGCATCAGTGTCGAGGTGGTCGGCGCCAGATTGTGCGGGCAGGCCTCGCGCGCTTTCGGCAATTCCAGCACGATCCGCGCCGCCGTGCCGAGCGAGGAGGCCGCGTTCGAGGTGATTGCGATCATCGGGATCGCGAAGCGCGCCGAGTAGTTGACGACGTTCTTGAACTCCGCCTGCTCGCCGGACCATGACAGCGCAACGATCACGTCGTCCGCCGTGATCATGCCGAGATCGCCATGGCCGGCTTCCGCCGCGTGCACGAAAAAGGCGGGCGTGCCGGTCGAGGCCAGCGTGGCCGCAAGCTTGCGCGCCATGTGGCCGGACTTGCCGAGACCGGTGACGATCGCGCGGCCCTTGGCGTCCTTGATCAGCGTGACGGCCGCGGCGAAAGCCGGGCCCAGCGGTCCCTGCAGCGCGGTGGCGATCGCGGCGATGCCGCTGCCGCCGGCCTCGAGCGTGCGCAGCGCCGACTGCACGGCGGTGCTGGCCTCGGCCGATGATGTCGCCATCAGGGGTTTTTGACTTGGCATGTTTCAATCCAGGAGGAGGGGGCCGCGCCCCCGCGCCCACCAGGCCTCCTTAGCATGATTTGGGCCGGCGAGGCGACGTGTCAGGCGCCTTCTCAACGGCCCATTAACCATACCCGTTTTACTTCTGTTAACGGACTTTTTCCGCAGAGCCTTGTTCTGTGTGGGCGGGAACCGGCCAATGAAGCGTATGATCTTGTTGAGGTATTTTCGACCGTGCCGTGGGGGCCATCGAGGCGCCGGAAGGCTTGCGCGTGGGCTTACCGCGCCGCCTCGCCATGGCTGGCGCTGATCGCCCTTCAAGCCGCTCCCGCTGGCGCGCAGCAATTGACGCCGTCCCTGTTCAGCCCCGCGCGCGGCGGCTTCGTCGCCCCGCAGGACCGGCCGCTGCAGCGGATCGCTGATGACGCCGACACTGCGCCCGCCGATCCCGGCAGCCGTGACAGGGCGCCTTCGCGGATCGGCCGAACGCCGACCTATGTCCAGCCGGCCGCCAGCGGCGCGAGCGAGTCCGGCTTCGACTCGCTCAATCGCAAGCGGAGGCCCGCGAAATATTATCCCGCCCAGGCGCGCCCGAAGCTGCCGCCGGGCCCGGGCACGCCGCCGCCCGTGGTCAATGCCGCCACCCAGTCCGCGCCGGCGCTGCCGCCGTCGGCGACCGCCAGCAAGCCCCCGATCCCGCCGGCGATGGCCGGCACCGTGCCGGGCCAACCGGCGCGCAAACGGCTCAAGGCCGACGATGATCCGTTCGGCGCGGTCGGCGATTATGCCGGCGGCTTCCTGGTCAAGTCGGCGCTCGAGGTCTCGGCCGGCTATGACAGCAATCCCGGCCGCACGTTCCAGCCGAAGGGCCTGCCCAGTTACGTTATCGCGCCGGAATTCCTCGCGGTGTCGGACTGGGAGCGTCACGCGCTGGTCGCCGATCTGCGTGGCTCGTTCACCGGCTATGGCGGCAGCCTGCCGCAGACCATCGACGGCGCGGTCAATTCGGCGCCGACCAATGTCGATCGTCCCGATTTCACCGGCCATGTCGACGGCCGGCTCGATGTCTCGCGCGATACGGATATCGCCGCGCAGCTTCGGCTTCGCGTCGCGACCGACAATCCCGGCAGCCCGAACATCCAGGCGGGCCTTGCGAAATATCCGATCGCGACCACGCTCGGCGGAACGGTCGGCTTCGACCAGCGGTTCAACCGCCTGCAGTTTTCCGGCGGCGCCACCATCGACCGCACATCCTACCAGAACTCGACGCTGACGGACGGTTCGACGTCGAGCAACGACGATCGCAACTTCAACCAGTATGGCGGTGTCGCGCGCATCTCCTATGAGCTGACGCCGGCCGTGAAACCGTTCGCCGAGATCGAGGGCGACACTCGCGTGCACGATCTTCAGTTCGATCGCTCCGGCTTCGAACGCGATTCCAACGGCGGCTATGCCAAAGCCGGCACGTCCTTTGAATTTTCCAGGCTGCTCATCGGCGAAGTCTCGATCGGCTATTCGGCGCGCAACTATGTCGATCCGAGGCTGGACCCTCTTGCAGGCCTGCTTACCAGCGCCTCGCTGGTCTGGACTGCGACGCCACTGACGACGGCGAGATTCAACGCCGACACCCAGATCGCCGAGACCACGCTGCCCGGCACCTCAGGCGTGCTGGTGCACACTTACACTTTCGAGGTCGATCACGACTTCCGCCGCTGGCTGACCGCGATCGGCAGGTTCACCTACGGCACGCTCGACTATCAGGGCGACAACCGCACCGACAAGACTTATTCGTTGGAAGGCAATTTGATCTACAAGCTCACCCGGAGTTTGTGGCTCAAAGGCACGCTACGCCATGACATTCTTGATTCCAGTGCCCCGCTGTCGAGCTCGAACGCGACGGTCGTGATGCTCGGGGTGAGGGTGCAGAATTAGCGTCGGAGGCATCCGTCTCATGCCATACCAAAGCTCGTCATGCCCCGCGCATGCGGGGCATCCAGTACGCCGCGGCCTTTCCGCATTTCACTTCCGTCTCTGGAATACTGGATCACCCGCTTTCGCGCGTGATGACAGCGGAGAAAACAGCAACGTGCACACCTCCGCGTTCCCGCGGCGCTTGCGCCCGGGTGATGCTTCGCACGTGACCCTCTTGGATAGAGAGGGCGCAGGGAGGGCCGGGTGCCGACTGCACCCATGGTCCGCGTGCAACAAAAAGCACGCGGCAGAACCACAGGTTCAGCCGAGACAACCCGGCCTTCCCTGCGCAGTGGCTTTAACGGTGTCCTTCGTGCTCTTCCCGGTGACCGGGCTTTCTTGCCACCGGCGCCCTGCCGATGTCGGCGCATCGTTGCCAGGTCGGGCTCCGCGCACATCGTGCAAGGCTTGACGCCAGCATCGGGGCGCCAGAACCACACGACTTCTCCGTCCGCGTCAGCGTCGCTCGTCCTGCGCAGAAGAGTGGCTCACGGAAATCCGCCCTGCCATCACGCCTGCACGCGGGCGCCGACCGCGCCCATCGCATTCCCTGTCCAACGTTCGTGACGACGCGTACGCCCCTTGTGTCCAACAGATATGCCAAGATCGACGCGAGCGACCCGTTGCGGGCATTTCTCACTAACGCCAAAATAACTTCATAGACAGGATCCACGAACGGGCGGTCGCAGTGAACCAGAAACAGGAAAAACACCTCTCCGAGATGTGCCGATGCGGCAAGGTGAAATTAGAGGCAATCGGCCGGCCGATTCTGACCGCCTCCTGCTATTGCGCGAGTTGCCAAGAAGCCGGAAGTCGGTTCGAGCAACTGCCTTCCGCGCCACCCGTCCTCAATTCCGACGGTGGAACAGACTACGTCCTATATCGAAAGGATCGAGTGCAATGCGTGACGGGGCAGCAGTATCTTGAAGAGCACCGGCTCAAGCCTGATTCGCCGACCCGGCGGGTCATTGCGACATGTTGCAATTCGGGAATGTTCCTCGACTTTACCAAGGGACATTGGCTGACGATGTACCGGAACCGCTTTCCGGCAGGTGCGCCGCCCCTTGAAATGCGGGTCATGACACAAGACCGACGCGACGGCGTCGCGCTTGCTGATGACATACCGAATTATGACGGTCATTCTGGCAAGTTCATGTTGAGGCTTATCGCCGCGTGGATTCAGATGGGTTTTCGCAGGCCAAATATCAGCTTGGGATCAGTGCGCAGCTCGGAATAGCCACGGCCGGAATAGCCACGGCCGGTCTTATCGGCCGACACTGCAGCTCGCACTGCCAGCCAAGGGCCAAAGCCGGATATCAGTGCCCGCATGCGGGGGATGTGGCGATAGAACCTGCCGCAGCCTGAACCGACGCACCGTCGTCGAGCAAGCATTAAACTGCTTGTCAAGCCATCGACATAACGCAGAGCCAGAATAGATAGGGACCGGCGTTCAGCAGCACATCGCACATCCTGACCCTTGTCCTCCCGAATGAATGTCATGACCGAACAAACCCTGACGAAGCCGATCGACGAGCGGCAAGAGCTATCCCGCGGCTTTTCGCGCTACCAGTCAATCCTCGTTGCGCTGCTGGCGCTTGTCCAGTTCACGATCATCATCGATTTCATGATCATGTCGCCGCTCGGCGCCATCATCATGCCGGCGCTCAATATTTCTGCCGCACAGTTCGGGGTGGCGGTCTCGGCCTACGCATTCAGCGCGGGAATTTCCGGCATCCTGGCGGCCGGCTTTGCCGATCAGTTCGATCGCAAGTGGCTGCTTTTGTTTTTTTATGTCGGCTTCACCCTTGGAACGGCGCTTTGCGCGATCGCTCCCAACTATCATGTGCTGCTGCTGGGGCGGATCGTTACCGGCTTGTTCGGCGGTGTGATCGGCTCCGTGGTGCTCGCCATCGTCACCGATCTCTTTGCGCTGCAATTGCGCGGCCGCGTCATGGGATTCGTGCAAACCGCCTTCGCCGCAAGCCAGGTGCTAGGCATCCCGGCCGGTCTTTTTCTCTCCAACCATTGGAATTGGCACGTCGCGTTCGGCGCATTGGTCGGCCTGTCGATCGCCGGGATGGCCGCCGTGCTGTTTTTGATGAAACCGGTGAACGGCCACCTCTTGCTGAAGCAGGACAAAAACGCGTTCCGGCATCTGATCGCAACGGTCGCACAGCCACGCTATTGGATGGCATTCGCGGTGACGACGCTGCTGGCGACCGGCGGCTACATGCTGATGCCGTTCGGCAGCGCCTACACCGTGCATAATCTCGGCATCGATATCGTTCATCTGCCGACGATCTATCTCGTCTCCGGCCTGTTTAGCATTTTCATCGGACCGCTAGTGGGACGCGCGAGCGATGCTTTTGGCAAATTTCCCACCTTCGCCTTCGGCAGCGCCATGTCCATCGTCATGGTGCTGATCTACACGCATCTCGGTCAGGTGAGTCTGACGGTCGCGATCCTGGTCAACGTCTTGATGTTCGTCGGCATCTTTTCGCGCATGATCCCGTCGCAGGCGTTGATTTCCGCAATCCCCGAGCCCGCACAACGCGGCTCCTTCAGCGCGGTCGGCGCTTCCCTGCAACAACTCTCCGGCGGCCTCGGCTCCGTGCTCGCCGCCGCGCTCATCGCGCAAGATGCCGACGGTTCGCTCCGGCATTTCGACCGGCTGGGATACGTCGTCGTTACAACGGCGGTGATTTCCCTGATCGTGATGTATTTTGTGCAGAGGCCGATCGCGGCCCAGGCTGGCAAACGCGTTGTTTAAGGCGTCGGTTCCGACGCCTAGATGGATGCCAATCTGGCGAACCGCGACGCCTTCGCCGGTGCCGCGTGAAATCTTCCGAGCCTGGGTTACATGAACTCAAGAGACCTCATGCGCGGTCTCGGCCATCGGGATGGAATCACCATGTCTGGCCTTGAGGCCAAAGCGGACTTCCCCTTTGCGCACGCGGACTTCCCAGTTTGACCCAACGGGGACATTTCGATGACGGCGACCGTCAAGTATGGCTCGATCGTCACATGGCGTTGATCTGGATCAATAGCACTACTGACGATTTCGGGCCGGTTTAGGGATGCGGCGCGAGTGCGCTTCGCGCTTACAGTGGCAAAGGGGCAATCCAGTGATCATGAAAAAGTCGATCCTGTGCTGCGGGATCATCGCCCTTGCAGGGCCGGCGTACGCACAGGTCGAACTCAAGACCTACGCGGACCGCGACGGGTATATCGACGTTCAGGCGCTAACCTGCGCCCAATTGGCCAATACGTATCAGGAAGACGCAGATTATCTGACTACCTGGTATAGTGGTTGGTACAACGGTCTTGGCAAGAAGCATATGATGAAGGTCGACCGAGCCAAAACCCTCGAGCACGAACTCATCGTCTATTGTAAGGCCAATCAGGACAAAAAAGTCATTCAAGCTATCGACGTGGTCTTCAAGGCCTACAGGGCCGAGAAGGGTATTAAAATGAAAGAGTGATCAGATTTCGCTTGTGGGAGTTTCGAGCGGATTTGCTGGTCTTGGCATATATCCTTTTCGGCTGTGACAGCTTGCGCGAACGCCTTCCTGCTCGTCTATGCCGCGTTATCTCCGAAACTGAACCCGATCGGGACCGCACCAGTCGTTTCTCGGCCTTACGTCCTCTTGCACGGTGAGCGTAATGCGCTTGCTCGTCGTGTTGCTATCATCAGCGTTCTGCTTCTCGCAGGTTCGATGTTCATCGGTTGGCGATCGAGGAAGAAGGACCGATCGAGGCGTGGATCATCGACGACACGTCGTTTCCAAAGCAACCCGTTGTTAAGAATTGCCTCGCGTGATTTGTTCGATTCCGAATTCGTTCCTTGAGAACAAAGTGGAGTCGGACGAAGAACAAATCTGTGATGCGCACCGAATTGGGGGACGCGGATTACATTTCGGCAATCCGCCGTGCGCGCGGTATCACGAGTCATCACAAACGTTCGATTTGAGGTCCGTTAACGCGGCCGAGCGGAAATAAAACGCCGCGAGATCCGTAATGACTAGAGTGGAACGGGCGAATTCGGCAGAGAGGGCAAACGTCCTCGCGCCTGCTGAAGCCCAAAAGGAGATGTTCGATGACTCCATTCAAACTCTTTTCGGCGGGATTGATTGCGGTGGCCATGCTCACAACGTCAGCCATGGCTCAGGAGACTTCCGCAGCCGAGCGATACCTCGCACGGACGCACCATGCGAGCGCCGCCCCGGCGGACCACTGGCTCTACAGCCACGCCCGCATGCCGGCGCCGTTCGCCGCGGAATCCGACCTGTCGCCCCAGGACCACCCCGGCGGTGTTTGCGACCACGGCGATGATGCGCAGATCTGTTGAGCCAGTTGGCAAGGGCGGGTTAGCGAAGCGTAACCCGCCGCCGTGCCGCGAGAGAAATCCATGGCGTGAACATGCGTGAACCTGCTCGCGGCGTTTCGCCCGTGGCAGGTCGGGATCCTGGCACGTCGGGATCGAGCGACGGGCGACCGCTATGATTGTCGTGCGGCGAGCTTTGGCGACGTTTCTCGAAACTCGCGGGCTCTGATTTCACGGAACGATACCAGGCGTTGCTGCGCCTCGTCCCATAGCACCAGCCGTACGCACCGAAAGCTTTGCAGGAGCGTGACTTGACCGACCTCGCGCAGTTCGGGGTAGTCGCGCAGCACGCGCGGAAGCTCGTAGAAGGGGATACGACTGCAGAGATGGTGCACGTGGTGGATGCCGATGTTGGCCGTGAACCAGCGCAGGAACACCGGCAAATCGTAATGTGAGCTACCGTATAAAGCTGCTTGATGCAGGTTCCACCGCTCGTTGCGTTCCCACGCCGTTTGCTCAAACTGATGCTGCACATAGAACAGCCATACGCCGGTCGTGGCGGCGAGCAGCATGATCGGAAGATGCACGAGCAGAAACGCCTTGATGCCGATGAGCCAGGTGAGCGCAGCCACGATCAGGGCAATCGCGAGATTGGTCGCCATGGTGCTGGCCCAAGGCTGCCAACCGCCGCGCATGAGGCCGACCGGGAGACGGTGTTGCAGGAGAAACAGATAGGCTGGTCCGAGCCCAAACATGACCAGCGGGTGGCGGTAAAGACGGTATTTCAGACGGCCTGACCACGAACGAGCCCGGTATTCGCGCACTGTCAGGGTATCGACGTCGCCGATACCTCGCCGGTCGAGGTTACCGGTGGTGGCATGATGGATCGCGTGCGTGCGGCGCCACCAGTCGTACGGCGTCAGCGTGAGCACGCCGATGACGCGGCCGACCCAGTCGTTCGCCAGACGATCGGCGAAAAAGGTGCCGTGGCCGCAGTCGTGCTGGATCATGAACAGGCGCAACAGAAAGCCACCGGCTGGAATTGCGATGAGCAATGACGCCCAAGCGTAGCCGATGGAGAATACGAACCAGGCTGCTGCCCATAACGTCACGAGCGGCAGAGCCGTGATTATCAACTCGGCAACGCTGCGCACGTGATTTGGCGTGCGGTAGCTGTTCAGAATGCGCGTCCAACGCCGAGAGTCGGGCACCGCCAGACCTGATTTTTGTCCAATGCTCAAGATGATATCCGAGGCCTGCCGATCGCGCGCCGGGTGATGCCGGGGGATCGGCGCCCTCCGTTAGTCGATCGATTTTGGAGAAGGGGTCTGAAACGTGTACGCCTGCCAGTAACAAGGCGAATCGGCCCAGGTCGTTCGGCCAAGTGTCGATTGAGCCATATGGACAGGAATTAGAGCGGCGTCAAGGTCTGCAGGCCTCGGCCTTGCCGAGTTCGTAACAATGCGGTCGATCAAAAACTCACCGCCTTCAACGTGTTATCGGGGAATGCGGATATCGCGTTGTGCATCGGATCTGCCAACTCCTCCGGAGCTAGGTTCGGAAGTCGATACTGCGCAAAATAATGCCTGGAGGAACGCCTTCGAACTCCATTGCCAGGAATTTGCGGGCGGCCCGCTCTTCAATCCGATCGCGGAGTCTCATGAACTGGGCCTCACGCTCGTTCGGCTTGGATCGCGCCAGGCTCTCCAAACCGTCCATGGCGGAGGTCGAGATCGCGCACGGTATCTCCCTTTGTCCGTCGACCATCGAAAACAGCATGACCATTCTGTCAAATTCGTAGCCGATAAGGCGACCGCGTGTGAGCGTCATTGGACCTACTCCCAAGAGCATATTCGGTTCTGATCGAATCAGAACCGAAGCTCTCGCTTCTTGTTTCGACGCGTTTTCTTCACGCGAACCGGTGTCAACTTCGCTCGAAAACGCTCGAGGGTGCAGCTACTCTTGCAGCGGCCAGACAACGAACGCGCGTCGCGTTCGTTCAGCCCTCGCGGGTAAGCCGCGCAAAATCCTCGAATATCGCTGCGACGAGATCCAGATGACGGGTATCGTCCGGCGATAGTCCCGCAGCGTACAAATTCAAGATGTAGCCCGCCTTGGCGGCCGCCTCCGGCCACGAAGTGGCGGGGACCGACAGGAGCTCGGTTTCCAGGACGGTCTGCTGCTTGCGCAGCTCCCGTGCGTTGTTCTCAACCTCCGCCAGCGCACGCCGGATGTCGGTCGCCTTCTGGGCGGCCATACCGCGGTGCTTGTCGAGATCGAGTGGTTCGTCAGTCATTGGGCGCGTTTGCGTCGATCAGCAGCGCATCCGACAGATCGACCGAGCCGATCGAGATCATCTCCACCGCCGAGCCGCGCAAGCCCGCCGCGGGCACCACGATCATGGTCGCAACGCGGCGGAACGAGGGGAACGAAAGTCCCTCGATCATCTCCTCGTCCGTGATCACCTCGTAGGCGCCCGCGGGCAAACGCCGATCGATGCCTCTGATCTGGAACGGATGTTTGAAGATGACAGTTTCCCGCCTTGAGCGGATCGTCATGCTCGCCTGCCTTTCGCAATCAGGCCTGCGCCGAAGCAACTTGATGCATGAAGCCACCATGCGCTCTTTCCACCCAAGTAGCTATCTGTTTCTCATGGGTAATATCGCCGCTCCAATTGGCCGCATGCGCCGCACCGGCCGGTTTCCAGGATTTTCCCGCGGCGTTTTAACGCTCGCTATTCCCAAAACCTGAGCGTAAGGTTGCTCGTCATCGTCCTTTTCTACGGCATCCATCGGTGACTGAGGGCAACGAATGCTCCCGCCGAAAGAGCAGGAGCATGTCTTGTCTCGGTTTCGCCTGGCCGATTGGTTCGTGCCGCCCTTGGTTGTCCCGCTGTTTCTGCTCGTTTTGATATTGGTGGCGGCAGTCTTGCATGGATAGCACGACGCAACTGCAATACCTGATCAGCGGGACCGATCAATTTGGTCGAGTCAATCTTGGCCGTGTATCGGCGGTGGCCGCCCTCAAGAAAGCAAGGGAGCTTTTGCAGGAGGGCTATATGGACGTCAGGATATGCACGCCCCGGGGCCAGGTCCTGCTCTCCGATCAGTTCGATCAGCTCGACGGATAAGCGCGACATGACAAGCGCTCACGGCAACAAGGCCCATCCCGGCAAGAGTTGCGCAGGCCGGTGATACAATCCAGGCGGCTGAAGGCGGCTCAACATCATCATCTTTCGGCCGGATGAAACTTCGTGACGCGACGCCAACTGCGTCCGCATTCGTTTCTGCGTCACCATCAAACTCAAGGAGATCGACATGGCCAAAGGTCAGCAGAAGGGCAATCGGGAGTCCAAGAAACCCAAGAAGGAGAAGGTCAAGGTCATTGCCGCCGCGCCAAGCCAAAAGGCCGCGACGTGGCAGCCGACCCTCTCTTCCGGCAGAAAGAAATAGCCGGCGTCGGGAAACTATTGATCGGGTCCGCAAACGCTGCATCCGCGACGCTGAACTGCACGGCCCCGACGACCTTACTTCGAGGCCTTGGTGATCTTGTGCTCCAGGTGGCCGGTCTCATGATCGCGGCGGAGCTGGCTCAACGACGTCTCGTTCAGCTTGAGCAAAACCTCGCTGAGTTTCTCGGTTTCGGGATAGCCAGCCGCAAAATTTTGGCCGTACACCTTGCGTAAGGTGCGAATGAGGGTGTTTCCGTGTTTGCCGCTGATTTCGCCGTCCTTGTTGCGATGGCGATTATCGAGAGTTGCCTTGCTCATGCTGCCCTCCGTTATGTGCCCACGTCGACAGCATTCACCGGCAGAGGCCAAATCGCAACCAGCGCGTGTTCCGGAAATGCACTTTGCACTGCATAGGAGGCGGCGGGCGGTGGATTTAGCGCTTGTTGATCTCATCGCGCCTTCATTCGATGCAACCGCGAACGTTCAAACGATATAAGGGCGGTATAAGTCAGCCTTGCTGACGCGCTGTTACGCGCGCGGTAGATGGCCGGTTACACCACTGAAACGCTCGTTTTGCTTTCCCGAGCCTGCGCGGTAAGGGCGAGGGTGCATTGCATCACAGCGTGGTCTACGCTAGAGCAGCCGAAACTCTCAGGGGTAGACACATGTCATATGCCTATAAGCTGAATGAAGACGTCCACCATCAGGCCCAAGGCCCGCAAGGTCGTGCTGCAACTGATCCACCAATGATTTACACCATCGTTCAACTTATGCCGATCGAGGCAGATGGACGCCTTAGATATCGCATCAAGAGCAAATACGAGAATATTGAGCGCGTCGTTACGGAAGATCAACTTTCGTATTCTCAGTGACACGCTCGGTGATCGTAGGAAGTCCAGTCGTGCTGAATGATCGGGAGAATATTCTGAGCGCGCTCCGCGAGAAGCCGCTCAAGGTGTATGAGGTCATGAAACGCGCCAACGTCGTGAATGAAGAGGTTTGCCAGTCTCTCCTGCTGAAAATGCGAGACGAAGGTCTGGTGAAGTTCGATATTCACAAGGGGCGATGGCTCATCGGATGATTTGTGAAATCGCGGCGACCGTCCCGCATTGATCACAGAAGACACGCTACGGCGATGAACTTCCGAAACGAGCTCGTTTCATCGCAAAGCCTTTATCGTGCGCCAGGCCTTCTGAGGGCCGTCGGCGCCCGATGAAGAGACCGCCGCGAGGTCGGGCGCGAGAGAGAATGCACGAGCATCGACTATAATTGCCTCGTGAACTTGCATTTTCGTGCTCGAAGGTATAAGTTGTAGTTATTCGATTAGCCGCTGTGCCTTTTTGAACGCGCCTGCGGGCCTCTTCCCAAAGACATCGACCAGTTGAATTGGAGTCGCGTGATGGTTCACGCGAGATGTGCTTTGGAAAGATGAAAATGCAGACAGGTACTGTTAAGTGGTTTAATGGCCAGAAGGGTTTTGGCTTCATCCAACCCAATGATGGCGGGAACGATGTTTTCGTCCATGTGAGCGCGGTCGAGCGAGCCGGCCTGGCTGGTCTCGCCGAGGGTCAGAAAGTCACTTTCGAGCTCAAGGCTGACAAGATGCGGGGTAAAGTAAGCGCGGAAAACCTGTCGCTGACTTGATCCGTTGACGTCATTTCACGGATGTACTGAAATGGCGCTGTGCCCGCTCGATCCCAGGATTGAGCGGGCTTGATCAGCTCTGAATTTGGACTGGAAAGATGGTAAGCAAGAAACCGGCTGAGCCATCTCCCGAGAGCGTAGCGCGCGCCAACCGGCAACGTTTGGCTCGGGAAGAAGGTGCGCTTGCGATGGAAGCTGTCGAGCAAAAAGCCGTCGCGATTCGCAAGAACATGGAACGTCTTCGGGCGTTGAGGGAAGCCAAGGAAGCGCAGGATATGAGCGCTCAAGCCGGGCTCTCCGGCGTCCCGAAAAAGAAACGCAAGACCTCCCTGTCGAAATAGTGGCGGATGGCGTTGGATTTGCGCCCCCACGCGGCGCGCAGCCGTCCTAACTGTCAAGCAGACGCGTCTCACGTGGCGTGCGCTTGAAACCAATTGCGCAAACGGCCGTTAGGTTCGTTGGGATCGACGTCATCGATCGAAGGCGGCCAGAGCAGACGTGAAAACCAAAAGTCAGCGCCGCCGACGGAGCCGCGATAGCTCCTGCATCCTGCCAAGCGCGCGCCGTTGTCTGACCGGCAAGTCACCAAGAAAACTCGCCAGAAAACTCGCAAGAAAATTCGTCGAAAATAATGAGGGGTTACCGCCTTTCTAAATGGAGAATCTATATGTTTGAGCGAACACCCGTGAGCCGCGTTAAGCTCGAAGCCCACAAGGCATTCAAGCCGAGTCAGCCGGAAGCGACGGAATATGCAAGAATGCAAAAGGCCTTTCACGACAATCGCGAACGGCTCAAGTCAGAGCGGCTGGCCCGAGAAGCGACTGCTGCCGAATGCGGCCGCAGGCAAACCTCTTCCTCCTGACCTGGATTCTAAGGTCGGAATTATCAGCAACGCTTTGCGTTGAAGAACTCAATCATTGTTCGCAGAGGCAGCCTTTTGAGTTAGTCGCTGTCTTGAAGTCAGACGCTGCCTTGGTAGCTTAGCTCCGGCGGTCTTATGAGGCCCGCGACCAATCGAAACGAAAAAGTCTCTAGGGCTTGCCAAAGCCCGGTGCAGTCGTCGCCCAACGCTTGCCGCACGCCGAGCATTCCCAGTGGTTGACGATCTCGTCGGGTGCGTAGGTTGAAATTCGCGGCGCGATGACGGTCTGACCGCAGATGCAGGTATCGGTACCCTCCGGCGGCGAGCGCCGAGGCTCGTCGCGGACAATCCTGGCAGCCCAGCGTTGCTCGAATTGGCGACGAAGATGAATCGGATAAATGATGGCGTTCATATTGCTGCTCCCGTTTGCCGGCGGGAGCGCGAACAGGTCTCTCAGTCACTGACGCCGTTTCTCACGATCAGCGATACCCTCAATATACTCGTGCAAAGCAACAAAGGCTAGGTCGATCGCCGTTGGCGGCGGCTGCGGCTCCAGCGCGAGAACAGGTCCGAGAACAATCGATGTTAGTCGTCGCCATTGGCGCGGACACTGCCGCGCTGCCGTGGCACGTCGGCCTCGGGGTGCAGGTTGCCGACGCCGGCCTATGTCTCACAGCCCGATCATGCGGAACACCATGCCGGGGACATTGATGCCATGACGGTGGCGGCGGTGTGAGCGCCGCGGGGAATTGTCTCTATCGTCGGCGGCTGAGGCGGTTGTGGGCCCGTTACGCTCGGGGCCGACGGCATCGAACGCGGCCTTCTGCTCGTCGGAGAGTGAACTGTAGAAATTATCGAGCGCCGGGCGCACCGTGCCGATCGCCTGCAGTATGGCGTCGAGCCGGGCGCTGACCGCGTCGAGCCGTGCGGGCGGCGTGCGCGCCTCCGAGGGCGGACACGATGATTTCAGAATATCCGCAGCCTTGGTCGCGGCATCCTGCAGGGAAGTGAGGCTCGCGCGCTGTGCATCGGTCGGCTTCACGTTGCGTTCGATCAGCTCGCTCGGCCACTCCGTCGCGCCGGGCTGCGCCGCATTGCAGCTGCCGTTGCTCGCACTCTCCTCGCGTTGCGCGGACCGCTGCTCCGACGCCAGTGCCGTGATCTTGGCCTTCTGCTCGTCGCTGAGCAGCCCATAGAACTTGTCGAGCGCCGGCCTCACGCTGCTGACGGCATCGCGCATCGCCTCGACACGCTGCTGCATCGCGGCCAGACGGCTCGGCGCGGTCAGCGCCACGTCCTTGGGGCATGAATTGCGGATGGTCTCGGCCGCCTTTTGGGAGGCGTTGGCGAGATCGTCGAGCGCGGCGGCCTGCTCGTCATTGGGCTGAATTGCGTTGCGGAATTGCTCGACCGGGAAGCCGGCGATATTCCGGTTGTCGTTGCCGCACATGTCGGCAAGGGTTGCCGTCGTGTCCGAGCTGGCGCGAGCGCGGGCCTGCCGTGTCGATCCGGCGGAGCCCGGCAGATAGGCGGCGTAGGCGCTCAAGGCGCCATAGTCGTAGGGGGCGAACAGGCCGGCATAGAGATCGCCATAGCCATAGTCCCAGAAAGGATCATAGCCGCCGCCCCACCAGGCGTAGTCATAGAAGTCATTATAGGCATAGGGCCAGAACACCGGGCCGACCCAGCCGAAGCCGCCATGGGCATGGCGCCACCACAGGCCGCCATTGTGATTGTGATGAGCAAAGGCTGCGCCCGCGAGCGCCGCCGTGACGGCGGCACGCCTTGCCGGATTACGCAAGGCTCCCGGCGCGCGCATCGCGCTCCTGATCTGACGCGAGGACATCGCATGGCCGACCGCTCTCGCGTTGCGCTGCATCACGCGGTTGGAGACGGCGCGGTTGTTGGGGGCGGTGCGATTGCCGGCGGCGATACCGGATGGACCACGATTTCCGCCGCGCGCATTGCCTCCGGCGAAGTTGTGGCTGGGGCGGCCCTGGAAATGGCCGGCGGCGGCCGCGCCCGGCGCAGAGTGAATTACATGATAACCTCCCCCACGCGGCCCTCCGGCTGCGTGCATGCCGCCGCCACCGCGAAAGCCTCCGGCGCGCATGCCACCGCCGCCGCCGTGGAAGCCACCCCCACCAACATGCATGCCTCCGCCGCCACCATGGAAGCCTCCGCCACCACCGTGGAAGCCTCCGCCACCGCCGTGGAAGCCGCCTCCGCCGCCATGGAAGCCACCGCCGCCGCCACCGCGGGGGCCGGCCGCCTGCGCCAGATTCGTGAACAAAAATCCTGCAGCTGCGCCCGCAAGGATCGCAGCGAGCAACGAAACCCGTTTGCCGCAAGCTACTCTCAACATGTCTTTCTCCACGGCGGTTGGATGGTCGGCAGCGCCGGAGGATTCCATCGAAACATCTCAACCCTCAGAAACGCGCCAGCTCCCTCATAAGTTCCGTCGGCGAGATCAGCGCGCATTGAATGTCAATTTTGGGTCAGAGCTCATGGCCTCGCCCTGTGCAACCCGGCTATCGCCGCGGCAACACCGGTTGCACAGCGTTGCGCTTGCGCGTCGGGCGGAAACCTGAATGATCTGACATATCGTTTGGAGATATTCAGGATATGTCGACGCTCACTCCGCATGGCGTGTGCCTGCTGTGGAAGCCGGAATTGATCTGGCTGAATGCCGCCTCCGACGCCACGGTTGCCGTCGCCTTCTTCGCTACCGCGTTCGTGCTCGGGTCCTTCGTGTTGCGGCGCCGCCGCGATGTCATGTTCCCCAGCGTATTCTTGTCCCTTGCGATTTTCGCCGCGGTCTGCGGAGTTGCTCACCTGCTGTCGATCCTCACCCTATGGGTGCCGGCCTACAACATCGAGGGCCTGACCAAAGGCGTCCTGGCGCTGATCTCGGTCGCGCTCACGGTGGCAATGCTGCTGATGCGGCCGCGGCTCCAGGTACTGCCGACACGCATTCAACTTCAAGAGGCCTATGCGGCGCTTGAAGAGGAGATCAGGCAACGCCGCAAGGCCGAGGCCATGGTCCAGCGTTTTCAGGAGATCGAGGCCAATGAGTCCAAGGTCCGCCAGGCACAGAAGATGGAAGCCATCGGCCAGCTCACCGGTGGCGTCGCGCACGACTTCAACAACATTCTGACCGTGATCACCGGATCCATCGAGATCCTCGCCGATGCGGTCAAGGGGCAACCGCTGCTCGCCCAGATCACCGACATGATCAGCGCCGCCGCCGCACGGGGCGCCGACCTGACCCGGCATCTGCTGGCCTTTGCCCGCCAACAGCCGCTGCAGCCGCGCAGCACCGACGTCAATGCCCTCGTTATCGATGCGGCGCGGTTGCTGCGGCCGACCCTCGGCGAGCAGATCGAAATCGATTCGATGCTTGCGCACGATGCCGCGCCGGCCCTGATCGATCCCAGTCAGCTCTCGACCGCGATCCTGAATCTCGCCTTGAATGCGCGTGACGCGATGCCCAACGGCGGCAAGCTGATATTAGAGACCAAGAATGTCGTGCTCGACGAGGACTACGCCAGGATGAACAGTGAGGTTAAGCCGGGCAACTACGTCATGATCGCGGTGAGCGACACCGGGGAGGGAATCCCCGACGGCCTGCTCGACAAGGTATTTGACCCGTTCTTCACCACCAAGGGCGTCGGCAAGGGATCAGGCCTCGGTCTCAGCATGGTCTACGGCTTCGTCAAACAGTCGGACGGACATATCAAGATCTACAGCGAACCAGGTCACGGCACTGCCGTGAAGCTCTATGTGCCGCAGGCGGCTTCTGTTCCGGAAATGCTCGCCGTCGAGACCGGCATCTCCGGCGGCGATCACGGCGACGAATCCATCCTGATCGTCGAGGACGATACGCTGGTCCGCGAATATGTCGTGACGCATGTCAGCCGCTTCGGGTATCGTACGATGGCCGCCGGCAATGCCGCCGAGGCGCTGGCCATCATCGATGGTCCTGAACGCATCGATCTGCTGTTCACGGACGTGATCATTCCCGGTGGGATGAATGGCCGTCAGCTCGCGACGGAAGCCTTGAGACGGCGACCGGAGCTCAAGGTGCTCTATACGTCCGGGTACACCGAGAACGCCATCGTGCATCATGGACGGCTCGACGCCGGCGTATTGCTGCTGCCGAAGCCCTATCTCAGCTCCGACCTCGCGCGGATGCTCCGGGTCGCGCTGGTGTCGTGAATTTGTGCCTCCTCACCGTCATGCCCGCCACCGGGTCTCGCCTTCGGGCGGCGCTCACGCGCCGGCCCGGTGGCGGGTGATGGCAGCGGAGGTATGGCGGGGCGGCGTTGCGCTTGCGCGATGGGCGGAAACCTGAATGATCTGACCTGTCGTTTGGAGTTATTCTGGACATGTCGACGCTCACTCCGCATGGCGCGTGCCTGCTGTGGAAGCCGGAATTGATCTGGCTGAATGCCGTATCCGACGCCATGCTCGCCTGCGCCTTCTTTGCCATCGCCTTCGTCCTCGCGGTCTTCGTCTGGCGCCGCCACCGCGATATGCTGCTCATGTTCACCAGCATATTGGGCGGATTTGCCGTGTTCGGCGCCGTCGGTGGGATGAGCCGCCTGCTGGCGATTCTCACGCTGTGGGTGCCGGCCTACGGCATCGAGGCTGCTGTCAAGGGCGTCTTGGCGCCGATCTCGGCTGCGATCGGGGCGGCGCTGCTGCTGATGTTGCCGCGGCTCTTGGTGATGCCGACACGCGTTCAACTTCAGCAGGCCTATGCGGCGCTCGAGGAGGAAACCCGGCAACGCCGCCAGGCAGAGGCCATGGTCAGACGTTTTCAGGAGGTCGAGGCCACCGAGGCCCAGGTCCGGCAGGCGCAGAAGATGGAAGCCGTCGGCCAGCTCACCGGCGGCGTCGCGCACGACTTCAACAACATTCTGACCGTGATCACCGGATCCATCGAGATCCTCGCCGATGCGGTCAAGGAGCATCCGCTGCTCGCCCAGATCACCGAGATGATCAGCGCAGCCGCGGCAAGGGGGGCCGACCTGACCCAGCATCTGCTGGCTTTCGCCCGTCAGCAGCCGCTGCAGCCGCGCAGCACCGACGTCAATACCCTGGTCGTCGACGCCGCGCGCCTGCTGCGGCCGACCCTCGGCGCACAGATCGAAATCGATTCGATGCTGGCGCACGATGCCGCGCCGGCCCTGATCGATCCCAGTCAGCTCTCGACCGCGATCCTGAACCTCGCCTTGAATGCGCGTGACGCGATGCCGAACGGCGGCAAGCTGACGCTGGAGACCAGGAATGTCGTGCTCGACGAGGATTATGCGAGGATGAACAGCGAGGTCAGTCCGGGCAACTATGTCATGATCGCTGTGAGCGACACTGGGGAGGGAATCCCCGGCAGCCTGCTCGACAAGGTGTTCGATCCGTTCTTCACCACCAAGGACGTCGGCAAGGGATCAGGCCTCGGTCTCAGCATGGTCTACGGCTTCGTCAAGCAGTCGAACGGACACATCAAGATCTACAGCGAACCGGGGCACGGCACCGCCGTGAAGCTTTACTTGCCGCAGGCCACCGGTGTCCCGGACGCTCCGGCCGCCGAGCCCGGCATCTCCGGAGCCGAACATGGTGACGAATCCATCCTGATTGTCGAGGACGACGCGCTGGTCCGCGAATATGTCGTGACGCATGTCAGCCGTTTCGGGTACCGCACGATGGCCGCCGGCAATGCCGCCGAGGCGCTGGCCATCATCGATGGCCCCGAACGTATCGATCTGCTGTTCACCGACGTGATCATGCCGGGGGGAATGAACGGCCGTCAGCTCGCGACGGAGGCCTTGAGACGGCGCCCGGGACTGAAGGTGCTCTACACGTCCGGCTACACCGAGAACGCCATCGTGCATCATGGCCGGCTCGACGCCGGCGTGCTGCTGCTGCCGAAGCCTTATCTCAGCTCCGACCTCGCGCGGAGGATTCGGACCGCGCTGGCATCGTGAGTTTGTCCGGCGGGAAGCTGTTTCCCCAGTTTAGCGTAGCACGTGGGGCAGCGAAACCCTGCGCTCTCAGACCGAACTCGTCATACCCCGCGAATGCGGGGTATCCAGTACGCCGCGGCCTTTCTGGATTCCACGAACGTCTCTGGAATACTGGATCGCCCGCTTTCGCGGGCGATGACGGAGGAGTTTGACAGGGAAATCGCGAGCGCTACCGCGGCAGGTTCGTCGTCCCCATCAGGTACTTGTCGATCGACTGCGCGCAGAGGCGCCCTTCCCGGATCGCCCACACCACCAGAGACTGGCCGCGGCGCATGTCGCCGGCTGAGAAGACATTGGGACGCGAGGTGAGATAGTCGGCCATGTTGGCGCGGACGTTGCCGCGCTGGTCGAGATCGACGCCGAGCGTCTTCAGGAGTCCCTCGTGCACGGGATGGACGAAGCCCATCGCGAGCAGCACGAGCTGGGCGTCGAGCTCGAACTCGGTGCCGGGGACCGGCTTGAAGCGATCGTCGACCTGCACGCAGTGCAGCTTTCCGACCTTGCCGTTCTCGCCGGTGAACTTCTGGGTCAGCACGGCGAACTCGCGCCGTGCGCCTTCCGCCTGGCTCGAAGACGTCCGCATCTTGAGCGGCCAGTTCGGCCAGGTCAGGCCCTTGTTCTCATGCTCGGGCGGGGCCGGCATGATTTCGAGCTGGGTGACCGACTTCGCGCCCTGGCGGAACGAGGTGCCGATGCAGTCGCTTCCGGTGTCGCCGCCGCCGATCACGACGACATGCTTGTCGTTCGCGAGGATCTCGGTGACGCCGTTCAACGGCTCGCTGCTGACGCGACGGTTCTGCTGCGGCAGGAAGTCCATCGCGAAATGAATGCCGTCGAGATCGCGTCCGGCGATCGGCAGGTCACGCGGGGCTTCCGCACCGCCGGTCAGCGCCAGCGCATCATACAGTTTGAGCAGCTCGCGCGGATCGACCGCGCTTGCGGAATTGCCGCCGACATGGACGCCATAATGGAAGACCACGCCCTCGGCTTCCATCTGGCCGATGCGGCGGTCGATGACGGTCTTCTCCATCTTGAAGTCGGGAATGCCATAGCGCAGAAGGCCGCCGGCCTTGGCGAATTTTTCGTAGACATGCACCTCATGGCCGGCGCGCGCGAGCTGCTGTGCGCAGGCGAGGCCCGCGGGGCCGGATCCGATCACGGCGACCTTCCTGCCGGTCTTCTCAGCGGCGATCTCCGGCCTCAGCCAGCCGTTCTCCCAGGCGCGATCGACGATCGCGCATTCGATCGTCTTGATGGTGACGGGGTTGTCATCGATGTTCAGCGTGCAGGAGGCCTCGCACGGCGCGGGGCAGATGCGGCCGGTGAACTCCGGGAAATTGTTGGTCGAGTGCAGGTTGCGCGAGGCTTCTTCCCAGTCGCCCTGATAGACCAGATCGTTGAAATCGGGGATCTGGTTGTTGACCGGGCAGCCCGGCGTGCCCGGCGCCACCGAGCCGGTGCCGTGGCAGTAGGGGATGCCGCAATTCATGCAGCGCGCGGCCTGGTCGCGCGTCTCTTTTTCCGAGAGCGGAACGACGAATTCATGGAAATGCTTCAAGCGCTCGGCGACTGGCGTGTACTTGCGGTCGTGCCGTTCGATCTCGAGAAAACCTGTGATCTTGCCCATTAAACCCTGAGGCCCCTGCGTCTTGTCTTTTCGTCGTTTCGGAATGCACCTGATGGTGCAGATCTGGAGTCAATTGTGTCTCGCGAAACTCCGAACTGCAATGCTGTTGCATCACTCCGGAATGACGCTGGTCGTTAGACAGTTAGACCCTCATCCTGAGGAGCGGCGCTTGCGCCGCGTCTCGAAGGATTGAGGCCCGTCTATTGGCCTCGTGGTTCGAGACGGCGCTATCGCGCCTCCTCACCATGAGGGGCACCACTACGCCCCGATCGCGATTTTCGGCTCGGCGTCCGCGTTGGCCTGCAATTCGCGCAGAGCGCGGCGGTACTCGACCGGCATCACCTTGCGGAACTTGGGAAGGTAATCTTTCCAGTTCGCGAGGATGTCGGCGGCGCGTTTCGAGCCGGTCGCCTTGGCGTGGCGCGTGATCAGGACGTGCAGCCGCTCGACGTCGGAGTTGAGCAGGTTCCGGAACACGTCGACACGGCCATGCGCTTCGAGATCCCCGGTGTGGTGATAGACGGTCTCGTTGATCAGCTCTTCCGACAGCACCGGCTCGAGTTCGACCATCGCGAGGTTGCAGAGCTTGTCGAAGTCGCCGGCCTCGTCCAGCACGTAGGCGATGCCGCCCGACATGCCGGCCGCGAAGTTGCGTCCGGTCTTGCCGAGCACGACGACAATGCCGCCAGTCATGTATTCGCAGCAATGGTCGCCCGCGCCTTCGACGACCGCGATCGCGCCGGAATTGCGCACGGCGAAGCGTTCGCCGGCGATGCCACGGAAGTAGCATTCGCCCTCGGTCGCGCCGTACATCACCGTGTTGCCGACGATGATCGATTCCTCCGGCACGATGCCGCCGTCGCGCGGAGGCTTGACGATGATGGTGCCGCCGGACAGGCCCTTGCCGACATAGTCGTTGCCTTCGCCTTCGAGATCGAAGGTGACGCCCTTGGCGAGCCACGCGCCGAACGCCTGGCCCGCGGTGCCCTTCAGGCTGACATGGATGGTGTCGTTCGGCAGCCCGGCATGGCCGTAGATCTTGGCAACCGTGCCCGAGAGCATTGCGCCGGCCGAGCGGTTGGTGTTGTTGATCTCGGTCTCGATCCTCACCGGCGCGCCGCGGTCGAGCGCAGCCTGCGCCTGCGCGATCAGCCTCCGGTCGAGCACGGCCTCCAGATGATGGTTCTGCGCCTCGGACCGATAGATCTTCTGGCCGGGCTCTTCCTGCTGCCGCACGAACAGCTTCGAGAAATCGAGACCTTTGGCCTTCCAGTGCGCGACGAGGCGGGTCTGGTCGAGCATCTGGGTCTGGCCGATCATCTCGTTGAAGGTGCGGTAGCCGAGGCTCGCCATGATCTCGCGGACCTCTTCGGCCACGAAGAAGAAGTAGTTGATGACGTGCTCGGGCTGGCCGGTGAAGCGCTTGCGCAGCACCGGGTCCTGCGTGGCGACGCCGACCGGGCAGGTGTTCAGATGGCACTTGCGCATCATGATGCAGCCGGCGGCGATCAGCGGCGCGGTGGCGAACCCGAACTCGTCGGCGCCGAGCAGCGCGCCGATCACGACGTCGCGTCCGGTGCGGAAACCGCCGTCAACCTGCACCGAGATGCGGCTGCGCAGCCGTTCGCGCACCAGCGTCTGGTGGGTTTCGGAAAGCCCGATTTCCCAGGGGCTGCCCGCATGCTTGATCGAGGTGAGGGGGGAGGCGCCGGTGCCGCCCTCGAAGCCCGCGATCGTGACATGATCGGCGCGCGCCTTGGCGACGCCGGCCGCGACCGTGCCGACGCCCACTTCGGAGACGAGCTTCACCGAGACCTGGCCGTCGGGGTTGACGTTCTTCAGGTCATAGATGAGCTGCGCCAGGTCCTCGATCGAGTAGATGTCGTGGTGCGGCGGAGGGGAGATCAGGCCGACGCCCGGCGTCGAATGCCGCACCCTGGCGATGACTGCGTCGACCTTATGGCCGGGCAGCTGACCGCCTTCGCCGGGCTTGGCGCCCTGCGCCATCTTGATCTGCATCATGTCGGAGTTGACGAGATACTCCGTCGTGACGCCGAAGCGACCGGAAGCGACCTGCTTGATTGCCGAACGCATCGAATTGCCGTTCGGCAGCGGCTTGAAGCGGTCGGATTCCTCGCCGCCTTCGCCGGTGTTGGACTTGCCGCCGATCCGGTTCATCGCGATCGCAAGCGTCGTGTGCGCCTCGCGTGAGATCGAACCGAAGCTCATCGCGCCGGTGGCGAAGCGCTTGACGATGTCCTTTGCCGGCTCGACCTCGTCGAGCCGCACCGGCTTGCGCTTCTCGTCCTCCGCCGTCCGAATGCGGAACAGGCCGCGCAGCGTCAGCAGCCGTTCGGACTGCTCGTTGAGAATTTTGGCGAACGCCTGGTAGCGCTCCCTGGAATTGCCGCGCACCGCATGCTGCAGCGTCGAGACGGATTCCGCCGTCCAGGCGTGATCCTCACCGCGGGTGCGATAGGCATATTCGCCGCCGACATCGAGGGTGGTCTTGTAGACCTGCGCGTCGCCGAATGCGTCGGCGTGGCGGCGGGTCGTCTCCTCGGCGATCTCGGCAAGGCCCACGCCTTCGATGCGGGTATGCGTGCCGGCAAAGAATTTCGCGACGAAATCCGCCTTCAGGCCGACCGCGTCGAAGATCTGCGCGCCGCAATAGGACTGATAGGTCGAGATGCCCATCTTCGACATGACCTTGAGCAGGCCCTTGCCGATCGACTTGATGTAGCGCTTGACGATTTCATAATCGTCGAGCGGCGTCTGCAGGCGGTCCTTCATCGCGATGATGGTTTCGAACGCGAGATAGGGATTGATCGCTTCCGCGCCGTAGCCGGCGAGGCAGGCGAAGTGATGCACCTCGCGCGGCTCGCCCGATTCGACGACGAGGCCGACCGAGGTGCGCAGGCCGGTGCGGATCAGATGATGATGCACGGCGGCGCAAGCGAGCAGCGAGGGGATCGGAATCCGGTCGGTGCCCACCATGCGGTCGGACAGGATGATGATGTTGACGCCTTCGCGGACGGCGGCTTCGGCGCGGGCGCAGAGCTCGTCCAGCACCTGCTCGAGCCCGGCCGGCCCGAAGCCCGCATGAAACGTGGTGTCGAGCGTGCGCGACCTGAAATGCGTGTCGGCGATTTCGGAGATCGAGCGGATCTTCTCCAGGTCCGCGTCGGTCAGGATCGGTTGGCGCACTTCCAGCCGCTTGGTCTCGGCGAGGCCCTTCAGGTCGAACAGGTTCGGCCGCGGCCCGATGATCGATACGAGGCTCATCACCAGCTCCTCGCGGATCGGATCGATCGGCGGGTTGGTGACCTGCGCGAAGTTCTGCTTGAAATAGGTGAACAGCGGCTTGGGCCGGTCCGACAGCGCCGAGATCGGCGTGTCATTGCCCATCGAGCCCGTGGCTTCCTCGCCCGCGGAGGCCATCGGCGTCATCAGGATGCTGATGTCCTCCTGCGTGTAGCCGAACGCCTGCTGGCGATCGAGCAGCGGCAGGTTCGAGCGCATGCCCTTGGTCGGCGCGTCCGGCAGCTCTTCCAGCACGATCTGTGTGCGGTCGAGCCAGTTGCGATAGGGATGGCTCTTGGCGAGCTGCGCCTTGATCTCGTCGTCCGGAATGAGCCGGCCCTGTTCGAGATCGACGAGCAGCATCTTGCCCGGCTGCAGCCGCCACTTGGTGACGATCTGGTCCTCCGGAATCTTGAGCACGCCCATCTCGGACGCCATCACGATGCGGTCGTCCCTGGTGACGAGATAGCGCGCCGGACGCAGGCCGTTGCGGTCCAGCGTCGCGCCGATCTGGCGGCCGTCGGTGAACGCGATCGCGGCGGGGCCGTCCCACGGCTCCATCATGGCGGCGTGATATTCGTAGAAGGAGCGGCGCTCCTCGCTCATCAGGGGATTGCCGGCCCAGGCCTCCGGAATCATCATCATCACCGCGTGCGGCAGCGAGTAGCCGCCCTGCACAAGGAATTCGAGCGCGTTGTCGAAGCAGGCGGTGTCGCTCTGGCCCTCATAGGAGATCGGCCACAGGCGCGTGATGTCCTTGCCATAGAGCTCGGAGCTCACCGAGGCCTGCCGCGCCGCCATCCAGTTGACGTTGCCGCGCAGCGTGTTGATCTCGCCATTGTGCGCGATCATCCGGTAGGGGTGAGCCAGCGACCAGGTCGGGAAGGTGTTGGTCGAGAAGCGCTGATGCACCAGCGCCAGCGCGCTCTCGAAATCCGGCTCATGCAGGTCGGCATAATACTTGCCGAGCTGGTCGGCGAGGAACATGCCTTTATAGATGACAGTGCGGCACGACATCGAGCAGGGGTAATAGCCGGCCATGCCGCGGTCGCGGCGCTGATAGATCGCCTGCGAAATCGACTTGCGCAGGATGTAGAGCTTGCGCTCGAACTCCTCCTCGGTCTTCGCCACGCCGTTGCGGCCGATGAACACCTGCATATGCGTCGGCTCGGTCGGCTTGACCGTTTCACCGAGCGAGGAATTGTCGGTCGGCACGTCGCGCCAGCCGAGCAGCATCATGCCTTCGGCCTTGATCTGGTCGGCGATGATGCTCTGGATTACCTTCCGCCAGGATGTCTCCTTCGGCATGAACAGCGCGCCGATGGCGTATTCGCCGGGCTCGGGCAGCTCGAAGCCGATCTCGGCGGCCTTGCGCTTGAAGAAGGCGTGCGGGATCTGCAAGAGGATGCCGGCACCATCGCCGAAGCGCGGATCGGCGCCGACCGCGCCGCGATGCTCGAGATTGCAGAGGATGCTGAGCGCATCGGAGACAATCTGATGCGACTTCCTGCCCTTGATGTTGGCAATGAAACCGACGCCGCAGGAATCCTTTTCCAGCGAGGGATCGTAGAGGCCTATGGCTTCCGGGCGCCAAGTGTGAAGTTCGGTGTGAAGTTCGGGTTCTGCCGATTTCGAATGGGTGGCAACCGACAGCACATCGTTCTGGATGTTCTTGCGCTCGATTTGCGACCCACTCATGTTTCAGTCCCCTCAATCCGGCTAAGTCAATGCCTCACCGTGGTGTTCGGCGCACCTTGGGCGTTCCGCGGCACCCACTTTAGGGGCCACCGCTCGTCCTCAAAGCGAGCCGCATTTTAAGAATTTCAGGCTCAGCGTTCAGCGTCCCTGCGAACGTCCTTGCCTGCACTATTGCGGTGCAAAAACACCGCATTTTCGTTGCAATCCCTGTGCCGGCTTGCCCGAAAATTGAGACAGCGGTACTGTCCTAACTCCCACCTTGCCAAATTTTTGTCTACCACACAAGCGTGCGAAAGTCCCGGTTGCTTGACGATCGACGATTCCACCCGTTCTCCACCTTTCGTGATCACCTGGGCCGTTCAGACTTGAGGCGAGGACGCCGCTATCTGGCCCAAGGACCGCCGGAATCGGCGAAGATTCTCCCGCGCTTGGGGGCTGGACAGGAGCGTCGGGCAAATGAAGTTTTTTACAGGACTGGCCATGTCGGCGGCATTGGTGTGTGCGGCGAGCACGGCGGATGCGCAGGTGGCGAGCGGCAAGGTGCGGCCGGTATCGGATTTCGACGCGCCCTATTTCGGCGGGCCGCCGCCAGCCTCGATCCCGGAGCCGGAGCCTCCCGGGCCGCGCTACTACGACCGCGGCTATTACGGTCAGGAGAGGGGTTATGAGCGCGGTTACTATAACCAGAACCAGGATTACCGCGGTGATTACCGCTACGAGCCCGGGCGCGGCTACGGTCCGGACTATGGTTCTGCGCCGTCATTGCTGCCACCGCATGAGGTCTATGCGATCCTGCGCGAGAACGGTTTTTCGCCGCTCGGGGCGCCCCGCCAGCGTGGTTACACTTATGTGATCGCCGTGCTCGATCGGGGCGGCGAGGACGGCCGCCTGATCATCGACGGTCGCAGTGGCCGGATCATCCGTTTCGTGCCGGCGTCCCAGTGGGGCCAGGCCTATGACCGGATGAGCTATCAGCCGGCGCCGTTGCGCAATCCCGGTGGCCCGCTGCCGCCGCCGACCGTGATCAAGGCTTCTCCGCAAATCATGCAGAGCGTACCTTCCGTCGCAAGCCGAGCGGCTGTAGCGCCCAAGCCCGCGCCGGCACCAGTGGCGACCAAGCCGGCCGAGCCGCCGCAGAAATCTGCTGCCGTGGCACGTCCGGTGCCCCCCGCGCCGCAGACGATCGGTACGGTCGGCGAGGCAAAGCCCGTTGCGCCCGCCGCGTCCCCAACTGCGCCGCAGGCCAAGCCGAGCCAGGACATGCCGCCTGTGCAGGGCTTGGAATAACAGGGCTTGGAATAGCAGGACTTGAAATAGCAGGACTTGGAATAGGTACGTCGGGCGTCATTCCGACACGCAAAACGCCCCGGTCCGCCGGGGCGTTTTCATGTGGGATGCCGGTTATTCTTTCTGGCCCGCGGCGGCCAGGATCAGGTCGGCGACCTCCTTGGCATGCGAGACCAGCGACAGATGGCCCGCATCCAGCTCAACCGTGGTCGCGTTCATGCGCTTGGCGAGGAAGCGTTCGAAATCGGGGTTGATGGTCTGGTCGTCCTTCGAGACCGCATACCAGGACGGCTTGTTGTGCCAGGCGGCAGCCGTGGTGCGGCCGGCGAAGATCGAGGCTGCGGTCGGCCACTGTACCGCATAGAGCGTCTTTGCGAGCTTCGGCTCGACGCCGTTGGCGAAATATTTAAGGAACGCATCTTCCGACAGCGTGGTGAAGCCGTCATGGACCTCAATGCCGGCGCGGGCGGGCGGCATCGGATATTTGCCGGCGAGCGCGACGAAATCCTCGCCCGCATCCGGTGCACGGGCCGCGATATAGACCAACGCGCTCACCTTCGGATCGGTGCCGGCCTCGCTGACGACCGTACCGCCCCAGGAATGACCGGCGAGCACGGTCGGGCCGTCCTGAAGCGCCAGCGCGCGGCGCGTGGCGGCAACGGAATCCTCGATCGACGTCAGCGGATTCTGCACGGCGGTGACCTTCAGCCCTGCCGCCTGCAGATAGGGGATGACCTCCGCCCAGCTCGACCCATCCGCCCAGGCGCCATGCACCAGAACCACGTTGGTTGCCTTCGGCGGCGGCGCCGATTGCGCCTGCGCCGCGGGCGCGGCGAGACTTGTTGCGAGAACCGCGGCAACCGCGGTGAGAATGTTCAGGAATTTCATCGATCGAGCTCCGAGGATTGCATCTAAAGCGCGATGAGATCAGGCTAGATCATCGCGCTTTAGGCGCTTGATTGAGCACGATCTTTGCGGAAAACCGCTACACACTTTTTCGGGATCATGCTCTCAGGTCCCTTCGCCGGAAATGACGCGACGTTACCACGCCACCGGAGTGATCACGAGGAAGTGTCGTCCCGCACGTGTCAAAAAAACACCCCGGGGTAACCGGGGCGTTCGTCATCACAGAGGGAGCAGCGAAGAGATCAGGCGGCGGCCTTCTCGGCAGAGCCGTCGACCACCTGCGGGGCCGAAATCGTGCCGATCGGAATCGAGCGCGGCTTCTTCGCCTCAGGAATTTCGCGAACGAGATCGACGTGGAGCAGGCCGTGCTCGAGCGAGGCGTTCTTCACCTGCACGAAGTCGGCAAGCTGGAATACACGCTCGAAGGCGCGCGCGGCGATGCCGCGATACAGCACCTCAGCCTTGTCCTTGTTGTTCTCGTTGGCGACTTTCTCGCCCTTGATCGTCAGCGTGTTTTCCTTCGCGACGATGGAGAGCTCGGTCTGCGCAAAACCGGAGACCGCGACACTGATGCGGTAGGCGTTCTCGCCGGTACGCTCGATATTATACGGGGGATAACCGGGGCTGACTTCAGACGTCGTCTGGTCGAGCAGCGAGAAGAGGCGGTCGAAGCCGACGGTGGAACGATAAAACGGGGTAAGGTCGTAGCTACGCATAGGTAGTCCTCCATTGAGCGACTGTTTGAAGTAACCCGCCCGCCATCGGGCCGGGCTTTCGTCCTGTGCAGCCTTGCGCCGAAGCACTGGTAGCGGCCTGCACGTTGGTGATATGGGAGGAGACAGACGGCGTTCAAGAGGGTGGAATCAGCCCTCTATTTGGCGCTCCCGCCCTTGTTTTCCAGCGTTTCCCATCTAGCCGGCCCGGACATGACGCTCGTCTCGATTCCCGCCAATCCCGTCCCGGAGAATGTCATCACCGGCACCATCCGCACGCCGGATGGTGCGGAACTGCGCTTCGCGCGCTGGGCCCCGCCGGCGGGGCGCAAGGGCACGGTCTGCGTCTTTCCAGGCCGCGCCGAGACCATCGAAAAATACTTCGAGACGGTGCGCGATCTGCGCGACCGCGGCTTCGCGGTCGCGATGGTCGATTGGCGCGGGCAGGGCCATTCATCGCGGCGATTGCGCGATGCGCGCAAGGGCTATGTTCGTGACTTCTCCGACTATGAGGTCGATGTCGATACCTTCGTGCAGCAGGTGGTGCTGCCGGATTGTCCACCGCCGCATTTCGCGCTTGCCCATTCCATGGGCGGCGCGGTGATGCTTCGCATAGCACATGCCGGCAAGCGCTGGTTCGACCGCATGGTGCTTACGGCGCCGATGATCGACCTGCCGGGACGCCGGACGGCGTTTCCCACCCGCGCGTTGCTTCGGTTCTTGCGCTTGACGGGCCAGGGGGGCCGTTACGTGCCTGGCGGCAACGGTGAACTGACCGGCGTCAATTCCTTCGTCAACAATCCGTTCACCAGCGATCCCGTGCGCTACGCGCGCAACGCCGCAATCCTGGAGGAAGATCCGACGCTCGGCCTCGGTGCGCCGACGATCGCCTGGGCCGACACCTCCTTCCGGGCGATGCACACCTTTGCTGGGATGTATTATCCGTCCAAGATCCGCCAGCCGATCCTGATGCTCGCGGCGTCCAACGACACCATCGTTTCCACACCGGCGGTCGAGGAGTTCGCCTATCATCTGCGCGCCGGTTCGCATCTCGTGATCGCGGGCTCCAAGCATGAGATCCTGCAGGAGCAGGATCGCTATCGCTCGCAATTCTGGGCGGCGTTCGACGCCTTCGTTCCCGGCACGCCGCTGTTCGGCTGATGGCGCGCCCGCGCGCCGCAATTCTCAAAAGAATTACAGCGTTTTCAGATACTCGATCAGGTCCAGGCGCTCCTTATCGGAGAAACCGCGGCCGATGATGCCTCGCGGGTAGTCGCTTGGGTCACGCTTGGGTCCCTCGAACGAATGGCCCGTCGTGCTGTTGCCGCTGATCGCCTTGCCGTCGCGGTCTGTAGTCGAGAACAGCGTTTCGCCGATCTTGCATCGAGGCTTCTCGCCGGGCTCGACGTGAAAGCCGACCTGCTCCGGATCGAAGTCGCGTTTGCCCTGGCAGAACGATGTCGGGCGCTCCGCGGCCGGCTTCAGCATCCAATAGAGCGACGGCACCGAGCCGTTGTGCAAATAGGGCGCGGTGGCCCAGATGCCGTTCAGCGGGCGTGCGCGATAGACCGGCACCTTTGACGGATTCGGGCAGTTCTTTCGGTCACCCCACAGCTCCTTGCGAGCGGCGTCAGACAAGTTGCGATCATCCATCCACTTGGTGGTCGCCTGCTGCACGACATCCATGAGCGCCAAGGCATAGGGTATGTCGGTGGTTGATGTCGGCCTCGCGCCGTCGCAATTCATGTCTTTCGCGGGATCGAGGACCATGAAGCCCGGTATCCTAACCGTTCGTTTCGCAAGAATGTTGGATTGTCCGGGATCCGTCTTCATGTCTTCGACCGGCTTCTGGACGAGCCGCAGCACTGGTCCGTTGGGGTCCCAATGGCCATTGTCGCGCTTCCACAAGCTCTTGTCCGGGTAGTCGTTGTCGAACACGGGATCTGAAACCGGTCCGAGATGGCACTCGACGCAGATCTCGGCGTAGAGCTGCCGGCCTCTATTGACGCGGTCTTTGTTGATCTTCCATGCGTCGTCATCGGCGAAGATCTGCTCTGGCCATTTCGGCGAGGTAAGACCACCGAAGGCAGGCGGGCTTTTCGCGAAAGGATCATCCTTGCCGTGTAGCATCCTTTCAATGTAATCGAGATTTCCGATCGCGATCATCGAGCGGTATAGCCCTCCCGGCGCCGGTTCGGGTGAGAAGTTGATCGGCGCAAAGACTCCAAGCGCCTCGCCGGCGTTGCGGATCAGGGGCTGCGAGATCGACGCGTCGTACTGCGCCCATGAGAACCACGGCACCGTCCAGATCGGCGGAAAGCTGACCGGTGCGTCGATGACTTCCTGATTGAGTTCGTAGCCCGAAAGACCGCTCGCCGCCATGTCGAGATAAAAGACCTGGTTGCCGATTCGGTTCAGCGCATCGAGCCGGCCAAATCCTTCGGCGGTCTCCTCCTTGTGTCCTTTGCTCCTGATCGTCCGCTCGTAGCTCTCTGCCTGGGTTTTGACGGCGAAATCGAGAGCCGCTTGCAGGCCCTTTTCCAACTTTTTGCGCTCCGCCTGACCGGCCCCCGGGCCCAGCACGCGGTCCGCAAAGCGCGAGAAGCGGCCCGGCACGAGCATGGTGTAGGCCATGGACAGACCCGTCACCTTCTCGAGGTTGCGCAACTCGACCATGGCCGGACCGCCATCGAAACGGATGCTGACGCCTTGGTAGTTGATACTGCCGGTGTGACACGCCGCGCAGGTCAGCCCGATCTTGTCGGGCTCGGCCGCGCCCGTCACCGGATTGATGGCGCCACTCAAACGGGCGAAGCCGACCGGGAGGCCATCGGAATTATCCGCCGCGGTCGGCTGAAGACCGGCGAGGGTTGCGGGTGCGGGTTCGGTCTTGGCGTCGGAATGGAGGGCATAGCCATAGGACCGCAGATTTGCTTCGTCGGTGTCGAGAGACTTCGGGCTGGGTATGAAGCCGAAGCGCTCGAGATAGGCGCTGTCCGAGAGCAGGCCGGGCCTGCCGATCAGGTGCAGATAAGGTTGCTCCAGCGCCATGAACCACTTGTAAGGAACGGGGAAGGTCGCTGTGCCCTGCGTGGCGTGGTGGAACCAGTATCGGTCCTTGTTGGTCCAGTTCTGATCGAGCCAATAGGCGGCTTTGACCGGCTCACGTTGCGGCAGCGGCGGAGGAAAGACCTGGGCGATCTTCCTGGGCAGCAGGGGGCCGAACCGGTCGGGAGACCCGATGACCGCAATCGTGGCCACTATTGCCACTGCGATCAGCGCAAGCGCCGCCGTGCAAACCCACGACCGGATGGTGTCTGCCATGGTCGGCTTTGCCGTGAGGCGGGCCACGATCCGCGTCGGGAAACCGTCGCTCTACGACCAATGTCCGCACCTCGGCAACGCTGAGATAGCGATTGCTGCCTTTGCCCTTGCCCATGACACGCAACAGCACCGGCCATTCGCCCCGCATCAGGATCGGGAAGTACCAGCGACGGTTGTCGTCGCGTTTCAGATTGGCGCGCATGAACGTGCAGATCTGTTGCGTGTTCAAGCCGCGCTCGTATCCCCCGGCCGGGTTCGGCCAGTCGCTGCTGAAATCGGCGAGACGGTTGATCTGGTCTTCATGGACATGAGCCTCGGCGTCGAGGATGCGCGAGCCGCCGCCATGCTTGTCCAGCGGACCGTTGCGCAGGTGATCGAGCACGGCGCCCGACCACAGGCTGCGCCACAAGCGCGACGGACTGAGGCCGTTCGCGACCAGGGCGATGCCGAAGGCCGCGCTGCGCGCCATGATTCGCCTCAGCCCACGTTCGCCGCTCGCCGCCTCGATCGTTCCGCTGAGTTTGGACAACGGCACGCTGCCGCCGTCGACGAAGCCGCCGTCAACGAGCGCGCGCAGGAAAGGGCAGGGATTATTTGGAGAAACGGGGATCTGCTCGGGCAGGGCATGAGCATCGTCTGACGCCGCCGCTGTCCTCTTGCATGGAAAGACATCCTCAAAACAGTAAACAAAAGGCAACGCGCGATATGAATGGACGCGTCTTCTGATAAAGTCGTCGGTTAGTAAAGATGAATTTTGGTTGAGATAAAATGGTTGTCAACCAATGATAGAAATCATTCCTCAGGACTCTCAGACGTCTTCAGGTGAGATCGATCAACGTCGGCTGGTCGTCGGCACGACCGCAAAAGCCTCTCGCGATAGTGCGCGTAATGTCTTGACCTTTTCCCAATACAGTTTCTCAGATGACGCTCGATCGTCAGGCCCCGAATCCAAGCCGAGAAGCGAGTGCGATCGGCGCGAGAGTGCGGCTTTGCCGACGATGTCTGCATTGTCGGCTTGGCCGTAAGGCGTTCCACGATCCGCGCGGAAAGCCGTGCTCGACGAACTGAGTGAGTAGTGAGCGTCTCAAGTGAAACGCGCGGAGAGCCTGTGTCTCCGTCTCCGCTCCGAAAAATCTGACTTCGCTTGAATCACCCCGGGGATATCAATTCAGGCGAACGTTCGCGCTCGCGCTTTCAGCCGCGTCTCGCGCACGATTGATGCTGCCTAGTCCGTGGTGAATCACATTGTTGTTTTTTGTGACGCTGATCCAGCGGGTTTCGCATACGTCGTCGTCGACGATCGATTCTGCCTTTAGAGTGAGTTTGCCCACCGAGTAAAACGGAGCTTGATCTTCGTTCCATTCTTTTTCGGCGTTTTCAACCCACCAGTAAGCCGGTTCTTGTTGCCTGAAAGGCGCGCGAGTCATTCGACCTGGCTCAAGCAGCTGCACTTTAAACTCAAAACAGCTCATCTTTTTGTCGCGATCGACATGGCGGATCAATTCGTTGCGCAGTTCATTCGAATCGGAAGAATTGAGTGGTTGGGCGGGATTGTCCGAACACGGGCTGAGTGAATATTTGACGGCTTCGTCATCGCCCAACGCGAAAGGAACTGTGCTCCAGTAGCGCTTCTTCTGCAGAGGCGTGGTTCCCCACCCCTCCTGCAACAGTTTGCCATCGGCCAAGCCTTCACCCAAGCTTGCAACCCGGCCCACGCCTATTTCTTTTCCGGTTTTGATAAAACCGTTTTTCAGGCTCATCATCAGGTCGGCAAAAACTTGGGCGTCGTTGATCGGGAAGGTGGTGGCATCGTTCATGGTGAAGTCCATGCGGCCCTGCGGATTCGAAAGTTCTGACGGCATATGAAGCGCAAAGGAAACTGCGCGCACGTCGCGATCATGATCAGGATGGATTTCCCCCTTTGCATTCGCGAAACGAATATCGGCGAGGTATTTTCCCGGAACGGAGAAGATTCCTTTTTTCAGTCGCGCACTGACCGTGGGTGCCGACCTCTCGACATCGTAGATTTCCATTTCTCCCGCGAGGCAAACGCCTTTGGCGTGTGTCCCTCTGAGCGATTTTCCGTGGGCTTGTTTTTCCTGCGCCTGCAAAAACAAAATGCCTTCGCGAATCTGATCAATGTATTTGGCTTCGTCGGGAAGAAGTCTTTCGAACCGCGGGTTCAGTGGGTAGATAGGTTCAGAAAACGCGAAGTTGACGAAATTTGCACCCATTACGAGCAAAAAGCAAAAGGGCGCACTTCTTATGTTCATTGATCGTCTCCTTATGGCGTTCAGCGCAATAAGAAGACAAAACAGTCAGTGTGAACAATGAACAGTGCGCGCGAAATAGTGTCGATCGTTTGACAGTTATGTCACCAGAGTGATCGCTCGGCGAGAGAGCCCTCACAACTCTCCGGCGCGTTTTGCAGTGAGGTCGACCAGCGTCAGTTTGGTCGGCGGCACGCTCGCTTTCAAAAGTCCCGAGCGATAATGCGCGATGTCTTCGGGAATTTTCCAACGGAAATTCCTTAAATGACGCTCGACCGTCAGGCCCGGATACAGGCCAAGGAGCGTCTCGGTTGCCTGCCGCGCATCGGCGCTGCGCCCGAGCTGCGCCAAAGCCGCCGCGCGCACCGCCAGAACCTGGAGGTGATTGGGATTCGCATAGAGCGACTCGCGCGCCCAGGACAGCGAAGCGTCGTATTGGCCAAGCAGATAGTGGCTGAACGCATTGAGCGCCGCCCATTGATAGCGCGGATCACTGTTGCCGCGCTGCGCAGCGGTCGAAAGCAACTCGATCGCGCGCCGATGCTCGCCGATCATGAAATGGCAGGTGCCGTGCACGCCGACCGCGCCCATGTCGTAGGGGTTCAGCTCGACGGCCTTGCGCGCGGCCGCCATGGCGACTTCGTGGTCGCCCTCCATCGCGTGGGCGTATGACAGGGCCGAGTAAGCGAAGGAGGAGCGGGGATCGAGCCGTACGCTCGCCTCGGCGAGGCTGATCGCCTCGGCCCATAGCTCGCGCGTGCTGCGAATCCAGCCGAACTGGATGCCCTGCATCAGGATGGTGGCGAGATAGGCACGCGCAATGGCCAGCGTCGGATCGAGCGCAATCGCCTCCCTGAACAGCGCGATCGATCTTTCGTAGTCCGCCTTGGACGGTTGATAGTAGTGGGACAGTCCCCTCAGGAAGCGATCCCAGGCGGTCAGATCGGTTGTCAGCGAGCGGGCCGGGATCGAGGACTCCGCACGATAGATTTCCGGGACCAGCGCGGTGCACAGATTGGCCGTGATGTCATCCTGCACCGCGAACAGATCGCCGATATCCCGGTCGTAGCGGCCGGCCCAGAGCTGTTCGCCATTCTCCGGTACGATCAGTTCGGCGGTGACGCGGATCTTGCTGCCGGCACGCCGGACCGAGCCCTGGATCAGATAGGTCGCGTCGATCTCGCGGGCGATGAGGCGGGCATTGAGGCCCTTGTCCTTGAACGCGAAGGTCGAGTTGCGGCTCAGCACCCGGAAAAACGACTGCAGCGACAGCGCGTGAATCAGGTCTTCGGCCAACCCGTCGGAGAAATATTCATCCGAGCTGTCGCTCAGATTGGCGAAGGGCAGCACGCCGACGATAGCGGTACGGTATTGTGCCGCGAGGCTCGAGGTGAGCCGCAATTCGCGGTCCTTGTCGGCGCCGCCCGGTTTCCAGGCCCAGACGTTGACGGTGTCCTCGATGTTCTTGAAGCGAAAGCTGCCGGCATCGGCGAAGACGACGGACAGATGCTTGCTCGCCTCCTGATGGGCCTTGGAGGAGACCGCCACGCCACCGGGTGTGGCGGCGGCTTCGAGCCGAACGGCAAGGTTCACGCCGTCGCCAAACAACTCGTCCTCGTCGGCGATGACGTCCCCCATGTGGACGCCGAGACGAAACTGCATCATCCGGTCGGCCGGCAGATGCGCGTTGCGTTCCGCCATCAGCATCTGCATGGCGACCGCAGCCTCGATGGCCCCGACGATACTCGGGAACTCCACGAGAAAGCCGTCCCCGGTCTTCTTCACGATCCGGCCGCCGTGATTGAGGATGATCGGGTGGACCGCGCCGCGATGGGCCTTGAACGCGGCATGCGTCCCGGCCTCGTCGGCACCCATCATGCGCGAGTAGCCGGCGACGTCGGCGCAGACAATAGCGGCGAGGCGTCTTTCCATGGCACCCGTGCTCCCGCGCAGGCCGATACCACGGTACCGGCAACCGAATCCAATGCTTTTGCAGGAACGGCCGGATTTCCGAGTTCCACGCCCGTCTGTCCCCGAGCGACGCGGGCTGCTAATAAGAATGACCATTCGCCGGTCGCCGCAAGGGGCCATTGGTCGCAAACCTTAACGGCCCCCATGTTTGGCATTCACGATTTCTGGCTCTTCTATGCCTCTGCGCTTTTGCTCAACATCGCGCCGGGCCCCGATACCGCCTATATTGTCGGTCGCAGCCTGCAGATGGGCTGGCGCGGTGGCGCGGCGGCAGCGCTGGGGATCACCACGGGTTGCCTCGTCCATGTCTTCGGCTGCGCGATCGGCCTTTCCGCGCTGCTTATGGCATCCTCCGCGGCGTTCACGGTTCTCAAATGGCTGGGCGCGGCCTATCTCTGCTATGTCGGCGTCACCATGTTGTTGTCGCGCGCACCGGTGCGGCCCGCCGAGGCTGTAACCGAGCGCAGCATGGCCCCGCTTGCAAAAGTGTTCTGGCAGGGCGCGTTGACCGATATCCTCAATCCGAAGGTGGCGCTGTTCTTCCTGGCCTTCCTGCCGCAATTTGTCGCGGCCGAGGCGCCGCACAAGGCGCTCGCCTTCATCCTGCTCGGCCTGATCTTCATCTTCAACGGCACGCTGTGGTGCCTCGGCGTCGCCGCGTTCACGGCGCGGACCGCGAGCCGCGTCAGGCAATCGCCCCGCGCCGTGCTCTGGATCAACCGCGCGCTGGGCGGGACGTTCGTCTTCCTCGGCGCGCGGCTCGCGATGCTTCAGGCCAAATGATCTTTCAGCCCAAGTAAACCTCGTAGACTGCCGTCGCAGCGAGGTAGATCCCGAGCAGGATCATCGAGATCAGGAACCAGCGGCGGAAAGTCTCGGCCGGCATGCGCGAGCGCACTGCTTGTCCGATGAAGACGCCCGCAAAGGAAAAGGCCATCGCCACGGCGCCGGGCAACGCGGTCGCGGTAGTGACAAGGCCGGAGCGGGTCAGCGTGAAACCGAGCGCCAGCGTTGCGACCGTGAAGAACACGCCGAGCGCCTGCACCAGTTCGTCCTTTTCCATCCCGATCGCCTGCATGAATGGAACGGATGGAATCACCTGCACACCGGACGAGGCCGAGATCACGCCGGTGACGACGCCAACGACGCCGCCGACCCATTTCTCGTTGCGCGGCGCGACATGGAAGTTGAATTTGGTGAGGCCGCTGATCGCATAGATCATCAGAAGGATGCCGAGCACGATCGTTCCGTAACGCGCATTCGGCCCGGTCAGCGCGCCGGCGTTCAACCAGATCCCGGCGGCCGTGCCGATCATCAGCGGCCACAGCCGCCGGACGATGTCGCGCAAATAGGGGCCGACGAAGGTCTGCCAGATATTGGTGACGATGGCCGGTACGATCACGATGGCGAGCGCCTTGCCGGGCGGCATCGCGACCGCAAGCAGGCTCACCGAGACCGTCGGCAAGCCGAGACCGATCACGCCCTTGACGAAACCTGCGAACAGGAAGACGGCGGCAATCACGATAAGGAATGGTTCGATCGTCATCATGGATGGACATTGACCGATCCGCATCACCGGCACAATCTGGAGGTTACGGAGTTAGCCTTCGGACAGACCGAAGGCAGGAAAGGTGGCGCCCCTGATGCGCTTCGATCTCGTCGACCTGCAGCTCTTCATCGCGGTGGCCGATGCGCGCAGCATCACTCATGGCGCCGACCGCGCCCATCTCGCGCTGGCCTCGGCGAGCGAACGGATCAAGGGCCTGGAGGAGGCTTTCGGGGTGGCGCTATTCAAGCGCGTCCGGCGCGGCGTGGAGCTGACCGCCGCGGGTGAAAGCCTGCTCGATCACGCGCGGATCGTCATGCATAATGTGGAGGCGATGCAGGGCGATCTCGCGAGCTTCGCCTCGGGCGTGCGGGCAAGCGTGCATATGCTCGCCAACACCGTCGGGCTGTCCGAACATCTGCCGAAGGCGCTGGCGGCGTTTCTGCGCGAGCATCCCGATATCGATGTCGACGTCGAGGAGCGCGAGAGCGCCGACATCGCATCCGCGATCGCGAGCGGGGCCTCCGATCTCGGCTTCGCCGCCGAGCACGCGCTGCCCGACAATATCGAGCGCTTCGCGTTCGGCGAGGATCGCCTGGCGCTTGTGGCCGCGCGGCGCGGCAAATGGGCAAGCCGCCGCCAGATCGATTTTCACGAGGTGGCGGGACACGACTTTATCGGGCTGACCAACACAACAGCGCTGCAGCTTCACATCACGAGGCACGCGGCTCGGCTCGGCATGCGCCTGCATTTTCGCGCGCGGCTGCGCGATTTCGATGCGATCTGCCGGCTCGTCGCCGCCGATGTCGGCATCGCCGTGGTGCCGGAGACGGCCGCCAAGCGCTGCGCGCGAACGATGCCGATTACGATGGTCAAGATCCGCGACGCCTGGGCCGACCGCAAGGTCGTGATCTGCGCTCGCAGCTTCAAGTCGCTGCCGCGCCCGGCAAAGCTGTTGGTGGAGCATTTGAGGAGGGCGGCGGAGTAGGGCGTGCAGCGGACTCTTTGTAAGCCCATCCAGCGCCGCTTTAGCCTGCTCGACCGAGTCGACGTTCATGAGAAAAATCGGCCCGGACTTCTCGCGAACCCAGAACTGCTCGATCGTGCCATCGAGATAGTGCTTGAGCGTGGCGGGCACTTCGCTCGGCATGTACTGCTGCTGCTGTGCTGGTGTGAGCGGTTTGATGATGGATCCGACAGGCATAACTTTCATGAGTGATCTCCCTGTTCAAGACGCCTGGCGATCCGTCTGACGTGTTCGATCTCAACGAGGAAGCTCAATGAGATTACGCTGACGACGGATCGCCTCAAGGCGCGCCGATCGGCCGATGACCTGATCGCCGAGATCTATGCGCGGGCCTGTCTGCGCCTTTGACTCCAATGTCTGGCGCGATCGAGATAGAGATAGACCACAGGAGTGGTGTAGAGCGTCAGGATCTGGCTCAGGATCAGCCCGCCGAAAATGGCGATGCCCAGCGGCTGGCGGAACTCGCTGCCTTCACCGAGGCCGATCATCAGCGGCACCGCGCCGAACAGGGCAGCCATGGTGGTCATCATGATCGGCCGGAAGCGCATCAGACAGGCTTCAAAGATGGCGTCGGCCGATGACAGCCCGCGCTGACGCTCGGCCTCGAGCGCGAAGTCGATCATCATGATGGCGTTCTTCTTCACGATGCCGATCAGAAGGATCACGCCGATCATCGCGATAATGTCGAATTCCGTATGAAACAGCATCAGCGCCAGCACCGCGCCGACGCCGGCAGAGGGCAGGGTGGACAGGATCGTGAGCGGATGAATGTAGCTCTCGTAAAGCATGCCGAGCGAGATGTAGATGGTCGCGAACGCCGCGAGAATCAGAAACGGCTCGCTCGCAAGCGATTGCTGAAAGATCTTGGCGGCTCCCGCAAACCCTCCGTGAATGCTCGGCGGCATGCCGATCCGGCTCATGGTCATCTCGATCGCCGCGACGGCCGTGCTCAACGCGACGCCCGGTGGGAGATTGAAGGAGACGGTGCTGGCGACCAGAAGATCCTGATGATTGACGACGAGCGGCGTCTCGCCCAGCCCGAAGCGGGCAACGCTGGACAGCGGAATCATCGTCTCAGGGCTGGTGCTGACAGCCGTCCCGGTCGAGGAGCCTAATTTGCCGGTCGTGCCGATCGAGTTGGTCGCGAGATTTCGGACCGCATTTGCCGCGACCGCATTGATGGATGTTTTCTGCGAAGACGAGACGACCGTTCCGGCCACTGCGTTGGTCGTTTGTGAACCGCTCGCGGTTCCGCCCGAGGTGCTGACGTAAACCTCCTTCAAAGTCTCAGGATTCTGCCAATAGGGCGGCGCAACCTCCATGATGACATGATACTGGTTGCGCGCGACGTATATCGTCGAGACCTGTCGCTGCCCGAAGGCATCATAGAGCGTGTTGTCGATCTGACGGACTGTGATTCCGAGGCGGGCGACGGCATCGCGATCGATGATCAGGTTGGATTGCAACGCCTTGTTCTGTTGATCGCTGCTGACATCGGCAAAAATCGGCTGGCTTTGAAGCGCGGCCACGAGCTTTGGAGTCCATTCATTCAGTTCCTCCGACGTCGAGCCTTGCAGCGTATACTGATACGCCGCATTGCCCGAACGCCCTCCGGCGCCGAGATCGCCGATCGACTGCAGGAACAGCGTGGCGCCCGCCACGGTTGCCAGCTCGCCCCGCAGCCGCTCGATCACCTTATCGGCCGCTAGTTTGCGTTCGCTGAGCGGTTTAAGCGATGCGAACACAGTGCCGGTGTTGGTCGAGCCGCCGGGACCCGGACCGCTGCCGCCGGTGAAGCCGACGGCGGTGTCGACCGCCGGATCGCGTTTGACGATGTCGATGAACTGCGTCAGCTTCTGCTGCATCAGTTGAAAGGAGATGTGTTGATCGGCCTGGATCGATCCGATCAACAGCCCCGTATCCTGTTGCGGAACGAAGCCCTTTGGAACGATCCCGTAGAGATGGAAGTTCAGCCCGAGGGTCGCGACCAGGGTCAGCATCACCAGGCGCGGGTGACGTAGCGCGATGGCGAGCGTCCGCCGATAGCCGTTCAACATGATCTCGAAGACGCGCTCGCTGGCCCGATAGATCCGCCCGTGCGGCTGGCCGCGATCGCTACGCAGCAACACGGCGCACATCATTGGCGTCGTCGTCAGCGAGACCACGAGCGAGATCACGATGGCGATCGTGATCGTCATGGCGAATTCGCGAAACAGCCGACCGACCAGGCCGCCCATCAGCAGGATCGGGACGAAGACCGCGATCAACGAGATGCTCATCGACAGAACGGTAAAGCCGACCTCGCGGGCGCCAAGCAGCGTCGCATCCGGCCGCGATTTGCCCGCATCCATGTGGCGGGTGATGTTTTCCAGGACAACGATGGCGTCGTCCACCACGAACCCGGTCGCGACCGTCAACGCCATCAATGAGAAGATGTCGAGGCTGTATCCCAGCAGATACATGACGGCAAATGTCGCAATCAGCGACACCGACACCGCCACGACGGGCACCAGCGTCGCGCGCGCATTGCGCAGGAACGCGAACACCACGAGAATCACCAGTGCGACGGCGATGAGCAGCGTGATTTCGACGTCACGCAGCGACGCCCGGATCGTCTTCGAGCGATCGACCGCGAGACTGAGGTCAATGGCGGGCGAGACCGAGGCCCGCAACTGCGGCATCAGCGCCTTCACCCGGTCGACCATCTGGATGATGTTCGCGCCCGATTGCCGGTACACGATCATCATGACGGCAGGCTTGCCGTTGGAAAGGCCCAGCGTGCGCACGTTTTCCACGGAATCGACGACGTCGCCGACATCCGTAAGGCGCACCGCCGCGCCGTTGCGGTAGGCAACGATCAGCGGCTTGTAGTCCTCCGCTTTTTTGGCCTGATCGTTGGAATAGATCTGGTAGCGCTGGTTCTCGACGTCGATGCCACCCTTCGGGCTGTGTGCGTTGGCGCTGCCGAGCGCGGCGCGAACGTCCTCCAGGCCGATGCCGTATTTGTTGAGCGCTGGAGGGATCAGCTCGACGCGCACGGCGGGCAGCGATCCCCCGCTCACGGCGACTTCACCGACGCCTTCGACCTGCGACAGCTTCTGGGCCAGTATGGTCGAGGCGGCGTCATAGAGCTGAGCAGGCGTCAGCGTATCCGACGTCAAGGTGTAGATCAGGATCGGCGCCGAGGCCGGATTGAATTTGCGGTAGCTCGGATTGCTCCGCAGATTGGTCGGCAGGTCGGCGCGCGCTGCATTGATCGCCGCCTGCACGTCTCGCGCGGCGCCGTTGATGTCGCGACCGATGCCGAATTGCAGATTGATGCGAGCGGAACCGAGCGAGCTCGCCGACGTCATTTCGGTGACATCGGCGATCTGGCCAAGGTGACGCTCGAGCGGGCTTGCGACCGTGGTCGCCACGTCCGCAGGACTGGCGCCGGGCAGCGTCGCTTGCACCGAAATCGTCGGAATATCGACATCGGGCAGCGGCGAGACCGGCAGCTTGAAAAATGCAACAGCGCCGGCCACCACAAGACCGAGCGACAGCAGCGTGGTGCCAACCGGACGGCGGATGAAAGGGGACGAGAGACTCATCACAATGTGCTTCGAATTCCTTGCGACTGAGCTTCTATCCGGCAGCGCTTCAATGCAAAAGCCGCACAATGTCACACGCTTTCGCCTCACGCCTGCCGTGGTTTCGAGCAGAAGCGCCAAGACATCAGATCAAGGAAACAAGATAACGCGGACCTTCGCGCGCGCCTACCTCGTCGTCTCCACGCCCGCGTCCTTGATCACCTTTGCCCATCTCTTCGTTTCCGAGGCGATATAGGCGCGGAACTCCTCGGGCGTGTTGCCGGCGAGCGTCAGGCCCTGCTCGGCCATCTTTTGCTTCACCGACGGATCGGACATTGCCTCACGGGTGATGCGGTTCAGCGTGGCGACAATCGCGGGTGGCGTCGCGGCGGGGGCGACCATGCCGTACCAGTTCTGGATCAAGAGATCAGGCATGCCGACTTCGCCGGTGGTCGGCACATCGGGCGCGGTGGCATCGCGCTCCCTTGCGCCGAGCGCGATCGGACGCAGTGTGCCCGCCTTGATCTGCGGCAGGATCACCGGCATGTCGAGGAACGCCATCTGCACCTGCTGGCCGAGCAGGTCGTTGATGGCGGGCGCGGCGCCGCGATAGGGCACATGCACGATGTCGATCTTCGCCGTCAGCTTGAACAATTCGCCGGCCAGATGTGGCAGGCCGCCGACGCCGGCCGAGGCGAAATTGAGCTTGCCCGGCTGCGCCTTGGCGAGGTGGACGAGCTCGTCCATGTTCGTCGCGGAAATGCCGGTCGAGACAACGAGCATTTCCGGTACGGTGGCAACGAGCGTGACCGGCGCCAAATCCTTCTGCACGTCGTAGGCGACCTTCTCCATCGTCGGGCTGATCGCGAGCGAACTCGCGCTGGTGATGCCGATCGTGTAGCCGTCGGGACTGGATTTCGCGACCACGTCGGTGCCCAGCACGCCGGCCTGGCCGCCGCGATTGTCGATGATGATCGGCTGCTTCGTCAGCTCTGACATGCGCTGGCCGACGACGCGCGCGATGATGTCGTTGGGCCCGCCGGGCGGAAACGGCACGATCAGCCGAATCGGCTTGGCCGGAAAGTCCTCCGCTGCGGCAAAGGAAGACAACAGCGCAAACGTCAGCACAGCCGCAAGCTTGCCCAGCACTCTCATACAGCCTCCCTTGGCCTGGCGCGATCGCTCCAGGAGGAGGTCATAGCGCTCTCGTTTTTCAAGCTCTTCCCGCTTACGCATCAGGCGTGCGGGCAGCTGTCGTTCAACCGTCTGAGAGCGTGGGGACTAAGTTTCTCTGGATGTCATCCATTGAGTAGCTTCAGCGCCGCCTCGTGCACACGCCGGTCGCCGGCCGCAATGATGCGGCCGCCGTTCTGCGCGGGCCCTCCCTCCCAATTCGTGACGACCCCGCCGGCGCCCGCGATGATCGGGATCAGCGCGGCGATGTCGTAGGGCTTCAGTTCTGTCTCGACGACGAGATCGAGATGCCCCGCCGCGAGCATACAATAGGAATAGCAGTCGCCACCATAGCGGGAGAGCCGCACTGAGTTCTCGACGCGGCCGAAGATCGCGCGGTCGGCCTCGTTCATCAGCCGCGGGCTGGTCGTATAGGCGGTTGCTTCCTCCAGCGACGCACAACGCCGCACCGACAATTTGCGCTCGCCCGATGGTCCCTGATAATTGGCCGACGCGTTGTCGCCGGAGAAGCGCTCGCCGATGAAGGGCTGATGCATCATGCCGAACACCGGCGTGCCCTTGTGCAGCAGCGCGATCAGTGTGCCCCAGATCGGAAAGCCGCCGATGAAGGATTTTGTGCCGTCGATCGGATCCAGCACCCAGACATAGTCGGCGTCCTCGCGCTCATTGCCGAACTCCTCGCCGACGATGCCGTGCTGGGGAAAGCTGGCTTTGATCTGCCGGCGCATCATCGCTTCCGCCGCGCGATCGGCCTCGGTGACGGGATCGAAATCCTGGCCAACGCTCTTGTTGTCGATCGAGAGCGAAGTTCTGAAGAATGGCAGGATGGTTTCGCCGGATGACGTCGCGAGGCGACCGATGAAGGCGGAAAAGTCGATGACCGTCACAGGGATTCCTTCACATTGGTTCCTTGCACATTGGTTCCTTGCACAATGGTTTCTTGCACAATGGTTTCTTGAATGTCTCGTCGAACGCGCGGAGGGACACGTCGCGCCACTTGCTTGTCGGCGGCGTATCGTCTGCGCCCAAAACGCCAAAACATTTGCTGCAAGGAGATAAGGTCCCGGGCCGACAGCCAATGCGAGCAGGCTTTGATTTGCGTCAAGCTCTAGCTCAAACCGGCCGGCCGCGCACGATGATCCGGCGTTGGCGCCTGGTATTCTGGATACCGAGTCGACGCACACGAGGGCTAATTTTCCGATAACGAGACGTTCACAAAATCGAGAATTCGAGCGCGCTGATTGCGCATGAGCCATCTTGCTCGGCGAGGGGCTTTCGGTAAGCGACTGAAAAAGCAGCAAAATTGGAGCCCGGCGCGACTGTGTTGCGCGCTTGCATGCCCTGCAAATTTTGCATGGGAAAGGGCTCAAAAACCCTTGCGCTTTGTGCAGCGCGGTCGCATATTGTTGCGGTGCGGTAGCGCTTCCGCGCTGCCGCTGCCCTCCTTGGGCGTTTCCTCCCTAGACTTGGGCCGCTTGCTCATTGCAAGCGGCCCTTTTTTCTTGCCGGAGAAATTGAGCGATCGTTATCCACGATCGCAGACGAAACAAGCCCGCAAAAAGACTAAGCGCGAGATGATGAGCGGCGCCTTACTCGGCGGCTGCCTGGAATGGTCCGAGCTCGTCGAGCGGAACGGTGGCGAGCACGTCGGCGAGCGCTGCGAAATCAGCGGCGACCTGCGCGAAGCGCGGACCCTTCTCTCGTCGCCGCTCGTCCATGTAGATCGCGCGATTGAGTTCGAGTTGGATTGCATGCAGTCCGCTGGCGGGATTGCCATAGTGCTCGGTGATGAAGCCGCCCGCATAGGGCTTGTTCCGCCCGACCGAATAGCCGAGCCCGGTCATTGCCTCTTCGACCACATCGGGCAGCAGCGGCGCACAACTCGTGCCGTAGCGGTCGCCGATCACCATGTCCGGCCGTCGCGGCTCGTCGCGCGACACGCCGATCGACGGCATCGAGTGACAATCGACCACCACCACGGTGCCGAACGCCTGATGCACCTTGTTGATCAGCCTCCGCAGCGCGCGATGATAGGGCTTGTACAGCGTCTCGATCCGCGAGAGCGCTTCATCCACCGACAGCCGCTCGCGATAGATCTCCTGGCCGTCACCGACGACGCGCGGAATCGTGCCGAGCCCGCCCGCGACTCGCATGGAGCGTGTGTTGGCGAAGCTTGGCAGGCGTCCGATGAACATGCGCGGGTCGAGCTCATAAGGTTCCCGGTTCACGTCGACATAGGAGCGAGGGAAGTGGACTTTGGTCACCGCGAAGCCGCGGCTGCCGAGATCGGTGATCAGCTCGTCCATGAACGAATCCTCCGACCGGCGCAGGGTCGGAAGATCGATCCGCGAGGCATTGAGGAACGCGCTCGGATAGCAGGAGCCGGAATGCGGTGAGTTGAAGATGATCGGTGCCCGCCACTCGGCCGGTTCCACGATCTCGAACGGAGGCGACGCTTCGCCATCAAATCGGGTCATTGTCGGGCGCCGTTCCTCTGGGAATCCGCTGGGCTGGAAGAACGATTTTGCAACACAACGGTGCTTTTGTGTGCACACATTGTCGATAATGGAGGCCAGTCTGCCAAGCGAAAAGTCCATGCTGCGCGCTGGAATACATCTTGGAGATGCACGAAATTCGCGCTTTCGTTGATTTAAGCCGTAATTCGGCCCAGAAATGACCATGCGCCTGACCGATTACGACCGATAGCTTTCACTCGAAATTTACCCTCAGTCGGGCTTAGTAAGACGCAACAGGTCCGCCGTACCCGGGATTCGATCCTCCTCGCCATGCACAAGATTCTCCTCGCAGAAGACGACAACGACATGCGCCGCTTTCTGGTCAAGGCACTGGAAAACGCGGGTTTTCAGGTCTCGCCGCACGACAACGGCATGTCGGCCTATCAGCGGCTGCGCGAGGAGCCGTTCGAGATGCTGTTGACCGACATCGTGATGCCCGAGATGGACGGCATCGAGCTGGCGCGCCGCGCCTCCGAGCTCGACCCCGACATCAAGATCATGTTCATCACCGGTTTCGCCGCAGTCGCGCTGAACTCCGATTCGGAAGCGCCGAAGACCGCCAAGGTGCTGTCGAAGCCGGTTCACCTCCGCGAATTGGTCAGCGAAGTTAACAAGATGCTGGCGGCCTGATTCGGCTGCCGGCCGCGGGCCTTTTCGGCCCGGCGGCTCGTCTTTTATGTTTGTTGGGGGTCGGCCGTCCTTGCCTGCCCGCGCTGGAGCCGATATAGGGTCCCCGTTCCGCATCTAAGGTTTAGGGCACGTAGCTCAGCGGGAGAGCACTACCTTGACATGGTAGGGGTCACAGGTTCGATCCCTGTCGTGCCCACCACCAATCCGCTGTTTTCTCGGCATTTCTGGAATCACTTTCGCCCCGATCGCCTGCAAATCCTTCTTCGTCAACAGTACGTCAACAGCAAACAGCGGCCTGCTGCAGTGCTGCCGGATCAGTGCAATTCGCTCGGCGGGCGCACCGCAACTCCGCCTCAGTGAGTGTGGGCCATCGCTTGAGCACCTCGTCTTCAGACAAGAAATCCGCCGGATCAATCACACGTATCGAAAAATCTCTATCCGCCGCCAGTGGAGCAACGAGCTCGCGCGGCCGGTGGACACTTGCAAGCATAGTACAAGACACTCACCGTCGCAGAGGGGAAACCCGATGTGAACAGGTTAAAGCGCGATGAGATCAGGTTAAATCGTCATCGCGCTTTAGGCCTTTGATTGAGCATGATCTTTTCGGAAAACCGCTACACACTCGCCTTGACGTTGCCGCGGCCAGGCGTGCGGCTTCCTATCCGTCGTATTGGTCCGGTCTCATCGCCCAGTGCGATTGATCGTGGTCGAACGCGTAGTTTCGGTTGGTCAGCGTCGGATTGCGATTGACCATCGGCCGCATGAACATCGGGTGAGTCGCGGAGCGCACCTCGTGCTCGACGGTGAAGAGAAGCTTGCTGCTGTCGAGATCGACAATGTCGCAAAACCGGTATTGGTATTGATTGTCTTCTCTGGAGATCAGGTTGCGCGCCAGCCAGCCGGCGGTAAGGGCCGGAGAAATTGGTGATGTACATCTGCACATGGTGGCCGTCATATTCGGGACGGGCAGAATCGGTCTCGCGGAACAGCAGGTGTTGGTCGCGGCCCGTCTTCACGGCGGCCACCATGCCGTCACCCTTCCTGAGTTCGGCGGGCATGCCCATGATCTCCGGATAGAAGGCGCAGATCCCGGGCGCAGTACCGGCGGGCACCTCGAATTCGACATAGGGTATGCCGAGCGTGATGCGCCCGAAGCGCGCGGCGTCCGGTTCATAGCAGTGAAGACGATTGCCCCACGGACAGATGGCCTCGACATAGTCATTGTGCTCGGCGAACGCGAACGCCGTACCCTCGAGCTTCCCGGCAACCGACGCCAACCGCTGCAGCAGCGCGTTGCGGCCTTCGATGACCAGGCCGACATGACCGCGCAGCACCTGCGGTTTGCCGTACGGCAAATGAAACTGGCTCCGTCCGGCATTGACCCACATGTTGGTGTCGGACACCATCAGATAGGGATCGCGGGTGAGCCCAAGCCCCGTGACGTAGAACAAGGTCGCCAGGCGCTGATCCGGGACTTGTACGTTGACGTGCTCGAAATGGATCGCATTTCCGAGATCTTCGGCGGAACGATCGAATTGATGCGGCATGGATGCGGCTCTGGGTCGGGGACAGACAAGCCATACTAGAGCAGAACGTTGACCAATCGAAGCCGTTAGCCGATCAGATCTGCCGGCAGAGCATGGCACCGGTTGTCAGCTTGCCGCAACAGCCATTCCCTGTAATCTGGCAGGAACATAAGGAAAAGGATTGATGGGGGGAGTTCTGGAAGGCGTGCGCGTCTTCGATTTCGGGCGCTATATCGCCGGGCCGTATTGCGCGACACTGCTGGCCGAATTTGGCGCCGAGGTCATTCGCGTGGAGAAGCGCGACGGCAGCGAGGATCGCTTCGTTGCGCCGGTCGGCGAAGGTGGCGAAGGCGCTCTGTTTCTGCAGATCAACCGAAACAAGAAGTGCATCACGCTCGATCCGATGAAGCCGGAAGGGCAGGAGGTGATGCGTCGCCTGGTTGCGACCGCGGATGTGGTCGTCGCCAATCTGCCACCGCAGACCCTGCGTGCGATGAAGCTCGACTACGAATCGTTGAAGGCTATCAAGTCCGACATCATCCTGACGACGGCGACTGCATTCGGCGGGCCAGGGCCTTGGTCCGACCGCGTCGGCTTCGACGGTGTCGGCCAGGTCATGTCGGGATCGGTGTACATGACCGGCGCCGGCGATCCACCGTACCGGGCCGCCGTGAACTGGGTTGATTTCGGAACCGCGCTGCATTGCGCGTTCGGAACACTCGCCGCTCTAATCGAGCGCAGCAAATCCGGGCGGGGGCAGCTTGTCGAGGGCGCGTTGCTTGCAACCGCGTTGTCTTTCACCAACGCAACGCTGATCGAGCAGGCCGTGATCAACATCAATCGCGTTCCGACCGGAAATCTCGGCCAGACCGCCGCGCCGGCCGACATCTATCGCACCAGAGACGGTTGGGTGCTGTGCCAGGTCACCGGTCATCCACTGTTCATTCGCTGGGCCAGGCTGATGGGTGAGGAGGACCAGTGGCTGAACGATCCGCGCTTTGCCGACGATATCAAGCGCGGCGACAATGGTCCCGTCATCAGCGAGCGGATGGCGCGCTGGTGCGCCGAGCGCACCACGCAGGAGGCCGTCGATATCTTGGGCAAAGCAATGATTCCGGCCGGACCCGTCCTGAGCCCGCAACAGGCGTTGGATCATCCGCACATACGCGCCAGCGGCTTCATGCAGGAGGTCGATTATCCGGGCTTGCCGAAACCCGCGCCGGTGGCGCGAGTTGCCGTGCGGCTATCGGAAACGCCGGGTGAAATCGCGTCGCGCCCGCCGACGCTCGGCGAGCATACCGATCTGTGTCTTGGCCGAACTCGGCTATGACACGGCCGCGATTAAGGCATTTCGGCAAAGCGGCATCGTCTAACGGACATTGTGTACCTTGGGTCCTGCCGTGCCGCCGCGGCCCCGGTAGGATCCTCGTGGTGGTGCGCGCCGAGCTGCTCGGCCGCTCAGCCTAAGCCTTGTCCGCGCGCCTCGCCTGCCTCCTCTCAGCAGCGGTTCTCCACGTAGCGCGCGCCACTCCCGGCACCTGGAACCTTGCGAATTGCCGCGACATGAACCCTGAGCGCAGCCTCGTCCACAAACGTATTCGGCCATGCTTGAGTGATTAGCTTCTCCTTACTGACAATCTCGCCAGCCCCGCTCGACCAAGGCGAGCAGAATGCAACGCGCGACCAACTCGTCTGTGAATTCAAATTTAATCAGGCGTCTCTCGCGCAGAGTTGAGCAGTGGTGATGTCGAAGCCAATAGCGTTTCCACGAAGCAAGACCATCTGCGCAGGGTGTCGTGGTTGGGAGCGAAATCTCTGACGGGAGAATGATCATGTTGCGTAAGAGCGCGATCGCGTTATTGGCCGTCGCATCTGTTGGCCTGGCTGCGCCAACGATGGCGTTGGCTCGCGGCGGGGGTGGTGGCGGCGGAGGCCACGGTGGTGGCATGGGCGGAGGCCATGGCGGTGGCTTTGGCGGTGGCGGTTTCCACGGTGGCGGCGGTGGCTATGGCGGCTTCCGCGGTGGTGGCATGGCATTCCATGATGGTGGTTTCCGCGGCGATGGATTTCGTGGTCGTGGATTCCATGATCGCGGTTTCGGGCGCTTCGGATTCGGTTACCCGTATGACGACTACTATGATGACTACGCTTACTCTTATCCATATGAATATGGGTATGGCTATTACCCGTATGGGTATCGATATCGCTATTACCCCTACGCCTCCAGCTATGGGTACTACTAAAACAACGGAAGTCGCTATGCGACGCGTGCACACATGGCCGGCACCTGCAACTCCGTCAGGTGCAACTGATGGACTGACGATCGCCAGCCGACCCCAGCGCTCTCGCGCTGAGGTCGTTGCGATTGCGGTCGTTCGCACGCGGCTGAGAGGTTGAGTGTGAACTAGCCCGGCGCCTTTGCGTCGGATCTTTTCTCGGAAGGCTCGAGCGATTTGATCTCACTTTTCACCTGTTCCAGCCTGAATGCTTTGCATCAGCGCATGGGAACGCGCGGTGCTTCCCAGTCGCTGTTAGAGCAAACAAGCAGTCGCCTTGGTGGGCGCCGGGGCCGTTTCGCAAGACAGGATCTGGAGTCGCGTCGTCTCGGCGCTCCCAAAGAGTCCGCTGCCGCGACAACCAATTCTCTGCCATCTTCAGTTGCTTTGGGACGAGCTCATACGTTCTGACGCGTCCCGTTTTGTGCGAGCGAACAAGTCCGCTGTGCTCCAACACCTTGAGGTGTTCTACAAACGAGGGGAGTGCCATGTCGTATGGGGCGGCAAGATCACTTACCGAGGCGGAGTGAACGCTAAGCCGGGCCAATACATCTCGCCTTCTGGGATCGGATAGTGCATTTTTTGTGCGCCGCAGTGAAGGCGTTTCGTCCGGCCTAGAGTACAGCCCGACGCTTCCGATCCACTCCATACGAGGCGCGCATATAGCATAAGTGCTTGCAGGCCGGCTGTTGCAGTTGGATTGCGGCCGACATAGGCTTCTTGTAACGGAGCTCCCGTTGTCCGTTGTTTTTGACGCTCCATGCGGCGACGTCTTTATCTTTATAAGGTATCTCCCCGCGGCGACTGCGCGATGACGCCATTCGAGCATGACCATTCAGCACCGCCGGCAAAGCGATTGCGATTCGATCGCTACGTTTTGGATTTGGAGCGTGGCTGTCTGCTTCTCGACGACAGCGAAATAATTTTACGGCCGAAGACTTTAGCGGTGTTGCGCTTTCTGGTCGAAAATTCCGGACGACTTGTGTCGAAGGAGGATCTATTTGCTGCGGTTTGGCCGAACATCGCTGTCACCGATGATGTGTTGGTGCAGAGCATAGGCGAATTGCGCCGGGCACTTGCTAACGACGGTCAGCGGCTGATCAAGACGATACCCCGCCGGGGCTATCGGTTTGAAACCATTGTGTCCGCCGCCTCGTCTGCAGATCCATCACCGGTCGGTGATGGCATAGCGACGGCTTCAATGGGCGATGGCATCCTGGCCTTGAGGATGCATAACGAGCAGAACACGCCGGTATCAATCCTTGGAGGCAGTCGGCGCAACGCACTGGCCGTCGGGCTTGGGCTCGCGGTTCTGGTCATTGCGGCAGTCCTCCTGACCGATCGCCTCGGTCGGGATCGAGAGGTGGATACCCAATCGACCAAGGCTGCAGAGGCCGGCGCGAAGCCGGCGATCGCCATTCTGCCCCTCGTCAATCGGGGTGACGATGCGTCGCGAGAGTATTTCGCCGATGGATTGACGCAGGACATCATTAATGCGCTGGGCCGCTTCCGTGGGTTGACGGTGATGTCATGGAATGCCGTTTTTCCTTACAAGGCGAAGCCGGAAAGCCCTGACGAAGTCGCCCGCAAGCTTGCTGTGCGCTATCAGGTCGAAGGAAATGTCCGCCAGAACGGCGACCGGCTTCACGCAAACACGCAGCTCGTTGATGCAAACGGCCAGGTGCTGTGGTCCGCAAGTTTCGATGAGGCCCTGACGAATGTCTTCGCCCTGCAGGATGCAATAGCAACCCAAATCGCCGGGACATTGGCCAGCCGGGTGACGCAAGTGGAGTTGAACCGGACGTTCGCCAAGCCGACAGGCAGTCTCGATGCCCATGACAACGTGTTGCGTGCAAGACCCGCGCTGCAGCGCCCTGAGCGCGGCAACATTGTGCAGGCACGAGCGCTTCTGAAACGCGCCATTGAAATCGATCCGGGCTACGCCGCTGCCTATTCCTCATTGGCGGAGACCTATTTCATCGCGGCGTCGATGGGGTGGGCCGAAACTCCCACCGAATTCCTTGCGCGTGCCGAGGAGATGGCGAACAAGGCCCTGAGCCTGGATGACGCCGATGTACGAGCCCGTGTCGTGCTTGGCCGTATTCACATCTTCTATCAGCGGTATGATCAAGCCAGGATGGAAATGGACCGGGCCATCGAGATCAACCCCAGCGATGCCGGTGGGATTGCCGGCCGTGGCAATATCCTTCTGTGGTCAGGACAGACAGACGCTGCCATCGCTGCGCTGGAATTTGCCCAGCGGATCGATCCAGAACTCAATCCGAGCGATCGCTTTGCCCTTAGTCTCGCCTACTATTTGAAGGGACGTTACGCCCCCGCGATCGAGCAAGCCGAGCTCAATCTTCGCAAGACGTCGGGTGCAAATTTCAGCCGGGTCGTTCTTGCAGCGGCCCACGCCGAGCTCGGTCATTCGGACGATATCCGACGTGCCGTGACTGTCATCCATCGCTTGGATCCGACTTTTGACCCGAAGGCATTTGGAACCAAATTCCTGCGCGCAGGCGATCTTGATCATCTGCGCGATGGATTGCACAAGGCAGGTTTGCTGGCAGAGCAAACTGCTCCGCGCTAGTTCGAATTCCTTGGGAAGGATCGACCTGTTCTGGTTTGCCTTGGCGATATTGCCGGCGAGATCCTTCCGGAAAAGCTCCGGTCCCTTCGGCGCGGGGGAGCCGAAGACATAGAGCTTGTTGTCGCTGATCAGCCAATTTTCCGGATCGGCCTTGACGATGTTGCCGAGAGCCAGTGCCATGGCGCAGTAATTGCCGAATTGCGGAGCGTAGCGGACGGGATCGGCCTTGAAGAGCTCGCGATGCTGGGCGCTCGTAAATTGATAGGTGTGTTCATCCCATTGATACTCGAAATCGGGCGTTCCGCGGGTAGGCTTGCCGTCGGTGAAATAGGCGACCGGATCGTAGCCCTGAATGGCAAGCGGCATATCGGTTGCGAGAGAGGGGAACGGTACGGCCAGCGGAAGGGCGACGAGTAGGCCCAGGCGGAGGGCGGTACGCCGAGAGAGATTGTGCATGGTGGTCTCCTGGGTCTTGCGAGGATACCGTCCGGGCTCAACATGAACCCTGGCAGTCCGGGTCACAAGCCATGGAGAAGGAGACAAGTAACGAAAGAGCGACGAAAAAACTCCGAAATCTGTAAATCGCCCTGTTTTCCTGATCCAGCATTGAATGGGGCGGGGCCCCGGATATCGTTCAGAAGCTCAAAAGACGGGATCGTGGGCATGCTGCCCGATCCCGACGAGCTACCCACGACGCACATCCACCTCAAAGACCTCGACCTCGAAGACGGCCTCGATCTATTGCCCACTGACCGGACGACGTGGCGCGAGCGGCCGGCCTGTTCGCAATGCGATGCCGCTCACGCACTGGGCTGTTCTCGCAGCGCTTGGCAGAGCTCGGAAAAGGAGCCTCGCAGGTGCCGAAATACATCGGCCTTGCGATGGCAGCGATTGCCGACTAGACGCTGAGGCCTATGCCGATATCCCGCTGCTGGTCGAGCAAGGCACGACCAAGGATGAGATCGCCGCGCACTATGGTGTGAAAGTCTCGACCTTGCAGGTGCAGCGCTCGCGCCGTGTAATCTCGCGCGTGGGCGGCCCGCTGCCCTTGGCCAGCTCGCGCTCGATGCAGGCGTTTGCGTCATGTGACGCCGTGGGCACCGACGAAATGCAGCCCGCCGGCGATCTGTTACCATTATCAAAGACGACTTGTTTAAATCGGTGCTCGATGAGGCGGCGTGAAAGAAAGATCATCATGACGAAATCATTGTTCGCCGCTGCACTGCTGGTGGCGGCCTTTGTGATCATTTCCCCTGAAGTAGAAACGCAGCTCGACACGAATATCGGCGATGCGGCAATCACCAGGACTTGCCTCGATCGATATGAGTACAATTTCGTGATGCGCTGGTCGTGTCGTTCGAACCTTCGAAATGTCGGTGTAATCGAACTCGCGATAGGCTGTGGATTCCACAAGAACAACGTCCCGAGCGATTTCTGCGCGAACCTCGACCGGCTCAGCAATGCCAACGACACGGGCAAATGATGCGTATCATCCACCGCGATCTATCTGCTGCCGATCCCGCGTTGTCTGCAGTTCGACGCATTGGAAGCCGCGTCGATGCGGACTGGATGACAGGGGTCCTGCAAGGTCAGACTACCCGACGGCACACAGGGGATTTTTCACCGAACAGGCCGCAACAAGCGGTCGACGCGGATGTATTTCAGACGACGGTCGGTTCAGATGGTGGTTTGCGGTTCAGGCTCGCTTGTGGCGAGCACGGCCGTAATCCAGCAGCGGACGCCCTCGGGAGCGAATTCCAATCGGGTTTGCCCGTCTAAGTCGCGACTTAACGCATGTTCTACGAGGCGGCTGCCGAACCCGCGACGGGTCGGCGGAACGACCTGCGGACCGCCGCTTTCGCGCCAACTCAGATTGAGCAGGTTGTTCTGCACAAACCAGCGAAGCTCGACCCGGCCTTCGGGACGCGAGAGCGCTCCATATTTCGCCGCGTTCGTGGCGAGCTCGTGCAGTGCCAGCGAAAGGGCCAGTGCTTGGCTCGGCGAAATGTCCAGGGAAGGACCATCTAATGCGATCTGACCCGTCACGAATGGCGCAACGGCGTGACCAACCAGATCGGCAATATCGGCTCCCGTCCAACTGCGCTCAGTGAGCAGATCGTGGGCTCCGGCGAGAGCGACGATACGCGCACTAACCGCCGACCGACCCAACTCGATATCCGCCGCGCCCCGGAGGGTCTGATTGACGATCGACTGCACGGTAGCCAGCGTATTCTTGACACGATGGTTGAGCTCGTTGGCGAGCATTCTCTGCAATTCTTCGACTTGCTTTCGCTCGGAGAGATCGCGGCTCGCGCCGGCGATGGCGACCGGCCTGCGCTTGGGGCCGTGGCCTTCGAACTCCACAAGGCCCCAGGCACTCAGCCACCGCCAACTCCCATCAAGCTGCTTCACCCGGTACTCGACGTCATAGTGGCCGTCACCCTCGGGATCGAGCGCCTTTGCCACACGGGCCCACATCAATTCCCTGTCAGCAGGATGAAACTTGGCTTCCACGCCATCCTTGTCGTGGAGGAAGCGCGCTTCCGTTAGTCCATAGAGCCGCTGGGCATTCTCGTCGTAGATGCAGATGTTGTCAGCGATAGTATAGCGCCATGTGCCCATCTTTGAAGCGATCATGGCCAAGTCGAAAGTGCGTTGCTGGTTTTCCAATGTGAGCCGCATTTCGTGCTCGAGCGTAACATCTTGGAAGCAGTTGATGGCTCCTACGACAGAGCCGTCGTCGTCTCGCAGGGGCGCTACATTGACGCGGGCGACCCAGCGTTTTCCGTCAGGGTTTTGAACGACCGCGTCTACGCCCTCGAACCTTTCACCGGCCAGTACCGCCTGAGCCATGGGTGTCTCGCCCGGTGGGATGAAATCACCTTTCAGGCTCTCAACCCGGAATGAGCCGCAGAACTTTTGCGTGGGATCGAGGAGCTTTGGAGCTCGTCCCCAAAGCTCGATAGCTCGTCGGTTAATTCGGAGGATCTGTCCATCGACATCGCACGCGTAAACGCCGACAGGCAGTGCATCGAGGATCGCCTGGTCCAGCTCCAGAAAGGATTCGAGAAGAGCAGGGGTCTGGGTCGGTATGTCGAGCTTTAGCAGGGACATGGGCGCCTCAAAGGGGACACGGCAGCTTATCAGACATTGCTGCCGGGCCAGCAAGAACAATGACGCCACCGCGGGGTTAGTCAAAGTTCCCGTCCATCACTCCACCCCGCAATTCAGTCCGGCGTCGGCCCCGACGGGCGCCCGACGGATTGGGCCGCGCGTCCGTCTCCGCCGCAACTTTCTGCAGTCTGCTTGAGGATGTGCCGCATACAGCATCTTCCTCATCGACGGCAGGGCGCATTCAGATGTCCCAGGCCATGGGGTGGACCGCCGACATGGCCTTCGTACCCCGGTTATCTAACAAGGCCTTAGCCGCCCGCGCGGCGTAGCGCGGCCTGCAGACGCTCGCGCTGCTTTTGCCAACGAGCCTCCGCGGCTTCCGCACGTTTATCAAGCGCGGCGCGCTCTTTTCCGATGCCGCTCATCTGCTTTTCATGCTCGCCTTTGGCGTCGTCCAGGTCTGCCTGGGCCTTCGCAATCGCGTGTTGCCGCCTCTCACGCTCTTTAGCCAGCGCGGCTTCCTCATTCCGGCGCTCTTTTTCGCGTTCGCGCCGCTCCCGTTGCAACGCACGAGCGGCTTTGCGGGCTGTCCTGTCATCGATTTTTTCGGCGGGAGGCGCCTTTAGCTTTTCGCGAGACTTTGTGGGTTTAGCCCGATGCTGGCCCGTCGGCGCCAAGCTCGTCGGCAAATGCGCATGTTCCTGAAAGGACTCATCTGTTCCGACCGGACGTTTGAGAACAACGCCGGGCCTTTTCAACGCGGCGGCAATGATCTCGGGATCGTCGGTTTCCCTAGCGAAACCCTTATGAAAGAGATTGATGTTCGAGCCCCAGGATTCCAGCGCCGCCTTCATTGACGGCGCCGCAATGACAAGATCGAAGAAGCCCTGCGACGTCTGATACGTCTTGAGCTTCCTCGCCATGCTCTAGACGACGGCGGTAGGCTTCGGCGGATGCGCCGTGCGCGGGTGGTGCTCGTGCAGGTAAAGCGCCAGGCGACGCCGGAGCGCCTCATCACTTCTGACCGCATCCTCGAAAAGGCGTTCCTGGAAATCTCGTGGCAGGTCAGGCCATAGGCCTAACGCTGCCTGCCCGATGACCAGCGCAAATTGTCGAGTATCTTCGCCCATGTCTTTCCTTTCACGAACGAGGAAATTGCACCGCGTCCTAGCGCCCTTTGGCTCGGAGCCCAAAACCATCCTGCTGTTAGTTCGTCTTGACGGCATCCAGCCGCTTATGCAGAAAAGCAAGCACCATCACTTCATCCGCGCTGAGCTTGGTATACTGACGCTTGAACTTGTCGGCAATCTTGGCGTCTATCATTTTGGCGAGATCGCCGCACATGTAAGCGCTTAAAATTTCGGGGTGAACATAGCATTTGCGGCAGATCGCCGGCGTGTTGCCAAGCTGCTTGGCGACCTTCTCGATCGCGGCCACTACGTTGCGCTTCGCTTCCGCGTGGCTGTCGTATTTCTTGAATTCCGATAGAGCGAGAGCCGCAAGCACCGTCCCTGCCCATGTCCGGAAATCCTTGGCGGTGAAGTCCTGTTGGGTGATGTCCTTGATGTAGGCGTTGACGTCGCCTAAGTCGATCGTGCGCGGCTGGCCTTCCTCATCCAGGTACTTGAATAATTCATGGCCTGGAATATCGGCACAGCGTTTGGTTATCGCGACAATGCGCTTGTCCTGCACCTGAAGCTTCCATTGCTTGCCGGACTTGCCGGTGAACTCAAATCGTAGCGTGCCGCCTTTGATGTCGACATGCTTGCGGCGCATGGTCGTCAGCCCGTACGACTTGTTCTGGCTGGCATACTCGACGTTGCCAACACGGATGAGCGTTTTCTCAAGCAGGCTCACGATCGTCGCCAACACCTTCTCGCGCGGCAAGCCATCACGCCTCATGTCCGCTGCGACACGGCGGCGCAACTGGGCCAGGGCGGTCGCAAACTCCATGATATGTTCGTATTTGGTTTGATCGCGCAGCTCGCGCCACTTCGGATGATAGCGGTATTGCTTACGGCCGCGCGCATCGAGGCCCGTCGCCTGGATGTGGCCGTTGGGGGAGGGGCAGATCCAGACAAACTCGTAGGCTGGCGGAATGCCGATTGATTTGATGCGGCGGATGACGTCCTTGTTGCTGATCCGCTTGCCGTCTTTGTCGTGGTAGGAAAACGACGTGCCTGTCCGCTTGCGCCGGTATCCCGGCGAGCCGTCGCTCACATAGCGCAGCCCTTCCTCCGCAATGACGGCGGCGACTTCGGCTGTCCTGTCGGGAAGTTGTTCATCGAATGTGGCTTGGCGGAACATGCCTTGTCATTCTGGCTCGCGCATAAATCAAAGCGCGGGTTGGCGAACAAACACATTAAGAAATACGTTCGCCGCCCGACGCTCTGCTCGATGCAGTGATCGACCTACCGGCGATTTCCCTCCGATTGCTCATGGCGTTGCTTCTGCCGTTCCGGGCTGTTGTCGCGCTCGGTTTCAGGCTTGATTGTCACACCCGCGGTTTTGCCTGACTGATTGCCAGGGTTGTAATGATATTTGCCCTCGGGCTGTTCGCCGGGTTGCTTTTCATTTGGGTCTTTCGGATCGTTGTCGGCCATGCAGGTCTCCTTTGCCTATCGCAACAACTGAAGGCGAGCCAAGTTCCTTGACGGAATTTTCGCAGGCTGAGCGTGTCGACTTGGAAATGAACTTTCTTGACCGGCACCGCATCTCGGTCCTGGTTGGCCGCCGAACTCTGATGCGGTTTGCACACGCTAGCGTATCAATGCCGAAGATCCGAAGATTAGCCGGCTATGTCCACCGCAAGGGGCGTCGCCAAAGGACTGTCCGCCCATCTCGCCGCATCGGTTTTGAGCGGATCGATATTATCGCACCGCAAACACTTGAAATCGGTCCTGCCGGAGACGGTCGGGACGGCGATCATCCGCTTTTTGCAGTGCGGGCATCGGGTTACGTCCATCAGAAACTCCTGCGCTACCAAACGGCGCACTAACTTTCTGTGGGAACAAAAGTTCCTTCGGTTTCGGGGCTGGCGGTGGCCAATGCACTCATCAAAGCAGCTTCTTCGTAGTGTCCTCCACGATGAAAGCCTCTGACCAACGCCCATGCCCGCCAAGCATTGCCACACGGACAGCGCGCCCAAACCGCATCAAGATTTGGCCGCTCACTCGACGAATGGCCGATGCGTGCTGTGCATAGCGCCCCACGCCCTTGCGCTTCGTGCGATCCCTGTGTCCGAGCGGGAGTGTATCACACCCCTCCGGATCTGGCCGGATTGATAGAACTGCGCGACGCCAACCTGCATGCCGAAGATAACAAGGACGGCGATCAAACGGTGAAGGCGACGGTCGCGCAACACCCCACGTTCAGAACGTTGGATATTTGCCGCTGTTGAGATACCAGATCGCAAAATTTAGCGCGGCGGCATAACAAACCCATGCCGCGTAAGGCACGAAGAGCAGCGCCGCAATCCGGTCTGGCCCCCACTGCGAAATCATAAACCCAAAGATGACTACCAGCAGCGCGAGAATAACGATCAGCGCGAGCGCCAGCGCGTGCAGGCTAAACATCACTGGTGACCAGGCAAAGTTAAGCATCAGTTGCGCGTACCAAAGACCCATCGCCAGGCTTCGCGATTGGCTCTGAAAAGTGCGCCAGCCGGCCACGGCAATCAGAATGTAAAGAATGGTCCAGGCGGGCGCGAACAGCCAGTTGGGCGGCGTAAACCAGGGTTTGACGAGGTCCGCATACCAGGACCCCGGAAGATTTGTGGCGCCAATAAGCAAGCCACCGCCGACAACGATTGCAAGAAACGGAATCAGTCGGATGCGCGTGTCGGTCATCAATGGCTTCAAAGATTGGCCTGTTCTTTGGTCGGCACATTGTCCCACGGTCGGTAATACAGCGCGGCACATTCTTCCCGCAGCAAACCGCCTTCAATCAAAAGATCGTCACGGTAGGCATCGCCGACGAAGGCGTCGTGATGCTCACGCACTTTGTTGCGGCAAGCCGCAAGAACGCCGCCGTTCATGACAATGACGCAGCCGATCGGAGCCAGGGACGGGTCAGAGCCATTTTCGGTCGCGACCCGGACCGCCTCGCGCATGAAAAATCTGTCGTTGTCCATGGGCACGTCCCTTCAGCCGCGGAACCTTACTTCGGCTCTATGCGTAGAGGCGGCTCGGTCGGGGATATCCGCGCACCGGCAGTGGCCGCGGCTTCGGGCGTGGTAATTGACTTGCCGGCTTCGGCTTCCTCGGCGGGCATCCACCAGAGCAGCAATCCCAGGACAACAGCACCGATGCCCGAAACCATGACGATAAGTAATTTGCCTGCGCGCATGAGAACCTCGACCTTGGAGGTCAAATAACGGCTCGTTTCGGCGCAAGTTCCTGCCGGTGCCGCGCCGCGATGAGTTGCGCCATGCTGATAGGAGCGAAAGCTGAAAGGGAACAGAAAGTCGACTAGACTGGTGTCGATCTTATCAGCCCACCTGTTCCCCGTGCGACGGGCCCGCCGAACGCCCAAACCGTTCACTCGACAGTCTTAACGTTCACTGTGACGACCATCCCGAGCTCGTCGCTTGCATCGCCCCAATAGGTGCCGCTTAGAGGGGTGGCTTGGTCAGGGGTTCGTGTCACTGCTACTCTGATCAAATCACGATTGCCAACGATACCGTTCGTGGGATCAAACTCGATCCAGCCGGAGCCAGGCACGTAGATTTGGCACCACGCGTGGGTCGAGCCTCCACCAAGTCGTGCCGACACGTCACGGGTTGGAACATAGACATAGCCGGTGACGAAGCGCGCCGCGAAGCCGAGTGACCGTGCCGCCTCCATCATGAGCAGCGCGAAATCTCGGCAGGTGCCCTGTTGACGCTTTAGTGTCTCTGAGGGTGTTTGGGTTCCGGGGACCGTTCGGCGGCGGTACGAAAAGCTTTCGGCGATTGCTTCATTCAGTGTCATGAGGAGATGGCCGGTCGGCAGGCTTACCCCCTGAGGCAAGAATTTCACCAGCCAGTTCTCCACTTCGCCGCCCCCCGAATGTTGGCGGCGGATGTAAGCGGCGAGGTCGGATATCTCATCCTCAGCATACGAGAACGGATGATTGAGCGCATAGTCTTCGATGCGAAAGTCGGGCGCGTTTTCAGGGGTATGATCGAGACGAATGATCGTTTCGAATTCCAGCGTTTCGCACGTGCAGGCGAAATTGACCAACGTGACACAGTTTCCAAAGACATCGTGTATCCACCTGATCTCCGCGGGCTCCGGCGTCACCTTTAGGGCGCAATCGAGAAGGCGCTGGTCGAAGCTGTCCCGCGGCCGGAACATCAGCTGGTGGACTCCAGGTTTGATCGGCCTTTTATACCGATAGGTCGTAGTGTGGTGTACGGTGAAAACGGTCATGCTCGATCAGCCTGCGCGCTGAAGTTAATCGCAAACCGATCTGTACGCGAGCGCCTGAAGACGATTATCCCAACACTCTGTCCAGAGCGACGAGCGCCACAAAGACGAGCGCGCCGGTCGCAACGAAGGCGAGGGCAAGGTAGGCGCGAGCTTTAAGAGCGTCAGTCAGATCGCGGCTCCGACTATCTAACGCGGCACGAGGCTGATCGCTCTGCTAACTTCCATATCAGCTATCGCCTTCAGCACGTCGAGCTCGATACCGTTTCCGTCCATGTCTTTAACGAGGACATCCGAATGGCCATGCTCCGAAAGCTCCTCAACGGTCGCGAGGGCCGTTTGCGGGCTGGGTACAATTACGGCAAAAGAGCCCGTGCCGCTTCTGGTCCAAACTTGATAGGGCATAGCGCAGGGAAAGATGATTTCGGGCGAGGTCAAAGTCCAGCGCGATATTTTTACGTGTCGATGGAACAAAACCGGCCTCAGGAACGATGAGACCGTAATTCTCCGGATATAATTGTAATTAAACGGATAAAATCGTGGACGATGATTGGTCCACCAGGGGGATTTGAGCACCGAGCTATTTTTTGGCCTGGGATTAACCGCAGGGCGTCAATGGCGCCCTGCGGTTTTGCTCAAACGAACAGAGGGGTCGATCAAGCTGCGACCACCTTCACTCCTATTATCCAAGCTGTAGCGGGATTGTGTGAGGTTCACATAGGTGCCGCTCTCGTGCAGCCATATTAGGCCGCGCCAAATCCCCCTTGGGTGTGGGGCCGACCAGATATTCCGGCGCTGTTGCCCTCTCTCGTATCACGCGGGTCAGCTATTGCGCGACGGCCGATGCCGAGCGCTATCGAGCGATTTTACATTTAATTCTGAAGCGACGAACGGCAAACGGCAAGCCTTAGCAGCGCTGCTCAGCGCGTGCGCTTAATCACCTCTGAGCCAGCGTGCCAATGCCAACTGGTTACGTCGTTAGCCCCGTCGTTCCGTCCGCTTTGAACAGTCGGATATGAAGGAACCCCGCCAGTGCTAGGCGGCGCTTGCTGCAAACGTGCTGGTTGGGATCGTTTGCCAACGGTAGACGACTTCGCCGCGTGCCTGCGCGTCGGATGAGTGCTGCTCGTTGCGACTTGCTTCGATGCGAGCGACGGCGTGGATGAAATCGCTGGAGGCGGCGGAGCCGTCTGCTCGACTTGGGTTGGGACAAGCTTGGTGGTGTCGGCGTCTCTGTCTAGAGATCCCAGTTCACTCAAGGGCAATCTGTCAGCCTTTGTAAGGGGAGTTCTCATCCCTTTCGGAGACGGAAGGGGTCGTCTCAGCCGCCGTTAGCGTTGTGGCTGGACGAACAGATGGCGTGCCGGCTTTGATAATCGTCGTTAGAATGAAGAGAGCGCCCACCAGAGGGGCACACAGCAGGGCGAGCCACACAATCTTAGGCATCGCAGCGGGCCTTTCGGCGGAACTTATCTACTACTTGCGACGACGCTATCAGCGGTCTCAGCCGAAAGATAGGTTGCCGCAGGGCGACGCATGTTGACAACCAGTTGGACGCGTCAGACGCGACGAGCTGGAGGCCGGCGCCATATTCGGCGGGCCGCTTTGTGATCGTACAGGAACGGGCCGTTGATCAGCTCGATAAAGATGCGGCCGTCTTGAGCGGGCTCGACTGCGTTCGCGGTCTGCATCAGCTTTTGCGCGGCTGCTTCTGGATCGATATGGGAGCGGGGCTCGACAAATTTCATGTTCCGACGTCTCAGTTGTGCGTCAGTGGTCGCGTTCAGCGCAAACGGTCAGGCGAATTAGTTGCCTCGGTTTGGGAAATCACAAACGAAGACCTTCTGTGTTCGTTTGTGAATGGCACCCGGCCTCGACAAGCGCTAACTGACCATCGTCGGCTCAAGGTCGAATGGGGATAGCCGCATGTTGATGTTCCTCGATATCGTTGCCGCGGTGCTCGCTTGCGGAATAGCGACCGCCTGGGTGCTAACCGGTGGTGAGAAGCTTCCGCCCGATTGGGGCACTGCGGACAGGCAGCACAGATAAAGTTACCTGATGCAGGACTTACGTGTGGCTGCGCGCGACAGCCGGGGGTAGTTCCAGCGGGCCAGGTTTGATCATGCTCGCCGCTTCCGCTTGATCTCAATAAATTCGGTTAATCGGACATGGTCTGCGCTGAAGCGATCCCAGGATATGTACGATCGATGTAGCTCTGCACCTGCTCCGGCGTGTAGCGCGGCCCGCTGCCTTTCTTTCGGAAACCGTAGAACTCGATCCTCGGCGGGTTCGCTCGGCGGCGCGCCGCAACTCCGCCTCAGTGAGCATGGCCATCGCCTGAGCACCTCGTCTTCAGACAAGAAATCCGCCGGATCAACTACACATCGAAAAATCTCTATCGGCCGCTAATGGAGCAACGAGCTCGCGCGGCCGGTGGACACGTGCAAGGATGGTGCAAGCGACTCACCGTCGCAGAGTGCTGCTCTGCGGTGCGGGCCTCTCCGGGTAATAACGTGGATCGAACAACCGTAGCCGCGTGCGCCTCGCGCGGGAGCGGTCCTGAGCCACGGTATTTTGATGCCTTCTCGTACAAAATGAACAACTAGGCTCGCTCCGTCCTAGACTCTAAGGGGCACGGAACGCCGTAACCAGTATCCAATCGTCAGTCTTTGCGTATATAGAGAGGGACGGGACTTTTTTTGAAAAGCTTTGTGTTACTCGGCACGATCGACATACCCGTACAAATACGATTGAGAGCAAGCGTCGGTGAAAAGACCAAGACGTATCCTCGCTTTTTCGGCGATCTCGATTGCGTTTTTTCTTGGCGCCTGCGCTGGCCGTCCGTCGCACGGCGTCCTTATCCCGATGGCCACGGTTGAGGGTACCTCGCTCGTACCCGTCTTTGCTGCGACAACCCGGCAACGCTCGACGACTGACTCCGGCGAAATGTTCAGCGGCGAGCGTGCCGCGGATGTTTCGTATGCCGCGATCACGGTTTCGATCCCGCCCGACGCATCCCGCAAGATTGGAGAGGTCCAGTGGCCGGCGTCTCTTCCGGGAGACCCACGGCTGAATTTCACGACGGTATCCGCGGGCTACATCGACAAGTCGACCTTCGCTGCCTCGATCGCGGCTTACGCAAAGCAGACCGGGCGAAGCAAGGTGTTGGTTTTTGTCCATGGATTCAACAACCGGTTTGACGATGCAGTTTACCGGTTCGCACAGATTGTCCACGATTCCAAAGCGCCCGTGATTCCCGTCCTTTTCACCTGGCCATCGCGCGGCGAGTTGCGGCTGCGCGCCTATACTTATGACAGGGAGAGCGCGAATTATTCGCGAGACGCACTCGAAAGTCTGCTAAGCACGCTTGCTACCTACCCGTCCGTCAACGAGATTTCCTTGTTGGCTCATTCGATGGGAAACTGGGTTGCGCTGGAAGCCTTGCGCGGGCGGTCGATCCGGCAAACGGCGGCTTCGATCAAAAACGACAAACTCAAGAATGCGTTGCTGGTGGCGCCCGACGTCGATGTCGATGTTTTCCGCACGCAGATAGAAAGAATGGGCGCGGCAAGACCGCGCATTGCATTGTTTGTGTCCCAGGACGACGACGCCCTCAGTCTGTCGAAGACCATCTGGGGTGACGTTCCCCGGCTCGGCGACATCGACCCCGCGCAAGAGCCGTACCGAACCGAACTTGGACGCGACAAGATATTGGTTTTTGACTTGACCAGGCTTGCAACGGCTGGCGACGATGCCCATGATCGCGCTTTCTCGGATGTTACCTCGGTCATGGGAATGATCCAGCAGCGGCTTAGCCAGGGACAGTCGATGACCGATCACGGGGCTGGCGGGAGAAATCCGCTGGATCAGATCGGCGATCAGGTAAGCACGATAGGAAAGTAGTTAGCCATTATCGCCCGAAACGGCGTAGTAATCGACCGTCTAATGTGTCGGCGAGCGCGAGTAATTCCACGTCGGGGGAAGCCAGCCATGTTCAAACGTCTCCTTGCCACCGGGTTGGTTCTTTTTGCTGCGATAAGCGCGTCGTCGCCGGCGACCGCTCAATCGTCGCCAGGGACCAGCGTCGGCACGCTAACCTGCAAGATGGCGCCTTCCATCGGTCTGATTTTTGGATCTCGACAGCGGATGGCGTGCCGTTTCGTGCCTAACGGCTCGTCTCCACCAGAGTCCTATGTCGGCGTGATGAATTCTGTCGGCCTGGATATTGGCATTACCGCGGGCGGCGTCATGGCCTGGGGCGTGCTTGCTCCTACCGCAGGTCCGAAGCGCGGCGCACTTGCCGGGACCTATGTGGGTGCAAGCGGCGCCATCGGTGTCGGCGTCGGCGTCGGCGCCAACATGCTGTTCGGAGGGACGGGGCGTTCTATCGCTCTCCAGCCGCTTTCACTTGAGGGCTCCGTCGGAATAAACCTGTCTCTTGGCGTTTCCGGTCTCACGCTTGCATTGGCACAATAGAAAAGTGCGCCATCATGATCGCTCAGTACAAGCGTGATGCGAAGAATGCGACAATAACCGTTTGATATGAGTTAGCAGAGGACGTCCGATGAAAATCACGATGCGTTCGCAGGTCAAGTTTGGACTTTTGCCCTTGCTGTTCGTCTTGTCGGCCGGTTCCCTGTCGGCACAAACGGATGTCGCGAAAACACTCCAGGACAAATTGACGGCAAGAATTACAAAGCTCCAGAGCGTTTGCGACAAGGATATCAAGAAGTACTGCAAGACAGTCACACCCGGCGAGGGGCGTGTGATCTATTGTTTGCAAGCCTATGAGGACAAGATAAATCCGGAATGTACGTTCGAGTTGGAGGACTCGCTGTCGAAGGTGCAGGCTTCAGCCGACGGCCTGAAGAATGCGATAGCTGCCTGCAAAGCCGAGATAGCGGGCGTATGCGGCAAGATTGTTCCGGGCCAGGGTCGGATCGCGGCATGCCTATCGGCGAACAAATCGACGGCTTCAAAGGATTGTGCCGAAGCCATCACCGCGATCGAAGCCATCGTGTCTGAAAAAGATTAGAAGGCGGACGCCGTCAAGCGATTGTCCGTACCCAGCGGCGAACTCGCTGGTCACCGGGCGAGGGGCGCAACGGCATTGCTCAATGGCTCGCTTGGAATCGATATCAAGCCAAAGAACGAATGGCTCAAATCGAGTACGAGAAAAATCGCTGACGATGCCGAAAACACGCACACGAGCAAACCGCACGCAGCAATTCGCAAGTCCTAAGCCTCGCCGAGGCCCGGCGGCACGTTGCGTGTGCTCCGATGTTCCTGGGGGCGTTGCTCGGCATTGATCATCCGAAACATGAATGTTGATGAACTGCGCGGGTTTCCCGACGTCTGTCGGAGATTTTCGCGTTCTGGAACACGCAAGGATCTGAAGGCGCGGCAGGACGTGTCCCGCTAATAGAGATCCGCCTCCGAAACGCCTTCGGGGCCACGCGGCGCCTCTCCAGGTACTCCCAAACGCCCGCGTGCCGAAAACATCGATCCGCGGGCCGGCCGCGACGAAGCAAATGTCAGGAATCCGAACGGGTGGGTCACGTCGTCGTAGACAGCCTCCATCCCGCCGCGCATGAAGTATGTTTCATGCCAGAAGCCGGTGCCTCCCGAGTTGCGCAGAAACTTCTGCCACCAGTCGCGGTGCGGCTCGGAGCGTGCCCAATGCTCCATAGATTCGAAATCCTTCCAGTACCAACGCATCCCGACGCACAATGGAAATAACCTGAAGATAATGTTGTTTTCGAAGTGCAGCAGACCTTCGGGTTGGCCGGAGCCTGCTTTGTCGATTTGTTGGCCACGACGAAAAACCGTTATGAGGCCTCGGAGCGTTCGTACCTGCATCCCGAGATAGATCACTACAAGATCCGGATAAGCCGACAGATCAACGGTCCGCCGGTCAACGGTAGGGGCCATGAATTGCTCCCGATTTAGTCGCGTGGGCTGTCGACAGTGTTCCCTGAAATGATGATTGCCCGCAACCTTTGGTTTGAAGCGAACATCGGCCGGACCGTCAGTCGTTGTCTCGTGAAAGTCATCCGAACAATGTTCACTTTCGCCGCACAGCATCGTTGGCGGCGCGGATGGCACGTGGCGCGTCAACAATCTCATCCGCAATCGATGGAGATGATCGCGGTCTCGCTACGCTGACTCAGCAGGTGGAATTTTCGACAATTGGAGAAGGGCGCTTCGATAAGGCGGGTAAGGGTCGTCGTCCGCTGGTATGGCGCAGTATCCAAATTCTTCCCTAATACGCTGAATCTCGGCGACGCGGTCATTGAGACGGTGCAGGTGCTCCTGCGACCTCGCCTTCCAGTAGCGGAACGTCGCGTGCGCGACAGGCAGAAACGCGGTTCCGAAAGGCGTAGGATCAGGCACGACGGTTCGACCGAGAAGAAGGAACCTGTCTGGTCCGACGATGACGAGGGTGGCGTAGGCACCGTTTCCATTCATCCGGATACCGTTGAGCGACCATTCGCACAGCTTGCCGAAGTATGGCTCTTGTTGCCATCGGTCAGGACAACTGGGATCGACCTGCACATTGATTGCGTCTTGGCTGAAGTGCACCACCATGCCCGCCGTCTGGGGATACCACTCCTCACCGAGATGACCTTGCAGCCAGGCGCAACTGAACGAGCGGCACATCTGAGGGCGATCGTCGTAGATGGTACATCCCACGCCGGCCGACCAATGTTTGCACAGTTCATTCACCGGTTTCGCGACCGCCGTCACTTCAAGAACATCGCAGCAGCGATTGCATGATCCACATTGCCGGACGCGCGGTACCGCCGGCATTCCGGGCGTTCTGAAGCCTTGGCTGTCGCGAACGAGAAGTTTCTGCTTCTCCAGTGAGTGCAATGCACGTTCGACTTTGAGGCGGGATAATCCAGTTGCGTCAATAACGCTCCTGGTCGTTGTCGCGCCTCTTTCGACCGCGCGAACAACCTTCGACATTGCTTCATCCATTTTCTTGTTTTTCTGTTCTTCTTATTTTTCTTGTCTTGAACCAGAACTTGAAGCGCGAGATCTTGAGTTGGCTAATCACGGTCGGGTGAAACAACCCCCTCCGCTGCCAACGCATACCTGTGGCGCGTATCGGTAACCGCGTGCCGACGAATGGCGGACCTGCCGCTGGTTCGGACACTGGCCTGCGGATATCGCTCGCGAGAACGAATCCATCACGCGCTCCACTGCGGGTGTGCGCGGTTCTTCGAGCGGCCGCTGCGATAGGGGCGGTCGCCGCGCTTCGACACCAATCCCTCCAAGCCCATCAAGCAGGCAGGACGAAACAAGTCGGGATCGATCTCGCCTTGTTCGAAGCTGCTCAGGAAGATTCCGCCCGGGCGGCCGATGCAGCAGTTTAGCGAGGTTCGACTTGCGCATCGACAAGGGCAGGGGCGCAAGTCATCACCGTCCATCGCGAGGACGACGAAGGCATAAAGCTGGACCGAGCCAGGAAGGCGATTGAAGCGCGGCGATGTGGACAATCGCGCGCAAGGGCGGCGTCCGCTGCAGCAGCATCCAACGCCGTTTCTTTGGACGAGCTCTGACAGTCGGGCCGCCGTCGTTGAACTCATCCGCGACGATCGAGATTAGTGAAGTCCCAGCAGGGCCCCGGCTGCTAAGTACAAAAGTGAACACAGGGGCTGGATCGCTCCCTCGGTTGTGACCGGCGAAGAGCAAATGGCAAGAAAACGCGGACGTTTCAGTTCGAATTGAGTAACGAACTCATGGTCTGTCATGAGTTCATGAGCGAACATCGCAGCACCCTACGCCACCGCATGTTGAAGGCCGGAAAGATCGAGTTCGGTTCGTCGGCGATAGACTGCGTTGTCAGGAACGTTTCGGAGACCGGGGCGGCGCTGGAAGTGGAAAGTCCCGTCGGAATTCCGGAACAATTCGATCTCTTTGTCTCTCAAGATCGGTCACGCCGACCAGCACATGTAGTTTGGCGCAAAGCGCGGCGGATCGGCATTAGGTTTGATTGAGCACTCTCGTGGCCTGCCTTGCGCGCTGGCTAATTGATCATCGACGGCCAACGGAGCGCCAGCCCGTTCCTGCTCGATTTCGCCATCGAGTGAGGTCGATAAAGCGATACTTCGAAACTCCCGAATCCAGCTGAAGTTTCACTGCACGATCTTTTTCCAATAGGAAGCGTCGCATTCCATAGGGCGGGGGACCGCCTTGCCAGAAGCCGAGCCCGGCGAGCTTACACTGAGATATGAAAACCTTTACGCGAAAGGTCGCGACTGAACTCGCCGGCCATGTGCATGCTCGGGATTTGGACTCGGTTTGTCGTTCAATTGACAGGTTGGATCAGGTTTTGCAGATTGTCGAGCGGCCGACCTAGTTGCAGGGAAAAGCCTGGTGGTTCTCGCCCCCGAAATCGCGGTATCGCGTTGGTTCAACACCAGTGAACCACTGACGTTATCTGGACTGCGAGGCCGGCCAATTCTTATGCATGCGTTTCAGATGCTGTGTCCCGGATGCGTCGCTCATGGAACGCCGCAGGCTCAGCGCGCTTTTGATCTGTTCAAACAGTCTGACCTGCAGGTCATCGGGCTTCACACGGTATTCGAACATCACGCGGCCATGACCCCGGTCTCACTGGAAGCTTTTATTCACGAATACCGATTGACCTTTCCCATCGGAATTGACGAAGCCGGAGAGGGCACACCGCTACCGATCACCATGCAGAGGTTTGGAATGCAGGGAACCCCAACCAGCATTCTTATCGGGCGCGATGGCAGTGTCGTGCATCATGGGTTCGGACAACAAAGCGACATGGCGCTTGGAGCGATCATTGCCGCAGAACTGGCAACTGCGCGCCGATAACGAGCCAGGCTAAAGAGTAGGCTGTCGAGTTGTCACGCGTCGGACCGGCAGATCGAATTGAGGCTCCTCGTTTTCGTTTTGTAGGCACGATTAGAAACCGTCAGGTGGAAACAACCAACCATGGTACGTTCAGCCGGCGTCTATTTCTTGCCAAGCATGGCGCGGGCGTCATTGCAAACGGTCCTGACGGCAGCACGGTCATTGTTGCTAGCCTTCTCATAGACCGGATTCTCTTTCAGGAACTGACGTATCATCGGCTTCTCGCCGTAGACCACTTGCTCCCATGTGAGGCCGTGGCGCTCGATCTCGGAGATGGTCATTCCGCGAAGCTTGCCGTCTTCCACCGTGGTCAGGTTGCAGCGCTTCTGCGCAGTCATGTAGATCACGGCAGCCATCGCCGCATCGTTCTCCTGCTCGGTATTCTGGGCGAATACCGATGTTGATGCCGCAAGCATGGTGGCGGAAGCGAGGATCAGGCGTTTCATTGGCTTATTCCTTTTTGGGAAAAGGAAAGGACAGCCAACCTAACCGCCCGTTGACATGGATCAAGAAACCTAGCGGCATGTCCTCGTGCAATTCGACAACTGTCGAATTGCTCCGCCCGCAAACGCTGACCTATCGTTCCTAAATTAGTTGCGGAGCCGGCTGATTCATGCGGGCCAGCCGCGCCAATGCGGCGAGCTGGTGTTGCGAATGTTGGTGAGCGGCGGACCGCCGATGTGTGATGGCGGCGGCCATGCCCCAACGCATCAGCGCCATTATCGAAAAGGACGAAAAGGGAACGTGGAAGAGTTATCCCATACCTGGCAAGGGCGATGAGGCAGATAAAGCCGATCGCTGTGACCGCTGAGAGAATGCGCATGCTCTGATGTGACCGGCGAAACCAAAATGAAACAGGCGATGAAGCGGAGCGGAAACGCGCCGCGGGTAGTGTGTGGGCTCACAGGTTCACGAGGAGCTTTGCCATGCGTAGGATGTTTCTTTCAGCCGTGGCTCTTACATTGATGGTTCACGGCGCCGTTGCATGTGAGGTGAACCGCCAAGCCGGTCAGCCAGTTTGGGCGATCGCACTTCCGGATGATTGCAATGGATCGGATTGCCGGCTCAGTCCACCGCAGGATCGGCCCAATCCTCCGGCTGACGAAAAGAGCGCACAAGGCAATCCGGGTCCGGATTGCGGCGTTGCCTATTTTGACCCCGGCATCTACTCGGGAAGCGCTGGTCTGCGTGATTGGCTTATAGCGTCGCTCGATGCCCAGAGCCAATACAAGGCCGGTGCAGGCTTCATCGAGTCACCGATGGATGCCAATGCGCTGTACCGCTGATCGCGTAAGATGCGATTGGTCTCTCAGCCACGGGCGGCTGCGCCTTCCCGTTTTTCTCCCGCTCTTGGAGCAATATCGGACACCTCGCCGAACCGGCGATTTGACCACGCCAGCGAGCATGCCCTGAGCGTCGAGGTGGGCTCGGAACGGCTTGCGATCCGACCCGCGCGCGCCAGTATCCGGCGGATTCGGTCATGCGTGCGGCCGGCGGCGGTTAGTCCGGCCGCCGGTTGGCCGTCTCCTCCTCAAGCGGATCGCCAGCTTTAAAAGGTGTTGCCGCGCATCCTCGAAAGTTCTTCGGCGGGCAATGCTGTTGGCGACGCCGGCATCGAGGCCGGCCGCGCGTCGGCGTGGATCAACCTTCACCGGGCGCCGCTCTACGAATTTGACTGCATGCCGGTTGCTGCCTCGCGGGACGTGCCTGATGCAAAGTCGTGCGTGGAACCCCGGGCAGGAGCAAGGGTTCTAAATGCAGGTCAAAATATCGGAGGTCTTTAAATGTTCACTCGAAAAGCTCGGTTACTCGGCCGAACGGCCGTTTTCGCCCCAATGATAGCCCTTACGCTCGGCGCACTGGCGCCGACAAGTGTCGATGCGAGGCCGTTGCGTTGGCATGGCGGCGGCGCGGCAGCCGCTGCCGCTGTTGCCGGCGTGGTGGGCACCGGTCTTGCGATCGCTGCAGCCCGCGACGCCTATGCCTACGATGATGGCGGGCCGGTCTATTATGGTGGTGGTCCAGTCTACTACGGCGGGCCAGCCTATTATGGCGGCCCGGCCTATTACGGCGGCTATACTCATGGCAACTATCCCTATCAACGTTACGGTGGTGACAGCCCGTATGCGGCTTGTGCGCAAGCCACCACCTGGAATTGCCAGTAGGTTTTGCCGGACTAGCGGCGACGCGTGGCGGGCCAGCGCGTCGCCGGCAGGCGCATCCGTGATGCGCCGATTTTTAGAGCCCTGAGTGTCCGTATTCGAACGCTGCCATTGTGCGCGTTGCGCCGTCCATCCGAGACGGCCGCGTGTAACTATTAAATTGATCAGTTAGTGCAAAAGCATTGCCGCCGCCCTACGCTCCCGAAAAATCGAGCGAGAGGGTTCATGGGCCATGGTGACCGGCTTGGGCCCGTGCCTGATTATCAAGCGCAGCAATATCCGGCCGATTGGCAAGCGGTGCAGATGTTCGCCAACCTTTGGTCTCGGCACGCCCCGTTCAGCGATGGAATGACTGGCTGTCGCGCTTCACGGGAATTGCGAATACGGCCTCGGGAGTGGTGGACGGCAGCTCGAGCGGCCGGAGCCTGCGGTGAGCGCATAATGGCATTGCAATTGCCGTCGATCACATTTTGATCGCGCGAAATCGCGGGAAGTTCATTCCGATTGCCTGCGTCGATTGGACGCAGGCGGGGTTTTGTTTGGGTGGTCCGGCAATGATGCCGGCTCGCAAAGCAAAAAAAGGAAAGAACAATGCTCAGGAAGTTGCTAGGTGCAGCCGCCATGGCTGCAACTGCCTATGCTTTTGTGCCCGCATACGCCGCGCACCATCATGCCGCGCATGTCGGCGTCGGATGTAGCGGCGACAATTTCGCCAAAGCTGAAGGAGGGGTTGAGGCTATGGCCGACGGCCCCGGCAAGTTCGTCGCGGAAAGGGAGATTGCGCAGGCGCAGGACGCGATGCTCAGTGGGAAGATAGGTGGATGCGCCATGCATCTTGGCCGAGCGATGCAAGCGGAAAGCACGGCTCAAGCCCCGTATCCAGGGACAATGTTCCCGGCTCCGTTTGCAGGTACGGCGCTACAACCGTCGGCCGAGGCCACACAAGCACCTCCGCCGCAACCGCAGGGAAATTGGCAGCCGATGAAAGGCGCGTTTTAAGCCTTGGCAGAAGGGCCTAGCCGCGTAGCGATCGGCCCTTCCAGGACAGACTCAGAGCGGCGCTCCTCATTGCAAGGATGTAGGCCTTTGCCCCAAGCGAAGCGTCGCGCGCCGCTCCTTCTGAATCTGTGCGTGGCTCGTGTGCCCGTCGACTATGACGAAGCATCCCGAAGTGAAGACTTGACGCAAACCGCCGCTCCCTCACTCGCGACAACCGAGTGAGCGGTTCATGAGCGTTGATGACTTGAAAGCGCACCGAGGGCGCCGACCGCACGCTGGGCTTGCTATCCGCTTTGGTTGTGTTTTATTATAACACTACCTATACTGCCGGTTACTCCCCAGCTCTCCCCTCGCAATCGCGGGCGATCGGCGGAAGGCAGGCGGCCCCGGCGCGCGCCCCAGTTCCCTGCCGGGGCCGTCTGATCTCCACCAAATCCGAGCGCACTGCATGGAAGTCGAGCGCGAGCGTCAACGTGGTCTGGAGGCGGGCCGCCGCTGGGCTCGGAGCGTTGCGCCGGACAAGCTTGCCGCGATGGCGAACGGTTCTTTCGACGACTTCAGCCAAATGCTGCCGCTGGACACATCGGACCAGTTTGTTGGCGGCTTTCGCGAAGCGGTGCTGCACGTCTGGCGTGGCGCGTGAGTCTGCGACGGTCGCACCTGAAGCATGATCCGGAAAAGTGCGTAGCGGTTTTCCGAAAGATCATGCTCAATCAAAGACGTAAAGCGCGATGACGATTCGACCTGATCTCATCACGCTTTAGCGGGCGCCGTGCTTCGCAGCGCGCCGTTCGATCCAGACGCAACGGCGCAAGGCGGTACCCGAGCGGGCGATGGCAGACTGGCCTATGCCCGCCTGTAACAGCGGCGAGATGTTTTGGCGCAGCGCGCGGCAGCGATCCAGCTCGGCCTGCCAGTCAACTGGCCGCGCGTGAGCCGACGATGCGAGCAGCGGCAGCGTGGCCGTTGCGAGCAACGCCAGCCTCATGGCGGTGGCCCGGCGCTGCCTGCAACTCCGTGAGGTGCGGTTCACCAGCGCGCAACCGGCCCACTTGCCGACACCGCTCACACCGCGCTCGGTGTATGCAGTTCGGGCGGCTTGATCCATCGTTGCATGATCGACGTGATTTCCGTCTCCAATGCCTTCTGCAACACTTTATCGCGTTGGCTACCGGGCGGCAGTTTATCAGCCGCTGCGAACAGGACCGCGCTTTCGGTGCACAAAAGATCGTTCGATGATTTTGTTGACACGCAGTAACCTCTACCCGTGTTGAGGCGACCAGTCTGCAGCCTCTGGTGATGGGTCGGCTATGTCGAAGTGCCGCCCGATCATTCCTCGATCGGCAGTTCGCAGCTAGCCACCACGTCCGCGCTTTTCCAAGCCATCATTTCGGGTGTACTTTCAGGGCCGGTTGGAGCTCGCGAGGCGTTTCCGTCTCCCACGATTTGGGCGCAATGGACTCGCCTTGACTGATCAATCCGGCACCACCTGCCAGTGCCGCACAGCCAGACTTAGCAGCCAGACTCTAGCAGCCAGACTCCGGGAGCCGGCTCCTTCACCATAGGTCACCGTCCCTCGGTCCTATGATTATGGAGTGGCAAAGTGCGGTCCCCGGGCTGAACCCGGATTGCTTCAGGTCGTGGAAGCCCATGGCGGCTGAGGCCCGGGCTGAAACGCTGCGCACCGCCAACCCGCCGAACAAGCTGCGCGGCGGGTTGGCGAGCGGCTCCAGGTTAAATGAACGTCAGATCGCGATCATCGGCTATCTCAGCTCGTTCGCCAGATAGTCGACCAGCGCGCGAACCTTGACCGAAGGATGCGGGCCGCCCGGAAACACCGCATGGACATGGACCGGGGCCAGCTTGTAACCGCGTAGGAGCGATACCAGCAGGCCCGCCTTGAGCTCGTCGCCCGCCATGACGGTCGATGCACGCGTGATGCCAAGTCCAGCCACCACACTTGCGAGCAGGCCGGAACCCGAATTGGTGGAGATGCGGCCGCGCACATCGACCGAGATCTCGGCGCCGTTGCGGTTGAACGACCAGCTCTCGCGGCCGAAATTGCCGGGGCCGAAGATGCAATCATGGTTGGCGAGATCGGCAGGCGTCTTCGGCGTGCCGCGCGCCTTGAGATAGACGGGCGAGGCGACCAGCAGCGTCGGCAGCGTTGCAAGCTTGCGGGCGCCAAAGGCCGAATTGTCGAGCTCGCCGAGGCGGATCGCGACGTCGGCGCCTTCTGCGACCAGGTCCTGCCGCGCATCGACCACCGACAACTCCACCCGCAGCATGGGATGAGCCGCGAGAAATTTAGGCAGTCGCGGAATGATCTCGCGCGTGCCGTAGACCACGGGGATCGCGAGACGGATAATGCCGCGCAGCGAATCCAGTCCGCGCGCCGCGTCTTCGGCATCTTCCAGCTCGGCCAGGATATCGCGGGCGCGTTCGAGAAACAGCGCGCCGGCGTCCGTGACCGTGATGCGCCGCGTGGTGCGCAGCAACAGCTTGACCCCGAGCCGAGCCTCCAACTCGCCGACGATGCGGGACACCGAGGGCTGCGAGAGGTTGAGCTCGCGGCCCGCGCGCGAAAAGCTGCTGCTCTCGGCGGCGCGGACGAAAACGGCCAGTTCCTGCAGTCGGTCGCTCATTTGTATTCCAAATAGATGTTGTCCGTAATTACCGTATACCCCTTCTTTTGCGAATGAACAAAATCAGCAGGGCCAACCAAGCAACGGAGATATTCCATGGCCCTGCAAGATCGTCTCGATGCCCTCAAAGCCGACTTCGAAGCCGGCCGCTTTCCTCTCAAGCCGAGCAAGGAAGCCCTTGAGACCATGCATCGCGCTACCGCCGAACTGATCGAATCCGGCCAGGCCCAGCGCGCCAGGAAGGCGGGTGACACCGCGCCGGAATTCACGCTGAAGGATCCGGCCGGCCAGGACGTTTCCTCGCGCGACCTGCTCGCCCAAGGGACCGCTGGTCGTTTCTTTCTATCGCGGCGTCTGGTGTCCCTATTGTAACCTCGAACTGCAGGCGCTGCAGGCGGCGTTGCCGGAGATCGCCGCGCGCGGCGCGAGCCTGGTTGCAATTTCACCGCAGACCGCGCCGAACAGCCGCAAGTCGCAGCGCGAGAACAAGCTCGCTTTCCCGATCCTGAGCGATGTCAAAAGCGAGGTCGCGGCGGCCTTCGGCATCCGCTTTGCGCTGCCGCAGGAATCTGGTCGGGCTCTACAGGAGCTTCAAGAACGACCTGCCGACCTTCAACGATGATCCGTCATGGGTGCTGCCGATGCCGGCGCGCTATGTGATCGATACCGAGGGTGTCATCGCCTATGCGGAAGTGAACCCGGACTACACGCAGCGCCCCGATCCGTCTGAGCTGCTGCCGGTGCTGGACCGCCTCCGCGCGGCCAAGGCTGCCTGATGAGAGCAGCCTGATGCAAGACACCGGCGCGCACTGAGCGCGCCGGTTTTTCCCAATCTGAAATCCCGCGCGGCGACCCAAGTCCGAAGCGAAAACCGAGGCTGCTATGGCAGGCCGCGTGCTTCGATCTGGCTGAGGAGTTGCCGCGTGCGCTGCGCAAGGCTGTCGCCGGAGCCATCGAGATCGAACACGGAAGCGGGACTGCCGCGACTGGTCAGCAGTGCGGTGCGCGGACAATGCCCTGCGCCGCAGAGCTGCGCCTTCAGCTTCTCGCCTTGCGCGACCAGATGCTGCGGATCGGCGGCTGACCACGCGAGCACGATCGGCACATCGACTTCGAGAATGCCGGGGAATGCCGACCTGTCATTATATTTGCTCGCGTCCGTGCCGAGATAGGACCGTTCGCTGTCGCTGGCGTCGGTGCCCGCGTGATAGAGGCCGGAGACCAGCACCACGCCGGCGATATCGGAATCATCCGCCTGGAATTCCCGGTGCGCGAGGAAGCTCGCGACATGGAACGCGCCGGCGGCATAGCCGATCAGCACGGTCTCCTGCGCGTCGCCGCCGAACAGGTCGATGCTCTGATGCACCCAGGACGTCGCCGCCGCGACATCCTTGGCGCCGGCCGGCCAGGAGGCGGTGGGCGCAAGACGATAGGATATGCTGACGGCGACCATGCCGTTCTGCGCGGCGAAGCACATCGCCTGCTGCAGCAGCGACCCGTCCGCATCGGCCTGGGTGCCGTCACCCGAAAAACTGTCGCCCGCAACGAACAGCAGCACCGGACGCGGTGTGCCATCGCTCGCGTCAGCGGCGGCGACATCGAGCACGTTGCGATCGCTATCGCCATATTTGATGCTGCGCGTGAACGCGACGTGCTCGCACGTTTTTGCTTTGTCCGCGGCGGCGGGAGATGTGTTGTCGGCTTCCACGACCAGTCCGGCGCGCAGCGGGCCGCCGTGAAGCGGCCTCCAGCCGGGATTTGGCATTCGGGCGGACGCGGCCGCCATCATGACGGCGAGAACGCAGATTGTGACAATCTTCTTCATTGGAAGAACCGTACCATGTCAGCCCGACCATCGACCTCTGGTTGGGCGATTTGGCGGCATTCATTGACGTGCGATTTTGCAAGCGGATAGCGCTGTCGATCAAGCCGCGTTTTCGCCCGCGAGATGACGTCCCGCAACATAGCCAAAGGTCAAAGCCGGGCCGAGCGTGATGCCGGCGCCCGGATAGTTCCCGCCCATGATGCTCGCCATGTCGTTGCCGGCGGCATATAGCCCGGGAATTGGCCGGCCGTCGGCGTCGAGGGCGATCTCCTTGCCGAGTTCGCGCCCGTCGAACGGTCGCGTCACCATGGAGCGCCCGCCCTGCGTGCCGCCCGGCGCTTCCGCATGATAGTCCGGAAAGGTCAGCGGCATGTCGAAGCGCACGGCGGTCTTGCTGGTGAAGAAGTCGACCGCCTTCGGTCCGGCCTCGAGGAATGCATCGAACTCTTGCTGCGTCAAAGCTGTTGCCGGCCTCGTGCCGCAGATAGGTCCGCGCCTGCTCGCGGTCCTCGACGATGCCCCATGCCCGCGCCAGCGACGTGCCGGGAATCCAGAGCCAGCCGCCCGAGCGCACGGTGGTGCCGCCGAAGCGAGGCTCCTTCTCGACGATCAAAACCTTCAGCCCATGATGGCCCGCGGTCACCGCCGCCGACAGGCCCGCGGCGCCGGACCCCACCACCAGCGCGTCGCAATTGTACTCTTCGCTCGCGCTGACCGTCACGGGGGACACGTGGTTTATTTCCGTCACCTGAAATACTTTTTGGAATGATATCCGATCTGCGACGCATCGCCAGTGTCAGTGGCCTTGACCGCAGCGCGATTGCCATGTTCGCTGTCGCAAGAAAAATGCCGGCGCATCCTGATCGCCGTAGATAACAATGGACGGCCGGGTGGCAGGTTCAGAGGAAACGCGCAATCCCGATGGCGCCGAGGCGCTTCGGGTCGAAGGCCTGACCGTGCAATATGGCGCGCTGGTCGCACTGCGCGACGTGAGCTGGTCGGTGCGGCCGGGCGAAATCCTCGGCATCATCGGTCCGAACGGCGCGGGCAAGAGCAGTTGCTTTGCCGCGGTCACCAACGCGGTCCGTCACTCCGGGCAGACCTTCCTCGATCGCGACGATGTCTCCGCGGTGAAGACGTTCGATCTCGCCAGTCGCGGTCTGCGCCGGACGTTCCAGCAGAACTCGTTCTTCGGCGAGCTGACCGTGCTGCAGAACGCGGCTGCGGCGATCGTGCGCGAATTTTCCGCAAGTCTCGCTGACCTCGCTGTTCCTGCCATGGCGCGAGCAGATGATCAGCAGGCAGGCGGAAATCGTCGCCGCGCAGCTGCTGGATTTCGTCGGTGTCGCCGCGCAGTATCACGACAAGCTGCCGGGCGATATTCCCTATGGCGTGCAGCGGCTGCTCTCGGTCGCGCTTGCCTACGGCACGGGGCGCCAAGGTGCTGCTGCTGGACGAGCCCGCGGCCGGACTCGGCGGCGGCGACATGAAGAAGCTCGCGGAGGTGCTGATCGATCTGCGCAGACGAAAGGTCGCCCTCGTCGTCATCGAGCATCACATGGACCTGATCATGTCGATCGCCGACCGCATCGTCATGATCGACCAGGGAAGCGATGCTCGCGACGGGTACACCGGCTGAGATCCAGCGCGACGCGCGCGTGCGTGAAGCCTATCTGGGGCGCGACGAATGAGCCGCGTGCTCGCATGCGAAGGACTCAGCGTCCGCTACGCCGGCAATGTCGCGTTGTCGGACGTCGGCATCAGCGTGCCAGCGGGCAAGATGGTCGGCCTGGTCGGCGCCAATGGCGCGGGCAAGTCGACGCTGGTCAATGCGCTCGCCGGCTGGTCGCGCGGACGCGCGGTCGTGACCGGCCGTGTCAGCCTGGAAGGGCAGGGCATCGAGAAGCTTGCCGCACATCAGCGGGTCAAGCGCGGCCTGACGCTCGTGCCCGAAGGCAAGAACATTTTCATCGAGCTTACCGTCGACGACAATCTCGCGCTGGTGCGTCCGCCCGCGGACACCGCGCGATCGGCACGTTTTCACGATTCCCGAGGTCTTCGAGTTCTTTCCGCGGCTAGCCGAGCGGCGGCATCACAAGGGGGCCGCGCTGTCGGGCGGCGAACGGCAGATGCTGGCGGTCGGCCGCGCACTGCTCGCGGGTCCCCGCGTGCTGATGCTGGACGAGCCCTCCGCCGGGCTTGCGCCGCGGCTGATCTCCGATCTGTTGTCGCGCATCCGCCTGCTGGTCGATCGCGGACTGCCGGTGCTGCTGGTCGAACAGAATGTGAAGGCGGCGCTGAAAGTGGTCGACCACCTCTATCTTTTGGAGCGCGGCAGGATGGTGGGCGAGGGGCCGGCGCAAACCATGGCCGCGGATCATCGCATCGTCGAGGCCTATCTTGGCACGATCGCGGACGGAGCGTCCGCATGAACATCGCCCAGCAGATCGTCAACGGTCTCGTGCTCGGCTCCGGCTACGCCTGCGTCGCGCTCGGCTGGACCATCCTGCTCGGCGTCGCGCGGCTGGTGAACTTCGCGCACGGCCAGCTCTATATGCTCGGCGCCTTCGTTACCTGGTATGCGATCGCCAAGATCGGCCTGCCATATCCGGTCGCGATCCTTGTCGCGATCCTCGTGCTCGCGATCATCGGCGCGGTGATGCAGTGCGCAATGATGCGGCTGGTCATGACGCAGAACCTGACCAGCCTGATGATCGTCACGCTCGGCTTCGGCTATATGCTGCAAGGCGGCAGCGCGCTGATCTTCGGCGGCAATCCGCAGACGCTGCCGGGCACGCTGTCGCGCGCCAAGGTCGATCTCGGCGCGCTGTGGTTCACCTGGCAGGACGTGCTGGTGCTCGTGATCACGCTCGCGCTCTATGCCGCGGTCTGGCTGTTCACGCAGAAGACGCGATACGGCTCGGTGATTCGTGCGGTTGCGGAAGATCCGAAGCTCGCCGAACTGTTCGGCATCAACGCCCGAACCGTCTATCTCCTGGTCTTCGTGTTCGAATGCGCGGCGGTGGCGCTCGGCGCAGCACTGGTCGCGCCGCGTTCGCCGATCCTGACCAGCATGGGCTTCAACGAGGTCATCATGACCTTCGTCGTGGTCGTGCTCGGCGGCATCGGCTCGATCGGCGGCGCGCTGGTCGCGGGGCTCGGGCTTGGCCTGTTCATCGCGTTCTTCGGCGCCTTCGTGGCGCAGGCCTACACGACCGCGGCGGCGTTCGCTCTGCTGCTGGCGCTGCTGGTGATCCGGCCGGCGGGACTGGCGACCAAATGACCGCGATCGACACGCATCGCGTGAATGGCTCGGCGCCGCTGCGCGCGGTCGCTGTGATCGCGCTCGCGGTCGCCGCGTTCTTCCTGCCGCGCTTGTTCGGCGGAACATCGGTCGCCTATTCGACACTGACCACGATCGCGATCTTCGCGGTGATGTGTTACGGCATCGATGTCGTGCTGTCCTATCTCGGCGAGGTCAGCCTCGGGCACACATTGTTCTGGGCGATCGGCGGTTATGCGGCCGCCAACCTCTCCGTGAAATACGGCCTCAACGGCTGGACGACGGCGCTGGCGACGATCGGGCTCTGCGTCGTCGCGGCGGCGTTGCTTGGCGCGGTCACCCTGCGCACGCGCGAGTTCGTGTTTTCGCTCGTGACCTATGCCGCGGCGATCGTCGCCTATGAGGTCGCCTTCAACTGGGATGCGATCGGCGGCTCCGACGGCATCGTCGGCATCTCCGCGCTGAAGCTGCCGTTCGGTTTTGCGACCTTCAGCGGTGCGACACAGGAAGAACTGTGGCCGATCGCGCTGGCGTTGCTGCTCTTGACGCTGCTTTTCATCGCGCGCTTCCGCCGCTCGCGGCTCGGCACCGCCGCGCTGATGGTGCAGATGAACCCGGCGCTTGCCGCGAGCCTCGGCATCGATCCGCGCAAGGTGCGGCTCGCCGTGTTCGTGATATCAGCGCCGATCACCGGCCTTGCCGGATGGCTCTATGCCTATCAGCGCGCCTATGTCGGCCCCGATATGTTCGAGACCTATTTTCTGGTCATGATGCTCACCGCCGTCGTGCTGATCGGTCGCCGCATCCTGCTCGGACCGTTGATCGGCACCGCGATCCTGATCGTGCAGCAGAACCTGCTGTCGCTCGGCGGCGACTGGAACAAGATCGTCCTCGGCGCGGTGCTGGCGCTGGTCCTGATCCTGTTTCCGGCGGGGCTGGTCGGGCTGTTCCGCCGGTTTGGCCATGCGCAGATTTCCAACAAAGGAATTGAAGGGAGAGACATCATGAGCAAGACGATGAAACTGGCGGCAGCCTTGCTTCTTGGCCTCGCAGTCCCCGCGATGGCGCAGGACATCAAGGTCGGCACGATTTTTCCGTTGAGCGGCGGCGCGGGACCGGACGGGCAATCCGTCACCAACGCCGTCAAGCTGATGGTCGAGGAGATCAACGGCAAGGGTGGGCTGCTCGGCCGCAAGCTCGTGCTCATCTCGAAGGACGACGAGAGCACGCCCGCGGTCGGCGTCAGCCGCGCCAACGAGATGATCGCGGAGAAGGCGGACGTCGTGATCGAGGGTTGGAACTCGCCGGTGACGCTGGCGATGCAGCCGATCCTGGCGCGGGCCGGCATCCTCGACATCACCGCGGTCTCCAAATCCGACCTGATCCTGAGCGGCGAGAGCAATCCGCTGGCGATCCGCATCAACAGCTCGAACGGCTTCGACGCCGCCGTGATCGCCAAATATGTCGCCGACACGCTGAAGGCCAAGAAGGTAGCGTTCCTCACCCAGAACGATGTTTATGGCAACGGCTTCCAGACCGCGGTCGAGGCCGAGTTCAAGAAGTTGAATTTTGCGGGTCAAATCGTGACGACGGAGAAGTTCGCGTTCAAGGATACTGACTTCCGCGTTCAGCTCACCAATCTCAAGACGCTCAATCCCGATGCCATCATCGTGACCAACTCATCCAATTCCTCAGGCCTGCCGGCTCTGGTGGATCAGTATCGCCAGGCCGATCTGAAATCGGCCTTTGTCGGTGCGGTCGGCATCATGCTGCCGACCGTGTTCAAGGTGGCGGGCGACGCCAACAACGGCATCGTTTCCGCAGACATTTATTTTGCCGATCTGCCGCCGTTCAACGGCATCGCCGAAAGCAACACCTTTGTCGCGGCCTTCAAGAAGGCCTATGGCGTCGCGCCCGACAAGAGCGCGGCGCTGGGCGCGGCCGCCGTACAGGTGTGGGCGCATGCGGTGGAGGCGACCAAGTCGCTCGATCGCAAGACCGTTGCCGAGGCGATCCGCGGCAAGACGATCAAGGGCACCCTGTTCGGCGATGCGACGTTCCTACCGAACGGCCAGTTGCAGCCGCGCTACGTCGTGTTCAAGGTGGTCGACGGCAAGACGGCGAAGCTGGAAGCGCTGCCGTAGAACTGGGTCGGAAGGCGGGGAAGTGGCATATGGAAGAGAACCTGCTTGGGCAGCTTCCGCGCGGCCCATCCTTCGAGACGCCCGTCTGCGACGGGCTCCTCAGGATGAGGTCCTCACAGGCGGCACGCAATCAAACCCTCATGGTGAGGAGCGCGTAGCGCGTCTCGAACCATGAGGCCGGCACGATTGCGGCCATGGAAGATTTCATACGCGATAACCCGAGACGAAGGGCCCGGAGGCAACGATGCAGTTCGGCATTTTCGATCAGAACGACCAGGGGCCTTATCCGCTGGCCGAGCAGTATGAGAACCGTCTCAAGCTGATCGAATTCTACGACCGCGCGGGCTTCCGCACCTATCACATGAGCGAGCATCACGCGACGCCGCTCAACATGACGCCGTCGCCGAGCGTCTTCCTGGCCGCGGTCGCGCAGCGCACCAAACGCCTGCGCTTCGGCGCGCTGGTCTATGTGCTGCCTGCGCATCATCCGCTGCGGCTCGCCGAGGAAATCTGCATGCTCGACCATCTGAGCGGCGGCCGCGTCGAACTCGGTGTCGGCCGCGGCGCCTCGCCCCATGAGCTTGCCTATTTCGGCGTCGATCCGGACCAGGCGCAGGCGACGTATGTCGAGGCCTACGACGTCATCATGCAGGCGTTGACGCGGGATGCGGTCGATTTCAGCGGCCGGCATTATCGCTTCGCCAATGTGCCGATCGACATGAAGCCGCTGCAGCGCCCGCATCCGCCGGTCTGGTACGCGGTGCCGGTGCCGGAGGGCGCGGCGTGGCCGGCGCAACATGCGATCAACGTGGTCTGTGGGGGTCCGCTGCCGCGCGTGCGCGAGATCACCGACCGCTATCGCTCGGAATGGGCAGCGGCGGGACGTGCGCCGGAGAGCTTGCCCTTGCTCGGCATCAACCGCTTCGTGCTGGCGGCCGACAGCGAGGCCGAGGCGATGGCGCTCGGCCGCCGCGCGTGGCCGGTGTTCTACGGGAGCTTCATGAAGCTCTGGAAGCTGCACGGCACCCAGCCGCGCTATGCGAGAATCCCCGAGGATTTCGACAGCCTCGTGCAGGGCGGCGGCGCGATCGTCGGCTCGCCGGCCACGTTGCGCGACAAGGTCCAGCGCGTGATGGAGGAGGCTGGCGTGAACTACTTCATCGCCCAGTTTTCTTTCGGCGACCTCAGGCAGGAGGAGGTGCTGCACTCCGCCGGTATTTTCGCGCGCGAGGTGCTGCCGATGGCGCGTGAACGCGTCGCACAGACGGTGTGAGGATACGCGGCCATGATCATCCGCATCGTTGCGAAAGACGGCTCGATCGCGATCGACGATCCCAGGAATTTCAAGGCCTTCTCGGTGCGAATTGAAGGGGGATTCGATCGTCCTGGCATCGAGGACGAATTGCTCGGGCGCATCGCAATCAGGCGCGACAACGACCATGCGTGGATCTCCGAACAGGCCTTGCGCGAGTGGCCGTCGCTGAAGGCCGAGGCCCCGTCGCCTTGATCTGTGCAGGATCGGGTGTGCAGCTCAGTTTCGAAAGGCTTTCGAAGCTCGACCGCGCCGCGCCGTCGGAGGGCAAGCCAATCTTTGATTGTGCAGGCGCGATTGCGGATAACTGCCTGGACAACCGGCGCCTTGGGCGCTGATCGTGTCAACGACCCTGAGGCGATTGACTCGACCCCGGCGCGATGTACTCTCTCGAGTCACAACAGAAATTCTATCCGCAAAAAGGATAGGGCATAGGGGAGGACGGAATGCGCGGTCTGCGGCTGCTTTGCTATTCGTTTGCGTTCCTTGGACTGCTGTTGTCGCCCCGGCCGGGATTGGCCGAAGACACTATCAAGCTTGCCTATACCGATCCGTTCTCCGGCCCGTTTGCCTCGGGCGGTGACGAGTTCCTGAAGAATTTCCAGTACATCATCGCGCGCAAGAACGCGGCCGGCGGCCCGCTGGGACGGAAGTACGAACTCGTTCCGTTCGACGACAAGCTGCAGCCCGCCGAAGCCCTGATCGCGCTCAAGAGCATGACCGACCAGAATATTCCGTTCGTGATGCACTGCACCGGATCGAATGTCGGCTCGGCCTTGATCGACGCGGTCTCCAAGCACAATGCGCGCAATCCCGACAACCGCATCCTCTATCTGAACTGCGGCGCGCTCGCGACCGAGCTGACCAACGAGCAATGCGACTTCTGGCACTTCCGATTCGCAGGCTCCGTGGACATGCGGGCCGCCGCGCGCATCAAGGCGCTGCCGCCGGATCTGAAGAAGGTCTATCTGTTGAACCAGGACTATCTGTTCGGCCAGTCGATCCAGAAAGACAGCAAGAAATGGCTCGCGAAGCTGCGGCCGGACATCGAGATCGTCGGCGACGAGCTGATGCCCTTCGGCAAGGTGCAGGACTTCTCGCCCTATGTCGCCAAGATCAAGGCGTCGGGCGCGCAGAGCGTCGTCACCGGCAACTATAACCGCGACCTCAACCTGCTGATCAAGACGGCGGTCGATGCCGGCCTCGACGTGCGCTTCGACACCTTCCTGTCGCATCTGATCGGTGGCGCGACCGCGATCGGTTCGGCCGGCGAGAACCGGTTGACCTCGATCATGGAATTCAACGGCAACGTTCCCGTCGATCTCAAGGTGGCGGAGGCGGAGAAATTCGCCAATGACTGGCGGACCAGCGGCCACGACACTGATTTCTCGGCGCTCAATTTCGTCACCATGATCGACATGCTGACGGATGCGATCAACAAGGCCGGCTCGACCGATCCATTGAAGGTCGCGCTCGCGCTGGAGGGCATGCATGAGAAGGACCTGGTCGGCCAGGAGACCATCATGCGCAAGGAAGACCATCAGCTCCTGATGCCCTATTACGCGGGCGTGTTCAGCAAGGACGTCAAATATGACGCGGAGCACACGGGTTTCGGCTGGAAGAATTTCATGACGGCATCTGCGGCGGACCTGACGCTGCCGACCATCTGCAAGATGAAGCGGCCGGCGGAATGACTTGACGCAAGGCAACAGGGAAAGGGAGCGGGGACCGCAAAACATGGAAATCGTCCTCGTGTCCCTGCTCAATGGCCTCGTCTACGGCATGCTGCTGTTCATGCTGGCGAGCGGGCTGACGCTGATCTTCAGCATGATGGGCGTGCTCAACTTCGCTCATGCCAGCATCTACATGATCGGCGCCTATCTCGCCTTCACCGTCAGCCAGTTCTTGGGTTTCTTTCCGGCGCTGATCATCGCCCCAATTCTCTGCGGCCTGCTGGGCGCGGCAATCGAGGTCTGGGGGCTCCGGCGCGCGCATGGCAACGGCCACATCGCCGAGCTTCTGTTCACCTTCGGTCTCGTCTTCATCATCCAGCGCGTCGTGCAGATGATCTGGGGCATGCTGCCGATGCCCTATCGCGTGCCGCCATTGCTCGATTTCCCGCTGTTCACCTTCTATGGCGCGCATTTCCCGGCCTATCGCGGCTTCATGCTGCTGATCTCGGCGGGCATGCTGGTCGCGACCTGGCTGCTTCTGAAGAAGACCCGCGTCGGCCTGATCATCCAGGCCGCGCTCACCCAGCCGCAGATGGTGAGCGCGCTCGGCCATAACGTGCCACGGGTGTTCACCATCGTCTTTGCCGGCGGCTGCGCGCTGGCAGGCCTCGCCGGCGTGATCGGCGGCAATTACCAGACCACCGAGCCCGGCATGGCGGATGCGATGGGGCCGATCGTCTTCGTCGTGGTGGTGTTCGGCGGGCTGGGCTCGCTGATGGGCTGCTTCATCGCCTCGATCCTGATGGGCATGATCCAGACCTTCGCGGTGGTAATTAATTCGTCGCTGCTCGATCTGATCAAGCCGCTCGGCATCACGCTCACCGGCGACAATCTGTTCACGGAGTTCATGACCGTGCCGGTCGCCCGGATCGGCGCGCTGCTGCCGTTCGCGCTGATGATCTTGATACTCTTGTTCCGGCCGCGCGGGCTGATGGGAACGCGCGACACATGAAGACCGAAAAATTCCCGCTCGCCATATCCGCGCAGACCATCACGCGCCCCGGCATTCCCCGGGCCAATTCCACGCAAGCCTGGGTCTGGACGGTGGCGCTGGTCGCGGCGATCGCGATGCCGTGGCTGTTCTACAACTACACCACGCACCGTCATTCCGGGTTCGTCGTGTCGATGCTGAGCCAGATGGGCATGATGAGCGTCCTGGCGCTGTCCTACAACATGCTGCTCGGGCAGGCCGGACTGTTCTCTCTCTGCCACGCGACCTTCTTCGGCATCGGCGGCTATGCGACGATACATTTTCTCAATCTTGCCGGCGACGGCAGCTTTCCGCTGCCGCTTGAGTTGATCCCGATCCTCTCGGGGCTTGCGGGTCTCGGCCTTGCGATCGTGTTTGGCTACATGGCGACCAAGCAGCGCGCCACGGCTTTTGCGATGATCACGCTCGGCATCGGCGAACTGATGACGACGGCGGCGCTGATGTTCCATCATTTCTTCGGCGGCGAGGGCGGCGTCAATTCCAATCGCATGATCGGCCACAGCCTGTTCGGCTTCAAATACGGCCCGGCGATCCAGGTCTATTACCTGATCCTCGCCTGGACCGTGATCTCGGCGCTCGCCATGCTGTTCCTGACCACGACGCCGCTCGGCCGCATGGCGAACGCCTCACGCGATAATTTCGAGCGCGTGCAGTTCATGGGTTACGACCCGCGCATCGTCCGCTTCCTGCAATTCGCGCTGTCAGGGTTTTTCGCCGGGATCGGCGGCGGGCTTTACGCGATCACCTATGAGATCGTCACCTTCGATGCGCTTGCCGCACCCTTGTCGGCCAACGCGCTGCTGATGGCCTATATCGGCGGCACTGCTGCGTTCGGCGGCCCGATCCTCGGCGCGGTGCTGATCACGCTGTTGCAGAGCGGCGTCAGCCTGATGTCGAACTCCTGGCTGGTCTATGTCGGCGTGCTCTTCATCAGCATGGTGATCTTCGCGCCGAACGGCATCATGGGCCTTGTCCAGGCGCATGGACCGATCGTTCGCGCCGGCCGTTTCAGCCGGCTGCTCGTGCCTTATGTGAGGGTCATCGTGCCTGGCCTTGTCATGATGGCAGGCTTTGTCGGCATGGTGGAGCTTGCGTCCTTCCTCACCATTGGCGCGGCGCAGGGCAAGACGCTGGTGCTGTTCGGCAGCAAGATCGACGTGCATGCGGTGTTGCCCTGGCTCGCCGCGCTGATCTGCCTAGCCGGCGGCACGCTCTGGTTCGGTGTCGAAGCGCGATCGTTCCGGCGCGTCTGGGACGGGCTGATGGGCGACTTGAAATCACAGCGGAGCGCCGCATGACCGAGACAGCGCTTAGCCTCCGCAACGTCGGCAAGTCCTTCGGACAAATGAAGATCATCCGCGACGTTTCGCTCGACATCCGGAAAGGCGAGCGCCATGCCATCATCGGGCCGAACGGCGCCGGCAAGACGACGCTGTTCAACCTGATCAGTGGACGCTTCCGCTTGTCGTCCGGCGAGATACTGCTCAATGACACGCGCGTCGATGGAATGCCGCCGCACAAGATCAACCGCATGGGCCTGTCGCGCAGCTTCCAGATCACCTCGATCTTCCAACGCATGTCGGTGTTCGAGAACCTGCGCTGCGCGCTGCTCTGGAGCATGGGCTACCGCTATTCGTTCTGGACGCCGCTCTGGATGCAGCGCCCGTTGAACGATCGCACGCATGCGATGCTCGCCGAACTGAATCTCACCTCGCGCGCCGACACACCGGCGGGCCTGCTCTCTTATGCCGATCAGCGTGCGCTTGAAATCGGAATGACGATCGCGGGCGGCGCATCCGTGATCCTGCTGGATGAGCCGACCGCGGGCATGAGCAACACCGAGACCGACAACGCGGTCGAGCTGATCCGCCGCGTTTCCACCGGCAAGACGCTCGTGATGGTCGAGCATGACATGAAGGTGGTGTTCGGCCTTGCCGATGTCATCACGGTGCTGGTCTATGGACAGGTCATCGCTTCAGGGCCGCCGCAGGCGGTGCGCGCCAATCCGGCGGTGCAGGAAGCTTATCTGGGTGCGCTGGCGGCATGATCCTCGAGGTCCGCAATCTCCATGCCTACTATGGCCAGAGCCATATCCTGCATGGCGTTGATCTCGATGTCGGCGACGGCGAGATTGTGAGCCTGCTTGGGCGCAACGGCGTCGGCCGCTCGACCGCCTGCAAGGCGATCATGGGGCTGGTGCCGGCGCAGGGCACGATCCGCTTTCGCGGCAAGGACGTCGCGGGACTGCGGCCCGATCAGGTCGCTCATCGCGGCATCGGCTATGTGCCGGAGGACCGGCTGATCTTTCCGATCCTGACCGTGCGGCAGAATCTCGAGCTTGGCCTGAAGCGCGCCGGAACACTCGGCCGCTGGACCTTCGAGGACGTGTTCCGCCTGTTTCCAAACCTGAAGGAGCGGCAGGACGTCGCCGCCGGCGTGCTGTCCGGCGGCGAGCAGCAGATGCTGACCATGTGCCGCACCTTGATGGGCGATCCCGATCTGATCCTGATCGACGAGCCGACCGAAGGGCTAGCGCCGAAACTGGTCGAGCAGGTCGGCGAATTGTTGTCCGAAATCTCCCGCCGTGGTGTTGCGATCCTTCTGGTCGAGCAGAAGCTTGCGATCGCGCTGAAAATCTCGCGCCGCGTCTATGTGATGGGCCACGGCCGGATCGTGTTTCAGGGCGGACCGGACGATTTCGGCGTCAATTCCGCAGTGCGCAAGGAATGGCTGGAAGTCTGATTTGCATGGTGCGAGCGTCAGCTACCCGCTTGCGCCGGCAGTCATGCGGCGGCACACTTCGATGTGCGGCACAAGATCGCCAATAAGCAGATGCCCGAGGAACCGTCCATGTCCGCCATGCGGATCGATTGCGACATCCATCCCGCTGTCGGCGGCACGCGAACGACGCTGTTGCCCTATCTTGACGATCATTGGAAAGAGCAGGTGGTGAGCCGCGCGATCGACGGGCTCGACCTCACGAGCTATCCGCCGTCGATGCCGCTGTCGGGCCGGCCGGACTGGCGGCCGAAGAAGGGCAAGCCGGGCAGTGATCTTGCGATGGTTCAGCGCGGTGCGTTCGAGCAGCTCGGCGCCAGTCATGCGATCTGCAACGTGCTCTATGGCGCGCAGGCCGTCTACGATCCCTACATGGCGTCCGCCTTCTGCAAGGCAATCAACGACTGGATCGCGGCCGAATGGCTGTCGAAGGATGAGCGGCTGCGCGCCTCGATCGTGGTGCCGATGCAGGCGCCTGATCTCGCGATCGAGGAAATCGAGCGCCGCGCGAACGACAACCGCTTCGTCTCCATCCTCGTGCTGTCGCAAGGCGAGACCTTGCTCGGGCGGCGGCATTTCTGGCCGGTCTATCAGGCCGCCGAGAAATACAAGCTGCCGCTCGCGATACATGCCGGTAGCCAGTATCGCTTTGCGCCGAGCTCGATCGGCTGGCCGTCCTATCGCTACGAATATTATTTCGTTGAGGCGCAGGCGTTTCAGGCGCAGATCCTGAGCCTGATCTATGAGGGCGTGTTCGGCAAATTCCCGGGCCTGAAAGTGGTGCTGATGGAGTCGGGCGTGAGCTGGCTGCCGGCCTTCATGTGGCGCGCCAACAAGACCTGGCGCGGCGTGCGCGTCGAGGTGCCATGGGTCGAGCGCGAGCCGGCTTCCATCATCCGCGACCATGTCCGCGTCACGATGCAGCCGTTCGATGCGCCGCCGGATGCGACAGGCGTCGCCGATGTGATCGATCAGATCGGCTCGGACCGGATGTTCCTGTTCGCGTCGGACTATCCGCATTGGCAGTTCGACGGCGACGACGCCATCCCGCCACATCTGCCGCAGTCCATCGTCTCGCGCATGTGTGCCGACAATCCGCTGGAGACGTTCCCGCGGTTGAAGCTCGAACTCTTAGAATGTCCAGGAGGATCGCATGAGTGACGTCATCGACCGCCCGCAGCTCGAACAGGAAGCGAGCGCAAGCACGCGGCTTCGCATCATCGATTGCGATGTGCATCCGAGCCTGCATTCGCGTGCGGACCTCAATCCGTTTCTGCCCAAGCGCTGGCAGGAGCATTTGAAAACCTACGGCGATCATCTGCGCACGCCCTATATCGGCACCACGCCCTATCCGCGCTCCTCGCCCCTGATCGCGCGGCGCGACGCCTGGCCGCCGACGGGAGGGCCGCCTGGTTCCGATCTCGCCTTCATGCGCAAGCAGCATCTCGATCCGCTCGATATCGAGTTCGGCATTCTGCAGGTGCTCGATCTGTTCATATTCTCGCAACAGAACCTCGAATTCGGCGCGGCGATCCAGCGGGCCATGAATGATTGGCAGCTTGCCAACTGGTGCAGCCGCGAGCCGCGGCTGAAGGCCTCGATTCTCGCGGGGCAGGACGATACCGCGCTCGCGATTGCCGAGATCGATCGCTGCGCCAAGACCGGCCAATATGTGCAGATCAACGTCTCGCCGCGGGCCAACGAACCGCTCGGCCGCCGCCGCTACTGGCCGATCTACGAACGCGCGCAGGAATTGGACCTGCCGCTCGGCATTCATGTCGGCGGCTATGGCGGGCACGCCCCGACCGGCAGCGGCTGGCCGTCCTATTATTGCGAGGAGCACCAGTCGAACGCGCACACGATGGCGGCGCAGCTTGCGAGCCTTGTGATCGAGGGAATTCCCGAGCGCTTCCCGAGCCTGAAGATCGTGTTCATCGAGGGCGGCTTCGGCTGGATCGCGTCCGCGATGTGGCGGATGGATCAGCATTTCGAGCGCTTCCGCAGCGAGGTGCCGCATCTGAAGCGCAAGCCGTCCGAATATGTGCGCGAGCAATTCTGGTTCACGACGCAGCCGATCGACGAGCCCGACGAGGCGCGCCATCTGCGCCAGCTCATCGAATGGGTCGGCGTCGACCGGCTCTTGTTTTCGTCGGACTATCCGCACTGGGATTTCGACGATCCGCGCTTCGCCTTCAAGACGCCGCTCACCGAAGCGGAGCGGGCGAAGATCTTCAACGGCAACGCCCGCGCGCTCTACAGGCTCTGATCATGATGCGATTTGATCGAAATCGCATCATGATCTCATCTCTTTGTCTGAGCATGATCTTTTCGGAAAACCGGTTTCCACTTTTCCGGATCATGCTCTAATGGCCCGCCACATCGTCGCCCGCACCACGGAAATCCCGCCCGGCGGCAACAAGGTCGTCGGTATCGAGGGCCGCGACATCGTCGTATTCCATGTCAATGGCGAGTTCTTTGCGCTGCTCAATCGCTGTCCGCATGAAGGTGCGCCGCTCGACAAGGCGGCCTGCGTCGCGCGGCTGACCTCGCCGGAGCCCGGCGTCTACCGGCGCTCGCGCGTCGGCGAGCTGCTGCGCTGTCCCTGGCACGGCTGGGAATTCGACATGCGCAACGGCCAGTCCTGGTTCGACCCGAAGCGTGTCAAGGTGCGCTCTTATCCGGTCGCGATCGAAAGCGGCGAGGAGCTGCAGAAGGGACCCTATGTCGCCGAGACCTTCCCGGTGCTTGTCGAGGACTCCTACGTCATCGTGGAGGTCTAAAGCATTTAGCGGCGACCGCTGGTGAAGGCGAAAGGAGAAGCGCCGGGCACCAACGGCGAATTGATGTCGCTGTCAACGCGTCCCGACTGTTGCTGGGTGTAGCCGAACCCGAGTGACAGGCTGACATTCGGCGCCGCCTGGAATTCGACGCCCGCATGCGCGCCATAGCCGGGCAGTGTGCCGGACATGTTGTCAAAGGCGGCAAAAGGGCCGCCGATGCCGGGATTGTATTTCAAGGTGTCGAAACCGGCATAGACCGTGAGGGCATTCTGGAACTTGTAGCCGAACTGCGTGCCCTCGTAATAAAGCGAGCCGATATTGCCGAACTGGCTGATGCCGTTCATGCTCAAACCCATGCTGCCGCGTTCGCTGCCGACAAAAAAGCCGTTCGGAAAATTGTAGCGCGCATAGGAAAAGCCGCCGCCTCGGGCGTCAAAGCTCGGAAAGTCGCCGTAAGTGTTTGAGCTCTCGCCGTCGGTCGGATTCCCACCGAAGCCGAGAGGCCAGCCAGGGAGCCAATATGTCACGGGAGCGGCCTGGGCATGGGCCGTTCGATCGCCGAGACAGAGCATCGCCAATACCAATGCGAGACCTAATCTGCCTGCGAAAATGAACATCCGCGCTCCCACCAAGTGTGCTGAAATTATACGCTGCAGATAGCAAGAACGCCAGTCCGCCAGTCAGCCCAATGATCACCGTCTTGATCGTGCCGTCCGACTGTTCCACCATGATCCTTGCCGGTCGCAGAGGAAGCGATGATCAACAAAGCTCTCGCACTGCTCATCTTCCTTTTTGGCATCCTCGGCTTTGCCGGTCCGGCGGCGGCGGCGGAGCTCGACGATGCCGTCGCCGCGGCCCGCAGGGGCGAATACGCGACTGCGTTGCAGCGGCTGTCTCCCCTGGCCGAAAAGGGTGATGCGCGTGCCCAGTTCGACGTCGGATTCATGCATGCGTATGGATGGGGTGTGCCGCGAAATCCCGCCGAGGCGATCGCGTGGTACCGCAAGGCCGCAAATCAGGGACTTCAGGTCGCACAGCATTTTCTCGGCCTTGCCTATGTGAACGGTGAAGGCGTGCGGCCCGATGATGCGGAAGCCGCGCGATGGTTCACGCGTGCCGCCGTGCAGGGATTTTCCCAGGCTCAATACATGCTCGGCCTCATGACCCTCGACGGTCGGGGCGTGCCGAAGGATCTTGTGCAAGGCTACGCATTCATCGTCATGGCCGGCCAGGGAGGCGTCCGATCAGCAGCGCGGGTCGTCCAGAAGCTGACTTTGACCGAGGCGCAGCGCGTGCAGGCGAAGGAGGTCATAGACAACTGGAAAGCCAAAGCCTGAATCATCCTTGGCCGGCGTTGCAAACCCGCGAGCGGAAGAACTGCTCGGCCTCGATCGGCATATCGGAGAGGTCGTGGATCCCTCGACCTGGCCCGCCTCGGCGATCGGCGTCGTCGCCGTTGCGCATTTCAGCACGGGCGGCTGGTGCACGGGCACGCTGGTTGCTCCGCGGATCGTGCTGACCGCCGCGCATTGCCTGTTGAACGGAACCGAACCGATCGCTCCTGCGAGCGTCCACTTCCTGGCCGGCATGAGCAAGGGAACGCCCGCATCATCTTCGGCTGCAGAGAGATTCATCGTGGCGAAGGACTTCGTGCCGACCCTGAGGGACAAGTGGACGATCGACCGATCGCCGGCTGACTGGGCACTGATCGTTCTGAAAGACGCTTTGCCCGTACGACCGGTCGGCGTGAAAGCGCTGACAGGCGAGGAAGTGAAGGCCGCCACGCGTGCCGGCACGATTTCCGAAATCGGCTACGGTCAGGAACGGCGCTTTTCGCCGACAGCGCAGAAAAGCTGCCGCGCGGATTTGGCCAAGGATAATCGGCTGCTGGCGGTGCAGTGCCTGGCGAACTTCGGTTACTCGGGCTCGCCGATCCTGGCGGACGTCAATGGCGTCCCCACGGTGGTTGGCATCTTCTCGGCCTTTCACGAGGAGACGCGCGTGACGATTGCCGCCTCCGCCAGCCAGTTCGAGGCGGCCATCAGGGACCAGATCGGAGCCGAGGCCGTGCCCGCGCGCTGATCGATCCCTGCCTAACTCGGCTTCGCCGTCAGCCCGTCGATCATCGCGCGCACCAGCGTCGTGATCTCCGTGCGCAACGCGTTGATCGGGACCGCGACGAGCTTCTGCTCGAGGCCCAGCATCACCATGCCGTGCACGGCCGAGAACAGGCTGCGCGCGGTGACGCCGAGCTGCGCGGGCGTGCGCTGAGGAAACAGCACGGCAAGCGGCTTGTAGATGTGGCGGAACAGGTCCATCTGCTCGGCGATCGCCCATTCCGGAACGGCCTTGCCCGGTTGCATCCGGTGCTCGAACAGCGCGCGCCACAGCTCGAGATTTTCGGCTGCGAAGTCGCAATAGGCGACGGCGATCCGCACAAGGGTCTCGCGCGGCGTCCGCGGTCCGCTCATTTCCGCGAGCGAAAGCGAGGCATCGAGCCGCGCCAGTGTGCGTGATCCGACGCGCAGGATCAGCTCGTCGACGTCCTCCACCAGGTTGTAGACCCCGCCATTGGCACAGCCGATTTCCTGCGCCAATTCCCGCGTTTTCAGGCCCGCAAGGCCTTTCGCCGAAATTGCGCGTTCTGCCGCCTCGATCAGGGCTTCCCGCAATTTTGCACGCCGTTCCAATGCCTTAGACACTGTTTTCTGTCCATTTACCTTGATCTTGAGCGACGCTCACGTTTCTATTGAGCGACGTTCAATACCTGCTACAAACGTTTCATGAGCGATGCTCATAACAGGGAGTTGTTAAATGTTCAAAACTGTTTTCACATTGTTCCGCGGCAGCGTGGCAGCGGCGGAAGAGGAACTGGAAGACCGGACGGCTTTCCTGATCCTCGACCAGCAGATGCGTGACGCGGCGGCAGCCGTGGATCGCTCCAAGCGGACGCTGGCGCTTGCCATCGCCAGCGATCAGCAGGAGGGACGCAGGCTCGAAGCCACCAACGCCCGCATCGCCGATCTTGAGGTGCGGGCGAGCGCGGCGCTCGACGGCGGCCGGGACGACCTCGCCCGCGAGGCCGCGCAAGCGATCGCCAATCTCGAAGCCGACCGTGACGCCGCGCTGACCGCGCGTGCTCTCTTTGCGTCCGAGATCACGCGGCTCAAGCGCCACCTCGCCAATGCGGAAGCGCGCATCACCGAACTCGATCGGGGCCGGCGCATTGCGCGAGCCTCCGATGCGGTGCGCTCGCTGCGCCGGAGCGGCATCGAAGCCGCGCGTCCCTACGAATCCACGCTGCCGGAGGCGGAGGCCACGCTGAAGCGCCTGCGCGAACGGCAGATGGAAGCGCAGGCCGCAGACGAAGCCCTGGTCGAGATCGACGCCGCCTCCGGTCCGCTCGCTACGGCCGAGAAGCTCGCCGAGCAAGGGTTTGGACCACGGATGAAATCGACCGCCGATGACGTGCTCGCGCGCCTGAAAGCCAAGCGTACGACTGCTGCCTGATCACAACTTCAATCAACCACCAATCTCGTCAACAGGAGACTGTCATGAATCAGAACGTCCAGCCGCACAGCGGTGCGTGGGTCACCTTTACCTACGCATCCTTCGCCGCGTCCGCCTTCCTCGTTGCCTTGGGCGTCTTCTTTCTGCCGATCGATCTTTGGATGAAGGGTTATCTCACCATGGGCATCGTGATGCTGATCCAGACCTGCATCACGCTGACCAAGACGGTGCGCGACGTGCACGAAAGCGGCAAGCTCGTGAACCGCATCGAAGACGCCAGGGCCGAACGGCTTCTGATGGAAGTCTCGAAAACCGCGTAAATTCGCGAGATGACGTGAAAGCGGCGGGTGCCACCACCTGCCGCTTTTGCCATCAGAGTTAAGCCGGTCTTACCGGTGAAGAGATCGTTTACCCTGCGGCAAACGAGCAAAGATCGCGCTCATCGCTCCTTAATGCGCGAGAGCGCACAAGTCGCACGCAATAAGGGCAGGGAACATGGCGTCTGTCGAAAGCGGCAATTCATCGTCGCGCGGAGGCAAGGGCGTTGCGAAGGCGCGCGCCGCGGCTGTTCGCCTGCGCCGCCACGCTTCCTTCTGGCTGAAGGCGCTGTCGCAGCCGACCATCGATCTCACATTGCGCACGCATGCCGGCCAGCGTACGCGCATCGTGGAGTCGCCGGGCGTGTCGCTGCCGCAAGAGGAACTCGACGCGCTGGTGGCGCAGCTGCGTTCCGTTGCCGCCAAGACGCTGCCGCAGGAGAGCCTGACCTATGGGATCTTCTCGGGCGAGCGCGAACGGCTGTCGCGCGCGATCGTCACGCTGATCTCCGAAGAAGACACCGGACGCCCGATCGCCTTCAACGCGCTGTCGGTGATGGACGTCGGACTCGACGGAGCGCCGACGCAGGTTACCCATCTCGGCCTCGTGATGGTCGACCCTGATGTGCGCGGGCAGGGGCTGTCCTGGGTGCTCTACGGCCTGACCGCACTGGTTCTGTTTGCGCGTGACGGCCTGCGACCGAAATGGATCTCCAATGTCACCCAGGTGCCGGCGGTGGTCGGCATGGTCAGCGACACCTTTTCCGACGTGTTTCCGTCGCCGCTTCCGGGCGCGCGTCAGAGTTTCGCGCATCTGCAACTCGCGCGCGGCATCATGGCGCGTCATCGCGCGGTGTTCGGTGTCGGCGAGGAAGCAGGCTTCGACGAGGCGCACTCCGTCATCACCAACGCCTATACCGGCGGTTCCGATGCGCTGAAGAAGACGTTCGAGGTCGCGCCGAAACATCGCAACGAGATTTATAACGATTTCTGCGCCCGCGAGCTCGATTACGCACGCGGCGACGATGTGCTGCAGCTCGGCCGCATCGATCTCGCCGGGGCCCGCCGCTATATCCTCAGCGAGGTGCCGCACGGCTCGCTGCCCGCGCTGCTCGCCACCACCGGCATGCTCGCGCTGCAGCGGCTGGTGCTGCCGGTCGTCTACTGGCTCGACGACACGCGCGCCTTCGGTACACTCAGGCCGCGGCGTCAGAGCGTCGGGGGGCCGCGATGAGCTTCGACTATTATTCCTTCACCGATCGCAATATCGGATTCATCGATGAGCGCGAGCAGCAGCGCCTGCGGGAAGCGCGCGTGTTCGTCTGCGGCGTCGGCGGTATGGGCGGCGCCGCCTTCATGGCGCTGGCGCGCGCCGGCATCGGCAAGTTCGTGATCGCCGACATCGATCGTTTCGAGGTCTCCAACCTCAATCGTCAGGTATTCGCCTTTGCCGACGAGGTCGGTCGGGAGAAGGCCGCGGTCGCCGCCGAAGCCGCCAAGCGCATCAACCCGACCATCGATGTCGACGTGCTCGGCGAGAACTGGACCGACGAATTGGCCGGCATCGCGCGCCGTTGTCCAGTCATCGTCAACGGCATGGATGATATCGCTGCCGGTGTTCATCTTTATCGGACCGCGCGTGACGCGAACGCCACCGTGATCGACGCCTATATGTCGCCGCTGCCATCTGTGATCGTGGTGCGTCCGGATGATCCTCGGCCCGAGGAGCGGCTTGGCTATCCGACTCGTAACAAGGATTGGCGCGACATCACTGAGGAGGATCGGCGCGCGGCGATACTTGCCGAAATCGAGCATGTGATGCTGCATTCCTCCTCGCGGAATCATGTCGACCTCGCGGTTGCCGGCGAGGTCGCCGCCGGCCGCCGCAGCCGGATGTCGCTGGCGCCGATGGTCATCACCACGGGCATGCTGATGGCCTATGAGGCGATCTCGCTGATCCTCGGCCGCACCTCGGGCACTGATTGCCGCGGCTGGTTCCTCAATCCCTATCGTCCCGCGATCGAAAAGCCGCGCAACGCGGCCGTTGCGGCGCTGCTGCGCCCGCTGGTTCGCCGCGTGATCATCAAGCTGACGAGCGGCCAATGACATCAGGGATGATCGCCGATTCCATCGTCAATCTCTGCGGCGCGATTGGTCTTGGCGTCGCGATCATGACGTTCTATCGGCGCGATCCAAGGAGCCCGCTGACCTTTCGCCTGCTGCTCGCGCTCGGCGTGATCTCGACATTATTCCTGATGCGCGGCGCGGCATGGTGGACCGGCAGCGCGGTGCTCGATCGCCTGTCGGTGATACCGGCCGCGTTGATTCCGCTTGGCGCCCTCATCGTCACCGAGGGCATCCTGCGACGGCATGCGCCGCGGGTGGTGAAGATGGTCGCGCTGATCGGCGGCATCCTGCTCGGGGTTGGCGGTGCGATCGGGCTCCAGCGCTTCGCGACGCCTTACGCGGTGGCGCTGTCGCTGTTCCAACTGGCCGGATTCGCCACCTGTGCAGGATTGTTGGCGGCGCGCGATCGCGCGGCGCTGATGGCCTCCGAAAATCGCAGCATCGCGCGGCTTGCGGTCGGCGCCCTGGTTGTCATCCCCTTTATTCTCACCGATTTCCGCACGCTGTTTCCGGATATCCCGGTCCGGCTCGGCGCGCTTGGTGCGCTGCTCGCGGTCACGGTGATGCTGATTGCAGGGGGCGGCGCCGAGACGCGGCGTCACGGCCTGACGCTGATGGCGTTGCGGCTGATCAGCTCCGCTCTGCTTGGCATTGCGGCTGCGTACATTGCGCCTGATACCGACGCCGCACAGGTGATCCGCCTCTGCGCCGTCGCCGTCGCCGGCGTGCTCACGATCGACCTGATGACCGATGCGCTGCGCGCGCTGTTCGAGTCGCAGGAGCCGGGCGTGCTCAATTCGGTCGCGGCATCTCCGGCCCGGACGCGCGATGAACTGATCGCCGAGCTCGCCCACCATCCGATCTTCGAGAGCGCCCGGCGCTATCGCGAGAACGAGCTCGCCGCATACGATCCGCCGCTGCTGCGCGATTTCCTCGCGACGCGGCGCGTGCTGCGGCGACCCGACGCGCCTTGGGGCTTTCCCGTCACCGATCCCGCGACCGAGCGTGTGGTCTCGCTGATGACGGCGAACAGCGCCACCCATGTCATCGTGCTGTCGCATGATCCGGTGGACCTGATCGCGCTGGCTGTGCCGGTCACGTCGGCTGATCCCGCCACGGAAACCGCGCTGGCGCTGGTGCGGCGGCTGCTCGCGTTAACGCCGGAGACCGTATGACGCTCGAAATCCGCGAGGGCGACCGCAGAGCCGCGTTCGACGCGGCCTTGAACGCCCATGGTCCGGACAGCCTTTATGTGCCGCCGCTATGGAGCGATTTCGACCGGATGTTCGACCCGGCGAAAAATCCCTTCATCACCGAGGGCCATGGCCGTTGCGCGCTGTTCTCCGTGCATCGCGACGGCCGGTCCGTCGGGCGCATTGCGGCCTCGATCCACGACGATTCGAACCGCAAGCATGGCGCCAAAAGCGGCGCATTCGGTTTCTTCGATTGCATCGACGATGCCGAGGTGGCGAATCTCCTGCTGCGCACCTCAGAGGAGTGGCTTGGCGCACGCGGCATGACGACGATCGCCGGTAATTTCAATCTCACCGCCATGCAGCAGATAGGCGTGATGACGAACGGGTTCGATCACCCGCCTTTCACGGACATGATGTGGAGCCGGCCGCATATCGCGCGCCACCTTGAGCGCGCCGGTTACGTCAAGACATTCCCGATGACGACGTTCGAGATCGCGCTGGATGATGGCGATCCTGCGCAGTTACTCGGCGAGAAGCAGCGCGCGATTTTGGATGATCCAGGTTTCGTCTGGCAGCCGATCAAGCGCTCCGCATTCAAGGTGCGGCTGGAGGATGCGCGCATTATCCTGAACGACGGCTTTGCCGAGAACCCGATGTTCGTGCCGCCGACCGCGGCGGAATATCTGTTCCAGGCCGGCGACATGATGTGGATCATCGACAAGCGGATTTCGACGGTGGTCTATCACCGTGGCCGTCCTGCCGGCGCCATTATCGCGATCCCGGACCTCAATCCGTTGATCAAGTCGATCGACGGCCGCATCGGTCCCTCCGCACCGTTTCGCTTCATCCGGCATCGGATCAGCAACACCCGCGCGGTCTTGATCTATCAGTCGGTCTGCCGCGAGTTGCACAATCGCGGGCTCAACGGCGCCATGCTTTATCGCACCGCGCGCGCACTGAAAGAGGCGGGATATCGCACGCTGGGGGGCACCTGGATCGCCGACGTCAACGGACCGTCGCTGCGCCAGGCCGAGAAGGCCGGCGCGAAGCCGCTGCACCGGCTGCATCTCTTTACCAAGCAACTCACGGCACGCGCATGAGCGCACTGACGCCGGAACTATTGCGCGCGCTGGTCGCCGAGGCCCGGCTGGCGCCAAGCGTCCACAACATCCAGCCGACGCGCTGGCATCTCGCGCCGGACGGACGCCTGGACCTGGTCGACGACACCATGGTGCGGGCGCGTGTCGCGGACCCGACCGGCCATGACGTGCGCCTGTCACATGGCGCCGCACTGGAGGGCATGAGCCTCGCACTCAATCGGCGCGGACTTGACGTTGCGGAGATCGCGATCTCGGAGCGGCCGCTGTCGCAGCAACATGCCTCGGTGTGCACGCTCACCATCGGCAAGGCCGGCGCGACCGATCCGCTTCTCACCAGCGTCCCGCGACGGATGTCGTGGCGCGGCAGGTTCACGCCGTCTGAGGACGATGACAACGCACTCGACCGAATTACGGCCGCGCGTGACGACGCGGTCTGTTTCCGCGACCACTGCGCGATCACCGAAATCGCCGGTTGGGCCGATCAGGCCGAACTATCCTTCCTGCGCGATGATCGCCACCGGCGCGAATTGCTGCAATGGATGCGGCTGTCGCCAAGCCATCCGCGTTATACCTACGATGGCCTCAACCGCGAGGCGCTCGCGATGACCGCTGTCGAGGCCACCGGCGCGCGTGTCGTGCTCGGTGGATTGTTCAGGGCATTCGACCGGCTCGGCCTTGCGGCCCCCCTGGTGTCCGACCGGGCCAAGACCGCCTCGGCCGCCGGTATTCTTCTGTTCTGCCGGCCGCCAGGCGAGGACCCCTTGATCACCGGGCGGCACTTCTATCGGGTCTGGCTCGAGATCGATCGCGCCGGATTCGCGGCCTGTCCGATTTCGGCACTGGCCGATCATGCCGATTTCAATGCACGACTGAAGAAGTTGGGGAAAATTGTCGACGATCTGCGTCTCGTCAACGTGTTCCGCGTCGGCCGTCCGTCGAGCCCACAGGCGCCGCGGCACTTCAGGTTGCCTGTCGTGCAACTGATCGTGTAGACCATCGCGGCGCGGGTGCCTGCTGTCAAAATTTCATCAGGCCGTGATAAGACGCCGCCCGCGGGGTTCCCAGTAGAGGTGCGGCAACATGTCCAAACAGGCGATGCGGGAAGAGGCCGAGCGGTTAATCCGCGAAACCATGGAAAAGCGATCGCTCGTCGTCAAGGAAGGCAACACGCGAATTGATGCGACCTGCGGCAAATGTGGCGCGCCGAACCGTATCTCGGCCGAGCGCGGGGCAGGACGGGTGAAGTTCACCTGCAAGGAGTGCGGCCACAAGCAGGAGACGCTCTAAGCATGATCCGGATACTCCTCGGACCATGGCCCGACTGGTGTGTAGCGGCTTTCTCTTGCGACAAACGAAGCGCAACGCCGCGCCTTCGGCATCCACGATTCGTACTACTTGAACGCTTCGCAGACGGTGACGTGAGTGCGTGCGGGCAGGCTGGCGTTGCGCCGCGATATTGCGTGCCACCAGGCGTCGAGCGAGGCGCGGTCGCAGGCGAGCTTCACGCTCATGCCGCAGGCGAACTTGATCCAGTCCGCGAAGCGATGGCTCGACACCGCAATGACAACGGGAATGTCGGCGTCGAGCGCGCGCTCGATCAGGTAGGAGAGCCCTTTGCCCTCACGCTCCTGTTTGCCGAAGCGGTTGATGATCACGATATCCGCGCCGGCCTCGATGGCATTGGCGATCCGTGTGCCGGCTTCCAGCAGCCGGCCGACATCGAGCCGGCATCCGGCCGCGCAGCTGCCGAGATCCTGCAACAGCGGAACCTGCTCGCCGCTATGAACCAGCAGAGCCGATAATTCCGAATCGGCGCAATGATGGCCGAGCTGCACCAGCCCGACGGCGCGGTGACCACGTGCGTTCAAATCGTTCGCGAAGGCGCGCAACACGACGTCCGGGTTCTGGTGCGGCTCATAGACCAGGGCTGCGAGGTCGCATTGCGCATCGAACGTCATGGTGCAACTCCATCGCGAGCATGATCCGGAAAAGCATGCCCTCGGGCCATGACCCGATGGGCGTGTCGCGGTCTTCCGAAACGATCATGCGCAACAAAAAATCATGCGGCCGCGGCAGATACGCCGCCGCGGCCGCGTGGTGCATCAGGCCGGTGCTCCGGGACCGTTGATGATCTGGAGCTGGGTGAATTCGGCGAGCCCTTCCTCGGCGAATTCGGTGCCGATGCCGGACTGCTTGGCGCCGCCGAACGGGATGTGCGGCGCCATGTCGAGATGCTTGTTGATCCACACCGTGCCGGCCTCGATTTGGCTGGCGACCTTGTGGGCGCGGTCGGTGTCGGACGACCACACCGACGCACCGAGGCCATAGGTGGTCGCGTTGGCGCGGCGGATCACATCGTCATTGTCGGAATATTTGATCACCGGCAGCACGGGGCCGAACTGCTCTTCGTCGACCAGCCGCGAGCCTTCCTTGATGTCGCGCACGATGGTCGGCTGGATGAAGTAGCCGGGGCGGTCCATCGCCGCGCCGCCTGCGACCACGTTGCCGTTCTTGCGGGCGTCCTCCAGGAATGCCTTCACCTTCTCGTACTGCATCTTGTTCTGCAGCGGCCCGAGCTTGGTGCCCTGCTTGGAGCCGTCGTCGACCACCGTGTTCTTCGCGATCGCAACCAGCTCGTTGCAGATTTCGTCATAGACGAACTCGTGAACATAGAGCCGCTTGATGGCGAGGCAGACCTGGCCCGAGTTCTGGAACGCGCCTTCGAAGATGCCGGGTGCGACCTTCTTCGGGTCGACGTCATCGAGCACGATGCCGGCATCGTTGCCGCCGAGCTCGAGCGTGATCCGCTTCAAGGTCTGCGCCGCGCTCGCCATCACCTTCTGGCCGGTTGCGGACGATCCGGTGAAGGAGATCTTGCGGATATCCGGATGCTTGGTCATGAAGTCGCCGAGGTCGTTGGCGTCCGTGATGACGTTGAGCACGCCGGCAGGGAGAACATCCTTGACCAGTTCCGCAAAGCGCAGCGTGGAGAGCGGCGTGGTCGGCGCGGGCTTGACCACCAGCGTGTTGCCGGCGAGCAGCGCCGAGGGCAGCTTGAAGCTCAGGATCAGCAGCGGATAGTTCCAGGGAATGATCGCGCCGACGACGCCGAGCGGGCGGCGATGAGCCTCGACACGGCGGTCGCCGCTCTCCTCGATGACCCGCATCGGCAGTTCGAGCGAACCGAGATAGCGGAAGAACGCCGCCATGCCCATGACTTCGCCGGTTGCGTCCGCGAGCGGCTTGCCCTGTTCGCTGGTGAGCAGCCGGGCCAGCTCGGCCGCATTGGCCTCGATCACGTCGGCCATCTTGATCACGAGCTTGCGGCGCTCCTCGATCGGCGTCGCTGCCCAGGCGGGATAGGCAGCTTTCGCAGCGGCGACGGCGGCATCGAGCTGGTCCTTGGAAGCGCGCGGGCACTGCGCCAGGACTTCCTCGGTCGCAGGGTTGAGAACCGGCATCGTCAGAGCTCCGGGCACCAGCTTCCCGTCGATCAGAAGGCTATAGTCGTTCATGGCTTCACTCCCCTTTTTGATGACCCGAACAGGCCCCTTTATAGCTCCGATAAGAGCCTCGTTATGTTCATACGAATATCACGATTTCGCTGGGGATGCTACCAGCGACGGTTGCGGTAAAAGACGGCTGGACGGGGGCGCCGTGGCAGCTTCGGAACATTCCAATTTAGAATAGGTCGGCGTGCCGTTCGCGGACCGGCGTTGCGGCTATGATGGCTGGACTTGATGGGGGGCTTCGATATAGTCGTATATATATAACGGAATGCCCGGAGATGCAGGTCGATGGAGATCGAAACGCAATCGCTCACCACTTGCGAGGTCGGCCCTGACGGCGGCATCTCGCTCGGGTTCGTCGACTCCCAAGGGAGGCCTGCGACGATCCGGATGTCGTTGAACCAGGTCGGCGCGCTGATCATGACCTTGCCCGGGCTGATCGACAAGGCGCTGCAGACGCGTTTCGGTGATGCCAGCCTGCGCTACGCCTACCCGCTGGCCTCATGGGCGATCGAGCAGTCCACCGATCCGAGCCAGGGCATGGTGACGCTACGCACCGTCGACGGCTTTTCCGTCTGTTTCTCGATCCCGCGCGAGCGGCAGAGCGAACTCGGGGAGGCGTTGGTGGCGCAGCCCGCGCCGGTGGTGCTGCGGGCGAATTAGACAGCGCGGGATTCGTAGCAAGGTGGGCAAAGCGCAGCATGCCCACCGTCTATCCGAGCTACTGGACAAAAGGGGTGGGCACGCTTCGCTCTGCCAACCGAGGCGGTCATTCCGGGGCACGCGTCGCGAGCGCCCCGAATCTTAGATTCCGGGTTCAGCCCCGTCGGGCTGCCCCGGAATGACGCGCAAGGGCAACGGTGCCTTATTGCCTGCGGGCTCCTCGCGGTGCGCATGCGAGCTCTGCGTTTGCCCGTAAAATTACATCCGTAATTCTAATTTCCTCCGCGAAATGACTCGGTAACGCGCGCGGATCAGCCTTCGTATGGTTCAGGGGCCGTCGGGGCGCAGGCCCATGAGCAAGACCAATATGGAGGCCAAGAACATGGAAATTGAAACCCAGTCGCTCACGGCATGCGATGTCACTTCGGATGGCGGCCTGATTTCGCTTAGTTTCGTTGATTCCCACGGACAGCCCGCGACGATCCTGATGTCGTTGAACCAAGTCGGCGCATTGATCATGACTTTGCCGGGGATACTTGAAAGAGCATTGCAGACCCGCTTTGCCGACTCCACCCTGCGCTATGCTTATCCATTGGCGTCATGGGCGGTCGAGCAGTCCACCGACCCGACCCAGTGCATGGTGACGCTGCGGACCGCCGACGGTTTCGGCATCTGCTTCTCAATCCCGCGCGAGCAGCGGACCCAGATTAGCGAAGCGCTCGCTGATGCGCCCATGTCGGTCACCCTGCGTGCGAGTTGAGTTGCCGCGGATCAGGTAAGCCGTCATTGCGAGGAGTGAGGCGACGAAGCAATCAAGATTGTTGCCGCGGAGACGATCTGGATTGCTTCGCTTCGCTCGCAATGACGTGTGTGTCGCCGGAGAAGCTCGTCTCCGCCGTCATTCCGGGGCATTCGCGTAGCGAATGAACCCGGAATTCGAGATGCCGCGTCTGGTCCTTCGGACCATCCGGAATGACGGTGCACTACTTCCCCTTCACGAATGCCGCGAAGGCGTCGGCATAGTCCTTGTGCCAGCGCGACAGTGGCGGGCGGTTTTCGACGATGTCACCGGCAGCCCAGAGGATGCGGCGTTCGTCGAGCTGCCGCGGCACATCGTTGTCAGGGCAGAGGATGTAGAAATCGCCGCGGCTGACATGTTCGAGCATGAAGTCGACCGTCTGCTCCGGTGTCCAGGCGGCGGCTGGCTTCTCTGCTCTGCCGTGCGAGGTGAGCCCGGTGAAAACGAAGCCCGGAATGAACAGATGTGCGCTGATCCGGCATCCTTCCGTGTTGCGCAGTTCGTGCTGCAGCGCCTCGGTGAACGCCTTCACACCGGCCTTGGAGACATTATAGGCGGGATTGCCGGGCGGCGTGGTGATGCCTTGCTTGGAGCCGGTATTGATGATCAGCCCCGGCCGCCCGCGCGCGATCATGTTCGGCGCGAACACTTGCGTGCCGTTGATGATGCCCCAGAGATTGACCGCGAGAATCCGTTCCCAGTTCTCGCGCGGGCCAAGCATCTGGCTGCCCGGGCCGATGCCGGCATTGTTCATCAAAATGTCGGCACCGCCGAAGCGCTGTCGCACCGCGGCCTCGAGCGCCTTCACATTGTCGAGATTGCTGACGTCCACCGCCATGCTCATGACGTTTGCGCTGCCGCCCTTGGCGGTCGACGAAAGTTGTGCTTCGGCCTCCTTCAACCGGTCGGCGCCGATATCGGCGATGCAGACCTTCATGCCTTCGCGGGCGAAGCGCATCGCGGCCGCAAGCCCGATGCCGGACGCGCCTCCGGTGATGACGGCAACATTGTTCGCTGACATGGCGGGATGGGACATGGTGACTCTCCGGTCGGTGGCACGCGACGGCATCTTACAATAGAATGGCAGATCATATCAGCATCGACGAAGCGGCATGGGTGATCTTCGCTCAGCGCGGCGTCAAGTCCGCTTTACGGAACGTGGCAGGCGTTGTAAATTTTAGAACATAACGATGCAAGATCGTTCGGCATCCGCCGGTAACCGCAATCAAGCGGCATCGAGCAACGTCAATCTGGCAATATCAAGGGAGAGCGACATGGCTGTCACGCAGGCTATTCCGATCACGCGTCATCCTTACGCGGATGGATCCTACAAGAAGATGCTGATCGACGGCCAATGGGTCGACGCTGCCTCCGGCAAGCGGTTCGAGACGCTCAATCCCGCGACGGGCGAACTGCTCGCCACCGTCGCCGAGGGCGACGCGGAGGACATCAACCGCGCGGTCGCCGCGGCGCGCCGCGCCTTCGAAGGTCCCTGGAGCAAGGTCAAGCCGTTCGAGCGGCAGGCCCTCTTGCTCAAGCTAGCCGACCTCGTCGAGAAGAATTTCGAGGAGCTGTCGCAGCTCGATACGCTCGACATGGGTGCGCCGATCAGCCGCACGCGGGGCAACAAGCTGCGCGTGCTCGGCATGCTCCGCTATTACGCGGGGCAGGCGACCGCACTGCACGGCGAGACGATCGAGAACTCGCTGCCGGGCGAGATCTTTTCCTACACCTTGAAGGAGCCGGTCGGCGTGGTCGGCGCGATCATTCCCTGGAACGGTCCGCTCGGCGCCAGCGTCTGGAAGATCGGTCCTGCGATCGCGACCGGCTGCACCGTGGTGCTAAAGCCTGCGGAAGAGGCGCCGCTGACATCGCTTCGCCTTGCCGAGCTCTGCATGGAAGCGGGCATTCCGCCGGGCGTGGTCAACGTGGTGCCCGGCTATGGCGAAACCGCGGGTGCGGCGCTGTCGTCGCATCCGGATGTCGACAAGGTCGCGTTCACCGGTTCGCATGTCACGGGACAGGCGATCGTGAAGGCGTCGGCCGGCAACCTCAAGCGCGTCTCGCTCGAGCTCGGCGGCAAGTCGCCGGACATCGTGTTCGCGGATGCAGATCTCGATGCGGCGGTGCCGGGAGCGGCGATGGCGGTGTTCGCCAATTCCGGGCAGATCTGCAGCGCCGGCACGCGGCTGTTCGTCGAGAGCGCGATCTATGACGAGTTCGTCGGCCGCGTTGCCGAATTCGGCAAGAAACTGCAGGTCGGCAACGGGCTGGACCCGAACACGCAGATCGGCCCGCTGGTGTCGCAGCAGCAGCTCGAGCGCGTCTCCGGCTATCTCGACATTGGCCAGAAGGAGGGCGCGAAGGCGCTCGCCGGCGGCGCGCGGCTCACCGAGGGCGCATTGTCGAAGGGCTATTTCGTCCCGCCGACGGTGTTCGCGAACGTGCAGGACAATATGCGGATCGCGCAGGAGGAAATCTTCGGGCCCGTCATATCGGCGATCTCGTTCAAGGACTCCGACGACCTGATCAAGCGCGCCAATGCCACGAGCTTCGGTCTCGGCTCAGGGGTCTGGACCACCAATGTCAGCAAGGCGCACCGGGTCGCGAAATCGCTCCGCGCCGGCTCGGTCTGGGTGAACTGCTACCAGGCCATGGACCCCGCGGTGCCCTTTGGCGGCTACAAGATGAGCGGCTATGGCCGCGAGTCCGGCAAGCAGCACCTTGAGGAATATCTCAACGTCAAGGCGGTCTGGATCAAGACGGCCTGAGACGAAAAGATTTCGCGATAGTGGAGATGGCGGCTTCGGCCGCCATTTTCTTTTCTGGGTTGCCGTTGGTTGCGGGAACTGTCGCCGCAACGGCGGTGGGCTCCCTCGCCCCGTTCTTACGGGGAGAGGGTGGGGTGAGGGGTTGTCCCCACGAATTGAGCTCGTGGAGAGAGCCCCTCACCCGACGCGCTTGGCGCGTCGGCCTCTCCCCGCGAGCGGGGAGAGGCTAAGAAAACACTCAGCCCAAATCTCGACTACCTGCTCGCACTCTTCTTCGGCTTGCCGATATCGCTGTGCAGCGCGACCAGCTCCTTGTGCACGGCGCTTGCCGCATCGCGCTCGATTTTCCGATAGCGCGCCACCAGCGACAGGCCGAATGGCGTCAGCGCCGCGCCGCCGCCATTCTTGCCGCCGGTCTGCCGGTCGACCACGGCCTGCCGGCAGATGCGGTTGATCTCGTCGACGAGATCCCAGGCCCGCTTGTAGGACATGTCCATGGCGCGGCCGGCCGCCGAGATCGAGCCGAACTTCTGGATGTTCTCAAGCAGCGCGATCTTGCCCGGGCCGATCCGGCCCTCGGTGTCGAGGTCGATGCGCAGGCTCAAGGAGGGGAGCGATTTGCCGCCGGATTTCTGCATCGAGGACCTGCCGATTCACTCCACGTCGTCACATTGCCATTTATAGCGTTTTCAAGTGAAGTAGGTACCGGTTCACATAAGAAAACACGCGTCAAATACAGAGCTGGCCGTTCGCGAACGAGACGATGCGCAAACCGCCGCAAAAGCATAACATTTTTTCGGGGCAGACATGAACTTTCCTCACCTGTTTTCACCGCTCAAAGTCGGACCATTCGAGCTGAAGCACCGGCTTATGATGGCGCCGCTCACGCGCTTGCGCGCCGCAAGGCCAAGCCTGGCGCCGCGGCCGCTCAATGCCGAATATTACGCCCAGCGCACGACACAAGGCGGGCTGATCATCGCGGAGGCCTCGCCCGTGATGGCGACCGGCTTCGGCAATCCCGGCGTGCCTGGCATCTATTCGGACGATCAGGTGAAGGGTTGGCGCGAGGTGGTCGACGCGGTTCACGCCAAGGGCGGTGTCATCTTCCTGCAGTTGTGGCATGTCGGCCGGGTCTCGCACTCCTCGCTTCAGCCCGGCGGCGCGCTGCCGGTCGCGCCCTCGGCGGTCGCGATCTCGGCCGAGTTCAAGGCGATGACGGCGGACGGCAAGGTCGTGCCTTACGAGACGCCGCGCGCGCTCGAGACCGATGAAATTCCAGGCGTCGTCGCGGCCTACCAACAGGCGGCGCGCAACGCCAAGGCCGCCGGCTTCGACGGCGTCGAGGTGCACGGCGCCAATGGCTATCTGATCGAGCAATTCCTGCAGTCGCACAGCAATCAGCGCACCGACCGGTATGGCGGCTCAATCGAGAACCGCGTGCGCTTCCTGATGGAGGTGACGGAGGCCGTGGTCGATGTCTGGGGCGGCGATCGCGTCGGCGTGCGGCTGTCGCCTTACGGAATTGCCAATGACAGCGGCGAGCCGGACCCGATGCCGCTCTATACTCATGCGATCCAGTCGCTCAATGCGCTTGGGCTTGCTTACCTGCATTTCATCGAGCCGCGTTCGAGCGGCGCCGGCCGCGCCGACGTGAACTGGCAAAACGTGCCATCGGCGATGGTGCTGTTCCGCCCGATCTGGAAGGGCGTGCTGATCACGGCCGGCGGCTTCACCGGCGAAGCAGCCGATGCCGCGATCGCGGCCGGTCACGCCGATGCCATCGCCTTCGGCCGCATCTTCATCTCCAACCCCGATCTGCCGCGCCGCCTGCAGCAGGGTTACCCGCTGACGCCGTATAATCGCGCGACTTTTTATAGCGGCGAGGAGAAGGGGTATACGGATTATCCCGAGCATGAGGAAATGGCGGAGGCGTGATAGTCACTGACTACCACGGTCATTCCGGGGCGATGCGAAGCATCGAACCCGGAATCTCGAGATTCCGGGTTCGCCTCTTCGAGGCGCCCCGGAATGACGGAGGAGAGATCGCGCCCTCATTTCGCTCCTCGTAGTGACGGGAGAGACGGACACGCACATATGGCCAAGGCAGCACCCGCAGCAGGAACAGCACACGGCCAATGCCTGTGCGGCAAGGTCGCGTTCGAGATCGACGTGCCGGCGCGCTGGGCCTGGCACGATCATTCCGCCGCAAGCCGCCGCGCGCATGGCGCGGCCTACGCCACCTATGTCGGAAGCTGGCGCAAGCGTTTCCGCATCACGAAAGGCGAAGCCGCGATCGCGCGCTATGAAGACAAGGCGTCCAAAACCGCGCGCAGCTTCTGCTCGAACTGTGGCACGCCACTCGTTTATGAGCGTCCACGCTCACCACACATGGTCAACATCCCACGCGCGTTGTTCGCCGAGCGCACCGGGCGGCAGCCGCTCTATCACATCGCGATCGAGGAGCTGCAGGAGTGGGCCTATACCGGCGAGCCTCTGGTGCCGCTGAAAGGCTTTCCCGGCGTGGTCTGGCAGCGCTCGAAAAAGAAGATGCGCATCGCCGGCGAGGATCCGTTCGAGCTCAGTCGCGAAGACGCGTGAAGGCCTGATCGAGCTTCTCTGACGCGTCCAAAAGCTTCTTCCGCGTCGCATCCAGCCAGGCGCGATCGGCAGCGAGGCGGTCTTTTGCGCTCGTCATCATGCGTGCGACCTCGGCTGGTTGCGGGCCGCCCAGGCCCTTGCTCGCATTGACCATGTTCTCCGCCGTCAGCGAACGGCGAAACTGCTCCTCGGAGAGCGGCAGCTTCGTCTCCATCTTGGCGGTTGTGGCAATGTCGGCGTAGATCCGCTGCGCTTCGGCATAGGGGATTTCGCTCGCGCGCAGATGGTGGCCCCGGCCGTAATTGACCAGCTCGGATGCGAAGTGATGCCCGATGCGGAATGGCACATCGGCCTCGCGCTGCAAGGTGTCGGCAAGTTCCGTCGTAGTTGAGTAATCGCTGTTGACCTCATCCAGCGCGCGGTCGGCGCGGAAGCGCATGGTGCGGATCACGGCGTCGGCATGGGCGAACAGCGCCGCCATGTCGCGCAGCATGACGTTTGGAAATTCCTTGGGATTGCCGAAATCCTTGTAGTCGCTCATGCCCGGCTCGACATTGTGCGCGATCAGCGCAAACGTATCGGCCTCGCCGATGAGCGTGCTGGCTTCCGCGCGCAGCCGCACCAGCCCGGCTGGGTTGCGCTTTTGCGGCATGATGCTGCTGACGCCGGTCTCGGCGCCTTCGGTCAGCACGATCCAGGGCTCGGTCTGCGCATATTGCGTGGTGACGTCGGCGATGAATGCGCCGAGCGTCAGCGCGCCCGCAGTCGCAAGCCCCGCAAGCTCCGCACCGCCGTCGATCGGCGAGATCTGGTTGGCGTCGAGCGAATTGTCCACCGGGGCGTCGAAACCAAGCAGTTCGGCGAGCCGCGGCCGATCGACCGGGAAGCTCGATGTGCCGAGCGCGGCGGCGCCGAGCGGTGACCGGTTGAGGCGCACATAGGCCTCGCGCATCCGCGTCGCCTCGCGTGCGAACGCGTCCGAATAAGCCGACGTATAATGCCCGAGCGTGATCGGCTGCGCCTGCACGCCCCAGGTATAGGCAGGGATGATGGCGTTCGGCGCCTGCGCCCCGAGCGCCAGCATCGTCTCGCGCATGCCGCTGAGCTTGTCGAAGGCGGTGAGAAAATCATCGCGCGTGATCAGCCGTTGTGTGGTCGAACCGATATCCTGCCGGCTGCGCCCGGAATGCAGCCGGCTGATGTCGGGTCCGCCGGCCGCCATCAGATCCTGTTCCACCTTCAGATAATCGCCGGACCGCGCCGCGCCCGGCTGGCTGCCTGCGGCATCGACTTTCGTGATGGCGTCGAAGATCTTCGCGCCGAGCGGCTTTGGAACGATTCCGCGCTCGACGATCATCACGGCGGACGCCTTGTTGATCTCGGTCAGCCAGTAGAAGCGGTCATGCGGCGCGGCGTGCGATGGCCCGAGGCCGATCGAGACCAGAATGCCTGCAAGCATGATGTGATGAGCGCGTCCCACGATTTTCCTCCGCATGGTCTTTACCGTTGGTGGCAGCATAGCGCGGCTGCTCGCGCGTGCCAGTGCAGGGCAGGCATGAGCGCATTCCATTGCGTCCGTCCGCCAAGTTTGGTCATGTTGCAAGGCCCCGCGCGCAACGGACCTGGGCAGGAGGAAACGATCCAACATGAAGAATCGCATTACCGGCCGTTCGGCCTTTCTCGCGCTGCTCAAGGACGAGGGCATCACCCATCTGTTCGGCAATCCCGGTACCACCGAACTGCCGATCATGCATGCGCTGAAGGACCATCCGGACCTCACTTATGTGATGGCGATGCAGGAGAGCCTCGTGGTGGCGATCGCCGACGGCTACAGCCGTGCCTCGGGGCGGCTGGTCGCCTGCAACGTTCACGTCGCGCCGGGTCTCGGGAACGCGATGGGCTCGCTGTTCAACGCGAAATTCACGGGCACGCCGATGATCCTCACCGCGGGCCAGCAGGAGCAGGGTCATGGGCTGATGGAGCCCGTGCTGTATGGCCCGCTGGTGCAGATGGCGGAGCCGCTCGTGAAATGGGCGGTCGAGGTGACGCGGCTGGAGGACTTGCCGCGCATCGTGCGTCGCGCCGCCAAGATCGCGACCACGCCGCCGACCGGGCCGGTGTTCATCTCGCTGCCCGGCGACATCCTCAATGCCGAGGCAGGCATCGACCTGGGTCGCTCGACGCGCGTCGATACGCGCGTGCGGCCCTCGGATGAAGCGCTGCAGGCGCTGACGCAGCGTATCCTCAAAGCGCAGCGGCCGGTGATCATTGCGGGCGACGAGATCGTCAAGAGCGACGCGCTTGCCGAGGCCGCGCAGCTTGCCGAGACGCTGGGCGCGCCCGCCTATCAATGCTCGACGCCCTATGGCGCGCAATTCCTGTCCGAAAGCCCGTGCTTTCTCGGCGCGCTGTCGCGGCTGCAGAAGCAGGTGCGCGAAGTGCTGTCGCCCTACGACCTGATGATCGTGCTCGGTGCCGATCCGTTGCGGATGTCCGTCTACAGCGAGGTCGATCCGCTGCCGGACGGGCTTTCCATCGTGCAGGTCGGTCTGGTCGATTGGGATCTCGCCAAGAATTACGGCGCGGAGATCGCGCTGAAGGCCGATGTGAAAGAGACTCTTCGCGCGCTGATCCCGGCCCTGAGATCGGCCGGCGGCGCGGTGCTGGAGACGCGTGCGAAAAAGGGCATTGCGGAGCTTGCCGGGACAAACTGGTCGGCGAAACGCAAGGGGGTGGTCGAGCAGATTTCCAAGGCTGGCGGCAAATCTCCGATTGATCCCGATTGGCTCGCGCTGCAACTCGTCGAGGCGATGCCTGACAATGCGATCCTGGTCGATGAAGGTCTCACTAGCTCGCGGCCGGTGCTGGCGCTACGCCCGCATCGCGACCGCTATGGCTATCACGCACTGGCTTCAGGCGGCATCGGCTGGGGCCTGCCGGCTTCGGTCGGCGTCAGCCTAGCCAACCCAGAGCGGCCGGTCGTGTGCTTCTCCGGAGACGGCAGCGCGATGTATTCGATCCAGGCGCTATGGACCGCCGCGCATCACAAGCTGCCGCTCTCGGTCGTGATCGCCAACAATGGCGGCTACCGCATCATCAAGCAACGCCTGCTCGCCTTCCATGGCGACGATCATTATGTCGGTATGGATTTCGCCGATCCGCCGGTCGATTTCGCCGGGGTTGCGAAATCGCTCGGGCTCGAGGCGATCAGGATCAGCGATCCGGCCGAGTTGAAGTCGCAACTGAAGGCAGCGTTTGCACGCCCCGGCGCGAAGCTGATCGAGGTGATGGTCAGCAACGCCGTGAATTGATTCCTGCCGCCAAGCCACCGTCATTCCGGGGCAGCCCGTCAGGGCTGAACCCGGAATCTCGAGATTCCAGGCTCGATGCTATCGCATCGCCCCGGAATGACGGCGGGAGATATGTCGCGACGCCTTCACAGCGTCATTGCGAGGAGCAGCGCGACGAAGCAATCCAGCTTGCATCCGCGTTGAGATTTTGGATTGCTTCGCTTCGCTCGCAATGACGTGGAGAGAGTTGCGCGAACGCAACCCCACCATGCGCAAACTGCCCGTCGTGCACATTTCCTCTTGCGCCGTCGGGCAAATCAAAACCATGCTCCCGCGCGTCCCGCACCCATATGAGGGGCGTTTCGCGATCGTCACGGACGTTGGGCGCGGGATGCGATGGACGCGGCGTGTTGCGAGACGAACAACATGGCGCGGACGGCGAAATCGTGTGGTCCTGGCGCCCCAAGGCTGGCGCTACGCTTTGCGAGATGACGCGAAGCAACGGTGGCAACAAAGCCTGGTCACCGGGGAGATCACGTATAAGCCGTAACGCCATTGCGCAGGGAATGCCGGCTGCTCCGGCTGAACCTGTGGTTCTGCCGCGTGCTTTTTTGTTGCACGCGGACCATGGGTGCAGCCCGCACCCGGCATTCCCTGCGCCCTCTTAGAAATTCGAGGGCGAGCTGATTGCAAAACTCGGACGCAGCGCGCCGCGAGAATGCGAATGTATGTCACCAGTCCCTTCGTGGCCCATCCTTCTCTAGGCGATGCGAAGCATCGTCCGGAGATGCGCGCTGAGCGCGCTCTTCAGGATGAGGTCCCAGCGAGCGGCGCCATGCCAGACCCTCATGGTGAGGAGGCGCGCAAGCGCCGTCTCGTGGCCCGTCTCTCTCTCTCTCTCTCTCTCTCTCTCCCGTCGTCCTGCGAACGCAGGGACCCATAACCAAAGGGAAATGTCGTTGGAATGAACTGGGGCCACCGCGATGCCTGACCAGACAAGCCGGTGGTTACGAGTCCCGGCGTGCACCGGGACAAGAGCAGGGGACTTACTCCGCCGCCCTCTTCGCCACATGCGGCCGATACTGCGTGGCCGGATGCGGCGCGCTCAGCCTTGCGCGGCCTTGGCCGAACAGTTTTTCTCGCAAGGTGCCGGCAGCGTAGCTTGGCTTGTAGCGGCCGCGGCGGACCAGCTCGGGGACCAGCATCTCCGCGATGTCCTCGAAATCGCCGGGCGAGACCGCGAACGGCACGTTGAGACCGTCGACGTCGGTCTGCTCGAACCACGCCTCGATCTGGTCGGCGACCTGCTCCGGCGTGCCGACGACCACCGGTCCGGCGCCGCCGATGCCGACATGCTCGGCGACCTCGCGCACGGTCCAGACGCGATCGGGATCGGCGCGCGTGACATTGTCCATCGCGCTGCGGCCGGCCTCGTTCTGCACATGGCGCACCTCCTCGTCGAGGCGCATCGTCGAGAAATCGACACCGGTCCAGCCCGACATCAAGGTCAGCGCGCCTTCCGGGCTGATGTGGCGGCGATAGTCGGCATATTTGGCCTTCGCCTCGGCCTCGGTGCGCCCGAGAATGATCGTCATCATGCTGAACATCAAAATCTCGGCCGGGTTGCGCCCGATCTCGCGCGCGATCTGCCGGATCGCGGCGACGCGCGGACCGATCACCTTGGCCGACGGCCCCGACATGAACACGCATTCGGCGTGCTTGGCCGCGAACTGCCGGCCGCGCGGCGAGGTGCCGGCCTGATACAGCAAGGGCGTTCGCTGCGGCGAGGGCTCGGCGAGATGAATGGCGTTGAGCCGGTAGTTCGGCCCTTCATGGGAGACGCGATGGACTTTCGTAGGATCGGTGAAGATGCCGCGCGCGCGGTCGCGCAGCACCGCGTCATCCTCCCAGCTTCCTTCCCAGAGCTTGTAGACCACCTCCATATATTCGTCGGCGACGTCGTAGCGGTCGTCATGCGCGGTCTGCTTGTCCTTGCCCGAGCCGCGCGCGGCGCTGTCGAGATAGCCGGTGACGACGTTCCAGCCGATGCGGCCTTCGGTGAGGTGATCGAGCGTCGACATCCGCCGCGCGAACGGGTAGGGCGGCTCAAAGGAGAGATTGCTGGTGACGCCGAAGCCGAGATTCTTCGTCACCGCGGCCATCGCCGAGATCAGGAGCAGCGGCTCGTTCGCGGGCGTCTGCGCCGCATTGCGCAGCGCTGCGTCCGGGCTGTTGCCGTAGACGTCGTAGACGCCAAGCACGTCCGCGAGGAACAGCCCGTCGAACCGGCCGCGCTCCAACGTCGTCGCGAGGTCGATCCAATACGGCAGGCGGTTATATTCCGCGGTGCGGTCGCGCGGATGCGTCCACAACCCCGGCGATTGATGGGTTACGCAGTTCATCGCAAACGCGTTGAGCCGGATTTCCTTTGTCATGAGTTCCCGCACGACATCGCAATCAGAAAAAGTTCAGCGCCCCGCCTGCTTGAACGGCAATGTTGCGTCCGCCGGCGGCGCGACATGGGAGACGTTAAGGGTCATCGAGACCACGTCGTAGTACCCGTTCACCGCGACCAGGTCCATCACGCCGTTCTCGCCGAATTTCTCGACCGCCTTGGCATAGATCGCGTCGTCCACATGATGATCACGCCGGAGCTGCGTGGTGAACTCCCAGACGATCGCCTCGTCGTCCTTCATCTTCTCGGGCTTCTTGCCGGCGCCGAGCGCCGCGACGATCTCGGGATCGAGGCCTGCCTTGATTGCGAGCGGTGCGTGCGCGTACCACTCATATTGCGAGCCCCAATATTGCGCGGTCATGATGATCGCCATCTCGTTGAGGCGCTTGTCGAGCGAGGTGTTGAAGCGGACATATTCGCCGACCTTCTGCAGCCGGTCAGCCAGCTCGGGGCTGCGCAACCATGCATTGAACGGACCACTCATGCCCTTGCGCGGCCCGGACATGATGGAGTCCGCCACCGTGCGCTGGGCGGGCGTCATCTTGTCGAGCGGAATTTCCGGCATGCGCTCGCCGGTCAAGGCAAGCGCGGATCCCGCGAACAAAAGGCACACGGCACTCGCGCGCAGCATCATTTTCATCGATTTCCTCCCGAAATTTCTTTTCCCAGCGCGGGACGTTTGACCGACCTTGGTCCATCTCTCCCCGATTTAGCAAGACATTTTCGCGCAATTCTGAAGCCACTTCCGGTCGACCTCATCTCCCGATACGGTGCAACCGAAGTCTCCAAATTTCGCGACGTAGAAGGACGACATGACCAGAGCCGACGCCATCGCCCGCGCGCAAGCGCTGATTTCCTCCGGCGCATTCTTGAAAGAGCTGGACCGCCGGGTGGCCTACAGGACCGAAAGCCAGAATGCCGAGCGGGCGGGCGCCTTGCGCGCCTATCTGGAAGAGGAAATGAAGCCTGCCTTTGCCGCGCTCGATTTCGAAAGCCGTCTCGTCGAGTCGCCGAGCGGCAAGTCGCCATTCCTGATCGCGGAATATCGTGAGGACACCTCAAAGCCGACCGTCCTGATGTACGGACATGGCGACGTCGTCGACGGCATGGCCGGCGAGTGGCGCGACGGTCTCGATCCCTTCCGCACGACCACGGTCGGCAATCGCGTCTATGGCCGCGGCACTGCCGACAACAAAGGTCAGCACAGCATCAACATGGCGGCGCTGCGCGAGGTTCGCGCGGCGCGCGGCGGCAAGCTCGGCTTCAATGCCAAGTTCATCATCGAGATGGGGGAAGAGATCGGCTCGCCCGATCTCGGCCAGGTCTGCGAAAGCCTGCGTGATGAGCTCAAGGCCGATCTCTTCCTCGGCTCGGACGGACCGCGGCTTGCTGCGGATAGGCCGACCGTGTTTCTTGGCTGCCGCGGCGGCATCCGCATCCATCTCGATGTGAACTTGCGCGAGGGCGGACACCATTCCGGCAATTGGGGCGGCCTCCTCGCCAATCCCGCGACCATCCTTGCGAATGCGATCGCGACGCTCGTCGATGGTCAGGGGCGGATGAAGCTCGACGCGCTGAAGCCGCCGCGACTGACCAACCAGATCCGCAGCCTTCTCGCCGATGTCGACATCAAGCCGTCGGCGGATGAGCCGGCGCTGTCGGACAATTGGGGCGAGGAGGGGCTGTCGGCCGCCGAGCGGCTCTATGCCTGGAATACGCTGGAAGTCCTGGCGATGTCCGCGGGCAATATCGACAAGCCCGCCAACGCCATTCCCGGACATGCCCGAGCAGTGCTGCAGCTTCGCTTCGTGGTCGGCACCCAATACGATCAGGTCGTCGATGCCGTACGGACGCATCTGCACGCCAAAGGCTTTCCGATGATCGAGGTCAGCGCGACGCAGAACTTCATCGCGTCCCGGACCGATTTCGACAGCCCCTGGATCAAATGGTCGGCTGACTCGATCCGGCGGACGATCGGCAAGCCGCCCGCGGTGCTGCCGAATTTCGGCGGCTCGCTGCCGAACGACGTGTTTTCCGAAAGGCTCGGCTTGCCGACGATCTGGGTGCCGCATTCCTATCCGGGCTGCTCACAGCATGCGCCTGATGAACATATTCTGCTCAACGTCACCGAGGAGGCGCTCGGGATCATGGCCGGTTTGTTCTGGGATTTGGGCGAGATGCCGGCCCGCAGCGCATAAGGGCGGGACGCGGGTGCCGCAACCTTCCGCGATGGTTAACGGGCCTGCGTCAGGACGCCTCATCCGGTTGATGGGTCCCCATCGATCGGGTATGGGCGCTCGTGGTGGGTTGGCGCGCGTCCGGCTACCACCTGACATTGGTGTTCGCCCCAGGTCCTCGCGGCTCTGTTTGCGGCGCGAGGAACGGGTCGCCCACTTGGCGAGGAATGACGCACCGAGCATCGATTTTGTCGCGATTGTCCGGGAGACGGGGCCCAAAACGCGGTTTGTACCGCCGACCGGCGAGCCCACAGGCGCCCGTATGCACCAAAAGCCACATTCTATTCCGGCCCGGTTTATGCAAGCATTCCGGAAAATCATCCAAAGTGAGGAGAGGACATATGAGACATTTTAAACTCTTGGGCTTTGCGCTTGCCGCAGCGCTCGGGGCGAGCGGCGCGCAAGCCGAGGAATTGACGGGGACTTTGAAGAACATCAAGGAGACCGGAGCGATCACGATCGGCTTCCGTGATTCGTCGATCCCGTTCTCCTATCTGGACGACAATCAGAAGCCGATCGGCTTCGCGATGGACATCTGCTACAAGATCGTCGATGCCGTGAAGAAAGAGCTCAAGCTCGACAAGCTCGAGGTCAAGCTCAATCCGGTGACGTCCTCGACCCGTATTCCGCTGCTGGCGAACGGCACCGTCGATCTCGAATGCGGCTCGACCACCAACAATGTGGAACGGCAGAAGCAGGTCGCCTTCACCAACACCCACTTCCTGACCGCGAGCCGCTTCGTTTCGAAGAAGGCCGGCAAGATCAACTCGATCGATGATCTGAAGGGCAAGACGGTGGTTTCGACTGCCGGCACCACCAACATCAAGCAGCTCACCGAGGCCAACGCGGCCCGCAATCTCGGCGTGACCATCGTTCCGGCCAAGGATCATGCCGAGGCGTTCCTGATGGTGGAAACCGATCGTGCGGCGGCCTTCGTGATGGACGACATCCTGCTCGCGAGCCTCGTCGCAGGCTCGAAGGAGCCGGCGGCCTATGTCATCTCCAAGGATGCGTTCTCGAAGCCCGAGCCCTACGCGATCATGCTGCGCAAGGACGATCCGGCCTTCAAGAAGGTGGTCGATGCGGCGACCGCGGCCGTCTATACCAGCGGCGAAGGGCAGAAGCTTTACGACAAGTGGTTCATGCAGAAGGTCCCGCCGAAGGGGCTGAACCTCAACACGCCGATCTCGCCCGAGCTGAAGGCCGAGTTCGCCAAGCCTTCGGATTCGCCGGATCCGGATTCCTACAAGCCGGCGATGTAAGACCTTTTCCTAACGACTTTCCGGCTCGTGCGATCCCCGCATGAGCCGGAATGACATTTTCTGGCCCGATCTGTGCAAGCAACTCCACCGTCATTCAACGAGAGTCACCACGAATGAAACGCCTGCATATATTCGGACTTGCGCTCGCTGCTGTTCTCGTGTCCGGGAAGGGCCACGCCGAGGAGCTGACGGGGACGCTGAAGAAAGTCAAGGAAACCGGTGTCATCACGATTGGTTACCGCGACTCCTCGATCCCGTTCTCCTATCTGGACGACAATCAAAAGCCGATCGGATTTGCGATCGACATCTGCGCCAGGATCGTTGACGCCGTGAAGAGTGAGCTCAAGCTCGACAAGCTCACCGTCGAATTCACATCGGTGACGTCGTCGACCCGCATCCCGCTGCTGGCCAACGGCACCATAGATCTGGAATGCGGTTCGACCACCAACAATGCCGAACGGCAGAAGCAGGTCGCCTTCACCAATACGCATTTCCTGACGGCGACCCGCTTCGTCTCGAAGAAAACCAGCAACCTCAATTCGATCGACGATCTCAAGGGCAAGACGGTGGTCTCCTCCGCCGGCACCACCAACATCAAGCAACTCACCGAAGCCAATGCCGCCCGCAACCTCAGCATCAACATCATCCCCGCCAAGGAGCACGCAGAATCGTTCTTGATGGTCGAGACCGATCGGGCCGCGGCGGTCGTGCTGGACGACGTCCTGCTCGCGAGCTTTGTGGCCGGATCGAAGGACCCGGGCGCCTACGTGATGTCAAAGGACGCGTTCTCCAAGCCCGAGCCTTACGGCATCATGCTGCGCAAGGACGATCCGGCCTTCAAGAAGGTGGCGGATGCTGCGACCGCAGCGCTGTTTACTGGCGGAGAAGGGCAGAAACTCTATGATAAGTGGTTCATGCAGAAGATCCCGCCTAAGGGATTGAACCTCAACACGCCGATCTCGCCGGAACTGAAGGCCGAATTCGCCAAGCCGTCGGACTCGCCGGAGCCTGATTCCTACAAGGCCATGTAAGTCGCCTGGCCGGAAAACGCTGTGAATTATCACTGGAACTGGCACATTTTCTTCGAGCCGGCCCCGAGCGGGTCCGGCACTTATCTTGACATGCTGCTTTCGGGGCTTTTGCTGACGATCGAAACATCGCTCTGCGCCTGGATCATCGCGCTTGTCTCCGGGTCGATCGTCGGCGTCCTGCGCACGCTGCCTTCGAAGGCGGCGTCCTGGTTCAGCTTTTGCTACGTCGAATTCTTCCGCAATATGCCGCTCCTCGTGCAGCTCTTCCTCTGGTTCTTCGTGCTGCCGGAATTGCTGCCGAGGTCCTGGGGGTTGTGGCTGAAGCAAATGCCGCACGCGCCGTTCTATACCGCCACGGTCGGCGTCGGCCTGTTCATGTCGGCCCGTGTCGCCGTGCAACTCGCGGCAGGCATCGGCTCGTTGCCGCGTGGGCAGAAGATGGCAGCAACGGCCCTCGGGCTCACGACGGCGCAGACCTACCGCTATGTGCTGCTGCCGATGGCATTTCGCATCGTCCTGCCGCCGCTGACGTCGGAATTCTTGAGCACCATCAAGAACACCGCGGTCGCGATTACGATCGGCCTGATTGAATTGACGGGTGCCGCGCGTTCGATGCAGGAATTTTCCTTCCAGGTATTCGAGGCTTTCACGGCCGCGACTGTGATGTATCTCGGGATCAATGTCGTCGTCGTCGTCGCCATGCGCTTCCTTGAGCGTAGCGTGGCGATCCCCGGTTACATCACGGGGAAATGAGCTAGCGCCCATGTTCTCCAATTTCGATTTCGACGTCATCCGCCGCTCGATCGGCTACCTGTTCTTCGACGGCATGACGTTCACGCTGACGCTGACCGGATTGTCGGCGCTCGGCGGCCTCGTCTTCGGCACCCTGATCGCGCTGATGAGACTGTCCGGCTACAGGCTGCTCGGCCGCATTGCCGGGCTCTACGTCGACTTCATGCGCTCGCTGCCGCTGGTGCTGGTGATCTTCTGGTTCTATTTCCTGGTGCCCTATCTCGGGCAGTGGCTGACCGGCGCGTCACGTCCGATCAGGGTCGGCGCGTTCGCGTCGTCGCTGATCACCTTCATCTTGTTCGAAGCCGCGTATTTCTCCGAGATCATGCGCGCCGGCATCCAGTCGATCTCCAAGGGCCAGCCCGCGGCGGCTTACGCGCTCGGTCTGAATTACCGGCAGACCATGCGCTACGTCGTGCTGCCGCAGGCGTTCCGCAACATGCTGCCGGTGCTGCTCACCCAGACCATCGTGCTGTTCCAGGACACGTCTCTGGTCTACGTGCTCTCGATTACCGATTTTCTCGGCGCAGCCTCAAAAGTCGCGCAACGCGACGGGCGGCTGGTCGAGATGTACCTGTTCGCGGCGTTGGTCTATTTCCTCATTTCCTGTTTCGCGTCTTACGGCGTCCGCCGGCTGCAGACGCGAATCGCGATCGTTCGGTAGCGGGGGCGCATGATCGAGATCAGCCACGTCGATAAGTGGTACGGCGCGAATTTTCAGGCACTGAAGGACTGCACGACATCGGTCGCCAAGGGCGAGGTGGTCGTGGTCTGCGGCCCGTCAGGCTCGGGCAAGTCGACGCTGATCAAATGCGTCAACGCGCTGGAGCCGTTCCAGAAGGGCGAGATCGTGGTCGACGGCATCAAGGTCAACGATCCCAGGACGGACCTTCCGGCGCTGCGCGCGCGTGTCGGCATGGTGTTCCAGCATTTCGAGCTGTTTCCGCACTTGCGCATCCGCGACAATCTCTGTCTCGCGCAGGAGAAGGTGCTTGGCCGCTCGCATGAGGCGGCGATGGCCAAGGGCACGAAGCTCCTGGAGCGCGTCGGGTTGAAGGAGCAAGCGAACAAATATCCGGCCGAGCTCTCCGGCGGCCAGCAGCAGCGCGTCGCGATCGCACGCGCGCTCGCGATGGATCCGATCGCGATGCTGTTCGATGAGCCGACCTCGGCGCTCGATCCCGAGATGATCAGCGAGGTGCTCGACGTGATGGTCGATCTTGCCCGCGAAGGCATGACGATGATGGTCGTGACCCACGAGATGGGCTTCGCCAGCAAGGTCGCCCATCGCGTGATCTTCATGGACCAGGGCGAGATCGTTGAGGACGCGAAGAAGGACGATTTCTTCGGCAAGCCCAGGAGCGACCGCGCGCAGAAGTTTCTGTCGAAGATCCTGTCGCATTGACGTTGCCGCCGGCTATCGCTGCCGACCATCGCACCGTCATTCCGGGGCGCCTCGCAGAGGCGAACCCGGAATCTCAGATTCCGGGTTCGATGCTTCGCATCGCCCCGGAATGACGGACAGAGGGTTTATTGCACTGCGCAAATTGCGTATATGCTACGGCGCAACCGCCGCACGTTCACAATAGGAGAACTCGCTTGGACCAGATCGCCTACGTCAATGGATCTTTCGTACCTCTCTCGGAGGCGAAAGTTTCGATTCTGGATCGCGGTTTCCTGTTCGCCGACGGCATTTACGAAGTCGCCGCGGTGCTGGACGGCAAGCTGATCGACAACGCCTCGCATCTGGCGCGGCTCGAACGCTCGGTTGGCGAAATCTCGCTGGCGCTGCCGGAGTCGGTCGAGCGCATCCAGGAGATCCAGCGGGAGCTCGTTAGCCGCAACAATCTCGTCAACGGCATGGTCTATCTCGAAGTGACGCGCGGCGCCGATACCGGGCGCGACTTCGCCTTCCCCAAGGGCGTCAGGCCGACGCTGATCATGTTCACGTCGGTGAAGGATATCGTCAACGCCGAGTCTGCAAAGACCGGCATCAATGTCATCACGGTGCCCGACATCCGCTGGACGCGGCGTGACATCAAGAGCGTGGCGCTGCTCGCGCAGGTGCTGGCCAAGCAGGCCGCGGCGGAAGCCGGCGCGGGCGAGGCCTGGATGATCGAGGAGGGCAAGGTGACCGAGGGCGGATCGTCATCGGCCTTCATCCTGACTCAGGACGACGTCCTGGTGACGCGGCAGAACGGCAGCGAGATTCTGCCGGGGTGTACCCGCAAGGCGGTGGTGAAGCTCGCGGAGGAGCGGCAACTCCGGGTCGAGGAGCGGGCGTTCACCGTTGAAGAGGCATTGCAAGCAAAGGAAGCCTTCATCACCAGCGCGACGGTGTTCGTGCAGGCCGTGGTCTCGATCGACGGCAAGATGGTGGCTGATGGCAAGCCCGGCCCGATGACCAACCGCTTGCGCGAAATCTATGTCGATTTCGCGCGGCAGACGGCGGTGTAAGTTCGCCGGCCATGACGAGCGGAGAGCGGCCCGCTATTCGCAACCTAGCTTTACGCAGCGGTCGCGGCCTTGGCCCTCACAGGCGGCACGGCGCGGAAGGATATCGCGAGCCTGTTCCAGGCGTTGATGGTCGCGATCAGCATCGTGAGGTTGACGGTCTCGGCTTCGGAGAACTGCGCGCGGACCTCGTTATAGACGTTGTCGGGCGCATGCGTTTCCGAGATCAGCGTCACCGCTTCGGTCCAGGCCAGCGCGGCGCGTTCGCGGTCGGTGTAGACGGGCGATTCGCGCCAGGCGTTGAGCAGATAGAGCCGCTGCTCGGTCTCGCCGTGCTTGCGCGCATCCAGGGTGTGCATGTTGATGCAGAACGCACAGCCATTGATCTGCGAGGCGCGGGTCTTGACCAGTTCGATCAGCGACTGTTCGAGACCGCTCGATTGCACCTGGGTTTCCAGCGCGGTGAGCGCTTTGATGGTGTCGGGCGCGGCTTGGTAGAAGTTCATGCGGGGTTTCATGGTCGTTCTCCTTGGTTGGAATTGTTCGCGTTAGTGAGCACCACCCGATGAGACGTGGTCGGGTTTCTTGAGCAGCAGCGTTGCGATCAATGCGACGATCAAGGCGGCCCCGAGCAGATAGAAGGTGTCGCTGAAAGCCTGGATAAACGCCTGCTTCTGCACGATGTGGCCGATCGCCACATAAGCCCGATGCATGGCATCGTCATGGTCGATCACGCCGTGATTCATGAAATATTGCGTGAGCTGTTCCATCCGGCTGCGGGTGGCCTGTTCGAAGGTCGACACGGACTGCATCAGCACGTTGGAGTGAAACTGCTCACGCTTGGTCACGAAGGTCTGCAGTGCCGCGATGCCGACCGCGCCACCAAGATTCCGCATCATGTTGAACAGCCCAGAGGCGGAGCCGGCGTTCTCCGGCTCGATGCCTGCGGTCGCCACCGCTGACAGCGGCGCCATCACCAGTGCCTGGCCGATGGCGCGGACCACGTCGGGCCAGAACAGCTGATCGGTGGCATAGTCGGCGGTCATATAGATGTTCATGAAGTTGGAGGTGGCGAACAGCGCAAAACCGACACCGATCACGAGCCGCGGGTCGAAACGCCGCATCAGCCGCGGCACCAGCGGGATCAGCACGAGCTGCGGCAGTCCGGTCCAGGCCAGCACCATGCCGATCTGCTCGGAGTTGTAGCCCTGGATGCGCGAGAGATAGACCGGCAGGATGTAGACCGAGCCGTATAGCGCGACGCCGAGCAGGAAGTTGGCGAGGATGCCGAAGCCGAAATTGCGGCGGGCGAGCAGGCGCAGATTCAGCAGCGGCTTCTTCGCAGTCAGTTCGATCCAGAGGAACACGGTCAGCGAGACGGCAGCGATGATCGACAGGCGGACGATGAAGGGCGAGCCGAACCAGTCGTCCTTGTTGCCTTCCTCGAGCACGGTCTGCAGTGCGGCGAGGCCGATCGCCATGGTGATGATGCCCGGCCAATCGCCTTCACGCAGCAGCGACAGCTTCATCGGCTTCGCTTCGAGCGAGAAATAGAGCATGCCGACCATCAGCGCGCCGGGCGCGAGGTTGACATAGAAGATGTACTGCCAGCCCCAGTTCTCGGTGAGATAGCCGCCGATGGTCGGGCCGATCGCAGGCGCAAACGTCGCGGACAGCGCGAACAGTGCAAGGCCGACCGGCTGCTTGGCTTTCGGCAGCAGCGTGATGATCAGCGTGAAGGCCATCGGGATCAGCACGCCACCGGTGAAGCCCTGCACGGCGCGCAGCGCGATCATCTGCGGCAGGTCCTGAGCGAGGGCACAAGCGGCCGACAGCACGAGGAACAGCACCGCGTTGGTCAGGAGATAAAGGCGCACCGAGAACACCTGCGCGAGCCACCCGCTCAGCGGGATCACCACGATCTCGGCGATCAGGTAGGAGGTCGAAATCCAGCCCCCGTCGTCGATGCCGGCGCCGATCGCGCCCTGGATGTCCGCGAGCGAGGCGTTGACGATCTGGATATTGAGCACCGCCATGAAGGCGCCGAGCGTTGCGCCCATCACCGCGATCCAGGTCCTGGCGGATACGTTGGAGGAGGCGGGTGCGGCGGCCGGCAGAGGGCTGGCGGGAATTGAAGCGGTCGAGCTCAGGGTGGGCTGGAGTGTCGTCATGGGTCGTCTCCTCTCGGCTTGCGGAGGAAGGATGCATTAGGCGGTACGTTTCGATAATCCGGGGATTTGTTGAAGCATTGTCCGGCAGAAGTTGATAATGGCCCCCGGAGAATGGATTTCGTCAGTTCGAACGCACGGAGGCGGCGGTCGAGGCCAGATGCTTCGCGACCTCGCGCTCGGCGACGACGGTCGCCTTGGTGTCGACGGTCGGCACGGCCGACATGCCGGGGCGGAGCAGGCCCTTGAGGCTCTGGTCGTCCAGCACGATCTTCACCGGCACGCGCTGCACGATCTTGGTGAAGTTGCCGGTGGCGTTGTCCGGCGGCAGCAGCGCGAATTCCAGGCCGCTGGCCGGCGACAGGCTGTCGACATGGCCCCTCAGCGTGGTCGAATGGAAGCTGTCGATGCGGAGCTCAACGGGCTGCCCGTTGCGCACGTGGGTGAGCTGGGTTTCCTTGAAATTCGCCACCACATAGACCGCGTCCAACGGCACGATGGCCATCAGCTGCGTTCCGGCCTGCACGAACTGGCCGACTCGCAGCGAGCGCGCGCCGACCGTGCCGTCCACCGGCGCCGTGATCTGGGTATAGGACAGGTTCAGCGCTGCCTGTTGCTCAACCGCGCGGGCGTGGTCGAGCTGCGCGACGGCCTTGGCGCGATCGGTCGTCAGTACCTCGACCTTCTTGTTGGCGGCGGCAAGGCCCGCGTTGCCCTGTTGCAACTGAGCCGTCTGTGCGCGCAGCGCCGCGTCGGTCTGCTGCGCCCGCTGCACGGTGCCGGAGCCCGACTTCATCAACTCGTCGTAACGGGCGCGCTCTTGCTGCGCGAATTTCAGATTGGCTTCCGCTGCATCGACTTCGGCGGCCTGCTGCTCGATGACTGGCTCCTGCAATTCGATCTGTGCATCGAGATTGCGCACGGCGGCTTCGGACGCCGCGACATCGGCCTTGGCCTGGGCCAGCGCGGTCTTGAAATCGCGGTCGTCGATCCGCGCCAGCAACTGGCCGGCCGTGACCTTCTCGTTGTCGCTGACCAGCACCTCGGCGATGTAGCCGGAGACTTTCGGCGCGACGATCGTCGAATCGGCTTTGACATAGGCGTCGTCGGTCGTTTCCAGGTAGCGGCCGGTGGTCAGGTAGCCGTAGCCGAAGTCCGCCGCACCGGCGACGCCGAGCGCCAGCGCAAGCGCAAGGGCCGCCCGCTTGATCGCCCGCCGCGACGGGGAGAGGCTGATTTTCGATTTCAGATCAGAGACATAGTGAGTGCTCGACATGGCAACCTCCTGAAAGGGCTGCGTCCTCTCCCGGAGGGCGCCGTTTGATGGCCCAAAGATGCAATGTCTCGCGCGATGTGATAATCCGGCAAAAACTGGAAACATTATCCGGTCACAGTAGATAATCGGAACGCCGATGGATCGTCTGACCAGCCTGACCGCCTTCGTCCGGGTCGTGGATACCGGTGGGTTTTCCGCTGCCGGGCGCCGCCTCAACATGTCGACGACGATGGTGAGCAATCATGTTCAGGCGCTGGAAGAACGACTCGGCGTGCGGCTGCTCCATCGCACGACGCGGAAGGTAAGCCTCACCGAGATCGGCAAGGCCTATTACGACCGCTGCATCCAGATCCTGGCCGATATCGAGCAGGCCGACGACATTGCCGGCGCGATGCAATCAGCGCCGCGTGGCACACTGCGCATCTATACCGCGACCCATGTCGTGCCGTTCATCGCGCCGGTGGTCAGCGAATTTCTCTCGGCCAATCCCGAGGTCAAGGTCGACCTGAGCATGGGCGAGGGGACGATCGACCTGATCGAGGAGGGGTTCGATGTCGCGATCCGCTTGACGCCGCCGCCGGACTCCAGCCTCATCGTGCGCAGCCTCGCCACCTGGCGGCATGTGTTGTGCTGCTCGCATGGCTACATTGAGACGCATGGCCGGCCAGAGCAGCTTGCCGAACTCGCCGAGCGTGGTTGTTTGCGCCATATGAATTACCCTTATGACGAATGGCGTTTCGTCGATCGCAAGGGCACGCCGGCTTCCGTGCGCATCTCAGGCCGTCTCGTCTGCAACAGCGGCGAGACGCTGCGCCGCGCGGCGCTCGACGGCATCGGCATCGCGCTTGCTGCCGGGTTTCTGGTTCATGACGATCTGGAATTGGGCCGCCTGGTGCGGCTGTTGCCGGAATACCGGCCGATCGAGTTTTCGATGATCGCGGTCTATCCGCATCGGCATCATCTCTCGGCAAAGGTTCGCACCTTCATCGACATGCTGGTGCAGCACGCGTCTGAACAACAGAAGCTGATCAATCCGTATTCGTGATCGGACGACTGCGGATCGTCATTTGACAACATGCAAAGAAGTGATCCGGTCACCGCTTGACGGATCATGGAGCATCTGAATTATTTCATTCCGCTCGCAATGACGGTTGGGCATGGCTGTCTCGGACGCGACATAACACTGCAATAATTTCGCGATCGGTATGACACGTGCTCTTCTGACTTTGTTTGGGCTGTTTGGCCTCGTCTTTCGCTGTTCCGCTGCACTCGCCGATGGCGCGTCGTTTGGACCGCCGGGCGCGAAGCTGTCCGCCGGCAAGCTCGCCGCGATCGACGGCTTCGTTCAAGGCGAGGTCGACGCCGGACGAATTCCCGGTGCGATCGTATTGGTGCAGCGGCACGGGCAACCCGTTTATCTCAAATCTTTCGGCAAGCGCGACGTCGATTCCGGCGCGCCGATGACGCTCGATACGATCTTTCCGATCCATTCGGTCAGCAAGACCATCACCAGTGTCGCGGCGTTGATGCTGGTCGATCGGGAAAAATCCGGCTCGACGATCCCGTCAGCAAGTTCATTCCCTCCTTTGCCGACATGAAGGTCGGCATCGAGCGGCGGGGCGAGGGTGGGAAGCCGGTGCTCGACCTCGTCCCGTTGCGGCGGCCGATCACGGTGGAAGACCTGCTGCTGCAGACCTCCGGCATCACCTATGGCTTCTACGGCCAGGGCCTCGTCAAGGCGGCCTATAACGACATCTATCTCGGTGATTTCGACAATGCGGGATTTGCCGAGCGGATCGCCAAGGTGCCGTTGGCCGAACAACCGCGCACGCTCTGGGACTACGGCCATTCCGCCGACATTCTCGGTCGGGTCATCGAAGTCGCATCGGGCCAATCGCTCTACGGATTCGAGAAGGACAATCTGTTCGATCCGCTCGGTATGACCGCGACGAAATTCTTCCTGACCGATCCGGCGGAGCGGTCGCGCTATGCGACGCCGCTTGCCGGCGATCGCCATGTCGAGCGCAACCCTTTGGATCTCACGCGCTGGGAATCCGGCGGCGGCGGCATGGTCTCGACGATTTCCGATTTCGCTCGTTATGGGCAGATGCTGCTGAACGGCGGCGCGCTCGACGGCAAGATTTATCTCGGTCCCGCGATGTTCGCGGCGATGACTACCGATCATATCGGTCCCGGAACCGGCGTTGCCCGCAACGTCTACTACTATCCCGGTGATGGTTTCGGTTTCGGCTATGGGTTTGGTATCCGCTCCGATCCGGGCGTCACCTCGCCGACGCCGCCGGGCTCGCTCGGCGAGATCAAATGGGACAGCGCCGGCGGCGTCTACCTCGTGGTCGACCGCGCGGAGGACATGTTCTTTGTCGTCATGCAGAATTCCCCGTCCGGCCGCATCCGCGTCATCACGACGGTGAAGAAGATCATCTACGACGCGTTCGAGAAGTAAGCGAGGGGACTTGACAGTACCGGGGACTGAAGGCGAGCCGGCGGTCGCAACGCCGGTGCGCATCACTGCGCTCGACCGCGCGCGGACTTTCATTACGCTTCTGGTGGTGTTGCATCACTCCGCCGTCAACTACACCCATTTTGGGAGCGGCGATAAGCAGCGCTGGCTCGGCTTCGATCTGGTCGTGCTGTTCAACGACAGTTTCTTCATGGCCTGCATGTTCCTGATCTCCGGGCTGTTCGTGCGCGACAGCCTGATACGCAGGGGCCCTGCGAATTTCGTCGCGAACCGTGCGTGGCGGCTCGGCGTGCCCTATCTGATATCGATCCTGGTGCTGATGCCGGTCGCCTACTATCCGACGTTCCTGCGCTATCATCTGCCGGACACAACGGATTTCAACTTCTTTCATTTCTGGTGGCGCACGCTGACCGACGGGCCGTGGCCGTCGGGACCGGTATGGTTTCTCTGGGTGCTGCTCGCCTTCGATGCGATCGCGGCGTTCGTCTGGTCCATCGCGCCGCGCGCGATCGAGACGCTGGGCAAGCCGATCCACGCCTTGCGATACCGTCCGGGCGTTGCTTTTGTCGCGTTCTGTCTATTCTCGATCGCGGTCTATCTGCCGCTGCGCCTGATCTTCGGCGACGCAGCCTGGCTCGAGCTCGGCTATTTTCCGCTGCCCATCCAGACCAGCCGCATCCTGCTTTACTCCGGCTATTTCTTCGTCGGCGTCGGCATCGGCGTGACCGATCTCAGCGCGGGCGTGCTGGCGCAAAACGGCGAACTGGTGGGCCGGTGGAAGCTGTGGCTTGCTTTCGCGGCCGCCTTCTACGGTGCGATGCTGCTTCTCGTTTATGCTCACCACAATTGGGTTGCCGATTTCAACGCGCCGCCGCTGTGGTGGCGCGCGGCCTATGGCATTGCCTTCGCGCTGTTCAGCGCGGCGATGGCGTTCGCGGAACCGGCGTTCTTTCTGCGCTTTGCGAAGGCCGGGCTGCGCGTTCTCGATGCCATGTGTCCATCCGCCTATGGCATCTTTCTCGTGCACTACATCTTCATCATCTGGCTGCAATACGCTGTCTACGATCCGCCGTTGCCGGCCGTCGTCAAATTCGCGATCGTGCTCGCGGGAACGCTGTCGCTGAGCTGGGGGAGCGTCGTGCTGCTCAGGAAGATTCCGGCGGTGGCGCGGATGATTTGAGTGACGGGCGCCGTCCTGGCGTCATTGCGAGCGAAGCGAAGCAATCCAGTGCCGGACCAAGAAAGACTGGATTACTTCGTCGCTTCGCCCCTCGCAATGACGGTGCTGAACAATTACGGCTTCAACGTCAACTTCTGCACGCGCCAGTTCAACAGCTCCGCGACATAAAGCGTGTTCTCCGACGGGCACGCCATCGCGTGGATCCAGCCGAACTGCTTCAACTGCTTGCCGGACCGGCCGAGCATACCGAGCACCTTGCCGTCGAGCGAGAGCTTGTAGATGCGGCCCGGCCAGGCATCGGAGCTATAGAGCACCTGGTTCGGCGGCGGCGTGATGCAGATGGACCAGGGCGAACCCGGTGCGAACGTGCCGCCCGCCATCATCGCCTCGTCCGGGATCTTGCCGATCGCTGGCTTTGCATCCGGCGGTACCGGCACGTCGATGACGAACTGGCGCAGGAATTTTCCGTCACCGTCGAACACCTGAATGCGGTGATTGCCGCGGTCGGCGACGTAGACATTCCCATTGGCGTCGGTCGCGATCGAATGCGGCGTATTGAACTGGCCGGGCTCCTTGCCGCGGTCGCCCCAGGATTTCAGCCATTGGCCATCCTTATCGACCTTGGCGACGCGTGAATTGATATAACCGTCGCTGATGAAGGTGTTGCCCTGTTTGTCCCAGGCGACGTCGGTGACCTGGCGAAACCGGCCATCCTCGGCTGGCAGCGGCGGCTTGGGGTGTTTCAGCGGTGCGGTGTCCTCGTCGGACGCTTCCTGCTTGCGGCCGAATACCATGAGAACGCGGCCCTCGGGATCGAACTTGATCACCATGTCGGAGCCCTTGTCGGTAACCCAGATATTGTCCGCGGAATCGACCTTTACAGTGTGACCAAAGGACCAGGCGTAGAGGTTCTTGCCCATCTCGCCGACGAATTTGCCCTTGGCATCGAACTCCAGCAGTTGCGTCGCGGCAGCGGCGTAGGCTGGTCCCGATGTATTGCCGCGTGACAGCGCGAAGACGTGACCCTTGGAATTGACCGCGACGCCCGACACCTCGCCGAAATACATGTTGTGCGGCAGCTTGAGCGGATTCGGCTCCGACTCGAAATTGATGCTCGGCACCGTTTGCTGCGCCATTGCCGGCGACGCGGCCAGCAGCAGCAGTCCGATCAGCACACGCTTCATGAAGATCCTCCCGGGGATTTATGCTTGTTGTTTGAAGGCGCGCGGATGCTAGTCGAGCAGAAGCTTCGGCGTCCATCGCCGCGCACGCGCTGCGGTCCGTCGCTGGATGCATGGCGAAATTGTTGGACTTGCCCTATGAAGCACCTGGGTCTTCACAGGTGAGATGCTCCCCAATATGAAAAACAAATCAGGCTGGGTTCTTTTCGCGCTCGCAACATGCATCCTCGCGTCCGTCCTGCCAGACGAAAGCGCGCTTGCCGGTTATCCCGATCGCATCGTGAAGATCGTGGTGCCGTTCGCGCCGGGTGGCGGCACGGACACGGTGGCGCGCACGCTGGCGCAGGAGATGGCGAAAGACCTCGGCCAGTCCGTCATCATCGAGAACAAGCCGGGAGCGGGAACGATCATCGGCACCCAGTCGGTGGCGACGAGCGACCCCGACGGCTACACGCTCTTAATGGGCACGTTCGCGAATGCGGTCAATCCGAGCCTGAATGCCAAGCTGCCCTACGATGCGCACAAGGATTTCGCGCCGGTCGCCCTGGTCGCGCGCTCCTTCAATATCGTCGTGGTCAACGCGAAGTCACCCTATCGCTCGATTGCGGACCTGATCGCGGCAGCCAAGGCCGAGCCCGACAAATTATCCTATGGCACCTATGGAACGGGCACCTCGGCGCATCTCGCGGGCGAACTGTTCAAGTCGCTGGCTAAGGTCAACCTGACCACAGTGCCCTACAAGGGGGCGGCGCCCGCCATCACCGATCTGCTCGGCGACCAGATCCAGGTGATGTTCACCACGGTTGCAAGCGCGGCCTCGCTGATCGAAAGCGGGCAGCTTCGCGCGCTCGCCGTGACCTCGGCGGAGCGCTCGCCGGCGTTTCCTGACATCCCGACGGTCGCGGAGGCCGGTGTATCGGGCTATTCCGCCGAGAGCTGGTACGGCCTTTTTGCACCGGCGAAGACGCCGCCCGAGATCATCGAGCGCCTCAACAAGGCTGCCGCCACGGCGGTCAAGGCCGACGCCTTCAAGAAGCTCAGCGTCAACGAAGGGCTTGTGATGGCGGCAAGCCCTCCGGCCGAACTCGATCGCTATTTCCGTGGCGAAGAGGGACGTTGGCGCAAGGTGATCCAGGACGCCGGCATCAAGATCGAATAGGGGGTCGCGAACATCCCGCGACCGCGCAGGAATATTCCGATAGAGTTGGGGTTGCTGATTGCGATCAGCTTTCGGTCCTCCGATAGCAAAAGCAAACCGAAGACTTCAACCGGGAGAATGTAATGCGTGTATTCGTTTCGATGACTGTTGCAGCCTGCGCCCTTGCGTTGTCGAGTGCTCCAACCCTGGCGCAAACGCCGACGCCTTCACCGGCGCCCGCCGCATCGCCGGCACAGCCGTCCGCGGGCGGCACGCCCGATGTGATGCCGTTCGACATTCCCTATGGCCAGTCGATCGGACTGGAGCGCGCCAAGCAGGTGCTGGCCGCCGCCGAAGCCGAAGCAAAGAAGCGCAATTGGAAGATGAACATCGCCGTGGTCGATACCAACGGCGAGCTCGTCCATTTCGCGCGGATGGAAGGTGCGCAGATCGCGTCCGGCACGATCTCGATCGGCAAGGCGCGCACCGCGGCTCGTTTCCGCCGGGAGTCGCGGCTGTTCTATAATGCCTATGAGACCGGCCATCCCTATGTCAGTACGCTCGATCCGACGCTGGTTGCGAGCCCCGGCGGGTTTCCGCTGGTCGAGGGCGGCAAGCTGATCGGCGCGGTAGGCTGCAGCGGCGGAACCGGCGATCAGGATGCGGCCGTCTGCAAGGTGGGTGCCGAAGTCGTCAAGTAGGCAAAGCCGCGGTCAGACGGCCGCGTTGATAAGAACGGAATAATCGCGGGGCTGAGGGTGTTGTTCATTGGCGTACAAATCCGGGAGTTGCTCATGTTCGGATTGATCTCACGTGCTCTTGCCGCCTTCAGCCTCGTGTTTGTCTGTTTTACTCCGGCTGCGATCGCGCAGGATACGGTTCGTGTCCGTGGCGTCGTCGAGCGCGTCGACGGGCCCGTCTATGTCGTCAAGACCCGTGACGGTTCCGAGGTGAAGTTGACGGTGACGGACAATCCGCTGTTTGTCGCGATCGTCCCCGCCACCATGGCCGACATCAAGCCGGGCATGTTCGTCGGCTCCGCCGGGATGATGCAGGAGGACGGCACCCAGAAGGCCATCGAAGTGCACATCTTTCCGGAATCCATGCGCGGCACCGGCGAGGGTCATTACGATTGGGATCTGCTGCCCAAGAGCAAGATGACCAATGGCAGTGTCGAGCAGGCGGTCACCGGCGTCGACGGGCCGGTCCTGTCGGTCAAATACAAGGACGGCGAGAAGAAGCTGGTGGTGACGCCGCAGACCATCGTCGTTACCTACGAGATCGGAAAGCGCGAGGAGGTGACGCCGGGCACCAAGATCTTCGTCGCCGCCGCCAAGAAGCAGCCCGACGGGACGCTGCTGACACCGCGCATCACCTATGGCCGCAACGGCGCGGGCCCAGCGTTCTGATCGTTGGTAAGCGGTCGAGCGGGCGGTCGATCACTTTCGCGCGTAGTGCATCGCAGCAATGCCGATTCATTGTTGGCTGTGCAACCATCCGGCCGTTACAGGAGTTCCAGAATCAGGAGCCGCGGTTGACGACGGCTTGAGGCTGGAGTTGATCCGATGAGGATTCTGTTGCTGCTGCCGTTTATCGGCCTGCTGTGGGTGCCGTTCTATAATTTTCTGGAGCCTGAACTGTTCGGCTTCCCCTTCTTCTACTGGTATCAGCTTGCCTGGGTCCCGGTCACTTCATTCCTGATCTGGCTGGTCTATCGCAGCCGTCCGCACGACGACGAAGCGCAGTGAGCGGGGAGCTTCGTCATGATCGATCAGATCGAATGGATCCCGCTCTCCGTTTTTATCTTCTTCTTCGCGCTCGTCACGGTGATGGGCTTCGTTGCCGCGCGCTGGAAATCCGGCCCGGTCAATGAGCATCTGGACGAATGGGGTCTGGGCGGGCGGCAGTTCGGCACCTGGATCACATGGTTCCTGGTCGGCGGAGACTTCTACACCGCCTATACCGTGATCGCGGTGCCAGCGCTGGTCTATGCGGTCGGCGCCTACGGCTTCTTCGCGCTGCCTTACACCATCATCGTCTATCCCTTTGTATTCGCTGTGATGCCCATCCTGTGGAAGGTGGCGCATCGCAATGGCCATGTCACTGCCGCCGATGTCGTGTTCGGGGCCTACGGATCGCGCGGACTGGAGTTGGCCGTCGCAGTCACCGGCATGGTCGCGACCATGCCCTATATCGCGCTGCAACTGATCGGCATGGGCGTGGTCATCAAGGCGATGGGGTTGACCGGCGAACTGCCGATCATCGCCGCCTTCATCATTCTCGCGCTCTACACCTATAGCTCAGGCCTGCGCGCGCCGGCGCTGATCGCCTTCGTCAAGGACATCATGATCTATATCGTGGTGCTGGTCGCGGTCGTGATCGTGCCGGCGAAGCTCGGCGGCTATGGTGCGGTATTCGCTGCGGCCAATGACGCCTTCGTCGCCAAGGGCGGCGCAACCGGGCTGCTCTTGAAACCGGAGCAGATGCTGCCCTATGCGACGCTCGCGCTCGGCTCCGCGCTCGCTGCGTTCATGTATCCGCACACGCTGACCGGCATCTTCGCCTCGAAGTCCGCCGTCACAATCCGCAAGAACGCAATCCTGCTGCCGGCCTACACGCTGCTGCTCGGTCTGATCGCGCTGCTCGGCTACATGGCCCATGCCGCCAAGATCCAGGTGTCGTCGCCGAACGACGTCGTGCCCATGCTGTTCAAGACGCTGTTCCCGTCCTGGTTCGCGGGCTTTGCGTTTTCCGCAATCGCGATCGGCGCCTTGGTGCCGGCGGCTGTCATGAGCATCGGCGCCGCCAACGTCTTCACGCGGAATGTCTGGAAGGCCTATGTCAATCCAGACATCAGCCACCCGGGCGAGGCGGCGGTGGCCAAGATCGCGTCGCTGGTTGTCAAGGTCGGCGCCCTGGCCTTCATCCTGTTCCTGCCGGTGCAATACGCGCTCGACCTGCAGCTGCTCGGCGGCTTGTGGATCCTGCAGACATTCCCTGCGCTGGTGTTCGGCCTGTTCACGCGCTGGTTTCGCGCCGAAGGGCTGCTGCTCGGCTGGGCCGCCGGCATCTGCTGGGGATCGTGGACCGCGTGGAGCAATGGGCTGAAGCCGCTGGCGTCGATAGCCATTGGCGATGTCAGCTACACGTTCTATGTCGGGCTCGGCGCACTGCTTCTCAATGTTGCGATCGCCGCCGTCGCAACGGTCGTGATGGGATTGATCTCGCCAAAGCCACGCAGCGCTACGGCTCAACCCTGATGTTGGCCGATCTGGCGACATCGCCCCAGCGGGCGATGTCGACGGCCAGGATCTTCGAAAACTCGTCGGTCGAGCTGCCGACCGTTTCGACGCCGAGCGGCTTGAGCCGAGCTACCACATCAGGGTCTTTTGCGATCTTCATGAACTCGCCCTCGAGCTTCCTGACGATCGCGGGCGGCGTTGCCCTCGGCGCGAAGATGCCGCTCCACAGGATCGCATCGACGTCGGCGCCGGCTTCCTTCATGGTCGGCACGTCAGGAAGATCATCGAGGCGACTGGGTGCCGCGACCGCCAGCGGGCGCACCGTGCCGGATTTGATCTGGCTGTAGACCGAGCCGGTGTCGGCGATGGTCGTCGTGACCTGCCCGGAGATCACGGCGAGTACCGACTCGTTGGCGCTCTTGTAGGGAATGGCCTGCATCGGCGCGCCGGTCTTCTGCTTGAACAGCTCGGTCACGAGTTGGAACGAGGCCGACGAGCTGCTGTAGTTCATGCTGTCGGCGTGGGCCTTGGCATAGCTCACCAGATCGGCGACCGACTTGATCGGCGACGACGCATTGACGACCATGATCAGCGGAAACGAGCACAGCTCGGAGACCGCAACGAAATCGCGGACCGAGTTGTAGGGAAGCTTGGCGTAGAGTGCGTGGTTGATCGCCATGCCGCTGGCGCCGACCAGGATCGTGTAACCGTCCGGCTGCGCCTTGGCGACATAATCGGCGGCGACGATCGCGCCGCCGCCCGGCTTGTTCTCGACGATCACGGGCTGGCCGAGATCTTCAGACAGCTTCTGCCCGAACACGCGCGCGATGATGTCATTGCCGCCGCCGGCCGCGAAGCCGACGATGATATGGATAGGTCGCGTCGGATATTTCGCCGCCTCATCCTGCGCGCGAAGGGGGGCGGTGGCGAGGAGGCTCCATCCAATGCAGAGGCTTGCCAGAAGGTGTTTCACGCGCATGAACGATTCTCAAAGCCTCGTGACGTGAACATGCAGCACGGCCGCCTTGCCGTCATCGAGTGCCGCGAGACAGCGATCGACCGCAGCGGCAAGCTCATCCGGCTCGGTGACGCATTCGCCATGCGCGCCGAACGCCTTCGCGACCTCGGAGAAGCCCCGCCGTTCGCCCTGGCGGCCGGACGTCAGGCGTGACTGAAACTGATCGGTCTCCGCCGCGATGCCTTTCGGATAGACACGTTGCGTCGCCGACTTCACTGCCTGCCAGCCGCCATTGTCGAGCACGACCGTGAAGATCGGGATCTGGTACTGCTGCGCCACCGCATAGACGCTGTCGGGCGAGGAGAAGTGGAAGCCGCCGTCGCCGATTACCTGCACGATGCGACGATTGGGTTGCGCCAGCCTCAAGCCGAGCGCCATGCCGCCGCTGAAGCCGAGCCCGCCGCCGGCGAGTCCGACATAGCTGCCCGGCTTCGTGCGCGTCAGATGCTCCTGCAGGATCGGAGCATTGCGAATCGCCTCGTTGAGGACGACGTCGTCGTGCGAAAGCTTTTCGCTGAGCGTTGCGAACACGAAGGCCGGATTGAGCGCGCCTGGGACGCCCTTGTTGGCGCTTGCCGTGGCGCGGCGCGACGCCGCCTGTTCGCGCGCGGTGCTCCAGCCTGCGATGCGCTCGGCGACACGCATGCGATAGGCCCGGTCGGCGCGCGCTTCGACCGCATCGAGGACCTGCCGCAGGATGACCGCGCTGTTGCCCTGGACACGCATGTCGGTTGCGAATCCCCACATCGGGAAATCCGATTTCAGGGGATCGATATCGATCTGGATCCATTCGATAGCGCTTGCGCGCTTGGCCGATAGCGGCACGAAGGGCACGTCGGTGTCGAGCAGCAGTCCGAGGTCCGCCTGCTCCAGCAGCGGTCCGGGATCGGTGCCGGCATAGCAGGGCGAGTCCTGCGGGATGTTGAGATCGATCGAATTGAACTCGACGACGCGGATGCCACAGGCGCGCGCCAGCCGGTCAAGGAGATCGACGGACTGCGGCTCTCGGCCGAGATAGGCGGTGAAGGCGACGGGATTATTCGCCGCCATCAGCCGCTCGGCGATCGACTCTGCCCGCGCCGGCTCGATGCCGCCTGCGTGCACGCTGCCGTAGCGCGCAGCGGGATAGGCCGGCATGTCGGTCTCGTCCCATTCTTCCCCGAGCGTCTCCCGGGGCAGCATCATGTAGACGGGCCCCGGCGGATCGCTGTGCGCGAACGCGGCGGCGCGTGCAAGCGCCTCCTTCACCACGACGCCCGAGGGCAGCGAATACTCCCACTTCACGTAGGGACGTACGATGCTCGCGATGTCGAAGGGGTCCTGCACGAAATGCACATAGGTGTCGCGCGACCCTCTCAGCTCGCCATGCAGCGTATGCGGGGCGCGGCCGGCGAACAGCATCACCGGCAGGCGATAGCGGAACAGGTTCTGGATCGCCATGCAGGCATTCGCGGTGCCGGCATCGACATGCACCAGCACCGCCTGGCTCCTTCCGGTGGCGAGTGCATAGCCGCCGGCCATGTGCACGGCGACGATCTCGTGCGGACACAGGATCACTTCCGGATGCTTGCGGCCTTCCTTGTCCCAGCGCGCCATCTCCTCGATCAAGGAGACGTGGTCCGTGCCGAGATTGGCGAAGATGTAGTCGACGCCGAGATCGACCAGGCCTTCCAGGAAAAAATGCGCGGCGCTGTAGCGGGTCATCTCTAACGCGTCTCGGCGACGAACCTGTTGCGCAGGGTGCCGATCCCGGTGATTTCGATCTCGACGACGTCGCCGGCCTTCAGATCAGGGGAGGCGCCGTCGGTGCCCATCCAGATCACGTCTCCCGGCCACAGCGTGAAATATTTGGTCAGCTCGACGATGAACGGCACGACGCCGAAGATCATGTCGTTGGTGTGGAAGCGGCCGGTCTCCTTGCCGTTGACCTTGACGATGGTCTCCATCTTGTCGAGATCCGCGTCGGTCTCGATCCAGGGACCCATCGGCTTGAAGGTGTCGGCGTTCTTCGATCGCCACAGGCTGCGATCGGCCTTCTGCCATGTGCGTTCGCTGACATCGTTGCCGATGGTGTAGCCGAACACGCAGGACATCGCGTTCTCTGCCGTGAGATGCTTGACCTTCTTGCCGATGACGACGACGAGTTCGCCTTCATAGTGAATCTTCTCGGTCGCGATCGCCGGGATCACGACCTCCTCGTCATGCGCAATCAGCGCGTTTTGCGCGCGGTAGCCGATCTCGGGCCTGTCAGGCACATTCGGCACCTCGCCGCGCTTGTCGGCGGCTTCCTTCAGATGCTTGAGATAGTTGAGGCCGACACAATAGAAGGTGCGCGGGATCAGCGGCAGTTCGATCTTCACGTCCTTCAGCGCATGGCTTTTCGCCGCGCGCTTCCATTCGCCGAAGGGATCGCCGTCGACGGTGATCACACGATCGTCCTCGACGATGCCCCAGGATGTCGTCCCGGCGGCGGTGAATTTCAGCCAACGCATGGTGCTTCCTCTTTTTCTTTTCTTGTTCTCGTATTCTGTTTCATTCGTTGCCAGTTGACTTTTTCTTCATTCAGCCGCGACGCGCGGCGGTGCTTTCCACGCGCCGGCGGTCGGGCGCTTCAGCCCGAGATTTTCGCGCAGCGTCTTGCCGGCATAATCCTTGTGGTAGAGGCCGCGGCGCTGCAGTTCCGGCACCACATGCGTGACGAAATCGGCATAGGAGCCCGGCACGTAACTGGCGGCAATGACAAAACCGTCGCAGCCGCGGCCGACGAACATCTCTTCCAGCCTGTCCGCGATCTCCTTCGGTCCGCCGACCATGGCGTCCTGGACCTGGCCGCGGCCCGAGAAGGTGATGAAATCGCGTGTTGACGGGTTGGTCTTGCCGGAGGTTCTGAGCACGCCGTCGCGAATGCCGAGCATGCCCTGCATGCCCTGTAGTTCTTCCGTGGTCAGCGGCTCGTCGATACTCTTGGCCGCGAAGTCGAAATTGAGGCCCTCGGCGAGCAGCGACAGCGCGTCGATCTCCAGCGGCAGCCTCTGGATCAGCGCCATCCTGTCCTCGGCTTCCGATTGGGTGGCGCCGCAGACCGGCGTCGTCAGGTTGCAGAGGAACATCTGCTCGGGATCGCGGCCGGCTTTCGCGGCTTCATTGCGGATCGCTTCATAGCCCTGCTTGGCATTGGTGAGGTTGCGCGCGGCAGTGAAGATTACTTCGCCCCAGCGGCCGGCAAAGCGCTGGCCGCGGCCGGACGCGCCGGCCTGGATGACGACGGGATGGCCCTGCGGCGAGCGAGGCACCGTGAACGGCCCGCGTGACTTGAAGAACTGCCCGTTGTGATCGAGCCGCTTGACCTTGCTCGGATCGGCGAAGCGTCCGCTGGTCTTGTCGATGAGCAGCGATCCGTCTTCCCAGGAATCCCAGTGGCCGAGCACCACCTCCATGAACTCGTCGGCGCGGTCGTAGCGCAGATCGTGCGCGAGGTGTTCGTCCTTGCCCATGTTGAGCGCTTCGCCGTCGTTCACCGACGTGACGACATTCCAGGCGGCCCGGCCGCCCGTCATCAAGTCAAGCGTCGCGAAACGGCGGGCGACGTCGAACGGCTCGAAATAGGTGGTCGAGCAGGTCGAGGCGAGGCCGAGCTTCTCGGTGACCATGCCCATCGTGGTCAGCACCACGATCGGGTCCATCTTCACGCAGCGGATGCCATATTCGACGGTGTGGGCGTGGTCGTTGCCGTAGCGGTCCGGCATCGCGAGGCGATCGTCGAAGAATGCCATGTGGAATTTGCCGGCCTCCAGGATGCGCGCGATTTCCTGGTAGTAGTCGGCGGACATGGAATCGTCGCGCGATTCCGGATGCCGCCACGAGCCCGGCAGGTTGGTGCAGTTCTGCGCCTGCAGGAATCCGACCATCGCCATTTGCCGCGTCATGCTGCTCTCCTGTCTCGCCGGTGCATCAGTCGAGATCGAGTTGCGCGGCGAGCTTGTACTCGCCCGCCAGGGCGCGCAGCTTGTCCCAGGTTGCATCCTCGATCTCGATGCCGTCCTTTTGCCGCTGCTGCTCGCGCAGATATTCGACCTCGCCGGGATAGAACACGCCGGACGACCCTTCGGATGGCGGCGTCGATTTCAGATAGCGGGCGAAGTCCGCGACTTCCTTCTTGAAATCCTTCAGCGGGCGAAAGGCCGCGACATTGAACACGGCCATGAACACGCCGTCATTGTGCCGGCCGGTCGGCTCGACGCCGAAGCCGAGACCCGTGAGCAGGCCGCACAGCACTTCCACCATCGCGGCGAGGCCGCTTCCCTTGTAGCCTTCGCTGCCGCCGAGCGGCAGCAACGCGCCGCCTTTGCGATATTGTGTGGGATCGGTGGTGTGCCGTCCTTCGGCATCGATGATCCATCCGGTCGGGATCTCTTCCTTGCGCGCCACTGCGAGCGCGATCTTGCCGGCTGCGACCGCCGACGTCGCCATGTCCAGATAAAACGGCGCATCGAGATCGGACGGCACGGCGATCGAGATCGGGTTGGTGCCGAGCCGCGCCTCGCGACCACCGAACGGCGCGACATGTTTCGGTGAACGGCCGGAATCGGCGGTGGCAAGGCCGATCATGCCCTCGCGCATTGCCATCAGCGGATAGGCCGCTAGCCGGCCGACATGGCTCTGCCGGAACACCGTACACGCTGCGACATTGGCGGTCTTGGCCTTCTCGATGGTCAGTTCCATCGCCTTGCTGTTGACGTGAAAGCCGAAGCCCCAATGGCCGTCGATCACGGTCGTGGTCGGCGATTCCTGCACGATGGTCCATTTCGCGCCGGGCACGATATGGCCCGCCTTGACGCGGTCGATATAGGTCGGGATCGCGATCACGCCGTGCGAGTCATGGCCGGCGAGGTTGGCGTTGACGCAGCCGACGGCAACCGCATGGGCCTCCTCGTCGGATGCACCGGCGGCCCTCAATAGGGCCGCGCCGATGGAGGTGAGACGGTCGGCCTTGACGATGGGCATGGGCTTCCTCGGTGAAACGCCCGCGCGCAACGCGGGTCTTGCTTCTTGTCGAGGTGTCATGGTCTCAAAGCAACTGCTTGAGAGCAAGCGGCAATCCGCCCACATTGCCGATAGCCGCCGCGCTGTCCGCGCATGACGGAATTCCATCATGCGGCATTCATTGTTACCTGCGTCGCGAGATAAGTGACCGGCTCAACTCGCAGGCGCCGGCGAGTTCGGCGCGGCTATTTTTCCTCCGCGACCTGCGTCGCCGTCGCGGGTCCTTCGCCCATGATCAGGAGCACCGCGTCCTCGTCCTTGGCGCCGTCCCAATGCACCTGCTTGCCATAATGCGTCACGAAGCTGCCGGCCGGCATCGACACCGTCCCGTGTTCGGGATCGAATTTCGGACCTGAACCGACCCACCACGTGCCCTGAAGGACCACGATGTAGCGGTCGTTCGGATGGAAATGCGGCCGGCTGAAATGGTTGCCCTTGGTCCATTTGGTGTACACCATGTAGAAGCCCGGCTTGTTCGGATCGCCGACCACGACCGCGTTCTGTGCACCCCGTGCATCTACCGGCCCCCACGGGATCTGGTCCGGCGTCTTGTAGACGACGGCCGCCGGATTGAGTTCGGCGGCTGAGCCGATGCTCAGCATGGCGGCGAAACAGACCGGCAGCGCGAGATAGCGCCAGATCCGAACATTGGTCCTCATCTTGGTTCTCCCTTTTTGGTCGCGCGAAAGCGTGCCTGACCTCTTCTGTTGTAAGCGCATGCTAGCTGGTCCCGTTCTCGCCGAGCAAGACGCGGTTCGGTGATCGATCGGGCGATGCTCCATGAGCTGACAACGCACTGCAGCATCGAATCCGGCTTGCATTTTGCCGCGGATTGTTGTGGTCCTCCTTCAACAAGAAATTGGGAGGATAATGCTATGCGTGGTCGTTCGAAGTCTGTTGTCCTGACGCTCCTGGTCGGCGCCGCGGCCCTGTACTTTGCAAACCGGGCTTCGGCCGAGAATGACGGGTGGACTACGCTCCTCGACTCCACCAACAAGGGTGATTGGAGCGAGGTCGGCAAGGCCAACTGGGCCATGCAGGATGGCGCGCTCACGGCCGACAAGCTCGACGGCAAGGATATCGCCTATCTCGTCAGCAAGAACACCTACAAGGATTTCGAGATCAGGGCGGAGTTCTGGACCGACGAGGAGGCCAACTCCGGCGTCTTCATCCGCTGCGACCAGGCCGACAAGATCGATGCCAAGATCTGCTACGAGGTCAATGTTTTCGACAAGCGGCCGGACCCGTCCTATGGGACCGGCGCGATCGTCGATGTCGCCAAGGTCGATCCGATGCCGAAGGCGGCCGGCAAGTGGAATGTCTATGAGATCACCGCCAAGGGGCCGCATCTCACCGTCGTGCTCAATGGCCAGAAGACCGCCGATGTGGACGACTTCAAGCATCTCGGCGGCTACATCGCGCTCCAATACGGCTCGGGCGTCGTGAAATTCCGCAAGGTGCAGATCAAGCCGCTATAGCACGGCATGGCGAGGCTCGGCGCAGCATGCACCCGCGAGTTGCGCCGGGTTCGTCCATCTTTTCGCACGTAAGGCGCGGTCTGTCTTTTCTCCGATAAAGGCTTCGACTAGGGTCAGGCGGGGTTGCTCGGGCCAAGACTGCGTCATGGAAGACCGTTCGGAAAAATTGCGCTCGTTCTATGCTGCGTTGGTCTGTGCCGCGGCCAATTGTTCCGATCCGCGCATCGAAGCGGCCTTCCGCGCCGTGAAGCGCGAGCCCTTCGCTGGGCCGGGGCCGTGGCTGGTCACGCTCGGCGGGCATCCCTATGTGCCGACGCCCGACGACGATCCGGCCTTTCTCTATCAGAACCTGTTGCTGGCGCTCGACAGCGAACGCGGCCTCAATATCGGCATGCCGCATGCGCATGCGTTCTGGCTCAACGCGTGCGAGATCAAGGAGGGTGAGACCGTCCTGCAAATCGGCGCGGGCAGCGGCTATTACACGGCGATCCTGGCACATCTGGTCGGCACAAACGGCCGCGTGCATGCCTATGAAATAGATGAGAGCCTGGCCGCGCGGGCGAAGGATAATCTCAAAGACCTGCCACATGTCGACGTGCAGACGAAGTCCGGCGTGACGTCGGAACTGCCTGACGCGGATCTGATCTATGTCTGCGCCGGGGCCGCGCAGCCGGCGCGCGCCTGGCTCGATGCATTGCGGCCTGGAGGACGGCTCCTGTTTCCGCTGGCGCCGCAATGGGTGCTTGGGGGCATGCTGCTGATCCGCAGTTCGGTGCGAGCCGGGGTGTGGCCGGCCAAGATTATCGGTCGCGCGCAGTTTATCGGCTGTGTAGGTCTGCAGGACGAGGAAACCGGCCGCCGCCTGAAAGACGCCTTCGACAAGGATTGGGAGAAAGTCCGCTCGCTTCACCTGGACAGCGTGCCGGACGACACCTGCTGGTTCGCAGGGGAGGGCTGGTGGCTCTCGACCGCAGAGACCGCGACGGACGCGGCCTGACGCCGCTCAGATCTCGCGAACCACGCCGGGTTGCCCAACCGCGCATTCCAGCGCCTCGCGATCCCATGCCGCAGCGTTGGCAGCGGCCTCATACGTGCTCTGCAGGAAGTCGAGCAGAGCCTGATCCGGATCGGCGGCGGAGCGTACGGCGTCATAGGGCAGGATGAATTCGCCGAGCGTCTCTTGGAAGAAGGCCGCCTCGGGGCGCACTTTCGTGGCGCGAAAACCGGCGGGCTCGGGATAGGCATAGGAATAGAACGCCGGATAATCGATTGCACCGCTGCCGGGCCAGAAACCGGCGCTGCTCACCTCGTGCGAATAGGCTTCGCAGGCGACGTCGTCGGAAAGATGCGGCACGCCGCCGGGATGGCGCGGCGCGCGGCGGCCCGAGAAGCGCGTCACCGCGAGGTCAAAACTGCCCCAAAAGAAATGCACCGGGCTTGCCTTGCCAAGAAAGGCGGTACGGAATTGCTTGAACACGCGGTCGGTGCTCGAGAGGATTCGGAAGAAGCGCTGCACCGCGTCCCCGTCATATGAAGCATGCAGATCGTCCTGCGAGAACTTGACCGGCTCCGGCAGTTCGTTCGGCATCTCGTCGATCTTGACGTGGATGCCGAGCTCGCCGAGCGCTGCGAGGGTCAGTGCGTAGAAGCTCGCAACCGATTGGCCGGCAAGCGCGAACTGCCGACGCGCGCCGTCGCTGGTCGAAATCAGCAGCACATGGTCGATGAAGTCGAATTCGATCTCGAAATGGCGCGCTCCATCCGGGATTGGCGAGGTCGTCAGCCCGCGCGCGCTCACATAGAGCGTCACATGCCAGGAATGATTGAGCCAGGGTGTGCGGGAGAGCCGGATCTTGCCGACGATCTGGGTCCAGAGGTGCAGCGTCGCGCAAGTGTCACGCCAAGCGGCTGTGGGCAGTTCCGGCCATGCGATCTGCAGAGCGTTGGGCATGCTTCGATCCTCGCGTTGCCGTCGTGATCGATACTATCACGCAACAACACGGCGGTTTCACGAAGCCGTGCACTCCGGGCAGCGGCGCTGGCCACGGGTGGCGCGATAAAGGCTCTTGCACCACCACCGGCGTGCGATCGCCTGCAGCGGGTTTCGAACCAATTGAGCCATGAAAAGAATTTCGACCATCGCAGCACCTCGCGTCCCTGCACGCAGAGATAGGGCGGCATTCGCGTCGGAGAATGCCGCCCTTGACAAACCAGCCATGCAGCAGGCTGGCGCGCTAACCATGACGTTTAACCATGCAGCTTTTTGGCCGTCTCCGCGATCACGCGCCCCTGGTAGCGCGCGCCCGCGAGCTCGTTGGCGCTGGGCTGGCGGCTGCCGTCGCCGCCGGTGATCGTGGTCGCGCCATAGGGCGAGCCGCCGGTGACCTCATCGAGCTTCATCTGGCCGGCGAAGCCGTAGTTGAGACCAACGACCGTCATGCCGAAGTGCAGGAGATTGGTGATGATCGAGAACAGCGTAGTCTCCTGGCCGCCATGCTGGGTCGCGGTCGACGAGAAGGCGCCGCCGACCTTGCCGTGCAGCGCGCCCTTGGCCCAGAGGCCGCCGGCCTGGTCGAGGAAATTCGCCATCTGCGAGGTCATGCGGCCGAAACGCGTGCCGGTGCCGACGATGATCGCGTCATAGTTCGGCAGGTCGTCAATCTTCGCGACCGGCGCCGCCTGATCGAGCTTGTAGTAGGCCGCTTTCGCGACCTCTGCCGGCACGAGCTCGGGTACGCGCTTGACGTCGACGGTGGCGCCGGCTTCGCGCGCGCCTTCGGCGACCGCATTCGCCATCGCCTCGATATGGCCGTAGGCGGAATAGTAGAGAACGAGAACCTTGGTCATAGGAAGTCTCCTGGGTTTGGATGAGTGTGTGTGAAGCAGAGGGACGTCATTGCCGGGGCGCCTGTCCTCGACCTGATCGAGGATGACCCGGCAACCCATCGCCGCGGAAAGAAGTTTCCGAAGGGCGATGGATGCCCGGGTCGAGCCCGGGCATGACGAGCGGACGGAGTGGGTTTACGCAGCGTCGACCAGCACCAGCTCGGAATCCTCCAGTGCGGTGATCCTGAGCGTGGCCTCATCGCGGATCGCGGCGCCGTCGCGGGCATTCACCCGCACGCCGTTGACTTCGATCGCGCCGGCCGCCGGCACCAGATAGAGATGGCGCGCCTTATCGGCCGAATATTCGGCGCTCTCGCCGGCCTTCAGCGTGGTGCCGAGGACGCGCGCGTCGGCGCGGATCGGCAGCGCGTCCTCGTCGGTCGCAAAGCCGCTTGCGAGCGTGACGAGCTTGCCGGAGCGATTGCCCTTGGGGAACGGCTTCGCTCCCCAGGTTGGCTGGCCACCCTGCGAGGTCGGCTGGATCCAGATCTGGAAGATCTTGGTCTTGGTCGGCTCCAGATTGTACTCGGAGTGTCGGACGCCGTTGCCCGCGCTCATCACCTGAACGTCGCCCGCTTCGGTCCGGCCCTTGTTGCCAAGGCTGTCCTGATGGGTGATCGCGCCCTCGCGGACATAGGTGATGATTTCCATGTTGGCGTGGGGATGCGCGGGAAAGCCGGTGTTCGGCGCGATCTCGTCATCGTTCCACACCCGCAGGGCGCCATGGCTGACGTTGGTGGGATCATAGTAGCCGGCGAAGGAGAAGTGATGCTTGGCCTTCAGCCAGCCGTGGTCGGCGCCGCCGAGATTTTCAAAGGGTCTGAGTTCGATCATGGTTTTAAGTCCTTGTTTTCGGTCTTTCTGCGACGCCGGATCTTGGTGACCCGGCGCCGTTGGATTGGATTTTGATTCAGGCGTTGAAGCCGCCATCGACATCGAGCACCGTGCCGGTCACGAACGATGCCTCGGGGCTTGCGAGGAACACGACGCCGGCTGCGATTTCTTCCGGCTTGCCGAAGCGCTGCAGTGCATGTTGCTTGCGTTGCGCGTCGGCGAACTCGCGGTCGTCGTCGGGATTTATATCGGTGTCGATCGAACCGGGCTGCACCACGTTCACCGTGATGCCGCGTGGGCCGAGGTCGCGCGCCGCGCCCTTGGTGTAGCCGACGATCGCAGCCTTGGTGGCGGTGTAGTCGGCCAATCCGGGAAAGGAAGCGCGGGTCGCGAGATACGAACCGATCGTGACGATGCGGCCGCCTTCGCCCATCAACCGCGACGCCGCGCGGATCGCGGTTACGACGCCGTGAACATTCACCGCATCCTGTCGGGCCAGGGCCGCAGTGTCGGCATTCGCATCGTCTACGGCTGCGCCGGCGGCAACGCCCGCATTGTTGACCAGGATATCGAGATGGCCGAAGTCCCGAGCGACGTCCTTTACGAGCTGATCGACCTCAACCGTAGAACCCTGATCCGCCTTGTAGGCGCGGGCTTCGACGCCCCTGGCCTTCAAGTCGCGTACCACGGCGTCCGCTTTTTCGGAGGAAGCGACGTAGCTGATTGCGACGCCTGCGCCTTCTTCCGCAAGGGCGAGGGCAGTGGCTGCACCGATGCCGCGCGAACCGCCGGTGACAAGGGCTACTTTGCCTGAAAGCTTCTTGGTCATTGGAAGTCTCCGTTGTTCGAAGCTGTTTGAAATTCGATAGCCATCTGGATATGCCGCCGCCCTTGGTATAGAAATAGAAACTATAGAAACTCATTGTTTCCAATTATGGACCAAGGCAGAATGGCAAAACTTCCCGATTTCGAGGCGCTCGCGATCTTTGCCAAGGTCGTCGAACTGCGTTCGTTCGCGAGCGCGGCCGGTGAGCTGGCGCTGTCAAAAGCGACGGTGTCGAAGGCGGTGACCCGCCTGGAGGAGCGGTTGGGCGCCCGTCTGTTCAACCGCACCTCGCGCCGGCTGGCGCTGACCGACGCCGGGCAGCGGCTGTCAGAGCGCGCCGCGCGGCTGCTCGCCGACGGTGAGGCGATGGAGAACGAGGCGCTGGCGCAATCGGTGACGCCGCGCGGATTGGTGCGGCTCGCGGTGCCGATGACCTTCGGGGTGAAGAACGTTGCGCCGCTTTTGCCGGAGTTTCTGCAGGCCTATCCGGAGGTCTCGGTCGACCTGCATCTGAGCGACGCGACCGTGGACCTGATCGGCGAAGGTTTCGATGCCGGCTTGCGGATCGCCCGGCTGCCGGATTCGTCTCTCATTGCACGGCGGCTCTGCGCGATGCCGCGCTACACCGTCGCCGCGCCGTCATATCTGAAACGCCATGGCCGGCCGACGCATCCGATGCATCTCGCCGAGCACAAATGCTTCGGCTACGCCTATCTCTCCACGCCGAATGTCTGGCACTACACCAATGCGGCCGGCGAGCAGGCGAGTGTGCGGCCGGCCGGACAGTTGCGCGTCAACAATGGCGAGGCGCTGATGCCTGCGCTGCTCGCAGGCCTCGGCATCGCCGACCTGCCGGATTTCATCGTCGGCGACGCCATCGCCTCGGGCGAAGTCGAAGTGATCTTGAAAGGCTGGAAGCAGCCGGAAGGCGCCGTGCATCTCGTGACCCCGCCGGGGGGTCCCAGACCGGCGCGCGTCGAGGTGCTTGCCGATTTCCTGACCAAGAAATTCGCAAAATGGAAAAGGAAGTAGAGTGATTGCCCACCCTGCGGTCCGTGCCATTGCGCTGGCGATCGTTGACGTTAGTCTGTATCTCATAACAAAGACATGTGGGGGGAGACATCGCCGATGAACCGTAGGGCATTCCTGCAAAGCACGGTCGCGTTGCCGCTGGCGCACAGGGCATTTGCCAACGCAGCTTTTGCGCAAGGCGGTTATCCCAATCGCAACATCACTATGATCGTGCCGTTTCCGGCCGGCGGGCAGGCCGACCTCGCGGCACGGCCGGTCGCGCTGGCGTTGGAGCGGATTCTCGGCAAGCCGGTGATCGTGGACAACCGAGCGGGCGGCGCCGGCGGATCGGTCGGCAACGCGCAGGCGGCGCGCGCCGAGCCCGACGGCTACACGTTGCTGATGACGCTGTCCTCGCTCGCGGTGCTGCCGGAGGCCGACCGATTGTTCGAGCGGCCCGTCGCCTACGAGGTCTCGCAATTCGTGCCGATCGCGCGCGTGCTTGCCGATCCCACGCTGTTGGCGGTCCCGGCGTCGGCGCCATGGAAGACGCTGAAGGATTTCGTCGACGATGCGAAGGCGCGCCCCGGACAAATCCCCTACGGCTCGTCCGGTCCTTACGGCACGCTGCACATCGCGATGGAGATGTTTGCCGCGAGCGCCGGCATCAAGCTGTTGCACGTGCCGTTCCGCGGTGCCGGTCCCGCGCTGACAGCGCTTCTGAGCGGGACCGTGCAGGCACTCGCCTCGGCGCCGGGCACGCTCAAGCAGCAGGTCGAGGACGGCAAGATGCGCGTGCTGGCGAACTGGGGCGCGGAGCGGATCACGAGCTTCCCCGATCTGCCGACGTTCGGGGAACTCGGCTACAACGATGTCGAGTTCTATATCTGGGCCGGGCTGTTCGCGCAGAGTGCGTTGCCGCAACCGATCATGACGCGCCTGCGTGAAGCCATGGCGGGCGCCGTGAAGACGCCGGAAGTCACCAAAACCTTCGAGACCGCCGGCAGCCCGGTCGCCTACATGGATGCGCCGCAGTTCTCGAAATTCGTGGCCGATGACAGCGCGCGGCTGATTGCGGCGGTCAAGAAGATCGGCAGGGTCGGATAATTGTCCTCACATTTAGTTGTCCAATGCGAACCTTCCTCGGCCTCAATCATTGAGCACTTTCACAGGCCGTATGTGGGCTGTGGGATTTTGCGCCTGCGCGCTTACAGCAAATCGTCAATTCAATTGAAGAGTAGGATCGGACATGGCGTTGCAGCGTGTCTTTCTCAGCTTTGCCATCGCAATCGGCGGCGTCGCAGCTTTCGGCACCGTCGCTTCGGCGCAGCAAAATCGCGGAACCATGGACCAGCAGATGGCGTGCACGCCCGACGTATGGCGGTTGTGTGGCGACGCGATTCCCGATGTCGACCGCATCGTGGCCTGTTTACGTTCCAATGGGCCACAGCTCAGCCCCGGCTGCCGCGCCGTGTTCGATACCGGTAACCGCACGGAACAGCGCGAGACGCGTCGTGGCCGCGCCGGACGCCAACAATATGAGGAACGGCCGCAATACGAGGCGGGACCGCCGCCGCGGCCCCAATATCCGCCTCAGTACCAGCCCCAATATGACGACGAGTAGGATCGCGCGAGTTTAGGGCGCGATGGGGTCGCGCTCCAGGTTCCTCAATCGAGCATGACCTTTCGGAAAGCCGCCACACGCCCCGCATCAAGTGCGGGGCGGACTCGTTCCGGGTCCATGCATTAAACCGCCGTCGGCATCTTCCAACCGCCAAAGCTCTTTTCCAGATGCGCCGCGAGCGCCAGCGCGACGTCCTCGCGCCAGGGCCGCGCGGCGACCTGGACGTTGAGCGGCAGCCCTTCGGGCGAGGTGCCGACGCGCACGGTCGCGGACGGCCATCCCGTCAGATTGTACATCTGCGAGTAGCCGAAGCCCTTGCGATTGGCTTCGTCGAAGCTCGTGCCGTGCGGCAGCGCCGGGAAGGGTGCGACCGGGGACAGTACGGCGTCGTAGTTTTCCATGAAGCGGAGCATCGCGTTGCGGAACAGGTCCCAGCGCACGAATGCCGCGAGCGCCTCGGTAGTGCTGGCCATCGCGGGCGCCACCGAGTAGGTCAGCGCCTTCTCGAACAGCGGCGAGATTGGATCGCTGCCGATGCTCTTGAGGAAGGCGCGCGTGCCCGCGCCGCCATCGCCGCGGCTCATGTCGTAATAGACCGTGGCGGCCTTCTCCGCATCCGGCGTGCGCGTTTCCTCGGCCTTGACGCCGGCATCCATGAACGCCTTGGCGCAGTCGCGCACCGCCGCACTGATTTCCTTTGTCGGCGCCGCGCCGCCGTCATTGTCGAAATAGGCGACCTTCAAGCCGCTGAGCGTCACCTCCCTGGGATCGAGCAGTGGCATGCCGACGATCGAGGCATCGCGGAAATCGGGGCCGGCAATGATCGGCAGCGCCAGCGCGAGATCCTCGACACGGCGCGCGATCAGGCTGACATGAAACACCGGCGCGCGGGCGCCCATCGGCTGCGGAAACTGTCCGGTGCGCGGCACGCGGCCGGAGGTCGGCTTGATCGCCGCGAGCCCGCAGAAATGCGCGGGGATGCGAATGCTGCCGCCGGCGTCGGTGCCGAGGCCGAGCGGCGAGCCGCAGGCCGCGATGATTGCGGCCTCGCCGCCGCTGCTGCCGCCCGGCGTTCGCGCGAGGTCATAGGGGTTGTTGGTTCGGCCATAGACCAGATTGTCGCTTTCGATCGCGCCGGCAAGTTCCGGCACGTTGGTCTTGCCGAGGAAAATCGCGCCGGCGGCGCGCAGCCTCGCAACCGCAGTGGCATCGGCCTTCGGCACGTAACTGGCGCGGCCCTTGGTGCCGCCGGTGCAGATCACTCCGGTGGTCTCCAGCGTATCCTTGATCGTCATCGGAACGCCGTGCAGCGGCCCCTTGATGTCGCCGCGCGCCAGCGCGGCGTCAGCTTCGTCGGCCTCTTTCCGCGCGGAGTCGGCGGTCAGCTGCACGATGGCGTTGAGCTTCGGATTGACCGCCGTGATGCGCTCGAGATGCGCATCGACGATCTCGCGCGACGTGAGTTTTTTCGCGCGGATCGCATCGGCGAGGTCGCTCGCCGACAACTCGATGATCGGGTTGGTCGTGTTGCCCGCCGCATTGACGGGCGAGGCAACGAAATTCTGTCCGGCCGCGGCCGCTACGCCTGCCAGCGCAACGGAGCCCAGGAAGTCGCGTCGCGCAATCTTGTCGCTCATTGGAAATCCAAAATTCGTGTTGCCCGGCGCGTGCAGATGATTTGATTTCGCAGGCGCGCGCAAGCGTTTCGTGTCGAACCAGCCTACGCACCTCGCGCGTCACCTGGATGTGATGCAACGTCGCCTATCGAATGGGCAGGCTGCTGCGCGCGCTGGCGCGTTTCTCCTGGAACAAAGGCAGCGTGCGGCGCTACGCCTGTTCCGTCGCAGCCTGACAGACATCGACCCATTCGGCGGATGTGAGCTCGGCCATGCGCGACGGCGCGATCCGCACGGCGCTGTGGGTCGAGCCGGCGGCCGGTACCACGATGTCGAACGCCTTCAGCGAGACGTCGCAATAGATGGGCAGCGGTGTCTTCAGGCCGAACGGGCAGACGCCGCCGACCTCATGGCCGGTGATGTGGGCGACCTCGTCGAGGCCGAGCATCTTCGGCTTGCCGCCGAACAGCGCCTTGATCTTCTTGTTGTCCATACGCGCCGTGCCGCTTGCGACGATCAGAACCACGCGATCACCTACGCGCAGGCTCAGCGTCTTGGCGATCCGCGCCGGCTCGACGCCATAGGCTTCGGCGGCGAGCACCACCGTCGCTGAACTCTTGTCGGATTCGATGACGGAAATGTCGGGGGCCTTCTCGGCGAAAAACGCGCGAACGGATTCAAGACTCATGGAAGGCGACAACCCCTGGCAGTTCGGACAACGAGCGGACGCGATGGTCGGGCGCGGCTCCGAGCTCGTCCATCTGGGTGCGGATCGCCTTGAACATCGTGAGCGGCGCAACCGTCTCATTGTCAACGCAGGCGAGTGCCATGGCTTCGGGTGTGACGCGCTCGATCCAGGCTACGTTCAGTCCGAACGACTTGGCGCCGCAGGCGTCCCACGGATTCGAGGAGACGAACAGGACTTCGCGTGGTCCGATGCCAAGCGAGGATTCGATCAACGTGTAGGCATCCGGGCCCGGCTTGAAGATCTTCTTCGCATCCACGCTGATCGTCGCGTCGAGCACTTCATCAAGCCCGGTGTTTGCGACCAGCGCATTCAGCATGTCGGGGCTGCCGTTGGAGAGAATAGCAAGCTTGCGGCTGCCTTTCTTCAACATCGTCAGCGCCGGCAGCGCGTCCGGATAGAGATCGAGATGCAGATATTTGTCCATGATGCCCGTGAACGCGGCATCGTCATAGGTCAGCCCCAGCACGCGCAGCGTATAGGCCAGCGACTCGCGGGTGACGGCAGAGAAATCCTGGTAGCGCTGCATCAGCGAGCGCAGCCAGCTATATTCGAGCTGCTTGATCCGCCAGATCTGCGTGATGATGTCGCCATAACCGGGAAACGCCTGCTCGGTGATGTCGGCCACCGACTGGATGTCGTATAGGGTTCCGTACGCGTCGAATACAACGGCTTTGATGGTCACTGGGTCTGCCCCTTTCCGCCGATTGTCGCATACAGGAATTTCCGAAGGGCGTCGACCGACGCATCCGCCGCGGACTGATTGAATTCCAGGTGATGGCCCAGCAACTGCCTCGGCGTCTTGAGACCGGGTGCGTCGAACGCGTGATAGGCGCCGGGATAGACAACGAGTTGGATGGGAATGCCTTCGCCCTTGCGCCGTGAGATGCCGTAGTCGTCTCGGCCTTCGACCATGTCGCGGCACGCGCTGGCCGGCGTCCAGTCGTCGAGTTCCCCGATCAGCACGAGCGTTGGAATGGTCATGTCGCCCTTGATCGCGCTGCATCGCGGGTAGAAGGCGATTGCTGCACGAAATTTGTCGGGCGATGTCTGCTCGACCGCGCCGCGATCGACGGAGTTGAGTGCGATCCAGCCGCCTTGCGAGAAACCCAAGATCGCTACGCGGGCCGGATCGACGACGGGGCGTTGCACCAGAAATTTCAGGGCGCGATAGCCGTCGAAAGCGAGATCAGGCGGACCGCCAGCGCAGGTGCTCTTGAGTCCTCGGGGACCAAAGCTATCGACGGCGAGCGTGACATATCCCCACGATGCGATCCGCTGGCCCCAGCGTTCGTCCAGCTTCCGCCAGTCGCCGTTACAGCTATGCAGGAGCACAACAGCGGGCGAGGGTTCCGTACTGGCAGGTTGTCGCAAATAGCCCTGCAATGGTTGTGAACTGGCCAGCGGTGTTTCGAGTTCAACAACCACTCCTGACAACCCTGACTCGGCCGCACAATTGCCTGCCGCACCCCCGATCGAGAGTGCAATGACAACGGCAGCCATTCGGAAGCAGATTGCCACAGCGCACCCTTCGCCTGACGGAGTTGGTCGCCAGCAACAGCTTATATACCCAAAATCCTCCGCGCGTTCGCCTTTAACACTTTCGGCCTGATCTCTTCACGGATGTCGAGCTTGGCGAAATCAGAAAGCCAGCGGTCCGGCGTGATGACGGGCCAGTCCGAGCCGAACAGCATCTTGTCCTGCAGAATCGAGTTGATGTAGCGCACCAGGATCGGCGGGAAATATTTCGGCGACCAGCCGGAGAGGTCGATATAGACATTCGGCTTGTGGGTCGCGACCGACAGCGCCTCCTCCTGCCAGGGGAAGGAGGGATGCGCGAGGATGATCTTGAGATCAGGGAAATCCGCCGCGACGTCATCCATATACATCGGGTTGGAATATTTCAGCCGCATGCCCATGCCGCCGGGCATGCCGGACCCGACGCCGGTCTGGCCGGTGTGGAACAGCGCGATCGCGCCGCTATCGTTGATGGCTTCATAGAGCGGATAGGCCATGCGGTCGTTCGGATAGAAGCCCTGCATGGTCGGATGGAATTTGAAGCCGCGGACGCCGTATTCCTCGATCAGCTTGCGTGCCTCGCGCACGCCAAGCTTGCCCTTGTGCGGATCGATGCTGACGAAGGGGATCAGCACGTCGAGATTTTCGGAAGCCACCTCCAGCATTTCGTAATTGTTGTAGCGGCGGAAGCCGGTCTCGCGTTCGGCATCCACCGGAAAGATGACGGCAGCGATGTTTTTCTGGCGATAATAGGCCGCAGTTTCCGGCACGGTCGGCGGATGCTTGTGCGGCGACTTGAAATACTCCGCCATCTGCGCCTGGAAATCGTCATAGCCGTCATCGCCATGCATCCCGCAAGGCTCTTCCGCATGGGTGTGGATATCGATCGCAATGACGTTCTCGATGTCAGGGAGTTTCAGCTTGGGCATCTTCGTTTCCTCCCGGCTTGATTTTCAGCTCCGGCAAATTGATTATAACATATAACAAATTCCGCAAGGCGGCAGAAGAACGAATGCGGACAGGGAGGATGAGAATGGCTGAAGTCCAGGCGTTCGAGACCGATTTCTGGAAAAACGCGAATTTGCGCAAGCTGTGGGACGACATCGTCCCGGGCGAACCGCGCAAGACCATTCCCTACACGCTGACCCGCGAGGCGATCGAACTCTACTGCAAAGCGGTGGGTGAAACCCATCCGCTCTATCTCGACGAGGCCTATGCGAAGACCTCAGGATATGGCGGGCTGATCGCGCCGCCCTCGATCCATATCATGCTGATGTTCGCGTGCACGCCGGCGGACGACTGGATGCGCTCGCCGGGCACCGTGAATGTGGGACAGTCCTGGAGCTACAACATCCCGGCGCGGCCCGGCGACGTCATCACGCTGCAGGCGCGTGCACTCGACAAGTTCATCAAGCGCGACCGGCTGTTCGTGGTGCACGACAATGTCTTCTTCAATCAGCGCGGCGAAGTGATCTGCTCGGGCCGCGGCTGGACCATCCGGCCGCAGTGAAGGGAGGGGATGATGACAACGAGTTTCGACAGCCTGAACGACGGCGACAGCATCGATGGTCCGACTTTCGCGGTGTCGCGCGAGTCCATCCGCCTGTTCTGCGATGCCTCGCTCGACTACAACCCGCTGCATCTCGACGACGAGTATATGAAAGGCAGTTTCGGCAAGACCAATTTCGGCGGCGTGATCATGCACGGCATGAATAATTTCGGCCTGATCTCGCGCATGATCACCGACTGGGCCTATCCGCTGGGTGCGATCCACCGCCGGCTCGAAACACGCTGGGTCAAGCCGGTGCGCCCCAGCGACACGATCCAGCCGACCGGGATCATCAGGTCCAGGCAGGTGACCGCGAACTCACGCTGGGTGCTGATCGACGTGATGGTGCGCAACCAGGCAGGCGAGAAGGTCGCGACCGGTGAGGCCATGGTGGAATTTCCGGTAATTGCGGAAGCTTGAGGGATTCTTAGGGCTTCGGCGGCGAGGTCCGTCGAGTTCCCGTGCGGCGCGTCCGGGATAGGGGGAACAACGGAAACCGGGCGGCCGAGAATGCTCCGGGCGGCTCCGCAAAGTCGAATTTGCCAGCGATTCCAGGGCCGCGTGCGCGCCCTTCAGGGGGTAAATGCGCCCAAAATGGCGGGTTCGGATTGACATTTGGCGCTGCAATGGCCTAGAACGCCGGCCATCCCGACCACGCCATGGGCGGCAGGCGGGAAAATCCCTTTTTGCCAGATCCGGCCTGTCAACACGGCCTTCCACCGCAACCAGGATTCTCTGAGATGAAGGTCCGTAACTCGCTGAAATCGCTGCGCGGCCGTCACCGCGCCAACCGTCTGGTCCGCCGCAAGGGCCGGGTTTATGTGATCAACAAGGTGCAGCGGCGCTTCAAGGCCCGTCAGGGCTGATCTGGCAACGCCGATTGCTTGGTCGGTTGGCCAAGCCCGTATTTTCCCGCCTTCACAGGTCTTTGACGGTCGCGCCTCCAACTTGCTGCTTTGCAAGACCCTTCGCGCGCGTCTAAACTTTGGGGATGGCATCGAAATTCCCGCACCTTCGCAATGTCCGGTCAGCGATCCTCGCAGGACTGATCGTGGCCGCGCCTGCGCTTGCCTTCGCGCAGGATGACCCGCCAACCGCTCCGCCGAAGCAGAAGAAGCTTCCCGAAGCGCCAGCCAAGCTCCCGAAGGTGGGGGCCGACCGTACGCGCGGGCTGGACTTTCTGTTCGGTGCGCTGAAGGCAGCGCCTGACGAGATCAGCGCCAAGCATGTCGAAGCGCGGATCTGGGCGTTATGGCTGCAGACACCGAGCGACACTGCCGCGCTTCTGATGGTACGCGCCAAGGCCGCGATGGATGCGCAGCAGATGGACCTCGCGCTGAAGCTGCTCGACGCCATCATCAAGATGCGTCCCGACTATGTCGAGGCGTGGAATCGCCGCGCGACAATCTACTATCTACAGAACAACTACGCGCGGTCGCTCGCCGATATCGAGCAGGTGCTCGTTCGCGAGCCCCGGCATTTCGGCGCGCTGGCCGGCCTCGGCATGATCATGCAGGACATCGGCGACGACAAGCGCGCGCTCGAGGCCTTCCGCAAGGCGCTCGCGGTCAATCCGCATCTGGAGAAGGTGCCGGAGCTGGTCAAGACGCTGACCGAAAAGGTCGAGGGCCGCGACATTTAGCGCGACCTTTCAAGTCCGGATATTTGATCCAGCGACACCTAAAGCATGATCCGGAAAAGTGTGTAGCGGTTTTCCGAAAAGATCATGCTCAATCAAAGACCTAAAGCGCGATGATGATTTAACCTGATCTCATCGTGATTTAGGTGCAGGCTGCGGCATCGCGCCCGATCCATTGCGTGCCCAGGCGGCGTTAACCTTGCCCTCAGCTTTCCGTCGCTGAACGGAACGCTCTGCGTTAAGCCGAATTAAACCGCGTTGTCACATGCGGGCAGGAGCCTGACGATGAGACGCCTGATACTGGCAGGCAGCCTGATGATCGCGGCAATTCCGGCCGGTTTCGCCGATGCGCTCTGTTGCTATTGGGTGGTCGGAAACCGTGCCACAAGCAAATGCGACATCGTCACCAGCAATCCGGTCGTCGGTGGCGACGGCGACGTCTGGTTTGGGGATGGCCCCTACAAAACGCTGGACGATGCCAAGCTTGCGCGTTCAACCATTCGTGCCTGTCCGAAGGACGAATCCTCCGATAAGTGACGATAGCTGTCCGACCGGCGTGGCGCATGATCCGGCAAAGCGCGTAACGATTGTCCCTCCGCGACAAACGCAGAACGCGCTTACGGGAAGATCGTGCTCAACCAACAACGCTGAAGCGCGATTGATCTCGTCGCGTGTTAGTGCAGAACGTTGGTGCCGCGCTCGGCAAAGCCGTGACGCGCCGCAGCCGCGTAGAGCTGTGCGATCTCAGCCTCGAGGTGCTCGTTGACCAATAGCAATGCCTTCAACGCACCGCGCAGATCACCGTTGCAGCTCGCTACGATCTCGTCGATGACGGTTTCACTCGGTCCCGAAGTCATCGATAGTACTCCTCTTTCCCTGCCCGGCTAACGCTTGGCGCCCGATCCGTGGTCCCTGATGGATGACGTGACCCGGTCGGACGGCGTTAGCCGCAAATCGCGTGCGCCCGCCCGTCAGAAAAAGTCCCGACCATGGTTATAAAATGGCCGACGACGCCCGTATGACCCGGGGGGAAAAATTTAAGGAAAATCCTGTTGCATTTCTGCCTCGGGGCATCCTGTTGCGTGTCTTGGCCCAAGCAATCCGGAAAATTCCAATGATCTCAATCGTCGTCGTGACGATGCTGACCGTGCTCGCCCTCTTCACGTGGGCCTCTGTGGTTGTGCTCGATCGCACCTACCCGCAGTGGGGAAAAGCGGTGGAAGTCGCGGGAGCGGTGCTGAATGTGGTTGAACTGGGGCAGCGCGATTCCGACGGCCCGCCCGTCGTGATGATACATGGCGCGAGCTCCAACCTGGAGGCGATGCGCCTTCCGCTCGGCGATCTCCTTGCACGCAACCATCGGGTGTTTTTGATCGACCGGCCCGGTCATGGCTGGAGCGTCCGCGAACGCGAGGAGGATTCGACACCCGAGGTGCAGGGCAGGATGATCGCGGAAGCCTTGCGCAAACTCGATGTTGGTCGAGTCGTCCTCCTGGTGCATTCCTGGGCCGGCGCGCTCGGCGCGCGGATGGCGCTTGATTATCCGGACATGATCGCAGGGCTCGTCATGCTCGCGCCTGTCACGCATCCGTGGCGCGGCGGCGTCGGTTGGTACAACAGGGTCGTCACCATGCCGGTGATCGGACCGTTGCTCGCTCATACGATTACGTTGCCGCTCGGCTTGCTGTTGGCGGAGCCGAGCGCGCGCAATGTCTTCCTGCCACAGACGGTGCCCGAAGGCTTCGTCAGGAAGACCGCAACGCTGCTGCTGTTGCGTCCGCGCGAATTTCTCGCCAACGCCCGCGATCTCATGACGCTGAAGGCTGCGGTCACGGCACAGGCGCCGCGCTATGGCGAGATCGGCATGCCGATTACGGTGATCTCCGGTGACGTCGACAAGACGGTCTCGACCAACATTCATTCGCGGCCGTTCGCGGCCGCGGTGCCGCATGCGAAGCTGATCGTGCTGCCCGGCGTCGGTCACATGGTGCAGAACGTCGCGACGGACCTGGTGGCCGCTGAGGTCGAGACAATGATCGAAAGCGTTCGACAGGCTGTCCCGGTCGGTGCCGGTAACTAGCTGCTAACGCATCCGGCATATGCGGGGCAATTTCGCGGAATCTTAATCAGAACCGACCCATGCTGCGCCTTTCCGTGAAGTCACGACGTACGGGGCGGGCATTATGAGCACTCATTCCATCGCCATGCAGCATGGCACCGACGACGCCAATCGCAGGCTCGTCCGGTTCTTCAGCATCTGTCTGGGGAGCCTGGTATTCATTTACTCCCTGCTGGCCGTCCGGCTCTTCATCGAGAACGGTACATTCGCAGCCGCTGAGTGGCCGTTGATGGCCTTCCGGGTCGCGCTCGGCATTGCCGCGCTCGTCATGATCATCTATCCCGCCTGGCTCGCGCATCCGCTGGAGCGCGAGATCGATGCGATGGGAAGCGTGTTCGAAGCCGAGTTCATCAAGGCCGGCACGCAGGAAAAAATCCGGCTCATCGTGCTGGTCACGATGGTCAGCCTGCTGCTCGAACTGGTGATGATCCGCTGGCTGGCATCGGTCTTCCCGGTGTTCTCGTTCTTCAAGAACTTCACGCTGCTCGCCTGCTTCTTGGGCCTCGGCGCGGGCTATGCGGTCGCGGACAAGCAGCGCTGTGCACCGGCGCTGGTGCTGCCGATGCTAGCGCTGTTCGTCGGCATCATCACCTTGATGCGCTACGACATCGGAGCGGCCAACGATCTCTTCGCGGGCCTGCCGATGCGCGAGCAGACCTCGATCAGCATCTGGATGGATCAGCTCGAATGGCTCGACCTGTTCCGTCATAGTGCGCCGCTCTATCTTCTGCTCGGCATGAGCTTCGTGCTGTGCGCCTGCATCTGCTATCCGGTCGGCCAGCTCTGCGGCAAGCTGCTGGGCACGACCGAGCCGCTGAAAGCCTATGGACTCAACCTGTTCGGCAGCATTCTCGGCGTCATCGCGCTGTTCGTGATGAGCCTGTTCTGGTTGCCGCCGGTGATCTGGTTCACTGTGGTCGGCGGCGTCCTGCTCTATTTCGTGCTGTCGCGCGACACGCGGATGCCGATCGGCGTGGCGAGCTTCTGCCTGCTGCTCACCGTTCTGGCCTGGCCCGTGCAGACCGAGTATCAGCGGATCTATTCGCCCTATCAGCTGCTGGAGCGCATGTCGAAGGCCGATGGCCTGATGAACATCCTCTCCGGCGGAGCCTATTATCAGAAGGTCTTCAACCTTTCTGACGAGAATCGCGGCCACGAGTCCGACGAGGACCACTACGCCCGCGCCTATTACGAGTTTCCGTTCAACTTCAAGAAAAAGCCCGAGCGCGTCGCGATCGTCGGCGCCGGCAGCGGCAATGACGTGGCGGCCGCCTTGCGGATGGGCGCCGCACATGTCGACGCCATCGAGATCGATCCGGCGATCGCCTTCCTGGGCAAGGCCTCCCATCCCGAGCATCCCTATGACGATCCGCGCGTAACGCTGAACATCAACGACGCGCGCAACTTCTTCCGCACTGCGCAGGGGCAGTATGACCTGATCATCTATGGCGTGCTGGATTCGCACACCGCGATCAGCCACGCCTCCAATCTGCGCGTCGACTCCTATGTCTACACGCGCGAGGGCATTACGGAAGCGTTCAAGCTGCTGAAGCCGGATGGCGTGATGTCGATCTCGTTCGCGTTGCCGAACGATTCGCTCGGCTTCAAGCTGTCGCACATCCTGCAGGGCATTCCCGGCGCAGGCAAACCCCTGGCGGTCCGTGTCGGCTACGACTCGAAGACCACGACGGCCTTCATCACGCAGAAAGGCCGCGACGCCGTCATGCCGGACGCCAAGGCGCTCGACAGCTTCGGCTTCACCGACATGTCGACCCATTTCGCGCAAGCGTATCCTGAAGAGAGCATTCCAACCGACGATTGGCCATTCTTCTACATGATGGAGCGCACCTATCCGACGAGCTACATGTTCGCGCTCGGCATGGTGCTCTTGCTCAGCTACATGTTCGTGCGCAAGACCATCGGCTGGAACGAGCCGGTCGAGCGCGGTTATGTGCCGTTCTTCTTCTTAGGGTCCGGCTTCATGCTGGTGGAGACCAAGGCCATCACCGAGCTCGGCCTGCATCTTGGCGGCACCTGGTTCGTCATCGCCACGACCATTCTGATGGTGCTGCTGATGGCGTTCCTCGCCAATCTGATGGTCCAGCGCAAGCTCGTGCCGCGCACCGGCATTGCCTATGCCGGGTTGCTCGCGAGCCTCGTCGTCGGCTATTTCTCGGCGCGCAACCACGAGCTGATCTCGTTCGCTTCGCCCTTCGTCACGCTGGCGATCGCCTGCGTGCTGCTGACGATCCCGCTGTTCTTCTCCGGGATGGTGTTCTCCACCCTGATCGGCAAGCCCAACATCAACATCTCCACCGCGCTCGCCTACAATCTGATGGGCGCGCTGTTCGGTGGCCTGATGGAATATAACTCGATGTATTTCGGCTTCGCCTTCCTTTATCTGCTCGCGATCGGCTTCTATGGGCTCGCCTGGGTGTTCTCGCTCGAGCCCTCCGGCGCCGCGCGGCGGCTGCCGGTCCTGAGCCAGGATCCGGCGCCGTAGACCAAGGAAGCATTGGACGACAAAAAGCCCCGGTCGCGAGACCGGGGCTTTCGTTTGCCGCTACCGCGAGGGACCTGAATTACTGCTTCTGCTTGCCGTCCTTGTCGAAGGACGAGAGATAGGCCCAGAGATTGTTCGCTTCGGTCTCGTTCTTGATCCCGGCGAAGGTCATCTTGGTGCCGGGGATCTTGGCCTTCGGGTCCTTGATATATTCGAGGAACTGCTCCTTGCCCCAGGTGACGCCGGAGTTCTTGTTGGCATCCGAGTAATTGTAGTCCGGCGCGGTGCCCGACTTGCGGCCGTCAATCCCGTTGAGCTCAGGGCCGACCTTGTTCTTGGCACCTTCGCCGATTGCGTGGCACGGCAGGCACTTGTTGAACGAGGACTTGCCGGCGGCGACGTCCTGCGCCAGCGCACCGGAAGCTGCGGCCGACGACGCGAGAACGGCCAAGACGCTCAGGGTCAATTTGTTCATGACATGGGCTCTTTATGGTTGGGAAAAAACGGGGTGGGCTCAAGTTTTTTGCCTGACCTGCGCGCCCCGCACAAGTCGCCAGATGCTTGGCTGCTTCATCAATTCTGCGCATGACCGATGCGTGCTGCGCCCGCGTTCCGTTCCTCGCGACGACTATCCAAAGGAGCGCGGATATGCTTGATTCGGCGTGACAAATTGCACCGTGCAGGAGAGAGACGTCCGTGGCCATCATGATGCCGGAAGCCGACTCTGCGGTACTCAAGCGCCGCGATGCGATCGTCGCGGCCCTGCGCGCGATCGTGCCGGGCGAGGGCGTGATCGACAGCGCGGCCGAAATGCTGCCTTACGAATCCGATGGCCTGATGGCCTATCGGCAGCCGCCGATGGTCGTGGTGCTGCCCGAAACCACGGAACAAATCTCCAGGGTTCTGAAATACTGCCACGAGCAGGGGATCAAGGTGGTGCCGCGCGGCTCCGGCACCTCGCTGTCGGGTGGCGCGCTGCCGCTTGCCGACGGCGTGCTGCTCGGCCTCGGTAAATTCAAACGCATCCGCGAGATCGACTTCGACAACCGCGCCGTGGTGACCGAGCCCGGCGTCACCAATCTGGCGATCAGCCAGGCGGTGGCGCATGCGGGCTTCTATTATGCGCCCGATCCGTCCTCGCAGATCGCCTGCTCGATCGGCGGCAATGTCGCGGAGAATTCCGGCGGCGTGCATTGCCTGAAATACGGCATGACCACCAACAACGTGCTCGGCTGCGAGATCGTGCTGATGACCGGCGAGGTCCTGCGCATTGGCGGCAAGGCGGCGGAGGCGGCTGGATACGATCTGATGGGCGTCATCACCGGCTCGGAAGGCCTGCTTGGCGTCATCACCGAGATCACTGTGCGCATCCTGCAGAAGCCCGAGACCGCGCGGGCGCTGATGGTCGGCTTCGCGCAAGTCGAGGCGGCCGGCGAATGCGTGGCGCGGATCATCGGTGCAGGCATCATCCCCGGCGGGATGGAGATGATGGACAAGCCGGCCATCCATGCCGCCGAGGCCTTCGTCCATGCCGGCTATCCGCTCGATGTCGAGGCGCTGCTGATCATCGAACTCGACGGGCCGAGTGTCGAAGTCGACGAACTGATCACGCGGGTCGAAGCCATCGCCAATGGCTGCGGCTCGACCACCTGCCGGATCTCGACCTCGGAGGCCGAACGCAACCTGTTCTGGGCCGGCCGCAAGGCGGCGTTTCCTGCCGTCGGGCGGATTTCTCCCGACTATCTCTGCATGGACGGAACCATTCCGCGCGGCGCGTTGCCGAAGGCACTGGCGCGCATCCGCGAGCTCTCGGAGAAATACGGCCTCGGCGTCGCCAATGTGTTCCACGCCGGCGACGGCAATCTGCATCCGCTGATCCTCTACGATGCCAACAAGCCCGGCGAGATGGAGCGCGCGGAGGCGTTCGGCGCCGATATCCTGCGCTGCTGCGTCGAACTCGGCGGCGTGCTCACCGGCGAGCATGGCGTCGGCATCGAGAAGCGTGACCTGATGCCGGAGATGTTCAGCGAGATCGATCTCAATCAGCAGCAGCGGCTGAAATGCGCGTTCGATGCGCGGGGCCTGCTCAACCCGGGCAAGGTGTTCCCGACGCTGCACCGCTGCGCCGAGCTCGGCCGTGTGCATGTGCATGCGGGCAAGCTGGCGTTTCCGGACATTCCGCGGTTCTAAGCCCGTCCGGAAGTGTGTAGCGGTTTCCCTTAGCTACACGCGGAATCGGTGTTGCGCGGAGATTCAAAACTGGAACTGAAAGGCAGGCATGAGCCTGCCTTTCCAGGCATGATTGCGGTCACAGCAATGCGTATTGCGTCCGCTCGCGCTTCGCCAGCAGCGGCAAGGCCTCACCGGCGATGTAGGTCTTGAAGTGCGCGCTTTCCTGATGCGCCTTGAACGCGGCTTCGTCGCGGAACAGTTCGTAGAACAGGAACTGCGCCGGATTTTCCCGCGCCCTGCTGATCAGGAACAGTTTTGCGCCTTCCTCGCGCTGCGCCTCGGGAAGGAAGCGCGCAAGGATACCGGCCACATTGTCGGCCTGTCCTTCCTTTGCCTCCCATTGCGCCACCACCAGCAGGCCGCCGCCGCTCACCGCCTCGCTCACGGTTTGTCCGTCGATTGCATATCGAGCCATGTCGTCACTCCTTTGCCGTCCGTTGACGGGATCTCACTACATCCGATCGCGAATTCGATAGTTCGATGGATGACGAATGATGTCCGGATTCGGTTCGATGATGATCGAACAATGGATGACGAAAGCGCCGGTCGTCCGGGCGGCGTGTCGCCGCTTTCGTGCTTGTGCCGGCCGCGTCGTTCGAACTACGGTCGGACGACGCGCCTCGGACAAGGCGGAGCACTGCCCGGGGGTGTGAGATGACTGACGTCCCGTTGCAGGCAACCGCAGCGGCCGCGACCCCGGCGCGCAGCGCGACGCGGCTGCTGTTCATCGACAACATCAGGTGGTCGATGATCATCCTGGTGCTCAGCATGCACGCTTCCGACACCTACAGCCCGTTCGGGAATTGGTATTACGTCGACCGCCCCAAGACTGGTCTGGAGAGCGGCCTCAACAGCGGCCTCGGCACCGAGATCTTCTTCGCTGTGTACCAGAGCGTGCTGCAGGCCTTCTTCATGGCGGTGCTTTTCTTCATCGCCGGCTATTTTTCTGCGGACGCCTATGATCGGAAGGGTTTTTCGACCTTCATCCGCGATCGTCTCCTTCGCCTCGGGTTGCCTACGCTGCTCTACATGTTGGTGATCGGCCCGCTCACGCAGTATTTTCTGTCGCGGACATGGGGGTCTGGCGGCTTCGTGCATCAATGGCTGGTTCATCTGAAGGACGGGCAATTGCTGTCTGAGACCGGACCGACGTGGTTTTGTGCGGCGCTCCTGATGTTTTCCTTTCTCTATGGCTTGGTTCGCCGGAGCGGATGGACGGAGCCGAGGCTTGAACCCGGCAGTATCCGCGGGACCGCCGTGGCCATCTTTGTCCTCGCGATGGCCGCCTCCACCTTTCTGGTCCGCACCGGGATCAGTGAAGGCGCGTCCGTGCTCAACATGCATCCGGGCGATTTCCCGCAATACATCCTGATGTACGCCGCCGGTGCACTCGGCTTTCGCGGCCACTGGCTCGCCGGACTTCCCGATCGACTTTGCATCCGTTGGGCGTCGATCGCCTTGTCGCTTTCGGTTCCGCTGTTCGCCGCGCTGCTCCTGCTTGGCGGTGGCTTGCAGGGCGACATCTCGGCGTATTCAGGCGGCTTCAACCCGGTCAGCGCTGGAAAATGCCTGTGGGAGGCGCTGGTCTGCGTCGGCATCGGCCTTCTGCTGCTCGCAGTCTACCGGCGGCATTTCAACACCCAGGGGCCGCTGGCACGCTGGCTCTCCGACAATGCGTTCGGCGTCTATCTTATCCACCCGCCGATTCTGATCGGCTCGGCGATGCTCTTGCATTCGCTTGTGCTGAATGCAATTGCCAAGGCGATGCTGCTGACCGCCGTGGCCGCGATCGGCAGCTTTGCGGCTTCGGCCTTCATTTTGCGGAAATCGCCGTTACGTGCGATCGTCTAGAGTGGTTGTGATGGATACGCTCAGGGTACGCGACGCGGCGGATGTCGAGGCAGTGGTGCGCGCGGCGATCGCCGGAGAGCAGCCGCTGGAAATCATCGGCCATGGTTCCAAGCGGCGGATCGGCCAGCCAATGGCAACCAATGCCGTGCTCGACGTGTCGGCGCTCAACGCCGTGATGTCCTATGAGCCGAACGAACTGATCATCACGGTGCAGGCGGGCGCACCGCTGGCCGACGTGATGTCGCTGATCGATTCGAAGAACCAGCAATTCGCCTTCGAGCCCGTCGACACCGCCGCGCTGCTCGGTACGCCGGACCGGGGAACCGTCGGCGGGATGATCGGGGCGGGGCTGGCCGGCCCGCGCCGGATCAAGGCGGGCGGCGTCCGCGATCACCTGCTGGGCGCGCATGCCGTCTCGGGCTTCGGCGACAGCTTCAAGACCGGCGGCAAGGTGGTGAAGAACGTCACGGGCTACGACCTCTGCAAGCTCCTGGCGGGCTCCTGGGGCACGCTCGCGGTCATGACGGAGGTGACGCTGAAGGTCATGCCACGGCCGGAGAGCGAGCGCACGCTCGTGCTGCGCGGCCTCGATGATCTCACGGCGAATCGGGCGATGACGACGGCGCTTGGTTCACCCTTCGATGTGTCCGGTGCGGCGCATCTGCCGGCCTCAACGCCGCGTGCCGGGCCTGATGGCCTCGGCCAGCTTGGCGCGACGGACGAGGCGCTGACGCTGCTTCGGCTGGAGGGCACGGCGGCATCCGCCACCCATCGCGCGGCGGCGCTCGGCAGGGTGCTGGCATCCTTTGGCGCGGTGGCGACGCTCGACGACGCCGCCTCCGCGGCGGCCTGGAGCACCGTGCGCGACGCTCGCCCGTTCGCGGCTGACGGGCCGCTCGGGACGTCGCTGGTCTGGCGCATCGTCTGCCCACCGGCCTCAGGCGGGGCGCTGGGGGAGGCGCTGGCCCGCGAGACCGGAGGCGCGGTGTTCTACGATTGGGGCGGTGGGCTGCTCTGGGCGGCACTACCGCCAAAGGCGGATGCGCAGGCGGCTCTGGTGCGGCAACGCGTCGAGGCCGTTGGCGGCCACGGCACCCTGCTGCGGGCCTCCGACGAGCTGCGGCAGAAGGTGGACGTGTTCCATCCTCAGGCTGGCGGCGTCGCCGCCCTCAGCGAACGGGTGCGCGCGAGCTTCGATCCGAAGGGCATCCTCAACCGGGGCCGACTGACACGGGGAGGGGCGGCATGAAGACCGAGTTCAGCCTGGCGCAGCTCGCCGATCCCGACATCGCGGAAGCCGACAAAATCCTGCGCGCCTGCGTGCATTGCGGTTTCTGCACCGCGACCTGCCCGACCTATGTGCTGCTCGGCGACGAACTCGACAGCCCGCGCGGCCGCATCTACCTGATCAAGGAGATGCTGGAAAAGGACCGGCCTCCGACCCGGGAGGTGGTCAAGCACATCGATCGCTGCCTGTCCTGTCTGGCCTGCATGACCACCTGCCCGTCGGGCGTGAACTACATGCATCTGGTCGATCAGGCGCGGGTGCGGATCGAGAAGCAATTCCGCCGTCCGCTGGTCGATCGCCTGTTGCGAAAAGTATTGGCGAAGGTCCTGCCCGAGCCGGGCCTGTTTCGCCTCAGCATGCGGCTTGCAGGCCTTGGGCGGCCGCTTGCGGCGTTCTTGCCCGCACCGAACGGCGCCGCGACGCCGTCGCTGATGCGGCGCCTCAAGGCCATGCTCGCACTCGCCCCGGCAAGCCTGCCACCGCCGGGTCCCCGGGGGGGCAGCGTTTTCGCGGCGGTCGGGCAGCGGCGGGGACGCGTCGCCCTGTTGCAGGGCTGCGCGCAGCAGGTGCTCGCGCCCCGAATCAATCAGGCCGCGATCAATGTCCTGACCCGCCACGGCATCGAGGTCGTCCTGGTGAAGGATGAGCAATGCTGCGGTGCACTGACGCACCATCTCGGCGATGATCGTGATGCGCTGGCGCGGGCTCGCGCCAACGTCGCGGCCTGGAGCGCGGAGGCCGGGCGCGGCGGCCTCGACGCCATCCTGGTGACGACGTCCGGCTGCGGAACGGTGATCAAGGATTATGGCTACCTGCTGCGTGAGGATAGCAATGTCGCCGGTCCAGCCGCGCGGATTTCCGCGCTTACCAAGGACATCAGTGAGTATCTCTCAAGCCTCGAACTTCAGCTCAATCGACAGCGAGACGGCGATATTGTCGTCGCCTATCACGCGGCCTGTTCGCTTCAGCATGGGCAGAAAATCACACAGGCTCCGAAAGAATTGCTTTCCAAGAGCGGATTCGTGGTGAAAGATGTACCCGAGAGTCATTTGTGTTGCGGTTCGGCGGGGACATACAACATTCTCCAGCCTGATATTGCGACGAGATTGCGCGATCGAAAGCTCGCCAACATCGCAAGCGTCAAGCCGGATATGATTGCGGCGGGCAATATCGGATGCATGGTGCAGATTGCCAGCGGTTCACCGGTCCCTGTCGTGCACACGATTGAGCTTCTCGATTGGGCGACGGGCGGTCCGCGGCCAGAATCGAACTGATCGATTCGCTCCGCGCGCGCTCACAAGCGGGATGATTTGAACGCCTGATCTACATTGATCGGCGGCAATTAGGAGGATCACGATGGCTAAAGGGAAGAAGAACAAGAAAGGCAAAAAAGACAAAAAGCAAAAAAATCTGATGGCGAAGGCGAAGACCGTAAAGAAGACTGCGAAGAAATCCGCGAAAAAGACCGCAAAGAAGGCCGTGAAATCGGCTAAGAAGTCTGCGAAGAAATCCGCCGGCAAAGCCAAGGCGGCGAAGAAGACGGCCAAGAAAGCAGCGAAGAAATCTGCCAAATCTTCTGTTGCCAAATCTTCTGCGGGCAAGCCGCCCGCGAAGAAGGCCGCCAAGAAGGCGAAGGCCAGGAAGAGCCCGGCGAAGAAGCCGCCCGAGACCCCCGTGGCCGAGCCAGAGTCCGCTCACACGCCGAGCTGGGCCACGCCCGCAGAGCCGGCCCCGGAGCCTGCCCACGAGTCCTCGTGGAGCCATCACGGTGCGGCAAGCTCGTCCTCGGACGAAGAGGAAAGCCACGGCGGCGCTTAGGTGTTTGCGACCTGAACCATTCTGAAATTCATGTCCTCGAGAGGCCGCGGCTTTTGTGCCGCGGCCTTTTTCATGGCCGGAGCTGAGGCTCGTGCCGCGATCATTCTGAGATAGTGATTCGAAGGGGGCAGGTGTGCCGGTCCGGTTACGGACCGTTCCGTGCAAGAACGATCCACAGCCCGCGGAAATTCGGTCCATGGCTTTGACCAAAACGGGTCAAAATTGTTGTCGGATTGCAACACTGTTCCAGCAACTTATCCGAGAACCCCTGGAAAGCCCAAAAAGTCGGCAGATGCTTGACTTTTTAGCTTCACGTCCCGGTCAACAGCTTTCAAATTGCAGTCAGGTTTTGAAATTTCGTTGCAGCCTGGCTATCGCGGCCCCGAGGGGCGCCGGTTTTCAGGCTGGTTCTTTGGAAAGTGATGGGGATCGTTATGAAGAAAATGGTGCTGGTCGCTGCGATGCTGGCGATGACTGGGTCGGCCTTTGCGGCGGATATGCCGATGAAGGCTCTGAAGGCGCCGCCGCCGGCACCGTTCGATCCCTGGGATGTCGCCTTCGGCAGTGCCATCATGAGCGACTACATCTTCCGCGGTGTCACGCAGTCGAACCACCAACCGTCGGTCGCGGCCTATTTCGAGCCGCGCTACAACGTGAACAAGGACCTGCAGCTCTACATTGGTACGTCCGCGGAGAGCATCTCGTTCGCGAACCGCGCGGCTGCCGAGGTCGATATCTACGGCGGTATCCGTCCGACCTTCGGCATGTTTGCCTTCGACTTCGGTGTGTGGGGCTATCTGTATCCGGGCGGAGAATGCTTCGGTTCGCTGGGACTGACGCCGCAGGGCAACTGCGGTAGCAACACCGACTTCGGTTCCCCCGGCCTTCCGATCAACGGCAACTTCGCGAAGAAGGATGCGAGCTTCTTCGAAGGCTATGCCAAGCTCAACGTGACGCTGAACGACCAGTGGCAGATCGGTGCCACTGAGTACTATTCGCCGAACTTCCTGAACCTGGGCGCCTGGGGCAACTACGCGTCGGTGACCGCCAAGTGGACGGCGCCTGGCACGATCTTCGGCAGCAGCGGCGTCGGCATGTATGTCTCGGGCGAATTCGGCCGGCAGTGGCTCGGAACGTCTGACGTCTTCTACGGAATCGCCGGCACGGCGTTCGCGGGCGGCATCCCCGAGCCGAGCTACAACACCTGGAATGTCGGCATCGGCTTCACCTACAAGGTCTTCACGCTCGACCTGCGCTACTCCGACACGGATCTGAGCAAGGGTGACTGCAACGCCTTCACGAGCGACAACACGGCTAGGTTTGACGGCAGCTTCACCCCGATCAATCCGACCGGCGTCGGCTCAAGCTGGTGCGGCGCTCGCGGCACGGCCAAGCTGTCGGTCGACCTGACCGCGATGACCAACCTGAAGTAAGGTATCCTGCGATATCTGACGGAAGGGGCGGCAGATCGATCTGCCGCCCCTTTCATTTTGCGTAGGCTTTGTGTGGTGGCACCTGGAAGAGGACGTATGAGCGATCGCTGGCTCAGCATCGACCTTGGAAAACTGGGGCATGGCGCGATTGCCGGTCTCGGAGCGGCGGTTGCGATCGGCGCGATGGAGTGGTTCTCGATCGCCGAACATTATCCGCTGGCCGCCATTCCGTTTGCCACGTCGATTGCGCTGGTCATTGGTGCGGCGAATTCGGAGGCGGCGCAGCCCCGTGCACTGATCGGCGGTCACGTCGTGTCGACCTTGATCGGGCTTGCCATTCTGAAACTGGCCGGGCCTCACGCCTGGGCCGCGGCGATTGCCGTCGGCCTGGCCATCCTGGCCATGGACCTCACCGGCACGTTTCATCCGCCGGCCGGAATCGATCCGTTACTGGTGGTGTCCAACAATCTGGGCTGGTCGTATCTCGCCGTCCCAGTGCTCGCCGGTGCGCTGTTGCTCACTCTGTTTGCTTACGTCTGGCACCGCTGGCTGCGCCGCCAGCCGTGGCCGCAACGTTGGGTCTGACGTCCTGCGGTGGCTCGGCGGTTTCTCCGCGGTCCTGCAGCGTGAACTGGTCGCCGCCGCGCGCCAGCACCACGCGCCGCTCGTGGAACGCGTCCAGCGTCGACCGATGGCCGATCGAGACGATCGTCGTCGAAGGCAGCCTCTCCTGCATCATGTGGTAGAGCTCGGCTTCCGAGGGCTCGTCGAGCGAGGCGGTCGCCTCGTCGAGGAAGAGGAATTGCGGCGCATGCAGCAGCGCGCGGGCAATCCCCAGCCGCTGTTGCTCGCCGAGCGAGAGCATCCTGTTCCAGTGGGCTTCCTCGTCGAGCCGCGATGACAGCCGGGGCAGCCCCACGGCGGTCAGCACATCGCCAACACGTCCCGAGTCAAAGGCATCGGCGGCAGCCGGATAGACGATCGCCGCCTTGAGCGAGCCGATCGGAAAATACGGCCGCTGCGGCAGCATCATCAGCGTGGCGTGCGGGGGGATCGCGATCGAGCCGCTGCCGAACGGCCAGATGCCGGCAATGGCGCGAAACAGCGTGGATTTTCCCGCGCCGGACGGACCGGTGACAAGGGTTCGCTCGTTGCGGATGCTGAAGCCGTCGGCGGTGACCAGCGGCGTTCCGTTGGGCAAACGGATCAGGAGCTGCGAGAGGTCGATCGTGTCGCTTCCGGTCGCGGCTGCGATGTCGATCGTCGGCGGCTCGCTCTTGAGCCTCGCCGCATTCCGGATTGCCGTCTCGAACCCGTCGAGACGGGCGACCACGGCGCGCCATTCAGCCAGCCTGCGATAGATCGTCACGAACACCGAGAGCGCCTTCCTGACGCTTTCGAACGCGCCCGCGGCCTGCGTCATGCCGCCGAGCTGAATCTTTTCGGCGAAGTAGGCCGGCGCCAGCAACAGCAGCGGAAAGATCACCGCCGCCTGCGCATAGCTCGTCGTAAAGGCCGTCAACCGCTTGGTGCGGCTCATGATGCCGTACCAATTGTCGACGATGCGGCCGAACCGCGTCGCGAGCTGACCGCGTTCGGCGCCTTCTCCCCGCAGCAGCGCGATCTGCTCGGAGTTTTCGCGCAACCGGACCAGATTGAAACGGAAGTCGGCCTCGAAGCGCTGCTGTCGAAAGGCGAGATTGACCAGCGGCGCGCCGATCCATTGCGTCAGGATGGTTCCGAAGACCGCATAGATCAGCGCGGCCCACACCAGATAGCCGGGAATCGAGAAATCACGCCCCACCAGATGCAGCGGAGCTTCCGCCGACAGTCCCCAGAGAATGACGACAAAGGACGCGAGCGTCACTACGGCGTTCAGCAGGCTGAGCGCGATCTCGAGCGTCCAATCGACGAACATCTGCAGGTCTTCGGCGATGCGCTGGTCCGGGTTGTCGGCGGCATCGCCCTGAAGCTGCATGCGATAGTGATTGGCCTCGTTGAGCCACTCGCCGAGATAGCGCTCGGTCAGCCAACGCCGCCAGCGGATCTGGAGCCACTGGTTGAGATAGAGCTGATAGACCGCGAGTCCGATCGAGCAGAACGCGAGGACCGTGAAGATGACGATCTCGCGGATGAAGTTATCCCAGTTCCTGTCCTGCAGCGCGGTGTAGAAACGGTTGTTCCACTGGTTGACCAGGACGTCGATGGCAACCAGCGACAGCTCGATGGCGACCACGGAGGCGAGCAGAAGGCGGCCGGGCCATTTGTCCTCGGAGCGGAAGTAGGGAGCAGCGATCCGCCATACGATCGCGAGCGTCGAGCGGATGTTGTTCACAGACTACCGTCTCCCAAACTGTTGGATTCTCAAGCCTTTAGGTCGTGTTGGGCGATGTCGCCTTAGACTAAAGTCGCAAATCCGCGATCCGGGCTGGCTTGTGCGCGACTTCGACCCTAGCATGGTCGGAACGGCAAGGGGCGGGGCGGCCTTCATACTTCGCGAGCTTTTGAGCGGACTTTGGCATGTCGTCAAATTTCGCCAGATAGCTATCGCACATTGCAACGGCAGCTCCGCAAACATGCCAGGTGCGCCCGATTGTCCACGCAGGTCGGGCGCCCCGATATTGCGTGGGGGGAGGGTGCAGCAATGTGGAACCAAATTTATAACCCGCTCGATAGCGCCGCGCTGTCGACGATCGCAGCAGCGGTGCCGGTGGTCACGCTTCTGATTCTGATCGCGAGCGGCCGGGTCAAAGCGCATATCGCGGCGATCATCGCGGTGATCGTGACCAACCTGATCGCGATCTTCATCTTTACGATGCCGTCGGGCCTGTCGATCCGCGCCTCGGTGCTCGGCATTGTCTCGGGCTTCTTCCCGATCGGCTGGATCGTTCTCAACGTCATCTTCCTGTACCAGATCACGGTCGCGACCGGGAAATTCGAACTGTTGAAGCGCGCGGTCGGTGGCGTCACCGAGGACCGGCGGCTGCAATTGTTGCTGATCGCGTTCTCCTTCGGCGCGTTCTTCGAGGGCGCGTCCGGCTTCGGCACGCCCGTCGCGATCACCGGCTCGATCCTGATCGGCCTTGGCTTCTCGCCGCTCGCCGCCTCCGGCCTGTCGCTGATCGCCAACACCGCGCCGGTCGCCTATGGCGCGCTCGGCACCCCGATCCAGGGCCTCGCGTCGGTGACGGGTCTCGATCCCTACATTCTCGGTGCCATGGTCGGACGGCAATTGCCGGTGTTCTCGCTGATCGTGCCGTTCTGGGTGGTGTGGGCGTTCGCGGGCTGGAAGGGCATGAAGGATGTCTGGCCGGCGATTCTCGTCACGGGCGTGTCGTTCGCGGTTCCGCAATTCGTGATCTCGAACTTCATCAATCCCTGGATCGTCGATATCGGCGCATCGCTGATTTCGATGGGTTGTCTGATCCTGTTCCTGCGGGTCTGGCAGCCGAGGGAGCTCTGGCTGTCGCCGAAGCTGCGCGGCAAGGATGAATCGGCCGCGACGATGAAGGCGACAAAACCGCTCGACAAGACGCCGCTGACGCAGGCCGAATTGTGGAGCGCATTGCTGCCATGGATCATCGTCTGCATCGTGATGCTGATCTGGGGCAACGGCGTCTTCAAGACATGGGCGAACTCGATCTTCACCTGGAACTATGCCGTTCCCGAGCTCGACAAGATGATCAACAAGATGCCGCCGGTGGTGGTGAAGCCTACGCCGGAAGGCGCGGTGTTCGCCTTCACCTACCTGTCTTTCACCGGCACCGGCATGCTGATCTCGGCGATCATTTCCGGGTTTCTGTTCGGCTTCTCGCCGATGCGGCTGATCACCGAATACGCACGCACCATCAAGCTGTGCGCGATCTCGTTGATCACGATCTCGGCGATGCTCGCGATCGGAACACTGACGCGTCTGTCCGGCGTCGACGCGACGCTCGGCCTGGCCTTCGCTGCAACCGGGGTGTTCTATCCCTTCTTCGGCACACTGCTCGGCTGGTTGGGGGTGGCGCTGACGGGGTCGGACACCGCGTCGAACATCCTGTTCGGCAACCTGCAGAAGATCACCTCCCAACAGCTCGGCCTGTCGCCGATCCTGATGGCCGCCGCCAACTCGTCAGGCGGCGTGATGGGCAAGATGATCGACGCGCAATCGATCGTGGTCGCGTCGACCGCCACCAACTGGTACGGGCATGAAGGCTCGATCCTGCGCTACGTTTTCCTGCACTCGATCGTGCTCGCCTGTCTGGTCGGTCTTTTCGTGACGTTGCAGGCCTATGTGTATCCGTTCACGGAGATGGTGCTGAAGGCTGCGCCCTAAAGCATGATCCGGAAAAGTGTGTAGCGGTTTTCCGAAAAGATCATGCTCAATCAAAGAGCTAAAGCGCGATGATGATTCCACCTCATCTCATTGCGCTTTAGCGGCCACACATTGAAGGCAAAATCCCCGTGGGCTTTGCGCCCGCGGGGATTTTCGAATTCTGCACCACACTTATGTCCGCGTGAATCTGGTCAATGTCGCGTTCGTCCGATAAAGGCTTCGCGCCAAAGAAGTCGGACTTCGGGATGTTTCGAGGGTTAAATGAGTTCAGTCAAATTCGCGTTGCGGCAGGCCGGCGCCGCGTTGATCCTGCTTGCTTCGGTTTCCGCCATTTCGGCGCGTGCCGAGGACGGCTTTCCATTCGGCATGGAAATGACACTTGACGCGCTGCCACAACCAGGATCGAAGCGGATTCCGGACCTCGACATCGGCGACAATGGCGAGGTAGTGCTGGAGCTGTGGTGCAAGGGCGGGAAGGGCCAGTTCTCGGTGGCCGGCAACACCGTGGTGTTCGTGCCGGGGCCGATCGAAAATCGCGCCTGTCCGCCCGCTCGCGCTCAGGCCGACGACGATCTGATCGCAGCCTTGAGCGAGGCCACCACCTGGCAGCGGCGCGGCGATAGTGTCGCCTTCATCGGAGCCAAGACACTGCGCTTCCGCCTCAACACCAACTGACGCGCGAACCGATGCAGGCGAATTGACGCGAGCGGCTTGGGCGACCCTTTGGGCGAGCCTGCGCGGGCAGCGGCCTCGAAGATTATTTCCAGATCGACTTGTCCGCGTCCCAGCGCTGGCCTTTCAGTTCCTTGGTCAGCGCCTCGATCGATCCGGTGTCGTCGCGCACGTCGCCTTCCTCATCGCTCGAGGAGTCATCCGACAGGTTGAGCTTGGGGCTTGCGCCTTCATCGGCCGTTGTGGTGACGGGATTGCCGATCCACAGCATCAGCCGGTCCGATCCGCCGGGCTTGTCCGGAGATAAAAGCCCCGCCACTTCGATCGTGTCGGTCAGGTTCAGCGCCGGATGGAGCTGGCTCGGTCGCTTGAAGGTCAGCCGCAGCTTGCCGGTGGTCTCGCTCCAGCTCGACGACGCCGGCTTGGCGCCGAGCGTTTTCGCGAGCACACCGGAAATCGTCGAAGCCAGCTTGTCCCTGTTCAGCTTGTCGCCGTCGCGCCAATCGGCGGCGGCAAAGCGGATGGCCCGATCCATCTCGACAATGCCGGCGGTCCACCCCGCGGCGACCACGCCCGGCATCGACTTCGCCTTTGCGATCAGCGCCGCGGCGCGGTCCGGATCGACCGACAGGCTGATGGTCTGCTGGCCGGCGCGCAGCGCATCGCAGGTGACGGAGAGGCTGCTCAGCGCCACCTCGACCTCCTGACCTTTCAGGCTCTTGAGGAAGTCGAGCGCCGCATCGAGCTTGATCCGCACGCCGACCGACTCCGGGGAGACGTCGGTGAAGTCCTTCGGCGCCGTGTTGATGCCGTCATCGACGGTCTGGCTGTCCTGGAATTCCTTCTCGCTGATGTCGGAATTCTCGCTCGATGCAACTTCGGTGACGGTCTGGCCGATGCCGATCTGTCCGCGGAAGTCGAAGGTGTCGCCGGTCTGCTTGCGCGTCAGCTTGACGGTGACTGGCGATTTTTCGCCGATGCTTTGCGTCGAGCCGGTCAGGGCCTGGCCGCTGACCGAAAGATTGAGCACAAAACGATCCTTGCGCTGGGAACTCTTGTCCACGGGATAACAGACATCGAGGGTCGCCGCCGTCACGGTCTTGCCCTGGCGCGTCTCCTTCAGGATGGCGTCGGCATTGCCGTCCATCAGCCCGTCGATGGCGGTGAAATATCGCGTTTCCGTCGCGTTTGGATCGGCCTTCGACTGCAGCCGCATCTGGGCGAAGGCAATATCGGCGGTGACGGCCGTCATCACACCGGCCAGACAGAACAAAAGCACGCGCATCTGAAATTCCTCGCAGGACAGGACAGCCCGGTACGATCGTAGCTCATTGCTCGAGCGTGATCTCTTGGGAAAAGCGGTGCCCACCCGTCGGGTCTTGGCCCGAGGGCATGCTTTTTCCGGATCATGCTCTACCAAACATCCATGCCATTCGCCAAAAAAGAAGGCCGCCCGGAGGCGGCCTTCATGATTTCTGCGCGTGGCGTGCGGATCAGAAGCCCATACCGCCCATGCCGCCGCCACCGCCGCCGCCGGGCATCGGCGCCGCCGGTTCCTTCGGCAATTCGGCGACCATGGCCTCGGTTGTCACCAGAAGACCCGCAACCGAAGAGGCGTCCTGCAGCGCGGTGCGCACGACCTTGGCGGGGTCGATGATGCCCTTCGCGACCAGGTCGACATATTCCTCGGTCTGGGCATCGAAGCCAAAGGTCTCCGACTTCTCTTCCAGGATCCTCCCGACGACCAGCGAGCCCTCGACACCGGCGTTTTCCGAGATCTGGCGGATCGGCGCTTCCAGCGCCTTCAGCACGATGTTGATGCCAGCCTGTACGTCCGGGTTATCGTTGTGGATGCGGCCGACCGCCTTCTTGGCGCGCAGCAGCGCCACGCCGCCGCCCGGAACGATGCCTTCCTGCACCGCCGCGCGGGTCGCGTTCAGCGCGTCCTCGACACGGTCCTTCTTCTCCTTGACCTCGATCTCGGTCGCGCCGCCGACGCGGATCACCGCGACGCCGCCGGCGAGCTTGGCGAGGCGCTCCTGCAGCTTCTCGCGGTCATAGTCCGAGGTGGTTTCCTCGATCTGCATCTTGATCTGCGAGACGCGCGCCTCGATGTCGGGCTTCTTGCCGGCGCCGTTGACGATCGTGGTGTTCTCCTTGTCGATCACGACCTTGCGGGCGCGGCCGAGCATCTTGACGGTGACGTTCTCGAGCTTCATGCCGAGCTCGTCGGAGATCAGCTGGCCGCCGGTCAGGACCGCGATGTCCTCCAGCATGGCCTTGCGGCGGTCGCCGTAGCCCGGCGCCTTGACGGCGGCGACCTTCAACCCACCGCGCAGGCGGTTGACGACCAGCGTCGCCAGCGCCTCGCCCTCGACGTCCTCCGCGATTATGAGCAGCGGACGGCCCGACTGCACGACGGCTTCGAGCACCGGCAGCATCGCCTGCAGGCCGGACAGCTTCTTCTCGTGCAGCAGGACGTAAACGTCCTCGAGCTCCGCGGTCATCTTCTCCGCATTGGTGACGAAATAGGGCGAGAGATAGCCGCGGTCGAACTTCATGCCCTCGACGATGTCGACTTCGGTCTCCAGCGACTTGTTCTCCTCGACCGTGATGACGCCCTCGTTGCCGACCTTCTGCATCGCCTGCGAGATCATCTTGCCGATCGCGGCGTCGCCGTTGGCGGAGATGGTGCCGACCTGGGCGACTTCCGACGAAGAAGCGACCGGCTTGGCGCGCTTCTCCAGGTCCTTCACGACCGCGGCGACCGCGATGTCGATGCCGCGCTTCAGGTCCATCGGGTTCATGCCGGCCGCAACCGACTTGCCGCCTTCGCGAACGATCGCCTGCGCCAGGACGGTCGCGGTGGTGGTGCCGTCGCCTGCGTTGTCATTGGTCTTTGATGCGACCTCGCGCAGCATCTGCGCGCCCATGTTCTCGAACTTGTCCTCGAGCTCGATCTCCTTGGCGACGGTGACGCCGTCCTTGGTGATGCGCGGTGCGCCGAAGCTCTTCTCGATGACCACGTTGCGGCCCTTCGGGCCCAGGGTTACCTTGACCGCATTGGCGAGAATATCGACGCCGCGCAGCATGCGGTCGCGTGCGTCCCCTGCAAATTTTACGTCCTTGGCAGCCATTTTTGAGTCCTCAGTATGAATGAGATGAGATCGTTCGCCGCTCTCTACGCGCCATCGCCGAGCTTTGCTCGGCAATCCATCTTTTTTGAGAAGCGATGCGGCCGGATTGGTATCGGGGCATGATGCTTCGGAGCGCTGCGGCTTCTAGAGCATGATCCGGAAAAGTGTGTAGCGGTTTTCCGAAAAGATCATGCTCAATCAAAGACCTAAAGCGCGATGAGGATTCAACCCGATCTCATCGCGCTTTAAGCGGGATTGCCTTAGGAGAGCACGCCCATGATGTCGGACTCCTTCATGATCAGGAGTTCCTCGCCGTCGAGCTTGACCTCGGTCCCGGACCACTTTCCGAACAGCACGCGGTCGCCGACCTTGAGGTCGATCGGGATCAGCTTGCCGGCCTCGTCGCGACCGCCGGGGCCGACAGCTGTTACTTCGCCTTGCGACGGCTTTTCCTTCGCGGTATCGGGAATGATGATGCCGCCCTTGGTCTTCTCCTCGGCGCCGATGCGCTTGACGACGACACGGTCATGCAGCGGACGGAATTTTGATTTGGACATAACGTTTCCCTTTTGAGGCTCGCTGTTCGGATCGGTTGCTGTCGAAAGCGGATCGGAATGCGGGCCATGTTCGACGCCGGCACGGCGCAAAAAAGGGCCAACATCGTTAGCAATCGTGCCTTCGGAGTGCTAATGCGTGCCCGGAATATGGCCTCGCGCCGATCCTGTCAAGCAAAGGGGTTAAGGCCTTCTTGAGGCTGCTATAGGATGCTCGGGAAAACGAAACCAAATGGGGGTGCGGGGCGTAGTTGTTGCCCCGACAGCAGTTTTGCGCTTGGTTGGGGACGGGAGCGGCGACGAATCTTGCTCGGGGGACTGCCGATGATGAGTTTGGGAAGCGCAAGAACGATAGCCAGTCTGGGGCTCGCCTCGGCGCTGGCGTGTTGCCTGGCAGCGTGCAGCAGCTTCAACCTGACCTCGTCCGCCCCCGCGCCTGAGCCGGGGGTTGCCCCCGAGATGCCGGCCACCGTGCGCGCCGAGGAACTCGTCGGCAAATGGGGGCTCGCCTCCTTCCAGAATCCGAACGACCGCGCCCGCACCGAGGCCCAGGCCAAGGCGCAGTGCAAGCAGCCCTATGTGATCGGTGCCGGCACCTCCGGCGGCGTCGTGATGCATCTGGCCGACCAGGCGACGCCCCAGGAGTTGCGGGTGAAGGGCAGCCAGGGTGGCAAAAACTTCATCGGTCCGGCGGGGCCGCCCGGCGGCGAGCAGGACCGCGAAATCATCTCATTTGACGGACGGGTGCTGATCACCCGCTTCGTGGACAAGGATGCGGGGACCCGTTACGGCAACATGGTCTATGTCCGCTGCGGCGCGCGCGCCTGACGCGTTTTTCCAGTCCGTCCCATACCGCTTGAAAATAAAAACGCCGGCTGTCGAGCCGGCGTTCGTGTCTTTTGCTGACGAAGCACCGGGCGGTGGCGCCCGGCGAGACGATCAGTTGAACATCGCGTCGATGTCGTCCTGCGAGGCGTGACCGACATCGCCCTCGAGCTTGGGACCGTTGAGGAGCTTGGCGTCGCCTTCGCGGTGGTCGGCAATCGCCGGCACGTGCGCCTTGATCGCATCCACGCCGCCCCAGATGTCCATCATCACGGTGATATGGTTCTCGATGAACCGCATCGTGCTCATGACCTTGCTGATGCGCTGACCGGTCAGGTCCTGGAAGTTGCAGGCCTCGAAGATCGAGATGACCCGCTCCTGGATGTCCTCGCTCAGGATCTTCTGCTGCTCCGGCGAGGTCACCTTGCCGAGCGCGCTTGCGGCCTGATCGATCGCTTCGGCCGCTTCGAGGATCTGCTGGGTCGCCTGTTCGGTGCCGCCGACGACAGCGCCGAGCTCGCCATTGACCTTGGCCATTTCCTCGCCGTTGAAGCTCTTGGCATGGAGGACCGCAATCTCGCCCTTGGTGCGGTTGATGGCGTCGTGGATCAGGTCCAGCTCGACCTTCAGCTTCTCGCACTGCTCGATCTGAGCGCGATAGGTTTCGAGCAAAGCGCGCGCCTCGGCGACTTCGCGCAGTGCCGTTTCCTCGAGCGTCGCCGTCGCCGCGCTCTTGCCGGTGCTAGCAGCCATCTGTCCGTTGTCTCCCGTCGAGCCAGGGGTTGCCATCTGGGCGCGGATTGCGCGCAGCTCAGCCATGATCTCGCGGTGCATGGGACCGATCTCGCCACCCGTCATTTCAGGCATGGCCGGCAGTTCGGAGCCAAAAGCTTCTTCGATACGAAAACGTTTGCGATGGACGACCATGAGACTGTTCCTGACCTTCACGCTCGTTCGAGTTTTAGGCAGATGCGATTTAACATGGGGTTCACGCCGAGAACCATTTGGGAAGCGTTTCGCCGGCATCCGCAAACCGTCGATTAACCAAGACGCGCCGGCGTTCATCGAAAATAAACGCTGGCGGCCAAATCCCCGTGCGGTAACGGGCGTGGTGAATCGAAACGGGCCGTCCATTAACCAAACCGAGGCGGTTTTGGATTTTATTCACCACGTGAGGAGGCCTCGCCGGTAGGCTTGGCCTCCTTGCAAGACAATCAGTGCCGCGACGAAACAGTACAGAGTACGTCCATGTCGAAAACCTTATCTCTCGCGCTGCTTGCCGGCGCCTCTTTGCTCAGCTTTGGATTTGATCAGGCCGCGGCGTTTGACGGTCGGCAGCGGACCCTCATCTACGCCGACCAGCCGCAGCAGGCGTCGCCGGAGGGCACCAACTATTATGCTGAACGCTCCGGCAATAGGGGCGGAGGCTTTATCGAGTTCCTGTTCGGCGGAATGCAGCAGGGACAGCGGCCGCCGATCTATCAGCAGCAGCCTTCCTACGAGCCGCAGCGCTATCCGATGCAGCCGCAGCCCTATGGCTATCCGCAACAGCAGACGATCGATCCGGTATACGAGAAGCAGCTGGTCGAATATGACGGCAATGAGAGGCCGGGCACGATCGTCATCGACACGCCGAACAAATTCCTGTTCCTGGTGCTGGGCGACGGCCGGGCGTTGCGCTACGGCATCGGCGTCGGCCGTCCCGGCTTCACCTGGTCTGGCGTCAAGACGATTTCGGCCAAGAAGGAATGGCCGGAGTGGACGCCGCCCGCACAAATGCTGGCGCGGCGGCCCGACCTGCCCCGGCACATGGAGGGCGGTCCGGAAAACCCGCTCGGCGCCCGCGCGATGTATCTCGGATCGTCGCTCTACCGCATCCACGGCTCGAACGAGCCCTGGACCATCGGCACCAACGTGTCTTCCGGCTGTATCAGGATGCGCAACGAGGACGTGATCGACCTCTACGGCCGCGTCAATGTCGGGACGCGCGTCATCGTTCTCTGATTGCTCTTGCGATCTGATTGCTCTTGCGACACGAAAAACGGCCGCCGGTTTCGGCGGCCGTTCTGCATTCAAAGGCGTGGAATTATTTCAGGCGTAATCGCTCCCGCCGTCGTCACCGCCGCCGAAATCGTCTGAATCGACGTCCAAATCGTCCTGGTCATTGTCGTAGTTCGACCCATCGTCGTTATTCGATGCCTGGTCCAACAAACCGGCGTGCCGGCTGCTGTCGTCGCCACGATCGCGCGTCGAGCCGATATCGCCGATGCCGGCGTCACGTGCCAGCGAGCTGTTCGACTGATCGCTCCAGGGGCTGCTTCCTCCCCGATCCTGCAACGAATTGGTGTCGCCGAAGGCCTGGTGGTGTGAACCACCGCCCATCATCGAGCGGATGCTGCCCAGCAGCAACGAGCCGCCGACCACGCCGGCTGCAGCCGCCGCCGCCGTGCCGAGGAACGAGCCGCCACCGCCGCCTGGCGATTGCTGTGCGCCGTAGGGCTGGCCGTAGCCCTGTTGTCCATAGCCTTGTTGTCCATAGCCTTGGGACTGGCCATAGCCTTGGGACTGGTCATGGCCCTGATCGTAGGGGCTGCCGCCCTGCGTCTGTTGCAGCACCTGGCCGCTATTCCAGACCGGACGGTTTTGCGCCGGCGGAGGCACGTTCGGCACCGAGCCGCGCTGTTCGTTCTTGCCAAAGATCGAGTCGCGCATCGAATTGAGAAAGCCGCCGGACTGGCTCTGTTGACCTGCCTGACCCTGTTCCAGTTCCTGAATGCGGCTGTTCGCGCGTTTCAGCGCTTCGTCCTGGAGCAGCACGGTCTGCACCAGGGCATAAACCGCGTTTGGGGCGCTGCGCAGACCTTGCGCGATCGCCGTACCGGCGTCCGGATCCCGCGGGGCGTTCTCCAGCCGGGAAAGCCGGTCGAAAAGGTCGTCAACCAACTGGCGTTCTTGCGGTGTCATGGCTCATCTCCCTCGCGCTGCGGCGTGCGGCAAAGATGTAGGGGAGGTTTGTGTCGTGGGTAACGCCTTCCCGGAATTAAATTTATGTATGCGACAAGACGTCCGCGGGGTCGCAGGAGGCCGGGCTAGCCCAAAGTCACGTTGTTCGCGGCCAGGAGGCGCGGAAAATCCTCCCCGCTGAGAAAGGCGTGCTCGTGTTCCCGCTGCGCCGTCAACGGATCGAGGTCGACCAGAACGTCATCGACGAAGCCCGGATGGCACATCACCACGCCATGCTCCGGCAGTCCGTCCACGAATCGCTGCATGAGCCGGCCGAAATCGGGCTGCCGCGAAAAATCATAGGCGCCGGCAAACCCGGGATTGAAGGCGATGCCTTCGCGCGCGGCGCGGCGGCGGAATTGCGCGCTCAACGTGTCGAGGAGGAGCGCCTTGGGCGCGGTCAGCCGTTCCGCCAACGATCCCTTGTGGCCGCCCTGCCGCACCCAGGCGGTGGGCGCGATCTCCTTCACCGCGGCGAGAAACGCGTCGCGCAACTGCGGATAGAGCTGCACATGCTGATGGCCGTCGACGAAGTCGGGGGCGCGGCCGAACATCTTGCCGAACGCCGCAAGCTGCACCTTCAATTCCTCATAGACGATTTCCGGATCGAGCCTGCGCATGAGGCTTGCGAGCAGGAGTTTTGGGAAGCTCAGGAACATGCCGCCGTCGAGCGGGCGGAAATGCATGGTGAGTGGCCGGAACGGCGCGGTCAGGGTGGCATGCAGCCCGATCGCGCAGCGCGGACTCTTCGATGCAGCCTCTTGCAGCGCCTCGACTTCGTCGCGTCCGATCGCGGGGCCGACCACCATCACGGAGGTCGCGTTGAGACGACCGCGCGCAATCAGATCGCGGATGGCGCGATTGACGCCTGGGCTTAATCCGTAGTCGTCGGCGCACAACCAGATACGCCGCGGCGCGGCGGCGTTCATTCGGCGGCGGTCCTCTCGCTGGCGCTGGTCGCCTGATCACTCTCGGAGTTCTTCAGGCTGTGCTCGGCGACGAAATAGATTGGACGCGCCTTCAGCTCGGACAGGATCTTGCCGATATATTCGCCGACGATCCCGATCATGATGAGCTGCACGCCGCCGATCGTCATCAAGCCCACCACGAGCGAAGGATAGCCGGGCACCTGCTTGCCCTCCGTGAAGACCTCCCAGAGAATCGACAGGCCGAACAGGAATGCGCCGGAGGCCAAAATGACGCCGAGCAGGCTCGCAAAGCGCAGCGGCGCGACGGAGAACGATGTCAGCCCCTCGATCGAAAGGCCAATCAGCCGCATGAAGTTGAACGTGGTGACGCCATGGGCGCGCGGGGCCGGCTCATAGTCGACGCGGATCTGGCGGAAGCCGATCCAGCTCGCGAGCCCCTTGAAGAAGCGGTTGCGCTCGGGCAGTTGCCGCAGCGCTGCCGCTGCGCGCGGCGACAGCAGGCGAAAGTCGCCGGCATCTTCCGGAATCTTCTGCCGCGCGCCCCAATTGATCAACGCGTAAAAGCCGTGCACGGCAACGCGCCGCAGAAACGGCTCGTTGTCGCGATGCGCCTTTGCGGTGAAGACGACGTCATAGCCGCCGTTGATCCAGTGATCGACCAGTTGCTCGACGAGATCGGGCGGGTGCTGGCCGTCGCCATCCATGAACAACAATGCGCCGCGACGCGCATGATCGAGTCCCGCCATCAGCGCGGCTTCCTTGCCGAAATTGCGCGACAGCGACACGACCTGCACATCGAGCGTGTCGGCCTTCAGTCCGCGCGCGACTGACAATGTCGCATCCGTCGAGCCGTCGTCGACATAGACGACCTCGCAGCCGAGCCCGTGGCGCTGTTGCAATGTCGCGGCGAGATCGCGCAAGCGCTGATGCAGCAGTGCGAGTCCCGCCGCTTCGTTATAGACGGGGACGACGATCGATAGCCCGCGCGCGGCGGCTGTCGCCGTCGTCGTGGTCAGGCTCGAAACATCGGTACCCAGCATCATCGATCAGGTTTCCCGTTACGCTATGCCAAGCATATGGTAATCGCGACGGCTTGTCGCCACGGCTTCAGCGGCACGCCGATTCATTCAACCGTTCACTGCCCGTTCATTTGGCCAGAAACGCCTCAAGTTTGGCGTAGAGCGGATTTTCGCGGTCGAGCACATAGTCGAGCGACGCAACCGACACGGTATCTGCACCATGAGCCCGCAGAAAGCTGCCGAGCGCGTAGAGCTGCGCCGGCGGGCAATGCAGCGTCACCATGCCCGAGGACGTCGGGCCGCCGAACGGCGACACCACGCCGAAGCGGTTGTGCGCTTCGGTGAGCAATGCGGCATCGCAACCGGCAAAGCGTGTGCGGACCTCGCGGTAATTCCTGGCGCGCGCGCGGGCGGCGATGTGGTCGAGAATCACGCGCGCGGTCTCGCGTGCCTCAACCGACCAGTCGGCCTCGCGCGAGGCCACCAGATTGGCCTGGCTGCGCAGGATCACGCCGTCATCGAGCACCTTCAGCCCGTTTGCCGCGAGCGTTGCGCCTGTCGTCGTGATGTCGACGATCATTTCGGCGGTGCCGACCGCCGGCGCGCCCTCTGTGGCGCCTGCGCTTTCGACGATGCGGTAATCCACTACGCCGTGTGCAGCGAAGAATGTCCGGGTGAGATTGATGTATTTGGTCGCAACCCGCATGCGCCGGTTATGCTGTTCGCGAAAGCCCGTGGTGACGTCGTCGAGATCGGCCATGGTGCGGACGTCGATCCAGGCCTGCGGCACCGCGACCACCACGTTGGCGTTGCCGAATCCGAGCTGGTCGATCAGCAGCACGCGCCTGTCGGCATCGGTGATCGATTCGCGCAACAGGTCTTCACCGGTGACGCCGAGATGCACCGCACCGCTGGCAAGCTGCGACGCGATCTCGCTCGCCGAGAGATAGGCGATCTCGACATTGTCGTAGCCCATCATGGCGCCGCGATATTCGCGGGCGCCCCGCGGCTTCGCCAACGCAAGTCCGGCCTGCGTGAAGAAGGCTTCTGCGTTTTCCTGCAGACGGCCCTTGGACGGAACGGCGAGGACGAAAGGCGTATTCATGATTTGCCACCCTGCGGTGCAACGGGCGCGCGACCGATCTTCGTCAATGCTTCGACCCAGACCGAGAAACCGACGGCAGGGATCGGGCTTGCGGCGCCGAGCTGTGTCATCAGCCCGTCGTAGCGTCCGCCCGCCACCAGCGGCTCGACGCCATTCTCCTTGCCGTGCAGCTCGAATTCGAAGCCGGTGTAATAGTCGAGCCCGCGTCCGAACGCGGTCGAAAAGCGCGTGTTGCTGATCTCGATGCCACGCGCGGCCATGAAGCCGATCCGGCTCTCGAGCAGATCGATCGCGCCGGAGATGTCGAGCTTGGCGCCCTTGGCCAGAGCGCGCAACTGCGCGACCGCATCGACCGGATCGCCGGAGATCGAGAGGAAACGCTTGATGATCGCGACGGCGTCGCGCGGCAGCGCGCCGGCCTTCAAGGTGGATTGTTCGAGGAAGCGGTCGGCGATCTCCGAGACGGTGCGTCCGCCGAGCGTGCTGGCGCCGGCAATCGACATCAGGTCGGTGACGAGGGCGAGCGCCGCCTTGCGGTCGGAGCCGGCCAGCGCCGCGAGCACGCCTTCATATTCGTTATGTGTGGTCGCAAGCGTCAATCGTTCGATATCGTCCGTCAGGCTGACTTTGCGGTTGAAATCCTTGATCAGCCGGCGGCGCCAGACCGGGTAGAGGCCGAGCGCATCGATCAGCGCGTTGAACAGCGCCACGTCGCCGGTGCGGACCTCGACGTCGGTCACTCCGAAGGCTGCGGTCGCTTCCAGCGCCAGTGCCAGCATCTCGGCATCCGCCGCGGCGCGGTCCTGGCGACCGAATGACTCGATGCCGGCCTGCAGGAACTCGCTCGCCTGGCTGCCGCGATAGCGGAACACCGGACCGAGATAGCTGAAGCCTGTGGGCTGGCCGGCGCGGGAGGAGGCGAGATAGTCCCGCGCCACGGGAATGGTGAGGTCGGGACGCAGACAGAGTTCCTCCCCGCTGGCGTCCGTGGTCAGATACAGGCTCTTACGGATGTCCTCGCCGGACAGGTCCAGGAACGGCTCAGCCGGTTGCAGGATCGCCGGCTCTGCCCGCAGATAGCCTGCCTGGGTGAACGACAGCAGAAGCGCGTCCGCCCAAGCGGCGGAGGCAGTCGCAGCGATTGGAGCGGCGGTCGTCATAGGCGTCCCGGGGTTCCTGCGGGGTTCCGTTGAATTGGGCTGCCCTTAGCACGGCGCGCCTTCGGTTTCGACAGGGATCGGGCAGGAACTGGCCAAGGATTGTCCAAGTCGCTTAATGACATATGCCTGACATCAGGACCGAAAATCGGCCGATGGAGGCCCGGCTGTCAGCCGGCCTGCTGCCCGGCCCAGTCGCCGAGCGCGGCCTGAACCAGCGCCAGCGCCGCGACGGCCGCGGTGTCGGCCCGCAGGATCCGGGGACCCAGGGAAAGTCTCAAGATTTGCGGTTGTCGCATCAGCAGCGTGCGTTCCTCCTCCGCAAAGCCCCCCTCAGGGCCGATCAGGACGTCAAGGCCTTGCAAGGTCGCGCGGGCTTGGCGCAACGCCAGCAGGGGATCGGCGACGTCAGCCGATTCGTCGCAGAATACCAGGACGCGTTCGGGCGGGCGCTCGGCCAGGAAGCGCGCCAGCGGAACCGGATCGGCGACGTCGGCAAGGTTCAGGATGCCGCATTGTTCTGCCGCCTCGATCACATTGGCGCGCATCCGATCGCCGTTCACCCGCGCCACCTGGGTATGGCGCGTCAGGACCGGTTGCAGGCGCGACGCGCCCATTTCGACCGCTTTCTGCACCATGTAGTCCAGACGGGCATGCTTGAGCGGTGCGAAGGCATAGACGATGTCGGGCAGGTGATCCTGCGGCCGGGTCTGCATGGTGACGGCAAGTTGATCCGGTCGCTTGCGGCCCGTGATCGACGCCTGCCACTCGCCGTCGCGCCCGTTGAACACCAGAATCGCGTCGCCGTCGCCCAGCCGCAGCACGTTGCCGAGATAGTTGCTCTGGTCGCGCTCGAGCGCGACCGCCTGCCCGGCACGAAGCGGGATATCGACAAATAGGCGGGGAGCGCGAAAGTCGAATCTGGGCATTGCGAATTTGTAATGTTCCGTGGTTTCAGCTTTTTACCGGAAACGCCCGGAAATTGCGCCTTATTGTCGCCCTCCCGGCGCGCCTTATGTCGCGCTCCTGCCAAATTCCACGGGTTGTTAAGGAAAGGCGGGAATCGTAAAAGGGGTTCACCAAGAACTGCGCTCCCCGTTAGCGAATAGGTGAGGATCGCCCCGTTGGGCCTTGCCGGAGATAAAGCCTTGATCATCCGCCGCTTGCTGATGCCGTTGACGCTCGCGATCGTGTCCCTTCATGCCGGTCAGGCCGGCGCGCAAGGGGGATTCCCCGCGCCGCTGCCGGGCCAAGCTTCGAACAATGCCTCGCCGTTTCCGCCGGTCAATGGTGCTGCGCCGAGCGCATCGGTCGGCGCGGCGCCGGCCAGTCCATTTCCGAGCACCGGTGCCGCCCCGCTTGCCGGAGCGGGATTGCAGCAGCGTCCGGCCGGTCCGCCGCCGGGCGCGGGTGGCGCGGGCGAAAAATGTATGAGCGAGTTCGTGCCGATGCGCGAAGAGGCGGAAAAGCGCGGCAAGCTGATCAAGGCAGCCAGCGACCGCCATGCGCCGCCGGATGAAGCCTGCAAGCTGATCACGAGTTACGGTCAGGCCGAATTCAAGATGCTCAAATATGTCGAGACGCATTCGGCGCAGTGCGGCATCCCGGCGCAGGTCGCCGACCAGTTGAAGACCGGTCATAAGGGCACCGAGGCCCTGCAGAAGAAGGTCTGCAACGTGGCGCAGCAGGTGCAGCAGCGTGGCCCGGCCGGCCCGACCCTGAGCGACGTGCTGGGATCCTCGGCACAGATGCCCGAAGCGACCGCCTCGCGGAAGGGCGGCAGCACCTTCGACACGTTGAACGGCAACGTGCTCGCGCGATGATCGCGTTGCCGTGAGCGACGCGGCGGCACGCGTTGCGGATGCGACCGGCAACTGGGTCGACAGTCACGCGCCGCCCTGGTCCCGTCCATATTTGCGGCTTGCCCGTTTCGACCGGCCGATCGGATCCTGGCTGCTCTTGATGCCATGCTGGTGGTCGGCGGCGCTCGCCGCCGGTGTCGCACGCAGCCCCTCGCAATTGCCGCTACAGATCGCCCTGTTCTTCGTCGGCGCGTTCCTGATGCGCGGCGCGGGGTGCACCTGGAACGACATCACCGACCGCGATCTCGACGCCAAGGTCGAGCGGACGCGGTCGCGGCCGATTCCTGCGGGGCAGGTCAGCGTATCGCAGGCGCTGGTCTTTCTGATCGCGCAGGCGCTGATCGGACTTGTGGTGCTTTTGCAGTTCAACCGCTTCGCGGTCGCGACCGGCATCGCGTCGCTGATCATCGTCGCGATCTATCCCTTCATGAAGCGCATCACGTGGTGGCCGCAAATCGTGCTTGGCCTTGCCTTCTCCTGGGGCGCGCTGATGGGATTCGCCGCGACCTTCGGGCGGATCGACGCGACCGCGCTCGTGCTCTATGCCGGCTCGATCGCCTGGGTGATCGGTTACGACACCATCTACGCGCATCAGGATGCCGAGGATGATGTGCTGATCGGCATCAAGTCGACCGCTCGCCTTTTCGGCGCCCGGACCCGCGAGGCGCTGCTCGTGTTCTATGGCCTTGCGGTGGCGCTGATCGGCGTTGCGCTCGTACTCGCAGGAAGTGGCCTGGCCGCATGGATCGGGCTCGCCGTATTCGCGGCCCATCTGGTTTGGCAGATCAGCCGGCTTCACATCGGCGATGCCGCGCTCTGCTTGCGGGTGTTCAAATCCAACCGCGATGCCGGATTATTGCTGTTCGCGGGGTTGCTGATCGACGCGATTGCGCGTGCCAGTGCGTAGCGTGCAGAGTGGGCAAAGCGAAGCGTGCCCGCGAGGCATGAGCTCCCGAGATGGCGGGGACGCCGCGGTCTGCCTAACTACGAAATCACATCAATTGCGTGCGATGATCTCGCGTTCGTCGCGATGAACGTTTGCGGGGTCGAGCGGATCGCCGATGCGTCGCCGCATCAGGAATCTCGGCCGGCGGCCGTGGATCGCATTGTGGCGTCGACGCCGCGGCGCGGGCTCGCTTGGCTCGTCGTCCCAGATCTGCGGCAGCCTGAACAAATCGCTCCACATCATCCAGGCGGTTGCCAGGTCATCGGGATCGGCGCAGGTGCAGAGGGGAATGGTCAAGGATGGATCGCGATGCAACAGCACCAAGGTCTGCGCATCGTCAATGCCGCGCAGCGCGACACCGAGGAAATCGCTGACGCGCAGATTGACCGACATACGCATGCCCAGGACGGCACGGCGCAGCACGACGCGTTCGCGGTGAAGTTCGATCTGCCGCACGCCGCCGTCCGCGCGCGTGTCATGCGCATGGAAGCTGACGGGCAGAGAAAGAGGGTCGAGCCGCAGCGCGCGGCTCGACCCGGCGGAATCGCTTCCGCCTATTGCTGTTTGACGCCTCACGGCTTTATCTCCCCGCCGGAATTATGTTTCCGGTCGATGGGTGAGACCTTAGCTGGGCTCTGTCCGTTTTGACTTAAAAAGGCTGGTTAATCCGATCTCACCAAGGGCAGACTTGAGCGCATGATTGACAAGACCTTGGCTCGCATGATTGACGAGACCTTGCCGGACTGCCGAAATTCTTAGCGGTTTCGCGCCACAAAAATGCTTGAAGTCCGCGCCGATCGGGCACATCTGGTGAGTTTCGCTGATTGGCGTGCCCTTCATCTTCCAAACCGGGGATTTCGTTCGTGATCTCTTCACCATCAGTGGCATCGCCACGTTCGGCCAAATCCGCGCATTCCGATCTATTCGACCAAACGGCACTCAGTGCGCTTGCCGAGCGTCTGGTCGAGGCGGCCAGGCGCGCGGGCGCGGACGCGGCGGATGCCGTTGCGGTGCGTGGCATCTCGCAAGGCGTCGAAGTGCGCGATGGCCGCGTCGAAGAGTCCGAGCGCTCCGAAGGCGATGATGTCGGCTTGCGCGTGCTGGTCGGGCAGCGCCAGGCCGTGGTGTCGACAAACGATGTCAGCGGCGACGGCGTTGCGAAGCTTGCGGAGCGCGCGGTCGCGATGGCTCGCGTCGCGCCGGACGACAAATATGTCGGGCTCGCCGATCCGTCGCTGTTGGCCACCGAGTTTCCGGATCTCGACCTGCTCGATCCGAAGGTTCCCTCGGTGGCAGAGCTCGAACGCCGAGCTCAGGAGGCCGAGGCCGCAGCGATGATGGTCAAAGGCGTGAGCAAATCGGGCGGGGCGTCGGCTTCCGCCGGCATTGGCGGCATGGTGCTGGTGACGAGCAGCGGCTTTCACGGCTCATATCTGCGTTCGAGCCAGGGCATCTCGATGACCGCGATCTCCGGCGAAGGCACCGGGATGGAGCGCGACTACGACTACACATCCGCGCCGCACGCCTCTGATCTCGACTCTCCGGAGCAAGTCGGCCGTCGCGCCGCCGAACGCGCGGTCGCACGCGCCAATCCGCGCAAGGTCGAGACCTGCGAGGTGCCGGTGATGTACGATCCGCGTGTCTCGAACTCGCTGGTCGGCCATCTCGTCGGTGCGATCAACGGCGCCTCGATCGCACGCAAGACCAGCTTCCTGAAGGACCGTCTCGGTGCACAGCTCTTCTCGAAGAGCATCCGCATCATCGACGATCCTCTGCGCCGGCGCGGATTGCGCTCGCAGTCGTTCGACGCCGAAGGCGTGAAGGTCAAGAAGATCGCCCTCATTGACGAGGGCGTGTTGACCACCTGGCTGCTGGATTCGGCGACCGCGCGGGAACTCGGAATGACCACCACCGGTCATGCTCATCGGGGCGTGTCTTCCGCGCCGTCGCCGGGGCCGTACAATCTGCATCTCGAAGCCGGCGAGGTGACGCCGGCCGAGTTGATGTCAGACATCAAGCAGGGCTTCTACGTCACCGATCTGATCGGCTCGGGCGTGAATGGCGTCACCGGCGACTACAGCCGCGGCGCATCCGGCTTCTGGATCGAGAACGGCAAGCTCACCTATCCGGTCAGCGAAGTCACGATCGCAGGACATCTGCTCCCGATGTTCACGTCGCTGGTCGCCGCCAACGACCTCGAATTCCGCTTCGGCGTCAACGCGCCGACGCTCCGCATCGAGGGATTGACGCTTGGTGGACGCTAGTCCCAAATCGCATGATGCCGCGTTGTTGCAAGCGAGCGTGCGCGAAGCCGGCGCGCTGGCGCTGTCGCTGTTCCGCACCGAGCTGAAGAACTGGATCAAGGGAGCTTCGTCGCCGGTATCGGAGGCCGATATCGCGGTCAACGATCTCCTGGAGCAGCGGCTCCGATCCGCTACGCCCGACTATGGTTGGCTCTCGGAAGAAAGCGTCGACGACGAGGAGCGCCTTGAGAAGCGGCGGGTGTGGATCGTCGACCCGATCGATGGGACGCGCGCCTACCTTGCCGGCCGCGAGGACTGGTGTGTGAGTGTGGCACTGGTGGAAAACGCGGCGCCGCTGCTTGCGGCGGTGTTTGCGCCGGCCAGCGGAGAGTTCTTCTTCGCGAGCCGCGGGCAGGGCGCGACGCTCAACGATATCCGGGTCCACGCGACGTCCGGCACCGCGATGGATTTTTCGCGGGTCGCCGGGCCGAAGCCGCTGGTCGAGCGGCTCAAGGAATCCCCGGGCGAGATCACACTGCATCCGCGAATCGGATCGTTGGCGCTGCAACTCTGCCGGGTCGCGGAAGGCAGTCTCGATGCGGCATTCGCCGGCGGACAAAGCCGCGACTGGGACCTTGCGGCGGCGAATTTGATCGTGCAGGAAGCGGATGGTAACATGACCGCGCTTTCCGGCGAGACGATCCTCTACAATCGGCGGGAAGTAGCGCACGGGGTGCTTGTGGCAGCGGGGCGCGATCGTCATGCGAGCATCGTCTCGCACTTTCGCAACCGTCCGCTGTCCTGACCATCGCCGATCCACGTCGCAGACGATGCTTGCCGGGCATTTTTCTTGGGGAATTAACGACATGCCAGACCATGCTCCGCAGCAATTGCTTCACCTCGTCATCGGCGGTGAACTGATCGATCTCGAACACAACACGTTCAAGGACCTCGACGATGTCGAGATCGTCGGCGTGTTCCCGAACTACGCGACGGCGCATGCGGCCTGGAAGGCCAAGGCTCAGCAGACCGTCGACAACGCGCATATGCGCTATTTCATCGTGCATCTGCACCGCCTGCTGGATCCTGCCCAGGACACCAAGCCAGACACGAAATCCGGCCGTTGAAACATCTGCTTCGCAATGCGCTGCGCAGCAGCTGGCTCCAGCATGCTGTGGGTTTCCTCGCGGCTGAATATCTGCGGCTGGTCTGGCTGACCAACAAATTCACCTTTGAGCCGCTCGACGTTTATGCGCGGGTGGAGCCGCGCATGCCGGCGATCTTCGCGTTCTGGCACGGCCAGCACTTCATGACGCCGTTCGTCAAGATCAAGGACAGCTATCGCGCCAAGGTCCTGATCTCGCGGCACCGCGATGGCGAGTACAATGCGATCGCCGCGGAGCGGCTGGGGATCGGCACGATCCGCGGTTCCGGTGACCACGGCTCGGCCTTCCACCGCAAAGGCGGGGTCGGCGCCTTCAAGGAGATGGTGCGGGCGCTTAATGACAACTATAATGTTGCATTGACCGCCGACGTGCCGAAACGTTCCCGCGTCGCGGGATTGGGCATCATCATGCTGGCGCGAGAAACCGGACGCCCGATCATGCCCTTTGCAATGGTGACCAGCCGCTTCATCCGGTTGAAGAACTGGGATCGTACTACCATCAATCTGCCGTTCGGACGCGGCGCCCTCGTAGGTATCAAGGAGATCAACGTTCCGCCGGACGCGGACGCGGCGATGATGGAGGAACTGCGCCTCGACCTCGAGGCGACCCTGAACGAGGCGACCCGGCTCGCTTATGCCATGGTCGGCCGTCCCGAGGGTGCCGATCGTGGTTGATTCGCTGCCGATGACGTTGCGGGTCTACCGCAGTCTGTCGTCAGCGGTGGTGCCGTTTGCGCCGGCGCTGATCAGGCAACGGCTGAGACTTGGCAAGGAAGACCCTGAGCGAAGCGCCGAACGGCGCGGTCTCACGCGCGACGTGCGGCCGCCGGGACCCCTGGTCTGGATTCACGGCGCGAGCGTCGGCGAGGTCCTCGCCGCGGCGGCCTTGATCCAGCGGCTGCGCCAACTGAACCTGCGCATCCTCGTGACCTCGGGCACTGTGACGTCGGCCGCGATCGTCGCGCGACGATTCCCGCCTGACGTCATCCATCAATATGTGCCCTATGATTCACCGCGTTTCGTGGCGCGCTTCCTGGATCACTGGCGGCCGTCGCTGGCGCTGTTCATCGAATCCGATCTGTGGCCGAACCTCATTCTCTCGAGCGCGGCGCGGCGGGTGCCGATGGTCCTGATCAACGGCCGCATGTCGCAACGTTCGTTCCCGCGCTGGCAGAAGGTCGCCAGCACGATCTCGGCGCTGCTAGGCACCTTCGATATCTGCCTGGCGCAATCGCCGACCGACGCGAAGCGCTTTGCCGCGCTCGGATGCCGTAACGTCATCTCGACGGGCAATTTGAAGCTCGATGTACCGGCGCCACCCGCCGATCCGGACAAGCTCGATAAGCTGCTGTTCATCACGCGCGGCCGTCCCATCATCATCGCTGCGTCCACGCATCCCGGCGAAGAGGAAATGCTGATCGAGGCCCACAAGGCGCTGGCCGGGTACTTTCCGTCGCTCCTCACAGTGATAGTGCCGCGGCATCCGAGCCGCGGCGGGGCGATCGTGCAGACCATCGCCGCGGCTGGGTTGACCCCGGCGCAGCGCTCGCATGAAGACTTGCCGACGGCCGTGACCGACATCTATGTCGCCGACACGCTGGGCGAACTCGGGTTGTTCTATCGGCTGGCGCCGATCGTGTTCATGGGCGGATCGCTGGTCGAGCATGGCGGCCAGAATCCGATCGAGGCGGTCAAGCTCGGCGCGTCGATCGTTCATGGCCCTCACGTCTTCAACTTCACCGACGTCTATGAAGCGCTTGACGGCGCCGGGGGCGCGCGAAGGGCCGACACTCAGGAAGCGCTGATCAAGCAGATCGGACAGCTGCTGTCCGATCCCGCAGCGCGCAATTCCATGGCCGCTGCGTCGGCTCGCGTGGTCAGCGATCTCGGCGGTGCGCTCGAACGCACGCTTGCCGCGCTCGAGCCTTATTTGTTGCAGTTGCGGCTCGAAATGGGAGCCGCGAATGCGTGAGCCGGCCTTCTGGCACCGGCCATCGTCGTGGAAATCGCATCTGCTCCGTCCGCTCGGCGCGCTCTACGGCGCGGTTGCAGCGCGGCGGTTGCAGCGCAAGGGATTCGATGCCGGCATCCCCGTGCTATGCGTCGGCAATTATCATCTGGGCGGCGCCGGCAAGACGCCGACGGTGCTCGCGCTCGCCAAAATTCTGCGTGAGATCGGCGAGACACCGGTCGTGCTCAGCCGCGGCTATGGCGGGAGGCTGCGCGGCCCCGTGATGGTCGATCCGGCACGGCACAATGCGGCCGATGTCGGCGATGAACCTCTGATGATGGCGGCTCACCTGCCGGTCGTGGTGGCGCGCAACCGCGTCGACGGCGTTGCGCTGGCCCGGTCGCAACGCGCCAGCGTCATCCTGATGGATGACGGCTTTCAGAACCCGGCCATTGCCAAGGACACCTCGCTGATCGTGATCGACAGCGCGCGAGGCATCGGCAATGGCAAGGTGTTTCCTGCGGGACCATTGCGTGCGCCGTTGCCGCCGCAGCTTGCGCGCACCGATGCGCTGGTCGTCGTCGGCGAGGGGACGGCGAGTGACGCCGTCGTCGCCGAGATCGCGGCGCGGGGAGGGCTGGTCTTCGCGGCGCATTTGAAACCCCATGAGACATCGCTGGCGCGGCTCGCCGGCACGCGTGTGCTTGCCTTTGCAGGCATCGGCGATCCCGGGCGGTTTTTCCGAACGCTGCGCGCGAGCGGGATCGAGGTGACGCAAGAACGCGCCTTCGCCGATCACCATGCTTTTTCAGCGCAGGAGGCCGATGCGTTGATCGCCGACGCAAAGCGCGACGCACTCACCCTGGTGACGACGGAAAAGGATCTGGCGCGACTGAAATCGGGCGCCGCGCTCCCGAGTTGGGCTGAGGGCGTCGTGCCGTTCGCGGTCGGGTTGGAATTCAACGACCTTTCGCAGGTGCGAAAATTTCTGTCGGAGTGCCTGTTCAAGGCGCGAGCGAAGAAATTCAGAGGCGCATAGTCGATGTCGTTCATGCGTTCGCAGGGACGACAAAGCGGACTTACACTGCCGTTCGAAGCAGTTAATCCTGCTCCTTCAATGCACTCGGAAAATGCCGCTGCAGCACGGCGCCCGGCGAAGCATAGGCTTCCTGCAGATCGACGCTCCAATATTTCAGCTCGTCGAGCGGAATCCGTACATCACTGACCGCGCAGCGAACATAAGTCCCCGGCGAGGTTACGCGGAAATCGCCATCCAGATACTGCACCTGTGCTTCGCCATGGCCCGACGGGCCGAATTTGTTCAGCAACTTGAAAGCTCCGATGATTTCCCGGCTAGTCAGGCCAGCATCTCTACTCAATCTAACATAGATAGGCGGCGCTGTCCGCCCGTTAAACCCACCGATTTGTGATGTTTTGCGGACATTGCCGCATGTTAGTTTTAGCTCTGCATGGATTGCTGTTTCCCCGACATCATTCGAAGCCTGATGCGTGCGCCGTCAGCAACCGCATTCGTGATGCTATTGGTAGCGGTCCTGCCCGGCCTGGCCGCGGCTTCGCCCGCACCTCGCCAGGTCGACATTCCCTATCCCGGCGGAACGCTGCACGCGCAGCTCTACAAGCCCGATGGCGACGGCCCGTTTCCAATCGTGATCGCGCTGCACGGGTGTGGCGGACTAGCCGGCCATTCCGAGGCGGTGCTGCCGCGTTATCGTGACTGGGCCGAACAATTGTTGAAGGACGGACATGCGGTGCTGTTGCCCGACAGCTACGGCTCGCGTGAACTCGGCCCGCAATGCCGCGTCAAGGAACGCACGGTGCGTGGACGGCGCGAACGCGTCGAGGACATCATGGCGGCCAGGCGATGGCTGTTGCAACAGGCCTGGGTCGCCCGCGACCGCATCAGCCTGATCGGCTGGGCAGGCGGAGCGAGCGCGCTGTTGTGGGCGGTCCGCCCGCAATCGCTGACCCGCGACATCGCGCCGGATTTCCGCTCGGCGATCGCCTTCTATCCGGATTGCCGCGCCTCCGCGGGGCTTGGCTGGAGCACGCGGATTCCCACACTGGTCTTGATCGGCGCCAAGGACGACGTGTTCTCGCCGCCCGCCTGCCGCCAGATGATCGACGGCGCGCACGGCCGCAGCGCCTATACGCGCTATGTGGTCTATCCCGACGCCTATCACGATTTCGATCGCGCCGATCTGCCTCTGCACGCGGTCAGCGGGACATCCGATGCGGCGGTCCCCGAGCGCGGTCATGTCGGCGGCGATCCCGTTGCGCGCGCCGATTCCGAGAAGCTCGTCACCGAGTGGCTGTCGCGATAGCGCCCTGTCCCTAACAAGGGGCGGAGTCCGGTTAGGCCCGTTTGCGAGGAGATTACGCTGGATCGGGATGACGATTCATCCCGACCTCATCGGGCTCCAGGACGGTGCCGCGCGGGCCGAGGCGCGAGTTGCTCGTCAATCAAGAGCGGCATCTGTCGCCCACAAGGCGCAGCGGCAGGACGCAGCCGCAGGACGCAGCCGCACGACTTGGCCGGTGGCGGCTGCAATCCTGCTCGTCCACGCTCAATCTCACTGCGCTCACTTGCATCCAGCTTCGCGGCCCGAGGCCCACCACCGCCATCGCGATGCGCCGCCGGACCAGCACGAGGTAGGCAGAAGTTTGAAGCCGTAGACCGCCTGCGGCTGTTGCGGCTTTTGTGTTTGTTGAGCCTGTTCCGGCACGGGCGCTTCGGCAACCCTCGCTTTGGCACGACAGTCGGCCTCACCTGCTCCACAGGGTGCGCGCGCCGTGGTGGCGGGCGGTTTGAGATCGGTCAGCAGGCGACGGCCGGCCGGCGGCCTCGGCGGTGCGGCAATCCTCACCGCGATCGGTCGATTGTCGCGCTGCGGTGGGGCTAGCTCGGCAAGGTCAACGGGGTCCCGATAACGCACGATCGGCGGTGGGGGCGGGTACGAGCTGCGTGCCATCGTGATCTCGCGCGGTGACAGCACCTCACGTGGCGGCAACATTGCACGTGAAGGCAACTCCTCACGCGGAGACAAGATTCACGCTGAGGCAAGACTCACGCTGAGGCAAAACCTCGCGCGGCGGCACAGGAGGCTCGTCGGGCCGGGGTTGGTCCGTCACTTCGATGGTCGTCTTGTCCGGGCCTTCCTGTTGCACCAGGTCGAACAACAGTGCGGCATGATGGGGATGCAGCCGCACGCAGCCATGCGATGCCGGTCCTCCCAGTTGATCGATCGCGTAGCTGCCGTGGATCGCGTAGCCATTGTGGAAGAAGATCGAATATGGCATCGGCGAGTTGTAATAGGCGGTGGAGAACCAGTTGCGCTCCAATCGCTGCGGAGTGTAGACCCCGTTCGGGGTTGCCAGTCTCATCGCGGCCGGTGGAGACGGGCCAGATGTAGCGCATGTAGCCGTCCTGGATGACCAGCATGCGCTGCGTCGCTTTATCGACAAGAATGTCGAGCCTTGCCTCGGCGCTTTCGATGCCGATCAGCCATGCCAGCTGCTGCGGCGAGGATAACGGCATGGCGACGCATGACGAACTCCACCGGTGATTTCCTGCGTCGATCAAGGCAGGCGAATCCGGGTGCTTTTTTGTCTAAAATCGGACGGAGAAATCTGGGCGCACGCAGGCCGAGCTCGAGCGTAGACCGCAAACTGCTTGCGCTACCGGCAGTTAGCGACTGATGCAAAGTATTTACCATGTTCCCGGCGACGACATCGCGCAACTCGTACTACCGCGTGAGCGTTCGGCATTCGATCGTTTGCCGAGCAGGAACTTGGTTATTTGTTCGAGCAGAATATACGTCAGGGTTGTGGTGATTCCGCCGCCGCAACGGTTGCTATGATGCGGCATTGACCACGCTGCTTGCCCAAACAGATGTCGAAATTTCGGCGTCGAGCCCACCGCGTGCCACGCAACGGACGATTTGTCACTGCATGCCGAACGGACGTACCTGCCAAGCCACAATATCCCTTGCGCGGCTCTGACGATGCGGCGGCGGATCTTTCGTTTCCCATCGCCACATCATGCAACCCGACCCCTGGCATCGGAAGAAATGCCCCCTCATCTGGTGATGCAGGCGTGGGAAAAACATTCGATACAGCATGTTGCGAAAGCGGGCGCTGCGGCCTGGATTGGAGCGATTGAACGCAAATGGTCTGGCTTCCCAGCGAAGCCGGATCATGGGGCACCATTTCGTCATCACTGCGTCTTGTTCGGTCACGAGCATGCGAACTCCTCCATTCACATGACGGCGTCCATCAACGCGAGTGCCGGCTCGCCGCCAAAGCCAGCGAACGCTCTCGGAGGTGACTTTTCAGCCGTATGAGGTATGGCCTTCCGCCTCTGCGCTCCGTCATTCACTTGCCATCGCCGAAAACCGACGCTGGTCCACTGGCAACGAAGTCTTACCGGCCTTGAACGCTCCAACTAAGCCCTCAAAAATGCCAGAATCGAACGTGCTTTAGGGACGGCGCACAGTCGTTGCGGACGGACGTCCGGGGTAGAAGAAGCATCATTCATAGTTCACTCTAGCACCACAATCGAAAGCGCACGCGCATTGCGAGTGAGGACAGCATTGATCTCAGGCCACGTATGTCAGACGTGGCCTTCGAGCTTGCGACAAGATCTTGCACGTTGCCGGTCGGATCATCTATAGGCAAGTTTTGAGCGTTTCGTCGCAGCGCGAGGAGATATGCGCAGTGAACTTTGGGTTTGTGCTCTCGCTCGTCCTGGTGATCCTTGCGGTCGTCGGCGTGTTCATCGAGATACCGCTTGTCAGCAATTACGCCTTCTGGTTCGCGATCGGCGCCTACATCATGCTGGCGGGCACCAGGGGGTAAATCAGACCTCTTCAGCATGATTCGGGAAAGCATGCCCTCAGGGCTACGACCGCGACGGCGGGTATGCAGTGATTCTCCCTCTAGCCAACAAACGCGCAACGCGTTTGTGCGGAGATCACACTCAATCAAGAACTCAAAGCGCGATGGTGATACAAACCGATCTCATCGCGCTCTTAGTCATGCGCGCAGCGTTCCGAGATCGAGAGAGCGAGCGGGGCAGGCAATCCCAACGGTCTGCCTATGCCGCGCAGAATGGGACCGCCGTCGAGATGATTGCGCGGCAGCGTTGCTGTTCCATCCAAAGCCATGATGGATCGTGTGGCCAGAACTGGCCGGCATCTCAATACTGGTCGCCCTCGTAGCCATAAGGAATCGACTCTGGCGGCCGCGGCGCCCCCTCCTGAGCGTATCGATAGCCGTACGGATCGTCCCGATAGCCGTATGGCGATCGCCAGCCCCTGACACCGCCATAGCCGTCCCTGACACCGCCATAGCCGTATGGGAACCTCTGATGATAGCCTCCCCCCGTACGGATTGTAGCCGTAACGGCGGCCGTAGTAGTGGCGAGCGGGCCAACCATAGCGCCGCTCGACATATTCACGTTCGACGTAGCGACGCTCGTAAATAAGGCCCGGTCGCGACGTCGAATAGCAGCGCCGGTAACAGCCGCATGACGGAGCACCGGTGGTAATAGCGGTACGGCTCGTAGTTATAGCCGCAGCGGTAGGAGCACGGACGGGACCGCCGTAGTAGGACTTGCCATAGTAACCGGCTTGCGCAGGTGCTGTGACCACGAACGAACCGAGCAATGCGAGGACGCCTGCCACGATCATTGCCAATCGGCTGTGTCTTGGCGGGCGGGCGATAGCAGGACTGTTCATTGTAAACTCCAACATGCGACGCGTGGTCGAGACACACTCGTGGGAAAAATTCGACCAAAGTGCGACCGGTTGTGCACGTAGCGATGTCAACGAGCATGCGATCGCTTTGTGCGGACGACAAAGACCGGCGTGGAACATCGCGACGAACACGCCGCGACGGCTGATCTAAGTGAAAGGAAACACGAAGATTTCGGTAGAAGTTCCGGCACGCCCGCGCAGCCAAGATGCGATTTCGCGATTGGCATTAACCATCTTCTCGGGAATTTTTGCAGCAATATGCGAGTTGCAGTGACGCGCATTCACACACGTACGATGCGCGTAGCAAAAAAGTGAGATGCTGCGGCGTAATCGGAATTCGAGAAGCCTGTCAGGATCGTTCGCTCGAATCCCCACGCTTGACGAGGACCGAGTGCGCATCACACGATCAAAGGATGCGTGTTCCGCGAAGCTTTGCAGCGGAGATACGACGGCGGTATCCGTCTTGCCTCAAACAACGTTCGGCAGGGCCAGCTTCAAGCAACCTTCTCCTGAGGCAATTCGACCAAGTCCGCGATAAAGATCAGCGTAGCGGCTCGCCGGATTGCGCCACGACACGTCTGTCGACATGCCGTTGCGCTGAATCCGTCGCCAGGCAGCAACGTCGTGAAACGTGGCGCAAGCCCGTTGGAGGACGCCGGCGAGATTTTCGGCGGTGACCGGTCCAAATTTGAACCCGGTTTGTCTGCCGCCGGTGCATGGCCAAATCGCCAGCGTCGACGACCGTATCCTCCAGTCCGCCGACACGGGACACGATGGGAACCGTGCCGTACCTCAAGGCACAAAGCTGCGTCAGTCCGCACGGCTCGAACCGCGACGGCACCACGAGCGCATCCACGCCGGCCTGAATCAGGTGGGCCAAACCTTCGTCATGTCCGATCGTAACGCTCACCCGTCCCGGATTGGCTTGTGCGGCCGCACGGTAGCGATATTGCAGAGCGCGATCCCCGCTCCCCAGCACGGCCAACTGCATTCCTTCGCTTACGATCGTCGGGAGATTTTCGAGAAGAAGATCGAGCCCCTTCTGCCCGGACAGGCGACCGATGACGCCGAGCAGGAATGCATCCGGCGCGGGCTGCAGACCAAGCCGCCGCTGCAAGGCCGCCTTGTTGGTCGCCCTGTTCTGAAGAACGTCTGATTCGAAACAACTCGGCATGTCTGCATAGAAACAGCCGGGGATGTGAGGGTCTGTCGCCGGATCCCAGACCGAAGTATCGACTCCGTTGAGGATTCCGCTGAGGTCACAGGATCGATCGCGCAGGAGACCACCAAGCCCCATGCCGCCCTCGTCGCTCATGATCTCCCTGGCATAGGTTGGAGAGACCGTCGTGATGCGATCGGCAAAATACAGACCGGCCTTCAAGAACCCGATCTTTCCATAATATTCGACGCCGTGAATCGTGAACGACTCGGGCGGCAAACCGATCGCTGCGAGCATCTCCCGCGGAAACACACCTTGATAGGCAAGGTTGTGAACCGTCATCACCGTGGCCGGACGTCGCCGGTTGCTGTAATGCAGGTACGCCAAGCGCAAGAGCGGCGTGCCAGTCGTGGGCGTGGACGATGTCAGGCACGAAGGACGGGACGGCTCCAAGGCCGATATCGGCGGCGATTCGCGCCAACGCCGCAAAGCGCAACGCGTTGTCCGGCCAATCCACGCCGTCAGGCGTGAGATAAGGATTTCCCGCACGCGCAAACAGATGCGGCGCATCGAGAACAAACAGGCCGAGTTCACCGGATGTCGCCCGGAGCAGCCGAGCCTCTGCCGCCGAAAAAATGCGGCAGATGAAGCACTCCTTCGACCGGCCCGAGCGAGTTCATGACACTGGGGTATCCCGGCACGACGGTGCGGACCTCGATGCCCTCGCGGTTTCAACGCGATCGGAAGCGCGCCGGTGACGTCGGCGAGTCCACCGGTCTTGATCAGGGGATATATTTCCGAGGCGACCGAAAGTACGCGAATGGGACTTCATGCATTCAGCCTGTCGATCATCGGCTGCATGAACGGGAAGACCCCGGTGGTTCGAATGATCCCGAAAGAGCTTGATTCCGACGGCGGCATCTCGATGCAACCGACGGTTACGTCAGCGATCTGCTCAACATGCTGTTGCAGCATGAACTCGTACTCATTTCCTGTAAATGCGAATCACTGGCGAGCAGAACGAAGCGAGCGCCGTAGCTTTCGATGATGTCTATATTTTGTTAGATGGCGTCCGCGATCCCGGGATACCGGTCCGTCTCTTGGCGAGTGCGAAGGCAACGGCACGGCGCATAAGCGGTGACGGATCGCATCTTGTCCTTCGGCCCTGCGGCTAGAACAGGGTGCCCTGATCCAGCGGTTTTGCAACGCGCTTCGGCGCGGCGGCTTTTGTTTCGCGTGCGGCCTTCGGCTGGGCGACGGGCGCACGATCCGGGTCCGCCGTCGCGGCGACGCGTCCGTCGGCAAATTCCACTTCGAGCCGCGCACTGGGGCCGATGTCGGCCGCAGCGTGGACGGGGTGGCCCGTGTCGTCCCTGACCAAGGCAAAGCCGCGCGCGAGCACGCTGCGATAGGACAATGCCGCCAGGAGCTTGCCGCTATGACCGACGCGCGCATCGAGTTTGTGCAGCGTGGTCACGAGCGCGCGACGGGCGCGGTCCGCAAGGCGTTCGGTGCGTTCACGTTCGCGCGCGATTCTCTGCCGCTGCGCCTGCGCGTTGGCGAGCTTGGAGGCCTTGAGCCGCGCCTCGAGCCCGGTATACCGATCCCGGCGGCTGCGCAGCAACGACTTGGCCGAGATCGTCAAGCGCTCGCCGGACATCGCCAGGCGATGCTGGGCCTGCGTGACCTGGCCGCGCAGCACGCGCACCGTGAGCCGTGCGCCGCTTGCGGCGAAGCGCCGGAAATGCGCATGCGTGTTCGCCCTCAGGCAGCGGGGCAGGGCGCCTGCCGCCGCATCGAGCCGCTGCCGCGGGATCGCCAGCAATTCGTTTGCTGCGGGCAGCGCACGCGCGGCAGAGCGCAATTCGCTGCGGCGGTTCTCCTGGCCGCGCTGCCAGCACAGCGCCTTGCGCCGCGAGAGGCTTTCGACCTCCGCCATCAGCTCGCTCCGCACCGGCACCGCCATCTCGGCCGCTGCCGTCGGCGTCGGCGCACGCTTGTCGGCAGCGAAGTCGATCAGCGTGATGTCGGTCTCGTGGCCGACCGCCGAGATCAGCGGGATCATGCTGTCGGCGGCCGCGCGCACGACGATCTCCTCGTTGAACGACCAGAGATCTTCGAGCGAGCCGCCGCCGCGCGCGACGATCAGCACGTCGGGCCTCGGGATCTTTCCGCCCTCCGGCAGCGCGTTGAAGCCACGTATCGCAGCCGCGATCTGCTCGGCCGAGCCTTCGCCCTGCACCTTTACGGGCCAGACCAGGACATGACGCGGAAAGCGGTCTTCGAGACGATGCAGGATGTCGCGGATGACCGCGCCGGTCGGCGACGTCACGACGCCGATCACCTCCGGCAGCCATGGCAACAATTGCTTGCGCGCCGCGTCGAACAGGCCCTCGGCGGCGAGCTTCTTCTTGCGCTCTTCCATCAGCGCCATCAGCGCGCCGATGCCGGCGGGCTCCAGCGCCTCGATCACGATCTGGTATTTCGACGAATTGGGGTAGGTGGTGAGCTTGCCGGTCGCGATGACCTCGAGCCCCTCCTGCGGCTTGAAGCGCATGCGGTGATGCACCCCCTTCCAGATCACCGCCTCGATCTTCGCGCTCTCATCCTTCAGCGCGAAATAGCAGTGACCGGAGGAGTGCGGTCCGCGGAAGCCGGAGATCTCGCCACGCACGCGGACGTGGCCAAAGGTGTCCTCCACCGTCCGCTTCAATGCGGACGAGAGCTCGGACACCGTAAATTCCGGTGCGTTGAGAAGGGGTTCCGCGGCAGGCATGTCGAATTAATCTCGTGAATAGGTGCCCAAAGTAAGGACTTTCGACGGGGATCGCCAATGAGCGGCTTGATTCGTCATAAACTCTGTATTACAGAGTTCTCTATAATTAGGCGATAGGAGGAAGTGATGCTGTCCTGGCTGGTCTGGTTTCCCCTCAAAGTCCTGCGCTGGACGTTGTGTGTCGTCGGCGCTGCGGTGCTGCTGCTCACGGCAATGGTCGCCACCCCACTGCCGAGCCTTCCCGAGCTGCGCTCGGTCTCCGAGACCGCGCGGGCGGTCGACCGCAGCACAATGCCGGCGCTCGACCGGTTCACCGCGCGCGACGGTACGCAGCTCGCGTATCGGCACTATCCGCCGCGGGTACCGGCGAACGACAGGATCGCAATCCTCATCCACGGCTCGTCCGGGTCGAGCACCTCCGTCCACGCGCTCGCCGATGCGCTAGCGGCGCGCGGTGTCGAGACCTATGCGCCGGACATTCGCGGCCATGGCGGCTCCGGCACGCGCGGCGACATCGCCTATCTCGGCCAGCTCGAGGACGATCTCGCCGATCTCGTCACCATCGTTCGAAAGACGTCGCCGAACGCGGCGTTGACACTGCTGGGGCATTCCGCAGGTGGCGGCTTCGCGCTGCGCGTGGCGGGCTCACCGATGCAGGATCTGTTCGCGCGCACGGTGCTGATCGCGCCCTATCTCGGTTACGACGCGCCGACCAACTGGCCGCACGCCGGCGGCTGGGCTGGCGCCGACGTCCCGCGGGCACTCGGACTGATGGCGCTTCGCAAGATCGGCCTCGACTGTTGCGAGTCGTTGCCCACGCTGGCATTCGCCGTGCCGCCGAACTCGGCAACCAACCTGACGCCGGCCTATTCGTACCGCCTGATGCGCAATTTCGCGACCCGCGGGTACCGAGACGATCTCGCCGCGGCGAAGCGGCCGATCACGCTGTTCTCCGGCACCGACGACGAAATGATGCTTGCGGACAAATATGCCGATGCAATCCATGCGGTCGTGCCGGCGGCCGATGTCAGGCTGATCGGGGGCGCCAATCATATGGCGATCGTCAGCGCGCTGAAGGCCGTGTCGGCCATCGCCGACGACGTCGCGACGCGGGGAGCGCCCGCGTCATGATCGACAGCAAGCAGGCCGGCGAAGCGCTCCTGGAGATCAGCGATGTCACGCATCGCGTTCGCCAGTCGTTTATCTACGACGTCTCCAGCCAGATGACGATCATGTGGGGTGTGCTGGTCCTTGCCGGCAATCTCGTGACCTATTTCACGCCGTCCTATGCCGACTATGCCTGGATCGCGGTCTACGTGCTGGGCATTGCGGGCTGGTTCGCGCTCGGCGTTGCCGGCTATTCGCGGACGCGTGTGCACACTTTCGACATCAGGATGCTCGTGGCCATCCTTCTGTTTTTCGCGTTCGGCTTTTTCGTTACCGGCGTGCTCGGCCATTTCACGCCGCGTCAGCTCGGCACTTTCTGGCCGATCTATTTCATGCTGATTTATGCGATCGCCGGATTGTGGTTCGGGGCGGCATTCATCGCGATCGGTGTCGCGATCACGGCGTTGACGCTGGTTGGGTATTTCTTTATCGGCGCAGCCTTTCCGCTGTGGATGGCTTTTGTCAATGGTGTCGGGCTGATCATCAGCGGTCTGTGGATGCGCTGGAGCTAGCGGTGGCCGAACTCGACGACATCATCCATCAACCGCTGCGACTGCGCATCATGGCGGCGCTGAATGCGCTGCCGGCGGGCGTCGGGCTGGAATTTGCGAAACTGAAAAAGCTCACCGGCGCGACCGACGGTAATCTCGGCGCCCATATCGAGACCTTGTCCAAGGCCGGCTATGTCGGCGTGGAAAAAGCCTTTGTCGGCAAGAAGCCGCAGACCACGGTGACGGCGACTGCCATAGGCCGCGGCGCCTTCGCCCGCCATGTCGCGACCTTGCAGGAAATCATCGCGGCCTCGGCTGGCGACAAGTAGCCTCTCAGCGCTGGAAATACCGCCATCCCCCTTGCGGGGGAAGGGCGTTTAGGGCATTCCCGAAGCGGGCTTTCTGCGTCAAATCTTGGCTTGCTTATGCACATTCTCCTGCTTGGTTCCGGCGGCCGCGAACATGCGCTGGCATGGAAAATCGCGTCATCTCCGCTGGTGACGAAGCTGTGGTGCGCGCCCGGCAATGCGGGCATCGCGCAGGAAGCCGAATGCGTCGCGCTCGACATCGCCAACCACAAGGCTGTCATCGATTTCTGCAAGACGAATGCGGTCGAACTCGTCGTTGTCGGACCGGAGACACCGCTCGCGGCCGGTATTGTCGACGATCTCGCGAACGCCGGCATCAAGGCGTTCGGGCCGAGCAAGGCTGCCGCTGAACTCGAAGGCTCCAAGGGTTTCACCAAGGATATTTGCCGCGAATACGACATCCCAACCGGCGCCTATCGCCGCTTCGACAACGCCGCCGACGCGCTGTCCTATGTGCGCGCGCAAGGCGCGCCGATCGTGGTCAAGGCGGATGGTCTCGCTGCGGGCAAGGGCGTCGTGGTCGCAAACACCTTGCGCGAGGCGGAAGATGCCGTCGCCATGATGTTCTCCGGCGGCTTCGGCGCAGCCGGCACGGAGGTCGTGATCGAGGAGTTCCTGTCGGGGCGCGAGATCAGCTTCTTCGCATTGTCCGACGGCGAGACCGCGATTCCGCTCGCCTCCGCGCAGGACCACAAGCGCGTGTTCGATCACGACGAGGGACCGAACACCGGCGGCATGGGCGCCTATTCGCCGACGCCGTTCGTGACGCCTGAGATTTACGACGCGATCATGACGAAGATCATGCTGCCGACCGTTGCGGGCATGAAGGCGCGCGGCACGCCGTTTCGCGGCGTGCTCTATGCCGGCGTGATGTTGACAGCGGAGGGACCGAAGCTGTTCGAATTCAATGTCCGCTTCGGCGATCCCGAGTGCCAGGTGCTGATGCCGCGGATGATGTCGGATATCGTGCCGGCGTTTCTCGCTTCCTGCGACGGCCAATTGAAGAATTTCGATCTGCGCTGGTTTCCCGATCCGGCGCTGACGGTGGTGATGGCTGCCAAGGGCTATCCCGGCGACTACAAGAAAGGCAGCCGCATCGAGGGGCTCGACGAGGCGGCCAAGGTCGACGGCGTCGAGATATTCCACGCCGGCACGATCGCAATGGACGGCGCCCTGTTGGCGAATGGCGGGCGGGTGTTGAACATCTGCGCTTCCGGAAAAACGGTGAAGGAAGCGCAGGCGCGCGCCTATCAGGCGGTCGATCTCATCAAATGGCCGGACGGGTTCTGCCGCCGCGATATTGCATGGCAGGCCGTGGAGCAGGAACGATAATAGCGATGCTGATGATGTCGAGTGATCTTCATTTTCGTATGTCTTGTCGGTCGAATATGGCAGCGCGGCTGCGTGGGCTGCTTCTGGCCGCCGCCATGGCCGGTCTTGCAACTCCGGCGCTGGCGCAGGCCGTCGCGCCCGGTTTGCCCGAGGACATCGAGCGGCAGGACCCCGACATCGATATCTATGCATTGATGACGGGCAAGTGTCCGATACTCAAAATCGCGGGACGCGATTTTGCGTGCAAGGTCGTCGGCTTCTTTCATGGCGAGCACGGCCGCGTGAATTTCACCGTCGTGCTCGACGACAAGGCCGATCCCAGCCACATCATCTCCTTTTCCGGCATGAATGGCACGCGCTCGGACGACAATGTCTATCAGCTTCCCGTCGACCGGATGATGTTGAACTCCAAGGACCGGCCGAAAGCCGATGGCATGCCGGTGCCGCGCATTGAAAAGTCCACCGGCACCTGCAAGCAAGTCGGCAGCTTCGCGACACGACAGATTTCCGGCATTTCCTGCTCGGCCGTCGACAGGCTCGGCAAGAAATATGAACTGCAATTCGTCTCCGACGGGACGCCGATGTCGGTGACGCGCATCAGGCAGACCACCGTCGCGCAGGACCCGATCGCGCAGGATCTGTTGAAGTAAGAACGAATACGTAGGCGTAGGGCGGGCAAAGGCGCATTAGCGCCGTGCCCACCATCTCTCCCGGTTGTCACGTGAAACGGTGGGCACGCTGACGCTTTGCCCACCCTACAAATTCCCGATTACAACAAATCTCCGCCCGCCGCCGACGCCGTGGTGCCGTGCTCGCGGAACGCCTTGATGACGTTGCGGCCGACCTTCCATTTGTGCACCTCGTCGGGCCCGTCGACCAGTCGCTGCGAGCGCACCTGCGTGTACCATTTCGCCAGAATCGTATCCTGGCTGAAGCCGAGCGCGCCGTGCAACTGGATCGCGGTGTCGATCACCTTGTGCACCATGTGAGCAAGATAGACCTTCGCAATCGAGTTTTCCTGCCGGAGGTCGAGACCCCTTTCCGCCTTGTAGGCGATGTGCAGCAGCATCAACCGGCCGATATAGAGCTCGCTTGCGCAGTCGGCGAGCATGAACTGCACCGCCTGGCGGTCGGCGAGCAGGACGCCGAAGGTCGAACGATTGGTCACATGCGCAACTGCCATGTCCAATGCGCGCTGGGCTTTCGCGATATTGTGCATGCCGTGGCGTAAGCGCCCATAGGCGAGGCGGTGCTGGCCCATGTTGAAGCCGTTGCCCTCGCCGCCGAGCAGATTGTCCGCCGGCACTTTCAGATCCTTGATCTCGATTTCCGAATGGCCGCCGGACAGCACGTCGTAATGCGGGCCCTCGATCGCCATGTTCTTGATGTTGCGCTTGATGCGATAGCCGGGGTTCGGCAACTCGACGATGAAGGTCGAATATTGCTTGTGACGCGGCGCATTCGGATCGGTCTTGGCCATCACAAGCGCGAGATCGGCGACGCTGGCTGAGGAGGAGAACCACTTCTCGCCGTTCAAAACATAATTCTCGTTGCCGTCCTTCACCGCCGATGTCTGCATGCCGGTGGCGTCGGCGCCGGCGGCCTTCTCCGTCATCGAGAAGCAGATGCGCTTCTCGCCATTGAGTAGCGGCTTGAGAAACTTCTCTTTCTGATAATCCGTGCCGTGGGCAAGGATGGTCATCATCGAGGCGTCGTCGGGGCCCTGCGTGTTCATCGACAATGCACCCAGGATGCTTTCGCCGAGCTCCATCTGCACCAGCGCGTTGGCGAGCGGCCCCAGTCCCATGCCGCCATATTCCTTCGGCACGAACGGGCACCACAGGCCCTGAGCGCGCGCTTTTTTGCGGAGCTTGCCGAGGACCTCGTCGAGCGGCTTGATGTCGAGTTCCTTTTCCGCCGGGATGCACTCGTCATGTACCCATTGGCGTACCTTTTCGCGGATCGCCTTGGCCTCGGGCGGAATTTCGAAATCGATCGACATGGCGTTTCCCTATTCTCTGTTCTTGATGATTGGGCGGCCTCGATGGCATAACGCTGCGACACGCCAGCGGCAACGGCAAACAAAGTTTGAAGCAGCGCAGTGCGTCGTACCCTGCGCATGCGAGGTATCCAGTATGCCGCAGCGGCAGTTGTCGACGGCACTGCTGGTGTTTACTGGATCATCCGCCTTCGCGGATGATGACAAGGGTGCCAGCCATGCCTGATCTCGCCGACCTGTTTCCAGGCTATGAATCCAAGTGGATCAACACGTCTTCGGGCCGCATCTTTGCGCGCGTCGGCGGCAAAGGGCCGCCGCTGTTGCTGCTGCATGGATTTTCCTCCACACATGTGATGTGGCACACGGTGGCGCCAAAGCTTGCAGACAAATTCACGCTGATCATCGCGGACCTGCCGGGCTATGGCTGGTCGGACATGCCCGACAGCGACAAGGACCACACGCCCTACACCAAACGCGCGATGGCGAAGGTCATGATCGAGGCGATGGAGCAGCTCGGCCATGTGCATTTCGCGCTGGCCGGCCACGATCGCGGCGGGCGCGTGTCCTATCGTCTGGCGCTCGATCATCCGGGCCGGCTGTCGAAACTCGCGGTGCTCGACATCCTGCCGACCTATAATTACTGGGAGCGCATGAATCGCACCTATGCGCTGAAGATCTATCACTGGACATTCCTGGCGCAGCCTTATCCTTTGCCGGAGACATTGATCTCGGGTGCTGGCGAGTTTTTCCTGAAGCAGAAGATGGCGAGCCAGACCAAGTCCAAGACGCTGGACGCGATTGATCCGCGCGCACTGGAGCATTATCTCGCGCCGTTCCGCGATCCCGCGCGCATCCATGCGATGTGCGAGGACTACCGTGCCGGCGCTTATGCCGATTACGAGATCGACAAGGCCGACCACGAGGCGGGCAAGAAAATCACGATTCCGATGCTGGCCTTGTGGGGCGACGCCGGCATCGCCAGCGCCGCCGCGACGCCGCTCGACACCTGGAAGACCTGGGCGACGAACGTGACCGGCACACCGGTGGATTCCGGGCATTTCCTGCCGGAGGAAAATCCGGAGCAGACGGCGAAGCTGCTGCGCGAGTTTTTCCTGGCTGGTTGACCTTCACGCTCAGCCCGTCATGCCCCGCGCAGGCGGGGCATCCAGTACGCCGCGGCGTAGCGATCAATTATCACCGTCTCTGGAATACTGGATCATCCGCTTTCGCGGATGATGACAGCGGCGCTATTGGCGCGAGCGCGTTGTCATCACCGTCGCTCCCGGAAAAACTCCTTCAACAATGTCGCCGCACGGACCTCACCAACCGCCGAATAGACCTCCGGCACATGATGGCATGTGGGCGAGGCGAAAAACCGCACGCCGGACTCGACCGCGCCGCCCTTCGGATCGGCCGCGCCGTAATAGAGCCTGCGGATGCGTGCGAACGAGATCGCGCCTGCGCACATCGTGCAGGGTTCGAGCGTGACGTAGAGGTCGCAGTCGACCAGCCGCTCGGTGCCGATCCGCTCGGCAGCCTGCCGGATTGCCAAAATCTCGGCGTGCGCGGTCGGGTCGCGGTCGGTCAGCGTCCGGTTGCCGGCGGTGGCGATGACCTCGAAGTCCCGCACGATCACGCAGCCGATCGGCACTTCGCCGGCTTTTCCGGCATTTTCGGCCGTTTTGAGGGCCAAATCCATGAAAGAAGGGGCGGTCATGCCTCGTATCATTGGAAGAAACCTGCTAGTAGATGCGTCTTCAGCAACAGTGGCTACCGACTTTGCGTGAGATAGCGCCGCTCAGAGCGCGCGTTTCGCCATTTGTCCTGCACCCTCAGTGAGACCCTTCATGCCCCGCGACAGCGACAAAAACAACGATTCCCGCGGCCGGCGTGATCGGCCTTCGCCCGGCAAGGGCCGTTCCGGCGCCGCGCGAGGCCCGGAGAAGAAGTTTGCCAAACGAGGCTTTGCCGGCAAGGATTCTTCCGGCAAGGAATTTGCCGGCAAGCGGGATGGCGACAAGCGCGCCTTTGGGGAGAGCCGGCCGCCGCGTCGTCGCGACGACAGCGATGCTCCGCGGCGCGCCTATGGCGACAAGCCGCGGTTCAGCCGAGATGACCGTCCCCGTGGCGATCGGCCCTTTGCCGATCGGCCCTCGCGCGCCGGCGACGGCGAGAAACGCGCTTTCAAGCCGCGCGGAGACCGACCCAGGTTCGACCGTGACGATCGCGGTGGCGACAAGCGTCCTTACACGCCGCGCGCCGATCGCGGGGAGGCCCGTCCGGCGGCGCGGTCTTCCGACCGAAAGTTCGGCGAGAGAAAGCCCTATGCATCGCGCGACCGAGACGGTGAAAAGCGACCCTATACGCCACGCGGCGAGGGTTTCCGCGACCGTAGCGACCGGCCGAGGGGTGAGCGAACGTTTGGCGACCGTCCGCCGCGCGGTGGCGATCGTCCGGAGCGAAAATTTGACGGCGAAAGGAAGTTCTCGCGAGGCGCGGCGGATCGCAAAGGCGACTGGAGCGACCGCGGTGATCGGAAGGGCGACCGCGGGCCGCGCAGAGATTTTGGCGATCGGCCGCCGCGTGGCGAATCCAAGCCGTGGCAGAAACGCGGCCCCAACTCGGATCGTCCGGAAGGGGGCTCGCGTCCGTCTCGCGATGGCGCGCGAAATTTCGACCGGCCGAAATTCGACCGCCCCCGTGAAGCACGTGCGGATCGTCCGAAGTTCGACCGTCCTCGCGAGCGCCGCGACGATCGCCCGGCATTCGATCGCCCGCGTGAGCGCCCCGAGGGCCGCACCGACTGGCAGGAGCATCCGCGCAGCGACCGGCCGCACGATCGCTTTTCCGACCGGCCGCGCCGCGACAATGAGGACGATGGCAAGATCTTCGCCAAGCGTCCGGCGTTCGGCGGCCGCGGCGCCTTTCGCGAGCGAAAGCCCGAGTCCGACCGCCGCGCGCCGCGCCCGGAAGCCAAGCCTAAAAAGACCGGCGAGCGCATCGCCAAGGCGGTGGCGCGCGCAGGATTGGCATCGCGGCGCGATGCCGAGGATTGGATCGTCGAAGGGCGCGTGACCGTCAACGGCCGTGTGATCAATTCGCCCGCGCTCGACGTTACCGAAAACGATGTGATCGCGGTCGACGGCAAGCCGTTGCCGGCGCGCGAACGCACGCGGCTGTTTCTGTATCACAAGCCGCGCGGCCTGATGACGACGCATGCCGATCCGGAAGGCCGGCCGACGGTGTTCGATCATCTGCCCGAGAACCTGCCACGCGTGATCAGCGTCGGCCGGCTCGATTTCAACACCGAGGGGCTGTTGCTGCTGACCAATGATGGCGGGCTCGCACGCGTGCTCGAACTGCCCGACACCGGATGGCTCCGCCGCTATCGCGTCCGCGCCCATGGCGAGGTCACGCAGGCGCAGCTCGACCAACTGAAGGACGGCATCGAGGTCGATGGCGTCAAGTACGGTTCCATCGACGCGACGCTGGAGCGCGACCAGGGCGCCAACGTCTGGCTGGTGTTCGCGATCCGCGAGGGCAAGAATCGCGAGGTACGCAATGTGCTGGCGCATCTCGGTCTCGAGGTGAACCGGCTGATCCGCGTCTCCTATGGCCCGTTCCAGCTGGGCGAGGTTGGCGAGGGCGAGGTCGAGGAGATTAGGGCGCGCGTGCTGCGCGAACAGCTCGGCGAGAAGTTGATGGCGCAATCTGGCGCGGATTTCGGGGACGAGAAGCCGAAACGTGCAGAGGGTGAGGAAACGGACGCGGCGAGCGGCAAGAAGCCGTTCAGACCGGCCGGCAAGAGCGCGCTGATCGCCGACCGGAAGGGCCGGCGCGTGCTGGTGCAACGCACCGGCAGCGACGAGGCGCGCGCGCGCAACGAGGACGAGGCCAATGGTTACGGGCCGCCCCGCCGCCCCAAGCGCGGCTATCACGGCAAGCGTGACCTGAGGCCCCGGGACGAGTAGGGGCGTCGAAATGACTCTCACTCCGTCGTTTCCCGGCCCGCAGGGAGGAGGGGAGCGCACCATGCGCGCAGCGAGAGCCGTGCTCTAATGCGCGTCGTCGGCGGGCGCTTGAAGGGCCGCAATCTGGCATCGCCCTCGTCGCAGGCGATCCGGCCGACGGCGGATCGTTTGCGTGAGTCCGTCTTCAACATCCTGATCCACGCCTACGATAATCCGCTTCAAGGCGCTCGCGTGCTCGACCTGTTCGCCGGCACCGGCGCACTCGGTATCGAGGCGATCTCGCGCGGCGCAGCGTTCGCGCTGTTCGTCGACAATGGCGCGGAGGCGCGGGCGCTGTTGCGCAACAACGTCGAGACGCTCGGGCTCGGCGGTGTCACCAAAGTCTATCGCCGCGACGCCACCGATCTCGGCCCGGCGCATCCTGTCGAGCCGTTCTCGCTCGCGTTCCTCGATCCGCCCTATGGCAAGGGGTTCGCTGAAAAGGCGCTCGCCTCGCTGCGCGACGGCGGCTGGATGATGCCGGACGCGCTGCTGGTGGTGGAAGAGGCAGAGGCCGCAGCGTTCAAGGCGCCGGAAGGTTTTGAAGAGCTGGAGCGGCGCGCGTATGACGATACGGAGTTCGTGTTTTTGCGCGCGAAGTGATGGGCCCGCCAGCGCAACCACGAACTCACTCGTCATCGTCCGCGAAAGCGGACGATCCAGTATCCCAGAGAACTTGACGTCATCTCGATTGTCGCGTCGTACTGGATCGCCCGGTCGAGCCGGTCAAGCCGGGCGATGACCCCAGAGTATGCGGAAAACGGCCGCGCTACCTTCTTCCGAACAGCTTCTCGATATCCGACAGCTTCAATTCCACATAGGTCGGGCGGCCGTGGTTGCACTGGCCGGAGTTCGGCGTGTCTTCCATCTCGCGCAGCAGCGCGTTCATCTCTTCCGGCTTGAGGCGGCGGCCGGCGCGGACTGAGCCGTGGCAGGCCATGGTGGCGGCGACATGCATCAGGCGGCGTTCGAGCGGCAGCGCCTCATCCCATTCGTCCATGTGCTCGGCGAGGTCCCGGAGCAGCGCGCCCGCGTCGACCCGGCCAAGCAGCGACGGCGTCTCGCGCACCGCGACCGCTCCGGGCCCGAAGGATTCGATGGCCAGTCCGAAGGACGCCAGTTCCTGGTCGCGCGCGAGCAGCCGCTCGACGGTCGCCTCGTCCATCTCGACGATGTCGGGAATGAGGAGAATCTGTCGCTGCACGCCGTTCTTCGCCAGCGACGCTTTCAGCCGCTCATAGACGATGCGTTCATGCGCCGCGTGCTGATCGACGATGACGAGACCGTCGCGCGTTTGCGACACGATATAGTTTTCGTGGATCTGCGTTCGCGCCGCGCCGAGCGGGCGATCGATCAGGTCGGCTGCGGCCGGCATGTCGGGCCGCACGTCGGCCGTCGGCGCGCCGACGTCGAACGCGGCCTGTCCCTGTTCAGCGAAAGCGGCTACCGCCGCGCTCGCAAATGACGGCATCGGGCCGACCGGATAGGAGGGCGAGCGCCGCCAGTCCCAATTGCCCGGGCGCGGCGAGACGGCCGGATGGAACGCCGAGATCGCACCACCGGCGTCATTGGCCGCGGTGCGCCGGCCTTCGCGCGCGAGCCCGTCCTTCAGGGCGTGCACGATCAGCGCGCGCACCAGGCCCGCGTTGCGGAACCGCACCTCGGTCTTGGCGGGATGCACATTGGCGTCGACCTCGCGCGGGTCGAGTGTGACGAACAGCGCCACCACCGGATGGCGGTCGCGCGGCAGGTAATCCGAATAGGCCCCGCGCACCGCGCCGAGGATCAGCTTGTCGCGCACCGGGCGGCCGTTGACGAAGAGATATTGCCCGAGCGCATTCGCGCGCGTCAGCGCCGGCGCGGCGGCGAAACCCTCGACCACGACGCCCTCGCGCTCGCTGCGCACCTCGATCGCATGGCTGCGGAAATCCGCGCCCAGAATATCGCCAAGCCGTGTCAGCCGGCCGGGCGCGCCGGGCAGTGCCGCGGTCCAGGTCACCGGGGCGCGCTCCTCGCCCGCGAGCGTGAACGCGATGTCAGGCCGCGCCATCGCGAGACGTCGCACCGTCTCGCGGATCGCCTCGGCCTCAGTGCGGTCGGTCTTCAGGAACTTCAGCCGCGCCGGGGTCGCATAGAAGAGGTCGCTGACCTCGACGCGGGTGCCCTGGCTCAGCGCCGCCGGCATGATCGCGGATTTGGCCCCGCCCTCGACCGACAGCGCCCAGGCATGCGGCTCGCCGGCATGGCGCGTCGTGATGGACAGTTTCGCGACTGCACCGATCGAGGGCAGCGCCTCGCCGCGGAACCCGAGCGTCCTGATCTGCAGCAGATCCTCGTCGTCGAGCTTCGAGGTCGCGTGGCGGTCGACCGCGAGCGCGAGATCGGCCGCGGTCATGCCGCCGCCGTCATCGGTGATGCCGATCCGCCGCCGGCCGCCGCCATCGGTGAAGATGTCGACGCGGCTCGCGCCCGCGTCGATCGCGTTCTCGACCAGCTCCTTGACGACGCTGGCCGGACGCTCGACCACCTCGCCTGCGGCGATGCGGTTGACGACCTGTTCGGGGAGCTGGCGGACGGGCATGGGTTCGGTTCAAACGCTGATCGAGATTAAGTCTTGCGCATTCTAGGGTCGCGCGGCGGTAAATGCATGCAGCCAGCCACCGCTCATTTCAAGCTGTCGGCCCGCCGACTATCGCCTTGATGATACTGGCCTTCGGGGTAGGCCGGGTGGGCGCGCCGCAATATTCAACAGGATTGTGAGGCAGGGCAGCTAGGTATAACGTTTCTAAAAACAATGATCCGCCGGGGAGGGAACCATGTGCCATCTGTTCGCGCACCAGCCGGAACGCGATTACGAATCGCACACCCGGTCTTTGCGGATCGGCGGCCACTGCACGTCGATCCGGCTGGAAATGTCGTTCTGGGATACGCTGGAGGAGATCGCGGCGAAGGAAAACATGAGCCTCGCGAAGTTCCTCACCACGCTGCACAGCGAAGTGCTGGATCATCATGGCGAGGTTAAGAATTTCGCCTCGCTGTTGCGCTGCTCCTGCCTGATCTATCGCTCGAAGAAGGTGCCGGTCGTGCCGGAATTCCCCGCTGAGGCCACACGCGTGCTCGACGCCGCCGAATAGCGCGCCTGCGATAGCATTGGATTTCCGTCGAAACGGCTCCGCTGCATCACCTGCGGAGCCGCTTCGCTTTGCTCAGATCTCTTTCTTCTGCATCGCACCCGCGATGTAGTCCGCCTGGCGGATCGCCAGCGACACGATGGTGAGCGTCGGGTTGCAGGCCGCGCCAGAGGTGAACTGACTGCCGTCGGACACGAACAGGTTCTTGATGTCGTGGGTCTGGCCGTTCTTGTTCACCACGCCGTCCTTCGGCTTCTCGCTCATCCGGTTGGTGCCGAGATTATGCGTCGAGGGATAGGGCGGCGTGGGGTAGGTGACGGTGGCGCCGACCGCGTCGTAGACCGCCATGCCCTGCTTGTAGGCATGGGCGCGCATCGCGACGTCATTTGGATGATCGTCGAAATGCACGCTCGCGACCGGCATGCCGAACTTGTCCTTTGCGACAGGATCGAGCGTGATGCGGTTGGTCTCCTGCGCCATGTCCTCGCCGACCAGCCACATGCCGGCCATGCGCGGGTAGGTCTCGATCGCGCTGGTGTAGGTACGGCCCCAGGCGCCAGGGTTCAGGAACGCGGCCATGAACGGCAAGCCGAGCGACAGCGTCTCCATCTCATAGCCGCCGACGAAGCCGCGCGAGGGATTGTTCTTCGCCTCGTCGCGGATGATGCCGGCCATCGTGGTGCCGCGATACATGTGAACGGACTGCTCGAAGCTCGCATAGACGCTGCCCGTCATGTGCCGCATGTAGTTGCGGCCGACCTGGCCCGACGAGTTGGCGAGCCCATCCGGGAACATGGTGGAAGCGCTGTTGAGCAGGAGGCGCGGGCTCTCCAGCGAATTGCCCGCGACCGCCACCACGCGCGCCTTCTGGCGCTGCATCGTGCCGGATGCATCCGCATAGACCACGCCGGTCACCTTGCCCGACGCGTCGTGCTCGATCTTGATCGCCATGCTGCCGGGGCGGACTTCGAGCTTGCCGGTCGCTTCGCCCTTGGGAATTTCGGTATAGAGCGTCGACCATTTCGCGCCGGATTTGCAGCCCTGGAAGCAGAAGCCGATCTGCAGGCAGGAGCCGCGACCGTCACGCGGCTCGCTGTTGATCGCCATATTGCCGGTATGCACGGTCTTGTAGCCGAGCTTCTTCGCGCCGGCCTCCAGCACCTTGTAGTTATTGTTGCCGGGCAATCCCGGGATGCCGTTGGTGCGGGTCACGCCCATCTTGTTCTCGGCCTTGGCGTACCACGGCTCCATCTCGGCGAGCGTGATCGGCCAATCCAGAAGATTGGCGCCGGGAATGTTGCCATAGGTGCTCTTGGTCTTGAATTCGTGCTCGTCGAAGCGCAGCGACGCGCCGGCCCAATGGGTGGTCGAACCGCCGACCGCCTTGACGATCCAGGCCGGCAGATTTGGGAAGTCCTTGTGCACGCGCCAGCTTCCCGACGTCGTGCGCATGTCGGACCAGGCGAGCTGGGTGAAGCTGTCCCATTCGTCGTTGATGAAATCCTGGTTCTCGATGCGCGGGCCGGCTTCGAGAATGACGACCTTGACGCCTTTTTGCGCGAGCTCGTTGCCGAGCGTTCCGCCGCCCGCGCCCGAACCGATGATCACCACCACGCCATCGTCGTTCTGATCGAATTTTGCCATGTGTTTCCTCCTGACCTTTTTGTTCGCGGTTGCTCAGGCCTTCGGGAGCCAGTCGATGTCGGCGAAGCCGCGGTTGACGTAGCCGCCATGTTCGGCGGAGGAGCCCTCGTAGCCGAATTTCGGCCAGACCTCTTTCTGGTTGTAGAGCGAGACGATCAGGTCGCCGCGGAGCGTCGTGAAAAACTCGGTGGCTTCGATCCGCTGCAGCAGCGCCACGCGATCCACCTCCCAGGGCACCTCGGCATAGGGGACCTTGTGATGGTCGCGCGCGTCGGCGTCGAGCCGCGCCACGCCCTCAGCGATCATCGTCTTCACGGCGGCATCTTTCGCCGCCTTGCCGTCCCACGGCTTGACGGCGGTGATGTAGTAACTGTCGGCGAGGAAGTCGTGCGGATAGATGTCACGCGCGACCTTCACCAGCGTCTTCAGCGTCGCCGGCGGCAGCGTGGTTGCGTCTTCGGCCCAGGCATCAGTGATGCCAAGCCCCGTGGTGCTCGCAACGGCAACCGCCGGCACCGTCGTAACCGCGCCTTTCAAGAAGACGCGGCGGTCATATTTGCTGCGACGATCGACTTCTCTCATGGGTGTCCTCCGTTGAACGTCTTGTTTGTTGTTTTGCGAATTTGTTGTTCGTGGCTTATCCGAAGCGGCCGCCTTTCTGGATCACCTCGATCTTGTAGCCGTCGGGATCGGTGGCGAAGAAGAAGCGCGCCAGGGTCTTGCCGTCATGCTTGAAGTCACGCAGCGGCCCCGGCGACAATCTCTCGCGCTCGAAGCGCGCGTGTTCGGCATCAACATCGTCGACGACGACCGCGAGATGGCCGTAGCCGTCACCGAGCGCATAGGGCTCCTTGCGATCGAAATTGACGGTCAACTCGACCTCGAAGGGCGAGGAGGGGTGGCGCAGATAGATCAGCGCGAAATCAGGAAATTTCAGGTGATCGGCGACTTCGAGTCCGAAGGCGCGCTTGTAGTAGTCGAGCGACTTCGCCTCGTCGAACACGCGGATCATCGAGTGGACAGGCTTGGCCATTCAATGCAACTCCTTCAGATAGGCGATGATGGCTGAGCGGATTTCCGGCTTTACCTGCCGGTAGGCCATCATCGAACCGGGAATCACCTCCTGCGGATTGGTGATCCACGCGTCGAGCTTGGCGTCGTCCCAAGTGAAATCAGCCTTCGCGAAACCCGCCGAATAATGGAAGCCGTCGGCGGTGCCGGCGCGCCGCCCCACGATGTTGAACAGCGAAGGTCCTTGCCGCGCTGCGTCGCTGGGGTTCGTGGTGTGGCACGTCGCGCATTGCTGTTTGAACAGCGTCGGGCCATCGGGCGGCTTCGGTGTGGGCAAGGGAATTTGCGCGAAGGCGATCTGCGCGACAAGCACCGCGCCGCAAAATCCAAGCCCAACTGCAAGCTCAATCGCCTGTGTCGCGCGCAGCTTCGTCATGTGCATCACCGCCAGTACAAGCTGACTTTAGGTCGCGAAAAACCGGCGGTGGTAGTAGCGGGCTGTTTCGCGTGAGAGAACAAAAAGCCGCCGCAATCAATCGCGCGAGCGGCTCGGGCCTCACGCTGCGCCGCATCGAAAGATGCGTGTCAGTCGTCCAAACCGCGTCCGCGCCGTGACTTGACGTCGCTGCGGCGCTTCTTGCCGTCGAGACGGCGCTGTTTGGAGGCATAGGTCGGCTTGGTCGGCCGCCGCGGCGTCGGCCGCACCATCGCCTCGCGCAGCAGGTCGAGCAGCCGTTCGGTTGCGTCGGCGCGATTGCGCTCCTGGGTGCGGAAGCGCTGCGCCTGGATCACGATCACGCCGTCCTTCGTCATGCGCTGGCCGGCAAGGCGGGCCAGCCGCGCCGCAGCATCATGCGGCAGCGCGATACGGCGCGTGTCGAAGCGCAATTGTGCCGACGTCGCGACCTTGTTGACGTTCTGGCCGCCCGGACCGGACGCGCGAATGAAGGCGATCTCGATGTCGTTTTCGTCGATGAAGAGGTCGCGGGAGATCCGCAGCATGATGGCACCGGGCGAGGCAATTGAGATTTGGCAATTGAGACTTGCCGCCCAGAATAGCGATTTTTCGCGCTGCCGCACGCCATCCCTTGCGGAAATGGCACAACTGCGGTTGTCGGCCCCATGGTTCGAGACGGCGCTGCCGCGCCTCCTCACCATGAGGGTCTAGCATTTGGCCACTTGTGAAGACCTCATCCTGAGGAGCCCGCCTTAGGCGGGCGTCTCGAAGGATGGGCCGCGCAGAAATCCCGAAGGATCAGGATCAGTTCGCCTTCGGTGCGGGCGGCGTTCCGCCGCCACCCGGCGGCTCAACCGCGGCTTGCGGCGTGCGGCCGACAACGACGGTCAGCAGGCCCTGGCCCCAGAGCCGCTTGGCGGCCTTCTTGGCATCGTCCAGCGTCACCGCATCGACGATAGCGTTGCGCTTCTCGATATAGTCGATCGGCAGCTTGTCGAGCTGGTACTGCAGCAGGCCGCCCGCGAGCTTCGAGGAGGTGTCCAGCTGCAGCATCTGCGAGCCTTTGAGGTAGGATTTCGCCTCGTCGAGCTCCTGCTGCGTCGGGCCTTCGTCGGCCATGCGGCGGACTTCCTTGTCGAGGGCCTCGATGGTGTCGCCGGCGCGGTCGGCGCGGGTGCCGGTATTGCCGATGAACAGCGAGGAGTGCTCCATCCAGAGCAGTGATCCGAATACAGAATAGGCCAGCCCGCGCTTCTCGCGCACCTCGTGGTAAAGCCGCGAAGACAATCCGCCGCCGCCCAGGATGTGGGTGACCACATAGGCGGCCATGAAGTCCGGATCGTGACGCATGACGCCGGCGCTGCCGAAGGTGATCACGGTCTGCGGCACGTCGAGCGGCACATAGCTGCGCTGCGGCGGCTTGGCGGCCACCACGTCGGGCACCGGAGTAAGGCTCGCTTTCGCCGGCAGGCTACCGAACGTCTGGTCGAGCAGCTTGCCGAGCGTTGCCGGGTCGACATCGCCGACCACGGCGACCTTCAGCGTATCCTTGGCGAGCACGCGGCGGATATAGTCGCGCATGTCGTCGATGGAGATGGTCGGGACGCTTTCCAGCGTGCCGGAAGTCTGGCGGCCATAGGGGTGATCGCCGAAAGCGACTTCAACGAATTTGCGGCTGGCGAGCGAATTCGGGTTCGTACTGTCGCGGCGCAGGCCCGACATGATCTGCGAGCGGATGCGCTCGACATCGGTCGCATCCAGGTGGGGCGACGTCAGCGCCAGGTGCAACAGGTCGAAGGCCTCGTCCTTGTTGTCCTTGAGCATCCGCAGCGAGCCGCGGAAATAGTCCCGTGTCGCGTTGAAGCTCAATTCGATGGCGCGGCGTTCGAGCCGCTCATGGTAGGTCTTGGAGTCGAGATCGCCCGAGCCTTCGTCGATCAGGCTCGCCACCATGTTGGCGACGCCGGGCTTGCTGGCGGGATCCTGCGCCGAACCGCCCAAAAAGGCGTATTCCATCGCGATCAGGGGGACCGTGGCGTCCTGGACGAACCAGGCCTCGATGCCGCCGGGCGAGATCAGATGCTGGATCTTGGTTGCCGCCTGAGACGGTAGCGGCGCCATCAGCATCAAGCTTGCGAAACCGGCGGCGAATGCGAAAGCTGCGCGCCGCGTGAAGTTGGACTTGTGAATCACGACCGCTTCTCCTCGCGCTTCGGCGCAGTGTCCTTGATCAGATAGCCGGTCACCGAACGCTTCTTGTCCAGCCATTTCGCGGCCGCTGCGCGGACCTGCTCGGCAGTCACCGCGCGAATCCGATCCGGCCAGCTCCTGATATCCTCGATGCTGAGGCCGGTGGTGAGCCCGCCGCCATACCAGCGCGCCAGCACGGCTTGATTGTCCTGGGCGTAGATCGCTTCCGCGATCAGCTGGGTCTTGACCCGCTCGAGATCGGCGGCCGGCACGGGATTCTTCGCAAGATCGGCGATCACATTGTCGGCGACCTCTTCGACGGTTGCGAAGTCGACGCCTTGCCTGGGCGCGATCGCGAACGAGAACTGCGTGTCGTCGAGCGAAGTGCCCTGGTAGGAGGCGTTGGCATTGACGGCCAGCGGCTTGTCGACCACCAGCGCGCGATAGAGATAGGAATTGCTGCCGTTGCCCATGAGCTGCGCAAGCACGTCGAGCGCCGGGCTTTCGCCGGCGGCCGCGGTCGTCGCGGAGGGAACGAGGTAAGAGCGCCGCACGCTCGGCTGCTCGACATGCGGATCTGCCAGCGTCACGGTGCGCGGTGACACCGGCACCGGCTCCTGCGGGCGGATGCGGCGCGCGGGGATCGCAGGCTGCGCGGCGACCTTGCCGAAAGTCTGCTCGGCGAGCGGGCGGACCTCGTTGACGTCGACATCGCCGGCGATCACCAGGATCGCGTTGTTCGGCGCATAGAAGCGCTTGTAGAACTCCAGCGCGTCCTCGCGGTCGAGCTTCTCGATCTCCTGATGCCAGCCGATGACCGGGCGGCCGTAGGGGTGGTTGAGATAGAGCGCGGCCATGATCTGCTCGCTGAGCCGCGCCTCGGGATTGTTGGCGACGCGCATGTTGTATTCCTCGAGCACGACGTCGCGCTCGGGCAGCACGTTCTCGTCCTTGAGGATGAGGCCCGTCATGCGGTCGGCCTCGAACTCCATCATCCTGCCGAGTTGCTCGCGCGGCACGCGCTGGAAGTAACCGGTGTAGTCGACCGAGGTGAAGGCGTTCTCATTGCCGCCGACCTTGAGCACGGTCTGCGAAAACTCGCCGACCGGATGCCTGGCTGTTCCCTTGAACATCAAATGTTCGAGAAAGTGCGCAAGGCCCGATTTGCCGGGCGTCTCGTCGGCGGAGCCGACCTTGTACCAGACCATTTGCGTGACCACCGGCGTCCGGTGATCCTGGATCACCAGAACCTGCAGGCCGTTCGGCAGCGTGAAGGTCGCAGGAGGTTCCGAGGTGACCGTGGTCTGGGCGAACACGCTCGATGTGGTGAGGGCAAGCGTAATGAAGAGCGCGGCGGCAAAACGATATCGGGACATCATGACCTGCATAAAAGCCCGAGCGGAAGCGCTCCGGGTCACCTCGGCACCCTATACATCGTGCATCTGACACGTCTTGTCACGAAGTCGGGAGACAATCGCGGCTAAAGCGCGATGAGATCAGGTTGAATCGTCATCGCGCTTTAGGCCTTTGATTAAGCATGATCTTTTCGGAAAACCGCTACACACTTTTCCGGCTCATGCTTTAGTCGCCATATTTACCGGCGGGCGGATTGTATTCCTTGTTGAGCGATTCCCTCGGCCCGGTGCCGTAGGCGAAATTGGACGACGGAGTTCTGATAGCCGGGGGGAGGCTGTGTCAGCGATTGACGCGTCGGCTCGTTCTTGAACTGAGTGGATTCGGCGGTGTTGCCCTTGAACATGCCCATGAAGCCGCCGTTGTAACCGAGCTGCGAGGGGCTCAGCGTGTTGTGGGCGCTGTCGCCGCCGGGCTGCAGACTGTCTGAACCGCTCACGTCGCTCTTGGCCGTGGTCCGGCCGGCGTTGAGCTCGCTCGGTGTCAGGGGGCGGGCTGCTGCGACGGGATCCTTGTTTTCCTTCTTCCGGGCCGCGATCGCCGCCTTGCGGCGCGCCTCGTCGGGATCCTTCGGCCAGTTCGGCGCCTTGACGTCGGCCGAAGTGGAGGCCGGTGCCGGCAGGTCGAGCTTGGGCGGCACCACGAGCGGCGAGCGCTCGCGATAGTCGATCCCGGTATTCTCCATGTTGGTTCCGCCGATGCCCTTCATGATGCCTTCGATGATCTTTTCCTCGAAGGTCTTGTCATCCTCTTCGTCATCGCCGGCGCGCGCAACGTTTGCGCTCATCAGAAGGCCGATGCCGAGTGCGACCGCCGACAGCCGCAGGGCGCGCGACAGCGTCCTCGATGAATTCCGTAGCATCAACTCGTTCGCTTCAGCTTTCCGCATGGCTCTCACCTGCTCAAATTTCACGCGGCGCGGTCCTCGCGCCGGCTGGCTACGTTCCGCTTCATAGGCCGTATCGGCCGGGATCAGGGCACTTTTGCGGCGGGAATTCCCACAAAGGAATCATACAATAGGGCTATGACCCCCGCAACAATCGCGGTGTCCGCAAGGTTAAACACATACCAATTGTAGGTATTTCCCCCGATTTGGATGTGGAACAGGGCAAAATCGACCACCGCGCCGTAGGCGACGCGGTCGATGGCATTTCCGATGGCCCCGCCGATGATCATCCCGAGGGCGACCGTTGCGATCAAGGTCTGCGCCCGTGCCATCCAGATCGAGAGCGCAATCACGGCGAGCGCCTTGACCACCATCAGCGACAGCTGCGCGATCTGGCTGTTGTTCTGGAACATGCCGAAGCTGATGCCGATGTTCCAGGCCAGCACGAGATCGAAGAACGGCGTGACCTTCACCACGCCACGACGCGTGATGTCGAACACATAGAGCAACCACAGCTTCGACGCCTGATCGAGCACCAGCGTCACGATCCCGGCGATGATGCCGACGCGCAGTGGAGACCTCATGGCTCGGCGCTCACCAAAACACGAGCTGTCGTCCCTGCGAACGCAGGGACCCATACCGCGTGATATCTGTTGTTGGAAAGAAAGCCATCCCGCCGTAGTGCCACAAACTCACGCCTGTGGTTATGGGTCCCCGCGTTCGCAGGGACGACAGACGAAATTGCTTTCGAGATGTGTGCATACATTAGCGCTTTCGCAGGGACGACGAGAGAATTTAGACCGCGACCCCCAGCGCCTTCCATTCACGCAGCGCCTGCGCGTCGCGCGGCGACACGTCGGGATAATCGGGGTCCTCGCCGATCGTCTGCAGGATCTTCCAGGAGCGCGCGCATTTGATGCCGACGGCCTTTTCGACCACGACGGCGACGCCGGGCACGTCATGCAGCCGGAATGCGCCCTCGGGAGCTTCGCCTTCGCGCACCTCGAAATTCGAGGTGATGCAGACCTCGGCGAGATCGACGTCGAACAGCGTGGCGAGCATCTGCCTGTCGGACACATAGATCACCGGCGAGGCCTCCAGCGAGGAGCCGATCTTCTTGGCCGCGCGCTCCAGCTCCAGCGCGCCGGTGACGACGCGGCGAACATCGCGAATGGTCTGCCACTTCGCCGCCAGGCGGTCGTCGCGGAAGTCGTCGAAGCCGACCGGAAACAGCGCAAGATGCACCGACGGTTCGGCATCCGGCTTGTACATCCGCCAGGCCTCGTCGCAGGTGAAGCTCAGCACCGGCGCCAGCCATTTCAGGATCGCGTCGCAGAGGATGTCGATCGTGGTCAGCGCCGCCTTGCGCGCGACCGACGACGGCGGATCGCAATAGAGCGTATCTTTCCGGATGTCGAAGTAGAACGCCGAAAGCTCGGTGTTCATGAACGCCGACAGCGTCGCGACCACGGTCTTGTAGTCGAACTCGGTGTAGGCGAGCCGCACGATCTTGGCCTGCTCGGCCAGCTGATGCAGCATCAGCCGCTCCAGTTCCGGCATGTCGCCATAGGCCACTGCGTCGGCCGGCTTGAAGTGGTGCAGCGTGCCGAGCATCCAGCGGATCGAGTTGCGCAGCTTGCGGTAGGTCTCGATGGTGTTTTTCAGGATCTCCGGGCCGATGCGCTGGTCGTCGGCATAGTCGGTGGCGCAGACCCAGAGCCGCAGGATGTCGGCGCCGGAATCCTGGATGACCTTTTGCGGCTCGACCGTGTTGCCGAGCGACTTCGACATCTTGCGGCCGTTTTCATCCAGCGTGAAGCCGTGGGTGAGCACGATGTCGTAGGGCGCGCGGCCGCGCGTGCCGCAGCTCTCGAGCAGCGAGGAATGAAACCAGCCGCGATGCTGGTCGCTGCCTTCGAGATACATCACGGTGTCCGCGCCGCCGTCGACCTTGCGGCGGATACCGGCGAGCCCCGGGAAGTGCACGGGGTCTTCCAGCACGAAGGCGTGCGTCGAGCCGGAATCGAACCAGACGTCGCAGATGTCGTCGACCTTCTGCCAGTTCTCGTTCGCAAGAGAGCCGAGAAAGCGGTCGCGCGCACCGTCCATGTACCAGGCGTCCGCGCCTTCCTTCTCGAAGGCGTCGGCGATGCGTTTGTTGACGGTGTCGTCCTGCAGGATCTCGGCGGAGCCGTCGCCCTTTTCGCGCACGAACACCGCGATCGGCACGCCCCAGGCGCGTTGGCGCGAGATCACCCAGTCGGGCCGGTTCTCGATCATGCCGTTGATGCGGTTCTGCCCCGAGGGCGGAACCCATTGCGTAACCGAGATCGCGTGCAGCGCGCGGGCGCGCAGCGTATCGCCCGGCTTGGCCTTGCCGTTGGCGGCGATGTCCTTATCCATGGCGATGAACCACTGCGGTGTGTTGCGGAAGATCACCGGCCTCTTCGAACGCCAGGAATGCGGATATTGATGCTTGAGCCGCCCGCGCGCGAGCAGCATGCCCTTGTCGACCAGCGCCTTGATCACGGCCTCGTTGGCGTCGCCCTTTTCGCCCTTGTCGTTGATCACGCGTTTTCCGGTGAAGCCCGGCGCATGATCGGTTAGCGCGCCGTTCTCGTCGACCGTATAGGGAATCGTCGTGTTGATGCCGCGCGCTTCCAGCTCGCGCGCATTCGCCGTCCAGATGTCGAAGTCCTCGCGGCCATGACCGGGCGCGGTGTGCACGAACCCGGTGCCGGCGTCGTCGGTGACGTGATCGCCGGCGAGCAGCGGCACGGTGAATTCATAGCCGCCACTCAGCCCCTTCAAGGGATGGGCGCATTCGACCGCGTCCAGCGTATCGCCCGGCACGTCGCGCACCTTCTCGTAGGCCGTGACGCGGGCCTGCTTGAAGACGCTTTCGGCAAGCGCGTCGGCAAGCACGAGCATGTCGCCGGTCTTCGCCCAATTGTCGGCGGGCGCATCGGTGACCTTGTAAAGGCCGTACGCGATCTTCGGCGAGAAGGAGATTGCGCGGTTGCCGGGCAGCGTCCAGGGCGTCGTGGTCCAGATCACGATCGAGGCCTTGGCGAGCGCGCCATGGGCCGGCGAGGTGATCGGAAACTTCACCCATACCGTGTCGGACGTGTAGTCTTCATATTCGACTTCGGCTTCCGCGAGCGCGGTTTTTTCCACCACGCTCCACATCACGGGCTTGGAGCCGCGATAGAGCGTGCCGTTGGCCGCGAACTTCATCAGTTCGCGCGCGATCTGCGCTTCGGCCGGATAGCTCATCGTCGCATAGGGATGATCCCAGTCACCGATGATGCCGAGCCGCTTGAACTCTTCGCGCTGCACGTCGAGCCAATGGCCGGCATAGGCGCGGCATTCCTTCCGGAACGCGACCATCGCGGCCGAATCGCGGAAGTCGGGCTTTACCTTGCCCTTGGAGCGATAATTCTCCTCCTCGATCTTCCACTCGATCGGCAGGCCGTGACAGTCCCAGCCCGGCACGTAGTTGGAATCGAAGCCGAGCATCTGCTGGCTCTTGGTGACGACGTCCTTCAGGATCTTGTTCAGCGCGTGCCCGATATGTATCTTGCCGTTGGCGTAGGGCGGGCCGTCATGCAACACGAATTTCGCGCGGCCCTTGGCCGTCTCTCGCAGCTTCTCGTAAAGCTCGATCTCGTTCCAGCGCTTGAGGATCTCCGGCTCGCGCTTGGGCAGGCCCGCGCGCATTGGGAATTCGGTCTGCGGCAGGAACAGGGTCTTGGAATAGTCTTTGGCGTCGGACTTTTGCGGCTTTTCGGACATGATGCTCTGGCTTGGCTAAGGCTGGCTTGACTGAGGCTGGCTTGAGGCTGGCTCGGCTGAGGGAGGCGCTACAACGCGACTCTTCGCGGACGAACGGAGATCCCGGTCGTTAAATCCCGGTCTTGCGCCGAGCAGGACGCTCAGACGGAAGCCGGGCCGCTAATGCCTATGGTGCGCCGCGCAAACATGGGGCCTCTCCATAGCAGCGCCGGGCGGAATTCGCAAAGCCTTCGCCCCTATCAAGCCACCGTTCCAAGCTTCGGAAAGGCGTCGGGCGCCGCCGCAAGGGCTGCGCGGGCGCGGGCCGCATCGTCGTCCATCTGTCGCACCAGGGTCTCCACGCTGTCGAATTTCGCTTCCTCGCGGATGAAATCGATGAAGGCGACGTCGAGGCTCTGGCCATACAGATCGCCCTTGAAATCGAAAAGGAAGACCTCGAGAAGCGGCGCGCCATTGTCGAAGGTCGGGCGGCGGCCGAAACTCGCCACGCCGTCGAAGCGCTCCTCGCTGGAGCCGACCTTGATGCCGATCCGCACCGCATAGATGCCGTGCTTGAGCGCGCAATTGCCGTCGAGGCGGATATTGGCGGTGGGATAGCCGAGTTCGCGGCCACGCTTCTCGCCATGGATAACCTCGCCGGTCACGAACCAGGGACCGCCCAGCATCGCGGTGGCGTCGGCGATCTGTCCTTCCCCCAGCGCCATGCGGATCGCGCTGGAGGAAACCGGCCGCTCGTCGATGTCGACATGCGGCTGCACGTCGACCTCGATGCCCAGCCGCGGGGCCTCGCTGACCAACAGGCTTGGCGAGCCAACCCGACCCTTGCCGAAATGGAAATCGTAGCCGACGGCGATGCCGGAGATGCCGAGCCGCTCGATCAGTTCGTGGTGAATGAAATCCTGCGCCGAGGTGCCCGCCCGTGCCTTGTCGAAGGTCATGATCACGGCGCCGGCGAGCCCAGTTCCGGCCAGAAGGCGCAGCTTGGCGGCCTCGTCGGAGAGACGGAATTGGGGCGTGGTCGGGCTGAAGAACCGCCGCGGATGCGGCTCGAAGGTTACTGCCAGCGCCGGCCGGCCATGCCCCCGTCCCATCTCCAGCGCAGCCGCGATGACGGCCCGGTGGCCGAGATGGACACCGTCGAAATTGCCCATGGCCACCACGCTTCCCTTCGGGATTTCGGCTGCGGGCGTCGTGTCGCGGATGACGGAAAAAGCAGGTTTCATTTTAACGATTGTTCCAAGGATTCCTTGCAGTTTTCGGGTGCAAGGATCCGCACCCCAGGAGCGAGCCGGGTTCGAAGTTGCGGCCGGACCGTGGCTTGGCTGGTGCTGAGAAGTCAAGCAGGGCCGTCGGAACCACCCGTCGTTGTATGGAAAATATCTTCGACCTTTGGTCGGTTAACGGGCTGTTTAAAGCCAGATGCTAGTTCTTGGAGTGGACTTGCGAGGGGGCTGCACTCCCTTTGCAGGATGGTTGTCACACATGCGCGCGAGTGTTCGTGTTTGGGGGAGTCAAGGATGGCGGTTGATTTGTCGATGCCGGTTCTGGTCGTTGACGATTACAGCACCATGATCCGGATCATCAGAAATCTTTTGAAGCAGCTGGGTTACGAGAATATCGACGACGCCAGCGACGGTTCGGCCGCGCTGAACAAGATGCGCACCAAGCGCTATGGGCTCGTGATCTCGGACTGGAACATGGAGCCGATGACCGGCTATGACCTGCTCCGCGAGGTGCGCGCCGATCCGAACCTCGCCACCACGCCGTTCATCATGATCACGGCCGAATCCAAGACCGAGAACGTGATCGCGGCCAAGAAGGCCGGCGTGAGCAACTATATCGTCAAGCCGTTCAACGCGGCGACGCTGAAGACCAAGATCGAGGCGGTCTTCCCGGACATGGAAAACGCCTGACGTGCGTTTGCGCCGCTAACGCTGCGTACATGCCCGGACCTGGTCCGGGCATCCCTGTTTTTGCGTGGGGTGTGTCCTACCACTTCAATTCGCGCATCAGGGCCTTCGGCGGGTGGCCGAACAATTCCTTGACCGAGACCGGGTCGAGCTGATCGACCCCTTCGAACTCTTCCGAATGAATGCCGCGGGTCACGAACAGGCAATCGATGCCGAAACCGTGCGCGCCCGCGACGTCGGTGCGCACCGAGTCGCCGATCGCGAGCACTCGGTCGAGCGCAATGTCGTGATTGCGGCCGCGGGCCGCGAGCGCGATGGCGCGCTGATAGATCGGCCGATGCGGCTTGCCGTAGAAAATGACGTCGCCGCCGAGTTCCCGGTAGAGTTCCGCGATCGCGCCGGCGCAATAGATCAGCCGGTCGCCGCGCTCGACCACGATGTCGGGATTCGCGCAGATCAATGTGAGGCCGCGCTCGCGCGCCTTCAGCATCATCTCGCGGTAATCTTCCGCCAACTCTGTTTCGTCGTCGATCAATCCCGTGCAGACGATGTAATGGCATTCCTCCAGCGGAGCGAGCGGCGGATTGAGTCCGCGATAGATCGAGTTGTCGCGCTCGGGGCCGAGCCAGAACACCTTGCGGCCCGGATGGTCGGCGACATAGTTTCGCGTCAGGTCGCCTGAGCTGACGATCGCATCGTAGGTGTCGTCGGCGACCCCGAGCTTGCGCAGCTGACGCTGCACCGAATCCGCCGGCCGCGGCGCATTGGTGATCAGGATGACGGTGCCGCCCCGGCCGCGATAGAGGCGCAGCGCCTCGCAGGCTTCGGGGAAGGACTCGAGGCCGTTATGCACGACGCCCCAGATGTCGGAAAGCACGACCTCCTTGCCATCGATGAGGTCGCGCAGCCTTTCGACGAATTGCAGCGTGGTCATGATGCGGCGCGGGGCACTAGCCGGGGCCCGCGACGCGGCGGGCCAGTGAGGCGTTGCCGATCATACGCTGGGACGGCGGAAGCGGTGGCTCGACGGCGGCTGCTTCGGCGGCAACGGGCTTGCTTGCCTCCTGCGTCTGCGTGGCGGGCGCTGGTGCTCCATTTGCTGCCGGCGCCGCGTTTGCGGGAGCGCCGTTCGACGCAGCCGCGCCCTCCGGCCGCAGCGGGCGGGGCGGGGCGAACAGGAAACCTTGTCCGAAGCGAACGTCGTAATCGAGCAGATCGACCACCGTGCGTTCGCCCTCGATGCGCTCGGCGATCAGATCGATGCCGAAGCGGCCGAGCAGGTCGGAGAGGTCGGACGGATGAATGTCGGACGCCGAATTCTGCTTCGGGTCGAGCAGCAGCGCGGCCGGGACCTTGATGAACCGCACGCCACGGTCGGCAAGCTCGCGCGGCTCGATGCGCAGGTCGGTGACGTGATCGATCGAGAAGCGATAGCCGCGCTGCGCGAGGCTGGCGAGATTGTCGGTCTCGGACGGGCCGAGATTGCGGAAGGTCGATTGCTTGAATTCGAGGATCAAGGACGGCGCCAGCGCCCGGTTGGCTTCGAGAAAATCGAGGCACTGCGAGAAGGTGCCGGGATTGCCGATCGTCGCCGCCGAAACATTGCAGAACACGCCGACATCCTTGTTGCGCACCATCAGCCGGCGCAGCACCTGCACGCAGCGGAGCATCACCATGTGATCGATGCGGCCGATCAGGCCGGATGTTTCTGCGATGCCGATGAAATCCTCGGCGGCGAGCACCTGATCCTTGTCGTCACGCAGCCGTGTCACCGCCTCGTAGTAGCGCACCTTGCGCTGGGGCAGGGTCACCATCGGCTGCAGGAAGATGTCGATCCGGTTTTCTTCGAGCGCGGTCCTCACGGTGGTGAGCGTCTGATTCTGGCTGCGCGACGGCGCCGCTTCGGCGGCGGCCGCAGGCGCGACCGGCACGGGGCGGACGGGTGCGACAAGCTTCTCGGCGACGGGGACGGGTGCCGGCGGCTCCTTCGGTGTTTCGACCTCGGGCTTGTCCTGTGCCGGAGCGGCCTCGATCGCGGGGGCCGGCACCACCGTCTGCAGCGTGGCAAGCTGGTCTTCGTGGCCGGCCACCGAGGTCGCGAGCTGCTTGACCAGCCCGCCCAACTCGCTGATCTCGTTGACCACGGTCTGGATGCGGTCCGACCCCGCCGAATTGACCGAGGCCAGACGGCCCTCGATGGCGGAGATCCTGCGTCCGAACTCGGCCACCTGGCGGGCCAGATCGGCCGTGCCGCGTGACAGATCCGAAATCTGGCTGCCGACATCGGTCCGGTCCCGCAGCCGCATCGATACGGCGTTGTAGAGGATCAGGAAGGTCAGCGCGGTGAGCGCGACGATCGCGGACTCCGATCCGCTGATTCCTGCCATCGAATAAAGAATCAGTCCGAGCGATGCTGCGACCAGCACCATGCAGATAGCGATGAAAATCGTGGAAATGCGGATCATGTTGCGCGCCAACGCCCCCAAAAGCATCACAACCCTAGCATCAATGTTGATTCGAAAGGATAGCGGCTTGTTGGCGAAGGCAATTCTTCGCAGGCTTTCTTCACTCGGACTTCGACAATTCGGCGGGACGATCAACCAGAGATGGTGTGCGCGGCCGATTTCGAATGCTCGGAACCTCCGCTTGGCGTTCGATTTCGGAATTCAGTTCAGCGCCGAGCAGGACGATGCTGGCGGACATCCACATCCACATCATCAGGCCGATGGCGGCGCCCAGGGAACCGTAGGTCGCATCATAGTCGGCAAAATCCGACAGATACCGCGACAGGAGCGCCGAGCCGCCGATCCATAGCAGCGCCGCCACGGTCGCGCCGACGATCAGCCACCGCCAGGGCCGCCCCGGGCGGCTCGGTCCGAAGCGGTAGAGCAGGGCGAGCGCGATCCAGAGGACGGCGAACAGCAGCGGCCATCGGATCAGACCAAGGATCGACTGGATGTCCGGCGCGAGGCCGACATGGTCGAGCGCCAGCGGAAATGCGACCACCGCGCTGACCATCAGGATCAACGCCATGATGGCCCCGGTCGTGAACCCCAGCGACAGCAGGTTCAGCCGGATGAAGCTTCGCGTCTCGCGTTCCTCGTAAGCGGCGTTGAGCGCGTCGATGACCGCCTTGACGCCGGCATTGGCGCTCCAGATTGCGAGCGCAAGTCCGAACAGGAAGGTTACGCCGAGCGCGGTGTTGCCCTTCGCGAGCACCCGGGCGACCTGATCCTGGACGATCTGGAACGAACCGTCCGGCAGCATCAGCGCCAGCGCCTGCAGATTGGCGCCGATGGTCGAATTGTCGGCGAACAAGCCATAGGACGAGACCAGCGCGGTGACGGCGGGAAACACCGCAAGCAGCCCAAAAAACACCACGCCGGCGGCATTCGCGAGCAGCCGGTCTTCACTGATGCCTTCGAATGTACGCCACAGGATATCCTTCCACCGGGCTAGCGGGATCTGGAACGGCGACCCGAACGGCGACGGCGCGGCGAGGGGCAGGGCGGAAGGGCCTGACGCGACGGCCGGCGCTGCCGCCTGGCTCCGGCCGGTGAGAGTTTGAAAGTAGCGTTGCGCGGATAGGATCAGGACGGCGGTCGCCGTGATGAGGAGCCAGTCGCGGCTCTCACCGGATCGCGGCTCGGGCGCCAGCTTTGGCATCAGTCATCCGTCCGGCGCGCTGGATAGTATCGTGCCACCATCAGGCCAGTGAGCACCGCGGCGGCCACAAGGCCGATCGGCACGCTCCGCTTCGCTTGAGGGTCTGCGTGCGGCCCGGTCCGGGCCGGGTGCCGCTTCGGCGCCATCGCCGCTGATGCCGTCAGGGCCGCGGCGGCTGCCTCGGTGGGGCTCGTCTTGATCGCGACGCGAAGCCGGCTCGTCAGCGACGGGAACTCCGGCGGCGGGCGTCGCAACCGCGCGGCTGCGATGGCGGCGCAGGCTGCGGCGATGATCAGCAGCAGTCCGCCGATGACGCCGAAAGCCTGAAACAGTCCGTAGTTGATCTCGATCCAGTCGAACAGCGCCGTCAGTCCGACGAGACAAGCGGCGATCAGGAAGATGCCCGCTGCAGCGTACATCGCATAGGCAATCACATGCGACTTGACGGTATCGGTTGCCTGTTGGGTGCGGTCACCGAAATACGAACTGACCGCCCGTTTCGCACGGTTGACCTTGAACCCGACACCCGTGCGAAGACCGGAGCGCAACAGGTCCTGCGGCGGCGCAAGCATCGCACATCCCTCCAACGGCCGGGGCCGAATGCCTCGAACCGTGGATGAACGTGTCTCAAATCGGAAGGTTCCTCGCCCGCAGCTTCGCGGGCGAGGCTTGATGCGTTAGGCGACCGCCTTGATCACCTTGCCGACCTTCTCGACGATTTCGCCGATCTGATCTTCGCTGACGATCAGCGGCGGGGTCAGCGCCAGCGTGTCGCCGGCGATACGCAGCATCAGGTCGTTGGTGTGGAAGGCGTTGTTCATCGCCTCAAAGCCGCGCTTGCCGACCGCGTCGGGCTTCGACGCGAGATCGATGCCGGCGGTCAGGCCGACGGTGCGGATGTCGACCACGTTCGGCAGGCCCTTCAAGCTCATTATTGCGTCGGCGAATTTCGGCTCGAGCTTGCCCGCGCGCTCGAACAGCTTCTCGTCGCGGTAGATGTCGAGCGTGGCAAGCCCGGCGGCGCAGGCCAGCGGATGCGCCGAATAGGTGTAGCCATGCGTCAGCTCCACCATGTGCTCGGGCCCGGTCATGAAGGCGTCATGGATGGTGTCGCGCACCAGCACGCCGCCCATCGGTGCCGCACCATTGGTCACGCCCTTCGCAAAAGTCAGCATGTCCGGCAGCACGCCGTAGCGCTCGGCGGCGAAGGCAAAGCCCAGCCGGCCATAGCCGGTGATGACCTCGTCGAAGATCAGAAGAATGCCGTGCTTCTGCGTGATCTCGCGCAGCTTCTTGAGATAGCCCTTCGGCGCGGGCAGCACGCCGGTCGATCCGGCCATCGGCTCGACGATCACGGCGGCGATGGTATTGGCGCCGTGCAGATTGACGAGGTTCTCCAGTTCGTCGGCAAAATGCGCGCCGTAGTCCGGCTCGCCCTTGCTGAAGGCCTGCTTCTCGCGGTCATAGGTCGCGGGCAGGTGATCGACGCCGGAAAGCAGCGAGCCGAAGATCTTGCGGTTGTTGACGATGCCGCCGACGGCAGTGCCGCCGAAGCCGACGCCGTGATAGCCGCGCACGCGGCCGATCAGGCGGCTGCGGGCGCCCTGACCGTTGAGCTGATGATAGGCGAGCGCGATTTTCAGCGCCGTATCCGCGGCTTCCGAGCCGGAGTTGCAGAAGAACACGTGGTCGAGACCATCGGGCGCGAGCTCGGCGATGCGGCTTGCGAGCTCGAACGCCTGCGGAATGCCGAACTGGAACGGCGGCGCATAGTCCAGCGCCTCGGCCTGCTTGCCGATCGCGGACGCGATCTCGGCGCGGCCATGGCCGGCATTGCAGCACCACATGCCGGCGGCGGCGTCGATGATCTGGCGGCCGTCGACGGTGATGTAGTGCATGCCCTTGGCGCCGGCGAGCAGCCGCGGCGCCTTCTTGAAGGCCCGGTTCGCGGTGAACGGCATCCAGTGCGCCGCGAGGTCGTTCGGCACGTTGACTTTGGGGGCGGCGGGATTCTTGTCCAGCATGGGGACCTCTCTGCAGTTTTGGGAGGATGAGTTGGTGCGCAAACTACCAGCTTCACGGTGCGACGGAAACGCCAATTGGCAGCGATATTTGCCGTTTGGCTGAGCGGATTTTGCACAGGTTCTGCGTTCTCAGCCCAGATCGGAGGCTGCGATCCAGAACACCTCGCCGGCGGACTCCGCGGTGTCGAGCCACAGCAGCGGCAGTTGCGGAAAGGCGGTCTCCAAATTCTCGCGTCCGCGGCCGATCTCGCAGAGCAGGCCGCCCTGCGGCGTCAGGTGCTTGGGCGCCTCGGTGAGGATGCGCCTGACGATGTCGAGCCCGTCGGCGCCGCCGTCGAAGGCAAGCTTCGGCTCGGCGCGGCACTCCGGCGGCAGCGACGCCATGCCATCGGCATCGACATAGGGCGGATTGGAGATGATGAGATCGTAACGCGCGTCGCCGAGCGGCGCGAACAGGTCGCCGCGATGCAGCGTCACGCGATTTTCGAGATTGTACTCGCTGACATTGCGCGCGGCGACCGCGAGCGCATCCTTCGAGATATCCACCGCGTCGACACGCGCATCGGGAAAATGCCGGGCGGCGAGGATCGCAAGGCAGCCGGAGCCGGTGCAGAGGTCGAGCACGCTTTCGACGCTCGCGGGATCGCCGATCAGCGAGGCGATATCGTCATCATTCTCGCCGCCGAAATGCGTCTCCACAATCTCGCCGATGAAGGACCGCGGCACAATGACGCGCTCGTCCACATAGAAGGGCAGGCCCCGCATATAGATCTTGTTGACCAGATAGGCCGCCGGCCTGCGGTTGGTGACGCGCGCGGCGATCAGGTCGAGGATCTTTTTGGCCTCGAACGCGGTCACGCGCGCGGTGGCAAAGCTCTCGAACTGGTCGGGATGCAGATGCAGCGCCTCGCAGACCAGGAACGCTGCTTCGGCAACGGGATCGGTGGTGCCGTGGGCGAAGGCGAGTTCGGCCTCGACAAAGCGGCTCACCGCGTAGCGGACGAAATCAAGCAGGGTGACGAGCTCGCCCGCCGCGACTTTCGGAAGTTTCGGCGGCGCGGACTTCCGGTTGGCCGCCGCCTTGACGCGTTTCGCCATCAGGATTTCGTCCAGCGCGCGGCGGCCGCGTCGTCATGGGTGCGCGCCTCGACCCAGCTCGTGCCGTCGGGCCGCTCCTCGCGCTTCCAGAACGGCGCGCTGGTTTTCAGATAATCCATCAGGAACTCCGCCGCCTCGAACGCCGCCTGACGGTGCTGCGAGGCGGTCACGACCAGCACGATGTTTTCGCCGGGCCTGATGCGGCCGAAGCGATGAATGACGGTGAGTCCCTGCAGCGGCCAGCGCGCCATCGCGTCCTCGGCATGCCGCTGGATCTCGGCTTCCGCCATGCCCGGGTAATGTTCCAGCGTCAGCGCTGCGATCGCCTCGTCGCCTTCGCTGCCGCGGCAGATGCCGGAGAAGCTCACCACGGCGCCGATATCGGTGCGGCCCTGCGCCAGTGCGGCGATCTCGCGCGCGGTATCGAAATCGGCTTCCTGGATACGGACGGTGACGATGGCGGTCATCTGCGTTGGTCTTTTGCTTGACGCGTCGTCTTCGCGTGAAAACGCTGTGATCAACCGCCGGTCATCGGCGGAAAGAATGCGATCTCGCCTGCGCCCGCGATGGCCGTATCCGGCTTGACGTGGGTGTGGTCGATCGCGGCGCGGATCACCTTCGGCTTTTCGAAGGCATAGGCATAGCTCTCGCCGCGCGCCGACAGCCATGCGATCAGATCGCCGACGGTACGAACGCTGTCCGGCGGCTCGACCGTCTCTTCCGCCTTGCCGATCCGCTCGCGGACCCAGGCGAAATACTTCACCTTCATCCCTCATCCTCCTTGATGAGGTGGTGGATGCCGGCGCGGAAATAATCGTAGCCGGTGTAGATCGTGACGATCGCGGACGCCCACAACAGCAACAGGCCGATCTGCGTCACCACGGGAACCACCATGTCTCCGGCCTCGCCCGCGAGCAGAAAGCCGATCGCGACCAGTTGCACCGTGGTCTTCCACTTGGCGAGCTTGGTCACGGGTACGCTGACGCGCAGCGCGGCGAGATATTCGCGCAAGCCCGACACCAGGATCTCGCGGCACAGGATCACGATCGCGGCCCACAGCGACCATCCGTGAATGATGCCGTCGGCGGCAAGCATCAGCAGGCAGGACGCGACCAGGAGCTTGTCGGCGATCGGATCGAGCATGCGGCCGAAGGCCGATTGCTGGTTCCAGATCCGCGCGTAATAGCCGTCGAGATAGTCGGTGACGCCCGCAGCGATGAACACCGCGACCGCCACCCAGCGCAGCCACAGCGGACCGTCCATGATCGATTGCGCGTAGATGCATCCGACCACCACCGGGACGGCGGCAATCCGCGCATAGGTCAGAATATTCGGGAGGGACAGCGAGCTCCTGGTCGCGCCCCGGGTCGTTGCAATGTTCATCCGTTGTACCAATACCGCCGTCTAACGAAGGTCAACCGTGCGGCCCATCCGACCCTTTGGAAATGACGTCAATATTACACGAATCGCGGGCGTCGCCCCTTCGAACATAGGGACTGACGCTGCGACGGCAACACGATGCGGATAACATCGTAAAGCGAAGATTTGACTTGCCAGATTGCTCTAAATTGCTTCCGCGACCAAGGCGGAACACCAATGGGCCAAGCGGTCCTTCAACGCACGATCCCGAACATAGCCCAGCGTCTCATCATCGAGCCGTTCGACGATATCGAGCGTGAAGGCCTCCGGACCGTGCGCGTTCCATGCCGTCTGCAGGGACCGGTGCGCGCAGCTGCCATGCCGTAACGTGAACCAGCGCCGATTCTGGACCGTGTCGAGGTCAAGCGCCCGGCCGATCCATCGTTCGTCCGAGGGACGGCAGACGACGGCATAGATGCCGGCCACCGATTTGCGTTCCCGATAGGCGGTCACCGCCGCCTTCCGCTGATCTCTGTTCATGATCGTCTCCGGTTCTGGCATCCTAATATCATCCGGGTGATATTAATGCCAGATTTTTATCCGGATGTATTTCAACTTTCAGAGACCAGCCGAATGCCCGCGTCTAGCTCGTCTGCGAGTGGAAGAACTCGAAGATCTTGCGCGCGCTTTCGGCGCTGACGCCGGGGACCTTGCCGAGATCGGCGATCGAGGCACGCTCGATCTCCTTCAGCGTTCCGAAATGCATGAGCAGTGCGCGCTTGCGCGACGGGCCGATGCCGGGGATCTCCTGCAGGCCTGCCTCGCGGATGTCCTTCTTGCGCAGCTTGCGGTGCGACCCGATCACGAAGCGATGCGCCTCGTCGCGTAGCCGCTGGATGAAGTAGAGCACGGGATCGCGCGGCTCGAGCTTGATCGCCTGGCGGTCCGGCATGAACAGGGTTTCGCGTCCCGCGTCGCGTTCCGGGCCCTTGGCGACTGCCATCAGCGAAACCTGCGTCAAACCAAGCGTGGCGAAAATCTCGCGCGCCGCGTTGAGCTGGCCGCGGCCGCCGTCGATGATCACGAGGTCGGGCCATTGCGGCACGGATTCCTCGTCAGCTTTCGCCCTGTCGGCTTTTTCCTTGGCGGCATCGCCCTCGGGCGGCGCCAGCAGCCGCTTGAAGCGGCGCTGCAGCACCTCGCGCATCATCGCATAGTCGTCGCCGGGCGTGAGGCCCTCGGACTTGATGTTGAACTTGCGGTACTGGTTTTTGACGAAGCCGTCCGCGCCCGCGACGATCATCGCGCCGACTGCGTTGGTGCCCTGGATATGGCTGTTGTCATAGACTTCGATCCGCCTCAGCGGGTGCGGCAGTTGCAGCGTGGTTGCTAGCTGCTCGAGCAGCCGGCTCTGCGTCGCGGTGTCCGCGAGCTTGCGTCCGAGCGCCTCGCGCGCATTGGTCAGCGCATGCGCGATCAGCTCCTTTTTCTCGCCGCGCTTCGGCACCGACACCTCGACCTTGTATCCGGCCTTCACCGACAGCGCATCGGCGAGCAGCTCGCTCTCCTCGATCGCATGCGACAGCAGGATGAGTTTCGGCGGCGGCTTGTCGTCGTAGAATTGCGCCAGGAACGAGCCCAGCACCTCTTCAGGCGTGTAGGATTTCTCCGCGCGCGGGAAGTAGGCGCGGTTGCCCCAGTTCTGGCCGGTGCGGAAGAAGAACACTTCGACGCAGGAATAGCCGCCCTCCTGATGGATGGCGAACACGTCGGCCTCTTCAACGGTGCGCGGATTGATGCCCTGCTGTGACTGGATCGCCGACAGTGCGGCGAGCCGGTCGCGATAGAGCGCCGCGGTTTCGAACTCCAGCTCGTTCGACGCCTTCTCCATCTCCGCTGCGAGCAATTCCTTCACCGCGTGGCTGCGGCCGGACAGGAAGTCGGTGCCCTCGCGCACCAGCTCGGTATAGCCGGGGAAGTCGATCTCACCGGTGCAGGGGCCGGCGCAGCGGCGGATCTGGTAGAGCAGGCAGGGGCGGGTGCGGCTCTCGAAGAAGCCGTCGGTGCAGGAGCGGATCAGGAAGGCGCGTTGCAGCGCCGTGATGGTGCGGTTGACCGCGCCGGCGGAAGCGAACGGTCCGAAATATCTTCCGGGCCGGCTCTGCGCGCCCCGATGTTTCAGGATCTGCGGCGCCCAATGGTCGCCGGTGATCAGGATATAGGGGAACGACTTGTCGTCGCGAAGCTGCACGTTGAAGCGCGGCCTGAGCTGCTTGATCAGGTTGGCTTCCAGCAGCAGCGCCTCGGTCTCGGTCGTCGTCGAGATGATCTCGACGGCGACGGTTGCTGCGATCATGCGCAGGATGCGCGCCGGCTGCAGCGCGTTAACGCGCGCATAGGACGACAGCCGCTTTTTGACGTTCTTGGCCTTGCCGACATAGAGCACGTCATTGGCGGCGTTGAGCATGCGGTAGACGCCGGGTGAGGTCGGCGCGAAGCGGACGGCGTTCTCGATCGCGGCATGGCCGACCGCGAGCGGTCCCTCGGCGACCAGCTCGGCCGTGTCCTCCGGCATGTCCGGAAGCCGCGCCTCCTCATCCTCCTCGGCGGGCGAGGTGGCGGGATCGATATCGGGGGAGGCGACGTCGGAGGCGTGCTGCGGCGGCAGATCGGCGCCGGAGGCAGCCTTCGCCGTCCGCGGGCGGGATGCCTTCGGCTGTTCGGATTTGTCGGTCGTCATGTAGCTAAACTAAGCCTTCAGCGTTCGCCTCGCCAGCGTCCGGAGCGGGGCAGAGGCCTCAACGCACAGGCTTCGCGACGCGGGCATCGGATGCTTTTCTCCGCTCACATCAGGGCTCGGTACGCTGCCTTACGGCTAATATTTCATTAAGAGTGTCAGAGGCTTGGGCACGAAGCCTCAAGAGGTAACGCTTCATTAAGAACGTCAAGCGTGCGGTAACCCAGTTTAACAAGCCTTTAACTTAAAACTCCCGATAAACCTTACCGAAAAGGCCTGGAGTTCCGTAACCATTTCGGTTCGCCGCGCAACCCTTTCTTGATGTTTCCCTCTTGGGATTTCTCTCGGGGTTCGGTGAACGCGACGGTCACGGCGGTTGCGTTGGAGAGTTTGGATGAAGAGGCTGGTTTTGCGCGGGCTGGTGCTGCTCGCTGCGGGCGGCATGACCCAGGCAAAGGCCGCCGATTTCGGTTACGCCCCGGGCGCCTACACCGTCAACCAGCCGCTCGACTGTTACAGCTGGGCCGGCCCCTATATCGGCGGCAATCTCGGTTACAACTGGGGCGATGTCAGCAACAACCCGACCAAGCCGTCGGGCTTCTCCGGCGGCGTGCAGGCCGGCTACAACTTCCAGAACGGGCCGTGGGTGTTCGGCGTCGAAGGCGACCTTCAGGTGACCGGCGCTGACGACACCTTCGCGCCCTGGAAGTTCTCCAATCCGTGGTTCGGGACGGTGCGCGGCCGCGGCGGCTACACCTTCAGCAACGTCCTGCTCTACGCCACTGCGGGCCTCGCCTTCGGCGAGTTGCGCGCCGAGACCTTCGGCCAGTCGGAGTCGCAAAGCAGCGTGGGCTGGACCATCGGCTTCGGCGCCGAGGTCGGCATTGCGCCGAACTGGTCCGCCAAGCTCGAATATCTCTACGTCGATCTCACTTCGAGCCCATTTGGAATTACAGGGGTGTCAAACGGCTACCGGTCGGACGTGTTCCGAGCCGGCGTGAACTATCACTTCTGACACCAACAAAAAAACGACAACACCCACTCCCGGCCGCGTTGCGGCCGGGATTTTTTTATCCGCTCAAGCGACTACCCGACCGGAGCCGATGCCGCGCGGGCAATGGTCACGGCGATGTCAAACATCCAAGAAGATACGCTTATTGAACAACCAGGTTGACCGCCTTGGGGCCTTTGCCCTTCTTGTCCGGTTCAACCTCAAATGCAATACGCTGTCCTTCGGTCAAATCCTTCAATCCTGCCCGTTCCACGGCCGTGATATGAACGAACACGTCGCGGCCGCCGTCATCGGGCTTGATGAAGCCATAGCCACGTTCTCCGTTGAAGAATTTGACCGTACCAGTCATGGCCATCGGGTACTCCTCCCCCGCATGCTTAAGCCGATGCGCGCAATTGCACATTGGCCCGACCGGACATCACGACCGGAAAGCTTGGCCACCTTGACGAGCCGGCCGTCCCGCCGGCCCGTCTGGATTTCTTGTTCGGCCTTCGTCACTCCGCCGCAACCATTCGTGGTAGCGGAACGTAAAGCCAGTCCAATAACGCGAGCATAATACGGTTCCCGCCGGATTGACTACGGATTTTCGAATAACGGGACTTCAAAGCTTTGGGTGAGTCATGCCTTCACGGTCTCCAGCCGGAAGCGGCCGGCGCCGCCCTGGCCGAGCGGCTTTTCCAGTTCGGGCAGGATGGTCTTGAGCTCGCCCTGCAGGGTCCAGGGCGGGTTGACGATCAGGAGCCCGGTCGAGGCGAGGGAACTGTCCGGCAATTGCGGCGCGACGCTGAACTCCAGCCGCAGGCAAGCTCCGGCAGGTTTTGCCGAGGCAGCCGCCTCCGCGACCTGCCGCGCAAGCTGGTCGGTCGCGCGCCGGCTCTTGGCGGGATACCAGATCAGATAGATGCCGGTCGGCCATTTCGCGAAGGCCGCGGCGAATCCGGTGCCAAGCCGCTCGAACTCGTCTTTCGCCTCGAAGGGCGGATCGATCAGGACGAGGCCGCGCCGCTCATTCGGCGGCACGAAGGCCGGCAGCGCCAGCCAGCCGTCGAGATCGACCACGCGGGCCTGCGGATCGCGGCGCAGCGCATCGATCAGGTTCTTGCGCGCCTTTGGTTCGAGCTCGCAGGCCGTGATGCGGTCCTGCGGGCGAAGCAAAGCGCGCGCGATCAGCGGCGATCCCGGATAGGCCCTGAGCTCGTTCTGCGTATTGAAGGCGCGGACGATGTCAAGATAGGGCTTGAGCAGTGGCGCGCTCTGCTCGGAAAAGCGCGCCTGCAGGATCCGCGCGATCCCGGTCAGCCACTCGCCTCCGCGCTGCGCTTCCTCGGCGCCGAGATCGTAGATGCCGGCGCCGGCATGCGTGTCGATGACGCGGAAGGCCGCCGGTTTCTCCTGCAGATAGAGGAGAATCCGCACCAGCACGATGTGCTTGATGACATCGGCGAAGCCGCCGGCATGGAAGGCGTGACGGTAGTTCATCGCCGTGGGTTACGACATCGGGCGATGAAAGTAACGTTGCATCGTTCGCAGAACGGTTTGTGTTGGGACACGTCATTCCAGGGTGATATTCTCGGGCGATGCGTCAGCATCGAACCAGGAATCTCGAGATTCCGGGTTCGCGCCGATCGCGCGCCCCGGAATGACGGTGCTGGAGATCAGCCGCCCCGCACCGGCGGCATGGTGACCTGGTCGCGGCGGCAGGCGCGGCGGTCGATCTCGTCGCAGCTTCGGAACTGCAGGTCCTTGCCCATGCAGATGCGCACCTCGCTCAGTCGGTTGCGGTTGCAGGTCACGGCAATGGCGGAGGGGGAGAGGCCGGGATTGACCTTGATGAAGGCGTCTTCGATCGCATCGGGCGAAACGGTCTTCGCTTCCGGCAATTGCAGATAGTCCGGCGGGATCTTCACCGCCGCGCGCGCCTTGCGCACCGTCTCGAAATAGGCCCGCTCACCGAGTTCCGAGCAGGTGCCGTGCTTGTCCCACTCGTTGTAGATCAGGCCGGGCGCCGGCATCAGGTCGAGCATCGATGTCATGATCTCGCGGCTGAGGCGCGGCGAGGGCCGCTGGCAATATTCCGGAAAGCCGCGCTCATATTGCGGCCACAGACCGTGGACCACGAAGGCAAAAGGCCGCCCGCCGCATTGGGCCTGTTGCGAGCGCCCGCTGTTGCCGCGTTCCTCCGCGGACTCGCAGAAGGACGGGGACCACGACAGCGACAGCACGTAATAATCGAACTCCCCCGGCGTGTTCTGCCGCCGGTCCTGGGCTGATGCCGGACCGGTTGCTGCGATGGCCGACAGCGTGACCGCGGCAAGACCCGCCAACGCCCCGCGAAGCGCGGCCGGGATTGAACAAGACATCGTGATATCCCTCCTGACTAAAGCGCGATGAGGTCAGGTTGAATCATCATCGCGCTTTAGGTCTTTGATTGAGCATGATCTTTTCGGAAAACCGCTACACACCCGTCGGTTCGTCGCCCGAGGGCATGCTTTTCCGGGTCATGCTCTAGCAGCCCTCAGCCTAGCAGGCAGATGGAACATTTCAAGAACAAAACTATAAAGGCATCACGAACGGCGCCGCGATCGATTCGGCGGGCCGCGCCTGCGCGCGAATCAGGGGCGGGCTGCCCTGCAGGCAGGGTTGTACGCCCAGTTGCGGTCGAGGCCGACCACGCACCATTCGACGCCCTGGTCGTAGCCGGCGAAGCCGCCGTCCTCGATGATCGAGTAGTGCACAGCGTGCACGCTCAAATCGCTCAGCCTGACGCTGCCGGTGCAGTAACGGCGCGGAATGTTGTCGGACTGCCAGGGCCGGAAGGCGACTTCATGGACGTTGCCATAGCCCGTGATGGTCAGCGCCGAATTCCAGAAGGTGCTTTCCTTCTCCTGGAACTGCGAGCTGATGGAGCCGAGTGCGGCCTCGCATGGCGCGACCCGGCCGTCATATTTCGGACCCGACAGCCAGAAATTCAGCTCCAGCGGATTGGCGGCCTTGGCCGGCTGGGCGAATCCGAGAAAGACTGCCGTTGTGGCGCAGGCAAGGCCAATAAGCCTGAGGTGATTCAAGGATTTAGCGAAGGCGATCATGGGGCTGTCCGCGGCGGATGATCCGGTTGATCCGGACAACGGAACGTGCCGCGAAGGTTTCATCCGGTCAAGTGCAGCACGGCAACACTTCCACTGAAGTCGGCCTTGGCCTGGTCGGCCGTTCTTTTCACGGCCATGAATGCACCCTAAGATCATGAAAAGCGAGATGGAGTCGTACGGATGCGAAAGATGGTGGCCGCGGGCCTTGCCCTGTGTGGAGTGTTGGCGTGCGCGCCGGCCCGGGCCGACTGGGTCCCGGCGTTCAAGGGCAACGATACCGGTGGCATCATCGCCTATACGCTCGCGACCCAAACGGATGCGCGCCAGCTCGCGGTCGACCATTGCGCCTCCTACGGCAAGGTCGTGAAGTTCCTCGCGGTTGACGCCCGCTATGGCGGCTATCTGTCGTTCTCCTGCCGCTGGGTTCCCTACGGCGCCAATGACCGGCCGCTCAGAACCCGGTACTGAGCCGCCTTTATCGATCGTCATGTGTTGAGAGTTGGAGCGGGCGATGAAGCGATTGCTGCTGTCATTGGGTCTGGGATGCATTGCGCTTGCGCCGTTGTCCGCTGGGCGTGCGGTTGCCGAGGACCTGCCGGTGCGCAAGGCCGGGCTGTGGGAAATGAAGGTGGTCAAGACGGGCTCGTCGATCCCCGACATGACCATGCAGCACTGCACCGACGAGACCACCGACAAGGACATGAACAACATGGTCTCGCCGATGGCCAAGCAGATGTGCGCGAAGCAGGACATCAAGAAGACCGCGGCCGGCTATGTCAGCGATTCCGTCTGCAACGTCGGCACCACGTCGATCACGTCGCACACCGAGATCGTCGGTGATTTCAATTCCGGCTACACGGTCATGACCGCCTCGCACAGCGACAAGGGGCCGGGCGGCAAGCCGCTCGACACCACGACCAAGATCGAGGCGAAGTGGCTCGGCGCCTGCAAGCCGGACCAGAAGCCCGGTGACATCGTGATGCCCGGCGGCATGAAGATGAACATCAAGGACATGGAAAAGCTGAAGGGCCTGCTGCCGAAGGCGAACTAGCGCATGGCGCTTCACCTTGCCAGCTAGCGAGGTAGGGTCATCGCAGATGGCTCGATCAAGGTGTCGGCCTCATGGTTCGAGACGGCGCTAACGCGCCTCCTCACCATGAGGGTCTAAGATCGCGCCACGCATGACGACCTCATCCTGAGGAGCGCGCTTCGCGCGCGTCTCGAAGGATGGGCCGCGCAGAAGCTATCCGACCAAAGATCTACACCGGAATCCGCACCGTCGCGCGCAGGCCGCCCATCGGGCTGTCGCCGAGCATGATGTCGCCGCCGTGGGAACGCGCGATGTCACGCGCGATCGCGAGGCCCAGGCCGGTGCCGCCCTCGTCCTGGTTGCGGGCGCCGTCGAGCCGCATGAAGGGCTTGAACACGTCCTCGCGCTTGTCTGCGGGAATGCCGGGCCCGTCATCATCGATGGTGACCGAGAGATAGCGGTGATCGCGATGACCGGAGATCGCGATCTTGTCGCCGTGCCGCGCCGCGTTGGAGACGAGATTGGCAAGGCAGCGCTTGAACGACGCCGGCTTGATGATGACGACCGGCAGCCCGTGAAACGTCACGGTGGCGCAGTGGCCATGGCGCTCGGCGTCGCTGCGCAGTTCTTCGAGCGCGAGCGTCATGTCGGTCGGCTGCGCGTTCTCGCCGCTGTCGCCCCGCGCAAAGGCGAGATAGTCCTCGAGCATTCCGGACATCTCGTCGACATCCTTGCGCATGGCGTCGATCTCGGGCTCGTCGCCGATCAGCGCCAGTTCGAGCTTGAAACGGGTGAGGATGGTGCGCAGGTCGTGGGAGACGCCGGCGAGCATCGCGGTGCGTTGCTCCATCGCGCGCTCGATGCGCGCCTTCATCTCGAGAAAAGCGTGCGCGGCGCGTCGGACCTCGCGCGCGCCGCGCGGACGGAAGTTCGGCGCCTCGCGGCCCTTGCCGAAGCTTTCGGCGGCGTCCGCAAGACGCAGGATCGGCTTGATCTGGTTGCGCAGGAACAGCACCGCGACGATCAGCAGGATCGAGGATGTGCCGACCATCCAGAACAGGAAGATCTCGGAGTTGGACGCGTAAGTCGCGCTGCGCTGCGCGAACACGCGCATCACGGCGTCATCGAGCAGGATGCGGATTTCGACGACATTGGACTTGCCGACGGTGTCGATCCAGAACGGGCGGGCGATCTGGCGGCTGATCTGCCCCGAGAGCGACTGGTCGAGCAGCGAGAAGAACGGCTTCGGCCCCGGCGACGGCATGTCGCCCAAGGGGAGGAAATCGACCACGAGGCCGAGCCGCTGCTGCGCGATGCGCTTGAGTTGCGTGCGGTCCCTGTCCTGCGGATAGCTCTTGTAGATGTCGATCAGACCCGCGATGTCCTGCACGACAGCTGCCGACAGATGCCGCGTCACCGTGTTCCAGTGCCGCTCCATGAACACGAAGGCGACCACCGACTGCAGGATCACCATCGGCACGATCATGATCAGCAGCGCGCGCGCATAGAGGCCGGTCGGCATCCAGCCCTTGAACGCATTCCCCATCCAGCCATTGGCCGCCGATACGCGCTGCGACGCGTTGCGGAGCAGGGTGAGGCCGGTGTCGATCGTGGTCATCGGATGTGCGCCAAGGAGAGAAGCCTAAGGCGAGGCGACGAGGCGATAGCCGATGCCGCGCACCGCCTGCAGGAACAGCGGATTGGCGGGATCGCGCTCGATCTTGCGCCGCAGCCGGTTGATCTGCACGTCGACCGCGCGCTCGTTGACGGTGCCGTTGCCGGTCAGCGCGCCGCGCGGCACGGTTTCGCCGGGCGCCACCGCGAGGATACGCAGCATCTCGCGCTCGCGGTCGGTGAGGTGGATGATCTCGTCGCCCTCGCGCAATTCGCCGCGTTCGAGATGATAGATGTAAGGCCCGAACGCGACCTGCTCCAGCGCTGCCGTTGCGGGCGGCGGGGCCGAGCGCTTGAGGATATTGCCGATGCGCAGCGCCAGTTCGCGCGGCTCGAAAGGCTTGGCGACATAGTCGTCGGCGCCGATCTGCAAGCCTTCGATGCGGCTCTCCGGCTCATGCCGCGCCGTCAGCATCACGATCGGGACCGAGGAGGACTGGCGGATCGAGCGGGCGAGATCGAAACCGGTCTCGCCCGGCATCATCACATCGAGGATCAACAGATCGAAATGCAGGCCGGCAAGCCTGGCGCGGGCGTCGCTCGCGCTCGCCGCCGTCGTGACGCGATAGCCTTCGCCGCAAAGAAAGCGTGACAGGAGATCGCGGATCCTGCGGTCGTCGTCGACCAGCAGCAGATGAGGTGCGTCGTCAGCCGGTTGCGCCGGCGGTTGCGAGACAGTTGCGGCAATCGACACGATCACTCCTTTGCAGTTGCGGCGTTGAAGATCGTCTCGAGCACCTTGTCCGGATCGTCGCGATCGATCATCGCGCGCAGGAAGCGGCGCACCGTTTCCGCGTTGGCCGGTCCGATCTCGTCGAGCGCGCGGTCGATCCTCTTGGTCTGCAGGCCTGCGAGCTTCGCCACCAGCGCCTCGCCCTTGGCAGTGGCATAGAGCAGGCGCTGCCGCCGGTCGTTATTGCCGGTCTTTTGCACGATGTAGCCTTCGTCGAGCAACTGCTTCAGAACACGACCGAGCGACTGCTTGGTGATGCGCAGGACATCCAGCAGGTCGGCGACCTTCAGGCCGGGGTAGCGATAGACGAAATGCATCACCCGATGATGCGCCCGGCCGAAGCCGAACGCCTCCAGCTCGTGGTCGGCATCGCCGACGAAATCCCGGTACGCGAAAAACAGTAGCTCAATGATATCCCAGCGCAAATCGGCCTCGCGCAGGCCGCCGGCGCGCGTCTCCGCAGCCGCTGAGTCGGCGCCGGTCAGGGAGGGTGAGAAATTTATGTCAGCCATATTGACATATCTTTGGTTGAATGTTACAAAACTGACGGCGTCGGCGAAATATTAGATCGTTTCTGACGCGGCGTCGTTCTAAATCTGCTGAGGCAGCCAAACTGGCGGTGAGAACCGCGAACTGGTCTACCGTGCAAGTTGTAGCGCGGCAGGCTGCAAACATACTGGACTTCCGCATTCCGCAAAAGCTTGTCGGCCGCGACATGCTGGCGTGGTAAAGCCCGGTCCAGATCCACTAAACCCCGCCGGCCGCGCGAGACGCGTACCCGGCGAGCCGATCCGGGAGAGAGCCCATGGGGGTTTCGTTAGATAAATCGGCCCGAAATCGGGCCACAAGGCCCGAAGAAGTCAGGCCGGCAGAGATCGCACCGGTTCCGACACCGGGAAGCAAGGGAATGCGCTTGAAATTCGACATCCAGCCCGCGACGAATCCGACGTCCGAGACGGAGCGCGCGGCGAGGCTCGTGGACCCCGGCTTCGGCCGGATTTTCACCGATCACATGGCCGTGGTCCGCTACAATCAGGCGAAGGGCTGGCATGACGCGCGCGTCGAATCCCGCGTGAATTTCCCGCTCGATCCGGCAACGGCCGTCCTGCACTACGCGCAGGAGATCTTCGAAGGCCTCAAGGCCTACAAGCGCGACGACGGCGGCGTGAACCTGTTCCGTCCCGACGCCAATGCCCGGCGCTTCCACAATTCGGCCGAGCGCATGGCGATGGCGCCGCTGCCCGAGGCGTTGTTCATCGAAGCGGTCGAGCAGCTCGTGCGCATCGACCGCGCCTGGATCCCGGGCGGCGAGGGCAGTCTCTATCTGCGGCCCTTCATGATCGCGAGCGAGGTGTTTCTCGGCGTCAAGCCTTCCGCGGAATACATCTTCAGCGTCATCGCCTCGCCGGTCGGCTCCTATTTCAAGGGCGGACCTGCGCCGGTGTCGATCTGGGTGTCGGAGAATTACACGCGCGCCGCGATCGGCGGCACCGGCGCCGTCAAATGCGGCGGCAATTACGCCGCGAGCCTGCGTGCGCAGGCCGAGGCCATCGAGCACGGCTGCGATCAGGTCGTTTTCCTCGACGCGGTCGAGCGCCGCTATATCGAGGAACTCGGCGGCATGAACGTCTTCTTCGTGTTCGACGACGGTTCGCTCTCGACGCCGCCACTCGGAACCATCTTGCCGGGCATCACCCGCGATTCGATCATTGCGCTCGCGAAGGATTCCGGCACGCAGGTGCGCGAGGAGCCCTACACGGTCGAGCAGTGGCGCGCCGATGCCAAGAGCGGAAAGCTGAAAGAGGCGTTCGCCTGCGGCACCGCGGCCGTCATCTCGCCGATTGGCAAGGTGTGTTCCACGAGCGGCGATTTTCTCATCAGCGGCGGCGCGGCCGGCCCTGTCGCGATGGGAATGCGCAAGAAGCTGGTCGACATCCAGTACAGTCGGGTGGCCGACCCGCACGACTGGATCAAGAAGGTCCTGTGACCAGATAAAGCAAGTAGGGTGGGCAAAGGCGCTCTTGCGCCGTGCCCACCGACTTCATCCGCGTCTGAAACGGTGGGCACGCTTCGCTTTGCCCACCCTACATTTTGAAACTGACACCGCTCAAACTCTGCAAAGCTAGATGGCCGACAAACCCAAGAAACCGCAAAAGCTGAAGGCGCGGCTGCCGCGCGGGCTGGAGGATCGCGGTCCCGCCGCGCTGAAAGCCACGCGCGAGATGACGGAGAAGATCCGCGCCGTCTATGAGCGCTACGGCTTCGAGCCGGTGGAGACGCCGGCCTTCGAATATACCGACGCGCTCGGCAAATTCCTGCCGGACCAGGACCGCCCCAACGAGGGCGTGTTCTCGTTCCAGGACGATGACGAGCAGTGGATCTCGCTGCGTTACGATCTCACCGCGCCGCTCGCGCGCTATGTCGCAGAGAATTTCGAGACGCTGCCGAAGCCCTATCGCAGCTACCGCGCCGGCTATGTCTATCGCAACGAAAAGCCCGGCCCCGGCCGCTTCCGCCAGTTCATGCAGTTCGACGCCGACACGGTCGGCTCCGCTTCGCCGGCGGCCGACGCCGAGATGTGCATGATGGCCGCCGACACGATGGAGGCGCTGGGCATTGCGCGCGGCGACTACGCCGTGAAAGTGAATAATCGCAAGGTGCTCGACGGCGTGATGGAGTCGATCGGACTTGGCGGCGATGAGAACAACGGCCGCAGGCTGACGGTGCTGCGCGCGATCGACAAGCTCGATCGGCTCGGCGAACGCGGCGTGCGCGAACTGCTCGGCCCCGGCCGCAAGGATGAAAGCGGCGATTTCACCAAGGGCGCGGGTCTCGACGACACGCAGATCAGGAAGATCGAGACTTTCGTGAATGCGCGCACGCTCGTGCAGCCGCCGCTGCTGGCCTATGCCGGTGATGCGGATGTGAAGAAGAGGCTCGTCGGCGATCCCGACGCCAAGGAGAACGAATACGACGTTGCCCGCCGGATCGCGGACATGCTGCGCGAGACATTCCAGGATTCGAAGCTCGCAATAGAAGGCCTCGACGAACTGGTCGAGATCGCGCGGCTCGTCGATGCCGCCGGCTATCGCGATCAGGTCGTCGTCGACCCTTCCGTGGTGCGCGGCCTTGAATATTACACTGGCCCCGTGTTCGAGGCGCAGCTTCTCGCCGAGATCCCGAACGAGAAGGGACAGCCGGTCGTGTTCGGCTCGGTCGGCGGCGGCGGGCGCTATGATGGCCTCGTCTCGCGCTTTCGTGGCGAGCCGGTCCCGGCGACAGGCTTTTCCATCGGCGTGTCGCGGTTGCAGGCGGCGCTGACGCTGCTGGGCAAGCTCGACTCGCGCCCGGCCTTCGGTCCCGTCGTCGTGACCGTATTCGATCGCGACCGCGTCGCGGATTATCAAAAGATGGTCGCGCAATTGCGTAGCGCCGATATCCGCGCCGAGCTCTATCTCGGTAATCCCAAGAACATGGGCAATCAGCTCAAATATGCCGATCGCCGCAATGCGCCTTGCGTGATCATTCAGGGATCGGACGAGAAGGCGCGCGGCGAGGTCCAGATCAAGGATTTGATCGAGGGCGCCAAGGCTGCAGCCGCGATCGCCTCCAACCAGGAATGGCGCGAAAGCCGCCCAGCGCAGTTCTCCTGCAAGGAGGACGAGATCGTCGCGAAGGTGCGCGAGGTGCTTGCGCGCCATGATGTAACGTGGGGATGACCGATTTCGTCATGCGCGGGCTTGACCCGCGCATCCATCTTTCAAATGATGGATTGCCGAGCGTAGGCACTCGGAAGCGACGGCGTCCTTCTGACGAGATTCGGCAATCACAGTCTGGCCACGAACCAAAAACAAGGGAGTAACAAGATGCCTGAGATTACCGTGAGCATGGCCGCCGGCCGCACCGAGGAGCAGAAGCTCGGCATGATGCGCGACATCACGCAGGCGCTGGTGAAGAATCTCGGCGTCGATGCCGATGCCGTCGTGATCCAGATCAACGAGGCGCCGCTGCATCACAAGATGAAGGGCGGCAAGAGCTTTGTCGAACGCGCGGCCGCGGCGAAGAAGTGAGACGATCGGTTTCGCGGCGTTCCGGTCGGCCTCCTGCCGGACCGGAACGGCGCGACAGCTTGCGATTTGACGATTCAGGCTTTGACGATCCTGTCGCTTCCGGCCACCCCTCGCGTGCGTCAAGCTTTTTGCGCGCGAAGCGATCATGGGGGAGATGCTGATGCGACGTAGGGAGTTCTTGAAACTGGCCGCGGTCGCCGCGAGCGCTCCTTTGCTGGCGCCGGTCACATCGGCCGGCGCGCAAACACTCACCGGAAAACAGATCCGCGTCGTCGTGCCGTTCCCGGCCGGTGGGCCGACCGATATCGTGGCGCGGCCGCTGGCACAGATGCTGGGCGATGAGCTCAAGGCCGTCATGGTCATCGACAATCGCGGCGGCGCCGGCGGCTCGATCGGCGCAGACGTGGTGGCGAAATCGGCGCCCGATGGCCAGACGATCCTGGTCGGAACGGTCGGCACGCATGCGATCAACTCGGCGCTCTACAAGAAGCTGCCCTATGATGCGCTGCGCGACTTCACCGCGATCGCGATGGTGGCGCAGGCGCCGGTCGCGGTCGTCGTGCATCCCTCGCTATCCGTCGCGAGCCTCGCCGACCTCGTGGCCCTGGCGAAGACAAAACCGGGCGAACTGAACTACGGCAGCGCCGGTGTCGGCACGCCCGGCCATCTCACCGCGGAGATGTTCAAGTCGGTCGCGGGCATCAATATCCAGCACGTGCCTTACAAGGGCAGCGCGCCCGCGGTGACCGACCTGATCGGCGGGCAGATCCAGATCATGTTCGATCCGCTGCAATCCGTGCTGTCGAACGTGCAGGGCGGCAAGCTGCGCGCGCTTGCGCTCTCGGGCAAGACCCGCTCGGCCGTCGTGCCCGATGTGCCGACCATCGCTGAAATCCGGCTATGACAATTTCGAGACCACCGCATGGTGGGGCGTCTTCGCGCCGGCGGGAATGCCGGCGGCCTTGCAAGAAGAATTGATCGGAGACATCGAACGCATCGCGGCAAGCGAAGCGTTTCGCAGCAAGCTTGAACCGCTCGGGGTGACGCCGGTTATCAAGCTCGGCGGCGCGGCGTTTCTCGATGTCCAGCGCAGCGAGATTTCCAAATGGGCCAAGGCCGTGCAGGATGCCGGCATCAGCATCGATTGATCAAAGATGAAACTCGACGACGAAGAACAAGACATCCTGGCCGGGAAGGCTGGGCCGGTCCCGCAACAGGCGCTGCAGCATCAGATCAAGGTTGGCGATTTCTTTGGCGCCGAGGATTTCGTGCCCGTGACGCAGGCTCACATCATGGCCGATACCGAGAGCCTCGGCGAGGCAGGCGTCGTCTGGCTCGAAGGACTTGCTGCGGAAACAAGCGGCCAGCGGCGCGTGCGCATCCCGACCATCACCGATCCGCGCGGCACTGATTTTGCGAAAGCCGAATGGCTTGGCCAGACCGCGGCCATGGTCGATCTCGAACGCCGCACGATCGCCGCGTTCGAAAAGCTCGGCGTGGCGATGACCAACACCTGCATCAACTACCAGACCATCCAGCCGCCGACGCGCAACGAGCACACGGCGTTCGGCGACACCGGCGTCGTGATCTATGCGAACTCGGTCTGCGGCGCGCGATCGAATTTCGAGGGCGGGCCGTCGGCGCTGGCGGCAGGCCTCACGGGCCGCACGCCGCGCTACGGCTTTCATCTGCCGCAAGGCCGCCGCGCCACGTTGCGGATCACGGTCGATCATACGCCGACATCGCTGAACGGCTGGGGCGCGCTCGGCGGCGTCATCGGCCGGCTTGCCGGCAATTACTGGGCCGTGCCTGTCATCGAGGGGATCGAGGGTGCGGCGCGATCGGATCAGCTCAAGCATTTCGGCGCGTCGATGGCGAGCTTCGGCTCGATCGCGCTCTATCATCTTGTCGGCCTGACACCGGAAGCCGGCCGATTGTCCGATGTCGCGTCGCCCGATCTGCCGAGCCATCGCGTCACGAAGGCCGATGTCGAGGCGTTGCAGAAGTCCTATCACACCGACGACAAGGTCGACGTGGTGGTGTTCTCCGCGCCGCAGCTCAGCCTCTATGAGCTCGGCGATCTCGCTGATCTCTGCGATGGCCGGAAGCTTTCTGTTCCAATGCTCGCGGTGACGAGTCCGCAGGTCAAGCCGGACTCGGACCGGATGGGCTACACCGCGCGGATCGAAGCGGCCGGCGGCAGCGTGCTGTCCGGCATGTGCTTCTATCAATCCTATGCGCGCGAGATTTCGGAGGCGCGGGGCTGGAAGCGGCTCGCCACCAACAGCGCGAAGCTGGTCAACATTCTCGGCGGCTACGGCTACCGGCCGATGCTGGCCTCGATGGAAGCATGTGTGAATGCCGCCGTGAGCGGCAGGCTGGAGCGGATATGAGCGGCAAGGTTTTCAAGGCCCGGCACGCGATGGGGCCGTTCGTGCGCGGGCCCGCGCTGGTTGCCAATGACGGCTTTTCGGCACGCTACGATCTCGATCGCATCAAAGGCGTGTTCAGCCGTCCGGCGCACAAGCTCGCCGGCCAGTCCTATGTCGGCAAGATCCTGGTGCTCGACACCGCCAAGGGCGGCGTCGCGACGGCGTGGATGCTGCATGAGATGAAGTCGCGCGGCATCGTGCCGCTCGCGCTGGTGCTGAACTCGGTCAATCCGATCCTGGCGCAGGGGGCGGCGCTCGGCGACGTGCCGATGCTCGCAGGTTTCGACGAGGACATCACGGCCGCGATTCCGAACGGCGCCGATGTCGAAGTGAATCCGCAGATGAACCTGCTGACGATCGTTTAGAGGAGCGGCCTGTAGGGTGGGCAAAGGCGCGAAGCGCCGTGCCCACCATCTTTCGGCATCTCGCGAGGGTTGGTGGGCACGTTGTCGCTTTGCCACCCTACAAACTGACGCTTGTGTAGGAAGGAACGAGCGATGGATGCACGCGATGTCATCACCATCGGCATGAGCGCCGAGCGCAGCCTCGTGGTGCCGCCGGAACGCACGGTCGGCCATATCCTCAAGGGCATGCCGATGGTGCTCGCGACACCGATGATGATTTTCGAGATGGAGCTGGCGTCAGGCGACGCCATCGCATCATGTTTGCAGCCGGGCTGGGTCACTGTCGGTACCGAGGTCGATATCCGGCACCTCGCGGCGTCTCCGGTCGGCGCCACCGTGCGCACCACGGCGCGCGTGATCGCCGTCGAACGCCGCGTCATCCGCTTCGAGGTCTGCTCGTTCGACGGCGCGCGCAAGATCGGCGAGGGCCGCCACGGGCGCGGCTTGATCAATCTCGACAGTTTCAATAGGCGGCTGGGGACGACGTAGCGCCGCGACCCTACGGACTTTGTGACTTCGTCATGCGCGGGCTTGACCCGCGCATCCATCAAAAAGAATTTTTTTGCGAAGAAGATGGATTGCCGGGTCAAGCCCGGCAATGACAGCCGAGTTTGCCTTCTTGCTACTTCGCCAATTCCTTCGACCGCGCGGTGGCGGCCGCAACGGCGCGGGTCATCAGCTGCTTCAGGCCATCCGCACCCATCAGCACGTCCAGCGCTGCGGCGGTGGTGCCGCCGGGCGAGGTGACGTTCTGCCGCAGCGTGGCGGCGGCAAGCTCCGAGCGATGCAACAGCTCGCCGGAGCCCGCGACGGTCGCGCGCGCCAATTTGGTCGCAAGCTCCTCGGGCAGGCCGGCGGCGACGCCGGCGCGGGCCAGTTCCTCCGCGAGCAGGAAAACATAGGCCGGCCCCGAGCCCGACACGGCGGTGACGGCGTCCATCAGGCTCTCGTCATCGACCCATTCGACCGATCCGGTCGCGCGCAACAGCGCGTCGGCGACCGCGCGCTGTGCGGCGCTGACTTTGCCGGCCGCCACCGCGACCGTGATGCCGCGTCCGATTGCCGCCGGCGTGTTCGGCATCGCGCGCACGATTGTCTCGCCGCACACGGTTTGCAGCGAAGCGATGGTGGTGCCGGCCATGATCGAGACGGCGAGGGTGCCCGCTCCGACGAAGGGTTTCAGCACGGCGCCGGATTCGCGGAAGGTCTGCGGCTTCAGCGCGATCACCAGCGTCTCGGCCGCGACCGGCGTCGCCGGGTTGAGCTGAATGCCTTTCGCAGCCAGCGCGCGGATCTCGTCCGAGGGCGCCGGCTCGATCACGACGGCGCGTTTCGGGTCGAGCCCCTGCGCGAGCCATCCCGTCAGCATCGCGCCGCCCATCTTGCCCGCACCCGCGAGCACGATGTTGCCTGTGATGTTCTGAAGCGCGTTGTTGCTATCTGATGTCACGACACACTCCACCGTCGTCCCTGCGAACGCAGGGACCCATAACCACAGGCGGTTTTATGTTATCGGGATGGCTGCAACAAGCACCGCGCGCGGCATCTGGCATCACGCGGTATGGGTCCCGGCTCAAGGCCGGGACGACATCGAGAGCGTGGAGAGATCGTGAAGCCCTTAAGCCTCGCCCTCGGTGTCGAACATCGCCGCGCTCATGGCTTCCGCGGTCGACTTGCCGGCCCACACCACGAACTGGAACGCCGGAAAATAGCGCTCGCAGGCATGGATCGCGCCGGCCAGCATGCTTTCGCACTGCGCGGTGGAGGCGGTGAGCCTGCCGGGCAGCACCAGCGCCTGGCGGTGCATGATCATGCCGGTGTGAGTCCAGATGTCGAAATGGCCGATCCAAAGCTGCTCGTTGATGGCGGCGATCAGCCGCTGCACCTCGGGCCGCCGGGTCGGCGGGATCTTCATGTCGAAGGCGCAGGCCAGGTGCAGCGCCTCGATCTCGCCCATCCAGGTGAAGGAGAGCTGATAGTCGGTCCACTGTCCCCTGGAGACGATGGTGATTTCATCCTGGCCGGAACGTTCGAACGACCAGTTGTTATCGGCGGCGATGTCCTCGACGACCGCGAGTGGGTGGTTCGTGGAGTCAATAACGCCTTCGAGCATGGACATGCCGTCTCGACCTCTTCTTATTCATTCTCTTGAAACGAACGCGGCGACCGGCTCCGCGCTCTGTCAAGACACGTCGCTGCCGGCTGCAATCCCCCGAGTGTCCCATTTTGGGGTACCCGGGGGCTGCCGGATCAACTGATGTGATTTGCGGAATCCGCGCAACTGGAGGCCGAGTCCGTCCACAACGGAAACCCACATAGTCCACAACTCATCGGCGTCACGGCTACTAAATTGAGAACAAACCGGAATCGGATTTGCTTTTGGCGAAAGCGTTAACTTTTTGGAAACGAATCTTCTTTGTCACATCCTGGCCGCAATACTGCCTCGAACGGCACGGTTTGATTCGTGCAAGACCCGGGATGCGTGCCCACGCCGGCCGTAATTGCGTCAGGTCAGGCCATCCCAGTTAGACCAAGGGTTCTCAGACCGGTGAACTTCCTCGCCATCGGCAAGCCCGCGAACGTGTTTGTCCTTCACATTCTTTCACGGCAATTTTTCTTGATGGAAAGAGGGACAGAAGCCGACGCTCATGGTCCGGATGAAGCGAGCGGTCGGTTTTCATGTGGACCGCATTGCCGGCCGGCATTTCAGCCCCACGGGAGGAGACGTGCATGAAATCCGCGGTCTGGCTGAGAGGCGCTCTTGCCGCCGTCCTGTTGCTTCCGGCGTTTGCGGCCGCGGCGCAGGACGCGCGGCCCATGCATCCGCTCGATGCGCTGACGGGCAGCGAGATTCACCAGGTCAAGGAGTTGCTCAAGGCGGATGGAAAACTTGGGCCGAAGGCTCGCTTCCACGCCGTCGATCTCGATGAGCCCCAGAAAGCCGCGGTCATGGCTTGGCGGCCGGGCTACGACTTCTGCGCCGTGCCATCGCCGTGGTGAGCGAGGCGGGGACGGTGCATGAAGCGACCGTCGACCTTTCGGCCGGTCGTGTCACCGCCTGGCAAGCGGTCACCGGGGAGCCGGCCCTCCTGATCGAGAGATCATGGGCGCGACCGGCCTTGCCCGCTGGCGGATGCGCGCATGATCCAGGGCTTGGCCGAACGCGGCTTTATCCCGCTCAGGTCTTTTGCCTGCCGCTCACGGCCGGGAATTTCGGGACCGGGGAGGAGCAGGGCCGCCGTTTGATCAAGGTGCCATGTGTCGGCCAAGCCGGCAGGCTCCAACTACTGGGCCCGTCCGATCGAAGGCTTGTTTGCGACGGTCGATTTGAAGGCCGGCAAGGTGCTCGATGTGACCGATACTGGCGCGGTGCCGGTGTCGGGCGAAGGGTGGGGCTACGAGGAAGCCGAGGTGGCAAAAGCGCGCCGCGCTGCGCCCGGACACGAAAGCGGCGAGCATTGCCCAGCCGGGCGGAGAGCAACAACATCGGAAATCGAGAGACGGGCGTTGGTGGTCATGGGATATGTGGCGCTTCCACGTGCGCGCCGACAAGCGGCCGGGGCTGGTGCTCTCCATGGTCGAGGCGCGCGACGGTGCGCGCTGGCGCTCCGTCGCCTAGCCAATGCATCTGTCCGAAGTTTTTGTGCCCTACATGGACCCGGACAAGGGCTGGTACTTTCGGACCTATATGGACAGCGGCGAATACGGCTTTGGAAATACCTTAAGTCCGTTGCGGAAGGGGATCGACTGTCCGTCCTATGCCCGCTTCCTTCCCGTCACCATCCCGCCGGACGATCCGGCGAGCCGATCGAAATTCCGGACGCGATTTGTGTCTTCGAGCGCGCGATCGGCGATCCCGCCTGGCGCCACTTCGAGATCTTTGCGCAGAACGGAGGGACGAGCGTGCGACCGACCGTCGGCCGGCCGGCGAGCGAACTCGTGGTGCGCTCGGCCTCGGCGGTCGGCAATTACTGATTATATCATCGACTATGTCTTCTCATCAGGACGGCAGCATCCGCGTGGCGGTTGGCGCCACGGGCATCGACGCGGTGAAGGGCGTCGCGAGCCAATCGATGAAGGATGCAACGGCCGCGGCCGACACCCGCTATGGAACGCTGGTCGCGCCCGGGCTGGTGGCGCCGTTCCACAGCCACTATTTCAACTTCCGCCTTGATCTCGACATCGACGGCACCGCGAATGACTTCATGCGCGAACGCCTGGTGCAGGAAGCCTTGCCGAAGCAACTCGCCGCGGCGCTCACTTTACACCGTCACGCACGACATGCCGGCGCGGGAGATGGCGGCGCGCACTCGCATCGAGCCGGGCTCGCCCGCGCTCTATCATTTCGGCAACAACAATGTGGAAAGCGCGCTTGGCCACCATCCGGGCTACATGCTGATGCCGGAAGGAAGCTACGTCTATCCGCTGCTCGCGGCCGACGATCCGCCGGTGCGCCGCAATCCCTACATCGATTACCAACTCTCGGTCACGCCCTACGTCCCCACGGAGCGCTACGCCGGCGGACGTTACGCGGTCATGAGCGACCGGCAAGGACACGCTCGGCACCTGGACCGCGCAGGACCGGCCGATTGGCAACCGCGACATCGTGGCCTGGTACACGGTCGGATTCCATCACATCACGGCGATGGAGGACTGGCCTGTCATGCCCACCCATTGGTTTGCTTGCAGTTTCACCCTGATGCCGCACAATTTCTTTGCCGGAAATCCGGCGCTGACAATTCCGAGCCCGAATAGTGGCCGGTCTCGTGCCGAACCCCCAAGGCTATCGCATGTGGAAAAGGCTGATCGCATGTGGAAGAAAGCTTGCTCAGGCAATTTCTGCGTGGCCCATCCTTCGAGACGCCCGCCTGCGGCGGGCTCCTCAGGACGAGGTCCTCACAAGTGGCACAATGCTAAACCCTCACGGTGAGGAGGCGCGCGAGCGCCGTCTCGAACCATGAGGCCCCGACACGATGGCGGCCGCGGCGCCTCTACGAAGACGACCTGTCCGGACGGCATGGAGACATGCCAATTCGTCGTGTCAAAGGTGCTTGCCCGTTGGTCGGCGGTTGGTCATATTTCAGGGCAGGTCGTCCATTCCGGGCGGCCGATGTTCTCAGGGCGGGGTGGAAGTCCCCACCGGCGGTAAGGGCGGCTTTCGCCCAAGCCCGCGAGCGCCTTTTCCTCTCGGAACTCCCGAATGGAAAAGGGTCAGCAGATTCGGTGTAATTCCGAAGCCGACGGTTAAAGTCCGGATGAAAGAGAACGGTCGCGACGCCTTGCGCGGTGGTCCCGCGTGCAGGCGTGTCGTTCCGTGTGCCCTGATTCTGGTCCGAAAGAGGAAAGCCATGAATCAGATGCTGCAAGACCCCGAAGTCCAAGAACCCGAAGTTCAAGAACTCACAGGTTCAGGACTCCCAAGCCCCCATCACCAATGATCCACCCGCGGCACCGGCGCATCCGCGCTTTGCCAAGCCTCAGCGGATCGCCTTCGTGCAGGCCTGCTGGCATCGCGAGGTGGTCGAGGAGGCGCGGATCGCCTTCCTCGACGAGATCGAGGCGCGCAACATCGCGCGCGACCGGGTCGATATTTTCGAGGTGCCGGGTTCGTTCGAGATTCCGCTGCATGCGCAGCTCCTCGCCAAGACGCGACGCTATACCGCGATCGTCGCGGCCGGGCTCGTGGTCGATGGCGGCATCTATCGCCATGAAATTCGTCGCCGACACCGTGATCAAGGCGCTGATGGATGTGCAGTTGCGAACCGAGGTGCCAGTGTTCTCCGCGGTGCTGACGCCGCAGCAATTCCACGAGAGCCAGGCGCATTTCGATTTCTTCCGCCAGCATTTCGCCACCAAGGGCATCGAGGTCGCGGAAGCCTGCGCCAACACGCTGCTCAGCCTGGAACGGCTGCGCGGCCAGGTCGCGGCGGGAATTGTGCAGAGCGCATAAACCACAAGGCTGCATAAACCAAGACGATGGATCGATTGTCATTCCCGCCGCCGTGCCTATAAACTCGGCGGCGGGAGGAGGCTTGTCCCGTGGAGACGGGCAAGCCGGCAAGATCATGTTCGAAGGACACGATCCCTATCTCGTCGCGCTCTCGGTAGCGATCGCGATCCTGGGAGGATATACCGGCTTTGGCCTTGCGGCGCGCATCCGCAATGCGCGGAGCGTCGGCGCGCGCACGCTGTTGGCGGGTGCGGCGGCGTTTCTTGCTGTCGGCATCTGGACCATGCATTTCGTCGGCGTGCTGGCCGCGCCGCTGCCGCCCGATGCGGTCTATCTGGTGCTTCCCACCATCATCTCGTTTCTGATCTGCGCGCTTGTGGTCGGCATCTCCCTGTTCTTTGTCAGCATCGGCGAGCCGTCGCTGGTTCGCGTGGTGTCGTCGGCCGTGCTGCTCGGCGTCGGCATCGCCAGCATGCACTATGTTGGAATCCACGGCCTTGCCGGGCATTTCGCGATCGAGCACGACGACCGGATGGTTCTGCTCTCGGTGCTGATTGCGATCATTGCGGCCTATCTGGGGCCTGCGCGCCTTCCTGGCGCGGCAGGACGGCATTCGCCTGGTCCTGAGCTCGATCGCGTTCGGCGTCGCGGTCTCCGGCATGCATTACACCGCGATGTTCGGCATGCATTTCGTGCCGCTGTCGGCGGAGGCGCATCAACATGCGTCTGGCGGGCTCGCGGCCTCGCCGCAGATCCTGTCGATCATCGTCTCCGTGCTCTGCTTCGTGATCGCGGCGGGCTTCCTGCTGTCGCTGGTGCCGGATTCGCGCCGGCAGGCCGCGCAGGCGATCGCGCCGTTCGAGGAGACCCTGGCGCGGCCGGTCGCCGAGGCGCCTCAGGCCACGATTGCGCCGGTGTCGGCGCGCCGCAGCCCGGCGCCGCTTGGCGGCGTCGGCCAGCCGCCACGGCCATCGCCTGCGCCGCGACTGCCGGTCGAGGGCGCCAACGGCACCCACTTCATAGACGCTGCCGATGTGCGCAGCGTTCGCGCCGATGCCCATTACACGCGGGTGCATGACGGCACCCGCGAGCGGATGTGCCCGTGGTCGATCTCGGAGGCCGAAGCCCAGCTCGACCCCGGCCTGTTCGTGCGGGTGCACCGCAGCCATATCGTGGCGATCCCGCATGTCACCTTCGTTCGCAAGGAAGGCGACGGGGCGGTCATCGAGCTCGACGGTCCGACGCCGCACCGGGTTCCCGTCAGCCGCGCCAAGATCGCCGAGGTGAAGGCGAGGCTCGGGCTGATCCGCCGGCACGCGTAGGGAACGACGCTCGTCCGAAGTGGGATAGTCCCGGCGGTGCGCCGGCGAGCCTGCACAAAAGGTCGCATCGCCTGACGCAATTCGTGCGTCGCCATCCGCGTTTCGTGCGAAATCCGCCATTCCGTGAGCCAGTCGCCGTCGGCGGCTTGCGGAGGAAAAATTGCAGGTAGAGCCTCACCTTAACGTCGATTGCCCCGTAAGGGCATCAGAAGACGAAAGGGAGGAGACAATGATACCTGGCCCATTCGATTACCATCGGCCTGCGTCCGTGGCCGATGCGGTGAAATTGCTCGCGGACCTTGGCGACGATGCCCGCCCGCTCGCCGGCGGCCACAGCCTGGTTCCGATGATGAAGCTAAGGCTCGCCACTCCCACCCATCTGATCGATCTGCACGGCATCGCGGGCCTGAAGGGCATCCGCCGCGAGGGCGACACCATCGTGATCGGGGCGATGACCACCCAGCACGATCTGCTCGCCTCCGAGGAGATCGCAAAGTCGATGCCGATCCTGCACGAGACTGCGCTGCTGATCGCCGATCCGCAGGTGCGGTACCGTGGCACCATGGGCGGCAATGTCGCCAATGGCGACCCGGGTAATGACATGCCGGCGCTGATGATGACGCTGGGGGCGACCTATGTCCTCGAAGGCGCGTCCGGCGCGCGCAAGATCGCGGCCGCTGACTTCTATCAGGGCGCCTATTTCACCGCGCTCGAGCCCGGCGAGATCCTGACCTTCATGTCGATCCCGGTGCCGGCGGCGGGTCACGGCTATGCCTATGAGAAGCTCAAGCGCAAGGTCGGTGATTACGCCACTGCCGCTGCCGCCGTGGTGCTCACCATGGCCGGCGGCAAGGTCGCGACGTGCGCGATCGGCCTGACCAATCTGCACGAGACGCCGCTGCTCGCGACCGATGCGGCGAATGCGGTGATCGGTACCAGCCTCGATGCGGCGTCATTGAAGAAAGCCGCGGCTGCGGCCGCGGCGATCATGTCGCCGGCGGCCGACGCACGCGGCCCGGTCGAATACCGCAAGCATGTCGGCGGCATCATGGTCACGCGCGCGCTGCAGCACGCAGCAAGCCGGGCGAAATAAGGGGAGGGAGCATATGGCGAAAACCCACATCACAATGAAGGTGAACGGCGCCGAGGTCGAAGGCCTCGCCGAGCCGCGCACCTTGCTCGTGCATTTCATCCGCGAGAATCTGCAGATGACCGGCACGCATATCGGCTGCGAGACTACCCATTGCGGCGCCTGCACCGTCGACATCGACGGCATGTCGGTGAAGAGCTGCACGATATTCGCGGTGCAGGCCAACGGCTCCGAGATCATCACGATCGAGGGCATGGCCAATGCCGACGGCACGCTGTCGGCGCTGCAGGAAGGCTTCCGCATGATGCATGGCCTGCAATGCGGCTTCTGCACGCCCGGCATGATCGTGCGCGCGCATCGGCTGTTGCAGGAGAATCCCTCGCCGACCGAGCAGGAAATCCGCATGGGCATCTCCGGCAACATCTGCCGCTGCACCGGCTATCAGAACATCGTCAAGGCGATCCAGTACGCCGCCGCCAAGATCAACGGCGTTGAATTCAAGGAGGCCGCGGAATGAACGACCTGACTCCCACGCGGGAACAACGCACGGCCGCACTCGAAGGCATGGGCTGCAAGCGCAAGCGCGTCGAGGACATCCGCTTCACGCAAGGCAGGGGCCAATATGTCGACGACGTAAAGCTGCCGGGCATGCTGCATGGCGACTTCGTGCGCTCGCCGCATGCGCATGCGCGCGTCAAATCGATCAACAGCGAAGAGGCGCTGAAGGTGCCGGGCGTGCTCGCGGTCATCACCGCCGAGACGCTGAAGACCGTCAACCTCGCCTGGATGCCGACGCTCGCCGGTGACGTGCAGATGGTGCTCGCCGACGGCAAGGTGCTGTTCCAGAACCAGGAAGTCGCCTTCGTGGTCGCGACCGACCGCTACGCCGCCGATGACGGCATCAACAAGGTGGAGGTCGAATACGAGCCGCTGCCGCCGCTGATGGACCCGTTCAAGGCGATGGACCAGGACGCCCCGGTGCTGCGCGAGGACCTCGCCGGCAAGACGTCAGGCGCGCACGGCCCGCGCAAGCACCACAACCACATCTTCGAATGGACGGTCGGCGACAAGGACCTGACGGACGCGGCCTTCAAGAAGGCCGATGTCACGATCAAGGAGATGATCTCCTATCACCGCACCCATCCGTCGCCGCTGGAAACCTGCCAGTGCGTCTGCTCCTTCGACAAGATCAAGGGCGAGCTGACGATCTACGGCACATTCCAGGCGCCGCATGTGATCCGCACCGTGGTGGCGCTGATCGCCAAACTGCCGGAGCACAAGATCCATGTGATCGCGCCGGATATCGGCGGCGGCTTCGGCAACAAGGTCGGCGCCTATCCCGGCTACATCTGTGCCGCCGTTGCGTCGATCGTCACCGGCAAGCCGGTGAAATGGGTCGAGGACCGCATCGAGAACCTGACCTCGACCTCGTTCGCGCGCGACTATCACATGACCACCGAAATCGCCGCGACCAAGGACGGCAAGGTGACGGGCCTGCGCGTCCACGTGCTCGCCGATCACGGGGCGTTCGACGCCTGCGCCGATCCGTCGAAATGGCCGGCGGGCTTCTTCAACATCGTCACCGGCTCCTATGACTTCCCGGTCGCGCATCTGGCCGTCGACGGCATCTACACCAATAAAGCGCCGGGCGGCGTCGCCTATCGCTGCTCCTTCCGCGTCACCGAAGCGGCCTATTGCATCGAGCGTGCGATGGACATCCTGGCGCAGAAGCTCAACATGGACCCGGCCGAACTGCGGCTGAAAAACTTCATCAAGCCCGAGCAGTTTCCGTATCACTCGGCGCTCGGCTGGGAATACGACTTCGGCGACTATCACACCGCCATGCGCAAGATGATGGAGGTGACCGACTACGCGAGCCTGCGCAAGGAGCAGGCGGAGAAGCGCGCGGCGTTCAAGCGCGGCGAGACCCGCGAGATCATGGGGCTCGGCATCTCGTTCTTCACCGAGATCGTCGGCGCCGGCCCGTCGAAGAACTGCGACATCCTCGGCATCGCGATGTTCGACTCCTGCGAGATCCGCATGCATCCGACCGGTGCGGGCATCGCGCGGGTGGGCAGCAAGAGCCAGGGCCAGGGTCACGAGACCACCTGGGCGCAGATCATAGCCACCGAGATCGGCATTCCCGCCGACAACATCATGGTGGAGGAGGGCAATACCGACACCGCGCCTTACGGGCTCGGCACCTACGGCTCGCGCTCCACGCCCGTTGCCGGCGCCGCCATTGCGATGGCCGCGCGAAAAATCAAGGCCAAGGCGCAGATGATCGCGGCCTACAAGCTCGAAGTCCACGAAGACGATCTCGAATGGGACATCGACGGCTTCCGCGTCAAGGGTCTGCCGGAGAAGGTCATGTCGATGAAGGACATCTGCTGGGCGGCCTATAATTCGGTGCCGCCGGGCATGGAGCCGGGTCTGGAGGCGGTGAGCTATTACGATCCGCCCAACATGACTTATCCATTCGGTGCCTATCTCTGCGTGATGAACATCGACGTCGATACCGGCGTGTACAAGGTCCGCCGCTTCTACGCGCTGGACGATTGCGGCACGCGGATCAACCCGATGATCATCGAGGGCCAGGTGCATGGCGGCCTCACCGAAGCCTTCGCGATCGCGATGGGCCAGGAGATCCGCTACGACGACACCGGCAACGTGGTGACCGGCTCGTTCATGGATTTCTTCATGCCGACCGCGGTCGAGACGCCGCATTGGGAGACCGACTTCACCGTCACCCCGTCGCCGCATCATCCGATCGGTGCCAAGGGTGTCGGCGAAAGCCCGAATGTCGGCGGCGTGCCGGCGTTCTCCAACGCCGTCAACGACGCCTTCTCGTTCATGGGGGCGACGCACATCCAGATGCCGCACGATTTCTGGCGGAACTGGAGGGCGGCGAAGGAACTGGGCGCGTTTGCGTAGGATGGTTCTCGTCATTCCGGGGCGATGCGAAGCATCGAACTATGGTGCGCAATTGCGCACCTGAGAATCTCGAGATTCCGGGTCTGGTCCTTCGGACCATCCCGGAATGACGCGAAAATTGGGTGACGTCATTGCGAGCGAAGCGAAGCAATCCAGTGAGTGCCGTAGGAAAGACTGGATTGCTTCGTCGCGTCGCTCCTCGCAATGACGGAGGCTGCAGAGTGTAGAGCATGAAAGACCGTAACGAGATCGCACAAGCCTTGGCGTCGTCCGGCTATATCGCCGACGGCGAGCTTGCGACTGCGATCTCGCTGATGCAGCGCCTGCGGCGGCCGCTTCTGCTCGAGGGCGAAGCGGGCGTCGGCAAGACCGAGGTGGCGAAAGCGCTCGCAAGCGTTCATGCGACCGAGCTGATCCGGCTGCAATGTTACGAGGGGCTGGACCAGTCGTCCTCGCTCTACGAGTGGAACTACCAGCGGCAATTGCTGGCGATCCAGGCGCATCATGGCAGCGATGCCGACGCGATCGAGGACCGCATCTTCTCGGAAAAATATCTTCTCGAACGTCCGCTGCTGGCCGCGATCCGCCGCGCCAAACCGCCGGTGCTGCTGATCGATGAAATCGACCGCGCCGATGACGAGTTCGAGGCGTTCCTGCTCGAACTGCTGTCGGACTTCCAGGTCTCGATCCCCGAGCTCGGCACGATCAAGGCGACCACGGTCCCGCATGTCGTGCTGACCTCGAACGGCACCCGCGAACTCTCCGACGCGCTGCGCCGCCGCTGCCTCTATCACTATGTCGATTTCCCCGATGTCGATCGCGAGGCGCGCATCATCGTCGCCAGAATCGACGGCGTAAGCGCGTCACTGTCGCTGCAGATCGCGCAGATGGTCCAGAGCATCCGGAAAGAAGAGCTGCGCAAGGTGCCCGGCGTCGCCGAGACGCTGGATTGGGCCGCGGCGCTGGTCGGCCTCGATGTTCGCGACCTGCATGACGACCCCGAGACGGTGCAGGATACGCTGATGTGCCTGCTCAAGACGCAGGAGGACAAGGCGCGCCTGACGCGCGAGGTCACCGCGCGCCTGTTGGGGAAGGTCGCATGAGCTGCTGCGGGACCAGCGCGGGCTATGACGAGATCGACGAGGTCTCCCGCCTCGTCACGCAGAAGCTTGCGGCGTTCCTGCGTACGCTGCGCGACAACGGTTTTGCCGTCGGCCTCGCCGAGGGCCAGGACGCGGCGGCGCTCATGGCGTCAGGATATGCAAAAAGGCCGGGACTGCTACGCTCGGCGTTCAAGCATCTGTTCTCGGCGCGCAAGTCCGACTGGGAAAAATTCGACGGGCTGTTCGACGCGTTCTGGCTCGGCAAGCGCGTGCGCTCGCGCTCGCTGACCATGGGCTCTGCGAAGGCCGCAAACAATCCATCGCTGAAAAGCCTGCAGGATACCGGCTCGACGCAAGGCGGAAGCGAAGCCGCGACCGATCAGTTTCCGTCGGCAGATGACGCGCCGCAAGGCCGCGGCGGGGAAGGGCGGATGGAGGGCGCCTCACGCGCCGACAATCTCGCCGAGGTCGATTTCCGCAACATCGCCGAACCCGGACAACTGGAGCAGGCCCATGCCGCCGCCGCGCGCCTTGCGAAGGCAATGCGCACGCGCCTGACGCGGCGCGATCTCGCCCGCCGTCGTGGTTATCGGCTCGATCTCCGGCGCACCATTCACAGGAACATCAGCCATGGCGGCGTGCCGATTGCGCTGGTCAAACGCCGGCGCAAGGACAAGCCGCTGCGGCTCGTCGTGCTGCTCGATGCCTCCGGCTCGATGAGCCTCTACACCGGCGTGTTTCTCCGCTTCATTCACGGCGTGCTCGATGAATTCCGCGAAGCCGAGGCCTTCCTGTTCCATACGCGTCTCGCCTATGTCTCCGACGCGATGAAGGAAAAGGACGCCGGCCGCGCGCTCGACCGGCTGTCGCTGCTGGCGCAGGGCGCAGGCGGCGGAACGAAGATCGGCGATAGCCTGAAGACCTTCAACCGCTGGCATGCGGCGCGCGTGATCCATTCGCGCACCTGCGTGATGATAGTCTCCGACGGCTATGAGACCGGCGATGCCGCCTTGCTCGGCCGCGAGATGGCGGCGCTGGCGCGGCGCTGCCGCCGCATCGTCTGGCTCAATCCGATGATGGCGTGGGAAGGCTATGCGCCGGAAGCGCAAGGCATCAAGGCCGCGCTGCCGCATGTCGATCTCTATGCACCGGCCAACACGCTTGCGAGCCTGGCCGCGCTCGAACCCTATCTCGGGAGGCTCTGAAGATGAACGAGCAGTGCCTGTGTAGCCCATCCTTCGAGACGCCCGCCTGTGGCGGGCTCCTCAGGATGAGGACGTTTTCCGCGGCGAGATCGCAGACCCTCATGGTGAGGAGGCGTGCAACGCCGTCTCGAACCATGAGGCCCCCGAGACGACCCCAGCGAACGAAGCGTCATATGCGATCGCCCTTCCCGCAAGGGCGCACCGGAGTCCGCTGATGGGTGCGCATGTCGAAGTGATGAATCTGGTTGCGGAGATGAAGGCGGCAGAGCAGGCCTTCGTGCTCGCGACCGTCGTGCGCACGGTGTCGGTGACCGCGGCGAAAGCCGGTGCAAAGGCGATCATCCGCCCCGACGGCACCATCGTCGCCGGTTGGATCGGCGGCGGCTGCGCCAAGGGCGCGGTGCTGAAGGCGGCGCGCGAGGCGCTTGCGGACGGCGAGCCGCGCATGGTTTCGGTGCAGCCGGAAAATCTCCTCGCCGAGCTCGGCGTCAAGCCGGGCGAGACGCGCGGCGGTGTGCGCTTCGCGAGCAATATGTGCCCGAGCAAGGGCACCATGGATATTTTCGTCGAGCCGGTGCTGCCGCATCCTTCGCTCGTCATTCTCGGCGCGAGCCCGGTGGCGCTGTCGCTCGCGGCGCAGGCGCGCACGCTGGGCTATCATGTCACGCTCGCGGTACCCGCGGCGGATCTCGCAGCCGCGCCCGATGCGCATGTCGTCGTCGATGGCTTTGTGCCGCGCTATCTCAACGAGGCCCGCCGCTTCGTCGTGGTGTCGACGCAGGGCAAGGGCGATGAGGCCGCGCTGAAATCGGCGGTCGCGATCGACGCGGCCTATCACGCCTTTGTCGGCAGCCGCCGCAAGATGGAGTCATTGCGCGGCAAGCTGATCGCAGATGGCGTGGATGCGGCCGCCATCGATCGCATCAAGGCGCCGGCCGGCCTCGATCTCGGTGCGATCACGCCGGAGGAAATCGCGATGTCGATCCTTGCCGAAATCACGCGCGAGCGCCGGCGCGGTCAGCGTGACACGAATTCACAAGTTAGGAGCTGAAGTACCAACATGTTGATGAATGACAGCCAGCGTATCGCCGCGTCGAAAGAGAAGGTGTGGGCGGCGTTGAACGATCCCGCCGTGCTGAAGCAGTGCATTCCCGGCTGTCAGTCTCTCGAGATGTCATCGCCGACGGAGATGACCGCGACCGTCGTGATCAGGATCGGCCCGGTCAAGGCGACCTTCGGCGGCAAGGTCACGCTGTCCGATCTCGATCCGCCGAACAGCTATCGGATCACCGGCGAAGGCGCGGGCGGCGTTGCCGGTTTCGCCAAGGGCGGCGCGACCGTGAAGCTCACCTCGGAAAGCCCCGACGTCACGGTGCTGCAATACGACGTCGATGCACAGATCGGCGGCAAGCTCGCCCAGCTCGGCGGCCGCCTGATCGATTCCACCGCGAAGAAACTCGCGGGTGAATTCTTCGCAGCCTTCGGCAACGCCGTCGTAGCCGCGCAGGCCGCGGAATAGCGATAGGATCGCGCTCGCATCGTTCTCTCCCTCGGCCATTCCATAGGGTGGGGGGTGGGCAAAGCGCCGGCGCGCCCACCGCCAAGACGAATGGAGAGATGGTGCGCGAGTTGCCTGTACTCCTTTGCTCATACTCTCGCTGTCGTCCCTGCGAACGCAGGGACCCATAACCACAGGCGTAGAGTTTGTGCACGTGGGTGAGACGGCTTTCTTTTCCAACAACAGATATCACGCGGTATGGGTCCCTGCGTGCGCAGGGACGACAACGTGCCTTTCGAGTGAATGCCTTAGTGCGTTCGCAGGGACGATGGCAAATGCGACTTTGATGGCTCGCAATGAGAGTCGTCATTGCGAGGAGCGAAGCGACGAAGCAATCCAGACTGTCGCTGCGGAGACAGACTGGATTGCTTCGCTTTCGCTCGCAATGACGGTGGAGAGAGGTGCGCATATGCCCCATGCGCGAATTGCCCGTCGTGCAGTTTTCGCTTGCGCCGTCGGGCAAATCAAAACCATGCTCCCGCGCGTCCCGCACCCATATGAGGGGCGTTTCGCGATCGTCACGAACGTTGGGAGCGGGATGCGATGGACGCGGCGTGTTGTCGGACGAACAACATGACGCGGACGGCGAAATCGTGTGGTCCTGGCGCCCCAAGGCTGGCGTTAAGTTTCGCGGATGATGCGAGGCGACGGTGGCAACAAAGCCCGGTCACCGGGGAGATCACGTATAAGCCGTAAAACCATTGCGCAGGGAAGGCCGGTTGTTCGGCTCGTACCTGTGGTTCTGCCGCGTGCTTTTTTGTTGCACGCGGACCATGGGTGCGAACGGCAGCCCGGCCTTCCCTGCGCCCTCTGTTTTCGATGAGGGTGATTTGATTGGAAAACTCGGACGTAGCGCGCCGCGAGAATGCGAAGCTGTGTCGTTGTTCTTTGCGTGGCCCATCCTTCGAGACGCGGCCCATCGGCCGCTCCTCAGGATGAGGTCATCATGCGTAGCACGACGTCAGACCCTCGTGGTGAGGAGGCGCGCAAGCGCCGTCTCGAACCATGAGGCCTTGACGTGCGCCGGCTCTTTGAAATTCGGAATGTTGCAACAAGCGTCGTTGCGAGGAGCGTGAGCTCCGAAGCCATCCAGGCTGTCGCCGCGGAAGCATTCTGGGTTGCTTCGCAGAGCCTGTCATCGGGCGCGCATTCGCGCGACCCGAGGGCTCGCAATGACGACGAGAGAGCCGCGCGATGAAGCCGTCAGTCGAACAGGCTCGACACCGACTCTTCGGCGGCGGTGCGCGCGATCGCTTCGGAGATCAGGCCGGCGATCGAGAGGGTGCGGATGTTGGGGGCGTTGCGGACCGCGTCGGTCGGCATGATCGAGTCGGTGATGACCAGCTCCTTCAGCCGCGAGGAGGCGATGCGGGTCACCGCGCCGCCGGAGAGAACGCCATGCGTGATGTAGGCATAGACCTCTTTGGCGCCGTTGGCGTGCAGCGCGTCGGCAGCGTTCACCAGCGTGCCGCCGGAATCGACGATGTCGTCGATCAGGATGCAGGTGTAGCCGTCGACATCGCCGATCACGTTCATGACCTCGGACTCGCCGGGTCGCTCGCGGCGCTTGTCGATGATCGCAAGCGGCGTGTTGATGCGCTTGGCAAGGCCGCGCGCGCGCACGACGCCGCCGACGTCAGGCGACACCATCATCAGCTTGGTCGATTTGAAACGGTCGCGGATGTCGCGCACCATCACCGGCGAGGCGTAGAGATTGTCGGTCGGAATGTCGAAGAAGCCCTGGATCTGGGCGGCATGCAGGTCGAGCGTCATGACGCGATCGACGCCGGCCTGGGTGATCAGGTTCGCGACCAGCTTGGCCGAGATCGGTGTGCGGGAGCCGGATTTGCGATCCTGCCGCGCATAGCCGAAATAGGGGATCACGGCCGTGATGCGGCGCGCCGAGGAGCGGCGCAGCGCATCGGTGATGATCAGCAGTTCCATCAGGTGGTCGTTGGCCGGAAACGAGGTCGATTGCAGCACGAAGGCGTCCGAGCCGCGGACGTTTTCCTGGATCTCGACGAAGATCTCCATGTCGGCGAAGCGCCGGACCACGGCCTTGGTCAATGGCAGTCCAAGCCCGTTCGCAATGGCCTGCGAAAGGGCGGGATTGGAGTTGCCCGCAACGAGCTTGATGGAGCCGTTCTTGGCCGACATCGACGCTTCTCCCCGCGCCTTGCTGGCGACGACATTCAGCATATTGGGATACCCGTAGAACCGGCTCTTTTCACGAGCGAGGAAATATCAGGGAGAATGTATGGCTGGCAACCCATTCTCCCCGTTTTCCCGGCCAAAAATGGCAGGCCGAACGGGGATTTGACTAATGATCGGTGTAGCTGAGCGCGGCGACGTCGGCGGGTTTGGCCGGCGCACGTTCATCGGCATTCGCAACCGCAGGGCCGTGCTTGCCCGGCTTCGATGTGGGCTCCGCCGCAGGCGGCGCGTCCTGCTGCGGCGTGCCGTTAATCATGCCGGAGAGACCGCTGAAGCCGGCCTGCGCGATCTTGCGCAACACGAGATCATCCGCAGCGGCCCAGGCATCGCGCCCGGCCTTGCCGGCGGCTTCCTCGCCGGACAGTCGCAGCACGCGCTCATGATCGCGGTCGTAGACGTCCCAGACCCAGGCAATCACGCTCTTGCCGCGCACAACTTGCGCCGAGAGATAGCTGCGCACGCGAAAGGCCGACGCGCCTTCGCGCGAGACGACCGAGAGGCTGCGCAGCTTGCTCTCGCTGTCGAGCACGCCGACCATGCGGTCGAAAACTTGCGGCGGCGGACCGTCGACGGATTCGAATGCGACGGTCGGACCATTGCCCGCCGGCGCCATCGCGAACGCACCGCTTGCACCACTTGTCTCGCCGCCGGTGGCGCAACCGCCGAGCGCGCCGGTCACGGCAAGCAGCAGCGCGGCGATGCCGGCGCGCAGTGCCGTAGGGCTCGATTGGAGCAAGGTGATCGACGCGTCCCTGATCATTGGTTCCGAGCGATAGCGTTAAAATCGATTAACGTCTAGGGCAGGGAGGACACATGAATTGAGCAAGCGTTAACGACGTCTCGTCCGATTGGGCGATCCTGTGTCAGGCCCAGACGATTTGTGTGCGAGACGCCGTCAGCCTTCAAGACGCCGTCAGCCTTCCAAAACTATGGCGTGAACGTGGCGCCCGTAGTCCGGCTCTTTGCGGTGCACGGAGCGGCGATAGCTGAAGCAGCGCTCGTCGGAATAGGTGTCGACGCCGAGATCATCGATCATCAGCACGCCGGCATTTTCCAGGCGCATCCGGATGAAGCCCGCGAGATCGAACATCGCGTGGCCGTCACGGCTGGAAGGAATGAAAAACACGGCGTTGTCGGCGTCGGTCTCGATGAAACGTTCCACGAATTCGCCGCCGACTTCGTAGCTCGGCTGGCGGATCAAAGGACCGATCGCGGCGACGATGCCGCCGCGCTCCGCGCCGAGCTTCTCCATCGCGTCGATGGTGGATTCGACGATGCCGGTGAGCGCGCCTTTCCACCCCGCATGCGCAGCGCCGATCACGCGCGCATTCGGATCGACGAACAGAATCGGTCCGCAGTCGGCGGTGGTGACGCCGATCGCGAGGCCGTCAACACGGGTGACGATCGCGTCGGCCTTGGGTCGCAATGGGCCTTCCCACGGACCGGTCGCGACGATCGCGTCGGGAGAATGGATTTGATGAACGCTGAGAAATTGCTCGGGCGCAATGCCCATAGCATCCGCCATCCGGCGCCGGTTTTCGCGGACATTGGCGGGATCGTCGTTCGAACCAAGCCCGCCATTGAGGCCGGCATAAAAGCCGTCGGAGACGCCGCCGTCACGCGTGAAGAAGGCGTGGCGCAGGCCGGGAATAGCGGAGAGCAGCGGTGAGGAGAGCATCATGTGGCGGCCGGTCTTTCGTCGCTCAGTCCGGGCAACGCGGTGAGTTTTGGTTCCGAAATGCCCAGGACCTTGAACATCGCGCCCATGCCCTCGCGACCGCTGCCGGTCAATCGTTTCAGCGCGCTCGAAATGTCCTCGGACACTTCCGCGCTCGCCTTGGCCATCAGCGTCAGCGCGCGCGTCTCGATGCCGAGCCTGATGAGGAAGTCGCCCTGCGTGACCGGACCATGCACGCGTGCGCCCATGTCTTCCGCGGCATGGGCAAGTGCCTGGAAATCGACATGCGCGGTGACGTCGGCCTGTCCCGGCGCTTTCAGGGGATCGGTGAAGCTGTGACGGGCGATCGCCTGGAACGTGTCGCCGGCGTCGCTACGCAGATGGCCGTAATCGACGATCAGCGCGGCGCCGCCCTGATCGCGCAGGCGCGCTGCGATCTTCATGATTTCGGCGTCGGGCCGCCATTCGAACACCGCGCCGACCGGCGCCGCACGCAGCAGCGGCGGCAGCAACACCTCGAAACGCGGCAGCGGATCGGGCGCGATCGCAAATGCCAGCTTGTCCTGATTGTCGATCTCGATCACGCGTTCATGCCAGCCGGTTTCCTGCTTTACGGCCTGGTGGATCGGCAGCACGTCGAAATATTCGTTGGCGAGGACAATGGCGGGACCTTCGGGCACGTCGTCGAAGCTGTCATGCCAATCGATGTTGCGCACGCCCTGCAGGCCGGCCTTCTGCTTCTCGCGCAGCACCGGATTGATCTCGACGAGATGCACGTTCAGGAGCTGATACAGCGGCGGCAGCACCCGAAGCGCGCGCAGCGCATCGGCCATCATGGTGCCGCGGCCGGGGCCGAGCTCGATCAGCCGCAGCACGGAAGGCGAGCCCATCGCCTTCCACGCCGACGCGGCCCACAGCCCCAGCAGTTCGCCGAACATCTGGCTGACTTCCGGTGCGGTGGTGAAATCGCCCTCGCGTCCCAGCGGGTCGCGGGCGATGTAATAGCCGTGCTGCGGATGCATCAGGCACAGCTCCATGTAGCGCCAGACCGGCATCGGCCCCGACGATTTGATCAGCTTCCTGATCTCGGACTGCAGCGGCGAATGGTCGGTCACGGTCTGCCTTGCAGATTTCCTTGGGAGCGACTTTGGCAACGTACGCGCTTGATCTGGTCCAACCTAACTGTCCGCGCTCAGCCGGCTCGCCGGCTTGCGGCACGACGACACGATGAGGATCGCGCCTGCGATCACCATGGGCACAGACAGCAGCATCCCCATGGTCAGGCCTCCCCACAAGAATCCAAGCTGCGGATCGGGTTCGCGGAAATGCTCGCCGGTGATCCGTGCCAAGCCGTAGATCGCAATGAAGCTGCCGAGAATCAAGCCGGGACGTTTCAATGCGCCGAGGCGGATCATCACGGCGAGGATCGTGAACAGCACGATGCCTTCGAGCCCCGCCTCATAGAGCTGGCTCGGATGGCGCGGCAGCGGCCCGCCATTGGGGAAGATCATCGCCCAGGGCAGGCTCGGATCGGCGACGCGGCCCCAGAGCTCGCTGTTGATGAAATTGGCAAGCCGCCCAAGCAAAAGCCCGATCGGCGCGACGGCGGTCGTGATGTCGCCAAGCGAGAGGATCGATACTTTGTTGACGCGGGCGAACGCAATCACCGCGATGACGCAGCCCATGAAGCCGCCATGGAACGACATTCCGCCCTTCCACAATTCGAAGATCTCGGCCGGATGCTGGATGAAGAACGGCAGATTGTAGAACAGCACGTAGCCGGTGCGGCCGCCGACGATGATGCCGATGGTGACCCACAGGATGAAGTCGTCGAGCTGGGCGAAGGTGATCGGTGCCGGGCCGGCCCACAATTTCTCGGTCTTGAGCAGCGATCGTGCGTAGATCCAGCCCAGCACGATGCCGAAGATGTAGGCCAGCGCATACCAACGGATCACGATCGGCCCGATCGCGATCGCGACCGGGTCGAAGACCGGAAAGGAAATCAGGAGGAAGGGGATCACGCCGTCGATGCCTCAGGACAGATTGCGCTGATAGAGCGCGAGGAGACGCTCCCAATGCCGTTCGGCGGCGTCGCGGTGGTAGACCGGGCGCTTGGGAAAAGCGAAGCCATGATGCGTGCCGGGATACACCTCGACCTCGGCCTTGGCACCCTTCATCGCGTCGGCGACCTTGTCGATGATTTCTTGCGGTGCGTAGACGTCGGTCTCGGCGCAGCCGAAATAGAGCTCGGCCTTGGTCTTCGTTGCGGCGAGATGCGGGCTGTCGGGCTGGTCGGTCGCCAGATGCGTGCCGTAGATCGACGCGGCTGCCTTGACGCGATCGGGGAAGTGCGTCGCCGCGTTGATCGCATAACGTCCGCTCATGCAATAGCCGACGGTGCCGACGACGCGCGTGTTGGCGGCCTTCTGGGTCTCGGCATAGGCGAGCAGCGCCTTGGTGTCTTCCATCACCATCGGGATGTCGATCGAGTTCATCAGCGCGAACATGCGCTTGCGTTCCGGCGATTCCGGGTCGGGGTTGATGGGGCCAAGCTCCATCGCACCGGCACGATAATAGAGATTCGGCAGCATCACATAGTAGCCCGAGGTTCCGAAACGGCGCGCCATGTCGCGCAGTTCCTCGCGGATCGCCGGCGCATCCATGTAGAAGATGATGACCGGAAACGGCCCACCGCGTTCGGGGTGGGTGATGAAGGTCGTGGTGTGGCCATCCTTGGTCGCAATCTCAACTTGCTGATCGATCATGGCGATTGGTCTCGCTGTTATGATTCTGGTGACGATTCCTTGGGACGTGCGTCAGATACGATTGCAAGGAAACCGCAGCATGACAAGGCGGCCCGCACGGCCTTGCACGAGGCGGCTGGGATTGCCATTGTTTGATTTGACGTTTGATTGAATTTGCAATCGCTGACCCCTCGCGGAGCTATCGCCATGACCCAGACCACCAACCGGTTTTTCGACGAGCTTGGCCGCCTGATGAACGATGCCGCGGGCGCGGCGCAGGGCGTGAAGCGGGAGTTCGACACCGTGTGGCGCAGCCAGGCCGAGAAATTCCTGCGCGACATGGATCTCGTCAAGCGCGAGGACTTCGAGGTCGTGAGGGACATGGCGCGGCTGGCGCGCGAGGAGAACGAGGCGTTGAAGGCGCGGATCGCGGTGCTGGAAGGCAAGCTCGGCGTCTCCCCGCCGGGACCGGATGTCGGCGGCATGAAGACGGATGGGTAGGGCGGTGCCGTCGTTGCCGGGTCTGCGCGGCGGCCCGGCATGATGGTTTTAGAGGCGGTCAGGCCTCACAAAAATCCGTTCATTTCCTTGTCATTTCCGGCCTTTGGCGCTAAAAGCCGGCCACGTTCGCGGCCCCCGCACCCCTGGAGGCTTGCCGTGGGCTACGTATCGAGCGGGCCGCGTTGCGGCCTTTAGCTTTTTAAAACAAGGACTTATGACAATGGCGACCGTCAAGGAATTGAAGGCGACCGCACGTCCGTCAGTCGGCAAGGGGGCCGCACGGGCAGAGCGTCGCGCCGGGAGAGTGCCCGGAGTGATCTACGGCAACAACCAGCCCCCCCAGCCGATCTCGGTGGAAGATCGCGAGCTGCGCCAGCGCATCCTCGCCGGCCGCTTCCTGACGACGATCTATGACATCGATCTCGAGGGTAAGAAGCACCGCGTGATCCCGCGCGACTTCCACCTCGATCCGGTGCGCGATGTGCCGATCCATGTCGATTTCATGCGGCTCGGCGAAGGCGCGACCATCCGCGTCAGCGTTCCCCTGCATGTGGTCAAGGCGGAAGGCTCGCCGGGCGTGAAGCGTGGCGGCACCGTCAACATCGTGACCCATACCATCGACCTCGAATGCTCGGTCGACAACATCCCGCAATATATCGAGGCGGATGTCGGCGAGCTCGAGATCAGCCACTCGCTGCATCTGTCCGACGTCAAGCTGCCGACCGGCGTGAAGTCGCTGGTGCGCGAGGACGTCACGCTGGTGACCATCGTGCCGCCGTCGGGTTACGCCGAAGAGCAGAAGGCGGCGGCTGCCGCTGCTGCGCCCGGTGCGGCTCCGGCTGCTGCGACGCCGGCGGCTGGTGCGGCTGCGCCCGCGGCAGGCGCTGCGGCGCCCGCGGGCGCCGCCAAGGCGCCCGCCGGTGGCGACAAGAAGAAGTAAGCCCACGCGCACGCGGGATGCCGCGTCATGCTGCTCTTTGTCGGCCTCGGCAATCCCGGTGCGAAGTATTCGCGCAACCGGCATAACATCGGCTTTGCGGCCGTCGACGAGATTGCGCGGCGTCATGGTTTCGGACCCTGGCGCCGCCGCTTTCAAGGCGAGACATCTGAAGGCCTGCTGGAGCGGGAGCGCGTGATCCTGCTCAAGCCGGCGACCTACATGAACGAGTTGGGTCGCGCGGTGCAGGAAGCCGCCAACTTCTTCAAGCTCGGCACAGGCGAGATCACCGTCTTCCAGGACGAGCTCGAGCTTCCGCCGGCGAAGGTCCGCGTCAAGGTCGGCGGCGGCATCGCCGGCCATAATGGGTTGCGTTCGATCTCCTCGCATATCGGCAACGACTATCGCCGCGTGCGGCTCGGGATCGGTCACCCCGGCGTAAAGGAATTGGTGCACAGCTATGTGCTTGCCGATTTCGCCAAGGACGACGGCCCCTGGGTGTCCGCGTTGTGCGAGGCGGTCGCGGACAATGCCGCACTGCTTACGACGGGACGGGACTCGACGTTTCAGAACAAGGTGCATCTCGCGATGCAGGCTAAAGGCTTTACGTCGAAAGAGGATGGCGGAGAGAAGCAGGACTGATTGCTCCGCTCGGACCTGACACGACGCGATGAGATGCTGAGGACGCGATGGGATTCAAATGCGGTATCGTCGGGTTGCCCAATGTCGGCAAATCGACGCTGTTCAATGCGCTCACGGAGACCGCGGCCGCGCAGGCTGCGAACTATCCGTTCTGCACCATCGAGCCGAATGTCGGCGAAGTCGCGGTCCCGGATCCACGGCTCGACAAGCTGTCGGCGATCGCGAAATCTGCCCAGATCATTCCGACCCGGCTGACCTTCGTCGATATCGCCGGCCTCGTGCGCGGCGCGTCCCAGGGCGAAGGGCTCGGCAACCAGTTTCTCGCCAACATCCGCGAGGTCGACGCGATCGCGCATGTGGTGCGCTGCTTCGAGGATTCCGACATTACCCATGTCGAGGGCAAGATCGCCCCGATCGCCGATATCGAGACCGTCGAGACCGAGCTGATGCTGGCCGATCTCGACAGCCTGGAGAAGCGGGTGGACAATCTCGCCAAGAAGGCCAAGGGCAACGACAAGGACGCCAAGGAACAGCTCGATCTCGTCAACCGCGCGCTGGTCTTGCTGCGCGACGGCAAGCCGGCGCGATTGCTCGAACGCAAGGCGGAGGAGGAGCGCGCCTTCGGCATGCTGGGACTGCTGACCTCGAAGCCCGTGCTTTACGTCTGCAATGTCGAAGAGAGCGCGGCGAAGGACGGCAACAATTTTTCTCGGGAAGTGTTCGAGCGCGCCAAGCAGGAAGGCGCGGTCGCCGTGGTGATCTCCGCCAAGATCGAATCGGAGATCGCAACGCTGTCGCGCGAGGAGCGCACCGATTTCCTGGAGACGTTGGGTCTTGAAGAGGCCGGCCTCGACCGGTTGATCCGGGCCGGTTATCAGTTGCTGGACCTCATCACCTATTTCACGGTCGGGCCGAAGGAAGCGCGCGCCTGGACCATCCACCGCGGCACCAGGGCGCCTGCGGCTGCGGGCGTGATCCATACCGATTTCGAAAAGGGCTTCATCCGCGCCGAAACCATTGCCTATGCCGACTACACAACGCTCGGCGGCGAGGCCGGCGCGCGCGACGCCGGCAAGTTGCGGCTGGAAGGCAAGGACTACGTTGTCGCCGACGGCGACGTGATGCATTTCAGGTTCAATACATAACGCGTTCACCGTCGCGTCGTCATTCCCGGATGGTGCGCCCGGCACCATCCGAAAATTGCGTCGTGACGAATGAGGGTTACCGCATCCCGCCCTGGTCGCGAATTGCGCCGAGATGCTCGTTGATGCGGAATACGATCAAGATGAACTCCGCCATGATGCGCGAGAACACGATGCCGACGACCACGCTCGCGATGCTGTAGAGCAGCACGAGAAAGCCGCCGAAGGGGCTGACCGCCATGGCGGCGAGGCCGGAGAAGATGCCCGACAGGCCCATCAGGCAAATCAGTGCGATGACCAGCCAGTAGAACGTCTTGATGATCGTGGGCGTAATGAAACGGTCCCACTGGAATAGGTCCTGAAAGTCAAACATTCGTCTTCCCCCAGCGAATCAAGCTTGAGTTGTGTCCATTTGGACGCTGACACGGTCCTCGTTCCGAATCTCGTTTCGGGCAAAAATGGAGCGCGGACCATGCGGGCGGGCGGGCTGTGATTGCCCCAAAGTGCGGCCAGAATCGGGCTTCATATCGGCAATTGTCGAGTCCGATCTCTGAAGATCGACGGTCCGTTCACAACATCCGTGTGATGGCGCTACGTATCCGCGCGGAAATTGAGGGCGAGCAGCGCTTACCCACTTTGGCCGCGAACGGATCAAGGCACCACGCCTCGTAATTTGATTTGCCGCGTGCCGGTTTGTGAACGCTGCCTTGTGGTCGATGCCGCGGACAACATGGTTAACCCATCGTTGCCTGGGTCCGCCGGGGTCAGAGATATCCCGGAACGAATTATTCGCTAACGCATTTTGAACACATGCTGGCCATGGTGGGCCGCAGGGAACGGGATATCGGTAGGGACGACCATGGCGGATCGCAGCAGCTTGAAACTCGTGGGCTTTCTTTTCGCAACGGTGACGGTTGCAGTGATGCTGACCACGACGATGGTCGTGAAAGGCTACGCAGACGGCGTGTATACGCTCGAGTCAGCACCAATCGAAAGCCGCTGACGCTCTGCGCAACGCGTCAGCTGGCATTCGCTCAATTATACACGTAGAAAGCGCGCTCTAAAGTGCGATGAGATCAGGTTGAATCATCATCGCGCTTTAGCTCCTTGATTGAGCATGATCTCCGCGCAAACGCGTTCCGCGTTTGTCGCGAGGGAAAACCGCTACACACTTTTCCGGATCATGCTTTAGCGAATCCAGACGAGCGCGAGCGCTGTTATCGAGAGAAACAGCAATCCGATAAAACGAAGCACGAGGGTGCCAATCCGCTGTTGCGAGGCGCGCAGCGGGATTGGATCGGCATTGTTCGCCTGGATGGCTTCGATATCCATGAGAGCTTCCTCCCCCGTGAGTGCCGTCGGATCTTGGCGCGTCATGCTGGTCGCAGGTTTCAGCCGGACCGTTCGACCGACTGCGAAACCTCAAGTGACGCCCGATCAGCTTCGCTGCTGTTCCTTGGCAGGATGATCAGCTTGAGCCACGGCAAGCTAACGCCATGATCGAGTCCAATGTAGGTCTTTCCCCGCCTGGAGAAAGAAAACAGCGGCAGTGACTCCACATTGCCACAGGTAGAAACACCGCTTCACAAAGACGAAACCGCCGCGCTCTCTTGCCGAGAGGCGGCGGTCATCGTTCTCAGGTTCGAAGTGATCAGCCGTTGCGCAGACCGTCGGCAGTGCGCTTCCACTGTGCAACGTTGTCCGCGATCAGGCGGGTTGATTTCATCGCCGCCTGGCTGAGCTGTGCGTAACCGGCAATCTCGCGTTGGACGCGCTGACCTTCGGCGTGCAGCACGTCGCGCAGGCTTTCCAGTTCGGAGATCAGGTTCTCGATTTCCGACAGCGAAGTACCGGCAACGCGCTGGATCAACGAATTGACATTGTTGACGGCGGAGTCGGCGTTCGTGTCCAGCGCCGGCGGCTGAGGCTGAGGCTGAGGCTGTTCAGGGGTCGTGCCCGTCACAGGACGACGCAGATAGGCAATGTCGTTGCGCACGAAGTCCCGAATGCCGGCCTCGACCTCGGAGGCTGCGCTGAAATTGCCATCTGCCTCGGCTTCCGCTCCTTCGTTCTTTTCCGTACGAGCATTCATCGGCTGGTCCTCTGTTTCGCGTAATGCGACGCGTTAATGCGAGCTGTCCCCCGCGCGAGACGAGTTAAAAGTTTGGCTATGTGGCGGACTGATTTTGACCACATCACGGCGAAGATACGGCAATGCCTGATCATTCGACCGAATTTGCCGTGACCACAATGAGACCGCGGTTACCAGCTCTGCTTGAATCCTGCCGTAATGCTCTTTGTGGTTGTTCCTTGCGTCGTTTCGCCGATCGAGCCGGAGACGCTGACGCCACCCGACAGCTTCTGCTCGGCGCCGAACTTACGCAGCCACTTGTCCTCGTTCGAGGACAGCGTCTGTCCAGCGGTAAAGCTGGTGCCGGTATCCTCAACGTTCAGCTTTGCCGACTGTTCGGTCTCATAGCTGCGGGCGGGGCGGGCGATGATGCCGGGTACGGGCACCATGCCCTGTTGAACTACGCTGTAGCCATCCTGCAGGGTCAGCGAATATTGCTCGCCGATCGGCACCGACTTGCTGATGGAGGTACCGAGCCTGCTTTGATCCTGTCCGGGATCGACGCGGGCTTCGACGGCGGTCTTGTCCCAAATCGATCCGGCACCCGGTGCCGTGACGGCCGCCCAGGCGGACCCCGAGGATTGCGGCAGGGCGCCGCCATTGGCGGCCTTTTCCGCAACCAGTTCCGCCATCGTGGTGGGCTCCCGCGTCATCGTCATGTCGGCGCCGATTCGCGTATCCCAGAACGGCGACACCGATTGCTTGACCGAGACCGCCGAGCCGCCATCCGGCCGGCCGCTGCCTGACCAGGTCATTTCGTTCGTGTTTGCGACCGCAGCCCGCCGTCCGCCCGGGGCCTTGGCGTCCGATCCCGATATCGGTGCCGACGCGTCGACACTGAGTTGGCTCCAGTCCAGATTGTTAATGTCGATGCCGGTCATGTCGACTTCATCGACGTCGGCAGGACCAGTCTCCGCCGCGGCTGGCGGCTCTTCCTTATCTACCGGCCAAGGCGACTGTGCGTGTACCGGCAATATCAGACCCGCCGTCAGCACAAATGCCAACGCCCCGCCGCCGATCGTTCTGGATCTCATGAATGCACCCGCGCCCCGCACTGCAATATAAGTCTATCATGCGGTAATTCTGGTGCAAGATTGTGACGGACGAGATTCACATCGCCGTTATTGCCCAAGCTCCTCCCGGTCGGGCGTCATCACGCAAAGGACGTCAGCCGTGGCAGGTGGATCGGTTGCCCAAGCGCCTGCTCGACCAGATCAAAGGTATCGACGACCACGCGGATGCTGCGCAGCCGGCCAGCCCTGAACTGCGCGAAATGCGCAACCCGCACCGAGATCGGCTTGTTGGAATCAAGCGCGGTCAGTGAGAAACGCAACATCGATGCGGCTGAAGTCCTCGCCGAGCATGATCTGCTCGCGCTCGAAGCGGCGGACCGTGATTGTCTCGCCGATCTGCCGGATCACTTCGATCACCGCGGCCTTGCCGCGTCGCGCGCCGAGAAACGGAAACATGTCGATCGGTCCGTAGATCGCCCAGTCGACGTCCTCGTCGATCAGGGGATCGATCTCTTCGAGCCGGCGTTCGTTGATCGCGCGTTGCAGCGCGCGCGAAAAAGTCCAGAGGCTGTGCTCTGTCATGATGGCGGTGTTCCCGGGCTGGATGTGACAGCAACAACTGGGTGACAATGGACGCCATTCGCGGCGTCGGGCACGGTTGCTGCGCGTATTATTTGAAGCTTCAAATAATCCAATTCGATGAAAGTGCAATCCGCTATTTATCCTTGCGGCTCACTTCCTGTTGAACCGCCGGTCGTGCGGTCAGGTCTTCTCCCGTTCGATCGCGATTCCATTGTCGCGGATCGCAAGCCAGCCAAACAACGATGCGTCACCGAGACCGCCGATCAGCATCAACGTGAAGAACACCAGCATACCGCGCTGTCGCCCTCCGCGTTCGAAGCCTTGAAGAGTTCGGTCCTGGCGAGGGCGCACCGATACCCAGCGCCACGCCGCCTGGCGCTCCGGAACAGGGCGGGTACGGCAAGCAATGCGGTCTTGGTGGCCGGGCGAACGCGCACTCGCTGTTCGACGTCCGTGATGGGTCGCGACAGGGGAGGCGGAGGTTCAAGGACAAAGCCAGGTTGCAGGAAATTGTCGCTGACGTGCTTGGCGGCGCGCGTGTTGTGCCGGCGTGGCTCTTGTCTGACGCTGCGCAACTCGTATCCTCGCCAGCTCAAGAAATAACGAACGAATGGGGAGGATCATGAAAAGACCAGTCTGTCTCGCTGCCGCCGCGTTGCTTTACGTGCTGCCGGCCACAGCGCATACGCCGCAGCAACCGTCGCACCAGCTCTACAACGAAGGCGACTTCAAGCTCGAAAGCGGTGAGGCGATCAAGGATTTCTCGATCTCCTACGTAACTCACGGCACGTTGAACGCGACGAAGTCCAACGCGATCCTGATGGTGACGGCGATATCCGGCAATCATCACCGGCTCGACTTCATGATCGGACCCGGCAAGGCACTCGATACTGACAAATATTTCATTGTCTGCACCGATGCGATCGCCAACGGGCTGACCACGTCGCCGAGCAATTCGAAGCTGCAGCCGCACATGCAGTTTCCCAAATTCGTGATCCGCGACATGGTGGAATTGCAATACCGCTTGTTGAAGGAAAAACTCGGCATCGATCATGTAGTCGCCGTGGTCGGCCCGTCGATGGGCGGCATGCAGACGCTGCAATGGGGCGTCAGCCATCCTGATTTCATGGACGCTCTGGTGGCGATGGTGCCGCTGGCGAAGACGCCGGGCTGGACGGTCGCGGTTCTCGAAGCCTCGCGCAAGGCGATCATGAACGACGCGGCCTGGAAGGACGGCAATTACGACGCGCCGCCGGAGAAGGGCGTTCGACTGTGGCGTGACATCCTCAATCTGCTGGCGGCTCGCACGCCCGATATGTATTCGGCGCAGTTCAAGAACGGCATGGATGCGCTGCCCTGGATGGAACAGCAGGAGACGGCCGCGATGAAGGCGTTCGACGCCAATGACTGGATCTACCAGACCTGGGCCTATGAGAAGCACGACGTCGGCACCACGCCGGGCTTTGATGGCGACACCGCGAAAGCGCTGGCCTCGATCAAGGCCAAGACGCTGATCCTCACCGGCACCAAGGATCTGCTCAATCCGGAATTCGAGCCGATCGAAAGCGCCAAGAACATTCCAAACGTCACGATGAAGACGATCTCGCCCGGCAGCGTAACCGGCCATGCCTCGGCCGGCGGCTTCCTCCCCGCCGATGTCGACTTCCTCAACCGTGAGGTGGGCGCGTTTCTCAATGGCGTGACTGGTGTCAAGAAGGTGCATTGGGATGCGCGCGCACCGCGGACGCGGCGGTTTTGAAAACCAACTCTGCTACGCCGCGCGTGCGGCGTCGCGCGCTTTTGATTGCAGGCGGTGGAATGCGCGGCCCCGTGATAAGTGTGCCACCGCCTCGCAAGCTGTCCTCGATTTAATGAAACATCAGCGCTTTCCGTCGGTTCTCACTGTACGGGCGACGATTTCTCATTTCCTCAAGGAGATCCAACAATGAAGAAATCCGCTTCGTTGGCGCTTGCCGCCGTGCTCGCGCTGTCCGGGGTGGCCGCCGTATCCGCGCGGAGCCATATGTCCAGCATGTCCAACAAGACCACCGGCGCGAGTGACACGCTGACGCTGTCGGACTCGCAACAGCAGTCGATCTGGAAGGATGTCAGCAAGCACGCGACCAACCAGAGCGCGCCCGCGGATTTCAACGCCGCGGTTGGAACTGAAGTCCCATCCGCCATGAGCACCTATCCGCTGCCGCGGCGCGCGGCGCGTGATGTTCCCGCCGTGAAACCGTACCGCTACGCCATGACGCAGGACAAGGTGTTGATCGTCAATCCATCCGATCACAAGATCGCAGACGTCGTGGCCCAATCCAAATAGGGAACCACGACGGGCGGCGGCGGTTAGAGATGCGAAATCCTCATAACCTCCGGGAAATCGCATCATGAAACCCCTGATCGCACTAACCGCCGCCGCACTGGTTCTCGCTTCCGCATTCGCTCCCGCCAACGCCAAGGGCTGTATCAAGGGCGCCGTGGTCGGCGGCGTTGCCGGCCATTATGCAGGCCATCACGGCGTACTCGGTGCCGCGGCGGGTTGCCTCTATGGCCGTCACCACGCCAAGGAGCAGGAGCGGCAGCAGCAGGGCCAAGGCCAGCCGCCGGCCGGACAGGACAACAAACTGTAAGCCATAGAGCGCGTCCCGCCTTGTTAGTAGACGTCGCCTAAACTGTCTCCTCCGTCATTGCGAGGAGCAACGCGACGAAGCAATCCGGAAATCGTCCCCGCGGAACGACTGGATTGCTTCGCTTACGCTCGCAATGACGGGTCAGATTGCCCATCTGTCGCGATCCATCCCATCGTCGTTCCGCGATGTGTCGGCGGCGAGCCGGAACGACGGAAAAGGCCGCCGACTTTCTCAGCAGCCAGATTAAATCTCCGCGAACACCTCCAGCAGATTTCCATCGGGATCGCGGAAGAACAGCGTGCGATGTCCGAAAGGCTGATCGGTCGGCGGCGAGAGCAGATCGACGCCCTGCTGCGTCAGTTCGTCGGCGCACTGATCGACCTCGGCCGCCGATACCTTGAACGCGAGCTGAAGCGAAGCGCTGCCGCTGGGCGTCGGCGCATCCGCCGCGGTCCGGCTCGGCCTCGCCAACGCCAATGTATTGCCGCCAAGCCGATACTCGATCCAGCCCGGCGAAAGCTCCCGCGAAAGCGGAAAGCGAAGAACGTCCTCATAGAATCGGCGCATCGCCGCCATGTCGCGCACGAAGATGACGGTGTAGTCGATCGCGCGGATGGATTGAAACGGAGAAGGATGCGGCTTCGGTTCTGTCACGACTGAATTCCTGCTTCAAACCCGTCTTGCTTTGTAACCGAAACGACCAAAGGAAGCATCGATAGGATATTCGATGTGAGATTGAACCGGCGCGAGGAGCGAATGAAAGATCAGGGAAAGCTGGCTTAATCGGCCCTTCCGTGGGGGAGAGAGCCCCTCATCCCGACCTTCTCCCCGCAAGCGGGAGAAGGAAAAGTGTCTACGCGGGGAGAGAGCCTGATCTCATCGCGCTTTAGTAGTACGCGCGGCGTGGCCGCCGATAGGGGCCTGCGAAATAGGGGTTGATGATGCATTGGGCCGCGCGCCCTGATGCCGACGCCCGACATTGAGGGATCGAGGTGTAAGAGCAGGCGATGTAATTGCCGCCCCTGCCATAGACCTGCAGACAAACCGGGAAGTTCGGGTCGTAGGTTTGAGCCTGGACCGGCGTGACAGCTGAGATCGTTCCGATCGCGAGGATCGTCCAAACCAGTTTGCGCATCGAGGGTTCCTTTGCTGGAGTGTCAAGGGCTTAACGCCAAGGTCTTAGCCCGATGGGATCAGGTTGGATCGCATCGCGGTTCAGGTTTTGATTGAGCATGGATGGCAGCGTTCGACGACATCCTTGCGAAGCGCTGGAGCTGCCGGCCCTATCGTTTCTTCCACCCACCCCTTTTTCCCGGCGCGCCGCCGGTCGAGCGCGGGGCGGGGCCGAACTCGGGGCCGGATTCGCGCGAGTTGGTGGGTTGGAAGATCTTGGTGCCGCCGCCGAGCTCGGGTTTGGATGGGAGCGCGCGGGTGGGGCGGAAGGGCAGGGATTCGGGGCCGTGCATTTCGTCGAGATGGGGTTTGTGGACTTTGGAGGCGGCACTTCCTTGAGGAGAGAGCCCCTCATCCCGACCTTCTCCCCGCAGGCGGGGAGAAGGAGAAGAGCGGCCGCTGCTTGAGGAGGCGCCGCGCTTCTTGAGCGCTGACGCCGGCAAATTTGCGGCTTCGCCGTATTTCTTGGTGCCGGCATAGGCGCCGGCGCGTTGCTGGACGACGCGCTGCTTGGTGGTGGGATCATCGACCACGGCGAGCTCGGTGGCGCGCAGGCGCTTGACTTCGTCGCGCAGGCGGGCGGCTTCCTCGAAGTTCAAATCGGCTGCGGCCTCGCGCATACGGGTTTCGAGATCGGCGAGCACGGCCTCGAAATTGTGTCCGATCGAGATCACGTCGTCGGTCGTGGTGCCGCCGCCGGTCTCGACCAGCACATGGTCGCGCTCATAGACGGAATTGAGGATGTCGCCGATCGATTTCTTGACGCTCTCCGGCGTGATGCCGTGGGCCTGGTTATATTCCATCTGCTTCTCGCGGCGGCGCGAGGTCTCCGCCATCGCACGTTCCATCGAGCCCGTCACCGTGTCGGCATAGAGGATCACCTTGCCGTCGACATTGCGCGCAGCGCGGCCGATGGTCTGGATCAGCGAGGTCTCGCTGCGCAGGAAACCTTCCTTGTCGGCGTCGAGGATCGCGACCAGCGCGCATTCGGGAATGTCGAGGCCCTCGCGCAGCAGGTTGATGCCGACCAATGCGTCGAACGCGCCAAGCCTGAGATCGCGGATGATCTCGATGCGCTCGATCGTATCGATGTCGGAATGCATGTAGCGCACGCGGATGCCCTGCTCGTGCAGATATTCGGTGAGGTCTTCCGCCATGCGCTTTGTGAGCACCGTGATCAGCGAGCGATAGCCGGCCTGCGCGGTGGCGCGGACCTCGCCGACGAGATCGTCGACCTGGGTGCGCGCCGGGCGGATGTCCACGGGAGGATCAATGAGTCCGGTGGGACGAATCACCTGCTCGACGAACACGCCACCCAACTCGTTCAGCTCCCAGCCGCTCGGCGTCGCCGACACCGCGACCGATTGCGGGCGCATCATGTCCCATTCCTCGAAGCGCAGCGGGCGGTTGTCCATGCAGGAGGGCAGGCGGAAGCCGTATTCAGCCAGCGTCGCCTTGCGGCGGAAGTCGCCGCGGAACATGCCGCCGATCTGCGGAACGGTGACGTGGCTCTCGTCGGCGAACACCAGCGCATTATCAGGCACATACTCAAACAGCGTCGGCGGCGGCTCGCCGGGCCTGCGGCCGGTGAGGTAGCGCGAATAATTCTCGATGCCGGCGCAGCTTCCGGTCGCTTCCATCATTTCGAGATCGAAGGTGGTGCGCTGCTCCAGCCGTTGCGCTTCCAGCAGCCGCCCCTGGTTGTTGAGTTCATCGAGGCGCAGCTTCAGCTCGCCCTTGATCGACTTGATCGCCTGCACCAGCGTCGGGCGCGGCGTCACATAGTGCGAATTGGCGTAGATCTTGATGAATTCCAGCTCGTCCTGCTTGTGGCCGGTGAGCGGATCGAACTCCTCGATATTCTCCACGACATCGCCGAACAGGTTCACGCGCCAGGCGCGGTCCTCATAGTGCGCCGGGAAAATGTCGATGACGTCGCCGCGCACACGGAAGGTGCCGCGGGTGAAATCGGCGGAGGTGCGCTTGTACTGCAGCGCGACGAGGTCGGCGATCAGCTGCCGCTGGTCGATGCGCTCGTTCTTCTTCAGCGCAAAGGTCATCGCCGTGTAGGTCTCGACCGAACCGATACCGTAGATGCAGGAAACGGAAGCGACGATGATCACGTCGTCGCGTTCGAGCAGCGCACGCGTCGCGGAGTGTCGCATGCGGTCGATCTGCTCGTTGATCGAGGAGTCCTTCTCGATATAGGTGTCGGTGCGCGGCACATAGGCTTCGGGCTGGTAGTAATCGTAGTAGGAGACGAAATACTCGACCGCGTTGTCCGGGAAGAAGCTCCTGAACTCGCCATAGAGCTGGGCGGCGAGCGTCTTGTTCGGCGCCAGGATCAAGGCAGGGCGCTGCGTCGCCTCGATCACCTTGGCCATGGTGTAGGTCTTGCCGCTTCCGGTGACGCCGAGCAGCACCTGGGTGCGGTCGTTGCGGTTGATGCCCTCGACAAGCTCCGCGATTGCCTGCGGCTGGTCGCCCCTCGGTTCGTAGGCAGATTTTATCTCGAAGCGCACGCCGCCTTCGGATTTTTCCGGGCGCGGCGGCCGATGCGGCGTCCATACCCTCAGGGAGCCATCGTCTTTGCGGAATTCCGGACGGCCCTCGCGGATCAGCAACTCCAGCGCATCGGCGGTCGCCTTGACGCCGAACGCTTCCATCTTGCTGCGCGGCGGACGCGCGAGCGCTTCGTCGTCGTCCTCGGCCGTCGGCAGTCCGAGTTGCCGCGCCAGTTCCGGATCGAGCATGGGTATGGTGGCGGAGGTGCCGTAATTGGCTTGAGGGGCTTCGCCAAAGCCTTGTCCGCCGGGAGCCTCGCCGGCAGATGGTGCCGAAGCCTGATCATCCTCACCGGTGGCGGGCCGGGACCGCGCGCCCGCCGGCTGCGGGTTCGGCCGTAACGGCATCGGATAGGGATCGGCCGAACTCGGCGGAAAATTCTTCGGTGTCGAGGCGCGGGCGCGATGCGCGGCGGCCTCACCGCCTGCGCGGCGGTCCCACGAATTGTCCGGCGGCGGCTGCAAGCCTGTGGACGAGCCGATGCCGCTGTCACCCCGGTTGATCGCAGGATTCAGCAATTCCGCAAGCGCAGGCCCGATCGGCTGGACTTCCGGCCTTGACGCCCGCGAATTTGGAGCTTTGGATTTCGGGGCTTTGCCGGGCTGCTTACCGGATGTCTTGGTCAGGTCAGGTTTCTTCGCCATGGCGGGAATATGGGACGAGTCCATCCGACATGAAAGAGTGTAGACCGACGCGTACCACGGCATGCGAGCGCGGGAACATTCCGGCGTTCCGGCCCGCGTTTTGTCAGCAGGATGGCAGCAAGCGCGAAGCGTCCCCGCAAGGGACAAGGGATCAGTGTGCGGTCGGATGCGGCAGGCCTTCGACGATGTTCAGATGAATTCCGCCGCAACGAATGCAGCGCATCGTCCAGTACTCCGCCTGCCGCCCGCCGATAACGCGCATCACCGCCAGACGGCCGCCGCATTCCGGACAGTCGTTGCGCACGGTATTCGAGGGTTTTGGGCGTTCCCGGGTCTCGAACCAAGGCATGACGAGGCCTCCGTCCTTCGGTTACGCCGACGCGCGCCTGTCTTCCGCCCCGCTCCAGCGGTGCTTGAAGCGGTCGATATGGCTCTTGGCGTCCGCGATAGCCGCGTCCTCGTCGGACCAGGCGAAGCCGACTTCGAGGGTGGGGAAGGGAGTGCCGCTGATCAGCAGCGGTTTCTGGTCGGCGCGCCTGATCCGCGCGTGCCACAGGCCGCGTCCGGCCTCGAAGGATTCGATGTCGTAACCGTCATACAGACATGTCATGAGACGCCCTGTCACTGGTTCCGTCAGTGAACGGACCACGAATTTTTCCGGCGATGTGTGAAGCAGTTCACAGGGCAGGAGATTTTTTGCCGCGCGCGGCGATGTGGTCGGCGAGCCGGGATGCGTCGTCGCCGACGCCCGAAAGAAAGGATGAACTCATCCTGGACAGCCATTGCAGGCCAAGGAAATAAAGGCCGGGCACTTCGGTCACGCCCCGGACGTGGACCGGTTCGCCCTGCGCGAAGACCGGTATTTCGATCCAGCCGAAATCGACGCCATAGCCCGTTGCCCAGATCACCGAACGGATGGCCTCGGCGTGCAGGTCGAGCCGGCGCAGCGGATCGACGACATCGGGCGGATCAGGCGACCGCGTGCGGGCGTCGGGATCCTCAGGGCAATCCAGCGCGTGCTCGCGGACATAGGCGTCCACCATATCGAGGAAGGTCGCGTAATGGAGATCGCCATTGGCGAGGTTTTCGGCGAGATCGGGCGCGATATCGACGATGCCCGCGCCGGCCGATGTCACGCGTCCCAGCAGCGCGATGCCCTCGGCCGCGAAGCGGCGAAAATCCACCGTCCGGCCGCCATGGGCGCCCGATATCACCGGCAGCAATCGTCTGGGGCCGCGCTGCTCCACCGGGGTCTGGTCGATGCGCATTTCGGCAAGCCACCAGATCAGATCGCGGCCGCGGTATCGGCGCGGCAGCCGGTTGTGCCGGCCGACCGAGAGGAAGACCCTGCGGCCGGCGCGATGAAGCTCTTCGGCGATCTGCGCGCCGGATGCGCCGGCGCCGATCACAAGCACGGCGCCCGGTGGGAGCTGGTCGGGACTGCGGTAGCGACTGGCGTGGATTTGGAAAACGCCTGCGGCCTCATCGAACGATTGCGGGATGATGGGGCGCTGATAAGGGCCGGTAGCGACGACGACGTTGCGCGCCTCGATCGTGCCGGAAGGCGTTTGCGCGACGAGGCCGGACGCATCGTCTCTTCGAGAAAGCCGCGTGACGTCGATGCCGCACCGGATCGGCGGCGCGGCGAAATCGGCGTAGCTGGTGATGAAATCGAGGATCTGTTGCGACGTCGCAAAGCCGTCGGGATCGGCAGATGTGAAGGGAAAATCCGGCAGCCGCACCGACCAGTTCGGAAACTGAAATCGCAAGCCGTCCCACCGCTCGCTGCGCCAGCGCTCGGCGATCCGGCCGCGCTCGAGCACGAGATGCGGAAGGCCGCGCTGCTTGAGGCGATGACTCATCGTAAGTCCCGCCTGGCCGCCGCCGATCACAAGCGTTTCGACGGTTTCAGTCGGCATGATGCGTCACCTTGCCGATCTTGCCGCGCGCGGACGGGCCCGCGGCGGCGCGCATGATCCAGCGCCGGAACGCGGCGAAGTCGCGCTGCTCTGTCTGGAAGCTGCGATAGACCAGGTACCAGCGCATGTCCTTGGGCACGCTGAGGTCGAACGGCGCGACCAGCCGTCCCGCGGCGAGATCATCGTCGATATACGGCCTGATCCCCATCGCGATGCCTAGCCCGTCGATGGCCGCCTGCAGCGCCTGTCCATAGAATTGAAACTCCGGCCCGCGCGCATGGATGCGCCCGGCGCCCGCGGTCCGCAGCCACGCCGGCCAATCCTCCGCAGCATGCGCGACGCGCAGCAGGCTCGGTCCTTTCAGGTCGGCCGGCCGCTTCAGCGATGCGGCGAGCTTTGGCGTGCACACCGGCAGAAGGTCGGCGGCGAACAAAGGCTCGGCGACGAGGCCAGGCCACGCTCCGTCGCCGAGCTTGATGCCGCAGCTCCAGTCGTCGCCGAACGGCGCCGCCGCGCCGCCGGTGGTGATACGCACATCGATGTCGGGTTGCTCTTTGCGGAAATCCGCCAGCCGCGGAATCAGCCACTTCATCGCAAAGGTCGGCCCGACGCCGATGGTCAGCACGCGCATGCTCGCGGGCGCGGTCACCTGCGCGGTGAGGCTCGCCAGCGCATCGAAAATCGGCGTCAGCCCGTTCTGATAGACGCGACCGGCCGCGGTGAGCGCCAGCCGGTTGGCCTTGCGATCGAACAGCGCGACGCCGAGCCGCTCCTCCAACAGATGCACCAAGCGGCTGACGGCAGCCGCGGAGACGTTGAGCTCCAAGCCCGCCGCGGCAAAGCTGCCGCCGCGCGCCGCCGCCTCGAACGCCTTGATGCCGTTCAGGAACAGAAGACGTCTCAAGCTTACCCTCAGGAAAACTGATGCAGGGGCAAGATAACTCCGTTTGCGTGGAAGGTACAGGCGCGGCAGATATATGCGCGGAGGTTTTGCGATGACACCGCTGATGATTGCTGCGCTCGGGTTGCTGATGGTCGCGACCGCGTTCCTGTCAGGGCTGTTCGGCATGGCCGGCGGGCTGATCCTGATCGGCGTGCTGCTCGCGCTGATGCCGCTGCCGACCGCGATGGTGCTGCATGCGATCACGCAGATGGCTTCGAATGGCTGGCGCGCGTTTCTGTGGCGGGCGCATATCCGCTGGCGGCCGGTCTCGGTCTATCTGATCGGCTGCGCGCTGGCGCTCGGGCTATGGTCGATCACGCGCTATGTGCCGGACAAGCCGGTCGCGCTGTTGTTGCTCGGCGTGACGCCGTTCATGGCGCGTCTGATGCCGTCGGGCCTCAAGCCCAATCCCGACAGCATCTGGCAGGGCACGATCTATGGCTCAATCTGCATGGGGCTGATGCTGATGACCGGTGTGTCGGGTCCGCTGCTCGACACCTTTTTTCTCGGCGCCAATTTCGATCGCCGCTCCATCATCGCGACCAAGGCGGCCTGCCAGGTCGCGAGCCATTTCACCAAGCTGATCTATTTTGGCGGCATCATCGATCAGGCCGCAACTCTCGATCCCGTGCTCGCAGCGGTCGCGATTGCGGCCTCGATGCTCGGCACCACGCTGTCGCGCCGCGTGCTGGAGGCGATGAGCGACCAGCAATTCCGCCGCTGGGCCAACCGGCTGATCACGACGGTCGCGAGCTACTACATTCTCTACGGCGGCTGGCTGCTGCTGTTCGCGCGCAGCTCGATTGCGTCCGATTGACGGAGACTGCGATGAGCGAGACAGCGGACCCGCTGGTGCTGGATTTCGTCGAGTGGATCGCGCGGGAGCCGCGGGTCTATTCCGAAGTGGTGGCGACCTGGAAGACCTCATGCCCGCGGCTGACGATCTGGGAAGATGCCGCCGACCGCGGCTATATCGCGCGCGAGACCATCGCGGGTTTCGGAATGATCGTCACCGTGACTGAGGTCGGTGAGAGGCTGTTGCGCGATCACGGCCGCGCTCCTTCACGGACCTGACGCCGGCCGTCTTTCCCGTCGATCACAATCCCGCGCCCATTCTTAACTCGCGCGGGGCGCGGGCGCAACATTCATGCAATCGCATCTATCTCGCGAACCTGCCAGCCCCCGCCAGCCCGCAGCCGAAAGCTGCCAAGAAGGAAGCGCCCGCCATGATCGACCTGTATTACTGGAGCACGCCGAACGGCCACAAGATCACGATGTTCCTCGAAGAGACCGGCCTCGCGTACAAGGTCTTTCCGGTCAACATCGGCAAGGGCGAGCAGTTCACGCCGGAGTTTCTGGCGGTCGCGCCGAACAACCGCATCCCCGCGATGGTCGATCGTGAGCCGAAGGGCGGCGGCAAGCCGATCTCGATCTTTAAATCCGGCGCGATGCTGCTCTATCTCGCCGAGAAGACCGGCAAATTCCTGCCCACCGACATCTATGCCCGCTATGACACGATTCAGTGGACGTTCTGGCAGATGGGCGGGCTCGGGCCGATGGCCGGCCAGAATCATCACTTCCGCAACTACGCGGTGGACAAGATTCCCTACGCGATCGACCGTTACGTCAACGAGACCAACCGCCTCTATGGCGTACTGAACAAGCGGCTAGCAGACCGCGAATTCATCGCCGGCGACTACTCGATCGCCGACATGGCCGCCTATCCCTGGGTCGTTCCCCACAAGAACCAGGGCCAGGACATCGACCAGTTCCCGCACGTCAAGCGCTGGCTCGAGACGATCGGCGCGCGGCCCGCGACCGAGCGTGCCTACGCCAAGGCGAAGGAGGTCAATCCGAATTTCGGCCAGCCGGTGAACCGGACCGAAGAGGAGCGCAAGATTTTCTTTGGCCAGACGGCGGCAGTGGTGCGATAAGGTTCAGCGGTTGTCATCGTAGTTGTCATCATCCGCGAAGGCGGATGATCCAGTAAGCACCGGCTTTCATTGTCGATACGAACGGCTCGGCGTACTGGATGCCCCGCTTTCGCGGGGCATGACAAGTCGTGGTGTGGCGGAGCCCTTCACATGTCTTTCAAACTCTTCGAACTGGTCGGCACCGACGAAGCGCGTCCGTTCAGCCCGTATTGCTGGCGCACGCGGATGGCGCTGGCGCATAAGGGGCTGGACGCGACCTCAATTCCCTGGCGTTTCACCGAGAAGGCTGCGATCGCGCCGCATGGATCGGAGAAGGTGCCGGTGCTGGTGCATGGCGAGCAGTCGGTCGTCAATTCCTGGGCAATCGCGAATTATCTGGAAGATACATATCCGGATCAGCCGTCGCTGTTCGGTGGGCCGGGCGGCCGCGCGATGGCGCGCATGCTCAATTGGTGGGGCGATATCGCCATCGTCGGCGGCATCGTCACGATGATCGTGGCCGACATTCCCGATCATCTCGCGCCCGTCGATGCCGCCTATTTCCGGCAGTCGCGCGAGGCGCGGTTCGGCAAGCCGCTGGAAGAGGTCGTCGCCGGCCGCGACAGCGCGGTGAAGGGCTTTCGCAAATCGCTCGACCCGATGCGGCTGACCTTGAAAACACAACCCTATCTCGGCGGTGACGCGCCGAACTATGCCGACTACATCGTGTTCGGCGGCTTCCAATGGGCCCGCGTCGTCAGCCCGTTCAAGCTGTTGGAAGAGGCTGACCCGATCTACGCCTGGCGCGAGAAGCTGCTCGACACCTTCGACGGCATGGCGCGCAAATCGCCGGGCTATCCGGCGTAGCAATCGGCCGGCGACGTGCGGCGGCCGCCGCTCTTTCCAAGGCCGCTAGTCCTTCGTCGAGTCCTCAGCGACGCGCAGGAGCTGGTCGCGAGACGGCACGTTTTTGAAAACCGGCAGGCGCTCAAGACAGGAGTTTCGACCATGCCTGATCATGCAGAGCCATCATCCGCCAAACCGGTGATCGTCGGCGCCGAGCCGCAATTGTTCGTGGCCGACATCAAAGCCTCTTGCGATTTCTTCGTCGGCAAGCTCGGCTTTGCCGTCGCTTTCTCCTATGGAGAGCCGCCGTTCTATGCGCAGGTCAAGCGCGATGGCGCGCAGATCAATCTGCGCCACGTCGACCGACCGGTGATCGATGCGGACTTGAGAGATCGCGAGCAATTGCTGTCCGCCGCGCTCACGGTCGCAACCGCAGACGAGATCAAGCAGCTGTTCCTGGAATTTCAGGCGGCGGGCGTCAGCTTTTTTCAGACGCTGAGGCGCGAGCCCTGGGGCGCGAAGAATTTCATCATTGGGGATATTGACGGCAACCTGCTGTGTTTTGCTGGGCCCGCAGAGTAGTGATGCCCGTCGTCCCCAGGGACCCCATAACCACAGGCCGGAGTTTGTGGCAGCGACGGCGGGACGGCTTTCTTTCCGACAACAGATATCACGCAGTATGGGTCCCTGCGTTCGCACTAATGTATGCACACATCTCCGGGGGGCGGCTCAATTCTCGCGCAGGGGCGATGCAGAACGGAACCCAGTTGCGGCCGACGTCGGGCGTGAGATCCGTTCGGGGCGACAAACTCGCTGTCGTCCCTGCGAACGCAGGGACCCATAACCACAGGCTTGAGTGTGTGGCACTAGGGCGGGACAGCTTTCTTTCCGACAACAGATATCACGCGGTATGGGTCCCTGCGTTCGCAGGGACGACAACCGGGATTGCCTTTCGAGATGTGTGAATGCCTTAGCGGCCGCTCTGGCCGTTCTATATTCGCGCGAGGTTCAGTTCGCGAAAAGCGCGCGGCTCTCTCGCAGCAACGTCAGGACCGCGTTGAGATCAGGCAGCATCGCGCGGCAGCGCTGGCGCGCCTCCTCGGTCGGCCGCACGATGTCGGGCACCATGATGGTGATCGCACCGGCGGCGAGCGCAGCAGTGACGCCGGGATTGGAGTCCTCGATCGCGAGACAGGCCTGCGGCAGCGCTCCCATCCGTTCGGCGGCGAGCAAATAGAGGTCCGGGCTCGGCTTGCCGCGGCTGACGTCGTCGCGGGTCAGGATCGCATCGAAGCGGTTGCCGATGCCGGCGAGCGACAGATGCAGCTTAGCGGTGAGGCGCGAGGAGGAGGTGACGATTGCCTTCGGCAGCTTCGCTGCATCGAGCGCATCGAGCAGCGCGACGGCGCCCGGCTTCAGCGGTAGTCCGGCCTGGAAAGTGTCGGCGCAACGGGCCATGAATGCGCGGTTGACGTCGTCAAACGGAAAGCCGTCGCCGAAATGTTTGCGCAGCATGCGCTCGCAGTCGGGTCCGGGAATGCCAATCATAGCGTGGCACAGCTCGGTGACGCCGTCGCTGTAACCGCAGGCGTTCAAGGCCGCGATCGCGCTTTGCAGATAGACCGTTTCGGTGTCGAGCAGCGTTCCATCCATGTCGAGAAGGACTGCGGCAAGGTCCCAGCGTTCGGTCACGTCGCTACGCCTTGTTCGGCCGTCTTCCGCAGACAGTCGCGGCACAGGCAGTCCTGATTAACGTCCTGATTTTCATCCTGGCTTGCGAACGGCATCGGCAAGCGCACGCTTTCGTCCATGCACCAGCAGGCGGCGTCGAGGCTGCACGTGAATACCGTTCCGCAGACGGAACAGGCGAGGCTGCGCACGTTCGGGCTTTCTGTCTGATTTGTCATCAAACCGCGAAAAGTTTCGCCGCGATTTTCATGTCGGGTTCATTCCGAGCGGCGTTATAAATCGACTTCGGCCGATTATACGCGCAGAAGACGTCCAAGGGAAATCAAGGGAAATCGCAAGGGAAAATCTCGAATGGCCCGCGATTCGCAAGCCGCGCTGGTTGCGCTCAACCGCTTCGGATTTGGTGCACGCGGCGGCGCGTCGGGCGATTTCGTCAATGCGGCGTCCGATCCGCGCGGCTTCGTCAAATCCGAGCTGAACCGGCCGAGCGGGGTTCTGCTCGAAGTGCCCGGGCTGCAATCGACGCCGGCGCTCGCGCTCGCCGTGTTCGAATATCAGGATCAGGTCAAGCAGGCGCGCGAGGCCGCCGCGAAAGCGGGCGCGCCGGCATCCGAAACCACGCCGCAGCAGGTGCCGGCAGACAACGCTCCGCGTCGCAACCTCTCGCTCAACGCGGTCGCCAACGACATCGCGGCGAAATCACCGGAGATGAAGCCCGCCGAGATGAACGGTGGCAATCCCGGCATGGCCACGGGCGAAGGCATGCAGCCGAACGCAGCGATGCAAGCCGCCAAGCCATCGCCGCAACCACAACAACCTCTCAATGTCATCCAGAAGACATTCCGCGCCGAGGCGCTGGCGCGGCTGCAGCGCGCGGTGCTGGCGGATTGCGGTTTCACCGAACGGCTGGTCGTGTTCTGGTCCAACCATTTCTGCATCTCCGCCAACAAGGGCGAGCTTGCGCGGATGTGGGCGGGCTCGTTCGAGCGCGAAGCGATCAGGCCGCATGTCTTCGGCCGCTTCGCCGACATGCTCAAAGCGGTGGAGCAGCATCCGGCGATGCTGTTTTTCCTGGACAATCAGCAATCGCTCGGACCAGACTCGCGCGCCGGACAGAACCGTAAGCGCGGACTCAACGAAAATCTCGCACGCGAGATCATGGAGTTGCACACGCTCGGCGTCGGCGGCGGCTATACGCAGGAGGACGTGACCTCGCTCGCGCGCATCATTACCGGATGGACGTTTGCGGGCCGGCAAGGCCAGCTCGGCGCGCCCGGCAGTTTCGCCTTCAACGCCAATGCGCATCAGCCGGGCCCGCAGCAACTGCTCGGCAAGACCTATGAGGATAACGGCGTCGGGCAGGGCGAGGCGGCGCTCGCCGACATCGCGCGCCATCCGTCGACCGCGAAATTCATAGCCACCAAATTCGCGAGACATTTCGTCGCCGACGATCCACCGCCTGCTTTGGTCGGACACCTGCAGGAGACCTTCACGAAGACCGACGGCAATCTGAAAGCGCTCGCATTGGCGCTGGTGGATTCGGAGGATGCCTGGAAGGCGCCGCTCACAAAGATGCGCAGCCCCTACGAGTTCATGGTCGCGACCGGACGGCTGCTCGCGCGCGTGCCGGAGGATCCCGGCCTCTACCTCAACGGTCTGAACGTGCTGGGCCAGCCTTTGTGGACCCCGGCCGGGCCGAACGGATTCCCTGATTCGAATGCCGCATGGGCTGCGCCCGAGGGCATGAAGCTGCGCCTCGACATGTCTTCCCAGGTCGCGTCCCGCATCGGCAACAATATCGATCCGCGCGATCTCTTGGAATTGGCCGCGGCGGATGCCGCCTCGGCCGAGACGCGGAGGACGATCGAGCGCGCGGAGTCGCGCCAGCAGGCGCTTGCGCTGTTGTTGATGTCGCCCGAGTTTCAGAGGAGATGACGCATGGAATGCTGTGAAAGCCGCTCATCGCTGATGACGTCGCGGCGCGGCCTGTTGCTCGGCGGCGCGTCCCTCGCGGCCTGGGCCTATTTGCCGAAATTCGCACGCGCGGCAAACGGACGCGATCCCAGGCTCGTCGTCGTGATCCTGCGCGGCGCGCTCGACGGGCTCGCGACCGTGGCACCCATCGGCGACCCTGACTATGCCGGCCTGCATGGTTCGATCGCGCTTACAGCCGATGGTCCGCATCCCGCGATCATGCTCGATTCCTTCTTTGCGCTGCATCCGGCGATGCCGGAATTCGCGCGGATGTACCGGGACAAGCACGCCGCCGTCGTTCACGCGGTAGCGACGCCCTATCGCGATCGTTCTCACTTCGATGGCCAGGACGTGCTGGAGAGCGGCTTCGCGGGGCCGGGCCGGGTGCAGTCCGGATGGCTCAACCGCGCGCTCGAAGTGCTGCCGCGCGGTGAGCGCGTCACGAGCGCGCTTGCGGTCGGTCCGACTACGCCGCTGGTGCTGCGTGGCTCAGCTCCAACGGTCGGTTGGGCGCCGGTCGCGTTGCCGCAGGCCGATGACGACACGGCGATGCGGCTGGTCGAACTTTATCGCCATCGCGATGCCGCGCTCGCGTCCGCGCTGTCGCAGGGACTGCAACTCGACAAGGCCGCCGCGCAAGGCGACGACATGAAGCCGAAGCCGGGCGCGAACGGTCCGGCGGCGATGCGGCAGGTCGCACGCGGTGCGGCCAAGTTGATGTCGGCCGACGATGGTCCGCGCATCGCCGCGCTCGCCTTCGACGGCTGGGACACGCATGCCAATGAGGGCGGGCCGGTTGGGCGGCTGGCGCAACTCCTGTCGGGTCTCGACGGCGCGCTGGCCGAATTCGAGAGCGGGTTCGGCGAGCGCTGGCGCGACACCGTTGTGGTGGTCGCGACCGAGTTCGGCCGCACCGCGCGCATCAACGGCACGCAAGGTACCGATCATGGCACCGGCACGATCGCGCTGCTCGCCGGTGGCGCGGTGAAGGGCGGACGGGTGATTTCGGACTGGCCTTCGCTGAAACCGGCGAGCCTCTATGAGGGACGTGATCTCAAGCCGACCACCGATCTACGCGCCGTGATCAAGGGTGTGCTGTCCGATCATCTCGGCATCGGTGAGCGTGTGTTGGCGGAGACCGTGTTCCCGGACAGCGCGGCGGCGCGGCCGTTCAAGGGACTGGTCACGTAAATTTTCGGCCCGATGCCGTAAATTCTGCTAAAGCGCGATGCGGATTTACCCCATTCTCGTCGTGTCCTCCCGGGCACGAGCAGGAGATCATCGATGTACATCGCCATGAACAGATTCCGTGTTGCCAAGGGCTCAGAGGCGGCGTTCGAGCAGGTCTGGGCTTCGCGCGACAGCCATCTCGACAAGGTGCCGGGCTTCATCGAGTTTCATCTGCTGCGTGGACCCGAAGCCGAAGACCATACGCTCTATGCCTCTCACACGATCTGGGCGAACCACGCGGTCTTCGAAGCCTGGACCAAGTCCGACGCCTTTCGCGCAGCACACCGCAGCGCCGGCGACAACAAACCGCTCTATCTCGGCCATCCGCAGTTCGAGGGGTTCGAGGTGTGCCAGACGGTGGGCGGCAAGCGCTGATAAGACGAATAAAGAGCTGATCACTCGAATAGCGTGAGCCCTCGCCTCGCGCGGTTGGCGGCAAAGACAGTGCGCTCCCTCTCCCCGTTCTTGACGGGGAGAGGGTTGGGGTGAGGGGCTCTATCCGCGAAGTGCGCTTTGAATTGTCATCAAGACACCTTCGACATTGCCGAGAACGTCGTTATTCCAGAATCGCAGTACCTTGAAACCCACGTCAATCAAACTGCGGTCTCGAATTGCATCCTCAGCGGATTTACAGTGCTGTCCGCCGTCCACTTCGATGATCAGAAATTTCTCGCGACATACAAAGTCGCAGATGTAGCCGCTGACAGGCAGTTGCCGTACGAATTTATGTCCGTCGATCTGCCGGTTACGGATGCGATTCCACAGGACGGTCTCAGCGTCCGTCTGATTGACGCGTAGTCGTCTCGCAATTCGGATGGTTTCGTGATCTCGGCCGCGCACTGCCTTGCCTCTCGCCTGGAGGCGGCGCTTTGCGTCACCTTCGACTTCTCGGCGCAGAAAAGCGGGGAGAGGTTCCGAGAGTTCAAGCCGCGCGAGTCAGACGCAATCCAGAGCGTGTTATGCTGATAGAGCCCCTCACCCCGACCCTCTCCCCGTGAAGAACGGGGAGAGGGAGGGAAGGAAAAGAGCGCACGCATCATCCCTGCGTGATCTTGTCGATCTCTGCCATGTCGTCCGCGTTCAGTGTCCAGGCGATGGCTTTTACGTTCTGCTCGATCTGTTCGGGGCGGGTGGCGCCGGCGATGACGCTGGCGACTTGCGGGCGGGCGGCGAGCCATGAGAAGGCAAGCTCCAACATCGTGTGGCCGCGCGCTTTCGCGAATGCCTGCAGCTTCTCGACGATGTCCTCGTTGCGCGGCGTGACGTAGCGGTCACGCAGCCGCGGTGTCGCACCGAAACGCGTGTCCGCGGGAGCCGCCGCGCCGCGCTGGTATTTGCCGGTCAGCAGTCCGCTTGCGAGCGGAAAGAACGGCAGCAGGCCGAGATTGTATTCCTGCGCGGCGGGCACGAGATCCTTCTCGATGTCGCGCACGACGAGGCTGTACTCGTCCTGGCAGGAGACGAAGCGGCCGACATTCATCGCGCGCGCGACATACTCCGCTTCCGCGATGCGCCAGGCCGGAAAGTTGGAGTTGCCGATGTATCGCACCTTGCCCTGGCGGACGAGATCGTCGAGCGCGCGAAGCGTTTCCTCGATCGGCGTCAGCGGATCATAGTCGTGCTGCTGATAGAGATCGATGTAGTCGGTCTTCAGCCGCTTCAGGCTCGCTTCCACCGCCTCCATGACGTAGCGGCGCGAGGCGCCCTGCTTGGTGCCGTCAGTCGCCATCGGCTTGGAGTATTTGGTCGCCAGCACGATGTCCTTGCGCCGGTCGCCGAGCACGGTCCCGAGCACCGTCTCCGAGCCGCCCATGTTGGCGTAGATATCGGCCGTGTCGAACAACGTGATGCCGAGATCGATCGCCTTGTGAATGACCTTGCGCGAGGTTTCGAGATCGGTGCGCTGGCCGAAATTGTTGCAGCCGAGGCCGACGGCGGAGACGCGCAGGCCCGAGCCGCCAAGGTTCCGAATTTGCATGAGAAGTCCCAGTCGCGAAGACGTGAAGAAAGGAGGTCATTGTGACGCGCGGCGGTGCCGGTCGCAAGCCGCGATGCCAATCGCCACGGTCATTGCAGCTCTGATTTCAGCGAGTTCTGATTTCTGGCCAGTCAGATCCGGCAGCGCTGATTCTGGCAGCTCTGATCGGATTTTGCGGGTGTGCCGAGGGTCTGGCAATGCCTGCTGCAAAAAGTTGCGGCCCCGGTCAGACGCGGCGACTGACGGGGACCGCTGGCGCTTGATCTGTGACGGGGGGCCTGATCAGACGCCGGTACAACCTAGCCTTGCTTTATTACGTGGCGGTGACAGCCGAGTTTATCCACAAGCGCAATATCGCCGATGATGGTCCGGCTATTCCGCCGCGCGAAGCTGATGGATCAGGCCGTATTGCCCGCCGTGCAGCACGTGAAAATCATCGGCGTCGGACGGCTCCTCGCCATCGCGGACCAGATCGGTGACGGGCGTGTAGCTCAGCATCCGTCCGCCATCGGGCAGGGCGGTGCAGGAGAAGCGCAGCACATTGCCGTCCGCGAGCTTGATGTTGATGGGCGTGGAATTGCCCGTCCGTACCATCTCCATGCGCTTGGCGACGTAGTCGTTCAATTCGTCTTCAGGCAGTTCGTAGGCGCGCGTGGCGCGACCGTGATACATAAGTGCGACGAATGGCGGCCTGCTGTCGGCTTTCTCGTCCGGTAGCGAGAAATAGCTGCGGAAAGCGCGGTTGATGAACTCCGCACGGGTGTCCGCGTCGAGCAGCACGATGCCGATGTTCATGTGATCGAGCGCCGCCGACAAGCGCCCAGCGGTGGCGTGATGCAAGCGTTCGCGAGAGAAGGCCTCGAGCCGCCGCTGCCGCAACAGCCCGGTGATGGCAGCAGTGGTACCCACCGCAATCGACAGCATTGCCAGCTGAATGAGGTCCGAACTGTCATAGCCGGGCGGAACGTGACGGCTGAAGAAGAACAGCGCCGAGCAGCCGATCACGATCGCACCGCTGGTCGCGGCCGAGGCAAGTCCCCCGAGCGAGCCCGCAAGCGCCACGATGCAGATGAACAGCGGTGCGGGATATGGCGCGCTTTTGAGATAACGGTCGACGACGATGGTGAGCAGCGCCGTTGCCGCAGCAAGCGCGGGTCCGCATATCGAGCGCCAGTCGAACTGCATGCTATCCTCGTCGTCGCACAACAGCCTGGGCACTCAACTTAAGCGGTTATTTCGTCAGTGGCGGACTTTCCTGCGCTTTGTTTAAGAAGAGATTGACCAGCACCGCAGAGCTTTCAGATCTCTTTGATCAAATGAGAGCGAGCACCGTTCGCCGGTTGCATCTCGCTCCGGTTTGTCTTGGCAGCGTCGATGGCGAAGCAGCGCCGTTGCGCGGCCTCGCGCTCGCCTGCAGCGTTGATGGGAGGATGGAGAGGTCGGGATCAGAACGGGATCGGCATTGCCTGTCCCGCCTTGACCGAGAGCGCCGTCAGGGTGACGACCAGGCAGAGCGAAATCGCGGCGAGCGCGATGGAGGCCGCGACGGCGTCGATCAGCCGTGACGGAGGAACAGTTGAACAGCGGCCGCTGAAGCCCGCGGCATTTGGCGACCGTTTCATGGTCGGGAATCCTTGACGTGACGCGCGGGCGAATCACCCGCCGAGGATGCAAATGTTGCAACCGTCACAGGCAACATTGCGGCAGCGGACCTGTCAGAAAATGGCGAAACGACCTTAATTGTTAACGATCTGTTAACAAGGGTAAACGATCAGGCCTCGGCGGCGATGCTCGCGGGATCATCGATCTCGGCCGCCTGCCAGTCCATGGCGACAAAGCCCGGGATCTGTTCGATCCGCCTGAGCCAGGATTTGATGGCGGGGAATGCCCCGAGGTCGAAGTCGCACTGATCGGCAACATGGGTATAGCCATAGAGCGCGATGTCAGCGACCGTGAGCTGGTCCGCCGCGAAGTACTGGTGCTCCTTCAGGTGATTCTCCATCACCTGCAGGGCCGCATAGCCGCGTTCCATCCAGTCTTCCAGCGCATGCGTCTGCAGGTCGCGCCCGCCCTTGACCAGCGCCAGCCAGAAATAGGCCGCGCCAATATTCGGCTCCAGCGCATGCTGTTCGAAGAACATCCACTGCAGCGCCTCGGCGCGCTCGATTCGCGACTCCGGCGACAGCGGCGTGCCGGCCGCGACATACCAGAGAATGGCATTGGACTCGGCAAGGAAGCGTCCGTCCGCGACTTCGAGCAGCGGCACCTGGCCGCTCGGATTCTTGGACAGGAATTCCGGCGTGCGGCTTTCACCGCGCAGAATATCGATCTCGATCGCATGATAGGGCGCGTCGAGCAGCGCGAGCGCAAGGCGAACCTTGTAGCTGTTGCCGGAGCGCTTCATGGAGTAGAGCTTGTACATTCGCCTGTCTTCGATCGTCGACTCAATCGCGGTGAGCGGTCGCCTTCTCTTTCCGCAACGCGGCTAAACAATGATGCCGTTGCGGATTAGCTGCAAGTCCTGCCGAATGGAAAAAGTCGAAAACCTCTACTGCACTGCACCCAGCAGCAGGAATTTTACAACAAAGCGATACAAATCAGTTCACGCTTGCGCGACGCTGGCGGCCGCGAGCGAAGGCATCGCACGTTCGCACCGAATATGCCGGATTGCGACGATGTAGAGCATCGCAAGCGCGATCAGGCCAAGTGGAACACATGCTGCGCCCGCGATGGCGCGCGCAAACAATGGAACGAACCACGCAAAGGTGAGAACGCTGATATCATGATCGCGAAATCCGTCCGGCCAGCGTGAGGCGACGATGAAGGCGAGCGCCGGAGCGAGGATCGTCAGATCATAGTCGAGCACGTGCGGCGAGCCGAGTAAGGTTGCGGTGATCAGTATGGCATTCTTAAGGTTGTAGTCGTCGGACGAGCGCCATGCCCAGGCGACGCCGAGAATGGTGGCGAGCGATGCCGCGCCTTGCACGACGTAGGCCAGGGATATTCCGCCACCCAGCATTCGCACCGCGGCGAACACGCTCTGCAGTTTTTCGAAGCCGACATTGCCTTCCTCGAGCAGCAGCTTGCGCGAGGTTTCGCTGGAAGCGGCGAACAACCACCAGATGTCGGTGCCGAAGGCAGCCGCGGACGCAATCGCGAGCACCGTCACCGTGACGCCTGCCGCGAGGATGGTCCGCCATTGTCCGGCCGCGAGAAGCGCCACGGGGATCAGCAGGCCGAATTGCGGCTTGTAGGCGAGCAGGCCGAACAGGACGCCGGCGAGCAGGGGCCGTCGCGGTAGCGTGATCAGGGCGGCTCCCAACAGTCCCGCGGTCAGAAAGCCGTTCTGGCCGTGGCCGAGATTGATGAAGGCGGCGGGGAATGCAGCCGCTGCCGGCAACCAGAGCCGGGCGACCGTGGCATCGTCGCGGCGCAGCCGCCGCAGGATCGCGCCGATCACGGCGAGATAGAGCGCAAAGGTCGCGCCCTGCCACAGCAGCAAGGCCAGCGGGTAGGGCAGCAGGGCAAGTGGCGTCATCACCAGCAGGAACAGCGGCGGATACAACCATCCGTAATAGGGCGTCGCCGCCCCGAAGATCTGCCGCTCACGCGCATAATGGGCGGCCATGTCGTAGACGTCGCCGGCGCGCCCATCGAGGGCGAGCGAACCCGCGGCATAGAAGCTGGAGAAATCGGTTCCGAGCGGCTTGCCATTGGGGTCGATCAGGCCCCCCGACAGCGCGATCCAGCCCAGGGCCGCGATCGCATAGAAGCTCAGCAGGATCAGGGTATAGGTACGCGCCCGCTCCGCCGTCAGCCAGCGGCCGGACCGAAGCTGTCGCCAGAACTGCTGCCAAGCCGCTGGTTGTCGGAAATAAGTCATTTTGACGCGGAACTTTAAGAATATTGCGCGACCTTAAGCGGGCTCACTTTAACGTTCCCTAAAGTTTGCAGTTCACTGTCGAAGCTTCTTGCGACGCCGCGTTACCCGTTTTAGGGTGGCTCATTCCCTTTAATTAGAGAGTCGTGGAAGCCCTGGGGTCACCACGCCCGCAAGGAGACGATGATGCCGTTCATGTCCGCTGCGCTCGACCGTGTGAAGCCGTCCGCGACCATCGCGGTCACGGATAAAGCACGCGCGCTGAAAGCGGCGGGGCGTAATGTCATTGGCCTCGGCGCCGGCGAGCCGGATTTCGACACGCCCGCCAACATCAAGCTGGCGGCGATCCACGCCATCGAGGCCGGCAAGACCAAGTACACGGCGGTGGACGGTATTCCCGAGCTGAAGGAGGCGATCATCGCCAAGTTTCAGCGCGAGAACGGCCTCACCTACAAGCCGAACCAGGTCATCGTCGGCACCGGTGGCAAGCAGGTGCTGTACAATGCGCTGATGGCGACCCTCAATCCGGGCGACGAGGTCATCATCCCCGCGCCCTATTGGGTGAGCTATCCGGAAATGGTTGCGCTGGCCGGCGGCGAGCCGGTCCCGGTGGTCTGCACGGCGGCGCACGGCTTCAAGCTGCAGCCGGCCGACCTGGAAAAGGCGATCACGCCGAAGACGAAGTGGATCATCCTCTGCTCGCCGTCGAACCCGACCGGCGCCGCCTATTCACGCAGCGAGCTGAAGGCGATTACCGACGTGCTGGTCAAGCATCCGCATGTCTGGGTCATGACCGACGACATGTATGAGCACCTGGTCTATGACGACTTCGTCTTCACGACGCCCGCGCAGATCGAGCCGAAACTCTATGATCGCACGCTGACGGTGAACGGCGTCTCGAAAGCCTATTGCATGACCGGCTGGCGCATCGGCTATGCCGGCGGCCCGGCCGATCTGATCAAGGCGATGGCGACCATCCAGTCGCAGTCGACCTCGAACCCGTCGTCGATCGCGCAATGGGCCGCAGTCGAGGCGCTGAACGGGCCGCAGGACTTCATCCCCGTGAACAACAAGGTGTTCAAGGAACGCCGTGATCTCGTTGTCTCCATGCTGAATCAGGCGAAGGGCATCGAATGCCCGCGGCCGGAAGGCGCGTTCTACGTCTATCCGTCCTGCGCCGGCACGATCGGCAAGACGTCGCCATCCGGCAAGACAATCGAGACCGACGAGGATTTCGTCACCGAACTGCTGGAGACCGAAGGCGTGGCTGTCGTGCAGGGCTCGGCGTTCGGGCTCGGACCGGCCTTCCGCATCTCCTACGCGACCAAAACATCCGACCTCGAGGATGCCTGCAAGCGCATCCAGCGCTTCTGCGGTAACCTCAGGTAGCGCCCCTTCGCGGCGCCCGGCGCGTCCGTGAAGAGTATGACGTGATCAGACTATTGGGAAAGAGGCTCGCGCAAGCGGGCCTCTTTGCTTTTCGGCGATGAAATCTTTGGCGCGCTGGAAAATGTTGTGGCATAGAAGCGGCCTTGCCGGGGTCGAAAAGTCCTTCACCCACATTGCATATTTTTTCCGTTGGAGTTTTTTCCATGCGCCGTTTCTTGATGTCCGCTGGTATTGCCCCTGTCGCGTTGGTTGCATCTGCGATCGGCGCTTACGCACAGCAGCCGGTCGCACGCGTGCAGGTCGGTGTGCTCGAATGCCGCGGCGGCGCGAGCGTCGGCTTCATCGTCGGTTCCGTCACCAATCTCGGTTGCGTGTTGCGCATCGAGGGCCTGCCTGAGGATCGCTATGTCGCCACCATCCGCAAGGTCGGTCTCGATCTCGGCATCACCCAGGAAACCGCGCTGGCGTGGGGCGTGTATGCGCCGGTGGCGCGGCTCGGGCCGGGCGATCTCTCCGGCAATTACGCGGGCGCGCAGGGGAGTGCGTCGGTCGGCGTCGGCCTCGGCGGTAATGTGCTGGTCGGCGGCTCCGACAATTCGATCGCGCTCCAGCCGCTCAGCGTGCAGGGCCAGGTCGGCCTCAATGTCGCGGCTGGGCTGGAAAGCCTGGAGCTGCGGCCGGGACGGTAGTGTTCTCGTAAGTCTGCCTTACACTTTCGTGGAACGTTCAGCGTCGCTGCGCGTGGAACGCGGAGATCGTTTCGAGTTGTGATCGTTGCGATGCACCGCAGCGAAGTTTTCCTGCTTGCCAAATCTTTTTGGCAGGCAGAGCATTCATGTCGCCGACCCAATTACGGGCCGAGCTCCAGATGAAGGAGGCGGCGAATGGGACAAGACGTCAGAAGTCCCCGAGGTCCACGGTGCATCGCGCTGGTGGGCCCTTTCCAAAGCGGTAAAACCACTCTTCTCGAAGCGATCATGGCGCGAACGGGCGTGATCCCACGCGCCGGCAGCGTCGATGCCGGCACGTCGGTAGGCGACGCCAGCGCCGAAGCCCGTAATCACAAGATGGGCGTCGGGCTGACTGCCACCACGACAAGCTTCATGGGCGACAGCTACACCTTCATCGATTGTCCGGGTTCGGTGGAGTTCGCACACGACATGCGCGCGGCGCTTCCCGCGGTCGACGCAGCGGTCGTGGTCTGCGAGGCGGATGAGAAGAAGCTGCCGCAGCTCCAGATCATTCTGCGTGAGTTGGAAGAACTCAAAATCCCGCGTTTCCTTTTCCTCAACAAGATCGACCGCGCCAGCCAGCGCATCCGCGAGTTGCTTTTGATGTTGCAGCCGGCGTCGCGCGTTCCGCTGGTGTTGCGGCAGATTCCGATCTGGAACGGCGATCTGATCGAGGGTTTCGTCGACCTCGCGCTGGAGCGCGCCTTCGTCTATCGCGAGCACAAGGCCTCCGAAGTCGTTGAGCTGGAAGGTGGAAATCTCGACCGCGAGAAGGAGGCGCGCTTCTCGATGCTGGAGAAGCTCGCCGATCATGACGACGCGCTGATGGAGCAGTTGCTGGAAGACATCCAGCCGCCGCGCGACGCGGTGTTCGACGATCTCGCCCGCGAGCTGCGCGAAGGGCTGATCTGCCCGGTGCTGCTCGGTTCGGCCGCGCGCGAGAACGGCGTGCTGCGCCTGATGAAGGCGCTCCGGCACGAAGCGCCGGGGATCGAAGCAACCGCCAAGCGCCTCGGCGCCGCGTCGACCAAGGACGCGGTCGGATATGTGTTCAAGACCGTGCATTTGCAGCACGGCGGCAAGCTGTCGCTGACGCGCATCCTGGCCGGCCATCTCGACGATGCTGTGGTGCTGCAATCTTCTTCGGGCGAGAGCGGCAAGGTGTCCGGTATCCTCGCGGTGAATGGCGCCACCGACTCCAAGCGCGCGGCGGCCGAGGCGGGCGACACGGTCGCGCTCGGCAAGCTGGACGCCATCAAGACCGGCGACACGCTTGGAGGCGGCAAGACCGCGCCTGCCGCGCTGATCGAGATCGCGCCGACGCCGCCGGTGCTGGCAATCTCGATTGCGGCAACCGACCGCAAGGACGACGTCAAGCTCGGCCAGGCGCTGTTGCGGCTCAACGAGGAGGATCCTTCGCTGACGATCGTGCAGAATCCCCGGACCCACGACACCGTGCTGTGGGGGCAGGGCGAGATGCATTTGCGCGTCACGCTGGAACGCCTGCGCAACCGGTTCGGCGTCAATGTGAAGTCTCATCCGCCGGCGATCGGCTATCTGGAGACCATCCGCAAACCGATCACCCAGCGCGGCCGGCACAAGAAGCAGTCCGGCGGCCATGGCCAGTTCGGCGACGTGGTGCTGGAGATCAAGCCGCTGCCGCGCGGCGAAGGCTTCAAGTTCCAGGAAACCGTGGTCGGCGGCGCGGTGCCGCGCAATTACATCGGCGCGGTCGAGGAGGGCGTGGTCGACGGGCTCAACCGCGGGCCGCTCGGCTTCCCCGTGATCGATGTGCAGGTGACGCTGACCGACGGTTCCTATCACAGCGTCGACTCGTCCGATCTCGCGTTCCGCACCGCGGCACGGGTCGGCGTCTGCGAAGGCCTGCCAAACTGCCAGCCCGTGCTGCTCGAGCCGATCCACACCGTCGAGATCGTCTGTCCGAACGACGCCACCGCCAAGATCAACGCGATCCTGTCGGCACGGCGCGGCCAGATTCTCGGCTTCGACACCCGTGAGGGCTGGTCGGGCTGGGACTGTGTTCGCGCGATGATGCCGGAGGCCGAGATCGGCGAGTTGATCGTGGAATTGCGCTCGGCGACAGCCGGCGCCGGCAGCTTCACCCGGCAGTTCGATCACATGGCTGAAGTCACCGGCCGCGCCGCCGACCAGATCATCGCCGCGCATCGGGATGCGGCGTGAGGGGCTCCGTCACGTGGGGCGGGCGTGTGATTTTATCCGTCATTCCGGGGCGATGCGTCAGCATCGAACCCGGAATCTCGAGATTCCGGGTTCGCGCTTTGCGCGCCCCGGAATGACGGCGGTAAGGCTAGGCGGCCCACCCCCAAAAAACCATGATCTGCATCAACATGGCCTGCCGCGTCCCCGTCCATGATGGAATCGAAATCGGCGACCAGGACGACAACCAGACATGATGCGTCAGATCAAGGCGCCGAGCTTTGCGGAACTCTATTCGCCAAAACTGATCACGGTGCTGCGCGAGGGCTACGGCCTCGCCGATCTCCGTGCCGACGTGATGTCGGGGCTCACGGTCGCGATCGTGGCGCTGCCATTGTCGATGGCGATTGCGATTGCCTCGGGCGTGACACCCGGCCGCGGCCTCTACACGGCCGTGATCGGCGGTTTCATCGTCTCGCTGCTCGGCGGCAGCCGATTCCAGGTCGGCGGGCCGGCCGGCGCCTTCATCGTGCTGGTGGCCGTGACCGCGGACCGCCACGGCGTCGATGGCGTGATCCTCGCCACCATGATGGCCGGCGTTTTTCTGATCGCGGCCGGCTTCCTGCGCCTCGGCACCTATATCAAGTTCATTCCCTATCCGGTGACGGTCGGCTTCACCGCCGGCATTGCGGTGATCATCTTCGCGAGCCAGTTGAAGGATCTGTTCGGCATCACGCTCGCAGGCAAGGAACCCGGCGAGCTGGTCCCGAAACTGATGGCGCTGGCGGGCGCGGCGCAGACCGCAAACGCGTCTGCGATGGCAATCGCGGCAGTCAGCATCGCCATCATCCTCGTGTTGCGGCGATGGCGGCCGGCTTGGCCGGGCCTCCTGATCGCGGTCGCGGTGGCGGCGGTTGCGACCTGGGCACTGTCGCTTCCGCTCGAAACCATCGGCACGCGCTTCGGCGGCATTCCCCGTGAATTGCCGCTGCCGGCCTTGCCCGCCTTTTCGCTTGCGAAGGCGCAGGCCGTGCTGCCGGACGCCATTTCCTTTGCATTGCTTGGCGCAATCGAGTCGCTGTTGTCGGCGGTGGTGGCCGACGGCATGACCGGCCGGCGGCATCGCTCCAATTGCGAGCTGGTGGCGCAGGGCTTTGCCAATATCGGATCGGCGTTGTTCGGCGGTATCTGCGTGACCGGCACGATCGCGCGCACCGCGACCAATGTGCGCTCCGGCGCGCGCGGGCCGGTCTCCGGCATGCTGCATTCGGTCTTTCTGCTGCTCTTCATGCTGGTCGCGGCCCCGCTGGCGAGCTACATCCCGCTGTCGGCGCTTGCCGCGGTGCTGGTGACCGTGGCCTGGAATATGGCCGAGAAACATGAATTTGCGACATTGATCCGCTCCTCGCGCAGCGATGCGCTGGTGCTGCTCGCAACCTTCCTGCTCACCGTGTTTCGCGATCTCACCGAAGGCATTCTGGTCGGCTTCGCGCTCGGCGCGGTCATCTTCATCAACCGGATGGCGGAGATGACGGGCATCGAGGACGGCACGCCGCTGGTGACCGCCGACCGCGCCGACAGTGACGACGGGGATCGCATACCTTACGACCCGAAGCTCGCCTCCGATCCCGAGGTGCTGGTCTATCGCATCACCGGCGCCTTCTTCTTCGGTGCGGCCTCGGCGATCGGGGCCGTGCTCGACGGTATCGCCGACAGGCGCAAGGCCTTCGTGGTCGATTTCGCGGCGGTGCCGTTCCTGGATTCCACGGCTGCGAACGCAATGGGCCGCGTCGCCGCGCGCGCAAACCGCCATGGTGTGAGGCTGTTCATCACCGGTGCTTCGCCGACCGTGCGCCGCGCGCTGCTGACCCATGGCGTGAGCCCGCCGCGCGCCCGCTATCGCGAAACGATCGCGCGCGCCGTCGCCGACATCAAGGGACATGCGGAAGAGGCTGCCGTCACCTCGGATGGGCTTGCCGCCGGCTAGAGAGCATGATCCGGAAAAACCTGCCCCGCACTTGAAGCGGGGTGTGTGTAGCGGTTTTCCCCTAGCCAACAAATGCGGAACGCGTTTGCGCGGAAATCATGCTCAATCAAAAACCAGAGCGCTTTTAATTTCTCGCGCCTTCATCCACACTGGCCGTGGCATCTCATGTGGCGCGCCATGGATACGCTCGATCTGTCCCGAAAGATGAAGCGGCTCACCGCCTGGCTGGATATGCAGGTCCACCCCGATGGTCTTGCCGGCCGACGATTCCACGGTGTGCCGTTCGGCGAGGCCTACCTGACGATCGATCCCGAACGCCAGACGCCCTATGCTTCCGCCAATCTCAACCGCGTTCATCTCTGCGGCGCGGAGGAGGGGATGAGCGCTGAGGGCGTCGGGCGACTGATCGAGTTCTTCGCAGACCACGGCGTGCAGCGGTTTTTCGTCTGGCTCAGTCCGGGGCCGGACGTGGACAGAGCGAGACGCCTGCTCGACGAGCTCGGGTTTTCGCGCAACCGCTGGACCGGCTATCCCACGATGTGCCGCGTTGGACCCGCGCCGTTTCATGTCAGCACCGATCTCGACATCCGCCGGGTTGGTTCTGACGAGATCGCGGCCCACCGTGTGCAGTTGGGCGGAACGCTGTGGCCGAACTACGCGAACTCGGCAGGCAAGGACGGCTTTTTTCACTATATGGCGTTCGACCGCGATCGCCCCGTTGCGATTGGTGCGCTCTGCCTGTTCGATGATATCGGCTATCTCTTCACTGCGGCGACCACCGAAGGCGATCGCAAACGCGGCGCGCAGCAGGCGCTGATCGCAATACGCTTGGCGGAGGCCGAAGCGCAGGGCGCTTCGATCCTGGTCTCCGAGACGCTCCATATGCTCGAGCACTCTTACCGCAATCTGCAGCGCGCCGGTTTCGTCGAGGCATATGACAAGGAAGTCTACGAGTGGCGCGCACAGAGCTAGCCCGGCATGCTTGACTCGCGCGCGAACATCGCGCTCGCCTGCGCGCTGAGCGCGCTCGCGGGTTATGTCGACGGCATCGGCTTTCTGCATCTCGGCGGGTTGTTCGTCTCCTTCATGAGCGGCAACTCGACACGGATGGGCGTGAGCCTCGCCGAAAGCGATTGGCGGTCGGCGGCGCAAGCGGGGGGTCTGATCGCGCTGTTTGTCGTCGGCGCGGCCCTGGGCAGCCTGATCGTGCTTGGCCGCAGCGCCTATTGCCAGTGCTGGCTATTGCTGGTGGAAGCGGCGCTGCTCGCGGCCGCGGCGCTCTGTCATGCCTTTGGCTTGGCATCGACCGCAATCGGCGCGATCGTGCTGGCGATGGGGCTGGAGAACGCGGTGTTCCAGATCGAGGGCGGCGTTGGCCTCGGCCTCACTTACGTGACCGGCGCGCTGGTCAAGGTCGGCCAGCTCCTGGCCGCCGCGCTCACCGGTGGGCCGCCCTTCGGCTGGCTGCCGAACCTCCTGTTGTGGGCAGCTTTGGTCGCAGGCTCCGCCTGCGGCGCGCTCGCCTATTTCTGGATCAACCTGGCCGCGATCTGGTTCGCCGCGGGGTGCGCGCTGACGCTCGGCGCACTCGTGGCCACGACGGTTCAACGGAAGGATTGACAGCAAACCCCGCTTGGTCGATTTGACAACGATGACAAGTCCGCCCAGACCCCGCGCCGCCTGCCTGATCGGATGGCCGGCCGCGCATTCACGCTCGCCGCTGATCCATCATTACTGGCTGCGCAAGCTCGGCATCGAAGGCGGCTACAGTATCGAGGCCGTGCCGCCCGAACATTTCTCGGATTTTGTTGCGCGCCTGTCGGCCCATGGCTTCGTCGGCGCCAATGTCACGATCCCGCACAAGGAGCACGCGCTGGCGCTCACCTTGCCGGATGAGCGGGCGCGCGCCGTCGGGGCCGCCAACACGCTCTGGATCGAGGGAGGTGAGTTGCGTTCGACCAATACCGACGTCGAAGGCTTCATCAGCAATCTCGATGCCTCCACGCCGGGTTGGGATTCCGCGGAAGAGGTGGTGGTGCTGGGCGCGGGCGGCGCGGCCCGCGCGGTGGTGTTCGGCCTGATCGAACGCGGCATCAAATGCATCCACATCGTCAATCGCACCATGGAGCGCGCCCGCGCGCTGGCGGATCAGTTCGGCGATCACGTTCATGCCAGCGCCTGGAAGGGCCTCGGCGATCTGCTGCCGCGCGCGGCACTTCTGATCAACACCACCTCGCTCGGCATGCATGGCCAGCCCGCGCTTGACATCGATGTCGGCCTGATGCCGCCTGAGGCCGTGGTGAATGATCTCGTCTACGTGCCGCTCGAGACGCCGTTGCTCGCAGCGGCCAGGGTGCGCGGGCTGAAGACTGCCGACGGGCTGGGCATGCTCCTGCACCAGGCGGTGCGCGGCTTCGAGCTGTGGTTCGGCCAACGGCCCCAGGTGACCTCGGAACTACGCGCGCTGGTCGAAGCCGACCTGTTACGGACGTAATCCGATCCAAGCTGCCGCGTGACTAAATCAGAAAATAGCAAACCCATCCGGGGGCAATGTCACGAAGGTTTGACGTGGAATATCATACGACATTCGTTGTTCATCAGTAGAAAGGCCACGCTGACCGGAGACCTCTGATGACCATTCGCCGTTCCACCTTCAAACGTCCGCTGGCTGCCATTGCGATGGTTGCGTTCTCGACGCTTTACGCTATCGCCCAGCAGTCACCGACGCCATCGCGGGTTCGCGGCACCATCGAGGCCGTCGATGGCGATGTGCTCGCGGTGAAGTCGCGAGGCGGCGAGGACGTCAAGCTGCACATGACCTCCGACATGCGGGTGGTCGGCCTCATCAAGATCGCGCTGGCCGACATCAAGGTCGGCTCGTTCGTCGGCACGACGACGGTCCCAGGGCCGGACGGTATGCCGACCGCCGTCGAGGTTCACGTGTTTCCCGAGGACATGCGCGGTACGGGTGAAGGATCACGACCCTATGATCTGCGGCCGAATTCGTCCATGACGAACGCGACCGTCGCTGAAAGCGTTGCCGGCACTGACGGTCGCACGCTGTTGATCAAATACAAGGACGGCGAGAAGAAAGTGCTGGTGCCGCCCGAGACTCCCGTGGTTACGTATGTTCCCGGTGAAAAGTCCGACCTGAAGGCCGGCGCCAAGGTGATTGCGTTCATGAAGAAGCTGCCCGACGGCTCCTATGAGACCAATCGCGTGAGCGTCGGCCGCGATGGCCTGACGCCGCCGATGTAATGTCACCGCGGCCGATCGGAGCCCGCGGTCCGTATTCGGCGAAATACGCGACCGTGACGGAATAAACTTTCCTCCGTGGTGTCTACCGTGCGCGGTCGTTTGTAACGCTGGAGGACTTTATTCATGTCTAAGATCTCATCCCCGATGCCACGCATGTTCGTGGCGTCGCTTGCTGCGCTTTTCGTTCTGACCTCCGTCGCGTGGGCGCAACAGACGCCCGCACCGACGCGGATACGCGGCACGATCGAAGTTGTCGACGGTCCCGTCCTGACCGTCAAGACGCGCGAAGGCCAGGACGTGAAGGTCAGCATGACGGACAATGTCGCGGTGTTCGCCGTGGTCAAGACCTCGCTGTCGGAGATCAAGGAAGGCTCCTATATCGGCGTCACCGGCATGCCGCAGTCCGACGGCACCCAGAAGGCGATCGCCGTGCACATCTTCCCGGAGAACCAGCGCGGGGCCGCGGAGGGCTTCCGGCCCTGGGACCGCCAGCCGAACTCGACCATGACCAACGCGACCGTCGCGCAGACGGTGAAGGGCACCGATGGTCAGAACATCCTGGTCAAGTACAAGGACGGCGAGAAGAAGGTCGTCGTGCCGCCGGATACGCCGATCGTCACCTTCGTCGCCAGCGACAAGTCGGAAGTGAAGGCGGGCGCCAACATCATCATCTTCGGCGCGACGAAGAAGGAAGATGGCACGCTCGAAGCCAACCGCGTCAATGTCGGCCGCGACGGCATTACGCCTCCGATGTGATGCCGAAGGGTGCTTTCCGGGGCGATGGCCTTCACTTGCGTCATTGCGAGGAGCGAAGCGACGAAGCAATCCAGGCTGTTTCCGCCGATAAATTCTGGATTGCTTCGCTCCGCTCGCAATGACGGTGAAAGATGAGGTCGACGCGCTCGTCGAGAATGACGGCGTGAGCTATCTTGCGAATAATCTCTCGACAACGTCGTCCCTGCGCACGCAGGGACCCATAACCACCGGCTTTCGTTGTTGGGCACGATGTAGCCTCACCCTGCCCGACAATAACCGCCTGTGGTTATGGGTCCCGGCTCTGCGCTTCCGCCTTCGCTCTCGAGCTACGGCGGACAAGTCGCTCCGGCCGGGACGACAACCTTTTTGGGACGACTGCTTCGCCTCAAACCGCCAGCACGTCGTCGTCGATCTCGGCGATCGTGTTGATGCCGCACAGGCCCATGGTGACGTTGAGCTCGTTCTTGATGAGGTCGATCGCCTTCGCAACGCCGGCCTGTCCGCCGGCGCCGAGACCGTAGGCATAGGCGCGGCCAATCATGCAGGACTTGGCGCCGAGCGCCAGCGCGCGCATCACGTCCTGACCGGAGCGGATGCCGCCGTCGAACATGACCTCGATCTTGTCGCCGACCGCGTCGACGATCTCGGGCAGCACCTCGATCGAGGACGGCGCGCCGTCGAGCTGGCGCCCGCCATGGTTGGAGACCACCAGCGCCTGAGCGCCGGTCTTGGCCGCGATCTCGGCATCCTCGACGTCGAGAATGCCCTTGAGGACCAGCTTTCCGGGCCAGATCGAGCGGATCCAATCGAGATCCTTCCAGTTCAGCGTGGTGTCGAACTGTGAGCCGATCCAGGTCGCGAGCGCCGTGATGTCGTCGGTGCCCTTCAGATGGCCCATCAGATTGCCGAAGGTCTTGCGCTTGCCGCGCAGCACGCCGGCGACCCAGGCCGGCTTGGTCGCGAAATCGATCAGCTTCGACAGCGACCATTCCGGCGGCACCGTCATGCCATTCTTGATGTCCTGATGGCGCTGGCCGTTCACCTGCAGGTCGACGGTCAGGACCAGCGCGCTGCATTTGGCGGCGATCGCGCGCTCGATCAACGCTTTGATGAAGCCGCGGTCCTTCATCACGTAGAGCTGGAACCAGAACGGCTTGTCGACGGCGGCGGCGATGTCCTCGATCGAGCAGATCGACATCGTGCTCTGGGTGAAGGGAATGCCGGCGGCCTGCGCGGCGCGACAGGCGTGAATCTCGCCGTCGCCATGCTGCATCCCGAGCAGCCCGACCGGCGCCAGGATGACGGGTAGGGCCGACGGCTCGCCGAGGATCGTCGTCGACAGGTCGCGCTTGGAGACGTCGACCAGCACGCGCTGGCGGAACTTGATGTCCTGCAGATCGTCACGATTGGCGCGCAGCGTCTCTTCGGCATAGGAGCCGCGATCGGCATAGTCGAAAAACGCCTTCGGCACACGCCGCTTATGGAGTTGGCGCAAATCCTCGATGCAGGTGATGTGCTTCATGAACGTTCCCGGCCCTTCTTGCGATCACGGTTTTCATGGTCATCTAGCACGGTTGAGGCTTTCGCCAAATCGTCGCGGAACCAATCCAGGAGGGCGTCCATGAGTAAACCGAGCAGCAAGCCCGCGAACGTCGAGAGCGACGAGAAGCGCAAGCTCGATCAGGCCCTCGATGAAGGTCTGGAGGAGACCTTTCCGGCCTCCGATCCGGTGAATGTGACCCAGCCACCGCCTTCGAAGGGCGACCACCACCTCCGGCGGGTCGACTGAAAGCGGTTCCCGACGGATCGGGGCGAGGCTATAATTCGAACGATAACAGGATATTAGCGGGATACCGCTGGCGTACTGTGTGGTAATGATTAATCACATTTTTTGAAGCCGTCTTAGCGCTCAAGGTACTATAAACGCCGGACGTTTCGGGGCGCCCTGAGTCTCAGCCGAAAAGGCCGCAGAACAGGGTAACGCTGGGGGGCACATGAGCCGCAATTATTTCGGTACGGACGGGATCCGGGGCCGCGCCAATGGTCTGATCACGCCCGAACTCGCGCTCAAGGTGGGACAAGCGGCGGGACTGGTGTTTCAGCGCGGCGAGCATCGTCATCGCGTCGTCATCGGCAAGGACACGCGGCTGTCCGGATACATGATCGAATATGCGATGGTCGCGGGCTTCACCTCGGTCGGGATGGACGTGCTACTGGTCGGCCCGATGCCGACGCCGGCCGTCGCGATGCTGACCAAGTCGATGCGCGCCGATCTCGGCGTGATGATCTCGGCCTCTCACAACCTGTTCGAAGACAACGGCATCAAGCTATTCGGTCCGCAGGGCTTCAAGCTCTCCGACGATGTCGAGAAGCAGATCGAGCAGTTGCTCGACGAATCGCTGGACAGGAAGCTGGCGCAGAGCGCGAGCCTCGGCCGCGCCCGCCGCATCGACGGCGTACATGACCGCTATATCGAATTCGCCAAGCGCACGCTGCCGCGCGATCTCTCGCTCGACGGGTTGCGCGTCGTGGTCGATTGCGCCCACGGGGCGGCCTACAGGGTGGTGCCGGAAGCGTTGTGGGAGCTCGGCGCCGACGTGATCTCGATCGGTGTCGAGCCCGACGGCTTCAACATCAACAAGGAATGCGGCTCGACCTCGCCGGAGGCCCTGTGCCGCAAGGTGCGCGAGATGCGCGCCGATATCGGCATCGCGCTCGACGGCGACGCCGATCGCGTGATCCTGGTCGACGAGCGCGGCCATCTGGTCGACGGCGACCAGTTGCTCGCGGTGATCGCGCAGAGCTGGAAGGAAGACGGCCGCCTGTCACGGCCCGGCATCGTCGCGACCGTGATGTCCAATCTCGGACTCGAACGTTTCCTGCAGGGGCAGGGGATGGAACTCGTGCGCACGCCGGTCGGCGACCGCTACGTGCTCGAGCGCATGCTCAGCGACGGCTACAATCTCGGCGGCGAGCAATCCGGCCACATCATTCTCTCCGACTATGCAACGACCGGTGACGGCTTCGTCGCGGCGCTGCAGGTGCTGGCCGTGGTGCAGAAGCTGCGCCGCCCAGTATCGGAAGTCTGTCACCGCTTCGATCCGCTACCGCAGATCCTGAAGAACGTGCGCTATCGCAGCGGCAAGCCGCTCGACGATGCCGACGTCAAGTCCGCCATCGTCGACGGCCAGAAGCGGCTCGACGGGCACGGCCGTTTGCTGGTGCGTTCATCCGGCACCGAGCCCGTGATCCGCGTGATGGGCGAGGGCGACGACAAGATCCTGGTCGAGGAAGTGGTCGATCACATCGTCTCCGCGCTCGGCCAGGCGGCGGCCTGATTGCATCGCAGCCATCGGTTCATGACGGTGGTCCGCGCGGTGGGGCCATCGTAGGAAGATCGCGTCGCGTGAATCCCGCAAGGCCGAGTCATTGAACAAGCCCGTCGCCATTCCCGATGAGAACTCGGCTGTGCCGCTTGCTGCCGTAGATGCGCAGCGCACGGCCGTGCGGGCGGCGGGCCCGGCCTACATCGTGCTTGCCGGCATCAGCTTCTCGCATTTCCTCAACGACACGATGCAGTCGTTGATCTCATCGGTCTATCCGATCCTGAAGGACAATTACGCGCTGGACTTCACGCAGATCGGGCTGATCACGCTGGCGTTCCAGTTCACCGCGTCGCTGCTGCAGCCCGTGGTCGGGCATTTCACCGACAAGAAGCCGAAGCCGTTCTCGCTGTCGATCGGCATGTCGTCGACTTTCTTCGGCCTGCTGCTGCTCAGCGCCGCGCACAGCTACCACGTCATCCTGATCGCGGCCTCGCTGATCGGACTTGGGTCGGCGGTGTTTCATCCGGAGTCGGCGCGCATCGCGCGGCTGGCGTCCGGTGGGCGCTACGGCTTCGCGCAATCGGTGTTCCAGCTCGGCGGCAGCTTCGGGCAGTCGATGGGCCCGGTGCTGGCGGCGCTGATCGTCGTGCCGTTCGGCCAGCCCTCGCTCGCCTGGTTCTCGTCGATCGCGTTTCTCGCGATCGTCATCCTGTGGCGTATCGGACAGTGGTACAAGCCGCAGATCGCGGCGAAGCCGTTCAAGCCTGCCGACCCGCATCCGGATGCACCAGGCTCTCGGCGCGTTAAGACGGCGCTCATCGTACTGGTGGCGCTGCTGTTCTCCAAGCAGCTCTATGTGTCAAGCCTGTCGAGCTATTACATCTTCTATCTGATCGACAAGTTCGGCGTCTCGACGCAGGCAGCGCAGCTTTATCTCTTCGTCTTCCTCGCCGCGAATGCCGTCGGCGCTTTCTTCGGCGGACCGATCGGCGATCGGTTCGGCCGCAAATATGTGATCTGGTTCTCGATCCTCGGCGCGTTGCCGTTCACGCTGGCGCTGCCCCATGTGGGGCTTGCCGCAAGCGCCGTGCTCACCGTGTTCATCGGCCTCATCCTCTCGTCGGCGACATCGTCGATCATCGTGTTCGCGCAGGAATTGGTGCCGCATCGCTTCGGCATGATTTCCGGCGTGTTCTTTGGTGTCGCCTTCGGCATCGGCGGACTCGGCGCAGCCGTGCTCGGCAAGCTCGCCGATCAGCACCTCGATCGCCTATGTCTATCAGGTCTGCGCGTTCCTGCCCGCGATCGGATTGCTTGCGGTATTTCTGCCGAGGATGCCGCAGCACGCACGCTGACGCCTCCGCCGCGCTGCCACGTCATCAACGACTCGTTAGCAATTGGCGCGAACGCATCGTCGTTCACGTTGTCGTTTTTACCTGGTCACGAAATATCAACCTTAAGAATTAGGGTTAAGCGCTACTTAAAGATTTAATGAGATGGTTCGTCCGTGAGTTTCGATGTGAGGGGTAGCGTTCGCTGTTGCCTCACGGGGCCAGAGGACGAAACCAATGCGTAGCGTGAAATACCTTATTGCCGCCGGGGCGGCTTCAATATTTTCGACCGTAGCGTTTGCAGCCGACATGCCGATCATGGCGCCGCCGGCTTATGTGCCGGTCGCCGAGTTCGGCGGATGGTATCTGCGCGGCGACATCGGTTTCAGCAATCAGAACGTCAAGAACGTCGTCGATACCAACAGCGCCGCCTACAACAACCTCGCTGTCTCGCAGACCCGGAGCTTCAGCAGCGCCGGCATCTACGGCGGCGGCGTCGGCTATCAGTTCAACAACTGGTTCAGGGCTGACGTCACCGGCCAGTATCGCGGCAAGTCCAACTTCTCGGGCATCGACGTCGTGGCCGGAACGGGTCCCTTTGCAGGCTTTGTCGGCACCGACGTCTACACCGCCACGAAATCGGAAGTTCTCTTTCTTGCCAACGGCTATATCGACCTTGGCACCTGGTGGTATCTGACGCCGTTCGTCGGCGCCGGCGTCGGCACCGCGCGCGTGTCGATCTCGAACTTCACCGATACCGGTGATTTCATCAACGGCGGTCAGGTGCACAGCCTCGTTTATGCCGGTACCGGCTCCAAATGGAATTTCGCCTGGGCCGCGCACGCCGGCATCGCCTATCGAGTTCAGCCCTGGCCTGACGCTGGAGCTCGCCTATAGCTATGTCGATATGGGCAGCGGCGTGACGGGCCCGAGCTACTCGTTCGATCAGGTGACCAACACGACGCACGCGCCGTTCTCGTTCAGAAACATCACCTCCAACGACGTCAAGCTTGGCTTGCGCTGGAATTTCGAAGAGCCGCTGCCTCCGCCGCCCCCGCCGCCGATGATCCGCAAGGGCTGATCGAAGTCTGGTTCTCTTAACAGCTGTTAACGGCGCGGGATCATCCCGCGCCGTTTCTGCTTTGCGCGATGGGGCAGGGAGTTTTTGTGCTTTTTCCGCGCCTGAAAGTCGCGATCGCGTGCGCGCGGGAACGATTGATTAAGGTTAACGCGCGATGATCACAACGAGTTCAGGGGCCTGATTGGAGCGTTGCAATGCGTGGGGTTGTGGTGGCAGCGGCGATGATGCTGGGGGCGGTGACGGTCGCGCAGGCGGCCGACATGCCGGACCTTCCGATCCTGCGCGGAAGTTTCACCGACGGGCTGACCACCTCGCGGGTCAACTGGCAAGGTGTCTACTTTGGCGGACAGGGCGGCTACGGATCGTCGGACGAGAATTTCACCGGCTCTTCGACGAACCTGTTGGCCACGCTGCTGGCCAACAATGTCGTCCAGGAAATGGGCGTCCCGCAATGGAATCTCGGGTTCGGAAAGCAATCATCGCGGACGTCCGCCTTCGGTGCGTTTCTCGGATACAACTGGCAATGGGATGAGGCCGTGCTCAGCCTGGAAGCGAGCTATATGCACGGCGATTTCGGTGGCATGTCGATCGCCAGCAAGGAGCTTGTGAGCGGCGCTCCGCTCTCCGACGGGCGCTTCCACGATGTCGCCGTTACCTCGTCGGCCTCGATCAAGATCTCGGACATGGCAACGTTCCGCGGCCGCGCTGCGTACGCTTTCGATTGCTTCCTGCCATATGTGTTCGGCGGCTTCGCGCTGGGCAACGCCGATATTGCGCACACGGCCACCGTCAACGACTCCGTGAGCAACTCTGTGAACGGGCCATTCGCGCCCCTGATGCCGCTCTCCGCCACGGACGCCGTGCACAATCACCTGATCTACGGCTACACGGCCGGCCTCGGCATCGATATCAACCTGGTCGGTGGCCTCTTCGCACGCGCGGAATGGGAATATGTCCGTTTCACCAGCAGCGTCGACACCAACATCAACACCGTCCGCGCCGGCCTGGGCTACAAGTTCTAAGCTTTGAAGCGCCCCGCTTGACAGGAAGGGAAGCGGCTGGTCCGATGCCGCTTTCTCCCCATAAGGCGGCGCGATATTGAAGATCTATGGCGACAGCAATTCGGGCAATTGCCTGAAAGTGAAATGGGTGTGCGATGCGCTCGCGCTGCCTTACTCGTGGGCCGAGATCGACACGATGAACGGCGGCAGCCGCACGGCCGCGTTTCTTCAGCTCAATCCATGGGGACAGGTGCCGACGGTCGAATTCGACGACGGCCGCACGCTCGCGCAATCCAACGCGATCATCCGATATCTCGCGCGTGGCAGCGGCCTCGTTCCGTCCGATCCGTTTTCGGCGGCTCAGATGGATGCATGGATGTTCTGGGAGCAGAACAGTCACGAGCCCTATGTTGCCGTCTGCCGCTTTCAGATCGTCTATCTGGGCAAGCCCGTCAGCGCGCTCGATCCGAACCTCGTGGCGCGCGGCTATGTCGCGCTTGATCATATGGAGCGCCGGCTGGAGACGGCACGGTTTCTGATCGGTGACGATTTCTCGCTCGCCGATATTGCGCTCGTTGCCTATACGCGTGTCGCTCACGAAGGCGGCTTCGATCTCGCCCGCTACGCTGCGCTGCGCCGCTGGATCGGTGAAGCCGAGCAGCGGCTTGGTCTCTCACCTGCACGATAACGAACATGGACATGGACGCGAACGATCCGATCACCATCCGTCGTGCGGGCCGCGACGATGTCGTCGCCATCATTGCAATGCTCGCCGACGATCATCTTGGCCGCGCGCGCGAACGGCTGGAGGAGCCGCTGCCGAAGCTCTATTTCGAGGCCTTCGAGCGGGTCGAGCGCGATCCCAATATCGAGCTGATGGTCGTGGAGGAGGCGGGCCGTGTCGTCGGCTGCCTGCAGCTTTGCATCCTGCCGGGGCTGAGCTCGCAGGGTGCGTCGCGCGGCCTGATCGAGGATGTCCGCGTCGCCTCCGATCATCGCAGCCGCGGCATCGGCGAGCAGCTCGTGCGTTGGGCCGTCGAGCGCTCGCGTGCGAAGGGCTGCAAGGTCGTCGAATTGCTCACCCATCACACCCGCGTCGATGCGCAGCGGTTCTATGAGCGGCTCGGATTTTCACGCAGCCATGTCGGCATGACGATCCGCTTCTAACTTCGCGACGGCGCAACAGGCTCAGGAGGCTTGCGATGTCGGGCATCAATCCTTTGACCGCGCTGGCCGTCGTGCTTGCGACGGCTGCGACCGACGCCGTTTACGTGATGTTTACCTCGGCAGTCGTGGCGCGGAAGCGCGTGCCCGCGGCGACCTGGAGCAGCATCTGGTATCTGCTCTCGTCCTTCGCGGTGATCAGCTACACCGAGAACTGGATCTATGTCGGCTTTGCCGCGATCGGGTCGTGGATCGGCGCCTATGCGTCGATGACGTTCCTGCACCGGCCACCCGCCGGCAACTCGCCGGTCGGCGCGGCGCCCGAGTAGGAGAGGGGGCGGTCATTCACCGGACCCTTCAATCAGCCGTGATGACCCCAAACTTCCTTGACGAAGTGCGGCGATTCCCATATGTGCAGCGGCGGGACACCTCCCCCCAACGGGAGGCTTACTATCTGGAAGGATAGGCCATGACTGTCGCGAAGCCCGCTCAGCGGCCGGCTGTACCGCATTTCTCGTCCGGCCCCTGTGCCAAGCGCCCCGGCTGGAGCGCCCAAAATCTCAAAGACGCTGCACTCGGCCGTTCGCATCGCGCGAAGGTCGGCAAAGCCAAGCTCAAGCAGGCCATCGAGCTGACCCGCGAGGTGCTCGAAGTGCCCGCCGGCTACAAGATCGGCATCGTGCCGGCGTCCGACACCGGCGCGGTGGAGATGGCGCTGTGGTCGCTGCTCGGCGCGCGCCCCGTCACGACGATCGCCTGGGAATCATTCGGCGAGGGCTGGGTCTCCGACATCATCAAGGAATTGAAGCTCAAGGACGTCACCAAGCTGCACGCCGGCTATGGCGAGATTCCCGATCTGAGCAAGGTCGATCCCGCAACCGACATCGTCTTCACCTGGAACGGCACCACGTCAGGCGTGCGCGTTCCCAATGCCGACTGGATCAGCGCCACCCGCGAAGGTCTCACCATTTGCGACGCGACGTCGGCCGCGTTCGCGCAGCCGCTCGACTGGCCGAAGCTCGATGTCGTGACATTCTCCTGGCAGAAGGCGCTGGGCGGCGAGGCCGCACACGGCATGCTGGTGCTGTCGCCGCGCGCTGTCGAGCGGCTCGAAACCTACAAGCCTGCGTGGCCGCTGCCGAAGATTTTCCGCATGACCAAGGGCGGCAAGCTCAATGCCGGCATCTTCGAGGGCGAGACCATCAACACGCCGTCGATGCTGTGCGTTGAGGATTATCTCGACGCGTTGAACTGGGGAAAATCGATCGGCGGCCTCAAGGCGCTGATGGGCCGTGCCGATGCCAACACCAAGGTGCTGGCCGACTGGAAGGCGCGGACGCCGTGGATCGATTTCCTGGCAAAGGATCCCGCGCTCCGCTCCAACACGTCGGTCTGCCTGAAGGTGATCGATCCCGCGATAACCTCGCTCTCTGCTGACGCGCAGTCCGAGTTCGCCAAGAAGCTCGTGGCGATGGTCGAAAAGGAGAACGCCGGTTTCGACTTCGCGCATTATCGCGATGCGCCGGCGGGCCTGCGCATCTGGTGCGGCGCGACCGTCGACGCCAAGGACGTCGAACTGTTGACGCAGTGGATCGACTGGGCATTCGCTGAGACCAAGGCGCAGCTGCCGAAGGCCGCGTAAGCAACTTCACTTGATTGTTCGTCATGGCCGGGCACCTGTCCCCGACTTGATCGGGGATGACCCGGCCATCCATCGCAAAAGGACGGGTCCGCGTTTCAACTGCGCAGTGACACCGTTGTAATTTGTCATCCATTGACGGATCGAACCCATGTCCAAACCCAAAGTTCTGATTTCTGATGCGCTCTCGCCTGCCGCCGTGCAGATTTTCAAAGACCGCGGCATCGAGGTCGACTTCCAGCCCAATCTCGGCAAGGACAAGGACAAGCTCGCCGAAATCATCGGCGACTATGACGGCCTTGCGATTCGCTCCGCCACCAAGGCGACGGCCAAGATCATCGAGCGGGCGAAGAAGCTGAAAGTGATCGGCCGCGCCGGGATCGGCGTCGACAATGTCGAGATTCCCGCGGCGACCGCCAAGGGCATCATCGTGATGAACACGCCGTTCGGCAATTCGATCACGACCGCCGAACACGCGATCACGCTGATGCTGGCGCTCGCGCGCGAAATTCCGCAGGCCGATGCCTCGACCCAGGCCGGCAAGTGGGAGAAGAACCGCTTCATGGGCGTCGAGATCACCGGCAAGGTGCTGGGCGTGATCGGTTGCGGCAATATCGGCTCGATCGCAGCCGATCGGGCGCTGGGCCTGCGCATGCGCGTGATCGCCTATGACCCGTTCCTGTCGCCCGAGCGTGCAAAGGATATCGGCGTGGAGAAGGTCGAGCTCGACGAGCTGTTCAAGCGCGCCGATTTCATCACGCTGCACACGCCTCTGACGGAGAAGACCAGGAACATCATCGACGCTGCGGCGCTCGCCAAGATGAAGAAGGGCGTGCGCATCATCAATTGCGCCCGCGGCGGCCTTGTCGACGAGCAGGCGCTGGTCGACGCGCTCAATTCCAAGCATGTCGCCGGCGCGGCCTTTGACGTCTTTGTCGAGGAGCCGGCCACCAAGAACGTGCTGTTCGGCCACCCCAACGTGATCTGCACGCCGCATCTCGGCGCCGCCACCACGGAGGCGCAGGAGAACGTCGCGCTGCAGGTCGCCGAGCAAATGTCGGACTATCTGCTTTCGGGCGCGATCTCGAACGCCGTCAACTTCCCGTCGATTACGGCGGAAGAAGCGCCGAAACTTCGCCCCTTCATCGATCTCGCCGAGAAGCTCGGCTCGTTCGCCGGGCAGTTGACCGAGACCGGCATCTCGAAGGTGCAGATCACCTATGAGGGCCATGTCGCCGAGATGAAGATCAAGGCGCTGACCTCGGCAGTGCTGTCGGGCCTGCTGCGTCCGATGCTGGGCGACGTCAACGTCGTCTCGGCGCCGGTGGTCGCCAAGGAGCGCGGCATGGTGGTCGATGAGGTCGTGCGTGCCGCGCAGAGCGACTACGAAAGCCTGATCACGGTCACCGTCGTCACCGAGCGCCAGGAACGTTCAGTGTCGGGCACGGTCTATGCCGACGGCAAGCCGCGGATGGTCGACATCAAGGGCATTCGCGTCGACGCGGAGTTCGGCAGGTCGATGATCTATGTGACCAACGAGGACAAGCCCGGCTTCATCGGCAAGTTCGCGAGCCTCCTTGGTGACGCCAAGATCAACATCGCGACCTTCCATCTCGGCCGCGTCAAGCAGGGCGGCGACGCCATTGCGCTGGTCGAGATCGACGGCGCCGTGCCGGCCGAACTGCTCGCCAAGATACAGGCGTTGCCGCAGGTGAAGCAGGTCAAGGTGCTGGTATTCTAGGGCATGATCACGCGGCGTTTTTGTGATTGGCCGTCGCGCGGTGGGGTCTGGTTCTCTCGCGTTGCGCGCCGCCAGCGGACGTCATGTTGCGGGAAATCCTCGCTTCGATCCTTTTTACGGTTGTGTTCGGAAATCCTTTTGACTGTGCGGGCTGCCGCATCGTTTGATTTCGCGGGGCTCGCAAAGGATGTTTGCGATGATCGAAACTATTACTGCATTGATGGGCCTGGTTGGCGCAGGTATTTTTCTTGCTCACGCATTTGAGGGCGTTCTTTTTCGAGCGTAGCGCCGTGGCCGGCGATTGGCCCGCCGACACGGTCTTCCACGAACTATGACTGGGTGGAGTCTGCGCATAGCGGCTTCACTCTGCTTAGTGCGACGTTCTTGAGGCGATCTCGTGAATTACGACGTCGAGGCGGATTGGCAGCTTCTAAACACCTGTAATTATCGCTGCGACTACTGCTTTTTCTCCGAGGAGACCCTCGGAGAAAAGCTCCGCGTGTTTGCCACTCCGGACGAATGGGCTGCCGCCTTTGAGGCAACGGGGCTGCGATGGCTCCTCCATATGACAGGTGGAGAACCAAGCGCTTACCCCGGCTTTGTTGACCTCTGTGAACGCCTCTCGCGCCGGCATCTGCTGTCGATAAACTCCAACATGACCAACAAGTCATGGGAGGATTTCGCCAAACGGATCGACCCGAAGCGGGTGAGCTTCATCAACGCCGGACTTCACGTCGTTGAACGGGCGCAGCGAAGCGGAAATGCGGCCTATCTCAAGCACGTCCGGCTCTTGCACGAAGCGGGCTTTCACGTCATGGCATCGTTGGTGGCGACCCCCGAGGCACTGTCGCGCTTCGAAGAAGCCATCGACCTGCTCGTGCCGATAGGCATGTTTCCCATACCGAAGCTCCTGCGAGACTACTCGCTGAAGGGGAAATGGTATCCAGGCGCTTATACGGCCGCCGAACGGAAGATGTTTCGCGGCTACGCTGACGCGGCACGAAGCTTCTACAGACCGGCATTGATGAAGCGGTCCGAGCCTCCAACACTCAACATGTTTGACGATGATGCTGAGTTGCATGGAACACCGAATTACCGTGGAATATCCTGCAATGCTGGCCGTCTATTCTTCAAGATCGAACCCAACGGCGACGTCGTCCGCTGTGGCCCTTCGCGATCGTACGGAAATCTCTTGAAGGGTACGTTTTTCAGAGAGCAGCAATCTTCTCCCTGCGACAGCAATTATTGTTTTTACTTCTGCGAGAAGTACAGCGAGAAGCAGCCGCCGATCCGCGCCCTGTACCGCTCCTTGCGCGCGGTCGGCAGAGAAGTCCGCGATGCCGTGCTGCTGAAATAGTCAACTGAGAAGCAGAGATTCAGCGGAGGCCGGGCAAATTTATTTCTGCAGCAGTTATCGAACCTGCACGCACAAAGAACTTGATCTAAGAGGCAGCGTGCCTCCTCGATAACAGGATAATCTCGAATTCTCGTCGGACGGATTTGTCATGCTCGATCAAAAACCCGACGCGATGACGGACATTCGTCGAAGACGGCCTTCCGTCGTATCTCGATGACAAGACGAAAATACCTGCATCTTCTCGCGGCGTGATGCGCATATGACATCAATCGATGCGCGATCCGCATTTACCGTTTTTTCAATTCCTGGTTTCCCGCCGCTTAACCGTAGGAGGGTACCCCTGCATCTGCACGATAGAGTGCTAGGAAAAAAATAATGATTGTCGAAAACAAGCAACAGCGGCCCGCATAATTTTTAATCATTACGGACGGCGCTTGTTGCGCGAAAGGTCGAGACGCGATTGTCACGTGTCGAGGATCCCGAAAAAAGTCCCGTGCGCGCGACTGGCGCGGTCAAGCCGTCGACTGCTCTCGGCTCACATCTAGCGACGAAAGCCGGCGAGAAGGTCCGGGAATCGAGCCAGAATCGAGCCAAGAATCGGGGCAAGAAACGCGTCAGGAATCGCTGCGACGGCCGCCCGGTGCACAAGCCGTGGACGAGCTTTCAGCGCTGACGCGCGAGCTCGATCGGTCCAATGCGCCGTTCGGCATCACCCCCCGCATGGCCGCGACCATGGGATTCCTTGCGGTCGTCGCACTGCTCTTTGTGATCATGATGCCGAGCTTCCGGCAGTCTGATACCGCATCGTCCTTCTCGGCGGATGTGCAGCAATTCAAAGCGGCCCTGTCCCGGCAACCACAGCAACAGCCGCCGAGCGTGGACACAGCCAGGCCTGCAATTGCTGAATTCCAGTCATTGCTCGGACCGTCGAGCGAGCCGGTCGCACCGTCCAGCGAACCGGCTGCGCAGGCCGATCGCGACCAATCCGATGAACTACTGCGACAATTCATGCAGTGGCGCCAGAAGACGAATTCAAGAGCGCGCGCTCAATAGTCAAAGAGTAACAGTAAAGAGTGGTATTAGAAAATGTTGAGTCGGTGGTTTAATTCGAACCTGTTGCGAAGTTCCTGTCTGAGCTCTTGCTGGGCTCCCGTCCTATCTGGCATTTTGCTCGCAAGCAGCATGAGCACTGCGTCCGCTGACAATCTGAGTGTCGTGCGTGATCTTGCGAGCCGTGTTGGACCGATCGTCGGTTCGGCGCAGGCCTGCCAGAACGTCGCACGGTCCCGCGTCCAGCTGATTGTCGACAAGTTTCAGGCGGTGATCCGGGAAGCCTCCAATAACGAAACCGAGCGCGGCGACGTCTCGCGGGTGTTCGAGCGCTACGTCGCCGACGGTCGCGGGGCGGTCAGCTCCGGAAAGACCGATTGCAAGGTGGCCGAGCGCCAGATCGCCGATCTCGAACAATCGATCGGCGCGGCGTCTCCACAGCCTGCGCCTTCGCCGGCTGCCGACACCAGCGCACCTTCCACCACGGCCGCTACACCTCCCACGCCCTCCGCGCCCGCCACCGCCGCGACGCCGACCCCACAGCTCCCAACGACGAACGTGCGTGGCGTTACCGATCGCGAAATTCGCTTCGGAATCGTCATTCCATATACCGGAAGCGCGAAAGAAAACGGCCAGAACTACAAGCAGGGGATCGATGTCGCCTTTGCCAAGATCAATGAAGCCGGCGGTGTGAATGGCAGACTGCTCAAGCTGATCCCGGGCGACGACGGCTTCGAGCCGGCGCGGACGGTGGGCGTGATGAAGAACCTGTTGGAAAAGGAACGGGTATTCGGTTTCTTCGGCAATCTCGGCACGCCGACAGCGGAAGTATCCGTTCCCTACGCGCTCGAGCAGCGGACGCTGTTCTACGCGCCATTCACCGGCGGCACCGTGGTGCGGCACGATCCTCCCGATCGCTACGTCTTCAATTATCGGCCGAGCTTCGCGGAGGAAGCCGACGCGGCGGTGCGTTATCTCCTGAAGGTGCGCAAGCTGAAGCCGAACCAGATCATCGCGTTCGGCGAGAACGATGCGTTCGGCGATCAGGGCTTTGCCGGCATGGCGAAGGCATATCGCGCCATGGGCGTCAGCGATGCCTCGATCCTGCGGCTGACCTACAATCGCAACACGATCGATGTGGACGAGGCGGTCAATCAGCTCAGGCAGCAGAAAACCCCGATCCGCGCGGTGGTGATGACGGCGACGACGCGGCCGGCAGCGAAGTTCATCGAGAAGACGCGCGACCTGTTCCCGGGGATGATCTACACAAATATGTCGGTCTCGGGTGCCACGGCTCTCGCCGAGGAGTTGATGCTGCTGGGTCCGCGTTTCACCGAAAACGTCATCGTGACCCAGACTGTCCCGGCCGTGTCAGGCTATTCGAGCGAAGTGCTCGAGTTCAAGAACGCGCTGGCGAAATACGCTCCGGGCGTCACGCCGGACTACCTTGCGCTCGAGGGATTCATCGCGGCTAACGTCCTGATCGACGCGCTGAAGCGATGTGGCCCGCAGGTCGATACCGAAAAGCTCGTGGATGTGCTGGAGACCACGCGCAATCTCGACCTCGGTCTTGGCGCGTCGCTCAATTTCAGCCGCAGCGACCACCAGGCTTCGCACAAGCTCTGGGGAACGCAGATGGATAAGACCGGAAAATTCCAGCCGATCGAGCTTGAATGATCCTGCACTACGCGGGGCAGCCCGGAATGGGCTGTCCTCAACGCGTGAGCTATCTACCTATACCGCGCTGCTGCTGCGGCGCGGTCTCTCGCCATGGGGCATGTCCTCGCTCAGATAGCACGGCCGGCGTATCCGGCTGCTATCGCTTTACCGCGCGCCCGCCGAAATAATTGTTCGAACCAGTTCACGCGCTGCCGCGTCTAAGACCGAACGGACGCGACCTGTCGCGCGTCCGCGGGGCGCGCGAAGATTGCGGAGAAAAGATGTCATGCGAATGATTGCGAAATGTCTGGCCACGACCAGTCTCTTTTGGGTCTCGACCGCCGCGGTGGCGCCGGTGTGGGCGGCGGATGTGGAGACAACGTCGACGGTCGATGCCGTCACCGTCTATCCTGATGGCGCGAGCGTCACGCGCGTCATCACAGTGGACGTCGCGGCCGGCGACAGCACGCTTGTCGCAAAGGATTTTCCGCTCGGGCTGGACGTATCGTCGCTGCGTGTCGAGGGGTCCGCCGCGGGACGGCTCGTGATCGGCGCGATCGATGCCAAGCCGCCGCGCACCGCGCCGCCGGTCAACTTGCCCGAGATCGACAGGCGAATCGAGGCGCTGAGGGACCAGCGGGTCAATCTCGAAGACGCGATCGCCTCTGCGACCGCGCGCCGCAAATTCGCCGAGCGTTTTGCCGAAGTCTCGCCGGCGGGGTTGGGCGAGAAGGGCGAGGCGCGCCCGGTCGCGGAATGGCGCGCGGCCTTCGCCGCCGTCGGCGAAGAGATTGCCGTCGCAGACGCAGCGATCCGCGAGGCGGAGCGCAAGCAGCGCGACGTCGATCGCGAGATTGCAAGGCTGGAGGCCGATCGCGCCAGCAAGCCGCCGAGCAAGCTCGAAGTCCGGATCGATCTCGCCGCCAACGCGCCGACGCAGGCGACGTTCAAAGTGACATATGCGGTGCGCCATGCCCGCTGGGTGCCGCTCTACGATGCGCGCCTCGACACCGGTGCAAAGGATCGCAAGCCGGCAATCGAGTTGGTCCGGCGCGCCGAGATATTGCAGACCACGGGAGAGGACTGGTCGGATGTGTCGCTTTCGGTCTCGACCGTCAGGACCTCGCGCGGCGGCAACGCGCCGGATCTCTCGCCGCTGATCGTGCAATATCCGCCGGCGCTTCCGCCGCCGCGTTTGAGCGCGATGGACACTGCGCGACCGCGCGCGCTGGCCGCGGCGCCTGCCGCGCCGGAGGCGATGGAAAAACGTGCCGAGGAGCAACAGGCCACAATCGAGGTCAGCGCGTTCCAGACCGCATTCAGGGTGCCCGGTCGCGTCAGCGTCGGCACGAATGAGGGTTCGAAGAGCCTTCGCATCTCCACCGCAATGATCGCGCCCGATCTCGCCATCCGCGCCGCGCCGGTGCTGGACCCGACCGCATTCCTCGAAGCAAGCTTCACCCAGAGCGAGGATGCGCCGCTGTTGCCGGGCAAGGTGTCGATCTATCGCGACGGAATGTTCGTCGGAGCTGCGCGGATGGCCGCCGCAGGCAAGGACGAGCAGGTGCGGCTCGGCTTTGGCGCCGACGACAAGGTCAAGGTCGAGCGTGCGGTGGTCAAGCGCAACGAGGGCTCCGCCGGCCTGATCGTAACGACGGCAAAGACCGACGAGCGCGCGTTCAAGACCAGCATCCGCAACGGGCACGATTTCCCGGTCAAGATCGCGATCACGGACCAGCTTCCGGTCAGCGAGAATGAGGACATCCTGGTCGAAATGCTGCCGTCGACGACGCCGCCGACCGCGACCAATGTGCGCGATAAGCGCGGCGTCCTGGAATGGGCGTTCGAAGCGAAGCCGGGTGAGGTCAAGGACGTCAACTTCGCCTGGCGCGTCCGCTGGCCAAAGGACAAGTCTGTCGTCATGATCCCGTCGGGCTGACCGGCTCGAAGGAAACGCCATCGCGGCGGGCGCACTTGCACCCGTCCTCCGGTCTCGGCAACATGCCGAGAAAGCTTATCAAGAAAAGTCCGGAGGAAGCCGCGATGTCCGATCAGCAGGATACCTATCAGCACATTCTCGTCGACGATCCGAAGCCGCGCGTGCGGCGCATCACGCTGAACCGTCCGGAGAAGCGCAATGCATTGAATAATCGGTTGCGCGCGGAAATCTTCGGCGCGCTGGAGGCGGCGGACCGCGATGCCGATGTCTCGATCACCATCGTGCGCGGCGCCGGACCGTGCTTTTCCGCCGGATACGATCTGTCCGCGGACAACAAGGTCGATCAGCCCTATCATTCCGCGTCGGGACCGGGGCAATGGTCGCGCCATGTCGTCGAAGGCTGGTTCTCGATCTGGGATCTCGCAAAGCCCGTCATCGCGCAGGTGCACGGCTACTGCCTCGCCGGCGGCACGGAGCTCGCGACTGCGTGTGACATCGTCTATGTCGCCGATGATGCCCAGATCGGTTATCCGCCGGTGCGGCTGATGAGCCCGCCCGACATGCAATATCATCCGTGGCTGGTCGGCATGCGCCGCGCCATGGAGCTGATGCTGACTGGCGATGCCATGTCCGGTCGCGAGGCCGCGGAGTGGGGCTTTGCAACGCGCGCGTTCCCGCTTCTCGAATTGGAACAGCGTGTGCTGGAGTTCGCCGAGCGGGCCGCGAAAGTGCCGGTCGAGCTGCAGCAGCTCAACAAGCGCTCGGTGCATCGGGCGATGGAGATCATGGGCGCGCGGGCGGCGATCCGCGCCGGCACCGAAATCCAGGCGCTCGCCTTCACCACCGAGGCGAGCCGCGCCTACATGTCGACATTCCGCCGCGACGGCGGAAGCGTGAAGGCGCAGCTCGACGAGCGCGACACGGCCTTCGGCGATTATCGGACGAAGAAGCCGTGAGCGAGAGCGTTTTCGAGCGAAGTGCAGACCGGTTCGCGTGAGAAAACGCGTCAAGACAAGAGCTTCGGCTCTGATTTAATCAGAACCGAATATGTTCTAAATCGTCAAACGCCTTCGTAGACCAGCCGCGTGAAAAAGCCGGGGTCGATGACGAATTGGCCCCATTTGGCGTCGAAATCAGCGGTCGGCTTGGCCGCGACGGTCTCGTCGCGCGATTTGCCTTGCTTCTTCAGCTTCGCCACATTGTCCCTGATCGCGACCAGCATGTCGCGATAGTCCTTCAGCTCCGCCTTGTTGCTGACGGGCTTGCCATGGCCGGGAATGACGATGGTGTCGTCGTTGATCGCTGCGAGACAGGCCTCGGTCGCCTTGATCTTGCCGTCGATGCTGCCACCGGTGGAATAGTCGGTGAACGGATAGATCCCGTTCCAGTAGATATCGCCGGTGTGGAAGACATTGGCCTCGGAGAAGTGGACGGTGATATCGCCATCGGTGTGGGCGGGGCCGTGATATTGCAGCGCGATCGTCGCGCCGTTGAGCTTCAACTTGTGGTCCTTGGCGAATGTCTCGGCGGGAAGCGCGCCGTGCGGCGCAGGCAGGAAGTTGTAGTCCCAGTCCTCGACGCGCTGAATGCCGGAAAGATGCTTGCGCGTGTTCTCATGCGCGATGATCCTGGCGCCGGCCGCGTGCAGCCATTCATTGCCATCGGCGTGGTCGAAATGCCAATGCGTGTTGACGAGGTGGGTGATCGGGTCCTTGCCGAGCGCATCGAGCGCCTTGGTCAAGCGGGGCCGCGACACGCTGATGCCGGCGTCGATCAGCACCTTGCCGTCTGAGCCGGTCAGGACCGCGATGTTGCCGCCTGATCCTTCCAGCACGCTGATATTGTTGCGCAGGCTGTGTGTCGTGACCTCGGACGCCGCCGCGCTGTCCTTGATCAGGGTGACGAGCCCGCGCGCCTCGGCGAAGGCTTCGCGCGGCGTCAGCCATCCGCCGGTGGCGGCATAAGTGGCGGCTCCGACGCAGCACAGGCAGAAATTGCGTCGCGACAGCAGAGTTTCTTTTGATGATTTCATGACGGTCCCATCCGGTTGCGCATCATCGCGCGCCCGGTGGATGGCGCGCTCCCGTGATGAATTAATCGGCCGAAAGCGCGATGGGAACCGCTATCGCGCCTTCGATTTCGATTTAGCACGATCTTCGTGCAAACGTGTTCCGCGTTTGCTGGTCAGGGAAAACCGCCACACACCCGTCGGGTAGCAGCCCGAGCACATCCTTTTCCCGATCTTGCACTACTCCTTCACCGCGCCCGTCAGCGAGGAGACGTAATAGTCGACGAACAGCGAGTAGAAGATCGCAACCGGCAGCGAGCCGAGCAGCGAGCCCGCCATCAGCGCACCCCACTGATAGACATCGCCTGACACGAGCTCGGTCAGGATCGCGACCGGCACGGTCTTGTTGGCGCTGCTCTGGATGAAGGCCAGCGCGTAGATGAACTCGTTCCAGGACAGCGTGAAGGAGAAGATGCCGGCCGAGATCAAGCCGGGCACGGCGAGCGGCAGCGTGATCTGCCAGAGAATCTGCAGCCGCGTGGCGCCGTCGACCAGCGCGCATTCTTCCAGCTCATAGGGAATCGACTTGAAATAGCCGATCAACAGCCAGGTGCAGAACGGCACCAGGAAGGTCGGATAGACCAGGATCAACGCCAGCGGGCTGTCGAACAGGCCGAAACGCACCACGACGGTCGCAAGCGGAATGAACAGAATCGACGGCGGCACCAGATAGGCGAGGTAGATCGCAAGGCCGACATAGGGGCTGCCCCTGAAGCGCAGGCGCTCGATCGCGTAAGCCGCGAGCGTGCTCGACAGCAGCGACAGGAAGGTTGCGCCGACCGCGACCGACATCGTGGTCAGCAGCCAGCGCGGATAGGCCGTCTCGAACAACAGATGCTTGATATGCGCGAGTGTCGGCGATGAGATCCAGAACGGGTTGTGCTCCTTGTAGTTCAGGAGTTCCGCGTTCGGCTTGAACGAGGTAATGGCCATCCAGTAGAACGGAAACAGCAGGATCAGCACGAAACAGGCGAGCGGCACATAAATCATGACCACGCGGCGCGCCCGTGAGTCCCAGTGCATCGTTTCCGGCGCGGCGCTCGCGTTGCTGGCGGACTGTATGACGGCGTCAGTCATTGGATTCTCCCTGCTGCCATTTGCGGCGGGCAAGGCCGAAATACGAAAACAACGTCGCGAACACCAGGAACGGGATCATCGAGACCGCGATCGCGGCGCCTTCGCCGAGCTCGCCGCCGGCAATGCCGCGCTGAAAGGCGAGGGTGGCAAGCAGATGGGTCGAGTTGACCGGACCGCCGCGGGTGATCGCATAGACGAGCTGGAAGTCGGTGAAAGTGAAGATGATCGAGAATGTCATCACGATCGCAAGGATCGGCATCATCATCGGAAAGGTGATGTAGCGGAAGCGCTGCCAGGATGTGGCGCCATCGAGCATCGCGGCCTCATAGAGCGAAGGCGAGATGGTCTGCAGTCCCGCGAGCAACGAGATCGCAACGAAGGGAATGCCGCGCCAGATGTTCGCCGCGATCAGCGAGAACCGCGCCGGCCAGGGGGTGCCGAGGAAATCGATATTGGTCGAGCGGACATGCAGCACGTCGACCAGGAGATAGGAGATGATGGAAAACTGCGGATCGAAGATCCACCAGAACGCCAATGCCGACAGCACGGTCGGCACGATCCAGGGCAGCAGCACGATCGCGCGCAGCAAGCTCTTGAAGGGAAAGTGGTTGTTGAGCAAGAGCGCGAGCCAGAAGCCGAGTGCGAATTTACCGAAGGTCGCGACCGCGGTGTAGAAGACGCTGTAGAACACCGCGCCCCACCACAGCGGATCGCTCAGCAGATATTGGAAATTCTCCAGCCCGACGAAGATGCCGCGCCGGCCGATCGTCGTGTCGGTGAAGGCAAGCCAGACGCCGAGTGCCAGTGGATAGGTCAGGAAGACCATCAGCAGGCCGATCGCCGGTGTCAGGCAGACCACGATCAGGAATGGCTTGTAGTCGAACAGGCGCGCAAACCAGTTGGGTTGCCGCTGCGCCAGCGTTCGCGAAGGGATCGTCGTTACGGACATCGGAATTTGTTCCGTCTCAAACTGTCGCCGTCATTCCGGGGCGCACGAAGTGCGAACCCGGAATCTCGAGATTCCGGCTAGATGCTGTTCGCATCGCTCCGGAATGACGGAGTATGTGTCGCATCGCTCGGACTGACGTTGCTATTCTGACCGGCGGAAATATCGCTTGGCGCGGCGTTCCGCTTCGGCGGCGGCGGCTTCGGGTGTCGCGGCTTCGGTCGCGACAGCAGCGCACATCTGCACCAGCACGTAGTCGGCATTGATCGCGCCGGTCGCCGTCGAAATCGGCCCCTTGTAGCCATTGTAGTAAGGGCTCGCCATCGTGTTCTTGAACAGGCTGACCTTGGGATCGCCGGACCACACCGCGGCGTCGGCATACGCCGCGAGCGGTTGCGCCCAGTAGCCGCTATTGGCGTTCAGCCACGGCTCGTACTGTTCCTTTTCCATCATGAACTGGAGGAACGCCTTCGCGGCATTTGGATAGGGGCTGTGCTTGAACACCATCGCGTTCATGGTCAAGCCCGCCATCGGCGACGCGCTCGCAACGCCCTTCGGCAACAATTGATGCTCGGTATCTTCTGCAATCGCCTTGGTCGCCGGGTCGTTCTTCAACGAGAAGTACAGCGAGACGCCGTTGGCCGTCAGCGCAATCTCCTGCGAGGAATAGGCGCGGTTGTTGCTGACGTCGTTCCATGACGGCGTGCCGGCGATGAAGGTCGGATACAGCTCCTTCAGATATTTCAGCGCCGCGATCGTTTCCTTGCTGTTGATGATGACATTGCCGCTTTCGTCCAGGAGCGATGCGTTGTGCGACCACAGGATCCAGTTCGCGAATCCGTTGCCGTCGCCGACGGCGTTGCCGAGCGCGAAGCCGGCGGGCTTGCCGGCCGCTTTCAGCTTGCGGCAGAGGTCGAGCAAGCCGGCGTGATCCTCCGGCACCTTGTCGAAGCCGGCGGCCTGCACGACTGATTTGCGATACACCAGTGGTCCGCCGGTGGCGCCGAACGGCAGGCCGATCCAGCTCGCGCTCTTGTTGCGCTTGCCGTAGCGTTGCGCCAGCGCCATCCAACCACCGTATTTCTTGCCGAGATAATCGGCGACGTCGGTGAGCTCGATCAGCTTGTCGACATAGATATGCGGCGCGTCGGTGAAGCCGATGATGATGTCGGGGCCTGCGCCCGAATTCGACGTCACCGCGGTCTGCTGGTTGATGTCTTCCCAGCCGACGAAATCGACCTTGACGTCCACGCCGGTCTTTTCCGTAAAGCTCTTGGCGTTGGCGCGGAACACGTCCTCATCGGCCTGAACGAAACGCACCGGGCGCAGCATGCGCAGGCTCGCGCCTTTCTCGATCGGCAGCGCGAGCGGTGGAACATCGGAGGTCTTGACGGCGGATGCCGGGGTTTGCGCCTTGGCGCCGGTAACGGCGAGCGCGGCCGCAGAGACGCCCAGCGTCAGCGCACCGCGTCGCGTGATCTCGCTTGTCATGATTCTCTCTCCCGTTTTTCTTTGTCTTGTTCTTCTTTGTCTTGTTCTTCTTTGCTTCCCGGCGTTGATCGCCGGTGAAGCATCCGTATTTCGCTAGCTGTTCGGTCCGCGATCCATGCCGACAGGCTGCCAGCGCCTGAGCGCGGTGTTCTGCAAGACCGACGGATTGACGCAGCTTACCGGCCACATACCCGACAGCACCAGTGACAATTCGTAGCCGACGCGCCGCTTGCGCGCCTCGTCGAATCGTGCGGAGGCCGAGGCGACGTGCGCGGTCAGCGTGACGTTCTCCATGCGCAGCATCGGGTTGTTGTGGGACGGCGGCTCCTTCTCCAGCACGTCAAGCGCGGCGTGCGCGATCCAGCCTTCCTGCAGCGCCTTGATGAGGGCCTCCTCGTTCACGGTCGGACCGCGGCCGGTATTGATGAAGATCGCGCTCTTCTTCATCTGCTTGAAGTGCGCCTCGCCGAGCATGTGATGCACCTCCGGTCGTGCCGGTGCGTGCATCGACACGAAGTCGGATTGCGACAGGACTTCCGACAGTGTCGCCGGCAGCACGCCGAGATCGGACATCAGCGTTTCCTGGATGAAGGGGTCATAGGCCATCATGCGCAGGCCGAACGGGGCGGCGCGCTTGGCGACCGCGCGCGCGACCCGGCCGAAGGAGACGAAGCCGAGCGTCTGACCCATCAGGCGAGGAAGTTTCAAAAGCGCCGGCCGGCCCTCGGCCCAGCGGCCCTCGCGGACCATCTTGTCCTGCTCGACTAGCCGGCGGAAACCTGCGAGCAGCAGCATCATCGCGTGGTCGGCGACCTCCTCGATGAAGGTGTCGGGGATGTTGGTGACGGGAATGCCGCGGGCGGTCGCGGCCTTCACGTCGACACTGTCGACGCCGACGCTGCCCAGCGTGATGACCTTGCAGTTCTCCAGCGCGTCGATGACGGTCTTGGTGATCGGCATGCCCTTGGCATAGATCGCGTCGGCGGTCTTTGCGGCGGCAATGAATTCCGTTTCATTGGCCGGCGCTTCGATGATCTCCGCCCCGATCGGGTCGAGCGCTTCCTTTTCATAGTCGTAGCCGCCGCCCGCGACCGTGAAACTTGCGCCCTTCGGCGTGACCACCCTGAATTTGGACATTCGATGCTCCCGATATCGATCCGCGTGCCGCGGTCTTGTTTTTGTCCCGGCATCAAAGCATGCCCGGATATCTCAGCGCTAGACGGTGCCGGCGCAGATCTGGCCGTCAAATCGGGGCAAGTTGCGCCCATCGCATGCGGTTTCGCTATGCGGCGCATCGCCTGCGCGGCCACGGCGCCCGAAATACTACGGAACACGCTCGTAACGTGCCGCTAGGGATTTCTACCTATGGTGAATCAAATCTCCTGCGACTGACGCACCCCCTGATACCACCTTCTCCCGGAGAGTGACTTGAAGCTGAACAATCTGACGATTGCGCCGAAGCTCGGCATTGTGGTGGGACTGGCGCTGCTGGGTCTTTGCACCGCCGGCGTTCTCGCCGGCCATCTGATGCAGCGCGAGATGCTGAATGCACGCATCGACCAGACCAAGGCCATCGTCGACACGGCGCGCAACATGGCGACCGGATTGCTGAAGGAGGTCGAGGCCGGCAAGACGACCAAGGAGGCTGCGCTGGCCGAGTTCGCCAACCGCGCCAGTACCATGACCTATGACAACGGATCCGGTTATCTGTTCGGCACCAATTATGACGGCATCACCGTGTTGTCGCCCGAACCCAAGCAGATCGGCACCAACCGCATGGAGGTGGTAACCAACGGCCGCAAGCTGTCCCATGAATTGATGGACGGCGCGCGCAGCAAGGGACAAATCCTGCTGACCTATGAATATGTGAAGCCGGGTCAGGAAACGCCGGTCCGCAAGATCGGCTATGCCGTCGACATCCCCGGCTTCAACATGTTTCTCGGCACCGGCGCCTACATCGATGACATCGACGCCAAGATGCAGCCGATCCTGTGGACGCTCGGCCTGTCGATCCTGGGCATCGCTGTCATCGCGGGCGGCGCTGCCTGGGTGATCGGCCGCAGCATCAGCAGGCCGCTCGGCGCGCTGGGCAGTCGGATGCGGGCACTCGCCGATGGCGCGCTGGACGGCGAAATTCCCGGCGTTGGCCGCGGCGACGAGGTCGGCGCAATGGCCGCGACGGTTCAGATATTCAAGGACAATGCGCTGCGCATGCGCGAACTGGAGCAGGCGGAAACTGCGACACAGACGCGTATCGCCGCCGAGCGGCGCGCGGCGATGGAGAGCCTTGCCGGCGACTTCGAGCGTAGCGTCAACGGCATCGTCCGCTCGGTGTCGAGCGCGGCCACCGGCATGCAGACGACGGCGCAATCGATGACGGCAACCGCAAGCGACGCCAGCGCGCGTGCTGCGACGGTGGGCGCGGCCTCGCAAAGCGCATCCGGCAATGTCAGCACGGTCGCTGCGGCGGCGGAAGAGCTGTCGAGCTCGGTCACCGAGATCCTGCGGCAGGTCACCCGCTCCAGCGAGATCGCGAGCAAGGCCGTCAACGACGCCGAGCGCACCAATGCCACCGTGCAGGTGCTGTCGACCGGCGCGGAGAAGATCGGTGAGGTAGTGAAGCTGATTCATTCGATCGCGGCGCAGACCAATCTGCTGGCCTTGAACGCGACCATCGAGGCGGCGCGCGCCGGCGAGTCCGGCCGCGGCTTCGCGGTCGTTGCGTCCGAAGTGAAGGCGCTGGCGAACCAGACCGCGAAGGCGACGGAAGAGATCTCGGCCCAGGTCGCTGCGATGCAAACCTCGACCAGCGACGCAGTCTCAGCGATCAGCGGCATCACCGAGACGATCGCGCAGATGAGCGTGATCACGAGCAGCATCTCGACCGCGATCGAGCAGCAGGGCGACGCGACGCGGGAGATCGCGCGCAACATCCAGTCGGTTGCGGCCGGCTCGAACGAGATCAATGCTCATATCGGCGGTGTTACGACCGCGGCGGAAGCCACCGGCACGGCAGCCTCCCAAGTGCTGACCAGCGCCCGCGAACTCGACAACCAGTCAGGCATGCTGCGCAACGCGGTCGATGGCTTCCTCGCCAAGGTCCGGGTCGCCTGAGGCCGGACGCGTCATTTGGGGTTGTCAGGTTGAGGCTTTCGCTGCGCCTTGCCGAGAGGCGATGACGACGCCTGCGAGCACGAGCGCATAACCGATCAAGTGAAACAGCCGTAGCTGCTCGCCGAGCAGAAGGATCGCCATTACCGAGCCGAACACCGGCACCAGGTGAAAGAACGGAGCGGCGCGATTCGGCCCGATCAGCGCGATGCCGCGGTTGAAAAACAGATAGGCCAGCGTCGATGGAAAGATCACGACATAGACCAGTGCCACGAGCGTCATCAGGTCGTAATGAAGCCTGGAGCCCGTCGAAAGCTCCCAGATCGAGAACGGGAACAGCAGAGCGGCCCCGCACAGCGTCGTGAACGAAATCAGCGACAGCTGATGCGTCACCGGCCGTCGCGTCATCAGCGCAGAGTAAAGTCCAAAGGCGAGCAGCGCGCCGGCCAGCATCATGTCGCCCTTGTTGAGACGAATGCCGGCAAGCGCCGTGAAATCGGCGCGCAGGATGATGGTCAGGACGCCCGCGAGCGAAATCGCGATGCCGGCGAGTTGGGCCCAGGTCAGCCGGACGCCAAACAGAATGAGCGCCCACAACGCGACGAACAGTGGCCCGGACGATTGGATCAACAGCGCGTTCAGCGCCTCGGTGTATTGGAGTGCCCAATAGGACAGCGCGTTGTTGATCGCGAAGCCCGTCGCCGACAGCCCGATCATGAGCGGCAGCCGCGCGCGCAGAATTGGCCAATCGTGTTTCAGGTGCACGCGCGCGAACGGCCACAGCATCAGGAAGGCGCCGATCCAGCGCAGGCAGGACAGTGTCATCGGCGGCACATGGCCCGCGACATAACGCGCGAGCACGATGTTGCCGGCCCAGAACAGCGAGGTCAGGCTAAGCAGGAGATAGGGCTGGTTGTTGAGCCAGCGCAGCGGAGAGCGTGACGGGGATTCGGTGGGCAAATGCGCTGGTTCAGACCTTCAGTATGACCACCGCTTGTGACCAACGCAGCAGCAGCGGGCAAGGCCGCAAAACGAATTGGTGCCATGCGGGACATTGGTCCCGCATCCGCCTTGCCCGTTGCGTCGACGATTGCGCTTCAGGTCTTCGAGATGATCTTTTCGGAAAACCGCCATACGCTTTTCCGGATCATGCTCTACGTCGCCTGCTTGCGCGAGGCGGCGTAGACGCCGGCCAGCACCAGCGCGAAGCCGATGACGTGAAAAAGCTGCGGGCGCTCGCCGAGAAAGGCGATCGCCATCACCGAGCCGAACACCGGCACGACGTGAAAGAAGGGGGCCGCGCGATTGGCGCCGATCAATTGCACGCCGCGATTGAAGCAGAGATAGGCGAGCGTGGAGGGAAACACCGCGACATAGAACAGGGACAGCCAGGTTCTTCGCATCGAGCGTCATGACCGGGCGCGAGACCAATTCCCATATCCACAGCGGAATCAGGCACGCCGCGCCGCAGCCGAAAGTAAAGGCGACGAATGACAGGCCGTGAATGGCGGGACGCTTCAGCGTCAGCACCGAATAGAGTCCGAAGATCCCCAGCGCGACGATGAAGATCAGATCGCCCTTGTTGAACTCAATGCTCGACAGCGTGGTCAGGTCGCCGTGCAGCAGGATCACCAGCACGCCGGTCATCGACAGCAGAACGCCGATCGCCTGCGCCACGGTGAGCCGCACGCCGAGCAGGACGAGCGACCATACGGCGACGATCAGCGGTCCGGCGGATTGCAGCAGCAGCGTGTTGAGCGCCTGGGTATATTCGAGCGCCCAATATTGCAGCGTGTTGAAGCAGCCGATGCCGGTGATCGACAGCAGGATCATCAGGCCGAGCTTGCCGCGGATCGCCGGCCAGTCCTGCACGAGGTGCTTCCAGGCGAAGGGGAGGATCAGCAGGAACGCGAGCGACCAGCGCAGGAACGACAGCGTCACGGGCGGAATGTGGCCCGCGGCGAGGCGGCCGACGATCGCATTGCCGGCCCAGCACAATGCGGTGATGCAGAGCAGCAGATAAGGCTGATGCGTCAGCCAGTGGCCGGGGGAGGCGGCGTGCGATGGGTGGTCGGTGGCGGACATCGATCGGGGCTCGGGTCATGACACCGCGGCCCCGGCCCGGTGTCCGGGCCGGATTTGATTCCCCGGCCGTTTCAAAAACACGGATTTACGTTGCTCATCAATGGGGCAGATGCATCCCGTCCATGCATCGGATGAACTTGCAGGGTCCTCGACGCACTCAAGCGTCGATTGTGGCGGTTTGTTTGTCTCTGATGCTGGCAAACCGCCAGCAGAATGTAGGCTTGATGCTATCCGGAGAAAGAGGAAAAGACTGAGCGACGGAAAGAGGCAAACTCCCGGTCGATCGCTGATCGATCACGCGCCCTCGCGTTTCGATGAGTTCTGCCCAGCCCATCCCCGCCGAGACGGCCAACCCCGCCGGAAGCCTGCCGAAACGAAGCTCAACCTGTTGAGAGTAAGTTCAGGCAGGGGCATCCAACGTTTGAAAAAAAATAGTTCTGCCTCATAACGATGATGTCAGAGACGCAAGTACTTCGAATAAGATGCGGGCATTCCTGCTGTAAGACCTCATATTGCCATCCGGTTTGCGACGGCCCGAGGACTGGTCATGTTGGACATCGTATCTGCTCGCTTGCGCACGCATAGAAATAATATAGCGCGCTATAGCCGCCTGCTCGAAACCAAGCTCACTGAGCTTGAGCGCGAGTATATCCAAAGGCGATTGTCGGAAGAGCAGTCCAACTTGGAAGCCTTGGGGCCGGTAACATCGGCATTCAACCCCCCTAACGTCGCGACGGCCTATTGAGCAAGCTGTGCAGATGTTCGCGAAGCTGGGCCATGCGGACTTGCGGCGAACCCGGCCTGAAGCGCGCTGAGATCAGGTTGAAATCATCATCGCGCTTTAGCTCTTTGATTGAGCATGATCTCCGCGCAAACGCGTTCCGCGTTTGTCGCGAGGGAAAACCGCTACACACTTTTCAGGCGACGCCGCCGCCGTCGTCGGCCTGCCGTCTCACGATCTGTTCGGCGAGCTGGATCAGCAGGCGTTTGGTGCGGTGGTCGCGAAGTTGCGAAAAGGCGCGCAGCAGTCGAAGCTCGAACAGCGACAGCACGGAGCGGGCAAGATCGTCGGACAGGATTTTCGCGTCCGGCTGATCGGCTGCTGATTGTCCGTTGCGAAGCAGATCGGCCGGCAAATCCAGTGCCTTGCTGACCCGCATCAGCCGTTCGGCGCCGGCGCGGTCCGGGTCATCGTCCTGCTTCGATGACTGCTGAAGCACCGCGTTCAGGACTTCGGCAAGGTCGCGTGGCGACAGCCCGATTGCGAGCCAATGTGCTTTCACCAGCCTGTCGATCTGCTCGTCAGACGTACTGCCCGTCATCCGCTAGTCCTGCGCGCCCCGCTGACGTGCATCAAATGGCTTCCGGCTGTGGCGCCCTCGAATCCGGCGAAAAAATCGACCGGCGGCTCCGAATGCGCATTCATGTTCAGAAACAATCGCATTTAGTTTATCCTGCCACATATCATTGTAGCCAGAAATTGAACTTTTGCGCAATCAAGAGACGATCGTTACCCAGGACCCAACCTGGATTTGCCCGCCGAAGCCCGGTGGAGATGAACGGCAACGTGAAAGACTGCGCTTGTGCGCGCGTTGGAGCATGTTTGACGGAAGTCGGGCCCCAGACGGTCACGGAGGGATGGTCCCGCCGAGATTTCACTAACGGCCTTGCTCAGAGATCGATCAGCCCGAGTGCGATGCTCTTGGCCACGCCGTGCGTCTTGTTCGCGGCGTCCAGCTTGCGCAAGGCCTGCTTGACGAAACCTTCCACGGTTTCGGGCGAGATGCCCAGGATCTGGGCGGTATCGGCGACCGTCTTGCCGCGCGCGGCCCACGCCAATACCTCCTTCTCCCGGGCGGTGAGTTGCACGTTCGCCGAACCGTTGGCCGGCCGCAGGATGGCCGGCCCGTTCCGCTGCTCGCGATTGACCACGTCCATCGCGCGCTGCACCCAATAGATCATGATCAGATGCAGCTCGTGGCGATGGTGGGAGAATAGCTTCTGAAACCATTGCGGCTCGTCTTCCCAGAAGAAGACGGTCGAGCTTGAATGAATGGCGCCGAGGCGGTCGCGGTAGTGGAAGGGCACGACGAAGCCTTCCTTGAAGCCGTGTTCCCTTGCCGCGTCCATCATCTTCACTTCCGGCGGCCGCTTGCGTCCAACTCGTTCGGGTAGCTTCAGTTCGCCCCAGTGAAAGGGCGTATTCGTTCGTCGCACCCGCGCGAGCGCGGGATCGGCATGCACGAAATCGTTCTGGATATAGGCGCGCTCCCATGCCGCCGGATAAGTGCCGGTATAGTAGGGCACGTCGAGCTCCGGGCGCCCCGCGTCGATGAACGCAAAACCTGAGAATCCGTAATTCTGGACGATATGGTGCAGGCAAGAACGAAGCTCATCCATCGTGTTCGCAGCTTCGATAGCCGAGATCGCCTCGTCCAAACTCATCGGCAAAAACCCCCGGTTTCAGGGGGTACCATAAATCTCGGTTTCTGTTCCAGATGATGCGTCATTTGGAGACAGCAGTATGTCGTACCCATTCGACCGGTATCACGCGCTAATTACCACGGAAGAGGCTGATCCCGATCATGTGCAGTCGATGTTTCGTCTTCGCAAGCGTCTATTCGTCGATCAGTGCGGTTGGATGCTCAAGACGATCGGCGATCTCGAGCGTGATCAGTTCGATGTCTGGTACACCGAACACTGTCTGCTATTTCATGGATCGGACCTGATCGGCGGCTTTCGCGCGATCCGCACCGACTATCCCTATCTGACGCAGTCGGTTTTCCCGCAACTTGCGGTCCGCCGGTTCCCGAAATCGCCGAACCGTATGGGAAATCAGCAGATTTGGCGTGCTTCCCACTGCCGCGGCGCGCAGCGCGCGGCTCAACTACGCGCTGATGTTTCGTTTTGCGGAATTGCGCGGAGCGGAGGCGCTGGTCGCGACGGCCGACCTCACCTACGAGCGCTTTCTGCAGCAGATGAACATCCGCTCGCGCCGCTTCGGTCCCCCGCAGGTCATCGGCACTGACAGAAGCGGCACGCCGCTGACGGCGCTCGCCGGTGAAATTCCGCTCAACAAGTCAGACAACCCCGATCTCGGCGGCTTCCTCGATCTTGGACGAAAACTGGAGATAACCGATGCCACATATGTTCTCGGACGTGCGCGCATTCCAGCGTGATCCGCTGAATTTCCTGCTGGAGCGGGGAAACGGCGCGCCGCTCGGGCTGGAGCGCCTCCATCTGGGCCCGAGCCCCGTTTTTCTGGTGACCGATCCCGATCTGATCCGGCCGATCTTGAAGGCGCCGGAAACCGAGATCGGCAAGGGCAGGCTGATCAAGAAGCTGACACCGGTGCTTGGCCGCAGTTCGTTGATGCTTCATGGCGATGAGCACAAACGGCGGCGCGCGGTGCTGCACAAGCATATGGCCAAGGGAAGCGTCGAGAAATTCCTGCCGCAGATGTGCGCCGAGATCCGTGCGGTCGGCGCCAGGCTCGCACGCCTCGGATCGTTCGATCCGCACAGCTTCACGGCTGCGCTCGCGCTTCGCACGATCTGCATCGCCGTGTTCGGGACGCAGGTGATCTCGGCCGGTGACGAAGCGGCGCTGGTGCAGGCGGTCGGCATGATCGAGGACGATCTCGCCGACGACATGTTCCGCGTGGCGCCGGTCGGGCCGGTCGGCTGGCTGCGGCGGAAGAAGCGCAGGAGCTTCGCCAAGCTTGCGATGTCGACCGTGGTCGACCGGCTCCGCGACAAGGCACGAACCTCCAGCGCGCTGAAGGATTTCGAGGTGTTGGGGTTGTCGGACCACGACCTGCGCGACGAGATCCTGACGCTTCTGCTGGCGGGCCACCATACGACGGGGGCCGCCGCCGCCTGGGTGCTCTATCATATGGCGGCTGATCCTGCGCTGATGGATGCGATCGCGGAGGAAGCGGACGACTGCCTGGACGAGGGCGGCGAGCTGCGCGCCGATGCGGTCCGGCATGCGGAGCTCTCCGCGACGCTCGTCCGCGAGGTGTGCCGGCTCTATCCGGGCGCCTGGTGGTTCTCCCGCGAGGTGGTGCAGCCGGTCACGATCGCCGGGCGCGATCTCAAGCCCGGCACCTCGCTCCTGATCTGCCCATGGCAGCTGCAGCGCGATCCCCGGCACTGGGAAGCGCCCGATCAATTCATGATGAACCGCCGCTACACGACGGACGCCTATGTGCCGTTCGGGGCCGGCCCGCGCGCCTGCGCCGGCATGGGGGTTGCGATGCTCGAGCTGCAACTGCTCGCGCTCGAGATGGCCGCGGCTTATCGCTTCACCGGCGTAACGCCGAATCCCGCGCCCTGGCCCAAGGCCTCGGTGACGCTGCTGCCGCCAAGCATGAACATTCAGATCGAATTGCGGCAGGAGCGGCGCCGCGCGGATGTCCATGATGATCGCATCGGTTCGCCGTTCGCGCGGCGTGTCGGAATGGTTTCAGCCGGCCGCATGGCCATGCCAAAACAATCTGCTCGGGGGTGACGTCATGAACCGTAACGGCGCTTTGTCGGCTCGGAGGATCGATATGACTGGGGCCCGGACGCTACGTGACGCCATTGCGGCGTTGACGGAGCAACGAGATATGGTCGTTGCGCATGGAGCGTCGTTCGCCGGCCATTTGATCGATCTCGCGATCATGGAGCTGCGTCTCAAAGTCAACGATATCTCCCAGGAAGAACTGTCCGGACTATGCGATCATCTGGAGGTCGGCCTGATCAGGAGAGATTCCACCAATTGAGGCGCGTGGGCGATCCCAAAGCGCGATGGGACGAGGTTTGATCGCCATCGCGCTTCAGGTCTTGATTGAGCATGATCATCGCGACAAACGCGCGTTCCGCGTTTGTCGCGATGGAAAACCGCTACACGCTTTTCCTGGTCAGTCTCTGGCAGGCGAGCCGCGTCAATCGCGCTTCAGCAGCGCGATTGACGCGGCTGCCATCGAATGAGCAGCCATGAAGACGCTCAATCTAAGATTGAATTGTAAAGCAGATTCATTATTGAGATAGTAAATTGGCGCCCTCTGGGGGCAGCCTGCGCGGCGTGGGTCCCATGCCGCTGGCACTGCCCCAGATTGATACGTCCACGCGCAGCGTTCCGCCGGGACGGGAGAAGCTGTGCAAGATTACTCTCCCGCGCCGCCGAAGGACATGAATTTTTAGGGGATATCAAGGGCTTGGAGGCGTCTCCGGAAGGGCCTAGAGTGCCCTTCTTGCTTGCCTAGATGAGCCGCTTCCTTTATCCGGTTAGCTGCCTCGCAAGCGAGCGGTTGCGGCCGTGATTTGGGCTTGGCACATGATCCGGAAAGGCACGCCATCGGGCGTTGCTCCGGGCGCGAAAGCTGTTTTCGTGCAGATCATGCTCGTATGACGATAGTTGCAGAGGGGAATATCCGCGGATGGCCAATGTTGTCGTCGTCGGCGCCCAGTGGGGTGACGAAGGGAAGGGCAAGATCGTCGACTGGTTGTCGGAGCAGGCCGACATCGTCGTACGGTTCCAGGGCGGCCATAATGCTGGACACACACTCGTGATCAACGGCCAGACCTACAAGCTGGCGCTGCTGCCGTCAGGCGTGCTGCGGCCGTCGAAACTGGCCGTCATCGGCAATGGCGTCGTGTTCGATCCGCAGGCTTTCCTCGACGAGGTCGCGCGGCTCAAGGAACAGGGCGTCGAGGTCAGTCCAAAAAACCTGCGCGTCGCCGAGAATGTGACGCTGATCCTGCCCCTGCATCGCGAGCTCGATGCGCTCCGGGAATCGTCCAACGCGGTCACCGCGATCGGTACCACGCGAAGGGGCATCGGGCCGGCCTATGAGGACAAGGTTGGCCGCCGTGCGATCCGGCTGATGGATCTCGCCGATCTCGATTCGCTGCCGCACAAGATCGAGCGCCTGCTCGCACACCACAATGCATTGCGGCGCGGACTTCGGCTGGAAGAGATCGACGGCGATGCAATTCTGCGGGAATTGACGCAGCTTGCGCCAAAACTCTTGCCTTATGCTGAAACGGTTTGGCGGCTGTTGGATGCCAAGCGGCGCGAGGGCAAGCGCATCCTGTTCGAGGGCGCGCAGGGCGCGTTGCTCGACGTCGACCACGGTACGTATCCTTACGTCACCTCGTCCAACACGGTCGCGGCGCAGGCGGCGACCGGAACCGGGATGGGGCCTGGCGCGGTTGGCTATGTTTTAGGCATCTGCAAGGCCTATACGACCCGGGTCGGCCAGGGGCCGTTTCCGACCGAACTTCATGACGAGATCGGCGAGGAGATCGGCCGCAAGGGGCGGGAGTTCGGCGTCAACACCGGACGCAAGCGGCGCTGCGGCTGGTTCGATGCAGTGCTGGTTCGCCAGACCGTGCGGACCTGCGGGATCAACGGGCTGGCGCTGACCAAGCTCGATATTCTTGATGGCTTCGACACGGTCGAAGTCTGCACCGGCTACCGGCTTGATGGTAAGGAGATCGATCATCTGCCGGCCGGCGAGGGTGCCCAGTCCCGGGTGGTTCCAATCTATGAGACGATCGAGGGATGGAAGCAGCCGACCGCCAACGCGCGTTCCTGGGCCGATCTGCCGGCGCAGGCGATTAAATATGTGCGCCGGATCGAAGAATTGGTGGGCTGTCCGATCGCCCTGCTTTCCACGAGCCCGGAACGCGAGGATACTATTCTGGTCCAGAATCCATTCGAGGCTTAACGACATTACCGCACAGCGCGCATAGTTGAGTTGAAATGGCCGACTACTACCCGTTGATTGCCCGTGCCATCGCCGGCCTGGACCCCAGTGCCCCCGGCGAGAGCCGTCGTGCGCTTTACGAGCGGGCGCGCGCCGCGCTGATCGCCCAACTGCGCAGCGTACAACCTCCCTTGAGCGAGTCGGAAATCACCCGCGAGCGCCTTGCGCTGGAAGAGGCGGTGCGCAAGGTCGAATCCGAGGCCGCTCAGCGCGCCCGCGAGGCTTCGCGTGCCAACGCCGGTGCAGCGCGCGCGGGCGACTCGATGCGTCGCGCCAATGCGCGCAGCGGCGAAGCTGCGGCCGCGCAGGCCGCTCCGGCGCCGCGGCCACGTTCTCCGTCCCCGCCTCCGCCGCGCAACGACCGGCCGCCGCTCGGACCGGATGATCTGCATGACCCCCAAGAGAGGTCTGAGCAGAGGCCCGACCAGAGGCCCGACCAGCAGCAGCGTCCGCCGCGTAACGTGCGTCCGGATGCGCCACACCGCACGCCGCCGCCGCCTTTGTCGCAGCCCTCGGTGTCGATGCAGGATCCGCAGATGCCGCCGCCGGTTCGCGAGCGGCCCGGCGGGCCGCGCCGCGGTGGTCCCGATGGCAATGGCGGTGGGCCGCCGCCGCCTGGCGTGCGCGGCTTCCGCGACATCACGGCTGATGTCGACGATCTCGGGCGCGCCGCCGCGCAGGCCAATCGCGCCGCCCGCAAGACCTATGCAAACGTGCCGTCGCCATCACCGGAGTTCGACCGGCTCGAGCCGAGCCTGGAGAATCGTGGTGGCGATCCGGACGCACCTTACTCCTACGATGAATCGATTGAGGAGGCCGAGCGCTATGCGCCGCCGCCATCATCGCGTTCGCGCGGCGCAGGCGAACGCGAGCCGAAACGCGTGCGGGGCGCGTCCGCGTTCCCGTTCAAGACCGCCATTGCCGTCGGCATCGTCCTGATTCTGGTCGGCGCCGCGATCCTGTGGGGCAAGTCGGCCGTCAACGTCGTAAGCGGGCTGTTCAAGCCGTCGGCCGTCGTCGAGGCGCCGAAGGACAGTTCGGCGCCGCTGTCCAAGCCGAAGATCACCGACCGTGTCGGTCAGCCATCGTCGTCCGATCAGGTCGCGCCTGTGGCGCAACGCGTCGTGCTCTATGACGAAGATCCCTCCGATCCCAAGGGCAAGCAATATGTCGGCTCGGTGGTCTGGCGCACCGAACAGGTCAAGGCTTCCGGCAGCCAGCAGGCCGATATCGCCGTGCGCGCGGACATCGAGATTCCCGACCGCAAGTTCAAGATGACGATGTCGTTCCGCCGCAACACCGATACGTCGCTGCCGGCGAGTCATACCGCGGAACTGACCTTCATCCTGCCGCAGGATTTCGCAGGCGGCGGCGTCGGCAATGTGCCCGGCATCCTGATGAAGTCGAACGAGCAGGCGCGCGGCACGCCGCTGGCCGGTCTCGCGGTCAAGGTCACCGACGGCTTCTTCCTGGTCGGGCTGTCGAATGTCGAGGCCGATCGCCAGCGCAACATTCAACTTCTGAAGGAGCGCTCCTGGTTCGACGTCCCGCTGGTCTACACCAGCCAGCGCCGGGCCATCATCGCGATCGAAAAGGGCGCGCCGGGCGAGCGGGCCTTCAACGATGCCTTCGCGGTCTGGGGCGAATAGGAACCCAGACCCCTGATGGACCGCCGAGCCAACCCGCGAATTTTGGCCCAAATACTGGTTCCAGCTTCCTCCGCCGCTGCTATAAATAGCGGGCAGGCGCGAAGGCGCGGAACATGAAACGCTACCTGATTTTCGCAGCGGTCGGACCCTTGCTCGGAGGGTTCTGGCTATTGCTGACCAGCACGATCACATCGAGCTATTGGAGCCATCCGCCGAGCGCGGCGGAGGTGGGCAAGCTCATCACCCTCTTCGTCACCACGCTGCAATACAGCTATCTGTTCGGCGTGCTGCCCGCACTGATGATCGGCGCCGTCGACGACATCATCTTTCACGTCAGGCGAATTGGCCCAACGCTGCGCATGCTGCTGGTGGGCGCGATCGCCTTCGTTGCGACGGAGCTGTTGTATGGGTCTCGCGGACCGGACAGCGGCGTTTTTCAGTTCATCATGTATGGCCTGGTCGGCTTCATTCCCGGCGCCGTCTCGTCGTGGCTCGTGCACAGATTCGTCGAAGAGCCGCAGCCGACGCCGGCGGCGAAGCAACCCGGCATGCACGCATCCTGATCGCTTCGCTCGCCGTGACGAGAGCGCGATGAGATTGGATGGAATCGTCATCGTACTCTACGTTCTTGATTGAGCATGGCGCGAAAGCCGTCAGCGTCCGTTGCCGCGGCAGCCGCCATAAGGGCCGATGTGATAGCCGCGCGGGCAGGCATGCGCGGCCGGATTGGCGTAGTTGCGCAGGCAACCGCCATAGGGACCGCGATGCCAGCCGGGGCCGCAGCCGCCCGCAACGCGAACGACATTGTTTTCTTGCCGAGTGTCGATCGGCGCGAGCGGCATCGCTTGCGCGCCTTGGACGATTGCACCCAGTGCAAAGATGGTCGTGATGAGTTGTCTCATGATGAGCCTCCGTGAATGCAATGTTTGTCGCGAGGGAAAGCCGCTACACACCCGTCGGGCATGCTTTTCCGGATCATGCTCTAACCGCCGGCAGCGAAGGCGATGCCGGCACGCACTTCGCCGATCGCCTGATCGATCAGCTTGAGCGCGCGCTCGCGATGTCCGCCCTTGTTCGGCGTTGCAGCAGCAAGTTCGGTGCGCGCCGACTGCAGCAGCGTTACCGTCTCGGTCATGTGCGGCTGCGCGCCGATCGCGTAGCCGATGCCCATGCTGGCGGCGATCGCCGTGCCGAGCAGCAATTTGCGCAACGAGGACGTCATCATCGTATTCTCTCCTTTTACGAGTAATGCTGAAGCGTTGTGCCAATTATCGGTTGCGGACGCGGCGCAGTCCCTTGGTTCACAATCGCGGTCAGTCGCTTCCGCGCGCTTCGATAGGGCGTGGGATGCGATTCTGTCTTGGACCGGCGGGCGTTGGGTTGCAAAGGAGACGGACTGTCCGGCGCTGTTTCATTCGCAAGCGAGTGTTGCTAGCATGCAGCCTCGTACTTTCAGGCTACGTTCATGTCACAGCCGCTACATCCTCCGCGTTTCAGTATTTTTCGTTAAGTCGTTTTGCATGACCATCGTCAAGAAAATGCTGTCGACCGACATGCTGCCGCAAAGCCTCGATGAGCGGCAGCGTTTTCTCCGCTTCGCGGAGTTGCTCGAACATTTCTCCAATACGGCCGAGCTGCATCCGGCCTCCGGCGTGCCGTTTCTTGCCGAGATGAACTCCGTCCATATCGGCACGACCGTGCTCGGCCGTTGCGAGGGCACCTTCACCACCGTACGGCGCGACCGGCAGCAAGTGCTGGCGACCAATGACGATCGCTATTGCCTGGCGCGCAACACCGGCACGCGTGCGGCGCTGGTGGTGCATCGCGGCCACGAGTTCACGATGCGGCCCGGCGCGATGGTGCTGCTCAAGCTCGACGAGCCGTTTCTCAGCGCCGACGGTGCAAGCCACAAGCGCTTCACCAGCATGAACTTGCCGGCCGCGGCGCTGCGATCGATGGTGCCTCATGTCGACGAGATGGTTGCGCGCGAACTCGAGCCTGATGGTGCGCTCTTGCTTGCGCTCGACTATAGCAATCTGCTGCTCGACCATCCGGGCGCGGTCGACGAGGCCGGCATGGTGATCGCGGCGCATCTGCTCGATCTGGCGGCGCTGGGTCTTGGGGCTCGCGGAGACCATGCGCTCGCCGCGCAGCGCGGCGGCCTGCGTGCGGTCCGGCTGAAGGCGCTGGTGTCGATCCTGGAGCGGCGTTTTTCGGAGCCGGATTTCTCGGCGCAGGAACTCGCGCTCGCGGCCGGGCTTTCCGAGCGCTATGTCAACGAGCTGCTGTTTGAAGCCGGCGCGAGCTTCACGGTCCGGCTGAACGAGTTGCGGCTCGGCAAGGCGGCGCGGCTGCTGTCGATGACCGCAAAGCGCATCAGCGACATCGCCTTCGAATGCGGCTTCAATGATCTCTCTTACTTCAACCGCAGCTTCCGCCGCCGCTTCGGGCTGACGCCGACGTCCGCGCGGGCAAAATGACGCAACTTGCGGCGCGCTCGCGCGTTACTAGCTGATGGGCATGCACGACAACGACATTTTCCTGCGTCAGCGGCCGCAATCGGGCCGGACCTCCCGCGCCGATTTCGGGGGCACGAAGGCGCGCGGGCCAATCATCGACCAGGACGGGCGGGAGATTCCGCCGGAATCGCTGCGTGACGGATTCCGCGAATTTCGTTTTGATTTCGCCACCGCGAATCCGTTCGGCAATCTCAGCCGCGAGCAGCGGCTGGCGCGGCTGGAGGCGGTGGCCAAGTTGCTCGACGTCGCCTTCATGGTGCCGGGCACCAAGATCCGCTACGGCATTGACGGCATCATCGGGCTGATCCCGGTGGTCGGCGATCTCATCGCGACCGCGTTCTCGCTGTGGCTGGTGCGCGAGGCGAGGGCGCTTGGCGCGCCCTGGTATGTGACCGCGCGAATGCTCGGAAACGTCGCGGTCCAGGGCGTGGTCGGCGCGGTGCCGATCGCGGGCGACGCGTTCGACGTCCTGTTCCGCGCCAACATGCGCAACGCGCGCCTGCTGCGGCGCTGGCTGGACCGGCAGCGCTGACGAACCCACGTTCCAAGGCGCACCAAAACGCTTACCAAAAGAAAACGCCCCCGGGCTGGCCGAGGGCGTCGTGTGGCGTGGATGACGCGGTCGGTTACGCCGCGTCCTTGTCGCTGGCGGCCGCAGCGCGCGGCCGGCGCGGCAGCGGGAAGGCTTCGCTCTCATACAGCGAGCGGATGCCGCTCTGGTCGAAGCGCGCTTCTTCGACCTGCAGATAAGCGCCATTCAGCGAATCCGCGGGCAGCTCTTCCATCGCGAAACGAACGGCTTCAGCCGCGGTGCCGAACCGCCGATAGGCGAATCCCGCCCGCTTCTTCTTGCGAATGGCGGCGGGAAAGAGTTCGGCGGCGGTGTTGAAGTTGAACGGACGCATGGGACGCATGGTCGAGGACCTCTTATCTTCTTTGGCTTGACGCTGACGCGATCAGATGGGGTTTCGATGGTGGAGTGCACCGCGATTGGCGGCGCGCCTACAGACCCGTTGCGACCCCTAATATAAGCCTATTTGACAGAATTGCGAATCCCCAGAGCCTGAATAATGAATCCGGAACTCACCTGGCACGAACCGGATAATCATTTTATTTCAATAGTTTAGGATGCTTAAAACTTGCCCAATAATAACAGCACGATCAGCACAACTAAAACGACACCTCCCAGTCCCATTCCAGCATGGCCCATCCCATAGCCATAGCCGCCGATCCGGCCACTCAAGCCGACCATCAGGTATATTATTACTAGAATGATCAGGATCATTCCGAGCGACATGGCACCCTCCCTCGCCAGGCGACCGGCGGGCGCATGTTCTCGCCGGTCCACCGGCCGAGCAAAGCATATTCCGCACCATGCCACCACGAATCGTGGCGGCGAGGTGCACTCCGCCTGCCCCTCTCGCGTCGCGGGAGGGAACAGGCGGTCGCCGCTTATTTCGGCTGCAGCTTCAGCGCCGCCGAATTGATGCAATAGCGCAGGCCGGTCGGGCCGGGGCCGTCGTCGAACACGTGGCCGAGATGGCCGTTGCATTTCGAGCACAGCACCTCGGTGCGGATCATGCCATGGCTGACGTCCCGCTCTTCATCGACGTGGCTCCCGGCCGAAGGCTGGGTGAAGCTTGGCCAGCCGCAGCCGGAATCGAATTTGGCGTCGGATTCGAACAGCGTCTGCCCGCAGCCGGCGCAGGTATAGGTGCCCGGCCGGTGCTCATGCTCGTACTCGCCGGTGAACGGCCGCTCGGTCGCCTTCTCGCGCAGCACGGCATATTGCATCGGCGTCAGCTCGGCCCGCCACTCGGCCTCGCTCTTGGTGACTTTGTCTGATGTCTTGGTATCGGACATGGATACTCCCTTTGCGATAAGTCCGCCGGAGCCGGATTGGGTCCTGGAGCATGATCCGGAAAAGTATGTAGCGATTTTCCGAAAAGATCATGCTCCAACAAAGACCTAAAGCGCGATGATGATTTAACCTGATCTCATCGCGCTTTAGTTGGACACGCTCCGCACCAGCGTCGGCTTCTCGATATAGTTTTCGGCAAACATCCTCTTCAGGTTCTGAACCTTCGGAATGTCGTTATACGCAATATAGGGTTGGTTCGGGTGCAGCGTCAGGTAGTCCTGGTGATAGTCCTCGGCCGGGAAGAAGCCCTGCAGCGGCCCGACCTTGGTCACGATCGGCTTGGAATAGACCTTGGCGGCATTGAGCTGGGAGATATAGGCGTCGGCCACATTCTTCTGCTCGTCCGAGGTCGTGAAGATCGCCGAGCGATATTGCGTGCCCGAGTCCGGTCCCTGGCGGTTCAGCTGCGTCGGATCATGTACGACGGAAAAGAAGATCTGCAGGATCTTGCCATAGCTGATCTTCTTCGGATCGTACTTGATCTGCACGGACTCGGCATGGCCGGTCGAGCCGGTCGAGACCTGCTCATAGCTCGCCGTCGACTTGTTGCCGCCGGCATAGCCGGAGACCGCGCTGGCGACGCCCGACGTGTGCTGGAACACGCCCTGGACGCCCCAGAAACAGCCGCCGGAGACGACGGCGGTCTGCAGGCCGTCGGAGGGCGGAACATCGGCGGCCGGCGGCGGGATGGACACGGCATCTTCGGCGGCGCGCGACGGTGCAACCGCGAGGGCTGCGATCGCCAGCGCGCCGATCGCGACGGCGCAGAGCGAGAGACGACTGAATTGGCTTCGGCGCATGACATGTCCTCTTTGGCGTTGGTCGGAGAAATTTGACGGTAATCCTAAGGCGTCCGGCAGGGTCTTAACAATCACCTGCGGCGCCCCTTGGCTGAAGATACGCGGCAGGCGGGCGGCTGTTACGTGCAAGCGGACACGACCGCGTGATTATACCGTTGGTTCCGACGTAACAGCCGGAGCATGACGTCAGTTCCTTCCGGCGATGACGTTTCGCGGGCCTGCGACGCAGGCTGGCATGCGTTACGGCTTCATGGTTCTGGCGACCCGGAAACCGAGGGTGTCGAACTGGACGTGCCGATTGCGTTCGACCCGGAGCGCTGGGCGGATGAGTGCGCTCTCATTGTGCCAGGAGCCGCCGCGTATCACACGATAGTCCGGATCGTCGCTGATCCACGCCGATCCGTCGTCCGGCGCGCCGTCGTAATTCCCGTGCCAGGAGTTTTCGACCCACTCCCAGACATTGCCGCTGAAGTCGTAGAGGCCCCAGGCGTTCGGCTTGAAGGATCCGACGGGCGCAGTCTGCAGCGTCCACTTGCTGTTGCAGTCGACGCAGTTGGCGGTGTTCGTGCCTGGGTCGTCGCCCCAGGAATATCGCTTGGCCGAACCGGCCCGCGCGGCGTATTCCCATTCGGCCTCCGTCAGCAGCCGATATGGCTTGCCGGTGGTGCGGGACAGCCAGCCGGCATATTGCCGGGCGTCATCCCAACTCACGTTGATGACCGGCATATCGCCGCGGCCCCAGGCGTCCGTGGCGCGCGGGCAGGCGGACGCAGCGACGCAGGCGTCCCATTCCGCGAATGTCACCTCGAACTTGGAAACGGCCAAGGGGGCGCCGATTGTCACCTCGTGTTGCGGGCCCTCAGCGGGTCTACGGTCCAATTCGCGCTCGGATGATCCCATCACGAATTTGCCCGTGGGAAGCACGATCATGGCCGGACAGCCGCTCGCGCATTCCATGAATTCCGATCCGGGATTGGCTGTCTTTGCGCGCTCTTCCTCAGGCGTCAAAACGGTCAGGGCAGGCCCAGACTGCGAGACCGTGCTCTGCGCGCCGCTCGCTGTGATGGTGCTGAATGTCACGAGCGGCACGATCACGCAGAGACCTGCCACGATGTGTCTGATGAACATCCGACGCTCCCGATTCATATACAGATCACGACAGCGCGTAGGGTGGGGCAAAGGCGCGAAGCGCTGTGCCCACCGTCGCGATTCGCCTCCCAAATGGTGGGCACGCCGTCTACGCTGTTCAAGCTACGCCGGACAAGTCGCTTTGCCCACACTACGCACTGCACATGTAGCAAAGCAGTTCGGCTGTAGACGCACACCAGGTTCGCGCAGTCGTGATGGTTGGTGAGGAGCATCGGCCGCGGCGCTACCTACATAACAAATCACGAACAACAATTCTCAGGGAAACGTCTTCGACCAGAGCAGCCATCAGCGAACGCGAGTTCTCCGCACAGAAAGACGGAGAACGATGATGTCAGTTTTGAAAATGTTCGCTGCAGCCGCGCTGCTGTCGATGGTGGCAATCCCTTCTGCTTCCGCGCAGTACGCGGACCCCTATATGCAGCAGGAACCTGCGGCGTACCAGGCGCAGTATCCGAACCGCGATGTGTTGAACGGCGGCGCGCTGACGCCGGCAGGGCGCATTGGCCTCGAGCGCGCAGGCGGCGCAGCGCCGGCCTATTCCGGTGCTTATCCGGCCTACCCAGGCGCCTACGGTGCTTATCAGGCGTGGGATCAGGTCCCGCCCCGCCACCTGCGGGTTCGACGCCATTGATGCCGCGGTGGGTCCATATGTTTCCGTCGTCATTGCGAGCGCAAGCGAAGCAATCCAGATATCTATCATACGGCGAAAGACTGGATTGCTTCGTCGCTATCGCTCCTCGCAAAGACGGTGGCTACGTCTACACCACGATGCTCAGCCTTTTCGCCGCCCGCGTGATCCCCGTGTAGAGCCATCTCGCGCGGCTGTCCTGAAACGCGAAGCTTTCGTCGAACAGCACGACGTCGTCCCATTGCGAGCCCTGCGATTTATGCACGGTCAGCACATAGCCATAGTCGAACTCGTCATAGGGCTTGCGCTGTTCCCAGGGGATCTGCTCGATACCGCCTTCGAAGCAGTCGCAGCGCACCGAGACTTTCGTCACCTTGTGCACGAACTCCTCGTCCGGCGACAGCCGCATGCTGATGATGCGTGACGCCTTTGAGCGCGATGCGCTGCGTGACTTCACCCGCCACAGCCCGCCATTGAACAGGCCCTTCTTGCGGTTGTTGCGCAGGCAGACCAGCTTGTCGCCGGCAACCGGCAGCGGCTCCTCGATGTCCTGGCGCTGGCGCATCCGCATGTTGTAGGCGCGGCGGGTGTTGTTGCGGCCGACCAGGACCTGGTCGGCGCTCATCACCCGGTCCGGATCGAGTTCGGAACGCGGCACGACCTCGCTATCGCCATAGCGTCCGATATCGAGCGCGCGGCCTTCGCGCACATCCATCGACATCCGCACGATCGGGTCGTCCTGCGCCTGGCGATGCACTTCCGTCAGCATCGCGTCGGGCTCGCAATCGGTAAAGAAGCCGGCGCCCTGGATCGGCGGCAGCTGCGCGGGGTCGCCGAGCACGAGCAGGGGGCAGTCGAACGACATCAGGTCGCGGCCCATCTCGGCATCGACCATCGAGCACTCGTCGATCACGATCAGCTTGGCCTTGGAGGCTGGCGCGTCGTCCCAGAGCTCGAAGCTCGGCTGCTCGACGCCGCTCTCTCGCGCGCGATAGATCAGCGAATGGATGGTGGAGGCGTTGTCGCAGCCCTTGTTGCGCATGACGAGCGCCGCCTTGCCGGTGAAGGCCGCGAATTTCACCTCGCCATCGACGCCTTCCGCGATATGCCGCGCCAGCGTCGTCTTGCCGGTGCCGGCGAAGCCGAACAGGCGGAACACGGGCGGCGTGCCGTTCCGGCCGGGCCTGGCCTTCATCCAGTCGGCAACGGCCTTCAGTGCGGAGTCCTGATGCGGGGTGAATGTGGCCATTGGTCTCGGCGGAGGGGGGAATTGCTTGGGCGATCCTTCGCAAGCTAACCATTCGGAAGCCAAGCGCAACCCACTTCCCGCCCGGCGGAATTGTCAGACGGTAGACTTCGCGAGTCCTGCCATTAAGATGTCCCTCAAGAACAAGAACCGTGGGAGAGGCGTTGATGAAATTCGGAATCTTCTATGAGCTGCAACTGCCGCGTCCCTGGCAGGACGGCGACGAGCTCAGGCTCTACCAGGACGCGCTGACGCAGCTCGAGACGGCGGACCGGCTTGGCTACGACTACGCCTGGGTGGTCGAGCATCATTTCCTGGAGGAATATTCGCACTCTCCCGCGCCTGAGAGCTTCCTCGCCGCCGCCAGCCAGCGCACGAAAGACATCCGTCTCGGCCACGGCATCTTCCAGCTCACCACCAACCATCCCGCGCGCGTCGCCGAGCGCATCGCGGTGCTCGATCTCCTGAGCCGCGGCCGCTGCGAATTCGGCATGGGAGAGAGCGCCTCCATCACCGAGCTGACGCCATTCGGCCGCGACATGGAGACCAAGCGCGAGGTGTTCGAGGAGGCGGTGCAGGCGATCTTTCCGATGTTCACCAAGGTCGGCACCGAGCATCACGGCAAGTATTTCGACATCCCCTTGCGCAACGTCGTGCCGAAACCGGTGCAGAAGCCGCATCCGCCCCTCTGGATGGCCTGCTCGCAGCTTCCGACCATCGAACGCGCCGGGCAGAACGGTTTTGGTGCGCTCGGCTTCCAGTTCGTCAGCGCGGACGCTGCGCATGCCTGGGTGCATGCCTATTACAACGCGATCACCAAGCGGCTGCAGAAGCTCGCCGACTACGAGATCAATCCCAACATGGCGCTGGTGTCGTTCTTCATGTGCGCGAAGACCGACGAGGAGGCCCGCGCGCGCGCAGACGGCGCGACCTTCTTCCAGTTCGCGCTGCGTTTCTATGGAGCGTCGCAGAACCGGCAACGTCCCGCGCCGGGTACCGTCAACATGTGGGACGAATACAACAAGTGGAAGCGGGATAATCCGGAGGCGCAGGAGGCCGCGCTGCGCGGCGGCCTGATCGGCTCGCCCGAGACCATCCGCAAGAAGCTCCGGCGCTTCCGCGCCTCGCATATCGACCAGGTGATCCTGCTCAACCAGGCCGGCAAGAATACGCACGAGCATATCTGCGAGTTGCTCGAGCTGTTCGGCAAGGAAGTGATGCCGGAATTCCAGAACGACCCCGAGCACGACGCGTGGAAGCAGGGCGTGATGAGCGGTGCGATCAAGCTCGAGGAGATCGACACCGCCGCCTTCACGGACCGCTACGGCAAGCTTGCGGTCAACGTCGCGCCGGCAAAGGCCACGGCGGGTTGACGGTCCGGAGCGAGGAGGCCGCCTGATGTCATCCGAGCGCCGCCAGAGCGCGTGTCACGATGACGAACCGTCGACGATTTCATCGGCGGGACTCACGCTGACGTGTGCAATGCAAAGCATTGCGTTGCGCCAGATCATGCCAACGTAAGATAATTGCCGGCGCATGCGCAGGCGGTTGTTCCTGCCGCGCATGCGGTCCGCGAAACCTGTGGGGATGCCATGAACCTCGCCGTCAACAATCTCTCAGACGACCGCGACGTGTCGCCGGACGATTTCCGCAAGGCAATGCGCCATCTGAGCGGCGGCGTCAGCATCATCACGGTCGGGCAGGGCCGCGACATCACCGGCATGACCGTCACCTCGGTCTCCTCGCTGTCGGTCGATCCGCCGTCGCTGATCGTCAGCGTCAACCGCTCCGCCTCGTCATGGCCGCTCCTGAAGCAGCGCGGCACCTTCGGCATCAACATCCTCAATGCGGACCAGAGCGACATCGCCGAACGCTTCGCCGGCAAGAACGGCGTGGCGGGCGCCGACCGCTTCAAGGGCGCAACATGGGTTACGCGCGTCTCAGGCACGCCATTGCTTGCCGACGCGCTGGCGGCGATCGATTGCGAGGTCGAGCATATCGTCGAGCGTCATTCGCACGCGATCATCATCGGCCGTCCGCTCGACATGCTGGTTTCGCCGCGCACGGCGGCGCTTGCCTATTGGCAAGGGCAATATGTCGCGCTCGACCGCACCGAGGATGCGATCAGGCTTGCGGAAGTGAGCCTGCCGGCCCCGCGCCCCGCCAAGCCGTAACGGAGTGCCCGCGTTATTCGGGGTGGAGTTCCATCGGCCGGCGATCTAAAAGCCGTCCCCATGAAACGTATTGCGGTCTGGGCCTTCTACGCCGTCAGCGTGGTGGCGATCCTCTATCTCGCGCTTCACGTCTATGTGGCCTTCACGAGACCCCATCTCGTGCCGGGCGAGCCCATCCGCATCTACCGAAATCCCGACGCGCCGAGCTATTCGTAACTCTTGCCGTTATTGGTTTTTCACGTCAGCCAGCATCGGTTGGCAGGGTAGGGTGGGCAAAGCGACTTGTCCGCCGTAGCTCGAAGAGCAAAGGCGGAAGCGTGCCCACCATCGATCCGCGCAATTGGACGACATGGTGGGCACGCTGCGCTTTGCCCACCCCACGATTCAGCTGTCGTTCCGGCGCGAGGCGATAGCATCGAGCTATGGTGCGCAATTGCGCACCTGAGAATCTCGGGATTCCGGGTTAAACGCTATCGCGTGCGCCCCGGAATGACGACGTCGAAAATCGGCGCGTCGCTTATCCTACCGATGCCGCGCGCTGATGGTCGCCGGCGCCGGGTGGCGGAATCGGAAGGCCGCCGTCGGCATATTCGTTCAGCTTGTTGCGCAGCGTGCGGATCGAGATGCCGAGGATGTTGGCGGCATGGGTCCGGTTGCCGAGGCAATGCTTGAGCGTTTCCAGGATCAGGTCGCGCTCGACATCGGCGACCGTGCGGCCGACCAGTGCGCGCGTCACCTGCTCGGCGGCGAGCGTCGCATGCGCGACCGCAGGCTGGGTCTTGATGATGTCGAGCCGGTCGCCGTCGGGTGTCAGGATCGCATCCGCGCCGATCTCGTCACCCTGAGCCATCAACACGGCGCGATGGATGGTGTTCTCCAGCTCGCGGACATTGCCCGGCCAGCGATTGACGGTCAGCACGCGCCTGGCTTCCGCCGAGATCGGCCGGAGCGACACGCCATTGGCGTCCGAATATTTCTTGGCGAAATGCTGCGCCAGTTCGAGAACGTCGGCGGGACGCTCGCGAAGCGGCGGGATCTTCAGATTGACGACGTTGAGGCGGAACAGCAGGTCCTCGCGGAACGTGCCCTCGCGCACCGCGTCTGCGAGATTGCGGTTCGACGTCGCGACGATGCGGATGTCGACCGGCACCGGGCGGGTGCCCCCGACGCGGTCGATCACGCGCTCCTGGATCGCGCGCAGCAGCTTGGACTGCAGCCGCACATCCATTTCCGAGATTTCGTCGAGCAGCAGCGTGCCTCCGGTCGCTTCCTCGAACTTGCCGATGCGCCGCGCCACCGCGCCGGTGAACGCGCCTTTCTCGTGGCCGAACAGCTCGGATTCAAGAAGATGCTCGGGGATCGCCGCGCAATTGATCGAGATGAACGGCTTCCTGGCGCGCGCCGAGCGGGAATGGACGTAGCGTGCCAACACCTCCTTGCCGGTGCCGGACTCGCCCGTGACCATGACAGAGGCGTCCGAGCCCGCAATCTGCTGCGCGAGCTTGATCACCTTCGCCATCGCGTCGTCGCGATAGACGAGGTCGCGGGAATCGTTGGCGACGGCAGCAAGCACGGCTGCGATCAACTCAGGGTCGGGCGGCAGCGGGATATATTCCTTGGCGCCGGCATGGATCGCTGCTACCGCGGCGCGGGCATCGTTGGAGATGCCGCAGGCGACGATCGGCACGTGGATGTGCTCGGCTTCGAGCCGCATCACCAGGTCGCGGATGTCGAGCGCGACATCGACCAGCAGCAGGTCGGCGCCCTTGCCGCCGCGCAGCACGCGCATGGCCTGCTCATTGTCCTCGGCATGGGTGACGGTTGCGCCGTTCGCCATGGCGATCTTGGTGGCCGCGGTCAACTGGCCCTTCAAGGTGCCGACGATGAGAAGCCGCATATTGATCTCCTAATTTGTCTGGGCGCGCTGGTCCCGGCGCGCGTCATAAATCATCTTCAGGTACGTTCTGCCTTGATAATTTCCGTCATGGTCACGCCAAGCTTGTCTTCCACCAGCACCACCTCGCCGCGTGCGACCAGGCGGTTGTTGACGTAGATGTCGATGGCTTCGCCGACGCGCCGGTCGAGTTCGAGCACGGTGCCGGGGCCGAGTTTCAGCAGCTCGCCGACATCCATCTTGGAACGGCCGAGCACGGCCGAGACCTGCACCGGCACGTCGAACACCGCCTCGAGGTCGGAGGCGATGCGCGCGGCCTGGTCCTCTTCGTTGTAGGTCACGTCGTTCAGCGGCGGCGCGTCGGCCGAATTGAGATCGGGAAGCGGAACCTGTGTGTCGGTGTCGCTCATGATTGAGATGCTCCCTTCCTGGACGCGACGTAGCGCCCAACGAGTTCGTTTATTTTCGTTTCAATCGCCGCCCGGTCCAGCACCACGCCGCCGTCGGCCCATTCGATCCTGCAGTCGCCGGTCGCGATCTCGGGCTCGGCGAGGATGACGAGCCGGCCCTGAAAGCCCGAGGCCTTGGCCATATGCTCGATCTTCTGATGCGCGAGATCGTAGAGCTGATCATTGATGCGGACGACGAGATGCGGGGTGGCGACCAGATGCGAGAAGCATTCGGCGACGAGCCCGGAGATCTCGCCGAGCGGCTCGGCGGCGATCAGGGCGCCGCACAGCTTGCGTGCGACGGCGACCGCGATCTCGACGGCCTCCGTCTCCATCCTGGTCTCGATGCCGGAAAATCCGGTGCCGATGCCCTGCAGGCCGATCTTGATCTCTTCCAGCGCCAGCGCCGTACGGCGGGCGCTCTCGGCCTGCGCCTCGCGCTGGCCCGCGTCGAAGCCGTCGCGATAGGCGCGCGCTTCGGCGGCGGCGATCTTCTGTGCGACCTCCGCAGCGCTCGCGGCCTTCTCGCGCGACCGGTCCGGCGCGGAGAAGTCGGTGTCGAACAGGAATTTTGCAGGCGCTGCCATCAATATACCAGTTCGTCGTCGGCGCGATTCTTGGTGAGCGTGATTTCGCCCTTGGCGGCGAGATCCTTGGCGAGGTTGACGAGCAGCGCCTGCGCCTCGTCGACGTCGCGCAAGCGCACGGGGCCCATCGCGGCCATGTCGTCCATCAGCATCTTGCCGGCGCGCGAGGACATATTGCCCATGAAGAAGCCCTTGACCTCTTCATTGGCGCTCTTCAGCGCTACCGCGAGCTTGTCCTTATCGACATGGCGCATCAGGGTCTGGGCGGAGCCGGAATCCAGCTTGACCAGATCGTCGAAGGTGAACATCAGCGCCTTGATGCGCTCGGCCAACTCGCGGTTCTCTTCTTCCAGCGCGGTGATGAAGCGGGTTTCGGTTTGGCGGTCGAAATTGTTGAAGATTTCGGCCATCACCTCATGGGCGTCGCGGCGACGGGTCTGCGACAGGTTCGACATGAACTCGACGCGCAATGTCTGCTCGACCCGCTCGATGACCTCCTTCTGCACCGCTTCCATCTTCAGCATGCGCCCGATCACGTCGAGCGCCATGTCCTCGGGCAGGATCGCGAGCACGCGCGCGGCATGCTCGGATTTCAGCTTGGAGAGCACCACCGCGATGGTCTGCGGATATTCGTTCTTCAGATAGTTGGCGAGCACTTCTTCCTGGACGTTGGAGAGCTTCTCCCACATGTTGCGGCCGGCGGGGCCGCGGATTTCGTCCATGATGCCGGTGACGCGGTCCGGCGACAGGTATTGCTGCAACAGCCGCTCGGTCGCGTCGAAATTGCCCATCAGCGCGCCCGAGGCCGACATGCGCGAGACGAATTCGAGCAGCATGTCTTCCACGATGTCGGCCTCGACGTTGCCGAGCGTCGACATCTGCAGCGACAATTCACGCACTTCGTCGTCATCGAGCAGCGACCAGATCTTGCCGCCATACTGCTCGCCGAGCGCCAGCATCAGCATCGCCGCGCGCTGAGGGCCGGGGATTTCCGTTTGGGTCCGTCCAGCCTGGCGCGGCGCCAGGCTGGCGAGGACTTGGGTGATGTCGTTCGAATTAGCGTTCTGCGAGGCCATGTGGGATCACAAATTCAGGGTCAGGATGCGGGAGTTTCGCTCAGCCACTGGCGAACGATGGCGACGGTCTCATTCGGATTGCGCTCGGCGAGCTCGCCGACGCGATGCACGGATTGGGCGTGGACCTGGCCCTGGACCTGCGCGACGTCGAGCCACTGCGCGGCCGTCGGGCCGGGCACCAGCGCCTGGCCGGAAGCCGACTGTTTCGCATTGGCGTCTTCGAGCGCGGGTACCGGGCCGTTGAGGCTGGCGGCGTCCTCGGAGTCGAGGATCTTCTTCACCATCGGCCGCACCACCATGAACATCACCACGAGGCCAAGCAGCATCATCACGCCGAGCTCGATGATGTACATGACGTCGTCCTTGGTGAACTGCACCATGCCGAGCAGACCGGACGGCTCCGAGATCTGCGGGACCGCGGGCGCCTCGGCAAATTTCAGGTTGACGACCTCGACCTGGTCGCCGCGCTTCTGGTCGAAGCCGATCGCCGAGCGCACCAGCGTGGCGATCCGGTCGAGCTCTTCCTTGCTGCGCTCCTTGTAGACGAGGTCGCCCTTCTCGTTCTTGCCGTAGGTGCCGTCGACCAGCACCGCGACCGAGATACGGTTGACGCGGCCGGCTTCTGTCACCTCGGTCTTGGTGGTGCGGGAGATCTCGTAATTGTTGGTTTCCTCGGTCTTCTTGCTCTGATCGCGTGCGGCGGCAGCGTTGCTGCCTTGCTGGTTGCCCGGCAGCTCGTTGTTGACGGTGACCTGGCCGTTGCTGTCGGTGGTCGCGGACTGCTCTTCACGCGTCTGGGTGGAACGCAGCACGCGGCCTTCGGGATCGAACGTGTCCGAGGTCTGGGTGATGCGGTTGAAATCGAAATCGGCCGAGAGCTGCACGCGGGCACGGCCCTGTCCGACCACCGACGAGACGATGTCCTCGACCTGCTTGCGCATCCGCTTCTCGAAGCCGGCGCGCCGCTCGTCGCCGACCGCCTGGTCGGCGTCGCTGGCGGCGCCGTCGGCCAGCAGCTGGCCGGATTCATCGACGATCGAGACACGCTGTGGCTTGAGGCCGTTGACGGAGGATGCGATCAGATGGCGGATCGCATTGATCTGCTGCGGTTCGAGAACTCCGCGAACCCGCACCACGATCGATGCGGAAGGTTCCGGCGTCTCGCGAGAGAACAGCGGCCGCTCGGGCAGCACGAGGTGAACGCGCGCGGCCTGGATGCGGTCGATGCCGCGAATGGAGCGGGCGAGTTCTCCCTCCAGCGCGCGCAGGTGATTGATGTTCTGCACGAAGCTGGTCGTGCCGAGCGCGTCGGACTTGTCGAAGATTTCGTAGCCGACGCCGCCGCCCTTGGGCAGACCGCCCTCGGCGAGCTTCATACGCAGCCGTGTGACCTTGTCTTTCGGAACCAGGATGACGCTGCCCTCGTTCCGCATCTCGAATGGGATGCCCTGGCGTTCGAGGTCTTTGATGATGCCGGAGGAGTCCTCCAAGCTGAGATCGGTGAATAGCGTGGTCATCTGGGGCGTGGTGACGCGCATGATGACAAAAGCAAAGAAACCAACCAGCGCGGCTGTCACCGCGATCATGGCCATCAGCCGGGCGGCGCCCAGACCTTTCAGGATGTCGAAGAGACCTTGCAAACCAACTGCCCCACAGTTCCGGCACCAACCAGCCGAGTGGGCAATTATTGCCTATGGGATAGTTTCAATATGGTTAACGGAGGTTAAGGGGTACGGCATAAAAGCGCGCAAGGAAAAAACGTGAAAAAATCGGCCGCGTGAAACGAGGCCGATCTTTTTTCACACGACGCCGATTTGGCGCGCGCGATTACTGGCGATATTGCTGGATGCGGGTGGTGCGCAGGCCGGCAAGTCCGTGCTGGTCGATCGAGAACTGCCAGGACAGGAACTCGTCGACCGTCAACGTGTAGCGGCTGCAAGCCTCTTCAAGGGAGAGGAGCCCGCCACGCACAGCGGCAACGACTTCAGCCTTGCGGCGAATGACCCAGCGTTTGGTCCCGGGCGCAGGCAAATCGGCAATCGTTAGCGGGCTGCCGTCTGGCCCGATGACGTATTTCACCCTCGGGCGGTGGGGTTCTGTCATGGCGTACTCACAAACTCTTAACCACTGAACTCACGGTAACAACCTACGCGCGGCGGCTTAAAATTTGCCTAAGCCTGCGGCTGCAATCAGATTCTCCTCGAAAATGCTCGCAATCCGCCGAACCGATGACGCGCGTCGCGTGATGGTCGGGCCGAATCGTGAATGAAGCGTTAATTTTGTCTTAAATATCCCTTTGCCTCGGCCGGAGCCTAAGTCCCGATCCGCTTGACTTGGCTGATCGTGTAGTTCTGGCCCTGGATCGACAGCAGCGGCGGGCTCTGGGTGAGGTCGACGGAATTGACCGTGCCCGCGATCTCGGTCGAGATGGCGACCGAATTGCCGGTGGCGTCCTGCGCCGTCGCCGTCATCGTGTATTGGCCATCCGGCCATTGCGTGCCGTCATTGCCCTGGCCGTTCCAGGCGAAGGGCTGATCGTCGCCGGCGGTCGCCGAGTAATTGCCGGTGAATACGGTCTGGCCCTTGCTGTTGGCGATGTTGATCGTCACCGTCGAGGTCGTGGGGATGTTCAGCTGCCAGGCCGCCTGCGAATTCGACAACGCCGTGGTGCTGCCGTTCACCACTGCGGTCTTGCCGACGAAGCCGAGCGCCTGCGTCGCCTGCGTGGTCTGCTGCAGCGTGACCAGCTGGGAGAGTTCGTCGTTGGTCTTGAGCTGCTGCTCGACGCCGGCAAACTGGACGAGCTGCTGGGTGAATTGATTGGTGTCGAGCGGATCGAGCGGGTTCTGGTTCTGCAGCTGCGTCGTCAGCAGCGTCAGGAAGGTCTGGAAGTTGCCGGCGAGTGTCGCGCCCGTGGTCGAGCTGAGGCTCGAACTCGAGCTCGATGACGACGACGTCTGGGGCGTCGTGCCCGAAACGACGGGTGGGGCCGTGGTTGCGCCTGTTGTCGCCATGTCAGTCTCCGTCAGACCCTGATGTCGATGCCGCCGCTCGAGCCGAGCGCGCGTCCGTAGGACCGTCCGATCACGGCCGAGGACACGCTGTCGTCATCACTGACGATCAATCGCTGCGGCTGTGGGGACTGCTGGTTGTTGCCGTTGTTCTGGCCGGACGACGACTGGTCGCGCAGGCTGAATTGCAGGCCGCCGCTGCTGGTTTTCAGGCCGGCGTCGTTCAGCGCCTGCTGCAGTTGCGGCGCGTCCTGCCGCAGCAGAGACAGCGTTTCCGGTTTCTCGACCGTCAGATGCGAGGTCACCTGGCCGTTGCGGTCGACGGCGATGCGGACGTCGATGCGGCCAAGGTCCGCCGGATCGAGCCGGACTTCGAAATGGGTCTTGCCGCCCTGCACGGAGGCTGCGATTTCGACGGCAAGCCCGCTCACCGGCACCGGCGCGGAAGCTGGCTGCGCGGGGTTCGTCGCGGCAGTCGGCGTGGCCGACGCGATCGACGAAACCTGCTGCGGCATTGCGGTCGCGGCCTGTGCGCTCGGATCGAGCGTCGTGACCGAGAATTGCGGATTTGCCGACGCCGCGGAGCGCTCGTGGGACGACGGACCGGCGTTGCCCTGGCCCGTCGATTTGGCTGCATCGCCAAGCACGTTGTTCGCATCCGGCTGGTCGGCGGCGGCCTGTGCCTGCACGGCCTTGCCGTGAGCGGGATCTGTCGTTGCGGTTGCGGATGGAGCCTGCGGGTCCAGCGTGGCGTTGGCGGTCTTTGCCGAAGTCTTGCCGGCGGGCGCGACTTGCGTCTTCAGCCCGGTTGCGGCTTTCGCGGCGGCCGGATCGGTTGCGACGGCCGCGGCGGCCACCGCTGCGTCGTCGGCCGTCGTGTCGGACGCGACCTGCGCGGCTGCGGTTTGCTTGGCGGTGGTGTCGGCTGCTGCTGCTGCCTGGCCCGAAGCCTTCGCAGTTGCCGCCTTGTCCTGCGGATTCGCACCGGGAACCTGCGGTCCGAGACCGGTGATGACCTGTGCCTGTGCCGTGCCGGCCGCGGATGAGCCGGCGACGGCTGCCGCGGCAATCGCAAGCGGACCGCCGGCGCCATCGGATGCCGCAGCAGGCGCTGCCGCATTGGCCGGATCGGGAAGACCGGGGATCACGGTTGCAACCACGTTGATGGTCGGCGGCACGTTTTGCGTTGCCGCGGCTGCTGCATCGGTGGCGGACGCATCGTCCGATGTCTTGTCGGTCGATGACTTGTCGTTCGAGCTTTTGTCGTTGGAGCTTTTGCCGGCCGACTTGCCGTCGCCGGCTTTCGAACTCGCCGATGTGTCGTCGCTCCGCTGGATGCCGGTCGCGGGGCCGGAGTCTGATGGATCGTCACGATTTGATTGCGAGGTGTCGGACGAATCGTCCGAGCGGCTCGACGATGTCTGGCTTGACGACGTCTGGCTCGAAGATGTCTGGCTTGAAGATGCCGTGTCGCGAGACGATCGGTCCGTCGCCGAGTTCCGCGGCGGCGGCAAATAGGAGGGATCCGGCGCTGGGCTCGGATCGGGCTGCGTGTTGTCGTCGACCAGCGCGGCGAAGCTGCCGATGGTCGGCGACGGGTCGCGGACGGCGGTCTTCGACGGCGTACTGGCGTAGGACGCGCTTGCAGCAACATCTGGCGTAACACTGAACACGGCCGGCCTCTCGCGATGAAACTCATGGGGAGGGTCAGCAAGGAGCGGGCCATCTCCAGCGGTAGAAAAATCCTTCGTTTTTCAATGGCTTGAAGTATAATCCGGGAAAATACGGGGACAGCCGGCGAGGTTCCTTTTCTGCCCGTCGGCAAGTTTTGCCTGCTAGATCTTCTACAAAACCGGCTCGTTCGATTGCCTCACGGGAATGCCGCCTATATTAAAGACTGACTTCGCCCGTTTCCGACGAGGCCGCGCTTTTTCGGAACCGCTTCTGAGCCAAATCAAACGCCGGCGCCTTATCGCAGGGTAGCCTTTCTTGTTCGCGGGCACGCGTCCGATGGCGCCCGCGACCGCATCAGTGACTTGAACCATGCTGAACAGTCTCGATCTCGAAGGCCGGCCGCAGGACACCAGGGTCGTCGTCGCGATGTCCGGCGGCGTCGATTCGTCGGTGACGGCCGCGCTGTTGAAGTCGCAGGGCTACGACGTCGTCGGCATTACGCTGCAGCTTTATGATCATGGCGCCGCGACCCATCGCAAAGGCGCCTGTTGCGCCGGCCAGGACATTCACGACGCGCGCAATGTCGCCGAGCGGATCGGGATTCCGCACTATGTGCTCGATTATGAGGATCGCTTCCGCGAATCCGTGATCGACACATTTGCCGAGAGCTACGCCGCGGGCGAAACGCCGGTGCCGTGTATCGAGTGCAACCGCACCATCAAGTTCCGCGATCTGTTGTCGACCGCGCGCGATCTCGGCGCCTCCGTGCTCGCGACCGGCCACTATGTCGCCTCGCGGCGGCTCGCCGACGGCGCACGCGCGCTGCTGTGCGCGGCCGATTCCGAGCGCGACCAGAGCTATTTCCTGTTTGCGACCACGCGCGAACAGCTCGATCATGTCCGCTTTCCGCTCGGCGACATGACCAAGCCCGAGGTGCGCGAGCTGGCGCGACGCTTCGACCTCACGGTCGCCGACAAGCATGACAGCCAGGACATCTGCTTCGTGCCGACCGGCCGCTACACCGACATCATCAGCCGGCTGCGCCCGAATGCGATGGAGCCCGGAGACATCGTCGATCTCTCGGGCCGCGTGCTCGGCCATCATCAGGGCATCGCGCATTTCACCGTGGGCCAGCGCAAGGGGCTGAAGATCGCGGCTGCCGCGCCGCTCTATGTCGTGAAGCTCGATGCCGCCACGCGCAACGTCGTGGTCGGCCCGCGCGAGGCCCTGCGGATGGATCGCATCACGCTGCGCGACATCAACTGGATCGGCGACGGCGCGCTCGATCGCGCGGTGGGCAGCGGGCTCGAAGTTTTCGTGCGCGTGCGCTCGACCCGCGCGCCGCAGCCCGCCTGGCTGCGCGGCAGCGACGGCCATTATGAAGTCGAGCTCGTCGCCGGCGAGGAGGGCGTGTCTCCAGGACAGGCCTGCGTGTTCTACGACGCGCCGTCGGGGCAGGCGCGCGTGCTCGGCGGCGGCTTCATCCAGAGCGCGGTCGCAAAGCATGCGGCGGGCGCGGCGGCGCCGCATTCGCTTGTCGAGGCGATCCGCGGATAACAATTCAGGGCAGGGGGCATGGCGGCGGATATCGACCGGGAAGGGGTCGCGAAGGCCTATGGGCGCTGGGCGCCGGTCTACGATCTGGTGTTCGGCAAGGTGTTCGATGCCGGCCGCCAGTCGACGATCGCGGAAGCCGACCGGATCGGCGGACGCATTCTCGATGTCGGCGTCGGCACCGGGCTGTCGCTGTCGGACTATTCGCGCAAGAGCCGGATCTGCGGCGTCGATATTTCCGAGCCGATGCTGCGCAAGGCCCAGCAGCGCGTGCGCGCGCTCGGTCTTTCCAATGTCGAGACGCTCGCGGTGATGGACGCCAAGAATCTGGCGTTTGCGGATTCCTCCTTCGATGCGGTCGTGGCGCAATATGTCATCACCGCGGTGCCGGATCCGGAAGCAACGCTCGATGATTTCGTCCGCGTGCTGAAGCCCGGCGGCGAACTCATCCTGGTCAATCACATCGGCGCCGAGGGCGGGCCGCGCCGCGCCTTCGAGCTGGCGTTTGCGCCGCTGGCGCGCCGGCTCGGCTGGCGGCCGGAGTTTCCGTGGGAGCGTCTGGTGAAATGGGCGGCGCGGCATGACGGCGTGACGCTCGCCGAGCGCCGGCCGATGCCGCCGATGGGGCATTTCTCGCTGATCCGCTATCGCAAATCGTGAACTGAGCTGCGGAACATCTGCGCGCGGCAATCGTTTTGTTCGCATGTGGACCAGACATGCAATGATCGCGTCGTGCGCTTTGGTGATGTCCTGCGGCATCGCGAGCGCACAGAAGCCGCCGGACCCCGCGACCCCGGCACAGCAACAGACCGCGCCGCCCGCACCGGCGCGCTCCGCAAACTGCGCGCCGATGGCCCCGAACGGCACCACCGGCAGCGTCATGTCCGACAATTCGACCGTCGGCCGCTCCAGCGAGCCGCTCGGCGACAAGCTCGCCAGATCGGACGGGGTGATGTGCCCGCCTTCGGGCGTCGATCCCGAAATCCGGGCGCCGACGCCCGACACCGGCAACACCCCGGTGATCCCGCCGCCCGGCAGCCCCGGCGGCGACCCGACCGTGAGGCCGAAATAAGCCTGTCAGGCCGAAATAAGGCGATTGTTGCAACGTCTTAGCGCAAGAACCTGTGTTTGCTTGACAGCCGCAAGAGCTGTTTCCTATAAGCCGCCATTCGCAATGGCGGCTTATTTTGTCCGTCGCCTGCGGACGTCGTGGCGGGGTAGCTCAGCTGGTTAGAGCACGGGAATCATAATCCTGGGGTCGGGGGTTCGAAGTCCCTCCCCCGCTACGTCCGATCACCCCCTTGAGAACTCACCGAGAACATCGGTAGTCCCGTCAGCTCGCTGAGGCGTGCCTTGATCTCGACCTTCAGTTCCGTGCTATTTGGCGGCGCGTGGACGATGACCTGTTGCACCAGACGGCGCACGGTCTCGATCAGCTCTCCTGCCTCGGGAAGTTCCGCATGAGCTGCCGCAAGATCTGCTAATCGGTTGATATCGGCGGCATAACGATCGAGCGCGGCCGGGTGCAGTGTGATGAGCTGATCTGCGGCTTGAGCTTGCTCGAGCGCTGCGCGAACCTGATCACGTTCCGTTTCGAGTGCCTTGATCCGCGGCACGATGGTCTTGAGGTCAACGCCCTGGGTGACGGCGTCGATCAGACGATCGAGCTCGCGGCCGATCTCGGCGTCGCGCCTGTTGAGCTTGGCAGACCGGTCGCCGTTGACGCGGGCCCGCCGCCGCCGCTCGGCATTATAGACCTTCAGATATTCGGTGATGGTTTCCGGCTGGGCGAGTTCTTCGCGGAGACCGTCGAACACGAGGGCTTCGATGGCCGGGCGCGGCACCTTCCGGCTGTTGCTGCAGGTGCCGCTCTGGTGGAAGGCATAGCACTGCAGCCGCGCGGTGTTCTTCTTAGACTCTAGTGCCGACGGAGCTCATGGTCGCGCCGCAGGATCCGCAGCGCAAGAGGCCGGACAATCCCTAGTCATCTGCGATCCGTTGTTTCCGGATGAAGCGGAGGCCGCACTCTCGATCTTCCGCGACCTGCGGATCGTCGACGTCCCGGGTCGCCCTACGATTGCCGAGGCCTGCCTTCCCTGGGTATTCGATCTGCCGCGTGCACTGTTCGGCGCCTTCGACAAGCAGACCGGACGCCGGCTGATCCGCTTCTTCTTCAAGTGCGTCGCCAAGAAAAACACCAAGTCGACCTTGGCCGCGGGCATGATGGTCACCGCGCTCTTGCGCAACTGGCGCGAGAGCGGCGAGTTTTACATCCTGGCGCCGACGAAAGAGGTCGCCGACAACTCGTTCTTTCCGGCGCGCGACATGATCCGCGCCGACGAAGAGTTGCTGAAGCTCCTGCACGTGCAGGACTCGCAACGGCTGATCACGCATCGCACGACTGGCGCCTTCCTCAAAGTCGCGGCCGCCGACAGCGAGACGGTCTCAGGCAAGAAGACGATCGGTCTGCTTGTCGACGAGCTCTGGCTGTTCGGTCAGCGCGCGAACGCCGAGTCCATGATCCGCGAAGCGGAGGGCGGATTGACTTCGCGGCCCGAAGGCTTCGTGATCTATCTGACGACGCAATCGCCAAAGCCGCCGGCGGGCGTCTTCGCACAGAAGCTGAAGGACTTTCGCGACATTCGTGACGGAAAGCTGGTCGATCCGCAGAGCCTGCCGATCATCTACGAATTTCCGGAAGCGATGGTGAAGTCGAAGGCCTACGAGAAGCCCGACAACTGGTACATCCCGAATCCGAACTGGGGAAAGTCGGTCGACTCCGAGTTTCTGATCACCAAGCGCAACGAGGCCGCGCGGAGCGGAAAGGCCTCGCTGATCGACTGGGACGCCAAGTTTCTCAACATCCAGGCCGGCATGTCCCTGCGCGCCGATGGATGGGCAGGCGCAGAAGTCTGGGACCGCGGCATCGACAGGTCACTGACGCTCGATGCTCTCCTCGAGCGAAGCGAAGTCGTCACCATCGGCCTCGATGGCGGCGGCAACGACGATCTTCTCGGCATCGGCGTGATCGGCCGCGAGAAGAAGACCAAACGCTGGCTCGCCTGGGCGCACGCGTTCATCTCCGACCTCGGCATCGAGCGGCGCAAGGCCAATATCGAGGATTACAATCACTTCGAGAAGGAGGGCACGCTGACGAAGTTCAGCTTCGTGGACCATTTCGCCGGCGTCGATCTGGCCAAACTGCCGACAAGTTATGAGCCGCCGCTGCCCGACGACATCCGCTGCATCGTCGACCTGGTCGTCAGGATCCGGGACCTCGGCTTGCTCGCTCAGGTCGGCGTCGACGCAGCGGGCATCGGCGGCATCGTCGACGCGCTGGCCAAGATCGGGATCACGCAGGACGCCGAGACCTTGGATGCCGTCCGCCAGGGCATTGGCCTGATGGGCGCCTTCAAGACGATTGAGCGCAAGCTCGGCGACCGGACGTTCCTGCACTGCGGCTCCGACATGCTGAACTGGTGCGTCGGCAACGCGCAGGTGGTGTTGACCTCGACGGCATCGCGCATCGCCCGCGAGGAAGCGGGTTTCGGAAAGATCGATCCGCTCGTTGCGGTCTTCAACGCGGCCCATCTGATGAGCCTCAATCCGCAGGCGACGGCCTCGTCCGGCTGGAACACCGACGACATTGACGGCCTGATTGCGAAGATCGATGCGGCGGCTGAGGCCCTGGTTGATTTGGGAGATCCCGGGAGTTGCACGAAGGTTCTCCATGGCGTTGGCCGGCCTGCGTAGGGCGACCGCGCGCACCGGGCGCGCCATTGCAAGCCGAACGCCGCATGTCATCGCTGACGGCCTCGGCTTTGCCGGCGCCGGCGCGATCGCCTATGGCGCGTGGCTGATCTATGTGCCGGCCGGCTTCCTCGTTGGCGGCGCACTCGCGATGGCGCTGTCGGTCCTCATCGGCCGCAAGCTCGAGTACGGCACCGCATGAGCCTGTTCGGGTCGATCGGGCGTGAGTTCAAGGGGACGAACGGCCTCACCTGGGGCGAGATATCTTCGCTCTGGGGCGGACTATTCGGCAGCTATCAGTCGCGATCGGGCGTCGCCGTCGGCTGGAAGAGTGCGCTGCGATGCTCGACGTTCCTCGCCTGCACGCGGCGCATCGCCGAGGCGGTGTCGACGGTGCCGACCAAGGTCTACAAGAAGCCGCGCGCCGGCAAGCGCGAGGAAGCCTACGACCATCCGCTCTACGAGCTGCTCGATTCCGAACCGAACGAATGGCAGGACCCGCTGCAGTTCAAGGAGACGCTGGCGGTCCACTGCGCCGTCACCAACAACGCCTATGCCTACAAGAACATCGTACGGGGCAAGCTCGTCGAGCTGATCCCGATCGTCCCGACCCATGTGCAGCCGAAATGGACCAACGACCGCACGCCGTACTATGTGGTCACCGCACCGGACGGCTCGCAGGAAACCTTCACGCCGAGCGAGCTGCTGCACATTCGCGGTCTCTCCTGGGACGGCCTGCAGGGCCTCGACGCGGTGCAGTTGTTGCAGGAGCCGCTGGGGCTCGCGCTCGCGACCGAGCAGACGCATGCGATGCTGCACGCGCATGGCGCGCGGCCGAGCGGCATCATCTCGGTCAACAAGGGACTCGACGAGAAGGAGCTCGTGCGTCTCGCGGCCTGGGTGAAGAAGCACTACAGCGGCCTCGACAATGTCAGCCGCGTCATGATCCTCGACAATGACGCCAAATTCACGCCGTTCGACATGAAGGGCGTCGATGCCCAGCACATCCAGTTGCGCAACCACGAGATCGAGAGCATCTGCCACGGCATGGGGGTGCTCCCGATCGTCATCGGCTATCCCGCGGAGATGGCGGCGCGTGCCGCGGCCGAGACGCTGATTGCGATGCACCTGGTGCACACGATCCGCCCCTGGCATCGCCGCTTCGAGAAGGCCTTCGACCGGCAGCTGCTATCGCGGCAGGAGCGCCGCGACGGCTACTACAGCAAGTTCATCGACGGCGAGTTCCTGCGCGCCACCGCAAAGGACCGCGCTGAATACAACAAGGTCGCGCTCGGTGGTGGTGGCAATCCTGGCTGGGCGACCATCAACGATGTCCGCGCCTGGGACGACATGGACGAGTACGAGGGCGGCGATCACATCTACGCGCCCATCAATGCCGGGCCGATCGGGCCGGATGGCGTCCCGATCGTCAAAGATCGCGCGAGGCCAGCAGACCCAGACGGATCTGAATGAGCCGAACAGGCGTCGTCACCGGTATCGATGATGACCGCGATACATGCCGTAGCTGTGCCGCCAGGCGTGCGGACGGTTCCAGCCGTAGCTATGACGCCAGCCGTGTCCCACGTAGGGGCGATAGGCGTAAGAGCGATACGCATAGGGACGATAGGCGTAAGACCGGTACGCGTACGGCCGGTAAGCATAGGGGCTGTAGCCGTAGGCGGCTGGGTAGTAACCGCCATAGCCATAGGAATACGGGTAGGAAGAATACCCATAGCCATAGCCGTACGGACTGTAGGCCCCGTAAGCAGGCGCGGCGATGGCTGCTCCGATGAGCGCACCGGCCAGAAGGCCAGCGCCAACTCCCCATCCGCCCCAGCCACCATATCCGTAGCGAACCTGCACCATGTTGGACTGGTCGGTCGCGGCAGGTCGTATGGCTGATGATAGGGGTGTCAACGGCGCGGCCAGCGCAGCTTGATAAGACGACAGCGACATCACGCCAATCACTGACAGCGTCGCAGCAATTCTCAGATGACCCATTGATTGCTCCACTTCGCTATGCCCCACCACTTAACTTTCTTGAGAAATCTACGTTGCATTTGCCGGCGCTGGTTTTTGGATGCCATTTTGTCGCGCCCTACGAACTGACTATGAAGTGTCGAGCGCTCGGCCGAAGAGAACTGGATGGGCGGGCAATGCACCGGGAGCGAGCCGTATGAGCGATACCGCAAGCGCGAAATCCGAGCGCAAGAGGATCCGTTTCCAGTTCAAGTTCGTCGACGAGGCGACAGCCCCCGGCACGTTCGAGGGTTACGGTTCCGTCTTCGGCAACGAGGATGATGGTGGCGACCTGATCCAGCCCGGCGCGTTCACCGGCGTGCTGGCGCGCCATGCGGCCAAAGGCTCGATGCCGAAGATGCTGCTCAACCACGGCAGCATGGGCGGCGGCCTGTTCGGCGGCAGTGATCCGCTCGCGGATCTGCCGATCGGCAAATGGCAGGCGCTGTCGGAAGACAGTCACGGCCTGGCCTCGAAGGGCCGACTGATCAATCTCGACACCGAAACTGGCAAGCGCATCTACGGCGCGATGAAGGAAGGTGAGCTGGACGGCCAGTCGATCGGCTACCGGGTCGGCGAATTCACCCGCGGCAGCAAGCCAAACGAACCGCGCCGCACCATCAAGACCATCAAGGAGCTCCCCGAAATATCGCTGGTGACGTTCCCGATGAACGATTTGGCACGCAACACGGCCGTGAAGGCTTCCGACATCCGCACGGTGCGGGAGTTCGAGGATTTCTTGCGCGAAGTCGGAGGTTATTCGCACGCCGCAGCAAAGTCGATCGCGCGCGCCGGTTTCCGGGCCGCGGACGCCGAGCCGTCCGGGCTCGAAGCACTCGTCGCCTCGCTCCGCGACGTACGCCGCGCAATCTAGGGCGTGAGCCCCCGTAGTGGTGGGTCCACGTCCGCTTTGGTGCGCATTCCCAACTCAAGTCGGACATCGCGCGAGGTCCCAAAAGTGCCAATATCGGATCGAAGCTTATTCTCCACAACGCGGGGGTCCCCTGTGCGGCTTGAGCGCCACCATTCGTGATGGGCGCCTGCCTTCACATCACGGAAAAATTCGTTGGATGACGATTTCGCCCGTGTGAGGCCGCGGTGCGCGCCAGGCGGTACGCGCTAGTATGGACGATTGGGCGCGATCGCCGCACGACACCTGAGGTCCAGCCGCCTAGTTTCTCGAAGCTGACCTGACGCTTCATCCATCGCTTGTTCGCGACCGTCAGGCGTCCATTTCAAGCTTGCATTTCAAGGCAGGAACCATGCAACACGACACGTCCGGATCGTCGAACATCGATCCTCGGAGCGAAGCATTTGCGGACCGGATTGAAGCCAACCAGCGAAAGCTGAGGGCTGATCTCCGCCAGACCTACGATTTCATCGTCTGTGGGTCCGGCTCGTCCGGCTCCGTCGTGGCGCGACGTCTTGCGGAAAGTCCTACCGTCAGCGTGCTGCTGCTCGAGGCGGGCGGAACGGATGCCGTGCCGGAGGTCGAGGATGCCGCCCGCTGGACCGAAAATCTCGGAAGCGAGCGGGATTGGGCGTTCAAGACCCGGCCGAATCCGAATCTGAACGGGCGATCGCTGCTTTGGTCCATGGGCAAGGTGCTTGGCGGGGGATCGAGCATCAACGTGATGATCTGGGCGCGCGGTCATAAGAGCGACTGGGACCATTTCGCCACCGAGACCGGCGATGACGCGTGGTCGTATGAGAGCGTGCTCAAGATCTATTGCGGGATTGAGGATTGGCAGGGAACGCCGGATCCCGAACGGCGCGGCACCGGCGGCCTGGTCGCAGTCCATGTTCCGGCTGAGCCCAATCCCAGCACCATAGCCTTCCTTGAAGCGGCCCGCTCGGTCGGCGTGCCCACCTTCGCCGACCAGAACGGGATCATGATGGAGACGGCAGGCGGCGCTGCCCTGTCCAACCGACGGATCCGCGACGGCAAGCGCCAGTCGGTCTTCCGCACCTACGCCTATCCCTATATGGACCGGCCAAATCTCACCGTGCTGACCCACGCGCTGGTAACGCGGGTGATCGTCGAAGGCGGCAAAGCGACCGGCGTCGAGGTGGCACATGACGGCGCCGTGCGGAGGTTTGCTGCCGGGCACGAGGTGGTCCTGTCATTGGGCGCGATCCACACGCCTAAGGTCTTGATGCAATCCGGTATCGGTGATGCCGAGGAACTGCGCCGTTTCGGCATCGAGGTGAGAAGCCACCTTCCCGGCGTCGGCCGCAATCTGCAGGAGCACCTGCTTCTCGGCGGCTGTCTCTGGGAATACCCACGCGCGGAGCAAATGGGCGGCGACACCGGGGAGGCCACCTTCTTCTGGAAGAGCGATGCCGCGCTGGACCACCCCGATCTTCAATCCTTCTTTACCGACGGCGCCTTTCTCAGCCAGGAGCTCAGCCATCTCAACACCACAACGTCATGCTGGTCGATCACCCCGGGCATCGTCCGTCCGCACAGCCGCGGCGCGGTGCACCTCACGGGGCCCGATCCGACCGATCCCGTCGATATCGACGCGAACATTCTGGGCGATCCGGCCGATTTGAAGGCGGCGATGCGCTGCGTTGAACTCTGCCGGGAGATCGGCAATTCCGCCGCCATGCGCCCCTTCGTGAAACGCGAGGTCATTCCAGGCCCGCTTGGGAAGGCCGAGATGGAGAGTTTCGTCCGCAACGCCGCGACGCCGTACTGGCACTACACCTGCACGGCCAAGATGGGGCGAGACGACATGTCCGTCGTCGACGGTTCGCTCAAAGTCTACGGGATCGACAGGCTGCGCGTCGCCGACGGATCTGTCATGCCGAGGGTCGCGACCGGCAACACGATGGCGCCATGCGTGATCATCGGCGAGCGGGCGGCCGCCATGATCCGGTCGACACACAATCTGTGAGAAGCGTGGCTTATGAGTAGCGTCGGCCCGGGCAGTTCACCGCGACGAACTGCCGAGCGGCTCTAGTGCCGAAGCTGTCGCGCCGCTTCGGCATATCCGATCCGACGTTCGGGCGGATTTGGGTACCTCGCCGTAACCCGAGCGAGCATGAGACGGACGTCGTCGCCGCGATTTGCCTTGATTGCTGAATCCAGAAAGACCTGTTCCAGAACGTCCTGTTGCGCGTGACTGCCTCCGAGATGGTACATCTCGTCGAGGATTGGCTTCATGAGATCGACGGCACGGGCATGTTCACCTCGCCCATGTGCCAATACAGCCTCAGATATTGGCAACGCTATAGTTCCGACGACCTGCGCGACGGCTCCACGGCCAAGACCGAACACGCGCATAGCATCGAGCATTCTCTGCGCCACGTCGTCGCGCCGCGTCGCGGCCAGCGCCATCATCCAATGCGGTTGAGTAAACGCGGAGAGGCAATCGCCAATTCGCTGTTCAGCCTTGTCGGCAATCTCGATCCAGCGACGGCCCACGTCGATGCCTTGACGATCAAGTCTAAACAGCATCGACGCAGCATTCTGCACATCGATATAGAGATCAGGCAGCGCTTGAGTGAGCGGCGAAGCGAGGTTGCGGAACCGTCGATCGTAAAGGTCAAGAACCGCATCAAATTCGCGCTGCTCCAGATGGAACATCGCGCGATGCCACCAAATGTGATGGATCATGTTGTTGCCCTCAGCAAAGTAGCGCTCGTGCTTTTTAAGCAGATCGATGCCTTCGGACTGACGACCCTGCATTTCCATAACGTGAGCAACGGCGTGTATACCCCAGAAGTCAGCTGGGTCGATCTCCAGGGCGGCCCATCCAGACGGCTCTGCCGCAGCATAGTGGCCGCACTCTTCGTTGGCGAAGCAGCGACAGGATAAGATAGTGCCATAGCCCGGCATGTCTCGCCCCCATTTCGGAAAGACTTGTTCGACAGAAGCACGCATGGCCTCGCGTCGGCCAAGCCAAAAATTGTTGAAGTGGGCGAGCCGGAAGGCGAGTACGTCCATCGGATGTTCGGTGACAATGTCGTCCCAGATCATCAAGGTACGGTCGATATTGCCGACGATCCAAGCATCCAGTGCCTCCACATGAGCCCGTTCCCGTGCAGTAGCTTTGATCGTCATCGCACGCGCAGTTCGAGCCGCCTCGGCAGCGACTGGGACGTTGGCCTGATTGTACGAGAGCATCGCGAAGTAGCCGGCTAGGCAATGCGCGAGACCAAATTCGGGATCGGCCGCGAAGGTACGGGCGAGATGCTGCGGAGTGTCGGTGCGGTATTTCAGATAGGCCAAGATCGTACGGTCAAAACTGGCGGCTGCTTCCGTGGACGATGTCGACAGCGCCAGCTCGTGTTGATCTTGAAGCATTGTCGTTCCCCTTTTCTACAGAATTGAAGGTTCGGTAGGGCCGCATCTTATCGGATCAAACAAGTGCTTTGATAGGTGTGACCTTAGGACGCGCCATTGCGCGCTGAGTCGATGTCCGAAGTGGGTCAAACCCGGAGGTACTCGCTGCGAGCCGATGTTTTTCGTTCGACACCTTTAAGCGGACATCGCGAGACCGGCCCGGCTGGTCCGGTTCGTGCCAAGAGGCGACATCGCAAATTGGTCATGGTATGGTTGAGCCGCTAGGCTAGGGCGAATTTACGAGAGGCAAGTTCGTAGGAATGAAGCGATGGTCGAAGACGCTTAAGATTTCTGGTGTTCTGCTTATTGCAGGCGGCGTCATATCCGGCATCGTCCAAATCGATTTCGGACTGAAGTATGCAAACCTCGGGAGTGAGCCTCGCTGGTTCCCGCCCGCCCGCACGCATGTTGACGTGCTCGTTTTAGGAATACCAGCGCGTTCGCTCGTGCTCGCGGGCGTCGTCGTTCTCCTTGCAGGATTTGTCTGACGCGAGCCCTACACTTAGGTCGGCTAAGGGTCAAAACCAGTAAGACACTGGTTGAGCAGAATATGTTGCTCTTGCCCTTAAAGCCGACATCCGCGGCGCTTCCGTCCTAATACATAGTTTCGCCGGAGCCTCGGGACGAGGCCGGCGTGCACGACCGTCAGAACCTCGGGATGAGGATGACGAGGACCGAACCGCTCCCGCTATTGCGAGCTGATATCCAACCTATCCCGAGAGACACACATGCCCGATATCGAAGACGTGCTGGCTGACGCCCAGCGCGAGATCAAGGCGATTGGCGATAACGTCAAGTCGCTGAAGGACACCACCGACAAGAGCCTGGCCGACGTCCGCAAGCTCGTCGAGGACACGCCGAAGGCCGTTGTCGGCTCTGACCAGTTCAAGAAGGACGTCGAGGCGCTGATCGCCGGTGTGCTGGAGCGGCACGAGGCAATCACGTCCAAAGTGAAGGCGCTCACCGAGACCGCGCTCTCGTCCGCGACCACGCGGATGGACGACATCGAGAAGAAGCTCAATCGCGGCAAGCTCGGCGGCGGCTGGGGCGATACCGACGAGGGCACCAAGGCCGCGCAGGCCTTCGCCCGCGATGCGAAGGCCGTGAAACACGAGCTGAAGGCGGACTTCGACCCGGACAAAGTCGACTTGGATGGGATCAAATCCTACTGCAACGCATTCCCGGTCTATCTGCGCAAGGACGACAAGGGCCTGCAGGGCGCAGAGCAGAAGGCCATGTCGGTCGGCTCTGATCCGGACGGCGGCTACATGGTGACGCCGACGATCGGCCAGATCATCACCGGCGTGCAGTTCGAGACCTCGCCGATGCGCGCCGTCGCTAATATCGAGACCATCTCGTCGGATGCCTTCGAGGCGCCCCGCGACGATGACGAGGCAGCCGCGGGCTGGGTTGGCGAGCAGGAGGATCGACCGGAAACCGGCACGCCGAAGGGCGGCCTGCAGCGGATCCCCGTGCACGAGCTCTATGCCAATCCGAAGGTGACGCAGAAGCTGCTCGAGGATAATGCCTGGAATGTCGAGAGCTGGCTGGGCAACAAGATCGGCGACAAGTTCGGCCGCGTCGAGGCCAATGCGTTCGTGGTCGGCAACGGCGTCAAGAAGCCGCGCGGCTTCACCACCTATGCCAGCGGCACCTATGCGGCCGGCGGTTCGGGTAAGATCGAGCAGATCGCGGCCGGGACCGGTGGCCAGATCTCCTGGGATGACCTGATCCTGGTGATGACCGCGCTGAAAGAGTTCTACCTCGGCGGCGCGATCTGGATGATGCAGCGCGCGTCGGTCGGCAAGGTAATGCTGCTGAAGGACGGCGAGGGCCGTTACATCTGGCAGCAGAACCAGCAGCTCGGAAAGCCGTCGATCCTGCTCGGCCACGAGGTGCGCCAGGCGGCGGACATGGCCGCGGTCGGCGCGAGTGCGCTGCCGGTCGCCTTCGGTAACTTCAAGATGGGCTACACCATCGTCGACAGGGTCGGCATCTCGACCCTGCGGGATCCGTACTCGGCGAAGCCCTTCGTGCAGTTCTACACCCGCAAGCGGGTCGGCGGCGACGTCACGAACTTCGAAGCCATCAAGCTGCTGCAGACCTGAGCGGCGCGGCCGCGTTCAACGCACTCTCACGCCATCACCGCTTGCGCCTGACGGCGCAGGCCTCGCCCTCAACCTTTCAGAAGGAACCATTCGCCATGCGCGAGCTGCACGACAATATCGACGTCAAGCGGGGTATCTCTCCCTCCGCGGCGACGACCGACAACACCGCCTATGTCTCGCAGATCCTGGACATGCAGGGCCTGTCGAGCGCCGAGTTCGTCATTCTCCCCGGCGCATTGGCCGATGCCGATGCCACCTTCACCGTCCTGGCGGAGGAGGGCGAGCAGGCCAACCTCTCGGACAACACCGCGGTCGACGACAGGGACCTGCTCGGCACCGAGACGCAGGCCGGCTTCGATTTTTCGGCTGACAACAAGGTGTTCAAGCTGGGCTTCCGGCCGAGCGGCAAGCGCTACAAGCGTGTCACCATCACGCCGGCCAACAACACCGGCAACGTCTTCCTGGCCGGCGTCTGGATCACCAAGCCGTTGCTGGTGCCGACGCCCAATCCGCCCGTTTAACGCTGATGCTCCGTAGCAACCATTAAGAAGTCGCCCTAGCCTGGCTCAGGATGACGTCGTGCTCGCGACCGTCAAGGCGTGGCCTGGCCGCACTGAGACTTGGGATGCGATGACGCGACGGCCATCCTTGACGGCCGCTGCGCGCGACGTCATGCAGGTTGCAGGTCGGGACGAAGAAACGGCGCTTCGGTCGAACAAAGAAACGAGAAGCTATGCGGTTGTCAGGGCGGCCTTGTCTGGCGGACCGTCCTGCCATGGCGTGCCGCGGGCGACGACGGTGTTGGCGAAGACGAGCATCTTCCTGGCACAGGCAACCAGCGCGCGCTTGTGCTGTTTTCCGGCGGCGATCAGCCGCTGGTAAAGGGCGATGAGCTGCTTGTTCCAGCGAAAGGATGCCGCCAGTGCGGCGGTGTACGGGCACGGCGGAGCCGCTCACGTCCGCCCTCGATGTGCCGGACCCCGGTATGCTCGCCGCTGTCATCGTCATAGGGCGCGAGGCCGGCGAGAGCTGCGGCCTGCTCGCGTGTGATCCGGCCGATCTCGGGCATGCGCACCAGGATGGCGACGGCCGTCGGCAGCCCGATGCCGTCGATGCTGTTGATCAGATCGAGCCGTCGAGCGAGATCGGGATGCCGGCGGATGGCCGCGACCAGCGCCTTGAGCTCCGTCTTCTCGCGCTGGTCCAGGCGAGCGATCTCCTCCTTCCAGAGCTGCTGGAAGCGCGGATTGCGGCTGGTCTCGATCCGGTTCTTCAAGCGTGCGCTATCTTCGCCGAGCTGATCAATCAGGGTCAGATGCTCGGCAAATGGCGCCAGCCTCGGATCGGGCGCCGCATGGATCTTCCGCACCGCGGCGGTGCAGGCCGCGATCAGAGCCGCATCGGTCTTGTCATTCTTGGCCCGCTGCAACTGAAATTTTGCATAGGCGCGGACCTGGGCCGGCTGGAACACCACGACCACGAACCGCTTGCGCCGCAACTCGGCGACGACAGGCTGTTCGTAACCGCCGCTCGCCTCGATCCCGATGCGTTTGACGCGATGCTGCCGCAGCCACGCCAGCAGACGTGCGTGACCGTCCGGTGTGTTCGCGACCTGCAACGGTTCGCGGCGGCCCGCGAGCGCGACATCGAGCTTGCGTTTGCTGGTATCGATCCCGGCACAGATTGTGATAGGCTTGGCCATCTTCGTCGAACCCTCCCTTGTGAATACGAACCTCGAGTTCGTTCAACCATTCGGGTCCCGATGAAGTGCCGACCGCGATCTTGCTACGAAATGGAGCCCTCAAAGGCTTCGGTGGGCATCGATCCGATCGATCGGCGGCCCAGCCCGGGCGGTCACCCGGACTGGGCCATTCCTCACGGAACCACACCAGCATAACCCAGCGCGCTAATACAAGGGTGGGCAAAGCCGAAGGCGTGCCCACCGCCGCGTCACCAAACCATGATCCACAGGAGTCTGCAGTGACGGCGCAATCCAATTCTATGAACACCAAGGTCGGGATCGAGCAGGGCGGTGCCCGCATGTTCGTCAAGGCCGGCGGCGTCTTCGATATCGAGCCCGGCGGCATCCTCTCGCAAAATGGCGTGCCCCTGAAGATCGCGCGCGGCCAGCTCGCCACGGTGACGGCCGCCGACACGGTCGTGACGGGTCTCTCGACTGTCGCAGCTGTGGTTGCCTCGCTGGAGTCGGACCCGACCGACAACCCCTTCATGGTCACGGCCCAGATCGGCGACCAGGCCGGCGCGCCGGCGGCGGGCTCGATCATCATCAAGACCTGGCAGAACACCGGCGGCACCGATCCGACGCCGGCGGCTGCGACGACCTTCGGCAAGAAAGTCAACTGGATCGCGATTGGCACCTGATGCGCTCTGTCGTCGAGATTGTCACGCCGTCCGAGTCCGAGCTCCTGACCACGCTCGAGCGGGTCAAGCGCGAGCTCAACATCACGAGTGACGCCAGCGACGAGATCCTCGAAGACAAGATCTCCGAGGCCTCGTCCGACATAGGGCAGGCGATCCCGCAGCGTCTGCCGCGCGAGGGCGTGCGCGAGACGTTCTGGCACGACGAGGATGCGCATCATTGGCGCACGCCATTTCATCACGGGAATCCCGCCCAGACCACGCTGTTCTTGCGGCGGACGCCAGTCGTCAAGATCGACAGCGTCAGGGTCGACGGCATCGCGCTCGATGCGAGCGAGTTCCGGCTCGATCCGGACGCCGGCCTGCTCGACCGTCTGTCGAGCGACGGCATTCCGTGCGCCTGGTCCTTTTGCAAATCGGTCGTCGTTGCCTATACTGCCGGTTTCATTCTGCCGGGCGCGAGCGGCCGCAATCTGCCGCCGGCGATCGAAGGCGCGGTGGTCGCGCTGGTGTCTGACTATTGGGCGAGCCGCGGCCGCGATCCGACGTTACGCTCCGAGACCATTCCGGGCGTGATCGAACGCCAGTTCTGGGTCGGCGCTGTCGGTGATCCCGCGATGCTGCCGCCGCGCGTGCTCGCCTCGATTGCCCCATTCCGACGGCCAGCGGTCACGGTCGCCTGATCAGAGGAGCGCTTCTCATGGACATGCTCGAAGATGTGGAATTCGAGGTTGCCAAGCTCGAGCTTGGGCCGACGGATATTTTGGCCGTCCGCGTCGCCAAGCCGGTCAGCTCGGTCTTGGCAGTCGAACTCAGGTCGCGCCTCGATCGCCAGTTGGGCCTCTCGGGACGTGTGCTCGTACTCGAACCCGGCACCGAGCTGACGGTGGTCACTGTTGCCGATCCCGCAACGAAGACGGGCGTTCAGTTAGACCCCAAATTTGATGCCGGCGGCAGCCGGCGCGGCGGCAAGTGATCTGGCGACCCAGTTCATCTCAGCGCGGTCGGATCGCGCTTCTCTCGTAAGCGAATCATGACGTCGACGCACGCGATCGATCGGTATCGCTCGGCACTCACTGAGATCGGTGAGGATATCGAGATCCGCCGTTATGGTGGCAGCGGCGCAGCGCGGACGCTTATAAAGCGCGCATTCGTGCGCGGCCGCGTGCTCGGTATGGGCGCAGAAGAACTCGTTGGTGACACGGTTCAGCGGACGCGCAAGGTGCTGTTGCTGAATGATCCGGCGGCCATGGTCGCGCTCGGTTGTCTTCCGCTATTCGATCTCCTGCCGCTGACCACGCGCGATAAACTGTTCTTCAGGGATGGTGAGGTTGCGATCCTCGATGTCAACGACGACACGCGCCGCATAAACGGTGTTCTCATTGCGCTCGAGATAATTGTGAAGGGTTAGGGCAGGGTGTCGAAGCAGCTGTCGCGATAAGTCGTCGGGGCTTGTCTTTGCCTAGCTGCCTCAGAGCAATGCCAGGACCCTAGGCATCACCGTGCCCCTTTCACTGCTCGGCGCGCCGACCAGGTGATCGAATGAAGCCGCGTGCAAGAATATCAATTCTAGGCCGACCTCCTCATAGTCCAGAGGATAGCGTTCGTGAGGAGTCTCTGGTAGCGCGGGTCCCGCCAAACTGACACCTCGTGGCCGAGCGCCGAATAGAATACTCGTCCCTCACCGAAAATTCGTTTCCATGCGAGGGGCCAACCGTAGAAGCGTTGATGCACACCAGCCCTGCTGAGGTCCACCGAGCTTTGGTCCAGGCGCAGGAGCACGCGCGATCCACGATAGTCGAAGTCGCTGATCTGGTAGATTTCGTCGTTCAACTGCAATGAATTCCCAATAAACGCCACCAGTGGATCTGCGGCATCAGCTACCTCGATAGTCACACCCTGGTGCCAGGGATGCCCATTGAAGTAGCCGCCGATCAGATCGAGATAGTCCGGCCAAGCGTAGAATGTGTCCGTGGCCGAATGAATACCGATGAAGCCATGGCCCAAACGCACAAAGTTGAGAAGTGCTGACTTTTGGACGCCACTCATCGGAATTTCGCCGGTTGTGTAGAACATCACCGCGGCGTACCGCTCGAGGTTTCCGGTCGAAAATTCAGACATATCTTCCGTTGCGATGACTTCAAAGGCACCGGAATTCCTTCCAAGCTGGGTCAGGATTGCCTCGGAAAGCGGTATGACGTCGTGCCGATAGCCGGCCGAGTATGTGAAATAGAGGACGCGTTCTGGCGGGCGCTCCGCACGCGCGCCGAGCGGTCGGATCGCCGCCGCGCTGCTGATGAGCGCGATGAACTCGCGTCGCGTCACAATCCTCTCCCGACGCCTAGCCAACCAGAAAAGCTTAGCACATATCGGCGCGACGCTGGTCCTGCGGCGCGCCCAAAGCGGACAGTGGAACTTCTGGTTACGGCACAAATGCGAAGTGCAGGCTGCTTCGAGCATTGTCCGCTTTCTGGGCCACACCGGAAGGCATTTGCTCGAACCGTTCTTCCGATTCCGACCTACAGCAGGCGTCCCAGGCTGTTGCGCCGCTGTCATCCTTTTTCGCCCAGATTGACAACGACGCCGGGAGCAAACTCCGATGAACATGGCACGCTGTGGTGCTATAAAAGCCGGTCTCGGTACCGCCTTGAAGTCTGTCATCGGTGTGCGGCGATAAATCGCCGCATCACCCGAAGGAAGGGAGTTTTCCTATGTCTCATCATCTCGATACCCCCCTCGCAGCACAGAATGGCCAGCTTTTTATCGATGACATGTACGTCTTCTCAGGCAACGACAGCTCAGTGCTTATCATGGATGTCAACTCAAACATTACTGGCGTCCACGTAAAACCAGGCTTTCACCACGAAGCACGCTATGAGTTTAAGGTCCACTTCGACGGAGCCGATTTCGAAGCCTTGACGTATCGGGTCTCCTTCGGGGAAGCAGATGCGCAGGGACGACAGGTGATGAGGTTGCACGCTCTCGCCGGCAGGGAGGCACGCGAGGACTCTGCAACCGGCGAACTGGTGCTAGAAGGCCGGACAGGCGAGCCGGCGAGCGGGGGTGGCACCCGGTTATGGGCAGGCCGTATCGCAGACCCGTTCTACATCGATCTCTCGCTACTCGCGAAGGTCAACGGGCCAGTCAATAGCGGGACCGCTGTAGATCTATCGGAGTGGCGTCCAGAGAACGCAAAGAACAGCTTCGCGGGCACTAAAGTCGAGTCGATTGTGCTTGAGGTCTCGCACCAGCATCCCCAATTGAAACCCGGCGCTCACATAGGCGTCTGGTGCGCTACGAAACTCGCTACCGATGCGGGCGGCTGGCGGCAGATAAACCGTGGCGGCCATCCTATGATGTGGCCGATCTTTTGGCCGGATGACACTCACTTTACAAATTCTGCCAACACCAGGCACCCGTCCGAGGACTTTGATGCGGAAGGCAAACACATCGCGGAGCATATTGCTGCCGTCGTCGCGTCCAGCGGGACCTCAGATGACCCAGAAGGCTACGGCCAGACTGTAGCCCGGGAATTATTCCCAGATGTCTTGCCATACGTCGTAGGGACGCCAGCGACATACAGCTTCGCTACCCGGAACGGCCGGACGCTGGCAGACAACGCTCCCGAGGTCATGCTGTCCCTTGTCACCGGCACGGCTGTGAACTCGGGCCTAAAGCCCTCTGTCGCGAAGTCGCAACGAGAAGAGCATTTCCCATACGTCGTACCAGCGTGACTTGGCGTAGGTCGTGTCCTCATAGAGGCGCAGATGTCGGCTTGTGAAGCTAAGCAGAATGTTTCTGCTCAATGAGGCATTGCCGGTTCTGATCCGTTTCGGAAGTCATATGGTCGATGTGCGCAACTCCATTATTTCTCAGGCGCAAAATTCTGATTAGTCACTGGAGGCGCGATGGGACGCTGAATGCGTATAAACGGCTTGCTGGCTCCCGCGTGGCAGCTATTGCAGCCGCTGGTAAGCTCGTCGAAGGAGGCCGTAAATTTGGTGCTGCTCTTTGCTCTAACGGCCTTTTCAAGCTCCTCTATCCGCGGATCGATGATGGTCTTGATCATCTCGGCGACAGGGATGCCGTCAAAGGTTGGAAATAGCCTTGCGGCGTCCTCTAGGCCTTCCTTGATCTCGTCAATCTCATAAGCAGCGAGGTCCCAGTTATTTTGTTTGCCAGCAAACCATAGCTTGGCGTGGCGAAGCTGCGTAGCTGTCATGAATTCGCCAAGGCCTGGCTGGTAGGGCTCTTTTGCTGGCTGCGCGGCTGCGAACGTCACCGAAGCAGCAAGGGCAATGGTGGCCGTGACTATCCACTTCATTCCTGGTCCTCCGAGGGATGGCAATTGCGCAATTTCCCAGGCACCGCTCAGACTATCCAGTTCGCGAAGAAAGCCCATTCACCTTTGGCTGCCTGACACTGCGAGCCGTCACTTTGATTGATGTGCGATGATGACCGCTTCTGGCACAAATGCGAATTGCCGGCTGCTTCGAGCAATGTCCGCTTTCTGGGGCACACAGGAAGGCATTAGCTCGAACTGAATTCTTCCGATTCAGACCTTCAACAGACGTCCGGTCGTCATCCGCCGAGTTAAGGAAGGTTCTAAGTTACCGATCTGTTCGACTTTGGCAGTGGCCCAATGTCGCAAGCCGGAACTACCTGGTTATTACCTCTCTTGAGGTACTGCCTTTTGGGAGGAGGAGCACTCATGCTAACTGCTGAGCAATGTCAAACCTACGCAGCCGAGTGTAAATCCCTCGCACAACAAGCCGGTGTTTCCGAAGACCGCACCACCCTACTGAATAACATTGCGCGAAGCCTGAAAGGTCTCGCAAGCCAGCTTGATAGGCTCGCAGTACTTCTGAGAGAAGAAGCAAAATAAGGCCGCCTCGGTTGGCGGCCCCTTTGATGTGATCCGATCGTACAAAACTGCCTTGCCTCAGTCCTCGTCCTCGGACTGCGCACGGCGCCGTTCTACGGCATCACTCATATCGTGGAGTACCAAGATTGCGATGGCCGCCATGCGCTGCCTCTGTTCGGGACTAAGCGTTTTGTAGAGTGGCTGCCACGCCTCGGCGAGTTTGTCCAAATCGGCGGATCGTTGAGCCAATGCTTCCGAGCGTCGTTGCAAAAAGGCGATTGGGTCACGATTGCGCAGGACTTCGACACGGCTTTCGTCGGCCCGTCTACCCACTGTTTCTCCGATTTTTGCAAGACGGGCTTTCCGATCCTCCGCCCTAGCACGAATGGCGCTCTCTACCGCCGGCCAGTATTTTTCCTGGTCGGGTGTCAGCTGCAACGCGGCCTTTACCAGATCAATCCTCATGTCCGTCAGTGTATTCCGGTCAGCTCCATTTAGCCGTTCCGGAGTCGCAGAGGAGGTTTGCGAGGTTTGCGCGTTGGCACTCGGGGATGCAATAAGGAGGAGTGCAGTTGTTCCGGCAACTACTATTTTCAACATCGGTAATCTCCTAGGTGAGTTGCCCCAGGCACACCGCATGATGGAACGCACGGCGAGGTATGTTGATCTAAATCAAGGAACCAGTGCCGGTGGCAGTTCTGAGACATAGAGACCACCTCTGAAAAGGTCTGCTGCCGTTGCGGACCACAGACATGCTGGCGTTTCGGGAAGCCGAGTTCGCAATCCTCAATGCTGACGACTGACACGCGCCACGCATCAATGGCGTTCTGATCGCACTCGACATTGTAGTCAGAGGATGAGGTCGCAGAGCCGATCTATTTCGGCAATTCTCGAATGAGCTCCTGAACCGCTTCGCAGCAAGCAGCCGGTTTTTTCACCCGAGGTATCTTTCCGTACTTGCCAAAATCGTGATGATCGCCGTATCCCGTGTAGAAAACGACCGGAATGTTCATTTCGACAAGGCGATCAATGAGCCGATAGGCGGATTTTCCAGCGACGTTAATGTCAATAATAGCGCCTGCAATGCCAGCGAGGTCCTCGGGCACGTCCTTGAGCCTTGAATAGGGCCCGGCGACTTCGAATCCCGCCTTTTGCACATGAGATGCACAATCATCTCCAAGCA
>CAVYPJ010000002.1:0-887779 GCA_963770385.1 uncultured Alphaproteobacteria bacterium | reverse complement strand
TGGCGCATGGCCCCGCGACGCGCGACATCGACCAGGAGAATTTCCTCGGCAATCTGTTGCTGCTGATCGTGGGCGGCAACGACACCACCCGCAACACCATGTCGGGAAGCATCCTCGCGCTCAGCCAACATCCGGATCAATATGAGAGGCTGAAGGCTAGTCCGGCGCTGATCGACAGCTTTGTGCAGGAGGTGATCCGCTGGCAGACGCCGCTCGCGCATATGCGCCGCACCGCGCTCGCCGATTTCGAGTTCCGCGGCAGGCAAATCAAAAAGGGCGACAAGGTCGTGATGTGGTACGTCTCCGGCAACCGCGACGAAGACGTGATCGAGAAACCCTACGACTTCATCATTGACCGGGTGCGGCCGCGTACCCATCTCTCGTTCGGCTTCGGCATTCACCGCTGCGTCGGCATCAGGCTCGCCGAGCTCCAGTTGAAGATCATCTGGGAAGAAATCTTGAAGCGCTTCGACCACATTGAGGTGGTCGGCGAACCCAAGCGGGTGTATTCGACCTTCATCAACGGCTACGAGACAATGCCGGTTCGGATTGCCAGTTAGTGAACAACCGGCACGCAGTGCTTTCGCAAGCGACGGATCACTCCTTGCCACAGACGTTGTCGTTCTGCAGGGCCGCGGCTGGTACTGGCGATGCGGGAAAGCTGGTACGCGAGCCAGGCCAGCACCCGATGCTAAGCTCGATGCGTGGCAGTTCGTCATAAGCAAGGGCAAGGTATTATTCGGGAGCTATCGAAAGCTTAGACTAGTGCAGGAATGAACGAGTCCTTCTGAAACGCAAAGAAAAGCCCCGCCGCGCCGAAGCGCGACGAGGCCGAAATTTGTTGTCAGATTTTTTCGGCGATTATCCGCCGAGCTTCACCTTCAAGATTGCGCCGATGAGCCAGCCGACCGCCCATTTGACTGCGGCCTCGACAATCCAACCCACCACGATCATAGCGCCAGTACCGACGACGGCGAGCACGGCAAGCTGCTTCCTTGAAAGCAACCTGCCATCCGGGCTCGTCAGGGCAACTCGCGACGTGAGTTTATCGAGCGCCCCTGCGAACGCCTTGTTCTGAGCCGCGATCGCGTCGTTGTTGGCCGTCAGAAGAGCAACGTTTTCCTCGTGCCGGCGATCGTCGTCTTTGCAATGCTGCTCGAAGAGCTTGTTCAGATCTTCAAGGCCCTTCGCGTTGCGGCCGAGCTCATAGGATAGCTCGTGCAGGTCTTTTTGTTCGCCCCCCGTCATCCTCGCGGCTCCTGCCTAGAGGGTCAGCGCGGGCAGAGCAATGGGCGCAGCGGCCGGGAAGACGCCCGTCAGCACGCCGGCACCGACCGAAACACCGATCATGCCAAGCGTCTGAACCAAGATCGTCTCCTCGTCCTTTAGAAGGGCCGCGCATCCGACCTTGAGATATATCCCGGCAGGCCCGCCTTGATCTGTGCGACCAGATCCCGCTTGCGCTGGAACATCACGATCACGTTGTAAGGCGCCGGCGCCTTGATCGCCTGGATCTGCGGCAGCGACTGCAAGAACTTGATCTGCGCGGGATAGCAGGCATGCGCGATCGGATCGCGAAAGCTGGTAGCATCGTTAGGGTTGATGAGAACTGCCGCGTCGTCATCCGCTTCCTGAATGGCCGCAATGACACCGGCAACGAACGTTGCGCTCTTCGCCGAGATATCATCCATGATCTTCTGCAAGGGATCGACGGAAGCCGCCGCCGGCCGCGCCTTCGGCAAAGGCGCCGCGGTAGCCGGTGCGATAAGGACCGTTCCCAAAACGAAAACCGCAATCAGCGCCTTGGCGACCGTAGATGCGTCCGAAACAAGGGACGCATCCCGGGACTTGAGGTAGCCACGCGTTTTGGCCGCGGCCAGGATGACGTTATTGATCGCGAACAGGTCGGCGCAAATCTTCACGATTCTCGGCGACCACTCATCCGGCACAAGACCCGTAAACGTGATTGTGCCCGCGATGACCAACGCGAGGATCGACGTCCACACGCCGAACCAAAACCAGAATTCATCGTACTTCATTACGCAACTTCCTTCGTGGCAACGGCAACTCGCCCTGAAACGATCAGGAGCAAGTCGCGCGGGGTGATGTGGTTGAACTCGGTCGCGAGAGGCGTGACAAACCAGCCGCATGCGACCAACGCGGCTGCTTGTAGTTCTGAGCAGAACCACGAAATCCTTCTCCTGCCAGTCGCGAGCGGCGACGAAGGCAAAGATCGCGGTGGTGTCGTATGGCTTGCCGAGCTGCTCGCGCAGGAATGTATGGAAGCGATCGCAGACATCGGGCGCGGCCTCGATATCCACGAACACTTCGCGCGAGAATTGCCCTTTGTCGTAATCGCGCGGCCGGGCCTGAACGCCGCCGTCATTGTGCGCGCCGAGCAGCGTGCCATCAGGCATCAAGGCCTCCACATGGCTGGCCCAGAAGCCGTATTCAGCGCGCTGGATCGCGGCCGTCACAAGGCTTTTGCCGTTAACGAAGCGGAGCGTGATCATCGTGCACCGTAGAGTTTGAGGTAGAATTCGCCCTGTCGCTCCGGATGGTGCCTCCACTCGCGGTAAAGCTGTCGAGGAGTGCGACAGCCGTCGCTCATGCAGACGACGACATCCAGATGCATCTTTGGGTGCCTGCAGATCAGCACCTCGGGCGAGAGCAGCGACAGGCAGACGGCGCCGGCCTTCGCGGCGGCGGAAAGCGTAATCATGGCTTGATCCTTGTTGAGAGAGAGAGAGAGAGAGAGAGAGAGAGTTTTTGGTCAGAGACCCGCGGCCGCGAGAGCGTCGGCAATCGCGCCCACCGTCTTGGGCCCAGGCAGGCCATCGACGATCAGGCGGTGTGCCTGCTGGAAAGCGCGAACAGCCGCGCGCGTGCCTCGGCCGCAATTGCCGTCAACCGCGAGCGGCGCGCCTGAGATGCGCAGCTTATTGAGTGACGTCTGAACCCACCCGATATTCGAATCGCCGATCACGGGATGCGGCGCCGACACGACCGGCGTCGCGTCGTCGACCTTGGCAATTTGGTCGCCGAACTTCAGCGACGGGTCCAGTTCGAAGAGCCTCTCGACGATCGCGATCGTGCCGAGCTGCGGGTCCATCGTTGTCGACGAAAACGCGCGATCTCGGATAAATTTTCCCGGCCTCTGCACCGTGGTGCCGCCGAACAGGTAAGGCGAAGGAATGCGGCGAAGGCGATAGCCGAAGCCGTTCCACAATTCGCTTTCGTAAGCGAAGCGAGGCAGCGACCAGCCTTCGGCCGTCTTGGCGACCTGGTCGAGACCGTCCAGGTGTAAGGCGTCGAGCGCGCCAGCAATAAAACCATGGGTTGTATCGGGGAACGGACCACGGTTAACCGGAACGATCGTGGTGCGCTTTGTGAGGCGTTGGCCATTGCCGAGGTAGCAATGCAGATGGGCGGTGATGACAAAGTGTGCGCCGCTGATGCTGGCGCGCTATGTCGGAATGCGGGGGCAGACAATCGTGGCGGTCACCTGGAAGCAGTACGTCGATCACGATCTGACCGGCAAGGCGTTCCGCTTCCTGCCCGCCAAGACCGACAGGACCAACACCGTCGCGCTCGTGCCCGTGATGCCCGAGCTGCAGGACTTCCTTGGCGCCCTCAAGGTTCGGACCAAAGACGGCCCGATTGCCCTTCGCGACAACGGCAAGATCTGGGAGGATGAAGTCGAGATGCAGACCCGCGTCAGTCATTGGCTGCGCGACCGCGAGCGGGACGGCTTGATCGGCGCCGGAACCACGCTGCACGGCCTCCGCTCCACATATGCGGCGTGGCTCTCCCGGAACGCCGCCAACACCAAGGAAGTGACGGCGGCGTTGGGCGACAAATCGGAGCGGATGGGCATCCACTACACCCGACACGTCGAGGCCGAGGCCAACGTGGTTCGTGCATTCGAGCGGATTAAGAGCAAACCCGGCAAGAACGAGAACAGAACATGATTTGTCTAACGCAAGGGTTTGAAGTGTCTAACTTGGAAAACCCATTGCTCGGGAACCGACAATTCTCTATGCAAATCAACGAAGCGGACGTGGCGGAACTGGTAGACGCAAGGGACTTAAAATCCCTCGATGGCAACGTCGTGTGGGTTCGAGTCCCACCGCCCGCACCAGGAGGCGCTCTTGGCGCTTAAGTGCCTCCGAAGCGTTTAAGCATTCAAGCGGCGGCCTCGTTGTAGTCGAGATCCCGCGCACCATTTGATTGTGCCGCCCCATCATGGCGGTCTGGGCCTCCAATCTCGCCGCTGCAATTCAACTATCTCCCTGGCCGAGTCTACGAGGCGCGCATTTTTCTTAGGCTCCGCAGAGCGTTGGTTGCATCATCGGCCGCGCACGTCACGGCATTTTTCTTTCGTCTGTTTCTGCAACGATCGCTTCAGCTTCACACGTTCGTCATGTTCTTCGATCCGACGGCAAATGTTGTCGAACGACATGTTGAACCAATCCCCTCCATTCGCCTCGGCGGATTGGTGACGGCGACATCGTACGTGGCAGCTACCTCCGTTTCCGTTTAGCTCTTGCAAACTTGCGAAGCGAAAAATCCGCTTTGCGAACCAGCATTCGCCATTAGAACGAACGTTTTTCCTGACATCGTTGTCTGCGTCACGCTTGGGTGATCTGATATCTGCGCTCTTGCATCTGCTTTTCTGTGCTTCCTTGCATCGCAGGTGCCGCCGTGGAGACCCGAGCGGAATCGTTCGACGGATGGTGATGGGAGCATTCGTGGTCCCGAATAAGGGGGCGACTAGATGCGCACCGATCACGCGGCGATGCGCGGATGTCATGCAGCGGCGCATGATCTGGGGCGTGTCGGATTGAAGATCATGAAACCGGTGCTATACGCCGGATGCCTGATTGTCAGCTTGTCCCTAACGACCACGCCCGCAACCGCTCACGTGAAATGGTTCGTCAACTGCAACGTCTCCGACGATCCATTGCCGGCTCAAGCTGTGCTCACAGCAACTTTTCTTCTGTTCTTCACGCTGTTCCTCGCCCTGCTCTATCTCGGTTGCGTGGCCGAGCGGACAACGCTTGGTGCGCGCATCTCGCAACTCCTGGATCATTATTCGGCACCGCTGCATCGCCGCTCGGATGACCTGCTGCGCTCGGTGGCTGCGGTCTCTTTTGCGCTGTTATGGGCTGATGGCGGACTCATCATCACGCCGGAACTCAAAGCGAGCAACATCTGGCTGTCTGCAATTCAGCTGCTGATACCGATGTATATGTTCACGCGGGCGACACTCCCGGCTGCAGGCGCCGCGATCATCGTGCTTTACGGATATGGTGTCGCGACCTACGGCCTGTTCCACATGCTGGATTATCCCGTGTTCGTTGGCCTCGGCGTCTTCTTCGCGCTTTCCGTGTCGCAGAACACCAGGCTCCTGGCCTTTCGTTTCGACTTCCTGCGGTGGACCGTCGCCTGCTCCTTGCTATGGCCGTCGATCGAGAAATTCGTGTACCCGGGCTGGGTCGCGCCGATCGCGATAACGCACCCCGAAGTGACTATGGGCTTTGATGTCGCCACCGTCGTGACCGCGGCAGGTGTCGTGGAATTCGGCCTGTCCTTCACGCTGTTCTGGACGCCGCTGATCCGTCGCCTCGCCGCGCTTGCGCTCATGGTGGTGCTGACCGCCGCCACGTTCGACTTCGGCAAGATGGACGGGATCGGCCATCTGATGATTATCACCATTCTCATGGTAGTCTTTGCGCAGCCCGGCGGCGCGCACGACCGTCGTCACCCGACGCTTGCTCCACTGGCGGGCGGCATGACGTTGGCGGCTGTCATCTTTCTCTACACCGGCGGTCACGCGCTTTACTATGGGTCGAAAGGCGCATCAGTTGTTCCGCTCGTGAGCGGCGTCGCATTGCTGACGCTGGTCCTTCTCTGCATCTCGGGACACGCGCAGTCGCTATTGCGGATCGCGGTCACGGGCCTGTCGCGACGGCAGGTCACCGGCAACGCCGGCAACGAACCGCGTGATGGGCCATACGTTTCTTCGGCGAGCGCCGATGTGCGTTCCTCCAACGTCACTCCGAAGCGCCGGCGACAGAACGCTTCAGCGGAATTCATGGGCTCAGCTCAGAGGCTCGCGTCACCCCGAACATTCGGCCCACTGCGTCATGAACGTGAATTTGGAGCGTAAGCCTTTCTCAGCACCCGAATTGCTGGGAGGGGGCATTGCGCTGGCGACCGTTACCCTGATCGCATTCGGCGGCTTGCGTGTCACGCAACCGCAGAATTCGTTGCCTGCGTCTACGAATCCCGCGTCTCCACAATATGCATCCGTATCGATCCAATCACCCGACGCGTTGACCAAATCATCGATCGAGCAGCCACGCGATTTGTCCGACATCACGGGAGCGACGCGCGATGTGCCGTCGCCCGATACCCGCTTGAGTACGGGAAACGCGACACTCGTCGATTCGAATCACGCGAGGGCGCCGGAGCCGTCCGCCACAGATCACTCGATGGCTCCGCCCGCCGGGTGGCCCGCTGGACTTCGTATCCAGCAACACGGGATCGAGGTGGACTCGCAGGGAGTATTTACCGATGTCATACGGGGGCCGCCATTGTCTAATCCGCTTCGTGACTCCCGGCTTGCCAATAGTCAGCTACGTGATGTGTCCGACCCGCCAGACGTACGCGCCGACTCCACCTTTATCGGGAACTGGACGGACGACATCGGCCAGTGCCGGACCGGGCGAAAGGCACCCCTCGTCATCAGTTCCCGCGCGGCGAAGACGGCCAACGGCGAGTGCAATTTCGGGTTCGTCGCGCGCGAGTCTTCAAATCGGTGGCGGGTTGCGGCCATATGCGCCGCTGGAGGACATTTCTGGCGAGCCAATGTCACCCTGAAGCTCACGGAGCCGAACCTGACATGGTCAAGCGAGCGAGGAACTGAAACCTACGTGCGATGCAAGCGCCGGTGGCGAACCGCCAGATTATAGATGAGCGGATCGTGTTCAAAACGACAGCCCGAGCTGCCGCAAATCTTCCTCACAGCGGCTTGGCGTCGTGAACAGTCTTGCTTCCATTCCGATCGCGCGCGCGCCATCGACATTGGCCTGGATGTCATCGAGAAAGACCGTTTCCGCGGCAACGAGACCAAACGTCTCCGTAGCATGGCGGAAGATGGCAGCGTCCGGCTTCAGCAGACCAATCTCAGCCGAAACAACCGCGCCTTCGAACAGGCTCCAGAATTGATGGCGTGACTTGAGGTGCGCGACGATCTCGTGGACGTTGTCGGTCAGTGCGAAAACCCGGTAGCCCGCCTGTTTGAGCCGCTGCGCGATATCTTCCGTGCCATCGATCAGGTCCTGGTGGTCCGTCACATGGAAGAAGAGATTATTGGCCTGCTCTTTTGAGAGACCAAATTCGGCTTGGTAGGCACGCTTGGCGTCTTCCTGCGACAGTTCACCGAGGTTGAGACGTCTCCAGAGAGGGCCGCGAAACAAAGCCTCTGCCCGCCGGAGGTTTTCGCTGGAATCCTTTTGTAGATTGAAGCACCGCTCCACGATCTCGGGCGGTGACCACCGTACGAAGACGTTGCCGACGTCAAAGATAACGTTCTTGATCATCCGGTCCGCATCCTCCTGATAGAACAAGTCTGGGCCGGCGGACAAATTGCGGTCAACACGCCGGCCTCGGAAGAGATCATCTCGTCCCCAGCCCTCACCCCCTCGTGAACACCAGAACGCCGTTCGCGGGGATCACGATCGCTGCCGAAGCGGCGAAGCCGTGCATCGGCGGTCCCATCGCCAGCACGCCGCCGCAATTGCCGGCCACCCAGGGATTGACCCATTGGTCGTAGGCATCGCTGTTGAAACGCTCCGTCCAGGGACCGGCGAACGGAAATCCGATCTCATATCTGCCGTAGGTCGTCTCCGCGAACGAAACCACGACGATGACGTCGTCGCCGCTGCCCTCGCGCCAACGGTGATAGGCCAGCACGCGGTCGGTATCCGAGCAATAAAACGCATGAGCATTGTCGCCGCGCAGCGCGGGCAGCTCGCGCCGCAGATGGATCAGGTCACGGGTGAACCGCAGATGATCCCGCATGCTGCTGTCGGAGGCGGCATCAAGACCGCTCCACGACAAGAGAAAGGGCCCGCTCGGATTGACGTCCCAGGGCCTGGCTTCCAGGAATTCCTGTCCCATGAAGAGCTGGGGAATGCCCGGCGCCGTCAGGAGAGCCGCGGTCGCGACCCGGCTGCGGCTTCGCGCGTACCAAGTGCGGGGATTGGAGGGATCGGCGAGCGTGGCAATTCGCGGCTCGCGGCCGGCGAGCACGAGATCATGGTTCTCGATGCAGGTCACCGCCCGCCAGGCGTGATCGAAGGTCGGCGGATAGAGCGCATCCGCGACGCTTCCCATCGATACGGCCGCATTTGCGCCGCCCGAGGCCGCGCCGACGGCGCTCCGCAACACACCGCGGAGATAATCGTGCTGCACCACATCAAACCCCATGCCGCCGGCAGAGGCAGGTGCCAGCACCGGCAGGCTCGAAGAGGGGATGTCGGAGAAGCGTCCGGGCCAGAATTCGGCGTTCTGCAGGATGCGATTGCGGAAGCCTCTGAGGTTCGACGTCAGTGCGCGGCAGAATTCCCAGCCACTGCCCTGCCCGGTCGAGATCAGCGTGCTGATCTCGTCATAGCGGAAGCCGTCGACGTGAAACTCCTCGAGATAATAGCGCGCATTGGCGATCAGGAATTGCGCGACGTCGTCGTTCCACAACGCGAACGCCAGCCCGCCGGTGCCGCGATCCTGATCGGTGAAATAAAGGCTGTCATTGTTGTTGCCGCGGTTGGTACGGCGATCCATGTAATAGAGGCAGTTGTCGTCGAGCTTCCCGTCGATCGAAAAACCGCCGGCATGATTGTAGACCACGTCCAGCATCACGGCGATGCCGTAGGCGTGGCAAAGATCGACGAGGAGCTTGAGCTGCGAGGGCCCGGACTGGATGTCAGCGAGCGCAATGGCCGGCTTGCCCCTGGCGGCATAAAGCGCATTGATCGCCCACAGATAGGTCGGCAGGTCTTCGACCGCGATATAGGGAAAGTCGGGCGAGAACAGATCCGCGCCGCCATAGCCCATGTTCGGGTGACATTCCTGCTCGTCGACCGGCAGCGGCTGCAAGACGTTGATGCCGAGCTCCGCCAGATAGGGAATCTTGAGCGCGACGTCGAGGAAGGTCGAGGCGATACCCGGCTTCTGAATCGCGTAAGTGCCGACATGCAGCTGATAGATGACCATGTCGGAAAAATCCGGCGTGACGAAATCCTCGTCGTGCCAGGGAAAGCCTTTGCTTGCGCGCACAATGCCGAAGCAGTTCGGAAAACCTTTCGGATCGAGCTCGCGGGCGGCCGGATCGCGCTTGTAGCCGCGCGCCCCTTCGCCCTCGACCCAGTACCGATAACGGTCGCCGTCGCGCGCGCCGGGCTGAAAGCCGGTCCAATAGCCGCGCGCGTCCTTCTGCAACAGACGGTCGTCGGTCTGTTGATCGTGGGTTTCCCCACCGAATATGCCGTTCAGATAGACAGCCTCCGCCAGCGGCGCCCATACCTTGAATGTGGCGCCATCAGCCTGCAGCGTGGCGCCGATCGGCGTCTGCGCAGAAATGTGCTGTTGTGTGAGCACGGAACCTCGGGTGACGTTCGCTTGGATCTTATCAGCTCGGCACGAATCGCCGTTGGCCGCCGTCACACGATGCATCGTCCCACGCCAAGCCGCCGGTGATTTGGACCACACATTTGCGAATATTCGAAGACAAATTGTGGCGCGGGGCGGACGGACGCGGCCATCCGCCCTGCTCTGCCGGCGTCGCTACGCCTCGCCCGCTACGCTTCGCGGCTATATTGCTCGTACAACCTTGAAGCGTTGTCCCAGCGGATCGCCTCCATGTAGACATCGACATAGCGCGCCGCCGCCGCGCCGTAGTCCATGTGATAGGCATGCTCATACATGTCGAGCACCAGAACCGGACGGCCGCCGGCGAGCGTGGTCGTATGGTCGGCGGCCCATTGGTTGACGAGGCGCCTGTCGCGCGGCGAATAGGCCAGGATCACCCAGCCCGAACCGCCGCCTTCCGCCTTCCCCATCGCGACGAATTCGGCCCGCCAACGCTCCATGCTGCCGAAATCATGCGCGATGGCATCCTGAAGGGAGCCACCCGGCTTGCCGCCGCCGCCGAGCCCGTCAAAATAGATCTCGTGCAGGATCATCGAATTGGAGGCGATCAGCTCTTCCCGCTTCAATCCGTTGACCATGAAGTTCGGCGCCTTGGCGAAATCCAGCTCGGCGAGCTGCGTGCCGATTGCATTGAGGCGCTTCACCGCACCGACGTAATTATTCTCGTAGTGGCTGACGAGCACCTTCTCCGAAATGCCGGTGATCGATTTCGGATCGAATGCCATCGGCTTGGCCTGATAAGACATCGGCTTGCTCCCTGTCTGTTGATTGCCCTGCGCGAGCGACGGTGTGCCGGCAAGCACGACCGTCGACGCCGCAGCTGCGCCGACGCCCGCGATGAAGTGTCTTCGTTCGGTGTTCATTGTCATTGGACTCTCCACTCGTTGAAACAGCCCCCGAAACACAGAGCGCGCAGACGCCGATCCACGCGGCTGCCGGCGTCATTCAAGGCGCAACCTGCGCCTTGCGCTCCTCCGGCGGCTTCACATGCCGGAACGACAGCAGGAGCGAGATGTCGTAGATGATCTTGAGACTGCCGCAGATCACCAGCGGCAGGCCCGCGAACGCCGTCGACAACAGCGCGCCGGCAATGGTCGGGCTGATCGCCGCTGCAAGACTGCGCGGCACCGCCGTCACGCTCGCCGCGGCCGGCCGCTCCGCGGGCGTCACCAGGGCCATCACGTAGGATGTCCGGGTGGGTACATCCATCTGCGACAGCGCCGCGCGGATCAAGAGCAGCACCAGCACCGCGGTCAAATCTGGTACAAGCGCCGCCAGGATCAGGCAGACGCTCGACGGGATGTGGGTGAAGACCATCGTGTTGACGAGGCCGAAGCGCTTGGACAGCCGTACGGCAGCGAGATAGGAAAACGCCGCCAGCGTGTTCGACCAGAAGAAGAACAGGCTTGCCGTCGTGAGCGAGAGGCCGAAGCGCTCGAACAGCCAAAGCGCCACGAGGGATTGAACGGCGAAGCCGCCGGCAAACGCATCCAGGCTGAACAGTGCCGCGAGGCGATAGACGATCCCGCGCGATGGCCCCAGCGCTGACACGGGCTGCCGTTCCTCCTCCCGGTTCCGCGCGCGCGGTAGGAGCCGATACAGCGCCGCGGCAAGCAAGCCGAACGCAGCGTAGACCCCGAACATCGCCTGCAACGCGCCGACTTTGTCTGCGCCATGCGCGACGAGCAGGTCCGGCGTCGTTGCAGCCAACGCGCCGGCCGACGATGACAGTCCGCCGATCAGGCTATAGCGCGCAAAAATGCGGGTGCGGCTGTCGTCGGCCGCGTCCTTTGCCAGCATGGCGTGTTCCAGCGGCACGAAAATGCCGATGTCGCCCGATGACGGATTGGTCGTGCCGAGGAAAGCGATGATGAGAACGAGCGGAAAATATTCCGCGCCCGAAAACGCCGCGCCCGTCGCAACCATGGTGAGCGCGCTGACGGTGAGAAGCTTGCGCAGATCGAAACGCGACGCGAAATGACCGACCGCGAGCGTCAGAAGCGCCGTGCCGAGCAGCGCCGACGTCGCGACAATGCCGATCTGAAGCGGCGTAAAGCCGAGTTCGGCGAGGTAGGCCGGCAGGATGATGACGGCGAAACCGTCACCGAAACCGCGCGCTGCTCGCGCGGCATAGAGCAACGTGAGGTTCGATGGCCGCCCCATCACCCGGCGCCCGATCTGGTGCTCCGCGCCCGCCTGAACGGTCATCGGATGACCCCGGTCCCGTCGTGAAAGATCGGGTTTCGGCCCGCGCGGGCGATATCACGTCGCCTTGCGCGGCCCAGCCGCGCAAATGGACCCGGGAGACGTTCGAGCAAGGGGAAAAGTGCGGAGCAAACCGTAGACATGCTGCGTCCCTGGTGAAAAACCGGACGCGATTCTTTGGCATGTCGCCTCATGGGGAGATCGCTTCCCCAGGCGACGAATACTGCCAAAGCGACATGCCTTGTCAATTGGAAAGCAGGTTCCGCAGGGAACGGCTGCGTGAGCGTGTTTCGTCACGCCGCCGATTGCGCTCGCGAACTAATGCGCAGTCACCCTTGCTGGAAGCCGCTCGACGCCTCGCGCGATGATGTCCATCGCTCGAGGCACTGGATCGCCCTCACGGCTTCCAGGAGACACGCATTTCGCCGACACGGCGGACCCCGTAATGCCCGATGATTGCCGGCGGCACGCCCATCTGCATCTGCGGGATGCGCGCCGTGATCGCCGCGAGGCTTTCCTCCAATTCCACCCGTGCCAGCGCCTCGCCGAGACAGCGATGCACGCCGTAGCCAAAGACCGGATGCAACCGGGGCGTGTCGGTCCGATGGATATTGAAGGCATCCGGGTGGTCGTAGACCCCCTCGTCACGCATGGCCGACATCGTCGAGAAGGTCACGAGCTCTCCGGCCGGAATAACCGTTCCATCCAGCTCGATGTCCTCGCTGGCTAACCTCGTGGCCGCCGAGCCGCTCGGCTCGACGCGCAAGGCTTCGGCCACGGCTGCGGGAACGAGCGACGGATCGCGACACACCTCCGTCCATTGCTGGCGATGCTGCAGCAGAAGGGATGTCTGTGCCGCGATCGACATGCGCGTGGTGTCGGTGGCGGCGGCGACCAGCAGGAATATCTGGTACAGTATTTCCTCTGGCGACATCTCGCCAGCCTCGGTCGCGGCTGCCAGAAACGCAGACAGGAAATCGTTGCGCGGGCTCCGGCGCCGTTCGTCGAGGATCTTGGCGATATAATCGCGCAACCGTTCCCCGGCCTTGTCGATGTCGGCAATCCGCTCAGGACTCAATCCGAAACTGAGGATTTGCGTCGCTTCGTAGGAATCTCGGGCAAAATCCGGAATATCCTCTCTCGCCAGACCGAACAGATCAGCGATGACGCGGGCCGGAATCGGCGAGGCGAACGTTTCGACGAACTCCATTTCGCCATCGTCATAAATTCCATCGATGACGTCCTCGATCGTGCGCCGGATGTGCGGACGCATCTCGGAGATCGCACGTGCGGCGAACAGTTTCGTGAACGGTGCGCGGCGGCGTCGATGCGTATCGCCGTTGGCGGTCAGCATGCTATGGTCGAACGCGTCGAAGATCGCCCCTTGCTCGAGGCCCAACTTCCTGGGAAACGCTGTTTCGGTGCTGCGGAGCCGTGAGTCCTTGCTCAACCGGTCGACATCGGCGAAACGCAACACGAAATACCCGCCCGCCTCGTGCCGGACGACGGAATGATTCTGGCGATACCGCCGAAAGGTGCCATGAGCGTCGGCCTCAAGCTCCGCCAGGGTCATCGTCGGGGGTTGCACACCGACAGGAGTTCCTGAAACATCATTTATGCTGATCTCTGTGTCCATCGCACGGTCTTCCTTGCTGGAAAAACGATTGAGCTCTCCGCTCAATCCTCCGGAGAAGGAAGTTGGCTGCGCGTAATTTCACATCGATTTCACTCTGCGATATTGCATTACATTCGTAACGAGGGTTCGATTGCGACGGCCGCCGTAGCCGCGACCGGTCACGCAGATGACGAAGGACGCCGGATGCCCTCGCTCACCCAGATCACGATCTCCCCTGACCTCACCTTCGACGCGCTCGCCGGAGGTGAGCCCGGCGCGCCGCTGGTGCTGCTGCTGCACGGCTTTGCGGAATCGATGAATTGCTGGCGTGCGCAGGTTGCGGCGCTTGCCGATATGGGCTATCGCGCGGTCGCGCCCAGCCAGCGCGGCTACTCCAAAGGTGCGCGGCCCGATCCGCGCGACGCCTCGCATTATCACATCGACCGCCTGATGGACGATGCGATGGCCATCGTGGATGCGTCAGGCTATGGCGCGGCGCGCTTTCATCTCGCCGGTCACGATTGGGGCGGCAGCATCGCCTGGGCGCTGTCGGATCGCCATCCGGAACGGATCGCGTCGCTGACGATCCTGTCGCGGCCGCACCCCAACGCATTCAATCGCGCGCTCCAGATGACGGATGGTGACCAGGCCCATCGCTCACGGCATCACAAGGCCTTCCTCGAACCCGGCGCAGCCGATGTCGTGCTGGCGGATGACGCCAAATGGCTGCGCGACCGGCTCACCGCGAACGGCGTGCCGGCACCGGCAATCGCGGAGCACCTCACGGTGCTCGGTCACAAAGACGCGATGGAGGCCGCGCTCGCCTGGTATCGCGCGCGCGGCGCGATACGCTCGCCACTCGGTCCGATCCGCGTGCCCACCCTGTATATATGGGGGGATGCAGACGACACGGTCGGCCGCGTTGCCGCTGAAGGCACCGCCGATTTCATCGCCGCGCCCTATCGCTTCGAAATTCTTCCCGGCGTCGGCCATTTCGCCGCCGATCAGGCGCCCGACCGCGTCAGCGAACTGATGCTGGAACATGTCCGAAGCCACCCGGTCTGACGGAGGAACTTCGCAGCCGCAAAAATGTTGTCATGCAGCATAAGGAGCATGACGACATGACCAGCGAGACCACCGAGACCCGACCCAAACCGAGCAAGCACGAAACGCGCCGCGAGCCATCTTCGTCGACGGGACCGTCGCAGCCGCTTCGCGCGCCATTTCTGAACGACGGCGTCGAACAGGTCCGCGACAGCCACTGCTGATTGCCTGTTTCAGCACGCCGGCCGCGCATCACGTGATTGAGATGCGCGGCTGCGGGTCACATACCTTATTTTGTTTGGCGCAGCACGCTGCGCACATGATTTTCAAGCCGCAACGAGTGTCATATTGGAAACGGCTTGAGCGGATTGAAACTGATCCGCGCGTCCATTCTTGGCGCCAAGAATGACATAATCCGGCTTATCCAAACATCAGGAATTGTTGGGCAATCAATTCGCGTTAGATGGCGCGCGTCACCGCAACGATGACGCGGCGCGCCACGCGTTGCGTCGATGTGCCGCTCGATGTTTCACAGAAGCGATATGAATCCGACTTTGACACGTCATTTCTGTGTCACTCGCGGAACCTACAACGCGACCGCCCGATAAAGGCCGCTTCTGTCTTTCGGGCAGAGGCGTTCCGTCGCCACAACAAGAGATTCTCATGCCACGCAACACTAGCAGGGCGTCGACCGCCCTTTGCTTGTCGATGATGCTTGCCTTGAACGGCTCGATGCCGGCATTCGCAGCATCGCCGCAGGACGCACTTCCGACTGCCACCCCGATCAAACACATCGTCGTCATTTTCGGGGAAAATGAATCCTTCGACCATTATTTTGGTACTTATCCTCACGCGACCAATCCGTCCGGCGAGCCGGCTTTCACCGCCGCCCCGAACACGCCTGCTGTCAACGGCTTCACGCCGGACCTGCTGAACAACAATCCGAATCTCAACCCGGCCAACAATGTGACCAACGGCGCCGGCGCAACCAATCCGTTCCGGCTCGATCGCTCGCAGGCCCACACGGCCAGCATGAACCACGCCTATAGTCCCGAACAGGCCGCGTTCGATAACGGCAAGATGGACCTGTTCCCGAAGAACACCGGCGCGGCCGGCACCGGCGGCACCGGCGTGTTCAACACCAAGGGCCTGGTGATGGGCTATTATGACGGCAACACCGTCACGGCGCTGTGGAATTACGCGCAGCATTTCGCGATGAGCGACAACCATTTCAGCACCAATTTCGGGCCCTCGACGGACGGCGCGGTCAACCTGATTTCGGGCCAGACCAACGGCGCGGTGGGCTTCGCCGCCAGCAACGGCTCCAATCCCACCAACACCATCAACAACATCGTCGCCGACGGCCAGGGCGGCTTCACGATGTTCGGCGACAGCGATCCGCACAGCGACGTCTGCTCGTCCACCACTGCCCCGACCACCGAGATGACCAGCAAGAACGTCGGCGATCTCCTGAACGCCAAGAACATTAGCTGGGGCTGGTTCGAAGGCGGCTTCGACCTCACCGCCACCAACGCCAATGGCACGACCGGCTGCAGCCGCAGCACCTCGTCCGTGACCGTCGGCGGCGCCGTGAAGGACTATGTCCCGCACCATCAGCCGTTCCAGTACTATCCCTCGACGCGCAATCCCGGCCATACGCGTCCGCTCTCGGTCGCCTCGATCGGCACGTCCGCCGACGGCGGCGCCAACCACCAGTACGACACCAACGACTTCGTCGCGGCCGTTCAGGCCGGCAACCTGCCGTCGGTCAGCTTCCTGAAGGCTCCGGCCATCCAGGACGCGCACCCCAGCAACTCCGACCCGCTCGATGAGCAGACCTTCGTCGTCAACATGATCAACCTGCTGCAGCAGAGCCCGGAGTGGAGCAGCACGGCAGTGATCCTCGCCTATGACGACTCCGACGGCTGGTACGACCATATCCAGAACGTCATCAACCCTTCGCACAGCGTGCAGGACGCTTTCAATGCGGCGCAAACCTGCGTGCCGCTGCCGGGCACCCCGGGCGCGCTCGCCACGTCGCTCCCCGGCGTCAACGGCCAGCCGGTACAGGGCCGCTGCGGCTACGGTCCGCGTCAGCCGCTGCTCGTGATCTCGCCCTTCGCCAAGGCGAACTTCGTCGACCACACCCTGACCGACCAGTCGTCGGTCCTGCGCTTCATCGAGGACAACTGGCTGAACGGCCAGCGCATCGGCCAGGGCTCGTTCGACGCGATCGCCGGCACGATCAACAGCATGTTCGACTTCACGCAGAAGCCGAATGCGAAGCTGATCCTCAACGCCAACACCGGCTTGCCGAAGTCCTGATGCGCAAAATCTAGAGCGTGATGAAGACCAGTCGTCGCGCTCTAGAATTATTGAGCATGATCTCTTTCGGAGAGCCGCTACACCCGTCGGGTCTTTGCCAGCGGGCATGCTTTTCCGGATCATGCTCCGGCGCCTGAACACATGGGGCGGGCGAATCCTTCGTCCGCTCCATTCACGATTGTCTGCTGCTCAACTTCTACGGACCAACCAGTGAAACGCTTCTCGACATTCCGGCCGACCTCGTTCCGGGTCTGGTCCGCGTCCGCACTCGTGATGATTCTGCTCGCGACGACGATCGCCACCGCTGATCCCCTCCCGCAGGAAACTGCGACCGAAGGCAGCTCCGACGCGGTCACCGAACTGTCCGCGGTCGCGCAGCTCGGGCGCAAGATGTTCTACGATCCGTCGCTATCGAGCTCCGGCAAGATGTCGTGCGCCACATGCCACAGTCCCGACGCTGCCTACGCACCTCCGAACGACCTCGCCGTCCAGTTCGGCGGCGCCGACATGAAACATCAGGGCTTCCGCGCGGTCCCGTCGCTGCGCTATCTTGAGCACACGCCGAATTTCTCGATCGGCCCCAATCCGGAAATGGCCGACAATGATCCGGTGCCACTCGACACCAGCGCGCCCGCGATGCCGGCAAGTGGCGTCAAGGTCGCATCCGTCGCCAAGGCCACTGCGGACGCCGCGGCACGCGCCGCTGCCGAAGCGAACGTTCCGCAAGGCGGCCTCGACCACGACGGCCGCGCCGATACGTTCCAGACCCAGGCGCTCGGTCCGCTGCTCGATCCGAACGAGATGGACAATCACAGCGTCGATGAGCTGCTCGAGCGTCTCGAGCACGCCGCCTATGCCGACGATCTGAAGAAGCTGTTCGGGGCGAACATCTTCAAGCAGCCGGCGCTTGCACTGGACGAGGCGATGTTTGCGCTGTCGCGCTTCCAGACCGAAGATCCGAGCTTTCATCCCTATGACAGCAAATACGACGCCTATCTGGCCGGCAAGGCGGAGCTGAGCCCGGTCGAGCAACGCGAACTCCGGCTGTTCGAGGACCCGCTGAAAGGCAACTGCTTATCCTGCCATCTCGATCGGATATCGCGCGATGGCCTCTACCAGCCGGCCTTCACCGACTACCAGTTCGAAGCGCTCGCCGTGCCGCGCAACCGCGATCTGGCGGTCAACAACGATCCGAGCTTCCACGATCTCGGCCTGTGCGGCCCGATGCGCAAGGACTACGCGAACGCGGCGGCCTATTGCGGCCTGTTCAAGACGCCGACACTGCGCAATGTAGCCACGCGAAAGGTCTTCTTCCACAACGGCGTGTTCCACTCGCTCGATCAGGTCATGCACTTCTATGTCGAGCGCGAGACCGATCCCGCGAAATGGTATCCGAAACTGCCAAGCGGCGAGATCGACCGTTACGACGACCTGCCGCAGCAATATCGCGGCAATGTCGACCTCATCGACGCGCCTTATGACCGCAAGCATGGCGAAGCACCGGCGCTGAACGATTCGGAAATCGCCGACATCATCGCGTTCCTGGGCACGCTCACCGACGGCTATCGGCCTGACGGCCACGGCACGACGGCCCCATCATCGAGATAGCGGCGTCAACGCCGCCATCCATGTCGCGACCGGATAAGACGAGATGCGCTTACGCCGCCTGCGCACGCGTCACGAGCCGTTCCGCCGTGGTCGCCTGGAAGCTTGGACGTGCTTCCAGGCGCGTGAGCCAGGCCACGATATTGGCGTGAGGTGCGGCAAGTTTCGTCCATTCGGGCGTCAGGGAGAGGAAGCTGAGCTGAGGCGCGACGTGCAGGTCAGCAAGTGAGAGCGTGTCACCTGCAATATAGGGCTGGTCGCCGAGCAGGCGCGCCAGCTCCGCGAATACCATGCTGGCGCGCGGCATCGCCGCTTCGATCGCGGCCTCGTCCGGCGTCAAGCCGAGGAATCTCGGGCCGACGATACGCTGAAAGGCGATGACATTGCCGACACCCTGGAACAGGTACCAGTCGTTCACGTTCATGACCTGGTCCATCCGTGCGGCGCGCTTCGGATCGGACGGCGTCAATGCAGGCTCAGGCAGCACGCGGTCGAGATAGCGCAGGATTGCCTGCGTTTCGTAGAGCATAAAGCCGTCATGCTCCAGCACCGGAACGCGCCCGAATGGATGGCGCGCGAGATGCTCAGGCGATTTCGACGCGCCCGGCCCGAGCGGCACGAGCCGATAGGACGCGCCCTTCTCTTCCAGCGTGGCCAGCACCGCGCGGCCGAATGGACTGCCTGGCACCGAGTGAACCGTGAACTCCGACATGACGTTCTCCCTTTTCGCTTTTTTGATTGTGAGCATCGACGGACTAAGCGCGTCGCGCGGCCTCCTGCGCGAACCTTTCCAGCAGGCCGGGCCAGCCGCCGTCGACATCTTTCCGCATGGAAGCGCCCGCCTCCGCGCCCATGGTCTCGAACTTGTGGTGCACCAGCTCGACACTGGTCGCCTCGGGTCCATCGGCCGAGAACCGCACATCGACCTCGGATTTCATCGCAACGTCCGGCTTCCATTGCGCATTGACCTGCCAGATCATCACGAACCGATGCGGCGGCTCCCACAGCGTGATGGTGGCGACACTGGTTTCGGTGCCGTCCTCGGCGATCTCCAGCCAGTGTCCGCCGAGCCGCGGCTCCATCAGGACTTTCGCAATCGGCTTCTTGCCGACGCCGTGATTATGCGGCCACCAGCGCGTCAGTCCGCTGGTGAAGACCTCGAAGGCATGCTCGATCGGCGCGCTGACGCGAATGGTCTTGCGCACCGGCGCGATGGCGATCCGCTCGCTCATTTGTTTTTCTTCCCGCGTTTGTAGGAATTTTCGGCTTCGAGCTTGAACGCGTCCAGGGCATCGCCCCAGAAACTGTCGAGCCATTCGCGCAATTCGGCAAGGCCTTCGCGCCGCACCGAATAGATTCGCCTTACGCCCTCGCTGCGCTCCTCGACGAGGCCCGCGTCCTTCAACACCTTCAGATGCTGGGACACCGCCGGACGCGACACCGGCAGTCCCGCCGCGAGCAGGTTCACCGGCCGCGGCCCGTCGCGCAGCCGCTCGAACACCCGGCGCCGCGTCGGGTCGGCCAAGACCGCCAATGCACTTCCGTAAGCCATGACTAACGGTAAGTCACAGCTAACATTAATGTCAAGCCGGACTGATCCTGTTTGACGCGATTGGGCAGTCGGCCTTCGAGGCCGGGACGGCCTACTCGCTCTTGTCGATGTTCCAGAAGATCGGCGTGGCCGGTCCGTCGAGCACGCCGTTCAGCGATTTCCGCCAGGCGCTCGGGATGAGATATTGCCCGAGCGGGATATAGAGCACCTGATCATAGGCTTCCTTCTGGGCCTCGGCGGCGAGCTTCTTCTGATCTTCCGGCGTCAGCGCACGCGAGAAGGCATCGCGCAACTGCTCGATCTTGGGATCTTCCGCCCAGCCGAACCAGCCGCCGTTCTTGCCGCGGCCGCTGATCGAGGCGTTGACGACCGGATTGAGAACATCGGCCCCGACCCAGTTGGTGAAGAACATGTTCCAGCCGCCCTCTGCGGGCGGCTTCTGGCTGGCGCGGCGCGTGACCACGGTCTGCCAGTCGGTGGCCTGCAGGTCGACCTTGAAGCCGGCCTCGCGCAACAGCTGCGCGGCGACCACAGGCTGCGCCTTCAGCGTGGTGACGTCGCCCGGCGCCATGATCACGACAGGCGTGCCGTCATAGCCGGACTCGGCGAGCAGCTTCTTGGCTTCCGCCATGCCGCTGCCCTTCACCAGCGTCTCGCCGCCGGCATCGGTCTCCAACGGCGTGCCGCAGACGAAGATGGCGCCGCAGATCTTCTGATATTTGGGATTGCCGACCAGCGCGTCGAGCACGTCCTTCTGGTTCAGCGCGAGAAACGCGGCGCGACGGACCTTCACGTTGTTGAAGGGCGGATAGAGGAAGTTCATGCGCCCGAGCGTCTGGAAGCCGAGCTTGTTCAGGATCTCGGTCTTCAGCTCCGGGTTGGCCTCGATCACCGGCAGCATTTCGAACGGCGGGTTTTCCATGAAGTCGATGTCGCCCGACTGCAGCGCATTCACCGCGGTCTGCGCATCCGGCATCGTGACCCATTCGACGCGATCGACCTTCACCACCTTGCCGCCGGCCGTCCAGCTCGACGGCTCCTTGCGCGGCACATAATCGGCGTTCTTCTCGAACACGGCCTTCACGCCCGGCTGGAATTCCGACTTGACGAATTTGAACGGCCCCGATCCGGTCTGATCCGCGATCTGCTGATCGGCCGGCGTTTCGGCGACGCGCTTCGGCATCATGAACGGCACGACCGATGACGGCTTGCCGATCGTCTCCAGCACGAGGCCGTAGGGCTCCTTCAGCTTCAATGTGATGGTCTTGGCGTCGGTGGCCTCGATGCTCGCGGTGAAGTCCATCAGCTTCTGGCCCATGCCGTCGCGCTTGCCCCAGCGCTTCAGCGAGGCAACGCAATCTTCCGCCGTGACCGGCGTGCCGTCGTGCCACTTCAGGCCGTCGCGCAGCGTGAATGTGTAGGTGAGCTTGTCGTCGGAGACCTTCCAGTCCGCCATCTGCGGCTGGATCTTGAAGTTCGCATCGGTCGCCAGCAGCGTGTCGTAGACCATGTAGCCATAGTCGCGCTGGATGTAGGCGGTGGTGATGATCGGGTCGAGCAGCCGCAGGTCCGAATGCATCACCGCCGTAATGGTCTTGCCCGCGGCGATTGCCTGCGACGGCAGCAGGGCCGAAAGCGCCAATGCCGACAGCGCGATGCCCGACGCCATCCCAGTGAGCTTCCGGCGCGAGATGTGGAACATTCCTTCGTCTCCTGACGTGAAACTGGTCACAGCGCGATGACCGATTATGCATGAAGGCCGTTATTTAGGCGGACTAACACGCTGTAAATCCTGAATATTTGAGACTTGCATCAAGCGCTTCGCGCGTCAATCGCGATTTGGCCGATGCGACCTCTGCTCACGCCGCGCTTTACAAACCCCTCACCGATCATGCTCGTATGCGTCCCACCCCCGACGCCTTCCAAGAAGCGAGATCATTCCATGAACCCGGCCAATCTTCCTTTTGACTCCGAAGTCATGCTGCAGGGTTTGCGCAACTGGGTGGAATGCGAAAGTCCGACCTGGGATGCCGCCGCCGTCGAGCGCATGCTCGACATCGCCGCGCGCGACATGGCGATCATGGGCGCGAGCATTGAGCGCATCGCGGGCCGACAGGGTTTCGCCGGCTGCGTCCGCGCCCGCTTCCCGCATCCAAAACAGGGCGAGCCCGGCATTCTGATCGCCGGGCATTTCGATACCGTTCATCCCATAGGCACGCTTGAGAAGCTGCCTTTCCGCCGCGAGGGCGACAGATGCTATGGCCCCGGCATCTACGACATGAAGGGCGGCAGCTATCTCTCGCTCGAAGCCATCAGGCAACTCGCGCGCGCGTCCTTCACCACGCCGCTGCCGATCACCGTGCTGTTCACGCCGGACGAGGAAGTCGGCACGCCCTCGACACGCGACATCATCGAGGCGGAGGCCGCGCGCAACAAGTATGTGCTGGTGCCCGAGCCCGGCCGCGCCAACAACGGCGTGGTCACCGGCCGCTATGCGATCGCGCGCTTCAACCTCGAAGCCATGGGACGGCCGAGCCATGCCGGCGCCAATCTCTCCTCGGGCCGATCGGCGATTCGCGAAATGGCGCGGCGCATCATCGAGATCGACGGCATGACCACGGAGGATTGCACCTTCTCCGTAGGCATCGTGCATGGCGGCCAATGGGTGAACTGCGTCGCGACGACCTGCACCGGCGAGGCGCTGAGCATGGCCAAGCGCCAGGCCGATCTCGACCGCGGAGTCGAGCGCATGCTGGCGCTGTCGACCACCGGCGACGACGTGAACTTCACCGTCACGCGCGGCGTGACACGGCCGGTGTGGGAGCCGAATGCCGGCACGATGGCGCTCTATGAGAAAGCGCGTGCGCTTGCGAAAGATCTCGGCATGGACTTGCCGCACGGCTCGGCCGGTGGTGGCTCCGACGGCAACTTCACGGGCGCGATGGGCATTCCGACCCTCGACGGCCTCGGTGTACGCGGCGCCGACCCGCATACGCTGAACGAGCACATCATCGTCGAAAGCCTTGCCGAACGCGGCCGGCTGATGGCAGGACTATTGGCGACGCTGGAATAGACCCCAAAGGGACGACAAAGGTAGCCAAGAGCACCGATGGCGAAAACGCCGGCCACAGCAAGCGCAGTTCCTTTCAAGACGATTCGTGCCCGTGCGGAGAAGCGCAAGGGCGGCGCGAACGAGCTCGAAAAACTGCTGCCGAAAAAACCCAGCACGAGCGCCCTCGCCAAACTCTCCGACGATCGCATCCTCGCGGAGATGACCAAGCGGGTGTTCTCGGCGGGCTTCTCCTGGAGCGTGATTGACTCGAAATGGCCCGGCTTCGAGGACGCGTTCCTTGAATTTGCGCCAGCCAAGCTGGCGTTTCAGCCTGATGATTTCTGGGATGGCCTGCTCGTCGATACACGCATCGTGCGCAACGGCGCGAAGATTTCGTCGGTGCGCGAGAACGCCGCTTTCATCCAGGAGCTTGCCAGGGAGCATGGCAGCTTCGGCAAATTCCTCGCCAAATGGCCCTCCTCCGACGAGATCGGACTTCTGGACCTGCTCAACAAGCGCGGCAGCCGGCTCGGCGGCAACACCGGACAGATGTTCCTGCGCTTCGTCGGCTGGGATGGCTTCGTGACGTCGCAGGACGTCGTGGCCTGCCTGCGCGGAGCCGGTCTCGACATTGCGGAAGAGGTGAAATCCAAGGGCGATCTCGCCAAGGTGCAGGCGCAGTTCAACGCCTGGGCCGAGGAGACCGGACTACCTTATGCGCATCTGTCCCGCATCTGCGCGCTGTCGGTCGGCGAGAACCATGCCGCATGATGTTTCGTGTCGCATGGCATGCGGATTGCAGTCCCGAAAGGCGGAACTGGGGCCTGCGAGTGGCGGCCATAAAAGGTGCGAGAATGCGTAAGATGTCGGATATCCGGACGGTACGAAGGCATTCAGTCTCCCTTGCACTGTCTGTCGCACCGTCCCGTGAAAGGTCCCTTGCCGGCCGTTGACGGCATTCGCTGAATCGAAAGACGCGTCATGCTCGGTTATCTCGTTCGCCGCGTGCTGGCCGCCATTCCCGTGATGGGCGTGGTCGCGCTGTTCGTTTTTCTCCTGTTGCGGCTGACGCCGGGCGATCCGGCCGCGCTGCTTGCCGGTGACAACGCAACGCCCGCGCAGCTCGAGCGCATCCGCTCATCGCTTGGGCTCAACGAACCGCTCTATGTCCAGTTCATCACCTGGATCAACAAGCTCTTGCATGGCGATCTCGGCACCTCCCTGATTTCCAACGTGCCGGTGTTGAAGATGATCGGCCAGCGCGTCGAGCCCTCGATCTCGATCGCGCTGTCGACGATCATCCTCGCGATCCTGGTCGCGGTGCCGCTCGGCGTAATCGCGGCCTGGAAGCACGGCACCTGGATCGACCGTTTCGTGATGGGACTGTCGGTGCTCGGCTTCTCGGTGCCGGTGTTCGTGATCGGCTATGTGCTGATCCAGCTGTTCGCGATCGACCTGCGCTGGGTGCCGGTGCAGGGCTTCAGGAGCATCACCGCGGGCTTCGGCCCGTTCTTCGAGCGCATCATTCTTCCGACCTGCACGCTCTCCTTCATCTATATCGCGCTGATCGCGCGCATGACACGCGCGGCGATGCTCGACGTGCTGGGCGAGGATTACGTGCGCACGGCGCGCGCCAAGGGCATTAACGAAGTCGCCGTCCTGATGCGCCACGCGCTGCGCAATGCCGCAGTCCCCGTCATCACCGTGATCGGCACCGGCTTTGCGCTGCTGATCTCCGGCGTCGTCGTCACCGAGAGCGTGTTCAACCTGCCGGGCATCGGACGGCTCACGGTCGATGCGGTGCTGGCGCGCGACTATCCCGTGATCCAGGCGATGATCCTTTTGACCTCGCTGATCTATGTCGTCGTCAATCTCCTGATCGACGTTGCCTACACCCTGCTTGATCCGCGAATCCGCTATTGAGGCCGCTCCACTGATGGCGATCGAAACCCTTCCCGAGCCGTCCATACCGATCACCGCGCCGCTGCGGCCGCGGTTCGGTTTCCTGACGGCGACGCCCATCATCGCGGTCGCGACCGTCTGCCTGCTGCTGATCGTGGCGATGGCCGTTCTCGCGCCGTGGCTCGCGCCGCACGATCCCGTGCTGCTTACGCCTGCGCAACGGCTGAAGCCCGCGAGCGCGCAATTCCTGCTCGGCACGGACGCTTACGGCCGCGACGTGTTGTCGCGGGTGATCTATGGCGCGCGGATCTCGCTCGTGATCGGACTTGGCGCCGCCGTGCTCTCGATCGCGATCGGACTTTTCATCGGCCTCGTCTCCGGCTTCTTCAAATGGGTCGACGCCGTGATGATGCGGGTGATGGACGGGCTGATGGCGATCCCGAGCATCCTGCTCGCAATCGCGGTGGTCTCGCTCTCCGGCGCAAGCATTACGACCGTGCTGGTTGCGATCACGATCCCCGAGATTCCCCGCGTCGCGCGGCTGGTGCGCGCGGTCGTGCTCTCGGCGCGCGAGGAGCCCTATGTCGAGGCTGCGATCTCGGTCGGCTCCAGCCTGCCCAAGATCATGTGGCGGCACCTGATGCCGAACACGATCGCGCCGCTGATCGTCCAGGGCACCTATGTCTGCGCCTCCGCCATTCTGACCGAAGCGATCCTCTCCTTCCTCGGCGCCGGCATCAGCCCGGAGACGCCGACCTGGGGCAACATCATGGCCGAGGGGCGCACCTATTTTCAGATCAAGCCGTCCCTGATCTTCTGGCCGGGCCTCCTGCTCTCGATCGCCATCCTCAGCGTCAACCTGATCGGCGACGCCGCCCGCGACGCGCTCGATCCGCGCATGAAGCAGCGGGAGGGTGTGAAGTGAATGGTCTCAGTCCCGTCATTGCGAGCGAAGCGAAGCAATCCAGAATCGCTCCGTGGAAGCAGTCTGGATTGCTTCGTCGCTTCGCTCCTCGCAATGACGGCGGAAAGAGCGTGCTAAAATGACAGCCACCGTCCTCGACATCGACAATCTCGTCGTCTCTCTCGGCAAGTCCGCAAAAAGGCCCGCGCATCATCGACGGCGTCTCGCTGCAGGTGCGCGAGCGTGAGACGATGTGCCTCGTCGGCGAAAGCGGCTCGGGCAAATCGGTTACCTCACTCACCGTGATGGGCCTGCTGCAGAAGGGCTCGCTGGTGCCGACCGGCGGCAGCGTCAAGCTGGTCGGCGAAGAACTGCTCACCGCGAGCGACCGGCGCTTGAGGCAATTGCGCGCCACGACGATGGCGATGATCTTCCAGGAGCCGATGACGGCGCTCAACCCGGTGGTGCCCGTCGGCCGGCAGATCGACGAGGTGCTGCGCGCGCACACCAATCTCGACGCCCGCGCCCGGCGCAAGCGCATCCTTGAGATGATGGAGCATGTGCGGCTGCCCGACGTGGAGCGTATCTTCGCCTCGCACCCGCACCGGCTGTCGGGCGGCCAGCGCCAGCGCATCATGATCGCGATGGCGCTGGTGCTGGAGCCGAAGCTTCTGATCGCCGACGAGCCGACCACCGCGCTCGACGTCACCACGCAGAAGCAGATCCTCACCTTGATCCGCGATCTGCAGCGCGACCACGGCACCGCCGTGCTGTTCATCACCCACGACATGGGCGCGGTTGCGGAGATCGCCGACCGCGTCGCGGTGATGCGCCACGGCCGCCTCGTGGAGACCGGTCCGCTCGACCAGATCCTGCGGCAGCCCACGATGGAATACACCCGCAACCTGCTCGCTTCCGTGCCAAGCCTCGTGCCCCGGCCGCCGCGCCCCGAGACCAGGGAGCCCGTGGTGCTCGAAACCAACGAACTCGGCAAGGTCTATCGCGAGCGCTCGCTGTTCGGCAAACCGCGCGAGGTCGCGGCGGCAAAAGACGTCACCCTCACCTTGCGCAAGGGCCGCACGCTCGGCATCGTCGGCGAGAGCGGCTCCGGCAAATCGACGGTGGCGCGCTGCATCGTGCGGCTGATCGATCCGACCTCCGGCGGCATCCGCCTGGCGGGGCGCGAAATCTCCGAGCTGTCGCGCCGTCTGCTGCAACCGCATCGGAAGCGCATCCAGATCATCTTCCAGGACCCTTATCGCTCGCTCAATCCGCGCATCACCATCGGCGAGAGCATCGCGGAAGGACCGATCAACTACGGCATGCCGCGCGCTCAAGCGCTGGAGAAAGCGCGCGAGCTGCTGGAGCTCGTCGACCTTCCGGTCGATGCCGTCTCGCGCTATCCGCACCAGTTCTCCGGTGGGCAGCGCCAGCGCATCGCGATCGCCCGCGCGCTCGCACTCGATCCCGACGTGCTGGTCGCCGACGAGGCCGTCTCCGCACTCGACGTCTCGGTGCAGGCGCAGGTGCTGGACCTGCTCGACGAGATCCAGAAGCGGCTCGGGGTCGCGCTGTTGTTCATCACTCACGATCTTCGTGTTGCAGCACAGATCTGTGATGACGTCGCCGTGATGCAGCACGGCCGCGTGGTCGAACAGGGCCCGGCCGCGCAAGTGCTGATCCATCCGCAACAGCCCTATACCCGCGCCCTCCTCGACGCCGCGCCCGGCCGTGGCTGGGACTTCGCGAATTTCAGGCCTGTGGCGGAAGGCTGTAGCGACAGCGTGAAGTGTCCGCCGTCATTCCGGGCCGATGCGTCAGCATCGAACTAGGGTGCGCAATTGCGCACCCGAGAATCTCGAGATTCCGGGTCTGGTCCTTCGGATCATCCCGGAATGACGGAGTCAAAATTGCTCGCTCCGTTCCTCTCAATGACGGGAACGGGAAACCCATGCAAAACGGAATTGCTGGGCGGCTTGCACTTTTCGCAGACCCTAGTCTAACGTCGCGCGCGAAACATTGACTGAGACTTCGTGAATGACCCGTATCGCCGTTGGCGGCTTTTTGCACGAGACCAATACCTTCGCGCCGACGAAGGCAACCTATGATGATTTCGTCCATGGCGGCGGCTGGCCCTCGATGACGACCGGCCGTGACCTGCTCAAGGTCATGCGCAAGATCAATGTCGGGCTTGCCGGCTTCGTCGACGCTGCCGAGGAAAACGGCTGGGAGCTGGTGCCGACGATTGCCTGCGGCGCCAGCCCGTCCGCGCATGTGACCAAGGACGCGTTCGAGCGCATCGTGAAAGTGATGGTCGAAGGCATCGCTGCCGCGGGCCCGCTCGATGCCGTCTATCTCGACCTGCACGGCGCCATGGTGACCGAGCATCTCGACGACGGCGAGGGCGAAATTCTCGCCCGCGTGCGCAGGGTGATCGGCAAGGACCTTCCGCTAGTCGTCAGTCTCGACCTGCACGCCAACGTCACGCCGCAGATGGTCGAGCATGCCGACGCGCTGATCGCCTACCGCACCTACCCTCACATCGACATGGCCGCGACGGGGCGCGCCTGCGCGAAACATCTCGCGCTGCTGTTGAAGTCCAAACAACGCTTCGCCAAAGCCTTCCGTCAACTGCCGTTCCTGATTCCGATCAGCTGGCAATGCACCAACGATCAGCCGACCAAAGGCATCTATGACAAGCTCGCGGCGCTGGAGAGCGACGCCGTGCCGACGCTGTCCTTTGCGCCGGGATTCCCCGCCGCGGATTTTTCGGGCTGCGGCCCGAGCGTGTTTGCTTATGGCAAGACTCAGGCTGACGCCGATGCAGCGGCGGATGCGATCGCGTCTCTCATCGAAAGCCACGAGGACGATTTCGACGGCCGCATCTATTCGCCGGACGAAGGCGTGCGCCACGCGATGGAGCTGGCGAAGTCCGCGAACAAGCCGATCATCATCGCCGACACCCAGGACAATCCCGGCGCCGGCGGCGATTCCGACACCACGGGCATGCTGCGCGCGCTGGTGCGCAACAAGGCGAGCGCCGCAACCGGCGTGATCTACGATCCGCAATCGGCCAAGGCCGCGCATGAGGCCGGCGTCGGCGCGACGGTGACGCTGTCACTCGGCGGCAAGTCGGGCATTCCCGGCGACGCGCCCTATCAGGAGACCTTCGTCGTCGAGAAGCTCTCCGACGGAAAGTTCGTCGCGCCCGGCCCCTATTACGGCGGCCGCGACATGGACATGGGGCCGTCGGCGTGCCTGCGGATCGGCGATGTGCGCGTCGTCGTGTCCTCGCACAAGGCGCAGCTTGCGGATCAATCGATGTACCGCTATGTCGGCATCGAGCCGACCGCGCAGGCCATTCTCGTCAACAAGAGCTCGGTGCATTTCCGTGCCGATTTCGAGCCGATCGCTGAAAAGCTCCTGATCTGCGCCGCGCCCGGCGCGATGCCCGCGGATCCCGCAACGCTGCCCTGGACGCGTTTGCGTGCGGGCATCCGCGTCAAGCCGAACGGCCCTGCTTTCATTCCCGCAACCTGACAATTGGAACACCATAGACATGCCCTTGATTGACCGTATTGAAGGCTTCGCCGACGAGCTCACCGCGATCCGGCGCGACCTGCACGCCCATCCCGAGATCGGATTCGAGGAGGTGCGCACGTCCGGCATCGTCGCCGACAAGCTGACACAATGGGGCATCGAGGTGCATCGCGGGCTTGGTGGCACCGGCGTGATCGGCGTGCTCAAGGGCAAGGGCTCGGGCGGCAAACGCATCGGCCTGCGCGCCGACATGGACGCGCTGCCGATGGAGGAAAACACCAACCTGAAATGGCGCTCGACGATTCCCGGCCGCTTCCATGGCTGCGGTCATGACGGCCACACCACGATGCTGCTCGGCACCGCGCGCTATCTCGCCGAGACGCGCAATTTCGACGGCACCGTGCATTTCATCTTCCAGCCGGCCGAGGAAGGCCTCGGCGGCGCCCGCGCGATGATCAAGGACGGCCTGTTCGAGAAATTCCCCTGCGACGAGCTGTATGGCCTGCACAACGCGCCGGACCTAAACCATGGCGAGGTCGCCATCCTGCCCGGCCCCGCGATGGCCGGCGCCGACTTCTTCGACATCCGCATCTCCGGCTATGGCGCACATGGTGCGATGCCGGAACGCTCCAAGGACGCGGTGGTGATCGCGACTTCGCTGGCACAGTCGATCCAGACCATTGTCAGCCGCAATGTCGATCCGCTGCAGGCCGCAGTGGTCTCGATCACGCAGATCCATGCCGGCTCCGCCTATAACGTCATTCCGGGCGATGCCTGGCTGTGCGGCACCGTGCGCGCCTTCTCCGACGAGGTCCGCGCGCTGATCCGCCAGCGCATGCGCACACTGTGCGCCGGCACGGCCGCCGCCTTCCAGTGCGAAATCGACGCCGACATCCGCGATACGTTCAGCGTGCTGGTCAACCAGGAAGAACAGTCCAAGGTGGTCGAGGACGTCGCCCGCACCGTGGTCGACCCGTCCAAGGTCTTCACCCGCTCGACGCCGAAGATGGGCAGCGAGGATTTCGCCGACATGCTGCAGAACATCCCAGGTGCCTATTTCTGGGTGGGCCACGATGGGTCGGTGCCGGTGCATAATCCGGGCTATATGCTGGACGACAAAATTCTGCCCGTCGGCGCCAGCATGTTCGCACGGATCATCGAAACCCGGCTCCCGGCAGGCTCCCATGCATGAGACAGCGCCGCAAGATGCGATTACCTCCCTCCACGATCTATCCGCCGTCGATCTGATCGTCGGCTACCGCGCCAAGCAGTTCTCGCCTTCCGAAGTTCTGGAAGAGGTGCTGACCCATGTCGCGGCCTGGGAGCCGCACATCAAGGCGCTGTATCTGCTCGATGCCGACGGCGCGCGCGCCGTCGCGAAGGCCTCGACCGAGCGCTGGCAGAAGGGCGAAGCCGTCGGCGCGCTCGATGGCGTGCCGGTGACGATCAAGGACAATGTCGCGACCAAGGGCCAGCCGGTGCCGCTGGGCGCGGCCAGCGTCAAGCACGTGCCCTCTCCCGTCGACGCGCCACCCGCGGCGCGGCTGCGCGAGGCAGGCGCGGTGATCTTCTCCAAGACCACCATGCCGGATTACGGCATGCTGTCGTCGGGACTGTCGAGCTTCCATCCGCTCACCCGCAATCCCTGGGATCTCAGCAAGAACCCCGGCGGCTCCAGCGCGGGCGCAGGTGCGGCCGGCGCCGCGGGTTACGGCCCACTGCATCTCGGCACCGATATCGGCGGCTCGGTGCGGCTACCTGCGTGCTGGTGCGGCCTCGTCGCGCTGAAACCAAGCCTCGGGCGCGTCCCTGTCGATCCGCCCTATGTCGGTCGTGTCGCGGGCCCGATGACCCGTACCGTGGATGACGCGGCGTTGATGATGGGCGTGCTCTCGAAGCCCGACCGGCGCGACGGCATGAGCCTGCCGCCCGACAGCATCAGCTGGAAGACGCTGGAGAAGTCGCCACGCAAGCTGCGCCTCGGCCTGATGCTCAATCCCGGCGTCGGACAGGCGCTGGAGAGACCGGTGCGCGAGGTCGCGGTGAAGGCGGCCAAGGCGTTTGAATCGGCCGGCGCTGTCATCACCGAGGTCGACGGCATCCTGACGCGCGAGATGCTCGACGGGCTCGACAATTTCTGGCGCGCGCGGATGTGGGACGAACTCGAAAAGGTCTCGTCCGACGAACGCAGGAAGACGCTGCCCTATATCTATCAATGGGCGGAAAAGGGCGCGGCGCTTTCGGGCGTCGACGTGGTCAGAGGCTTCAATATGACCATGGCGATCCGCGCCGCAGCGGCAAAACTGTTCTGCGATCTCGATTACGTCATCTCGCCGGTATCACCGGTCGTCAAGTTCAGCGCCGAGCTTGCCTCGCCCATCAACGATCCGGCAAAGCCGTTCGAGCATATCGCCTACACGGTGCCGTGGAACATGGCGGAAAATCCGGCCGTGTCGATCAATGGCGGCTATGACGAGGCCGGCTTCCCGATCGGCGTCCAGATCATCGGCCGCCGCTTCGACGATCACGGCGTGCTCGCGATGGCGAAGACATTCGAGAGCCTGCGCGGACCGCAACGGCCATGGCCGAGCCCGCCGAAGAAGTAACTCGTTCCGTCATTCCGGGGCGATGCGAAGCATCGAACCCGGAATCTCGAGATTCCGGGTTCGCGTCTTCGACGCGCCCCGGAATGACGGCGTAAAATCAAAAAAGAGATCACAGGGAAACACCCATGGCCTATGAGACCATTCTGTACGACGTTTCCGAGCAGATCCTCACCATCACGTTGAACCGGCCGGACAAGCTCAACGCCTTCAACGCGACGATGCAGAAGGAGATGATCGACGCCTTCGATCGCGCCGACAAGGACGACAACGTCCGCGCCATCATCGTGACCGGCGCCGGCCGCGGCTTCTGCGCGGGCGCAGATCTTTCCTCCGGTGCTGATACCTTCGACCGCGACGCGCGGCGCGGACCTGTGAAGCGGCGCACCGACGGCAAGGTCGATTACAGCGACCCGAATGTGCGCGACGGCGGCGGCCAGGTCACGCTGCGCATCTTCAAATGCCTGAAGCCCGTGATCGCGGCGGTGAACGGACCCGCGGTCGGCATCGGCGTCACCATGCAGCTCGCGATGGATATCCGCATCGCCTCCGAAGCCGCTCGCTTCGGCTTCGTATTCTCGCAGCGCGGCATCGTGCCGGAAGCGGCCTCGAGCTGGTTCCTGCCGCGCATCGTCGGCATCTCGCAGGCCTTGGAATGGTGCTACACCGGCCGCGTGTTCCCCGCGCAGGAAGCGCTTGCCGGCCGTCTCGTCAGCAAGGTAGTGCCGCCGGACGAATTGTTGCCGGCTGCGCGTACATTGGCCCGGGAGATCGCCGCCAAGACCGCGCCTGTTTCCATCGCACTGATCCGGCAGATGATGTGGCGCATGCTCGGCGCCGACGATCCCATGGAAGCGCACAAGGTCGACAGCCGCGGCATCTACACCCGCGGCCGATCCGATGATGTCAAGGAAGGCGTGGTGTCGTTCCTGGAGAAGCGCCCGGCGGTATTCAAGAACACGGTATCGGGCGACATGCCGGATTATTTCCCGTGGTGGGATGAGCGGGAGTACAAGTAATCCCTCAGTCGTCAGACAACTCTCTCCGTCGTCCCTGCGAACGCAGGGACCCATAACCACAGGACAGAGTTTGTGGCACGAACCGTGGGACGTCTTTCTGTTCCGCCACAGAGATCGCGCGGTATGGGTCCCTGCGTTCGCAGGGACGACATGGAGAGAGTTGCCCTACGGCTTCAATCCATCATCAACGCAACCCGCCCGATCGCCTTGCGGTCGATCAGGAGCCGCATCGCTTTTGCGTAATCTTCCAGCGGCAGACGGTGCGAGACATTGGGACGGATTTTCCCGGCCTCCGCCCATTCCAGCAGCGCCTTCAGCCGCGTCTCGCCGAGCGCGGGATTTTTGCGCACGGCCTCGCCGGCGCGCACGCCGAGAACGCTGGCGCCCTTGATCAGCAAAAGATTGGTGCGCGCCAATCCGATGCCGCCGGTGAAGCCGATCACGAGCAGCCGCGCGCCCCAGGCGATGCAGCGCACGCTGTCCTCGAAGATCGCCCCGCCCACGGGATCGAACACGACGTCGGCGCCACGCCCGTCCGTGATGCGCTTGACCGCATCGCGGAACGGCTCGCGGGAGTAGAGCACGAGATGATCGGCGCCCCGCGACCGCGCCACGTCGAGCTTCTCCTCGGATGACGCCGCCGCGATCACGGTCGCGCCCAGCATCTTGCCCATCTCGACGGCCGCAAGCCCCACGCCGCCGCCTGCGCCATGCACCAGCAGCACCTCGCCCGGTCTGAGCGCGCCACGATCGATGAGGCCGTGATAGGCGGTGCCGTGTGCCGCGAGAAAGGTCGCGCCCTCCGCATAATCGAAGATCGCCGGCAGCGGCGTCAGTTGCGACGGCGCCACCACCGCCTCGTCGGTATAGGCGCCATGGCGCATCTTGACGATGACCTTGTCGCCGACCGCGACGCCCCTCACCGCCGCATCGACCTCGACGACATCACCCGCAGCTTCCACGCCGGGCGTGAACGGCAAGTCCGGCTTGAGCTGATACTCGCCCGCGGCCATCAGAATGTCCGGGAAGTTGATGCCGGCCGAGCGGATCGCGACGCGCACCTGCCCCGCCGAAAGCGGCTGCGACGCGAAGCTTTCGAGCCGCAAGGTCTCGGGCGGACCGAGCGCACGGCAGACGACGGCCTTGTGTATTGCCTTGGGCATCAGGCGGCGCTCGCCCTGCGTCGCGCCAGGGCCTCGCGGAGCAGCGGCAGGCGGTCATTGCCGAAATACATGTCGGTCTTGTCGAGGAAGATGGTCGGCGAGCCGAAGCCACCGCGCGCCATCACCTCGTCCGTGTTGGCCTTGAGCTGGTCCTTGATCGCCTGCTGGCCGATGCCGGCAAAGAACTTTTGCGGGTCGACGCCGACGCGCCGGCAGACCTCGGTGAGCACCGCGTCCTGCGAGATGTCCTGGTCCTCGCCCCAATAGATCTCGAACACGGCGCGCGCGAACGGCACCATCTCCTTACCTCGAAGGATGCAGCCGCGCATTGCCTTGACGCTGTTCACGGGAAACACCGTCGGCCGCATCTTGATGGTCAGTCCCGTCGAACGCGCCCAGTCCGCCATGTCCTTTTTCTGGTAGGCGAGCTTGGCCTCGACCGGATGTTCCCGGGTCGCATAGACGCTCGGATTGATGGTGTTGAAGATGCCGCCGACCAGGATCGGGCGCCAGGAAATCTCCTCGCCGAACTCTTTCGCCAATGGCTGGATGTTGTGAAAGGCGAGATAGGTCCAGGGGCTGGAGCAGTCGAAGAAGAATTCGATCATGGCGTTTCCTGTTGTTGGTTCTTTTGAATTCTCCCGTCATTGCGAGGAGCGAAGCGACGAAGCAATCCAGACTGTTTCCGCGGCGCGATCTCTGGATTGCTTCGCTATCGCTCGCAATGACGGCGGCAAGGGCAGACCTTCCGTCTTACCCCAAAAGACGACCTTTGTTGCTCTGTACCTCGACCATAAGACATGGCAGAGAGGCGCTCAACCAGGACCGACCGGGAGGCTCCCATGCTGTTTCCAACCACGATCGCGGGCTCGCTGCCGAAGCCGGAATGGCTCGCCGAGCCGAACATTCTCTGGGCGCCCTGGAAATCGCAAGGTGCCGAGCTCGCGCGCGCCAAGCGCGACGCGACACTGCTCGTGCTCAAGCTTCAGGAGGATGCCGGCATCGACATCCTCACCGAGGGCGAGCAATCGCGCCAGCATTTCGTGCACGGCTTCCTGGAGAAGATCGAGGGCATCGATTTTGCCCACAAGGTCGAGATGGGCATCCGGAAGGACCGCTACAAGGCGATGGTGCCGCAGGTGGTGGCTCCGCTGCGGCTGAAAGGCCGCGTGCATGCCGACGAGGCCCGCGTCGCCCGCACCCACACCGCGCGCAAGCTGAAATTCACGCTGCCCGGGCCGATGACGATCATCGACACGATTGCCGATCAGTATTACGGCGACCGCGTCAAGATGGCGTTCGCGTTTGCCGAACTGCTGAACGAGGAAGCCAAGGCGCTGCAGGCCGACGGCGTCGATCTGATCCAGTTCGACGAGCCCGCCTTCAACGTCTACATGGACGAGGTCAACGACTGGGGCATCAAGGCGCTGGAGCGCGCCGCCGAGGGCCTCACATGCGCGACCGCCGTGCACATCTGCTACGGCTACGGCATCAAGGCCAACACCGACTGGAAGGAAACGCTCGGCGGCCAGTGGCGGCAGTATGAGGAGATCTTTCCGGCGATCGACAGAAGTTCGATCCAGCAGGTCGCGATCGAATGCCGCAATTCGAAGGTGCCGCTGGAGCTGCTCGCGCTGCTCAAGGGCAAGATCGTGCAGGCCGGCGTGATCGATGTCGCGAGCGATGAGGTCGAGACCGCAGAGGACGTCGTCAACGTGATCGACGCGGTCTCGAAATTCGTGCCGAAGAGCAACATCGTCGCCACCACCAATTGCGGCATGGCCCCGATGCGCCGCGACATCGCCGAGGCCAAGCTGATGGCGCTCGGCGCAGGCGCGAAGCTGGCGCGGGAGAGGCTGGGGTGACGGCGCGGCGTGAGGAGCAGGTCATTCCGGGGCGCGTCGAAGACGCGAACTAGGTGCGCAATTGCGCACCTGAGAATTCTCGAGATTCCCGATACGCAATTGCGCGTCTGCGGTCTGATGCTTACGCGCCATCTCGGAATGACGGCTTCTCACCCACCGCGCTTGGATGCAGCACAGGGCAATAACCGGCGCCGAAGGCTCGCAATGTCGAAGGCGGCGTGAGAAGCAGCGCGCCCCTGAGCGGTTCTGATGCGGGGTCATAACCCGCCGGCGACCATTTCAGCGCGTTACCCTGCGCGATCAGAAAACTGTCCTCGCCCTGCTGCACCATCGCGCCATCGGGCAATTGCTCCAGCGGCATCGGCAGCGGGTGCAGGCGTTTCTTGCCGTGATCGAGCCGTTCGCGATGCAGCACGGCGTCCATCTCTTTGGCGCGGACACCGCTGACGCCGTTGCCCTGCTCCCACGCGGCGCGGAAGCGCTTGGCGTCGTCGCGGCGGCAATAGAAGCACGGACGATGGCCGGCTGCGAACGCGGTCGCTTCATCGAGGAAGAACAGCTCGGTCCAGCTTCGCTGGCCCATCACCTCGCGCCAGCGTCCGCGGAACTCGCAGAGGCAGGTGATCCAGGCTGGAGTGGACCAGCGCTTTCTCAGGAGCGTCTTGCTCGCGGGGTCATGGATGATGCCGCGGTTGCCGGTGAACAGCCCGCGATGCGGCGTTGCGATGATGTCGCCTGTCGGCGTGACGCGGTTTTGCAGTGGCATCAGATTGGCGAATGGCGAGTAGCGAATGGCGAATAGTATGCCTCTATTCGCTACTCCCTATTCGCTATTCGCCCTCCCTCACGCCGCGCCGTCACGGATCGGCGGCTGGAATGACAGCGCGGTATCCCAGGGGAAGAAGATCCAGGTGTCCTGCGACACCTCGGTGATGAAAGTATCGACCAGCGGCCGCCCCTTCGGCTTGGCGTAGACGGTGGCGAAGTGTGCGTCGGGCAGCATCTTGCGCACCAGCGAACCGGTCTTGCCGGTATCGACGAGGTCGTCGACGATCAGGAGGCCCTTGCCGGTGCCGCCGCCGAGCGCTGCGGTGTTCTCGGAAATGCTCTTCAGAACTTTCAGATCACCCTGCTTGTTGTGGTCGTAGCTCGCGATACAGACGGTATCGATGATGCGCACGCCGAGCTCGCGCGCCACGATCGCGGCCGGCACCAGGCCGCCGCGGGTGATCGCGATCACCGCATGGAACGGCCCGACCTCGTTGAGCCGCCAGGTCAGCGCCCTGCAATCCCTGTGAAACTGGTCCCACGAGACCGGAAAGGCCTTGCCTGCGCGTTCCTGCGCGCTCAGTTCGGGCGTCTCTCCAGGCATCAAGAAATCTCCTCAAAGTCTCAGATCGCGTCTCTCATCGCCCCGTCCTAACGGGCCGCGTTCAATTGCACCAGCATCTCCTTCACCGCGGCCATTGCGGCCGCGAGCTTTTCGGGATCGCGTGAACGGACCACCAGATTGGTGTTCGGCTTCTGGTTCTCGTCGAGGAAGGGATAGCTGCCGATAATGGTGTCGGGATGCGCATTGGCGATCTCCCGCAGCGGCCCGCCAATGTCGCCCTCGCGCGCATCGGCGCGGACCGATTCCGACAGCATCCGCACCCCGGACTTCAGCTTCGGTGTGACGATGTCCATCATCGCCTGCATGATCGAGGGCACGCCGGCCATCACGATGACGTTGCCGATCTTGAAACCGGGCGCCAGGATGGTCGCGCTCTGGATCAGTTCGGCGCCGTCGGGGATCCGCGCCATGCGCAGCCGCGCCTCATTGAGATCCTGCTCGCTCCAGCGCTCGCGAAACCGCGCCACCACCTCCGGATGATGGTCGATGCCGACGCCGAAGGCTTTCGCGACGCTGTCGGCGGTGATGTCGTCATGGGTCGGGCCGATGCCGCCGGTGGTAAAGACGTAGGTGTAACGGCCGCGCAGCGCGTCCAGCGCCGCGACGATATCGGCCTCCTCGTCCGCGACCACGCGCACTTCCTTGAGATCGATTCCGATATTGGTCAGGTACTCGGCAATGAAGCCGATGTTCTTGTCCTTGGTCCGCCCGGACAGGATCTCGTCGCCGATCACCAGAATGCCCGCGGTGACGATCTCGCTCATGACTTCTCCCTACCCCTTCCTGTCCTGCTTCACCGTGTCCTCACCTTGCTCAATCAAGCCTTTGAAGTCACGGGGTTTTGCCGCCGATTTAGCCAGTGGTCCGCCGCTTTTTCGAGCAACGGCGGCAAATGGTCCCGCCAAACGCCGCCGCTCATGCATATCGCGCTGGCCCAGCCCTTGCTACCACCCCGTCAAGTCATGCACTGTCCCTCAGATGATTTCGGAGACAGCCCGGTTTATGGCAGCTGCGTTCGATGAGATGAACGGCCCCGGCGGCGACCTCCGCCCGGCCTACAACGAACTCTCCCGCTGGCTGAAAGAGACGCCGCCGGACACGCTGGAATATCGCCGGCAGGAAGCCGAGCTGCTGTTCCGCCGGATCGGCATCACCTTCGCGGTCTATGGCGACTCCGAAGCCCAGGAACGGCTGATCCCCTTTGACGTGATCCCGCGCATCCTGTCGGGCAAGGAATGGGGCATCCTGGAAAAGGGCCTGAAGCAGCGGGTGCGCGCGCTGAACATGTTCCTGCGCGACATCTATCACAGCCGCGACATCCTGCGCGCCGGGGTCATCCCGGACGACCTGATCTTCCAGAACCCGGTGTTCCGCCCGGAGATGAACGGCCAGGACGTTCCGCACGACATCTATGTCCACATCGCCGGTATCGACATCGTGCGGGTGGACCCCGAGAACTTCATCGTCCTGGAGGACAATGCGCGGACGCCGTCCGGCGTGTCCTACATGCTGGAAAACCGCGAAATCATGATGCGGCTGTTTCCGGACCTGTTCGCCCGCCATCGCGTGGCGCCGGTGGAACGCTATCCGGACGAGCTCTTGTCGGCGCTGCGCTCGGTCGCGCCTTTGAGCGCCTCAGCCGAGCCGACGGTCGCCCTTCTCACCCCCGGCGTCTACAACTCCGCCTATTACGAGCACTCCTTCCTCGCCGACAAGCTCGGCATCGAACTCGTCGAAGGCCGCGACCTCATCGTCAAGAACGATGAAGTCTTCATGCGCACCACCGAGGGGCTGAAACGCGTCGACGTCATCTACCGACGGGTCGATGACGACTTCCTCGATCCCCTGACCTTCCGTCCCGATACCGTGCTCGGCGTGCCCGGGTTGATGTCGGCCTATGCGGCCGGCAACATCACGCTCGCCAACGCGGTCGGCACCGGCATCGCCGACGACAAGGCGATCTATTCCTATATGCCGGACGTTGTGAAATTCTATCTGGGCGAGGAGCCGATCCTGAAGAACGTGCCGACCTGGCGCTGCCGCGATGCGAAGGATTTGTCGTATGTGCTCGACAATCTCGCCGACCTCGTCGTCAAGGAAGTCCACGGCTCGGGCGGTTACGGGATGCTGATCGGCCCTGCCGCGACGAAGGCGACCATCGAGGCGTTCCGCGACAAGCTGAAGCGCGAGCCGGAAGGCTTCATCGCCCAGCCGACGCTGGCGCTATCGACCTGTCCGACCTGCACCGCATCCGGCCTTGCGCCGCGCCATGTCGATCTCCGCCCCTTCGTGCTGACCGGCAGCAACCGCGTCACCATCGTGCCCGGCGGCCTGACGCGGGTGGCGCTGAAGGAAGGTTCGCTCGTCGTCAATTCCAGCCAGGGCGGCGGCACCAAGGACACCTGGATATTGGACGAGTAGAGAGCGAACCCCTCGCATGCTGTCGCGAACCGCCGAGAACCTCTATTGGCTGGCCCGCTATGTCGAACGGGCCGAATATATCGCGCGCACGATCGATGCGACCTTGCGCGTCACGGCGCTGCCGGCCGCCTATATCGGCAAGACCAACGAATGGGAATCGGCGCTGCTCACCGCCGGGGTAAGCCAGAGCTTCCACGAGACTTATGCGGAAGCCAACGAGCGCAACGTCGTCGATTATCTCTCCTTCGCGCCAGAAAACTCCTCCTCGATCCGGAACTGCATCGAGAATGCACGGCTGAACGCGCGCTCGGTGCGCACCGCGCTGACCAGCGAGATGTGGGACACCATCAACAGCGCCTGGATCGAGCTGCAGGAAGTCTGGATAAAGGGCACGAACACCCGCGAGGATCTGGCGAAATTCCTGCGCTTCGTGCAGGAGATCTCGCTGCGCTTCGACGGCTCGGCCTACCGCACCATGCTGCGCAACGACGCTTACTGGTTCTCGCGGCTCGGCGTCCATCTCGAACGTGCCGACAACACCGCGCGCATTCTCGACGTCAAGTATCACGTGCTGCTGCCCGAGGAGGAACATGTCGGCGGCCCGCTCGACTTCTATCAGTGGACCTCGATCCTGCGCTCGGTGTCGGCGCTGACGGCCTATCACTGGGTCTATCGCGAGACGCTGAAGCCGTGGCTGATTGCGGACTTGCTGATCCTCAACGACACGCTGCCGCGCTCGCTCGCAAGCTGCTATGGCAATCTCGTGCGCAATCTCGACCAGATCGGCGTCGCCTATGGCCGCCAAGGCCCGGCACAGCGCCACGCGCGCGGCATCCGCAATCGGCTGGAACACAGCCACATGGATGACATTTTCCAGCACGGCGTGCATGAATTCATTCAGGAATTCATCGCCGACAATTCGCGGCTCGGCGAAATCATCACCAAGCAGTATTTGATCTAAAGCATGATCCGGAAAAGTGTGTAGCGGTTTTCCGGAAAGATCATGCTTAATCAAAGGCCTAAAGCGCGATGAAGATTCAACCTGATCTCATCGCGCTTTAGGCTAGACTTGGCCGAACGTGCTGATCGGATACTGCCATGCGCCTGCGAATTTCCCATTCCACCACCTACCGCTATGAGCCGGCGGCGACCGGCGTCATCCAGATCCTGCGGATGACGCCCGGCAGCCATGACGGCCAGTATGTCGCCCAGTGGCAGATCGACGTCTCGACCGACTCCCGGCTCGACATGCATGAGGATGCGTTCGGCAACGTCACCCATGTCATCACCCACGGCCCGATTGCCGAAATGACGATCACGGCCGACGGCCTGATCGAGACCCACGACACCGGCGGCGTGCTGCGCGGCACCGACGAGCGATTTCCGCCGGGCCTGTTCCTGCGTTCGACGCAGCTCACCGCGGTCAATCCGGCAATGGCGACGTTCGTGCGCGAGTTGCGCGCGGAATCCGACAGCGACACGCTCGGCTTCCTGCATGCCTTGATGACGCAGATCAACGAGCACATGACCTTCGACGAGGACCCGACCACCAGCGGAACGTCTGCGGTCGAAGCCTTCGCGCTGAAACGCGGCGTGTGCCAGGACTATGCGCACATCTTCATCGCATGCGCGCGTTCCGGCGGCGTGCCCGCGCGCTTCGTGTCCGGGCACTTCCTGCGCTCCGACGGCAGATCCAGCCAGGAGGCCGGCCACGCCTGGGCGGAAGCCTATGTGCCCGGTCTCGGCTGGGTCGGCTTCGATGCGGCGAACTGCATCTGCACCACCGACGCCCACGCCCGCGTCGCCATCGGCCTCGATTATCTCGGCGCCGCCCCCGTGCGCGGCACCCGCTACGGCGGCGGCCTGGAGACGCTGACGGTTGCGGTCAAAGTCGATCAGGCCGCGCGCCCCGGCCAGTGGCAGAGCCAGTCGCAGTCTTGATTTTTTTCGCCCGTCGTCTCTGTTTGTGACGCGTCATCTTAGTTTGTGACTCGTCGTTCCGGGGCGCGCGCAGCGCGAACCCGGAATCTCGCGCCGCATACCGTGTGGGCACGTCTCCACGCGTTGCCCTATCGATGCTTGAACAAACTCTCGCTCAACAATCTCGAGATTCCGGGTTCGCGCTACGCGCGCCCCGGAATGACGTTGTCCAGCCTCAGCCCCGGAATGACGGCTGTTCGGGCCTCATTTATCCAGCCACACGTCCTCGAAGCGTAGGTTGTTGTACTGGCTATTGTCGTGCGGCTTGTAGCCTTTCACGTAAGGTTGCCAGCAATTGGCGGCGGTCTGCCACACGATGCTCGGACGCGCGGCGTCATCGACCAAGAGCTTTTCGATGTCCCAGACCATCTTGATCCGCTTGTCCCTGTCGAGCTCGCGCGACTGCGCCACCAACAGCTCATCGACCTTGGCATTGCAATATTGCGTATAGTTGCGCTCCGACTTGCAGGAATAATTCTCGACGAGATTGCCATCGGGATCGTCGACCGACACGCCGGTGACGTTGAGGCCGATCGTGTAATCTTTCTTCTGCAGCCGCGCATACCAGCGCGGCGTGTCCAGGATATCCAGCTCGACGTTGATGTAGATCTTCTTGAGCTGATCGGTGACGATGACGGCGGGATCGCGATAGGTCGGCAGGTTGCGGGTCTGGATCTTGATCGGCAGCGTCTTGCCCTCGCCATAGCCGAGCTTCTGCATGATCGCCTGCGCGTCCGCGATGTTCTTCTCGCTGTCCGGACCGTAGCCCGTGAGCTGCGAGACCATCTCCGGCGGCATGCCCCATTCGCCCACGGGTTTCGGCAGCATGGCGCCGCCCAGCAGGCCCTGCCCCTCCATCAAGATGGTGTTGAACGGCTTGCGGTCGAGCGCGAGCGACATCGCCTTGCGAATATCGGGATTGTCGAACGGCGGATTGACGCGATTGACCATCAGGTTGACTTGCGTTCCCGACGGAACGATCTCGCAGATCGCATTCGGCGCGCGCGCCTTGATGTCCTTGACCAGGGGTATGGTGACATCGGACGGAAACGTGATGTCGAAGTCGCCGGTCGAAAATGCCAGCATCCGCGTCGCGCGGCTGTCGATGACGCGGAAGGTGATCTCGTCCAGATAAGGCCGATCCTTCTTGAAGTAGTCCGGATTGCGGACGAGCCGGATCGTGTCCCCGCGCTTGAACTCGGCGAGCTTGAACGGCCCGGTTCCGATCGGCTTGGTGCGCATCGCCTGTTGCGGAACGTGGCAGGGATAGACCGGCGAGAAGGCGCTGGCGAGCAGCACCGGCAGGCTCGGCTGCGGTTCGCTCAGCTCAAACGTCGCCTCATAGTCGCCATTGATCGAAACGTCCTGAAGCTTCGTGTACCAGACCTTGCGCGGATTGCGGTGAAAGTCCTGCGTCTCGCTCTTGCCGATCAGCATGCGCCAGGTGCACTGCACGTCCTTGGCGGTGAAAGGCTGGCCGTCATGCCATTTGACACCCTGCCGCAATTTGAAGGTCAATTTGGTGTTGGTCGCATCCCACGACCAGCTTTCGGCCAGATCCGGGATCACGGTCTCCAGGCTCTCATGCGGCTTGGCCGGATCGAACACCACGAGATTGTTGAAGATCGCCGCGAACGGCGTGACGGAGGCGATCGTCGATTCCTCGAGCAGCGATGTGCTCGGCGGCGTGTCGTTGTGATAGAGTTTCAGCGTGCCGCCCTTCTTCTGCGCGAGCGCCGGCGTGGCCGCGAGCAGCGCGACGCCGAGTGCGATGAAGCCGGCTCGCAATCGTCCCCGCAGAGATGTCACGCGCATGGTTGCCTCCCAAAATTTCTTGTTGTTGGCAGGCACCGTGCCGGACGCAGATGGCCAAATCAATACACGCAGACCGATACGCGACAGCCGGTAGCTTGGTGCCAGCCCGCCTGCCTCGGCCGCCGCCGAGCAGCCCTGCCCCGCCGCGGTTTTGCCCGCGTCAACCGGCCGCCCGCACCGGGAAAACGGGGTTGGACGCGGTTGCGAAATTCGTTACTAGTTTCGCTCGCCGGTAATTCGTACGGTTGCGGGGTTCGGAAATGACCTATTGTTGCGGGATCTTGGTGCGAGACGGGCTCGTCATGATCGCGGACACCCGCACCAATGCCGGCCTCGACAACGTCTCGACCTTCCGCAAGCTGCACATCTTCTCCAATCCCGGCGAGCGCATCCTCGCGATCGCCAGCGCCGGCAATCTGGCGATCAGCCAGTCCGTGCTGTCGACCCTGACCGAGGGCATGGAAGACCCCGAGACGGGCGAGGTCGAGACGCTGATGAACGCGCCGACCATGTTCCAGGCTGCGCAGCGCATCGGCCGCGCGATCCGCGCGGTGCACGAGACCGAAGGCCCCGCGCTGAAATCCGAAGACGTCAGCTTCGACGTGTCGTTCCTGTTCGGCGGCCAGATCAAGGGCGCGCGGATGCGCCTGTTCATGGTCTATACCGCAGGCAATTTCATCGAATGCACCACCGATACGCCATACCTGCAGATCGGCGAGCACAAATATGGCAAGCCGGTGCTCGATCGCGCCATTCATTATGATGTCGAGCTCTATGAGGCGCTCAAGACCGGCCTGATCTCGATGGATTCGACCATGCGCTCCAATATCGGCGTCGGCCTGCCGCTCGACGTGCTGGTGGTGCGCTCCGACGTCTGCGACGCCGACCTCAATCATCGCATCGAGGCGGGCGAACCCTATTTCCACGACCTGCGCTCGCGCTGGTCGGCTGCGCTGCGCGCGGCACATCAGAACATCCCACGACCGCCGTACAAGACGCAAAAAGACGGCAAACCATAACGAAGAAAGGCGAGGAAAAATGGCCGAAGCAACAGACAAGATCGCGGTGGTGACCGGCGCGGGCACCGGTGTCGGACGCGCGGCAGCGCATGCGCTGATGAAGGTCGGCTTCACCGTGGTGCTGGCCGGACGGCGCTTGGACAAGCTGGAGGAGACGCAGAAGCTCGGCGACAATGCCGGCAAGAGCCTGCCTGTCTCGGCCGACATGACCGATCCCGGCTCGATCGACGCGCTGTTCGCCAAGGTGATGCAGACCTATGGCCGGCTCGACGTGCTGTTCAACAATGCCGGCATGGGCGCCCCACCCGTGCCGTTCGAGGATCTGAGCCTCGCGCAGTGGCAGGCGGTGGTGAACACCAATCTCACCGGGCCGTTCCTGTGCACACAGCATGCGTTCCGCATCATGAAGGATCAGACCCCGCGCGGCGGCCGCATCATCAACAACGGCTCGATCTCCGCGCATGCGCCGCGGCCGTTCTCCGCCGCCTACACCTCGACCAAGCACGCCATCACCGGCCTGACCAAGGCTTCCAATCTCGACGGCCGTGCCTATGACATCGCGGTCGGCCAGGTCGACATCGGCAACGCCGCGACCCCGATGACCGACCGCATGGTCGAGGGCGTGCTGCAACCCGACGGGCGCAAGATCCCGGAACCGCGCATGGACGCGAAGGCGGTCGGCGACGCCGTGGCCTATATGGCCACCCTGCCGCTCGACGCCAACGTGCTGTTCATGACCGTCATGGCGTCGAAGATGCCGTTCGTCGGACGGGGCTAGCGAACACCCCGGCTGGCATGCGCGCGGGGCCCTGCCCCGCGCCCAAAGCCACTGGCTGCTCCATGGCCGGCGCGCTAGAGTGCTCACATGACTGTGACCGACATTGCGAGCAGGACCTATAATCACGGCTGGCGGCTCGACCCCATCGTGCGCAGCCTGCTCGATACCGATTTCTACAAGCTTTTGATGCAGCAGATGATTCGGGAATGTTACCCGAACCAGCGGGTGACCTTTTCGGTCATCAATCGCAGCCGCCATGTGCGCCTGGCCGAGATCATCGACGAAGGCGAGTTGCGCGCCCAGCTCGACCACGCCCGCACGATCCGCTTCACCAAGAAGGAGCTGATCTGGCTCGCCGGCAACACCTTCTACGGCAAGACCCACATGTTCTCGCCGGACTACATCAACTGGCTCTCGACGTTTCGCCTGCCCGAATATGAGCTGCGCAAGGTCGAGGGCCAATATGAGCTGCACTTTCACGGCCCGTGGACCCACACCACCATGTGGGAGATCCCGGCGCTCGCGATCCTCAACGAGCTGCGCTCGCGTGCGGTCATGAAGGGCCAGGGTCGTTTCGCGCTCGACGTGCTGTTTGCGCGCGCCAAGGCCAAGCTCTGGACCAAGGTCGAGCGGCTGCGCAAGCTCGAAGGCTTGCGGCTGTCCGACTTCGGCACCCGGCGGCGGCACGGCTTCCTGTGGCAGCGCTGGTGCGTCGAGGCCGTCAAGGAAGGGCTCGGGCCGTCCTTCACCGGCACCTCGAACGTGCTGCTCGCGATGGACAATGATCTCGAAGCGATCGGCACCAATGCGCATGAGATGCCGATGGTGGCGGCCGCACTGGCCAAGGACGACGACGAGCTGCGCTGGGCGCCCTATCGCATCCTCGACCAGTGGCGGCACACCTATGGCGGCAACCTGCTGATCGCCCTGCCCGACGCCTTCGGCACCAAGGCCTTCCTGCGCGACGCGCCGGACTGGGTGGCGGACTGGACCGGCTTTCGTCCCGACAGCGCACCGCCGATCGAGGCCGGCGAAGAGATCATCGAGTGGTGGAAACAGAAAGGCCGTAACCCCAAGGAGAAGCTTCTGGTGTTCTCCGATGCGATGGATGTCGGCTCGATCGAGGAGACCCATCATCGCTTCGCCGGGCGCGTACGCATCAGCTTCGGCTGGGGCACCAATTTGACCAATGATTTCGTCGGCTGCCCGGCGGACGGCTCGGTCAATCTCGATCCGATCTCGATCGTCTGCAAGGTCACGTCGGTCGACGGCCGGCCCGCGGTGAAGCTGTCGGACAACCCGGAAAAGGCGACCGGCGATCCCGCCGAGATCCAGCGATACTTGCGCGTGTTCGGCGATGCCGGCCGGGTGCGCACGCCGGTCTATGTTTGAGGTGCTTCTCTATTTTGACGCGTGTTCTTGACGCGAACCGGCATCCGCTTCGCTCGAAAACGCTACTATTATTCCAGCCGCTCCACATCGCGCAGGGTCGGGAACAGCTTCATCCAAAGCAGCGCAATCGCAACCGTCGCGACGCCTCCGAGTGCGGCCGCCGGAATCGCGCCAAACAGCGCCGCGGTCACGCCGCTTTCAAACTGGCCGAGCTGGTTGGACGCGTTGATGAAGAGGAAATTCACCGCGCCGACGCGGCCGCGCATCTCGTTCGGGGTTGCGAGCTGAACCAGCGAGAAGCGGATCACCACGCTGACGGTATCGGCCGCGCCAAGAATTGCGAGCGCCAGCAGCGAGAGCCACATCCAGTGCGAGAGCGCGAACACGACGGTTGCCACGCCGAAGATGATCACAGCCTGGAACATCCGTAATCCCACGCGGCGGCTGATCGCGTGCCGCGCGAGCATTGCGGTCATCAGCAGCGCGCCGACCGCGGGTGCCGCGCGAAGGATGCCAAGTCCGAGCGGCCCGGCGTCAAGGATGTCGCGCGCATAGATCGGCAGCAGCGCAGTCACGCCGCCGAACAGCACCGCGAACAAATCGAGCGAGATCGTGCCGAGGATCGCGGGATTGCTGCGGATGAAACGGACGCCCGCGAACAGATCGTTGGACGCGTCTGCATCCTTTGCTTTCGGCTCTACGGGTTGCGTGAGCTGGATGGCGCCCGCGAAGACCATACCGAGCAGCCAGAACACCAGCATCACGCCATAGGCCAGCGCAGGCGACACCGCATAGGCGAGACCGCCGAGGGCAGGGCCGGTGATGGTCGCGACCTGCGCCGAGCCCGAGGATATCGCGGTCGCGCGCTGCAGCGATCCCGCCGGCGCGATCAGCGGCAGCAACGCCGCGGTCGCCGGGCTTTCGAATGCGCCGGCCGTTCCGATCACGAATGTCGCGATGAAGATATCCAGTTCCGTGAGCCAGCCGGCATAGGAGCCCCAGCCGAGAAACAGTGCGGTCAACGCCTGCGCGATCTGGCAGGCCTGCATGACTTTCTTGCGTTCGTAGCGATCCGCCGCATGCCCTGCGACAAATACCAGCAGCGCCGTGGGCAGAAATTGCACCAGCCCGACCATGCCAAGATCGAACGCGCGCCCGGTGAGTTCATAGACCTGCCAGCCGATCGCCACCGCCCCGATCTGGCTCGAAAAACGCGACAGGCTCCGCGACAGCAGGAACAGCAGGAACGATCTTTGGCTGAGCAGCGCGCCGGCGCTGACCGGCATCACGGTGGACATGTTTTCGGCCGATTTCCTCTGCGATCACTTTGTCGTCGCACCGGCGTGGCGGACGGTCCCGCCCTTGTCAATGGCAGCCTTGCCCGCCGCAGCCTTGCCCACCGCAGCCTTGCCCCCCCCCGCGCATAGGATTGCACTCTGCTACGTCGCACGGTCATAATGGCCTTGTGCGTTGGGGGAATTATGCTGCAGTTGCAATCGGCGTTCGGGATCCTTGCATTGCTCGCGATCGCCTGGGCGCTTGGCGAGAACCGCCGCGCGGTGTCGACCAAACAAGCCGCGATCGGCCTTGTCGTCACGCTTCTCACTGCGATCGTGCTGATCAAGCTGCCGGTCGTCGCGCACGCTTTCGGCACGATCAACGACGCGGTAGGCGCGATTGCGGCTGCGACGCGCGCGGGCACCTCCTTCGTGTTCGGCTATGTCGGCGGCGGGCCGCCGCCGTTCGATCCCAAGACACCCGGCGCCGATTTCGTCCTCGCCTTCCAGGCGCTGCCGATCGTGCTGGTGATGAGCGTCTTGACCACGCTGCTGTTCTATTGGCGCGTCCTGCCGCCGATCGTGCGCGGCATGGCCTGGCTGCTCGAACGCACGCTCGGCGTCGGCGGCGCGGTCGGGCTGTCGACTGCCGCGAACGTCTTCCTCGGCATGGTCGAGGCGCCGCTGTTCGTGCGGCCGTATCTGGCGCAGATGACGCGCAGTGAATTATTTCTGGTGATGACCGGCGGCATGGCGGGGATCGCCGGCACCGTGCTCGTGCTCTACGCTACCTTGCTCGCGCCGCTCATCCCGGATGCCGCAGCGCATTTCGTGATCGCCTCCGTGCTCGGCGCACCGGCCGCGATCCTGATCAGCCTGATCATGGTGCCCGAGACGAGCGGCAAGCTCACCGGCGGCGCGCTCGCAGATCCGGACATGCATGCGTCGAGCACGATGGACGCGATCGTCAAGGGCACCTCGGCCGGCCTCGAGCTTTTGCTCAACATCGTCGCGATGCTGATCGTGCTGGTCGCGCTGGTTCATCTCGCCAATTCCATCCTCGCGCTGCTGCCGAACGTGGGTGGCGCATCGATCTCGCTACAGCGTCTCCTCGGCTATGTGATGGCGCCGGTCTGCTGGCTGCTCGGCCTGCCGTGGCCGCAGGCCATCACGGCGGGAAGCCTGATGGGCACCAAGACCGTGCTGAACGAGCTGATCGCCTATGTCGATCTTTCAAAACTCGCGCCCGACGCGCTCGACCCACGCTCCAAGCTGATCATGCTCTATGCGATGTGCGGCTTCGCCAATTTCGGCAGCCTCGGCATCATGATCGCCGGTCTCGGCACCATGGCGCCGGAGCGGCGCCAGGAGATCAATTCGTTAGGGCTGAAATCGATCGTCTCGGGCACGCTGACGACCTGCCTGATGGGCGCGATCGTCGGCGTGATGACGTGATCGGCACGGTCATTCCGGGGCATGCGAACCCGGAATGACGGAGTGCTACTTAATCTCCAGCATCGGCAGCAGCCGTTCCATCACATGGACCGAGCCTTCCGCTGTCAGATGCGCGTGGTCCATCGCGAGCGGCACGCCCTCGTCGACCGTGAGCGGACATTGCCGCTCCGGGCAGACCGCGTCGACCACGGAGACGTAGGAGAAGCTTCCGTTCGCCGGCAACGCCGCGTGCATCGCCTGGTCAACCGTGAAAATGTCCGGCAGCACGACGTCGTCGGCGCGCGCGTCGACGCCGCGCATCTGCGCGCGGATCAGCATCGATGGCAGTCGTGCGCGGAACTGAACGGACGGCCCCAGTAGGACAACCCGCAAACCGGCCGCATTGAGCTGCGCGATCGTCTTCCTGATATCGGCGATCATGCCGCCGAACCGTGGCGGGCGGGCATATTCCAGCCAGTCAGCCGACATGATGACGAGGTTGATCTTGTGACCGGCGAGAAACGCCTTCATCTCGGCCGCCAACCGCCGGCACATTGGATCGAACTGCGCATCGGCGTCGAAGGTCGGCATGCAGGCCGCCCGCGTCGCCTGCATGATGTTCGTGGTGCCGGGATCGGCGAGCTTGCTCAGGCCGTAGAAATAATGCGCGGCAAAGCTGTCGCCCCATAGCAGGACATTGACCTTGCCGGCCGCCATGCCGAGGCAGGCGTCCCCGAAAGTGCCATCGGCCGGCGAAAAGCACGTGCCGGAGCGATAGATCGCCGCGTAGTCGTAGGCATTGTAGGCATCCAGCTTTTCGGCCACGCGGTCGCGATCCGACGACATCCCGCTCAGCGCGAGGCCGCCCACGCTCGCGGCCAGCAACACGATCGTGCCTGCCGCCGCGAGACGGAACGCCGCGGCTGGCGTCGGCGCAAGCGTCCGCTCCCGGAACGGCTGCTCGACGAACCGCCACGACAGATAGGACACTGCAACGGTCAGCAGGAAAAGCCCGGCGGTCTCGGGGCCGCTCAGCACCAGGCTGCTCGTTGCGAAACGGGCAAATGTGAACAGCGGCCAGTGCCACAGATAGAGCGAATAGGAGATCCGCCCGAAAAAACGCACGACATGCAGCGGCGAAGAGCGCGCATGCTTCTGGTTCGGCACGCCGATGCCGCTCCAGATGAACAGGGCGGCGCCGACGCATGGCAGCAGCGCGTTGAAGCCTGGGAATCCCGGCCCGGGCCGCAGCGAGAGAATCGGGATCGCCATCAGAAGCAGTGCGACGCCGCGCGCGATCTGCTGCGTCACCGGATGGCGCAGCGTCGGGAAGCCGTCCAGGGCGACGATGCTGCCGACCAGGAATTCCCAGGCCCGCGGCGGGCTCATGAAGAAGGCGTTGGCGGAAGCGCCGCTCCGCATCAGGACGACGCTGAGCACGAACGAGGCGAGCGCGAGTGCGCCGAGCGTCACCGGCAGCACGACGCGATTGCCTCGCGCGATGCGCAACACGCCCCACATGACGAGCGGCAGCGCCAGATAGAACTGCTCCTCGACCGCGAGCGACCAGGTGTGCAGCAGCGGCTTCTCCACCGCGGCATGATCGAAATAGCCGCTCTGCAGCCAGAAGAAGACATTCGAGGTGAACGTCACGACCGCCGCGACCGAGCGAAAGAACTCGGCCCGTTCGGAAGCCAGGAGATAGTGGAACGTCGGGATCGCCGTCACCGCCACCATCACATAGAGCGCGGGCAGGAGGCGACGCACGCGCCGCTCATAGAAGCGCGCGAACGAGAAATCGCCGCGTGCGACCTCGGCCTGGATGATGCCGGTGATCAGGTAGCCCGAAATGACGAAGAAGATATCGACGCCGACGAAGCCGCCATACACGCCCTTCGTCTCGAAATGGAAGGCGACCACCGACAGCACGGCGATGGCTCGCAGCCAGTCGATGTCTTCACGGTAGCCGGATGTCATGAATTTGGAACGGCGTCCCTTCCCCAACGCGGCGGACCGAACGACGATGACATATCATCCCCAGACCGGTCGGTAGCGCATGCCGCGATGAAGGCGGCCGCCCAGCGCACACTATCAACAGACTTTCCGGCCGAACACTTACTCAAATACCCGGAGGCGCGCAACACGGTCGAAGCCGTCGCGCGCCGCGCCCTCGTGCGTCGAATCCCGGCGCCTCGATCACGTCGAGAGTTCGACCGTCTTGAACTCTGCCGGCAGGATCACTTCCAACAGTTCGACGTCGTCCGAATAGTCGAGGATCATGTGCCGGATCTTCGGCGGCTGGGTCCAGGCGCTGCCCTCTCGCATCAGCGTCTCACCCTCGCCTTCCATGTAGGTCTTCACCCAGCCCTTCAGCACATAGACCATCTGGAAGTCGATGTCGTGGAAGTGCAGCTTGGAGACCTCTTCCGGATTGCACGGCCCGATCAGCCGGATGACATGCGCCTGCGCGAGGCCGCCGCTCGCGTCCTTGATGCCGAGGTCGCGATAGTGCGCATAGGCGCGCAGACCGTCGGTTTTGAAGTCTTCCTCGCGGTGGTGGCTGATCGCGATGCGCTGCTTGGGGCGCTTGGGCATCTTGACCGGCGCGGCCGCGCGTCCCTTGCTTGCGATCTTCTTTCGCGCGCTGGACTTGTTTCGTACGCTGGACTTGCCGACGGCTTTGCGTGCGGATGATGTCTTACGCGTAGCGGTTTTGGCGGCGGCGCGCGATGCCGGCTTCTTGCGGGCCATTGGTGCTCTCCTTGCGTTTCCCTTCGCAGAGCGTATCACACGGGACGTTGCGTAGGTGGGCAAAGCGAAAGCGTGCCCACCGTTCAGGGAATTCGCGGAAGCACGGCGGGCACGCTGTCGCGTTGCCCACCCTGCCGAATCTACCGAGCCGTCATCAATGCAGCCGGAACACACCACCGACGGTGCGCAATTCGGCCGGCTTGATCAGCTTTGAGTGCGCCACCGTCACGGAGAACAGAGGGCCTTCGAGCTTGTCCTGCCAGAATTGGAGGAAGTCCTGCAGCGCAGGGAATTTCGGAAACAGATCGTAATTCTGCCAGACATAGGTCTGAAGCAGCGATGGATGATCCGGCATCCGATACAGGATCTGTGCCGTCGTCAGCCCGTAACCCAGGAGCTGTTTCCGGAAATCCTCGGAAATCGCCCCAACCCGCGAACCCATGCCAACCTCCATTGCTGGAGCGCATTTCACGTGGTGGCCGCCTGCCGGAGCCACCGGCTAAAGATGCGCTCACATGAGAGAAATGTGACGCACGTTACCAACCCATCACAAGCCTAAATGTTTAACGACCTGTTGAAATTTCTCGCGTTAGCAGCAGCTTACCGCACGTGCTAATACGGCATTTCACGGTCTGTTCTTCCGCATTAAGAATAATCGGAGATTTTTGGCAGGCGCTTTATCGGAGTGCTAATTTTTCTGCTAAAGGCCCTTGTCCCCTGCGAAAGTCTCGACTATTTCCAGCATGGCATGCTGGCACTCGCCGGCTTCGACTGCCAATCGCTCAAAACCCGACAACACTTTCAGTATCTTAGGAGGACTGCATGAAATTCCGTCCGCTCCACGACCGCGTCGTGGTCAAGCGCATCGACGCCGAAGAGAAGACGGCTGGCGGCATCATCATTCCCGACACGGCCAAGGAAAAGCCCTCGCAGGGCGAAGTCATCGCTGTTGGCCCGGGCGGCCGCGACGAGAGCGGCAAGCTGATCCCGATTGACGTTGCAGTCGGTGACCGCGTGCTGTTCGGCAAGTGGTCGGGCACCGAGGTCAAGATCGACGGTCAGGAGCTGTTGATCATGAAGGAAAGCGACATCATGGGCGTGCTCACCGACGCCTCCTCTGCGAAGAAGAAGGCCGCCTAGTTCACGCCGCGCACGCTCACCCCTGAGAAGCGCCGCCGGCGCCGCCGCAAGGGTGAGAGACAAGTCAAACTCAGGGAAACCCAATATGTCAGCCAAAGAAGTCAAATTCGGCGTCGATGCCCGCGACCGCATTCTGCGCGGCGTGGACATTCTGAACAACGCCGTGAAGGTCACACTCGGCCCGAAGGGCCGCAACGTCGTTCTCGACAAGTCGTTCGGCGCGCCCCGCATCACCAAGGACGGCGTCACCGTCGCCAAGGAGATCGAGCTCGAGGACAAGTTCGAGAACATGGGCGCACAGATGGTGCGCGAAGTCGCCTCCAAGTCGGCCGATGCGGCCGGCGACGGCACCACCACCGCGACCGTGCTCGCGGCTGCGATCGTCCGTGAAGGCGCCAAGGCGGTTGCCGCCGGCATGAACCCGATGGACCTGAAGCGCGGCATCGACCTCGCGGTCGAGTCCGTGGTCGCGGATCTCGTGAAGAACTCCAAGAAGGTCACCTCGAACGAGGAGATCGCCCAGGTCGGCACCATCTCGGCCAATGGCGATGCGGAGATCGGCAAGTTCCTCGCCGACGCCATGAAGAAGGTCGGCAACGAGGGCGTGATCACCGTCGAGGAAGCCAAGTCGCTGGAGACCGAGCTCGACGTCGTCGAGGGCATGCAGTTCGACCGCGGCTACATCTCGCCCTACTTCGTCACCAACGCCGAAAAGATGCGCGTTGAGATGGAGGACGCCTACATCCTCATCAACGAGAAGAAGCTCTCCTCGCTGAACGAACTGCTGCCGCTGCTGGAAGCCGTGGTGCAGACCGGCAAGCCGCTGGTCATCGTCGCGGAAGACGTCGAGGGCGAAGCGCTCGCGACGCTGGTCGTCAACCGCCTGCGTGGTGGTCTGAAGGTCGCGGCCGTCAAGGCGCCGGGCTTCGGCGAACGCCGCTATTCCATGATGCAGGACATCGCGATCCTGACCGGCGGACAGGCGATCTCGGAAAGCCTCGGCATCAAGCTCGAGAACGTCACCATCAACATGCTTGGCCGCGCCAAGAAGGTGATGATCGACAAGGAGAACACCACGATCGTCAACGGCGCCGGCAAGAAGGCCGACATCGAGGCGCGCGTTGCGCAGATCAAGGCGCAGATCGAGGAGACCACCTCGGACTACGACCGTGAGAAGCTGCAGGAGCGTCTGGCCAAGCTCGCGGGCGGCGTCGCGGTGATCCGCGTCGGCGGCGCGACCGAGGTCGAGGTGAAGGAGCGCAAGGATCGCGTTGATGACGCGATGCATGCGACCCGCGCGGCTGTCGAGGAAGGCATCGTTCCGGGCGGCGGCGTCGCCCTGCTCCGTGCTTCCGAGCAGCTCAAGGGCATCCGCACCAAGAACGACGACCAGAAGACCGGCGTCGAGATCGTGCGCAAGGCTCTCTCCGCTCCGGCCCGCCAGATCGCGATCAACGCCGGTGAAGACGGCTCCGTGATCGTCGGCAAGATCCTGGAGAAGGATCAATATGCTTACGGCTTCGACTCCCAGAGCGGCGAATACGTCAACATGATCTCCAAGGGCATCATCGATCCGACCAAGGTGGTTCGCGCCGCGATCCAGAACGCAGCCTCCGTGGCCGCGCTGCTGATCACGACCGAAGCCATGGTCGCCGAGCTGCCGAAGAAGGGCGGTTCCGGCCCCGCGATGCCTCCGGGCGGCGGCATGGGCGGCATGGACTTCTAAGTCCGGCTTCCAGCATGAATACCGAGGGGCGCGGCGCGAGCCGCGCCCCTTTTTGCTCTCTTGACTGTTACGCGATACGTATCACATACTAAGGAATCATGATCCGCAGCTTTGCTGACAGGGCTACCGAGCGGCTGTTTCGAGACGGGACCTGTCCGGCGCAATGGCGGAGCCTCGAAGCGGCTGCTCTGCGGAAGCTCGATATGGTGGATGCAGCGACGCGTTTGGACGATTTGCGCTCCCCTCCGGGCAACCGGCTGGAAGCGTTGAAGGGAGACCGGCGCGGGCGACATTCCATCCGAATTAATCAGCAATGGCGGATTTGCTTCCGCTGGACGTCTGAGGGCCCCGAGGCCGTCGAGATTGTGGACTATCACTGAGGAGACGATGATGGCACGCTTGCGCACTCATCCCGGCGAAGTGTTACGCGAGGAGTATCTCATTCCCCTCGGCATGTCGGCCCGCGGCTTGGCAAAGCTGCTCGACGTCCCGCCCAATCGTCTCACTGAGATCATGCGTGGCACCCGCGACGTCACGGCGGATACGGCAATTCGGCTCGGCCGCTATTTCGGCACCGACCCGCGCTTTTGGATGAACCTGCAGGCCGCCCACGACCTCTCCAAGGCGGAGAAGACGAACAGCTACAAAAAGGTCGTGCCCCGCGACGCGGCTTGAAACGTTGCGCGTCATGCCTGGGCTGCACGAAACGTGGCCCACACTCGGCCCATTTGGGCGGCAATAGCGCAAGTTCTTCATGACCGCGCAGCGAACCGGGTCAGCGCGTCCCGATCCACCTCGATGCCAAGGCCTGGACCGTCCGGGACCTGCACAACGCCGCCTCTGTGCTCGATCGGGCTTGTGAGAATGGCCTGACGTATCGGATGCTCCGTGCGATCGAACTCGAGCATCGGTTCGGCCGGCTTGAGCGACGGCGGCGTATGCGGCGGCAACACGGCGAGGAGTTGGAGCGACGCCGCGATCGCAATGCCCGTGCCCCAGACATGCGGATTGTAGCGGGTGCCGAACGCCTCGGCCATGTCGGCGATCTTCTTGCATTCCGATAGGCCGCCAGCCGCACAGGTATCCGGCTGGACGATATCCAGTGCGTGCGACACAAGCAGATCGCGGAAGCCGAACCGGGTAAATTCACATTCTCCGCCGGCGATCGGGATCGATAGCGCGGCTTTGACGGACCGATATCCCGCGACGTCCTCGGGCGGCACCGGCTCCTCGAACCAGCCGATTTCGTATTGCTCGATTCTCCGTCCGACGCTGATCGCAGCGACAGCATCATAGGCGTGGTTCGCGTCGACCATCAGCGCGACATCAGGCCCGATCACCTCGCGCACCGTTCGTGTCACCGCGGCATCTTCCTCGACACCGAAGCCGACCTTGAGCTTCACGGCCCGAAAGCCGTCGGCGACATAACCCGCCGCCTCCTCCGCCAGATAGCGAAGCGGGTCACCCGATTTGCGCCGGTACAAGCCCGTTGCATAGGCCTGCACCTCGGTGCGTTGCGCGCCGCCCAGCAGCTGATGCACGGGAACGCCGAAATGCTTGCCCTTGACATCCCAGAGCGCGATGTCGATCCCGCTCAGGCCCTGGATCACAACACCCTTCTGTCCGTGGTCACGCAGCCGGCTGTAAACCATCCGCCAGAGCACATCGGTGCGCAGCGGGTCCTCTCCGATCAGCCAGGACGCAACGCTATCGACCACCGCCGCGGTCATGCGCGCCGGCCCGTAGCATTCGCCCCAACCGATCAGGCCGGCATCCGTCTCGATCTCCACCAGCATCGCCGTTCGCGTGTCGTACCAGGCCCGTGAATAGGCGAACGGCTGCGAAAGTGCCGCCTGAAGCACATGCGTGCGGACGTTCGTGATCTTCATGGCTCTGTCGCCTCGCAAAACGCCTCAGGCCAGCAGCGTGCGCCCGCGACTTTCGTAACGCGCCTTCGTGATCTCGAAGATGAAGTACGGTGTCTCGCCGCTCACCGCACGCGTGAACAGTCCCTCTCGCTTGAGGCCGCCGATCTTGGTCATCGCACCCTGCGAGCGCCAGTTCTGCTCGCCGACCCAGAACACCACCGTGTCTGCGAAGCTGAAGGCGTGGTCGAGCATCAGCCGCTTGACCTCGCGGTTCGCAGCGCCTCCCCAGTGGCTGCGGGCGAGAAAGGTCCAGCCGATCTCGATCTCGCCGCTTTCAGGCTCGTAGCCGTAGTAGCGGCTCGAGCCGATCAGCCGGCCGCTCGCGCGATCGACGAATGCAAAGCCCATTTTCGAGTCGACGGCTCCGTCGAAGAATTTCCGGAAGCCCGCTTCCGTGTAGCGGTCCGGCACGGGATGCACTTCCCAGATCTTCGGATCGGAGCCGGCGGCAAACAAGTCCGTCCAGTCATCGGCGCTGACGGGTCTGACGGTGATGGTGGGACCGACGAGCGTCGGCTGAAAATCAGGCTGGGACATGTAGGAGAATGTAGCGCCGCCGAAAAAAACCGAAAGTCAAAACAGCGAAAGGTCGCCCTTCTTGTCATGCGGCGTCCTGAGCCTTCAGACGCGTGAGCGGTGCGTCGAGACCCGCGCCATCGCCTTGCTGACGAGATCGCGGATCTCACCGGGTTGGATCACGTCCTTCACGCCGAGCTCCGCCACCTCGATCGCTCGGAAGAACAGACAGCATGACAGCGCGGCCCGAACGTTGCGTCCTGGGCCGCAGGATGTCACTGCCCCGGAATGTGGACCGAGGAAAATTCTACGCTGCCTTTGCTGCCTTTGGCTGAGGCTTTGCCGGTTTCGCCGGCATCTTTGCCGCCACGAGGGCCGCGTGATCACGCATCGTCTGGCCGGCGTAGAGCATGGCGAACGACGCGACCGCGTCGTCGAAGACCTCGCTCTTGCCCATATAGCCGGCGATGGCTGCGGGCTCGCCGGATCGTGCGTGCGCACGGGCCAGCGTCTTGCCGCAGAGTTGAGCGTAGTTGGCAAACGCCCCCTCCTCGCTGATTTCACTGATGCCGCCCAGCCTGCGATTCTTCAACGTGCGCACATAGAATTGCCGGCCCGTGGTTTCGTCCTCGGTGTAGCCGAGAAAGATGTCGCTGGCCGCCTGCATCATCCGCTGGCCTTCGACGACGCGGCGCCCCTGAGGGCCATCATATGCCAGCTTGCCGCCGAGCCGCTCCAGCACCGAGTGCATCGCCTGCTTGAGCTGCAGAAAAAGCGGCTCGTTGTCTCCGGTCAGGAGAAGCGCAACGCAGCAGAATGTGCCGACGGAGCCGACGCCAACCGCCTTGAACACGAGGTCCTTCCTTGCGAAGCGGTCGAGCAACCGCAATCGATCCGGCGAAAGATCTTTCCGATACGTGGCGATGACTCTCTCATAGCTCAGCGTGTGCTCGGCACCGGCCTTGGGGTCGAAATGAAAGATCGTCGGCGGCTTGTCGAGGATCCTCATGTCGGTTGCGCTGACAAGATGCGGGAAGTTGTCGTCCCTCGACAGACCTTCGCTGCGCGCCTTGGCAATCACGTCGGCCAGCTTGCGCTTCAAGCCGCTCTGGGCGAGCCGGTCGATCTCCTCTTCAAGGTCTATCCGGCTGTGCCATATCTCCAGCGGAGACAGCTTGGCCAGCGCGGCCATGTGCAACCGGTAGGCTTTGACCGTGGCCATCACAAAGGCCCGGGCTTGCTTTTTCGGCGCCGCCGAAACCAGCGCTGCGACTGCGACACTGGCCGCGAGGCGTTTCACATCGACCGTGAAATCGACTCCCGGCAGCGTCTCGTCAAAATCGTTGACGTCGAAGAGGATGTTGTCTTCGGGCGTCACGAACGCGCCGAAGTTCATCAAATGGCTGTCGCCGCCGGCCTGCACCGGAAGACCGGCCATCGCTTGACCGGCAAGATCGACCGCCATGACCGCCGCGGCGCCGCGCAGGAAAGCGAAGGGATCGGCCGACATGCGTCGGTAACGCTCCGGCACCAGTTCCGGCACGCGATCCTTGTCGCTCTCCGCCAGGATCGCGACGGCACTGCGCGACAGCTCTCCGTTCAAATCCGCATGCGCTTCACGCGGCGTCTCGGAGCGAAGGGCTTTACCCTGTTTGTATCGATCGGTGCGCGAACTCAAAGTCGGAGTCATCGTGACTGCCCTTTCGCTGTCAATGAACAGGCTGGGATCACCGGATAATACGACTTTGCAGAATACGACTTTACCGGAGTTGCCGCCATAGCAGATTGGCTAGGCGCACCGCCCGGTCAGGCCAATCCCGGCTGTCGTCCCTGCGAACGCAGGGACCCATACCGCGTGATATCTGGTGTTGGAAAGAAAGCCGTCCCGCCGTAGTGCCACAAACTCTAGCCTGTGGTTATGGGTCCCTGCGTTCGCAGGGACGACAGCGAGTTTGTGGCCCGAACGGAAGCATCTGACGCCCGATGTCGGCCGCACACCCGGGCTCCGTTCTGCATCGCCCTTGCGCGAGAATTGAGCCGCCTCCGGAGATGTGTGCATACATTAGGGTCAGGCCGGGCAAACGACCTCAGAACGAGCGTTCCTTGAAATCAACATCGCAGTAAACGCCATAGGGAAGCTCGCGCCGGACGAACGCGCGCAGCTCCCCCGCGATGACCGTATGGCTAAATCCTCACGAGGACGGCAAGCTTGCGGATGCCCTTGTTGCGGTAGGCATCGAGGAAGGCATTGTAGTCGCGGAACGACACGCAGCCGTTGGAATCGCCGTTCGGGCCGAGCATGTAGGTGTGCGCCAGCAGGCCGGCACGGCCGTAGATCGCGTCCTCGCCGCCGATCGGATTGAGCCGCAGCGCCGGCACGCCGTGGAACAGCGCTTCGCGCGGCTTCAGTTCGTAGATATGCGGCGGCGTCACGCCATGCATCTTGATCTTGGCCGAGCTCGGGTCGTCGAGCTTGGAGCCGAGACCGGAATGGGCTTCCAGCTTGGTGCCGTCAGGCAGGTAAACCATATGCGCGGAGATGTCGTAGACGGCGGTGTCGCGCTCATAAGGCGGCGAGCCGCCGAGCGCGGGATTCGGATTGCCGAGCCCGCCGGTCACGCTGGCGTCGGCCGACGCATAAGCGAGCATCGCGCCGGACGGCGACGGCTTGCCCCACAGCTTCTCGGTAATCGACTGGCGCTCGCCGGTGATCGACATCACCGCGGCCTTGGCGCGCTGCGCCATGTCGCCGAACATGCCCTGCGATTTTGCCGGCGTGGCCTCAGGCGCCGCTGCCGGCGGCGGCACGTTCATCGCGACCTTGGCCGGCGCGGCCTCCTTCGACTTGGACGGTTCCTTGGACGTTTCTCTGGACGCTTCCGCGAGCTTCGCTGCGGCCACGGCCTTCGGCGCTTCGGCAAGCCTGGGGGCCGCCGGCATGGGCGCGACGGCAACTTCGGTCGCCTTGGACTCGACCCCCTGTGACTGGGCCGCCGCGAAGCGCTCGTTGAACATCGATGGCGGCGTCGCCGCCACTTGCGCGGGCTTTGCGACCACTGACGACTGTGACGGCAACGCGGCGAAGGCCTCATTGACCGCCTGGCTGGCGTTGCGCGCGCCAATCCTCTGCGGCGCCGCGCGGACGACCGGCTCGTCATAGTCCGTGCCGCCCAGCGTCGGATAGACGCTCGCTGCGAAGATGTTGGTATAGACCACCCAGCCGCAGGCGAGCACCAGGGATGCCAGAGCGGCTCCGCTCAACCGGCGGATCAGGGCTGAATGTTGAGAGGGCTTACGGTTTCGCCCCGCCAGCGTCGCTTGAACTCATACTCATCCACTAAGCGCCCAGGACAGTTCCACTTTTTCCTCTCGATGCTGGTGCGGATCAGGATCCCCGACCGAGCATCTCGCAGAGGCGCGGAGCGTCATTAAGGCGACATTTAGTTAAATGCGGATTAAGTCCTGGCGGAACTTGGGCACTTAGAAATTTTGCCCCATTTCGAGACAAAATATCAGTCATTTCCAGGGGTTATCTGCACGCCTCAGTAGCTCAGGCTCGGATACCAGCTCTTGCCGCGGCCTTCGGGCGTCGTGTCTAAAATGGCCCAGAGCGAGTCGATATCCGGAGCACCCCGGGGATCCTGACCGGGATCGACGGTTGCAGACCCCATTTCCGCCGCCCAGAAGTGGCGGATCGTTCCGTCGCGGCGCGTGAACACGTTGTAGGCCGGCATGTCGGCGTCGTCGTTGCTGACATAGTCGCGCGTATAGTCGCCGGCGGCATCCGAATAGATCCTGTGCTGCGTCCAGCCGCGCTCCTTCTTCGCGGCGACGAGTCGCGCGATCGGCGAGCGCGCGACAAAGATGAAGGCGATGCGCTGCTCGACATCGGGCAGCTTGCTCTCCCAGGTCGACATGAACGACGTGCACATCGGGCACGGCTTCTCGCGCTGTGGCCCAAACATGTAGCTGTAGACGACGAGCGTCGGCTTGTTGCCGAACAGGTCCGCGAACGACACCGGACCGCCTTCGCCTTCGAACGTGTAGGCCTTCGTCACCTCGCCGCCGGGTGGCAATTGGCGGCGCTGCTCGGCAACGCGCTCGATGTGGCGCCGAAGCTCGATCTCCTCGGCCAATAGCGCCTGCCGCGCGCGGCGATAGTCGGCGCTCTCATTGGGAAACCGGATGCCGTTGGCACGGGCGAGTTCGACGGCCGGCTTCAGACTGGAACTGTTCATGGCATGACCTCGTTCTGCGGGACGCGGGACTTGATGATTAGCATGTTCTCCTTCGGAAAACGCGACACGCCCGTCGGGCCGTAGCCCGGGGCATGCTTTTCCGGATCATGCTTTGAAAGACGCCCGGAGCGGATGTGATCCGACAAAGTCTCGCGAAAAATTGTCGCGCTGGAAAGCCGCGCCTTCGCGGATACGAATACCGGTGCATGGTTCGCCGCGGGAACTCACAGTAAGCTCACAAAAGCGATTCGTGTTGCGGTCCATCGAGACGATGGTTGGGATCGCCCATCCGAAGCCTTTGGAGATACTGACTTATGCAGAAAGCAGCGCGCAAACTGGCCTTCGTGCTGGCTTCTTCCGATCACGGCACCATGATCGTCAACCGCTTCGACTATCGCATGGTCGACGCGCAGCGCGGCTTCGGCGTGGGCTTCCAGATCCTGGAAAATGCCTGCTTCGACCCGACCGAGGTCAGGCTCATGACCGACCTGCTCATCCTTCGCCGCAAGCATCATGGCGACGGCGTCGTCGCGATCGATTGCGGCGCCAATATCGGCGTCCACACCATCGAATGGGCGAAGATGATGACGGGATGGGGATCGGTGCTGGCGATCGAGGCCCAGGAGCGGATCTATTACGCGCTCGCCGGCAACATCGCGATCAACAACTGCTTCAACGCCCTCGCGGTGCACGGCGCCGTGTCGTCGGACAGCGGCGTGATGCAGATCCCCAACCCCAACTATTTCGTGCCCTCGAGCTTCGGCAGCCTCGAGCTGCGCCAGCGCCAGGGCAACGAGTTCATCGGTCAGCAGATCGATTATCAGAACACGGTCAGTGTCCGGAAGCTGAAGCTGGACGAGTTCGAGCTGCCGCGCGTCGATCTGATCAAGATCGACATCGAAGGCATGGAGATCGAGGCGATCGAGGGCGCAAGCCGGACGATCGCTGCGAGCCGTCCGATCATGCTGATCGAGAAGATCAAGACCGACGCGACGCAGCTCGGCAGCCTGCTGCAAACGCTGGGCTACGAGGTCATCGAGGCCGGCATCAACCTTCTCGCCATCCACTCCAGCGACAAAACGCTCTCGGAGATCAGGCCGCAGCCAGAGATGGCCGTGTAACGATCGGCCGGACAACGGTCAGGGCTGCAATTCCGGCGGCGGCGAGCGGTCGAGCACGTCGCCCTTCGGCTCTCGCAACAGATCGATCGCATAGGTTTCGATCACCAGCGGGCCGCGCTTGCGCTGCAGTTCTGCGACCCTGTCGATGCGGCCGAACGTTTGTTTGACATAGGGACGCATCGAGGGGAAAACCTCGTCGACATAGAGCAACGAGCCCGCGAGCTGCGCGGGCGCCGGCTCGCCCATATTGACCCAGCGGATGCGTTGCATCGGCTGGATCACGCAGGTGCCGCGCGGCAGATAGAAGGCGAGCCAGCCGGTCGTGCCGTAGTCCGGCGCCAGCACGCAGCTCGCGCCGGTGCGCCCGCGAAGCTCCTCGATCTCGCCGGCCAGCTCGCGCCAGCCGACGCCGACGCTGCGCACGGTCGCGTCGCGCCGATAGCCGGACAAGATACCCGTGTTCGCCTGCACGATCAGCGCCACGAACATGACGATGCCGACCGGCTGTGCCCAGCGCAGGCAGACATCGACCGTGTGCGCAAGACGCGGCTCCCAGGCGACGCGGTGCGCGGCCACGGCGGCCGCGACGGCAAATGCGGGATAGACCGGCGCGAACCAGTTCGCCTCGACGCGCGCGTGCAGCGAATGCCAGACGAAATAGACCGTGATGGTCCAGAACATCACATTGACCAGGACGCGGGCCGGCAGCGCACCCGCCTTGCGGAAAGCCAACGCGTGAAGGCCCATTGCCCCCAGAATGAACACCAGCGGTGTCGCGAAGGCGACCTGGGTCGGCGCCAGCTCGGCGATGAAGGCCGGGCGGAAATCCTCGATCCGCGCGCGCCCCATCTGCTTGATGAACGAGACCCATTGATGATCTGCGTTCCAGACGATGACGGGCGCGAAGATCGCGAGCGCCACCAGCCCGCCGAGATAGGGCCAAGGCGAAATCAGCCAGCGCCGCTGGCTCGGCACGGTCACGAGCCAGATCAGGATCGCGGCGCCGAAGAACAGCGCGGTGTATTTCGACAGCAGCGCGGCGCCGACCGCAGCGCCGACCGCGAGCCACCAGGCTCCTCGCCCGGTCTCCAGAACTTTCGCGAGAAAGAACAGCACGAAGCTGGAGGCCACGAGCAGCGGCGCATCCGGCGTCACGATCAGCGTGCCGACTGCCGCCAGCAGCGTGACGTTGAGCAGGATCGCAGCGGTCGCCGCCACGCGCTCACCGCCGAACAGGATCTCGGCCGCGCGCCAGACCGCATAGCTCATCGGCAGTGCGAGCAGGATCGACACCAGGCGGACGCCGAACTCGGTATCGCCCGCGATCATGGTGCCAGCGCGGATCACGAAGGCGACCATCGGCGGGTGATCGTAATAGCCACCGGCCAGGTGCTTCGACCACATCCAGTAATAGGCTTCGTCGAAGGTGATCGGTGTCACGGCGGCGGCGATCAGCCGCAACGCCACCAGCGCCAGTATCGTGAGTGACGTGTTGCGGACAAGCCGCCCGTCGCCCGCACTCATCTGGACGTCATCGCTTGCGCCAGACGAACAGTCCGGACATCGCGTAATTCCACACCACGCCCATCAGCGCGCCGGCCGCGCCCGCGAGCCACCAGATCGGCTCCTGGTCGTAGACCGAAAACGCCACGCCGACATTGGCGAGCAGGCCGACGCTGCAGACGAGATAGAAGGCAAGCAGGCCGCGCAGGATCGCAAAGCCCTTCAGCCGCTGGTCGCGATAGGTGAGGAAATTGTTCAGGATGAAGTTGGTGGTCATGGCGACCAAGGCGCCGGCTGCCTGCGCTTCCGGAAACGGAAACTCCAGCACTCGCAGCGCCACGAACAGCGTGCCGAGATGCACCAGCAGGCCGGTGCCGCCGACCATCGCGAACAGCAGGAAGCGCAGCGAGATCACGTCATTGGTGAATTTCGCGAGCACGAGCCCGAGGAAATCCAGCGCCACCATCGAATCGAGCTTGCTTTCGCCATGCAGCCGCGAGCCGAAGGTGAAGGGAACCTCGACCGTGCGCAGCTCGCCGTGGGCGGTCGCGATGACATCGAGCAGGATCTTGAAGCCCTGGGTCGATAACTCCGGCGCGAGCTGCTCGAAGCGGTCGCGCCGGATCATGAAGAAGCCGCTCATGGGATCGGCGACCTGCACGCTCAGCACGCGCTTGGCCACCTCGGTGGCCAACGCGCTGGCGCCGGCACGATGACGGTTGAAACTGTCGGCGCTGCCGCCCTCGATATAGCGGCTGCCGATCACGAGTTCCGCTTCGCCGCTCTGCAACAGCGACAGCATCTTCGGAAGCTGCGTCTCGTCATGCTGCAGGTCGGCGTCCATCACGGCCGCGAACGGCGCACTGGAGGCCAGAATGCCCTCGATGCAAGCCCCGGACAGGCCGCGCCGCCCGATCCGGCGGATGCAGCGGACCCGGCCGTCGCGCCGCGCCAGCGCGCGCACGACATCCCAGGTGCCGTCAGGCGAATTGTCGTCGACGAACACCACCTCCCAGGCGACGCCCTTCAGCGCGGCCTCGAGCTTGCCGTACAAGGCGGTGACATTGTCGCGCTCGTTGAAGGTCGGGACGACGATCGAAAGAATCGGCTGAGCCGTGTCTTGCCCTGGATTCTCGGGGACCGGTCTGATGGCTTCGTTCATGCGGATGCGTATATCCGCCGAGTCACGCCCTGCCAAGCGCCCGTTCCCCGCCAAGGAACCGTAAGAACCGCACCAAACGGGGTCCAGAAATGCCAACGACCACGAACAACAGGCGCGCGTACATCCGGCGACAGCCTTTTATTCAGTGGTCGTTCCAGCGCCGGAGCCTTTTCAGGGCGTCAACGTCGCCGTTGTTGATTACATAGGAACGGTCCGGACGATCCGCAAGCCCGTCCGGCCTTCGGTCAGTTCGGTACGTCCCGAATCACCGGGCCGCGCACAGCCGGTGCGGCTGGCGCTGCCGAGGCCGGCTGCTGCGCGACGGCCGGCTTTGGCGGCTTGCCCAGCTGCCCGAGCGGCCCGTAATAGACGGCCGCCACGAGCACGGCCGCCGCCACAATCCAGCCCAGGACATTCGCGACCGATCGCGACGACATGTTCGTTACTCGCACTTGTTGCCTGTCGGGCGATCACTATCACGGAAAATCCGACGGCGGGAATAGAATAACGCACCAGTGCAAAGCGGACTAGTTCGCCACGCCCTTGCGGCGCACGAAGGCCGTGACGATGTCTTTCTGCGCAAGCTCGATGGCGCGATTGGCTGTCGTCAGATGCGAGTCGGATTCGGCGTCCGGATGCTGCATCGAGAGATAGTCGATCAGCGAGACCCGGAAATTCTGCCGCTCGGAGCGGCACGCGGCCGCGATGTCGGCAGTGAAGTCCGGGATCGACATGGTCTTGATGTGTTCGGGCGAATATTCCCGTGCAAGACAGTTCCAGTAGCTGTCGCGCCCCCGTATCGCCTGCCGGTGCGCGTCCTCGACCTCATCGGCCAACGCGCTCGAGGCCACGCAAGCAAAAGCGAAGGCAATCATCATCCGCATTCTTGTTCTCCTTTTTGCGACGCGCGCCCGCGCGATAGTTAAACCGAACCAGGCTTCAGCGGGTATCAGGAACAGACGCGCAGACCCGGTGTTTAGCTCAATATAACAAGGAGGTCGCATCATGACCAAATGGACACTGGTGGGCGCAGCCATGCTTGCGTCGCTCGCCAGCCCGGCGATGGCGCAGGCGGTGGTCGAAGATCCTGGCTATTGCGCCCAATTCTATCCGAACGCGAACTGCCAGAACTACGGTCCCGGCAACCCGCTCTACCCCGGCCCCGGTCAGTCCGCCGGCTATGGCCGGACGCACATGCATGTCTGGCATCCCCGCCATCACCACCACCATCGCGATTGAGAAGCTCTCCGTCCCGGTTTACCGGCGACTGGCTAATCGCGCCTGCTTTGACTAGTCTTGTTTCGAGAGCGACCTTTTCGGAACGAGACATTGCCGTGACCAAAGCCCCGACCTCCGCATCAAAAAAATCCGGCCACATCTATATCGGTGTCGGCGGCTGGACCTTTGCGCCGTGGCGCGGCGTGTTCTATCCGGAAAAGCTCACGCAAGCGAAAGAGCTGCAATATGCGAGCTCGAAACTGACCTCGATCGAGATCAACGGCACCTATTACGGCTCGCAGAAGCCGGAGAGCTTCCGCAAATGGGCGCGCGAGGTGCCCGACGGATTCGTGTTCTCGCTCAAGGGCTCGCGCTTCACCACCAACCGCCGCGTGCTGGCGGAGGCCGGCGACTCCATCAAGCACTTCTACAACACCGGCGTGCTTGAGCTCGGCGATCGCCTGGGCCCGGTGCTCTGGCAATTCGCGCCGACCAAGAAATTCGACGGCGCCGATTTCGGCAAGTTTCTTGAACTGCTGCCGCGCGAGATGGACGGCCGCAAGCTGCGTCACGTCGTCGAGGTCCGGCATCCCAGTTTCTGCGTGCCGGAATTCGTCGCGCTCCTGAAAGAGTTCGAGACGCCGGTCGTGTTCGCCGAGCACGAAACCTATCCGGCGATCGCCGACGTCGCCGGCGATTTCGTCTACGCGCGGCTGCAGAAGGGCAATGACGACATCAAGACCTGCTACCCGCCGAAACAGCTCGACGCCTGGGCCAAGCGCCTGCAGCTCTGGGCCGATGGCGGCGAGCCGGACGATCTGCCGCGCGTCGGCACGAACCATGCGAAGAAAGCGCCGCGCGACGTGTTCGCCTACGTGATCCATGAGGGCAAGGTTCGCGCGCCGGCCGGCGCGATGGAATTGATCGAACGGGTTACGTGACCATGGCGAGGGCCAGAAAGCTCTTCACCATCGGCTATGAGCAGACGCCGGCGAAAGCGGTGCTCGACGAGCTCGAACAGGCCGGCGTGAAGCTTCTGGTCGATGTGCGCGCGGTCGCCGGCTCGCGGCGGCCGGGATTTTCCAAGAGCCAGCTTGCGGCGGGGCTCGACGAGCGCGGCATCTCCTACCTGCACCTGCGCGGTCTCGGCACGCCGAAGGACGGCCGCGAAGCCGCACGCAGCGGCAAATACAATCTGCTGCACAAGATCTACGCCGCGCATCTGAAGACGCCGCAGGCCAAGGAAGAGCTCGACCAATTGTCGGCGCTGGTCAAGAAGGCCGGCCCCGTCTGCATCCTCTGCTACGAACGCGACCACACCCACTGCCACCGGCAATGGATCGCCGAGATCATCGAGGAGCGCGACGGAGTGAAAGTCGAGAATCTCGCAGCGGCGCAGGTGTAAGTCGAGGCCACACTCCATCCGTCATTCCGGGGCGAGACGAATTACTGATCAACTGGATAGGCTTTTGCCCAGCATTTGCTGTCGTCCCTGCGCACGCAGGGACCCATACCGCGTGATATCTGTCGTTGGAAAGAAAGCCGTACCGGCCTAGTGCCACAAACTCAAGCCTGTGGTTATGGGTCCCTGCGTTCGCAGGGACGACAGCGAGTTTGTGGCCCGAACGGGCGCATCTCACGTCCAATGTCGGCCGCTCCACCATCACCCCAACTGCCACACGCCGATCGGCCGGTCATATCCTCTCACCGGCACTTCACCGAGCGGCAGCGCATCGCCGCCGTCCTTGCCTAGCGCGTCGCGAACGTCAGCCGATATCAGGAGCTGAGAGCCGAACTCCTTGTTGAGCGCCTCCAGGCGGGAGGCGAAATTCACGGTGTCGCCGATCACAGTATATTCCTTGCGGCGCGGCGAGCCAATATTGCCGGCGACCACCTCGCCGACATGAACGCCGATGCCGATCCGCAGCGGCCAGTCCGTGGCGGCGTTGATCCGCTCCATCGCGACCAGCATGTCGCGTGCCGCTGCCACCGCCTGCTCCGCGGCGTCGGCCGCTTCGAACGGCGCGCCGAACAAAGCCAGAAAGCCGTCACCGAGAAACTTGTTCACGATGCCGCCATGGCGATCGAGGATCTCGACCAGCACGGCAAATGCGCCGTCGAGCCGGTCGACCACCTCCTGCGGCGCTCGCGTGCGCGCGGCGGCCGTGAAGCTGCGGAAATCGACGAACATCACCGCGACGCGGCGGATGTCACTGTCCGTGCTCGTCCCCTCGGCCATCAGCCGCTCGACCACCTGCGGCGACACGTGCTGGCCGAACAGATTGGTGATGCGGTCGCGCGCGGTTGCGGCCGCGATGCTGGTCTCGAATTGCCGGCGCAGTTGCACGCCGACGAGCCCGGCCAGCATGCCGCACACCAGCAGCACGAGGCTGCGCACGATGTGATAGCCGACGCCGGGGTCCGGATCGACGGCGAACTGCTCGGGGCGATAGAACAGGGCCATCGCGAGCAATTGCGCGCCTGCGACGAAGCCGGTGAATGTCGAGAGCCAGAAATCGAGCCGCAGCGTCGAGAGAATGACGAAGATCATGTACATCAGCGGCACGATGAAGCCCAGCGCCTGCGCCGGCCCCATCGCATTGATCTGCAGATACAGGGCGAACGTCGGCAGGCTGGTTTCGATCAGCACGCCGAGATAGCGGCGGGCATAGGGCACGTCCCGCCCCAGCTTCAGCCGCTGGCCGATCAGCCGCATGACCGACAGTTCGAACAGGACGAAGAAAACAAAGGCCCCGTAGAACGGCACGACCGGGAAATGGTCATGCCAGATGCGCTCGACGCTCGAGGGCCAGATGAGGAGACACGCGGTCAGGGCCGCCAGCAGCGCCGTCAGGGTCATCAGGATGACCCTGACGCGAACCAGTTCGGCGCGAAGCACCTCCTGCATCAGCGCATGGTGGAAGTCAGCCGATACCGCCGGCCGCGCCACACGTCCCCGTTTCCGCCACTGTCTGGTCATCGCCCCGCATCGTCCAGCCGCATCGCGGCCATTGTGCCTCAGTCGAGCGTGCGACGGAAGCGCGTCACGGCGATCGTCATCGCAAAAAGCATCAGCGCGATCAGCGCGATCGCGTCATATTGGATGTTCTGCAGCGTCGAGCCCTTCAGCATGATGGCGCGGACGATGCGTAAATAATGCGTCAGCGGCAGGCACTCACCGATATATTGCGCCCAGACCGGCATGCCCAGGAACGGAAACATGAAACCGGACAACAGGATGCTCGGCAGGAAGAACATGATCGAGAGCTGCATGGCCTGCAGCTGGTTCTGCGCCAGGGTCGAGAAAGTGTAGCCGATCGAGAGATTGGTGGTGATGAACAGGGTCGACAGGATCGCGAGCAGCGCCATGCTGCCGAACACGGGCACGCCGAACAGAAACACGCCGATGCCGAGGATCAGCGCTGCCTGGACGAAGCCGACCAGCACATAAGGGATGATCTTGCCGAACATCACCTCGACCGGCTTGATCGGCATCGACAACAGGCTTTCCATCGTACCGCGCTCGATCTCGCGCGTCACCGACAGTGCGGTGAAGATCAGCATGGTCATGGTCAGGATCGTGCCGACCAAACCCGGCACGATGTTGAGCCGCGAGGACGCCGCCGGATTGTAGCGCGCATGCGCGCGGATCTCGAACGGCAGCGATGGCGGATCGCCCGCGAACAGGTCATGCTCCAGCGCGGTCTGGGTGATCACGCTGAGCGCCGACAATGCCGATGACGCCGCGACCGGGTCGGTCGCGTCGGCCGCAATCAGCAGCGCCGGATGGTCGCCACGCCGCACCGCGCGCTCGAAGCCACGGGGAATCTCCACGCCGAACAGCACCTTGCCCGACAGCAGGAGATTGTCGAACTCGCCGACATCATGCACCTCGCGAACGAACCGAAAATACGCGGTATTCTCCAGCGCCTTCAGGATCGATCGTCCGAGATCGGTGTCCTCCTGCAGCAACACCGCCGTCGGCAGATGGCGCGGCGTGGTGTTGATGGCGTAGCCGAACAGCAGAAGCTGCATGATCGGGATCATCACGATCATCGCGAACGACACGCGATCGCGGCGGAGCTGGATGAACTCCTTGACCACCATCGCATAGCAGCGCCGCCAGAAGCCGAAGGACGGCTGCCGGACTTCGCTGCGCTCGGCGGGAACGGCGATGACACTCATTGGAAATTATCCTTATTGGAAATTGTCCTTGGAGCGGCTCATCAGTTCGATGAAGACATCTTCCAGCGACGGCGCAGAGTGCTGCCAGCGCAGCCCGGCCTTGTCGCGCCAGGGCGCGACCGTCGCTTCCAGCGCAGCCTTGTCGCGGCCGGAGACGTGCAGGCTGGTGCCGAACGGCGCCACCATGTCGACGCCGGGCTTGCCCGAGAGCTCATCGGCCAGCCCATGCAGATCGTCGCCGGTCACGGTGTAGGTGGTGAGCGCGGATTTCGCGATCACCTCTTCCACCGTGCCGTGGGTCAGGAGATGGCCATAGGCGATATAGGCGATCTCGTGACAGCGCTCGGCTTCGTCCATGTAGTGAGTTCGAGACCAGCACCGTCAGCCCTGACGCAGCCAGCGCGTGGATTTCGTTCCAGAAGTCGCGCCGCGCCTTGGGGTCGACGCCTGCGGTCGGCTCGTCGAGCAGAAGGAGCTGCGGATTGGGCAAGGTGCAGGCGCCGAGCGCGAGCCGCTGCTTCCAGCCGCCGGACAACGCGCCCGCAAGCTGCTCCTCGCGGCCGCTCAAGCCCAGCCGCTTGATCATGTCGCGCGCCGTTCCGCGCGCATCAGGCACGCCGTAAAGGCGGGCGACGAATTCCAGATTCTCCCGCACCGAGAGATCCTGATACAGGCTGAAGCGCTGGGTCATGTAGCCGACCTGGCGCTTGATCTTGTCGGCGTCGCGGCGGATGTCGTAGCCGAGACAGGTGCCCTCGCCGCTGTCGGGCGTCAGCAATCCGCAGAGCATGCGGATGGTCGTGGTCTTGCCGGAGCCGTTCGGGCCGAGAAAGCCGTAGATCGAGCCGCGCTTCACCTGCATCGACAGGTCGTGCACCACCTCCCGGCCCTCGAAGGACTTTGAGAGGTTCTTGACGTCGATCGCGATCGTCGAGGCAGGCTGGCCGGTCATCGCTTGGCCGCCACGGGTATCTTGGCGTTGAGATAGACGTCGATCGGCTGGCCGACGCGGAGCGCGTCCGGCCGCGAGGGCCGCGCCTGGATCAGATAGACGAGCTTGTTGCGCTCCTCCAGGCTGTAGATCACCGGCGGCGTATATTCGGCCGTGGTCGCGATGAAATAGATTTTCGCGGTGAGATCGGCCGCACAGGCATCGCAGGCGACGCGCACCTCGTCACCGATCGCAAGCTTGGCGAGATCGGTTTCCGGCACGAAGAACCGAAGCTTCATGTTGCCGGGCGGCATGATCGAGAGCACCGGCCGCTGCGCCGGAACCATCTCGCCGACCCGGAAATAGATCTGCTGCACGGTGCCGGCGACCGGCGCAAAGCCCTTGCGCCGCGCAAGCCGCGTCTGCGAGGTGTTGACGCGGGCCTCGGCGACACGCAGTGACGACACCGCAGAATCGAGCGTCGCCTGCGTCCCCGAGCCGGTCTTGCTCAATTGCGCGGCACGGTCATAGGTCTGCTGCGCGTTGGCGAGCGTCGCGTTGTTCTGGTTCAAATCCGCCTGCTGCAGGTCATCGTCGACGGAATAGAGCTGGTCGCCCTTCTTGACCTCGTCGCCTTCCCGCACATCGAGCTGCGTGACGCGCCCGGTTTCGTCCGGACTGACGAAGATCATGTCGGCCTCGACCCAGCCCTGATAGCCGGCATCGCGCTTCTCGTTGCAGCCGCCGAGCATCGCGGCCATCGCCAGCACAATCAGCAATCGCAATGTCATTCGCGCGGGAGTCATGGTGTGTTCCGTTCGCCAAAGATCAGATCAAGGTGGACGCGCAACATGTCGTGGGCATCGAGCGGCGAGTGCCGCTCGAACAGGCTTTTCCAGATCACGCCAACGATCGCCGGCGCGATTATGATCTGCGGAAAACGCGCGAGATCCGTCTGCCGGATTTCGCCCCTGGCGATGCCAAGCTCCATCAGTGCGCGGATGCCGCTCATGCCGCGCGAGATCACCTCGCGATAGTAGAAGTCGGCGATCGCGGGAAAGCGCGGCCCCTCCGCCACGATCAGGCGGATGATGTCGCCGCGCCGCGTGTTGACGATCTCCCGGATGAAGGTGTCGGCGAGCCGCTCGACCGCCTCCCGCACCGTCCCGCCCGGAGCCGGAGGTGCTGCGAGCCTTGCGACCAGCGGCACGATCGCGGTCCGCACCAGCTCCTCGAACATCGATTCCTTGTCCTTGAAGTGCAGGTAGATCGTGCCCTTGGCGACGCCGGCGCGCTTGGCAATGTCGTCGATCCGCGTCGCAGTGAAGCCGCGCGCGACGAACTCGGCGAATGCCGCCTCGACAATGGCCGCGCGCCGCTCGGCCGCACGCTCGGCGCGGTTGGATGGGGTGGACGCAAGAGCGGCGCCCTGCCCCTCGTTCGGCCCGTCGCCCTTCCCAGACTTGGTCGATGCTTTTGCCATCATCGATATATGACTGACCGGTCAGTCATTGTCAAGAGGCCCTCTGCCATTGGACGACTGAGCCTGCCCGCATTCGGAAGGCGCCCGGCCGCGGCACCGGCCAACAGACTGGGCCACGGAGCGGCTACACCCGCGATGATGCGGATCAAGCGCGGCCGCGCTTCGGGCTCTTCAAGCGCCGGAAAATGAAAGCGGGACGCAGGCCTAGCTATGGAACTTCAGCCCGTCCATGATCTTGTCGACCACCTTGCGCTCGGCGCGCAGCGCGAGCCCGACCAGATTGAGGTCGGCGCGGGCGACCGCCTTTACCGCCGCGCGGTTGGCCTCGTCATGTGTGGTCTTGAACATGTCCTCGGTATAGAGCGCAGGCTTGACGTTCCGGGCCAGCGCCCGTTCCAACGCGCGCGACAGCGCCGCGCGGTCGGCGCCGTAGATCAGGATCGGCTGGCCGATCAGTGACAGGTATTGCGTGGCGGAGCCGTCTTCGTAGGGCGCGCCGATGCATTCGGGAAAGGCCGCGGCGACGCCGCCCGCCAGGAACGAGGCGACGTTGAGCTTCTGCCAGGCCTCCAGGTCGGACCTGATGACGACCGCGATCTTGGTATCGAATTGCATGAGTTCTTCCCACCGTCATTCCGGGCTCGATGCTACGCATCGCCCCGGAATGACGGAAGCAAAAATCACCCCTTGGCGTCGCAGGCCCAGGCGCGGATCACGCATTCCTTGCCGCCGAACTTGTAGCACTCGCGCGTCGCCTCGTTCAGCGAGCTCGAAATCTTCGGCCGCACTGCGTAGCCATGGGGACCACAGGGATTGGCCATGTCGACCGCAAGCGCTGCGCAGGCGCGCTTCATGGTGATCGTCTTGCAGTCACCGCCCTGGCACTTCTTGAGGGCCGCGGCCCGCGCCGCGCTTTCGGCGGGATAATCATAGGCCCGGCCGTAGGCGCCGCATTTGCCGATCGCAAACGCACCGGCCGCATGCGCCGGCGTGACAAAACTCTGCGTCACGAAACGCGTGGTGGCCACCAGAACCGTCAAGACAAAAATGAACAGCGCGAAACGTCGCGCGGCGCGTGCAGCACCCAACGTCCCCTCCCCCAAAACCCAGCGCCGAAAAGTTACCCGAATGGACTTTCCACTTGGTGAATGCTGATTGAAGTCAGCCGCCATCGCACGCCCTGCGATCAGCCGACGATGGCCTTGCGACGCTCGCGATGACCCATCGAGCGCCACCGCGCCATTCGCTCACGACCACACGAAATTGAGTTGAGCAACTGACGACGCGCAAAACGTGAGCTGGACTATACTACCTTAAAGTGCTATGTAACATATATTCACCTATAAATAGAACAATGGATGGAGCGTGCAATGACGTCTTCGGCTGTATCTCGGGCAAGGGTAACTTTTCTTGGCTTGATCGCGTCGTGCCTATTGCTGGCGCTGTCGGCGCCGGCCGGCGCGCAGACGCCGATTTGGACCTGGACCAATCAGTATGGTTCGGTTCTGGCGGTCAATACCTACAATAATAATACGGGCGCCATTTCGGGGACCTATACCAACAAGGCGGCCAATAGCTGTGACGCCGGCACGCCTCAGGCGATGACGGGTTGGCTGCTCCTCGGCAGCAGCGGCAACGCGATCAGCTTCTCGGTCAACTTTCTCGGCTGCAATTCGACGACGATTTGGACCGGGCAGTTGAACGGCTCGGCCGGCTTCCAGTCGCTCTGGCTGCTTTCGCTTGCGGAACCGGTGGCATGGAACGGCATCGCGGCCGGGTCGGATGCATTCAGTTTCGCAACCGGCGACAAGGCGAAACTGATGGAGAAACTCGGAGAAGCCAAGGCCACCGCTGTGGGCACCGGCACTGAGAAACTATCGAATACAGCCGAGCGAAAGTAGTCACGCTCACGACTTGCGGGCGGGAGCCGCGCAAATGCGCCCCTCCCGCCTGGCGATCTACGACCGCCGCGCCGCCTCCAGCGCCTGCGGCGTGTCGATGTCGAGGAAGGCGCTTTCGCCCTCGACCGGCACTTCGGCCACGGCTTCAGCGTGCCTGGCGATCAGGTGCCGTGCGCCGATATCGCCATCGAGCGTCATCAGTTCCTTGAAGAAGCGCCGTGACCAGAGCACGGGATTGCCGCGCCGGCCCTCGGCGACCGGCACCGCGATCAGATGGCCGCGGTCAGGTGCGAAGGCATCGATCAGCCTGTCGATCAGGCCCGCATCGATCAGCGGCATGTCGCCAAGACAGACCACCGCGCCATCGGCATCGGCGGACACTGCGGAAACACCGGCTTTCACCGAGCTTGCGAGCCCACCAGCGAAATCGGGATTTCGCACGAACTTCACCTTCAGCCCCACCAGCGCCTTCTCGACCAGCTCAGCCTGATGGCCGGTGACGACGACCACTTCGGAGGCTTTCGACGCCAGCGCCTGCTCGACCGCGATCCGCACCAGCTTTTTACCCGAGAGCTCGGCGAGCAGCTTGTTCGGCCCGCCCATCCGGGTGGAGCGGCCTGCGGCCAGGATGATCGCGGCGACGTTGCGGTTGCCCTCGATTTCGGGCTTGGTGCGCGGCTGCGGGCGGGTGACGATTTCCATCAGCAACCCACCGACACCCATGCCCATCAGCTCGGCGCGCGTGACCTTGATGCCCGCGAGCAGCCGCATCAGCACCCAGTCGAAGCCGTTCTCGACCGGCGAGCGCGCGCAGCCGGGCGCGCCCAAGACCGGCACGCCGCCGGCGCTGCCGATCAGCAGCAGATTGCCGGGATCGACCGGCATGCCGAAATGCTCGATGGCGCCGCCGATGTCGGTGATCGCTGCCGGAATCACGTCGCGCCGGTCGGCGATCGCCGAGGCCCCGAACACGATGACAAGCTCGGCGCCGAGCCCGAGCAATTCCTTGATCGCAGGCGCGAGCGCGGCCTCCTCGTGCGGCACGCGGCGCTCGCCGATGATGGCGGCGCCGGCCGGCGCCAGCCGTTCCGCGGTGACGCGCAGGGTCTTGTCGACCACCTTGGACGCAAGCCCCGGCAACAGCGTCGAGACGATGCCGACGCGCTTGATCGTGTAAGGCGCGACGCGCAGCGCACCCGTGCCTGCCGCCTTTACCGCCGCGTCGCGCAGCTTCGCTTCGACGCCGAACGGGATCAGCTTGACGGTCGCGATCATCTCGCCTTCGACCACCGGCTTGAAGGCCGCCAGCGTTGCGAAGGTAATCGCCTCGTCGACATTGTTGATGCGGTCGACAGCGTCGCGATCGATCACCAGCACGCCGGCGCGCGCGGCGAACAGATTGGCGCGGCCGGTAAAGGCGCGCTCGACATTGATGCCCTCGCCGGTGACGGCCTGCGCGATCGAGGCGGCCGCGACATCCTCGGAGACGTCGCCCGCCTCCAGCCGCACCACGACGATCTCTTTCACGCCGGCCTTGGCGAGCGCCTCGACTTCGGCAGGCCCGATCGTGGTGCCTTTTTTCAGGACCAGCGATCCCTGGCGCAGGGTGTGGACGGTCACCCCGCCAACCGCCTCAGCCGGACTGGCAGGGCCGAATTTCATGCCGCTTCTTCTTTTTCCTTGGGAGGCAGCCGCAATTGCGCGGTGATCTCCGCCATGATCGACACCGCGATCTCCGACGGCGACACCGCGCCGATCGGCAGACCAATCGGCGCGTGGATGCGCACGATATCGGAATCCCTTGCGCCCTGGCCCTTCAGCCGTTCGCCGCGCTTGCCATGCGTCTTCCGCGAGCCGAGCGCACCGATATAGAAGCAGTCGCATTTGAAAGCGTGCAACAGCGCCGGATCGTCGATCTTGGGATCATGCGTCAGCGCCACGAAAGCCGTGTAGTGATCGACCTTGAGCGGCGGCAGCGCGACATCAGGCCATTCGGCGATCAGCGGCACGTCGGGAAAGCGCTCCGGGCTTGCGAAAGCCGTGCGCGGATCGACGACGGTGACATCGTAGCCGAGCGACTGCGCGATCGGCGCGAGCGCCTGGCTGATATGGACCGCGCCGATGATGACGAGGCGCGCGGTCGGCGCGTAGACATTGAGGAACAGCCTCTTGCCGCCGACCTCGATCATGCCGCTCTTGCCCGTGCGCAACTGCTTGGCCAGTTCGCCGCCGAGCGGATCGACCGCGAAATCCTTGGCCCTCACCAGCCGCTGCTCGCCATTGGCGACATCGGTGATGACGATCGCCGGGCGCCGCGCGGCGCGTTCGGCATTGAGTTCGCTCAGTGTCTGAAGCTTCACGGCTAGCCAACCTTCTCGACAAACACCCGGATGGTGCCGCCGCAGGACAGGCCGACATTCCAGGCGGTCTCGTCGGCGACGCCGAACTCCAGCATCCTGGGCTGGCCGGAGGCGATCACGTCCAGCGCCTCGGTGACAACGGCGCCCTCGACGCAGCCGCCGGAGACCGAGCCCAAGAACGTGCCGTCATCGTTGATGACGAGGCTGGACCCGGCAGGGCGCGGCGCCGAACCCCAGGTCTCGACCACCGTCGCCAGCGCGACGCCGTGGCCGGCCTTCTGCCAGTCCTCGGCGGCCTTCAGAATGTCCTCGTCGCGATTGAGCATGACAACCTCGTTCAAGCTGCGGAGCGGATCAGGCTACGGTGATGCGGCGGGATCCCGGACGACAGGGCTTTGATCAACCCCTCGATTGAACTCAAATTATGCACCGGGCGGAATTCGTCAACGTGGGGCAGCATCATTTTGATGCCCTGCGCCTTGGCCTCGAAGCCCGAGAAACGCAGCAGCGGGTTGAGCCAGATCAGCCGGCGGCAGGAGCGGTGCAGCCGGTCCATCTCGAAGGCCAGCTTGGCGTCGGCCTCGCGCTCCAGCCCGTCCGAGATCAGAAGCACGATCGCGCCCTGCCCGAGCACCCGCCGCGCCCACAATTTGTTGAACGTATGCAGCGAGGTCGCGATCCGCGTGCCGCCGGCCCAATCCTCCACCGAGGATGAGCAGCTCGCCAGTGCCTCGTCCGGGTCGCGCTGCCGCAATGCCCGCGTGACGTTGGTCAGCCTTGTGCCGAACAAAAATACCGAGACGCGCTTGCGGGCGTCGGTAATCGCATGCAGGAAGTGCAGGAACAGGCGGGTATATTCGCTCATCGAGCCCGAGATATCCAGGAGCGCCACGATCGGGGCCGGCTTCTCGATGCGCCCGAGCCTCCGGATATCGACGATCTCGCCGCCGGTGCGAAGGCTGCCGCGCAGCGTCCGGCGCATGTCGAGGCGGAGCCCGTGAGGGTCCGGCTGATAGCGGCGGGTCTCGAGCTCGGCTTGCGGCAGCCTCATATTCGCGATCGCGCGGGTGACTTCCGCGATCTCGGCCGCGCTCATCTGCGCGAAATCCTTTTTCTGCAGGATCTCCTTGTCCGACACGGAGAGCTTCAGATCCTGTTCCCGGGCCTGCGGCTGCTCGGTCATCGATGGCTGCGTCAGCGCCTCCTGGACGCGGCGCGAGGCCGGCGGCGGCTTCTTGCGGGCATGATCGGGCAACGGTACCGAATCCAGCATCTGCTTCCAATCTTCGGCCGCGCGGAAGAACAGGTCGAACGCTTGCGCGAAGATCAGCGCGTGCTCGTGACGCTTGACGAAGATCGATTCCAGCGTGGTGAAGACATCGGCGCGGTTGCCGATCTCGATCAGCTGCAGGGCGTCCATCGCGTCGATGACCGATCCCGGCCCGACCGGCAAGCCGGCCGCGCGCAACGCGCGGGCAAAGCCGATCACATTGTCGGCGATGTTGCCGGTTTCAGGCGCGAGATGATTGATGGGCATCGAATGACCCGTTGTGTTTCTTGCCCGTCATTTGCGGGCGACGCGTCAGCGCCATTGTTCAGTCGTCATTCCGGGGCGCGACGAAGTCGCGAACCCGGAATCCAGAGGTTGCGGCGCGAGATTCCGGGTTCGCGCTTTGCGCGCCCCGGAATGACGAGAGCAACAACTGCGCCTAACTTCAGTTCTCGCTCGTCGCGTCCTTCACCGCCCTCTGCAGGCCGTCGCCCTGCATCCGCACGATGTCGTCCTGGTATTTCAACAACGCGCCCAGCGTGTCGCCGACCACCTGCGGGGTCAGCGAGCGGGCATCGAGCTCGGTCAGCGCGGTCGCCCAGTCGATGGTCTCGGCGACGCCCGGCGACTTGTAGAAATCCTGGTCGCGCAAGGCCTGCACGAAGCGCACGACCTGCTGCGACAATTTCGCGGAGATGCCCGGCACGCGCGACTTGACGATCGCAAGCTCGCGCTCGGCTGACGGATAATCCACCCAGTGATAGAGACAGCGCCGCTTCAGCGCGTCGTGGATCTCGCGGGTGCGGTTCGAGGTGATGATGACGATCGGCGGCTGCGGCGCCTTCACCGTGCCGAATTCGGGAATCGTGATCTGGAAGTCGGAGAGGATTTCCAGCAGATAAGCCTCAAACGCCTCGTCGGCGCGATCGAGCTCGTCGATCAACAGCACCGGGCTGCCTGCGACATCAGGCTCCAGCGCCTGCAGCAGCGGCCGCTTGATCAGATAGCGGTCGGCGAAAATGTCCGACGACAACTGGTCACGGTCGCTGTCGCCCGAGGCTTCCGCCAGGCGGATCGCGATCATCTGCGCCGCGCTGTTCCATTCATAGACTGCGGATGCGACGTCGAGGCCCTCATAGCATTGCAGGCGAATCAGCTTGCGCCCCAGCGCCGCCGACAGCACCTTCGCGATCTCGGTCTTGCCGACCCCGGCCTCGCCTTCGAGGAACAGCGGCCGGCCCATCTTCAGCGACAGATAGGTCACGGTCGCAAGCGCCCGCTCGGCGAGATAGCCGCGCGAGGTCAGGAGTTCGAGCAGCGCATCGACCGATGCAGGCAACGCCGATGCAGTCATGAGAGGTCCGATCCGGACACGCCAGGATAAGGCAATGTCACTCTTTGACGTTCGCGGCTTCGACCGCGCGCCGCGCCAGCACCCCGATCAGGTGGGCGCGATATTCGGCGCTGCCGTGCAGGTCGCTGTTCAGCCCATCGGCCGGCACCGTCAACCCTTCCAGCACCTTGGGCGAGAAGCGCTTCTGCAGGGCTTCCTCGAACGCGGTGACGCGGAACACGCCGTCGGAACCGGCACCGGTCACAGCGACGCGGACATCGGACGGACGCCTGGCGACGAACACGCCGACCAGCGCGTAGCGCGAGGCCTGGTTGCGGAATTTCACATAGGCCGCCTTCTTCGGCAGCGGGAACATCACCTTGGTGACGATCTCATCGGCTTCCAGCGCGGTGGTGAACAGGCCCTGGAAGAACTCTTCCACCTTCAGCCGGCGCTTGTTGGTGACGATGGTGGCGCCGAGCGCGAGGCAGGCCGCCGGATAGTCGGCCGTCGGGTCGTTATTGGCGATCGAGCCGCCGATCGTGCCTTTGTGGCGCACCGCGGGATCGCCGATCAGCCCGGCAAGATTGGCAAGCGCAGGAATCGCCTCGCCCACAATGGCCGAATTCGCGACGTCGGCATGCTTGGCGGTGGCGCCGATCGCGAGCGCACGGCCCTTCATCTCGATCGTGTCGAGCCCCTCGATGTGCGAGAGATCGACCAGATGCGGCGGGCTCGCAAGGCGCTGCTTCATGACCGGGACGAGCGTGTGACCGCCGGCGATCAGCTTGGCCTCCTCGTTCTTGACCAGGAGATTGGCGGCCTGCCGCACGGTCGCCGGACGATGATATTTGAATTCGTACATGAGAATGCCTTGACGGATGTCCTGAGGGATGCCCCTGGCCGCGGTCGCGGCAGATCGTTATGCGAGATCGGATTTCGCCATCGCCTTTGCGCCGGCGGCGATCGACGCGACGATGTTCTGATAGCCGGTGCAACGGCAGAGATTGCCTTCGAGCTCCTCGCGGATGGTGTGCTCGGAGAGCTCATGGCCCTTGCGATGGACCAGGTCGACGGCGGTCATGATCATGCCGGGCGTGCAGAAGCCGCACTGCAGGCCGTGATGCTCGCGGAACGCCTCCTGCATCGGATGCAGCGGCGCGCCGTCGGCCGAAAGCCCCTCGATGGTCCGCACCTCGTGCCCGTCCGCCATCACCGCGAGCGTAGTGCAGGACTTCACTGCCTTGCCGTCGAGATGCACCACGCAGGCGCCGCACTGTGACGTGTCGCAGCCGACATGGGTGCCGGTCAGCCGCAGATTCTCGCGCAGGAACTGCACCAGCAGCGTGCGGGGGTCGACATTGGCAGTTACAGGATTACCGTTCACGATCAGCGAAATTTTGGCCATCGGCACTCTCTATTACCTGCGTCACCCGCATTGCACGGCAACACAGCCATCAAAATCGGTCGAAAACCCATCATATGGGCCAAGCGGGTCAGGAGCAACCTTGCCTGGAACTCCAAATCCCGTTCGCGTGAGTTCAGATGAGCCTAGGTGGTGCCCTCGACCGCCTTGGCGAAGTTCGCAAAGAACTCGTCGGCAAGCTTCTTGGCCGAGCCGTTGATCAGGCGCTGGCCGAGCTGGGCGAGCTTGCCGCCGATCTGCGCCTCGACATTATAGGTCAGCAACGTACCGCCATCCTTCTCCGCGAGACCAACCGTCGCACCGCCCTTGGCGAAGCCCGCGACGCCGCCCTCGCCCTCGCCCGTGATCTTGTAGCCGTTGGGCGGATCGAGATCGCTCAGCGTGACCTTGCCCTTGAAGCGCGCCGACACCGGCCCGACCTTCATCTTTGCGACGGCGCGGAAGCCGTGCTCGTCGGTCTTCTCCAATTCCTCGCAGCCGGGAATACAGGCCTTCAGCACCTCGGGATCGTTCAGCTTGGCCCACACCGCCTCGCGCGGCGCCGGAAGCTGGACTTCACCGTTCATCGTCATCGCCATGATGGGCCTCCCCGGATCGCTTTGTCCTCCGCCCCAGTAACGCACGGGCGGAGCAAAAGAAAGAGCGCCTTAGGATGGTGTGCGATGCGGATTTCGCAAGCGCAAACGCCCTTAGGGGGCGCAGATGGGGATTGGCACAGGCGGGCGGTAAATGATTAGGTCGCTCCATGAGCACCTCTTTCTCGCCCTTGCTGGCCCCGATGCTGTCGAGCGCGCCGATGCGCGTCGTCTGCGACGATGCGACAACGCTCCAACACATGCTCGACTTCGAAGCGGCGCTGGCCCGCGCCGAGGCCGCAGCCGGTGTGATTCCCGAAAGCGCAGCCGGCCCGATCACGGCAGCCTGCAAGGCCGACGGCTTCGATCGCGCTGCGCTGGCGGAAGCCGCGACGCGCTCCGGCAATCTCGCCATTCCCCTGGTGAAAGCGCTGACCGCCCGCGTCGCCGAGAGCGACAAGGATGCCGCGCGCTATGTGCATTGGGGCGCGACCAGCCAGGACGTGATCGACACCGCCACGATGCTGAGCCTGCGCGCCGGCATTGATGCGCTGCTGGCCGATCTCGACCGCGCGATCACGGGCCTCGCCGCGCTTGCCCGCAAGCATCGCCAGACGGCGGTGGTGGCGCGGACCTGGCTGCAGCATGCGCTGCCGATGCCGTTCGGCCTGAAGCTCGCCGAATATGCCGCAGCCCTGCACCGTGCGAAGGCACGCCTGATTCGAATTCGCGACGACGGCCTCGCGCTGCAATTCGGCGGCGCCGCCGGCACGCTGGCCGCGCTCGGCGACAAAGGCCTCACCGTCGCCGAACGGCTGGCCGAAGAGCTTGACCTGCCGCTGCCGGATGCACCCTGGCACACCCATCGCGACCGCATTGCGGATGCCGCATCCGTGCTCGCGATCCTGACCGGCAGTTGCGGCAAGATCGCCCGCGACGTCTCGCTGATGATGCAGACCGATGTCGCCGAAGCCTTCGAGCCGGCGGGCGATGGCCGCGGCGGCTCGTCGACCATGCCGCACAAGCGCAACCCTGTGGCAGCCGCAAGCGCGCTCGCAGCCGCAACCATGGCGCCGAATCTCGCGGCGACGATCCTTGCCGCCCAGGTGCAGGACCATGAGCGCAGCGCCGGTCCCTGGCATGCGGAATGGCCGACACTGCCGACGCTTCTGCTCGTCACCTCCGGCGCGCTCGCCGCGATCGTCGATATCGCCGAAGGGCTCGAGATCGACGACGCGCGCATGCGCGCCAATCTCGATGCCACCTGCGGACTGATCATGGCCGAAGCGGTCGCAATAGCGCTGGCCGAAAAAATCGGCAAGAGCGACGCGCACCATCTGGTCGAGGCCGCCAGCAAGAGAGCCGTTGCCGAGAAAAAGCACCTGCGCGACATACTGGCTCAAGACTTCGACGGTCACCGCGCAGCTCGGCGCGGACCGGATCGCGAAACTCTTCGAGCCGATGGCCTATCAGGGCGTGTCCCAGGCCCTGATCGACCGGCTGCTCGCCTCGCTCGACGAAAAGGGCCGCTGAAAGGTGTTCTCGAATCGTCGTTGCCGGGCTTGACCCGGCACCCCATCCCCTTGAATAGACGTTGACGAGAAGATGGATGCGCGGGTCGTCCCCGATCAGATCGGGGACAGGCGCCCGTGCATGACAGCGGAGGTTTTGACCCCATGCCGATGATCGATGCCGACGGTTGCCAGCTCAACGTATCCGTCGAGGGCCGCAACACCGGGCCTACGCTGATGCTGTCGAACTCGCTCGGCTGCACCATGAAGATGTGGGAGCCGCAGATGAAGGCGCTGACGCAGGAGTTCCGCGTCATTCGCTACGACCGCCGCGGCCATGGCAAGTCGCAGGTCGCCCCCGGCCCCTATTCGATGGAACGCTTCGGCCGCGACGTGCTTGCGATCCTCGATGATCTCAACATCGACAGAGTGCATTGGTGCGGGCTGTCGATGGGCGGCATGGTCGGGCAATGGCTGGGCGCCAATGCGCCGGATCGCTTCGGCAAGCTCATCCTCGCCAACACGTCCTGTTATTATCCCGACCCGACCAACTGGCTCAATCGTATCAAGGCCGTGAAGGAAGGCGGCCTCGCCGCCGTCGCCGATACCGTCATCGCGGGCTGGCTGACCGCCGATTTCCGGGAGCGCGAGCCGCAGATCACCGCGAACATGAAGGCGATGCTGCTGGCTTCGCCCGGTCGAAGGCTACATCGCCTGCTGCGAGGCGCTCTCCACGCTCGACCAGCGCGAGCTGCTGCCGAAGATCAAGAGCCCGACGCTCGTCATCGCCGGCCGTCACGACATGTCGACGCCCGTCGCTGCCGGCGAATTCATCCGCAGCAAGATCCCCGGCGCCAGCATGACGCTGTTGGACGCCGCGCATATTTCCAATGTCGAGCAGCCCCATGCGTTTACGGATGCGGTGATCGGCTTTCTGACGCAACGCTGACGCTCGTAGCCGTCATTGCGAGCGCAGCGAAGCAATCCAGGATACCTCCGCGGTGACAGTCTGGATTGCTTCGTCGCTTCGCTCCTCGCAATGACGAGCGGAGAGATTGTCTCGCAATGACAGGAGGACGCACACAATGGACGACCAGCAGCGCCGCGACGGCGGCATGGCCGAGCGCCGCAAGATCCTCGGCGATGCCTGGGTCGACAAGTCGATCAAGAACCGCAACGCCTTCAACACCGACTTTCAGGACCTGATCACGCGCTATGCCTGGGGCGAGATCTGGACCCGGCCGCATTTCGACGAGCGCACCCGCCGCGTGCTGGTCATCGGCACCATGGTGGCGCTCGGCCAGTGGGACGAATTCCGCCTCCATGTGCGCGCGGCGCTCGCCGAGGGCGGCTTCACGCCAGACGACATCAAGGAGATCCTGCTGCAGCAGGCGATCTATTGCGGCGTGCCCGCCGCCAATCATGCCGTCAAGGAAGCATCAGCTATCGTCGAGGAGTTAGGGCTGCTCAAGCGATAGGCCTTCGGCCGCAGCGCGCTCGCTCTCTTCGGTGTCTTGCTTCGCCGGACGTTCGACCAGAAGCACGATCGCGGTGCCGAGCATCATCAGGAGTTCGGTCGCATGCAGCTGGCGCGCGGCGACCTCGCCGACCTCCGAGGCCATCAGCATCGCTGCGAAGCTGATCAGGCTGCCGATGCCGAGCGCGATGCCGAGCGCCTCGTTGGCCCCGCCCGACCTGCGGATCGCCGACCGCGACAGCAGCACCAGGAAGATGACGAAGAACGCAGCCACCGTGAGCCGGCCGAGCGCCAGCAGCCACGCGGCGCGGACCATGCCGCCCGAGGCCAGGTGCAGATGGTCGCTGATGAAGAAGGCGACCGAGACATTCGGCCGTTCGAAGAAGGCGTGGATCGGCGACACCATCATGTTGAATGCGATGATGGTCCAGGTCGGGATGAAATAGGCCGCAAGCAGCGCGCCGCTGAAAGAACTGATCCGCCAATTCGTGGACATGTCGCTTCCCGTTCGTTGCGCCCGCGCAGACCGCGCGACGGCGTCGCTACCGAGGTAACGCGCATCGAATTGAAGCGGCAATTTAAACCCTTCGTTTACCTTAACGGCGCCCGCCCCTGGCTACCTCCAGAGGACGCGGCACAAAGAAAAGTCCCGCCTTTCGGCGGGACCTGCCTGTGAATTCGTCTGAACGCTACGCGAACTAGCGGCCCTGCTGGCCGGGATTTTGTTGCTGCTGGCCGGGCTTCTGCTGCCCGCCACCCTGCTGCTGGCCGGGCTTCTGCCCCGGGTTCTGGTTCTGCTGCCCAGGATTTTGGGGCTGCTGGCCCGGGTTCTGATTCTGGCTCATTCAGAGTTCTCCCTTTCCTTGTTCGGAGTAATGAACCAACGAGCCCGGAAAAGATTGGTTGCGGAGGAACAGCGGTTCCAAGCGCTGGTTTATTCGGCAGATTGCATGGCGATAATCTGTCGCGATTTTGGCCATCCTTGCCGTCCGCGGCGGCAGGAACTCACGCGCGGAACAAACGTCTGTGCAAGCCGAAGGTAGCTGATCGGCCGCAGTTGCCGCGTGCGGTTCCCACTGTTAGAGAATGAGACGACGCGTCGAGCAAGGCTGCCTGGGGGCCCTCGCCGCGTCATCTCGAACCGGCAGCCAATGGACTATCTCGCGCAACAGCTCATCAACGGACTCGTGCTCGGCTCAATCTACGGATTGATCGCCATCGGCTACACCATGGTCTATGGCATTGTCGGCATGATCAATTTCGCCCATGGCGACATCTTCATGATCGGCGGCTTCATCGCGCTGATCACCTTCCTCGTGCTGGTCTCGTTCGGGCTGACCGCCGTTCCCGTCGTCCTCCTGATCGTGCTGCTAGTGTCGATGGCGATCACCGCGCTCTATGGCTGGACCGTCGAACGCATCGCCTACCGGCCGCTGCGGCATTCGTTCAAGCTGGCGCCGATGCTGTCGGCGATCGGCATGTCGTTCGTGCTGACGAACTACTCGCAGGTCGCCCAAGGCGCCCGCGTCAAGCCGGTGCCCCCGATCATCACCGGCGGCTACACGCTGCATGAGGGCAGCCGCGGCTTCGCGGTGCAGCTCTCGAATATCCAGATCATCGTCGTCATCACGACCGTCGTGCTGCTCCTGCTCTTCACCTGGCTCGTGGCGCGCACCCGGCTCGGCCGCGACATGCGCGCCTGCGAGCAGGACCAGACCATGGCGGCCCTGCTCGGCGTCGATGTCGACCGCACCATCTCCATGACCTTCGTGATCGGCGCGGCCCTCGCCGCCGTCGCCGGCATGATGTACCTGCTCTATTACGGCCTGGTCGATTTCTTCATGGGCTTCGTCGCCGGCATCAAGGCGTTCACCGCCGCCGTCCTCGGCGGCATCGGCTCGCTGCCCGGCGCGATGCTGGGCGGACTCGCAATCGGGCTGATCGAGACCTTGTGGTCGGCCTATTTCTCGGTCGAATACAAGGACGTCGCGGCGTTCTCGATCCTGATCGTGGTCTTGATCTTCATGCCAACGGGGCTGCTCGGCCGGCCCGAGGTTGAGAAAGTTTGAGCGGCGTGAGCGGATCGACGTCCGAACACAAGCCGGCTGCGGGCGCGCCCGGTTTCGCCTCCATCCTGCAAAAAGCCTTCGTGAGCGCCTTCGTCGCGCTGGTGCTGTTCTCGCTGATGATCGGCATCCGCACCGAGGCCGGCCCCACCGGGCAGTTGATCTACTGGACGCGCTTTGGCGAACTCGCAAGCCTGGTCGCGGCCGTGTTCGTCGGCAGCATCGCGTTCGAACTGATCCGGCGATGGTTGGGGCCGATCGGCGCCGCCAACATCATTCCGCCGTTCGTGCAGGGCCGGCTTTCCGGCGCGGGCCGCCTGATCGCGCCGGCGCTCCTGATCTTCACCTTCCTCGTGCCGGTGATCTTCTACAATCAGCGCTATATTCTCGACCTCGGGATCCTCGTCCTCACTTATGTCATGCTCGGATGGGGGCTCAACGTCGTGGTCGGCCTCGCTGGCCTGCTCGACCTCGGCTACGTCGCCTTCTACGCGGTCGGCGCCTATTCCTATGCGCTGCTCGCCACCACCTTCGGCCTGTCGTTCTGGGTCTGCCTGCCGCTCGCCGGCATCCTGGCCTCGCTCTGGGGCGTGATGCTCGGTTTCCCGGTGCTGCGGCTGCGCGGCGACTATCTCGCCATCGTGACGCTCGCCTTCGGTGAGATCATCCGCCTCGTCATCATCAACTGGCAAAGCCTGACCGGCGGCCCCAACGGCATCTCCGGCATTCCGCGCCCGACCTTGTTCGGCATTCCCTTGACGCCCGCCGACGACGGGCTTGCCGCGCTGCTCGGCATCGAGTTCTCGCCCACTCATCGCATCGTGTTCCTGTTCTACCTGATCCTGGCGCTGGCGCTGCTGACGAACTGGGTCACGATCCGGCTGCGGCGGCTGCCGATCGGCCGCGCCTGGGAGGCGCTGCGCGAGGACGAGGTCGCCTGCCGCGCGCTCGGCATCAACACCACGACGACCAAGCTCACGGCCTTCGCGACCGGCGCCATGTTCGGCGGCTTCGCCGGCGCCTTCTTTGCGACCCGTCAGGGCTTCATCAGCCCGGAATCCTTCACTTTCCAGGAATTGGCGCTGGTGCTTGCGATCGTCGTGCTCGGCGGCATGGGCTCGCAGCTCGGCGTCGCACTCTCAGCGCTCGCGATGATCGGCGGCTTCGAGCTGTTCCGCGGCCTCGACCAGTACCGCATGCTGGTGTTCGGCATGGCGATGGTGCTGCTGATGATCTGGCGGCCGCGCGGATTGATCGGCCATCGCGCGCCGACCGTCTTCCTGAAAAAGGCGAAAGCCATCTCCTCCGACCTCGTCAAGGAAGGACAGGGATGAGCGACGACCGGATTCTCGACAGGATTCTCGCCGTCGACTCTCCTGGCGATGCGCTTCGGCGGCATCGTCGCCGTCAACGAGCTGTCGTTCACGGCGGAACGGCGCAAGATCACGGCGCTGATCGGCCCGAACGGCGCCGGCAAGACCACCGTATTCAACTGCATCACCGGCTTCTACAAGCCGACCGGCGGCACGATCCGCTTGACTCGCGACGGCGCGGACGAGATCGCGCTGGAGAAGCTGAACGATTTCAGGATATCCAAGCAGGCGAAAGTCGCGCGCACGTTCCAGAACATCCGCCTGTTTCCCGGCATGACCGCGCTGGAAAACCTGATGGTAGCGCAGCACAATGTGCTGATGCGGGCCTCGGGCCTCACCTTCCTCGGCCTGATCGGAGCGCCGTCCTGGCGTGCCGCCGAGAAGCACGCGATCGAGCTGTCGACCTTCTGGCTCGATCGCATCGGCCTGCTCGACCGCGCCGACGATGCAGCCGGCAACCTTCCTTACGGCGATCAGCGGCGTCTCGAAATCGCGCGCGCGATGTGCACCGAACCCGCGCTGCTGTGCCTGGACGAGCCGGCCGCCGGCCTCAACGCGCGGGAAAGTGCGGCACTCAGCGAATTGCTGCTCTCGATCCGCGCCGAGCAAGGCACCTCGATCCTGCTGATCGAGCACGACATGAGCGTGGTGATGGAAATCTCGGACCATGTCGTCGTGATGGATTACGGCGTCAAGATCGCCGAAGGCTCGCCGCAGGAGGTGCGCGACGATCCCAAGGTGATTGCCGCCTATCTCGGCGCCGACGAACAGGAAGCCATCGCCGTGATGGAGAGCGGGACGTGACCGCGCCGTACGTTGGGTCTCCCACCGTGTCGGGCCTCATGGTTCGAGCGCGCGGCTTCACCGCGCTCCTCACCATGAGGGACTGGAAGCGCGCCACGCATACGACCTCATCCTGAGGAGTCCGCCGCAGGCGGGCGTCTCGAAGGATGGGCCGCACAGAAGGAGAGCCGACAGAATCCTCTCCGGCGAGAACGGGGCCGCGCGATGACCTCCTCCCCCGCCCCTCTTCTCGCGATCCGCGGCCTGCGTGCGGCCTATGGCAAGATCGAAGCGCTCAAGGGCGTCGATCTCGACATCAATGCGGGTGAAATCGTCGCGCTGATCGGCGCCAATGGCGCCGGCAAGTCGACGCTGATGATGACGATTTTCGGGCGGCCCCGTGCCCGCGCCGGCCAGATCCTGTTCGACGGGAGCGATATCACCGACATCCCGACCCACCAGATCGCGCGGCTGAAGATTGCGCAGGCGCCGGAAGGGCGGCGAATCTTCCCGCGCATGAGCGTGGCGGAAAACCTGCAGATGGGCGCCGACGCGACCGACTGCAGCGAGGCCGACCGCGCGAGCGGCCTCGAGCGGGTGTTCACGCTGTTCCCGCGGCTGAAGGAGCGGCTGATGCAGCGCGGCGGCACGCTGTCGGGCGGCGAGCAGCAGATGCTGGCGATCGGCCGCGCACTGATGAGCCGCCCTCGGCTGTTACTGCTGGACGAGCCCTCGCTGGGTCTGGCGCCCTTGATCGCGCGCCAGATTTTCGACGCCATCCGCACGCTGAACCGGCAGGACGGCCTCACGGTCCTGATCGTCGAGCAGAACGCCAACCACGCGCTCAAGCTCGCCCATCGCGGCTACGTCATGGTCAACGGCCTGATCACGCTGGCTGGAACCGGGAGCGAGCTGCTGGAACGTCCCGAGATCCGCGCGGCCTATCTGGAAGGCGGACGGCGCGCCTAGCACGGCCACCCCGGGGCGACCACAATGACATGGGCCAAATGCTGCACGTAGACCGTGCATTTGCCCGAAAATTGCCGATGACTTCACGATAAAATGAGCCGACAATGACCTGCTTCACGAAGCCGGCATGTCCGGTCAACTCAAAAGCGTACACCCGCGAGGATCACTCATGAAATCTTTCAAGCTCATCGGCCTGGCACTGGGCGCATCATTGGCGCTGTCGGGCATGGCGTTTGCGGACGACATCACAGTTGCAGTGGCGGGCCCCATGACCGGCGGCGAATCCGCCTTCGGCCGGCAGATGAAGAACGGCGCGGAAATGGCGGTGGCCGACCTCAACGCCGCCGGCGGGCTGCTCGGAAAGAAGCTTCAGCTCGATGTCGAGGACGATGCCTGCGATCCGAAGCAGGCGCGCTCGGTCGCCGAGAAGATCGGCAGCGCGAAGATCCCCTTCGTGGCGGGTCATTACTGCTCGTCTTCGTCGATTCCGGCCTCGGAAGCCTATGCCGACGGCAACGTGCTGCAGATCACGCCGGCCTCCACCAATCCGCTGTTCACCGAGCGCAAGCTCTGGAATGTCGCGCGCGTCTGCGGCCGCGACGATCAGCAGGGTCTGGTCGCCGCCCAGTTCATCGCGAAGAACTACAAGGGCAAGAACATCGCGATCCTCAATGACAAGACGACCTATGGCAAGGGACTTGCCGACGAGACCAAGAAGGCGCTGAACAAGGCCGGCATCACCGAGAAACTGTTCGAGTCCTACAACAAGGGCGACAAGGATTTTAACGCCATCGTCTCGCGATTGAAGCTCGAGAACATCGACCTCGTCTATGTCGGCGGCTATCATCAGGAGTTGGGATTGATCGTGCGTCAGATGCGCGATCAAGGCCTGAAGACCGTGCTGATGGCCGGCGACGCGCTCGCCGACAAGGAGTTCGCCTCGATCACTGGACCGGCCGGCGAAGGCACGCTGTTCACCTTCGGCCCCGATCCGCGCAACAAGCCGACCGCCAAGGCGATCGTCGAGCGCTTCAAGGCCAAGAACGTCGATCCTGAGGGCTACACGCTCTACACCTACGCGGCGATGCAGGTCTGGTCGCAGGCGGCCGCGAAGGCCAAGACCACCGATCCGAAGAAGGTGATGGAGACGATCAAGGGCGGCTCGTGGGACACCGTGATCGGCAAGATGGAGTTCGACGCCAAGGGCGACATCAAGCAGATCGACTATGTCGTCTACAAGTGGGACTCCAAGGGCGGTTATACCGAGGTCAATCCCAAGGGGTCCTGACGACCTGAGGATCTGGCTAAAGCGCGATGAGATCAGGTTGAATCAGTGTCGCGCTTCAGCTCCTTGATTGAGCATGATCTCCGCGCAAACGCGTTCCGCGTTTGTTAGCTAAGGGAAAACCGCTACACACTTTTCCGGATCATGCTTCAGGCTTCGAACGCCCCGCTCCGCCGGGGCGTTCTTTTTGGTTCAGCCTTTTCTCGGTTCAGCACGCGGCGCTCGAGACGAAGCCGGCTGCGGCGCCCGCCGGCTCCTCGCCGCGCGCCTTCGCGATCGCACCGACCAGGTCGTTCGGCCGGAACGGCTTCTGCAGATAGACCACGTTGCTCAGCTCCGCGGGCCGCGAGGCGGCATCGAACGATGTCATTCCGGAGATCACGACCACGGGCAGGTCGGGACGTTTTCCACGCATCGCGGCGATGACGTCGAAACCGCTGGCGCCGCCCAGGAAGATGTCGACGATCGCGACATCGAACGCGGCCTCCTCGAAAATCTTCAGCGCGGCCGCCGCGTTGGCCGCCTCGTGCACGTCGAAACGATTGAGCCGCAACACCATGCAGATCATCGCGCGGACGTCTCTTTGATCGTCGATCACGAGAATACGGGTCATTGGACGCTCCACGGCGAACGTAAGCTGTAACTGAGAACCGGCAACCCCGTAGAATTCCGGATGACGTCAGTAAAATCCCGGGTGATTATCGGTGCCAGCCAGTAAAAACCCGGTTACTCGCGTTGGTTGCTTCGAGGCCGCTCTGCTAAACTTAAGTAATATGTCACCTACGGTTGTTTCCATTAAATCATTGGCACCTTAACAGGCATACAGCATTCGACGTTCGCTGGAGGCGAACATGCCAGCGGGCAACGATCGCATCGTGTTTCTTTCGACCCGCGCGGCAACGCGGCGCGACCGCTCGCTGGCGCTTGCCGTCGTCGGTGTCTCCGCGCTGCTGTTTGCGCTTGCCGTGCCGTTTGCCGGAACGCCGTTGACGCCGATTCCGGCCTTCGTCGCGAGTTACCAGTCGGCGCTCGCCATCAACGACATCATCACGGCCATCCTGCTGCTCTCGCAATTCGCCATCCTGCGCTCATGGGCGATGCTGCTGCTCGCAAGCGGCTATCTGTTCACCGCCGCTGCCGCGATCGTGCACGGCTTGACCTTTCCCGGACTGTTCACGCCGACCGGACTGCTCGGTGCAGGATTGCAGACCACCGCCTGGCTCTACATGATCTGGCACGCCGGTTTTCCGCTCTTCGTGATCGGCTATGCCCTGACCAAGGCCGAGAATGGCAGCATCAAGACGCCATGGCCGGTCGGGCGGTCGATCGCCGCAAGCGCTCTCGCCGTGGGCGTGGTCATCGCGATCGTCACCTGGGTCGTCACCGTGCAGCACGAACGACTCCCGATCCTGCTGAGCCAGGGTCGCTACACATTGAGCCTGTACGGCGTCGTGACGATCGTATGGCTGCTCAGCATGGCGGCGCTCGTCACCCTGTGGTTTCGCAGGCCGCATCTGGTCATCGACATCTGGCTCATGGTCGTCATGTGCGCGTGGCTGTTCGACATCGCGCTCGCGTCCATTCTCAACGTCGCCCGATTCGACCTGGGCTTCTACGCCGGGCGCCTCTACGGCCTGGCCGCGGCGAGCTTCGTCCTGGGCGTTCTGCTGTTCGACAATGTCGCGCTGCAGGCCGCAATGGCGAGATTGCTGCGAACCGAACGCCGGCGGGCGGAATTCGAACGCGACCGTCACGCCGGCCGAGAACAGTTGTTCAGCGCGGTGGTCGAGTCATCCAAGGACGCCATCATCGCGAAGGCGCTGGACGGCACCGTCACAGCCTGGAACACGGCAGCCGAACGGCTGTTCGGTTATCCGGCACCTGAGGCGATCGGCAAGCACATCGCCATCCTGGTTCAGCCAGGGCAGCGCTGCGAAGTCGATGGCATTCTCGCGCGCGTCGGACGCGGCGAAGCGATCCAGGATTTCGAGACCGTGCGGCTGCGGAAAGACGGACAGGAGATCGAGGTCTCCTTGAGTATCTCTCCGATCCGCGCCGCTTCGGGCAAGATCATCGGCGCGTCGGAGATCGCGCGCGACATCACCGAAAGCAAGCGCATACAGCGGGCGCTTTCGCGCGAGATCGAGGAGCGGCAGCAAATCTTCGAAAACTCGCAGGACCTGATCCTGGTGAGCGACACCGCCGGTATCGTGGTCCAGATCAGCCCAAGCGTCGTGACGATCCTGGGCTATCGGCCCGAGGAAATGATCGGGCACAACGCGATCGAGTTCATCAATCCGCAGGATCTCGAACTCGCGCGCAAGGGAATGCGGGAAGCCAGAAGCGGGCGGCAGATCCACAGTTTCGAGACGCGTTATAACCACAAGAGCGGGCGTCCCGTGACGCTGAACTGGCTCGGCACCTGGTCCGAGGCGGCACGCCGATATTACTTCATCGGCCGCGACCTCACCGAAATCCACGCCGCGGAGGCGCAATTCCGGCAGGCGCAGAAGATGGACGCAATCGGTCAGTTGACCGGCGGCGTCGCTCATGACTTCAACAACATTCTCACCGTGATCACCGGAACCATCGGCGTGCTGGCCGAGGCCGTCGCCGACCGGCCCGAGCTTGCCTCGATCGCGAAACTGATCGACGAGGCCGCCGAGCGCGGCGCCCAACTCACCAAGCAATTGCTCGCCTTTGCGCGCAAACAGCCGTTGCGGCCATGCGAGATCGACGTCAACGCGCTGTTGCTCGAATCCGCGAAACTGCTGCGGCCGACGCTCGGCGAGCACATCGAGATCGTCCCGAAGCTCGCCGGGGATTCGTGGCCGGCGCTGGTCGATCCAAACCAGCTCTCCGCCGCGATCCTCAACCTCGCCTTGAATGCGCGCGACGCGATGCCCCAGGGCGGCAAGCTCGTGCTCGAGACCGCGAATGTCGCGCTCGACGAAGTCTATGTCAGCATGAACGACGAGGTCGCGGCGGGCGACTATGTCATGATCGCGGTGAGCGACACCGGCTGCGGAATCCCCGCAGCACTGCTCGACAAGGTCTTCGACCCCTTCTTCACCACCAAGGAGGTCGGCAAGGGCACGGGCCTCGGCCTCAGCATGGTGTTCGGCTTTGTCAAGCAATCGGACGGGCACATCAAGATCTACAGCGAGGAAGCTCACGGCACGACCGTCAAGATCTATCTGCCGCGATCGACCGGGAGCGGCCAGCCGGCTTCGGACGCGGCGCCGGCGAAGGAGATCCAGGGCGGTCACGAGACCATTCTGATCGTCGAGGACGACGCGCTGGTGCGCAAGCATGTGGTCACCCAGGTCGCGAGCCTTGGCTACAAGACGCTGGAAGCCGCGAATGCGGCCGAGGCGCTCGCCATCATCGACAATGGCACGCCGATCGATCTCCTGTTCACGGACGTGATCATGCCGGGCATCCTGAACGGCCGGCAGCTCGTCGATGAAGCCCTGAAGCACCGTCCCGGGCTGAAGACGCTGTTCACCTCCGGCTATACCGAGAATGCCGTCATCCATCACGGCCGTCTCGATCCCGGCGTGCTGCTGTTGGCCAAGCCCTATCGCAAGCCGGAACTCGCCAGGATGATCCGGCTCGCGCTAGGCAGTTGATGCGTCCGTTGCGGTTGATATATCCCCATTGGGCTCAGGACGCGGCGACACGACAGGGATCGACCTCGTGAAGAATCTCCTCACCGACATTCCCGGCGTTCGCGTCGGCCACGCCGACGATCGCAAGCTCGCCTCCGGTGTCACGGCCATCATCTTCGACAAGCCGGCGGTTGCCGCGATCGACGTGCGCGGCGGCGGTCCCGGTACGCGCGAGGAAACGGTGCTCCGGTCCGAAAGCACCGTCGACACGATCGACGGGCTCGCGCTATCAGGCGGCTCGGCGCTCGGCCTCGATGCCGCCGGCGGCGTGCAGGCGTGGTGCGCCGAACAGGGCCGCGGCTTCAAGATCCGCGACGCGGTGATCCCGATCGTCCCCGGCGCCATCTGCTTCGATCTCTTGAACGGCGGAGACAAGGCCTGGGGCCGCTTTCCGCCCTATCGCGATCTCGGCTATGCCGCGGCAGCGGCGGCGAGCGGCGATTTCGCGCTCGGCAGCGTCGGCGCAGGCTTGGGGGCGACCACGGCCAATCTGAAGGGCGGCATCGGCTCGGCCTCGGCGAAAACCGCCGGCGGCGTCTCGGTGGCAGCGCTCGCTGTCGTCAATGCGGTCGGCAGCGTGACGGTCGGGGACGGACCATGGTTCTGGGCCGCGCCGTTCGAAATGAACGGCGAATATGGCGGACGCGGCCTGCCGCCATCGTTCACGCCGGACATGCTGGCGCTTCGCATCAAGGGCGGGCCGGCCGCCACGGCGACCGAGAACACCACGCTGGCGCTCGTCGTGACCGACGCTATTTTGACCAGGCCGCAAGCCAAGCGGCTTGCGATGATCGCGCAGACCGGCATGGCGCGCGCGATCTATCCGGTGCACGCCCCGCTCGACGGCGATGTGGTGTTCGCAGCAGCGACCTGCGACAGGCCGATCGATCCCGTCGTCGGTCTCACCGAGCTCGGCATGATCGCGGCCAATGTGCTGGCGCGGGCGATCGCGCGCGGAGTGTATGAGGCAAGCCGCCTGCCCTTCCCCGGCGCGCTGCCAGCATGGAAAGACCGCTTCGGCCAGGGCGCGAACCCATAAACTTGGAGCGCCGGCGGACGTCCGCTTTGGCGCCGATAACGGACTCAAGTCGGACATGGTCCCATGTCCGAAAAGGTCCAAAAAGCGACATGACAGTTGACAGCGCGAGACGGCTTTCCAAATGGCCATCCTCAACACCGACCTTCGCCGCGCATGGGTTTTCGGAGCCGGCGCGGAACGCGCGGCCCACATCGCCGATCGACAGCGGTGCCGTTTCAACTACGGTCGACCTCTCGTCGCCGGTAGCGGCGTGCGGGGCACCTCGGAATTTGACGCTCTGCTTGCCGCCATGTCGGCTCGCGCCGGCGCGACCACCGGGGTGAAATCCGGGGTTTGGTCGTTACCGAGCCGTATGCCGCTATAGGCGACGAGCCCGTCGGTGGTGGCGACCGCGTCGCCCCGGCGCAGCGAACCATCCAGCGCAAGATCGACTGGCGCAAGGCCGACGGGACTGTGGCCGTTGCAGGTGCAGTCAGCGCGCAACGCCTTCCGATAGGCAAAGGCGTTTTCGCTATCGGCGTAGCGTTCGCCGGTTGTGGCAGAGGCGCTGTCGATGCTCGAGCCGAAGAAGACTTTGGTCGGGCTTGCCGGACAGAAAGCTTGGCATATCTGCGCCGGCGAGGCCGCGCCGCGCATCAACGGAAAATATTTGCCGTCGCAGCTGCGCACACAGAAGGCAGGTCCCGCGCTTGCGACGACCGGGCGCGGCGCCGGTGATTGCGGATTAGCGTTGAAAACATTGCCGGAAGGCGAGGTCTGTTGTTGCTGCTTCTGGCCGCCGCCGAAAAAGAAATCAAGCAAGCCTTCGGCCGAACTCGTCTTCGGCGTTAGCGCCACAGGGCCGATGATGGCGGCAGCAACAAGCATGCGGCGCAGCTTGCCGTGAAAGGACCATTCGGTATGAAACGCTTGCTCCACCCGACGCAACGGACCTCCCTTGCAGCACGAGGGGCGCGCTGCGTTTCTCGTCTCACTCAACACAGACGTGTATTAAGCCCGCTCTAAGGCGGAGAAAGGGAAAGAAAAAGGCCAGAGGGCATAGCAGACGCCACATTCTCCGACCGTCATTCTCGGGCGCTGGTGCGCGACGAAACCGAGTGAGCGGCGCAGTCAAGCATGCGCGCCACACGCGGCAGCGCGATAGCACCGCCGAAAACAAATAAGCCGATGGACTTTGACGCGAATACATGTCAAGCGCGCGGCGGAAGAGCTGCTCCTTGCTGTCGAAGGCGGCATAGAAGCTTGGCGGACTGATACCCATCGCCGCGATCAGTTCGCTGAAGGTTGCGCCCACACTCAGGTATATGCCGACGGGCGGTCCTCTTTGACCCAGTGCTTTTCAGCCTCAGAAGCGGGGTCCGGCGGCTTCATCCCTTGGACGGTCCAGAAATTGATTGGCGTTTCGTCAATGTGGACCTCCCAGCGATAACCCCGCTCGCGTACGAAGGGATTGAGCGTAGTGTTGACGCGTTCCAGCCACCACGCTCGCCGCTCGGGAGCAGTTGCGCGAGCAATCTGATCAATCCAAATCCTGACAAAATCGTTCGTTGCCTTTCCGCCGACAAAGAACGAGTTCTTCGGCAACTCGTGAAAGACAACACTGACATAGAATTGGGGCAAGCCGACATCCGCGTAGAGGTCCGTGATACGTGTCGCAAACGTGCACTTGTCCTCGGCTGAGTACGCATTTTCCGGACAGTAAATATGCCACAGAGGCATTTGAGTTCTCCTTGTTAAGCTTTGGCGATATTCGCCATTGCCGAGATCGGAATCTCGGCGGCTGGACCCCAGATGTCGACAGGCGACGCGCCCAATCGTCCATACTAGCGCGCACTGAATGGCGCGCCGCGCGGCGGCGCTGACACGATGTCGGAGGTGTGATTGAGTGCTCGCGAAAACAGCTCGGCGAGCGTCATATTGGGTCAGACCCGGAATAACTCGATGTGAGCACTGAGTCCGCTTTACTCCAACCAGCAGACGTAAGGACAGAGTTTGCAAAGGTCCGCGTTGGGCCAGAAGCGACCCCTAAGTCTCCGTTGAATGATATGCTACGAGCATGTTCGCAAATCGAAACGGGGCGACTTCTGCATGACACTCAATAATCGGATAGTCCTTTCCAGTGATCACGCGGCTATTCAACTCAGACAAGCCATTGCTGCTCATATCACCGCGCGTGGCTGGGTCGGGGTTGATATTGGACCGACGACGCCAGAGAGTACTCACTATCCATTGCACGGCGAAGCGGCGGCGCGGCGCGTCTCCTCCGGCGATTGCCGGTTTGGCATCATCCTATGCGGCACCGGTCAAGGCATCATGATGGCAGCGAATAAGGTAAAGGGCATCCGTTGCGGCGTTTGTTTTGACACATTCTCCGCCCGCATGATCCGGCAGCACAATGACGCCAACATGCTATCGATCGGCGCACGCGTTGTGGGCGAGGGCCTGGCACTCGACATCGTCGATGCATTCGTGACGGCTCAATTCGAGGGCGGCCGACATGCGACCCGAGTCGAGATGATCGGGGCATTGGAACGTTAGTTTGGGAGTCGCCCGAATATCCGCAATGGGTCACACCCGGAAGAACTCGCTCTGAGCACAACGGGTCCGCTTTACCCCAAACAGCAGACGTAAAAGCAAACTCCCGGGAGGTCCGCGTTGGGGCCATTAGCAGAAGCCATGCTAATGGCCGAGTTCGTATGCCTTCGTAAGGCGCTCTCCGTCGCTCGTAAGCGGCTGGAAACTGGTCCAGCCTAGCTAGCTCTATTCTGAATGGCCGTTGGTAGAGTGCGGGATTTATTCTTCTTGCAATACGCGACGACCGCACTGGAATTCCTCTGCAGGCGGTCTTCATCCAATACACTGTTGCTTGCCGCCGCGTTGTAGTAGCCGCTCATAAAATATCTTACAAAATCTTGATCCTCTGGACCGTACCTCAACCAAGTTCCGCAAGTGATCTTGTTAAAATCCAGCGTAGCGTTAGGCACCGCAGTTACACCTATCGATTTTTCCAGGCCTACCATCACACTGGCACTCGGGTTGGATTGGCACCACCCTCTTACGTTTGCGACATTTGTCCGATGCAGGTCAAAATCTACAAACGTCCTCCCACTTTGATAACTAAACCAGCCGGTCATCCAAGCCGAGAACTTGCTCGACGGTGCAGCCGGCATGGCGAGATATTCGCTACAGGTGATGCTGCGAATATCGACCGTCGTGGCAAGCGCTTCACTAGCGAACACCGGGACAATTAAGATCGCGAACGTAAGGATAATCAACCTGCATCTCATTGTGATGTCCTCCCCAGTAACGAGTGACCGACCAGACCAATCGCGATTTAATGTGACCACAAAACCCGCATCCCGTGACCCCAAAAAGTTATCGCCATTAATGGCGGTTAATCGCCCTTAATGGCGAGTGCAAGGTTTCTAGTTGATCTAGATCAACGGCGGCGGACCCAACTCTCTGGGTCAGACCCGGAATAACTCGCCCTGAGCACAAAGAGTCCGCTCTACCCCGGGCAGCCGACATAGAAGCAGACTCTGAAGGAAGTCCCCGTTGTTGCTCGCAGATCGTGGATACGACGCGAACTGGATCAGGGAGCTTGCCCGTCAGCAAGGAGCTTGGGCGAACATTCCGCCGAAACGAAATCGGAAAGACCCAATCTGCTTTAGTCCCTATCTGTATCGTGCCCGCAACTCGATCGAGCGGTTCTTCAGCAAGATCAAGCAATGTCGGCGTGTCGCGACTCGATATGACAAGCTCGCGGCCAACTATCTGGCGTTCGTCAAACTCGCCTCAATCCGAATTTGGCTGCGTGCGAATGAGTCCACGCCCCAGTCAGGGCGTGGCGTGCGCTAGATGCTCATGCTCAGCGAGTTCGCGGAGATAGACGAGAAGTTCTGCGACTGGCTCTGCAGGAGCTGATCGATGAAATTATAGGGCGACGTCAGATTGGTGCCGCTCTGCGATGTCGAGGCCGTCTGCGCGTTCAGGAGCTGCTGCAGCGGATCGGTGCTTGACGTGCCGTCGGTGCTGGTGCCGTCAGCGCTGGTCTGCTCGCTCGCGGCCGCTGCATGCGCATGATGGTGGCCGCCGTGATGACCACCAGCACCTTGCAGAGCCTGCTTCATCTCATCCATGCTGACATTGCCGTCACCGTTCTTGTCGAGCTTGCCGAAGACATTGTCGGCCTGCGCGACATTCGTTCCGCCCGCGCCGAGCGCGTTCTCGAATTCGGACTTGCTGATCTGGCCGTCGCCATTGGCGTCGATCTGCGAGAACAGATCCTGCAGCGCATCCGACGGACTGGTCGTCGATGTCGATGTCGTCGTCGCGGTGGCCGAACCCGACTGGCTCTGCGCCGCGAGCAGCGCGCTCATGGTCTCCGGCGATATTCTGGACCAGCCCGGCGCGCCGGTGGTCGTGGTTGAAGACGATCCTGCCGTCGTCCCGGAACTGTCCGGCACATCGAACGGGTTGGCCGTGTTCTGGGTGGAGGTTGCCGATTGAGACGACGACGATTTCGTCGTCGCAAGCGACTGCAGGGCGTCCAGGACGGACGATGCGGCACCGAGAGCGAACAGCATGAGCGGAACTCCAACAAGCGCCGCATGTCGCGGCCTGATACTCCGGCAACGCGTTCAGCAAGCGCCGTGCCACGGCAAAAAACCCAATGAAACAAAGGGCCGGACGCGCCGGCAGCGCCGAATGCGCCGGGCAAGAGCTGCCGCCCCCCGGCAGAATTTTCCGCTAAAGCGCAATGCACTTTTCCGGATCATGCTCTAGCGTTTGCCCTCTTCAGTGCCGCGTGATAGGCGAGCCTTGACCCATACAGAGCAACAGAGCGTCCATCCGGGGAGCCGCGCCCATGACCAGTTCCTTCACGCCTCGTCCCCTCGTCATCGCGCCCTCGATCCTGGCCTCGGATTTCTCCAGGCTCGGCGAAGAGGTCCGCGCGGTCGACCAGGCCGGTGCCGACTGGATCCATCTCGACGTGATGGACGGCCATTTCGTGCCCAACATTTCCTATGGGCCCGACGTCATCAAGGCGATGCGTCCGCACACGAAGAAGATCTTCGACGCGCATCTGATGATCGCGCCCTGCGACCCCTATCTGGAGGCCTTCGCGAAAGCCGGCTGCGATCACATCACGGTGCACGCCGAAGCCGGCCCGCATCTGCATCGCTCGCTGCAGGCGATCCGCGCGCTCGGCAAGAAGGCCGGCGTCTCGCTCAATCCGGCGACGCCGATCAATGCGGTCGAGCATGTGCTCGACCTGGTCGACCTGGTGCTCGTGATGTCGGTCAATCCCGGCTTCGGCGGCCAGGCCTTCATCCCCGCCTCGCTCGGCAAGATCTCCGATCTGCGCGCGATGACGGCGGGCCGCCCGATCGACATCGAGGTCGACGGGGGGGTCGCGCCTGATGTCGCCGGCCAGTTGGCCGCTGCGGGCGCCAACGCCTTCGTCGCCGGCTCCGCCGTGTTCAAGGGCGGAACGATGGAAAGCTACAAGACCAATATTGCCGCGATCCGCAACGCGGCAACGCAGGCGCGCGGCGAAGCGATCTGACCCGAAGCGCCAAATTCTTGTTTTGACGCGTTTTCTCTACGCGAACCGGTATCCACTTCGCTCGAAAACGCTCTACCCGTCTGTGCCGGTTGCGCCGGTCACCGGCGAAGCCGGTGCGTGCCTGCTCATGATGCGCCAGACGGCGCGTAACGTCTCGGCCATGGCGGCGGCGTCGGCCGGCGTCATCGGCCGCACCGCCGGCTCGCGTGCGCAGGCCTCCGCAATGTCCGGAAGCGACAGCATCAGACGTTCGACTTTGGTGATATCGCCGATCACCGCGTGATCATCCCGAGCGGTCATCACGCCACCTGCCCGGTGCCCAGCAACTCACGATCGGCAACGGCCTCGGTGGCACGAAAGGCCTCCAGGATCTCCGAGATCTTTGCCTGCACCTCGGCGTCGCTCATGCCGTCGATACCGAACTCGAGCTCGCGGCCAAGGTTCGAAAGCCTGGCGAAGCCGAAGGTCGCCGACGAGCTCTTGATCGAATGTGCTTCCCGCTTGATCTCGACGCGATCGGTAAAGGACTGAAATTCCTTCAGCTTCAGCACCGTTGCGTAGAGGAATGAGGACAGCACCTCGACGGCGTCCTCGGCGCCGACATCGTTGCAGAATTGCAGATAGGACGCCTTGTCGAAAATTGGAACATCGCTCATGCGATCAGCCTTTCCGGTTGGGGATTTGATCTCGAACGGAGCATGGCTGCGCCCAGCCGGTCTCGCGTCACGGGTTTGGTCACGAAGTCATTCATGCCGGCTGCGAGGCAGGCCTGCTCATCCTGGCTGGTCGCATTGGCCGTCAGTGCAATGATGTAGACGCCGCTGACAGGCCCGGGCAGCTGGCGGATCACGCGGGTCGCCGCGAGGCCGTCCATCTCGGGCATCATCATGTCCATCAGGATCAGGTCGTAAGCTTGCCTCTGAACCGCGGCCACCGCCTGCACACCGTTCTCAACGATGTTGGGCCTGAAGCCGAGCTTCTCGAGCAGTTTCCTGATCACGAACTGGTTGGTCAAATTGTCTTCGGCCACCAGGATTCGCATCGGGCCGAAATCGTCACGCGCGCTCGCGGACGACACCTCGCTCGATGGCGACAGGGGTGGCGAAACCGTCTCCGGCTCCGGCTGGGCCGCGCCGACCCGGACGGAGAAGCTGAATGTCGAACCCTTGCCGATCGTGCTTTCGACCGAGATTTCGCCGCCCATGCAGGCCACGAGGCGCTTGCAGATCGCAAGCCCGAGGCCGGTGCCGCCGAAACGGCGCGAGATCGAACTGTCGACCTGCGAGAACTCGCGGAACAGCAACCCGATGGCATCCTGTGGAATGCCGACGCCGGTGTCCTTCACTGCGAATTTCAGTCCGGACAGCGCGCCGTCCGTCGTCTCCGGCGCGACCATCACCTCGACGCTGCCGGATTCCGTGAACTTGATGGCGTTGCCGACCAGATTGAAGAGCACCTGCCGGATCCGCGCCGGATCGCCGATCACGAGGTTCGGGGTGTCGCCCGCGATCGTGGACTTGAGGCTGAGGCCCTTGGCCTTGGCGCGCGATATCAAGAGATCGATGGTCGAGGACACCGTGCGATGCACATCGAACTCGATACTCTCGATCTCCAGCCGGTCGGCGTCGAGCTTCGAGAAATCGAGCACGTCGTTCAGGATCTGCAAGAGATAGTCGGCGGATTCGCGCAGCGTCGTCGCGATCTTCTTCTGCTCGGGCGCGAGATCGGCGGCGACCAGCAGATCCGCAAGACCGATGACGCCGTTCATCGGCGTCCTGATCTCGTGGCTCATCATGGCCAGGAATTCGGAGCGCGCGCGCGTCCCCGCCTCCGCCGCATCACGCGACTGCGCAAGTCCCCTCTGGTAGCGGATCATCAGCACCGCGACGATGGCAATGAAGATGTTCAACGCCACGCCGGCCATCAGCGCGGCGTGCTCGGTCCGCGCCCGCTGTTCGGAAAGGCTGTAGAGGACGCCGGCCCAGCCGATCCCGATCGCGGAAATGCCAATCAGCGCGCTGCCATAGCGCCCGACCAGGCGCGAGGTCCGGTCCAGACCTGCCGACAGGCTGCGCAACACGCGACGTGCGAGCGATTGGAAACCGCGCATCTTGATTGTCCCCTCGCCCGCTGGAATACCGCAAGTGAGTGGACAGGGCGTAAAAGCCGGTCGCTAAAGCCTTTGCCGTACTTGATGGAACCTTAGGCGACAGGCGGGCGAGCGGTATGGACATACATCGCAATCGTGGCGAACCGCTTTGACGACCGTATAATTACGGTCCGCAACCAGCGCGTCTTCAGAACAAATGCATCCTCAGAATAAAGCCGCAGGTGCCGTCTCCACCTCGTTTGCCTTCTCAGCCGGACCTGCCAAACGCGGCGGCCGGACCACCGTCACCGTGCACGGTGCCTCGGACGCCACCTTGGCCGACACGCTGCCGAGCAGCGAGCGCAGCCTCGAGCCGCCATGTGCACCGATGATGATGTGGTCGACATGATTGACATCGGCGAATTCCAGGATCGCCGCCGCCGGATCGATCGCCTCGAGCACGTGCACCGTGAGCCGGCTCTCGTCGAGCTTCAGGGGCGAAGACCAGTGCCGGAGCGCGACCATCCGGTCGACATGCTTGTTGTGGCCCTGCTCGTCGAGCGTGCGATCGATGGTGATGCGGCCGAGCTTCAGGACGTTGATACAGGCGAGCCGCGCGGACGGCAGCGTCGCGAGAATCCGCTCGGCGGTTACGCGCAGCGCGGCATTGAGGCTGTCCGACCCCTCCGCGGTATCGAGCGCGACCGCGACGATCGGGCTCGCGGCCAGCTGCGCCGCAAGGTCTGATTTCGGCTTCGGCAGTGTCAGCTCGCGATTGAAGCGGCGGCGCCAGACGGTGCTCAGCGGATCGCGCCGGATGCGCTCGCTGCGCGCGGTCAGCTTGACCTGGCAGGGATGGCCGAGATCGAAGGCAAGCTGGTGGGCTGTCGGATAGCGCCAGACCGGCTCGATCTCCAGGCATCGCAGCACGATTTCCTGAAGCCAGGGCGGATAGTCGGCTCTCAGCTTGCGCGGCGGCTGCGGATCGCGCCACAGCCGACGCTTCATGCCGCGCATGGTCTCGGTCTCGCCGAACGGCCGAACGCCGGTGGTGAAGAAATACAAGAGCACGCCGAGCGAAAAGATATCGCTGCGCGGATCGTCGCGCACCCCGAGCAGCCGTTCCGGCGCCATGTAAGGCGCCGTGCCATAGGGCACACGGAATTCCTCCTGCAACAGATCAGGCAACTGGCTGTGATGCGACAGGCCATAGTCGATCAGCACGGCTTCGCCGCTGTCGCGAAACATGATGCTCGACGGCTTGATGTCGTGATGGATGACGTTCTGCCGGTGCAGGTCGGCGAGCGCCACCGCGATCCTGGCGACCAGAGCGCGCGTCTCCTCGTAAGCAAGCGGCAGATCGGGCAGGCGCTTGTAGAGTGTGACGCCCGGAATCCGCTCGATCACCACATAGGCCTGGCGGGCGAAATCGCCGGTGCCGAAGTAGGCAGGCACGTGCGGGCCGGACAGCCGCGGCAGGATCATCTGCTCCATCTCGAAGCTGACGATCGCGGCCGGATCCTCGCCTTCCGACACGCGGGGAATCTTCATCAGCAGCGGGACCTCGATATCGGGATGGGTCACGCTCCACAGCGTCGCCATGCCGCCGCCATGCACGAATTCGCCGACGGTGAAACCGTCGATCTCCGCGCCGGGCGTGATGATCGACTTCACCATCGCTCATCGTCCCGTGGAGAGCCGGTCCGCGAGCCAGCGCGGCAGGCCGTTGTCCCGGATGCGCTTTGCCGCCGCCTCGACGTCGTACGGCATGCGGCAATAAGTGATCTGCCGGTTCTCGGTGTCGAACGTGACGAAGCACGCCGCGGGATCGCCATCGCGCGGCTGCCCGACGGAACCTACGACCGCAAGCCACTGTCTGCCCCGCAACAGTTGCACCGGGACATGGGAGACCGGGATGAAACTCGTCATCTTCGCGGTGACCGACATCGAATAGAGCGCCGGGCGATGGATATGACCGCAGAAGGTGATCTGCGCTTCCGTCGCGATCAGGCTGCGCGCGGCATCCGCGGCCGATTGCACATAGCGCCAGCGCAATGGATTCGACGCCTCCGAGTGAACATAGAGGCGATCATCCTCGGCCTGGAGCATCGGCAGTTCGGCGAGAAAGCGCCGCTGCTCCGCGCTCAGCCGTCCACGTGTCCATTCGATCGCGGCCTGCGCCTCCGCATTCATGCTCTCGCTCATCGCGCCGATCGCGTTGTCGTGATTGCCGCGCACCGCGACCGCGCCCTCGTCCACCAGTTGCATCATCGTGTCGACCGTCCATTCCGGATCGGCGCCATAACCGACGAGATCGCCGAGACAAATGATCCGCTCCACGCCACGCGCGCGCGCCGCCTCCAGACATGCGGCAAAGGCCTGCCGGTTGGCATGGATATCCGTGAAAACGCCCAGCAGCACGCTGTCCTCCACCCCTCGAGGCGACTGCCCGCGACTCGTTTCGGGCTTGAGGGACATCAGCACCATGCGCCAGCGGAGGCGTCATTTCCACCCCGGAGCCGTCATCCGAATATGTCGAGCATCTTCCTTTCGAGCGGGATCGCCGTATCGTGACCTTGCCAAAACGCGGGCTCTGGATTCATCGCAACCTTGTCGGCGCGACTGAAAGCGGAATTGACGGCATGGAATCCGAGGGCGCGATAGACCTCGAACTGCTCCTCCGAGAAGAACTGATCCAAGGTCGTCTCGTGAGGAAAGTCCGGATTGCGCCGCTTATAGTCCACGATGTAATCGTTCTCGTCGCCCGTGAACGACGATTTCACGTAGAGCAGTACGCCGGTGCTGTCGCCCTCGTCCGCCTCTTCCGCCTTCCGGGGATAGTGAATGGTGCCGAGCGCACAATGCGGCCCGTGCGCCGCCTGACTCGGAGGCAGTCCGCCAGTCCGGAGAATGTCCGCTGAAGCCTGACGGCTGGTATCGCGCAAAGCGGCCCATGGAAGATCGACGCTGAGGCCGAAATCGATGCGCGCATAGCGCTCGAGGGTGACCAGATCTCCAAACGACATGTCCGGATCGGCATCACCATCCACGGCCACGATCAGCTTGCAGCGGCGCCGCAACAACTCATAGAGACCGAGATTCTCGATGTGCCCTCCGTCGGTGACATAGACGGTTTCGCTGTCCTCGCTCAATAAACCAAAGAGTTCCTTCAGAAAGTACAGCCGATCGAACAAGCGCATGATCAGCGGCTTTTTCAGTGTGCCGGCGACCTTGGCCGGGTTGGACAGCCAGTAACCCAAGCGAACATTGAGTATTGCCAGCGTCGGCACCAATGCCTTGACCGTTGCCGATCCCATGTTGGCGGAAGCTGCAGCGCCCGAGACCGCCATGGCTGTTGCAACGGTAAGCCCGGCGTGGCTCTTCTCCATCAGTTTCGTTTCAACATAGCCGGTCGCTTCGCTTCCGGTGAACAACGGGCTGAAAATGAAGAAATCGGCGTTCCGACCGCGGCGATTGGCGTATTTCGATGCTTCGATATTCAACGCCGTGTTGATGAGATGATACGGCGCCTGCACGGTCGTCAGGCTGCTGATGCGCTTGTCATCCAAAGGCAGCAGGTCCGAATTCCGCCGTGCCGCGTCTGTCTCCGCACCGCTTTCTCCTTTCAGACGACCGCAGACACCCGCCGCCATTCGTCGGTTGGGATCGAACAGAAATGCCTTGCTGAGGCGGTCACGATAGAGCTGATGGAGAGAATTGGCATTCGCATTGAGACATGCGCCGACCGCCAGCAGGATGGCGGCAACGCCAAGATACAAGCACGCGATGCTTCCGTTGCAGAACGGCGCTGCTTCGACGACCCGTTTCAGCCAATCCGGCGGATGATGCGGACCGCCGGCCTCGATTCCCCAGAACGCCAAATAGAAGTACATGAGCCACAACGCCAGCGGCACAGCAGCGCCGGCGACATATATTGCAAGTTTGATCGCGAGCCCTGCGACGAGCGCCTGATAGCCGGTCTGCTCGTTCAAACGCTTGAGAGCATTGGCGAGAAAGCGGCCCAGGAATCCGACGATAGTCCCCGCGCTCGCCAGGAATGCCGCGGCGACACTCAGCCACTCCGCGGCCATAGCAAAAAAACCGCCGCCATCATCAATCGATTGCTCGATCTGAAAAAAGCCGGCCAAGAGCAACGGCTGGATTTCGGTGAACGCGGTCGCAAGAAGGACAACCAGCAGGATTCCGAAGAAGCGGGCACCAACACCGACGTCGGAAATTTTGCGTCTCCAAGAGGCCGATCGCCAAAGCGCCCAGAGAGCCAAGAGGACAGCGAACACCAGGAGTCCGCCGAGCGTGAACTTGAAATCCTTGGCCATCGCCCCGCCGGCACCGATCTGCGGCAAAGCGGCCTTTTGCGGATATAACGAGATCGTGAGCGCAGCTTCCAACAGGAGCCAAGGCAACAACAGCACGACATTTGCGAGAAGGCCGCGCAGATAGACAACAATGTTCGAGAAGGTGTTGAGCGCGCCTTGCGGAAACATGTAATTCGAATGATCGCGGATGTGCTGGATGCCGGCCGCCTCGCCCGCGCACAACCTGCTCGGAAACGGAAATATCTCCGTTGCCCCCTCGCTCATGGCGGCCGTCATCGATATTCCGGTGTAGCCGCCGCCGGACACGCTTGAAACGTAATCGATCTTGCTCATCAGCCCGCGCGCGTCCAGCGCTTGCAGCGCTCCGAGACAGAACGCGGCCGATCGTATTCCACCACCGGAGAGAGCAAGGCCGATCAGCTTCGACTTAGGCGTCGGTCGCAAGACCGGGGTCCCGTCGCGCTGGCGACCCTCTTCTTCAAGCACGACGCGTCCTCGCTTGTGGAGGCCGCGACGCTCATTGATCGCGCCGATCTCAAACGCGAAAATATCGTGAAATTTCCTGATGCTCATCCGCAGCCCCGAGGGGAACGGTAATCCGTTCCGCTGCGAACCTGCAACTTGTGCATGTTCACACTGCTTCGACCGCGTGGCGACGAGACGTCACGAACCCATGAGTTGATGAATAGCGAGGTGCTCGTTCGGCACCATGTCCCTGTTCAGAGAAGAGCCCGCTCGGCTGCCGGCGGCCGGACGGCTACTGCTCATCCTTCGGCGGCATGCGCGGCGGCAAGAGCGGCGTGAACGACACGCCATAGCCGGCCTCCTTGGCGGCCTTGAATTCGCCGGTCGAGGGATCTCCGCCGGACGTCTCCAGGATGGTCCTCGGCAAAATGTATTCCCGGGCGGCATCGATCAAGCCGCCGTCACCCGTGCCGAAATCGGCGGCGCGGCCGCCTTGGGGATGACCGGCGGCGATCTGGTCCGCGGCATGCTGAGTCTTTTCGGCCAGCGCATCGCTGTAGGGCAGCCGGTAGGCCCTGGGAATGCCGCTCGGCCGGTTGTCCTCGTCCAGCGCCTCGACCCACAGATAGACCGAGCCGGAGTTGCCGTCGACTGTATGAGGGTCGACGATCCGCGCCTGCAGCACTTTGAAGCTCGGCGGCAGCCGGTCGACGCTGGCCCAGCCGAGCAGTCCGCGCATGCCGACGAAGCTGACGACGTAGAAGATGCTGGTCACAACCACGGCCGCCGCCTTGGCCTGCCACGGCAGGCGCGCATAGACCAGCACGAGCAGCAACAGCGCGCCGATCAGCGCGTAGCCGACGGACAGCGTCACGATGACCGATTGCAGGCTGCTCACGGGCGCAACACCCTGACGCCGGTTTTGGGATCGAGATCGGCGCCGTTGGCGCGGACGTTGCGGAACGTCTCCAGCAGCGATTTCGGCCGCCGCTGCACGTCGACCACCTTGCCCTCGGCATCGACCCTGAAACGCAAAGCGGTCTTTTCATCGCCGGTGTGGTCGACCGTCACCTTGTCGTCGAAGATCACCTGCGCGGTCGGATTGAGCTTCTGCACCTTCACCGTCGCCTCCACCGGCTGCCCGGTCGTCGCCTGGAAATGCGAGATGTTGACGGTGTATTCGCCGGGCACGATGCCGCGGACCGTCACGATCTCCTCGCGGATCGGTGACGGCAGCTTGCGGCCATTGACGAGGATGAAATCATTGGCGCCGCCGCGATCGTCGCGATCGAGCACGAGGAAGCCGGCCTCGCGATGGCGATACCAGGCGATGTTGCCGATCGGGTCCTGCACGAACAGGTCGAGGTCATCGGGATGGTTGTCCGGCCAGTCCACCGTGATGATGAACTCCGCCTTGGAGTTGATCTTGCCGTCTTTTGCCTCCGGTGAAATCGCCAAAAGCGCGATGAAGAAAAAGAACGCGACGATCTGCAGCGCCTTGAACAGCATGACGCTGAACGGATCGAAGGATTCTTCGCGCGGATAGAGGCCGAAATCATCCATCATGCCGGCGCTCCAGAAGCGGCGTGACGCGTGTCTCGGTCAGCGTCACGGCATCGGAAAACACCCGCTGGGTCGCGGCATCGAGCATGTAGTATTGGATTCGAACCAGGATCGAGCCAACGAGGCCGGCGAGCGTCGTATACATCGCAACCGCCATGCCGTCGCTCATCATGCCCATCGAGGACTTCATCGCGAGCTTGTCGGCGGCATCGAGGCTCGCGATCGGCGCCAGCATGATGATGAAGCCGACGATCGTTCCAAGCAGGCCGAGCTTCATCAGCGTATCGGAGGCGAATGAGCCAAAGCCGTTGGAGCCACGCAGCCGGTCGGCGAGCGAGCGCAGCAGCAGCGTCTGGTCGACGCGCCCTGCCCCTTGCGTCCCGGCCTTGGTCACGAGGTTGCGGATGTGGTCCGTCACCATTCCGGCCGGCAACCCGCGTGCATCGGCATCGAGAACTTTCGCCGCCTCCGCGGCCGACAGCACCGTGCGGCAGCGCCGCGCCACCTCAGCCTCGCGCGCAATCGCCCGCGTCCGCCAGAAGCAATGAAAACAGGTGACGATGTAGAGAACGGCGATCAGGCTCGAAATATAGGTGCGGTCGGAGGCGACCATCAGGCGGATGAAGCCGTACCGCCACAACACCACCGCGGCGAAGATGGACAGACCAGTGAAGATCATCCAGAGCAGCAACGGCCCCCGCTCCGGTGCATCCGTCGCCGGCAATGTAACGTCCGCGCTGGTGATCGCGCTCATGAGAATTTCGCTCCCGTCAGGGCGGCGGCTTTCGAAGCCGGTTCGCAAAGCAATTCGCGTCAGTTAAGCAGAGCTGCGAGGTCACGTCCAAAGAGATGTGCCCGCGCCTGACTGGGAAATCTTCCCAATGGAGGCCCAGCGCGGCGCTTGCCATTGGCGCTGGACGGGAGTGTTGCTAGGCTTGAGCCAAAGATCGTGGGAGATCGTCGCATGCGCCTGGTGCTTCAGCTCATCACCCGCTTGCTCGTGATCGTTGCTTTGTGCGTAGGAGCGGCGATCATCTGGGCGACGGTCGACGCATATCGCAGCGTCGATCGCGCCACAGCCGCTTCGGCCCAGCGCGTGTCGCAGGCGCTGGAGGCCCTCTATTGGCGGGAGCTGTTGCTGCGTAGCAGCAGAAGCCGCGAGCATCTTCTGCCGGTACCGGAATGGCGCACGCTGGAGACCATGAAGCTGATCTCGCCCGGCGTCTGCGTCCGGTTCGAACCCGCTGCCACGCTCGAAAAGCCGCTCTGCGGTCAGGACAAAGGCATCGGCAGCACGCCGCCGGCCTGGTTCGCGACGACAGTTCATACGCTGCTTGGCAACCATGCGGCCATCGCGCAATCGATCAGCCCGCGTACGACGAGCGCAGGCACGGTATCGGCCGCGGCCGATCCGGACGCCGCAATCCGGCTCGCCTGGGAACATATCCTGGACAGCATCGGTGTCGCGCTGCTGATGGCGGTCGCCATCGGCTTGCTCGCCTCACTCGCGATCGCCCATACGCTCGCACCGGCACGGTCGATTGTGACCGCGTTGCGGCGTATGGCTGACGGCGAGTACGAGACAGCGCTGCCGCGCTTCCGGTCGATGGAACTCGCGATGATCGGACACGCCGTGACCGGCCTCGGAGAGCGGCTGGCGCAGGCGACAGAACAACGCGCCACTCTTACCCAGCGCCTGCTCGACATCCGCGACGATGAACGTCGAACGCTTGCGCGCGAACTGCACGACGAGTTCGGCCAGAACCTGACCGCGATCCTCGCCTTTGCCAATACGATCGAGGCAGCCGGCGCGCCGCAGCAGGACGAGAACAGCATCGCGCAGGACGCGCAGATGATTTCGCAGACGACACTCCACATCATGGCCTGCCTGCGGGACACGTTGAAGCGTTTGCGCCACCCGCCGACCGAGGAACTCGGGCTCGAAGCGAGCCTCGTCAACCTGGTCGAGACCTGGCGTTCACAGAATCCCACGCGCCCGTCGGTGCAGCTCGATCTGCGGGGTGATCTGACCGACGTCCGGGGCGCCGCCGCCACCACGGCCTATCGCGTTGCCCAGGAGTGCCTGACCAACGCGTTGCGCCACACCGCGGCGCACGAGATCTCGCTGCGGATCGAGCGACGCAGCGGTGAGGAAGATAAGCTTGTGATCTGCGTCGAGGATGACGGCGGCGGCGACGCCGCGAGCGTTGCCCAGTCCGCCGGCTTCGGCCTGATCGGCATACGCGAGCGGGTTGCGGCCGTCGGCGGATCGCTGGCGATCGCGCGCGCGACGCGCGGCCTCAGCGTCGCCGCCACCATCCCGATCGCCGCCTGATGCCAAGACTTACATCGGCCGATTGCATGACCGACCGCATGACCACGCCGAAGACGCCGGACATCTCGATCCTGCTGGTGGATGACCATCCCGTCGTTCGCCAGGGCTACCGGCGCGTGCTGGAGAACCAGGGCGACTTTCGCGTCATCGCCGAAGCCGACAGTGCGACCAGCGCCTATGGTGCCTTCAAGGCGCACGCCCCCGATGTCGTCGTGCTGGATATTTCGATGAAGGGGGCCAGCGGACTTGAGGCGATCCGCAACATTCGCGCGCGCAATTCCCGCGCGCGCATTCTCGTGTTCAGCATGCACGGTGAAGCGGCAATCGTCAAAGCCGCGTTCAACGCCGGCGCCGGCGGCTATGTCACCAAGAGCAGCGAACCGGCCATGCTGATCCGTGCGATCCGCGCGGTCGCGCGCGGCGAGCGGGCCATGAGCGACGACATCGCCCACGTCCTGGCGACGGAGAGCCTCGACCCGTCGCAATCGATGCTCGACCGTCTGGCGGAACGCGAGATCGAAATCCTGCGGCAGCTCGCCGCCGGCGCAACCACCGAGCAGATTGCCACCAACCTCAATCTCAGCCTGAAAACGGTTCAGAACTATCACTATATGGTCAAGGCCAAGACCGGCCTGCAGACGGACGCCCAGCTCGTCCGCCTGGCCGTCGCCTGCGGGTTGACCAGTCTGTAGCCAAGTGCCGTTCCCTCCATAGCGTTTTCGAGCGAAAGCCTGCCCCGCACTTGATGCGGGGCGGACACCGGTTCGCGTGAAGAAAACCCGTTAAAACAAGAATCTGACCCACGGTTTTCCACGGCGGCTTGGCCGGCCGGGTGGTTTCCACCGTCGCGATCTGCTAAAGCGCAGCGTAAAAACATCTGGCCGGGAGCCGCTTTTTTGCGCCCCTGCCCACCTTGCCTGGAGAGCGCTGATGATCCCCCGCTACACCCGCCCGGAAATGGCCTCGATCTGGGAGCCGCAGACGCGCTTCAAGATCTGGTTCGAGATCGAGGCGCATGCGGCGGACGCGCTTGCCGAGCTTGGCGTGATCCCGAAGGAGGCCGCCAGGACGATCTGGGCCAAGGCCAAGGATGCCACCTTCGACGTCGCCCGCATCGACGAGATCGAGCGCGAGACCAAGCACGACGTGATCGCCTTCCTCACCCATCTGGCCGAGATCGTCGGTCCCGAGGCGCGCTTCGTGCACCAGGGCATGACCTCCTCCGACGTGCTCGACACCTGCCTCAACGTCCAGCTCACCCGCGCCGCCGACCTGCTGCTCGCCGACATCGACAAGGTGCTGGCGGCCCTGAAGAAGCGCGCCTTCGAGCACAAGATGACGCCGACCATCGGCCGCTCCCACGGCATCCATGCCGAGCCCGTCACCTTCGGCCTGAAGCTCGCTTTTGCCTATGCGGAATTTTCCCGTGCCCGCGAGCGGCTGGTCGCCGCGCGCAAGGAGATCGCGACCTGCGCGATCTCGGGCGCGGTCGGAACCTTTGCGCAGATCGATCCGCGCGTCGAGGAGCATGTCGCCAAAGCGATGGGGCTCACGCCCGAGCCGATCTCGACGCAAGTGATCCCGCGCGACCGCCACGCGATGTATTTCGCGACGCTCGGCGTGATCGCGTCTTCCGTCGAACGCCTTGCAACTGAAATCCGCCATCTGCAGCGCACCGAGGTGCTGGAGGCCGAGGAGTTCTTCTCCGAGGGACAGAAGGGCTCGTCGGCCATGCCGCACAAGCGTAACCCGGTGCTGTCGGAGAATCTCACCGGCCTGGCGCGCATGGTGCGCGCCTATGTGACGCCGGCGCTTGAGAACGTCGTGCTGTGGCACGAACGCGACATCTCGCATTCCTCCGCGGAGCGCATGATCGGCCCCGACGCCACGGTGACGCTCGACTTCGCGCTCAATCGCCTCGCCGGCCTGATCGACAAGCTGCTGATCTATCCCGAGAACATGATGAAGAATCTCGACCGGCTCGGCGGCCTCGTGCATTCGCAGCGGCTCCTGATCGCGCTGACACAGAAGGGCGCGAGCCGCGAGGACGCCTACAGGCTCGTGCAGCGCAACGCGATGCCGGTCTGGCGCGGCGAAGGCGACTTCAACACGCTTCTCAAGAAGGACGCCGAGGTGAAGAAATATCTCACCGACGCAGAGATCGACGAGCAGTTCGACCTCGCCTATCACCTCAAGCACGTCGACACGATCTTCAAACGCGTATTCGGCGCGGGCTAGATCATGATGCGATTTGATGGAATCGCATCATGATCTCATGTCTTTGTTTGAGCATGATCTTATCGGAAAACCGGTTTCCACTTTTCCGGATCATGCTCTAAGCCGCGCTATTCGGCGATCTCCTCGATCGTCAGCTCGGCCTTGCCCTTGTTGTTGCGGTAGAACTTGTCGGCAAGGCCGGGAATGCCGAGCACGGCGTCGTTGACATAGACGAACAACTCGCCGGTCTTGCGCGCCTTGAACGTCGCGGTGAAGCTCGTCGTGGCCGGGCACTGGCATGGACTTGAAGTCCTTGCGCACATAGGTCGGCACGATCTCGCCAAATCCCCGGTTGCCGATGCGCAGCACGGTCGCGAACCAGTTGGAGCCGACCAGCCGCCGGATCGGCACGCCCAACGCCTGCTGCCGGCGCATCTTGTCGAAACCGAAGCCTTGCGGATCGGTCTCGATCCCTTTGGCTTTCTCCGGATCGGTCTCCTTGAACTTGTGGCCGTCTTCCCAGGGCTCGGTCACCACGACCGTGACGCGATACGACTTGCCCTGCTGCACCGTGAGCCCGGTCGCATTGCAGAGTTTCGCCGTGTCGAACGCCGACTTGCCGCTTGCGCCGACGGGCTGCGCAGTCTGGCTCGGCGTGCACACCTGCCCGGTCAGATCCATCGTCGCAAAGGAGACGCGGTTGATCAGCACCGCGGTCGCATAAACCAGACAGACCAGGATCAAAAGGGCGAACAGCGCCGGCAAGATCCAGTGCTTGAGCAGATAGAAGAACGCCTGGTAAGGCCTGGCCGTGCGGAGCCTGTAGACAAAGCCTGACGGCTGCACCGCCGGCGCACCCGGCATGCGCCAGATCTGCCGCATGAGATCGCGGATGTGCCCCTGCATCCAGCCGCTGACATACATCAGGACGCCGATCGCGATCGCGCCGCCGAGGAAGCGGCCCGGCGTGTTGCGGAATGCCTCGATCCAGGGTTTGACCATGTTCGGCAGAAACGCACCGACGAGGTCGATCAGCGGCACGATGACCTCGGCCGGGCTGGCCGGACCGCGGCCCGGCTTCCACTTGTCGATCACCGGCAATGCCGCCAGGAACAACGATGCAAAGACGGTCAGGAAATAGGTGACGCGGCGCGCCCAGACCCAGTCCCACACCTTTTCCGCACGCAGCGTCCGCGACGCGGCGTTGGCTCCGCCTCTGTCCGGCGTGATCGCACCGTCGTCGCCGACGACATCATAGATCTGCGGCAGCACGATCGGCGCGTAGCCGTCCGTTCCTTTCGCGATCCGATCGAACACGCTCTGATGGATCTTCGGCGCTGGCCGTTTCCTGTAGAACTCAGGCGAAGCGAGTTCGCGCCTCACCTCGGGCTCGGCATCCAGCCGTCCGTTCCAGATATCCCTGATGTGCCGGATATCCGCGCCGACCGACAATTTATAGGGAGGCTGGCTGTAGATATCGGTCAGCCGGCGCGGCCGGTAGCGATAATAGCCGTTGAGCCCGTGCCGCGAGTCGTTCAGCTTGTCGTAGCGGTCGACAAACGGCGCGAGCTCGTCTTCCTGCCATTGCAGGAATGTCAGGCCGTAGACCTTGGACCGTTCGATCATCCAGGCCAGCGCCCAATAGGCGAGCCCGGCGCGCGAATAGCCGCCGCCGATGTCGGCATGCACGCCGACGAACCAGACCTGGCTGATCCGCTCGTCATCGACATGCGGCTCGCCCGGCACCGGCGTCCGTCGCGGCGCCCAGTCCTCGCCGACGGGAAAGAGCCGGTCGTCCCTTCGCACGTAGCGGTCGTCCCACAGCACGGGCCGGAACGCGTCGCGTTCCTCCTCCAGCGCCAGCGCATGGCAGGCACGGACGATCTTGTGGTTCATGAACTGGTCGGGCATCGACAGCGGCCAGTACCAATAGTCGATGGCGCGGGTGATCTCGTCGATCGGCCCGCCATAGGCGTCGACGGTGTCCCAGACGCCGACGAATTCGATTGCGTCGATCTCGACCCGATCGAGTTCCTGATAGCTCGGCTTGCGGAAGATCGTGTGGCTGACGAAGTCGCGGAGCGCCCGCAGCGGTCCAGTCAGCGGACTGGCGTGGAAATTCCGCTGCTTGCGATATTCCCGGTAGGCGATCTCGGCATCACGCGCGAGATTCTCCTCATTGCCGTCGTAACGGATCAGCCCGGTACGCGCGATGAAGCCGGCGACGACGCGGATCGTGAACGCGCCGCGGCTGAAGCCGAATCCGTAGATCTTGTCGCCGGGCTTGTAGTTGCGGCAACAGAAGGAATAGATGTCGACGACGTTGCGCTTCAGTCCGAAGCCGAACGCGCCGCCGAGGAGCGCGAACAGCTTGAATGACGAGGTGCCGACGCCGTCGTCATAATAGGCGACCTGCCGCTCGGGATCGGTCAGGTCGAGCGCCTGAAACAGGCGCCACACATTTGTCTTGAGAATTGTGGCCGAGCTGTTTCCCGTGCCGTCCGACAGCAGAACTATATTCTTCGACACGGACGCCCCCACCCGCTAGGCCGAGAAAGCGCCACGCTGACCCGGAATTGCCGGCCGCGCAAGATACAATCAGGAAAGATATTTGTGGTCGGCCGTTAGCCCACCTCGCCGCTCACCATCCGTGTGAGCACGCGGTCGCGCCTTGAGAAGTGATGCCATGCGGCGGCTACGACATGAAGCACCACCAGCGCGAGCAGCACATAGGCGAACAGGATGTGGCGGTCTTCGTAAGCTGCGGCCGCAGCCTTGTCGGGCGAGGTGATCTGCGGCACGTGGAACAGGCCGAAGAAGCTCGAATAGTCCGGCGTGCGCGCGCCGGAATGCGCCCAGCCGAGCATCGCAACCAGAACAGTCACGAGATAAAGCAGGCCATGGCTGACACGCGCCAGCATCTGGTGCCAGCGCGGCGTCCCCTCCGGCAGCGCCGGCGTCGGATTGGCGACGCGCCAGAGTAGCCGCAACACCGTCAGGAGCAGCACGAGGTAGCCGATATCGGCATGGATCGAGCGATAGAAATAGCGGTCGGGGCGCGCCGGAATATGGTTCATCCACCAGCCATAGGCGAGCATGCCGATAATCGCTGCGCCCAGGACCCAGTGAAACCAGCGCGAGATGCGGCCCCAGGTCGACGGCGTATTTCGTATCATGTCCCAACCCCTTGCCTACGGCGTGCCCTGATAGCTGCCCGGCCCATGTAATGCGATTTGAATCATTCCAAAGTCGCCATGGTCACGGCCGCCGCAAACTCGCGGGGCGCGCGCACGTGACTCGCGCTTTATAACAACTACATGACGGGATCGCGCGACTCGCACGACTATTCCTTTTCGCATGACCATTTTTCAGACCCCCCTCGCGCCTTGCTGCAGCCCCATCCAATAGCGATAGCAAACGCTCTGAAAGGTGAGCGGAGCAATTGAGGCATGCGCGTATTGCGTCGACGATTCGTTGCACGGTTTCTCGTTACCGCATTCTTCTTCGCAGGCGCCCTTGCCTTACCTTCCCTCGCAGGGCCGCAGGACATGCTGGCGCTGATGCAGCGCATCACCGCGCTTGCCAAGGACGGCCGATATGGTGAAGCCATCACGCTCGCAAGGAAGCTCGAAAGCGAGGCCGAGCGATCCACGGGACGGCAGTCGCCGGTGACGGCCATGACGCTCGTCGTGCTCGCTCAGACGCTGCAGGCCCAGGGCGAAACGACTGAAGCCGAAACGACCTTGAAACGCGCGCTTGCGATCCGCGAGAAGGCGCTCGGCCCGAGCCATCCCGACACCGCCGCCGTGCTTGGCACGCTCGGCCAGATCGCGCTCAGCCAGAACCGGCTGCAGGATGCCGAGCAATATACCTCGCGTGCGCTCGCGATCGACGAAAGCAGCCAGGGGCCCGACAATCTCAATACGGCGCTTGTGCGCCTGCAGCTCGGCAATCTCCGTCATCGTCAACTGCGCGAGACGGAAGCGCTCGATCTGTTCAACCGCGCGCTGGAGGTTTTCAGAAAGGCATCGGGACAGGCCGATATCATGGTGCCGGTCGCGCTCAACAACATCGCCGAGGTCTATCAGGCGCAGGGCCGCCTGCAGCCGGCCGAGCAACGCTTTCTCGAGGCGATCGACCTTCAAGAGAAAGCCCACGGCCGCGACAGTGTCTATCTGACGTCGACGCTCAACAATCTCGGCGAGCTCCGGCGCCTGCAGGGACGGCTCCAGGACGCCGAGCAACTGGCACGGCGCGCATTGGCAATCCGGGAGAAAGCGCTCGGTCCCGATCATCCCGACGTCGCCGCCAGCCTCAACAACCTCGCGATCGTCTTCACAAAGCAGGGCCGCGCCGCGGAAGCCCAGGGCCTGCTGGTTCGCGCGCTCGCCATTCAGGAGAAAGCGTTCGGCGCGAACCATCCCGAATGTCGCGATCGCGCTGAACAATCTCGCCGATGCGCGACATCTATCTCGGCCGCAAGCAGGAGGCCGAGCAGCTGCTTCGCAGATCCATTGCGATCCGCGAGAAAGGCCTCGGCCCCACCCATCTCGATGTGGCCGTCTCGCTCGACAATCTCGTTGTCCTGCTCGGCGACGACGATCGGTACGCCGAAGCGGAGCCGCTGGCGCGCCGCTCGCTCGCAATCCGCGAAGCCGCGCTCGGCAAGTCTCACCCGTCGGTCGCAAGCAGCCTGAACAATCTCGGCGTGATCCTCGACAGCACGGGACGGGCCGAGGAGGCCGAGCCGCTATTCAAGCAGGCGCTCGACATTCGCGTCCGCGCGCTCGGCGAGGCGCATCCCGACGTCGCCAACAGCTTCACCAATCTCGGCTCGCATTATCTCGACGCCAAGGATTGGCAGCAGGCCTACGATGCGTTCACCCGCGCATCGACGATCCTGATCAGCCGCCGCAGCACGGAATCGAGCGACAATCAGGCCCGCGCCGATCTGAAAGTCCATGACAGCACAAATCCCTTCCCCGGCGCGATCGTGGCTGCCTACAATCTCGCCGCCGCGTCCGACAGCAAGACAGCGGCAATTTTGCGGTCGCAGGCTTTCGAGACGGCGCAATGGATCGGCGACGAACAGGCGGCACGCGCCATCACCGGCATGTCGGCCCGGATCGCGGCGGGCAATGGCGATCTGTCGGCGCGCGTTCGCGAGCGGCAGGACCTGGACGAACAGGCGCTCGCGATCGATCGAACGCTGATCGCGGTGATGTCGCAGCCGAACGCCGCGCGCAACCCGGCGGCGGAGCAGGCCTTGCGCGGGCAGGCCTCGACCATAGCGAGCAAGATCAGGGAGCTCGATCGCCTGATCGCCACGCAGTTCGCAGGCTACTCCTCGCTGGTCACGAGGACGCCGGTCCCGATCGAGGACGTCCAGAAACAGCTCGGTCCGAACGAGGCGCTGCTGCTGTTCACCACGACCCGGCGGTTCACCTTCGTCTGGACCGTCACGCGTTCGAATGTGCGCTGGCACTCGGCTCCGATCGGCGCACAGCAGCTTGCGGAAACGATCGGCATCCTGCGCTGCGGCCTCGATGAAGAGGCCTGGGCGGACACGACCCAAACCTCCTGCGCCGAAAAGCTCGGTCTCAAGCGCCCGCCCGCGTTGGGCGAGCCGTTGCCCTTCGATCTCGATCGCGCCCATGCGCTCTATCAGGCGTTGCTCGAACCGGTCGCAAAGGACATCGACGGCAAGGAGCTCATTCTTGTTCCTTCCGGTCCGCTGGCGACGCTGCCCTTCGAAGTTCTGCTTACCGAGACGCCTGCGTCAACGGATCTCACCAAGGCACCTTGGCTGGCGAAGCGGTTCGCAACGACGGTGCTGCCGTCGGTCTCGAGTCTGAAGGCCCTGCGACAGGTCGCGCAAAAGAGCAAGGCGCCGAAGCCGTTCGCAGGCTTCGGCAATCCCCTGCTGAACGGAAACGGCCAAAGCGCAGACATTGCCGAACGCGCCCGCGCAAGCCCGGCTTCTGCAGAGTTGCACGGAAAGTCCGGAGACGAAGGCGAACCAGATCGCACAACGCGCGCTCGCCAAGAGCGGACCGCGTGCGATCGTCTCCCTGTCCGGCGGCACGGCCGATGTCGAGCAGCTCAGGCGGCAGATCCCGCTGCCCGAAACCGCGCTCGAACTCTGCGCGGTCGCGAACAGCTTTGCACCGGTCAAGGGCGAGGTCTATCTCGGCAATGATGCGACCGAAGCGAAGATCAAGTCGCTGAGCGACTGCGGCCGCCTCGCGCAATATCGCGTGCTGCATTTCGCGACCCATGGCGCGCTGTCGGGCCAGGTGCACGGCTCGATCGAGCCTGGATTGATCCTGACGCCGCCCGCGGCGGCCACGCCTGCCGACGACGGCTATCTCTCATCGTCGGAGATTTCGGCACTCAAGCTCGACGCCGACTGGGTGGTGCTGTCGGCCTGCAACACGGCCGGCGGCGAGGAATCCAACTCGGAGGCCTTTTCGGGCCTTGCGCGCGCGTTCTTCTACGCCGGCACGCGCGCCCTCCTCGTCTCGCATTGGCCGGTCAGCTCAGAGGCCGCGGTCGCCATCACCACCGGCGTCACCGAAGCCATGATGTCGCATCCCGAAATTGGCCGCGCCGAGGCGCTTCGCCGCTCGATCTCGGCCCTGATCGCCAAGGGCGGCAGCAATGCGCATCCCAGCGTCTGGGCGCCCTTCGTGCTGGTCGGCAATGGCAGCTCCTGATATGCAAGAAATGACTGGGAGATTCATCCAGGACCCGGCGACAATCCTTCTCAAGCAAAGATGAGTCGAAACAATAAGATAAATGGAATCGCGGCGATCACGTTCCGACGAACACGACAGCATGACTGATCGATTTCGCTGTTTCTTTTTCCCGGCACCGGTTATACGTTATCGAACTGTCATCAAACTTTTACAGAATCGGGAATGTCGGATACTGGTGCGATCGCATCGGCCCGTGGTGGCGTGCGCGCTGTCGCCGGGTTTGATGGCGTTCATTCCCCGCGCGACAAGCAAGGGGTTGGCGACGAAGTTGCGCGCGCCACGACACAGCACATCGCGGAGCCCTCGCCTTGCGAACCGGCTCGCGCCAACGACGCCTCCCATAACGACGTCTCCCACAACGACGTCTCCCACAACGAGTTCTCCCAAGTTGAGCCGCCACAGCAGAGCGAGGCAGCGACTGAAGTCGCGTTGCCGTGCACTGCCGCGACATCGGTCGCCGAGATCGAGCTCAAATTGCTGGTCGATCCCGGTCGGCTCGCGGAACTGGAAGATGCGCCGATCATCATGGCGAACGCGCGCAACAAGGGCACGCGGCGGCATCTGAAGTCGGTCTATTACGATACGCCTGAACGGATGCTGTGGCGCAACGGCTTGACCTTGCGGGTTCGCCAGAACGGCCCGCGCTTCACCCAGACCATGAAAACCGAATCCGGTGACGATCCGCTGCGGCGCGGCGAATGGGAGGCTGCCGTCTCCTCACTCGCGCCCGACATTGCGCTGGCGATGCCCTTTGTTCCGGCCAAGCTTCGCGCCGATCTCGCGCGGCAGCCGCTCCAGGCGGTCTTCATCAGCGACATCAGAAGGCACCAGCGTATCGTCGAGCTGCCGTCCGGCGCCGTCGAGATCGCATTCGACCAGGGCGTTCTGAAATCCGGCGACCGCTCGCTCCCCGTGAGCGAAATCGAGCTGGAGCTGAAGGGCGGCAGCGCGGCCGCAATCTACGACCTTGCGCTGCGGCTCGCGGAGCATGGGCCGCTCCGCCCGTCGATCCGCAGCAAATCCGCACGCGGCTTCGACCTCGTGGATGACGTGCCGCCGGCTGCGAGACGGCCACGCAAGCTTCGCCTCGACGCATCGATCGCTCTCGACGACGCGCTTGCCATCATCCTGCGTTCCTGTCTCCAGCATCTTCTCCAGTCGCTCCCCGCGGCCGGGGATGGCCGCAATCCCGAAGGCGTTCATCAGCTCCGTGTCGCGCTGCGCAGGCTGCGCGCTGCGCTTGACCTCATGCGCATGGTCGCATCGCCGGGCAAGCTGGAATCGCTACGGTCGGACGCGCGATGGCTGGCGCACAGCGTCTCGGCGGCGCGCGGCTGGGACATTTTCCAGACCGAGACGCGACCCGCGGTCGCGCAAGCTTGTCCTGCGATCAAAGGCTTCGACGATCTGGCGGAGACTGCCGAGAAACACCGCTCGGCTGCCTACGGTCACGTGCGCCTTGCACTCGCCGATCGCCGCTGCGCGTCGTTCGTGCTCGGGCTCGGCGGCTGGATCGAAACGCGGGGCTGGCGCGGCGACGTCGCGCCCGAAGGCCTCGGGCAATTGGCCGAGCCCGCCATCAACTTCGCACAGCGCATCCTGTCGGAGCAGCACGCGAAGGCGCTCAAGCGCGGCCGCCGTTTCAAGACGCTCGACGCCGAGCAGCGCCACCGGCTGCGGCTCGTGCTGAAGAAACTGCGCTATGTCGGCGATTTCCTGCTGCCGCTGTATGAGGATCGACGCTCAGTGAAGCGGTTCACCCGCAGGCTTGCAGAACTGCAGGAGGAACTCGGCTGCTACAACGACATGGCGACGACGGCGCCGCTGCTGGCGGCGCTCTGCGCGGAGTCCGCGGAGAGCGCGACTGGTGCTGCCGCAATCGCGGGCTGGCAGGCGCATGCCATGATCAGCGCGGAGCCGCGTCTGCGCAGCGCGTGGAGCGATTTCGCGAAAGCCACGCCGCCATGGTCGCACGACGGAAGCGCGATGATGACTCAACTTCATTCCGACGCGCTTTAGAAAGCCTTTTCCGTCCGATTGAATCGGAAAGGAGCTCTCGCCTCTTGCTCTGACGCATTTTCCTCGCGAACCGGTATCACCTCACCTGAAAACGCTCTCATTCAACGAACGGAACCTATTCGCAACGCCAGCTCTGGGTGGAGAGCACCTTCTTGCCTTCGAAGCATACGGTCTTACTCCACTCCTTCCATCCGGACCGCGAATTGGTCTGATGCTGGTTCGCGATCGCAAAACATTCAGGGAAATACTTGAGGGCGTGTACTCATAAATCGGGGGACGCCGTTTGACGTCCGCTATGCCCCTGATAGCGGGCCGAAAGCGGACATTCCGGGACTTCCGCGTCGGGCCGGAAGCGGAAGTCGCCCGGCGTGAGCATGAAACACTGTTTTAGGTCTGCAGCCTTTTGTTTCGGCCGCGTCTCGCCTTGCGATCAGTGCCCGCCGAGCACCAGCGTCTTGATCGGGAGCATAAGCGCCTGAATCCGCAAGAGCATGGCGTGCACAAGGCCGACGCCATCGACGACGTGCAGGGCAATCGCCCGAACGGTGCTGGTCTCCTTCGCGGAGATCTCCTCGTGATTGCTGGTATAGGCGTTGACGATGCAGCTGCTGCCGGGCGTCACGCCTTCAAGACCGCCCTTGTAGAGCGGCTCCAGGTAAACGAAGATCGTGCCGGGTTGCGTGACATTCTGCGCTTCAATGAGTTGCTCCCCGGCTCGGACCTGGCCAGCCGCGATGTAGTCCTGCACATTGGTGACGACCATCGGGATGATGACCCAGGGCTTGGATACGCAGGTCGCTTCCGCCGCCATGCCAACTTTCATCACCTGAGCCACGATTTGGCCAAAGCCTGCCTGCAAAGCCCGACGGCCGGAGCCCTCCGGAACAAGCAGGCCCGCAGGCCGCAACGCGTTGACCACGTCACCGACGCGAAGCGCGAACTGCTCGACGCGCGCGTCGACGCCGGCGCGGACAACGGTCTTATCCAGATCCACTTGCGCTTGCGCCATCGCGGCTTCGGCGCTTGCCTTCTCGGCCGGCAACAGCGTCGAAATCTGCGACGTGGCCAACTGCTTGGATGCTGTGGCCACATCGATTCCAGCCTGCCGCTGATCGACAAGCACCTGCAGCTTTTCGATGTCGCGTTGCGGCACGATGCCAGGATTGCGGCGTTGCAACTCGGTCTTGACGTTCAATTCGTCCATGGCCTGCTGGTGGTTGGCCTTTGCCTCCTGTATGTTCGCCTCGGCTTTGACCACGTCGGCTTCCGCGGCCGACAGGGAAGCATCAACCTCGGCAACTTTGCGCTTGGCGGTTTCGAGTGCCGCTTGCTGTCTTGAGCTGTCCAGCCTGAACAGTACATCGCCCTGCTTCACCGTCTCGGTGAAGCCGACATTGACTTCCGCGACCCGTCCCGAGCTCTCAGGCAGAATCGGCACCGCGCGGAAATAGAGCGTCGCCGAGTTACTTGCCGGATGGAAGTAAAAGATCATGGTGATCAGTGACACCGTGAGCATCACGCAGCCGGTGATGCCCCAGCGCAACTCGAACCAGACTGAAAAGAACGTGATCTCCTTGCCGATCCGCTTGCCCTGGACATAGCGGCGGTACAGGTAGTCCGGCAGGATTGTGAGCATGGAGCAGATGATCAGCTCAAACATGATCGCGCTCCCTCTTTGGCGACCGACCTTTCTACCGCCCGCTGCTCGGTCGAGCGGCTCGGTCGTTCTCCGGCACCCATCGGATGAAGCTGCTCGCCCAATATTCTTCTCCCCGAGCTCCAGCCGAGCCGACCAGAAGCCTGGCATGTACAATGACTAGCGCTGTGTGTGGATTTCTTGATTTGGATCAACGGACTGCTGCTCAAGGTCTACTTCTGGGGCGAAACCGACGACGCGGGTCGGCTCGGCGACCATCGCTACAAACAAAGCAATCCATCTCGAATGGCGCGGAGACCGCTCAAGTCCGTTTTGTGCCAAAACCGGTAATGCCCTAACCGAGCGGAACATTTCCGCTTAGCCCTCAAGACCGGACATCTGCGGGTTAATGAGTACACGCCCCAGTTCAGGGGACGGCCAACCTTGCCGACGGGTGCACGTAACCGAGGCGGCAATCGTCAAGTGGTTCATGGAGGCGGCGACATTTGCTGCGGCGTGAGCGCGCAAGCCGCACCGCAGTCGCCGATCGTGCCTCACGCAATCGCAATCGCCACTTTGCCGAAATGCGCGCCGCTGGCCATGTGGTGAAACGCCTCCTTCGCCTCAGCAAAAGGAAACACGCGGTCGATCACAGGCCTGGTCCGGTGCAGCGCCATCGCATCGGCCATCGCCTGCAGATCCTCGACCGAGCCGACCGTGACGCCCTGCAGCCGCTGCTGCTGCATCACCATCAGCGGAATGCGCAGCTCCTTTGGCGGCGGCCCGGCAAGCACACCGATGAAGGCGATCGTGCCGCCGATCCTGATCGCACGGATCGACTCGTTCAAGGTCCCTACCCCGCCGACCTCGACGACGAGATCGACGCCATGGCCGGTGATCTCGCGCGCCTTCTTGCCCCAGTCGGGCGTGGTCTTGTAGTTGAGCGTGATGTCGGCGCCGAGCTCTTTCAGCCGCTCGATCTTGGCGTCACTCGACGAGGTCGCAATCACGCGCGCGCCGCACATCTTGGCGAATTGCAGCGCGAAGATGGAGACGCCGCCGGTCCCCTGGGTCAGCATCGTCTGCCCCGGCTTGATGCCGCCGAGCTTGACGACCGCACTCCACGCCGTGAGGCCGGCGCAAGGCAGCGCCGCCGCCTCGACGTCGCTCAGATGCTCCGGCGTCTTCACGACCGCATTCGCGGGAAAGACCCGATATTCCGTCAGCACGCCGTCCAGCGCGCCACCCAGTGAGGAGCGCATCTTGGCTTCGCTCGGCTCGCCGGCGAGCCAGCCCTCGAAGAAGCTGCCGATGACGCGATCGCCCGCCTTGAACCCGCGCACATCGGGTCCGACGGCCTCGACGACGCCCGCGCCGTCCGACAACGGCACCAGCGGAAACTTCTGCCGCGAACCATAGCCGCCTTTCACCGTGATCAGATCGCGATAGTTCAGCGTCGCCGCGGTCAGCCGCACCAGCAGTTCGCCCTTGCCGGGTTGCGGTACGGTCCTTTCGACCAGTGCGAGCCCATCGATGCCGTTCGGCCCCTGAAGTTCATAGCATTTCACGGCCTGTCTCCTCCGCTTGACGATTTTCGGTATGGTGAGCGGTTTCAGCCGGCCGATCAAGGCGGCAAAGCTGTGACGACGGGCAACGCCCGAGCTAACCTCAGCAAAGGCGCACAGATCACAGGTGGGACTCATTTCGGAGCAAGAGAAAAGGATGGGCTTCGCAATCAAGGCCGAGATCGGCGAGCCGCGGGCGACAACGTTCACGTTCACCGCGCAAAAGACGATGTATGGCGGCAAGCATATCGCCGAGGGCGATACGATTTTCCTGTTCGCGAGCGAGAACGAGGGTGGGAAAGGCCTCGTTGCACGGGGCGTCGTCACCTCTGCGAAAGTGGTCGCGAAGAAGCGGGGCATCGTCAGACAAACGCCGCGTGCCAGCGTGACCGTCAGACGCAGCGCGCTCGCGAAGCGGCCATTGGGACGAAGCGAACTCAAGGCTTTCTCCGACTGGAACGACGGCCGGCCCGAGACCGAGCTCAATTTCAAGTTCTATCGTCAGGCGACGAACAAGATCGTCGGCATCTCGGATGAGGCAACTGCGTTCCTCAGCGAATTCTTTTAGCGCGACTGCATCTGCAGCAAGGATTTGAAGCTCGCAACAAACTCGCGCACGCGATACAGCAGCGAGCCTTCCGCTCTGCTGCCTTTGGGAACACGCCAACGGCTACTGAAAAGAGCCGCTCCAGGACAGCAGGTAGGCGCACGCTGTAGTATATGTGTTAGAAATGATACACCCTACGGCGAAATGCGCCTATGCAACCATAAAGCCATTATGTGAACATTTTTCGCTCAAAAATTGAATGGGTCGGATGCGTTAATTTCTGATCTTTGCGCTCGTGCTTTTGGCTCTATTCGCGCAGACGGTAGAATACCGAGACGCGCATTCCGCTGCTTGTACCTGGATTCGTGAATGCTCTTTGTCGAGGGCAGAAATGGCGCGCGCGTTTACGCGATCTTTCAGGCGGGGCCTCATCGCGGCAATTGCGACGATGTCACTGGCTACGATGAACTGCGGTTACGCCTTAGCGCAGGCCTGTCCTTCGCCGCCAGTGGTCAACAACACCCAGTGCACCGTTCCACCAGCTACGGTCATCAATGTCACGCCCGCGGGCGCGACGGGCCTCAATGCATCCGGCGCGACAGGAGCCATCACGGCAAATGGCATCACCCTGAACCTCGCCACGGGTAGCACCGCGACAACGACCACCGGCGGGCTCGCGCAGTCGGGGAGCACGATCAATTTCAATGGCAGCACGCTTCGTACCACTGCGACGACGACCGCGACGTCGGCAAGCCATGTCGGCCTTCGAGCTACCGGCGTCGGCAGCGCGATCAATGCGATTGGCTCCTCGTTGACGCTCGGGCCGCCCAACGGAACCACGACTGCAAACAACATGATCGGAGCGACTGCCGACGGTGGCGGCAGCGTCGTCCTGCAAAATTCCAACATCTCGATGCTGGGAGGAGCGGCGGGCCTCAACAACAACGCTCTGGTGGCCACCGGGGCCAGTAGTCAGATCTTCTTTTTGGACGGGACGATCTCCACAATATCCAGGACGTCCTTCGGTGCCCTCGCTCAGGGCGGCGGCATTATCACGTTGAACGGCGCCACCGTGACAACCACCGGCGCCGGCACGGCCACCATCGCCGGCAGCCATGCCTTGTTCGCAACTGGGTCCGGCAGCGAGATCAGCGGCAGCAACGACACGATCAACGTAACCGGCCAGCAGGCGAGCGGCGTCCGCGCCGAGAACGGTGGCGCGGTATCGCTTTCCAATAGCGCAATTACATCGACGAGCGTGGCCGCCGCCGACATCGACCCGTCTTCCGCGGCCCGGGTCCTGTCTGGTGGTATCCTGCAATTGACCGACGTGACGATCAACGCATCCGGGCAGCGGGGACATGGCTTCTCGGTTCAGGATGCGGGCTCGCAGGCAACGGTCACGGGGTCCGACATAACCGCTAGCGGCGCTCGTGCCAATGGCGCTTTCATCTTCAACGGCGGCCAGGCCATCGTCTCCGGCAGCAGCATCTCGGCGACCAGCACTTCGAGTGGCGGCAATGCGGTTCTGGTCCAGGACGCAGGCTCTTCCATCAACATCACCGACTCCAGTCTGAGAAGCACGAGCCCTGTCGGTTTCGGGCTACGCGTGAACGCCGGAGGAACGGCGACGATGACCGGAGGGTCGTCGACCACGGAAGGTCGCGATGCATCGGCTCTCTTCGTCGCGAACGGCACGCTCACGGCCACCAACGTCGCGGTGACTACATCCGGCCCCGACAACGCCATCGGCGCGCTGGCAGACCTCAACGGCCAACTCACGCTCAATGGAGGGTCTGTCACGACGAGCGGAGACGCCGTCCGGATATCGTCCTTCCCCCATGCCCTTGCAGCCCGCAACCCGGGTGCCGTGCTGATCTCGAACGGCACCACGCTCATCACGACCGGTCTGGTCGCGATGGGAGCCGTCGCTGACGACGGTGGAACAGTCATTCTGAACGGAAATTCCATCACGACACATGGCGACAGGAGCATTGGTCTGTTTGCAGTGACGGAACAGGTCGGCGCGCAATTTCCAGCAAATCTCACGGCAACATCGGTCACGCTGGAAACATTCGGCGTCAACGCGCATGGTGTCACCGCCCAAGCGCGCAATGATGCCCCCGTGGAGAAAGCAACGGCCACCATCAACTCGTCCTCGGTCGTTACCCACGGGGACGGAGCAGCCGGATTGCGCGCTGTGCTAGGTGACTATGGCACGAGACCGATTACGGGCCGTGGCGAAGCGGCTGTGATTGCCAACAACACGACGGTGCTAACCGAGGGGGTTTCTGCCTACGGGGCACTTTCCCGCGACAATCCGACATCGGTCACGATGAACCAGACTTCGGTCCTGGCTACTGGACTTTTCGCTCATGGCTCGGTCGCCGATGCCGGAGGCTTGATTATCGGCAATAACTCCACCATCACCGCCCAGGGGTCAAATGCAGCTGCCTTCTACGCCGTCGGCACGCCGGCAGCGGTGTCGACAGGCCTCTTCACGAGCACCAGCCTTCTCAACAACAGCGGTCCGACGATTGGCGTTGCGGGATCCGGCAACGTGTCCCTCACCAATTCGTTTGCCGGAGGCAGCGGCGAGTGGCTGAGAGTTGGCACCACCGCGAACTTCCCGGCGCTGACAGCGGTCGAGCTTCCGAATTTTGGGGTGCCCGATCCCGATGCTCCCGATACACCGCCGCCGTTCACGTTGCCTCCGCCTACGGTGTCGGCCCCGACGCCCGGCCTCGCTAACGTTACGTTGTCGCATTCGACCGTGGTTGGCGCCGCAACAACGCTGCCAGGCAGCGTGTCGAACGTCACCTTGATGGACAACTCGACTTGGATCATGACGGGCAATTCCAACGTGACCAACCTGGTGAACGATCCAAGCCTGATCCAATACACGCCACCGGTTGGCGATCCGACGCTGCTTTCGAGCTACAAGACCCTCACCACCGTCAATTATCTTGGCCTCGGCGGCGTCATCGGTCTCAATACCTTCCTTGGCTCCGATCCGTCGCCGTCTGACCGCCTTGTGATCGATGGCGGAACGGCCAGCGGATCATCGCCATTGCGCATAGCCAACACGACTGGGCCGGGCGATCTTACCCGCGGCAACGGCATCCTTGTCGTGGATACGATTAACGGTGGCACGACCGTGCCGGGGACCTTCTCGCTTGCCGGCCCGGTGGTTGCGGGACCTTACGAATATACGCTCTTCCGCTCCAGCGTCGACCCGAGCAATCCGCAGGCTTGGTACCTGCGCTCCACAATCAACTGCGATCTGGCGCCCACCCTCCCGGAGTGCCCGGTCCCACCGCCGGGTCCACCGACGCCGAACTATCGCATCGAGACATCGCTTTACGCGGCGATCCCGTCGATGGCGCTGCTGTACGGCCGCAATCTGCTCGACACACTGCATGAGCGCGTCGGCGAGGAGGAGGACGAACGGGCTCTGCCGCGCCGGGACCAATCCCCGAGAACGGCAAGGTCGGCTGGGGCCGCATCATCGGTGTCAACGGCGTGCAGCATGGCGACAGCCTCGGCGTGCTCGGCGGTTCGGGCGGCCCGCATTACGATTACACATTCCTGGGGTTACAGGCCGGCATGGACCTCTACCGCCATGATCGCCCCGATGGCTCGCGCGATCAGGCCGGCGGCTACTTTGCGATCGGCGGCGATCAGGGCCGGGTTACTCATTTCGATAGCAGACAGGGTGATAGCAATTTTGCCGCCTACACGCTGGGCGGCTACTGGACTCATTTCGGGCCAACAGGCTGGTACACCGACGCCATCCTGCAAGGCACTTTCTATGACATCAGCTCGACCGCCAACCGCGGCCTGCCGACGTTGAAGACCGGGGCGCAAGGCGCGGCCGCCTCGCTCGAAGCCGGCTATCCCTTCAAGTTCGCTGGCGGCTACTTCATCGAGCCGCAGGCGCAGTGGGTTTATCAAAACGTCCACATCAACGACGCCAGCGACATCGCTGCGCAAATCCGTTTTGCCGATGTCGACTCGCTGCTGGGACGGATCGGCGCCCGCTTCGGCCGCACCTGGGCGCTCGATGAGGAGTTAAAGCAAACCATCACGGCCTGGATCCGACCGAACCTGTGGAATGAGTTTCTCGGCAACCCGACCACGTCGTTCTCGTCCGCAACCGGCTTCATTCCATTCCAAGCCGATCTCGGCGGCCTGTGGGGCGAGGTCAATGTCGGCATCAGCGGCCAAGTGAACCTGAATACGACACTTTACGCCAACGCCTCCTACCAGAGCCGGTTCGACGGCGGCGGCTTCGCTTACACCGGAAAAGCGGGATTACGCGTAAACTGGTAACGAACTACTGGTTTCGCCTTGTTGGGTAGCATCGGTTTGATGGCGGTCCATTCGTAGTCGCTGAGTTCGTAGCGCATGATTCGAGGCTCCGGTTTCGGAGCTTGAATCACGTCTCGGGCGGAGCCATCAAGCCGCGATAGCTGATCGCGAACCCGCTGAAGCTCTGAATCTACCGCTTTTGGGGGCATAGCCGACATGGTCAGATTTGCCGCTGGGTCGCCCCTGTAGCGATTGACCCATTGCAGGCACTGGCTCCACCGCTGGGTTCGTCCGAAGATCTACTCACTAGCCGACCTTCTTGGAGGCCTTATGAGCACAATCAACGCGGCTACGATTTGCATTGCCGCGGCCATGGCGAACGGCACCACGTAGCTCGTCGAAATGTCCCGGAGCACGCCGAGGACAGCAGGAGCCAACGCAAAGACAGCTTGATTGAACGCCACCACGAGCGCGACGACCGTACCGACGTCGGCCGCACGAAACTCATGTTGCGCGATAAGCGGGGGAAGGGAAACAACGTTACCGACGCCGAGACCAAACAGCACGCAACCAACCAGTACAACCGTGGGCGCATCTGAGATGATCATCAATGCAACGCCGACGCTTTGGAGGAGAAAGTTCGCGGATGCAGCCAGGCGGCGATCACGGCCTCCGATCGTCCAGCCTAGCAGAGTGCGGCCCAAAACAGCAGATGTCGTCACCATACTGACTGCGGCGGAAGCCCCGTTCTCGCCGAGCAATGGGGATATTCGGGTCAGCAAGTGGGTTAGCAGTCCGACTTGAGCGAATAGGGCCAACGCGAAGGCCACTGAAAGTGTCATGAAACCCTTGGTCTTGATGAGGTCTTTGCGAGGACTACGCGTTAATGGGGTAGCGACGTGGGGCTTGCTGTCGATAAGCAGTCCGTCGGGCGCCAGACCGAGTCCTTTCGGATCACGGCGCAGGTAAAAAATCGAAAGAGGTATTATGACCAGCGGCATGGCGATACCTACCGCGACCGCCGCCGCCTCAACCCCAATCTTGGCGATCAGCAAAATAAGCAAGGGCGGAAACATGACGCCGCCGATGCTTGCGCCGTTGAATGCCAAGCCGATGGCCTTTGGTCGATCTCGATCGAACCATGGAGCGACCATCGCGTTGATCGCCGCACCGCTCGTCGCTGCCCAACCACTCCCCGAGATTGCTGCCGCCACGAACAATTGCCACGGAGCTGACGCGACTGACCAGGCCACGATCCCTGCACCTGCGAGAACCGCGCCGATGATCGTTGTCTGCGCCAACCCAATTGATCTGTGAGCTTCGGGTAAGTACACAACCAGTGCTGCCCCGATCAGGAAGTGCGCAGTGATCGCGCTAGAGATCATTGCGACCGGCCAGCCCTTGGAGGCGTGCAACGTCAGCAAGAGCACTCCCGGACTATAAAATCCGACACCCCATCCGAAAACCGCGATTACAAACGCGACCCAAACGACGGACCAGCCCTGAAATCGCGATTGTCGAAGCTCGGGGATCTGCAGAGTTGGGTGTCCTGATCTGAGGGCAGGGCGACGACTTGCCAAGTACGCGCCGTATGCGCGATCAACCGCGCGTTTGCTCGTAGGCCTTCAGATGCGTGTAGGCCGCGCGCAGCCGGGGCACCGGAACTTTTGCAGTATCAGCGCGCGCAATCAGGTCGCCAATCACATGATCGGCTTCGATCGGTTGGCCCGCCTTAATGTCGCGGAACATCGATGCGGTGAGCGGCGAGCCTTCCGTGGTCAACATCCCTGTCGCGCGTTCCAGCGCAGGCGCGCGGGGCGGATAGCCCTCCACGGTCGCGACCGCCCTGCATTCGTCGAGAATGCCAAGCAGGAAGTCCTTGCCGCCGGGCGCCGCCAGGATCATGCCGATCGGGGCGCGCATCAGGCTGGTCGAGGCCGCGATCGACGCGAGGAACACCCATTTCTCCCACATGTCCTGCAGGACGGTCTCGCTCGCCGCGCCGTCGAAATTGCAGCTTCTGACGACGTCCGCGATGGCGCGAACCCGGTCTGACATTTTGCCGTCGCGCTCGCCGAAACCAAGCGACTGCACCGGGCCCAGCTGGACTACTTCGCGCTTCTCGTTCAGTGTCACCGCAATCAGGCAGAGCCCGCCCAGCACCTGGCTCGCGCCAATTTTTTTGTCGAGAACGTCCAGATGACGCATACCGTTGAGCAGCGGGATGATCACGGTCCTCTCGCCTACCGCCGGCGCGAACGACTTGATCGCATCGTCGAGGTCGTAGGCCTTGCAACTCAACAGCACGACGTCAAACTTGTCCTTGATGGTGTCGGCCTGGACGACAGGCGGATCCTTCAGCGTTACGTCGCCGTTCGGGCTTTTGATCACGAGGCCTGCGGCGGCAAGCTCCGAGGCACGGCGCGGCCGCACCAGAAAGGTGATGTCGCGGCCGGCTTGCAGCATCCTGCCGCCGAAGTATCCGCCAATGGCCCCCGCGCCAACGATGAGAACGCGCATCTCTCAATTCCTCTTGTTGTTGGATACCGGATTGTCCAGAACGTTGCTCATCCGCGGCTCCCGTGTTCCTGGACATCTACATACCAGAAGGGGCACTCTGTGCGCTCGCCGGAATCGGACTTCGTCGTCGGCTATCCTCGAGGAACTCAATGCTCGATATCGAAGAATGCGAACGGGCACGCGTTAGGCGGGATCGTCGCTTCGACGGCCTATTCTTTTCTGGCGTTCGCACGACACGTATCTACTGCCGCCCTGTCTGTCCGGTGCGCCCTGCCAAGGCGGCCAACGTAATGTTCTATCCGTCGGCAGCGGCGGCCGAACTTGCGGGTTTCCGACCGTGTCTGAGGTGCAGGCCCGAGGCTGCTCCTTTCTCGCCTGCATGGAAGGGAACACGCACCACTGTCGAACGTGCGCTCCGGCTCATCGCCGACGGTGCACTTGATGACGGCAGTGTCGAGACTTTGGCCGATCGTCTCGGGATCGGTTCGAGACATTTGTCCCGGCTGTTCCAAATGCACCTCCGTGCAAGCCCGGTTCAGGTCGCCCAGACGACACGCGTGCAGCGGGCGAAGCGGTTTCTGGACGAGACCGATCTCACGATGTCGGAGATCGCCGTGCGCGCAGGCTTCGGTAGCTTGCGGCGATTCAATACGGTGTTCGCTGAGGTTTATCGGCGACCGCCAACGCAGATCAGGCGTGCCCGCAAACCGAGTGCCACGTAAACGTCGGCTTCCGGTTGAAGCGGACAGATCGTCAGCCGAGCGCACACGTCTCTTGTTGGCACATAGCGTCGTTGCGCTGCTATGCAGCAATACGTCGGCTATCGAGGCATAGCGGACTCTGGCGTGGCGTCGGCCCTGCAGATTTATGGGTTCACGGCCTTAATATGCCACTGCTTAGTGTCCGCGTCTGGCACACTGCGTCATTTCGCTGCGGTACCAAGCTTGCTCCCGATTGGGAGCATGGCAGATATCGATCAAGCCAACCAATCCAGCTCGATTCATGAGTGCGGCGACTTGGACGAGCCGGCTACCACAACCGCTTGGGGCGACGCCGACCCCGCTGGTCAGGTCAGAGAGGCACGCCTACACTACCGTTCTTCCGGCGAGGACGACGAACTTGACCAAGAAGCGAGTCCATCGACGCCTCATGGCCATTCTGGCAGCCGATGTCGCCGGCTATAGTCGGCTGGTGGGCTTGGATGAGGAAGGCACGCTAGCCCAATTAAATGCGCATCGCCGTCAACTGATCGACCGCAAGATCAGGAGGCATCGCGGGCGCATTATCAGGACGAATGGCGACGGACTGCTGGTTGAGTTCGCAAGCGCGGTTGATGCCGTGCAGTGCGCCGTGGAGATCCAGCGGACGATGGTCGAGAGAAACGCCGACGTGCCGCTGGAGCATCGGATCGAGTTCCGAGTGGGCATCAATGTCGGCGACATCATCGAGGACAATGACGACATCTTCGGGGACGGCGTCAACGTAGCAGCGCGGCTCGAAAGCATAGCGGCTCGGGGCGGGATTTGCATATCCCAACAGGTCGTCGATCAAATCGAAGGCAAGCTGAAGCTCCAGTGTCGCGAGCTTGGTCGTCAAAATCTGAAGAACATCTCCCGACCGGTCGAAGTCTATTCGGTCAACCTCGACGAAGCCGGCTCTACGGCGGCGCGCGTGTTGACGGCCGCCAACCTCAAGCAAGATATCCGATACTGCAGAGCCCCCGACGGCGTTCGGCTGGCATACGCGAAGGTCGGCACCGGACCTGCATTGCTTAGATCGGCACATTGGCTTGGTCATCTCGAATACGATTGGGAGCTTCCAATCCTGCGCCATTTCCTGCTTAGCCTGGCAAAAACTTTTTCCCTTACCCGGTACGACGCACGCGGCAACGGCCTGTCGGATTGGGACGTTGGAGAAATAACTCTGGACGCCTGGGTGAATGACATGGAGACCGTCGCCGATGCGGCCGGCCTCGACCGCTTTCCCCTGCTTGGCGTTTCGCAGGGATGCGCCGTTTCAATCGCCTTTGCGGTACGGCATCCGGAGCGAGTGACACACCTGATCTTGCTTGGTGGATTTGCAGCAGGGGTCAATAAAAATCCAAACTTGACGCCTGCGGATCGAGAACGGTTTGCGGCGATGAAAACACTGATGAAGTTGGGCTGGGGTTCCGATGACCCGACTTTTCGACAACTTTTTACCTCTTCAATGATCCCTGGAGCCACAAAGGAGCAGGCTGACGCCTTCAACGAGCTTCAACGCATCAGCGCTTCACCGGAATGTGCCGTTCGATATATCGAGACCGTTTCAGATTTCGACGTTCGGCATCTTCTGCCGAAAGTGAAGGCGCCAACCCTCGTCATGCACGTCCGCGACGATCACAGAGTGCCGGTGGCGTCTGGCCACGAGCTCGCGGCCGGGATACCTGGCGCACGCTTCGTCGGCCTGCCGGGCAAAAACCATCTCATTCTTGAGCAGGACGCCGGAGGACCGATTTTCCTCGAAGAAATACGCAATTTTTTGAGCACAGCTTAGGCCACAAGGTCCCGACCACGAGGCGAGCCTGCGACGCGAGCTGCATACGCGCCATGCGCAAATTGCCCGTCGTGCCAGTGTGACGCAAACTTTTCTATTGCGCCGTCGGGCAAATCAAAACCATGCTCCCGCGCGTCTCGCTGCCGCAAGAGGGGCGCTTCGCGATCGTCACGGACGTTGGAAGCGGGACGCGATGGACGCGATGTGTTGCGAGACGAGCAACATATTGCGGACGGCGAAATCGTGTGGTCCTGGCGCCCCAAGGCTGGCGCTAAGTCGGTAGAACGATCTATCGGCGACGGTGGCAACAAAGCCTGGTCACCGGGGAGATCACGTATAAGCCGTAAAACCATTGCGCAGGGAAGGCCGGTTGTTCCGGCTCGTACCTGTGGTTCTGCCGCGTGCTTTTTTTCTGCACGCGGACCATGGGTGCGAACGGGCACCCGGCCTTCCCTGCGCCCTCTGTTCTCGAGGAGGGTGGATTCTTTGCAAAGCTCGGGCATTTCGTGCCGCGAGAATGCGGACTTGCATCTTCTCACTCGTCATGCCCGCGCATGCGGGCATCCAGTACATCGCGGCTTTTCGGTTCAAGCACTGCGGTCACTGGAATACTGGATCGCCCGGTCAAGCCTGGTCAAGCCGGGCGATGACAACGGAAAAAGCTGCGTGCAGGTGCGCTCTCTGGACGATGCTCCACATCGCGACTGGCCCCGCAACAATCCCGTCCCCACCAATTGCCCCTTGCTTTCGCCGGAACGACACGGAAAAACAGACTGAATAGTAGCGCCAGATCGGGTACAATTCATCACGTGGCAGGCTTTCCGACGATTCTCGTTTTCGACTCCGGCCTGGGCGGCCTCAGCGTGCTGCGCGAGACCGTCGCGGCGCGGCCGGATGCGCATTACGTCTATGTCGCCGACGACGCCTTCTTTCCTTACGGCCATCACAGCGAGGAAGAACTGATCGCCCGCATCGTGCCGCTGATCGGGGAACTGATCGCCACGCACGGGCCGGACCTGATAGTAATTGCCTGCAACACCGCCTCCACGCTCGTGATGTCGCATCTGCGCGGCGCCTACACGCTGCCTTTCGTCGGCACGGTGCCGGCGATCAAGCCGGCCTGCGCGCAGTCGACGACCAAGCGCGTCTCGGTGCTCGGCACCAAGGGCACGGTGCAGCGTGAATATACCCGCGCGCTGATCCGCGACTTCGCGCAGGGCTGCGAGGTCACGCTGGTCGGCTCGCCGGAACTCGCCGCACTGGCCGAGCGCGCGCTGAGCGGCGAAGCAGTCGATGACCGTGACATCGCCGCCGAGATCGCTCCCTGCTTCGTCGGCGACGCGAACGATCCCATGGCCCGTACCGACACGATCGTGCTCGCCTGCACGCATTATCCACTGCTGATCGGCCGCCTCAAGCGGCTCGCACCCTGGGCGGTGGACTGGATCGATCCGGCGCCGGCGATCGCCCGCCGCGTGTCGGACCTTTTGGGGCCGCCGGGCCGCGAGGCCGATCAGGCCGGCGCCGAGATGATTCTCACGTCGAACAAGCCGCACACGCTGAGCCAGGCCCTGATGCCGTATTTCGGCGGCCGGGTTCCCGCCTGACACGCGCAGGAGTTCTCAAGAATGCCCGCGTCTCCGAAGCCGCTCAACCGCCTGCGCCAGCAATGGCGTGAGAAGCGTCCGACCTTCGGCGCCATCGCCACCATCCCGAGCGTGCAGACCGTGCAAATCATGGCCAATTGCGGGCTCGACTGGATCATCGTGGATCTCGAGCACGGCCCGATCGATCTCACCTCGGCGCATGCGATGATCGTCGCGACGTCAGGAACTCCATGTGTGCCGCTCGCGCGCATCGCCGCCAACGAGCCGTATCTGGCCAAAGCACCGATGGACTTCGGCGCGCTCGGCATCAACTTTCCGATGATCTCTAGTCGCGAGGACGCCGAGAAGGCGGTGCGCAGCGTGCGCTATCCGCCGCGCGGCGAGCGGCTGTGGGGCCCGTTCCACGCGCCGTTCCGCTGGGGCGTGTCGATGGCCGACTACATGGCGACCGCCGATGACGACATGATCTGCATGATCACCATCGAGCATGTCGAGGCGGTCAACCGCATCGACGAGATCATGGCGACGCCCGGCATCGATTGCGCGGTGATCGGCCCCGGCGACCTCGCCACCTCCATCAACAAGCGCGGGCTGATCGACGATCCCGAGGTGCAGGCGCTGATCGCGCGCGCCGAGGCCGGTATTCTGAAGAGCGGCGTGCCGATCGGCGGCGTCGCCCGTACCGCAGAACAGGCCAATCAGATGATCGACCGCGGCTATCTCGTGCTGGCGCTCGGCTTCGACTGGTCGCTGTTTCAGCGCGGCATCGCGGCGAGCCTGCAGGGCATCAAGCGGTAGCGCGTTCGGGGCAGGTTCCGGTAAAATCGGGGGACGAGCACATCCTGAGTTATGACGTGGTCTCGCTGGATCAGACCATCGATGTCGTGAGGCGCTGGGACCACCGGGTTACCGACGCCGCCTTGATCGCACGGGCCCTGATCCGGCCGGAACAGGTCCTGAACACCGAGATCGCGGCCGAGATTCGCTCGATCCGGCCGGTGGCGGAGCCCAGGGCCGTGCGGTCGGCCAGCGGATGACGGCCTTGGGTTCGTCATTCCGGGGCGATGCGACAGCATCGAACCCGGAATCCGGAGATTTTGGTCGAGTTCGCCCCGCGAACTCGGCTCGATTCCGCTTCAAAACCAGGGCTCTTTCGATTGACAAAACAGCCGATTTGCCCGTAGAAACCGCCTGCTCGCGGGCCGTTTCGGCCCGCGAAGCGTTTCGCGACCCGTGGTCCGTCCTTTTAGGCTTAAGAGGCTGGATCTGTCAGCGCCGGGTTTTCCCGTCGCACAGGAGGGCGCGTTTCCTCAAAACCTTCAACCGAAAGAGGACGCGATGACTAAGCGCAGTGAGGCGAAGTACAAGATCGATCGCCGTATGGGCCAGAACATCTGGGGCCGCCCGAAGAGCCCCGTGAACCGCCGTGAATATGGCCCCGGCCAGCACGGCCAGCGCCGCAAGGGCAAGCTCTCCGACTTCGGCGTGCAGCTCCGCGCCAAGCAGAAGCTGAAGGGCTACTACGCCAATATCAGCGAGCGCCAGTTCCACGGGGTCTATGTCGAGGCCGGGCGGATGAAAGGCGACACCGGCGAGAACCTGATCGGCTTGCTGGAGCGCCGTCTCGACGCCGTGGTGTTCCGCGCCAAGTTCGTGCCGACGATGTTCGCCGCCCGCCAGTTCATCAATCACGGCCACATCAAGGTGAACGGCCGCCGCGTCAATATCAGCAGCTATCAGCTCAAGATCGGCGACGTCATCGAGGTCAAGGAATCCTCCAAGCAGCTCGCGACCGTGCTGGAATCCGCCCAGCTCGCCGAGCGTGACGTGCCCGACTACATCGAAGCCGATCACTCCAAGATGACCGCGAAGTTCGCCCGCGTCCCCGGCCTTTCCGACGTGCCGTTCGCGGTGCAGATGGAGCCGCATCTGATCGTCGAATTCTATTCACGCTGATCGCTTTCAGCGCTGGCCCAAATACCGAAGGCCCCGGTTTTGCCGGGGCCTTTCCGTTGTGCTATATTACCCGGATGTCGCAGACGACCAGCAAATCGACGCATACCATGCCTTCGGCCACGCCAACCGAGGCGGAGCTTGCTGAATGGGCCGCCCTCCCCCGCGACGAGCAAGTGCGGCGATACCAGGACTTGTTTGGACGGCCCGACTGCAACACGTTCACCGCGGACACGCCCGACGACATCTTGGCCGCAGCGCGGCAACGGGTTGCTGCGCGCCGCCATGGCTGAATACAGGCTTACTGAGCGGGCTCGCGTTGACCTGATCAACATCTACGATTTCACCGAAAGCAAATTCGGAGCGTATCAAGCCGAGGCCTACTATGCCGGTCTCATTCGCTCGTTCGGACTCCTTGCCGATTTCCCTCTGATCGGCCAGACGGTCGACGAACTGGCGACCGGATATCGACGCTTCCGTTTCCAGTCACATCTAATTTTCTACACAGTCCAGCCTGAGCACATCGACATCCGCGCCATCGTTCATAATGGTCAGGACATCAGACCCCAGCTCTTCGAATAAACACGAGAACCTCGACCATGCCCTACACTCCACCCCTGCCCGATCCCAAGGCGCCACCGGTCCGCGTCAACCTGCTGTCGGACACGCAAACCCGACCGACGCCGGCGATGCGCGAGGCGATGGCGCGGGCGGAAGTCGGCGACGAGCAGAGCGGCGACGATCCGACCGTGAACCTGCTGTGCGAGCGCGTCGCCGAACTCCTGGGCAAGGAGGCTGCCGTCTTCATGCCGTCGGGCACGATGTGCAACGTGGCGGCGACGCTGGTGCACTGCCGCCCCGGCGATGAAATCCTGGCGCATGAGACCGCTCACCTCATCGCGCGCGAGGGCGGCGCGCATGCGGCGCTGGGCGGCTTCCAGATCACGCCGCTGAAAGGCCCCGACGGGCAGTTCTCGCCCGAGACGTTCCAGGCGGCCCTTCACCCGCGCACGCGTTACCAACCGACGCAGACCCTGGTCAGCGCCGAGCAGACCGCCAATATCGGCGGCGGCACGATCTGGAAGAAGGCCGCACTGGACGAGGTCACGACGATCGCCAAATCGGCCGGCCTCGCCACCCACATGGATGGCGCGCGGCTGTTGAACGCGACGGTGGCGACGGGCATTCCTGCCCGAGAGATGGCCGCGGGCTGGGACTCCGCCTGGATCGACTTCTCGAAGGGGCTGGGTGCGCCGATCGGCGGCGCCCTCGCCGGCACGCGCGCCTTCATCGACGAGGTCTGGCGCTGGAAGCAGCGGCTCGGTGGCTCGATGCGGCAGGCCGGCATCGTCGCGGCTGCCTGCATCCATTCGCTCGACCACCATGTCGACCGCCTCGCCGAGGATCACGCCAATGCGCGCGCGCTGGCGCGCGGGCTGTCGCAGATCGCAGGCATCGAGGTGCAGGAGCCCGAGACCAACCTCGTGTTCTTCAAGCCCGATGGCGCAGGGGTCTCCGGCGACAAGATGGTCGGTGAGCTTGGCAAACGCGGCGTGCGGCTCGCCGTGATGGACGGCCGCATCCGCGCCTGCACCCATCTCGACGTGACCGCCGCGATGATCGAGGAGACGCTTGGCCATGTTCGGGAGATCGTCAGGGGGGCGTAACAGTCCTTCACGCGTCATTGCGAGGAGCGCAAGCGACGAAGCAATCCAGACTGTCACCGCGGAAAGATCCTGGATTGCTTCGCTGGCGCTCGCAATGACGGCCATGCGTTGCGCATCAGACTCATCTCGTCAGCGCTTCGTACACCAGCGCCTTCAGCTCCGTCTGAATCCGGCCGCGCTGCGAGGGCGACTGCATCATGACGATCGTGAACATGTCGTCTCGGGGATCGATGAAGAAGAACGTCCCGCCGACGCCGTCCCAGCGATATTCGCCGAGCGCAAGCGGTGGATTGGCTATGGTCCGCACCGCGAAGCCGAGCCCAAAATCGCTGTCCTCTCCCGGAAAATAGAAGGAAGCGCGGGCGATCCCGGTCCCGGGGCCGATATGGTCGGAGGTCATGCGCGCGACCGTCTCAGGTTTCAGATAGCGCCTGCCGTCGAGTTCGCCGCCGTTGAGCAGCATCTGGGCAAACCGGGCATAGTCGCCGATCGTGCCGATCATGCCGGCACCACCGGATTCCCAGCGCCGCGGCAGAATCGGATCGGTGAGCCCCGCCACGGGACCGCCGAAGCGATCCGCGGGCAAGGGTTCGGCGACGCGGTCGCGCGGGACGCCATCGGGGAGATGAAAGGCGGTCTCGCGCATGCCAAGCGGATCGAGCAGCCGTTCCTTCTCGAATTCATACAGCGATTTACCCGACACCACCTCGATGACGCGGCCGAGCACGTCGGTCGAATGGCCGTAATCCCACCGCTTGCCGGGCTGCTCGGCGAGCGGCAGCTTGGCGAGGCGTTCGACAAACCCGGCGTTGTCGACATTGCCGGCGAACAGATCTGAATGCGCGTAGAGCCCGCGCACCACGCTGTCGCCGTAGAAGCCATAGGTGAAGCCCGAGGTATGGCGCAGCAGATCCTCGATCGTGATCGGGCGCCTGAGCGGTTCGGTCGCCAGCACGGGCTTGCCGTCTTCCCCGCCAGCCTCGACGGCCACCTTCACGTCGGCGAAAGCCGGGATGTATTTCGACAGCGGGTCGTCGAGCGCAAGCTTGCCGTCGTCGACCAGCATCATCGCCGCGACCGACGTCACCGGCTTCGACATCGAATAGAGACGGAAGATCGTGTCGGGCGTCATCGGCGTTTTCGTTGCGATATCGCGCACGCCGAAACTCTCGAAAAGCACCGGCTTGCCGTGCTGTTGGATCAGCACGACGGCGCCGGGGATGCTGCCGGTTGCGACCTCGTTGCGGACGTAGTCGCCAACGCGCCTCAGCCCCTCCTGCGAGAAGCTCGAGGTGGCGACGGCGAACGTCTCCGCATGCGCAACGAACGAGATGGCCGCGAGCGCGCCCAGCAGCACGAGCACGACAATCGCCCGCCGCAGCGGCGAGAAGCCGTCAGTTCTCCAGTGCCTCATAAATCAGCTTCTTCACTGCGGGCTGGATCTTCTGGCGCTCCGACGGCGTCTGCTCGAGCAGCACGAAGAACATGTCCTGCTTGCGGTCGATGACGAAATAGCAGCCGCTGGCGCCGTCCCATTTCAATTCGCCAAGCGAGCCCGGCGGTGGCGGCCGGGCATTGCCGGGATCGGTGCGTACGGCGAGACCAAGCCCGAAGCCAAAGCCATCGCCCGGGAAATAGAAGAAGTCACGGCCGATGCCCGCCCCTGGGCCGACCTGGTCAGTTGTCAGCATGGCGAATGCTTTCGGGCTCAGATAGGTCTTGCCGTCGAATTTTCCGCCATCGAGCAGCATCTGCGCGAACCGCGCGAAGTCCGCCATGGTCGACACCATGCCGCCGCTCGCGGATTCCCACTTCTTCGGGATGTCGGGCCTGTTCTCGCGGCCGACCCGGAAGTCGCTGTCATTCGGCACCGGCTGCGCCATCAGCTTCTGCTTCTCCGGGTCGGTGACGTAGAAGCGTGTGTCGGTCATGCCGAGCGGATCGAGCAGTTTCTCGCGCTCGACCTGCAGCAGCGATTTTCCGGACGCGACCTCCATGATCCGCGCCAGCACGTCGGTGGAATGACCATATTGCCAGAGCGTGCCGGGCTGATCGTGCAGCGGCAGTTTCGCGATCCGTTCGGCGAACTCGGCGAGATCGAAGTCGCCGCCATAGAGGTTCGAAGCCGCGTAGGCCTTGCGCACCAGGCTGTCGCCGTAGAAGCCATAAGTGATGCCCGATGTTTGACGCATCAGATCGAGCACGGTCGGCGGCCGCCGCGGCGGCGCCAGCTCAAGCGCTTTGCTGCCGTCCTCGTTAATCTTCTCCACGCCAACCTTCACGTTGGCGAAGGAGGGAATGTATTTTGAGATGGGGTCGTCGAGCTTGAACTTGCCCTCGTCGAGCAGCATCACCGCCGTAACGCTGGTGATCGCCTTGGTCATCGAGAACAAGCGAAAGATCGTCTGGTCGGTCATTGGCTTCTTGGAGACGACATCCTGCACGCCGATGAACTCGTGATAGACCGGCTTGCCGTGCTGCTGGATCAGGATGATCGCGCCGGGGATCTTGCCGTTCGCGACCTGGTCGCGCAGATAGTCGCCGACACGCGCGAGCTTCTCCGGATTGAAATGCGCGCCCGCGGGAATGTCGTAGGTGCCCTCGGCATGCACCGGCAATGTGAACATCGCTGCCAGCAAGACGCCGCAGCCCAGCAACCGCAATCCACTCAATCTTGTCATGATCCCTCCCCGATCCTCGCGGGAGAGAGTGTAGCGGCGCCCTCGGCGGGGACAAGGCCCGCAGGATCTAGCGTCTGCTAGACCAGCGCCATTGCTTGTTCATGAAGCCGGGCGCTGTCCTGGGAGAAGCAGCAAAAGATCACGCGGGTCAGTGTCGGCGTCACGGGCAGCGCGCCCACCGTCGTCGATATGGCGATGCCCGCTGCCCGATCAGCGGGAAAGCGGTAAATACCGGTGGAGATGGCAGGAAATGCGACGGAGGTCAGTTCGTGGTCCCGACAGAGCTCGATCGAGCGCCGATAGCAGGACGCTAACAGTTCGTCCTCGCCATGACTGCCGTGCTGCCAGACCGGTCCAACCGTGTGGATGACATGACGCGCCGGAAGCCGGTATCCTTTGGTGATCTTGGCGTCGCCGGTTTCGCAGCCGTGGAGCGTCCGGCATTCAGCCAGCAGATCCGGCCCTGCCGCGCGATGGATGGCGCCGTCGACGCCACCACCGCCGAGAAGGGACGTATTCGCAGCATTGACGATCGCGTCAACGCTCAGGGTCGTGATGTCGGCAACGATGACTTCGAGACGCGCCTTGCCGATGTGGCGCTCGCGCAAGCTCAAACCGATGCGTCGACCGCGACGCCCTTGTCGGCGAAGAGCTGCTGCAATTCACCGGCCTGGAACATCTCGCGTATGATGTCGCAACCGCCGACGAACTCGCCCTTGACGTAGAGCTGCGGAATGGTCGGCCAGTTCGAATAGGTCTTGATGCCGTTGCGCAGATCAGCCAACTCCAGAACGTTCAAGCCCTTATAGCTGACGCCGACGTGGTCGAGGATCTGCACGACCTGGCCCGAAAACCCGCACTGCGGAAATTGCGGCGTTCCCTTCATGAACAGGACCACGTCGTTCGACTTCACTTCGTTGTTGATGAATTGCTCGATGCTCATTTCCGTTTCCTTGTTGAGGGCTCAGCTCGTCAGCCGAACCTGCAAAGCCGCAGGCCCCTCGCCCGTCGAACCCCGATCATAACCCTATATGTAGCGCAAACCGTTGGACTGCCATAGTAAAATGCCGAGGAGCTGACATGCAAAGGTCGGGCCGATATCGATAGCCTGACGCCAGCAATATCATGACTTCCGAAGGCTTTTTTCCTGGATTTGAAGCCCTATCTAGGACGGGCTTGTTAGGAACCAGTCCGCAGGCACAACGTTCTCTCCCCTAGACCGGAGACCCCTGTGACGAAAAAAGCCACCGCCGCGGCCGCGCTCCGCCCTTCTTATCCCTCGCTTTTTTCGGATTCCGGCACCCTCTCCCAGGATCTGGTGGAAGCGTTTCTGGCGGTCCGCGACGAGACCGAACGCCGCGCCGCACCGTTGAGCCCGGAAGACCAGCTCATTCAGTCGATGCCGGACGCAAGCCCCGCGAAATGGCACCGCGCCCACACGACCTGGTTCTTCGAGCAGTTTCTGCTCGGCGAGCATTGTCCGGGCTATGTGCCGTTTCATCCCGATTATGGCTTCCTCTTCAACTCCTATTATGTCAGCGCCGGTCCCCGCCATTCCCGTCATGAGCGTGGCCATATCACCCGCCCCGGCGCCAATGAGATCACCGCCTATCGCCGGCATGTCGATGCGGCGGTCGTGAAATTCTTCCAGTCGGCGCCTGAGGATGTCCTGAAACGGATCGCCGCGCTGGTCGAGGTCGGGCTCAATCACGAGCAGCAGCACCAGGAGCTGATGCTGACGGATATCCTGCACGCCTTCGCGCAGAACCCGATTCCGCCCGCCTACGATCCGTCCTGGCGCTTCCCTGTCCCGACCCAGGATAGAAAGGATGCCGGCGAAGACTGGATCGCGCTCAACGAGGGCATCCACACCGTCGGCCATGCCGACGACAGCTTCCATTTCGACAATGAGAAGCCGGCGCATCGCGCGCTGATCGGTCCGGTCAGGCTGGCGCGCAATCTCACCACCAACGCGGAATGGCTCGCCTTCATCAGGGATGGCGGCTATCGCACGCCAACCTTGTGGCTGATGGACGGGTTTGCCGTCGTCGGCAAGGAAGACTGGCAGGCGCCCGGGCACTGGCGCGAGATCGACGGCGAATGGCAGATCATGACTCTCGGCGGCTTGCAGCCGATCGACCCCGACGCGCCGGTCAGCCACGTCAGCTATTATGAAGCCGACGCGTTCGCGCGCTGGAGCGGCAAGCATTTGCCGACCGAAATGGAATGGGAAGTCGCCGCACGCGGCAATCAGCTCAACGACGCGTACGGCATCGTCTGGCAATGGACCCGCAGCGCCTACTCACCCTACCCCGGCTACCGCGCCATCGAAGGCGCGCTCGGGGAATACAACGGCAAGTTCATGGTCAATCAATTGGTCCTGAGGGGCTCGTCCCTCGCTACCCCTGACGGACATAGCCGCGTTACATATCGCAATTTCTTCTATCCCCATCACCGCTGGCAATTCACGGGATTACGTCTCGCCGACTACGCCGTCTGACCTCTCCGCACGACATTCAACCGCGCCGGAAGCGCGTTCAGGAGTACAGTATCATGAGTGTGCACGCTCCCGCTTTGGCCGACGCACATCTTCCCGACGAGCAGACCTCCGCATTCGCCCGCGATGCGATCGACGACCTGTCGCATCATCCCAAACGCCTGTCGCCGAAATATTTCTACGACGCGACCGGCTCGGAGCTGTTCGAGGCGATCACGCGGCTGCCGGAATATTATCCGACCCGCACCGAGCTGAAGATCCTGCGCGAGCGCGGCGGCGACATCGCAGAGATCATCCCTGAGAATGCGGCATTGGTCGAATTCGGCGCCGGCGCGACGACGAAGGTTCGACTGCTGCTCGAGCGGTGTGCGTTCGCCGCCTACGTGCCGGTCGATATTTCCGGCGATTTCCTGAACGCGCAGGCGGACGCCCTGCGCAAGGATTTTCCCTCGCTGAAAGTCTATCCGGTCGCCGCCGACTTCACGGCGCCATTCGAGCTGCCCGATGAGATCGCGGGCCTGCCGAAGGTCGGCTTTTTTCCGGGATCGACGATCGGCAATTTCGAACCGCACGAGGCCTGCCGCTTCCTGCGCAGCGCGCGCGACATTCTTGGACTAGGCGCGCAGATGATCATCGGCGCCGACCTCGAAAAGGACGAGCGTGTGCTTTACGACGCCTATAACGATGCGGCCGGCGTGACCGGGCGCTTCAATCTCAATGTGCTGGTGCGGATGAACCGCGAACTCGGCGGCAATTTCGACGTGTCCGCCTTCACCCATCGTGCGATCTACAACCGCGAGCAGCATCGCATCGAGATGCATCTCATCAGCAAGAAGTCGCAGACCGTTCGCATGCTCGGCACGAGCTTCGCATTTCGCGCCGGCGAGAGCATCCACACCGAAAACAGCTACAAATACAGCATCGAGCGTTTTACTGCCCTGGCGCGAGGCTCGGGCTGGAAAGTGCGGGAATCCTGGACCGACGACAAGCGGATGTTCTCGGTTCATGCGATGACGGTATCTGATTAAGCTCTCATCTGCGCGTCATTCGGTTCGCGTTCGTTCGCAACACCAGCGAACGGGCGCGGAACTGTGCGCTACGTCGCAGACACTCGAAAGCCCAAGTCCTATTGATCGATGGTCGCATGGCGATGCGATGGCGGGATGGTGCGTGCCGGTAGACACGGATGCCCTGCCGTGAACCAAAAGCGAGGCACGCATACAACTTCAATAGGCGCGAGAATGGGACTCGAAGCCGCTGACCGGCTTCAGATTTTTCATGATGGAAGTTCAGTGTTTCATGAAGCGTATGATTTTGGCGATCGCCTGTTGTGCGGGCCTGCTGGCCGGTTCCGTGGGAGCCAAGGCCGATTTCGCCTCCGATCAGAACATGGCCAATCGTTACCTGCGCGCGGCACGGTCCGGTGACGATGACGCGCAGTTCTATCTCGGCTCACTTTATTCGGCGGGCATCGGCGTGCCACGCTCCGACGAGGAGGCCTTCCGCTGGTTCGCGCGCGCCGCCGACCAGGGACATTCCCACGCGATGCTGATCGTCGGCGGCCTTTACGCGATCGGGCGCGGCGCGCCGAAGGACAACGTCGAAGGCATATCAATACGCCTACATCGTCAGCTCCGCGACCAAGGTCGAGGAATTCCGCAACGGCTCGCGCCAGCTGATGGGCGTGCTGGAGGGCAGGATGACGGCCGACGAAGTCAGCCGTGCGCGCACTGAGGCCAGCCGCTGGCGTCCGATCTCGAACAACCCGTCGCCACCGAGCCTGCCGGCACCGACCTCCGCTGCAGCACCTGCCTCGGCGGCGCCGCCTCCCCCGCCAGTCGACACGTCGCGGAACGCGTATGGAGCGCAGCCCGCGCCCGTAGCAACGCCGGCGCCGCCCGCGGCCTCCAACGTGCAGCCGCCGGCGAAGACCAGCTCCAACGCCGATGATTCGTCCGGCTCGGCGGATCGCTCGGCAAGGCAATCAAGAAGAACGATATCGATGGCTTGCTTGATCAGGTGCCACAGGGCCTGCGCAAGAAATTCGGCTTTTAACTTGAAGAGATTCGAATGACCGTCTGGCGCATTTCCGGGATCGCGTTGCTGCTGATAGCCGCAGCCGGGGGATATTACGTCTACACCAACTACCTCAACGTCCAGACGGTCACGACCAGCATCGTGACTCAGGCGCCCGTCTCCGAGGCGATCTACGGCACCGGCACGGTCGAGCCGCAGCGATGGGCCAAGGTCGTTCCGCTGCAGCGGCGGCGCCTGGTGGAGCTGTGCAGCTGCGAGGGGCAGACATGTCAAAGCAGGCCAGGTGCTCGGCCGCCAGGACGATGCCGAGGAACGCAGCGCGTTGCATGAGCTCGAGGTCAGCAACCAGCAGACGCAGCGCGATCTCGATCGCGCCGAGAAGGACCGCGGCAAGAGCGACGCTGCGCAAACCGAGTACGAGAAGCGCTGGACCCAGGCCGAGGAATACAAGACCCGCATCGCCGCCCAGAAGGTGCGGATCGACGCGCTCGTGCTGCGCGCACCGCTCGACGGCATGGTGCTGCGGCGCGACGGTGAAGTCGGCGAGATCGCCGGCCCGACGGACGTGCTGTTCTGGGTCGGCCCGCCGACGCCGATGCAGGTCGTGGCCGAGGTGAACGAGGAAGAGATCAACCGCATTGCCGTCGGGCAAAAGGCGTTTCTCCGCAGCGAGGCGTTTCCCGGACAGGCGCTGCGCGCCAGCGTCTCCCAGATCACGCCCAAGGGCGATCCGACCCGAAAGACGTTCCGCGTCTATCTGCTGCTGCCGATCAGACACGCCGCTACGCATCGGCATGTCGGTCGAGGCCAACATCATCTTCCGCGAAAAGCCCTCGGCACTCGTCGTGCCGGCCGAGGCCGTCGCCGGCAATGTGGTGCAGGTGGTCGCCAATGACAGGATCGAGCGTGTGCCCGTGACGATCGGCATCCGCGGCAGCCGTAATGTCGAGATCATCGGCGACGTCTCGCGCGGCATGGCTGTGCTGTCGCCGGCCCGCGTCGATCTCGCTGACGGAACGAAGGTTCGGATCGACAGCAACAAGGTCAAGCAGACGTCAGCGGGCGCGTCCCCCGACGACGCGGCACCCAGCCAAATACCGAGCCAAATACCGAGCCAAGACACGACCGCGCCTGCGCCTTCCGCTCCCGCCCCGGCCGCTGCCGCCGCAACCGATCCCGACAACGCGGTGATCTCGGCGGCGATTTCCGCCCACATCGATTCCGTCGTCAACGACGCGCGGCGCAATGTGGCGCGGTATAGCGCCAATCGATGACCGTGCGGTCGCGCACATTGCCGACGGGCCGGGTTGTTTTACTGTTTCCCCGATCCGGCCTCGCCCGGTCGTTATTTGATGTTTGTTGGACGCATGGCGACACGGCTTCTCTTCGACATCGCCTGGACCCACGTCACGGCCCGCGTCCGTCAGACGCTGGTCGGCATGGCTGGCGTCGCGATGGGCGTCGGCTTCACCATCATGATGGCGGGACTGATGCAGGGCTCGCAGATCGACTTCCTGCGCCAGCTCGTCGACACGATGCCGCACATCACGATCCAGGACGAGCGCCGCTCGCTGCCGACGCAGCCCGCGGACCGCGAATATGGCGCGGTGCAGATGTCGAACGTCACCAATCGTGAACAACCGCCCCGGCATCAGATATCCGGAAACGATGATGGCATCGCTGCGCTCCTGGCTTCCCGGCGACGTCGCACCGTCCGGTGCGGACCACCGCGATCATCGATCACGGCGGCGGCCGCATCGGCGTGACGCTGACGGGCATCGATCCGCGGCTCGAAGCTCAGCGTCTCGAAGCTCGCATCCCAGATGCGCGAGGGGCAGATCACCGATCTCTCCGCGCGCGCCGAACGCGATCCTCATCGGCGAGGCGCTGGCGGAGAAGCTCGCGGTCAAGACCGGCAATTCGGTCGTGCTGATCGGCGGCAACGGGACCCAGGTGAGCGCGTCGGTCGTCGGGATCTTCCGCTCCGGGCTGAAGCGCGTCGACGAAGGACAGATCTACGCGCTGACCGGCACTTGCGCAGGTGATGATGGGACAAAGCGGCGTCATCAACGAATTGCGGCTGCGTCTCAATGATCCCCTCATTGCCGCAGCAGGTCGCGACGCAGGTCGAAGCGCAGACCGGCTACAAGTCGGTATCATGGCAGGAGGCCAATGCCGACCTGCTCTCCAGTTTCGCGGTGCGCGATTTCATCGTGCTGACGGTGATGGGCGCGATGCTGCTGACATCGTCGTTCGCGACCTACAACATCATCTCCACCATCACGCAATGAGAAGCGCCAGGACATCGCGATCATGAAATCGCTCGGCATGCGCGAACATGCCGTCCGGAGCATCTTCATCATCGAATCCGCGCATCATCGGCGTGGTCGGCATCCTGTTCGGCTGGATCCTCGGCTACCTGCTTTGCTTCGGCTGGTCGCACATCACGATCTACAATATGCTGACGGGGACCAACGTCCCGATCTGCAGATCTACTACTCGCCGATGCACTACATCGTCGCCGGCGGCATCTCGCTGGTCTGCTGCACCGGCGCGGCCTTCTTCCCGGCGCGCAAGGCGACGCGCGTGCATCCGGTCGAGATCATCCGGGGCGCATCATGAGCGAGATTGCATTGCAGGCCGTCGGGCTGGTGCGGCGGATCGAGGGCGCGATCTCGCACACGCTCGTCAACGGCATCGATCTGTCGGTCAGCAAGGGCGAATTTCTCGCCATCACCGGCCCGTCCGGTTCCGGCAAATCGTCCCTGCTCTATCTGCTCGGCCTGCTCGACGCGCCGACCGATGGCGACGTGATCATCTGCGGTCAGCCGACCTCCAAACTGTCGGAGGATCCGAGCGCGCCAATGTTCGCCTCAGCCAAATGCGGTTTCGTGTTTCAGTTTCATTTTCTGCTGCCGGAGTTCACCTCGCTGGAGAACGTGACTGCTGCCGATGCGTGCCGCCGGAAAGATGAGCGAAAAGGAGATGCACGGAGCGCGGGCTCGAGCTGCTGGCCTCGCTCGGCCTGAAGGACCACGCCAACAAGCGGCCGAACCAGCTCTCCGGCGGTCAGCGGCAGCGCGTCGCGATCGCACGCGCGCTGTCGAACCGCCCCGAGATCATCGTCGCCGACGAGCCGACCGGCGCGCTCGACACGACCTCCACCGAACAGGTGTTCGGCATCCTGCGCGACATCGCCGACCAGGGCCGCACCGTCGTCGTCGTGACGCACGACCCGGCGCTCGCGGCGCGCGCCGACCGGCGCGTCCACATCGTCGACGGCAAGATCCATGGCACGACCGAGGGCGGCCACGCAGACGCTGCGCCCACGGCTTCGGTGGATGCCACCGCCGCTTCGTCCTGAGCAGGGCGTCTCGCCCGAAAGACTATTCCGCCTTGGGCGCGCTCAGGGAAAGTCGACTCCCAGACTGCGACGGCGATCATGATCGCCGTGGTCAGTGCCGACAGCATCAGCGGCGACAGTTCGCGCGCGAACCATGACAGCGCCGCAAGAGCGATGATGCCGACGCCATGCGAAAGCTGCAGGAAGCCACGAATATCGTGCTTGAACAGGATCGTACCGAGGAGAAACAGCAGCGGACCCCCGATCGCCGCTCAGCGCTGTCCTCAGATCGGTATGGCCGCTTGGATGCTTTAACACGAGCTTCATCGGCGACAGCGGACAGGATGATGCCCGCGACGATCGGCATGTGCAGATAAGTATAGGCGAGCCGCGCCACCCGGCCGGACTCGGCGGATTTCGAGATCAGCTCGGAGCCCGCCTCCGCGCCCCGGTGGAAATAGATCCACCACATCGCGATGCTGGCGACGAAGGCTGAGACGAACGCCGCGACATTCTCGGACGTCCAGGTCAGTTCGGTGAAGGTCGCTCCATTCACGACGATCGCCTCGCCGAGCGCGATCATGATGAAGCCGGCGCAGCGCTCGGCCATGTGGCCGCCTTCGACATACCAGTCCTCGATCGCCGAGGCGCCGTAGACCGGGATCCAGAACCGCATCACGGGCGACAGATATTCGATGACGAGCGCCACGACCCAAAGCCAGAGCCGCGTCTCGCCTTCGGCGAGGCCACCGCAAATCCAGAACACCGCCGACGCGCAGAACCAGACCAGAATGCGGATCGCGTTCCGGTGCTCGCCGATCCGTTCAGATGGGGTTACCGCAAGCAGGCAAACAGGTGCGGACGACCTGCATCGCGACATAAGCGCCAGCGAACCACAATCCCCGCGCACTCGAAAGCTTCCGGGATCGAGGTCGACAGCACGAGGCCGCCAAGCATCAGGAAGAACAGCAGGAGCCGGACCGGCGTCTGCTCCGGATCGAGCCAGTTGGTGACCCAGGCGGTGAAGACCCACACCCACCAGACCGCGAGAAACAACAGCGTCGTCTGGATCGCGCCCAATGGCGTGAAATGGTGCAGCAGCGTGTGCGAGACCTGCGTCACCGCGAACACGAACACCAGATCGAAGAACAGCTCCGCGGCCGTGACACGGCTGTGCTGGTTGGCCACGATGGCGCGAAACAGCGTCCCGCGCGGATTGTCCCCCATCGGCGGGGGCCCTAGCCTTCGGGCACTCCGGTCTGCAGCGCCAGCGCGTGCAGCACACCGCCCATCTGGCCGCGCAGCGACTGATAGACGATCTGATGTTGCTGGACGCGCGACTTGCCGCGGAAGGATTCAGAGATCACGGTGGCGGCGTAGTGGTCGCCATCGCCGGCAAGATCGCGGATCGTCACCTCGGCGTCGGGAATCGCTGCCTTGATCATCGACTCGATATCGCGGGCGTCCATCGGCATCCCAGTCTCGCTCCTTTGCTGTTCCGGTCGAATTGCGGCCGGCCGGCGCGACCGTGAGCCCTGAAGCCTAGCGCGGATGGCCTTTCAGGTCACGTCCTGAGCCACTATATTCCCGATCCGATCCTTACAAAACGGATGGATCGCCGCATGGCGATCACAACGGACTGAGTATGAGGGCTTGAAAACATGAAACTCCCCGGTCCCGACCACCCCATCACCATCACCGCCAACCCCAAGCGTGTGCGCGTTGTCGCCGATGGCGTCGTCATCGCCGACACCACCCATGCGCTGACGCTGAAGGAAGCGAGCTATCCCGCCGTGCAATATGTGCCGCGCGCGGACGCCAAAATGGACCTTCTGAAGAAGACCGACCGGACGACGCATTGCCCCTATAAGGGCGACGCGAGCTATTTCAGCATCCTCGCCAATGGCAAGCCGATCGAGAACGCGATCTGGACCTATGAGGCGCCGTTTCCGGCCATGACCGAGATTTCCGGCCACCTCGCCTTCTACCCGGACAAGGTGAAGATCGAGGAAGTGACGGGCTGAGCTTTTCGGGCGTCATTCCGGGGCGATGCGAACGCATCGAACCCGGAATCTCGAGATTCCGGGTCTGGTGCTTCGCACCATCCCGGAATGACAGAGAGAGTGTGTGTGGCCGCCCCCGCTACACCCTGAATATCGTAAGCCCGAGCACCAGCAGCACCAGGAAGATCACGACAAACACGTAGAACAGGAAGCGGGCGATGTCGGCGGATGCGGCCGAAACGCCAGTAAAGCCGAGAATGCCGGCGATGACCGAGACCACGAAGAAGATCAGCGCCCATTTCAGAAGTGTCACAGTCCTTTTCCTCCACGCTTGTGCGCTGCCGCACAGAACAAAATTCCTCCTTGTAACTTCCGATCATGCTGAGGGTTCCTTGCGGCTGTGACCACCGGGCGCCGCAATTCGGCCTTGCTCAATCCCGTTCCCGGTTGCAACATTCGAGCACGTAGTTTCCGGGGCGCGTCATGATAACGATTTCCCACACGGCGGCCGCCGCTGATGTTCAGACGGCACCGAGAGCGAAAGCGCGCAACGCCGCGCTCGACCGGGCCCGGACCTTCCTGACGCTCGTGGTCGTGCTGCACCACTCCGTCATTCCCTATACATATTTCGGTCACACCGACCCCAAATCGTGGATCGGCTTCGATTGCGTCGTTCTCGCCACCGACAGCTTCTTCATGGCGATGTTCTTCTTCCTCTCCGGCCTGTTCGTGTGGCCGGGCATCGCACGCAAGGCGCCGCAGGTCTTCCTGCGCGACCGGCTGCTCAGGCTCGGCCTGCCCTTCGCGATCGCGGCGCTGACGATCATCCCGATCGCCTACTACGCGCTCGAACTGCAGGAGCATCACGAGGAGACCTTCTCCGCGTTCTGGTGGAAGACCGTCACCGTCGGACCCTGGCCGAGCGGGCCGATCTGGTTCATCTGGGTGCTGCTGGCATTCGACCTCACGGCGAGCCTGCTCTACCGCGTCTCGCCCACCCTGCTCGATCCGATCAATCGCATGTCGTTGAAGGGATTTGAGCGGCCGGCGCAGTTCTGGCTGTTTCTCGTCGCCGTCAGCCTGGTCGCCTACATTCCGCTGCTCGTCTATTACGGCACCAACCACTGGTTCGACTTCGGGCCGTTCTCGGTGCAGGCAAGCCGCGTGCTGCTTTACGCATCGTATTTTTTCATCGGCGCGGGCGTCGGCGTGGCGAACTTCGACCGCGGCGTGCTCAGCGCTGATGGTGCACTACCGTCGATGCGGTGGCGGTGGCTGGTCGTGATGCTGATCCCCTATTGCCTGATGTGGTGCATGATCTACATCAAGCGCGAAATCCTGGGTAATCCGCCGGTTCTGCCCGATTGGTATCACCTGTTCTACGGCTCGTTCTTCGTGCTGTTCAGCGCCTCGATCCTGTTCACGATCCTGGCCTTCTTCCTGCACTCGAAGGCAGAGGGGCATACCCTGCTCGACCGCATGCAGGCCGATGCCTACGGCATGTTCCTGGTGCACTACCCGATCGTGCTGTGGCTGCAATACTGGATGTTCGATTACGACTGGCCCGCCATCGTCAAGGCCGCGGTCGCCTTCGTGCTGACGGTGATCCTGAGCTGGGCGGCGACCGCCGCGCTGCGCCGGATTCCCGGCGCGAACCACGTCCTATAAGGTGCGCCAGCCATTTCCCTCGCCGTCATTGCGAGGAGCAACGCGACGAAGCAATCCAGACTGTCTCCGCGGATACAGTCTGGATTGCTTCGCTTGCGCTCGCAATGACGACGTGGCTCGCACGACGACGGAGCGTCGCCGAGTACGGGCAACGGCGAACTTAGTTCGTCCCACCGCTCATATAGGCTGGGAACCAGCGCTCGAATCCGTCCTTGAGCGCAACGACCGGCGCAGCCGCCTCGCCTGCGAGAGCGATGGCGTCACCGCCGGTGGTGCCGATCCGCGTGCAGGGAATGCCGCAGCCGCGCATCTTCGCAAGCACGCGTCCCGCCTCGGTTTCCGGCACCGTCACGATGTAACGCGCCTGGTCTTCGCCGAACCAATAGGCATGCGGCACGATCGCGGCCGGCGCCGGCAGCAGCCGCGCGCCGATGCCGCTTGCCATCGCCATCTCCGCGAGCGCGACCAGCAGGCCGCCATCCGAGATATCGTGCACGGCGGTCGCAGTCCCCGCATGAATCATGCCGCGCACCACGTCGCCATTGCGCTTTTCGGCGGCGAGATCGACCGGCGGCGGCGCGCCCTCCTCGCGACCGCAGATGTCGCGCAGATAGACCGACTGGCCGAGCCAGCCATGGGTCTCGCCGATCACCAGGATCGCCTCGCCCTCGGCCTTTAACGCCAGCGTCGCGGACTTGGTGAAATCGGCCAGCACGCCAACGCCGCCGATCGAGGGCGTCGGCAGGATGCCGCGGCCATTGGTTTCGTTGTAGAGCGAGACGTTGCCTGACACGACGGGGAAATCGAGCGCGCGGCAGGCTTCGGAGATGCCCTTCAGGCAGCCGACGAACTGGCCCATGATCTCCGGCCGCTCCGGATTGCCGAAATTGAGATTGTCGGTGATCGCGAGTGGCCGGCCGCCGACCGCCGTGATGTTGCGCCACGCCTCCGCCACCGCCTGCTTGCCGCCTTCAAACGGATCGGCATCGCAATAGCGCGGCGTCACGTCGACGGTGAGCGCAAGCCCCTTCGGCCCGTCCTGTATCCGCACGACGGCGGCGTCACCGCCCGGCCGTTGCACGGTGTTGCCGAGAATGACGTGGTCATACTGCTCCCACACCCAGCGCTTCGAGCACAGCTCGGGGCTTGCGATCAGCTTCTCCAGCGCCGGCACGATGCCCATCGGTGGTGCGATCTCGCGCGCATGCATCACCGGCAGCGCAGGCGATGCGACATGCGGCCGGTCGTAGAGCGGCGCCTCGTCGCCCAGCTCCTTGATCGGCAGGTCGGCCATCACGCCGCCGCCATGCTTCACCACGAAGCGCTTGCTCGGCGTGGTGTAGCCGACCACGGCGAAATCGAGCCCCCACTTCCTGAAGATCGCCTCCGCTTCTTTTTCCTTCTCGGGCTTCAGCACCATGAGCATGCGCTCCTGGCTTTCCGAGAGCATCATCTCATAGGCGCTCATGCCGGTCTCGCGGGTCGGCACCGCGTCGAGATCGAGGTCGACGCCGAGATCGCCCTTGGCGCCCATCTCGACCGCCGAGCAGGTCAGGCCAGCCGCGCCCATATCCTGGATCGCGATCACGCAATCGGCCGCCATGATCTCGAGACAGGCTTCCAGCAGCAGCTTCTCGGCGAAGGGATCGCCGACCTGTACGGTCGGGCGCTTCTCCTCGGACGAATCGTCGAACTCAGCGGAGGCCATCGACGCCCCGTGGATGCCGTCGCGGCCGGTCTTGGAGCCGAGATAGACGATCGGCATGTTCACGCCGGAGGCCGCCGCATAGAAGATCTTGTCGGCGTCGGCCAAACCGACGGCCATCGCGTTCACCAGGATGTTGCCGTCATAGCGGGTATGGAAACGCACCTGCCCGCCGACCGTCGGCACGCCGAAGGAATTGCCATAGCCGCCGACGCCCGCGACGACGCCTGACACCAGATGCCGCGTCTTCGGATGTTCCGGCGCGCCGAAGCACAGCGCATTGAGGCAGGCAATAGGGCGCGCGCCCATCGTGAAGACGTCGCGCAGGATGCCGCCGACGCCGGTGGTCGCGCCCTGATAGGGCTCGATATAGCTCGGGTGGTTGTGGCTCTCCATCTTGAATACCACCGCCTGCCCGTCGCCGATGTCGATCACGCCGGCGTTCTCGCCCGGGCCCTGGATCACCCAGGGCGCCTTGGTCGGCAGGCCGCGTAGATGGATGCGCGAGGACTTGTACGAGCAGTGCTCATTCCACATCGCCGAGAAGATCCCGAGCTCGGTAAAGCTCGGCACCCGCCCGATCAGCTTGAGGATGCGCTCATACTCGTCCGGCTTCAGCCCATGGGCGGCGACGAGTTCGGGGGTGATCTGCGGTTCATTCGTGTGCATGATGCGTTCTTAGAAAGATCGGCCTGACCGGAAAAGGCCTTTTAGGCCGCATTTGTCCGCTGTCCAGAGCTTTGGGCATAAGTTTGCACTTCCGTTCCGCATCGGATTTAAGGTCTATATTGCTCAAATAAAGAGACAAAACGCGTGGACGACCTCACTCGAACGGCATTCCTGAACCGCCCCGACCTGCATATCGGCACCGAAGGCGAATTTGCGGGCTGGCGGACCTGGAGCCGCGACAATTTCGAGACCAATAACGGCCCGTTCTGGCACCGGATGGAGGACGATGGCCGCATCCGCTCGGCGTTCCGGGTGGAAAGGAAGCATCTCAACGGCGCCGGCAATGTCCATGGCGGCTGCTTCATGTCGTTCGCCGACTACTGCCTGTTCGCGACCGCCTCGCCGATCTTGCAGGGGCCGGGCGTGACGGTCTCCTTCGCCTGCGAGTTCATCGACGCGGTGCGCGAGGGCGAGCTGATCGAGGGCTTCGCCGAGATCACCCGTGCCGGCGGCTCGCTGATCTTCCTGCGCGGCGAACTGAAGAGCGGCGCGCGGATAGTCTTCACCTTCTCCGGCACCATCAAGCGGGTGAAACCGCGAATGCCGGCAGCGACGTAAGTCCGCCGTCCGCGCTTCCTGCCCCTGTTGCATCGTGGCCGGCGTCAGGTCGACGAACCACGACTATGGCGAGACAAGAGCCTTCACCTCGGGCTGATCGCGCGCGCGCGTGTTTCACAACTTTGTTGAAGCCGAGCTCCGCCCTTCAAACAGTCCCCGAATACCGCTATCACGCGCGCGCCCGGAAACGGTGGTTCCGGGCCATCTCAGCCTTCGTTTCGCATCAGCCTTCGTTTCACACTGGAATGGTGATCTTTCATGCGCGTGCAACAACCCGTCCGCGATCGCAGCATGTCGCTTTGGCAATCGGCGGTTCGCCAGACGCTGGCCGGCCACAATGTCTCGGACGACTTGAAAAAGCAGATCGAATATGGCGTTTCGCTGCATGCGCGGGCCGTCGAGCGCGGCAGCCCGCTCACCCCGCTGCCGGACGTTGCCCCGGGCGCCGCCGCGCCGTCTTCCGCATTGCCGACGCATATCGCCCACGCCTCCAAGGCTGCCTTCGATGCGCTTCAGGCGCACCAGAACGGCGACACCGAGGAGCACAAGTCGCTGTTCACCACGTTGTCCGACCTGGTGTCGAAATACAGCACCTGGGACCTGTCGGGCTGGGCGGAGTGCGGCTGGTATTACGTCAAATATTACGTGCTGGCGCATCTGCCACCGACCTATCACGACTGGCAAGCCCACGCTCCCGCCGACCCGAATTTCGGCGTCATCGACTATAGGCTTCCCGCCAACGCCCGCGTGCTGATGATCGGCGACTGGGGCACTCACATGCCGGATAACTTGGCATTGCTGCGCCAAGCCATCCGGACGTTCAAACCCGACGCCATCATCCACCTCGGCGACGTCTACTATTCCGGCACCGTCGAAGAATGCGCCCGGAACGTCGTCGACGTGATGGACCAGATCATGAAGGCGCTGCCCGGCGCGAAGCGCCCTGCGTATTTCGCGATCCCCGGCAATCACGAATATTATTCAGGCGGCGCCGGCTTTTACCAGACCATTTCCAAGATCAATTCCGGTGTCGCCGGCTGCACGCAGCAGGCCAGCTATTTCTGCCTGCGCACCGAAGACAATCGCTGGCAGTTTCTCGGCATGGACACCGGCTATGGCGACCGCAATCCGGCCGAGCAGACGGCACCGAGCCTGCAGGTCCACGAAAGCATCTGGCACAAGGACAAGCTCGACACTTTTCCGGGATCGACGATCCTGCTGTCTCACCACCAGCTGATCTCCGCCAAGGAGACGCTCAACAAGGGTAAGCGCCGCTATCTCAACGAGAACCTCTGTGCGATCTTCAGCCCGTATTTCGACCGCATCGCCGCATGGTACTGGGGCCATGAGCACAACTTCGTCGTGTTCGAAAACGACTTGAAGATTTAGGATGACGACCCGCCGTTGAAAAAGGGCCGGCTGCTCGGCTGCAGCGCCTATGAGGAAACCCTCGACGAGAATCCGTACGAGATCGTTTATCCGGAGGCGAGTTTCATCGAGGACATGCCGAAACTGTCGCGCTCGACCTGGAAGACCGGCGCGCAGAATTTCTACAACCACGCCTTCGGCATACTTGATGTCACACCGGACAAGATCACTGCCGCCTATTATGAGTATCCCAGCTGGGGCGCGCACGGCCCGACCTCGGACCCGGAGATCGGCAAGCCCCTCTATCAGGAGGACCTGACCTTTACGCGCCCGGTCGAGGCGCCCGCGCAGGTCATCGCCTGAGGCGCCGGACTGCCGACCCGGAGTCCAGCTTGTTATTACGGAGAAAGCCGGGTCCCGGATCCGCGGAGCGACACGAGCGTGCGGCTCCGCGTCCGGGACACGAGGGGTCGCGAATTGCGCCTATTGCACGCTCACCAACGTCAGATCGACAAACCACGATTGCGGCGAGACGAAGCCTTTCACCTTCGGACTCATCGCGCGCGGATTGAGATCGTGGACGATGTAGAGCCACGGCGGATTGTCGACCAGGCGCTCATGCGCCTTGCGATAGGCCGCCGTGACGACCTTCGGATCGGTCCCGGTCTCGATCGTCTTCAGCGCCTCGTCGAACTGATCATCCTTCCACTGCTCGAAGTTGAAGCCGTTCGGCGAGAAATTGACGGATGAGAAATAGCGCGCCATCACGCCGGCATCCGACGAGGGCGAAGAGACATTGAGCCCCATCGTGCCCTGCAGGCTCGGGCTGTCCGGAGTGGCCCGTGCGGCGGTCAGCAGCACCTGCCATTCGACCACATTGAAATCGACATTGACGCCGCAGGCTTCCTTCAGGTTCTGCTGCAGGAACTCGTTCATCGGCAACGGCAGCATCTGGCCCGAACCGGAGTTGGAGATCATCATCTTGAACGACAGCGGCTTGGCCGGCGTATAGCCGGCTTCCGCCAGCAGCGCCTTGCCTTTCGCCGGATCGAATTTGTAGTGGTTTTGAGGGTTGCCGAAATCGGGATCGCTGGCCTTGAGCCAGCCGACCGAAGGCTCGGCGGTGTTGTTCAGGAGTCCCACAAGTCCGTCACGGTCGATGCAATAGTTCAAGGCCTGGCGCACCTTCACGTCCTTGAACGGAGAGTTGGTCGCGCCGATGTTGTAGAACCAGGGCCAGACATGCGGATAGGAGCCGGTGGTGATGGTGAAGCCGGCGGCTTTCAGCGAGTCGATGCCATCGGCCGGCGGCACCTCGATCCAGTCCACCTGCCCCGAGCGCAGCGCGGCGAGCCGCGAATTGGCTTCAGGAATCGGCATCAGCACGACCTTGTCGACCTTCGGCAATTTGGTCTGATCCCAGTATTGATCGAAGCGCGCCAGATCCGCTTCCTGCCGCGGCACGATCTTGGTGATCTTGAACGGACCGGTGCCCGCCGCCGGCAGGGTCGCGACCTTGGCCCAGTCGTGCCCGGCCTTCTCCCATGAGGTCGGCGAGGTGAAGAGCAGGTAGACCAGCATGTTCGGGAGATAGGATGCCGGCCGCAGTGTCGTGATCGAGACGGTGAAATCGTCGACCTTCTTGTAACTCGCCATGATCGGCACGCGCGCCTTCGACATCGCCGAGCTTGCGGGCTCATATTGCGGGCTGTTGCTGTTGAAGAAACGCTCGAAATTCCAGATCACGGCCTCGGCGTTGAAATCGGTGCCGTCATGGAATTTCACGCCGTGCCGCAGATGAAAGGTCCAATTCTTGGTGTCGGAAGGGTCTTGCTCCCATGTCTCGGCAAGACCCGGACGCAGCGGCGCGAGCTGATCGGTCCTGGTCAGGTCCCACAGCACGAGCCCCTCGAAAATGGGGTAACCGAGGAAGCGCATGCCCTCGAAGCCATTGTTCGGCAGCCCGGTCGCAGTCGGAATATCGGCCGCCGTCATGGCGATACGCAGCGTGGTCTCCGCCAGCGCGCCTTGGCTGCCCAATAAACCGGCAGCGAGCGCAAGCATGGTGCCAACCTTACGAATAAGCATGATCTCTCCCGTTCGACGAACCACATTCGGCGAATGGAAAAGAGCAAATTCCGGGCCAGCCGGAACCGGTATCGGCGGGAGCAGGCGGACACAAAGCCGCAGCGGACGGCGGCTATTTCTCTTCGAGCAGCTTGCGATATTTCTCGACGTCGCGTGCGACGAGCGTCGCGAGCACGTCCGCCGAGTGCTCACTGGCATCGGGCGCAACCGTCGAGAGTTCGGCGAAGCGCTTCTTCACGGCGTCGGTCTCGACCGCCGTGCGCGCCGCCGCATTCAACTTCGCGATGATCTCGGGCGGCGTGCCCTTCGGCGCGAACAGGCCGTTCCAGCCCTGCGCCTCGAATTCCGGCAGGCCCGCTTCCGCCGAGGTCAGCAGATCCGGCAGGCTCGCAAGCCGCACGGTCGAGCCGACCACGAGCCCCCTCACCAACTTCTCGTTGATCGATTGCGACACGGAAGCCGCCGCGTCACACACGCCGTCGATCTGGCCGCCGATCGCATCCGTGAGCGCGGGCGCCGCGCCGCGATAGCCGACCAGCGTGACATCGATTCCGGCCGCCTGCACGAAGCTCTTGCAGATCAGGAAATTCGACGAGCCGACACCGGCATGGCCGAGATTGACCTTGCCGGCATTCTTTTTCGCGTAGGCGATGAACTCCTGCACATTGCCCGCGGGAAAATCCTTGCGCAGCGCGATGATGCCGAAGGTCTTGGCCACCATCGCGATCGGCGCAAAGGAATCCGGCGTGAATGGCAGTTTCGGATAGATCGTGTAGGCGGCAGCACTGGTGCCGGCATTGCCGATCGCGATCGTGTAGCCGTCCGCATCGGCGCGCGCCGCGCGGGCAAGCGCGGTCGAGCCGCCGGCGCCCGCGACATTCTCGATCACGACGGTCTGGCCAAGCGCCACGCTCATCTGGTCGGCCACGGTCCGCGCGATCACATCGGAGGTGCCGCCGGCCGCGAACGGCACGATCATCGTGATGGGACGCTTGGGGAAGTCATCCGCGCGTGCGGGCGCAACGAACAGCAGCGCCACGATGAGCGCGGAGAAGCCACCAGTGAAGCGCATCACGCAGCCTGGTCGAGGTGCGCGACGAGGCCTGCGAACAGGCCACGCCCGTCGGTGCAGCCCATGATGTCTTCGACGTGATTTTCCGGATGCGGCATCATGCCAAGCACATTGCCGCGCTCATTGACGATGCCCGCGATCGAATGCGCCGCGCCGTTGATGTTGGCGCCTTCGTCCACACTGCCCTCGGGCGAGCAGTAGCGATAGAGCACCCGCCCCTCGCCTTCGAGCCGCTTCAGCGTCTCTTCGTCGGCCTCGTAATTGCCCTCGCCATGGGCGACCGGGACACGGATCACCTGGCCGGCATTGTAGCCGCGGGTGAACGGCGTGTCGGAGCGCTCGACCCGCAGATGCACGTCCTTGCAGATGAACTTCAGCCGCGCATTGCGCATCAGCACGCCCGGCAAGAGCCCGGCCTCGCAGAGAATCTGGAAGCCGTTGCAGACGCCGAGCACGAGACCGCCCTGGGCCGCGAACGACCGCACCGCGTCCATGACCGGGGACCGCGCCGCGATCGCGCCACAGCGCAGATAGTCGCCATAGGAGAAGCCGCCGGGCACCACCACGAGGTCTGTGCCCTTCGGCAGCTCCGTGTCCCCATGCCAGACCATCGCCGCCTCTTGGCCCGAAATGAGCTTGAGCGCACGCGCCATGTCGCGCTCGCGATTGATGCCGGGAAAGACGAGAACGGCGGATTTCATGCTAGAGCAGCTCGACCCTGTAATTCTCGATCACGGTGTTCGCGAGCAGCTTGTCGGCGGCGTCTTTCAACGCGGCTTCAGCCTTGGCCTTGTCGGCGCCCGCAAGCTCGATATCGAACACCTTGCCCTGGCGGACGCTGGCGACGCCATCGACGCCGAGCGATTTCAGCGCTCCCTCGATGGCCTTGCCCTGCGGGTCGAGGATGCCGGTTTTCAGCGTGACGGTGACGCGTGCCTTCACTTCCGTTGTCCTCAGCCCTTGACCAGCACCGGCCCCGATCCCGCTGGCCGCTCGTTTTCCATCAGGATGCCGAGGCGCTTCGCCACCTCGGTATAGGCCTCGAGCAGTCCGCCGAGATCCCTGCGGAAGCGATCCTTGTCGAGCTTCTCGTTCGACTTGATATCCCACAGCCGGCAGGAATCCGGCGAGATCTCGTCGGCGACGATGATCCGCATCATCTCGTTCTCGAACAGCCGTCCGCATTCCATCTTGAAATCGACGAGGCGGATGCCGATGCCGAGAAACAGCCCGGTCAGGAAGTCGTTGACACGAATGGCGAGCGCCATGATGTCGTCGATCTCCTGCGGCGTCGCCCAGCCGAATGCGGTGATGTGCTCTTCCGACACCATGGGGTCGTTGAGCTGGTCGTTCTTGTAATAGAACTCGATGATCGAGCGTGGCAGCTGCGTGCCTTCCTCGATGCCGAGCCGCTGCGACAGCGAACCCGCCGCCACATTGCGCACCACGACCTCGAGCGGGACGATCTCGACCTCGCGAATCAGCTGTTCGCGCATGTTGAGACGCCGGATGAAATGCGTCGGTACCCCGATATCGTTGAGGTGCTGGAAGAGGTATTCCGAAATCCGGTTGTTGAGGACGCCCTTGCCCTCGATCACCTGGTGTTTCTTGGCATTGAACGCTGTCGCATCGTCCTTGAAGTGCTGGATCAAGGTTCCCGGCTCCGGACCTTCATAGAGAACCTTGGCCTTGCCTTCGTAGATGCGGCGTCGACGGCTCATTGGGATGTACCGTGTGTTGTTGAAATCCATGAAATTGGTGCGCTCCGGATAACAGGACTCTGGGCCACGACGGAGCTGCCGCGGAGACCAGGACCTTGAGGAAACAGAACAAGAACCGGGCCTGATGGCAACCTATCTGATTGAGCCATCCAGCACAATCGACGCCGCCGGGCGGGACTGAGTTTTACCCCTCCTCCCTGCGGCACCGTTGCCGCTATTTTTGGCCATGCATTTCAGCTATCTAGGGGCGCAAGAGGCCCGTCGCAACGAGGCCCGAGATCACCAGTTTCCAAGGGCCGGAACCTTAACCATGACAACATTCGACAAACGCGAAGAAGGCTTCGAGAAAAAATTCGCCCTCGACGAGGAGCAGAAGTTCAAGGCGCAGGCCCGCCGCAACAGGCTTCTGGGGTTATGGGCGGCGGAAAAGCTCGGAAAAAGCGGCGATGATGCGACTTCCTATGCCAAAGAAGTGATCGCCGCCGAGTTCGAAGACGCTCACGACGCGGCCGTGGTGCGGAAGGTCGTGGACGACCTCTCCGCCAAGGGCGTTGCGACCAGCGAGCAGGAGATTCGCACGCGGATGGACGCGCTGATGCTGGAGGCGGCCGCGCAGGTGAAGGCGGGGCTGTAGCGTGCCCAAAAACCGGCAGCTATTTGACGGTGATCTGGAAGTTCATCGAGCCATTGACGGCGAAACCCTCCTGCTGTTGACCAAATTGCCGGGTAATGTTGCTGTTCACCGATTCCATCCGGCAGTCTTTGGCGAGGACTTCGCGCAGGAGATCGCATTCGCGCGCCGCCATTTCGTAGACGGTGCGGCGCGCACGCTCGCGCAACTTCTGAGCCTCTTCGCTTTCTCCGGTCGGTCCCGCGACAAAGAAGTTAACCGTGCTCTGGACTCGCACGGAGCCTTCCTGGCGCGGGGAACCGCCGGATTGTTCGAGGATGATCCGCTGCCCCGGCGTCTGGGCAATGGCAGGAGCGGCCAGAAACGAGATCGTGGCTGCGACAAGCGAGAATCGAAACGACGGCATTGGGTTCTCCAGGATCGAGGTAAGGCGGCTGCCCTCGTATCAATCCCGGATTGCAGTTTGCCGAATGCGCGCGCGGATAAGTCCGTGCCTGGCTTCAACACCGGTTAACCAAGCACCTCGCCCTATCCTTCCTTGAAGCCGTATTCCGGCACGTTGCCGCTCGCGCCATAATATTTGTACGGCAGGAATTTTCCGGACATCGAGATCTTGACGCGGTCGCCCTTCGGATTGGGCAGGCGCTCCATCACCATGTCGAAGTCGATCGCCGACATGATGCCGTCGCCGAACTCCTCCTCGATCAGGGCCTTCCAGGCCGGGCCGTTGATCATCACCAGCTCATAGAAGCGATAGATCAGCGGATCGGTCGGCGGCATCGCGATGCCCTCGCCGCGCATCGGCGTCTCGTTCAGCATCGCGGTCTCGGTTTTCGAGAGCCCGAACAACTCGCCGGCGTTCGCCGCCTGCGGCTTGGTCAGTTTCATCTGCCCGAGGATCGCGCCGACGATCAGCACCTCGGAATAGCCGCCGATATTTTCGCAGATATGCTTCCAGCTCCAGCCCTTCTCACGCTTGATGTCGAGCAGCTTTTCGGTGAGGTCGGATCGTTTCATGCATGCGTCTCCCTGTTGAATGTTAACGCGCGATTGCCTGTGTCGCGCCGGCTTCGACGATCTTCGGCGGCGAAACGATGGCGGGCTCGGTTCGCCCGATCCGCACCTGCGGCACATTTCGCGGATCGTGACCGGGCGTCTCCGCCGCAAAGGTCTTGCTGCGGCTGACCAGGAAATCGAGGATGTGATTGCGGAGCGAATAATACAGCGGATGGCGATGCAGATCGATCCGGCCGCGGTCCTTCGGCAGCGGATTTTCGACGATCTCGGCAAGCACCGCGCCGGGTCCGTTGGTCATCAGGAAAATCCGGTCCGCGAGATAGATCGCCTCATCGACGTCGTGGGTGATCATGAACGCGGTCTGACCGGTCTCGAGACAAATGCGGCGAACCTCGTCCTGCAGCGTACCCCGCGTCAGCGCATCCAGCGCCGAGAACGGCTCGTCCATCAGCATGATCTTCGGCTCGATCGAAAGCGCGCGTGCAATGCCGACGCGCTGCTTCATGCCACCCGACAGTTCCGACGGTCGCTTGTGCTCGGAGCCCGAGAGCCCGACGAGATCGATGAACCTCTCGGCGTGATCCCTGACCTTGGCGCGGTCCCAGTCGCGCCATTTCGAGCTGACCGCGAAGGCAACATTGCCGAGCACGGTGCGCCACGGCAGCAGCGCATGGCTCTGGAAGATCACCGCGCGGTCAAGGCTCGTGCCCTCTATCGCCTGCCCGTCCACGATCACGGCGCCTTCGCTCGGCGCATCGAGGCCCGCGAGGATGTTCAGCACCGTGGTCTTGCCGCAGCCGGAATGGCCGATCACGCAGGCGAACTCGCCACGCGCCATCGACAGCCAGAGATTTTCGAAGATGGTCGTCGTAGTCCCGCCCACGCCCGGATAGCGCTTGGCGATGCCTTCAATGGAAATGAATTTTTCGTCGCTCATCTCGACGCGCTCCGCATCGGCGGTGAGCCCCTTCTCCCCGCCTGCGGGGAGGCCGGGATGAGGGGCTTCCTCCACAAGCGCAGTCCGCGGAGAGAGCCCCTCACCCGCCACGCTGCGCGTGTCGGCCTCTCCCGGCAAGCGGGGCGAGGCAAATACGCGGTGACATTTGAGAACAACATCACCGCCTCACTCCGGAAACGTGACGAGGCGCGTGACCCGCGCGAGGACTTGGTCGAGCAGCATGCCGACGAGACCGATCAGGAAAATCGCGATGATGACATTGGTGATCGAGAGATTATTCCACTCGTTCCAGACGAAGTAGCCGATGCCGGTGCCGCCGACGAGCATCTCGGCGGCGACGATCACGAGCCAGGCGATGCCGATCGAGATCCGCATGCCCGTCAGAATTGTCGGCGCGGCGGCCGGCAGGATCACGGTGAAGGCGCGCCGCAAGCTGCCGACCTCCAGCGTTCGCGCCACGTTGATCCATTCCTTCCGCACGCTTGCGACGCCGAAAGCCGTGTTGATCAGCATCGGCCATACCGAGCAGATGAAGATCACGAAGATTGCCGACAGGCCGGAGTCCTTGATGGTGTAGAGCGCGAGCGGCATCCAGGCGAGCGGCGAGATCGGCTTCAGGATCTGGATGAACGGATCGAGCGCGCGGCTGAACAACGGCGACATCCCGATCAGGAAACCGAGCGGGATCGCGACGATGACCGCGATCAGATAGCCCATGCCGACGCGCGCGATGGAATAAGCGAGCTGGATGCCGAGCCCCTTGTCGTTCGGCCCGTTGTCATAGAACGGCCGCTTCAGGTGCTCCCAGAGTTTTGCCCCGACCTCGAGCGGACCGGGCATCGCGGACTTGCCCTGGGTCGCCGTGAGGCCCATCAGCTTGGCGTATTCCGGGCTCATGGTCGTCGTGGTCGCGGTGGAGCGCGTGGCGAGATACCAGACGCCGAGGAAGGCTGCGAACAGCGCGATGGATACGATCGCCGCGCGAAGACGGAGCGAGTTAGTCATCTCCTTCTCCCCGCTTGCGGGGAGAAGGTCGGGATGAGGGGCTCTTTCCACGAATTCGGCTCGTGGAGAAGTCCCCCTCACCCGCCACGCTTCGTGTGTCGGCCTCTCCCCGCAAGCGGGGCGAGGCAAGAGCAGAACGGCCGCCGCGTGCCTCACGACGCCTTCCTGATCTTGAAGCTTGCGAGATAATCGTCTGGCTTCTCCGGATCGAAGGCCTTGCCCATCACGGAGAACGACTTGTACGCGGTCGCCGGCGGCGACAGGCCCATCTCGGTCATCAGTTTCTTCGTATCGGTGGCGAGATAGACCTGCTCGGCGACCGCCTTGTAATCGACATCGCCCTTGATCTGGCCCCAGCGCTTCATCTGCGTCAGCATCCACACCGCAAAGGACTGCCAGGGGAACGGATCGAAATCGACGCGCTTGGCATCCGTCTTCACCCCGCCGAGCCCGTCGGCATAGGTGCCGGTCAGGACCTGCTCCAGCACCGTAACGGGCGCGTTGATGTAGTTGGCGGGCGCAATCGCCTCCGCAATCTGCTTGCGGTTCTCGGCCTTCGACGCATAGGCGGTCGCATCGACGATCGCACGCGTCAGCGCGGCAAAGCTGTTCGGCGACGTCGTGATGAACTCGCGGCTGGCGGCGAAGCTGCAGCAGGGATGGCCGTCCCAGATCTCCTTGGACAGGATGTGCAGGAAGCCTGCGCCATCATAGATCGCGCGCTGGCAGATATTGTCGGGCGCGAGGAAGCCATCGATGTTGTCGGCGCGGAGGTTGGCGACCATCTCCGGCGGCGGCACGGAGCGGAGCTGGACGTCGGTGTCGGGATCGACCCCGTGCTCGGCGAGGTAATAGCGGAGCAGATAATTGTGCATGGAATAGTCGAAGGGGATGGCGAACTTCATGCCCTTCCAGTCCTTCGGCTCGCGCTTATCCTTGTGCTTCATCGCGAGCACGATGCCCTGCCCGTTGATGTTCTCGATCGCGGGCACCGCGAACGGGATCGGCTGCGCGCCAAGGCCCAGCGAGATCGCGATCGGCATCGGCGCCAGCATGTGGGCGGCGTCGTATTCCTTGTTGATGGTCTTGTCGCGAATGACCGCCCAGCCCGCGGTCTTGACCACGTCGACGTTGAGGCCGTGCTTCGCGTAGAAGCCGAGCGGCGCCGCCATGATGATCGGCGTTGCGCAGGTGATTGGGATGAAGCCGACCTTGAGGTCCTTCTTTTCCGGCGTGCCCGCGTCAGCGAACGCTTCGGTCGCAGCCTTGATCGGAAAGAATTGCGACAGCGCGGCAAGCGCCGTCGATGTGCCGACCGACTTCAGAAACGCGCGCCGTGCCGCATCGTGGGGAAACATCGCGCGCATCACCGCTGATGCGACCACGCCCTCGTAACGTTTGTCCTCACTTGCGACCGGCTCACAGCGCAACGCCAGCGTCGCCTGCTCATGCTCGGCCGCGGAGCGATGCTGGCCGCAGACACAGCCCGATCTGGTCAGCTCGCGTTCGGCATCGAAAGGATCGTCAAATGTGGACATGCTGCGCCCCTTTGTCACACCGGAGCGTGGCGCCCCGCCCCGCTCTCCAGATTTCACCATCCGGCCGCGTCATTCGCGGCCGGATGGTGGAAAACTATGCAGGTTTTATGCCGCCTTTTCCGTCACCTTGGGGGCCGTCGGCAGGCCTTCATCGATCGGAAGCGACGGATCGCGCGACCACTCGTTCCAGGAGCCGAAATACATCCGCACGTCCTTCACGCCGGCATTCTTGAGCGCCAGGAAGGTATTCGACGCGCGTGCGCCCTTGAAGCAATAGAGATAGACCGGCGTCGTCTCGGTAATCCCGACGGTCGCGCATTCGGCGAGGATTTCATCCTTCGACTTGAAACGCGGGCCCTCCGCCGTCGGCTTCATCATGCGATACCATTCGAGCCAGACGGCGCCGGGAATGCGTCCCTTGCGCGGGCAGAAATCCTTGCCGTAGGGCGAGGAGCTGTCGCCGATCCACTCATCAACATCCCGTACGTCGAGGATCGCGATGCCGGGCTTATCGAGCGCGCCGAGCATCGCCTTCGCATCGATCAGGATCTCACCGGCTTCCGGCACGATCGAGAACGACGCCTTCACCGGCGAAGGCGCATCCGTCGTGACGGGCAGGCCGCCGGCCGCCCAGGCATCGAAGCCGCCATGCAGCACCTTGATCTTCGGGTAGCCGAGCATGGTGAGAAGATAATAGCCGCGGCAGGACTGGCCGAAGCCGGAATTCATCGACTGCTCGTAGATCACGGCGGTCTCTTTGCCGGACAGGCCGGCCGCGCCGAACGCGTCGGCGAACTTGGTCTTCAATTCTTGCATGCCCTCGGGCGTCGAGGTCGCGAGGTAGGTGAAAATCTCGTGCACGTTCACGGCGCTCGGAATGTGCCCCGCGCCATAGGCGTCCGGATTCCTTGTGTCGATGATGACACAAGGTTCTTTCGTGATGAGATCAGCGAGTTCGCCGGCAGTAATCAGAACGTCCGTCATGGCAGGCCTCTCCTGTTTGGTTGCGGTTCGAAGGTGCTTTGAAGGCTCTTGGAAAATCTTGAAAGCTCAGCCGTCGGCCAGCATCTTGCGAAGCTGCTTGGTGGCCGGCGTGACGATGGCGACGAAGTAGGCTTCGCGCAGGCGCCGCTGGGCGCGATGGCTCTTCAGATAGCCACGCGCGCCGCAATGAAGCATCGCGGCGTGCGCGGCTGCGACGCTGGCATCGCCCGCGCGCAGGCGAAGCGCGATGACCTTGCGCCAGTAGCTGTCGTCGGCGTTGAAGGGATCGCGGGCCAGCGTCATGGTCTCGCGCTCCAGCTCGGAAAACAGCTCCTTGAACTGCACGGGTTGCTGCGGCAGGTAGCGATTGACATGGCCGAGCGGCGCCTCGACCTCGTCCATGATGCCGATGCAGTCCTTGATCAGGCCGAGCGCCATGCCTGCCTGCAGCAGGATGAAGCCGGCCCGGATCTTCTTCACGAACGGCGCGGCCGGAGTTGCCGAGAATCAGTTCGTCCGGCACGAAGGCGTCGCGGAACTGCACGCCATAGGTGCCGGTGCCATCCATCGCGAGGAACGGCTTGCACGGCTGCAGCGTCACGGCCGGGTCGGCGCAATCCGCCAGGAACATCACGATCTCCCCCGGCGCATCCTCGCGCTCGAAGATCGTGCCGAAGTAATGGTCGGGACCGAGGTTCGAGACCCAGGGCAGCGCGCCGCGCACGACATAACCGCCCTCGACCTTGCGCCCCTTCAGCTTCAGCCGCTCGATGCCGAAGAAGCTCTTCATCGGGTTCGAGAGGCCCGTGCCACCGAGGATTTGGCCGCTGGCGAAACTGCCGGCGAATTTCGCCACGAGTTCAGGATTGTCGGAATTCGCGGCGTACCAGACCAGCGTGTTCTGGCACCACGCCATGAAGGCCGTCGCGCCGCAGACTTCGCCGATCGCAGCGACCGACTGAATGGCGCAGCGCAGGTCGGCTGCGCCATTCTCCGGCACGTGACTGCTCCAGGCGCCGACCTCGCCGAAGCGGCGGAGCAGCGCATCCGGGTAGACCTCGCCGCTGTCGATCGCGGCGGCGAGTGGCGCGAGGTCTTTTCGCGCGATCGCCGCAACGTCATCGGCAATCGACCGTGGAGGCTGATCGGCAATTTCGAGACGCGATACCGCTAAAGATCCCATGACGCCCTCCGCACGTGAACGATTGCCGACTGCCGCTAGGTCCTAGATGCCGACCTCGAGATTGACCGGCCGGGTAAAGGTGTTGGCGACCGGCGACCACTTCTTCACATGTGCGACCAGCGCATTGATCTCGTCCGGCGAGATGCCCTCGCACTCCATGTCGACCTTGACCCGCACGTCGGTGAAGCCGACCGGCTTTTCGCTGACGTCGCCGGTGCCCCACACCGCCGTGATGTTCAGGTCACCCTCGAGCTCGAGTTCGAGCTTGTTGACGATCCAGCCGCGATGCACGGCGTTGGCGTGCAGGCCGACTGCGAGGCAGGAGCCGAGCGCGGCGAGCGATGCTTCCGAGGGATTTGGCGCGGTGTCGTCGCCGAGCAGCCCCGGCGGCTCGTCTACGATGTAGGGCGGCAGGTTGCGGATATAGTTGGCGTGGCGGAATTTGCCCTCCGCGACCGTCTTGCACTTCAAGGTCTTGATGACCTTCGGATTGGCTTTTCCGTTGACGATGAGTTGCTCCAGCCCGCCTCTGTCGATGGGGGCGAGGCAGCCGGTAAGCGCTGTTTTTTGAACGACCGCGGTCATTGAAATTGTCTCCCTAGCTAGGATACCGAACGGTCTGTTTCCTGCACGAAGCGTGCCAGAACCTGCCCTTTCGCAAAATGCAAAGCGTCGTAACGCCTTAGGTTGACATGCCCACGGATTGGTCAGCGCAGTCCTGCTCAAGCGCGAAGCAACTGCCGCCGATCGGCGATTATTTTGCGCGCAGCAAAGATGCGACTTGATGATGACGCCGCGCTTCGCTTAACTTGCGGCCATGGGCAAAGCGGGCAACATGGGCAAAGCGGGTTCGAAGAAAACTTCAGGCGCTCTTCGCGCGATCGCCGACGAGGAGTCGGCGCGCGGTCGCCTTCTCAGCGCGGCGACGCATCTGTTCTGCAAGAACGGCATCAACGCCACCGGCATCGACGCCATCATCGACGAGGCCGGCACCGCCAAGACGACGCTCTACAAATTGTTCGGCTCGAAGACCAACCTCGTGCACGCCGTGCTGGAAAGCGAAGGCAAGCAGTGGCGCGAATGGTTCATCGGCGCGATCGAGGCCGGCGGCGGCGACGCTCACACCAAGCTCGCGCGGATCTTTCCGGCGCTGAAGAGCTGGTTCGGCGAGGAGCGCTTCTACGGCTGCCCGTTCATCAACGCGGTCGCCGAGCACGACAAGGACCAGAAGCAGTTCCGCGCCATCGCGCTGAAGCACAAGAAGGTCGTTCTCGCCCATATCGAGAAGCTTGCCGGCGAAATCGGCGCGGCCGAGCCGGAAATGCTGGCGCATCAGCTTGCGCTTCTGATCGACGGCGCGATCGTCGCCGCCATGGTTTCGCGCAACCCGGGAGTCGCCGACACGGCCGGCCTTGCCGCAGGCTCCCTGCTTGCCCCGTCAAAGAAGAAGTCGAAGCGCGCGACCGCGGCCTCGGCCGAGCTCGCCGCGGTGTAGCGAACACGCCCGGCTGCCTCGCTCCGCCAGGCCTGTCGCTTCCAAGAAAGCTTATTCGAACAGTTTTCGCGCGTGGCCCATCCTTCGAGACGGCCGCGTTGCGGCCTCCTCAGGATGAGGGCATCATATGCGGCACGAAGTAGCCAGACCCTCATGGTGAGGAGGCGCGTTAGCGCCGTCTCGAACCATGAAGCCAGACATGATCATAACAAGGCGTCGGATGGGATAGCCCTGCCCTGACAGGCAGCGCGGAAACTCCGCGGGCTCGCCTACTTGAAATAGTCGTTGACGATAGCGAGGTCGGATTGTGCGGCCAGCGTGCCGTTGAGGTCCGCATCGATGACGCGACGGCAGGCCTCGATGGTCGACCCGTCACCGAAATCGTTCGCGGCCTCCATCACCATCCAGGCGGCGTCGACTGCGGACGGCTCCGGCGCCGATCTCTCCTCCTCGAAGAAGGCACTGACCTCCGCCAGCACCTTGCGAAGGCGGGCGATGGTCGACGACGACAGGTTTTCTTTCGCGCTGGCGATCATTTCAATGCGCCTGGACTTCGAACTCGCGATCAGCCCCACCCTTGGCGCGGCCACCGTGCTTGCGCGATTGATAGAACTCGACAACGGTCTTCGATGTCTCCGGGTTCAGGTACTCATATTCCGTCGCGAGCTGCCGCAGATCGCCCGCGGTGATGCGGTGATCCTTGGCGCCCAGGAACAGCAGCGACATCGTCGTGTCCCAGGAGAAGCCGAGTGACTTCGCCAGGATCAACAGCATTTCCCGGTTTCTTTCGAACAGCAATGAACGCTCGATCACGTCGGGCGGCAGCGCACACAATAGCGCCAGGCCGATCGTGACCTCGTCGATCCTGTGCGAGCGCGCGTATTCGGAGATGCTCTTTTCGTTGAGGTTGCCCAGCCGGTGCTGGATCGACACGACCCGCTTGGCGACGAAATAGCCCCTCGACACCGGGCCGAACTTCGATTGCAGGTCACCGGCGACATCGACAACGGAGTCCTGGATTTCGTCGAACATGCCGGGCCGCTCCTGCGCGAGCCGGTTCTTCACGTCGTCGGACGCCTTGGCAATGAGTTGCTGGAAAACTCCCCGCGGGATGTCTTTGCGCAGGCCGAGATTCTCGGCGAGGATCGAATCGCCCTCGGCGCGCTTGACCATGTGCAGGAAGCCCGCGCCGGAGAAGCGCGCGCCATGATTGCGTGCGACCGAGTTGATGACCTCGCGATCGCCGCGTTCGACCAGGACGTCGGTCACGTCTTCGGCGATCGACCTCCGCTGCGAGATCGCGAGCAAATGGGCCTGGCTCTTGATGCTGGCATTCACCACCAGCGCATCGTCGTCGAGCCGTTCCGAGTCCCGCAGCACGGGACCGGCGACCTCGATCGCATCGTCAAAGGCGAGCTTATGGATGACCTTGATCGGTGCGTTGTCCATCGTCGCCAGCCGCTCCGCGAGCTGAGCGCGCGCGGCGAACTCGATCTCGTCGGCAAGACGATCGATCACCTCGCCAAAGGTCGCAACATCCTCCTCGCAATAACGACCGGCAATCAAGAGATCGGTCGTATGCCAGAGCGCCCGAGCGCGGCTTTCCGCCGACCCCCGCGCGATCGCCTCCTCCAAGTCCCGAAGCACCGATTTCGTCTGATTCATAGTTAAAAGCCGATCATCACAACCGCTACAATCGCCAACAGCATCGTACCGTACAGCCAAAACGCGAGCGTTCCGTAAAGCGACACGGTTAAGCAATCTTGCGCGGCACCGTTCAAATGCGGCGCGCCGTGAAAATGCATCGGGTTGGTGAAGCTCGTTCTCATGCAGGCGGATTGCCGCATCCGCGGTTCCGACGAGCCGCACGGTATCCGTCGGACGCGGGCGAACGCCGCATTTGTGCAAGAAAAAGGCCCGGCGCCGCGTGGTGCGCGCTATTTCGTCTCCGACATCGCGATCACCAGCCGCGCCAGTTCGTTCGCGAGATTGATCTCGACATCGCCGACATTGATGTCGAGCACGCGATAATCGCGGCTCTGCAGCCAGACCCGTCGCGCGGCGCGATCGGCGATGATGGTTTCCGACTCGTTGGCATTGACGAGCTCGATAGCGAGCCGATGCCCGAAGGAGACGAAGTCCGGAATGTGCCGGCCGACCGGGGTCTGACGCTTGAACTGGCCGGCGAAGCGGCGGTCGCGCGTCAGCGCCTGCCACAGGAGGCGTTCGGCGTCGGTCGGATTGCGACGCAACAGCCGCGCGAGCCCGCGCACGCTTCCGCTGGAGTCCGACACCGGCGTCCCCTGCCCGTGCTCGGCGAGCAGCGCGCGCAGCCGGGTGGCCTGCTCACCGTCGAGCACGCCGCCCTTGGCCGGGCCCTTGCGACCCTCGGCGATCGCCATCACCACCCCATGGAGCGTATGCATGTCCTGCTTGGTCGGCTCCATGCGCGAGAAGATGTTGCGCAGGTTCACCAGCATCGTGTCGCGCTTTTCCGCCGGCCGCAGAAACTCGACCTGGTCGAGCTCGCGGACGAGATTCTCGAAGAACGCCTGCATCTGGTACTGGGACGCCCGCTCCGAGCGCTCGGGCATCGCGAACGGCAGCTCGCCTTCGGTCGACAGCTTGAACCATTCGTAACCCATCAGCAGCACCGCCTGCGCCAGATTGAGCGAGGCGAAACCGGGATTGACCGGAAAGGTGATGATGCGATTGGCGCGCGCGACCTCGTCGTTGGTGAGCCCCCAGCGCTCGCGGCCGAACAGGATGCCCGCCTTCCCGCCATGTCCGGTATGCCCCACGATCTCCCGCGCAGCGATCTGCGGCGCCACCACTGGTTTGGCCTGGTCATGGGCGCGCGCTGTCGTGGCGAACAACAGGTCGAGATCGGCGATCGCCTGATCGACCGTGTCGAACAGTTCGGCCTGCTCCAGGATGTGATCGGCGCCGGCGGCGGCACGTTGGGCACTGATGCTCGGCCAGCCGTCGCGTGGGCTGACCAGCCGCAGCCGCGTCAGCGCGAAATTGCCCATCGCGCGTGCCGCCATGCCGATATTTTCGCCAAGCTGCGGCTCGACCAGAATGATCACGGGCCCGGCAAGGTCGAAGCCGGTCTTGCTCTTGTCGGTGCCCGCACCCGTCATCTCGCCTCACTTCCCCGCATCAAAACCGAGCCCTTGGATCGCGTCTCTCAAGACAACCGACCCAAGTTCAAGCCAAGCCACTTCGATCCCCCGTCTGCGCGGATTTCTCAAGCAAAATAATAAGGTTAGTTACGGCTTTTGACTGCTTCTGAGGCCAAATCCGTTCCTTTGCGGCACCATCCTTCGAGACGCCCACCTGCGGCGGGCTCCTCAGGATGAGGTCGGAATGCGCGGCGCTAGACCCTTCTTGCGTGGCGCCAGACCCTCATGCTGAGGAGCGCGGCTAAGCCGCGCGTCTCGAACCATGAGGCCGACACGATCATGGCCTGCATCCCGCAGCCAACCCGCGCCGAATGCCGCAACGGGCATCCTCAGCCCGAAGATCGGCTGAAACTGCATAACCCCTCGGCTTCCGCCCGCCGGTCCGCAGTGCTATGACGCGCCCATATCCCACCCCGCCCTGCAAAAGCGCGCTATTTTCGAGAAGGCTCGATAACCCCCATGGCAAAGATCAAGGTGACCAAACCCGTCGTCGAACTCGATGGCGACGAGATGACCCGGATCATCTGGCAGTACATCAAGGACAAGCTGATCACCCCGTTCCTCGATGTCGAGCTGATGTATTTCGACCTCGGCATGGAGTACCGCGACAAGACCAACGACCAGGTCACGATCGATGCCGCCAACGCGATCAAGAAGGTCGGCGTCGGCGTGAAATGCGCCACCATCACGCCGGACGAGGCGCGGGTGAAGGAATTCGGCCTGAAGGAAATGTGGAAGTCGCCGAACGGCACCATCCGCAACATCCTCGGCGGCGTGGTGTTTCGCGAGCCGATCATCTGCAAGAACGTGCCGCGCCTGGTGCCGGGCTGGAGCAAGCCGATCATCATCGGCCGTCATGCCTATGGCGACCAGTATCGCGCCACCGATATCAAGTTCCCCGGCAAGGGCACGCTGTCGATGAAATTCGTCGGCGACGACGGCACGGTGATCGAGCGCGAAGTGTTCAAGGCGCCGGGAGCGGGCGTCGCGATGGAGATGTATAATCTCGACAACTCGATCTACGACTTCGCCCGCGCCTCCCTCAACATGGGCCTGGCGCGCAACTACTCGGTCTATCTCTCGACCAAGAACACGATTCTGAAGGTCTATGACGGCCGCTTCAAGGACATCTTCCAGGAAGTGTTCGACAAGGAGTTCAAGGACAAGTTCGCGGCCAAGAAGATCACCTATGAGCACCGGCTGATCGACGACATGGTCGCCGCCGCGCTGAAATGGTCGGGCGGTTATGTCTGGGCCTGCAAGAACTATGACGGCGACGTGCAGTCGGATACGGTGGCCCAGGGCTATGGCTCGCTCGGCCTGATGACCTCGGTCCTGATGACGCCGGACGGCAATACCGTGGAAGCCGAGGCCGCCCACGGCACGGTCACCCGCCATTTCCGCGAGCACCAGAAGGGCAAGGAGACCTCGACCAACTCGATCGCCTCGATCTTTGCCTGGACCCGCGGCCTGTCGCATCGCGCCAAGCTCGACAACAATGCCGAACTGGCCAAGTTCGCGGCGACGCTGGAGAAGGTCTGCGTCGACACCGTCGAGAGCGGCCACATGACCAAAGACCTCGCGCTCCTGGTCGGCGCCGATCAACGCTGGCTCTCGACCACGGGATTTCTCGACAAGGTTGCTGAAAATCTCGTGAAGGCGATGACGGTCTGACCTGTGTCCCAGCTTTGGCCCGCGTGCTAGCTAAGTCTGTGAGCTAACGGATTGCGCGAATGTGCGTCCGACAACAAACCCGGCGAAGCAATTCGGCTCTTCAAGTCTGGATTGCTTCGCTTTTTCGTTCCTCGCAATGACGATTGCAAAGCATGCACAGTGCCCTGAAGACGACCCTCGCCCTCTTCTCCCTGACCGGCTCGTTCGCCATTGCGAGCGCCGCCGACACGCCGCTTCCCGACGCGATCGCAGCGCCGGGTCTCACGCCCGTGCTGACGGCGCATGCGCAGGGCCAGCAGATCTACGAATGCAAGGCGGCCGCTGACGGCAAGCTGGTCTGGACCTTCCGCGAACCGCAGGCATCGCTGACTGCCGACGGCAAGGTCATCGGCAAGCACTATGCCGGCCCGACCTGGGAGCTCGAGGACGGCAGCGCCGTGGTCGGCAAGGCCATCGGCAACGCCCCCGGCAAGTCCGCGAACGACATCGCCTGGCTGAAGCTCGAGGCCGCGTCCCACAAGGGCAGCGGCAAGTTCGACGACGTCGTCATGGTGCAGCGGATCAACACGGTCGGCGGCGTGCTGAACGACACCTGCGACCGGCCCGGCACGACGCGCGGCATGCCCTACACCGCGGATTACGTTTTCCTGCGCAAGTGAACAGGACAAAGAACGTGCTATGATACCGCCTCGGCGTGTTGTCTTGGGCATGGTCTTTCCCGACCATGCTTTGGCGGGAGGTGTCATGCTGTTCATGGTGATCGAGCGCTTCAAGAATTGCGATCCGATTCCGGTCTATCGGCGCGTGCGCGATCCCGGCATCACATTTCCCGAAGGGCTGAAATATATCGGAAGCTGGATCGAGCCGAATTTCGACCGCTGCTTCCAGCTCATGGAATGCGATGACGCGCGCCTGTTGCAGGAATGGGTGCTCGCCAACAACCGCGACCTCGGCATGACCTTCGAGATCGTGCCCGTGGTGCCCAGCAAGGACACCCGCGAAGTCGTGGCGGCGTATCTGGACCGGGACTGAAGCGCCCGTCTTTTTCCACACGTCATTCCGGGGCGACGCGCCAGCGTCGAGCCCGGAATCGATTTCACCACCGTCTCCATTGCCAAATGCGATTCCGGGCTCGCGATTACGTCGCGCCCCGGAATGACAACGGGGAATAGCGGCGCAACAGCGCCGGGCACCCTCCCCGGAACCGGCATCGCTGGACCGCAAAATCTGGGGTCGTCTTCCGCACCGCTTCCCAGTATCCCTGCCACTAATAGATTGCCCGTCCACCAGAAATCCGCTCGGGTCGGACTAAAATTGCCGAGGAACGCCATGCCCGCCTATCGCTCCCGAACCACCACCCATGGCCGCAACATGGCCGGCGCGCGCGGCCTGTGGCGCGCCACCGGCATGACCAATGAGGATTTCGGCAAGCCGATCATCGCGGTCGTCAATTCGTTCACGCAATTCGTGCCCGGGCACGTCCATCTCAAGGACCTCGGACAATTGGTGGCGCGCGAGATCGAGAAGGCCGGCGGCGTCGCCAAGGAGTTCAACACCATCGCGGTCGACGACGGCATCGCGATGGGCCATGACGGCATGCTCTACAGCCTGCCCTCGCGCGAGCTGATCGCCGACAGCGTCGAATACATGGTCAACGCGCATTGCGCCGATGCCATGGTCTGCATCTCCAATTGCGACAAGATCACGCCGGGCATGCTGATGGCCGCGCTGCGGCTGAACATCCCCGTCGTGTTCGTGTCCGGCGGACCGATGGAGTCAGGCAAGGTCAACCTCAAGGGCAAGACCAGGGCGGTCGATTTGATCGACGCGATGGTGGCCGCGGCCGACGATCGCGTTTCGGACGCCGAGGTCGAGGTGATCGAGCGCTCAGCCTGCCCGACCTGCGGTTCGTGCTCGGGCATGTTCACCGCCAACTCGATGAACTGCCTCACCGAGGCGCTCGGCCTGTCGCTGCCCGGCAACGGCTCGGTGCTGGCGACGCATGCCGATCGCAAGGGCCTGTTCGTCGAGGCCGGCCATCTGATCGTGGATCTGGCGCGCCGCTATTACGAGCAGGACGACGCCAGCGTGCTGCCGCGTAACATCGCGAACTTCAAGGCGTTCGAGAACGCGATGAGCCTCGACATCGCGATGGGCGGCTCGACCAACACCGTGCTGCATCTGCTCGCCGCCGCGCATGAGGGCGAAGTCCCCTTCACGATGAAGGACATCGACCGGCTGTCGCGCAAGGTGCCGGTGCTCTGCAAGGTCGCCCCCTCTGTCGCCGACGTCCACATGGAGGACGTGCACCGCGCCGGCGGCGTGCTGGCGATCCTCGGCGAGCTCGAACGCGCGGGCCTGCTTCACGCCGAACTGCCGAGCGTTCATTCGACGTCGCTCGCCGCAGCGCTGCAGCGTTGGGATATCCGCCGGACCGAGAGCGAGAGCGTGCGCGAGTTCTACAAGGCCGCGCCCGGCAACGTGCCGACGCAAGTGGCCTTCAGCCAGAACCGCCGCTTCGAGGATCTCGATGACGATCGCAGCAATGGCTGCATCCGAGACGTCGCGCACGCTTATTCGAAGGATGGCGGTCTCGGCGTGCTCCACGGCAACATCGCCGCCGACGGCTGCATCGTGAAGACCGCTGGCGTCGACCAGAGCATCCTGAAATTCTCAGGGCCTGCACGCGTGTTCGAAAGCCAGGACGCGACTGTCGAGGCGATCCTGACCAACAAGATCAAGCCCGGCGATGTCGTCGTGGTGATCTATGAAGGCCCGCGCGGCGGCCCCGGGATGCAGGAGATGCTTTATCCGACGAGCTACCTGAAATCGAAGGGGCTCGGCAAAGCCTGCGCGCTCATCACTGATGGACGCTTCTCCGGCGGCTCTTCGGGGCTGTCGATCGGCCATGTCTCGCCGGAGGCGGCGGAAGGCGGCTTGATCGGCCTGGTGCGGGACGGCGACATGATCGAGATCGACATCCCCGCCCGCGCCATCCATCTCGCCGTCGACGAGGCGGAGCTGACGCGGCGGCGCAAGGCGATGGAAGCCAAGGGCGCGCAGGCCTGGAAACCCGCCAAGCGGCCTCGCAAGGTCTCGACCGCGCTCAAGGCCTATGCCGCGCTCGCCACCAGCGCGTCTCGCGGCGCGGTGCGCGCAGTGAAGGATTAGGCCTGCTCGACGGGCGGGTTGGCCGCATGCGCAAACCCGCCAGTCGTCCTGCGAAAGCAGAACGTCGTTGGCGGAGATTAAGGTTCGGTAATCATCGGGATCTTGGGCTTCAATTGACGGCCCTCTCCGCCTATCAACTCGAGCCTACGCTGGTGCACCCAATGTCCGATAAAGCCAATAAGCTCACCCTCAAATTCCGCTGTCCGAGAGAGCTTGAAGGACTGCTACCATTGCCTGTACCGGCGAGCCTGGGTCTTCCCGACTGGCTCAAGGCGATGCCGACGATGGCGCTCAGCACGGTCGCCTTCCGTGAAGAGGAAACAGTCAAGCGATGCCCGCCGTTCGTCGACGCAATGACCAACGGCTTTCTGATTCCGCTGATGTGCGATCTCAGGGTCGAGAACGGCGAGATGACTTGGGACAACGACATCCCACCCGGTGGAGAACTCGATTATCCTCGTTCGCCCATCGGATTCCACGATGAGGGTCAGGTCACCGGTACACCACTTTTTGAAGCCGACCGCTTCGTCATCAAATTCCACAACCTGTGGACCATCGAAGCGCCGGAAGGATACGCGGTGTTCTTCACGCATCCCGTCAACCGCTTTGATCTGCCATTCACCACACTGAGCGGTTTGGTCGATTGCGACCGCTATGTCGATACATGGGTACAGTTTCCGGCGTATTGGCATAACACAAGCTTCCAGGGCGTCATCCCAAAGGGCACGCCGGTCGCGCAGTGCATTCCGGTCAAGCGGGAGAACTGGATCGCGCAAACGTCTTCCTTCACGGCAGAAGAGACACGGCGGATACACGAAATGCGCAACGCGATAAGACGAGAGCCCGGATTGTACCGGCGGAAATTCAGGGCGTAGAGCGTTTTCGAGCGAAGTGGGCACTCGGCTCGCGAAGGAAACGCGTCAGCACAAAACCGTGCAGAGCGGAAAAGGCCCTGAACGCTCAGATGGCGTCTCGCTCCAGGAATTTCGCGGCCGCGCTCGGACGAAAAGAATCGGCCGTGCGAGGAAGCGGCAAGTGCATAGGCCGTGCGGCCGAACATGTAAGGCCGTCCGCGCAGTGCGGCACGCAGAGTCGTCTCGCCGCCATCGCGCTCTCCCATCTCCAGGAGGCATACGGCGAGGTTGACACGGGATAGAGTGTCTTCCGGACGCAAAGCAACCGCGTGGCGGAACACATCGGCGGCAGCCGCGTACTCTCCATCGAGAAGCAGGACCAGACCGAGTTCTGTCAAAATGTCCGGCCGTCCCGGTGCGGCGTCGCGAGCAACCGTTAGGCTGGCGCGGGCATTCGCACGCTCATTGTTCTGGAGAAACAGGCGTCCGAGATCGAGTTTCAAATCTATGCTCTCGGGGGCCAAGGCGAGAGCATTTTCGATGGTCTTGATGGCTTCGTTCAGTTGTCCGGCTTTGGCTAACTGACCGGCGAGTTCCTGAAAAGCAGGCAAGTATGGCGGGCGCCGTGCAGCGGTACGACGCAGTTGCTCGATCCCGTCCGCAGAGCGCCGCGAACCGCACAGGGCTGCGCCAAGCACCGTCTCGATTTCCGCATCCGTGCTGCGACGCACCGCCTTTTCGAGCGGCACGACCGCTTCGCCCGCACGGTCTTGACCAATCAGGGCATGAGCCAGGATGAGCACCGCGTTCCGGTCTGTGCGGTTCGATTTCAGGACTTCGGCCGCAAGTTGCCTTGCGCGATCGAACTGCTTCATTCGCAGCGCCATCGAAGCTTCTTGAAGCGCCTGAGCAAGGAAATTGTTCTGCCTGCCACTCACGATATGAACTCTGAAAGATGTAACACAAGAATATTACGGGCTTTACCCGCCTCCCACAACGGGTCGATCGACAGTCTCGTGAACTGGATACCATGTCATGGCGGATGACGCTGGCGGAGGACGCCATCGCTAATCTGCCCCGCGGGGGCGCTTCCATCCTTCGCTTGAATGATGCGGCTACCGTTGATGGAGCTATAATAGCGGCCATCGGTCTCTTGCTGGAATATCACGTGTGGGTCAGACGGACGGAACGATGCAAATTGATCGCAGGCCACTATCCGACCGGCTCGCTGTCTTTCCGCGCCTGGGCTTGGCCAATCTGCCGACCCCGCTCGAGCCGATGAAGCGACTGACGGCTCATCTCGGCGGACCGCGGCTGTGGGTCAAGCGCGAAGATGCGACCGGGCTCGGTTTTGGCGGCAACAAGTTGCGCAAGCTCGACTACGTCCTGCACGATGCACTTTCGAGCGGCGCCGATACGATCGTCTCAGGTGGCGTCGTGCAATCGAACAGCCAGCGGCAGGTTGCGGCGGCGGCGGCAAAGCTCGGCCTCGCCTGCCATCTTGCGGTCTACCACGGCCGGCTCGAACCGCCGACGCCGGAATACAAGACCTCGGGCAACGCGTTTCTCAATCGGCTGTTCGGCGCGCATCTCCACGACGTGCCGTGGACCGGTGACCGCAATGCAGCCATTCGCACGCTGGTCGACGATCTCGAAGCGAAGGGTCACAGGCCGTACTTCGTGCCGTACGGGGTCTCGAATGCCCTGGGCGCAGTCGCCTATGCCACGACGATTTCCGAGATCGAACCGCAGGCGGCGCAATTGGGCTTCCGACCTGCCGCTATCGTCCACTGCACCGGAAGCGCCGGCACGCAGGCCGGTCTCATCGCCGGTGCGGCCGTGGCAATGCCACACACAGGGATCGTCGGGATTGATATCGACGCCGAGCCCGCGCGGGTGCGAGCCGATGTCGTAACGTTTGCGCGAGAAGCGTCCGATCTGCTTGATGTTCCGTTCGACGAAGCAACGGTGGAAGTCGTCGCGGGGCATGCGGGACCTGCCTACGGGGTCCCGCACGAAGCCACGATCGAAGCGATCCGGCTTGCAGGCCGGCTCGAGGCTCTTCCACTTGATCCGGTCTATTCGGGCAAGGGGCTCGCGGGCTTGATCGCCCTGATCCGCCAGGGGCGTTGGCGCAAAGACGAGGATGTCATCTTCCTGCACACGGGCGGCGCGCCGGCGCTTTTCGCCTACCAGAGCGCACTCGGCATCTGAACTGGCGAAGCCAAAGTCAGCAAGCCTGGGCTGGCTTCCAGTTGATTGCCGGAAGCTCGTAGGGCGGGTTAGCGCAGGCGTAGCCCGTCGCGCTTCCTGCGTTCGTCATGTCACGGCGGATCACGTTGTCGTTCATCCGCTCTACGACCAGCAGCGTGGAACTGGCAATTTCTGCTGTAGTCGAGTTCCCAAAATTTGAAATCTTGACGTAACGGGAGTTGGCGTTTGTGGCCTTCGAGCGCCCGCCAAGCAACACGCAATGAAAGGGCGGCAAATCACGATAAACATTTAAGAGAGCGAGGCAGCATGACGCGACAAATGGTGATGATCGGTTTTCTCCAGGCGCAGAACTGCACGACCCTCCCGAGCTCGTGGCGCCATCCGGATTCGCGCAGCAACTCGATGTCGGCCGACTACTATCAGGACATCGGCCGCATCCTGGAGGCCGGCAAATTCCACATGGCCTTCTTCGACGACAGGCTGGCGATGCCGGACCGTCACCGCAACGATCACGCACATGCTGTCGAATACGGCATCCGCTGCGTGAAGATGGACCCTATCGTGGTGCTGACTGCGATGGGGATGGTCACGGAAAAACTTGGGCTCGCCTCGACCTGCTCGACGACCTATTTCGAGCCGTTCGATGTCGCCCGCCGTTTCGCAACGCTCGATTTGATGACAGGCGGCCGCGCCGCCTGGAATGTCGTGACCTCCGTGAACGACGGCGAAGCGCTCAACATGGGTAAGGACGAACATCTCGCGCATGATCTGCGCTACGACCGCGCGGACGAATTCATGGAAGTCGTGCTTGGCCAGTGGGACACCTGGGAAGACGGTGCGTTGATCATGGACAAGAAAGGCGGTCGCTTCGCCGATCCGGCCAAGGTGACGCGCCTGGATCATGAGGGAAGGTTTTTCAAATCGCGCGGTCCCTTCACCGTGCCGCGCTCGCCGCAAGGCCACCCCGTTATCGTCCAGGCCGGGTCGTCCGGCCGCGGCCAGCGCTTCGCCGGCCGATGGGCAGAAGTGATCTTCACGCCTTTCGCCACCAAGCAGGGCTATGACTCGGCCCGCCTCGAAGCCGCGAAAGCCGGCCGCGATCCCGATCAGATGTTCATTTGCAAGCTGGCGACGCCGGTCTGCGCGGCAACCAAGTCGGAAGCCGAGGACAAGATGGCGGTGATCGAAAAACTTCCGCTGGAAATCGAAACACTGTCGCTGCTGGCCGAAGGCCTCAACTTCGATTTCGGCGCCAAGCCGATCGACGAGCCGCTGACCACTGAAGAGCTTCAGGGCATGCAAGGCATGACCGGCATCCGTGACTACGTACTTAAGCTATCCAACAAGACCAATCCGTCGACGCGCGACTTCATCACATACTCCGGCCGTGCCAAGCCGCATGACGCACTCATCGGAGGGCCAAAGGAGGTCGCCGATAAGCTGGAAGAGATGTTCGTCGCGCGAGGCTGCGACGGCTTCGTGATCGCGGCGACGCATGTACCCGGCTCATATGCCGATTTCGTCAAGTATGTGGTGCCGGAACTGCAGCGGCGCGGTCTCTTCCACAAAGACTATGCCGGAAAGACGCTGCGCGAGAATCTCGGGCTGAAGCGTCCGACGGTCGGCGCCTGGAAAAGCGTGGTCCAGGACGGACATGCGGCCTAAGTTGCGTTCGGAAGCATCCTCATTCGCAGCCGGCTAACTCCATCGCCAACAAACAAGATGAGGCCGCCTCACCGGCGGCCTCTTTCGTTACCAGCTGCCCTGTATCAGCGGGAGCCAACCTTCGGCGACCAGCCGTAAGCTTTGGCGCAGGCGCCGCCCATCAGCATGGCCCGCTCCGTCTCGCTCAGGCGGTCAGTCTTGCGGAAGGGCTCGACGGCCTGCTCGTAATTGACGACAGCGGACGCGCGCGTCCAGTCCGTGCCCCACAAGCAGCGATCGATACCCCATGCATCAAACACGCGGGCAAGAGGATCCCAGATGTCCGGAAAGGGATACGGCTCCCGGGATAGCGTGCAGGCGCCGCTGACCTTGATCACCGCGTTCGGGCGCTTGGCGAGGTCCAGCACCTTCGGAAGATCGGCCCAGGGCTGCGGCGGCGCGGGCGGCACGCGCGGCTGGATGATGCCCAGATGGTCGATGATGAATCGCGTGTCGGGATGGCGATCGATGAGCGCCGCGCCCGCATCCAGATTGCCCCAGCACAGGATATTGACCGGAAAGTCGTGGCGAACAGCGGCACGTGCGATCCGGTCGAGGCCCGGGTCGTTCGGGTCGCGCTTGGCTTCCTTCGTCAACATGATGCGAATCCCGACCGTGCCAGGCGTCTTCTTCCAGTCGGCGACGACATCGGCCACCGCCGGATCGTCGGGGTCGACCGGCTTGACGATCGCGAGCCTGCCGGGATGAGCTCGTTGCACTTCGACTGCATAGCTGGCGTCGTAACGGTACATGGAAAAGGCGGAGATGAAGATCGCGCCGTCGACGCCGACCTTGTCCATCGCCGCCACCATCTCGTCACCCGTGACGTGATCAGGCCAGTTCGGCACGGTGTCCCAGGGTCGCTTCGGCGTATTTGCCTCGTAGGCATGGACCTGAGAATCGATAATCGTCATCGGGGCAGTTCCTCTTTGCTGTGCGAGTTTGGACCCGGAAGTCCAGGCAAGCCACCATCCAGGCCGCACTCGTCTCTGTATCTCGCTCGCTATGGAGCGAGCAAATCAGGGCGAACTTCCCAACCAGCACGCCGAGAGTCAACCGGCCGCTACGATTGCTCGTAAGGCGGGCTAGCCGCAGGCGTAACCCGCCGCGCTTCCAGCATTCGTTACGTCATGGGGGATGACGCGATCGTAATCCGCCCTTTGGTCCTGATCGCAGCAGTCAGGGAATAAATGCCCTTGCCGTTCAATCATGGTTAGGCGCGCTGCTGAATTCCCCGACGCCCATCATCAGCCGCGCGAAGGCCCCGGCGCATTCGTCTCCTGCGCCGGGGCCGCCCCTGAACGCCTTTTCCGACATCCAATGTCGAAGTCAGCTTCGGGTCATTCGTTCGCGCCATTTTGACCGCGCCGAAGACTTGCGGTCTTCGCTCGGAAGCGGACCTTTTGAGGCGGCCGTCGGCATGTCTCGAAAGTGCCAAACAAGAGACATGAACCGACCGGAGGCGCTACGATCACAGCGTATTCTTGTAGACCCGCCCATCCTTCATGATGACCTTGAAGTTCTTGGCGGGGTCGGCGAGCAGGTTGATGTTTTCAAGCGGATTGCCCTCGACCAGCAACAGGTCGGCGAACGCCTTCTCCTGGACCAGACCGAGCGTGCCGGGATAAGGATTGCGCAGGCCCGAGAGCTGAAGAAGCTCGGCATTCACGGACGTCGCCATCGCAAGGACCTCCGCAGGCGTATACCAGCGCACCAGCTTGGCGAGTTGCGCGCCCTGCCGGTTCGCAAGCGCCTTGGAGAACAGCGTGTCGGTCCCGAAAGCAGTCTTGATCTTGTATTTCTTCGCCAGCGCGTAGACTTTGTCGGTCCCGCTGATCACTTCCATCTGCTTCTCCTGCTCGGACGAGCCTGGAGGCAGCGGGATCATGTCCTCGTCGTCGAGGAAGGGCTGCGTGCTGAGCCAGATGCCTTTCTCGGCCATGAGCTTTGCGGTATCTTCGTCCATCAAGTGGCCGTGCTCGATGCACTTGACCCCGGCCTCGATCGACCGCTGGATGGCCGCGGGTGTGTAGGCATGCACGGCGACATAGGTGCCCCAATTTTCCGCGGCTTCGACCGCGGCGCGCAGTTCCTCCAGCGTGAATGTCGACACGTCGAGCGGACTGAATGGCGAGGCCACACCGCCGCCTGCGGTCAGCTTGACCTGCGAGGCGCCCTGCATCAGCTGCTCGCGCGTTCGAAGCCGGACCTCGTCGGGACTATCGACAACCATGCTGCCGCCGATCTGCTCCATGCGGGACAGCGGGCCACCGACGATCCGCGGCAACTCGGAAAGCTGACGGAAATCCCCGTGACCGCCGGTCACCGTGAGCATCGCCCCCGAGGGATAGATACGCGGCCCGGGCACGATTCCACGGTCGATGGCGCGTTTCAGCCCGAAGGACGGGCCACCCATGTCGCGAACCGTGGTGAAGCCGCGCATCAGCGTATCCGTCGCCTCGGCGCCGGCAACGAGATTGAGATAGCCGACGTCTCCGAAAATCGTCTCCGCCGGCGTCGAACGCACCAGCATCGCATGCCAATGCGCGTCGATCAGGCCGGGCATCAGCGTTCGGCCGCCGCCTGCGATCACGGTCACGCCGGGCTCGGCGGCGATCGGTGCCGTCGAGATGCGTTCAATGACGTTGCCCTTGACGAGCACGCTGGACGGCGCAGACAGCGAACCGCCCTTGCCATTGAAGATCCGCACATTCTGAAAAAGTGTCGCGCCGGCACTCACCGGCGAGTTGCCTTGCGCGTGGACGGCGGACGCGAGCCCGGCGACCATCAGCGGAAGCGCGGCGACGACAATCCTTCGGGACATCGAATTCATTTAACTTGCCCTCCCGGCAGACAGACAGACCTTTTGAGGAAGCCGTTGACATGTCTCAAAAGTGCCAAACGCAGACATCAGTTGACACGCCTCACGGCGGGTAATCGGTATGAACCATCCAGCACCGGCGTTTGTGGCCCATAAAGACGCATGGTGAGATTGAAGTCTCCGGCCGGCGCCGGAAGCCAATTCGACGTGTCCGCCGGTTTGTCTTTCTGGATCACGATAGTCAGCGAACCGTCGGGGGCCTTCTTCAATCCATCCGTCGTGCTGCCAAAGCTGTAGCGGCCGAAATCGTTTTCGACGAACAGCATATCGCTTCCGTACATCGCCAAGTTCCAGAACGTCGCTACCGGCGGCAATTTGCCGGCGTCGAATTGCAGCACGTATCTGCGCGTGCCCGTCAGCTTTTCGCCCTTGTCGTCCACGCTCGTGTTTGGATAGAGGACCTGATCGGGAAGTTGCGCGCCAAGCTCATATTTCGCGAGCGCGGCTCGCAGGCCGGGATCGTAACCAGCCCGTCCGCCGGCGAACGTGTATTTCCAGCCGTTGGTCGTCTCGCCGGCGGCGGCCCATTTGCTGTCAATAATCCGCGCAGCCATTTTTGCGGCTCGCGCAAGACCGCGCTTCGTGGGCTCGTCAAGCGTTTGCCAGTCGAAGCCCTTGCCGACGCTTAATCCAATCTGACGGAAAGAAACGACCAGCGTATCATTTGCATCCGTCGATGCGGCAAGCCTTTTCCTCATCGCGTCTCCGAGTTCATCGAAGAAACGGATATCTTCCGGTGCCTTGCTCTCGTAGAGCGCCATCAGCGATCTTGGCTCCGGTGCCTTATAAGCAAGACCCGAACGCAGATAGGCGGAGAGCGGCATCAGGCGGAAACCTGCTTGTGCTTCGACCGCTTTCGGCAGATCCGAAGCACCATTGGCAAGAATGCGCACCGCAATAACGCCGATCTTGGTTCGCATTTTTACTTCAATCATTTCACCGGGTACGGCACCCATGAAGTCGGGGCCGGTGATGACATAGACCCCCGGCTGCGCTCCCTTGCTGCCTCCAATGTTACGCGCGATTTCGTCGAACGAGTCTCCGATCTGCACGAGATACCATCGCGGCTCCGACAACGTCGGAACGAAAACGACAACCGGCTCGGCGGTTAGGTCCATTTCCGCGTAAGCATCGATCGTCACGTTGTTTGGCGTGACGATGAACTTGTCCTTGGCCGTCTTTAGCCCGGTAAACTTGCGGAAGTCGTTGAGATACGCGCCGCCGACCTCGACCGCCTTCGGCGAGGAACGGCTGTAGTAGTGGAGCGGGAAGCCCCAAAGATAGGCTTGAAGACCGATTGCATACGCATTCTCCTCCCTTGCCTGCTCGGATGACATCGTCTCCGTTGCAGAAGAGCCTTGCGAGTGCGCGTTATGGGAGACGATCAATGTCAGGAGTATAACTATTGCAGCGATAGAGGCCGCAAATGGTTTACTCATGTTGGATTGAGTTAGGTTCAGAGATCTGTGTCTCACGACGCACTCCTCGCAACAGGCAAGCAATCCCCCGAAATCTTGCAACGTTGACGCACCTTAGGCAAGTATTTCTACCAAGGAGCGCGATCCGCTCCGAGGGCTGCTGGACGTAAGAGTTGAGTTGAACGCGCATTTTGCGATGCGCGTGCCAAAGCTGGAACAAGGACGCGGGCCCCTGCTATCATTTGGCGATTATGGACTTGGTTCGACCCTTGGGCGGGCGGAGACGACCGATGGAATGCACGATCCGGCCAGCGCGCGAAGATGACGCCGACGAAATAAGCGCAGTCATTTTACGTACACTGCGCGAAACCAACGCGAAGGACTATGCAAGAGAGATCATTGAAAGGGTCAAGCACAGCTTTAGTCCGAGCGCCGTGTTGCGGCTAATCGGTAAGCGCACCGTCTTTATTGCCGCGATTGGCAGTCGCATCGTTGGAACAGCAAGCCTCGATGGAAACGTGGTCCGTACGGTCTTCGTGGCCCCGGATGTTCAGGCCCGGGGTATAGGCAAACTGTTGATGGCCGGGATTGAGCGCACGGCGCGCGAGAGAAACATCGCCCGATTGGCTGTCCCTTCTTCAATCAGCGCCGAAACCTTCTACGTGCGGCTTGGGTTCAGGGCCGTCCGCGATAGCTACTATGGTGAAGAACGCACGATCATCATGGAGCGATCATTGGATGCCGTCCGTAGGTCGTCTGGTCAGACGTGATAATATTCAATCCGAGCAAATGCCTTCCGGTCGCTTTCGTAGAGCCCGTCGAGGTAGGATTGGATCACATCTTCGATGCTCTTGACGGCGTCCGTGCCGATCATAAGGTCTGATCCTTCGCCGTCGCTTTCAGAGATGAGTCTCGAGAGATCACGATCCGAACGGCAATAACAAGCGAAATGAATTGAGCAATCGACTTAGAAAATCTGATGCATGGCATTGCCTCCGGACATCTTGCATTACGACTTCGCGACGAGGCGTGCGCGAGCGATTTCATAAGCAGCAACATGGGTGCGAGCCAGCTTGAGGATCGGCGTTTCGATGCCGAGCGTGCGGGCGCGCGTTACCATATCGCCCAAAATGTGCTCGCCCTCAGTGGCAGAACCACGCTCGATATCGCGTAGCATCGACCATTTTAGCGGCGACCCCACCGTGGTGATGAGCTTCGTATCGAACTCGATAAATGCAGGCCGGGGTTTAAAGCCGGAGGCAGTGGAAACGGCGCAACATTCATCGAAAAGCTCGAACATCACCTCGCGTCCGCCGGGAGCCGCCAGGACGTCGCCGAGGCTGGCGCGCATCAGGCAGGTTATTCCAGCACCGAGACCGAGTTGCACGAACTTTTCCCACATGTCCTGCATAATGACGTCACTGGCCCGCGCATTGAAGCCGGCTCCCTCGAAACAGGCCTCCAGCGCGCGCGTCCGGTCACTGAAGCCGCCCAAGACTTCGCCATACACGAGGTCATGAAGAGGCATAAATTGGACAATACGGCCCTCGGCATCAAGGCCACAGCTGATATTTGCCATTCCGCCCATGACATGCCCGGCGCCGAACCGCCGGCTCAGCCGTTCGATATGCCCCATGCCGTTGAGTATCGGCAGGATCATCGTGCTTGAGCCGATCGCCGCAGCAAAATGATCCATGGCTTCATCGAGCGAATAGGACTTCACGGCAACCAGAACGAGGTCAAATGGTTCGCGGATGGCGTCCGATGAAACCGTGGTTGCGGAAACTTTGAAATCTCCATGCGGGCTGAGAACCTGCATGCCATCGTGGGCCAGTTGCTCGGCACGGCGCTGGCGCACCAGGAACGTGACGTCGCGTCCTGCACGAACGAGACAAGCGCCGAAATATCCGCCTAGCGCGCCCGCTCCGATTACCAAAATACGCATGAAATCTCCCTGAGGATTTCATCGACACCTAACACCAACCCAAGCACTCAGCCATAGCGCCCGCTCGTTGATGTCCCCAATGGATCAAGAGCGCCATTTGGGCCACCATCGATGACTTCCGGTCTTCCCTCGCGAGCAGACATTTTCAGGGGCAGTTAGCATGTCTCAAAAGCGCCCATAGCGAAAGCCGGATCAGCATCGTAGTGCCGCGCCATGCACAACCAACTCTTGGACAAGAGGAAGCCCGATTCGGAACGACGCACCGCCCGATCCGGAGCCGGCGTCTCCCGCCAACCCTGCCGCAGTCAGGCGTGTGCCGACGACGCGGCGGGCGGCGAAGCGAGTTCGTGGAGTATCGCGACGAGCTCAGTGTGTACAGGCGATGTCCGTTCACTGAACGCCTCGATTGGGTTGGCTTCAGTGAGCCGGTTGAGACGTGTGAGCAGGCGAATGCGCCGACGGCGGGTAAGCTTGGCCTCGGACGAGCGCCAGCGGAAGAACAGGCGATACACTTCACCGTCTCCGAAGAGCTCATTAACTTCGTGTATCGTGACGTAGACAAGGAACAGGACCATCAACCATATCTGAATTGACAAAAAGCGCGCCAACGAAAAGTGATTAACCAAGTGGTCCCCGAAATCGGCGATTGCGCCGCCTGAAGCGACGAAATGGACGAATTCCTCGGCCAGTCGCACGATCAGTACGCACAGCCAGTAGATCGCGCTCTTGAACAAGATGGGCTGGATCATTGGCGCGCCGTCGAAGCGGCGCATAAAGGGCAGGTTGTCGGTTACCAAAACGGCTTTTCCGACCAGCAACGCCGCTACTATCGCGGTGAAGAAGCCACTGAACTCGACGCCGTGCTCCTGCAGGATCAGGCGTTTGGTCCATAGGATCAGATTGAAGCCGACGAAGAAGAAGATCGTCGGCGGAAGCGCATGCTTCACCTGTGCGAGCCACCAAGTGACGGCCCGCCGCAGGAGCGGAGTCGGCGTGGAGGCGGCAATAGCGGGCTGGCTCATATGCTACTCCCCAAGGATTGCGCCGAGCTATCAGGCCGTTGTGACCACCGAGGTGCCAGAAGCTGACAGAAACGAGCTTCATTGATGCTGGTCGAGGAACCGGCTTACGAGAGGCGACCATATTGGAATGGCTTCAGCCGCATCGATCAAGAAGTGACCGTCGCTTCCAAACGGCGGGAGCATTCGAAACTCCGCATTCCCGCCCGCTGCTGTAAACGCCTCGTGCATTCGATTCGCCAAGTCCGGGCCAAAGTATGTGTCGTTCTCCGAGTAAATCCAAAGCATTGGAATGCGGGATTTCTTTCCGAAATCGCGCGTTGCTTCGACGAGCTTGTCGGGCGCGCAATTGTTGTTCGGCTTACCATCGACTCGTCCGCCTCGGCCTGCTGCAAAGGTGATGATCGCTCGGACCGATGACGGGTTCAGGCTGGACAGGGCGATGGCTCCCCATCCGCCACCTGATTGGCCAACAACGATGGCCTTCCCCGGCGCGACGCTCGCTTCCTTCTCCATGAAGTCGATCACCCACTGATCCAGGGTCGCAATCATCAGTCCCGGCCAGCGGAAGTTAGGCTTTTCACAATCTCCAACGCTTGCGAAGTAGAGGCTAAACAGTCCTTGCTCCGGCCGGTCGATTGACACGCCACCGTATCTCACCGGGGAGACGACGAAATAACCCTGCCGTGCAAACCAATGTGCCGCGTCTCGGTACTCGACTAACGGGAAGAAGCCGCGCTGCTCCGGGTCGCCAGAAATGCCGTGGTTCATAACGAGAAGAGGATATGGGCCTCCGCCGACTGGTCGCACTACGTAGGCGAACATGGGCAGAGGAGTCATCAAAGCCCAAGTTTCCTCCCGAACGCCCTGCACTGCGGGGCGGTCGGCTGCCGAAGCTGACGAAACAATCGCCGCGACGCACGCCAAAACCAAAGAAATAATTCGCAAAAAGTTTCCTGGCATTTTGCTTCTCTCCCCGCCTTGCTTGTCTCACGGAAAGAATAACGCTCCCCGAGAGTCTTCAGGTTCGGGCGCAGTTTGTTGATCTACATCAATGATGCTTGGAAAGCCGGCTTCGCCCGCTTTGGGTCGGAATCGGAAGAATTCAATTCGAGCAAATGCCTTCCGGTGTGCCCCAGAAAGCGGACATTGCTCGAAGCAGCCGGTACTTCGCGGTTGGGTCAAAAGCGCCATTTTGGGCCACCGTCGATGACTTCTGGTCTTCCCTCACGAGCAGATCATTTCAGGGGCCGTTGGCATGTCTCAAAAGCGCTGACGGCCGATATCGGGTCGGCCTAGCCGTATCGGGGTGAGTCAAATAAGCTGGTCGCCGATCTTGATCGACGCAAGCGCGCGGACAGGCATTTCAACCGGGACACGGCATGGTAAATCAATTCATGAAGGCACAATCCACCGTGGAGATGCGGCGTTGGGCGGTTCCCGCCATTGTGACGCTCGTGGCAATGGCGGCGCTGACCGCTGACGCTGCGGCGAGACAGGCGCGCCCCGCGCCACCCACCGAGGCAACGGCGCCGCGCGATGCAGGCGAGCCGATCATGGCGATCGTATCGATCAAGACCCAGCAGGTGACGTTCTACGACGCCGACGGCTGGATCCTGCGCGCACCGGTGTCGACCGGCGTGACGGGACGCGAGACGCCAGCCGGCGTCTTCGCCGTCCTGGAGAAGGACAAGGATCACCACTCGACCCTCTATGACGATGCCTGGATGCCGAACATGCAGCGCATCACCTGGAACGGCATTGCGCTGCATGGCGGGCCGCTGCCCGGGTATGCGGCCTCGCACGGCTGCGTGCGGATGCCCTACGACTTTGCGGAAAAGCTGTTCGACAAGACGTGGATCGGGATGCGGGTGATCATCTCGCCGAATGACGCGGCCCCGGTCGAATTTTCCCATCCGGCGCTGTTCGTGCCGAATCCGGAGGCCATCGCGGCCGCGCCGGCCAAGGCCGAGGCGCTCTCCCGGGAGGCCGAGGACGCCGCCAAGGCGGCCGATGAGGCGAAGAAAGCCGCCGCGACAACGAAGCGCGAGACGGCATCGCTGACGGCGACGCTACGCAAGCTGGAGGCGCTCAAGACCCGCGCCGACGCCGAGCTCGCGTTCGCCGACAAGGCGCTCGCCGCCGCCAAGACGGACGAGGCCAAGGCGCGGGCCGGGGACCTCAAGCAAAAGGCCGCCGCTAAGGCCGCGGACCTGGGGACGCAGCTCGACACCGCCAAGGCCGATGCGAAGTCGAAAGTCGATGCCGCCGTCGCCGCAAAGGACGCCGCCAAAGCGGCCCAGACCAGGAAGACCGACACCGCCAAGGCGGCGAGCGAGGCGAAGCTCGCGCTGGAGCCGGTCTCGCTCTACATCAGCCGCGCGACGCAGACGCTTTACGTGCGGCGCAACACTCATAAGCAGTGGCCGGACGGGGGCGAGGTGTTCGATGCGACCATCGAGGTTCCGGTCACGATCCGCAATCCTGACAAGCGGATCGGCACGCATGTGTTCACGGCGATGGCGCGCAACAACGCGGGGCTGCGCTGGACCGCGGTCACGATAGACAATGGGGATGACGCCAAGGACGCGCTCGACCGCATCGCCATCCCGCAGGACGTGCTCGATCGCATCGCGCCGACCGCATTGCCGCGATCCTCGATCATCGTCTCGGACGAACCGCTGAGCCGCGAGACCAACTATCGCACCGAGTTCGTCGCGGTGCTGAACAACCAGCCCCAGGGCGGATTCGTGACGCGCCAGCCTACGGTCAATGTCCCCATTGCGAGTGACGACGGCTGGGGCAACGACGGCTTCGGCTCCTTTTTCCAGCGCAATTGGAACTCCCCACCCACCAATGCGCGTCCGCGCGCCGGCCAATACTATCAACCGATGCAACCGCGCTGGTGGTAAGAGGTCTTCGCTTAGAAGCGGACTTTTTCAGGGGCCGCCCCTCACCCGGATCGCATCTTTCGATGCAATCCGACCTTCCCCGCAAGCGCGGCGAGGTTGGATACACCCCTATTCGCCCGGCTGATCGTCGCGCTCGGTCGCCTGCTCGATCTCGTCGATCGCGAGATCGCCGCTGTCGGCGAGCCGTGCCTTCGCGGTCGTCTGCACATGCGCGGCCAGCGCCGGCATGCGCGCGATCAGCGCGTGGAAGTCCTGCGCGTCGAGCACGAGCAGCCGCGTCTTGCGCATCGCGGTCACGGTGCCACTGCGATGGGTCCGCCGCAGCAGCGCGACCTCGCCGAAGAAGGTGCCGTCGGTCAGCCGCACGCGCTGGTTCGGCAGCTCGATCTCGACCTCGCCTGCGGTGATGAAATACATCGACGAGGCGCGGTCGCCGCGCCGGACCAGCACATCGCCCTGCTCGATGGCCCGCGCCCTCAGCAGCCGCATGATGTCGGCGATCTCGCTTGCCGAAAGATGCGAGAACAGCGGCACCCGCGCCAGCATGCCCCAGGTCACCACGAAATCGCGCCGCCGCACCTCGTCGGCGAAGGCACTGGAAATGATCGCGACCGGCAGCGCGATCATGGTCAGCCCGCCGATGATGGTGAACACGGAGACGGCCTTGCCGAGTGGCGTCACGGGCACGACGTCGCCATAACCGACGGTGCCGAGCGTCACGATCGCCCACCACATCGCCTGTGGAATGGTGCCGAACTTGTCGGGCTGCACGTCGCGCTCGATCGCGTAGAGCAGCGAGGCGAACAGCAGCACCGCGCCGGCGAGGATCACCAGGCAGCCGATCAGCGTCCGCCGCTCGGCATGAAGGGCAGCGAGCAGCGAGCGCATCGCCGGCGAATAGCGCACGAGCTTGAAGAACGGCACGACGCCGAGCACGGCGAGCGCCGAACGGTCGCCGACCGCAAGCGCGACCGAGGGCGCGAGGAAGGCGAGCAGATCGATGATGCCGAGCGTCGAGACCGCGTAGTCGATCCGGTCCTTGATCGGCGAAAGCTTGCGCGGCGTGTGCCCGGCGACGCTCCACAGCCGCGCGGCATATTCCAGCGCGAACACGGCGATGGCCGCGATCTTGATCGTGGTGAACAGCCAGCCGAACTGTGCGTCGAGTTCCGGCACCGACGCCAGCACCATCGCGAGCACATCGAGAATGATGATCGCGATGATCAGCCGGATGAAGCGGGAGCCGATCGAGCGGGGGTGATGATCGTGTTCGAGCAGTTCATAGAGCCGGTCCCTGAGATCAGGATCGCCGAGCGAATGCCTGCCGGAAGCGGTCGTCACCTTTGGTCCGTCCTATGCCCCCGCCATCGCCTTCTCGATTGCCGACAGCGCCGCATCCGCCTTGGCGCCATCGGGGCCGCCGGCCTGCGCCATATCCGGACGGCCACCACCACCCTTGCCGCCCAGCGCTTCGGAGGCGACCCGCACAAGATCGACCGCGTTGTAGCGCGAGGTCAGATCGGGCGTGACGCCGACCACGACGCCGGCCTTGCCGTCGCCGGTGACACCGACGATGGCGACGACGCCGGAGCCCAGCTGCTTCTTGCCGTCATCGGCGAGGCTCTTGAGATCCTTCATCTCGATGCCCTCGACCGCGCGCGCCATCAGTTTGACATTGCCGACCTCGCGTACGCCGTTCGCGGACGCGCCATTCGAGGAACCGCCGCCCAGCGCAAGCTTCTTGCGCGCGTCGGAGAGTTCGCGTTCCAGCTTCTTGCGCTCGTCCATCAGCGCGGTAATACGCGCGGGCACGTCCTCCAGCGAGGTGCGCAGCTCGTTGGCCGCGGTCTTGGCCAGCGCGATCGTGTCATTGGCGTGCTTGCGCGCATAGTTGCCGGTCAGCGCCTCGATGCGGCGCACGCCGGAGGACACCGCGCTCTCGCCGAGCACCGAGATCAGGCCGATGTCGCCGGTACGCTTGACATGCGTGCCGCCGCACAACTCGACCGACCAGCCCATCGCGTTCTGGCCGTGCTCGCGCGCGCCCTTGCCCATCGAGACCACGCGGACCTCGTCGCCATATTTCTCGCCGAACAGCGCGCGCGCACCGGCGTCGCGCGCATCGTCCAGGCCCATCAGACGGGTGGTGACCTCGTCATTCTCCAGCACCACGTCGTTGGCGATGTCCTCGACACGCGCGAGTTCCTCCGCGGTGATCGGCTTCGGATGCGCGAAGTCGAAGCGCAATCGGTCGGGCGCGACCAGCGAGCCGCGCTGCGCGATGTGATCACCCAGGACCTGTCGCAGCGCTTCGTGCAGGAGATGCGTCGCCGAGTGATGCGCGCGGATCGACGATCGCCGCTTGTGATCGACATCGAGCTGCAGCGGCGCACCAATCTTCAGCGTGCCCTGCTCCACCGTTCCGGTATGGACGAAGAGATCGCCGGCCCTCTTCTGCGTCTCGGTGACGCGGAACGTGACGCCCTCGCCGGTCATCACGCCGGTGTCGCCGACCTGGCCGCCGGACTCCGCATAGAAAGGCGTCTGGTTCAGCACGATCGAACCGGTCTCGCCCGCCTTCAGGCTGTCGACTTCCTTGCCGTCCTTCACCAGCGCGGTGACCACGCCCTCGGCGGTCTCGGTCTCGTAGCCGAGAAATTCGGTCGCGCCGAGGTTCTCGCGCAGCGAGAACCAGACGCCCTCCGTCGCGGTATCACCGCTGCCGGCCCAGGCCGCGCGCGCCTTCTCGCGCTGGCGGTTCATCGCATCGGTGAATGCCGCCTGATCGACGCCGATGCCGCGCGACTTCAGCGCGTCCTGCGTCAGGTCGAGCGGGAAGCCGTAGGTGTCGTAGAGCGTGAAGGCGGTGTCGCCGTCGAACATGTCGCCCTTCTTCAGGGAGACCGACTTCTCGTCGAGGATCGACAGCCCGCGCTCCAGCGTCTTGCGGAAGCGCGTCTCCTCCAGCCGCAGCGTCTCCTTGATCAGGCCCTCGGCCCGCACCAGCTCCGGATAGGCCTGCCCCATCTCGCGCACCAGCGCGTAGACCAGGCGATGCATCAAGGGTTCACGCGCGCCGAGCAGCTGTGCATGGCGCATCGCGCGGCGCATGATCCGGCGCAGCACATAGCCGCGACCCTCGTTCGAGGGCAGCACGCCGTCGGCGATCAGGAACGAAGAGGCGCGCAGATGGTCGGCGATCACGCGCAGCGAGGCCTTCTGCGCGCCATGCGGATCGGCGCCCGTCAGCTCGGCGATCGCGCGGATCAGCGCGACGAACAGATCGATGTCGTAATTGTCGTGCACGCCCTGCAGCACGGCCGCGACGCGTTCCAGTCCCGCGCCGGTGTCGATCGAGGGCTTCGGCAGCGGATTGCGCGCCCCGCCTTCGAGCTGCTCGAACTGCATGAACACGAGATTCCAGATCTCGATGAAGCGGTCGCCATCGGCCTCGGGCGAGCCCGGCGGGCCGCCCCAGATCTTGTCGCCGTGGTCGAAGAAGATTTCCGAGCACGGCCCGCACGGTCCTGTGTCGCCCATCTGCCAGAAATTGTCGGAACCCGCGATGCGGATGATGCGCGACTCCGGCAGGCCTGCGATCTTCTTCCAGAGATCGAAGGCCTCGTCGTCGTCGATATAGACGGTGGCCGTCAGCTTGTCCTTCGGCAGGCCGAATTCCTTCGTGACCAGGTTCCAGGCCAGCTCGATCGCGCGATCCTTGAAGTAGTCGCCGAACGAGAAGTTTCCGAGCATCTCGAAGAAAGTGTGATGGCGCGCGGTGTAGCCGACATTGTCGAGGTCGTTGTGCTTGCCGCCGGCGCGCACGCATTTCTGCGAGGTGGTGGCGCGCTGGTAGGGCCGCTTCTCCACGCCGGTGAACACGTTCTTGAACTGCACCATGCCGGCATTGGTGAACATCAATGTCGGGTCGTTGCGCGGAACCAGCGGCGAGGACGGCACGATCTCGTGGCCGTTCTTGGCAAAGAAGTTCAGAAAAGTGGACCTGATATCGTTGACGCCGCTCATGTTCATCCAACCGGAAGTTTGTCGGGCAATGGCCGACGAAGGCGGAGTTAACCGCGAAGTGCTTTTAGACAAGGGCCGCCGCACTGTCCAGAAACTGTGCAGGGAGATCATGGACTTGCCGCGATCGCTTAAGAGCCGTTGATAGCCGGTTTGGCCGCGTTGACAGGGTCGGTCGGCTCGTGGTTCTCTCCCGTCCGTTCACGACAGCCACGTCGGGAGAGATCGGCTCAAGCGCCGGCGCCGAAGGAGCAACCGCCCCGGAAACTCTCAGGCAAAAGGACCGCGTGGCGAGGACAGCATCTGGAAAGAGGCGCCAAGGGCATGAAAAGCCTGGGCGTCCGCCGACGGGATAATACTCTCAGGCAAAGCGACAGATGGGGCTTCGATGCGTTCGTCAGGGAATTCGCCCTGGGAACCGCGAGGGCCCCACATGCTTGCAAGCGACGTTACCCACCTCAAACAGACGCCGCTCCACGCCCTGCACACCTCGCTCGGGGCCAAAATGGTGCCGTTCGCGGGCTACGAGATGCCCGTGCAATATGCAACTGGCGTGCTGAAAGAGCATCTCCATACCCGCACCTCAGCCGGTCTGTTCGATGTCTCCCATATGGGGCAGCTGACGCTGCGCGCGAAATCCGGTGTGGCCGCCGACGCCGCCCGCGCGCTGGAGCGGCTGGTGCCGCAGGACATTGTCGGCGTCGCGGCGGGACGGCAGCGCTATGCGCAGTTCACGAATGACGCTGGCGGCATTCTCGATGATTTGATGGTCGCGAATTTCGGCGATCACCTGTTCCTGGTGGTCAACGCGGCCTGCAAGGAGGCGGACGAAGCGCATCTGCGCGCGCATTTGTCTGACGCCTGCGTGATCGAGGCCCTGCCCGACCGCGCGCTGCTCGCGCTGCAGGGGCCGAAGGCCGAAAGCGTGCTGGCGAAATTCTGTACAGATGCGCCGGCGATGCGGTTCATGGATGCTGGGCCGCGCCAGATCGCGGGCTTCGACTGCTTCGTCTCCCGCTCGGGCTACACCGGCGAGGACGGCTTCGAGATCTCCGTTCCCGGCGCGCACGCCGAGGAACTCGCGAGGCTGCTGCTGACCAGTAGCGATGTCCTGCCGATCGGGCTCGGCGCCCGCGACAGTCTCCGGCTCGAGGGCGGGCTCTGCCTTTATGGTCACGATATCGATACCACGACCAGTCCGGTCGAAGCGGCGCTGGAATGGTCGGTCCAGAAAAGCCGGAGGACGGGCGGCGCGCGGGCCGGCGGCTTTCCCGGCGCGGAGAAAATTCTCGGCCAATTCGACAAGGGCGCAACGCGCCGCCGCGTCGGGCTGAAGTCTGAGGGGCGCGCGCCGGTGCGCGAAGGCGCCGCGCTGTTCGCCGGCGAGACGTCGACGGAGGCGATCGGCGGGATCACCTCGGGCGGCTTCGGGCCGAGCCTGAATGCGCCGGTTGCGATGGGCTACGTGCCGATCTCGCTCGCGACGCTCGGCGCGCAGGTTTTCGCCGAAGTCCGCGGCCAGCGCCTGCCGCTCAAGGTCGCCGCCACTCCTTTCGTTCCCAACACCTACAAGCGCTGAGGGCAAACCCATGACCGTTTTTTTCACCTCCGACCATGAATGGCTCAACATCGAGGGCGACGTCGCCACCATCGGCATCACCGACTATGCGCAGTCGCAGCTTGGCGACGTCGTGTTCGTCGAGTTGCCGAAGGTCGGCCGCACCTTGAAGAAGGCCGAGGCCGCCGCCGTCGTCGAATCCGTCAAGGCCGCCTCCGACGTCTATGCGCCGATCTCGGGCGAGGTGCTCGAAGTCAACGACGCGATCGTCGCCGAGCCGGCTTTGGTCAATTCGGATGCCGGCGGCAAGGCCTGGTTCTTCAAGCTGAAGATCGCCGACAAGAGCGAACTCGGCGGGCTGATGGATGAAGCCGCCTACAAGGCGCACACGGCGTGAGATGACGATGAACATCGTCATGCCCCGCCAATGCGGGGCATCCAGTAACCACCGCTATCAGCGATCGAACCGGGACGTCGCGGCGTACTGGATCGTCCGCCGGAGCCTGTCATCCGGCCGGCCAAAGGCCGGACCGGGTGGCGGACGATGACGACAAACTGAACCGACGAGCGAGGCCCTTATGACCGCAGAGCGCAAAATTGCCAACGACGCCGCGACCACCTTCGTCCGCCGCCATATCGGTCCCTCGCCCCGCGACGTTGCGGCGATGCTGGAGACGGTCGGGGCGAAGAGCTTGGAGGCGCTGATGAGCGAGACGCTGCCGGGATCGATCCGGCAGAAGACGCCGCTCGATCTCGGCGCCGCCTTGAGCGAGACCGAAGCGCTCGCGCATATGAAGGTGTTGGCGGCGCAGAACCAGACCTTCACCTCGCTGATTGGCCAGGGCTATTCGGGTACGATCCTGCCGGCGGTGATCCAGCGCAACATCCTGGAGAACCCGGCCTGGTACACGGCCTACACGCCGTATCAGCCGGAGATCAGCCAGGGCCGGTTGGAAGCGCTGTTCAACTTCCAGACCATGATCTCGGATCTGACCGGGCTGGACGTCGCCAACGCCTCGCTGCTCGATGAGGCGACCGCCGCCGCCGAAGCGATGACGCTTGCCGAGCGCAGCGCGCAGGCGAAGGCTAAATGCTTCTTCGTCGATTCGGAGACTCATCCGCAGACGCTCGCCGTGCTGCGCACCCGCGCCGAGCCGCTCGGCATCCAGCTCCTGGTCGGCGACCCTCTCGCCGATCTCGAGTCAGCGGATGTCTTCGGCGCCCTGTTGCAATATCCGGGCACGAGCGGCGCCGTGCGCGATCTCAAGCCGGCGGTTGCAAAACTCCACAACAAGGGCGCGCTTGCCGTTGTCGCCGCCGACCTGCTCGGCCTTGCACTGCTCGCCTCGCCCGGCGAGCTAGGCGCCGACATCGCGATCGGCTCGGCGCAGCGCTTCGGCGTGCCGATGGGTTATGGCGGACCCCACGCAGCCTTCATGGCGGTGCGCGATGTGCTGAAGCGTTCGCTGCCCGGCCGCATCGTCGGGCTGTCGGTGGATTCGCGGGGCCAGCCGGCCTATCGCCTCGCCCTCCAGACCCGCGAGCAGCACATTCGCCGCGAGAAGGCCACCTCCAACATCTGCACCGCGCAGGTGCTGCTGGCGGTGATCGCCTCGATGTATGCGGTCTATCACGGCCCGGAGGGGCTGACCGAGATCGCACGCAATGTTCATCGCCGCACATCCGTGCTGGCCGCAGGCCTGCGGCGGCTCGGCCTCAAGCTTGCAAGCGAGGCGTTCTTCGACACGGTAACGGTAGACGTCGGCACCAAGCGCGACGCGATCATTGCCCGGTCGCTTTCCGAGAAGATCAATCTCGGCATCGGTGACGGCCGGCTTCGGATCGCGTTGGATGAGACCACGACACCGGACGTCGTGGAAGCGGTGTGGCGCGCCTTCGGCGGTACGCTCATCTATGCCGAGGTGGAAGCGAATACGCGCGACACGCTGCCGGGAGTGATGCAGCGGACCACCCGCTTCCTCACTCATCCGGTGTTCAACACGCATCGCTCCGAGACCGAGATGCTGCGCTACATGCGCAAGCTCTCGGACCGCGACCTCGCGCTTGATCGCGCGATGATCCCGCTCGGCTCATGCACGATGAAGCTGAACGCGACGACCGAGATGATCCCGCTGACCTGGCCGGAATTCGCGGCGCTGCATCCGTTCGCGCCGCGCGACCAGGCGAGCGGCTACCATGCGCTGTTCGCGCGGCTGGAGAAATGGCTATGCGAAATCACCGGCTATGCCGCGATCTCGCTGCAGCCGAACTCCGGCGCGCAGGGCGAATATGCAGGATTGCTCGCAATCCGCGGCTATCACGCGTCCCGCGGCGAAGCGCACCGCACGGTGTGCCTGATCCCCTCCTCCGCGCACGGCACCAATCCGGCCTCAGCACAGATGGCGGGGATGCAGGTCGTGGTGGTCGGCTGCGACGCGCGCGGCGATGTCGACGTTGGCGATCTCCGCGCCAAGGCGGAGGCGCATGCGACGAACCTCGCGGCTGTCATGATCACCTATCCGTCGACGCATGGCGTGTTCGAGGAGCATATCAGCGAGATCTGCGACATCGTGCACGGCCATGGCGGGCAGGTCTATCTCGACGGCGCCAATCTGAATGCGCAGGTTGGCCTGGCGCGGCCCGGCGACTACGGCGCCGATGTCAGCCACCTCAATTTGCACAAGACCTTCTGCATTCCCCATGGCGGCGGCGGCCCCGGCATGGGTCCGATCGGCGTGAGGGCGCATCTGGCGCCGTTCCTGCCAAGTCATCCGAATTGCCATCCCACGACCGATGGCACAACACCGCACCCGATCGGGCCGGTCTCGGCCGCGCCGTTCGGTTCGGCGTCCATCCTGACCATCTCCTACATCTACATTCTGATGATGGGCGGCGAAGGCCTTCGCCGGGCGACGGAAATCGCAATTCTCAACGCCAACTACATCGCAGCACGGCTCGATACGCACTTCCCGGTGCTCTACCGCAACGCCAAGGGCCGGGTCGCGCATGAATGCATTGTCGATCCGAGGCCACTCAAGACGGCTTGCGGCGTCACCGTCGACGATATCGCCAAACGTTTGATCGATTACGGGTTTCACGCGCCGACCATGAGTTTCCCAGTGCCGGGCACGCTGATGATCGAGCCGACCGAATCGGAGTCAAAGGCCGAGATCGACCGCTTCTGCGCGGCGATGATCGCGATTCGGCAGGAGATCGCCGGGGTCGAGGCCGGCCGCTTCAAGATCGAGGCCTCGCCGCTCCGCCATGCCCCGCACACCGTGCACGACATCGCCGACGATGCCTGGGCTCGCGCCTATGGTCGCGCCGAAGGCTGCTTCCCGGACGGCACCTCGCGGATGGACAAATACTGGTGCCCGGTCGGTCGCGTCGACAATGTCTATGGCGATCGCAATCTCGTCTGCTCCTGTCCGCCGGTTGCGGACTACGCGCAGGCCGCGGAGTAAGGTGCTGCGCGCCTCAGCAGCGATGCACAAAACGAAACGGGCGCCGGGACGTCGGCAACTCAACGTCCGCGGCGCCCGCTGCCCTCAAAGGAGCAGTATCACTCTTCGGCGGCCGGCTCCTCGGCGTCGTCGGCCTCGCGTTCGCCGGCCAGAATCTGCTCGGCGATCAGGCCGGAGTTCTGGCGGATTGCGGCCTCGATCTTGCTGCTGATGTCTGGATTGGTCTTCAAAAACGTCTTGGAATTCTCCCGGCCCTGACCGAGCCGCTGGCTGTCATAGGAGAACCAGGCGCCGGATTTCTCCACCACGCCGGCCTTGACGCCGAGATCGAGGATTTCGCCCATCTTGGAGACGCCCTCGCCATACATGATGTCGAACTCGACCTGCTTGAACGGCGGCGCAAGCTTGTTCTTCACGACCTTGACGCGCGTGGTGTTGCCGATGACCTCGTCGCGATCCTTGATCGCACCGATGCGGCGAATGTCGAGACGGACCGAGGCATAGAATTTCAGCGCATTACCGCCCGTCGTGGTCTCGGGCGAACCGTACATCACGCCGATCTTCATGCGGATCTGGTTGATGAAGATCACCATGGTGTGGGATTTGTTGATGGAGGCTGTGAGCTTGCGGAGCGCCTGGCTCATCAGCCGCGCCTGCAGGCCCGGCAGCGATTCACCCATTTCGCCTTCGAGCTCGGCCTTCGGCACCAGCGCAGCAACCGAATCCACCACCAACACGTCGACCGCCCCCGAGCGCACCAGCGTGTCGCAGATTTCCAGCGCCTGCTCGCCGGTGTCGGGCTGCGAGATCAGGAGTTCATCGATGTTGACACCGAGCTTGCGCGCATAGACCGGGTCGAGCGCGTGCTCGGCGTCGATGAACGCGCAGATGCCGCCCTTCTTCTGGGCTTCCGCCACGCAATGCAGCGCCAACGTGGTCTTGCCCGACGATTCCGGCCCATAGATCTCGACAACCCGCCCTTTCGGCAGGCCGCCGACGCCGAGCGCAATATCCAGCCCCAGCGATCCCGAGGAGATCGTCTCGATATCCATCGAGCGATCGTTCTTGCCGAGCTTCATCACCGAGCCCTTGCCGAACTGGCGCTCGATCTGGGACAGGGCTGCGGACAGCGCCTTACTCTTATCCATGGAAGAACCTTCGACGATGCGCAGGGCCGGGACAGACATCAGGACGCTCCTTATGGCGGGGATTCGGTTGGCCTACAAACAGTTAACGAAACTATCCGGTGGTTAGAAACAACGTACCCTATTTGTTCTAGGTTCGCAATATGTTCTTTTGGAAGGTATCGGTGCGCGTCCCTTCTGAGAGCCGCATGGTTAGTGACCCGTTTTGATTTTTGCGATGATCTTCGAGGCAGAACGGATCATCCGCATTGGCCCCGGACATGAAAAGAGCATCCGGGCCGGCCTGCCTGACCAGCCTCGCTCCGCATTAAAAGGCTTGCGCGTGTAGTCGCGACGGCCCGAGGAAATCTGAGATATCGCCCGCGACCCAATAAACGGTCCGCGTGAGCTGGCATCTCTTCCGTAGTTCTCCAACCCTGAACAGAGTTCCTCACGCTGCCTGAACAAGCACAAGTCCACCGCGCTTCCGGATTTCCGGCACCCTACTCATCTCGCCGACCCGCTACACAGGCCGAGCCGGCGTTCAGCAGCCAGCGCCGATGCCCGCCAGCGGCCTTTAGCGGCAAAACGCTCGGAGCGGCTGTCGCGCGCCTCGTTCGAGAGAGCCCAGGCCGAACGATCCAAGACCCGGATTGAGGTAGCCCTCAGCTCGGCGCCTTTCATCTCTGCGCGACGCGGATGCGCCACCTCATACGTGTCGTGGAAGGATACCGCTTTCCGCCTGTTTTCACTCGCTCTGAGCGAATGCATCCACAGGTAGTTCCGAAATTCGGAACCGCTGGATGGAACGAAATCCGGGTTCCGTACTTATCCGGTTTGCAAATCAGTAGATTCACGTCATTATCGATCTACCGGTCGGACTGAGCCAGCCCCGCTGACCGGGAGAGGCCCGGCGCGCATTTTAGACACAGCGCAGCCGGGCCACATGGCTCCTCATCCCTAAGTTGCGCATGCCGGGCGTGTTTGCGTGCCGGGTTCCGCCAATGGCAATGCCAACGAAGCGCCATCCCTGACGCCCCTTCTCAAGCTCCGTGCGGCCAGTTCGCCACTTTGCTGCGTCGCGATCCGCTGCGGCACGCTGCCGCAACGTGTTCTCCAAGCCATTGTTTTTCCTAGGTTTCCAACGTCTCCGTAGTCGACCGGACTAGCCTCGCCTTCTGCGGGAGCAGTAACGCAAGGCGTGCGAGACTTGCAGCGCAACCGGCGCCGAGATCGAGGGAATGATGACCTACAAGGGCGTAGAGTTCACGGTTTCGATAACGGCTATTCCGGATATCTGGAAATGGGAGTTTCAGATCGGCGAGCAGACCAAGTCCGGAAAGACCGAAGCGAAGCTGCAACTCCTCGCGGTCAGACGGGTGCAAAGCCAGATCGATCGCGAGCTCAGGAAGCGCGCACGGGCCGCGAACTGAGGAGGCCTGCAGGACCTCTCAAGGCCCTGACCTGGCAACAATCCGCCCGGGCACGACCGACAAACTACGATCGGCAAACTACGATCGGGCAGCAGTCGGCCCCGACGAGACCGCTCCGTCCCTTGTACCATCCTCATGGCAGCCTGCATCAGCACGGAGCTTTTCCGTGCGATGTTTGGCTATCCTCCGCGCAATTGTCGCATCGTCGCATGTCATCGCCGTCCATTTTCAGACGGTCGCGGCAGCGAACAATTATTGGCGTTAGATGCTGCTTCAGGATCGATGCGGTTCATTTCGCAACCGCACGCCACGGGACGCCACGCAGTCATCTTTCGAACGCGCCTGAAGAAGCCCCCGGCGGCGATCAACCCATATCGAATCGCCATGGCGCTCGACTTCGTCGTTCAAGTGCAAACAGATGATTGCCGCATGAGATGAGCTCGTCGGAATATGCGGCCACGCATTTCACAAGCGCGTGAAAGCCGATCGAGACGGAACGCTCCCTCCACGGGCCCGACATGGAAAGATTTGCTGCAGCCGGCGGTCCGGACCGCGAACGACGCCGCGATCATGTGCTGCCCTCGCGTCTCATCTAGAGGCACGGCGCAAATCGCGCCTCCGCCGCCATCGGACCACAATTGACATAAGGCTGGTGGCCCTATCAACTTCCGTTCAGGTCGGCGGACATCGTCTTGGAACGTTTATGAACGGCGGGCATAATTCCCGCATGAAGAAAGGCGATATCATTTGCCCCGAATGCAATGCCGGTTTCCGCCGGATCGAATTGACGTCGCGGCAAGGATCCGCGGGCGAATTTCACTGCCCCCTCTGCGATCACGTGTTGGAAGTCTTCGATGGCTCGACCGAGATCGCCTATCGCCTCACCGTCGCGCCTGAAAAACTGTTTGAGTAGGCCAGCGCTCATTCGCCCTGCATGGCGGGCATGCGTGTCTTGACGGAATTGCTTGGCGGAATCTCTCGACGGAATGTCTTGGCGGAATCTCTTGGCAGAATCTTTTGGTGCGATGTGTTGCGGGAATAATCTGCATGCACGACGGTTATGCGGATTGGGGGACTTCGCCGCGGTTTCTCCAAATTCTGGGCTTTTGAATTGGCCTTGATCTCGCTCAAATGAAATTATGCCGATTGCCTAGAATGCCCATTTCGCCGCTGAACCGCCCGATGGCGAACTCCGCGACGTCGACAAGAAGTCTTGGAGCTCATGGTTCGGGCCTCGCCTGTCAGGCCGCCCGAACGGCGATCGTTCCGTACGAACGGAGAGTCCAGCGATGACCGTCCACTCAGCGAAACTTTTGACGAACGAAAAGTGGGCCTCGTTGATCGAGGTCGCGGTCTCTGTGCCGGATCATTCGGCGAAGCTCTTATCCCCTGTCCATCCCGCGATGATTGAAAGCGATCCGCGCGTCACCGGCGACGGCCTGACGCGGATCACGGAGATCGAATGATGGTCGGGGATGAATACGGTGCACCTGATGCCAGAGGCGATGGCCCCGAGCCGCCCCGGCCAAACGACGAGCAGGTGCTGCAATATCTCGGGAGCGCCGTGTTGCTCTGCTGGAATGAGCTGTCGTTTCAGTGCCAGACCAGGATTCTCGCCCAGGCCAATGATGTCATCGGGCTGAAGCCGCTGCCTGGCGGCGCCCGCAACGAAATCGTCAAGCTCCTGCTGCGTCATGCCAAGGCATAGAGCGCCTGCCCTCCCCTGCGGCGCAGCACGACGTCCGGCGACCCCGCGAGAACCGCGCCTTCTGCTCAACTTGATCAAGGTCAAGTTAGTCCAACGGATCTGTCGGATAATGGCGCATCCATGGACAATAACTTCGTCTTCAAATGTCCCCGAACCGGCATGAACGTGCAGCATTCGCTGGACGAAAAGCTGCGGGCTGAGCAGCCCGAAAGTGTCTATGAAGCCGTGGTCTGCAAGGCCTGCACCGGACTCCACTTCATCAACCGGACCAACGGCAAGCTGCTCGGCCAGGACTGAATTGATGAATTGCGACTGCGGAAATCCGCGACCAGCCTCAATCTGCGCTGCGCAGCCGGCGCATGGTGAATTCGATCTCGCCGGAAGGCAGTTCGCGCCAGCTTTCCACTGCGCTCATATAACCGGCCTTGGGAAAACGGGTGAAAAAGTCACGCGCCTTCGCCCTCGCCTTCTCGCGTGGCAGCGTGAAGGTCTCGCGCAGGTAACCGTCATCGCGCTTCCGCCGTCCCGACATGCGGTCGGCGAGATCCCGCGGGCGAAAGGCCATGTCGCAACTCCAAAACCCGTACGACAAGGCAGATATGGGAACCCGGAGCGGCGCCTTCCAGGCGCCGACCGGTCAATTGGCGTTGCCGGTCTTGGTCTTGGGCTTCGCCGCCGGCGCCTTGGCCGTGCTCTTCGGGGTGTCATTGCTGCGCACGGTGCCCCACGGGTCGGAGGAGGCTTTGGCATCCGGGATCTTCCTCAGCGAATCCTTGTACGCTTTGTCCCGGGCCTCGTCGGCCGCCTTCTCTTCCGGCGTCTTCGAGTTCACCTCCGGCATCAAGTTGATGTTGGGCATCTGCTGCGCGTAAGCCGGTCCCGTCAGCAAAGCGATCATCGCCGCAGCGCGAAGAACTCTCATTCGAACACTCCCTGTCATCCGGTCGTTCTATATCATCAGGCAAGCGGCTACGCCAAGCGCACATCTTCGGGGACACAATCCAGCGCTCAGAGGCGGTCGGATCCGCAGGATTTCTGCAGCAGCTAGTCCTCCGAGATCGGACCGCATTTCGCGGGGCCGTTCATCAAGAGGCCAATGCCGACCAGGCCGATGATGATTGCGGAACGCTGCAACATGGTCGATCTTCTCCCGCTTGGCAGGATGGAGGCGGAAGTCCGGCATTTTAAAGCCGGCCGCGGGACGCCTTGGCACGCCACGCAAGAGTGATGGCACCGGATTGGAGGAGACAGTCTTCATGCAACAGACAGAGCCGGAGTCGACGGCGTTCGACATCGCGCAGGCACGGCGCGTGCTACGTGAGGCGTTCGCGCCATGGGTGCTCGACCTCGGGCTGTCGATCGAGCGCGTCGACTGCGAGCCGTCCGCCGCGGCCGAAGACTGGCAACCGGGTGCGATTCTGCGCCTGGCCTTCTCCGAGCGGCTGTGCCGGCATGGCGGCGTGATCTGCGGCCAGGCCCTGATGGCGCTCGCAGATACCGCGATGGTGATCGCAATGGTCGCGGCCAATCGCGGATACCGGCCGATGACGACAGTCGATCAGACCACGCATTTCATGCGCGCGGTGGCGGCATCCGACGTGCTGGCGGATGCGCGGGTCGTTCGCCTCGGCCGCACCATGAGTTTCGGCCGCGTGACGCTCCTGAGCGCCGCCGACGAGAAGCAGGTAGCGATGGTTTCGAGCGCCTTTGCGATGCTGTGAAGGCACGCCGCATTATCGTTAATCGATCGTAAATCGATCGCCGTTGTTCGCATCATAGGCGTTTATTTGATTTCAATTTGCGCTGGCTAATTTGCACAAAAGCAAATGGCAACGTTCAGGCCACGGCAATGACGGACAAACGGATCGCACCCCGGCACAGGGTCTTCAAGCACGGTATTTTGGCGTTCAGCGGCGGCGGCAGTGTTGATTGCACTGTTCGAAGCTTGTCGGAGACGGGGGCACGGATCGATGTCGCCAGCCCGATCGGCCTGCCCGAAAGCTTCGTGCTGCTGATCGAGACCGACCAGTTCTCCCGGTCATGCCACTCCGTCTGGAGCAGGGACAAGCAGATCGGCGTCGCGTTCGATTAGGCTCGCCTACGCCAGCGCCAGAACGTGCCGGCGATCAATATGATCAGCACAGCCGCGGCGAGCACACCGCCCGCAAACCGGCCGCCGGGCCGGTCGACCGTACGCGACCAGAGTGACGGCTGCTCGTCCGGTCGCGCCAGCCGAAAAGCGACCACGCTGTCGCCGATGCTCGTGCCGGCCTCCGAATGGCCGCCGGCGGCGATCGCGACATACTGCTCGCCCTTCCAGAGATAGCTCATGGGATTGGCGACACCGGGCACCGGCAGCCTGCCCTGCCACAGTTCCGCGCCGGACCTGGCGTCGAACGCCCGCAGATAGGCATCCATCGCGCCCGTGAAAACCAGGCCTCCCGCAGTGACGGCGACGCCGCTGAACAGCGGCATGCCCCATTTGAAGGCGAGCCCCAGCGGGGCCCGGTCCTCCACGGTGCCGACGGTCGAACGCCACAGGATTTTTCCAGCCTTGAGATCGAGGGCGACCATCTGCCCCCAGGGCGGATTGTTGCAGGGCAGACCAAGCTGCGAGAGCGCGACCTGACGCGTCATCGCAAACGGGGCGCCGCGCTGCGGACCGAAATCGACGCCGGGCTGCGGCGTGAAATGCTCGGCATCCGCCCGCGCGATCAGCTTGACGATATGCAGCGCGGACGTGGTGTTGGCGTAGAGGATCTGGTTGACGGGATCGAACGCCGCCCCGCCCCAGTTCACGCCGCCGCCGGTCATCGGATATAGGATCGTGCCCTGCGTCGAGGGCGGCGTGTAGAGCCCGTCATTGCGCGCGGGCGCGAGCAGCGCGTCACAGGACGGGCTACCGATGACCGGCAATGGCCTGAACGTGTCGTCGCGCGAGAAGCGCTGCGCCATCAGCGCCGGCACATGGGTCGGATAGGGCTGCGTCGGCGACAATTGCTCGCCCTCGATGCCGCCCTGCGGCACCGCCCGCTCCTCCACCGGCCAGACCGGCTCACCGGTGTCGCGATCGAGCACGAACACAAAGCCCTGTTTCGTCGGCTGGATCACGACGTCGCGCATGCCGCCGCGAGTCCCCTGCCCGGTGTCGATCCGCGCCAGCGTCGGCTGCGCGGGATTGTCGTAGTCCCAGACATCGTGATGCACGGTCTGGAACGACCAGACCAGTTCGCCGGTCTCCGTGCGAAGTGCGACAACGGAATTGGCGTGCTCGTCATTGCCGGGCCGCTTGCCTCCGAAGAAGTCCGGGCTCGGCGACGTCGTCGGCAGGAACACCAGTCCGCGCGCATCGTCCGCCGACATCGGCGCCCAGACGTTGCTGTGGCCCGCGTTGATGGTGTCGTGGACCAGCGGATCCCAGGTCCAGCGCAACTGTCCGGTGCGGGCGTCGAAGGCGCGCACGGCGCCGAGCGGCGCATCGACGCGGACGTTGTCCGCCATCGACGAACCGACCACGACCACGCCGCGGCTGACCACCGGCGCCGAGGTGATCTGGACTTCTCCCGGCCACAGCAACGCCTTGCCGATGTCGATCCTGATTTCGCCGTCGGTGCCGAAATCGACGCAGGGCGCGCCCGTCCGCGCATCGAGCGCGATCAGGCGGACGTCGTTGGTGCCCATGAAGATGCGGCTGCGACAGGCGGCCCCTTCCGCGGCCTGATCATCGACCCAATAGGCCACGCCGCGGCAGACATAGCGGTTGGCCGGGCGCAGGCTCTCGCTGATCTTGGGGTCGAAGCGCCATTTTTGCGCGCCGCTGCCGGGATCGAGCGCGATGACCTCGTTGAAAGCAGTGCAGAAGATCAGGCTGTCCTCGACGAACAGCGGCGTCGCCTCGAACTTCGTGCGTGCCATCACCGCCGGCGGTCGCCGCGCGAGATCGCCTGTGTGAAATTCGAAGGCGCGCACGAGGTTGCCGACATTGGCAGGCGTGATCTGCGCAACCTCCGAGAAGCGCGTCCCGCCCTGGTCGCCACCCCAGTACTTCCAGGCGAAGGCGGGTTGTGCGGCAAGACCACCCAGCACCAGCAACAACGCGGATATCAACGCCGCGCGCTTTCGCGAGATACGGACCAGTCTGCGCGTCTTTCCGACGATCAGGACACGATGGTGGCTTATCATACCGGCAGACTCGATTGCTGAAGCGCATCGCAGTTGGCGTCGGGCGATTTCGAGGTCCGGCTCGATTCTGGCGATGTCATTCCGGGCAGCCGCCGCTTCAAAGCGACGCTTGCTGGCCTTGCGACCTGATCCGCGCACCGCGACCGACACAAACCCTGCTACGAACCGCGCGAGGCTATTTCGGCTTCTTGTCGGACCCGGGCGGGCGCGCCACGCCCCAGGGATCGTACTTCTCCTTGGGCTCGGGAATCCGCTCGAGAGCCGCCTTGTAGGCCTTGTCGTCCACTTGCGGCTTCTTCTGGTCGCCTGCCTTGTCGTCGCCCTGATGCCGCCGGCCGCCGCCCATCTGCGCCTGCGCGGGCACCGCAACCAGCGCGAAGATCACCGCCGCGGCGATTCCCAACCTGTTCATGCATCCGTCTCCCCTGCCGTTGCCCGCTGGCGAATGTACAGGGCTACCAGACGACAACAAAGGCAAGCTTTCGACAAGTTACATTAATTCTTGGTCGGGAAAGTGGAACGGTCCAGCGTTCAACGACGATGCAGGCGCCTCGCTCTTGTTGCGCGAAGCGCCTGCATTGATCAGCTTCAATAACCGCCGCGGATACGGCCGGGATAACCGACCTGACCGCCGGACGGGTAGCGGCCGCCACCGAATCCTCCGCCACCGATTCCAATGCCGATGCCGAGCGGCGGGGGCGGCGGTGGAGCAGCCTCGTAATAATCGGGCGGCGGCGGACGGCGATACACCACCACGTCCGGATCAGCGCCACGCGGGCCACGCGGCTGCGAGCTGGCGCGCTTGGGCGGATCGGACTCGCGCTTCTTCGTGGGCGTGTCGACCTTCTTGATCGGCAAGGCCGGCGCATTGCACGGACAGGTCGGTCCCAGCGCAACGTTGGTCGGTGGAACGGGCGTCGACGGACCGCTCTGCGGCGCATTGCTGGAGGGTGCAGGACTGGAGGATGCAGAACTGGAGGGTGCAGAACTGGACGAACCGCCGCTCGCCGCCGCCACCACGGGCGCCACAATCGGCCGATAGCGCAGCCGCTCGATCAGCTTGTCAGCGGTCACGGTGAGGTCGCTCTGCGGATAAGCAACCAGGAAAGCGCGATACGAGACGACCGTGTTGATGGTCACGGCCTCGTTCCAGGCCGCCATCCGCCGGTGCAGGTCGAGCCATTCCTGCGCTTCCAGCGCGAACGGGCCTTGCGTGAACAAGACGACAAAGGCTTCGTAGGATTCGACCGTGCCGTCGGCGACAACGATCTCATGGGCGACGTCGACCGGCTTGCCCTGCAGGTCACGGCGCCACTGGTCCGTGCTGCGTTTGATTGCGACAGGCCTCGGGCCGGCATTCGCGGACTCGACGCCGCTGCCGGCGATGAACTTGAAATCGTCGGTCAGCGAGGAACTATCCCAGGGCGTCTGGCGGCCCTCGGTTGCCTTGTTGACGGCGACGCGGACGCGCTTGAACGCCTGCTCGATCGGCACGCCCGGCTCGCGCGCGGCCGCCAGCAGCGCGGTCGTGTATGGGCTGTCGGCGCCACTACCATCCTCGGCCTCGGCCCCCGGCGAGGTGGAATAGGACAGGAACGTGCCGGGAATGCCGGTCTTGGTATCGACCAGCGCCAGCCCGTGGCCGGCAGTCTTGTTGATCGCGGAGAACGGGTTGTTGCGGCAGGCGTCGAGCAGCAGGATGCGCATCTTGCTCGGCACCGAGTTCAGTGTGTTCAAAACGTCGTTCAGCCGCACGGCCTGGAGCGGAATGTCGGTTTCGCGCTTGGGATCGACATCGACCGGCACGAGATAATTCTCACCATCGATCTGCATGCCGTGGCCAGCAAAGAACACCAGGGCCACCGTGTCAGGACCTTTCGCCGCAATCTTCGCGGCAAAGTCGCCGACCTGCGCATTGATCTCCTTTTGCGAGAGGTCGGAGGCAGTGGTTACGTCGAAGCCGGCATCGCTCAGCAATTGTGTCATCGCCCTTGCGTCGTTCGCCGGATTGGGCAGCGGCGTCACCGCGCGATAGGCGGATTCACCGATCACCAGCGCAACGCGGTTTTCAGCGAGCGCAGCGCTGCAACTTGCGGCGATTGCGCCAACAACAACAGCGCTGCGAAACGCTTGACGGAACATTCATTTCTCCCCTTGCACAGATCGCATGGGTCTTGGTCGGGGAAAATCCGCGCGCGGTTCAAGAACAGCGAGACGAAATATCGTTTCGCCGCAAAATCAGGATTTGTTGATTGAATATGCTCGGGTTGCGCGCAGCGCCTTCGCGGATCGCGCGGTAATATCGGAACGATGCGGGCGTTCATCTTCGTTCCATTGATCGCGGGAAGTGCGATGCTGCTGGCGGCGTGCGCCGCCGACAGCCGCTCCGCTCTGCCGGAGTTCTTGCGCGTGCAGGCGAGCGAGCCGCAGCCCGAGCCGGCCCCTGACGTCAAGCGCATCGTCCGCGAAAAACTCGAGTCTATATTTGTGAGCACGTCATATCCGCAGAACGTTCGGGTGTCGCCGTCCCACCACGAGGTTCGCGGACCGGGATGGACTGCCTGTGTGAGAGCGGAAGTGACGTCGGCAACAGGCAAGCCGCTTGGCATGCAGACCTATCGCATCACGATCAGCGACGGTGAGATCGCGGACCGCAAACGGGTCGGCGACGAGGACAATTGCGTGTCGGAGAAATACGAGGCGATCTAAAGCGCGATGAGATCAAGGTTGAATCATCATCGCGCTTTAGGTCTTTGATTGAGCATGATCTTTTCGGAAAACCGCTTCGCACTTTTCCGGATCGGTTTCCAATTTAGGTTTCCAGAGGATCGGCCGGCGCGGTGATACGCGAGAGCGAAGGCAGATGGCCGATAACGCGCGCAAGCCACATGCCGGCGAACATGGCCACGACGAAGATCGCGGCCGCATGCGTACCGAATCCGAGCGCAGTCAGTGCCGGGCCCGGGCAAAAGCCGGCAAGACCCCAGCCGACGCCGAAAATGGCCGGACCTGCGACGATGCGGACATCGAGTTCGCGCCTTGCCGGCATGTGAAACCGGTCGGCGAAAATCGGATGCGACCGCCTGAGCACGAGGCGAAAGCCGGCAAACGTCACCGCGACCGCGCCTGCCATCACGAAGGCAAGGCTCGGGTCCCAACTCCCGGACGCGATGCCGCCGAGATCGAGGAAGTTGAGAACTTTTGCCGGATCCGACATGCCGGACAGCAAGAGACCGAAACCGAAGATCAGCCCCACCGCGAACTGAAGAAGAATTGCCATGATCGCCTAGCCCCAGTGTCGCGTGAAGAACACCGTCGCGAAGCCGGTGATCATGAAGGTGATGGTGGCGATCAGCGCTCGCAGCGAGAGCCGCGAAATGCCGCATACGCCGTGCCCCGACGTGCAGCCATTGCCCCACACCGAGCCGAAGCCGACCAGAAGGCCTGCGAGAACAAGCGTCAGCGGACCGGCAGCGATCGTCTGCAGCGGCAATCGCCCGGTCGCCGCGAGCGTCACGAGCGGTGCGGCGACGAGGCCCGCGACAAAGGCGAGCCTGCCGGCCAATTGATCGTCCTCATACGGCGGAAGCAGACGCGCGGCGATCCCGCTGACTCCCGCGATGCGCCCGGTCAACGCCATCAACATCACGGCGGACAGGCCGATCAGCGCACCGCCGATCGTGGACGCGACTGGCGTAAAGGACGTAACGGTCATTCGATGCAACTCCTTCGCAGTCCTTGCCCAACGACAGGCAGCATAACGTTCGATTGGTCCTGAGCGCTGCCCGAAGAGACGGGACCGACGTCTGCTTGGCGACAGCCGCCCTGCCCGCCCGCCCTGCATTCACGGAAACCGTTTCACCGGACCATCGAAAAATGCGGCGGCATGATCAACAGCCGGTTACGGCGCAAGCACGGGGAACCCACGCCAATTGAGCAAAATGCGGCCCATCCATAACCTTTAGGTTGTATTTTTGCACCCTCACCATATCAAATTACCACTGAAGAGGGCCGATCGCGCCAACCCGGCCGTTCGTCATGGAACTCGGCGAAGTCTCCGTACTTCTACCGTCCCCCTGAATTTAACGAATATTCAGGGGCACGGCGCCAATAAAAAGAGGATTGCGGGGATTGAGTTTTCATGAGCGTGCATCTTGTCGGCGACACGATAGCGAAGCTTTCCACGCTGCGTGGAATGCTTGAAAAGCGCTATTCGCTTACATCGGAACTGCTGAGCCAGGCCGACCTTCGCGGCCAAGGCATCCAAGCCGTTGTGATCGCCGCCGATCTGCGCGACGTCGACAACATCACGGCAATCAAGGAGATTTCTCCGAAGTTCGGCCGCATCCCCAAGCGTATTTTCCTGATTGATCGGAAGTCACGGCTGTCCACAGTGCAGGCTTATGCATTGGGCGCAACAAGCGTGCTCTCCAACACCGTCACCCGCGCGCAATTGCTCGCGAAACTGGCCGACCGCAAGCCGCCGACGGTTGCACCGTGCATCACGACGGACGGTGGACGGCAAGCCGCGTTTGCCGGCGCCGCTTCGATCGCCTCGATGTTCGCGTCGGTCCTGAGCGGTGAACCGATCGACGTGGAAGGCGCGAGAGTGGCCGGCGCAAAGATCGCCGAAAGCATCGCCGAGAACGGCCTGTCCGACTGGCTCGCAACCGTGCGCCGCCATCATGAAGGCACCTATCAGCACTGCCTGTTGGTCACCGGCGTCACCGTCGACTTCGGCTTGAGCCTCGGCGTACCCAATGCCGACCTCGAACGGCTCTATATGGCCGCGATGTTCCATGACATCGGCAAGGCGAAAATCCCCCTCGAGATCCTCGACAAGCCGGGCCGTCTGGACCTCGAGGAACGGGAACTGGTCGAAACCCATCCGGCCGTCGGTTTCGATGCCTTGCAGTTCAATGCGGCGATCTCGCCGGAAATTCTCGACGCCGTGCGGCATCACCACGAATATCTCGACGGCAGCGGCTATCCCGACAAGCTCTGTGCCGAGAGCATTTCGGACCTGGTTCGCATCCTGACCATCTCCGACATCTTCGCGGCGCTGATCGAGTACCGCACCTACAAGCCCGTGATGCCGCGGGAAAAGGCCTACGAAATCGTCCAGAGCATGGAAGGCAAGCTGGAGAAGCCGCTCATCGGCGCCTTCAGGGATGTCGCGCTGACGCGCTGACACCTTGGCGCGCGGCGATCTACTAACGCCCCGTTAAGTCTACCGTTCGAATTGCAACGGCAAGCCAACCGGATTTTCCAATCCTTGCGCTAAAGCATGATCCGGAAAAGTGTGTAGCGGTTTTCCGAAAAGATCATGCTTGGTCAAGAACCTAAAGCGCGATGATGACTCAACCTGATCTCATTGCGCTTTAGTTTGAATCGCACGATGGGACGGGACATCCAGACGTGGTCGACATCACCAACATAGCTGCGGTTCACGGGGCGCCTCGACATGATGCCGCGACCACGCGCGCGCCGGTCCCGCTGACAGACGTCTCTTACACGGCCTGGCGATCGCTCAGCGAACGCGCAATCGAGCCTAACGCCTATTATCTGCCGGACTGGGAATTGGCGGTGAATGCGTCGGCGCCCGGCCGCACCGGCGCGTCCGCGCTCGTCGCTACCGACGATACGTCCACACACATGACCGGCCTGATGCCGGTCGTCTCGCTCTGGCAGGCGTACAAGATCCCGCTGCCTGCGATCGTCAGCGCGCATCCCTATGGCACGCTCTGCACGCCGTATCTCGATCGCGAGACGGCTGACGATGCCGTCACGCGCTTGATCCGGCAGGCACGGCAGGCCGGTGCTCGCGCGCTGCTTCTGCGCGAAGTTTCGCTTGATGGCGCGGCCATGCGCGTTTTCGACGACAACCTTGGGCGCGAGGGCCTTCGCCCGCGCGTGCTGCAGTCCCATGTTCGGGCTTGCCTTGACGCAACGCGCGATGCTGAGGCGTTGCTCCAGGATGCGCTGAGTGGAAAGAAGCTGAAGGAGTTGCGCCGCCAGCGGCAGCGGCTGGCCGAGCATGGCCCGGTCCGTTTCGACGTCGCGCGTTCGCCTGAAACGGTCGCTTCCGCGCTCGAAACCTTTCTCGCACTGGAAGCGAGCGGCTGGAAAGCCCAGCGCGGCACCGCGCTGATCCAGCTTGCCGGCGATGCCGCCTTCATTCGCCGCGCCACGAGAGCACTGGCCGGCTACGGCCAATGCGAGATCGTCACCCTCTACGCCGGTGACACGCCGGTCGCGGCCGGCGTCGTGTTACGCCATCAGGACCGCGCCTTCTTCTTCAAGCTCGGCGTCGATGAGCGCTTTGCGAAATATTCGCCCGGCGTTCAGCTCACACTCGATCTGACGCGGCATCTTTGCGCCGATCCCGCGATCGCAAGCGCCGATTCCACGGCAAGCCCCGATCACCCCATGATCAATCCGATCTGGCGCGGACGCCTTGCGATCGGCGACGTGCTGATTCCGCTGCGGCCGAATGATCCTGTGGTGACGCTGATCCACGCCGCGCTCGCCTCGCGCCGGCTCGCATTCGAGACGGCGCGAAGCGCCTTTCGCTTCATCCGCAAGCATCGCGGAAAATCGGCTCGGCAGGTGTTGCCGTCAGAACAAACTCACTTCAACGGCGAGTGAGGGGCAGGCAGCATGATCGTCGAGTGCATCTCGTCGAGGAGCGCACCGCCTTTGCCGAGGAATTCCTGCCAGGCCGGATCCTTCATGGCATTCGCACGCGCTTCGACACGCGCGTTCAGGCTCGGATAGGCCCAGATGTGGCAGACCTCGTTTGGCTGTCCCGCTTCGGTTTGCCAGAGGCCGACGATCTTGGAATATTTTTCCCGCGCCGGAAGAGCAGCGGTGAACGCATCGAGCCACTGCTTCGCCGCCCCGGCGGGTTTGGCGCGATAGTTGCGAAATTCGTAAAAGTTTCCCGTTGAAGCCGGCGCAACCGGCGGCCTGATCGCATTGAGAAGGCGGACATCCTGCCGCATCAGCAGCGGACGGATCAGCGGAATATACTCACCGGTCCAGCGCGGGTTCTTGGCAAGCTCGGCGCGCAATCTGGCGCGCTCCTCATAATCGCGGTAGCTCCACATATGCATGACTTGATTGAGCGGACCAATTTCCGTCGACCAGTAGCCTTCAAGCTTGCCGAAATCGTCACCGCGAATGTCCCGCGACACCGTGCTCGCGGCTTTGACCATATCGCCGAGACTGCCGGGCTTCACGGTGTAGGTTCTCAACTCGTAGATCATGATGCGTCCTCGCAAATTTCCATCCCAGGCTTCGAGCCCTATCAGGAGACCTCGAAACATGAAAGCCACAACGTCGTGGCCATGATCAAACGGCCGAGCATCAATACGGATTTGAGATACCTGCCCTCGTCGGCCACCGCCTTCAGGGTTTACTCCGCCGCCTGCGCGTTCACTTCCGCCGACACCTGGCGGATCGCGCGGGCCAGCATCTCCGGCGGTTGCGCGCCGGACACCGCATATCTCTGCGCGAAGACGTAGGTCGGCACACCCGAAATGCCCTTGTCGGCGGCCTCCTGTGCCTGGCCCGACACCAGCGCGACGTCCTCGTCGGTGGCAAGGCGCCGGCGCACATCGTCGAGATCGAGCCCGCAATCGGCCGCTGCCTCTACCAGCACGTCGGTGTCGGTGAGATCGCCGCCGTCGCGGAAATACAATTCCATCAGCCGCTGCTTCATCTCGGCGGCGTTGCCTTCGGCGTCAGCCCAATGGATGAGGCGATGACAGTCGGTCGTGTTGGGCTGGCGCTTGACGAGATCGGGCCGGTAGATCAGTCCCTCGTCATCGGCGGCGGCGACCACGCGCTTGGCGATGCCGTTATACGCCTCGACCGAACCGAACTTCGTAGTGAGATAGTCCTCCCGGCTGATGCCCTGGCGCGGCACCCACGGATTGAGGAAGAACGGCCGCCAGTGCACCTCCACCGGCACATCCTGCACGAGTGCCAGCGCGTTCTCGATCCGGCGTTTGCCGATATAACACCAGGGACAGACAACGTCGGAGACGATATCGATTACCAGCGGCTTCAAGGTGCTCATCGGCGTTTCCTTTGGAAAATTTATACCCCGAAAGATAGCCCGAACCATCCCTTTCACAAGGCCTATTTCAGGCCGGCCGCGATCGTCCGCATTCGCTCCGCCGTCACATCGTCCGCCGGAAAGAACGTCTCCAGCGCCAGTTCGGACAGTGTGATGTCGACCGGCGTACCGAACACCATGGTGGTCGAGAAGAAGCTCAGCACCTCGCCATCGTGGCGCAACTTGAACGGGATCGCGATATGATCGGGAGGCAGCGGCCCGGACCGCGCCGGGATCGGAAAGGCCTTCAAATCCTGATAGAGCTTGATCAGTTCGGGATCGGCGGTCGCCTCGCACTGGCGATGCAGCCGCTCCAGCAGATGCCCGCACCATTCGGCGAGATTGACGGTGCGTGCCGCCAGCGCCTCGGGGTGGAAGGCAAGGCGCAGGATGTTGAAGGGCTGTCCGAGCAGGCGCTGCGGAATGCCTTCGAGCAGCGGCGCGACCATGCGATTGGCCGACACCAGATTCCAGTGGCGGTCATAGGCCAGCGCCGGGTTGGGCTCGTGCGCCTTCAGCACGAGATTGATCGCCTCACGTGCTGCTTTCAGCGCGGGATCATCCAGCGCGCGCTGCGGAAAGGCCGGCGCAAAGCCTGCGGCGACTAGCAACACGTTGCGCTCCCGCAGTGGCACATCCAATCGCTCCGCCAGTTTGAGGACCATGTCGCGCGATGGCGCGGCCCGGCCGGTTTCGACAAAGCTCAAGTGACGCGCCGAAATCTCGGCGTCGACGGCGAGATCGAGCTGGCTGAGATGACGCCGCTGCCGCCACTCGCGCAAATGTTCGCCGATATGGACGGGCTTTGCGCGATCGGCGCGCGCCGTAGAGGTCTGCATGCTCATGATGGAAAACCTATCACGCGGATGTCAGGCATTCCATTACGTGCGAGGTAATCGAATTGGGTCGCGAGCCGGATCATCTTTCGCAGCACAGGAGATGACCATGAGCACGTTGCCCGAACCTGGCGCCTTTTCATCGAGCCACATCATTCAATGGCTGATCGGACTTGCGACCTGGCTCGTGGCGCGCTCGCTCAGCATGCCCGAGCCGGTGGTGCACGCAACCAGCATCCTCGTGTTTACGCATGTGCAGGCGTTCGAGACCAGAGCCGCGCGAACGCTCTGCCCGATCCGCCTGCTGCGCCAGTTCCGATCGTGGTTCCACTGAACCGAACTCCATCCAACTCACAACCAAAGGAGACCCGTCATGATCCCGTCATCCTTGCTGCGCCGCGCCCTTCTCGCCGATGCCGTCTTCAGCGGCATCGCGGCGGCGTTGCTCACCGTCAACGCCGGCGCGCTCGCACCGCTGCTGGAATTGCCCGAGGCGCTTCTGCGCGAGACCGGCCTGTTCCTGGTCGCCTATACCGCACTGGTCGGCTGGCTCAGCTCCCGTTCATCGCTGCCGAAGGTTCTGGTCATGGCCGTGATCGCCGGCAATGCGGCCTGGACGGTCGGCAGCATCGCGCTGCTGTTGTCGGGCGCCGTCGCGCCGAACGCTCTCGGAGAGAACTTCATCGTGGCGCAGGCGATCGCGACCGGCGTGTTTGCCGAGCTCCAGTATATGGGCCTGCGCAGGAGTGCTGGTGAGGCCGTCGCGTAATCCCACATCTATCAAAGGAACAACCGGCCGTCGTAACAGCCTTGCGGCTTTGCGACGGCTGGTTTCGTTCTGTCGTTCTGTCCTACGTCAACAAAAGAGCCGCGATCATGCCGACCAGCGTCAAGGCAAGTCCTGCGACGAGCATCGGCACCAGGCTGCTGCCGGCATAAGGATCGGACGACGCCTCGTCGCTCTTTGGGTGCGTGCGATATCTCATGGCATGGCTCCTTCTTCCTGACGGCTGAATTGTTGGCCGACGCCGAGCATGACGCCGTTGGCATTCGCGACGCCGAGCTCGAGGCTCGCGGCGATCCGCCGCGCCCGCTCCACGAAATGTTCTTCGGCCTCGGGTGGGCAGACTTCGCGGGCCGTCGCTTGGAACAGTTCGAGCCAGCGGTCGAAATGACCGGCGTCGACGGGCAGCGGCATGTGCTTGACCATCGGCGTGCCGTGATAGCGGCCCGTCATCAGCGCGACCGACGACCAGAAGGCGCACATCTGCGCAAGATGCGGCGCCCAATCCTGGATGCGCGCATTGAACACCGGCGCCAGCACCTCATCGGCGCGGACCTTGTCGTAGAAGGCATGCACGAGGCGTTCGATCATGGCCTCGGTGATCCCCGTCCGCGCGGCGATATCGGCCGAAATCCGCTCGCGCCGCTCTGCCCCATCCATCGCAGTCTCCTCAAATAGGTATTTCAAATGCATATTTAGCGCGCTATGATCGGTTGGCAAAGTCAAATTTTCGGGTCCTGTCATGCGCCTGACGTCATTCACGGATTTCGCGCTCCGCACGCTGATGCGGCTGGCCGGCGAGCCGGCACGCTCATTTGCGACCAACGAGATCGCGACCGAGTTCAGGATCTCGCGCAATCACCTCGCCAAGGTCGTGCGCGATCTTGCCGATGGCGGCTTCATCGCGACCCAGCGCGGGGTTGGCGGCGGCTTCTCATTGGCGCGGCCACCGCAGTCGATCACGCTTGGCGAGGTCGTGCGTGCGCTCGAAGGCGAAGCGCTGGTCGAATGCTTTCGCGAGGACGGCGGCGCCTGCGTGCTGACGCCACGCTGCCGGCTGAAGACGAAGCTTGCCGCTGCGCGCGAGGCGTTCCTGCGCGAACTGGACACAACGACGCTTGCCGAATGCGCCTATCCGGCGCCGAAAGGCCGGCTCACGGCGAGGAGCACATGAAACCGGTCGAATTCGAGAACGGAATCGTTCAGGTCGATGCGGCCGTCGTCGCGGAGGGCCTTGGCATCGCGCTACCGCTGTTCCGGACGGAGATGCAGGCCGGCCGGATCACCAGCGTCTGCGAACGCGGCATCGATGCCGACGATGGCCGGCACCGCATCACCTTCTTCTCCGCGCATCGGCGGTTTCGTCTCGTCGTCGACAAGGGCGGCACGATCGTGCAGCGTTCGACGCTGAATTTCGGGGATGCGCCGTTGCCCGCCTCCGCGCATAGAAATGGCTGATCTCGAAGAGCCGTCTGTGAGCAGCGGGACAAGCATAAGAATATCTCAGGCGATCTTACGCGGAGCCGCAGTTCGCGGATCGCCCGTGTTGGGCGTCCCGGCGGGTTCGATCAGGAGCAGGTGAACCTCCTCCTTCGCGACCGGACGGTGCTCCACGCCTTTCGGGACGACATACATCTGTCCCGGCCCGAGCGAGATGGTTCGGTCGCGAAGCTCGATAGCGAGATTTCCCTTCAAGACCAGGAAGAAATCATCGGTGTCGGCGTGGCTGTGCCAGACGAATTCGCCCTTCACCTTGACCACCATCACATCGCAATTGTTGAACTGTGTGATGGCACGCGGCGACCAGTGATCCGAGAAGGACGCAAGCTTCTCTGAGAGATCGATTGCTCCGCTCATGGCTGTCTCCGACGGTGTATCCAGATCCGGTTAATATAGCCGATGATCTGGCCGTCGGGAGAAATCTCCCTGCGAGGCAGGGAGCGGCTTATGCCAATTCGTGGGCGTGTCCGTTCAACGACTTGCCCCGTACGCGTTTGGCGGCACCATTCGGCGCCCGCTTGGCGCTGGTATCGATCTTTACCTTGATCCCGTTCTTGGAACGCGCCTTGACCTCAAGCCTCTTGGCCTCACGCACCTCGGCCTTCTCGCTGGCGAGCTTCTCGGCCTTCTTCTGCGCCTTGCGCTCGGCCTTTTCCTTCAGCAGCGCCTTTTCCGCCCTCGCCTCGGCGCGCTTCTTCTTGCGCTTCCTCTCGCAAGACTTGCATTTGCAGCCGATCGGCTTCAGGTAGGCTTTGAAATAGTCGGTGCCGTAGTCGTAATTGATCTCGTCGCCCGGCTCGATGTTCTTGATGGCGCGGATGAAGACCTTGCGCTTGCGTGGGCGAACGTCGGATTCCGCATTGGGCCTGCAGGCATGATTGATGTAGCGGGCGACGTTCTCGCGGACCGAACCGTCGATGGTCCAGCGGTTATTGAGCTCGAAGAGGTATTTGTTCTCGATCGCGTCCTCTTCCTTCTTCCGGGAGTCCAATATCGGCCCGAAATAGCGGATGATCTTCTCGCCCTTCTTGATCGGCTTGGTGGCGAAGAGGCCAAGACCGGTCTTGGAACGGCCGATGCGGTAGGGTCTGTTCTGCGAAATGGACGGCATGGTCTACGAAACGGGAACACCAAAGGAAAGGGAACGGTCGCGTGGCGCCGTTCTAGGACGATTCCGCGCGGCTGTCAGGTGTTTCGCGTCTCATCCTTGAACCTTCCCCAGATTGCACATGTCGAACATGTCGAAATTCCGATAAGGAGCGCGCTGTCATGAAGCTTCGACGCGATTTTCTCAACGTTTCGGCGACCTCCGCGCTGTCTGTGCTGAGTTTCGCGACATTCGTACCGGCAACCGCACAAACGATCAGCAGTGTCTATACCTCCACCGCCCCAAAGAATTGCCGTGCGATCGGGGCCCGAAACACCGAAGACGGCAGCACGACCAGGGTTTGCCGGGGGAAAGCCGGCCTTGTCGTGCTGGTGAACGAGGATGATCTGCGCGAAACCGTCTCGGTCGGACGCGATCGTGCTGCCGCCGCCAAGGAGCCCGCCGCCGAAGCCTGGTTCGGCCCGTTCAATTCCACCACGACCACGGTGGAGTGGCGGATGCGGCACGGCAAACCCTTCGCCATCATTCAGCGCTGGCACATTGCCGATAACAGCGACCAGGACAAGGATGGCCGGCCAAAGGACAAGGCGATGCTCGCCGTCACGCGCCTGCCTCCGGGCGCCGTCTGTCATGTCGCCTATGTCGATGTCGCAGCCAATCCGAATGCCAATGAACTGGCCCGCAAGGCCGCCGACGAAATTGCACGCGCCTTCGCCTGCGGCAAGGACGCCGTGAATATTGTCGGCGCAAGCGGCCGCGCCGTGGAGCTTGCGAAAGCGCGTTAAGCGTTCTGCTCATGACGGCAACGCGAGTTTCTTCGAAACCACGCTTTGCGTTACGATCCGGCGGGCTTCATGACGGTCGCCTTCAGCATCGCGTCGAGCAGCGTCTCGACATCGGTCCCCGCGGGCGCACGGCGCAGAATGTCGGAGAGACGGCCATCGAGCAGCAGCATGGTGAAGCCATGCACCGTCGACCATGCGCGCGCGATTGCGGCGGCCTGATCGAGCGTCAGCGCACCTTCGGAGATCTGTTCATGGCGGCTTGCCGCGATCGCGCCGGCAAGCCCCGCGAAGGCTGCTTCCGCGGCCTCATGCAGCGACGGCCGCTCATAGTCGAGCCGCTCGGTGCGGAACATCAGCCCATACATGCCGGGATGCGCCTGCGCGTAGGCGACATAGGCCTTGGCGCGGAACAGCGCTCGCGCCGGAGAGGGCGTATCCGGCGCACAAGCCGCCGCCATCGCGGCGTTGAACTGCCGGAAACCGATTGCCGCGAGCTCGCTGACGAGGCCGGTCAGGTCGCCGAAATGATGGGTCGGCGCGGCATGCGACACGCCGGCCTCGCGCGCCACCGCGCGCAGCGTCAAGCCGGCAAGCCCATCACGCTCCAGCACGCGCTCGGCTGCCGCAAGCAGCGCGTCGCGCAGCGCGCCATGATGATAGGGCGTCTCCTCGCCTGCGCGCGCCGGGCGGGCGCGCGGCGAGCGTGCAGGCGCCGCGCGGCTTGCGGCGCGCCTGGTACGTCGGGTCTTTGATTGATCTGGCTTTTTCATCTTTTGCGCTTATACGGTTCGATTTTTACACTGTAAAGATTTTGCTTGACCCGATCGCACAACAGCCTTAGCGCTATCTTTACGATGTAAAGATACGGAGGAAACGCCATGCAGCAGGAAGCGACCGCCAGACCATCGTGGACCAACCGCGCACCGATCCCCTTCGAATGCGACGCACCATTCCTCAAGGTGACCGGCGAATTGCCGCGCGAGCTGAACGGCACCCTCTATCGCAACGGCCCCAACCCGCAATTCGATGCCCCCGGCGCCCACTGGTTCGTCGGCGACGGCATGCTGCACGCCTTCCATCTCGATAATGGCCGCGCCTCCTATCGCAATCGCTGGGTCCGCACGCCGAAATGGCAGGCCGAACACGATGCCGGCCGCGCCCTGTTCGGCGGCTTCGGCCGCAAGCTGCCGGATGCGCCCGCCTCTGCCACCGACGGCGGCGTCGCCAACACCAATATCGTGTTTCACGCCGGAAAACTGCTCGCACTGGAAGAGGCGCATCTGCCGACCGAGATCGAACCGGGCACGCTGAAAACCCGAGGCTATTGCGACTTCACGGGCGGTCTGCACGGGCCATTCACCGCGCATCCGAAGACCGATCCCGCGACCGGCGAGATGGTGTTCTTCGGCTACAACGCGTCGGGTCCGTTGACGCCCACCCTCTCCTACGGATCGATCAGCGCATCCGGCGCGGTGACGCGCTTCGATCGCTTCGAGGCGCCCTATGCCAGCATGGTGCATGACTTCATCGTCACCGAACATCACCTGCTGTTTCCGATCCTGCCGATCACCGGCAATATGGCGCGTGCAATGCGAGGCGCGCCGCCCTATGCCTGGGAGCCCGAAAAAGGTGCCTATGTCGGCGTCATGAAGCGCAATGGCGCGGCGAAAGACATCACCTGGTTCCGCGGCGAGAACTGCTACGTCTTCCATGTCATGAATGCCTGGGAGGACGGCAACCGCATCGTCGCGGACGTCATGCAGTTCGAGGAAGCGCCGCTGTTTCCGCATCCCGACGGCTCACCAACCGATCCGACCAAGTCGCGCGCACGCCTCTGCCGCTGGACCTTCGACCTCGCCGGTAACACCGACCGCTTCACGCAAACTTATCTCGACGACCTCACCGGCGAATTTCCACGCATCGACGACCGCCGTGCCGGCTTGAAAAGCAGCCATGGCTGGTACGCCTGCACCCATCCGAATCAGCCCGTGTTCGGCGCGCTCGCCGGCATCGCCCATGTCGACGGCGATGGCGCGCGACGCGGCAAGTATTTGCTGCCCCTCGGCGACACGATTTCCGAGCCCGTGTTCGTCGCGCGCGGTGATGATGCGACCGAGGGCGACGGCTGGCTGCTCGCCGTGGTCTGGCGCGTGCAGGAGAACAGAAGTGACCTCGCCGTATTCAACGCGACCGATGTCGACGCCGGCCCCGTGGCGCTGGTTCATCTCGGCCATCGCGTGCCCGATGGATTCCACGGCAATTGGGTTGGGGTGACTTGAACTCACCGCCACTCGACGTCATTCCGGGGCGATGCGCAGCATCGAACCCGGAATCCAGAAGTTATGCGGCGTGAGTGCTAAGCGGCTCGAGATTCCGGGTTCGCGCTTCGCGCGCCCCGGAATGACGAACAAGACAACGGACGCTTGGCATTGAAATAACTATAATTTCTTACGACTTCACATTACCTTGACACTGTAAAGATTAGCCTTGACGCCATCGCGCTCCGCCGTTACACATCTTTACAACGTAAAGATTGATTGGGAAACGGCCCGATGACGATCTTCCTGATCCTTGCCCCCTATGGCGCCTTTGCCCTGCTGATGCTGGTGAGCTCGGCGGGCGTGAGCCTGTTCGCGGGTGCTGGCGTCTGCCTCGCCGTGATCGCGTTGGACGCCGCGCGCGGCCGTTCGACCAAGATCCTCGGCGCGGGATCGGCGATCCTGTTCGCCGGCGTCGGCGGCTATCTCATCGTTGTCGATCCGGCTCTCGGCAAGCCGACGGTGAAACTTCTGATCGACGCCGGCATGTTCCTGGTCGCGTTGGGCTCGATGCTGCTTCGCCATCCCTTCACGCTGCAATATGCGCTCGAAGCGGTCCCACCCGAAACGGCCGGGATGCCGGGGTTCAAACGCGCCAACTACATCATCACCGGCGTATGGACCGGTGCTATGCTGCTGATGGCGCTCGGCAACATCGCTGTACTCTATATCCCGGGCCTGCCGATCTGGACCGGTTTGGCAATCGCCTTTGCCGCCCGTAACAGCGCCGTCTATTTCACGAAATGGTATCCCGCCTATCGTAGACTGAAATACGGACAACCGCCGGCCGGCGCCTTGCCCAAGATGCATTGAGACCTTCTTCAGCCAAAGAGATGACCAGCATGAAAGACGTCCTGATCAGGCTCGGCAGCGATTTCCTATCGGCCATCATCTTCCTGGTGATCTATCTCGTGACCGACAATGTCGTGCTGGCGACATCGGTTGCGATTGCTGGCGCCGTCGCGCAGGTTATCTACGCCCGCATCAAGGGCAAGGAACTGGGCTTCATGACCTGGGCGAGCCTTGGGCTCGTCATCGTGCTCGGTATCGCCACGATCCTGACCCGCGATCCCCGCTTCTTGCTGGCCAAGCCTGCGATCGCGCATTTCGCGATCGGCACGATCATGCTCAGGCGCGGCTGGTTGCTGCGTTACGTGCCCCCAATCGCGGTCGAGACCATTCCGGAATACATCACGATCGCGGGCTATGCCTGGGCCGCGCTGATGTTTGCGATCGGCACGGGCACCATCATTGTCGCACTGACGGGCGACCTCAAGCTGTGGGTCTTCTATGTGTCGTTCGTCGCGATCGGGGCAAAGCTTGCCGCTTTCGCGATTCAATATGTCGCCTTCCGACTCCTCATCACGAGCCGCGTCCGTGCGGCCGGTGCCGCCGCCGGCACCTGAGAACGTTTCCACGCAACCAAGTGTTACTGGTTTGCGCGGCAACATTGGCTATACGACCGCAGCGTCCGGTGCTCAGAATCACAACCGGAGCGTGTCAGTATCGCGGATGAGGAGAAATTGAATGGCCGTCGACGGAAACTGGAAACTCGAGGCGAACACGCCGATCGGCGAGCTCACCGGGACGGTGAATCTCAAGAGTGCCGGCGGCTCGCTGACGGGCACGGGACATGCGTCAGGAACTTCGGTCGAGATTCACGGTGGCACCGTAAGCGGCAACGAGTTCGCCGGGAAAATCTCGATCACCCATCCGATTCCGCTGACGATAAACTTCACCGGCAAAGTGTCTGGCAACAACCTGTCCGGTGAGGCTGCGGTCAGCGGGTTTGGCAACTTTGCCTTCACGGGAACGCGGGCCTGAGCTTTCTCACTTTCAGAACGCGGGCGCAGCGCAAAGCTGCGCCCGTTTCCGTTGTTTACGGTTCCCCTGACCGCTGTCATGATGACCGGCCCATGCCGGCCATCAGAGGGTGGGCGTCCAATTGCCGTAGAATCCCTGCGGCGCGCGCACTGGAGAACTGAGCGGCACCGAACGCGTCGAGGCGGGCTCGCCTCGGCCGAGCCTCGACTGTTCCGCCTCGCGGGCACGATCGTGGTGACACTGACCGGCGACCTCAAGCTCTGGCTTTCTACGTGTCGTTCGTTGCGATCGGCGCCAATATCTCCGCCTTCGCAATCCAATATGTCGCCTTCCGACACCTCACCACGAGCCGCGTGCGCGCGCCGCCGACAGCACCTGTCCACGCAACAAAGCCGTTTTGGTTTGCGCGACAACATGGGCTATACCAGCGTCGCGCCCAGCGAACACATCCACAACGGCTTGTGCCGACCTGCGAATGAGGAGAACTTGAATGGCCGTCGACGGAAACTGGAATCTCACCATGACGACGCCGATGGGCGAGCGCAACGCAACGCTGAACCTGAAGAGCTCCGGCGGCGCGCTGACCGGCACGCAGGGCGCGGACGGAAATTCGACCGAGATCTTCGATGGCACCGTGAGCGGCGAGGACGTCGCCTGGAAAGTCTCGATCACCAACCCGATGCCGCTGACGCTGAACTTCAGCGGCAAGGTGTCGGGCGACAACATCTCCGGCGAAATGGGCATCGGCCCAATGGGCAGTTTTCCCTTCACGGGAACGCGGGCGTAAGCGCACGTATTCCGTCCTCCCGGCGGAAACGCCGGGATGACGCTTGGATCGTGCCTCCGGCCGATCGCTGGTCGATGAGAATGCGCCCACCGAATACGCCATACCGCGCTAAGGACGGCGCAGGTCAAGCTAGAACCATATCTGCATCGGCAGATCGTAGGCATCGCGCGGCGACTCTTCGGGCAGACGGCCCGTCGGATCGAGCGCCGCGATCGCGACTGCGCAGGCATCGAGCACGTCGTCCGGCTTTGCGCCCGTGCCGATGCGGTCGGCGCCGAGCCATTCGTCGATCTCCTCAAAGCCGCGCTGCTTCAACAGCGATCGGCGCTGCGAAAGCCCCTCATCGGACTTCTTCGACGACAAAGGCCGCCCGGCGTTCAGCCGTTGAAACACCAGCTCCGGATGCGCTTCGCGGATATCGAGTTGCGGATGGCTGCGGACGAATGCATCGACCTCCATGATCTTGCGGCCGATATGCCAGAGCTGGCGCGACGCCCGCTTCTGCCCGCGCCGCAGCGCTTCCGCATTGGCCTTGTCGGGATCGTCGAACTCCGCCCACAGCCAGCGCCGCGCCCCGGTGAAAACGCGCGAGCGGTGCGGATGCAGGGCGTCGCGGGCAAGCCGGTCGCAGAGTCGCTCGCCGTCGTCAGTCATGCCGATCGGGATGTCGATCGCGGCGCGGTCGAAAGGTTTTCCCAGCGCGTCGGCGATGTCGTTGTGGAAGGCGATATCGGCCCCGGCGCCGTCAAGCGAGACGGTCACCCACCCATTGCGGAAGCCGTCGAGCCCTAGAACCTTCAACCCGAATCCGATTCCCTGAAAATCGCCGTGTGAATTGTCGATGACGATAAGGTCCTGAGAAGCCGCTGACGCGCCTCCTCCCCATCAGGAGGCCGGAGCGCGCCTCGCGGGCCGATGAGGCATCACGCCGGGCGACTGGGCACGATCCCGATTGGATTGAAGGTATAGACAGCCTCGCCGTTCTGATTGTAGGCGGTCCACTTGATGCGGACGACGCCTTGCGGCTTCGTTCGCGAGGGGATCAGTTCGACCACCTCGCCCTCGAGATGAAGCGTGTCTCCCGGCCGCACCGGTATCATCCAGCGCAGATCATCGACGCCCGCCCCGAACATCGGATGAGGGCCGAACGGGCGGGCCTCCGCCGCAAGCCTCATGGCGATCGCCGCGGTGTGCCATCCAGAGGCGGCAAGACCCTTCAAGATCGTGTTCTTCGCCGCCTCCTCGTCCAGGTGAAACGGCTGCGGATCGAATTCGGCGGCGAAGCGCTTGATGTCTTCCTTTGACACCGTTGCCTCACCGGTCTTGAAGCGCATCCCGACCTCGAGGTCGTCGAACCATTCAATCATCTTTGTCTCGGCTTGGACTTGGAGCGAAACACGACGGCGACCGGAATTTAGCCCAGGTTCAATTCCTTGAAGAAGTCGTTGCCCTTGTCATCGATGATGATGAAGGCAGGAAAATCCACGACCTCGATGCGCCAGATCGCTTCCATGCCAAGCTCGGGATATTCCACCACCTCAACCTTCTTGATGCAGTGCTCGGCGAGGTTCGCCGCCGCGCCGCCGATCGAGCCGAGATAAAAGCCGCCATATTTCTTGCAGGCCTCGCGCACCACAGGCGCGCGGTTGCCCTTCGCCAGCATCACCATGGAGCCGCCGGCTGCCTGGAACTGGTCGACGAAGGAGTCCATGCGGCCCGCGGTGGTCGGACCGAACGCACCGGACGCGTAGCCTTCCGGCGTCTTGGCGGGTCCGGCGTAATAGATCGGATGGTTCTTGAAATAATCCGGCAGCGGCTCGCCTCTTCTCCAGTCGTTCCCGCAGCTTGGCATGCGCGGAATCGCGCGCGACGATCATGGTTCCGGTCAGCGACAGGCGCGTCTTGGTCGGATATTTCGACAGCGTCGCGAGAATGCCTTTCATCGGCTGGTTGAGGTCGATCTTGACCACCTCACCGCCGAGCGCCTGCTCGACCGCCGGCAGATATTGCGCCGGATTGTGCTCGAGCTCCTCGAGATAAACACCGTCTTTGGTGATCTTGCCGAGCACCTGGCGGTCCGCCGAGCAGGACACGCCGAGTCCGATCGGCAGCGATGCGCCGTGACGCGGCATGCGGATCACGCGCACGTCGTGGCAGAAATATTTGCCGCCGAACTGCGCGCCTACGCCGAGCGACTGCGTCATCTTGTGGATTTCCTGCTCCATCTCGACATCGCGGAAGGCGTTGCCATCCGCCGAGCCGTGGGTCGGCAGCGCGTCGAGATAGCGCGCGCTAGCCAGCTTCACCGTCTTCATGCAGAGCTCGGCCGAGGTGCCGCCGATCACGATCGCGAGGTGATAAGGCGGGCACGCCGCGGTGCCGAGCGTCAGGATCTTCTCTTTCAGGAAGGCCAGCAAGCGATCCTTGGTCAAAACCGAAGGCGTCGCCTGGAAAAGAAAACTCTTGTTGGCCGAGCCGCCGCCCTTGGCCATGAACATGAACTTGTAGGCGTCATCACCCTCGGCGTAGATCTCGCACTGCGCCGGCATGTTGTTGGCAGTGTTCTTCTCCTCATACATCGACAAGGGTGCGACCTGCGAATAGCGCAGGTTTCGGCGCAGATAGGCATCGCGCGCCCCTTCCGAGAGCGCAGCCTCGTCATCGCCATCGCTGATGACGTTGCAGCCCTTCTTGCCCATGATGATCGCGGTGCCGGTATCCTGGCACATCGGCAGGATGCCGCCGGCCGCGATATTGGCGTTCTTCAGGAAATCGAGCGCCACGAACTTGTCGTTGGAGCTGGCTTCCTTGTCGTCGAGGATGCTGCGGAGCTGCTTCAGATGCCCCGGCCGCAGATAGTGGTTGATCTCGCCGAAGGCGGCCTCCGACAGCGCCCGCAATGCGTCGCGCGACACCACCAGCATGTCCTTGCCCAGCACCTTCTCGACCCGCACGCCATCGCTCGTGACCTTCTTGTACGGCGTGGTGTCCGGCCCAAGCGGAAACAGCGGGGTGTGCTGGTAGGGCGGGACGGGCTTGGCCTGGTCGGGAAAAGCGGTAGGGGCGTTCATGGGATGGCTCGCAGTTTTGGGGCCGGACAGGTCCATTCGGCATGGCTTTCAGCCCGGGCGGTTCGAACCGTTCTAAGCACTTTTCAGATAAAAGGAAGGTTCGGACGAGCCGCTCGATCCAGCGAATTGCGAGTGAATACGCGGCATGCCCCCGTATTGACGCCGCGCGGCAAGCCCTGCATGAAACGCTCTGCGCAAGTTCAATGGCGTGGGGGGTTATTTCATGACAAGCGTGTTGCGTGGACCGGCTTCGAATGTGAGGTCCGGTTGCCTTGCCGGCGCGCTCGTGCTGCTGGCACTCATGATCGCCTCACCCGCGCGCGCCGATCGCTGCGACGATCTCGTCAAGGAACTGAAGAACCAGATCGACGGCCTGCGCGTCGGCCAGACCGCGGCCGGCACCGTCTATCTCGCCCACCCCAAGGCCCGCGAGATCACGCTCGGCTGCTCGAGCAAGAATTCTCAGCAACCAGCTCTTCGCCAAGGCCGACCGCAAGCCGACGCCGGCTTTCATCGACCTGATCGCGGGCACCGCCGCCATCATCTTCACGCTGCCGAAGGACGGCATGCAGAGCGGCGCGACGCGCTGCATCCGCCGCATGGGCCTGTTCCGCGGCGACGACGTCCGGATCCGTTACCGCCGCCTGGACATGCGCTGCACCCGGACCAAGACCGAATCCACCATCACGATCTCGCGCAGCAAGGACCAATAGGCGGGTCGATCGTACCGGCGATGGGTTGTTCTACGGATATCGGGACGCGTCATCTGAGCGCCCTGTTCACTATCGGCACGCATCCGGCCCATTGCGTAAATTTTTAGCGAATGGATTCATGCGGTGTTGGCTTCCGCGGGGTCACGGTCCGGCCAGACATCAGCAGGAACCCAACCGATGAGCAGCATCTCAAGTGTCTCGACTCCGACGCCGGTCGCCCCGCTCTCGACGGGCGAGCCGAAGGTGGCGGACAAGTCGCCCGAGGCAAAAGCGAGTGAAGCGGCGAACGCCTATCAGCCGCCGCCACCACCCCCACTGCCGCCCGGACAGGGCACGCGCGTCGATCAGCTCGTGTGACGGTCCATCTCCCGGGGCATTGAACGAAGGCCGGGAGGCTAACCGGCCTCGGCGGTCACGCCTGCGATGCGATCCAGCACCCGGCCCCAGCCCGGGTTCATCGCCTCGTAGGCGGTGCTGTTTTCAGGCAGCATGAAGCCGTCATGGACCATCCGCACATGGGTGCCGCCGTCGACCGGCGTCAGTGTCCAGGTCACGTCGGTGTCGAGGCGCGAGGCTTTCGAAAGGCCCGAGTCCGATCCGCCTTTCCAAGAATAGCGCAACAGCCGCGGCGGATCGCAAGCCAGCACCTCGCAATGCACGACGCCGTCCCAATCGCCCATCGGACGCGTGCGGAAATCGAAGCGATGGCCGACCTTCGGCACGAAGTCGTTCGGCATCAGCCATTTTGCAATCAGATCCTGCGTCGTCAGCGCCCGCCAGATTCTCTCCGCACTGTGGGGCAGCACTTTCTCGACGATGATGGCGGTGCGGCTCATTCCTCACTCTCCTTCAAAAGCCTCTCGAGATTGTCGAAGCGTTCGCGCCAGAACGCCTGATGGTGGCCGAGCCAGTCGATCAGCGGCGCCAGCCCCTTCGGCGCGATCCGATAGTGCACATGACGGCCCTCGCGCCGCTCGATGACCAGCCCCGCCTCGCGCAACGCGCGCAAATGCTGCGACACCGCAGGCTGCGACACCCGGGTTCCCCGCACGAGGCCGGTTGCAGCGACCTCCCCTTCCCGCGCGATCCGCTCGAACACGGCACGCCGGGTCGGATCGGCCAGGGTTTTCAGGACGACGGTCAGCTGAGCGGTTGCCATGACAACACATAAGTCACTACTTATGTTTTAGTCAAGCGGGGGACGTCGCCACCTGAGCGCGTTCTGCCGTAACTTTGCTGAATTGGCGGATCAGGCTGGTCGTGGAGGAACGCCATGCCCGGGAAGACTTTCACCGGCGGTTGCCATTGCGGCCAGGTGCGGTTTGAATGCACCTCGGATCTTGCAATGGTGACCGCCTGCAACTGCTCGATCTGCACCAAGAAGGGGCTGCACTTCGCCTTTGTCAGCCCGGCCCAGTTTCAGCTTCGCGCCGGCGAGGACAATCTGCGGGAATATCTGTTCAACAAGCGCGCCATCCGTCACCAGCTTTGTGTCGACTGCGGCGTTGACGTATTCGCCCGCGGTCGCAAACCCGATGGAACCGAGGTCGTCGCGCTGAACGTCAGCTGCATCGACGGTATCGACCTTGCGGCACTGACGATGACGCCGGTTGACGGGCGGAACATGTAAAAACGAGAACCATGCCGGTAACGACAGCGTTCGTTTCCGTCCCACTCGTATTGTCAGCATACTGACGAAATTGCATTCCGGGCGATGCAGGGACGCAACATGTCGCAGGAATTCATGGCAATCCCAGCGATATTTGGCATCCGGATCGAACCATTATGGGGAGAACGGCGACATCAGATCGCGGCGGCAATGAAACGCGCAGACCGTCTAAAGCCAGCCGCCTCATGCCCCTGTCCCGAGCACGCTCCGCCCCGTGCTTCGTTCGAGTAGAAGGTTCTGAATGTTGATCCATTCCGAGAAAGACGCGGATGCGCGGCGGTTCTCGCTGCTAGAGGACATCTACGACACGACATTCAACCCGGCGCTTTGGGACACGACGCTTCATCGCATCGTCGAATATACGGGTACGCGGACCTCGGGGCTGGTCGCAAAGGATGCATCCGGGGGCATTCGCATCGCCCATCAAACCGGCGTCTCCGACCGCTTCGTGCGGAACTATCTCGACACCTACGGACAATTCGACCCGACGCACGCGATCCGGCTGTTCGACACGGGCGAGATCCACAGCACCGAGGACTGGGCGCCGATCGAGGAATTCCGCAAAAGCGAATTCTACAACGGATGGGCCCGCCCACAGGGCCTGGAGGATGTCGCGGGCGTGCTGCTCGACAAGTCCGCCGACGGCTTCTCCTATTTCTGCCTCACCAACGGCACTCTGGTCGGCGATGATCTTCGCCGGAAGATAGCGCCGCTCGTGCCGCATCTGCGCAGGGCGGTGCTGATCGGACAGCAGTTGCATGGGCATGCGCCCAAAACTCCGATTGAATCTGCGCTCGACGCGCTCAAGGCCGGCGTATTCCTGCTCGACGGAACCGGGGCGATCACCCACGCCAATGCGAGCGCGCAAGAACTGGTCGAACGCCGCGACTTTCTGCGCTCGGAGCGGGGACGGCTGGTCGCCATCGATCTCCGCTTGAACGGCATGCTTCGCGACGGTCTGACGGCATCGATCATCGGCGACGGCATGGCGCGAAGCCGCAGCGTCACCTTGCACTTCGTCGCCCACAATGGCGAATGCTTCGTCGGGCATTTGCTGCCTCTCACCGCGGGCCGCCGCCGTGAAACGGGCCGCGCCTACGAAGCCGTGGCGGCCCTGTTCGTCAGCAAGGCCGCGCTCGATACCGCGATCGCGCCGGACATCGTCAAGGATGTGTTCAAATTGACGCCCGCCGAAGTCCGCGTGATGCTCAAGATCGTCGAGTTCGGCTGCGTATCGGATTGCGCGAAGAGCCTGGATATCGCCGAGACGACCGTGAAGACGCATCTCCGGCGGATCTTCACCAAAACCGACACCAAGCGCCAAGCCGACCTCGTCAGGCTCGTCGCGGCCTTTTCCTCGCCGGCGCGAGGCTGATCGCACACGACACGCGCCGGGGCCTGAATTTTTCTCCGGAAGCAATGAAGAAGAGAACGCGCTTGAAGCCGCACTTCCTCCAACGTGCTCGACGTCACTTTCGGCTCCGCCGCTTGCCTTGCGAAGCGGCGCAGCGAGACGGAACCTTGAGTCGCTCAGCCAAATGGCAGTTGCATTGCACACATCAGGCTCCTGAAAATTGCGCGCGCACTGACGGATCCGCGAGCCGACGAACAGAACTAGGATTCAAACGAACGATCGGACGCCGCTCGCGTGCGCTTTAGTCCTACTTGATTGTAAGTATACTGAATAATTTGCACGCGAACATTTTGCGGAATATCTATTGGTCTCGGGTATTAATGTAATGCCTGTGTTTGAACGCTGAGAACGGGCACAGGCTTCACAACTGAACATCGCATTTTGCAGAAGGCGTGCACCCTTGACGAATGCACATATGAATACAGACTCGTCACTGCTTTCCATTGTTGAAGACATCTACGATACTACGTTCGATCCGTCGCTCTGGCGGCAAACGCTCACGCGTGTCGTCGAGTACACCGACGCGCTGGCCGCAGGCATCATCTCGAAAGACGCAAGCGGCTTGGTTCGCGTCCAACATCCGGTCGGAATCTCTTCTCACTTCATTCAAACCTATGCCGATGGCTACGGCGAATGCGACCCGACGCATGCGATCCGTCTCTTCAACGTCGGCGAGCTTCACAGCATAGAGGACTGGCTACCGGCCGAGGAGTTCCACAAGACCCAATTCTATCAGGAGTGGGCTCGCCCACAGCACATCGAGGATGTTGCCAGTGTCCTGCTCGACCGATCCGCGGACGGCTTCTCCTATTTCGGCCTCGCGACGAAAGAGATTGTCGATGACGGCCTGCGACGCAGGCTGTTGCCCGTCATTCCGCATCTGCTGCGCGCCGTCCTGATCGGCCAGGTCCTGCACCAGCACGCGGCAGTCGCCTCTCCGATCATCCAGACCCTGGACGAACTGAAGGCCGCGATGTTCCTGCTCGATAGCACCGGGTACATCACCCATAGCAACGAGAGCGGGCGGGACATGCTGGCCCGCAAGGATTTTCTGCGCGCGGATCAGGGACGGCTGGTCGCAGCCGATCCGCAACTCAATCGCATTCTCCGAGACGCGGCCGCGGCATCGATCCTCGGCGATGGCGCGACGAGAAGCGAGAGTATCGCCTTGCCCTTCATCGCGCAGGACAGCGAACGCTTTGTCGGACATCTGATGCCGCTCACCTCGGGGCGGCGCCGCAAGACCGGGATTGCCTATGAGGCCTCGGCGGTCCTGTTCGTCGCCAAAGCCTCGCTCGATGCCGCTGTCGCCGCCGACATCATCAAGAACATCTTCAAGCTCACGCCGGCGGAAGCGCGCGTGCTGCTGACGGTCGTCGAGTTCGGCGGCGTGTCCGAGACGGCGCGAAACCTGGATGTCGCGGAATTGACGGTGAAGACGCATCTCGGCCGCATCTTCACCAAGACGGAGACCAAGCGTCAGGCCGATCTCGTCAAGCTGGTAGCGGCCTTCTCCTCGCCTGCGCGGGGCTGAAGGCCGGTCGCCGTTCGAAACCGAAGCTTCCAACAAAGGTGTGAGGCGACAAATCCACAGTGGCAATCAATGACATCCACTCCCTCTTTTGGATGACGCGCTGCGGACCGGAACGACGTAGCGGGATGGCGAAATCGGATCGGGGACGGCCATGGATCGCCAACATTCAGGGCTCTTCCGGTAACCGCGATATTGAGACGCAGCCTTCGAAGGCCGGCTCTCGGCCACAAGAAGCAAGCTACGCGGCCACGGCGTCGTTCATCACCCCCGATGACGACGCCTTCCGCTCCCGCCTCCCCTCTCACGCCCGGGAGGGGATGGGGGGTGAGGGTATCTACTCCATTGGTCCCCCGCCCTCACCCCCCGCATTATCCTGAAGCATGATCCGGAAAAGTGTGCAGCGGTTTTCCCTCAGCTAACAAACGCGGAACGCGTTTGCGCGGAGATCATGCGCAATCAAAGACCCAAAGCGCGCTGACGATTTAACCTGATCTCATCGCGCTTTAGCCATCCAGCTCCGGATAGCGGCGGAAGATGCCTTCCTCATTGAAGGGAATGCGGCGGTCGCTCGCAAGATAGGCCTTGATGTTCGGCCGCGCGGCGACGCGGTCACGCAGTTCGGTCAGGCCCGGAATGTCGCCTTCGAACGCCGCCATCCGTTTCGGAAAGGCGTAGCGCAGTCCCTCGACAATCTGGAACAGCGAGAGATCGACATAGGTCACCCTGCGGCCTGCAAGGTAGACGCCGCCGTTCGTCTTCTTCAGCCGCTCGAAATAGCCGAGATATTTCGGCACGCGCTCGTTCCAGAAATCCTCCGTGCGTTTCTTCGCCGGCGCCTTCTGGTCCTCGTAATAGAGCGACGGTCCCAGCGGATGATGGGTGTCGTGGATTTCGAGGACGAAGTCGGCGATCGTGAGCTGCAACTGGTGCACCCAGAGCCGGCCGGCTTCCGTCTTCGGCGCGAGCGCATGGCGCGCGCCGAGATAGAGCAGGATGTTGGCGGTCTGCGCGATGACGAGCTTGCCCGCCTTCAGAAAGGGCGGTGCAAACGGCGGCGTGCCGCCCTGCTCCATCATCCGCATCATCGCGCCCGTGCCGCGCGCACTGCGCGCGACATCGACGTAATCGGCGCCGGCCTCTTCGAGCGCGAGGCGCACATATTCGCCACGGCCCTGAATGTCCGGCCAGTAATAGAGTTCATATTTCATTGGCAACGTCCGCAATGCACGCCCGCGAGCATAGCAAGCGATACGAACGCCGTCATCGCGGAACGATGCGCTGGAACTTTCACCCGAACCTCGAGATTTTCCGGGTTCGCGCGAAAGCGCGCCCCGGAATGACGTGATCAGTTCGCCGCGAAGCAGTACAGCAGGCCGTCGCCGCCGGTGCTCTTGAGGTCGGCCAGCGAGCAGCCGCCGTCCGGCCCGCGCGAGGGATGCGAGGAATTCCAGGATTTGGAGGCGTCATCATCGCGCAGGCCGATGCGATCGGAATGACCGAGCATTGCGGAGCCTTGCGTGCTGCTCGTCCAGTTCTTGCAGGTGCGATCGCTCTCGGGCCCGAACGCGGTGCCGTCAGGCTGCGAACCCGTCAGCACGTCGTGACGGTTCGGCGTATCGCCGCGGCCGTTGATCACCTCGCCCTTCTCGGACAGCGCGGTCTGCTTGCTCAGGTTGTTGCCGGCGCTGTGCAGGTCGGCGACGTCCTTCGCGACCACCACGCCTTTCGAATTCTGCCACGGCCCCTTGCCGATGCGGTCGCGCGCATTCACGGCGGTTTTGCCGTCGGCGGCCTGCGTGGAGATATAGGCGTGCCAGGTCTTGGCGCCGACGCCCGCCGCCTGCGCCAGCGTCTGGCAGTGATTGTCAGCACCCGCGAGCCCGCCGAGATTGCCGCCATTGCCGATGCCGTTGCTGGTGAGGAAGAACGTAGTGTCGGCCGACTGCGCATGCGCCGGACCGACCGCAAACGGCACGGCGCAAGCCAGCGCAATCAGCGAGGCCCGAGAAAGAATTCTGCTGGACGGCATCATAGTCCTCCCTTGTACTTTCTTGCTTGTGATCCTCGCGCTCGCGCGATCCGGCATCATGCCCGGCCTGTCATCAACACGCGGCCGTAACCATTATTCCGGAATCATGCGCGTGAGACGACAACGCGAAAGCGCCGCGGAACCGGCCGCGGCGCTTGCATATCTTTCGATGATTAGCCGGTCACCGCCGGTCAGTTCGTCTGCTGGATCGCCGAGAGCTCCCAGTCGCCGCCACGCACCCGCAGGAATGTCCAGACCTCGGTGATCTCGGTCGGCTGCTCGCTGCCCTCGACGAGCTGGCCGGTCGTGCGGTCGAGCGTCCGGTCGATCAGCGAGAACCGCATCGCGACGCTGGCGAAGTCGCTGTCACCTTCACGCCAGGCCTCCGCGAGGTCGCCCTGCAGCAGCTTGGTGCCGGACGTCTTGTTGATCCGGTTGCGGGCGCGGTTCTGCTCGAGGTCGCGTTCGAGATAAGAGACCATTTCCGGCGACGCCAGCGTCCGCAGCCGTCCGATGTCCTCGTTCGACCACGCGATCTGGATCTCGCCGAGCAGCCGCTCGAAGGCCTCATAATCGGCCGGCTGAATTTCGAGCGGCGCGCTGCCGGACCCGAAACCAAAGCCCCTGCCGCCGAAGGCCGAGGCCTGCGACTGCCCCGCGCCAGGATCGGTGTCAGGACCGGTGCCGGCACCGGCATAGGCCGGCTGCTGCGACATCTGGCGGCGGTGCCACCAGGACATCGCAAGCCGCACCAGGAAGACGATCAGCACGATCTGCAGGATCAGGCCGAAGATCGACGAAAGGCCGCCGAGGCCCGAGAACATCCCGCCGCCGAACAGCATGCCGAACAGGCCGGCGCCGAGGAAGCCCGCCGCAAGGCCGCCGAGCAGGCCGCCGCCCGGCCGGTTGAAGAAACCGCCGCCGCGGTTGAAGAGTCCGCCGGACTGCGCGCCGCCGCTGGGGCTCCCAGGCTGGGTGAAGGTGCGATTGAAGGGTTGCGCCGTGCCCGGCGCGGTCGACGTCGAAGGCGGCGCCGAAAAGGTGCGCGAGCCGCGAGAGCCCGAGCTGAAGCCGCCGCCGACGCGGGCGTCCGCCGAAGACATTGCCAGGACCGTCGGCAGCGCCAGCGCGAGAGCGACGGCGATGGCCTGGACTACTCCGCGCATGCGTAGCGAGATGAACATGTCCCTTGTCCTCTATCCCCGGAATGGGGAACGCCCCTAACATGGTCAGCCCTGCCTAAAAGTGAAGCTGATTGCGCGCATGGCGGCTGCGGCCCTCCGTCGCGGGGATGCGGCGAATTTGCCTCTGTTTTTAACAGTGCAGCGCATCACGGACGCCCAGACGACAGGGCCGAACCGGCTCTATTCTGGCGTCATGGTCTCCTTCACGGCCGCAACGAGCTGACTCAGCGTGAACGGCTTCGGCAGGAAGGAAAATTGCTGATTCTCCGGCAGGCTCTTCTCGAACGCATCCTCGGCATAGCCGGACACGAAGATCACCCTGAGATCGGGATTGCGGTCACGCATCGCCTTCAGAAGCGTCGGGCCGTCCATCTCCGGCATCACTACGTCCGATACCACGAGATCGACCACTCCGCCTTCCTGCTCCAGCGCCTCCATGGCCTCGACGCCGTTCGACGCCTCGATCACGCTGTAGCCGCGCGAGCGCAGGCCGCGTGCGTTCAGCGCGCGCAGGCCCTCCTCGTCCTCGACCAGCAGAATGGTACCCTGCCCGGTCAGGTCGGTACGCGGCTTGGCGTCGGCCTTCGGCGCGCCATTGGTTGCATGCGTCTCGGCTTCGATCTCCGGCTCGGCATGGTGCCGCGGCAGGAAGATCTGGAACGTGGTGCCCTTGCCGACCTCGGAGTCGACATAGACGAAGCCGCCGGTCTGCTTGATTATGCCATAGACGGTGGAGAGCCCGAGACCGGTGCCCTTACCGACCTCCTTGGTCGAAAAGAACGGCTCGAAGATCTTGTCGCGGATGTCGGCGGGAATACCGGTGCCGGTGTCGGAGATATCGATCCGCACATAGTCCGCGGGCGGCATGCCCTTGTGGGCGAGCCGCGTGGATTCGGCAGTGGTGATGTTGCCGGTCTTCACCATCAGCGTGCCGCCATCCGGCATCGCGTCGCGCGCATTGACCGCGAGATTGACGACCACCTGCTCGAATTGCGAGACGTCGACCTTGACCGGCCAGAGATCGCGGCCATGCACGAGGTCGAGCTTGACCTTCTCGCCGATCAGCCGGCGCAGCAGCATCGTGAGATCCGAGAGCGCGTCACCGAGATCGAGCACCTGCGGCCGCAGCGTCTGCCGCCGCGAGAACGCGAGCAGCTGCCGCACCAGCGTGGCGGCGCGCGTCGCGTTCTGCTTGATCTGCATGATGTCCTGGAACGACGGGTCGGTCGGCTTGTGCGCGTTCAGCAGGAAATCGTTCGCCATCATGATGGCGGACAGCACGTTGTTGAAGTCGTGCGCGATGCCGCCGGCGAGCTGGCCGACCATGTCCATCTTCTGCGACTGGTTGATCTGGTTTTCCAGTGCCCGCCGCTCGGTTGTCTCCAGCATGTAGACGATGGCGGCTTCGGTGTCGCGCTCGCTCTCCTCGACCGGGGTGACGAAGAACTGGCCCCAGCGCTCCGGTGTGCCCTCCAGCATCACCTCGACCGGCGCGATGTCGCCCTGCCCCTCGGCCGCCTGGTTGATCGCCGCGATCAGGTGGGCGCGGTCGCGCGCATTGACGGCGCGGACGATCGATTTGTGCGCGGCGCTGTCGGGTCCCAGCCCCTGCGCCAGCTTGGCGAAGCGGGCATTGGCGCGTACCACCGCACCGTCGCGATCGACGGTCGCGATCGCCATCGGCGTATGATCGAAGAAGCGCATGAAGCGCACTTCGGCGGCGCGCTCGGGATCGGAGCGTTCGTCGCGGGCGCGGCTGATCACCAGCGTCCGCGACGGGCCCGCCGCGCCGTCCGCGCCGAAGGCGAGCTTGTGATAGAGGCGCACCGGCACGGTCTTGCCGCCGCGCATTTTCAGGTCGATGTCGAACACCTCGGTCTTCACCTCGCCCGGCACCGCCACGATCGAGGTCAGAAGTGCGGCACCATCGCCGGAGACGATATCCGTCAGCTTCAAGCCGCCCGAGCCGATCTCGGCGAGGTCGTAGTCGAGCCAGTTCGCCAGCGTCGCGTTGACATAGACGAGCTCGCCCAGGGCATTCACCGAGAAGAAGCCGCATGGCGCATGGTCGAGATATTCAATCGCGTGCTGCAGCTCCTGGAACACGTCCTCCTGGCGCTCGCGATCGCGGGTGATGTCGGCGATCGACCACACCGCATATTTCGCCTCGCGCTTGTCCTTGCCGAGCGGGCGCACCCGCATCCGCAGCCAACGACCGTGATTGCCGGTCTGGTTGGCGATCCTGACCTCTTCCTGCTGCCGCTTGCCCTCGCGCGCCGCCTTCAACAGGCGGAACACGGCTTCCGAGACGTCGGGATTGCCGATGAAGACGCGCTCGACCGGACGCGCATCCTGCAGGCTGGTCGCGCCCGTCAGCGCGAGGTAGGCGGCATTGCAATAGACGAGATGGCCGCGGGGACCGGTCACGGCGAGGCCATCGAAAGCGTGATCGGCGATTCGCGAGATCACGGGGTCGTCGGCGGTGCGGTCGGCGAATCGAGTGATCCCGGCGGCGAAGGCAAACAGGCTGAACAGCCCGACGGTCGCAAGCAGCGCCAGCAGCGCAAGGATGTAGGGCTCCGCCTGGGCGCGCCCGATGGTCATCAGCGCAACCGCCGCCGCCACCAGCCCGCCCGCCACCAGAAGCACCAAAAGAATGCTGCCGCCGCGGCGCTGCGGTTCGTGGGGGATTGCAAATTCCCCGAGCGAATCATGGTCGATATCGACGGTCATGGCGGCAAAAGCGGCCTGTCGGCATAAAGAATACGGCGCACGCGGGCCGTGCGTCCGCCCCCTTGGTGCCTGAATTGGCCCGGCAAACGCAAGCCCATGCCCCCCTTATTCCACCTGTTCCGAAGCCATTGAGCCCCTTTTACCGGCGGCGGACCGCGTCATCGCCGCCGGCCGGACAGGCTGCGCTTGAGACCCATGACATAGCCGATGATCTCCGCGACCGCATGATAGTGCTCGACCGGGATCTCCTGGTCGATCTCGACCGTGGCATAGAGCGCCCGCGCCAGCGGCACGTTTTCGACGATCGGGACGTCGTGCGCCTTGGCGACTTCCCTGATCTTGAAGGCGATGCTGTCGACGCCCTTGGCGACGCAGACCGGCGCCGACATGCCGCGCTCATAGGACAGCGCCACCGAATAGTGGGTCGGGTTGGTGATGATCACGGAGGCCTTGGGCACCGCGGCCATCATGCGCTTGCGCATCCGCGCCGTGCGCAACTGCTTGATCTTGCCCTTGACGTGGGGATCGCCTTCCGACTGCTTGAACTCCTCCTTCATTTCCTGCAGCGACATCTTCTGCCGCTCGTACCATTGCCGGTACTGGAACAGATAGTCTCCGATCGCGACCACGGCGAGCATCGCGACCACCGCCCCCAGCAGATGCACGGTCATCGAGTTGCTGACGCCGAGCAACGCCGCCGGATCGAGCCGCACCAGCGCTTCGAGCCGCGTCCGCTCCGGCCACAGGATCATGGTCATCACCGCGCCGAGCGCGATCAGCTTGAACAGGCCCTTGGCGAAATTGACCGCAGCCTGCTTGCCGAAGATCCGCTTGAAGCCGGCGCCGGGTGAGATCTTGCTGAATTTCGGCTTGAGCTGCTCACCCGACCACACCAGCCGGTGCTGCAGCATGTTGCCCGCGACCGCGGCCAGCATCAGCATCAGGATCGGCAGGCCGATCGCCGCGACCACGGCATAGCCGAGGTTCTGCGTCAGCGCGATCAGGCCGGGTCCGTCGGTGCGGATCATCCAGGAATTGGCGATCAGGTTGCGCATCGGCGCGAGGATCCCGCCGCCGATCGATCCGGAAAAGGTCGAAAGGATGAGCGTGCCGCCCGCGATCACGAACCAGGTGTTGAGCTCCTGGCTCTTGACGACGTCGCCGCGTTCGAGCGCCTCATCGAGACGTTTTTGCGTCGGGTCTTCTGTCTTCTCCGCGTCGCTCTCGTCGGCCATCGATCAGTGTCTCACTTGAGCGGAATCATGTCGTGCATCACGCCGATGAAGTAATCGAGATAGGTCCCCATCATCGCGGCCAGCACCGCGGCAAGAATCAGGAAGCCTGCCAGGATCGACAGCGGCGCGCCGACGAAATAGACCTGCATCTGCGGCATCAGCCGCGCCAGCACGCCAAGCCCGATATTGAACACCAGGCCGAATACAAGGAACGGCGCGGAAAGCTGCAGGCCGATCTTGAAGGCGGTGGAGAAGGCGCGCGTGGCGAGCGAAGCGACATCGCCGCTGCTCATCATCTCGCCCGGCCCAAAGATCTTGTAGCTGTCGTTCAGCGCCGCGATGACGAGATGATGACTGTCCGTCGCAAAGATCAGCGTCACCCCGAGCAAAGTGAGGAAGTTTCCGACCAGAAGGCCCTGCTGCCCCTGGGTCGGGTCGACCGCGGTGACGAAGCCAAGCCCCATCTGCTGTGCGATCACGCTTCCCGCGACCTGCAGCGCGCCGAGCGTCACGCGCGCGGTGGCGCCGAGCACTATTCCGATGAAGATTTCCTGCAGCATCAGGACCAGAAGCGGCGTCAGCGACTGCGTGTCGATCTGATAGGCCTGCCGATGCAGCGGCAACATGATCATGGTCAGTAACAGCGCGATCGACAGCTTCACGCGCACCGGAATGTTGGTTTCGCCGAGGCCGGGCATCAGCATCACCATCGCCCCGATGCGGGCGAACGCCAGCATGAAGGCGGCAGCGAGTGCCGGCAGGAACGAGACGTCGATGCGCATGAAGGGGAGATTGCATCAACCGCCGATGATTCGCGACGATATCCGCATCATGTGGGCCTGCAGCGAATCCGCCATGAAAGGCAGCGCAAGCAGAAGCGTCACGAAGATCGCGATGATCTTCGGCACGAAGACCAGCGTCTGCTCCTGGATCTGGGTCAGCGCCTGGAACAGCGAGACGACGACGCCGACCACGAGGCCGACCACCATCAGCGGCGACGACACCACCACGATGGTCCAGATCGCATCGCGCGCGACGTCGAGAGTTTCAGCACCGGTCATATCTGATTTCCTTTTCTTCGTTTTCTCGCGCACTTGCTTGCCCTTCCGTCATTGCGAGGAGCGTACGCGACGAAGCAATCCAGACTGGTCGTGGAGCACTGGATTGCTTCGCTGAACGCTCGCAATGACGGGGCAACAGGGCTGAAGGCCCCGTCAGATCGACATCTTCATGATGTCTTCGTAGGACTGGATCACGCGATCGCGCACCGAGACCAGCGTCGACACTGCGACGTCGGTTTCCGCCACCGCCGTCACGACGTCCATCACGTTGGCCTTGCCCGACGCCATGGCGACGGTCTGCGCATCCGATTTGCGCCCGGCATCCGCAACGCTGCTGATCGCATCCTTGAGCACGGCGCCGAAGGACGGGCCACCGGTCTCGTTGCCGGCCCCGGCGCCGCCATTCGGAAGGCCGCCAAACGGGCTTCCCGACCCGCCGGTACCGATCACACGGGCGAGATTCGCATAAGCGTTCGCAGCGGCAATTGGAGAGGACATGACTTAGGCTTTCTCTATCTAGCTCTTGAGGATGTCGAGCGTGCGTTGGATCATCCGGCGGGTCGCGCCGATGACGTTAAGGTTCGCTTCATAGGATCGCTGTGCGTCGCGCATGTCGGTCATTTCGACGAGCGAATTGACGTTGGGATATTTGACGTAGCCGGTCTGGTCCGCCGCCGGATTGGAAGGCTCGTATTTCGTGCGAAAGTCCGACTGGTCGGGCGCGACCTTGCCGAGGGTGACGACCTTGGCGTCGAGCGCACGGTCGAGGGCCGAGGAGAACGTCGGAATCTTGCGGCGATACGGATTGGCGCCGGCGGTCGACGCCGTGGAATCCGCGTTCGCGATATTTTCCGAGATCACCTTGATCCGTCCGGCTTGCGCGCGCAGCCCGGACGTCGCAATACCCATCGAGCGGCCGAAATCACTGGTATCACTGGCCATGAAGTTCAGTCTCCGTCGTTAGCCGTTCGTCTCTGAGCCTTTGTTCAACCCTTTGGCTCAACCCTTTGGCTCAGCCTTTGCCGATCGCCGTCTTCAGCAGATGTAGACTCTTGCTGTAGAGCGAGGTGACCGCCGCATAGTCCATCTGGTTGGCGGAGACTTTCATCATCTCCTCCTCCAGGCTCACCGCGTTGCCGGCGGGCCGGGTCTGGAATCCCGTCCTCTTGTTCTGATCGAAACCGCTGCCGTCGGCCGACGACGGCGTGATGTGCTCGGCGCTGGTACGCGCCATGGCCAGGGGGCCCATGGAGCCTGCAGCCGCGCCGGTTGAGTCGAATTTCGGCTCAACCAGATCGCGAGGCTTGAAATTGGGCGTGTCGGAATTGGAGACGTTCTCGGAGAGAACGCGCTGCCGCTCCTGGTGCCACTGCATTTTGGTACGCAACGCCGACAACACTGGAAGATCGTTGATGGCCATTGCGCCGCTCCGTTCGGCCTGGCGGAATTGATTCCCCGAGGTAGGTATAATTTGCCGCGTGTATGGTTAATGCGGAGTTAACAAGATCTGCATTGCAGGACGGAGTATGTTTCGGCTAGAGCCGCGGTAGCTCATCGGTGTTCTGAGCTTCCCCGGCGCAAATGCCGGATCGCTGGGCACAATTTAGCCGGAACCAGTTTTCAAGAAGTCGTTTTGGTTCAGGCGATTCATAGGTTATTAAGGGGTAATGGGCGGCAGTTCTTGCCGTGGGACGTTAAGGGTTGGTTCCGGTTTCAGGCGTCGTTTGCGGCTTGCGTGCTGCGGGGAAACGGCGAAAGGCTGGATTAACAGCGGGCCGGCCGGGGACAGAGCATGCAGGCAGTGACCTTTATTTTCGCATTCGTGGCCGTATTGGCCCTGATCGTCGTTGCCGCCTGGCTGGTTCGCCGATTCGCGGGCAGTCGCCTTGGCGCCAATACGAATCGCGGGCGCATGCCTCGCCTTGCAGTGATCGATGCCGCTCCGATTGACGGGCGCAGGCGGCTCGTGCTGGTCCGCCGCGACAACATCGAACACCTTTTGATGATCGGGGGACCGGCCGACATCGTCGTCGAATCGAACATCGTTCGCGCGAACGCCAACCGGGACCAGCTGCCGCAACGGCCGAGTGCCGTCGAACCGCCGCCGCGGATCGCGCCGGCCCAGGACACCCCTGTCTGGGCCGAGAACGAGGTCGCCCGAGCCGAAGAGCACGTTCACTCGTCGATGCCGGAGCCGCCGCCGCGTCCGGTGCGCCCCGCTTTCGTCGAGGAGTTGCGCCGGCCGCCGCCGGCTATGGCAGAGCGCCCCGTGATGCCGGAACGACCGGTCATGCCGGAACGGCCCGTGATGGCCGAACGGCGTAACGATCCGCTCGCGGGTCTCGCGCCGGAACCACTCAGCCTTCGTCCCGAACCGCCGCGGTCCGACCCGCGACTTGAACCGAGACCCGAGGCGCGCCCCGAACCGCGACCGGAGCCGCGACCGGAGCCGATGGTGCCGCGCATGCCGCGCATGGACGCCGAAGCGCCCCCGCGGATGCCGCGTATGGAGCCGGAGCCAGCGCAGCCGCCCCGCATGCCCCGGCTCGATCCGGAGGCACTCGCGCCCCGCATGCCGCGCGGCGAGCCGATGATGCCTCGCCCGATGCGTGGCACCGAGCCGCCGAAGCCGCCGCCGATGCGTGCGCCAGATCGGTCGATCGTGCCGCCACCACCTCCTCCGTCTCCTCCTCCCGTGCCACCGCAGCCGTCCAACGCCACGGCGGATCAAAATCTCGCGGAGATGGCACAGCGCCTGGAGGCTGCGTTGCGCCGGCCGGCCGCCGAGCCGATGGCGCCGCCGCCTATCCCGCCGGAGCCCGCGCCAAACAACCGCCCGATGCAGCGCGCCGAGGCGCCGATCGTGCCGCCGCCGCCCGTGCCGTCTTCACCGAAGAGCAGCTTTGAGAATCTCGAAGACGAGATGGCCTCCCTGCTCGGCCGACCAAAGTCGTCTTCATCGTCGTGAACCGCACGACAGTCCCGCGTAGAGTTTTCATATTCCTCGCCACACTGATTGCCGCCGGTTCGCTGGCGGGGCTTGCGCATGCGCAGGACATCAGCATCAATCTCGGCGGCAACAATGGCGGCGTGACCGAACGCGCGATCCAGCTGATCGCGCTTCTGACGGTGCTCTCGATCGCGCCGTCGATCCTGGTGATGATGACCTCGTTCACCCGGATCGTCGTGGTGCTGTCGCTGCTGCGCACGGCAATGGGCACCGCGACCGCGCCGCCGAACTCGGTCATCATCGCGCTTGCAATGTTCCTCACCGCCTTCGTGATGGGGCCGGTGCTGCAGAAATCCTATGACGACGGCATCAAGCCCCTGATCGCCAATCAGCTCACCGTCGAGGATGCGTTGCAGCGCGCCTCCGTGCCGCTACGCGGCTTCATGCAGAAGAACGTGCGCGAGAAGGACCTGAAGCTGTTCATGGATCTTTCGGGCGAACCGCCGCCGGCAACGCCTGACCAGCTCTCGCTGCGGATTTTGGTGCCGGCGTTCATGATCTCCGAGCTCAGGCGCGCCTTCGAAATCGGATTCCTCTTGTTCCTGCCGTTCCTGATCATCGACCTCGTCGTGGCGTCGGTGCTGATGTCGATGGGCATGATGATGCTGCCGCCGGTGGTGGTGTCCCTGCCCTTCAAGCTGATCTTCTTCGTCCTGGTCGATGGCTGGTCGCTGGTCGCGGGAAGCCTCGTGCAGAGCTACGGCGGCTGATCGCTTCGCTGGAGCATCCGTGCCGGTTGAATCGGAACGGATGCTCCAACGTCGCCTACGCCAGGTGGCCGAGCGGCAGCGCGGCGCCGGCCTTGACCGTCTGAATGGCGATGTTGCTTTTGACCTCGCGAACGATCGGCATGGCCAACAGCTTGCCCACGAGGAAGCGCTGATAGTGCGACAGGTCGGGCACGACGACTTCCAGGAAATAGTCGGCCTCACCCGACACGAGATGACAGGCAATCACCTCCGGCAGGGCGGAGACCGCTTCCTCGAATTTCAGCGCGTGCTCATTGGCATGCCCGTCGATCTTGACGCCGACAAAGACCGAGAATCCAAGCCCGATCCGCTCCCGCCGCAGCGCGGCCCGGTAGGCTACGATGTAACCCTCCTGTTCGAGACGCTTCACGCGTCGCAGGCATGGCGAGGGTGAAAGCCCGACCCTGTCGGCAAGCTCGACATTGGTCAGCCGGGCATCGGCCTGCAATTCGGCGACGATCCGGCGGTCGATCGCATCGAGGTCCAGTTTTGGCATGATGACGATCCCGAAGTCGCCTGAAGAGTGACTTATTGCGACAGTCGCCATCGATATAGCACAACTCGCAAGGACATGCCTCGGCTTCTCGTGGAACTGTGAGCACCCGTTCTTTGAGCCCGGAGCCAAGCCGATGAACCAGGTCAGTCATCAAGCCCTGCTCGATGCGGTCGACCGCTATTTCGAGACGATGTTCGATTGCGACGTCGCGCGGTTCGACCTGATCTTTGCACCCACGGCGCAACTGCATGGGCTTCGCGATGGCCAAATCCGGGTTCTGCCTGCGGCCGAATATCGCGGACTGCTGGCATCGGCTCCGTCGCCGAAATCGAAGAATGCGCCGAGGCAGCAGGAGATCCTGCTGGTCGACTTCGCCTCGCCGGATCAGGCGATGGTGAAACTCCGCGTGCGGATCGATACGATCCTTTACCTGGATTATCTCGCATTCCACCTGATCGCCGGCGCGTGGCGCGTGACCGCGAAATCCTTTCATATCGAACGGCGCTTCGACGTGCCGGCCGCGTAGCGCAGCCGCATCGCCCGCACGTCGTTTGCGCATTTCAAGTGTAACGAACTTCTCCTCCCCTGAAATCGACCGGCAACACCGAACATGCATGCTCGACGCTGTTCGCGGGAGCCTCAATCCGGGGCCGCAATGGGGCGCCTTTGTTCGAGTTGTTCGAAATGCCTGAGCGGGTCGCCCTGAAAAAGCCGCCTGTCAGACATCAACGGCGATACGCGCGCAGGACCGCGTATCGATGACCACGCAAGCCGTCAGGTCCGATGGGCTGCAATCGCCGACGCAACGTGTGGCGATCCTGAACGGTTTTGGCAGGACACTCGGCGACGGCATCATCGGCCTGCAGGCACTCCATCTGTCGATGCGGCTCGGCGTCATTGCACCGCGTCCGACGCTGTTCCGCCTTCCCGGCCTCGCGCCGATGGTTCAATCAGTGCATGCCGCGGCGGATTTCGCCAACATTCGCATCCTTCCGATGAGCCATGCGACGCCGGAAAGACGGTTCGACGGAGCGGACGATTTCGATCGCGTGATCGACATCCGCGACTTCGCATTCGATCCGGATTTCCTGCGCACCTCGATGATCGATTTCTTTCTCCGCCGGCTCGGCGTCGAGCCGCAGATCATTCCGTCCTATCTGAAGCGAAATGCGTGGCTCGCCCCGCGCATCGCGCCGGAGCCTTCGGCTTGGCCCGACGGCTACATTCTCGTCTGCCCGCGCTCCTCGACGCCGCTTCGCGACATGCCCGCCCAGATTCATGACAGCATCCTGCGACAGGTTGCCGCCATCGGTCCCTCGGTCACGCAGGGCAACGTGCCGCCGGAACTTGCCGGCGACGTGGCGCATGCGCCCGAATGCGCGACGTTCGAGGAGCTTTGCGCATTGGTCCGCAATGCGAGTTGGGTGATCGCGACCGACACCGGGATGGTGCATCTGGCCGATGCGTTCGAGGTGCCGTGCCTTGCGTTCTTTCCGACCCATCAACCGGAATGGCGCGTCCGCGACTATCCGCGCTGCGTGCCCATCGCGCTACGCTCGGCGCTGCCGCCCGGATTGGAATTCGCGCGCAACGCCGGCGACCACGCGATCGCCCGGCGCGCCTGGTTTCCCGACGGCGCGGATCTTGACTGGCTCAGGCGAGTGATCGCGGGCTGCCTGTCGTGCCTGTAGTCGAGCGGCTGCATCGCTGCCGGCGCGGTCTTCCGTTCATCATCCTTGCCGTGGCAGACCGCGCCCGCGAAGCGCTACCCCTTCACATCATACTGCTTGCGCAAATGATCGCCGATTTGCACCAGCATCGCGACGCATTCGGGATAGCCGGGCTTTGATGCCGTACCCGGGTCCGCCTTGGCGCGGAACTCCCAGTTATCGCCCCATGTCAGGACCGACACCGTCATCCCCTGCGGGCAGTCGAGATGCGCCTTCAGTTCAGCCATCGCCATGGCAATCAGTTCCGCTTCGGTCTTGGTCGGCTTGCTCATGATGGCGGCTTCCTCCGGCAATTGGACAGCCGCAAGTTGCCGCTTTATGCCGCCGCTGTCGAGACCATCGGCTAACCCTGGCGCTTTCGAGCAATAGCCCGCCCCGCACTTGATGCGGGGTGGACACCACTTCGCGTCACGAGAACGCGTCAAATAAAAATGGCGCATCGACTTCTGCTTCAGCCAAACCGATGATCGCGGATTAGTTACTTTGCCGCGTCCGCGCGCTTGATCGGGATGATCCGTGGCAGCGCGCCGGTCGAGGCCGGATCGGCCTTGGCGGCATCGGGCGATGATGGCGAGCGCGAGGTGGCATCGGGGAAACGCGCCTTCATCTCGCGCAGGAAGCCGTCGAGCGTGTCGACGCTCGCCGCCATCTTGGCGATCACCGTGAAGTCCGAACTGCTCGCGCCGGCCGGCTTGCTCGCGATGTCGAACGCGGTCTTGTCGGCTTCTCCGCTCATCAGCGGCGCAAATTTTTCGCGGAAGCGCGCGAGCCCAAGCGCGTCCTCGCCGAGTGCATAGCCGACCACCGCGCGGACCACGTCGCTCTTCTCGACCGCGTTCAACGGTTTGAAATCGCGCCAGCGGTCGCCATAGTAGAGTTCGATCTGCTCGGACGCCTCGCGCCAGCGTCTCGCCGCCCAGTAGATGTCAGAGCGCAGGCGGATCGCTTCGCGTCCGGCGATGTTGGAGATGATGTCGAGCGCGAGATCATGCCGGCCGATATCGCTCTGCGCGCGTGCCTCCAGCAAGAGCCGCTGCTGGCGCAATTCGCCTGCCAGATCGGCGATGCGCGTGGAACGCAGCGCCGCGATGGCAAGATCAGGCTTGCGGTTCATCAGGTAGACCATCGCAAGCTTGGATGCGACCTGCGCGCGCGCCGAGCCTTCGAGACGACGGTCGATCTGATACTGCAGGAGTTCGGCTGCCTGGTCCAGAAGATCGACCGCGACCAGGCGGTCGGCGAGCCGGCGGATCATCTCGTCGCCGCGGCGGCCGATCGGCGTCAGCTCACGGAATTCATAGAACATGGCGAGCGCGTCGATCGGCGGCAGGTCGTCGCCCTTCGCGCTCAGGAAGATCTGCGAGAACAGCGCTGACGCTGTGTCCTGCGCGTGGCGCGAGGCCTCGGAGTTGGGCTGCAGCTTGGTCGCCATCCGTGCCGCCGCGAGCGACTCGGCGAAGCGTCCGGTGTCGTTATAGATCTGCGACAGCATCTGCAGCGTCTTCACTTCGATCGCATCGCCGCGCCAGGTCATGGCCAGCAGTTCGAGCTCGCGCTGTGCGTCCTGTTGCGTGATCTCGTCGCGGCGCTGCCGCAACGCGAGCTCCAGCAGCTTGGCTTCCGCCGCTGCGGCGCGGTTGGTGGAGTTGAGTGCGAGCTTGTATTCGTCCAAGGCGTCGAGATCGTGCCCGAGCGCCTCGGCCAGCCGGCCGCGCAGCACAGCGACCGCCGGTTTTATCTCGTCCGGTACGCCGATCACCTCGAGTTCCGCGCGCCGCTTGGAGGCGCCGGCATAGTCCTTGACTTCCAGCGAGGCGCGCATCGCGTCGGCGGTGACGACGCGCTGCAGATCCAGCGGCAGCGACGCGATCGCGAATTCGACGTTCTTGAACTTCTCGCGCGCGTCGGCCCATTTGGCCTGGCGCGCGAATGCAAGGCCCTGCCAGAGCTGCGAGTCGAAATTGTTGCCGATCGCGGAATTGGCGAGGTCCTTCAGCCCGGCCTCCGGCCGGTTGATCAGGATACTCGCGATGGCATGCACCATCAGCGCGGTGAACTCGTCGTTCTTTCCGGGCTCGGCAAGCAGCAATTCGGCGACGCCCTTCGCTTCCGAATACATGCCGCGTGCCATGTAGAAGCGAGCGAGATCGAGCCGGGCCTGCGGGCGCTGCTCCGGCTCGGCGGCGCCCGACGCCGTGATCAGCGCGTCTTCGCGCGTGATGAAGCGCGCTTCCTGATTTCTGCGCCATTCCTCGATGTCGAAGAGCGGACGCACCGCGGTCGGCGCGCGTTCGGCCGCCGCATCCACCGAGGACAGCGTCAGGCCGCCGGGCTTGCCGACGATGATCTTGTCGGGCGCGATCTCGATCGCGACCTCATCTGAGTTCGCACGCATTGCAACGCCATGGGCGGAATCGAGCAGCGCGAAGTCGACGAAGTCCTGCCGCTTGATGAAGCCGCGGACCGGCGGCGGCGCGGTCACGATCAGGAGCGTGTCGCCGGCATCGGGGTCCATCAGGCGGTGCAGAAGACCGGGATTGGCGAGCGGAACCACGATATTGGCAAGCGCGGGATCAGTGATGTTGCGCAACACCATCAAGGGCTGCGGCGGACTCTGCATCTTGTCGGCGAAGGAGAGCGTCCAGGACGTGCCCTTGCCGCGATCGTCGCTGGTCAGCGAGTGCAGCAATGGACGGTTGAGCCGGATGCGGATCGCCTGCCCCTTCTCCAGAGGCACGCGGTTGACATCGCCGATGATCGCGCCGCCCTTGGCGCGGATCGGCTCGACATCGAGCATCTTCTTCGAATCGAACACCAGCCAGACCGTGTCGCCGCGCCGGAACGACGCTGCGGGCGTCGGGCCGGGAAAGGTGAAGGTCAGCCGCAAGGCTTCGCTGTCGCGAACGGCCTCGACCGTCGCGCCGGTCTCGATGGGCTGGAGTGGGGCGGCAGATTTGGTTTCGGCCGGACGTGCCATCGCCTGCATCGGCTTTTTGGCTGCGTCCTCCGCAGGCGCGGGCGCATCCTTTGACGGCATCGCCTCATTTGCAGCCGCCGGCGCGACCGGTTGGGCGGACGCCTGTTGCGCGGACTGCGGCGCAGAGACCGAAGGCTGAGGCGATGACGCTGGCGGCTTCTGCGCCTCACCTTCGGCCGATGGGGGCGCCCCCTGCTCCGGCCTGCTCTCCGCCTTCATGTCCCGCGCGATGGTTTCCGAGGTCGGCGGCACGATCTCCTCGGCCCGCGGCTTTGCCGGCTTCTCGGCCGGCACCTGCATGGTCGGCACCGGAGTGGCCGGCATCGGAGCGGCCGGCATCGGAGCGGCCGGAACGGTTACATGCGAGATATCGGCGGCCGGCGTTCCGTTCGGCTTCGCCTTCTCTGCCGCCTGAGACTTCTCCGCCGGCGGACGCGCGGCTTCGGGAGCCGGCACAACGGCAGGCAATGTGGCGGGCAAAGCGGCGGCAGTTTTGGGCTTGTCCTGCTGCTGGAAGGCGACGTCGATATTGTAATTCCGTTCCTCGCGGAAGGCGTGCACGTCGACATCGCCGATCATGGAAATCTCGACCAGTGTCGTGTCGCCCTCGACCTTCTGATTGATCGAGGCAACATTCGGCGGCGCCGCGATCTTGGCGTCGGCGAGATCGAAGGTCAGGAGCCCGCCGAACGAGATCGTCAGTTTCTGGTCGTTCAGCATCGAGGAAGCGCCGACGCCGTCGGGCATCTCGAACACGAAGCGGACGAAGGTCGGCTGTACGAGCGCGCGAACGCGGATCGGCGGGCGCTTCTTGGCCTGCGCCTCCGCGCGCTGCTGCCGCAGCGCCCGTTCGGCGGCGCGTGCCCGCTCGGCAAGCTCGCGCACGACGTCGAGCGGCAGCCCCGGCGGCGGACCGCTCCAGCCGTCCGGCAGGAAGTCGACGAAGGTCCGCTCGCCGGCCGACATGGTGTTGAGGGTGACCCTTCGCGCCAGCGACAGCCGGATCGCCATGCCGTCGGGATCGCGCCGCACCGAAGAGACATAGTCGGGCGCCCCTTCCGCCAGCCGCTCGACCGCCACGTCGACCGGACGCTCGAAGCGGATCACGACGATGGAGCCGGCAGTCGTGATCTCGGAGGCCACATCCTCGGTGAGCTTGAGGAGCAGCCGCGCATAGCCGTTCGGGGTGGAGAAACTCGCCTCACCCCTGACCGCATCGGCCGCCCGGCCCGGGACGGCAGCTGTCAGACCGGCCAGGATGGCGGCAACCGCAAGCGATGACGGCCGGCCGACAAGAGGCAGGTCAAGGCGAGACAGGCCGTCAAGCCGCCGCAGGCCGTCAAGCAGCCTGAGCCCGGCGCGCGTGACCGCGCGGGCTCTCGACCAAAACAAAAGGGCAGCCGTACGCGCCATGCCAAGATGTCTTCCGGTTCACGATCCGCTCGAAGCGTTAAACGCCCTCGCCCGCAACCTCAGGCGAATCTAGTTTCTGCCGTTTAACGTCTTGTTAAATATGCGCGGCTCAGTTTGACTTTTGCGTCATTACCTTGCCTTCGATCTTCGGAAGCTCGGCGGTGGCTGCGGACTTGTTGCCGCTCGCCCGGCGGGCGAGTTCGACGGTCAGCCGCTCGGCGGCCTCCGGCGACATCAGGCCCATGATGTCGGACATCTTGCGCGGCGCGATCTGAGAGGCGATCTCGATCAGCACGGGCATTTCGAGCCGGTCGAACACCCTCGCGGCGTCCTTGGGCTTCATGCCCTCATACATCGTGACGAGGCCCTTGAAGCGCGCGTTCTCGGCCTCGTTCTTCTGCTCGCCCGCTGCGGATGCCTTGGCCTCCAGGGACTTCATCTCATCCACGCGTGATTCGATGCGCTTCTCCGCGGCCTTCATCAGGCTTTCGCGGATCTCGATCTCGCGCGCCCGAGTGTCGAGCTCCTGGCGCCGCGATTGCAGCCGCTCCAGGATCGCGCGTTCGGACGGCGAGACCGGCGGCTGGTTCTCCTCGGGATGCAGCACGATCCCGTCCGGCTTTGTCTCCGGCGCATCGGGCTTCGGCGCCTCTTCCTTCTTTGCTTCCTTTGGCGCGCCGTGTGTAGAGCCCGTGATGTCGACATCTTCCCGGCCTCCCGGGAAGTTCAGGTTTTCCTGGGCCCAGGATCGCTTGTTCGGCTGCGCGTAGTCGAACACATAGCTGCCATCGAGCACGAGACCGGCGATCTTCAAAACCGCAAGGCAGAAGATCGCGACCAGCACTACCGGCATCACGCGAATGTCACGAAATACTTTCATGCCGCGAGGCCACCGGCCCTTCTACGTTCTGAGAATGCCTGCGCTGCGGCCGCCACTGCCTTGGCGCCGGAAACCCTGGCCGGCGCGGACGCAGGCGTCGCGGCGGACTCCACGACCTGAGCTTCCTCCGCCTCGGAGGGCGAGCGGGCGGCGATTGCGATCTTGGACAGCCGGCGGACCACGTTGTCGCCTTCGACAAGCTGCCGGCGCAACTGCTCCGACATGTGCGTCGCGGACGCAAGCTGGCTGCCGAGATTCTCGTTGACGTCGCGCACCGTGTGCTTCAGCCCGCCAATGGCGCGCTCCGCGATCTCGGTCGCCGTGATCAATTCCGCGATGACAGCCTTCAAGGAATGCTCATCCGCCTTCAGCCGCTTCAGCCTCGCATTTAACAGCACGCAGTAGCCGATTGTCACGACGAGCAGGACCGCCACCAGGCTTTCGATCGCCAAACCTAATGAGTGGTTCATTGGGTCTCCATCATTTTATTACGCTCGTCGGCTTTCTCGAACATCGCGAAAGTGGTCTTGGGCTTGCGTAGCGGCTTGGTCACACGGATGGCGACGCGGTCGCCGACCCGCCCCATCCGTCCTTCGGTCAGGGTCACGCTGCCGCAGCGTACCGACACCAGCGCATCGGCGCGCATGTCGAGCGGCAGCGTGTCGCCGACCTTCAGGCTCATCAATTGCTTGAGCGGGATGTCGGACTCGTAGAGCACGGCATCGACCGCGATCTCGGCCTGCGCGACCTCGGTGGCGAAATGCCCTTCCCAGATCGGGTCGCGGCCGAATTTTTCGCCCATGAACATCTGCAGCAGCACGCTGCGGATCGGTTCGATGGTCGCGTAAGGCAACAGCAGCTCGACATTGCCGCCGCGGTCTTCCATGTCGATCCGAAGGCGGACCAGGATCGCGGCATTGGCGGGGCGGCTGATCGCGGCGAAGCGCGGATTGGTTTCCAGCCGGTCGATGGAGAATTTCACCGGCGACAGCGGCCGGAACGCCTGCTCGGCGTCGGCGAGCACGACCTCGATCAGCCGCTTCACCAGGTTGGTCTCGATCGTGGTGTAGGGCCGGCCTTCGATGCGCAGCGCGGTGGCGCCGCGCCTGCCACCGAGCAGCACGTCGATCATCGAATAGATCAGGCTCGAATCCACGGTGGCGAGGCCGAAATTCTCCCACTCCTCCGCCTTGAACACGCTGAGCACCGCCGGCAGCGGGATCGAGTTCATGTAGTCGCCGAAGCGGACGGAGGTGATGCGGTCGAGCGAGACTTCGACGTTGTCCGAGGTGAAATTGCGCAAGGACGTCGTCATCAGCCGCACCAGGCGGTCGAAGACGATTTCGAGCATCGGCAGACGCTCGTAGGAGACCATCGCCGAATCGATGATGGCGCGAATGCCGGAATTGTCGTCGAGGTTGACTTCACCGGCGGTGAAGCCGAGCAGATTGTCGATTTCCTCCTGCGACAGAACGCGCTCGCCGCCGTTCTTGCCGTTGCCGAAATCGCGGCTGCCGTCTTCCACCATCGCGGCCCATTGCAGGGCCATCGATTCCGTGAGTTCATTGGCCGCAGCGGCTTCCGCGGCCTCCGTGGGATCCTCACTGTCGAGCGAGGCTTCCCATTGGGCTGCGATTGCGTCTTGATCGACCGGATCGTTACCCGCCATGATCGTTGATCCGTCCTGCTACTGAACCACGATTTCCTTGAACAGCACCGCGCTGACAGGGATCGGCGAGACCGCGGCGTTGACCCGGCGGGTCAACTCCTCCTTGAGGCGGAACAGGCCCGCGGAGCCATTGAGATCGGCGGGGCGCAATTCCCGCATGTAGGTCTGGAAGATGTCGGTCACGCGCGGCATCGAGGGCTTGATCGCCTCGATCTGCTTCTCTTCCTTGACCTCGAGCACGATCTTGACCCGGAGATATTGCACGCGCTCGCCGGGATTGCCGACCAGGTTGACCAGCATGTCCGGCACCTCGACGAAGGACGGCGGCTTCGCCGCGGGCGCTTCCACACGCTTCTCTTCATCGTTGTGATGGTTGAAGAAGACGAAATAAGTTGCCGCTCCGCCTCCCAGAACGGCAAGCACACCGACGACGATGATGATGAGCTTCAGCTTGCTCTTGGTTGGTGCGACGGCCTCGGCGCTCTCCGCCGCTCCGCCTTCTTGTTCATTGTCAGCCATGGCCGCTCGATCCGTTGGTACGAATGAGCCCGATGCCACCAGGCAGCCCTAAATCACGCGATACAAATGCCCCCAGCGCAGACGCGCTCTCGAGGCTGGACGCTACGGTATTGTTGGTTAATGGAACCTTTATTTTACCGTTGGACTGGGAAAAAGTTGCCGGGCAAACATGGTCAATGAGATCTTATTGCCGTGCCCGCCGGACCCGACGAAACACCTAAAATATTGATTTCTCAAAATTTATTGAGTTGGCACGGCATTCGCTCCTGATGTTCCGAACCGCAAGGGCTTGGGAGAGCCTGAACGGTTCGAAGAGACCCGCTGATTGCCGCCTGGGAGGGCTTCGGCAGCGGATCGTCACAGGGGAGATTGAAGCGATGGAGAATCCGCTTCTCATCGGACTTTCGCGGCAGATGGTGCTGGAACGGCAATTGAATGTCATTGCCAACAACATCGCCAACGTGAACACCAACGGCTACAAGGCCGACCAGTCGCTGTTCGAGGAACATCTGAACTCGGGCGCGCATGAAGACAATTTCCTCGCGAGCGATCGCCGTGTGTCCTACGTCCAGGACCGCGGCACGTATCACGACTTCGCGCCGGGCTCGACCCAGCAGACCGGCAATCCGCTGGACGTCGCGGTCGCGGGCAGCGGCTTCCTGGTGGTGCAGGCCGCAGCGGGCGAGCGCTACACGCGCGACGGAAACCTGCAGATCAACGGCCAGGGCCAGCTCGTGACGGCATCGGGCAATGCCGTGCTCGGCACCAGCGGCCCGATCGTGTTCCAGCCGACCGACCATGACGTCACCATATCGGCCGACGGCACCGTCACCGTGCTGGAGGGCACCAGCCGCACGGACTCGATCCGCGGCAAGCTGCGCCTGGCGAGCTTCGGCGATGCGCAGAAGCTTCTGAAGGAAGGCTACAACCTATACGCCGCGGGCGACGCCGGCGCGCCGCAGGCGGATACGAAGTCGACCATCACCCAGGGCTACGTCGAGAAATCGAATGTGAACTCGGTCTCCGAAATGGGCCGTATGGTCGAGGTGATGCGCACCTATCAGCAGGTTGCAACCCTTCTGCAGCAACAAAGCGACCTGCACAAATCCGCCATCGAAAAACTTGCCGACGTTCCGGCCTGAACGCCATTGAGGAGTATGTAAGATGCAAGCGCTTCACACCGCTGCGACGGGAATGGCGGCACAGGAACTCAACGTTCAGGTGATCTCCAACAACATCGCCAACCTGCGCACCACCGGCTTCAAGAAGCAGACCGCGGCGTTCCAGGACCTGATCTACGAACATGTCCGCCGCGTCGGCGCGCAATCCTCCGACCAGGGCACGATCCTGCCCGTCGGCATCGATATCGGCGGCGGCGTCAGGACGGCCGGCACGCCGCGCTCGATGACGCAAGGCACGCTGTCGCAGACCGGCAACGATCTCGACCTCGCCATCACCGGCGAAGGCTTCTTCAAGATCCAGATGCCGGACGGCTCCTTCCAGTACACCCGCGACGGCACCTTCCAGATGGACAACCAGGGCCGCATCGTCACCGCGCTCGGCAATCCGGTGCAGCCGACCATCACGATCCCGCAGAACGCCTCGGGCCTCACGGTGAACTCAGCAGGGCCAGGTCTCGGTGACGCTGCCGGGATCGACGAGCTCGACCATCATCGGCCAGCTTGGGCTGACACGCTTCATCAACAAGGCCGGCCTGCAGCCGGTCGGCAACAACCAGTTCACCGACACGCCGTCATCGGGCGCGCCGCAGGACGGCGTGGCCGGCTCCGAGGGCTACGGCAACATGACCCAGGGCAGCCTCGAACAGGCCAATGTCGACGTGGTGTCGGAAATGAGCGACCTGATCGCCGCACAGCGCGCCTATGAGATGAACGCGAAGGTGATCAGCGCGGCCGACCAGATGATGCAGTCCACCACTGCGCTGTTCCGCTGAGGAGGCTGATGATGTCCCTTCGTAGCTCCCTCCTCGCCGCCGCGCTGCTCGCTGCATCGACGACGTTGGCCGCCGCGCAAAGCGGTCGCGATGCGATCGCCGTTCCCGTGCTGCGCGCCAACGTGACCGTCACCGGCGATCTCGTGCGGATCGGCGACGTGATCGACAATGCCGGTCCCGCCGCGCAGATCGCGATCTACCGCGCGCCGGATCTCGGCACCACCGGCGCGCTGCCGACCGCGCAGGTGTTGGCCGCGCTGCGCACCCACCAGGTGATCGGCGTCGACACCCGCGACATCAAGGAAGTCGCGGTGACGCGGCTTGCGCGCACCATCGACGCCAAGGAGATCGAACAGGCGATCGCGACGGCGCTGGAGCATCGCAACGGCTTCGGCGATGCCGCCAATCTCACGCTCACCTTCGATCGCGACCTGCAGGATATGCGGCTGGACGCGTCCAACAGCGGTGCGATGCAGGCGACGGCGGCCCGCGTCGATCCGCGCAGCGGACGCTTCGACGTCACCTTCGAGATCGAGAATGCAAGCGGTGCGGCGCCGGCGAAACTGCGTTTCACCGGCTCGGCGGTCGAGACTTTCGAAGTCGCCGTGCTGACACGCAACGTCGACCGCGGCGATCTGCTGAAGTCGTCCGACCTCGTGGTCGAGCGCCGCCCGAAAGCGGAGATCGGCGGCGACGCGGCCTCTCGCGACAGGGCGCTAGGCATGCAGACCCGCCGCCCGATGCGCGCCAACCAGCCGCTGAAGGTCGCCGATCTCGTCAAGCCCGATCTGGTGCAACGCGACCAGAACGTCACGCTGATCTATCAGTCCGCCGGTCTCTATTTGACTACGCGCGGCAAGGCGCTCGACAGCGGCACCGAGGGAGATGTCGTCAACGTGCTCAATCCGCAGTCCAAGCGCACGATCTCCGGCATCGTCACCGGACGCGGCCAGGTGACGGTCGAGATCGCGACGCCGAAGCCCGTCATCGTCTCCGAAGCGACCGCCTCGATCACGACCCAGGAACCAGCCGCCGCCTCTCCCGTCAGCGCCACGTCACCGATCACTCCGAAATCCGAGTAACGTTCATGTCCCGTTGCAAGTCTTGTAGCTTCAAGCGCGTCGCTCTGTCCTCGACGTTGCTCGTCATCGTCAGTGCCGCCGGCGGCTGCTCATCGATCGACCGCCTGTCGCAGATCGGCGAGACGCCGAAATTGAATGCGATCGAGAACCCGACATCGCAGCCCGGCTACAAGCCGGTGTCGATGCCGATGCCGAAGCCGGAGACCGTGTCGTACAATGCCAATTCGCTGTGGCGGAACGGCTCGCGCGCGTTCTTCAAGGACCAACGCGCGCACCAGATCGGCGACCTTCTGACGGTGACCGTCAACATCACTGATCAGGCGAATTTCGCCAACGAGACCCAGCGCAGCCGCACCAACAAGGAAGATTCCGGCATCACCGATTTCATCGGCGCCAAGACGCTCGGCGCCGGGGCGCAGAAGGTCCTCCCCGGACGCCTGCTGACCGCGGACTCCACCGCATCCAGCGACGGCAAGGGCACGATTCAGCGCCAGGAGCAGTTGCAGACCAACGTCGCCGCCGTGGTCACGCAGGTTTTGCCGAACGGCAACCTCGTGGTCGAGGGCAAGCAGGAGATCCGCGTCAACACCGAAATCCGCGAGCTGATCGTAGCGGGCATCGTGCGGCCGGAAGACATCCAGAGCGACAACACGATCGACTCCTCGAAGATCGCCCAGGCCCGCATCTCCTATGGCGGCCGCGGCCAGATCTCCGACGTGCAGCAGCCCCGCTACGGCCAGCAGGTGATGGACATCCTGTTGCCCTTCTAGTCTTCAGGAGGGGCCGGTGGCCCACGCCGCCGGCCCTTTCCCCCGAGCTCCCACATCGCCGCTTGCGAACCTAGGCGCAGGTGCGATGGTTGACGCGGCCCTCGCTAGCTCCCCTGGCGAGGGCCGCGTTCGTTTTACAACGAAGCCTCTTGCGAAACGTACCAAAAATGGTACATTTATCGGAACGGATTGATGAAGCGGTTGCCTGCCTATTTTTACGCACTGCCGTCTGGCCGTGAACCAGTGCGGGAGTGGCTGAAGGGCCTGTCAGCCGAGGACCGCAAAATCATTGGCGAAGACGTTAAGGACGTCGAGTTTGCGTGGCGGCGGGCGATCTACAATTGGCGCTCAAACGAATGAAGGTGATCGCATGAAATCGGTCAAGAAGAGGACGGGCGGCATCGGATCGTCGTTCGATGATTTCCTGAAAGAGGACGGCAGTTATGAAACAGTCACCGCGCGCGCGATCAAGCGCGTGCTGGTGCGCCAGCTCGATGAGCTGATGAAGCGCGAGGAGATTTCGAAGACCGAACTCGCCTCACGCATGAAGACCAGCCGTGCCCAGCTTGACCGCCTGCTCGATCCCCATAACGAGTCGGTGACGCTCGGCACGCTGGCGCGCGCGGCACAGGCCGTCGGGCGTCATCTCCGGATGGAGCTGGTCTGAAGGGCTTCCCTACTCTGCCGGCGGCGGGCTCGCTGCCCGAGGCGTCAGTGCGATGAACGGCAGGCGACAATTCGGATGACCCGGACTCTCGATATTTAAGGGTTCGATGCAATCGCATTGTCCCGGAATGACAACGGAGGGTGAAGCGTCATTGCGAGGAGCAACGCGACGAAGCAATCCAGACTGTCACTGCGGATACGATCTGGATTGCTTCGCTTACGCTCGCAATGACGGCACGAGCTGACACACGTTCTATTCCGCTGTCCTGCCCCACGCGACGCACCCCGTACGCCATGGTGCCCACTCACACGAACGCCGCTTCCACCCGTCCCAGGCCTTCCAGCTCCATGGTCACGCGATCGCCGGTGGTGAGCCAGACGGTTTTGACAAGGCTGCCGGTCAGCACGAACTGGCCGGCGTGCAGGCTCCGGCCCTCCTCCGCCAGATGATTGGCGAGCCACGCCAGCGCGTGATGGGGATGGCCGAGCACGTCGGCGCCGGTGCCGGTGCCGGCTTCGACGCCGTTGATCAGCGCGCGGCCGACGACTCCGAGCAGATCGGGCGCGGCCGCTCGCGCCACCGGTTCGCCGAGCACGCAGCCCGCGGCGAAGAAATCGTCGGCGACGAGCGTGGGCGCGCCCAGCGTCTCCCACTGCACATAACGCTCATCGACGATTTCGATCGCCGGCAGATAGGCCTCGATCGCGTCGGCCACGCTGTCGGCCGTGAAGGGCGCGCCAGATGGCGCAACATCACGGGCCAGCCGCACCGCGATCTCGCATTCGACCCCGACGCGGACGAAGTCGGCCGCCTTGAGCGTAACGCCCGACGCATGAACGCTGCGTGCGAATACGCCGCCCGCGCATGGATGCGGGATGTCGAGATAGCGCTGCATCACCGCGCTGGTGCAGCCGATCTTGTAGCCGAGCAGCGCCCCCAGTTGCGGCAGCAGCAGGTCGTGCACCGCGCGCTGGATGCGATAGCCCTCTGTCTCGTCCTTTGGCGCAGTGGCAGACGGCAACGCCTTCAGCGGCGTGCGATTGCGGCGGGCCTGCGCGATGGTCAGCGCCGCGGCGAGAATGTTGTCGTTCGCTGCCATTGCCGCCACGCTCCTGCTTGCCTGCACGCACTGAACCTCCACCGCGGGAATAACGGCGAAGGCGCTGTTCTCGAACGAAATCTGGGCGTGCGCTGAGATGCAAGTCAAGCCTGCGTATCGTTACGGCTTGACCAGGCCGAGCCGCAACAGGCTCTCGGCGGTCGCAACGATGATCTCCTCATTGCAGCGCGGCGTCCAGCCGAGCAGCCGCCGCGCCTTGTCGGCGGAGGAACCGCGGATCTTGCCGAGCTGAGGCAAGGCATCGCGCAATTGCGGGATGCCGAGGGCCGCGAGCCGCACCAGCCAATCCGGCGCCTGGAACCCCGGCACGCGCCGCGCGGCGTGTCCCATCTGCCGCCTCAGCACATAAGCGATCTGGTGGATCGACATGGTCTCGCCGGCCACCGCGAGGAAGCGCTCGCCCTTCGCGGCAGGATCGGTCATCGCGCGCAGATGCAGATCCGCGACGTCGCGTACGTCGACCAGGCCGAAATAGAACCTTGGGCTCACCGGCATCTCGCCGTCCAGCAGCGACTGGATGATCCGGATCGAACTTGAGTAGTCCGGCCCGAGCACGGGGCCGAAAATACCGACGGGGTTGATGACGGAAAGTTCCAGCCGGCCGCCCTCTCTTTCGATAAAGTCCCAGGCAGCGCGCTCGGCGAGCGCCTTGGACTTCACGTAAGGCTGCACGTCGTCGCCATCGACATTGGTCCAGGCGGTCTCGGTGAAGGGATCGCTTTGCGGCCTGTGGCCGTAGCCGATCGCCGCGAAGGACGAGGTCATCACCACGCGCCTGACGCCGGCGTCGCGCGCGGCGCGCAGCACCCGCAGGGTTCCCTCGCGCGCCGGCACGATCAGCTCGTTCTCGTCCTTTGGCACACGCGCCGGCAATGGCGAGGCGACATGGAGCACGTGCTCGCAGCCGGCGACGGCCTCGGACCAGCCGGCGTCGAACTCCAGATCGGCGACGGCAAAGGACAGCGCGTCGGGTTCCAAAACGCCGCCCTCTTTCAGCATCGCGCACACATCGTGCTCGCGCTCAGGCCTGCGTACCGTGGTCCGCACCCGATGACCCGCCGCAAGCAGCCTGAGAATGGTATGAACTCCGACGAAGCCCGATCCGCCGGTTACCAGCACGGTGCTCATCTTTACCTCTCGCCAAGTGGTGTCCGAACATCATCATGCCGGCCCGATACGTCGACAGCCGGGATGGGCGATGATCTGGAAGGCGACGGCGCAACTGCGCGAGTTCGAACGCGATAGGCTGGTGCTGCGGACGGCTTTTGCGGAGGTTCCCCAGCGCGTCCAATATGAATTGACGGAGGCGGCCTGTGGGCTATTGCCGACCTTCAGGGCCTTGTTGAACTGGTCGCAGCAATGCCGCTCACATGCGAAATGAGCGTGGCCGAGATAACTCAAGCCCCGCAAGGCGTTGACCTCGGTCCTTTCAAAGGCCTCTCAAGCGGCAGCCTTTCGGCGGCAGGGCCACTGCCCTACTCGTCGCGATAGACCTTTTCCCGCTTCTCGTGGCGCTCCTGCGCCTCCACCGACAGTGTCGCGATCGGACGTGCCTCGAGGCGCTTCAAGGAGATCGGCTCACCGGTCTCCTCGCAATAGCCGTAGGTATTGTCCTCGATGCGCTGAAGCGCGGCGTCGATCTTGGAGATCAGCTTGCGCTGACGATCGCGGGCGCGCAGCTCGATCGCCCGGTCGGTTTCGGAGGAGGCCCGATCGGCGAGATCGGGATGATTGACGTTTTCCTCCTGGAGGGCCTGCAGCGTCAGCTTCGACTCCCGCAGGATCTCGTCTTTCCACGACAGCAGTTTTGCGCGGAAATATTCGCGCTGGCGGTCGTTCATGAAAGGCTCTTTTTCGGAAGGCCTATAGTTTTTCAACTTTTCCAAGGTTAGCCCATCTGCACTTAGCGAATGCCAATACCGGCGGCGCCCGGAGAACGGAAAACCTAACGTTTTCGCGGGCCTTATATAGCGGCGTCATGTGACAGACAATATCGGTCGCAGCCACCAAACCCGTCGTGGCCCGCGGCCGCCGGCAGGAACCTGTGCGCAACTCCAAAAGGGCTGCCGGGGCCGGAGGGCCGCTTCGGATCTACCCCCTTGGGGGCCTAAAAGCGCCCGGCTTTGGCCAACTCGACCTCCACCCGCAACTCGATCTCGGACAGGACCGAATCGAGGCCGGGGTCGCCGGAGGACGTCTTCAGGTTGGCGGCCGCATCGCGCAGGCGGCTCACGGTGGCCGAATCAAGATTGCCGGACAGCAGCTTCAGCTTGACGTCATCCAGCACGTCGAGCGCGCCCTTGCCTCGCTGCACCGAACGGCGGCGCCGCTCGGTCGGATCCTCTTCGATCCCCTGCAGGGCCAGAAGGGCGTCGATATTGGCGGTCGCCTTGGGGGCCGTGGTGGCGCGGCTTTCCGAGGACGAGCCCAGGCCTTCCGGTAGCGAAAAGCCGCCGGACGAGGTCCGCCGGGCGCTGTTTGCGGGCGTGCCAAGCGTGGTGCCGTTCGGTCCGTAGATGCGCATCGTCTGCCCCTGGCGGAAGATGGCGCAACCTTGGCGCTTTTATGGTTAACGCGCCGTAAATGGCTCGGCAAAATTTGCCGAAGGCAGCGCTTTTTGCCTTGGCCGGTTAGCGCGGCCTTTCCGGGCAGCGCGGATTTTATCCAGTCAACTCAACACACTATGGAATGGATTCGGCATGGCATGGGGCTCGCATAGAGGTCTGCGGATCACCCGTCATGGGAGTGGCGCGCTGGTCCTGGAATTGTGAGTGAAGGGGAGCGAAGGATGCGCTGCGTCCGTCCGGTGTATCGTTTTGGAGTTGTCTGCGCCGCGCTGTTGGCGTGGGCGCTGTTCGTCGTGCCCGCGGGCGCGACCTCGCGGATCAAGGACCTCGCCAATATCGAAGGCGTGCGCCAGAACCAGCTGATCGGCTACGGCCTCGTCGTCGGCCTCAACGGCACCGGCGACACCCTGAACAACATCCCCTTCACCAAGCAATCGCTGCAGGCGATGCTCGAGCGGATGGGCGTCAACATCCGCGGCGCCACCATCCGCACCGGCAATGTCGCCGCCGTCATGGTGACCGGCAACCTGCCGCCCTTCGCCACCCAGGGCACCCGGATGGACGTCACGGTCTCCGCGCTCGGCGACGCCAAGAACCTGCAGGGCGGCACCCTGCTCGTTACCCCCCTGCTCGGCGCCGACGGTAACGTCTACGCGGTCGCGCAGGGCTCGCTCGCGATCTCCGGATTCCAGGCCGAGGGCGAAGCCGCCAAGATCGTCCGCGGCGTGCCCACCGTCGGCCGGATCGCCAACGGCGCCATCATCGAGCGCGAGATCGAATTCGCGCTCAATCGCCTGCCCAATGTGCGGCTGGCGCTGCGCAATGCCGACTTCACCACCGCCAAGCGGATCGCCGCCGCGATCAACGACTTCCTCGGCGTCAAGACCGCCGAGCCGATCGATCCCTCGACCGTGCAGCTCTCGGTTCCTCCGGAGTTCAAGGGCAACGTCGTCGCCTTCCTGACCGAGATCGAGCAGTTGCAGGTCGATCCCGACCTCGCCGCCAAGATCATCATCGACGAGCGCTCCGGCATCATCGTGATGGGCCGCGACGTCCGCGTCGCCACCGTCGCGGTCGCGCAGGGCAACCTGACCGTCACGATTTCGGAAAGCCCGCAGGTGAGCCAGCCCAATCCGCTGTCGCGCGGCCGCACCGTGGTGACACCGCGCTCCAGCGTCTCCGTCACCGAGGACGGCAAGAAGCTCGCCGTCGTCAAGGACGGCGTGTCGCTGCAGCAGCTCGTCGACGGCCTCAACGGGCTCGGCATCGGACCACGCGACCTGATCGGCATCCTGCAGGCGATCAAGGCCGCAGGCGCGATCGAAGCCGATATCGAGGTGATGTAATGGCCGGTTACATCGACAGCTTTGCCGGCCGCGTGCCCCTCAGCCTGCCAAGCGTGCCGGCATCGACCGCGCCGCGCGCGGACCTCGAGCTTGCGGATGCACTCACCAAGGTCTCCCCGGCCGCGCAGGCGAAAGCCAAGGCGACCGCCACCGACTTCGAGGGAATGTTTCTCAACTCGATGTTCTCGCAGATGACAAACGGCCTCAAGGGCGAAGGTCCGTTCGGCGATACGCCGGGCACCGGCGTCTGGCGCTCGATGCTGACGGAGCAATACTCCAAGTCCTTCGCCAAGGCCGGCGGCGTCGGCATTTCCAACGAAGTCTTCCGCACGCTGATCCTGCAGCAGGCCAGGCAGGCGCACTGAACCCAGCAGAATATCCGCGAGAATATCCGACGAGAATATCCGAGAGAATATCCAGGCGAACATTCCAGGGAACGTTAGAGGGGACATCTGAATGACCATGCAGGCGCAACGGCAAGACGCTCAATCCCCCTATCCTGCCGTCACGACGGCCGCCGAGGCACGCAAGCTCGCCGACGACCTGATGGACGTGATGAACAAGCTGCTCACCACGATCGAGCGCGAAACCGAACTGGTTCGCGCCGGCAAGCTCCGCGAGGCCATGGCATTCGAGCCCGAGAAGACCGCGCTGTCGCGCCGCTATGTCAGCGCCGTCGGACATCTGAAGGCCAGCCAGACGTTCATGAAGCAAACGGCGCCCGATCTCCTGACCACGCTACACCGTCATCACGACACGTTCCGCGCGATGCTGCAGGTCAACCTCACCGTGCTCGCGACCGCGCATGCGGTGTCCGAAAGCCTCGTGCGCGGCGTCAATGCCGAGATGCAGCGCCGCAACATTCCGAGCACCTATACGGCGGCCGGACAGCGCACGACGCCCGGCCCGCGCCACATGACGCCATTGTCGGTCAGCCGCTCGCTGTGACGAGCGCGCGGTTTCCGAAACCTTAAGACGTTCCATAAAAACCGCGCGCTGCCCTTAGCGCGCGGTTTGCCTTATTCCCTAACAGAACGTTGAAGTCTGTCGGTTATGGTTGCGATCGGAGGTGGTTGGGTTTTTAAGTCCAGAGCGGCGCCAGGAGGCTGCCATGAGTACGGATTACAGCATCAGGCCGGCGGGATCACCGGCTCCTTCGCCAGCTGTTCAGCCTGTGAGCCAGGCGGTCGGCAACGCGGTGCGTACGGATCTGCCGGCCAGTCAGAGCGTGACGGCGGCGGACACGAGCGTCGCTGTCCACAACGATATTCAGCTCTCGAACGACTTCGTCGCCCGCGAGGCCTTCTTCGATCGCGAAGCAGGCGCGATGGTCTATCAGGTGCTCGACAGCAAGACCGACCTGGTCGTGGAGCAATTTCCCGACGAGGCTGTGCTGCGCCGCCGCGCCTATTTCCACACGCTGGACATGACCAAGGACGAGACGCCGCGCGTACCCCCCACGGATCGCATCGCCTGAGATAACGCGGGCCGCCTATCGCTCGCGCGTGTCGCGGTTGCCGATCACGGTAACTTGGCGTCGCCGGTCAGCGCCGGCCCGCCAGGCCGGCGGCGATGTTGGTGTTGATCTCGATCAGCGACGTCAGCTTCTTCGGATCGGGATCCATCTGCATCTCGAGCGTCTGCTTCATCACGAAGATGCCGAGGTTGGCGATGTTCTGACGGATATCGAGCGAATTCTGGTTGCCGTTGTCCTCGGCCGCGCTCAGGAAGATCGACCAAAGCCTGCGATTGAACAGCAGCGCGTTGTGCATGTTCCTGTCGGGGCCGGTCCAGTTCGCCTGCACTTCCTGGAGTTGCCTTGCCGCTTTCAGAAGCGCCTGTGCTTCGATCTCCCGTGGAGCTGCCGTCGTTTGCGACGTGCGTGCATAGGCTTGAGCGGCATGAGACATTCAACACCCCGGACTTAACGCTGAAACGCGGACGAAATTGCCTAGTTTTTGTAAGAGGTTGGCTTTAAGATAAGGTTATCGCCTATACCCGTAGTTGTTCGGACGGAAAATAATTTGCCGGGCGTGTCGTCGCGCACGCGGCGTCGATTGCGAAAAAAATTGGCGGGGTTTCCCCCGCCATTTTTTCGTCGCCGCTTGCCGCCGGCATCAGCGCAGGAGCTGCAGCACGCTCGCCTGCGACTGGTTGGCGAGCGCGAGCGCGGAGACCGCGATCGATTGGCGGGTCGACAGTGCCTGGCTGTTGGCTGCTTCCTCGTTGGTGTCGGCCAGCACCAGGTTGGACGCGCCGGTCTGCAGAACGTTGATCAGGTTCTTCGAGAAGTCCTGGCGGATCTGCACGATTGAAAGATTGGAGCCGAGCGCCGAGGCTTCCGAGCGCAGCGTCGTCGAGGCCGAGTCCAGCGAGGTCAGCACATTGTTCGCCGAATTGCTGTCCAGGAAGTCGGTGCCTTGGGTCAGCGTCGAAAGCCCGAGACCTGCATCGTTGAAGGTCACGCCCTGGATGTTCAGGGTCGACCGGCCGGTCTCATTGAACACCAGTTTGAGGGTGTCGCCGTTCAGCAGATTGACGCCGTTGAAGGACGCGTCCTGCGCCGTGGTGTTGATCTGCGCCAGCACGTTATTGTACTGCGAGACGAGATTGGCGCGGGTGGCCTGCGAATTGGGATCGAGCACCGGCGGTGGTGCGGTGACGCTCGCGAAAGCCTGCCCGCTCGAGGTCGCCGATCCGCCGAATGCGCCGATCGTCGACGAAGCCGCGTCGTTGGATGTGATGATGTTGAGCACGCCGGTCGTGCTGATGCTGGCCTGCAAATTGTTTGGGGCCAGCGCCGCATTCAGCGCATTCAGCGTCGAAATCTGTCCGGGGCCGGTGCCGAAGGTGATACTGGTCGGCGTGCCGCCGCCCGTGGCGCCGACTGTGAGCGTTTCGCCCGCTAATTGTGGCTGACCGACATTGGTGGTGCCGGCCGCGAGGCCCAGCTTGGCCAAGGCCGTGCCGGCGACCGTCAGGTTCTGAGTGGTACCGGTATTGAGAACGATCTTGCCACCGCTGATCGAAGAGGCGGTCGTCGTGCCGGTCACCGCGTCGATGGCGGACAGGAGGTGTGTCACGCTGTCGCCGATGCCGATATTCGTCCCGGCGCTGACCGAGCCTGCAACGAAGGTGAATGTGACGCCGTCCACCGTCAGCGTGTCGCCCGTGGTGATGGCGGTGGAGAGGTCATTCGAGGTGGAGCTGCCGGTGCCCGACAGCAGAGTCGTGCTGTTGATCGCGGCGGGCGTGGAGTTGTCGTTGTTGACGGCACTCCCCGTCACGGCCGCGTTGGTGTTGCTACCCAGCAAATTCTGCGCGGTTGCGCCGGGGATCACCGCGGAGGAGACGTTCGATTTGGTCGTGTAGCCGGTCGGGCTTTGCAACACCTGGTGCGCGATCGACTGCGCGCTGGCCACCAGGGCTTGCAGCGAGGTCAGGCCGGTGTTGGCGGCCTGCAGAACCTGGACACCGTTGCCGATACCGTCGAGAAGGTTGGCGATATCACTTGCGCGATTGTTGAGGGACTGCGCTGTGAAGAACTCGGTCGGGTTATCGAGGGCCGTGTTGACCTTGTTCCCGGTGGCCAGATTGTTTTGTGTCTTCGCGAGCAGCGATGCTGTCGACTGCAACGCGAGCAGATTCTGGCGAACCGATGCGGTAAGAACAATACCGGACATGTCTCAAACCTTCCTAGCTAACCATCTCATCTTCTAGGCGGACACGTTTAAAGTATAGTTAACGTCGGCTTAAATTATTGAATTAACAAATCCTTACCTGATTTTACCGCGACTTTTCGGGCTGTTAGACCCCTTCCCGGCAGCCAAAAAAATGAAAACGGCGGGGTTTCCCCCGCCGTTTGCGTTCCGTTTTGAAGGTTTTTCGATATCAGCGCAGGAGCTGCAGCACGCTCGCCTGCGACTGGTTGGCAAGCGCGAGCGCGGAGACCGCGATCGACTGGCGGGTCGACAGCGCCTGGCTGTTGGCCGCTTCTTCGTTGGTGTCGGCCAGCGTCAGGTTCGACGAACCGGTCTGCAGAACGTTGATCAGGTTCTTGTTGAAGTCCTGACGGATCTGCACGATCGAGAGGTTCGAACCGAGCGACGAAGCTTCCGAGCGCAGCGTGGTCGACGCGGCGTTGAGGGCAGACAGCGCCTTGTTGGCCGAGGAGTTGTCCAGGAAGTCCGTTCCGCTCGTCAGCGTCGCAAGGCCGAGGCCGGCATCGTTGAAGGTCACGCCGGTGATGCTCAGGGTCGACTTGCCGGTCTCGTTGAACACGAGCTTCAGCGTGTCGCCGTTCAGCAGGTTGACGCCGTTGAAGGACGCATCCTGCGCGGTCGTGTTGATCTGCGCCAGCACGTTGTTGTACTGCGCGACCAGGCTCGCCCGCTGCGCCTGCGAGGTCGGATCATTCACGGGTGCCGCAGGGGTCAGGCCGGTGAAGGACTGGCCGCTCAGCGAGGACGTGCCGCCGACCGTGCCGATCGTCGAGGAGGCAGCATCGTTCGAGGTCGTGATGCTGATCTTGTTGGTCGAGGAGTCGATGGTCGCCTGCAGGTTGTTCGCCGACAGCGCCGCATTGAGCTGGTTCAGCGTCGAGACCTGGCCGTTGCCGGTACCGAAGGTGATGCTGGTTGCCGTGCCGCCGCCGGTCGCACCGATGGTCAGTGTCTGGCCGCTCAGTGCGGGGGCGCCGAAATTGGTCGTGGCAGCCGTGAGGCCGAGCTTGGCCAGCGCGGTGCCGGCCAGGACAAGGTTCTGCGCGGTGCCGGTGGAGAGCACGATCTTGCCGCCCGCTACCGAGGAGGCATTGCCGCCGGTGGCGCCGGTCACGGCATCGATCGCGCCGAGCAGGTGGGTCAGCGAGTTGCCAATGCCGATATTGGTGCCCGAGCTCGTGGTGCCGGCGACGAAGGTGAAGGTCGTGCCGTCGACGGTCAGCGTGTCACCGGTGGTGATGCCGGTGGCGAGGTCGTTCGAGGTCGAGCCGCCGGTGCCCGACAGCAGGGTCGAGCCGCTGATCGCGGCGGGCGTGCTGTTGTCGTTGTTGACGGAGCTGCCGGTCACCTGGACGTTGGTGCCGGTCGTGCCGAGCAGGTTGTTGGCGGTCGCGCCGGTGATGGCGGCCGAGGTGATGGTGGACTTGGTGGAGTAGCCGACCGGGCTCTGCAGCACCTGGTTGGCGATCGACTGGGCGCTGGAGACGAGGTTCTGCAGCGACGTGATGCCGGTGTTGGCAGCCTGCAGCACCTGCACGCCGTTGCCGATACCATCGAGCAGATTGGAGATGTCGCTCGCGCGGTTGTCGAGACCCTGCGCGGTGAAGAAGTTGGTCGGATTATCGAGAGCCGAGTTGACCTTCTTGCCGGTGGCAAGATCGTTCTGCGTGGTCGCAAGCAGCGAAGCGGTTGACTGCAGCGAGAGCAGATTCTGACGGACTGACGCCGAAAGAACAATACCGGTCATTATTCATACCTTTCTGGTGTGAAACGCAAACACAACGTCCCGACCTTCTTGGTCGAGTGACACGAGCAACGGTGCGGTCAAACGTCTAAAAAAACATGAAGCAGGCTCGCCCGAACGATTCTCGTACGGTCTCTCACGGCGCTCGGGTGCGATCCCCGCTGTCCGCGCCGCGCCGCCGATATCCTTGATACAATTGGATAATTAAAAGGCCGCCGGCCGCATTAACCGGGCATTAACCTTGATCGGAAACGATCGCGTCGAATTGGCCAGAAAGCACCGTCGTCTCATCCAGCAGGACCAAGACTTTCGCGCCGCTGTAATTTGATCACCGGCGCGAGCGCCCACGGAGAACAAATATGGCCTTGAAAGTCGAACTGAAGCCGCACGAACGGATCATCATCGGTTCCTGCGTGATCACCAACACCGACCAGCGCGCCCGTCTCCTGATCGACGGCGACAACATTCCGATCCTGCGCGAAAAGGACATCCTGACGCCGGAGACCGCCGATACGCCGGCCAAGCTGATCTATCTGGCGGTCCAGCTCATGTACATCTCGCCGGACGCGCGTGCCAATCACGGCACCTATTTCAACCTGATCCGCGACCTCGTCACCACCGTGCCGAACGCCTGGCCGATCATCGAGGCCATCAACAACCACATCCTGAACGGCGATCTCTATCAGGCGCTCAAGGAAGCCAAGAAACTGGTCGCCTTTGAAAAGGAACTTCTGGATCAGATCGAGGAGATGCAGAAGAAGCGTGACGTCAGCTCGGCCGCCTGACGCAACAACACCGCATCATCGGAAATCAACCGCAGCCGATGACTGTAGATTCCATGGGCTGGTGCAAAGGCGCGTTGCGCCGCGCCCACCATCTGTCCGCGAGCATCAAAGAGGTGGGCACGCTCCGCTTTGCCCACCTTGCGAATCGCACCGGATCGAGCTGAGCGCAAACTCTCTCCTCTGTCGTCCCTGCGTTCGCACTGATGTATTCACACATCTCGAAAGACAATCCCGGCTGTCGTCCCTGCGAACGCAGGGACCCATACCGCGTGATATCTGTTGTCGGAAAGAAAGCCGTCCCGCCGTAGTGCCACAAACTCAAGCCTGTGGTTATGGGTCCCTGCGTTCGCAGGGACGACAGTGAGTTTGTGGCCCGAACGGGAGCATCTCACGCCCGATGTCGGCCCAGCTAGGTTCCGTTCTGCATCGCCCGTGCGCGAGAATTGAGCCGCCCCCGGTGATGTGTGCATACATTAGTGCGTTCGCAGGGACGACAGACGAGATTGCCTTTCGAGAGGCAGGAAGGGCGACGTTCTCAATGGTTGCGACGCACTGATCTCGGTCTTACGTCGCTAACGGCGGCGATTCGATCTCCATGACATCGGCCGCTCTCCTTGCACCGCACGCGAGCACGGCCTCGACCAGCGCATCGATATCGCAGATATCGGTGCGGTGATTGACGATCGCGGCCCGGATCGCGAGCCGGCCATCCAGAACCGTCGTCGACGGCGCGGCGACGCCTGATTCCTGGATGTCGATGACGATCTCGCCATTGACCGTGTTGGCATCGTCGGCGCGATAGCGGAAGCAGACGATGTTGAGATTGACCGGCGCCAGGAGCTCGAGCCTTGGCTCGGCCAGCACCCGTGCCTCGAGATAGCTCGCGAGCGCGCAGCAGCGCGTGATGACCGCGCCGAGCTTCTCGGTGCCGAAGGTCTTCAGCGTGAACCAGGTCTTGAGCGCGCGGAATCCGCGCGACAGATCGGGACCGAGATCGCACGGCCAGACCGAACCTGCCGCCAGCCCCCGGGTTTCCCGCTGGAGATAGGCCGCCGGCGCGGCAAAGGCGTCGCGGTGCCGTTCGCCATCGCGTACCAGCAGGAAGCCGGCGTCGTAAGGCACCTGTCCCCATTTGTGGAAATCGAGTGCGATGGAATCCGCCTGCTCGATCCCGGCCAGCCGCGGCGCCAGCACGTCCGAGAGAATGCCGAGCGCGCCGAAGGCGCCGTCGACATGAAACCAGAGCTGTTCCTCGCGGCACAGCGCGGCAAGTGCTGCGAGATCATCGACCGCGCCAACATCCACGGTCCCGGCCGATGCCACCACCAGGAACGGCCGCAGCCCGCTCTCGCGATCGCGCGCGATCTGCGCGCGCAGCGCGGCCACATCGATGCGATGCGCCTGATCGATCGCGATGCATCGCAGCGCATCGCTGCCGAAGCCCGCGATGTCCATCGCCTTGCTGATGCAGCCATGCGCGGCCTTCGACGTATACGCGGTCAGCCGCGCGCCTTCCTCGCCAAGGCCATGCTGCCGGACGTCCCGCCCAAGCGCCGACCTCCGCGCCACCACGACCGCCATCAGATTGGCCATCGAGGTGCCGGTGACGAAAATCCCGCTCGCACCGGCCGGAAAGCCGAACATCTCGCGGGTCCATGCCACGATCTGCCGCTCGACTTCGATCGGCATATGGTCGCGGCCGCCGAGGTTGGCGTTGAGCCCGGCCGCCAGCATCTCCGCGAGCATGCCGACCGCCGAGCCGCCGCCATGCACCCAGCCCATGAAGCCAGGATGCACGTTGCCGGTCGCGTAAGGCGCTATGCAATTGCTGAATACGCGATAGACGTCCTCGAGCTCGGAGGGCTGACGCGGCAATGCCTCCCGAAACTGCGCGCGAACGGCGTCGGGGATGGGCTGCCAGACCGGACGCGCACGGATCGTCGCGATATGGTCGATCATGTCGTCGAGCATCCGATGCCCGAGCGCGCGGATCTCCTCCCAGTCGCCCGGATCGAGCGTCTTGCCCGCGCCGGACTGCACTGGCGTTGCGCGCAATCGTGTGGTCATGCCGCCTGCTCCCGCGCCTGTGCGACGCGACGTTCCAGCATCGCAATGAACGCCGCGAAAATCTTCCGCATCTGCGGCGGCTTGTAGGGAAAGATATCGGGCAGATCCATGTTGTGCACGACGGCGGTGTTGTCAGCCTCGAAGATCAGCAGCGAGCCGTCCTTTGTCTCCGCGCAATCCACGATGAAATAATCGAGGCCGACGCGCGCAGCCATGGCGGCAAGCGCCGTGCGATGCCGCCGGCCGAAACCGATATCGAAGGTCGACATGAAGGTCGCCTCCTCCAGGCGCTTGTCCGCATCGCCGGCCATGCCGGCGTTGAGATACCAGATGTCCCAGCGATCGGCGATCGCCATGTGACAGGCGTAAGGCGCGCCGTCGACGAAGACGACGCGATATTTGCGGAACTGGCCGTCCTCGCTGGAATAGTCGACGAAGCGCGCGACGAAGAACTCCTGCGCCGCGCTGGCATCGAGGTAGCGCTGCATCGCGGGAGCGTCGTCGATCCTGGCAAGCCCGACGCCGGCATGCGATCCGCGTGGCCGAATGATCAATGGAAACACAAGCCCGCTTGCGATCTTTGCCAGCGCATCGGCTGATCGCGCAGCTTCCGACAATTGCGCACGCGTCGCCTGCAGCGTCGCCGGGATCGCAAGGCCGTCGATGCCGTCGAGCAGCCGATACAGCTTGTCACGGTCGAGGTTGCCGATCCGCTTCGGCGAATTGAGCAGCGGACGCGGCCAGCGCGACGCCAAGGCCTCAATCTTTCGCAGCGCATCGCGGCAATCTTCCGAATCGGATGCGATCACGATCGCGACGTCATGCGCCGGCAACATCGGCGGAAGCTCGGCTTCGCCGATCACGTAAAGCACCGTCAGCTCGATATTCGACTCTTCCAGCAGGAATTCGATCGGCGTGTTGCTGCCCATGTCGGTCGCCGCGGCGAGCGCCAGCACCCGCATCGCCGGGGTCTCGGAACGACATGGCAACCGGAACAACCGATGCGACAGCAGCACATCGTGCTGGAGCGCGAGACCTGCATCCTTGTGGCCGAGAAGCTGGCCGATCAGCGACAGGTCGATCGCCTCGCCCGCGTCGGCCGTCCCATCGAGCAGCCTTTCGCTCAGCTCCGCCCACATCGGGCGGAGATCGCCGCCATCAAATGCGAGCTTGGCGAGTTTCGCCATGCCGATCCGATCGACGCATTCGGCGCCGCCATCGCCGGCGATATCAAGAAGCTTGTCATTCATTCCGGCACCATGTCCCGCTCAACCCGCCCGACGCAGCAGCAATTCGATCTTTCCGATCACGTTCGCGACGCGATCCAACTCCAGCAGCAGATTTTGCTCTGCGACGGCCGCATCCGCCGACCACGCATCAATGACGTGACGGGCGCCGACACAGAGACGCAGCGCCGCGACCGGTTCATCACCACCCGTTTGAATCTCGACGGGCTGACCGATCAGGCAATGGCTTGCCGCAACGTCGCGATCGGCCGTGCTGCCGGCAACGCCGTCGCGGACGTCCTGCATCAGCGCGCGGTGAAGCTTGCGGCCATCGGCCATCGAGAGCACGCCGGGACTGTTCTGAACCGTGAACGGAAGAATCGTGGGGACGGCGAATTCGTCATCATCGATGCACAACGTCGCGGGCTCGATCAGCCGAAGCGCCGGCGACAGTGCAATCAGGGTCTTCAGTCCGGCGCTCAACGTCCTCACCGCTCCCGCGCGAAATGCATCCGGCAGCCGGTAATAGGCGCCCATCTCCTCCAGCGCCGCTTCCCAGCGCAGCCACTGGCCGAAGTTGAGGCGGCTTGGAAAGCGCGCCCTGAGGGCGGCCCAGCCCTTCGGCCAATCGCTGCGGCTCGCATAGTCCAAAAGCCCCGACGCGACCTTGGCACCGTTCAGAAGCTGTGAGAGACCCGCAGGAATGAGCAGCGCGCCGCTGAACGCCGGCCCGCCGAAATATTTCGAGCCGGTGACCAGCACCATGTAGCCGCGATCGAGATAGGCCCGCAGCCTCCGACGGCTGAGACGCATCTGGCAGGCATCGACGACAATCTGCACCCTGCCCGGCCATCTCCGCCTGATCTCGTCGAGGCAGGCCTTGCCCGGCGCGCGCCAGCCGAGCTTCGAGGAATCCATGATCTGCAGCAGCACCGCCGCGCCACCCGTGATCGTGCTTTCGACCGCGGCAAGAACGGCATCATCGATATCCGCCCGCGGCTTGATGTCCGACGTCCCGTCGCCGAGCGGCAGCGCGATGCCGTCACCGGAGAGCCCCGCAATGGCTGCGTCCTTCTCGACGGCCTTCCCGCGCGAAGTCCGCGCACCGAAATGACGGCCGCGCGCGGTGTGGATGGTGCCGCTTCCGGTCTGGTCCGATCCGACGACGATCGTTGTCACTTTCTTGCCAAGCAGCGCGCGGGCGAGGAACAGGGCGTGAAGCTGGGAGTCGGTTCCCGAAGGCGAAAACACGACGTCCGCCTCCGCCGCGGAAAGCTGCAAATGCGCACGTAGCGCCTCGCGCATCTCCTCGAGACGCGCGTCGTAGGCTTCCTCGAATCCGAGTTCGATCGACGAACGCATCAGATCTTCGCGCGCGAGTGCGGCGCGGGCATAGGCCCGTTCCGAGATCGGCGACGCGGTGCTGGAGGAAAAGCAGAAGATCTCGGGCGCGGGCGACGGCCCGCAACCATAATCGTTGACACGAGACACCGGATCGAGCGTCACGCGGGGATCGCCGCCGCGCACGAGCAGGTCGTCGAGCGGCGCGAACAGATCGCGCGGGGCATCCGTGCGCTCGCTTTCGCCCGGTCGAAGGAATGCCTCGAAGGCCCGTGATCGCCGAACAGCGCGCACCATCTGCGTTTATCTCAGGCAGCGTTTGCCGCGAGGGGCGGCGCGGCCGAGAATTGCGAAGCGACATCGCCGTGGAACACCGATGGCCCGACATGATCGAGCCGGCTGTCGAGATCGGCCCATATCTCGCCACCGATATCGGTCCAGCGCTTGCAGAAGGCGAAGTCCTCGCTGAGATAGGTGCCGGTCTGAGGATCGATCATGCATTCGAACAGTGCGAAGCGGTTCGCGCTGCCGGCCAGCGCGTCATGCGAATGCTCGCGGAAGAACTGCAACGGCGCGTAGGCCGGATGCCTGCACATCTTTTCGAGCACGTGGCGGCGGATCATCAGGAAGCCGGTCCCGGCGTAGCGCACGCGGGTAAAGCCGTTGACGACCACCACCTCGTCCGGATTGTCGACTTCGAGCACGTAATCGAGCGAGGCCGCCGGAAGGTCCATCCGGTTGGCGTCGAGCGCCCGCCTCGCCTTGGTCCAGTTGACCCGCTTGATCGGATAGATACCGGCGACGACGTCGGCGCCGGATTCGATCAGCCGGAACACCTGCTCCGGCGCAAATCCGATATCGGCATCGACGAACAGAAAATGCGTCGCCTGCGGATCGTCGAGGAAGAGCGTAACGAGATTGGCGCGCGCCCGCGTGATCAGCGCATCGCCGTCGCGCAGATGCACCTTCAAATCGACATTGGATTTGGAACGCAGCGCGCGCTGCAGGCCGAAGATCGAGCTCGTATAGATGCTCGATACCTGGCCTCCGAAGCAGGGCGTCGCAACCACAAGATGGATTTGATCAGTCATGACTCACTCCGAACGGCGGGCGCGGCCCGCACTCCTCAACAAAGCGTAAACAGACGTGGTTAACCAAAACCTAATTCCCTTCCCCGTATGGCTACAGGAACTTGGTCAGACTCAATTGCGCGAGCATGGCGGTGGTCTGGTAGGACGCCTGCAGGCTGTTCTGCAGCGCCAGGATCTGGCTCGCGACATCGGCCTGCGTGATGCCTTCGGTCTGATCCACGAGACTCTGCAGCGCGCTCTTGGTCTGGGTCTGGCGCGCCTGCGCGTCCTTCATGGCGTTCTGCGCGGCGGCGAAATCGGTCTGAATGTCGGAGACCGTCTGCTGGCCCGCCTGCGGCGTCAGGTTCGCCGCGGTGCGCTCGGAGAGTGCGCCGACCGCCGCCGCCGAATTGGTGCCGGCCGGCGGAAGCGTCACCGCGGCATAGACCGCGATCGATTGCAGCTGCTGCCGGATCGCCTGCTCGTTGGCTTGCGCACCGAACTGCACGACCTGCGAGGAATTGACCCGCACGGTCGAGGTGGCGCGCGGCGATCCCGGCCCCGAATTGCCAGTGTACCAGGCCACCGTGTTGGCTGATCCGTTGACGAGACTGGTCGCCGACCCCAATGGCGAGCCGCTGACACGCAGCGGCGGCTGGGCTGCCGTCACGGTGCCGCTGAAGCCGAGCGCCGCGAACGCGGTTGCGTTCGAGCTCGTGATCGACAGCGACGATGCATCGTCGGTGCGCAGCGTGACCACGCCGCCGCTGACGGTCGAGGGTGTCGAGGTTCCGGTGATCGCGTCGATCTTCGACAGCAGCGTCTGGACGTTATCCGTAACGTTGATCTGGTTGTTGCCCGTCGCACCCGACGCGACGAAGGTGATGCTCTGGCCGTTGACCGTAATGGTGTTGCCGGCCGCGAAGCTGGCGGACAGCGAGTCCGTTCCCGCCGCGCCGGAGAGCTTTGTCGCACCCGTGATCGGCGCGGGCGTCGCGAGCTGGTTGTTGACGACGCCGCCGGTCGCAGTCCCGCCGGTGTTGAAGAAATTGTCACCGGCCTCGACCGCCGAGGCCGCCACCAGCTTGGTGCCGGCGAGCGTGGAGATCGCCGATGTCAGCGCGGTATTGAGGTTTGCCGTCGTCGCCGCGGGCGTCGCGCCGATCGCGAAGCTGCCGGTCGGCACAGGCGTCGCGCTGGAGGCCGTCAACTGAAAGGATTCGGTGGTGCCGTCGGGAAGCTTGAACGCGAACGTGATCTGGTCACCGGAATTGGGATTGCCCGCGGTCAGGTCGACCGACACCGAAGGCGGCGAACCGGCAGGCCCCGTCACCGTCGCATTCGTCAGCGACGACGTCACCGAGCCAAGCTTCAGCCCGAACGGCGAGCCCGCGACATCTTCGCCGACCTGCACGGACGTAGTCGTCGGCGCGGAGATCACCAGGCGTCCGAGCCCGCTGGTGCCGAGATCGGCCTGTTGCCGTTCGGCGATCACCTGCTTCAGCCCGGCCTTGGTACCGGTGCCGTTCAGGATGTCGTCGGCGGACGCCACGGCGGGCGTGCTGATCGCATTGCCGGAGAAGATGTAGCGATCGCCGACCTGGGTATTGAGAATGCCGACGATCGAGGACAATTCGGACTGCGCGTTCTGCTGGCCGATGGTCTGCCCGGTGCTGGTCAGATTTTGCGGCGACGCCGCGGCGTTGCTCTGCACTTGCCCGGCGGTGTCCGACAGGGATTGCAGCGCGGTGTTGGCCGCCGAGATGATGGTGTTGACGTTGGTCATGGTGTCGCCGAACGCCGAGATGTTGGCAAGCTGCGACCGCGCCGCGATGGCGAAACCCTCGCTCGTTCCCATGCCCGCATAGTTGGTCGACTTGACGCCGGTCGAGAGCTGCGTCGACAGGTTCGACAACTGGTTGGTGATGTTGTGAACCGACTGGCCGAGCAGCGACGATGCGTAATTGATGCTGTTGATCGACATTTCGACGCCTTACACTTGAGCCTGCAGCAGGCTGTTCATCATGTTCTGGACCACCGTCATGATGTGGGCATTGGCCGCGTAGGTATTTTGCACCTGGATCAGGGTCGCCATCTCGGTGTCGATGTTGACCGCCGACGTTGAGTCGAATTTCTGCTGCAGCGTCGAGACCACGACGCTCTGCCCCTGCTGCAATTGCGTCGCGAGCGTGGAGGCATTGCCCTGCTGGCTGATGAATTGCTGCAGATAACTTCCGATCGTGCCCTTGAACGGCTGCGAGGCCGAACCGAGCCCGGTCGACGGCGAGAAGCTGAAGGTCTGCGACGTCAGCTGCGAGAACAGGAAATCCGAGCGCGTGTTGTCGCCGGTCGCCGTCGGCGGCGAGGTGCTGTAGACGCTCATCTTGGAGGGATCGGCGAGCAGCGCGGGATTGATCGAGATACGCCCGGCCAGGCCGATCATCTGCGAGCCGCTCGCGGTGATCTGGCCGGTGTAGAGCGAGTTGCCGTCGGTGAACAGCGGTAGCTGCGGGTTGCCGCTGGCGAGCGACGACACCGTCGTGGTGGCGGAGGCCGCGTTCACGGACACCGAACCCGAGCCGTCATCGGTGATGCGCAAGGTCGTGCTTGGCGGCGACGGGTTGGAGAACTGCAGGTGGTTCGCCGCCAGTGCGGTGTTCAGCTGCGATACGACCGACGTCATGCCGAGCGAGAAATTGACGCCGACATAAAGCGGGTTGGCGTTGGCGCCGTTCTGCAGCGGCAGCGCGCCCGAGGCCGTCACATTGACGATGCTGATCTGGCGCTGCGTGTTGGTCGCGCTGTCGGTGTAGGTCAGGTTGATCGAATTGCCCGGCTGCATGTTCGACGCGCTGACGTCGAAGCCGGATGGCGGTCCCGCGACCGCCGTTCCCGCATTGGTCTGGTCCGACAGCGACGAGGCCAGCGTCGCCGCCACCTGGTCGACCTGGGTCTGCGCCTGCACCAATGTCTGGTCGCGCAGCTTGAGGTCGGCCGCGATCTGCCCGGAGCCGATCGCATTCGTCGCCACGAGATCGATATTGGCGCCGTTCGGCAGGCGGATGCTGAACGAACCGACACCGCTCTTGGTCGGATCGGAATTGTACAGTGACGTGGCGGTCAGCGAGCCCGGCGAGCTGAACTTGAACTCCGAGGCCAGCCCCGCGCCGACGAGCTGGATGCCCGAATTGGTGAAGATGTTGGTCTGGTTCGAGGAATCCGTCACCACCTTGATGTCGACCAGCTTGGAAAGCTGGTTGATGGCGTTATCGCGCTGGTCCATCAGCGTGGCCGCGAGCGGATCGGTCGGCGCCAATCCCTGAAGCTGGGTGTTGATCTGCGCGATCTGGGTCATCGCGGTGTTGGCCTGGCCCGCCGAGGTGCCGATGTCCTGATTGACGTTGCTGCGCAGCGCCTGGATGCCCTGCGTCGTCGTGTTCAGTTGCTGCGCCAGCGACTGCGCGCCCTGGAGCGCGACGCTCTGCGCCGACTGGTTGCCCGGGTTGGTCGAAAGCGACTGCAGCGACGCGGTGAAGTTGTTGAGCGTGCTTTCGAGCGTGCCGTCGCCGCCGGGCGTGCCATAGACGCTCTGCAGCTGTCCGAGGATGTTGGAGATCTGATCGGCGTAGCCGCCGCCGGCGGTCTCCGTGCGGAGCTGGGTCTGCACGAAGAGGTCGAGCTGGCGGTTGACACCGGTGGTCGAGACGGTCGCCCCGTAGGTGCCGCTCGAGACCTCGATCTGGTTCGGATTCTGGCTGACATAACCGGGCGTCTGCGCGTTGGCGACGTTCGACGAAATGATCGACAACGCCGCCTGGTTGGCGCGCAAGCCCGACATCGCGGTGGCAAGGGCTGAACTCAAACCCATCTCGATGGCCTGCCTTTAATAGGTCATACCGGACTCGTGCCGCGCCGATCCATCAGCGCAGCACGTTGAGGAGATCCTGCACCATGCTGTTGGCCGTGGTGATCACCTTGGTGTTCGCCGAATAGGCCTGCTGGGTCACGATCAGCTTGGTGAACTCGTCGGCGATGTCGGTGTTGGAGCCTTCCAGCGACGAGCCGCTGATCTTGCCGGAGGCGCCGATGATCGCAGGACCCGAAAGATCCGTCACTTCATAGGCGCCGCCGTCGAGCGCCTTCAGATAGTTGGTGCCGTTGAAGTGCGACAGCGTCACCGAAGCGAGATTGATGTTCTGGCCGTTGGAGAAGGTGCCGACCACGAGGCCGGAGTTGTTGATCGAGACCGATTGCAGCTGGCCCGCGGCGAAGCCGTTCTGCGAAATCGTGTTGATGGTCGCGGAACCGCTCGAGCTTGCGAATTGCGTCAGCCCGCCCGAGCTGATGTTGACCGTGATCGCGCCAAGCGACTGGCCGTCGACGACCACGCCGGGAATTGAGATCGCCGATCCCGTCGGCGAGGACAGCGAGCCGTTGGCGCTGAAGGTGAAGTTGGTGCCCGAGTTCACCCATGCGACCTGCGAGCCGGTCGCGGTGGTGGAGGTCTGGTAGAACAGATTCCAGGTGTCCTGGTGGCCCGTGCCAAGCGATGCGCTGTCGGTCTTGGCCCAGCGCATCTGCAGGTTCACGGGCGTGCCGGCCGCGTTGTAGGCCGTCACCGCGCCGCCGCTGATCGACTCGTTGGTGAAGGCCGAAAGATCGTTGCCGGTGACGACGCCGGTGCCGGCGGTGCCGCCGCCGCCGCGCGCGGCGGTGACGGGCGACGTAAAGCCAAGTGCGTTGAACGCGGCAGATGCGGAGGAGGAAACCGAGATGTTGAGGTCCGCGGCGGTTCCGGTGTGCAGCGTGATCGCGCCGGTGGTGGCGTTGATGGTCGGTGCGACGCCGGTGACGCCCTGGATCTTGGAAAGCAGCGTGCCGACGGTGTCGGAGATATCGATGTTGGTGCCTGTCGTGCCGGCCGTCGAACCCGTGTTGACGAAGGTGAATGTCGTGGTGCCGATCGTAATGGTGTTGCCGGCGGCAAAGGCCGTGGGCAGCGAGTTGCTGGGCGCGGTGCCAGATAGCGCGGTGGACGCCGAAATTGGCGCCGGCGTTGCCGCCTGGTTGAAGGCGGATGAGCCGGTGATGGTGTTATCGGTGAAGGGCGCGGCCGGCGTGCCGACCGGCAAAGGGTTGGACGCAAAGTCGGCGGGATTGACGCCGCCGGCTGCGGTGATGGTGCCGGTCGCGGCCGTGGTGCTCGACGGCGTCTTCGGCTGTGTCGGCAGGTTTGCCGCATATTGAACGGCGGTGGTCGCCTGCGCCGGAATGAAGTTGTTCTGGAATTGCAGGACCTGCGGCACGTTGCCGGTCGGATTGCCCGTCTTGGCGTCGACGCTGACGCCCATCAGATAATAGCCGGCGCCGTTGATGAGGTTGCCGTTGGCGTTGACCTGAAAGTCGCCGCGACGCGTATAGTCGGTGACGCCGCTGAAGACCGGCACGTTGTCGACAACCGAAGTCGCCTTCTGCACCGAGAAGAAGCCGTCGCCGTTGATTGCCATGTTGGTGCCGACGGTAGTCGTCGACACCGTGCCCTGGGTCGTGATGGTGGCCTGAGCAAGGGCGGTCACGCCGCCGGCATTCTGCTTGCTCGGCGTCGTGGAGTCGGGAACGAGATCTTCGAAGGTGGTGTCGATGCCCTTGTAACCGGTGGTCGAGGCATTCGCGATATTGCCGGAAATGTTCTGCAGCGCGAAGGATTGTGCCTGCAGGCCACCCACCGCAGTGTTGAGCGCGTCGAAGATACCCATAACTCTGTCTCCACATTCGATTCCGCGGCCGAGCGGTTCTCAGACATGTCGGCCGCAACTCGTGGAAGACACTCGCAAGCGCTGTGCCAGCAGCTAAAGCGCTGTCAAATCAGTTACTTGAATAAAAAGCCCCGGTCCCAAAACCGGGGCATAATTGCCGGGGTCGGCAATTTTTGCCGAATTTCGGTACCGTTTTTGCGGCCGGGTTCGGCCGCTGCCGGGCCTCCCTCCCTCCACACATACAACTGTCATCGCCCGCGAAGGCGGGCGATCCAGTATTCCAGAGACACCGTTGGTTTGCTGAGAAGCCGCGGCGTACTGGATCCCCGCATGCGCGGGGATGACGAGCGGAGTGTGCTGCGGAGTATCGTAGGATGGGTAGAGCCGAAGGCGAAACTCATCGGCCGCTACCACCTGACATGCCGAAAGGAGATGGGTTTCGCTACGCTCTACCCATCCTACGCACCTCAGATTGTTCCCTCAACTCGGCTGCGCTGCGGCCGGATGGAACGTCAGCGCAAAACCGTCCATGCAATAGCGCAGGCCGGTCGGCTTGGGGCCGTCGTCGAAGACGTGGCCGAGATGACCGCCGCAGCGGCGGCAGTGCACTTCGGTACGCGCCATGCCGAAGGTGCGGTCTTCCGTCGTGCCGACCGCATTGTCGAGCGGCTTGAAGAAGCTCGGCCAGCCGGTCCCGCTTTCGAACTTGGTCTCGGAGGAAAACAGCGACAGGTCGCAGCCGGCGCAGGCGAAGGTGCCCTTGCGATGCTCCTTCAGGAGCGGGCTCGAGCCCGGCCGCTCGGTGCCCTGCCGGCGCAGGATATCGTATTGCTGCGGCGTGAGCTGCGCGCGCCATTCCGCGTCGGTCTTTTCAATCTCGAACTTCTCCGCCGCTTCGGCCGGAGAACCCCTGAGCCAGCGCAGGCAGGCAACGCCGAGCACGGCGGCGACGGTGGAAAGCACGATACGGCGGTCAATCATGATGGTCTCCGGTAGCGCGATTCAGGATTGTTCGCTGTCCAAAGTGCGATGAGATCAGGTTGAATCGTCATCGCGCTTTAGGCTTTTGATTAAGCATGATCTTTTCGGAAAACCGCTACGCACTTTTCCGGATCATGCTCAAGTACGGGGCCGGCACCGCCGAAGTTACATCGGTGGCGGCGAAATCTGCTCACTTTCTTGCGAGATCGCGCCGGCCGTGTTCCGGATCAAGTCGCGAGCGGGTTCGGCCTGCGGCAGCGTCTCCGGCAGTGGGTCCATGGGCTCGACCGGCCGCTCGCCGTCGCGGAGCTGGACCGGAGGCGGCGGCGCCGGGCGCACGGGCCGCGGTCGAACCGGACGATTGGACGGCGGCCGGCCGGCCGGCGGACGGCGCGGACCCGGGACCCGGACCCCGGCCTGCCGGTTGGCCTCCGCAATCCGCGCCTCGCGGACGCGCTCCTTGGCCCGCACCTGTTCGCGATGCCGGGCGAGCGCACCGGCAGCGGCGGAACTGCCTCGCTCCCACAGTCCGACGATCTGGCCGGCGACCCGGCCGATCGGGCCGCCCGCCCAGACCAGTTCGAACGGCGAGAACAGCCGCCAGCGCTCGTCGCCCCACAGGATGCTGCGGGCGATCAACTGGCCGGCCATCGCGGAGGTATTCAGGCCCTGCCGGCCGAAGCCGCTCGCCACCCACAGACCTTTGCGCAACTGCCCGATCTGCGGCATGCCATGCACGGTCTGGCCGACCGCCCCGCTCGACATCTCGTCGATCTCGACCTGGCCGAGCTGCGGGAAGATCGTGCGGATGCGGCGGGCGACACTGCCCGCAAAATGCTGCGGCCGCATCGCCCATGTGGTTTCCGGGCTTGCCCACATCAGCCTGTCGCCGTCGACGATGCGGAAATGATCGATTCCGTCGGTATCGGCGACCGATCCCCTGAACTTGAGAACCTCGGCGAGCCGCCCGCCGAGCGGCACGGTGACGCCGGCGTAACGCCATACCGGCAACAGCGTGTCCGACAGGCGCTGCAGCGGCGCGCCAAGATGGACGTTGCCGGCAAGCACGATGTGCGAGGCGCGCAGGCGCGCCGTCGGCGTGACGATGCGCTTGCGAATTCCGGAGGAATCGATGCTGACGACCGGCGTGTCCTCGAAAATGCGCGCCCCCGCCCGCCGCGCCAGTTCGGCGAGGCCGTGAACATATCTCTCGCCGTCGATCTGGAACGCCTTCGGATAATAGATGCCGTGAAAGTACCGGCCGGTCTTCAGCTCGTCGCGCACGCGCTCGACCTGCCAGCCTTCCACGTCCGTCGCGAAATCTTCGGTCAGCATCTGCAGCCGGCTGATCAGCCGCTCGCCGGCATCGACATTGGACACTTCGAGCGCGCCGTCGCTGGGATTGATGCCCGGCATCAATTCCTCGGTCGCAAGTCCCCTGATGAATTCGGCGCCCTCCTTCGAAAGCGACCAGAGCTCGCGCGTGTCCTCGAAGCCGACACGCTCGATCAGCTCCGCAACCGGCACGCCGAAGCCCGGCATCACCGTACCGAGATGATGGCCCGAGGCATTCCAGCCGACATGCCGTCCCTCGAGCACGGCGACGCTGGCGCCAAGCCGCGCGGTTTCCAGCGCGACCGTCAGGCCGGCGAGGCCGGCGCCGACGATGCAGATGTCGACATCCAGGTCAAAGGTCAGCCGCATGCGCTCTCGCAACGTTGCGGCGTCAGGCGCGCAAGTGATGCTTGTCGATGTCTCGCTCATGTCGTTTTCTTACGTAGGCTCTGTCAGCTTGTCACCTTGTCCTGAGCGTGAGCATGTAGATTAATCGCTGGACCTGTGGCCGAATCGAGATTTACTGCCCATGCGCCGTTTGCTGCTGCTGCGTCATGCCAAGACCGAAAGCCATGCTCCCTCGGGCCACGACCAGGATCGCAGGCTGGATGAACGCGGCCATCGCGACGCCGCCGAGATCGGCGGCTGGATCGCGCGGCATCCGCCGTTTCCCGATCATGTCATGGTGTCGCCCGCAATGCGTGCGAAGGAGACCTGGGAACTCGCCTGGGGCGCAATGAAGGACCACGTGCCGCCGCCACAGGTCGAATTCCTGCCGGAACTCTATGGCGCCGACGCGGCGCAGCTCCTGCAATCCATCCGCACCGCGTCCGCGACCGATCCGAAACGGCTGCTGCTGGTCGGGCACAATCCGGGCATGCACGAACTGGCTCTCGCGCTCACCGGTGGTGGTGACGCGGCAGCACGGCAGGCGCTTCACGACAATCTGCCGACCTCAGGTCTTGCCGTATTCGACTTCCCAAGTGACGACTGGAACGACGTGGCATTCCGCCGCGGACAACTCGTTCTCTTTGTCAGCCCGAAACTGTTGAAGCAGACATCGGGAAACTGAGACAGAAACACGATTTCTGGTAGACTGACGGCAACAGGGAGGCGGAGAGATGTTCAAGTCCATCCTGGTGCCGCTCGATCTTGCCGACACCGATCTTGCCAAGCCCGCGATCGCGACCGCGGCCACGCTGTCGAGAACCTGGAACGCGACGGTGCGCCTGCTCAACGTATTGCCGATGACGCCGGTGATGCTGGCGGAATATGTGCCGGCCGATTTCGATGTCCAGCAGCGCCAGGCGTCGGAAGAAGCCCTCGTCATCGTCGCGCGCGAATCCGGCATCGAGGCGCCCCGCATCTCCAGCGTCGTGCGGCAAGGCGGCATCTATCACGAGATCCTCGAAGAGGCGCAGGCGATGAAGGCCGACCTGATCGTGATGACCTCGCACCGGCCTGCGATGCGCACCTATTTCCTCGGCTCCAACGCCGGCCATGTCGTGCGCTACGCCAAATGCTCGGTGCTGGTGGTGCGGCATTAGAGAATGCGTTGGGTGGGTAGGTAGTTGTCATGCCAGTCATGGAGACCGACGCCGGGCACCGCAGTTAAATAGCAAGTCGTGTCTATTCCGACAGGCTGCGGAGCTGCTTCGAATATTGGACTGATTGCTCTTCGACGAAAAACAATTTCAATGATTGTACGTTCGTAAGGAGGGACTCTCATGAAGCTTCTCGCGACCGTTCTTATCGCAGCAGGACTTTTAAGCCTCATCTCGATGGCCGCCCCGGCCAGAGCTGCCGGCGCCGAATCCAAAAGCCAGATCACTATTCTCTACGACGCATTCGGAACCGATCCTTCGATGACCAAGGACTGGGGCTTCTCTGCCCTCGTGGAGGTCGCCGGAAAACGAATCCTGTTTGATACCGGAAATGACGCCGACATCTTTGCAGCTAATGTGAAGGCAAAGGGAGTTGATCTCAAAACGCTTGATTTCGTTGTTCTGTCACACCGGCATTCGGACCACATGGCAGGCTTGAATCATGTTTTGAGTGTCAATCCGACGGTGAAGATCTACGCGCCCAAAGAGGGATTCGGTATCTATGGTTCGTCACTGCCGTCGAGCTTCTACCGAAAAGATGAGACGTTGCCGCCGGAGATGCGCTACTTCGGCGGTTCGCCACCACAAATCATGAAATTCGGCGCGGCCTGGCATGGAGCCAATTTCGAATTGATCGACAAGACCACCGAAATCGCCCCCGGCATGACCTTGATAGCGTTGGTCTCCGATGCTCCCGGCACCAAGGAGCTCAAGGAGCTGTCTCTGGCGATCAACACTCCCGAGGGCTTGGTGCTGGTGGTCGGCTGCTCGCATCCAGGGATCGAGAAGATTGTCGAGGCAGCGGCTTCCATCAATCCCAGAATTCGTCTGATTGCCGGCGGCTTTCACCTTGTCGCCGCGCCTGACGACGTTGTTGCGAAGACGGTGGCGGCTCTGAAAGATACATTCAAGGTCGAGAGCATCGCGCCGGGCCACTGCACGGGCGAGCCCATGTTCGCAGCCTTGAAGAAAGCTTTCGGTGATCGATATCTTTATGCCGGCCTCGGCACCACCGTTCCGTTCGGAGCGCAAATGGGCACAGACATGCGACGTGGCGAAGGACCGGCGCTGCAGCAAGATGACCTGACCGTCTATCGCAGGCTGGCGCGACACGAAGATCCGTTCGGCCTGCGGGCGCGAAGTATGAGTACACGCTAGTTACGCCGGCCACTCCGCGATGAATCCCCTCGCCTTGTAGGGTCCAATCTTGTCCCATTCGGCGAGCACGCGGCGGCGCAAGTCCGGATTTGTGTGCCAGAGCCCGCGCGGCGTCTCGAAAGCATCGACCATGACCAGCATCTTCTCGACCTCCGGCCAGTGCCGGTGCAGCGTCATCGGATAGCGCCGCGCGGTCCAGGTATTGCCGAGGCAGATCACGCTGCGGATGCTTTTCAGCCCGAGCGCGGCATCGATGACGGGAAGCGAGAAGATCACGTTCTCGCCGGTGTTGGTCGCGCGATGTTCCTCCAGAATGCGATCGGCGGGAATGCCGCCCTCAACCATCAAGGACTTGATGATCGCGCATTCGGACAGATCCGAGCCCGGCGTCACGCCGCCGCTGACGATCGTCCAGCGAAACAGGCCCTCGCGCCACAGCCGGCAGGCTTCCGCCGCACGGAGCCCTTCGTCCAGCCGTGTGCCGAACACGAACAGCAGATCGGCGGGCTTAAGCGGCGTCTCGATGAAATGCTTCGCGTTGATCTCGGCGATTTCAGCCGCGCCCGGCAGCCGCTCATGGCGATGGTCCATCGCGGCACGATGACGTGCACCGACGAGCTTTCGAACTCACAAATCATTGCGCATGATTGCAGCGAGCACCCGCAGGATGGGAAGCACGCGCTACGGCAACAGCCTTTCTGGAATGTGCTCCAACGTATAAGTCACGGGCCGATTGCGTCTGACGAAGCCGCCGACCTGCCAGGCAAACAGCGCGGCGAAGCCGATCAGGAACGACGCGCCCGCGAACTGGCCCGTGGCCAGCGCGCGTAGCAGAAGCACGGCCATGCCGGTCCCAACCAGCGTCAGCAGCGTGACGGCCGCGGTGTACACCCAACCCCCGAGCCCGCCCGTCAATGCGGCGTTGCTGCCGGCGCTCGCCATCCGCGCATGCAGTTCCGTCATGAAGACGCGATAGTCACGGTCCTGCGGCGCCATCAGCGCCGCGGTCTGCCAGGAGGTCGAGATCAGGACGAGATGTCCGCCAAGGACGTGGCGCAGATCGGCGCGAAAACGGCGCGCCTGCATCGACACCGGACGGTATGACAAACGGATCGCAGTAATGTCCGAATAACGCCACAGGCCGGAGCGGCCCGCGAAGCGCCATGACAGTCCGCTGTCGATAAGGTCGAACTGCTGCGCGGCGCCGATCAGCGACGCCTTGTAGGCATAATGCGTCGGCCGCGCAGGTTCATCCGCGCCCGCTGCCTGCTCCTGCAAATTCTCGAATTCCGTTGCCAACCGATTGCGCCACCTTGCGATCCTCAGCCGCCTTATCCTACAAGTGAACCATGGCTGACACGATCTTTTTTCCGCGCCGGCTGATTCTCGGCGGCGCGATGATCTCCGGTGTGCTGCTGGCGCTCGCCGTGCACATGCTCGGCGCGCGCTACGGCCTCGATCTCGGCGGCCTCTGGCGGTCCGATACGCGCAACTTCATGCCGGCCGGCGCCGCGATCGCCTGGTGGCTGATCGCGAGCGTCGGCTTCTCCGGCGGCTATTTCACCGCGTCGCTGATGCACAGCGCGGCTGCGGGACAGATCCCGCAACGCATGCGGCAGTTCCTGATCGCGGTCGGCGTGCTGCTGCTCGCCGGCGCCGGCCAGGAAGCCTCGGCGCCGAGCGCAGTCCCGAGCATTTCGGGCGTGCTGGCCGGGCTCGCCGCCTTGTGCCTCGGCGCGGTGGTTGCCTTTTGCGGCGCGCATTTCGCGCTGCGCAAGGCGTAGCGTACTGCGGCAGCATTGCCGAATCACGACGCGGCTTTCGCCTGCCAGATCACCATTGCAGAAACGAACAGCAGCACGCGCCGAGATCACGAGCGACTGATGCGCGCCGGCCATGAACGCATCCTGCCGGCCGATCAGCGAGCCGAACAGGGCCACGCCCAGCACGCTGCCGGTCTGCCGCGTCGCATTGAGCACGCCGGCTGCAATGCCTGAGCGCGATTTCTCGACGCTGCCGAGCAAGGTCGAGGTCAGCGGCGGTACCAGCAGGCCAAGTCCGCCGCCGATGAGAGCGAGTTGCGGTCCGATCGCCCAATAGCTCGTGCCGGGCGCGATCGCGAGCAACGCAAAGCAACCGATCGCGCCGAGCGTGGCGCCGAGGGCGATGGTCTGCGGCGCGCCGATCCTCTCCGCAAGGCGTGGCGCGAGCAGATTGACGGGCAGGACGACACCCATCATCGGCAGAAAAGCAAGCCCGGTCGCAAAGGCGGACCAGCCGTTGACGCGCTGGAAGTACAGGCTGAACACGAAGATCAGTCCGTAGAACGCGACGTTGACGAACAGGCCGACGAGCGCGGTCAGCGCGAACATGCTGATGACGAAACAGCGTCAGCGGCAGCATCGGCTGCGCCGCCCGCCGCTCCTGCAGGATGAACAGCATCGCAAGCATCGCGGCCGCGGCGAAGCCCGCGATCACGAACGGATTGCTCCAGCCGACCGCGCCGCCCTCGATGATCGAGCCGGCAAGCGCGCCGAGCGCCGCGATGGCCGCGAACTGGCCCGGCAGGTCGACCTCGCGCTGCGGCGCGCGCGTGCGTCTCGCTCGGCATGGCGCGAGGTCAGCCATAGGCCCGCGAGACCGATCGGCAGATTGACGAAGAAGATCGAGCGCCAGCCCACGACGCCGATCAGGCCGCCGCCGACCAGCGGTCCTGCGGTCAGCGCGAGACTGGCCCCGGCCGCCCAGATACCGACCGCGCGGCCGCGCGCCTTGTCGTCGGGATAGGCGTGGCTGAGCAGCGCGAGCGAGTTGGGAACGAGAAGCGCCGCGCCCAGCCCCTGCACGACGCGCGCGGCAATCAAGGTCAGCGCAGTCGGCGCCAGCGCGCAGGCCAGCGAGGCTGCGGTAAAGATCGCAAAGCCCGCCATGAAGACACGCTTGGCGCCGATGCGGTCGCCGAGCGCGCCGGCGGTCAGGATGAAGGCCGCGAACGCGATGGTGTAGGCACTCACGACCCATTGCAGTTCGGCGACGCCGCCGCCGAGCGACGCGCCGATGCTGGCGAGTGCGGTGTTGACGATGGTGACGTCGAGCTGGACCACGCCATAGCCGAGGCTCATCGCGGCCAGCGTCAGCGACGTCGCCAATCCGGACTGAATTGATTTTGCGCTCGGACATCGTCCGGCCGGACGATGGCGTCACCGTTGCGTGTTGGACCTTGATGGATGCACTTCGCATGGGTTCACCTCGATGGTTTCGAACCCAACTCGAAATTACGCATACCGTTTCCACTCAACGCTTCGGCTGCGATCGAAGGATGACAACCCCGTGAAGTGGCTTCGAACCAAAAGAGAACGCCGCGCCGGAGGCACCGGCGCGACGTTTTGTCTCAACCTGTCGTTAACCTTTATGGTCAGCTCGCGGCGCGGAGATTGACCTGGCCCTCGGCGAGCGAGGTGAGCTTCTTGTCGGTGGTCTTCTCCTCGTCCAGCGTCTTCTGCAGGATGCTCGCGCAATCGCTGCGGCCAAGCTGCCTTGCCCATGCGATCAGGCTGCCATAGCGCACGATCTCGTAGTGCTCGGCCGCCTGGGCTGCGTTGATCAACGCGGCGTCGAGCACGGCCTTGTCCGCAACCTCGGCTGCAACCTCATCGGCCTCTTCGATGATGCCGTCGATCGCCGGACAGTCGACCGCCTTGACCTCGGCGCCGTGCATCTTGAACACTTCCTCCAGGCGCTGAACGTGGGTTTTCGTTTCCTCGAGATGGGTCAGAAAGCCCTGCTTCAATTGCGGATCGGTCGCTTTTTGCGCCATCTTGGGCAGCGCTTTCACAAGCTGTTTCTCGGCATAATAGATGTCCTGCAGCTGATGCAGGAACAGGTCATTCATCGACTTAATATCTTTGGTGAATAGTCCCATGAATGGAGATCCCTTAAGGTTGGGAGCACCAAGCGACGTCCCTCCCCGAGCCTGCTCGATGTCCGGTTGCTGATGTTGGCTAACCGGCCGCCTGCAGCGTTGTTCCTGGGAATCGGCGAAACCGCCGGGGAACAGCTGCAATGCCCCCGGGGCGGGGGCAAGCGTGCAGATGCGTCAAAAGGCCGGAGGTATGCGTCAAAAGAACGTCAAGAACTCGTATCCTAGACACCGTCCCCTATGTACGGGTTATGATTGGTATCTCTCGATGACTGGACCCAAGAGTTGTCAAGGACTGCACAAGGCCACGTTTTTGCCTTAAGGAACTCCCGCATAGGGAGCGAATAACCGCCGCCTGACCAATGGTTTCGACGGGCTTCCAGATGCTGCCCCTGCCGGAGGATGAATGCGAGAATTGCTAACCGCGCCGGGGCGTGGTTTCAAGAAATGGATCGGCTGGAAACGGCTCGGCGTCGCGGCCAGTCTCGTCATCATCGCCTTCGCGATCACGACGCTGGTGCGCACGCTGAAGGGCGTCGATACCGGCGTGATCCTGACAGCGCTGACCGACATTCCGCCGGGCCATATCGCGCTCGCGGCGCTCTGCGTCGTGTTCGCGTTCTGCACGCTGACCTTCTACGATTTCTTCGCGCTGCGAACGATCGGCAAGAAGCTCGTGCCGTATCGCATTGCCGCAATGTCGAGCTTCACCAGCTATTCGATCGGCCACAACATCGGCGCCACCGTATTTACCGGCGGCGCCATCCGCTTCCGGATCTATTCCGACTATGGGCTGAACGCGATCGACGTCGCCAAGATCTGCTTTCTCTCGGGCCTCACCTTCTGGCTCGGCAATCTCGTCGTGCTCGGGGTCGGCATGGCCTACCATCCCGCGGCGGCGTCCGCGATGGACCTTTTGCCGCCGGCCATGAACCGCCTGATCGCGCTCGGCTGCCTCGCCGGCATCGCCGCCTATTTCGTCTGGGTGGTGATGGGCAAGAACCGCCGCGAGCTCGGACAGAATGGCTGGAAGGTGGTGCTGCCGTCGGCGCGCCTGACACTGGTCCAGGTCCTGATCGGCGTGGTCGATCTCGGCTTCTGCGCGATGGCGATGTATCTGTTGATGCCGGCCGAGCCGCAGATCGATTTCCTGTCGCTCGCCGTCGTGTTCATTCTCGCGACCCTGCTCGGCTTCGCGAGTCATGCACCGGGCAGTCTCGGCGTGTTCGATGCGGCGATGCTGGTGGCGCTGCCGCAGTTCGGACGGGAGCAGCTGCTCGCCACGCTGCTGGTGTTCCGCGTGCTGTATTTCGTGATTCCCTTCACGCTGGCCATCTCGATCATGGGCGTCCGCGAGTTCTGGTTGAGCGTGCTGATGCCATGGCAGGCGCGCCGCCGCGCCAGCAACAGGCCTGCGCCGCCGAGCGCCTCGGCAACCCCCGCTCCCGCGCCAGCTACGGTTCCACAGCGCCGGAAGGCGCAAGGGTAGCGTTCAAGGATAACGTTCAAGGATAACATTCAAGGGTAGCGTCAAAGGGTGACGTCGAGGGATGGCGGCGCAAGGATCGCGATCACGTGATTTTGGCCCTGCGCGATTTTGCCTCTGTCTGCGCCCCATACTTCCGCCTCAACTGTGACGTCAAAACGCGGCCCATGATCCGACTTCACCCTCGCATGATCGTTTCCGCGGCGCTGCTCGCGGCGGCGCTGCTTACGGCTCTGCCTGAGCGGCCGGTGGCGGCGCAGACGGCCGATGCGCCGATGCAGATCTCCTGGGAAGTCCGCAATCGTTTCCGCCTGTTCCGCGAGGAACGTGACTTCCTGCTTCATGTCGAGAGCGCGCGCGACCGCAGCATCCTCGCCTCCGAACAGGGGCTGGAAATCCAGAGCGACGGCCGCGGCTGGGCGCGCAACGTGGTCAACCGGCTCTGCATCGATATGCAGGGACGCGTCAGCGAGCCCTGCATGCGCGACAACGTTCAGGAGAGCTACCTGACGCCGACGGAGCATCCGATCGTGGTCCGCCTGACCGGCGCGGTCCCGGTCGGTGCCACCTGTGCGTGGTCGTTCGACGACGGCGAAGGCCCGCCGCGGCAGCAGACCTTCGATTGCGCCGAACCGGTCAATCTCCGCGTCCGCTACGGCCGGCCCACGATCACGACGGTCGACGTCTCCAGCGGGCCGGAGGCGCAGCGCATCGGCACCGAGATCAGGGTGCGCGACATCTTCATCGCCGGCCTCGGCGACAGCATCGCATCCGGCGAAGGCAATCCGGACCGGCCGATCCAACTCGCCGATGAAGGCTTCTGCTTCCGCTCTTATCTCGGCGGGGCCACCGCGCAATATTATCGGCCGAGCCGCGCCGGCTACAAAGGCGGACGCGCCTGCGAAGCGCCGGACTCGCTGCAGAACTGGCAGCATTATTCGGCGCTGTGGCTCAATCCCGCCTGCCACCGTTCGCTCTACAGCTATCAGACCCGCACCGCGCTCGCGCTCGCCGTGCGCTATCCGCACATCGCGGTCACCTATCTGCCGCTCGCCTGCACCGGCGCAACCATCGCCGACGGCCTGTTCGGCAGCCAGCGCGCGCGGGAATGCCCGCCGAGCAAGTCGAACGCGACCTGTTCGGTCAGCGTCAACGGGCAGATCGAGGAATTGCGCGAGGCCATCACCACGGCGCGACGCCGGCAACCGGACCGCCAGCTCGATCTGGTTTTGCTGTCGATCGGCGCCAACGACATCTATTTCTCCGGCCTCGTCGCCGACGTGATCGTCAACACCACGACCGAGCGCACGCTGTTCCGGCGCACCGGCGTCATCGCGTCGCTTGACGATTCGCGCTCCGCGCTGGCCCGCGATCTGCCGCAGGGCTTTGCCAAGTTGCGCGAAGCGTTGAGGCCGCTGGTCGGCGGCGACCTCTCGCATGTCGTCTACACGTCCTACGCCAATCCTGCACTCGCGAATGGCGGCGCCCCCTGCCCCGGCGGGCGCGCCGGCTTCGACATCCATCCATCCTTCAACGCCGATCCGCAGCGGCTCTCGAATGTCGTGGCCTATGTGCAGAACGAGTTCCTGCCGCAGCTGAAGGCGCTCGCGCAGTGCCAGTCCGGCGTGCTGTGCCGCGATCCCGCCGCCGACGCGCATGACCTTCGTCGACGGCCATCAGGTCGCCTTCGCCAACCACGGCTTCTGCGCGCGCAGCGAAGCCGACCCGCCGTTCGACCGCGAATGCTTCTCGCCCAAGGGCGAGAGCTTCGATCCCGATATCGTCGCGAGCTCCAACCAGCCGATGCTGTGCGGCCGGAGCGCCAGTGAATACCGGCCCTATCTGCCGCGCACGCGCTGGATCCGGGACGCCAATGACAGCTATTTCGCGGCCATGACCTATCCGCAGGGCCTGCCCGCGGCCATGCAACCATCCGACATTCACGACGCGACATGGGGCGTCCTGTCCGCCGTCTATGGCGGCGCGGTGCATCCGTCGGCCGAAGGTCACGCCGTGATGGCGGATGCCGCGCTGCCGGCCGCCGCCGCCGTGCTGCGCCTCGACGCCGCCGAACCGCGGATGACCCGCGGCGAACCGCTGGCGCCGCTCGGCGCGCCGCAGCCGCAGCCGCAGCAGTAAACACGCACCGCCTTTCGATCCGAAAGACCCGCTTCCCAACCGGCAATGGCGCAGGCGTAGACTTCGACGCACGCGGCCAGCCGCATGCGGCTGCGCGAATAACAAACAAGAATCGTCGAAGGGAGAATACCAATGGTCCAACGACTGCCCGGCTCGAGCCGGGCCGGCCTCTTTGCCACCGCCGCCACGATCTGTCTTTCCGGATTTCTCGCCGGGTCTTTTGCCGCACCTGCGCATGCGCAGTCCGGCGAGCCGATCAAGATCGGCGTGATCGCGGAAGTGCAGTCGATCGCGGGCGCGGCGACGCCCGGCGGCGCGCAGATCGCGGCCGACGAGATCAACGCCAAGGGCGGCATCCTCGGCCGCAAGATCGAGATCGTCACCTACGACAACAAGAGCTCCTCGGCCGATTCGGTGCGCGCGTTCCAGCGCGCGGTCTCCGAGGACAAGGTCTCGGCGGTGATCGCAAGCTATATCAGCGAGGTCGTGCTGGCGCTGGAGCCGTGGGCGGCGCGGCTGAAGATGCCGCTGATCACGCCGGGCGCCGCCTCCAACGAGATCACGAAGGCGATCCACAACGACTACGAGAAGAACAAATACACCTTCCACGGCTATCTGACCTCGGCAGCGCAGGCGCAGCTCGTCTGCGATGCGGCCAAGGAGCTCCTGGTCGACAATCTCAAGTTCAAGAGCGTCGCGATCATGAGCGAGGACGCCGCCTGGACCAAGCCGCTCGATGTCGGTTTCGAGTCCTGCTTCCCGAAAGCCGGGCTGAACGTCGTCGAGCATGTGCGCTTCTCGCCCGACACCACCGACTTCACGCCGATCTTCAACAATATCGAGAGCAAGAAGCCGAGCGCGATCGTGACCGGCATCTCGCATGTCGGCGTGCAGCCGACCGTGCAGTGGAAGAACCAGCAGGTGCCGATCCCGATGTTCGGCATCAGCGCGCAGGCGCTGAGCCCGACCTTCTGGAACGACACCAACGGCGCGGCCGATGGCGTGCCGTCGCTTGCGGTTGCGACCCCCGACGTTGCAGTGACCTCGAAGACGAAACCATTCGCGCAAGCCTTCAAGGCCAAGTTCGGCAAGCCGCCGGCCTATACCGGCTACACGGCGTATGACGACGTCTACATCATCGCCGAAGCGATCCAGCGCGCTGGCTCGACAGATCCCGACAAGATGGTCGTGGAAATGGAGAAGACGAACTTCGAAGGCACGATCGGCCGCATCCAGTTCTACGGCAAGGACGACGAGTTCACCCACGGCATCAAGTCAGGGCCCGGCATGGTCACCGGCCTCGTCTTCCAGTGGCAGGACGGCAAGCAGGTCACGGTGTGGCCGAAGGCCATCGCCGAGGGGAAGCTGAAGTTTCCGGACTTCGTGAAGCTGTCGCAGTAGCTCCGTGGCGATGCGGCCGGGTTTTCTCGCCCGGCCGCGATCACACTCCGCTAGCTGAGCCCGTCATTTGCGAGGAGCACAGCGACGAAGCAATCCAGATTGCCAGTGCAGAGACGGTCTGGATTGCTTCGCTTCGCTCGCAATGACGGGGAGACGTGCTGCCCCTTCCCATCATAGTGCCGCAGATGCTCGCGTCGCACCGCCATGCTCGCCCGCCTCGACGACCCACGGTATTTTTGATCCGGCTCTTGCGCAGAGGTTCATTCGCCCTTGAGGCCTGCCTCGCGGATCACCGCGCTCCACTTGCGCGTCTCGTCATCGATGAACTGGCCGAACTCGGCTGCCGTGCTGCCGTGAACCTCCAGCCCCTGCGCGACCAGCTTCTGCTTCACGTCGGGATCGGCGAGCGCGTGGCCGACCTCGTCCTGCATCCGCTCGACGATCGGGCGCGGCGTCGCAGCCGGCGCCATGAAGCCGTACCAGCCGGCGGCAGCCACGCTCGGGAATCCCTGCTCGCGCAAGGTCGGAGCCTCGGGATAGATCGAGCTGCGTTCCGCCGACGCGACGCCGAGCACACGGAACTTGCCGCTCTGGACATAAGGCAGCGCCGTGCTGATCGCGGTCAGCGTGCCATCGACGCGGCCAGCCAGCAGTTCCGTGTAAGCCATGGAATCGCCGCGGAAAGGGATGTTGAGGCCCTTGACGCCGGCATCTCTGAACAGCAGTTCCGCGGCCAGATGCGGCTGCGAGCCCGCCCCGGGAGACGCAAAGGTCAGCCCGTCTTTCTGCGATTTGCCATAGGCGATCATCTCCTGCAGGTCCTTGAAAGGCGCCTGCGCGCTGATGATGAGAAAGATCGGCGCAATCACAGCCATCGCGACCGGCTGCAGATCCTTGCGCGGATCGTAATTCAGTTTCCCGAACAAGGCCTCGGCGGTCGCATAGGGCGCGGCCGCATAGAGGAACGTGTATCCGTCCGGCGCCGCATGCGCGACCGCCTCATTGGCGAGCCGCGTGCCCGCGCCCGGCCTGTTCTCGACGATGAATTGCTGGTTCAGACGGTGCCCGAACTGCTCGGCAAGAATGCGCAGCGAGATGTCGTTGGCTCCGCCGGGTCCGTAAGGTGATATCAACCGCACCAGACGCGACGGCCAGTTGTCCTGCGCGAGCGATGGGGCGACTCTGCCGACCACGAGACCTGCGGCGGCCCCGAGCAGAGTCCGGCGCGTGATGTCCGTGCATGCCATGGCCTTCCTCCCTGATCCTGTCCTCGTTGTGTCGGCGCCGCGCGCCGCACCGGGCGGTCCTCGCAACCGTTGCGCCCGGCCGTCAGATCACCTTCTTGCCGGCGAGTACGCGGCCGGGCCTTCGATCACGTCGCGGCCTTCCGCATGTGTTGTTCGTCCGGATCGATTCCTTGCTCGATCCTCGTCGCGAACTTTGGCTCAGCCTCGTTGATGAGCGAGCGGATGCTGACGGCAAGCGCCGCGACGCGCGGGCCGATCTCGGCCTCGAGTTGTCCGGCCAGCAGTCGAAAGGCGGGGATGCCGCAATTGATGGAGAAGGATTGCTTCAGGGCGGGGACGTAGAACAAGGGCGCGGCGACGGCGTGGATGGACGGCATGTACTCGCCAAAACAGGTGCAGAATCCGCGCTCCGCGCATCGCTCGATTTCGGCGCGGTACCTGTCGCGAACCGCGGTCCACATCTCCGGGTCGTCGGCCTCGGCGCGCTCTTCCAGGACTGCGGCATCGGCCGCGGGCAGGATCGCGCTCGCCGCACGCCCCATCGCGGTGCTCGCGACGGGAATCGGCAGGCCGATATCGGGGACATGCGGTCCGACGTCGCCCGATCTCGCCGTCTCGACATAGATCATCGACGTTCCGTCGAGCAGGCCGATCGAAACCGTCCCACGGACGCTCTCCGCGAGTTCCTGCATCATCGGCCGCGCCACCTGGCGAAACGGCATCGCGGCCAGAAGCGGCCGAACCATGCGCAATGCGCGTGCGGCAAGACGATATTTGGCAAGGCGCTCGTCGTAGAGGAGATAGCCGAGCTCCGCGAGCGTGTGCGTCAACCGCGCAACCGTCGGTCGCGGAATTCCCGTGCGCCCCGACAGCTCCATATTGCCGAGCATCGGCGCCCCGCCGTCGAAGGCCTCCAGAACCACCAGCCCCTTGGCCAGCGTTGTCGCGAACGCCGCATCCCCGGCACTCGCCGCCAGCGCCGCCTCGGCAGAGGCGAATGCAAAGGAAATCGGCTTGGTCGACAGCGCGCGTGTCATGTCTATCTAATGACGGACACCAGGGCATGTGTCCACTTTATTCCAAATAGTAGTCACTATTGTCCACTATGTGGACATCAGACTGCGCCTTTATCGAAATGCTTCGTCTTCACCTGACAGACCGGTCGGACAACGTTTCTGCAATTCGATAACCGGCAACGGCGCTGGAGTCGCCCTGCGCACGACGAAGCCTATTGCTCCCGACGCGCCACCGGCTTTGTCCCGCGCGTCATTGCGAGGAGCATCGCGACGAAGCAATCGAGACTGTCGCCGCGGAGACGGACTGGATTGCTTCGCTTGCGCTCGCAATGACGAGCGGCAAGAGTGTGCCCGAACGCGGCACAGACGGCGACGGCCCCCTACTGGATCGAGCCGAGCGCAAACTCTCTCTCCGTCGTCCCTGCGTTCGCAGGGACCATAACCACAGGACCACATTGTTGGAGCTCGCTGGGGCCGCAGCAACGCGTCCATCCAGCGGCAGGACGGGCGACGTCCAATGGTTGCTACGAATTCGCGCAATGACGCGATGAGAGTGGTACGCATGCGCGTCATGCGCAAATTGCCCGTCGTGCCAAGGTGACGCAAACTTTTCTGTTGCGCCGTCGGGCAAATCAAAACCATGCTCCCGCGCGTCCCGCCTCCGATAAGAGGGGCGCCTCGCGATCGTCACGGACGTTGGAGCGGGATGCGATGGACGCGGCGTGTTGTGAGACGAACAACATGACGCGGACGGCGAAATCGTGTGGTCCTGGCGCCCCAAGGCTGGCGCTAAGTTTCAGTCGAATGATTGCGAAGCGACGGTGACAAGAAAGTCCGGTCACCGGGGAGATCACGTATAAGCCGTAAAACCATTGCGCGGGGAATGCCGGCTGCTCCGGCTGAACCTGTGGTTCTGCCGCGTGCTTTTTTGTTGCACGCGGACCATGGGTGCAGCCCGCACCCGGCATTCCCTGCGCCCTCTGTTTTCGATGAGGGTGGATTGATGGAAAAACTCGGACGCAAAGCGCCGCGAGAATGTGAAGCTATGCATGCAATCTTTGCGTGGCCCGTCCTTCTCTAGGCGATGCGACGCATCGTCCGGAGACGCGCGCAAGCGCGCTCCTCAGGACGAGGTCCTAGCAAGCGGCACAATGCCAAACCCTCATGGTGAGGAGGCGCGAAGCGCCGTCTCGAACCATGCAGGCCCCACTCTCTCCCGGTCGTCCCTGCGCACGCAGAGGTGTTGCACTTGTGTCGTGAACCCAAGGGACCCATACCGCGTGATATCTGTTGTTGGAAAGAAAGCCGTCCCGCCATTGTGCCACAAACTCAAGCCTGTGGTTATGGGTCCCTGCGTTCCGCAGGGACGACAGACAATAGAGCAACTCGCTGTTTGAAATTCGAATCCGAAACGCCGCGCGCCTCTACCGCGCCGGCGCGGCTTTCTTGCCCGCAGGCGGTGGCGGCTTGATCGCTGCGGCAGCTTGCGCCGGGAGATATTTGGCGATGATCGCGGGATCGATCTGGGCCATCGCGGTGTCCGGCAGGCGGTTCCAGGTCTCGTCCTTGCCGAGCAGCGAGATGCCAAGATAGCCGCGCAAGGTCAACGACTGCCCGTCCGGGCTCACCGTCATCTTGGCGCTGTAGATCTTGCCGTTGCGCGGATCGAGCACATTACCGTCCTCGTACTTCAATCCATTGCGCTTCATGTCGCGGATGAAGGAAATGCCGAGCCACGGCGCGTTCTTGCGATCGTCAGTGCATTTCGCGCAGGTGGAATTGACGGCATCGCCGGGCTTTGGAAACAGCTTGGCCATCACGCCTTCGAAAACGCCGTTGTGATCGACGACCAGAATGTAGAGCACCGGCCTGTCGTCCTCGATCTTCTGCCAAAGGCCTGCGGCGGAAGGTTCCTCCGCCCGCGCAGCCCACGCGCCAAGCACGCAGATCGCAAGAGCGGCGAAACCACACAGCCTCAACATGCGTGGTATCAGCCGAAGTCCCGAGCGCGCGTTCAGCATCATCACCTCACCTAACCTCTCATCGAATGACCGTAGACTACGGCCATTTCGAGGATTGTTCCAGTGCCGCAGGCTTTACCGGTGGAACATGAAACGTGCGGAAACAATTCGGGCGTCGTCAGTTGACGCCGAGCTTCTTCTGCAGGCTCGATGACGAAGTCGTGTACTGGAACACCAGCCGCTTATCCGGGTACACATAACGATGCGCCTTCTGCGCCATCAGCGATCCCTCGTGGAAGCCGCAGAGAATGAGCTTCAGCTTGCCAGGATAGGTATTGATGTCGCCGATCGCGAAGATGCCGGGAACACTGGTCTCGAACGCGGAGGTTTCGACCGGCACCAGATTGTTCTCGAGCTCGATGCCCCAATTCGCGACGGGCCCGAGTTTCATGGTGAGCCCGAAGAACGGCAGCATGGTATCGCAGACGACATCCGACACCGCATTGTCGTTGCCCTTGATGGTGGCGCCGGCGAGCTTGCCGCCCTCGCCCTGCAGCACCGTCACCTGGCCGATCTTCAGATCCATCTTTCCGGACGCGACGAGCGCGCGCATCTGCTCGACGCTGTGAGGCGCCGCGCGAAAATCGTCGCGCCGATGCAGCAACGTGACGCGCTTGGCGAGCGGATGCAGGTTGAGCGTCCAGTCGAGCGCGGAATCGCCGCCGCCGACGATCAGAATGTTCTTGTCGCGGAACTGCTCCATCTTGCGCACGGAGTAGAACACCGAGGAGCCCTCATAGGCTTCGATGCCCGGCACCGGCGGACGCTTCGGCTGGAACGAGCCGCCGCCCGCAGAGATGACCATCACCTTGCACTCGAACACCTGGCCGGCATCGGTCGTGACCCGAAAGCCGGGATCGCCGATCTTCTCGACCTTCTCCACCATCTCGCCGAGATGGAAGGTCGGATTGAACGGCTTGATCTGTTCCATCAGCGCCTCGGTGAGGCCCTGTCCCGTCACGAAGGGAATGCCGGGAATGTCGTAGATCGGCTTCTCCGGATAGAGTTCGGCGCATTGGCCGCCGACCTTGTCGAGAATGTCGACCAGATGCGCCTTCATATCCAGAAGGCCCAGTTCGAAGACGGCGAAAAGTCCGCAAGGACCCGCGCCAACAATCAGCACATCGGTTTTGATCGCGTCGCTCATATCGCTTCTGTTTCCGTTGGACGGCGCCCAGCACAGAGTGGACGCGGACAGGCCAGCCTGTCTAGCCAACGCCGCTGCGCGAGGAAAGTCATAATATACCGGTATGGCGCATGGCAGCGACAGGTACCTCGCCCTCCCTCGCTTGCCCTTTTCTTGCCCTCCCTTGCCCTCTCCCGGCATCTGGGCTGTAACGCGCCAAACTCATTCGGAGACCGCCTTCGTGAATGCTCCCCTGCGCCCCGACGCGAGCCCGCGCCTGGAAGATTTTCCTTACCGGCAGACCGACAATGTGCGCTTTGCCGATCTCGATCCCAACAATCACGTCAACAACGCGGTCTACGCGACCTATTTCGAGACCGGCCGCGTGAGTTTGATGAAGGATCGCAGCTACGGGCTGATGCCGCCCGGCCTTGCCTGGATCATGGTGCGGCTCGACATTCATTTCCGCGCCGAGCTGCGCTGGCCCGGCACGATCGAAATGGGGCTCGGGGTCACAAAATTCGGCCGCACCTCCGTGTCATTCGACCAGGTGGTGTTTTCCGAAGGCGTCTGCGTCGCCTCGGCGCAGTCGGTCAGCGTGCTGCTCGACGAGACGACCCGCAAGCCGACGCTGCTGACGGAGGAGATCATCAGGAATTTTCAGCCGTGGCTGCGCAGGGGAATGGATGGACGATGAGGCTCGCCGTACTGCTTTGCATCGTCGTTGCAAGTCTCGCGGCGCGGCCGGCCATGGCCGACGAATTTGTCCACGAAGAATTGCGCATCGCGATGCCGGCGGCAGGTCCGAATGGTCTTGAAGCGCTGCTGATACGGCCCGCGCGTCCGGGACGCTATCCGCTGGCCCTGGTCAGCCACGGTGCGTCGGGCGATGCGCAGGAGCGGCAGGAGATGACGCCTTACGGATTTTACCGGCAGGCGATCGAATTTGCCCGCCACGGCTTCGCGGCGCTCGTCGTGATGCGGCGCGGCTATGGCGGCTCGGCCGGCAGCTTTGCCGAAGGCCATAGCTGTTGCGAGGCCCGCACCTATCTCGGCTCGGCGAAGGAGAGCGCCGACGATCTGCGCGCGGCGATCGCGGCGATGAAGAGCCGCAACGATGTCACGACGCAGGGCATGATCGCGGTCGGCGTCTCGGGCGGCGGACTTGCAAGCATCGCGCTGACATTGGATCCGCCAACCGGGCTTGCCGCCGTCATCAGTTTCGCTGGCGGTCTCGCCCGCGCGCAACGCCAGGCCAATGACGCGCGCGCCGCAGGCGACGAAGCGGGACTTGTCGACGCGTTCAAGACGCTGGGCAACGGCTCGCGCATACCGATGCTGTGGATCTATTCCGCGAACGACAGCTATTTCCGGCCGGAGTTCGCGCAGCGCCTGCTGACCGCATTCACGTCGGACGGCGGGCATGCGACGCTGATCGAGGCACCCGCCTTCGGCAGCGACGGGCATCTGCTGTTCTCGTCGGGAACCGCGATATGGCCGAAGCTGGTCGACGACTTCCTGCGCGAGCAGAAGCTGGGGTCGCGTGAACTTCTGCCGCCGCCTGCGCTTCCAGCTCTCCGCGCTCCGCCCCGGTTGAGCGACAAGGGCCGCGCGTCGTTCGCAGATTATCTGACCGCCGGCCCGCACAAGGCCTTCGCGGTCGCCCCCAGCGGAGCATTCGGTTACTGGTCGGGAACGCGATCGATGGAAACGGCGAAAAGCCACGCGATCAGCAATTGTCGGACGAATGCGCCGGACTGCGCGATCTATGCGATCGACAATTCGCTGGCCGGTGCGGAGGCGCAAAACGGCAAATGAAGAAACGCAGCGCGATCGTCCGATGCGTCGACGATCACGCCTTTATTCGGCGCATGAAATGGCATTTCGCGCAAACGTGTCGCGCCTCAGGCCTGCCGCTCCGGCGTCGACACCGTGAGACCGTCGAGTTCGTCGGTCACTTTAATTTGGCACGAGAGACGGGAGTTCGGCCGCACGTCGAAGCCGAAATCCAGCATGTCCTCTTCCATCGGCGACGGCGGGCCGACCTTCTCGCGCCAGGATTCGTCCACATAGACATGACAGGTGGCGCAAGCGCAGGCGCCGCCGCATTCGGCTTCGATGCCGGGAATGGCGTTGCGAATGGCCGCTTCCATGACGGTTGCGCCGTTCTCGACTTCGACAGTGCGGGTTTCGCCGCGATGGTCGACAAAGTGAATCTTGGCCATGTTTGCTCGTGTTGCGGATAAAAGAGGTCCGCAGTCCTATAACGGGTCGATCCGGCCCGCGCTAGGGATGCAGGCTTCGAGCGGAACCACGACGGCGCATGTCCGGGAGCTAGGAGCCGTCGAGAACCGCCGCGATCGCGGTGCGGGCCTCGCCGGCGGCGGCATCGAGCGCGGCAAGCGCTTGCGTCGTGTCGCCGCCGTCCCGAATCACGCCCTCGAGCGCACTTGCCTGGTCCGCGACGCCGAAGGCGCCGATTGCACGCGCCGAACCTTTCAGCGTGTGCGCCAGTGCGCCGGCGTCGGGTGGCGAGCCGGCGAGCGCGCCGAGCACACTGTCGACCTGCTTCAGGAACATCGCGAGCACCTCGCGCTCGAGACCGGCATCGCCGAGCGTCATCCGGCGCAGATGGGCCAGGTCGATCGGATGATGTTCGGCGGTCGGAGGCAGCGGCATGCGATGGTCCTTTTGCACGCGGAGCATGCAGGCGGGATATCCCCACCTTTCTCAGGCGACTCAGAGGTACCCAGCGGCCAGGAAAAGGGGCGGTACGGTGAACGTTTCGGTATTTAGGCCCCAACAAGGCCGCAAGATAGCCCCCTTTATGACCGATACTCACCACAATTGCCGTCTGACCGGGGGAAATTTTGAAGAAGTCCTAACACCTTATCGTTTTGTGCTGTTAACGATGATTAAGAATGGGTTAATCCCGGCCATTTCATTCGGCATGTGCAGCCAATAGGATGTTTGCCGGATGTGAGCGGGACGAGACGGCGTTTGGGCCGTGGCTCGATACCGCATGGGGCATGACGCCGGTTCTGGAGCCTGCGCGAGGGGCGATCGCGCATGGGCTTTTGACTGCGTACAAGTAGGACGAGGGCTCTGACATGGCGAACAATCCCAAGAAGGTCAAAGACCCTACTGAGGTTGCGCTTTCCGCCATTCAGGAAGCCCTGAACATCAACGACACCACAACCGACACGAGCCGGACCGCGTCCCGTAGCGAGACTGCGCCGCCGATTCCTTCGTCGGAGCCGCCCTCTTTCGACGAACCCTCTTTCGAGTTACGCGAGTCGCGGACGAGCGCGGGTCCGAACGTCGATCGTCCGATGTTTCTCGAAGATCAGCGTCCGTCGCGCCGCCCGGCGAACGACGACCGTGAGACCATCGGGCAACTTTTGCAGGCGATTCAGAAGGGCCGCCCGGCGCGCAGCGTCTATACGATCGCGAGCCTGTTCGCGGCCGTCTGGCTCGTCGGCTGCGGGATGCTGACCATCGGCTTCCTCTCATCGCTGCAGGCCGTGGTCGGTCAGGGCGGCGGCGCGATCGTGCTCGCCGGACTCGTGGCGCTGTTCTTCGCGCCGGTCCTGTTGTTCTATTTTCTCGCGAATCTCGCCTGGCGCGGCCAGGAATTGCGCATGATCGCGCAGGCGATGTCGCAGGTCGCCATCCGCTTCTCCGAGCCGGAGGCCGCGGCGAGCGATTCCATGGTGACGATCGGACAAGCCATTCGGCGCGAGGTCGCAGCGATGGGCGACGGCGTCGAGCGCGCCATCGCGCGCGCGGGCGAACTGGAGTCGCTGGTCGCCAATGAAGTGGCCGCGCTGGAACGCGCCTATTCCGACAACGAGGTGCGCATCCGCGCGCTTCTGCAGGACATCGCCCATCAGCGCGACAATCTGGTCGGACAGGCCGAACAGGTGCGCAGCGCGATCTCCGGCGTGCAGATCGATCTGCGCCACGACATCGCGCTGATCTCGGATGCGATCGCCTCCCGCGTCGACGAGGTCGCCAAAAGCATCACCGGCGCGCTGGAGGAGCGCGGCTCTCATATCACGACGGCGCTGAGCAATGCCGGCGACAACATGATCCTCGCGCTCGGCGAGCGCGGCGGCGACCTCCTCGATCGCCTCGAGGAAGCGAGCGCCGAGACCACGCGCGCCGTGCTCGACGCCTCCGAGCGCCTCACCACCAGCCTCAACTTCAAGACAGGCCACGTCCACGACGAGTTCGTCGACCTCGCCGATCGCGTCCATGAGATGCTGAACGAACGGATCGATCGCATCACCGCCGAGTTTGAGCAGCGCTCGGCGGCGATCGTCGAAGGCATCTCCGAGCGCACCGAGCAGGTCCACGATTCCGTGAAGAATTCGGGCGATTCCCTGCTGCTCGAGCTTGATCTGCGCAGCGCCGATCTCGTCTCCAAGATCGACGAGGTCGGCCAGAAACTCGCCTCCAGCGTCCTGGCAAGCGGCGACAAGGCCGGCGAATCCCTGGATGCCACCGTGAACACGCTGGTGGCGAAGGTCGCAAGCCAGACCGAATCCGCGCATGACACGCTCTCCGTCCAGATCAACGCGTTCGACGAGTTGATGAAGACTCAGGGCAGCGAACTCGCCGAGAAATTCGCGCGCGACAGCGGCACGCTCGGCGCGCTGATCACCCGCCACATTTCGGAGTTCGACCGCACCGTCAAAACCTTCGGCGGCGACATCGTCGAGCGCCTGGGCCAGCGTACCCAGGACATCGCCGAAAGCTTGAAGACCTATGTCGACAATTTCGATACCCGCCTCACCTCGCATGGCGGCCAGATCACCGCCAAGATGGACGAGCGGCTGGTGCAGTTCGAGACCACTGTCGGGACGCGCGTCGCCAATATGGACATCTCGCTCGACACCAAGCTCAAATCGCTCGAACAGAGCTTCGAGACGCAGTCGAGGTCGGTGACCGACACGATCGAGAGCCGGCTTGGACTGTTCTCGACATCGATGGGCGACAGCGCCGCGCAGGTGATCCAGTCGATCGAGTCTCGCCTCGGCAACCTCACCTCCTCGCTGACGGACGGCACTGCCCAGGCCATCGAGGCGCTCGACCGCCGTATTGCCGGCGTGACCGACACCATCAGCAGCCGCAGCACGCAACTCACCGACACGATCAGCGCGCGGTTCCAGGAAATCCATCAGGGCATCGAGACGCGGGTCGGCTCGGTCGCCACCGACATCGACACGCGGGTGTCCCAGTTCGAGGACCTGCTCGGTTCGCGCGTCGAAGCCGTGGCCGGCCGGATCGAGAGCAGCGGGCGGATGGTCAGCGAGGACCTGCTGGCGCGCGCGGAGATGCTCTCCACCGGCATCAAGTCGCATGTCGAGGATGCCGAGCGTGCGTTGACCACGCTCGTGGTCAATACCAGCGAAACCATTCAGACCGGCGCGCGCGCCGCGCAGCAGTCGTTGCTCAACGTCTCGACCGATGTCGGCAGCCAGCTGAAGCAGACCTCCACCGAGGTCGAACGCGCGCTGACCACCGTCGGCACGGGCGCTGCGAACTCGATCCTGACCAGCGCGCGCGAGGCCCAGTCGACCCTGATCACGGCCTCCGCCGACGTCACGAACCAGATCAAGCTGCTGTCCGCCGATGTCGAGCGCACATTGTCGACCGCGGGCTCGGCGACCGCCGCTTCCGTGCTCGCCGGAGCGCGCGAGGTGCAGACCACGCTGGTCACGGCATCCTCGGATGCCGCAAGCCACGTCAAGTCGCTTGCTGCCGACATGGAGCGTTCGCTCTCGCTGGCCGGCGCCTCGACGGCAGAATCGATCACGGCCAGCGTGCGCGGGGCGCACGGCGTGCTCATCGGCGCATCGTCCGACGCCGCCGATCACGTCAAGGCCCTTGCCGCCGACGTGCAACAGTCACTCTCGCTGGCCGGAACATCCACCGCGGAATTGATCGTGGCCGGTGCGCGCGAAGCGCAGGGCGTGCTGATGGCCGCCTCCTCGGACGCAACCGATCACGTCAAGACGCTGACGGCGGACGTGGAGCGTACCTTGACGGCGGTCGGCGCCGAGACCGCCGCGTCGATCCTCAGCAGCGCGCGCGAGGCACAGAACTCGCTGGCCGCAACCTCGATCGATGCTTCCAACCAGATCAAGGCGATCTCCACGGACATCGAGCGCACGCTCATGGCCACGACCTCAAACACCACCGACACGATCCAGAGCAGCGCTCTCAATGCCCAGAGTTCGCTGGTGGCCGCGTCCAACGAGGTCTCGACTCGCGTCAAGTCGACCTCGGCGGACATCGAACGCTCGGTTCTCGCCGCGACCAATGCTTTCGGCGCGGCGATGACCGGCAAGACCGACGAGATCGTCGTCTACGTGCAGAAACAGACCGAACGGCTGTCGCAGATGATCGATGCCAAGCGCGGCACGCTGGTGGAGACGATCGGCTCCAAGACCAATTTGCTCACCGTCGAGGTCGAGCGCGTTACCTCGGATGCCCTGAAGTCGATCGAGACAAGAGGACAGACCTTCACGCAATCCTTGACCAGCAACAGCTCCGAGGTTGCGCGGACGATCACGTCGGCCGGCGAATTGGCCACCACGGCGATCAACAAGTCGCTGAAGGACCTGGAGCAGTCGTCGCGGGTGGCGATCGAGCAGTCGCGCCAGGTGTCCGTTGCCGCGGTGACAGAGATGCAGGAAACCAGCAAGATCCTGCGCACCGATACGGTGGCACTGTTCGAACGGCTCCGCGAGGGCAACATCCTGCTTCAGGAAGTCCTCACCGGCGCCCACGACAACCTCAACTCGCTGGAGCGGGCCCTGGTGACGCGTGTCGCCGATTTCGTCTCCGCCATGAACGACGTCACGGTGCGCAACGGCAGCGCCACCCAGGCGCTGGAAGACCAGTTGAGCGTCTTCAACGACAAGACCTCGCGCGCCCTGCAGGACCTGAACTCGTTGTCTGGCCAGTTCGACGCCCACGGCCAGGCGCTCGCGGAAGCGGCGACTTTGGTCGACCAGAGCAACCAAAACACCTCGGCCTCTGTCGCCGAGCGCAAGGCCACGCTCGAATTGCTGGTCACGACCATCGATCTGCGGACCGCGGACCTCGACCAGCGGCTTTCGCGTTTTACCAACCTGCTGGACGAGTTGCTGGCGGCGGCGGAAGAGCGAGCGCGCGACATCGCGCGCGTGGTGGCCGAGACCGCAGGCGCAGGCTCGGCCGCGATCAGCCGGAATTTCGAGAGCGTTCGTGCGACCGCCGAGGAAGAGCGTCGGGTGACCGCAGACACCATGCGTTCGATTTATCAGCAGTCCACCCAGGAAGCTGACGCGATGTTCAAGCAATCGGCGGACAAGTTCTCCGACCTTGTGACGAGCATGAAGCAGATGGCGTCTGAAATGCACAACGAGCTCGAAAGCACCCGCACCGAGCTGCGCCGCGGCGTGCTGGAAATGCCGCAGGAGGCGGCCGAGAGCACCGCACAGATGCGCAAGGTGATCGTCGATCAGATCGAGGCGTTGGCCGAATTGAACCGGATCGTCGCCCATCACGGTCGCGGACTGGACGTCGTCGCTGCCAGCCGTGCCAACAGCGCGCCGCAACCGCGCCAGGAAGAGCAGATGCTGGCCGCGGTCGGCGCGCCCCGCACCGAGGCGCGCATTGCCGAGCCGCGCGTCGCAGAACCGCGCGTTGCGGAGCCACGGATGGCCGAGCCGCGCATGCGCGATGGCGGCGTCAACTCCACCAACCTGCCTCTGCCGGACCTTGGCAGCAATCCGGCGCCGCGCCGGACCGAAGCGCCATCGGTCAGCCCCATCGGCCCGGTCGGCGGCGCCGATCAGGGCCGCGACGGCTGGTTGTCGGATCTGCTGAGCCGGGCTGACGCCCCCGGTCCCGGTCATGCCGGGCAGCGTGGACGCCCTGCTCCGCAGCCCGCCAGCGGCAATCCGCTGGAGTCACTGTCGCTCGACATCACCCGCCTGATGGATCGCAATCTCGCGGCCGAGATGTGGGATCGCTATCAGCGCGGCGAGAGCAAGGCGTTCTCCAAGCGCCTCTATACGCCGGGAGGCCAGAAGGCCTTCGACGAGGTCGCCCGCAAATATCGCTCCGATCGTGTCTTCAAGCAGACGGTCGACCGCTACATCAACGAGTTCGAGCGACTGCTGGATGAAGTCGCACGGGAGGATCGCGGACCGCAGGCACTCCGCGGCCACCTCACCTCGGACACGGGCCTCGTCTACACCCTGCTCGCGCACGCCGCCGGACGGCTGGGGTGAGAGGTGGCGAATAGCGAGTAGGGAATAGCGAATGGCAAAAGCGGAGGCCTTTCGGCTTCCGCTTTGTTTCGCGCCAGAGCAAGCAAGGCAAGGCAATGGGACGGATCGCTCGAAAGAGGCCGCGTAACGCGCGCCCTATTCGCTACTCCCCATTCGCTACTCGCATCGCTCTACTGTCGTCGCCCACTCGCCGCCGCGGCGGCGGGTGGCGGCGGTGCGGGCTGCGAGGCCTGAGCGCTGCTGTTGCTGTTGCTGGCGCCGAACAGGACGCGCGTCGGATTGCGATCGAAATTGTTCACGGCGCGGCTGATGTCGGCAAGCGTCCTGCGACCGTCGGTCATCAGCGCGCCGGATCGCTTGTCGAAATCTTCCGCCAGTTCGCGGATCGATTTCACCGTCAGGAGCAGTTCGCCACCATCCTTGCCGCCGGCAAGCGTGTTGAGGCCGAGCATCAGACTGTCGGCCTTCCCCATCACGCCGTCGACGCGCGACATGATGGCGTCGATCCGCTCGGAATTGCGCGATAGCGACGTGGTGAAAACCTCGAGGTTCTTCAGCGAGTTCTTCACCGCTTCCTGATTGTCGGCCACCACCTTGTTGATGTTCTGCAACGTGGCGCGGATCGCCTCGGTGACGTCCTGCAGCTTGTTCGGATCGGCCGTCAGCACGGGAATGCCGTCTTCGTCCAGCGGCACCGGAGGCGCGGCCTCCTCGCCGCCCTTCAGCGAGATCGCGGCGACGCCCGTCAGCCCCTGGAACTCCAGACCAACGAGCGTGTCCTTGCGGATCGGCGCATTGTTCTCGACCATCGCGAGCGCGACCACGCGGCGCGGATTATCGAGCTTCACCGAGACGACCTCGCCGACCCGGATACCATTGAAATTCACATTGCCGCCGTTGCGCAGGCCGGCCGCTGGACCTTCGAACACGATGCGCACGGGCGTGCGCGCCTTGGCGGTGTGCAGGCTCTGGAACCAGAGAACGAAGCCGAACGCCGAGGCGATCACCGCCAGGGTGAACAAACCGACCAGGACGTAATTGGCCCGCGTTTCCATCAAGAGCTCCGAAACTAGCCCACCACCGCGCGGGCGCGCTTTCCGTGGAAATATTGCCTCAGCCAGGGGTGCTGCGAGGCCTGCATATCGGCCATCGTTCCTGCGGCAATGATCTTTCCGCTCCCCAAAACGGCAATGCGGTCGCAGGCGGTATAGAGACTATCGAGATCGTGGGTTACCATGAAAACGGTCAGGCCCAAAGTACGCTGCAGGGTACGCACAAGTTCGTCGAAATCGCCCGCGCCGATCGGATCCAGGCCCGAGGTTGGCTCGTCGAGGAATACGAGTTCCGGATCGAGCGCGAGCGCGCGCGCCAGCGCCACGCGTTTGATCATGCCTCCCGAGAGTTCCGAGGGAAAGCGGTCCGCGACTTCGGGCCGCAGCCCGACCATGCCGAGCTTTGCCACCATGATCTCGTCGAGCAGCCGTTGCGAGACCTTGAGATATTCGCGCACCGGGAACTGGATGTTCTGGCGCACGGTGAGCGAGGAGAACAGCGCACCCTGCTGGAACAGAACCCCCCAACGCCGCTCGATTGAGCGGCGTGTCGCGGAATTCGGCGGCGTCGAGATCGACACCGAACACCTCGATGCGGCCTCGGATCTTCGGCACCAGGCCGATGATGGTGCGCGTCAGGACCGATTTGCCGGCGCCGGAGGGCCCGACAAAACCCAGGATCTCACCGCGCTTGACGTCGAGGTCGAGACCATCGAGCACGCGCGTTGCGCCGAACTGCACGGTGACGTCACGCACGCTGATGATAGCGTCCTGAACGACAGCGTCCTGAGCGATGAGGTCTTGATTGCTGGAGTTCTTGGCAGGTTGCGCCATCGCTACATTCCGATCGACGCGAAAAAGATCGCGAACACGCCATCCATCACGATGACGAAGAAGATCCCCTTCACCACCGAGGCCGTGGTGTGCTGTCCGAGCGATTCCGCGCTGCCCTGCACCGCAAGCCCCTCCACGCAGGCGACGATGCCGATCACCGCCGCCATGACCGGCGCCTTGACGATGCCGACGATGAAGTGGTCGATCGAAATCGCATCGCGCAGCCGCAGCAGGAAGGCTTCCGGATCGACGCCGCCATAGAGCCAGGCCACCAGCCCGCCGCCATAGAGCGCCGACATTGCGCCCAGGAACGCAAGGATCGGCAGCGCGATGACCAGCGCCAGCATGCGCGGCAGGATCAGCACCTCGATCGGATCGAACCCCATGGTGCGGAGCGCGTCGATCTCCTCGCGCATCTTCATCGAGCCTAGCTCGGCGGTGTACGCGCTGCCCGAACGGCCCGCGACCATGATCGCGACCAGCAGGACGCCGATCTCGCGCAGCACAAGGACTCCCAGCATGTCGACGACGAAGATATCCGCACCGAACCTGCGGAAGTGGAAGATGCCCTGCTGCGAGATGATACAGCCGATCAGAAACGTGATCAGCACGATGATTGGCACCGCGCGCCAGCAAACCTGTTCGAGATGATGCACCGTCGAGGTCAGGCGGAAATTCCTTGGGCGCAGGAACACCCGTGCACTCGCCACGAGCACCGCGCCGAGCATGTCGATCAGGCCGACGAACGTGTCGCCGATGCCGGCCACGGTGCGGCCAAGCTGGGCCAGCATGCTCGTGATCGTGAGTTGCGACACATCGACCGGCGGCTCAGCCTTCACCCGACGCACCTCGTCGACCAGGCTTGCGTAATTGGCCGAAAGTCCCGCAATGGTCGCCTCGATCGGACCGTCAGTGAGGCTGCGGCGCAGCCGCTCAATCAGCCAGGCCCCGAACGTGTCGAGCTTCGACACGCGCGAGGCATCGATAACGACGCTGGGGCTCGTTCCCGCCAACCGTTCGGCATCGGCCACAAGACGCTCGAGCTGCGGTGCAAAAGACGAGGTCCAGGACCCCACCACGCTGATCAGAAGCACGTTGCCCTGGACCACGCGCTGCAGAGCCGGATTGCTGGCTGCGTCAGCAGTTCCGCGCGCCGAGTCGCGAGCTGTGTCCCGCGCCGTTGAAGAGGATTGTCCGACCACCACGCCAAGCCCTTGTCGAGCACCCCTTTAGCCAGCCATAGTTAGGCGTGCCGAGCAAGCTCGGAGTTTAAGGAAATCGCCAGATTTTAAAATGACTTCCGCTAAATCGCCAACATTTGCTGTGAACAGTCTCGCAGCCCGCATCGAGCGCTGGCCGATTGCTGGTTCCTTCACGATCAGCCGCGGCGCCAAGACCGAGGCTGTCACCGTCGTTGCCGAGGTCGGCCGCGGCGATGGCCTGACCGGCCGCGGCGAATGCGTTCCCTATCCGCGCTATGGCGAGACGCCCGAGGCTACGCTTGCGGCGCTGGAGGCGATGCGCGAGCCGATCACGCGGGGTCTCGACCGCGCTGGACTTCAGGCCGCCATGCCTGCGGGTGCCGCCCGCAATGCGCTGGATTGCGCGCTGATCGACCTGGAAGCGAAGCAAGCGGGTTTGCGGGCCTGGAACCTGCTGTCGCGTTCGCAACCGGAGCCCTGCGTCACCGCCTACACGATCTCGCTGGGCTCGGCTGAAGCGATGGCGGAGGCGACAGCCAAGGCCGCGCACCGGCCGCTCCTGAAGATCAAGCTCGGCGGCGACGGAGATAGCGAACGCATCGCCGCAGTCCGCCGGGCCGCCCCGACTTCAGAGCTCATTGTGGACGCCAACGAGGCATGGACGCCGGCCAATCTGGAGCAGAATCTCGCGGCATGTGCAGGCGCCGGCGTGACCCTTGTCGAGCAGCCGCTTCCCGCGGGGCAGGACGGAATGTTGGCGCGAGTGAAGCGGCCGATTGCGGTCTGCGCCGACGAGAGCGTGCATGACCGCGCGTCGCTCGACAGCCTCCGCGCGCGCTATGACGCCGTCAACATCAAGCTCGACAAGACCGGCGGATTGACGGAAGCGCTGGCGATGACGGATGCCGCGCGCGCGCAGGGCTTTGAGATCATGGTCGGCTGCATGGTCGCGACCTCGCTGGCGATGGCACCGGCGATGCTGCTTACGCCGCTGGCGCGCTATGTCGATCTCGACGGACCGCTGCTGCTGGCGCGGGATCGCGACGGCGGGCTGCGCTACGACGGCAGCATGATCTATCCGCCGGATGCGGCGCTTTGGGGCTGATGAAGCAGGCTTCGCCGCGCGCACCACATCAGGACCGCGCCCGAGGCCGCCATCGCTGCCATCAGATAATAAACGCCCTGCCCGTAATGCGCGTAGATCACGCCTGAGACAATGGACGTGCTTGAACTGATCATGCCGGAACAGGCGGCATAATAACCCTGACCCCGCGCCATCGCATGGACCGGCACCTGGCGCACCAGCAGTCCCATGCTCCCGACCTGCGTGAGTCCGAAGCTCAACCCGTGTGCAAGCTGGACGGCGGCAAGCACAGCCAGAGGCGGCTCCTGCGCCGTGACGAACCAGCGCGCCGCCCCACTCAAACCGCCGATCACCACCATCATGGCCGGCGACAGGGTGAAGCGCGGCGACAGCGCAAAGACCACGATTTCGGCGAGCACGCCGAGCGCCCAAAGGCCTGCGATCGTCAGTCCGCTCAGACCCTGCGACTGCCACGTGATGGAGCCAAACGTGTAATAAGCGGCATGGCTGCCTTGGATCAGCGCCGCCGCCACGATGATGGCGAGAAAGCTCCGCCGGCGCAGCAAGCTGCCGTCGCCATGACCGGCGGTCGCAGCTCTTCCGGAATCGTCCAGTGGCTGCAGGGCGAGGCTGACCGCTGCACCAAGCGCCGCAACGCCGACGATGATCCAGACCAGCCGCGAGGCCGCGATGATATCGATCAGCAATCCGCAGGCGAGCGCACCGACGACGAAGGCGGCCGAGCCCCAGAGCCGCAACCGCGCGTAGTTCAAGCCATAGCGCACCACTCCACGCAACGCGTAGGCGTCGGTGAGCGGCACCATCGGCGTCCACAGGCAGCAGGTCGCGACATAGAGCAAGAAGATCGGAACCGGCCAATGCTGCGTACCGACGACGGCAAAGCCGAGCGCGGAGGTGAACGCCGTCAGCATCAAGGCGCCCCGCAGCGCATGGCGGCGTTCGGCGAGGCCGGTGATGAGGGGCAGCACGGTAAACCGCGTCACGGCGGGGACCGCGCTGATGACCCCGATCCAGGACGCTTCAAGCCCGATTGCGCGCAGCCAAACCGGAAAAAACGGCAGATGCGTGCCGGTCAGACCGAACAAGGTCCCATAAAAAAGCCCCAGGCGCGCCGCGAAACGGCGCGAGGCTGCGTATGAAGTCATGGGGATTTCTGATTCGGAGGGCATCAATTCAATTGCGATTCGGCCAATATCATGGTGATCGTTAACCCAACGCGCAGTGATTTGCGCGACGAGTCTGTTATGACCGACGACGTATTCGCCCTTTCGCCGATTTCCGCTCGCGCTGTCCAGCCGAGCGAGGCGGACTATGAAGCGATCCGCGATGCCTTCATGGAGACATCGCGCGGTCGCTGGTTTCTCGGCGAGTACGCCAAGCGGAATCGCAACGCAGATACCAGCATGGTGCTCGACGCGGTGGCGCGGATCGAGGAAGTGCTGGCGACACAGCGACAGGCGCCGCCACCTGACAACAGGCTTCCCGAAGCGCTGGCCGCGATCAGGAGCGCGCTGGAACGGGCGACGGAAACGGCCGGCGCTGCACTTGATAGTGCCTCCGTAGAAGCCAATCTCGCGCCGATCCGCAAGGGCATCGTGATCATCAAGGAGATCTCCTGGCGCTGGCGCGAAATCGGCGCGGATGGACGGATTTGCGACCTGATCGATTCGCAGCTCAACGCCATCGAAGCCGGCTGCGCGCTGATTGCGGGAGTTGATCCCCGCGCCGCACTGAACCAAGCGTTCGACCTGATCAAGTCGAGCATCGAGCAATTCAGGGAAAACGCGGAGGCGCCCGCCCCGACCGCAGACGAGGCCGTTGCGACTGCGCCGCAGCCAGCAGCCGATCCGGTGATGCAACCGGAGCCGGAGAAGGTCGAGGCCGTCAGTGCCGACGCGGCTGTCGCCGAGCAATTCGAAGGGGAGCAGACGGCCTCGCCGGAGGCGCTCGCGACGGATCACGCCGAAGCCGCCGTCGGCGAGCCGACCACCGCCAAGCAGGACGCCATTGCGGAGCAGGACGTCGTTCGCCAGCACGTGCCCGAAGGGGACGTGGTTGCGACGTTTTGCAGTATGCCGGACATCGCAGTCGATGCGGCCACCAAATCGATCGAGGCTGGGGAGCCCGCCGCTGAAGCCGTCATTGCGCAGGACGATCAGGGGCAGGACGATCAGGCCCAAGCCGATGCCCATGACGAGGCGGTGCTGGAATTGGTTGCGGCCGAAATGTCCGCGCCCGACACCGTCGATATCGACGACTTCTCCGATGCGATCGCCGACGACATCGTCGTCACCATGCGGCCGCCCGAGCCTGTCGCGGTGACGCAAGAGCCGGAACCTATGCCTGAGCCCGCTCCCATGCCGGTGCGGCCGCCGATCGTCCAGCCCTTTCCGCAGGCAGTGCCGGCAGCGGCCTCGCTTCCACCCTCACCCGCACCGCTGGCGGCTTCGTTTCCATCCTCGCCCGCGCCGGTCGTGACCTCGCTTCCACCCTCTTCGCCTGTGGTCGCGCGCGCCGTGGCTCCCGAGCCGGCCTCGGAACCATCGCTCGGTTCGACCATCATCGCCAACGGCCTGCTGCAGCCGGTCAAACCGCCGGCCAACGATCCCTTGGCGCCGATCCGGCGCATGAGCCAGGCCGAGAAGATCGCGTTCTTCTCTTAAGACGAAGGCTGGCCTGTAAGACGAACGGCTGCCCTTCTTCCGCAAGCGTCGCTGCATCCTGTCGACGACGGGTTGTTCCAGCGTGACCGGCATCACGTACCACCGAGCCGATCCGGCCTAGCGTGCCTCCTGAACCAATCTCGCATCGAGATGCGCGGAAGGAGGACGCCATGTCCCGTCTCAAGTCATCGCTCCTGTGCGTAGCCCTGCTCGCCGGCTTGCTCGGCTTTGCCAATCGCACGACATTTGCTCAGGCGACTAAGGAAACCATCCCTCACCCGCCGCCCCGCGCGCTGGCGCAGTTGCAGGCCGCCGCGGCTCCCACCGACAACAGCACGCAGAGCGCGCCGGAGGGACCGGAGCAGCGCGTCGCACTGGTGATCGGTAATTCGAACTACCAGAACGCCGCGCGGCTCGCCAATCCCGGCAACGATGCGCAGTCGATGGCGGAGTTCCTGAGTTCGGCGGGCTTCGAGGTGATCTCGGCGACCAACCTGACGGAGAACGACATGATCCGCGTCGTGCAGGATTTCTCGGCCAAGGTCGCCGCACGCGGTCCGAACACGGTGGCGATGGTCTATTATGCCGGCCACGGCGTGCAGCTCGAGGGCGAGAACTACCTGATCCCGATCGACGCCAAGGTCTCCTCACCGAGGGAGCTGGTCGGCGACTCGCTCCGTCTCGTCGACGTGATGGCGACGCTGGAGGCGATCCCGAGCCGGATCCGCATCGTGATGCTCGACGCCTGCCGCAACAATCCGTTTCCCTCCGTCGTCGACGCGGGACGCGGGCTTGCGATCGTCGATGCGCCGAACGGCTCGATCGTCGGCTATTCGACCGCGCCGGGAACGGAAGCGCAGGACGGCAATGACGGCCACAGCCCCTATACATCCGCCTTCCTGCGCCTGGCGCATGAGCGGAACCTGCCGATCGAGCAGCTCTTCAAGCGCATCCGGCTCGAGGTCAATCACACGACCGACGGCGTGCAGACGCCCTGGGAAAGCTCGTCGCTGACCAGTGAGTTCTATTTCTTCGGCGACACCGCAATCGCCGCGGCGCGGGCGCCCGAGCACGGGCCGGTCGTGCAGATGGCGTCGAACCTGCCGATGCGTTCGGTGCGGCAGGCCTATGACTACGTCCTGTCGGAAGGCTCGCCGGCCTACTACCAGGAATTCATCCAGATGTTCCCGCGCGATCCGCTGTGCGACCGCATCCGCTTCCTGCTCGGTCATTTGCTGCAGGCGGCGGCGTGGCACCAGGCGGTGCTGGAGAACTCGCCGGTGGCCTACAAGTCGTTCTACGACAAATACTCGTCGAGCCCGTATGCCCTGTCGGCGCTGAAGCTGCAGTCGCAGCCCAAGGCGATGCCGCTGCTGCAGCCCACGCACCTGATCGTGCCGCAGCAGCTCGAATCGACGCTGAAGTCCTCGGGAACGCCGAAATACAACCTCAACGTCCGCACCATCGGATCGCTGGGACCGGGTCATCCGCCCGCGCCTGGCAACAATCCGACCAAGATCGTCACGCTGCCGGCGCAGGGCAACACGATGCCCAACGGGGGCAAGATGGTGCCGGGCGAGACGGCCAGCAAGGTGACGTCCACGCGGGAGCTGAAGGGCGACCGTGCTCCGAACCACGTCGTCGATCAGACCCCGACACCGCGGCGCCAGTCGAGGATCGAGACGCGCGACACCGGCATGCGCAAGTTCAACAGCCCGGGCCCGACGCGCGGTCCCCGCCAGACGGGCTTCATGCCCGGCCGCATGGGCGGTGGCGGCAGCTTCGGCTCGCACTTCGCGATGGGCGGCGGCGGTGGTCATGGCGGGTTCGGCCGACACTGACCGCCCGCACCGACAGGCGCATCGAACTCAGACCTCAGGACGCGGGCGGCGCAACCGTCCGCGATTTCCATTGCCGATCAGGCCACGAGCCTGGCGTAGAGATCGGCGTCGACATTGCCGCCGGACAGCACGATGACGACGTTCTTGCCCTTGGCGTCGATCCGGCCCGCCAACAGCGCCGCGAGACCGACCGCCCCGCCGGGCTCGACCACCAGCTTCAATTCGCGATAGGCAAAGCCGACCGCGGCGGCGACTTCATCATCGGACGCGGTGACGCCACGCGACAGCAGCCGGCTGTTGATCGCGAAGGTAAGTTCGCCGGGGATCGAAGCCATCAGCGCATCGCAGATGGTGGGGCCCGAGGCCTGATGCGCCTCGCGCTTGCCGGCGCGCAGCGAGCGGGTGTGATCGTCGAACGCCTCGGGCTCGGCGACGATGATGTCGGCCTGCGGGAAGCGCGCCTTGACCGCGGTGGCGACGCCCGCGATCAGGCCGCCGCCGGAGGCCGGCGCGACCACGATATCGGGCGTCAGGCCGAGCGCCGCCATGTCCTCGGCGATCTCGCGGCCCGCGGTGCCCTGACCCGCGATCACGAAGGGATCGTCATAGGGACGCACCAGCGTCGCGCCGCGCTTGCCGGCGATCTCGCCCGCGATCGCCTCGCGGTCCTCGCGGTCGCGGTCATACAGCACGACCTCGGCGCCGTAGGATTTGGTGCGCTCGCGCTTCGACAGCGGCGCATCCGCCGGCATCACGATGGTCGCCTGCATGTTGAGGATCTTGGCCGCCGCCGCGACGCCCTGGGCATGGTTGCCGGACGAGAACGCGACCACGCCGCCACTGCGCTCGGCTTGCGGAATCGACGACAGCTTGTTGAAGGCGCCGCGGAACTTGAACGAACCGGTTCGCTGCAGCATCTCCGGCTTCAGGAACACCTTGGTGCCGATGCGCTCGCACAGGACCGGCGGTGACAGGAGCGGTGTGCGCACCGCGTACGGCGCGACCACGCGGGCGGCCGCATCGATATCCGAGGGGCCGATGGGCAGATTTGCGGGTGCTATTGTCATGACACTGTTGTATGCGCCGGAACAGAGGCGGGCAAGAGCGGCGCCCTGCCCCAAATTTCACCATTCCGTGCCACACCTGCCCCTGCCGGCCACTGCGACGTGCGCCTTACCCAGCTGCCGTTCCCTAGGCCGCGCGTGCCGCAATCTGCGGAACAGGCGCGGTCCGGCCGGCGAAATCCGACCAGGTGATGATCTCGAACCTGCCGTCCTCGTGCTCGGCCAGCGCGGTGCAGCTTTCCACCCAGTCGCCGCAATTCATGTAGCGGATGCCCTGCTCGTCGCGGATGGTGGCATAGTGGATGTGGCCGCAGATCACGCCATCGGCGCCGTGACGCCGCGCCTCGGCGGCGAGCGTCTTCTCGAACGCGCCGATATAATTCACCGCGTTCTTCACCTTCAGCTTGGCCCATTGCGACAGCGACCAATAGGGCACCCCGAACATGCGGCGGAAGAAGTTGACGAAGCGATTCATCTGGATCGCGAAATCATAGGCCTTGTCGCCGAGATGGGCGAGCCAGCGCGCGTTCTGCACCACGAGGTCGAACACGTCGCCATGGATCACGAGGTAGCGGCGGCCGTCCGCGCCGGCGTGCACGATGTTTTCCACGACATCGATGCCGCCGAAATGCGTGCCGTAATAATTGCGCAGGAACTCGTCGTGATTGCCGGGGATGTAGATGACCTTGGCGCCCTTGCGCGCCTTGCGCAGCATCTTCTGCACGAAGTCGTTGTGGGATTGCGGCCAGTACCAGTTCGACTTCAGCGCCCAGCCATCCACGATGTCGCCGACCAGATAGATCGTATCGGCGTCATGGCTGCGGAGAAAGTCGATGAGCAGATGTGCCTGTGAACCGCGGGCCCCGAGATGAACGTCGGAGATAAACAAAGTGCGGAAGCGCCGTTCCGGGCTTTCCTCACTGCCTGTGTCACTTCCCATGCTTGCCGCCTAACAGCTTCCCATGACAATGCGATGACGAACGGCATCCTTTCCAACCGCGCGCCCAAACCCTCACCGGGCCGCGGCCCGCGCCGCCTTTTTTCACGAATCGGGCCCCCGACATCGCTCCTCTCGCGATATCAGCGCGGTGCGACAACCAAGCGACAGAAGGCGCTCATTCTCAGGGAATCAGGCGTGCCTGCGCAATCTCGCGGTGCATGACGCCCGAGCTATGCATCTTCCATCTCCTCTCGATAAGAGAGGGCGCAGGGAAGACCGGGTGCTTGGCCAACACCCATGGCCCCCGTGCGAAAAAAATGCACGGGGCAGGAACCACAGGTTCGGCCCGAACATCCCGGCCTTCCCTGCGCGAATGGTTTTACGGCTTATACGCGCTCTCCCCGGTGACCAGACTTTGTTGTCACCGTCATCGGCGTGATGCCGAAAGCATCATCGCCAACTTAGCGCCAGCCTTGGGGCGCCAGGACCACACGACTTCGCCGTCCGCGAACGCCTCTCACCACAGCCACGCGGCGAACCCGGTACCGGCTCGTCGCAACTCTGGTGAAGACGAAAAAGCGCCGCTCGTCCTGCGCGCTTCAATCGCTTACGGCAAACCGCTCTGCGACCGAACCGCGCGCGACGCTCCCGCGTCCATCGCATCCCAAACCCAACGTGCGTGACGACGCGTACGCCCCTCTTGCCGGGTCAGGACAATGGAAGAGAAAACGCGAATGAGAAGGAAATGAAAGCGGATTCTTTTTTCGCACAGGACTGGACAGGCCAAATCAGCTTGAAGCGGCTCGTGAAATTCGATTTTACGCGCAGGCGGTTTTTCGAAAGGAAAGCCAAACGCGGAACGCGAGAGTCGCGAAAATTTGCCTGTCGGGCAAATCACGGAGAAAGACTTGGTTCAGAACATCAACGCCGCGCCCGAAGCGAACAAGAGCGCGAGAACGATCTTCCGGAACGTTGCCTCGTCGATACGCCCGAACAATTTGAGGCCGAGCCAGGTGCCCACGACGACGCAGGGCAAACCCATTACGAAGAATTTTGCCGTCTCGAGGGTAACGGCTCCCTTTGCACCGAGCCAAAAGGCACCCATCAGGAAGGTAACGACAGCGACCGGTTGGAAGACCGCGCGCTGCTTCTCCTTCGGCCATCCGCGCAACCCGGACCAGATCGTCACCAGAATGCCCGCGAGTCCAGAGAAGCCGCCGAGCATGCCGTTCAGGAATCCTGCCGCTGCGTCCGCCGCGCCGCCCGCGACTACGGGCTTCAACGCCGGACGAAAATAGGCGTAGAGGCTGTAGAGAACGAGCAGGACACCGACCGCTACGCGGATGCTGCGTGGGTCGGACCAAGTCAAGAGCGTGACGCCCGCCGGCACGCCCAAAGCCGCCCCAACGACGAACGGCAAAAGCTGCCGCCAGTCGAGCGCGCGCCTCAACTTCCACACCGAATACCCCTGCACAACGAGTCCAAATGCAATGATCAAGGTCGCGCTCTGCAACGGCGTCAGGATGAAGAGCCAGAGCGATGCGGCCACGATTCCGAAAGCAAAGCCGGAAAGCCCGGCCACAAAGGCACCTGCAAAAGTTGCAAACAGAAAGAGCGGGATTTCGAAGGTGATCCCATCCATCATTTACTCCCTACAAAGCGAGCGACGTTTGCCGAGCGACAACAGCAACTGGTCCGTCAGTGCGCGAACTGGCCCGCAGGCTTCCCGCGCGTCACCATCTCCCTGCAATATTCGTAGAGAGCGTCGTAGACGATCCATTCAGCTGCATTGAGCGTATGATCGTCCTTATAACCCAGACGCCGGAAACCCTCAGCGATGGCCTGAAGACCCGGTCCTTCGGCCTGATGGTAGAGCGTGTTGTCGGTGTCGGCGCCGTTGACGATCCTACCAAGTAGCACAAGGGCGGCGTCGTCCGTCAGCTTGTACTTTTTTAGGATGGCCTCGAATGAACACTCCTTGCCGTGATGGCCGAGCTCGACGTCCTTGACGTCATACGGAGTCGCATCGAGGCGCTTTGCTTCGGCTATCACCTTGTCTGAAGGTGCAAAGATGAACTCCGCATCCTTGTCGACGAACTTCTTGATAAGCCACGGGCAGGCGACGCGATCGACCTTCACGTGTTCTCTAGTGATCCACCTCATCTCATCCTCCTAATTAACCTTCGTTGTCAGACATCTGCCAGAACGAGCACGCCGCCGTGCTTCGGGGAAATTACGTAGAGCCGGTCCGGAACGACGATGGCCGTGGTGTGCGCGCCCGCACCTGTCGCGGTCCGCACGCTTGCCCCCGTTTGCGGGTTGATCGTTTCGACGAGGCCGGGTTCGCCGATCGCCACGTGAACGAGGCCGGTCGCCGGGTTGAAGAACGTCACGTCGGGCGCTCCGGCAATCGGCCAGACATTCGTGACGTTGCCGGACGTACTGTCAATTTCGACCACTTCACCATCGTCGCAGGCCGCATAGAGCCGCCGACGCGAATGGTCGATGTCCAGTCCATGTGCCCCGCCCGACGGAAGCCGCCAGTGGGTGACATCGGTCAGTTCCGGCAGCTGCGCGACCAACACCATCGAGGGCTCGCGAATGCAGAGGAATACGCGCTCGGCCGGCTCGTCGGTGACGCACCATCGTGGTCGTCCGGGTAACTCGATCGTACGCTCGCTCCCTTTCTTCAAATCGAAGACGTGCAGAGTGGGCGTCTCACGATCGTCGCCGATACAGGCGACGATCCCGACGCCGACGCGTTTGACGATCGCGGCGCCGTTCGGTCGCAGCCCCGATTTGAATGCTGCCCTGGTCTTGAATGTCACGGCGTCCAGCCAAGTCACGGTCGCCGCGCCTCGATTGGTGGTTAGAACTTCTCCGTCGTCGGCGACCGCGCCTGCAACCTTTGGAAATCCTGGTAACGTTGCGATGTGCTTCTGGGCGTCGTGGTCAATGACCTCGACGCAGTCGCGCGCGGTGTGCGCGATGAACACGCGCCGGGACTTTGGGTCGAAAGCAGCGTGATCGAACTCGCTCCCTGTTGCATTTGGGATCTCGATCACGCCCAGCGTTTTCAGCGGCACGGGATGTCCCTCTCTGTGTTGGCTGTCAGCTCTTCGTGCTCGCCGTCTTGTCGAGGGCGGCGCGCAAGCCCTTGGCGAGCTTGATCGCATCATCATTGGCCCAGAAGTGCATGAAGAACAGTCGGGGTTGCTCGTCCAGCATGTGGCTGTGCAGCGCGGTGACGTCGATGCCATGCGTGCGCAACGCCATGATCACCGGATTGACCTCATCGCTGGTCAGCACGAAATCCCCGGTGATGGCGGCCTTGCCGCCGCCGGTCGGCTGAAAGTTGATGCCGATAGCAACGCCCATTGGCCCGACTGGACTCAACTGCATGCCTTCCTCGGTTATCGGATCGCGACGCGGAACGTTGAATTGATAGACGCCGCCGTTGGCCTGACCTTTGACGCCGATGATCTGATCGAGTTGAGCTGTGTCGAGATCGACGGCCGGCGGGGGCGAAGTCGAAGCCGCGACGGTTGGCGGTGTCTTGCTCTCGGCGAGCGCATCGCGGATTGTGGCGGCGATCTTCATCGGGTCACCATGGCCCGCCACATGCAGGTAGAACGTTGCTGGGCTCGCCCCGAGCAAATGGTTGTGCACGGCGGTGATCTCCAATCCGCCTGCGATCATCTTCAGCATGACCGGATTGATTTCCGATTCAAGCAGCACCAGGTCGCCCATGGCCATGACTCCGCCGTGGGCGGGCTTGAATGCAACCCAGCCGCCGAGCGCAAACGCCGGCTTGATGGTGACCCCGTCGAGGGTCACCGCGAGATCGGTTCGCGGAAAGCCATAACGGTGCACATCGCCCGTGACAGCAGGCTTCCTGCCGAGCGTCTCATCGACCTTCTGCCAATCGACATCCTGGGCATGGGCCGTGGAGACGAACGGCTCCGTAAACACCCGCCAGTCGATTTTCTGGGCGTTTGCGCCCGAGACGCACAGGCAAGCGCAGATCGCAGCCAGCGCCGAGATTGTGTTTCGCATCGTACTTCTCCTTGATCGAACCTATTCGTGGCGCGCCGCAGCTATCCGCGGCGGCGAACGTTACGCTTCGGCCTATTTCTTCGAGAGCCCGACGATGGTTTTCGCGCCGGCGATCTTCTGAATCGTGACCTCGACTTGGTCCCCGTAGCGGACCGCGTTGAAGATGAGGCCGTCTTGAACCTTGAACTGTTCCGTCGTCTCTGTCGGCAACCGGATCTTGATCGCGTCGTTACCTTGATCGACGCTGTCGACGACGCCGCGCAACGTTTCCGTTGCGGGGCTGGCCGCGACAGCCGCACCTTGGGTAAGTGCGGCGACTGCTTCCTGGTCCCTGGTTGCCGCTTCGTCCGCGGCCGGCGAAGACAGGGACGCGGCTGGCAAGAGAGCGACCGCGAGGGCGAGCATTATTGATCTCATCATGTTCGTTCACTCCATCGTTTCGCCCCCGGCAGATGCCAAAGACCGTCGGCAGCCCAGCGGCCTTGCGCGGGGCTTCGTCAATTGCCGGTCTTGTTCTCAGTTGCGCTCTTTGATTTGACCGCTGCTGTCGACGACGAGCCGCACTTCCTTGCCGTTCTTCGTCGCCTTGGCACTTATGCCCTCGGCGGTCGACTTGACGTCGCTGACCTGCGAGTAGCCGGCCGCCTGGATCTTGGCGACGAGTTCCTCCTGCGTCAGGGCATGTGCGGGCGAGAAAGTGCCGGCAACCGCCAGCCAAAGGGCAGCCTGAGAGATCGTTCGTGTCCACATGTTCGTTCTCCTGGTCGTATCCCTGCCCCAGGTGATGTTTCGTTCCGTGGCATGCTCCTCAGATGACACCCGCTAAGCGCAGCAGGATGCCCGTAATGCACGAAGCGGCGAGGACGACGAGCATCCCCACGTTAAAGCGGAAGATCGCTATGGCCGCAGCGATCGACAGAACTAGCGCCGGCGGATCGATGCTGCTCAACACGGGCGCGTCGAACGACAGCCCGAACCCCTGAACCGGAAAGGTCTGCCGGAACAGAGTGTGCAGCGCGAACCAGATAGAGAGATTGAGGATCACGCCGACGACGGCGGCGGTGATTGCGGAGAGCGCTCCGGCCAGCGCCTTGTTGCCCCGGAGCGCCTCGATGTAAGGCGCTCCGACGAAGATCCAGAGGAAGCATGGCGTGAAAGTCACCCACGTCGCCAGCAATCCTCCAAGCGTACCGGCCAGCATCGGTGGCAATCCGCTCGCCTCGCGAAACGCGGCCATGAATCCCACGAACTGAACTACCATGATCAGTGGGCCAGGCGTGGTCTCCGCCATGCCGAGGCCGTCGAGCATCTCGCGCGGGCTCACCCAGTGATAGTATTCAGCGGCCTGTTGCGCGACATAGGCCAGCACGGCGTAGGCCCCGCCGAAGGTCACCATCGCCATCTTGCTGAAAAAGATGGCGATCTGACTGAACACGTCGTTAGGTCCCAGGCCGATGAGGAGTGCGAACACAGGAACAAGCCAGAGGGCCAGCCAGGTGGCACCAACCCGCAGCGCCCGCGACGCGCTTGGCCTTATGTGATCCGGCACCGCTTCGCCAAGCATGCTGTCGATGACGGCCGAACCCTTACCACCGTGCTCGATAGCCGCGAACTCAGGCCTGCCCAACCGGGCGCCGACGAAGCCGATGATGGCGGCAGCGACGATGATCACCGGAAACGGCGCCCCGAAGAAGAAGATTGCGACGAAGGTGACCGCCGCGATTGCGATCATGATCGGATTGCGCAACGCGCGCCTGCCGACACGAACTACAGCCTGGATAACGATGGCGAGGACCGCCGCCTTGAGGCCGAAGAACAGGGCCTCGACGAAGCCGACATTGCCGTAGGCCGCGTAGATGTAGCTGAGCCCCATGATAGCGAAGATGCCGGGCAGAATGAACAGGCCTCCCGCCACGATACCGCCCACGGTCCGATGCAGCAGCCAGCCGATGTAGGTCGCGAGCTGCTGAGCTTCGGGCCCGGGCAGCAGCATGCAGTAGTTGAGCGCATGCAGGAAGCGCGCCTCTGAAATCCAGTTCTTCTCTTCGACCAGAATGCGATGCATCACCGCTATCTGTCCGGCCGGCCCGCCAAAGCTCAGGATCGCCACTCGGACCCAGACAACGAGTGCCTCGTTGAAGGAGATGCCATGCGCATGCGCTTGCGCCTCGACCTTCTCGTTTGCTGCGAGATCGGTCATGGCTTCACCTTGTTAGTTGGCCAGTTGTGAGTTTCCTTGGTCGCGTCGCGGCACCAGCGATAGAACGCATCGTAGAGAAGAAGGCCGGCGCTCAACTGTTCGAGGTCGTCGTCATACATGCGCGACAGGCCCAGCGAAGCGGCCAGCAGGCCTGGCGCTTCCGGAGAGAGATCGAGCCGCGCGGTGTCTGCAGCGCGCACCATCGTCGCAAGACCTTCCAGCGCCGGTGTCGAAAGGCCAAACTCCTTCACCATCACATCGAAGGTGCAGAGTTCGCCGCGATGGCTCCAGAAGACATTCTCGATGTCGAACGGCGTAGCCTCGAAACGTTCGGCTACGCCCTCGACTTCGGAAGACGTGACGAACAGGAACACGGCGGCGGGATCGACGAAGCGACGGATCAACCACGGGCACGCAATGCGATCGATCTTCGGTCGCGATCGCGTAACCCAGACGGTACGGCCGCGCGCGTCGCGTTTGGGAATCTTGTCCGCCGGGACCGTCGGGCGCTCCGCTTCCCTCCAGCCGACGTGACCGCCTTCGAGGACTTCGGCCGAGACATTGCAACTGCGGAGCCAGGCAGCAGTACCTTCGCTGAGCTTTTGGCCCTTGTTGCAGACAACGACGACGGACTGGCCGGTCATCCAAGACGCCCAACTTTGAACGTCGAGATGTGAGTGTCGTACCGCACCCGGAATCAGGCGCGGGTCAGCCGCGAAATCCTCGTCGATGCGGACGTCAACCAGCGCCGGCGCGTTTGCCGTGCCGATGAGACGGGATAATTTGTCAGATGAAATTGCGTTATAAGATGACATGTTGCGCCCTTGGTGTTCAGGACGCGATTCTTTAGCATGTCGCCTCGCGGGGAGATCGCCAGTCCCCGTAACGTGAGAGTTAAGCGCTTGCCGTTCGTACTGTCAACCGGGTCCCAAAATCGGCATGACACATGAAGATCGCCTGGGAACGCCCAGACATGCGGCCGAAGGTAAGGCCAGCGACAGTTCCAAGAGCCGCGAGCTGCAATCACGAAGATTTCAGCGACCGCCTTCTCGCGCGAGCGCCGTCATCGCGAGCTACCGGGTCGCGCAAACACAACAGAGGCGGAGCGGTCTACTGTGCCTTGCCTGTCGTTTCTTTGACCTTTTGCTGGAGCAGCTTTTCCTCCGCTGCATCCAACGGGACCAGCTTGACCGTCAGCCTATCGATCTTGCCGGTGAAACGGTATGGCGGCTGGTAGTCCTTGTCCTCCACGCCCGTGCGGGTATCGATCCCGACATCGAAGGTCTCGTCGATCGTCTCGAGGAACGGCATGGTGTGCGGGATCGTCTTGCTGTCGACGTCCTTGCCATCCACCGACAGGACGCCGGTGCCGCCTTTACCGAAACCGGGACCGTCATACTTGAAGTCGAACATGACGGTGTGCTTGCCGGGCGTGAGCGCCGCTGGGCCTTCCCAGCGGAAACGCTCCAATTCAAAAAAGTTGTACACAAAGACTGGTTTGCCCCTAAGCAAGTAGAGACCATGGCCACCGGCACGACCGCCGAGCGTGTTGATCATGCCTTCTGCACCTCCTTGCGGAATGTCGACCTCCGCGGTGATAGAGTAAGACTTGGCGGTAATGTCGGGGGCGCTGCTGTAGGGAAGACCGGATGATTCACCCGAATAGGTGAAGATCGACCGACCGGCGGTCGAGCTTGGTCGGGGCGTTGCTGCGCGAGCAGAGAAGCTGTTATCCAGCGGGAATACGTTGTATTTCGTCGCCTCAACCAAAAAGAGTTCTTTCATATCGCGCAGCCTGTCCGGCATCTTGGCGGCGAGGTCGGAGTTTTCCGAATAATCCTCGGCGAGATTGTAGAGCTCCCAGGAGTAGCCGTTGACGACATTCGGAAACTTGCCCAAGCCCAGATCCCAGGGCGGCTGGGGCGGCGTGGTGGCGGCGAGCCAACCGTCGTTGTAGATGGCGCGGTTGCCGACCATCTCGAAATATTGCGTGCTACGGGTGGATGGGGCGTTCGCATTGGCCTTATCGAAGGTGTAAGCCATGCTCACACCTTCAATCGGCTTCTGCGCCACGCCATCGACCGCAACAGGCGCTTGAGCGCCTGCGGCGTCAAGGATGGTGGGCACGACGTCGATCATGTGATGAAACTGCGCGCGGATGCCGCCGACGTCCTTGATGTGGCCGGGCCATGAAATAGCCATGCCTTGACGGGTACCGCCGAGGTGCGACGCGACCTGCTTGGTCCATTTGAACGGTGTATCGAAGGCCCAGGTCCAGCCCACCGCCATATGAGGCGTGGTCTCGGCCGAACCCCAAACATCATAGAACTTCAACTGGTCCGAGACGGGAATATTGACGCCCTGGATCGCGGCCATATCGACCGGCGTGCCGACGGTGGATCCTTCGGCGCTGCAGCCATTGTCGCCGCTGATAAAGATGATGAGGGTGTTGTCGAGCTTGCCCTCGTCTTCGACTTCCTGAATGACTCTGCCGATTTCATGGTCGGTATAGGCTGCGTAGGCTGCAAAAACGTCCGCCTGACGGATGAAGAGCTTCTTCTCGTCGGGACTGAGCGTCTCCCACTTTTGAAGCTTCGCTCCGCCAAATTCGGGCTGGCCATCCGGCCATGGCGTAAGCTGCGTATTCGCCGGGATGACGCCGAGCCGTTTCTGGTTGGCGAAGATCGTCTCGCGCAGTTTTTCCCAGCCCTGATCGAACAAGTGCATGTCGCCGATCTTCTTGATCCATTCCGGCGTGGGCTGATGTGGCGCGTGCGTGCCGCCGGGCACGTAATAGAGGAAGAATGGTTTGTCTGGCGCGGCGTTGTTCAGTCCCTTCAGGTAGTTGATCGCCTCGTCGGCCATGTCGGTGGTGAGGTTGTAGCCGGGGTGTCCTATCCACGGAAAGACTTGTGTCTTGTCGCGGAAGAGAAACGGCGTCCACTGGTCAGTCTCGCCTCCATTGAAGCCGTAGAAGTGATCGAACCCCATCCCGGTCGGCCATTGGCCAAAGGGCCCGGCCGAGCTCAATTGATAGCTGGGCGTGTTGTGGTTCTTGCCGAACCATGACGTCGCGTAGCCGTTCTGCTTCAGGATCGTACCGACGGTGGCGCTCTCGGGACCGATGACCGAGTCGTACCCCGGGTATCCAGTGGACATTTCTGTGATCACGCCAAAGCCCACCGAGTGATGGTTGCGCCCGGTGATCAGCGCTGCTCGGGTCGGCGAGCAGAGAGCAGTTGAGTGGAACTGGGTGTAACGTAGCCCGGCGTTCGCGATGCGGTCCATCGACGGCGTCGGGATGACACCGCCAAAGGTACTGGTCACGCCGTAACCCTGGTCATCGGTCATGATCAGCAAGACGTTGGGAGCACCCTTGGGCGGCACCACTGTCGGCGGCCAATACGGTTTGGAATCCTTGGCATCCAGATTGATCGTTCCGCCAAATGGCGCGGGCGGAGGCGGAAGATACTTGCCGTCTATCGTAGTCGTGGCGCTCGGTGAACCCGGCGTTCCGCTGGTCTGCTGGGCGAAGGTCGAGCCGGCTGTGAGAGCCAGAACGGAGGCGGACAATGCCAATGCGCGAATGGTGGGGGTGGAGTTCATGGTCAGCCTCCATCGAAATGACTATTTCGAAGTTAGAACTGCCAACAGCCGCGCCTCTTCAGAATGCTCGCATTGTCATCGACCACAATCACGAGGTCGGCTGCGCCATCATATCCGTGTCCAGCCCCGGTGATGTTCCGAGGAGTTTTGGCCTACCCTTGATCTGGATCAATGGAATCTCGTCCGCCGTGAACACAACAAAGGTCATCGTTACAAAAAGCGCTAGACGCTGGTCGAAGGCGTAAACTTAGTCAGTAACCTAACCAACCCGAAGCCCAATATCGAAGCGGTCATTTCCTTGTCGACGGTCTGAGGAAGGAAGGCTTCCGGGAGCAATAAGGTGAAGGCCATTCGTTTGCTGACGAGGCGACGATGTCCTCTTCTGAAAGTGGACATTTCGGGGCTGATGATCAAGGAGCCCGCACGATGTCGGTTCGCGAACCCATTCTCAAGCCCGTTGCGATCGCAGACCTGCGCCCGACCCAGATGACGGTCGGCATTCGGGAGGTCAAGGAGAAGCGCAAGCGCTGGCATGACGAGAGCAAAAAGAACGGAGCCGAGTTTCTCGGCAAGCATATGATCCCGGTCGTGCTCGGGCCGGAGGACCGCCACTACGTCATCGATCATCACCACTTGGCGCGGGCGCTGCACGACGAAGGCGTCGAAAACGTACTGGTTACCGTGGTGAAAAACCTCAGGACGCTGGAGCCCGATTCGTTCTGGTTCGTCCTGGACAATCACAGCTGGATGCACCCGTATGACGACGAGGGCCGCCTGCGCCCTTACAAGGATTTGCCGAAGAGCGTGGCTAAGCTCAATGATGATCCGTTCCGCTCGTTGGCGGGCGAACTGCGACGCGCCGGAGGGTTTGCCAAGGACACGACGCCGTTCAGCGAATTCTTGTGGGCGGATTTTCTGCGTCGACGAGTTCAAGCGCAAAACCGTGGAGGCCCACTTCGAGCACGCCCTCGAGCAAGCCCTGGAATTGGCCAGACAAGAGGAGGCGAGCTACCTGCCCGGCTGGTGTGGCCCCGTCTTGGAGGATTGAAGGCACGCCCATGCTGCGCGAGAAATCCGCGCGCTCGCCAAGGCGACAAGCCGTGGTGGTCCCCGGTGCGAGAGGCTAACGGAGCGGCATCGACTAGAGGAAAGAGCAGCTCATGGCGCATGCAGAGGCCGACAGAACACTGAGCCAATTGGATCACGAGCTCGTCGCGTCGCTAAACGACTTCCACGATCCGAGCCAAGAGTGGCGCCGCCTCTTCTCGGAGCTGCTGGGAACGTTCTTCCTCGTCCTCGTGGCCGCCGGCGGCGGCATGATGGGGCAGGCCTTTCCCGGCACGATCAGCCGTGCCGCTGCGGTCGTCGCACCCGGTCTGATGGTGATGGCGATCATCCTCTTCATGGGCAAGGTGTCCGGCGCTCACCTCAATCCCGCGGTCAGTGTCGCGTTCTCGCTGCGTGGCGACTTCCCATGGCGCCGCGTGCCGGGATACATCGTCGTGCAGTTGATCGGCGCGACGCTTGCGGCACTGTTCCTGCACGCGGTGATCAACGTGTCGGCCAGCTACGGTTCGAACTATCCCGCGTCGGGATACTCCGCGTCGGATGCGTTCCTGATGGAGGCCGTGCTGACCCTCGGTCTCGTCAGTGTCATTCTCGGCACGGCATCCGGCGCCCAGAACATCGGGATCTTCGGCGCGATCGGCGTCGGCGCGTACATTGCGCTCGCCGGGTTGTGGGGGAGCCCTATCTCGGGAGCGTCGATGAACCCCGCGCGCACGTTCGGCCCGAACTTGGTCGCAACCAACTTCACGAGCTACTGGGTGTATGTCGCAGGCCCACTCGTGGGTGCAGCTCTCGCAGTGGGTGCCGCGTGGGTGCTCCGCGGTGCCGGCGGCGGCCGCGCAGGCTCAGGTGCGGCACAGGGAAGCCTTTTCACCGAAGTCGAACACCCGAAGAAGGGGTGAGGCGCAGGCTCGGATCTGGTCGCTCGCGGCAATTTTGTATCAGGTATCTCACACTTGGATCGGCAAGGACTGTGGCGCAACGCAATTGAATGCTCACACGGATGCAACAGCACCTTCAGGCAATTGTGACGGTTCTCTCACTGGTGAATCCTTTGATCTGCGGGGTCATGTTCGCGCAGATCGAGGCCGGTCAGACGCGCACCACACGAATAACTGATGCCACCAAGGCGGCGCTGGCCGTGCTGGTCATTCTGCTCGTAGCAGCACTGGTGGGAGCAAGAGTTCTGCAAATTTTCGGCGTCTCGCTCGACGCCTTTTCAATTGCCGGCGGAGGTGTGCTGACCTGGATCGGGTTCTCCATGTTGCGCGGTAACTCTCCGCAGGCCAGAGACCCCTCGAAGGATGGCCCTGCCGAGAAACGGTCGCTCACGCCGGCGATCTTGTTCGCGGCGAGCCCAGGCACGATTACCGGAGTCATCACGCTCGCCGTTGCGCATGCGAAGCTGGCGCTCCCGGTCACTGCACTCGTCGCGGTCGCGGTAGCCGCGGCCGTAATGTGGGTCACTATGCTGCTTGTGGCCCGCGGCGGCCCTCGCGCAAGTGGCTCGGGCAACCTGCTGCACGACATGGTGACGCGGTTTATGGGATTGATCGTCCTCGCGATGGGCGTGCAGTTCGCGCTGACAGGCTTCCGCAATTTTTTCAGCTAAGGATATAACTCCGGGGCGCACCGGAAGGCATTTGCTCGAACTGAATTTTTCCGATTCCGCCCCTTTGCGGACAGCGAGGCGCAATCCCGTTGCGTGCCGGGCCGCCCCGTCATTTGACTGGGAACAGAAGCGCGAGACTGGTTCGCAGTGACCAGGCGGGAGCGCCAGTCGGACGTATTGCGTTGTAATAGACTTGAATCGATGCGTTGACCGGTTGATCACCCACTCTGAAAACCCGACCGAAGCCGCCGCCGACCGGCACAATCCACCGCTGGCCCGGTGCAGCGAGCCAGTCCGCGGTGATGATGGGCGATGTGTTCAAGTACCAGCCGTGCGCCATGTTGTAGTTGGCGAATGGCTGGGCGAGAAAGGCGTTGACAGGCGGTCGCAATGGATTGCCGCCAACCGACCACTGGTTATTGAGCAATACACCGATCACCCAATGTGGCGGCGTGATCACTAACACAGCCGTTGGGCCGACCAGGAATTTACCGGTCCCGAGGATCGGATCGTTCGCGGACGGAACAGTGAAGACTGGACCAACGCCCCAGATGAGTTTGCCCGGGTTCGTGGGGGAAACAAACAACGATTGAGTAATGTCACCGACGCCGTTCGTGTTACTGTCGAACAACGGACTCGGCTGGCTCACCATCGGGATGATGGTACGAGAGATCAGGTTCCAGTCATCGTTCAAATGCATGGGCACGACAGGTTGAATGTTGAGTACTTCCTGGGTGCGATTGAATGGTCCGGCATTGAAATTGGTATTGCTTTGAAACGGCACGCTGACCAGATCCGCGATCGGGTTTTGTGATTTCTTCTGTAGATCTTCGTCGTCTGAAGGTTCGCGCGAAGACTTCGGCGCCTCGGCCTCCGCGGGAAGGCCGCTCTCGAATTTGTAATTGATCCCGGCTTTGACCATTTGAAGGTCGCGGTTCAAAGCCACCGCAGGGATCGTGGGAGAATTCCAGTTCGATAGCCCGAGATAATCGTACTCGAGCTTGACCGTCCAATGCGACTTGAAGCCGTATTCGATGCCCGCGCCAGCCAACCAGCCGCTGCTGGTGCTGGACCCGTTCCAAACTGTGCCAGCGAGGTTCACGGTCGCGTTGCTGTGTACCCAGCCGCCGCCGAGCTTGGCGAATACGAGCCATCGATCATTCACCAGGCCGATGCGGCCCGCCACGGTGCCGATCCAGTTCTGGTCTACAAAACCTAATGTCGGAGTAGAAAGGACCGGATGACTAAAGGCGGCTCCATCGAAATCACCTTCGACACCAAATAGAACGTGACCGGCCTGGAAATTATAGCCCGCCTGCACGCCGCCAATGAATTCGCTCAGGCCGCCATACAGGTTGTTGCCCGGAATGTTCAGGCTGCCGTTGGACCAACCCCCGCCGAAGTTGGCACCCACATAAAACCCTGACCAATTATAGGGCGGCGCTGCGATCGGTGCTTTGTACTCGGGGGCTTTGGTAGGCAAGTCCGATGCAAGAGCAGACCCGCTCAACAATCCCGCAGCAGCAATTCCCACAAGGAAAATCTTCTGCACTGTCGCCTCCTAAAGGTAGGCCACAACTCAGAAACGTACCGCCACGAGGACCTTCTGGCCAATCGACTTGTTTGATGCGGGTCAACCCATGCGTGCTTTTTTCAATGCGGTGACATTTCAGTAACAACGGGAGTTGGTCCGCCTCTTTAACCGCGCCGCATCGAGCTTTTATTCCGTCATCATTGCTGCCTCGGTTTGCGACGGCATGACTTGGTAGCTTGATGAGCCCGCGCTCGGAGATCTTACCCAGGATGGTGCGATCACCGATCGAGCTTTGCTTCGGGACCAGGCCGAGCCATGCGGCGAAGTCGCGCCGCCTTAGCGAAGGCACCACCGGTTCCGATTGCCGCAACCAGTCGGCGGCAGCTACGGTCTCGTCCGCATTCGCGCTTTCACCTACCGCCGCCGCTTGCGGGAATCATAGGCCCATAATACGCGCCCCAGTGACCCCATGCATCGCGGCTCCCGTCCCCCCGGACATTGTCGTTCGGATTGCCATATTTCGGCTGCAAGGCGGCTCGCGACGCATCCCTATGCACCGCATGGGCCGTGACGTTCGACTTGTGACGAACCGTGTGGGCAAATGCGCAGGTGCTGGAGAGCGCTAACGCAGAGGCCAGTGCCATTACCGCAAGTCTCATGATGGTTGTCTCCTTTCCAGTTCAGGTAAGAGACAACCGCACCATCGCCAATAAAACCTTTGTTAGCTGCCCATGTGGCCGAGGGTGCCATAGCGGTGCCAAGCGGAGCTGATCGCGCGGCAAATGTCTTCTCGTCGGCGCTGACGGTTCCCGACTCATCAAGCCGTCGTGACATGGTAGCCCGATGAGCCGCAGAGCTTGTCCGAAAAGCGGTGCTGCACTTTGCCATCCGCGCCGATCGATCGTGCCTGACCGGACCTGCGGACGCCGCAGCGGTACTTGCTTAGGCCCCCGGCCTATCCCTGCCGTAGCGCCTGTGACTCTTTGGCCGCAGTGCTCATCTTTCTTCCGGCAGATCAATCCGCAGTTGAATTTTACATGGTGGGCCCCTGTGCCCCGGCGCTACGGTATCGTCGAGTTGTATTCGGAGGCGACACACGGGGCGCAATATGACAGCGAGTACTGCACTGGCCGCGGCAAAAGGCGGGCGGTTGACTTCGGCACGTCGACGCAGACTTGGCGTTGCTGCAATCGTCTTGGCGCCGGCGCTCACGTTTTTTTCCGATTGCGCATTGGCCGATGAAGGCGGCGTCAGCTTCTGGGTCCCCGGATTCTTTGGAAGCCTCGCGGCCACGCCGCAGCAGCCGGGTTGGTCGCTGGCGAATATCTACTACCATACCTCCGTATCCGCCGGCGGCGATGTCGCGCGAGCCCGCGAATTCACGCTCGGTAGGGTTCCGGCCAACGTTACAGTCAACGCAAATCTGAGTTTGCGCGTCAACGCCACCGGCGACCTCGGCTTTGTGATCCCGAGCTATGTATTCGAGACGCCGGTGCTCGGCGGCCAGGCGTCGTTATCCCTCCTCGGAGCCTATGGCGTCGTCGGCACCACCCTGGCGGGGACCTTGTCAGGCGTGCTCACGGGGCCGCTCGGCAACAACGTCCCCTTCGCGCGGTCCGACACAATCAGCGACACGACATGGGGCTTTGGGGATGTGGCGCCCGTATTCCAATTGAAATGGAACGCCGGCGTCCACAACTACATGACCTATGTCATGGGCGACATCCCGATTGGCGCTTACCAATCGACGCGCCTGTCGAATATCGGCATCGGCCACGGCGCGATCGACGCCGGCGGCGGCTACACCTACTTCGATCCGACAACGGGGCACGAATTCTCTGGCGTGCTCGGCTTCACCTATAATTTCATCAACAATTCGACGCAGTATCAGAACGGTGTCGACATGCACTTCGACTGGGGTGCGTCGCAATTCCTGTCGAAGCAGGTGATGGTTGGCCTCGTGGGCTATGTCTACAAGGAGCTCGGCTGCGACGGCGGCTCAGGCGATCGCGTCGGCTGCTTCCAGTCCCAGGTGGCCGGCATCGGCCCCCAGATCGGATTCATCTTCCCGGTCGGCGAGATGCAAGGCTATCTCAATTTCAAGGCTTACGGAGAGTTCGCTGCGGAGAACCGACCATCAGGCTGGAATACGTGGGTCACCTTCTCTGTCTCGCCGCCCGCGCCCGGAGCGCCTCCGACAACAAAACCCATTGTTAGAAAATATTAGGATCGACCAAGCCGGCGGCTTGTCGGTTGTTTTGAAGAGCGATCCGGCGCCGCTCAGTTAAAGGCTTAACTGCACAGGCAGGCCGGTTCCGATCGGCACAACGACACGTGCGACGTCGCAGCGACAATGCAGCGAGGATGTTGGCTTGTGGCACGAAGCGATCCACCTCCGATGTCCTCAGTTCGGCTGCCAACGACGCCAAATCAGACATCACGCTGCGTCTCACCTTTTCGGTAGAAGCTCCACGGCGGTCCTTGCGGCGAGAAAGCTACGGAATCGAACTTCGGCCGCATTCGCCAATTTTATGCAGCGAGGGCCGCCAATAGAGATGTCAGATGAACAACGATGAGTTTCGCGTTTGGAGCCACAAGGCCGCTGACTGGGGCGCAGACTATCGTCAGGGTCTGCGCAATCTGCCCGTGCGGGCTCAAACAACACCCGGGGCAATCTTCAACGCTCTTCCATCCAGCGCTCCAGAAACGCCGGAATCGATGGACGCCATTTTTGCTGACTTTGAAAGACATGTGGTGCCCGGCATCACCCATTGGCAGCACCCGAGGTTCTTCGCGTATTTCCCGGCCAACGCGGCTCCTGCGTCGGTTGTCGCCGAGCAATTTGTCTCGGCGATGGCTGCCCAATGCATGCTCTGGCAAACCTCGCCGGCAGCAACTGAATTGGAGACCCGTGTTCTGGACTGGTTGCGTCAAGCCCTCGGTTTGCCCGACGGCTTTCGAGGCGTCATCCAGGATTCCGCATCCTCGGCAACCCTGGCGGCAGTTCTTGTCATGCGCGAGCGCGCGCTAAAATGGGCAGGTAACAAGCTCGGCCTGTCGGGACAGCCGCGTTTGCGAATCTATTGTTCGGATCAGGTGCACACCTCGATCGATCGCGCCATTTGGATTTCGGGGATCGGCGAAGACAATCTCGTGCGCATTCCGGTCTCAGGCGCACTGCGCAGCCTGGACGTCACGGCACTGGACGCTGCGATCGTCGCGGACATGCAGGCCGGCTTTGTGCCGGCCGGCATTGTCGCCAGCGTTGGAGGAACCAGCGTAGGCGGAACTGACAATGTCGCTGATGTCTGCGACGTCGCGAGCCGTCATGGTCTTTACGTGCACGTCGATGCGGCATGGGCGGGGTCCGCGATGATTTGTCCTGAATTCCGCCATCTGTGGAAAGGTGTCGAAGGGGCCCACTCGGTGGTTTTCAACCCGCACAAATGGCTCGGCGCGCAGTTCGATTGCTCGGCCCATTTTCTGCGTGACCCAGGCAGCCTGGTACAAACTCTCGCCATTCACCCGGAATTTCTTAAAACGCATGGCCATGACGGCATCATCAACTATTCGGAGTGGAGCATACCGCTTGGCCGCCGCTTTCGGGCTCTGAAGATCTGGTTTCTGCTGCGGGCCTACGGCCTGGTCGCACTGCGCGACATGATCCGCAATCATGTGCGCTGGTCGGAAAAGCTGGCCAAGCGCCTGGCAGACACGGCCGGTTTTCGCGTGACCACCGGCCCAATGCTCTCACTCTTCTCGTTCCGGCACGAACCGCCGAACGTCGCGGATCTTGATGAACACAACCTTCGACTGATCAACGCGGTCAACAACGATGGGCGCATCTATCTTACGCAGACCAAAGTCGACGGACAATTCGTCATACGGTTTCAAGCAGGCTCATTCGATATGACGGAAGCCGATATTGATGTGGCATTCGACGTGATCGTCGAGATCGCCCGACAATTGGGGCCGCAGAGAGAACGCGGCTAACTTTGCCCAACAGGCGCGCGATCAATAGCGCTACGACCTCTTTTGTTTCTCGAAACGCGCGTCGCAGCTGGCAACCGCGTCTCGCGCGATACACCGACTTATTGAATTTGGGCAACACCTGCGAACATTCGAAAGCCGCCCAAACAGTTGCCCATCTTCAGAGAGTAAACTGCCGTCTCCGAATCAACATGTGTGCTTCGGGGCGAGCGGCGCGTTGCACCGCGCCGCAGCCCCTGACCATCGCAACCGACAAGGACGGTTCCAATGGCTGACGAGACTACTGCATCTGTTATTCCGCTCCATCAAGTCCCGCTGAACAAGAAGGCGAGGACAAGTGCCAGAACGGACGCCGGGACGACCGACAAGATAGCCGCGAAGCTCGCTGAGAAGCTGGCGGACAAGACGGGCGACAGGTCGAGCGCCAAGACGAGTACCAAGACGAGTGCGAAGACGAACTCGCCCCGCGCCAAAGCCAACCGGCAACGCAAGAAGGCCGCCCCGGCGGATGCCGCACCGCCGTCCTCCTCCGATCATCTAATTCCGCTGGACTTTTCGTCGGCGGATGATGCGCCAGGTGCCGCACTTCCGGTGCCTGCAGATCAAACGCACCAACCGCGTCAGTCGGAAAACGCGTCGGCTCCGGCCGTCAGGTCACGCACCATCGCGCCGTCACACACAGGTGTCGCACGCACAGGCGTCGTCTCGTTCCTCTTGACGACGGCGGCGCTGGCGCTGGCCGTCGTCGGCATGACCATGAATGGATGGTTCGCACGCTCGCTCGGATCGAGCGACATCGCCGGTTGGCTTTTCCTCGCAATCGGCGTGGCCGCCGATCTGGTCGCGCTGGTCATGCCGTCCTGTGCCGCCAGGCTTTGGCAGCGCCGTCAGCGGGCCACATCGCTCGCCGCATGGGCCGTGTGGCTGATGACGTTCGCCTTCGCGGTCACGGCCGGCGTCGGCTTCGCCAGCACCAACATCACGGACGTGACGACGGCGCGCGCATCCCGCGTCACGCCGGCGGTTCAAGCGGCGCAGGGCGCGCTGACGGATGCCATGGCGGCGCGGGATCGAGAGTGCAAGGGCGGCGTCGGCAAGTTCTGTCGCGAGCGGGAAGCGGCGGTCAACGAACGGCGGCAGGCCCTCGACACCGCGATGCGATCGGTGGAACGGACGGCCGATCCACAGACGGAAGCCGCAATCCGAATCGTCGCATGGCTGACCCATGGCGCGTTGCGCCCATCGGACGATGACTTCGCCATGCTGCGTCTTGTCCTGCTGGCGTTGCTGCCGCAGATCGGCGGCATCCTCTTGATGGTGAGCCGATCGTCCGAAGCTTGATCGGTTGTCGATTGGGAAGCATCGGATGGCCCGGCCTGAACTCTTCCTGCGGATCATCTGCCGTGAACGGCTTCGAAGTGAAGCGGGAAGCCGAAGGTCACCCCCGCACGGAGTTCATTGACCGGATGGCCATTGGTCAGTGCGTGGCGGAAGGCAACGTCGAAGGCGAGCTTGTCGCTGGCCTGCCAGATCAGGCCGACAAGTCCCGACACGGTTTCTTCCTGACCGAACTCTCTCTCATAGAAGAATTCCGCGACCGGCCGCACCGTCCATTTCGAGGGACCTTCGACGATGGTGTCGATGAAGACATCGGCATGATGATCCCGCGTCAGCGCGGCCTCGGTATTGAAATGGATCGTCCCCCAGTCCCAGCGCTGCGAGACGATGCCGGCCCAGCTTAGGCCGACGCCGCTGTTGCCGGTGCTATCCGGCAACAAGACGCCGAATTCGGTCGCGATGCTTGGGCCGCTCTTGCCCTGAAGGCTGCCCGGCACGACGACGTGCTTGAGGAATGCGCCGGCAGACGTCAGATTGCCGGCGCCCGAAGGCGATAGCGGCGTTTCGCCCTGCCCTTCGAACACCGCCTCCCAGCCCTCGTTCAAACCGAAATTCAGGACGGTCGCCGGCGCGATCAGCGTTTGCGACGCGCCTTCGTGCTGGAGCCCTGCGGGCTGCAATTCAATCTCGACCTCTCCGGGATCCGCGACGGCCGCATCGGTCCCGTCGAATGGACGATAGGCGAATGCAGGGCCGGAGGAGATTGCCAAGCCGAGACCGATCAACGACGCGACGGCGTACCGAACGAGAACAGTGTCACCCACGATCATGCTGACACCTCTTTCAAGGCGCCCCTTCAAGGCGCGGGACGAAAGACCCAGATCGCCGCGGGAGTTTCTGCTCTTGCCGGGACTGCGAGCAGCAGCCGATCGAGGTCCGGCGAGAAAAGCGAAGTTCTCGCCCCCGCGGCCGTGGCGATATGAGCAATCCGCCGATAGGAGCTACCGTCCGCGGTCAGCACGTCAAGAAAGCCCTCTCCGCAACTGACGTAAACGCGATCGCGTTTGGGATCGACGAACAGGTCGTCGATATCGCCGCAGGTGGGGACCGACGCAACAGGCTTGCCGTCCTCGAGCGCGTAGATACCCAGTTCTGCAGGACGCCGAAACGCCACAAGAAGCCGTTGCCGTCCCTGATCCAGCGCCATGGCGAAGTTCGCGCTCCGGCCCGCCGTGGACCAGGACCCGATCTTCTTTGCTCCAGCACGGTCGATCACATCGATCGCGCGCAGATTTGGCACATTGACAAAAATTCGATCCGTGGCGGCGTCGAGCTGAAAGCTTTCCGGGTGCGCATCCAGCGGCACGCTCGTGATTTTGCTGTGGGTTGCGGTATCGATGATCGCCAGCGCGCCATCGCCATAGCCGACAAAGACCCGCCCTGCTTTGGTATCGACACGAATATTGTCCGCATCGCTGCCTAGATCGATCCGCGCCTTTGGCTTGAGATCAGAGCCGTTGAAAAGCTTGAGCGAGCCGTCGCCTGCGCTCGCAACATAAATGGTATCGTTGGCCGCGTCATAACCAACGCCCTGCGGCTCGCGGAGCCCCGCAATGTTGCGGTCAACGCGCTTCGCCTCGAGGTCAACGACCGCCAGGCTGCCATTGCCAAGAGCTGCGACAAGCAGCCGATGCCGCGCCGGATCGACCGCCATGTGGTCGATCCGGCCTTTGATATCGCCAAGCGGGATTTTTTCGTCCAGTAGCAGCGGCGATGGTTCGGCAGTCTGGCCGAGGACATTTCCAGCGGAGACGCCTGCCGCCATGACCGTCAACGCCAGAACGAGACATCTTCGATGCGACGTCATTGTCCTGCCCTTCCCGCGTTTGCTCTGCCAAGCTTTGGACTACGCCAAGCGTAACCGACCGGCCGATTGCGATGGCTTTTCGGGACCTATTCCTTCTTGAGGCTGACGATGGTCTTCACGCCGCCGATGTTCTCCACTTTGAGTTCGACCTGATCGCCATCATGAACGGCATTGAAGATCAAACCATCCTGGACCTTGAAGTCTGCAGTGACGTCTGGCATCGAGCGCAGCGTGATCTGGTCGTTCCGCTCATCGACGGCGGTGACCACGCCTCTCAACGTCTGCTGAGGTCGCGCCCTCGCCGCCAACGCCGGAACGAAATCGTCGATGTGCCGGACGATGACGTCCCGGGCCGCGGCGTAGTCCTTGGTGGCCGGCGGGACGTCGGACCAGTAATTCACTTCGGCGCTCCCTCTCTCGTCATCCGGTACGGCATCGAACGCGATGATGCTGACCGCACCGTCCGCTTCGGCAGCCGTCAATTGCCTGGGACTGTCGTCCGTTGGCGCAATCCCATCGAGGCTCAGGCTATCTCTGATGCCTGCTGGGATCGAACTGTCGACCCGGATGCCGCGCGAGACGGCGGTGTACGGCAGACCCTGCTCGCCTGCGATCCTGTTGAAATGCGCTGCGGCGATCTGGCTCTTCACGGAGCCGTGGAGACAGACGAACACGATCGTCTTGTTGCCGGAGGCAGCCTCGGCGGCTCTCGCGACCGCCATAAGCTGCAACGCGACCCCAAGCGTGAGCGTGGCGGCGCCGATCAGACGGAACGGCTTGCGGATGGAAATCGAAAGAAAAGATGACATGCTGCGCCCTCAATGAAAATCAGGACGCGATGCTTTGGCATGTCGCCTCGCGGGGGGATCGCTGCCCCCGAAGCCCGAATAAACCGCTTGCCGTTCGGACTGTCAATCCGCTCGCGGCGATGGAACTGAATGGCGCCGCGAGGCAAAGCACCGCGCGAAGCCTGGTCAGGACGATCGCCAAACCGCGCGCTTGCGATTATTTGTGCTCCAGACGCCATGAACCGTCCCAGTCGGCCGGCGGCGGATTTCGTTTCAGGTCTTCGATGCGCGTCATGAAAGTCCTTGATGGACCATCCGTGGCGACGGCTTCGCATGCGGCGGCAAAGGCGCGAAGTGCCTCGTCCCAGTGTTGCGCCCGATAGGCCGCAAGCCCTTCGGAATAGAGGTCTCGCAATCGTACCTGCTCCGGCGTCAGCTCGCCTTTCGGACCCATGATTTCGAAGACGGTCTGTGGTTTCTTCTGGCCGACCACGACCACCCTGTCGATCTCCCGGACCTCGATCGTCGCCTCGGTGGCGGCCGAGGTCGCCTCCGAGATCAGGCAGCGGCTGCCATAGATCTTGTTGGCGCCTTCGAGGCGCGAGGCCAGATTCACGGTGTCCCCCATCACCGTGTAGCTCATCATGAACTCCGAGCCGATACTGCCTACCAGCGCCTCGCCGGTCGCGACCCCGATCCGGATGTCGCATTCGGACGGGATCACGCGCACGCCAAGGAGCTCGGGCAACTCCTTGCGCAGGCCGGCGACGCGTCCCATCATGTCAATGGCCGCAAGGCACGCGACATGCGCCTGCTCCGCCTCCTCGATGAAGGGCGGTCCCCAATAGGCCATGATCGCATCGCCGATATATTTGTCGATGATGCCGTGGTGCGCATGGATCGGCTCCGACATCGTCGACAAATAAAGGTTCATGATCTTGACCAGCCCCTGCGGCGTCACGCCTTCGCTGAGCGACGTGAACCCCTTCATGTCGCAGAACATCACGGTCATGATGCGACGCTGACCGTCGGCGGCGGCGAGTTCCGGCTGATCGAGCAATCCTTCGGCGACCCTCGGGTCGATATATCTGCCGAACGTTTCCCTGATCCGCTGGTTCTGGCGCAGCCTTTCGATCATGCGGTTGAAGGCGGCCGAGAGCTGGCCGATCTCGTCTCCCGTCGTGATGCTGATCGCGCCATCGAGGCGGCCGGCCTCGACCTCCCGCGTCCCTTCGAGCAGCCGCATGACCGGCCCGGTGATGCCGCTGCCGACCAGCATCGCGAAGACAAATCCGAGCACGGACGCGATCCCCGTCGCAATCGCAGAGATCACGATCGCATGCTGCTGCTCACTGATGACCGTGGCCGCGCTCGTTTCGACCTGGCGCAGCATGTCGGCGCGGATGCCGTCGATCCTGGTATTGAACTCGTCCCGGAGTTCGTCGACGTTCGCCATCATGCGGCCGGCTTCGGGAAAATTATGCGCGTCGACCTGTTCGAGTACCCGGTTGCTCTCTTCGTTCAGGCGGCGGCGCAGATCGCTCATCGTCGTGTCGATCCGGTCGTCGAGCCGTCCCAGCGCGGCATTGTCCGAGGGCGTGCTGGCGTCATTGATGATGGCATTGATGAGCTGGCGGGCCGCCGCGGCCTCCTGCTCGACGGCGGCGTCGAGGTCCTTGAAGTTCTTCAGCTGCGCGGCATAGGCCGCCGGATCGGGCGTGGTCTGCATCATCCGGGCGCCCATCATCCGGCGAAGCGCGAGCGAACGTTCGAGCGATCGGACGTTCACCCGCGCCAGATGGCCGTAGGCCGGGATGTATTTGCTGGTCAGCTCGTCCAAGAGATGGCCGACCCTGCCGGCCAGCACCATCGACAGAATGGACGTGATCACCGCAAGGACGATCAGCCCCGCGGCAATACCGATGATCTTCTGCTTGATCGACTTGCGAAACATGGCTTCTGGCTCAAATCCGCGGACGGCCCGGCCCAGCCTTACACTGTTACATATGTAATTGACGAGCCGGCCCGGGCAATCTTCGCGTAACACGTGGTCGCCAGACTTGCACGACAGGATTGAGTGCAATGTCTGTTCTGGACCACACCAACAGCATGCCCGTAGGCGCATGCCGGACGATCGGAGCCTTCGCGTCCCGCGATGTCAGCGAGCCCGTGCTGTTGCGGCAGGATCTGGTCGAGGCGATCGTCGATCTCGACATTCCCGATTCCGATGCGGCGCGACGGATTTCGATCAAGCTCCTGCCCGGCGTTGCGCCCTTCATCGTCCTGCAATACCGCACGTCGACCGAGTCGTACCGGGAATATGGCGATGCTGCCTGGACGCATCCGCGATACCGGCATGTCGCGACCAAGCTTCACAGCGGCATCGTCACCGTGCAGCCTCCGGGCCCGGTCGGCATGATCATCGCGCGCCTGAGACCGGACACGGCGGCGCGCCTGCTCGGCGACCGCATGGCGGCATTCATGGACGCCAAGATTGCCCTCGGCGATCTCTTCAGTCCGAACGACGTGGACCTGCTGCAGGACATGGTATCCGAGGCGCGGAGCAGCGTTGCGCGGTTCGAGATCATGATGCGATTTCTGCGCGCCCATGCCCGCGACGAGGTACCGGACGCGCTCGTCTCCCACGTGGCGAAACGCCTGCGGCGCAATCCGCTCGCGCGCATTCGGCAACTGGCGGATGAAGCCGGCGTGAGCGAGCGGCATCTGTCGCGCCGCTTTCGAACGGCCTTCGGCACAAGCCCGAAGCACTTCGCGCGCATGGCGCGTTTCGAGGGCCTGCTCGCGGCGCGCGCGTCGGAGCGAAGCTGGGCCGGACTTGCCTGTGCCAGCGGCTTTGCCGACCAGTCTCACATGATCCATGACTTCCGCGACATCGTCGGCGCCCCGCCCGAGCAGGTCCTGGCGGCTGCGCGGGCGCCGGTGTGCAACCCGTCTGAGCCATTCCCGATCCTAATGTGGTGAGACACAGATCAGGATCGTCCAGAACGCCAATCCGCCGAGCGCCCCGAACATGCCGAAATACATCAGGGGTTGAAGATAAGCGCTCCACCCGACGGCCGTGAGCCCCGCGTCCGCCGGCCAGGTGACCACGCCGATCGGCAACGCGCCGACGGCAGTGCCGGCGACGACGCATGAGGCCAGGCTGATCCATTCGCGGGACTTGCCGACGAGAAACCGCGGCATGCCGAACAGCGAGGCATGACCGAGCACGACGAGGAACGTGAAGGCAAACACGAGCGCGGTGACCGCAGTGCGTTGCCAGGTCACGGCCATCGCGGCAGCCATCAACGCGGCCAGGGCAAGGCTTGCGGCGAGACTGGCAAGGAGGCTTGCGATGAGATTTGCGCATAGTGAAGCGAATGCCGCGCCGGCGGTCGGCTTTGGCCGCGACGCATGCGCGCCGTGAACCGAGCGCCTACGATAAATGTCGCCGTGGTCGATCGGATAGGACATGTCGAACCTCGCAATGACTGATGTGGCGCGCGGATCGCCGCCGCCGCGAAATCCGGCGACGCTCTGCGAGAGCATCGCCATGGTTGAGTCAAACGCTAAGGATCGAGGCCGCGCGTGGATTGTAGGAATCAGACACGGGCGGCGAGGTGGGTAAGCGCCCTTATCCGCAGGGAGCTATGGCGCACTCCAAGCGCAGCGGCGCGCTGTCAGGATTTGTCAGTAGAAGCGGTGGAAGTGATGCACCGGGCCGTGGCCGTGGCCCACACTGAAACGGTCCGCGGCGGCGATGGCGGCGCTGATGAAGGCCTTGGCGTTGCGCACCGCGCTCGCCATGTCCTCGCCCTTGGCGAGGCCTGCGGCGATGGCCGATGACAGCGAGCAGCCGGTGCCATGGGTGTTCGCCGTTGCGATGCGCGGCGCCGGCAGCGGCGTGATGCCGTCGCGATCGACCAGATAATCGATGCTCTCGGCCCCCCGCCCATGACCGCCCTTGATCAGCACGGCGGGACAGCCCATTGCGAGCAGCCGCCGGCCCTGCCCGGCGATCGCGGCTTCGTCAGTTGCGATCGCTTCGTCGAGCAGCGCGGCAGCTTCCGGCAAATTCGGTGTGATCACCGTCGCGCGCGGGATGAGGCGATCGCGTAGCGCGGCGATGGCATCGGGCGACAGCAGCCGGTCGCCGGAGGTCGCGACCATCACGGGGTCGAGCACGACGTGAGCGGGCTGCCACCGCTCCAGCGCCGCGGCGATGGCCTCGACGATCCCAAGCTCCGCCGCCATGCCGATCTTGACCGCGCCCACCTCGAGATCGGTGAACACGGCATCGATCTGCGCCGTGACGAAATCCGGCGGCACGCGATGGATGCCGGTGACGCCCCTGGTGTTCTGCGCGGTCAGCGCCGTGATCGCGGATGCGCCATAGACGCCAAGCGCGGCGAAGGTCTTCAGGTCGGCTTGAATGCCGGCGCCGCCGGACGAATCCGAGCCCGCGATCGTCAGCGCGACCGGGGTCGTCACGGGCGCGCTCGCGCGGCTGGGGTGATCCGGACCATGACCGTTCCTAGCGCGACGGGGGTGCGCCAGCAAGCCGGCTTGCCTTGCCTCGGCAAATTTGGCTATTGGACGTCAACACCCCCGGAGACGACCGCGATGGTTCCCTTCTTCGTCCAGATCAAATGCAAGCTCGGCCAGTCCTATGTCGTGGCCAATGCGCTTGCGGAGGCCGAAATCGCCTCCGAGATCTACTCGACCGCGGGCCATTACGACCTGCTGGTCAAGTTCTATGTCGACAAGGACACCGACATCGGCCACTTCGTCAACGAGAAGGTGCAGGTCATTCCTGGTATCCAGGACACTCACACCATCATCACCTTCAAGGCGTTCGGCGCGAGCTGACAGAGGTGGCTCGTCGCGTGGCGCGTTAAGGCCTGCGCACATCTCGAAAGGCAATCTCATCTGTCGTCCCTGCGCACGCAGGGACCCATACCGCGTGATATTTGTTACCGGAAAGAGAGCCGTCCTGCTGTGGTGCCACAAACTCGAGCCTGTGGTTATGGGTCCCTGCGTGCGCAGTGACGACACTGAATTTGCGGTCCGACCGGAGCATCTCACACGATGCCGGCCATACCTATTAGCCTGCGCAATCGGTGTCGGCTCCGCACGATGGCAATCTATTTCGTGCGTCGGCTGAACGACTCCGCGTAGGCCTCGGTGCGGGTGTTGAGGATCGGGTCATCCGAGGGATCGATGCCGCTCGTCACGTTGGTCGGCAAGAAAAGCAGCTCGTTCTCTACCTTCTTCGTGTCCAGCGCCTTGATGACGGCGATTTCGCCGAGCTCCACGGTTGGCCGGCTGTCCGGCCAGACCTTCGTGGCATCGGTGGTCGAATCATCGGCGTCGGCAACCTGTACCAGGAGGCGGAACTTAACCGGTCCTTTTTCCAGCGATGCCCGCAGATTGTCGGCAAGTGCATTCGGCGGACGCTTGGCCGCCTCCTCGTCACTCACAAAAGCAGGGCCGCTCTCCGGCACGATGCGGTAGCGGCCGAACTTGCTCACGCCTTGCGCATTGGTGAACTTGAATGCATTGACGCCAAAGAAAGGCTGCGTGCCATAACTGGCCGCCACAGGTCGCGGCGTCGTGACAAACGCGAGCGCGGCCGGATGGGTCGACAGGAATTTTTCGACCGGTGTCGGCTTGGGCACATCGGGACCGCTTGCGCCGACCGCTTGCAGCAGCGTCAGAAAGTCCTCGCCGGTTGCGACCGGAAATCCGTTTGCCGATATGCAGACCATGTCGGCTTCGCTTCCATCCGCGAGACGAAACTTGATCGCCATGCCGCGGATACGGTCGGTCGAAGGGTGGGTGTCAGGCGCGTCCGGCACCCCACCCGCATTAGAAAAACGAATGACCAGCGGCGTGGGTGCACCTTTGAGAAAGACGGCCGAGCTAAGCGCATCGGCGCCTTGCGCCGGCGTGAACGTTCCTTCGAACACGGCGCCCTTGGCGTGGTTTGCACGAACGCCGGGATGCGCGCCGTAAAGCGCGTTCATCTGGTTGACCAAGCGAACGCCGAGGGGCTCGTCTTCGGCAATAGCGCAGGTCACGCCCGCCGCCATCAGCACCGAGACCGCAATACTCACTGAAACACTTTGCAACGATCGCATGAATATCCTCCGCTGCTCACTTGCACTTGCCGAGTTGCCCTCGGCTTCTGACAATCGCGCTGCCAGCTTAAACCAAAATTCGTTCTCGACCTAGTCGACATCCGGCCGGCCGGCAGGTTGACCCTGAGCCTACATTAGCACTCGGGCACCCCAGCCAGGCGCAAGCCCCGATACATACGTTCGCGCATCGCAAGATAGGTTGGATTATCGCTCAAGGCACCATTGCGGAAGCGAAGAATTGTAAAGTGGGGGTCGAGCGCGACTCCCGCCTTGGCGATTGCTTTCGCTTGATCCGTGGAGCCGAGCAGTGCTTCTGCACCAGCGAGCAAGAAATGTGTAATGGGATAGTTTCGGTTGGCTTCAAGGCTGCGTCGCCACCGGCTGATCGCCTCTTCATCCGCCGAGATCTGAAATTTGGCGGCGCCGGCGAACAGCAGCCATCGATAAGCGTTTATGTCGCGAGGCGAAAGGCGAAACGCGTCGTTCATGTGGGGCTCGGTCTCTGCCGCGCAACCCGTAACGAACTTTGCCGCGCCAACCTGCGCATGCGCCCCGGCTAAATTGCGATCCAAGGCCAACGCTCGCTCGCACTCAGCTATCCCTTGTGCCGCGCGGTTTGTTAGAATTAGCAGGTCGCCCAATACCAAATGCGCAACCGCATAATTTGGCGTATGGGACAGCGCATTGACCACGGACGCCTCGGCCATTGCCAGACGCGCGGCCCTGTCCGGTGAATATAGGCCTGATCCAATTGTCAGATCGACAATCGCCATGCCAACCATTGCCCCGGTGTTTTTGGGATCAAGTGCCAACGCCCGCTCGAGAAGATCGCGGGCTTGTGCCATATGTTCCGGCGTTCGCCCCTTGTTGAGCGAAGCTCTAGCTTGGAAATACAGATCCATTGAGGTTGGATTCGGAGATCGTTCAGACCGCCTGGCCTCCTGCTCAGTGAGCTCCGCTTCGAGCGTGTTGGCGAGACGCGATACGATCTCGTCCTGCATATCGAACAGATCGGCAAGGGGCTTATCAAAACGGTCGGCCCACAGATGCGCCCTGGTTTCCGCGTCCACCAGCTGAACACTTACGCGAACTCGGTCACCGCCACGCTGCAACGAGCCTTCCAGAACATAGCGGACATTTAGCTCCCGGCCGATCTGCTTGAGATCGATTGCCTTGCCCTTATAGGTGAATGCAGTGTGTCGGCCGATGACGAACGAGCCGCTGATGCGTGACAAGTCGGTAGTCAGGCTCTCGGTCACTCCATCAACGAAATAGTCCTGCTCGGGATCACCGCTGAGATTAGCGAAAGGCAGCACGACGAGAGACAGTCGCGGTGCCGAATTTGGAACCGCGTTCGTGTCGCCGCCATGCGCCGCAGAACCAGTCGACTCAACTGCTGACCTCTCCGTTTCCCGCACTGTGCCGACGAAGCGGAACCCCTTGCGCGGCAATGTCTTGATGAGGCGCCGTTCCTCGCCGGTATCGCCGATCGCATTCCGGGCCGCATTCAAGCGGGTCGTCAACGCTGCATCAGAGACGATCCGTCCGTTCCAGACGGCGCTGACGAGGTCGTCTTTGCTGACAACGCGCTGCCGGTTTCGAATCAGGTATTCGAGCAGGTCAAAGACCTGCGGAGTGATCAGTACCGCATCCGTCCCCCGATGCAGTTCACGCCGTTCGGTGTCAAACGTGTAATCCTCGAAGAGATAGCGCAACTTGCCATTCCTTCTCGGGGGCACCGCTGCATTACCCCTGCAAGACGAAGAATAAGCTGCCGGTGAGGAAAATGTAAGCCGGCTGTTAAGCGCGCCCACGCGCATGCTGGCAATCTCGCCTGGTGGAGCAGCCCGGCCTGGACACATGCCAATGAGCACCATCAACGGAACGACTGAGCTTGGACCGGCAACCGCAAAGCGGCAATACTATAGTCCGCTCGAAGCATATTGGGACATGTTCTGGGAGTGGCGCAAACGCGAGAGGCTCCGAACTGAGCTATGCCGGCTGACGGATAACGAGTTGATGGACATCGGTCTCACCCGTAGTGAGGTCGACTACGTCGTCTCGAACCAATTGATTGACCCGGCAGGTCTCCGTTCTTCCTGACTTGGGATTGCGGAAGCGGAAAAATTCCGTGTCGGCTGTTCCGGTTTCCGAAGCCACGCCCCGGATGCCGGTGGTTCAAGGCATCCGTTGAAGCCTCGGCCACATCGAAGCCAGCCGGACGATGGCGACACGCCTCGACTTAACCGTCCTTCTGCTCTTTCTTCTTCGGCTTCGGCGGTCCCTCGACCGGCGGCAGCGACTTGATGTAGTCGGCGATCGCATCGCGGTCCTGCTCGGACAGTTTCGAGGTGTTGCGGATCACACGCACCATCGATCCGCCCGCGCTGTCACCGTCCGGCGTCTGTCCGGTCTCGAGCAAATAGGCGATGTCCTTGGCGCTCCAGTCGGAGATTCCCTTGTGGGTGATGTTGGGGACAAAGCCCTCGCCTTCGGCATCGGGGCCGCCGGCGAAGCGCTGCGCGGCGACGATGCCGCCGAGAAAGTTGCGCGGGCTATGACACTCGGCGCAGTGACCGAAGCTGTTTACGAGATAGGCGCCGCGATTCCATTTGTCAGGATGCGCCGGATCAGGCGCGAACGGCTTGTCGTCCATGAACAGCCGTTTCCAGATCCCGACATTGCGGCGGATGTCGAATGGAAACGGCAGGTCGTGATCGCGCACCTTGCCGGACACGGCGGGCAGCGTCTTCAGATAGGCGAAGAGATCGCGGACATCCTCGACCTTGGCATGCGCATAGGACGTGTAGGGAAAGGCCGGGAAATAGTGCGTGTGCTCGGGCGAGACGCCTTTCATGACGGCGTTGACGAAATCCGCCTCGCTCCAGCCGCCGATGCCGTCGGTCGGATCGGACGAGATGTTCGGCGCATAGAAGGTGCCGAAAGGCGAGCGGATCGCAAGGCCGCCGCCGAGCCTGGTGCGATCGGGCTGCTCGGGCACCGCATGGCAGGACGAGCATCCACCCGCGTTGAAGATGGTTTCGCCGTTCGCGACGTCGGGCGTATAGGCCGTCGCAATCCATGGCGATGCCGGCACACTGAGCCACCAATAGACCGTGAAGGCCGCAACACAGAGAAACAGCACAGAAAGTACAAAACGTCGCAGCATCACCGATCCGTCATCACCGAATAGATTTCATATGGCATTGTTTGAGGCGCTCGCGCTGGAGCAGCCATGCCCCACCGTATAGTCTTACGTTGCGCCCGGAAGACGCTCCAGTCGGATGCTGACATGAAATTTTGCGGCGGCGGCGGCGGTTTCGGGAATAAATCCGTCATCTCATTGTTGTGAGATGTGCTCTATTCAAGGGAGAGAGGACCAATGACCAAGATCTTGCTCGTACCGCTTGCGCTCGGCGCTGCCATCGCCTTCGCAGGCCCCGCCTGTGCCGAGAAGTTCAAGGCGACGCTGGATGGCAAGTCCGAAGTGCCCGCTAACACCAGCGCCGGGACCGGAAGCGCCGATCTCGACTATGACGCTGCATCCAAAAAGCTCAGCTGGAAGGTCACCTATTCCGGCCTCACCGGCCCTGCGACGGCCGCGCATTTCCATGGGCCCGCGGAGACCGGCAAGAACGCCGGCGTTGCCGTTGCGATCCCGAACGCAGCTTCGAGCCCGGTCGAAGGCAGCGCGACGTTGACCGACGCCCAGGCCGCCGATCTTGAGTCCGGCAAGTACTACGTCAATATCCACACCGCGGCCAACCCGGGCGGCGAAATCCGTGGTCAGGTGACAAAGTAGGCGGCCAGCAAGTCTGCCGAGTAGCTTTGCCGCTTGATTGAATCGAAAGGGCGGATGCATTGCATCCGCCCTTCTTCATTTCTGACAAATCGCTATGGCAAATCGCGCATCAGGACTTCTTGACGCGGAAGGTCTCGTGGCAGCCGCCGCATTGCTTGCCGATCACGGAGAGCTCGGCCTTCAGCGAGTCGACATCCTTGATCTTGCCCTTGGCATCGCCGACCGCCTTTGCAAAGCCTGCGATGTGCTCCTTGAAGCCCGCACCGTCCTCCCAGATCTTCGGTGAGGCGCTGTAATCGCCTTCGAACGGCTTGCCCTTGATGCTCGCGGGGAACAATGTCGGCAGCTTCTTGGCGGTATCATCGAACTGCGCGAGTGCTGCGTCCACCGTCGCCTGATCGTAGGGCTTTTCGCCCTTCACCATCGCGGCCAGCGCGCCGGCGTTCTTTCCGTTACCCTTCATCATGGCCTGGGTATCCTTGACCTGGTCCGGCTCGGCCATCACGCCACCGAGGCTGAGCATCAACACGCCCGCAACCAGAATACTCCGCTTCATGCATTCGCTCCCTTGACCCTACAAAAATGACTTCAACTTACCGGGCGCAAGTTGAAGCCGTCCCCCGTTCCAACCCCACGCGCTTAGACTTATTCCAGAATTGGGGCGGATATCAGAGGCTATGGCGGCGCTGATGCTCGCGGATTGCAATCCAGACCCGCTCGGCGGTCGCCGGCATGTCGATATGGTCGATCTTATACTCGCGCCACAATCCCTCGATGATCGCGTTGACGACCGCCGGGCACGAGCCGATCGCGCCGGCCTCGCCGGCGCCCTTCACGCCTAACGGGTTGGTCTTGCAGGGCACGTTGTGGGTCTCGAACACGAATGACGGGCCGTCGGCCGCGCGCGGCAGCGCGTAGTCCATGAAGGTGCCGGTGACGAGCTGGCCGTCGGACGGGCTGTAAACTACCTGCTCCATCAGTGCCTGGCCGATACCCTGCATCGCGCCGCCATGCACCTGGCCGGCAAGCAGCAACGGATTGAGCGTCACGCCGAAATCATCGACGATGACGTAGTTGACGATCTTGACGATGCCGGTCGCCGGATCGATCTCGACCTCCGCGATGTGCGTGCCGTTCGGATAGGTGCCGTCGGCGCTCGCAAACGTCGCGCTGCCCTTGAGCTTGTCCGGATCGACGTCAGGCCGCTTGGCGAGATCGGCGAAGGAAACCAAGCGGTCGGTGCCTGCGATCCGCACGACGCCATTATTGATCTCAAGGTCGCCGACGCCGGCTTCCAGTGCCTGCGCCGCGATCTCCATCAGCTTGTTGCCGAGCTCGTGCGTGGCGCGCTGGACGCTGACGCCGCCCGAGGGGATCGAGGCCGAGCCGCCCGTGCCCAAGCCCGTTGCGATCTCGTCGGTGTCCCCCTGGTGGACATGGATGCGCTCGGGCGGAATGCCGAACTGCTCCGACACGATCTGCGCATAGGCGGTCTGGTGTCCCTGCCCGCTCGACTGCGTGCCGATCAGGATCGTGACGTCACCATTGGGATCGAGGCGGACATTCGCGGTCTCCTCGCCCATGGTGCCGCAGACCTCGACATAGCTCGCCATGCCGATGCCGCGCACGAGTCCCTGCTTCTTCGCGGCCTTGGCGCGCCTGGAAAATTCCTTCCAGTCCGCGACCTCCATCGCCCGCTTCATATGCGCGGTGAAGTCGCCGGAATCGTAGACCTTGCCGGTCGCGGTCTTGTAGGGCATCGCGCGCGGCGGGATGAAGTTCTTCCGCCGGATCGCTTCCGGCGTCATGTCGAGCTTTCGCGCGCAGGCGTCCACAAGACGCTCGATGACATAGGCCGCCTCAGGCCGGCCCGCGCCCCGATAGGCATCGACCGGCACGGTGTGGGTGAACACCGTGCGGACACGGCAGTGGAAGGCCTGGATATCGTAGAGGCCCGGCAGCATGCCCGCGCCGCCATGCGGAATGTAGGGACCGAAGGTCGAGAGATAGGCGCCCATGTCGCCCATCAGGTCGACATCCATCGCGAGGAACTTGCCGTCCTCGGCCAGCGCCATGCGCGCGTGCGTGACATTGTCGCGACCCTGCGCGTCGCCCATGAAATGCTCGGCGCGGTCCGCGGCCCAGCGGATCGTCTTCTTCAGCTTGCGCGAAGCGACTGCGAGCAGCGCATATTCGCGATAGGGAAACAGCTTCGTGCCGAACCCGCCGCCGACATCGGGACAGATCACCCGCATCTTCTCGACAGGAATCTTGAGCACGTTCTGGCACAGGATGTCGCGCAGCCGGTGGCTGCCCTGGCTGCCGACCGTCAGCGTCAGATGGTCGCGCTTGGCGTCATATTCGCAGACCGCGGCGCGCGTCTCCATGAAGCTTGCGACCACGCGTGGATTGACGATCCTGATCTCGGCAACCGCATGAGCTTTCGCGAAAGCTTCATCCGTCGCCTTCTTGTCGCCGATCGGCACGTCGAACAGGATGTTACCGGAATGATCGGGCCAGACCTGCGGCGCGTCCGGCTTGACGGCGTTGACGAGGCCCGTCACCGCCGGCAACGGCGACCAGCTGACCTCGATCGCCTCGATCGCATCGCGCGCCTTGTCCAGCGTCTCGGCCACGACGAAGGCGACGGCGTCGCCGACATGGCGCACCTCGCCATCCGCGAGGATCGGATAAGGCGGGCCGGTGAAAGGGTCGACCTCGAAATTGAACAGGCACGGCAAGCCGCCGAGATCCCCGACGTCCTCGGCCGTCAGCACCGCCGCGACGCCGGGAAGCGTCCGCGCGCGGCTCGCATCGATGGTGAATTTGGCATGGGCGTGCGGCGAGCGCAGCATCAGCGCGTGCAGCGAAGCCTGCGGGGCCACGTCGTCGGTATAACGGCCTTTGCCGCGAATCAGCGCGTCATCCTCCTTGCGCAGTACGCTCTGACCGACGCCGAACTTGATTGGAGCTGCCATCCTGTTTCCACTTCCCGCTTCGTTGTCGCACGATCGGCTGATATTGCAGCGGAATGGATAGCAGCGCAAAGGGTTTAGCCGCGGATCAGCGACCGCAGCCAGCGCAATCCAAAAAGGGCGGCGATCGCCCCGCCATAGACTACCGCTCCGACGGCGATCAACAGCAACAGTGCGACCTCATCGCGCAGGGGTCCGCTGAAATGCACTGCAGCAAAATTGGCGGTCGCCCACAGCACTCCGGCCAGCACGACGCCCACAGCCGCGAATTTCAGAAGCGAGTGCACGAGCGGACGGTTCAGTTCGAGATAGCCGGCCCGCACGGCAAAGCCCAGCACCAGCAACAGATTGATCCAGGCGCCGACGGCGGTCGCGAGCGCAAGGCCGACCTGCGCCAGCGATCCCATCAGGAGCAGCTTAAGCACCACGTTGACGGCAAGTCCGGTCAGCGAGGCCTTCACCGGCGTCGCGGTGTCCTTGCGCGCATAGAAGGTCGAGACCGCGCTGCGGATCAAGACGAAGGGAATGAGGCCGACGGCATAGGCGGCGAGCGTTGCACCGGCCGCCGCGGCGTCACCCCGCGTGAAGGCGCCGCGGGCGAACATCGCGCGGGTGATGACGTCGGGCACCGCGAGAAACGCAGCGACGAACGGCACCGAGAACAGCAGCGTGAAATCAAAGGCGCGGCGCTGCTGCTCCATCGCGCCGGCATGGTCGCCCGCGGTCAGCCGCCGCGACATTTCAGGCAGCAGCACGGTGCCGACCGCAATCCCGATCACGCCGATCGGCAATTGGTTGAGCCTGTCGGCATAATACAGCGCCGACAGCGCACCTGCCGGGAGGAAGGTCGCGATGATCGTATCGGCGAACATCGCGACCTGCGTGCCCATCGAACCGACGGTCGCAGGCCCAAGCGCACGAAAGAACGCGCGGATGTCCTCGTCGAGACGAAGCGGCGCAAAGCGCGGCAGTCCGCCATGAGTGGCGAGATCGCCGGCCAGCAGGAAGTATTGCAGAAAGCCGGAGATCAGCACGCCCCAGGCCGCGGCATGGCCCGCGGTCGGAAAGAAGGCGGCGAACGCGAGCGTCGCCATCATCGCGATGTTGAGGAAGATCGACGCCGCCGCCGCGCTGGCGAAGCGCTGCATCACGTTCAGCATGCCGCCATAGAGCGTGACCAGCGTGATCAGCAGCAAATAGGGAAAGGTGATCCGCGTCAGATCGATCGCGAGCGCACGCTGCGCGGCATCCTCGCCAAAGCCGGGCGCGAGAATGCTCATCGCCTGCGGCATGAACAGCCAGGCCAGCGCCAGCAGCACCACCTGCGACAGGAACAGCAGCGTGAAGATGCGGTCGGCGAAGAGTTTCGCGGACGTCCCACCCTTCTCGCCATGGACATGGGCATAGGCCGGCACGAAGGCGGCGTTGAACGCGCCCTCGGCGAAGATCGCCCGGAAATGATTGGGCAGCCGGAACGCGACGAAGAACGCGTCCGCCACCGGCCCCGCGCCGAGAATCGCCGCGAGCATGATGTCGCGGGCGAACCCCGTGAGCCGCGAGAGCAGCGTATAACCGCCGACGGTAAAGATGCGTCCGAGCATGCGCCGCTTCTAAAGCATAGCAGGTGCACTTTGAAGCCAAGAACGCTGCCTCGCCACGCTTATGCCAGGGCTGGCGCCTATGGCTCTTCGTTTGATCGTATCGGGCCTCATGGTTCGAGACGGCGCTTACGCGCCTCCTCACCACGAGGGTTTGGCTTTGCGCCGCGCGTGACGACCTCATCCTGAGGAGCCCGCCACGGGCGGGCGTCTCGAAGGATGGGCCAGGCAGAAACTGCCCGAGCAAGCTTTCTTCCACATACGATTTCCCCCGCCCCATGTGGGGCAAGGTGAACCGAGGCAGTGGAATCAGGCTGAAATCGCGCCGCGCACGGCCGCGATGACCCTCTCCTGCGTCGGCTGGTCCAGATAGGCGTGCATCGGCAGGCTGATCACGTCGGCGGACAGGCGTTCGCTGACCGGCAGGCCGCCATCGGCGACCGGGAAGTGCCGATATGCGGTCTGCTGATGCATCGACTTCGGATAATAGATCGCGGTCGGAACACCCTGCGCCTTCAGCGCTCCGGCAAAGCCGTCGCGATCGGTGCCCTTTGGCAGGCGGATGGTGTACTGCGCCCAGACCGAGGTGCAGCCGTCCGCGAGCTTCGGCACGGTCACGACATCGGCGAGACCCTTGGCATAGCGACCGGCGACCTTGTTGCGCGCCGCGATCTCATCGTCGAAGATCTTCAGCTTCTCGATCAGGATCGCGGCCTGCATGGTGTCGAGCCGCGCGGTCAGGCCGAGCCGGACATTGTCATACTTGTCGCTGCCCTGGCCGTGGACGCGGATGCTGCGCAGCGCTTCCGCAAGGCCGGCATCGTCGGTCAGGATCGCTCCGCCATCGCCGAAGCAGCCGAGCGGCTTGGCTGGGAAGAAGCTGGTGGCGGTCGCAAGCCCGAAGGTGCCGATCCGACGGCCCTTGTAGCTCGCGCCGAAACCCTGAGCTGCGTCGTCGAGCACGAACAGGCCTTCCGCCGCCGCAACCGCGGCAATCGCGTCGTGGTCAGCGCTCTGCCCGAACAGGTCGACCGGGATCACCGCTTTCGGCTTGAGGCCAAGCCGCTTTGCAGCCGCAATCCCACGCTGCAGTGAGGCGGCATCGATGTTGAACGTCGCCTCGTCGACATCGACGAACACGGGCGTCGCGCCGGTCAGCGCCACGGTCTCGCCGGTCGCGCAGAAGGTGAAGGACGGGCATAGCACGGCATCGCCGGGCCCGAGGCTCTTCGCCATCAGCACCATCAACAGCGCGTCGGTGCCGCTGGCGACGCCAACGACATACTTGGCGCCGGTGAAGGCTGCAAGATCAGCCTCGAGCTGCGTCACCTCAGGACCGTTGATGAACTGGCAGTGATCGAGCACGCGGGACACCGCCTGATCGATCGCAGCGCGGAGCCGCTGGCGCTGCGCGGCAACGTCAATGAACGGAATGGGCTGAGAACGCAGTTGCTGATTCATGGACTCTTGCAAGGTTTGAGAAACAGGCATCGAAAGTCTGTCAGCCCGCCACGCGGCGCGGCCCCTTGCGGGCCGAAGGCGCCGTAGCGCGGTGCGACGAGTTTTCGAGGCAGCGGGTCGCGATCTCGAGGCTGGCGACGCCTTCGTCGCCTGTCACGGCCGGCGCGCCGTCGGAACGCACCGCCTTGAGGAACGAAATCAGTTCGGCACGCAGCGGCTCGTCATGGCCGACCGGCAGATGCCGCATCGAGTAGCTGCCGTCCGGCTTGAAGCCGAAACATTCGGTGACCTGGCGGGTCAACAAATCGCCCATGATGTATTTGTCGCGCGTCGCGATGGTGACGCTGCGCGCCTTGAAGGGCGTGATCCAGTTGGTATTGATGTGGGCGAGCACGCCGGATGCGGTGCGGAACTGCAGCAGCGCGATGTCCTCGCGCTCGGCCACCGCACTCGAGAGCTGCGGTTGCACCTCGATGATGTCGGATTCGGTGAACCACCGGATCAAGTCGATGTCATGGACCGCGAGATCGATCACCACGCCGACATTCGACATCCGCGGCGGGAACGGACCGACGCGGGTGATTGCGATCGACAAGATGTCTTCGCCGGTCAGCGCCTGCTTGACGGCTGCGACCGCCGGATTGAAGCGCTCGACATGCCCGACCATCAAAGTGATGCCGGCGCGCGCGGCTGCGCTGACGATCTCCCGCCCCTCCTCGACGGTCGAGGCGATCGGCTTTTCGACCAGCACGTGGATCTTGCGCGCGATGCAGTCGAGCGCGATCTCGTGATGCAGGTGTGTGGGCGCGGCAATCGTCACGGCATCGACGCCCTCGGCGAGCAGCTCGTCGAGGCTGTCGAAGGTCCGGCAATTCACAAGCTCGGTCACGCGCTTCCTGTGCGCCGGCAGCGGATCGACAACACCGACGAGGCTGACATCCGGAAGGCCGGCCAACACGCGCGCGTGATTGCTGCCCATGACGCCTGCGCCAATCACTCCGACACGAAGCGCCGCTTTCGGTGCGATCTGCAGACCTTCGCCTGCCCCCGTGGAACTCATTCTCATCAACCCCCGATCAAATCCCTGTACCCAGCGCCCGCGGGCTCTCTAGCATGCCGCCCCAGATGTGGCGAACATCCCGACGACCCAGTTAAACACGTTTTGATTCAGATGATTACACCGTAATTTTAGGGGATTGGCGGTTGCAAAGTAGGGGGTAATCGGCGATCAAACCGCGCAAATGTCAGGCGGTTTGAGTGGTTCGATGGCTTACGATGAGTTCGAGACCAACCTTCGTGAGCTGACAGAACGCGACCGGTTCCGCCAATTGCGCCCGCGGACAGGCGTCGACTTCACCTCGAACGACTATCTCGGCCTCGCCGAATCAGAGGAGCTTCGACAGGCCGCAACCGACGCGATCGCCCGTGGCGTGCCCGTGGGGGCCGGCGGCTCGCGCCTGCTCCGGGGCAATCACAGCGAACATGAGGCGCTCGAAGCGGAGGCCGCGGCCTGTTTCGGCGCCGAGACCGCGCTTTATTTCGGCGCCGGCTATAGCGCCAATGTCGCCATCTTCTCGACCCTGCCCCAGCGCGGCGACATGGTGTTCCACGACGAGCTGGTGCACGCCAGCATACATGAGGGCCTGCGACACGCGCGCGCTGAACGCCAGAGCGTCCCCCACAATGATGCCGACGCATTCGACACGCGCGTGAGCCAATGGCGCAAGGCGGGCGGGCGCGGACGGCCGTGGATCGCGGTCGAGAGCGTCTACAGCATGGACGGCGACAGTCCCGATCTCGCTGCTCTCGTTGCCATCACCGACCGCCACGACGCAACGCTGGTGGTCGACGAGGCGCACGCAACCGGCGTGCTCGGACCGGACGGACGCGGGCTGACTGCGGCCTTCGAAGGCCGCGACAACATCATCACGCTGCACACTTGCGGCAAGGCGCTCGGCACATCCGGAGGATTCGTGCTGGCGCCCAGGATCGTGCGCGACTTCCTGGTCAACCGCGCACGGCCCTTCATCTTCGCAACCGCGCCTTCACCGCTGATCGCGGCGGTGACGCGCAGCGCGCTCAGGATCTCGCGGGAGCAGCCGGCGCGCCGCGAACGGCTCGCGCAGCTCGTCGCCCACGCCGGGCACGAACTGGAGGCACGCTGCGGCCTCACCTCGTCGCAGTCGCATATCCTGCCGGTGATCGTCGGCACGGATGGAAAGGCCGTCACACTCGCCAACGCCCTGCAGGAGCGCGGCTTCGACGTGCGCGCGATCCGTCCACCGACGGTGCCCGAAGGCACGGCACGGCTGCGCATCGCGTTGTCAGCCAAGCTGACCGAAGCCGTGATCGCAGACCTGTTCGACGCGATGGCGGTTGGGTTGAGGCAGCACGCGTGACGCGGCAGATCATCGTCACCGGCACCGATACCGGCATCGGCAAGACCGTGTTCTCCGCGGGTCTCACCGGCGCGCTCGACGGCTATTACTGGAAGCCCGTGCAGTCCGGACTCGAGGAGGAATCCGATTCCGACGCTGTGCGCCGACTGTCCGAACTGGAGCCCGAGCGGGTGCTGACCGAGCGATATCGCCTGACAACGCCCGTCTCGCCGCATCTCGCAGCCCACATCGACGGCGTTACGATCGACGTCGACGGGCTGGATTTTCCCGCAACGCCTTCGCCGCTGGTCATCGAGGGCGCCGGCGGCCTCATGGTGCCGCTCACGCGCGCGGTGACCTGCCTCGACCTGTTCGCCCGCTGGCGCGCGCCGCTCGTGCTGTGCGCGCGCACCACGCTCGGCACCATCAACCACACATTGCTGTCGATCGAGGCGATCCGCGCCCGCGATATTCCTCTGCTTGGCATTGCCTTCATCGGCGACGCGAATACGGAGTCCGAACGGATCATCGTCGACATGGGCCGCACGCGCCGGCTCGGCCGCCTGCCGCATCTGCAGCTGCTCAACGCCGACACGCTGCGCGCGGCCTTCGCCTCGCATTTCGATGCGAGGAGTTTTCTGGAAGGCGGCGAATGAAATCGACATCGCCGGTCTGGCATCCCTTCACCCAGCACGCGATGCATGGCGAGATCCCGGCCATCGTCCGCACCGACGGTGCATGGCTCGAAGCGGCGGACGGGCGACGGATCTTCGATGCGATCTCGTCGTGGTGGGTGGTGACGCATGGCCATCGCCACAAGCCCATCATGGAGGCGATCCGGGCCGAGACCGACCGGCTGGACCAGGTGATCTTCGCCGGCTTCACGCATCCGCCGGCGGAAGAGCTGGCGCGGCAGCTCATCGCGATCACGCCGCCCGAGCTGACACATGTGTTCTTCTCCGACAGCGGATCGACCTCGGTCGAGGTCGCGCTGAAGATGGCGCTCGGCTTCTGGCTGCATTCGGGCGAGGACCGCGGGCACATCCTGGCACTCGAAGGCGCCTATCACGGTGACACGATCGGCGGCATGTCGGTCGGCGAACGCGGCGTCTTCAACGCACCCTATGAGCCGCTGCTGTTCGATGTCGGCCGGCTGCCATTCCCGCGCCATGGCCGCGAACAGGAGACGCTCGACGCGCTCGACAAAGCCTGCCGCGAACGGCCTGTCGCGGCGTTGATCGTCGAACCGCTGATCCTCGGCGCCGGCGGCATGCTGATCTACGCGCCGGCGGTGCTCGCCGAGATGGCGCGCATCTGCAAGCGCCACGGCGTGCTGCTGGTCGTCGACGAAGTGATGACCGGATGGGGACGAACCGGAACGTTGTTCGCCTGCGAACAGGCCGGCATCGTTCCCGACATCGCCTGCTACTCCAAGGGCCTCACCGGCGGCGCGCTGCCGCTCGCGGTGACGCTGTGCCGCCGCGCGATCTTCGATGCGCACTACGCGGAAGACCGGCGCAAGACGTTCTTCCACTCCTCATCCTATACCGCAAACCCGATTGCCTGCGCGGCCGCGCTCGCCAACCTCAGGGTGTGGCAGACAGAGCCCGTGTTGGAGCGGGTCGCGGCGCTCGCCGCGGTTCATGAGAAGGCGCTTCGCCGGTTTCGCGATGACCGGCGTTTTGAGAATGTCCGCCAGCTCGGCACGATCGCCGCGCTCGATCTTGTGGTGCGAGATGCGGGCTATCTCGCCGATATCGGCCCCCGCCTCTACCGGCACTTCCTCGCGCGCGGCTTCCTGGTTCGGCCACTCGGCAACACGATCTACCTGATGCCACCCTATTGCAGCACGGAAGCCGAGATCGACTCCCTCTATGACGCGATCGCGGAAATCGATGTCTAAGGCGCAGCGAAGTGAATGACGACAGCGGCCAGGACGCACACGCCAATGGCGATAGCCGCTCCGTAGCGAGGATTTGGCCAAGCCCCGGCCGAAATCAATAACAGTCCGGCCGACGCAGCAAGTTTGAGAGCGTTTAGGATCATTGCACCAATATACGCCTGGGTGCGCCTCCGCGCCATCGGGTGGTCGGTATCAAGCACAAGCGGCAGATCCACGCCATCCACGTCGAGAAATTTCACGCTGAGGGCCTCGATCAACGGCGGAAAAGGCAGCGAGGCGGATCGGCTGGAATGCCAGGCGAGGAGCGCCATCCTGTGGGCCGGCGGCCCGGCGAGGCCGGCTCCTGTCGAGTTGCGGACCCCCTACGAAAGAACATCATGTTACCGTACTTTTGCGGAGTGGTTAACGACAGGTTAATGGCCTATATCCAGGCCGCCAACCCAGGGTTGTTGGCCGGCATCCAAGCCACTTGGCCCTTCCACCGCACCCAGCAAGAGACCACCTTGAACGCGCGACCGCTCAAAGATCGGGAGACCATCACCCTCGATCTCACACCCGACCAAGTGACAGTCTGGCGGGAAGATCTGCTTTACAGCCAGCGGGATGCCGCGCATGCCCTAGGCTGCAGCCGAGATGCCTGGGCCCGCTGGGAGAAGGGCACCAGACCGGTGCCGCTCTACATCGCCCTGGCAATGGCTGCGCTTGCAGTGGGCCTAAGGCCCTATGGCGAGGTGCGATCATGAGACGGCTCACCGACGAGGCCTTCGCCAGCATCCCACTGCTGATCGAGCAGGGCATGACCAAGTGCGAGATCGCTGCACGTTATGGCGTGACGTCTTCGACCCTGCAGGTGCAGTGCTCGCGCCGCAACATCTCGCTGCGCAAAGGTGGACCTTACCTTCCGCGCCGCGCCTTGGTGATGCCCGAAGGGAAACTCTCGATCAGCACACACGCGCTGCAGGCGTTGCGCCATGCCGCGCGAGCCATGGGCACCGATGAAGTGCGGCTCGCCAGCGAACTGCTGGAAACCATCATCAAGGATGATCTCTACAAAGCGGTGCTCGATGTAGAGACGGTGTGACGAGTCCGAAAGCTTGGTATCGCCGACGACATCCTCGGCGCCAAGCCCTACGACGCGGCCGCGCGCGATCGCCTCTTGCACCACGTCGCGGGCAAAGGCCAGTGCCAGCATAACGCCGAACCACGAGCAAGCCAGGCTCCGGACCGCACCCGGTCTACGGCTTTCTCACCGCCGCGCCCTACGCGGTCGTCGAGCCAATTCACCCGAAGGCGATGCCTGTCATCCTGACGACGGACGAGGAGCGTAACGTCTGGATGCACGCGTCGTGGGACGACGCCGATGCGCTACAACGCCCATTGCCCGACGATGCGCTCAAAATTCTCAGGAGCGGCGCCGATAAGGAAGACAAGGCGGCCGCCCCTCGCAGCGAACGGCCCCGGCCGCTGGGGGGCGCTTTGAGCAGGGGCGCCGGGGCCGCCGCTAGCCACCAACCACTCAATGCTCGGGAGGGTCAGAATGATCGGCGGGAGTAAGAATATCTATCTTAGGTTGTCTTTGCACGCCTGCATATGCGCTTTGTGCCATGCCCGAAAATATGACTATTCCGATCAAACATGCGTCCCAGGCTTCCACGACGCCCATGTGTCATCCATATCGATGCTGTGTAGCCTTTGGCATAGCCGCAACGTTCCAAGGTTGGTGGGACTTCATCAGATCGGCTTGCGTGAATGGTACTCCCCGCGCATCCGACACTCCGCGCCTTCGTCAGGATAGCGCAAGGATCAGCAATTGCTCCACCCCAATTGCGCGGCATCCGCGCATTGCTGCATCTGTAACCAAATTTCGAGCAACTCGGACTTGAGACGTCAGAAGACGCCTGACTAGAGTTGGATTAATCGAAGCAGCTTTGTCTATCTCATAGCCGGTTGTGTCCATGCACGCACACAGCCGCAGGGGAAGACTATTTCGAACAACCCACGGCATATCAATCAGACACGGAGTATGAGATGACCATGCAAGGGCAAGGGACACCAGAACCCGGACTTTCCAAGAAGTCCGTGACTGCCGACCTGGCGAAAGATGCGCTCCCCACGGGGCTGCTACCACCCTCCTTCCCTGACGAATATGTCGGGGGCGTCGCTGAGCCTTTCCTGCTGAGCGGAATTTTCGTTGGCGAAACGCCCTCGCTGCCGATGATCGACCTCGCCCTGAGCAAGGAAAAGGCCGTGCCGATTCAACTGTGGGGCCTGCTTTTCGACGGCTGGACGCCCAACCCCCAAGAAGAAGGCTACTCGGTCTTTTTTCAGGACTATGGGAAGCGCGGGCCGAACAACGAGCGTAAGAAGATCTATATGTCGGCGACGACTCCGGATCTGATCGATAGCAAATATCGCGACAAGCTCACCCAATTCTTTGAGCGCTTCCTTGCCAACGGCAATGCTGGCAAGCCCATGATGCAAAGCTATTTCGACAACTATTTCGACCTGTATTGGAACCTGCACGTCGGCGCGACAGGAGACGAGATTCCGGCTGAGGTTCGGCAGTACAGTTCGAGCTTCAATGCCGTGCTCGGCTTTTGGTTTCCGACCTCGGAGATCGTGTTGCAGAACTATATGCAAGCGCGCAACGCCCGCAAAACATTGAAGCAGTGGCTCGATACCCGCGTGCAGGCGATCGCTGACGGCAAGCAGCCTAATGCCGATCGCACGTTCGTTTACTACTGGTTGAAGAACGCAGGGTCGGGCGAGAATTTTCGTCGGGTCGATATCACCTTGGAGTGTGTCCACAACTTCCTGGCGCTTAGCCAATGGGGCAACATGATCTACAATGTGGCGGCGAAACTGGAGCCAACTCATGGCGATCCGAGCGTGCAGGCGTCGTTCGCGAGCACGATGACGCACGGGCCGGACAAGACCGACGGCAGCCCATTCACGCCGCTCGATCGGTTCGTGATGGAGTTGTTCCGGGTAATCTCGCCAAACGGCGGAAGCCTATCCGCGATGCAGAGGATTCATGAACTGCTGGGCACGACCTTCAGCAGCATTCTGACGCCACACCTGCCGGCAAGCATGGACCCCCGGCACTGGGAGAACCCAACGGCTTTTGATCCCGATCGCTACAAGACCGCGCCTACGAGCGCCGACAGCAATGCGGCGAGAGTCCAAGCAAATGGGGTTGGCGCGCTGCCCGTTCCCAGAGGGAGCTTTTCCCGTCAAGGACGGACGCAAGGTCAAGCTGACCAACGGGGCGTTCGGCGCCGTGTACAGTGAGATCGACGGCAAGTCGCATCCCGTGGTCGACACCGCCGGCTATGCGCCGTTCGGATTTGGCTATCGCCGCTGCGCGGGCGAGCATCTGACAATGGAGTTCATCAAGGAGTTTCTGCGGGCGGTCTGGAAAAATAAGCTCACATTTGTCAAGCTTGACATCGAGAACCCGGCCCCGTTGCCGGTCGGCCCGGCGACAGTACTACTCGACAACATCGCCTTCAGGCCGGCGAAGTAAGCGCCGCAATTAAGTGTTGTTGTATGTTTCGAGCGTGCGCGAGCGCAATCGCGCCCGCTACTGATGAATAAGCGCGCAAGCAGTTGAATACTTGGCTGAAATAAATGGCCGAGATGGGGGCGATGCTCCGCGGTCGCCCCCCGCACGTGTTGCGATCACGCGAAGACCAAAAAAGATGCCGCCGTGATCCTGCTCACGAAACAGTGAGCTTACGGCGGCGTAACAGATCGGGCCGGCTTGCCGAAGACGGATGTGGACCAGATCCAGGAGCATCCGATGCTGTCGCGCTTGCTGATTCCGTTTGCCATTGCCGCCGCCCTCACGCCGCTTGCCGCACAGGCCGCCGATCGTCCGGTCGTGGTCGAACTCTTCACCTCGCAAGGCTGCTCGTCCTGCCCGCCGGCGAATGCCTATCTGAACGAACTCGCGCGCGAGCGGCACGACCTGCTGCCGCTGGCATTCCATGTCACCTATTGGGACCGGCTCGGCTGGAAGGACCCGTTCTCGTTGCCGGCCGCGACCGATCGGCAGGCGCGCTATGGCAGCCGCTTCGGCGACGGCTCCTACACGCCCGAGATCGTCGTCGATGGCCTCACGAGCCATGTCGGCTCCTATCGCGACGAGATCGGCTCCGCAATCGAGAGCGCCGGGCGAACGAGCGAGACCGCGGCGGCGGTCGACATCAAGACCAACGGCGACCGTGTCCAGATCGATATCGGCAATGGCCAAGGTCATGGCAAGGTGCTGCTGATCGGCTTCGATCGTCTGCATCAGACCGCGATCCGTCGCGGCGAGAACGGCGGCCGCACATTGGACGAAGCCAACGTCGTGCGCTCGATCCGCACTGTCGGCGACTGGAACGGCGCGCCGCTCGCGATCAGCGAGACACCCCCCGAAGGCGAGCAGGCCGCCGTGATATTGGAGGCACCTGACGGCCACATCGTGGGTGCGGCGCGACTGAAAAGCCGCAGCGCTGCGGCACCAGCGCCTCAGCTGGAGACCAACGCGCAGTAGCGGCGCCAGAAGGCGCGGTAGCCCTCCTCGACCTTGCGCGTGTAGAGCACGCCGTTGCCGGCGGCGGAGTTCGCCACCATTTGCGGCAGCTCCGAGCGCAACTTCGCCAGCGCCGTCGGCTCGGCGGCATACCGGCGCGCGATCGCGATGTAGCCGTCGTCATCCTCGGCCGCCCAGTCGCCGAGGCCCACCGCCGTGACGATCGCGGCCGCGGCGCGCGACGCCGAGCTTGTGCCGAGTTTCGCGATGACGGGAACGCCGGCCTGCAGCGATTCCCAGGTGCTGACGCCGCCATTTTGCGGGAACGGATCGAGGCAGATGTCGATATTGGCGAACTCTGCGACGTGCTCGTCGCGCGTCGATAGACCGAGACAGGTGATGCGCTCCTGCGCCACCCCATGCGCGACAAACCGGCCGACGAGGCGATCGCGCAGGAAGGGATCGTCCAGCGCACCGTTCTTGATCACGATCCTGGCGTCGGGCAGCTCTTGCATCAACCGGGACCAGACCACCAAAGCCGGGTCAGAGATCTTGTCGATCCGGTTGAACACGCCGAAGGTCACGTGGCCGGTGCGCAGCATCGGCGGCGGCGTCGCCTGCGCGCCCTGCAACGGATCGGTGGTGATCACCGCAGGCAGATCGTAGACCTGCTCGGCGAAGAGGTGGCGCACGGCTTGCGGCACCGTGACCGGATCGGCAAAAAAGTAGTCGATGGTCGGCAGGCCGGTGCCGGTTCCGCTGCCCCACGCGGTGACCTGAATGGGCGCCGGCTTGCGCGCAAACACCGTGAGCCGGTTACCGGCTGAATGTCCGGACAGATCGACCAGGATGTCGACCTGATCGGCCTCGATGCGAGCCGTCAGCTCGTCGTCGGACATCTGCCAGGCATCGACCCAGATGTCGGCGGCAGAGCGGCATTGTGCCGTCATGGCATCCTGCAACGGCGAACAGGAATAGCAGGCGAGCTGGAACTGCTGCCGGTCGCAATGCCTCAGCACCGGCAGGAAGGCCAGCGCGGCTGAATGATTTCTGAAATCGGAGGAGACGTAGCCGATGGTGATACGCCGTTCCGGGTCCAGGTCCCGCGGTGGCAGTCGACCTTTGCCGAAGCTGGGCGCCGATCCTGGTCCACCATTCGCGCCGCGCGGCCTGGTGCTGAGCGAAGTCAGCGCCGGGCATGAATTCGAGCGCGAAGATCTTCGCGGTGATTGCATCCCCGTAATCAGGCTTGATCTCGAGCGCCCGGTCGAAATGCTGCAGCGACGCGGAGACCTCGCCCTGCTTCACAAAGCAGGCGCCGAGCCAGGTCCAGGCGACCTCGGAGGCCGGATTCTGCTCGAGCACCTTGCGGCAAGCCTCCATGGCCGGTGCGATATCGTCCCTGATCACACCGAGTTGGGCCTTGCCCAGCAACGCCATCTCCAGCAGCGGGTCGATCGCCAGCGCCGCGTCGAAATCCACCTCGGCCTGATCGAACCGGCCGACCTGCTGATGCAGCCGGCCGCGCTGGGCAAGTACCAAAGCGGTATGTGGCTTGATCGCGAGCGCGGCATCGAACGCAGCGACCGCCTCGTCGAAATGGCGCAGATTGATGCCGGCCAATCCCTTGCCATACATGGCCTCCATGTGGCGCGAATTGAAAGATAGCGCGCGACTGAAGCTCTGCTTCGCTTCCGCGCTCCGGTTGAGAAGAAGCTGCGCCATGCCGCGATTGCAATAAGCGTCGGCGTAGTCGGGCTTCAGCGCGATCGCCCGGTCGTGAACCGCGATCGCCTGTTCCAACTCGAGCAGGCGCATCAGGGTGTTGCCGAGCCTGGTGAGGGCCACAGCGAAATTTGGCTTGAGCGCAATGGCGCGCTCCTGAACTTTCCGCGCCTCGCCATAGCGCTTCTGGCTGAACAGCGCGAGACCGAGATTGGCGAGCGCCTCGACGTTGCGCGGCTCGGCCGCGACCGCCTTCGTCAGAGCCTGCTCGGCGAGATCCGGCCGGCCGGTATCGAGCGCCGACACGCCAAGCAAATGCAGTGCATGAAAATGGTCGGACACGAGCCCCACGACCTGTCCGCAAATCGCTTGCGCCTCGGCGTGCTTGCCTGCGCGATAGGCGGCAACAGCCACAGGCATCAACTCGTCCGCCTGCTTGCGACTCTTCTTCTGCAACCGCGCGTTCTGCAACGCGCGCGAACCGATCGTGCTTTGCAAGGACAGTTCTCCGAGAGGGCATTCCCTGCGAATCTAGCATGGCTCGATCGATTCGAGAGTGGCAACCAAGCGCCCTGCTCGCCGCGTCGTCAGCCGTTCGCATCACAGTAGCGACGCCAGAACGCGCGATAGCCCTCCTCGACCTTGCGCGTATAGAGCTCGCCGTTGCCGGCGGCGGAGGTCGCAAGCATCTGCGGCAGCTCGGCCCGCAGCCGTTCCAGCAGCGCGGGTTGAGCAACGAATTTGTGCGCGATCGCGATGTAGCCATCGTCGTCTTCGGCCACCCAATCATCGAGGCCGACGGCTTTGACGATCGCGGCCGCAGCGCGCGACGCTGAGCTCTTGCCGAGCTTCGCAATGACGGGCACGCCGGCCTGAAGCGATTCCCAGGTACTGACGCCGCCATTTTGCGGGAACGGGTCGAGCGAGATGTCGATGTCCGCGAACGCGGCGACATGCTCCTGGCGCATCGACGAGCCCAGGCACACGACGCACTCGTGCGCGACGCCATGCGCCACGAAGCGCGCGATCAAGCCGTCACGCAAGAAAGGATCGTCCAGCGCGCCGTTCTTGATGACGATCTTCGCGCTCGGGATCTCCTGCAGCAGCCTCGACCAGACGGCCAGCACCGGTTCAGATATTTTGTCGATGCGATTGAACACGCCGAAGGTGACGTGCCCCTTGCGAAGCATTGGCGGCGGCGCCGGCTGCAAGCCCGGCGCCGGATCCGTGGTGATCAGGGACGGCAGATCGTAGACCGTCTCCGCGAACAGAGGCCGCACTGTTTCTGGCACCGTAACCGGATCGGCAAAAAAGTAATCGATGGTCGGCAACCCCGTGCCGGTTGCGTTGCCCCAGGCGCTGACCTGAATGGGTGCAGGCTTGCGCGCGAAGACCGCCAGCCGATGACCGGCCGAATGGCCCGACAGATCGACGAGAATGTCGACATTGTCGGATTGAATCCGGTCCGCGAGCTCGTCATCCGAGAGCTGCCAGGCCTCGACCCAGGTCTCGGCCGTTGAGCGGCATTGCTCGGTCACGGCGTCGCGCAGCGGCGAACAGGAATAGCACACGACCGCAAACGCCCGGCGATCATGATTTCGCAAGACCGGCAGGAAGGTCAGCGCAGCGGAGTGATTCCTGAAATCGGAAGAAACGTAGCCGACGACGATCCGCTTTTCCGGATCCGGGTTCAGGCGCTGCAACTGACGGCGCGGTATCCTGACGCCGACCCGGTCCCACCATTCGCGGCGCACTGCCTGATGCATGGCGAAGTCGGCCTCCGGCAAGAAATCGAGTGCGAAGATTTTCTTCGTGATCGCATCCTCGTAATCCGGCTTGATCTCCAGCGCCCGATCAAAATGCCGGATCGCAGCCCCCGTCTCACCCTGTTTGGCGAAGCACGCGCCGAGCCAGCCGTGCGCGACTTCGGAGGACGGGTTCCGCTCCAGCACTTTCCTGCAATCGGACATCGCCCGCGCGATGTTGCCGGTGAGCACGCAGACATGTGCCCGGCCACATAGAGCTGCTTCCAGCGACGGCTCCAAGGCGAGCGCAGCATCGAAATCCGCTTCCGCCTTGTCGAACTGCCCCATCTGCAGATGCAGCCGGCCGCGTTGGGCGACGATCGCGGCGCCGTCCGGCTTCATCGCGAGCGCCGTGTTGAACGCGGCCAGCGCCGTGTCGAAGTGACGGAGGTTGATGCCGACGAGCCCCTTGCCGAAGGTCGCCTGCAGATGGCGCGGGTTGAAGGACAGCGCGCGATCGAAGCTGCTATTGGCTTCTTGAGCCCGCCCTGAGAGAAGCTGCGCCATACCGCGATTGCAGTAGGCGTCGGAATAGTCGGGCTTGATGCCGATCGCGCGGTCATGCATCTCGACGGCCTGCTCGAATAGTCCCATGCGCATCAGCGTGTTTCCGAGACTGGTGAACGCCGCAGCAAAATTCGGCTTCAGCGCAATCGCTCTCTCCTGGCTTTTGCGCGCTTCTTCGTAGCGTTTCAGATGAAACAGCGCCAAGCCGAGGTTGGCCAGCGCCTCGGCTGAGCGGGGATCGGCTCCGACCGCACGCGTCAGGGCTGGTTCAGCTTCGTCAAGCTTCCCGGAATCGAGCGCCGACACGCCAAGCAGGTGCAGCGCATCGAAATGGTCCGGAATGTCCTTGAGTATCTGGCCGCAAAGCGCTTGCGCATCCACATGCCTGCGCTCGCGATAGGCGTTCGCTGCCGCAGACAACAAAACCTCGGCCTGCTTCCTGAATTGCTTTTGCAGCCGTGCATTCTTGAAGGCACGCGAGCCGACACCGCCTGACAAATCCGGTTCTCCAAGGTTTTCCTCGAATCACCTTACTGCAAACCGCCTGATTCGTACCCCGGAACAGATGCCTGACACGACGAGCGCCCGATCAAGCGGCGAACGTGCTGCGCGATGGCCCAAGCCTTCTACAACGCTCGATGCCGAACGCGATGGCGGTCGTCGATCGCCGCGGCGATCAGCTCCGCCGGTAGTCGTCCTCGAGGCGGATGATGTCGTCCTCGCCGAGATAGCTGCCGGTCTGCACCTCGATCAGCTCCAGCAGAATCTTGCCGGGGTTTTCCAGCCGGTGCACGGCGCCCATCGGAATGTAGATCGACTCGTTCTCGTGCACCGTCTTGATGTCCTCGTTGACGGTCACGCGCGCTGCGCCGCGCACCACGATCCAGTGCTCGGAGCGGTGATAGTGCTTCTGCAGCGAGAGGCGCTGGCCCGGCTTCACGATGATACGCTTGACCTGATGCCGATCGCCATTATCGACCGACTGGTAGCTGCCCCAGGGGCGATGCACCTTGATGTGATCCTCGGTGACCTGCGGCGCCACCGTCTTCAGCTTCGCGACCAGCCGCTTCAACCCGTTGGCATCCTTCTGGCGCGACACCAGCACGGCGTCCTGCGTCGCCACCACCACGAGGTCGTCGACGCCTTCCAGCGCCACCAGCGCGTTATCGGTCGCGACGTTGCAGTTGCGGGAATCCTCGAATACCGCCTGGCCGCGCGACGCATTGCCCTGCGCGTCCTTTTCCGACAAGCTCCCAGACCGCAAGCCAGGAGCCGACATCGGACCAGCCGCAGGAGACCGGCACCACCGCCGCCCGCGCCGTCTTTTCCATCACTGCATAGTCGATCGAAATCGGCTTCGCCGCGGCGAAAGCCGTCTCGGTCGAGCGTGACGAAGCCGAGATCGCGCCCGGCCTTGGTGACGGACTCCGAGACCGTCTGCACGCTCGCCGCATCGAACTTGCCGTATTCGTCGAGCAGAACGGCGGCGCGGAACATGAAGTTGCCGCTGTTCCAGAGATAGCCGGCTTTCACATATTGCTCGGCGGTCGGCAGATCCGGCTTCTCGACGAATTTGGCAGCCGCGCGAACCTGGCCGGACACCGCCTCGCCGGGACTGATATAGCCATATTCGGTCGCGGCACGTTCGGGCGTGACGCCGAAGGTCACGATATGCCCGCTCTCCGCAGCCACCAGTCCCTCGCGGCAGGCGGCGAGAAAGGCTGCCGTGTCGCGCACGACGTGATCGGCCGCGAGCGCCAGCACGACGGCCTCCTTGTCGCGGGACTCGGCGAAAGCCGCGCCGGCCACGATCGCAGGACCGGAGTCCCGCCGCATCGGCTCCAAGCAGCACGTCGGCCTCGATCCCGATCTCCGCGAGTTGCTCGAGCACCATGAAACGATAGGCCGCGTTGGTGATGATGATCGGCCGCTCGAACAATGCCGCGTCGGAGACCCGCAGCAACGTCTCCTGGAAGGTCGAACGCGTCCCGAACAAAGGCAGGAATTGCTTGGGGCGCACCTCGCGCGAGGCCGGCCACAGCCGTGTACCGGCGCCGCCGCACATGATCAGTGGGATAATTCGTCTGGTCATATCAATCCGCCGTTAGATGCTGTGATAATCACGATACCATTTCGCAAACCGTGCAATGCCATCTTCGATACGAGTCGCCGGGCGAAAACCGATATCCCGTTCGAGATCGGAAACATCGGCGTAGGTCGCCTCCACGTCGCCGGGCTGCATCGGCAGCATGTTCCTTGATCGCGGTCCGGCCGAATTCCTTTTCCAGGAGAGATACCACGTAGGTCAGGTCTTCGGGGTGATTGTTGCCGATATTGTAAATCTTCCACGGCGCCCGGCTGGAACCGGGATCGGGCCTGTTTCCGTCCCAATCGGCCCTGCCCTGCGGCGGGCGGTCAATCAGGCGGACCACCGCCTGGCCACGTCGTCGACAAAGGTGAAATCGCGCCGCATCTTGCCATGGTTAAAGAGCCTGATCGGCTCGCCGGCCAGAATGGCCTTGGCAAAGATAAACATCGCCATGTCGGGGCGGCCCCAGGGGCCATAGACCGTAAAGAACCGCAGGCCCGTGGCCGGCAAGCGGTAAAGATGGCTGTAGGAATGCGCCATCAGCTCGTTGGCCTTCTTGGACGCGGCATAGAGGCTGATCGGATGATCGACATTGTCCTGCACGGAAAACGGCAGCTTGGTGTTGGCGCCATAGACCGACGAGGACGAGGCAAACAAGAGGTGTCCGCAGCCATTGTGCCGGCAGCCCTCCAGCACATTGATGAAGCCCTCGAGATTGGCATCGACATAGGCGTGCGGATTCTCGAGCGAATAGCGCACGCCCGCCTGCGCCGCGAGATGGACCACGAGCGGAAAGCGGTGCTGCGCGAACAGCGACTTGATCGCGGCGCGATCGGCGAGATCAAGCTTGACGAAGGTGAAGCCGGGTTGTGCCTTCAGGATGTCGAGCCGCGCCTCCTTCAATTGCGGATCGTAGTAGTTGTTCACGATGTCGAGGCCGACCACCTGCCGCCCTTCGGCGAGCAGCCGCTGCGCGACATGAAAGCCGATGAAGCCGGCCGCACCGGTCACAAGGACGGTATTGTCAGACATGGTCGCTCCGTCAGGGTCGCCACAACTCGATGCCGGCAGGCTTGGTGCTGCGATCGAGCTTCATCTTGACGTCGAGCACGAGCCCGCTGCGCTCACGGCAGCAGCCCCTGGATCAGGACCATCCGCCTTCGACATAGCGATCATGCGCCACCGCCAGGACGACCGCGTCGGCCGGCTGCAGCCCTTCGAGCGTCGTCAGCGTCACGCCATATTCGTGCTTGACATCGACGGCGCATCCGCGAGCGGATCGTGCGATCTGAACGTCAGATTCCGAACGACTGCAGTTCGTGCACGATGTCGATGACCCGCGAGTTGCGGATGTCGGGCACATCCTCCTTGAAGGTCAGCCCAAGAATGGTCACCAGCATGCACCGTGCCGCTCTGTCCCCTGCGGCGCAGCAGGCCGCGAATGCATTCGCGCGCGATGCGCTGGCCCATGCTCGTCATTGATCCGCCGGCCGGCCAGAATGACCTCGGGATGATAGCCGGCCTTCTCGGCGCGATAGGTCAGATAATACGGATCGACGCCGATGCAGTGGCCGCCGACCAGGCCGGGCTGGAACGGCAGGAAATTCCATTTGGTGCGCGCCGCGGCAAGCACGTCGCCGGTATCGATCTCGAGCGCCTGGAAGATCAGCGACAGTTCGTTCATGAAGGCGATGTTGAGATCGCGCTGGGTGTTTTCGATCACCTTCGCGGCCTCGGCGACCTTGATCGAGGGCGCGCGATGGATGCCGGCGGTCACCACCGAGCCATAGACGTCGGCGACGATATCGAGCGTCTTCGCATCCTGGGCCGAGACGACCTTGGTGATCGTCTCGAAGCGATGCTTCTTGTCGCCGGGATTGATGCGCTCGGGCGAATAGCCGACGGCGAAATCGACGCCTGCCTTCAGGCCCGAGGCTCGCTCCAGGATCGGCATGCATTCTTCTTCGACGGCGCCGGGATAGACGGTCGATTCATAGACGACGATGTCGCCCTTCTTGAGCGCTGCGCCGACCGATCGCGAGGCTTCGAAGCATGGCGCCGAGATCGGGCCGCCGTGCCTCGTCGATCGGGGTCGGGACGGTGACGATGAAGAAATCGGCACGCCGAAGCTCCGCGGCCTCGCTGGTAAAGCTCAGCGACGCACGCTTCAGATCGGAGGCATCGACCTCGCGGGTCCGGTCCCGTCCCGCCCGCAACTCCGCAACACGCGCCGGCGTCGATGTCAAAGCCAACGACGGTGCTTCCGTCGCGCGCAAAGGCCGCCGCGACAGGCAATCCGACATAACCGAGACCAATGACGGCAATCTTCCGGCCGTGTGACATAAAATAATATTCCAGGCTTTCGAGACGCCATTGACGCCACCGCGCCGACTGTTTAGCCACCGTACCGTGGAGATCGCAAGGGGTGGAGACCCGCCGCCTGCCAGGATTACTACTGCGGACGGTCTCCAAGGAGATACAAGGACATACCAAGCCGGGAATTGGTGTAAAGCGCGCTCGTCTTGGGTCATCTGAACATGAGTGAATTCGGCCCAAAATGCGCGGATTTTTGATCTTCACAACCCGAGTCCTGGTGTCGCTGGCGCTGCTTTACCTCGCGCTTCGCGGCATCAATTTCGCGGCGCATCCAGGCCCGTCTGAGCCAGATCAAGTCTGTTGTGGATCGGCTTGGCGGTGCTCGTCACGATCTTCCAGATCTTGCTCGGCGCGCTGCGCTGGCGCGAGATTTCCGTTCTTTGCCACGCGCCGCTGACAGATCTGCAGGCGTTTCGCTACAACATGATCGGCGCGTTCTTCAATCAGACGCTGCCCTCGTCGATCGGCGGCGACGCGGTGCGCCTGTGGCTCGTCAACCGCACCGGCGCCGGATGGCGCGCGGCGACCTATTCGATCCTGACCGATCGCGCGGTCGGGCTGATCGCGCTCGCGCTCATCATCGTCGGCAGCCTGCCATGGAGCTACGGCATGATCGCCGACAGCAATGGCCGCCTCGCGCTGGTCTTCGTCGACTTCGCCGCCCTGTTCGGAGGCCTGGGCTTTCTCCTGCTCGGCCATCTGCCCTGGTCGTGGCTGAAGCGCTGGTGGCCGACCCGGCACGTCCAGGCCTGCTCCGTCATTGCCAATCAGGTGATCTTCAACCGAAAGACCGGACCGAAGATCGCGCGTGCTGTCGCTGTCCATTCACGTGCTCGCAGTGGTGATCGCCTGGTGCGCCGTTCGTTCGATCGAGGCGCCCGCCGATTTCGAGCAGCTGTTCATGCTGACGCCGCCGATCATGCTGATCACCATGGTGCCGATCTCGATCGCAGGCTGGGGCGTGCGCGAGGCGACGATGATGGTGGCGTTCGGCTATGCCGGCCTCGCGCAGGCGGACGGAACGATGGTCTCGATCCTGTTCGGCGTGGTCTACTTCATCGTCGGCGCATTGGGCGGGCTGGTCTGGATCTTCAGCGCGGAGAAGGCATCAGGCAAAATAGAGGTGGCGCACGCCGTGCAGGAGTAAGCTGAATGGGGCGGCATGAGTTCGAGCGCGCCTTCAGCGTCCCGCGTACCAGGCATCGTGCCAGGCCTGAGCCATCAGCACATTCCACAGCCAATGGCCATGGTTGCGCGCGCCGCTCATGTGCTCCTCCACCCTGCCCGCCACGAGCCTGGCATTGAACAGGTTCTGCCGCTGCAGCCGCGCCGGCGACAGCAGATCACAGGTCCACGATTTCAGCGGTCCGCGCAGCCAGTCATCGAGCGGAACGCTGAACCCGATCTTCGGCCGATCGACAAGATCTTGCGGCACGTGCCGGTACAGCACCTGCCTGACCAGCCATTTGCCGCGGCCCGCGCGCACCTTCATGGCGGGCGGAATCCTGGCCGCGAACTCGACGACATCCTTGTCGAGGAACGGCACCCGCGTTTCCAGGCCGACAGCCATGGCGGCGCGGTCGACCTTCTGCAGGATATCGTCGGTCAGATAACTCAGCGAATCGGCGAGCGTCATGCGGTCGAGCGGATCGAGCGCGACCGTGAGCTTCGCCATCTCGCCGCTCGACCAGCTCGGCTTCTCCTCGCCCTGCAGCACCGTCTGCGATGGATCGCCGTCGATCGAGCAGAGCAGCCGGTAGAGCTGATCGAGCGTCTCCGCACCGACGATGCGGGCGAGCTTGGCGACCTGATCGCCCGTGCGGCGGACCTGCAGGCGCGCGGGCAGCAGCGGCCGCGCCAGACGCGCGAGGGTGTCCGCCGGCTCCGGCGAGATGGCGGCGAGCAGCCTGCTCAACATCCTTCTCAGCGGAGCCGGCGCCTTGCCAAGCCGCGCCTGCAGATCGCCGCCCCACACATGGCGGTTGTAGCCGCCGAACAGCTCGTCGCCGGCGTCGCCGGACAAGGCCACGGTGACATGCTTGCGCGCCAGGGTGGCGACAAGGTGTGTCGGGATTTGCGAGGAATCTGCAAACGGCTCGTCATACATGAACGGCAGCCGCGGAATGACATCCATCGCGGTCTTCGAATCGACGTAGAGCTCGGTATGCGACGTGCCGAGATGCGCGGCCACCCTGCTCGCGTCCTCGGCCTCGTCGTAGGCCGCTTCGCGAAAGCCGATGGAAAAGGTTCGCACCGGTTGACTCGCCTGCGCCTGCATCAGCGCCACGATGGTCGAGGAGTCGATCCCACCGGACAGGAACGCTCCGAGCGGCACGTCGGACAAACATTGGCGCTTGATCGCGATCGACAGCAGACGCTGCAATTCGGTAATCGCTTCGTCCTCGTCACAGATGCGCACCGCCTGTGCGGCAACGACACGCTCACGCAGCGACCAGTAAGGCTGTGGCGGCGGCATGGAGCCGCGCTCCGCGTCGGCCGCAAAGGTGACGAACGACGCGGACGGCAGCTTGCTGATGCCGCTCCAGATCGTGGATGGCGCCGGCACGTAGCAATAGCGCATGAACGACGTCAGTGCCGCGCGATCCAGCGATGGCGCCCAATCCGGATGCGCCGCGAGCGCCTTCAGTTCGGATGCAAAGACGAGATCGCGGCCGGACCAGCCATAGAACAGCGGCTTCTCGCCGAACCGGTCGCGGGCCAGCGTCAGCGTCCTCTCGCCCCCGTCCCATAGCGCAAAGGCGAACATGCCGGAAAAGCGCTGCAGGGCCGCCGCCACGCCCCATTGCCTGACGGCATAGAGCAGCGTTTCGGTGTCCGAATGTCCGCGCCAGTTCGGCGCCGCGCTTGTCGCTTCGAGCTCGGCGCGAATGTCCAGATGATTGTAGATCTCGCCGTTGAAGGTGACCGCAAACCGCCCGCACTCGCTGCGCATCGGCTGGGCGCCGGCCTCCGACAGATCGAGAATGGACAAGTCGGCGATGACCGAACGCGACGCCCGCGGATGCATCGGTCCAGATCCCGCTGGCATCCGGCCCGCGATGCGCAAGCGTATCCGTCATTGCTCCGGCATAGCCCGCGAGCAGCGCTCTCGTCGCCTCCGCCGGGCCGGAACAGGCCTGCTATGCCGCACATGGGGTTAGCATCACCCGTCGCTGCGAGACGAGGCATCATCTTGGTGCTTAAGCTCCATTCTGCGGATCGGCCAGGAAGGTGGCCTCATGTTTCCTGAGATAATAGAGGCTCGGCCGGCTCGCGCCATAATAATAAGGCACCGAAAGCTGTTGCCGCCAGCGCGACCAGAGAGCCTCCGCGTCATATTGCGCCTCGACATCGCCCGAACGCGCACGCGAGATCGCTTCCACCTCCCTCACCGCTTCGAGAATCTCGTCGGCAGAATTGATCTCGCGGATGTCCGCCGTTGCGGCCGAGAACGGCCGCATCGAACACCCGCCAGCGCCAGGGCGAGGATGAGAACTGACGCTGCGTCAACGTCGTTCCATCGGCCAGCCGCACCGGCTTCAGCGCGAAGCGGACGTCCTTGTGCCAGAGCTGGGCATCGGTCGTGATGGCGTTGACGATGGCGGTTGGTATCCCGAAGCTGACGGCCACATTGGTCAGCCCCGAAGTAGTGCCGATGAAGGCGCGAGCGTGACGAATCAAATGAACGTCCAGGAGATCAGAGCGCGCGCCGCTCAAGGCATAGTCGATAGCCCGATCGAACTGAGGTAGCTTGGGCGAGTTCGGACCGCCGAGCTTGATGACCCAGCCGCCTTGGGACGTGATGAAACGGATGGCATCGAAGCAGGCCTCGATTGGCGAGTTACGGTGGGTCTGGCCCGTTCCCTTGAGTTCAAAATAGTGCGAAGCGTCGCGGGTGTGCAGGCACACATACCAGTCTTCCGGTTTCATGCCCCATGTCTTGAGAAGCTGCCGAAACTCTTCGGCATCGTCAGCAACGCCGAAGAGGCGATCATAGGCGTCACGCAATGGGCTGCCCCGCCCTTCCCGCTCCCACTGATCGAGCGCCTGAGCGCCGGCATCCTGCCACGGCACCACAGTCCCGTCAGGTAGGCGGAACGCGTTGAAATTCAGGCCGTACCAGCGCTGCAGCGACAGCAATTCCTCCGCCGACGCGCTCAGAGACGGTCTCGCCGATGAGCACCGGCTTGCCGAAACTTTCGAACAACCGGAAGAACGACTTGTTGGCGATCAGAGCAGGACGAACCACCATCACCGCTTTACCCGACCACCAGCCAAGCTCGCGCATCCGGAACAGGATATCGAGCATGCCGAGATGGCCGATTTGGGTAGTCCATTCTTCCGGGATGATGCGCAGCTCCTCAAGCGGCACCTCCAACATCTGAAGCAGTTGCTCCAGTTCGGGAGAAAGCGGCGGCCGCATTAAGCGGAGCTGCGCTTGCGCGTCCAGGGCCTTCTGGAAAAGCCGGATGCCTACCTCGCCGCGGCCGACGTGAGTGACGCGCTGGCCGGCGAAGTTGCACAGGTCGTACAGCCTCCGGGGATGCCACAAAGGAAATCAAGGCTGTTCGGGACATAATTCGATGCAGGCCGGGCCGCGATGTTCTGATGAGGGCGCATCAGACGCAGATTGCCGCGGCAAGCCCAGTACAGGCTGTCAATCGCTGCAATTTCGTCCCCGGCGATGATGTCAAGCATGGCCTTCAAAAAGGCCAGATCGGATAATGACGACAAATCGTCCTCGTCTGCGCCGAGCGGTAGCTTCCGCGCTCGTTCGAACTCGCCCAGCTCGAACAAATGATCGAGCCACGCATATCGAGACGTCGGCTGGAGGCACCCGAAGCTCCTTGCGTCGAATCAGGCTGCTCGCTTCCCGATAGGCGCCGATTCCGTAGAGCGTGCGAACGGAAGACGGCTTAAGCGCCGGTTCAAGACGGGTTGAGAAACGAAATCGCGGATTGTCAGCCAGATACGACGTTGCATAAGGCTAGATACGCCTGCTGAACAGCGCACGCGTCCGCGAACCTTGCCGACGTCGCACAGCACCAACAAGAGGAACGCCAACGACGTGGCAGAAGATTGAGCGCTGCTCCCTGTCACGACAAAGCACAATATAGATAAACCGTCGGTAGCGAGCGTCCATCAGCCTCGATCTCATCTGCAACGCTTTCGCTAAAGCTCAACCGCCCGGTTCAACCGCGGATGAATGCTTTGTCCGCGTCCAGATCGAATGCCACGATTGCATCGCAAGCATCCGCGCAGACCCATGAATTTCCAGTTTGCAAAAAGCACGTACGGCAATCCGATCAAGAAACTCCACGTCGGAAACCTGGCATTTCGCCCACTGCTTTGCCGCAAACAGCGAATTACATCCCCGGATGTCACCGGGCCGGTTCCGATTAGAAGCATGCCACTTCTATGCTGAAACTGTACAGAACAGCTATGGTACTTCCATTCCGGTAAATGCAAGAAATTTTCTACACTCGACAGGCAAGTGCTGTGATGCCATTCTGGAAACTGCTTCCGTTTGCCTAGCAGACGGAAGCTCCATCTGCCGCTTATGTCGCCGAAAAGCGATTGATCCTGAAACGCAGGCTTCGGGCAGCGTCGTGTACTCATCGACGATTCGGCAGTCCGGTGACGCCGGCGCCATGATCCACAGCGATCTCCGTCTATCGGACGGTACCCGCAACAACGCCGCGTTCATATCCAATTTAGAGCCATGCGGTGTCCCGCGCAAACGGCTCAGCTGAGGAGAAATCGCAAGCTTAGCTTGGCAGTCCGCGACAACCTTGCTAAAGCGCCCAGTCTCCCGTCACTAGGAAGAACCATCAGATGCTCTTCACGCAATTTGAGTTTCTGTTCCTGTTCCTGCCGGTCACGTTTGCGGGATATTTTCTTATTGCCGATTTATCGACGCGCCCGTCGCGCGGCTGAGCTGGCTCGCCGCCGCCTCGCTGGTTTTCTACAGCTACTGGGATGTGCATTTTGTGCCGATCATCCTGGTCTCCATCATCGTCAACTATGTGATGGGGCTGTCTGATCGCGAGACAAACCAATCCCAAGACGCGAGGCTGGCTATTCGCGCTTGCCATCACCGCCAATCTCGTCGCGCTTGGCTTCTATAAATACACCAATTTCGGCATTCAGATTTTCGACGCCATGACGCACACGAAGCTATCCATCGCTCGCGATCGTGCTGCCGCTCGGCATTTCCTTCTTCACCTTCACCCAGATCGCCTATCTCGCCGACGTCTATGGCGGCTATCCGCATGAGCGGAGCTTCGTGAAATACGGCCTGTTCGTTACCTATTTCCCTCATCTGATCGCGGGCCCCATTCTTCATCATCGCGAGATGATGCCCCAATTCGGGTCGGAGGCGAGCCGGAAGATTTCGGTCGAAAATGTCGCCATCGGTCTCACCATCCTGACGATCGGCCTGTTCAAGAAGTCCGTCATCGCCGACAGTTTCGGCCTGATCGCCAACCCCGTGTTCGTGGCCGCCAACTCAAATCACCTCCACGCGTGGACGCGTGGTGCGGCGCCCTCGCCTACTCGCTGCAGATCTATTTCGACTTTTCCGGCTATTCGGACATGGCGATCGGCATCTCGACGCATGTTCGGCATCAAACTGCCGTTCAATTTCGACTCGCCATACAAGTCGCAAAGCATCGTCGAATTCTGGCGCCGCTGGCACATCTCGCTGTCGCGCTTCCTGCGCGACTATCTCTACATCCCGTTGGGTGGCAACCGGCACGGCGACGCAGCGCCGCAACCTCAATCTTGCCTCGACCATGATCCTCGGCGGGCTCTGGCACGGTGCAGGCTTACACCTTCCTCATCTGGGGCGCGCTGCATGGCCTATTCCTGGGCATCAATCATCGCTGGAGCGACGCTCACGCAGAATCGCCCCGCCTGGCGAAGATGAGCAAGTCAGTCTGGTATCCGGTGGCTGGCGCTCTGTCTCACCCAGATCGCAGTGGTCATCTGGCCTGGGTGTTCTTTCGCGCCGACGATCCCAACGCTGCGATTCGGGTCATCAAAGGCATGATCGGGCTGTCCGACCCGACAAGGATCGGCGCGACCTATCTCGTCGACGGCTGGGAAGGTTTATCGATGCATGCTGGGCTATATCGCCTGCCTGACATTGCCTAACGTGAACGCGATGTTTGCGCGCTGGAAGGTCGGCCTCGAAACCTATCACAACCCCCGTCCGTGGAGCGTCTTGAACCTGGAATGGCGCAGTTCGGTCGCATGGGCCGTCGGCACATCGGTCGGTCTCGTTGCAGCGCTGCTGACGAACCTGATCGCGGGCGACACCTCGCAGTTTCTCTACTTTCAGTTCTAGCCGGCCGTCCCGCCGGTGGCAGCAGCCAAAACGAGCATGGAAGCTTCCAAGCAGCACGAGAGGCCGGATGTCGCAATGAGCGACGGCGCGCCGACCACCATAAGCGCTCGCTTGCTGTGGCGATATCTGACGATTGTCGCCGCGCTGTTCGTATCGATCTTTGTTCCGCTCCTCGGCGGGTTTGAATGGGCCGGCTGGCGTCTCGGAGCGACCGTTCCACTTTCGACGATCGCGCGCGAGCAGCGGGACGATCACAAGCTGCTCTGGCTCGGTGGCTTCAAGGACTACGCTCCTTACAAACTCGAAAGAATCAAGCTTGTCCAGCCTGAGGTTTTACTGGTCGGAAGCTCACGTTGTGGACAGGCGCGAGAGCAGGTCTTCCGGCCTTACAAGACCTATAATGCCTGTCTCACCGCGTGGCCTCTGGATCACGTGGTCGATTTCGTCGATCGCGCGACGACCGTGAGCAAGCCGCGCGTCGTAATCGTTGCGCTCGATTATTTCCTCTTTGGTGACCGGTTAGCCAATATTTGGCGCACGGAACGCACAATGGACTATTGGCAACGCATCGGCTCACATACGAGAAAGCTGCACGAAGTTGCCGATTTCGCTAGGCACGAGAATTGGTCCTATGAAATCTTGGCGGCGGCGCTCACCCGCGCCCAACACGAGCCTATTGACAATAGCAGGCTAATCGGGGCCGAAGCCATTCGCGGCCGATTTGGTTTTCGTGCGGATGGCTCGATGCTGATCGCGCCTGCTTACCGTGCCGGCTCCGCCGCCGCATTAGCAAATGTTTCCGGATTGATGCTGTCGTTTTACGGCGCATCGCATTTGAGCGAAACACAATTCAAGGAACTCGTGAGGCTTTCTCGGCTCGCCAAGGAGCGCGGCTTCACCGTGGTGGGCATTCAATTTCCGATCCTGAAGAGCGCCGCTGACTTCCTCGACACCGACGAATATTATCGCCCGAACGCGGGCCCTTGGCATGAGCTTGGCAGCAGTCAGACGGCGGAACGATTTGCAAGGCTCGGGATCAGGTTCTTCGACATGAGCCGAGATCCGGTAGCAGTGGACTCAACAAATTTCTCCGATCCCATCCACCCGACCGAACGTGGAATTCTAAGAACGATCATCAGCCTCTTGGACCACAAGAATTTTAGTGATCTATTTCCAAATATCGACAAGCACACACTACAAAACGACCTCAACCTGTCGCTGGGACAGGCTTTCGATCTGTACCACTGACAACGGATTCCCGTTGGTTTCATCATCCCGCTTGCCACCACTCGCCTAGACGTTCGTCGATATGCGCGCACGGTGACGGCGAAGTACTGCACGACCTCACCAACAGCCGCCGATCTCGATAGCATGGCCTACCATTCGGCTTCCACCATTTGTTCCACAGGCTCCCTCTGCAACATGCTGCCGCAACAAGAACATTCCGCAGATCAAAGCCAACATTAATGACGCAACGGCAACCGCCAGCGTTAAAACTCTTACGCACTTCATACTCGTCCCCTGCAGGTCCTATACTACCGGACCACGCAGCGGCTGCCAACCGTAGGATCGGCCTTTGACTGGACCGCATTCGCGATTACTCGCCTGACGCCCGGCTTCTTCCAGATTGTCGAAAGAACAATCTGGAGGAACAAATTGAGTTTTCTAATCTCTAGCCCGGAAGGGAAAACTCCCCTTGTCGCGCTACTTGGTTTTCGTCTTGGCTTTGGCCGCAGCGATCTTTGCGCCCGTTTTTTATGGGCTTGAATGGGCTGGCCGGCAACTCGGAGCGACCATTCCGCTCTCGACTATTGCGCGTGAGCAGCAGGAAAATCACAAGCTGCTCTGGCTCGGTGGTTTCAAGGATTACGCCCCTTACAAGCTTGAGCGGCTCAAAGTCGTCCAGCCTGAAGTTCTTGTGGTCGGAAGCTCGCGTTGTGGACAGGCACGTGAGCAGATCTTTCGTCCCTACAAGACCTACAACGCTTGCCTCACAGCATGGCCTCTGGACCACGTGGTTGATTTCATTGACCGAGCGACCAGAGAAAGCAAGCCGCGCATCGTGATCGTGGCGCTCGACTACTTCCTATTCGGCGATTGGCTTGCTAGTGTCTGGCGGAAGGAACGCACTATGGACTACATCCAGGGCATCGATTCACACCGCCGAAAGCTGCATGATGTCTTCGATTTCGTCATGCGCGACAATTCAAATTTTGACGCCACCAAGGCGGCCCTTACCCACGCTCAGTTCGAACCGATCGACAACAATCGCCTGATCGGAACTGAAGCCATTCGCGGCCAGTTCGGCTTTCGCGACGACGGTTCGATTTTCGTCTTTCCGGGATACCGCCAGACAGCTGCCGACAACTTAGCACATGCGGTCCAGTATGTGACCTCGTCCTTTCCCGGCGCGCCGCATATGAGTGAAGTCCAGTTCAAGCAGATCGTCCGGCTTTCTCAGTTCGCCAAGGCGCGCGGCTTCACCGTGGTCGCCGTTCAATTTCCGTTTTTCAAAAGCGCCACAGACTTTCTCGATACCGACCGGTCCTATTGGCCGTACGCCGGGATGTGGCGCGAATTGAGAAGTGATCAGACCGCCAAGCGGTTTGCTGATCTAGGTGTGAGGTTCTTCGACATGAGCCGTGACCCGTCCGCCGCGGACCCGAACAATTTCTTCGACCCGGCCCACCCGTCGGAGCGAGGAATATTGCGAACAATCATCAGCCTGATGGATCGGAAGGAGTTCAATGAGCTGTTTCCGCAAATGAGCCGACAGCGCCTTGAAGGCGACCTTGCGCTCTCACCGGGCCAGCAGTTCGATCTGTACCACTGAGATCAGATGCAGATCGCCACACGCTCCGCATAGACAGCCGGGCGCTACGCCGTCCCTCGCGGCGGCTCTCCTACGCCACGTCATGTGGTTCGGCCTCAGTTCGCGTCGCGGAGCTTGGTGGCAAAAGCCTGCTTGAACGCCTTCGTCTTGACGAGTTCGGCCGCTAAGGTAGCTCGTGAATTTCTCCGCCCCCTTCTTGTCCAGATGACCACCACCGTCAACGGTCGTGAGGCCGTCGAACGGCGGCGCGATCAACTCAACGTTTAGCGCCTTGGCCAACTCAGCCGCTTGGCCCTGAGCATGATTGGCTGTGCGGGACCAGCGTGAAGACAACGTGGCCGCCGATCTCTTTCAAAAACGTCCGGGCGTAGTCGATCACCTCGGGACTGGTGTGACATCCCTGGTCGCGTGCATTGAGCGCATCGGCTTGTTGTCATCGGCGAGATAAGCAGGATTGGCGTCCACGGCCATGTCGCCGTCGGCGATATTCCGGTACATGCCGGTCTGCGAAAAACTGCCCGTCTCGAAACTGTCACGATCATCGTCTTCGATGCGCCACCGCAGGTCACCGCCCGAACGACGGTCAGATATCCCTGATCCGGTTGCGCCGGTACCGCCTCGATCGGCAGCTTCTGCGGTCCTAAGGTGACGTTCGCGTCCGTAGCTGAAGAAATGCACGAACTGATCGTCGACATTGATGATCCAGAGCGGCGCCCGGATGCTCCAGCGCTGCGATCGCTCGGCGAGAGAACTCTCCGCCGCGAATACCAACGAACGCCATATTGTAGATCTTGAACCGATCGAACAGCGGTGACACACGTAGCGTGTCCCGGTCGACGGCGTAGCTGACGAAAGACGGTCCCAGAAAGACGATATCGGCGCTCTTGGCCCCAGTGACCGAAGACCCGATATTGCTTAGAAAATGTCTTGGTCCTGAATTTGCGGGATGTGGCGACCACCGAAATTCCGATACCAGTTTGGGTCGCCATCTCGAGCGATCGCAGAAAAGTGGTCGGGCGTCGCACTGTTGTCATGGGCCGACAACGACAACAGCGCGAACAGGAACACCGCACGGCGGAAAGACCGGATCCAACGAGAACCAGCAGGTAGCGACAGTCGCCCGAGCACTTGGCGGGTTTCGAGCGCAGTCTCGACCAAAGTCGGCATGCATGGGTCTCGTGTTCCGAGGCGGCGCCCCACAAGGAGCCCAAGCTTTGTCAGCACGAATAACGGTGCCAACCAACCAACTCAAGCTACCTTCTTCAGCCGGCGTTCATGTCGCGCGCAGGACCTCCCGCGGCGCGCGTGTACCGAATGCTCGCCTGATCCAGGCCCGCGACGGCGCCTCGATAACAGCATAGGTTACCGCCGCGATGCTGGTCGCGATGGGACGAAAAGGCCAAGTCTGAACAGGAATTCAGGGAGCGACGGCAACTCCGATTTGCCGATCATCGCCAGGCGGACCAGGAACGGATGGAGCAGATAGACGGAATAGCTGCACTCACCGCCGAGGACCATTGCGCGCGAGGACAGAAAGCGCGCAAGGCCGTAGCGGCTCGCAGCGATCAGGATCACCGAAAAGGCCACGACCTCATCGAGCCGCACACCGAGTTCGACCCAGAAATAGGATGCCGGCATACGCGGCTGCAGGAACAGCGCAAAAGGCGCGACCGCGAGGCCTGTGACCGACAGCCAGAACAGGGCTGTGGCACCCTTTCTCTCACCATCGCCGATCGGCGCAGATGCGAGCTTTTCGTAGATCATCGCAACGATGCAGCCGGCCAGAAACTGCGACAGGTGCAGATAGGGCGAATAGTAGGTCAGCCATTGCATTGCATTGCCGCTCAAGGACGGAACGGCGGCCTTCAGCAAAGGCTCGCCGAAGCCGAAGAACGCCGAGATCGCGACCGCAAAGACGGCGAAATTGAGCAGTGCAAACAGCACCATGGTTTGCAGCCGGTTTACGCCACGCAGCAGCAGGCAGACAAATGGAAACAACAGATAGAAGAATAGCTCGACGCTGATCGACCAGAGATGCTCGAGCCACGGAACCACCGCAACCAGCATGGTGCCGTCGAGCACCGGAAACCACGCCTGTGTCATGGTGAGGATGAAGCCGAGCGACGGCGCGCTGATACCGCGCCGGACCATCAACCATCCGACAATGCCCAGCACGACGACGACATACATCGGATAAAGTCGCGCAAATCTTGCGATCGCAAATTCGCGCAGGGCTGACGCAAGCGGCCGGACCTGAAAGCTCCGTGCATAGTTCAGCCAAAGGACAAAACCGCTCAGCACGAAAAACAGTGTCATGCCGATGCTGCTGATCTGCGCCACAAGTTCCCCGAGCCAGTCCTGCCGAAGCGAGGGGGCTCCATGCCCGATCACAACCGTGACGGCGGCGACATATCGCAGACCCGTCAGCGAATCGATGAAAGGCCTGTCTTGATCCCTGTCCTGCACCCTGTCCTGCCCCTCAATCTGGCGCGTGGCATGTCGGTTGCCACGACAGTCCGCCAGCTGTCTCGGCTCCGACCGATACTGCTCATTATGGAAAAGGCACGACGATTGCCATAGGAGCATATTTATACCGCCTTCAACTTCTGCTAGTAACCAGCCCGACGGACAACACAGCGGAACCTTACGCACAATCAACGACCGCGGAAAATTCTTGACTTTCAATGGCATAGCTAAATCAGGGGATGAGCATGGGACAAACAATCAACACGCTTCTCCGAGACCGTTTGTTAGGCTATCGGTCCCGCTTCTCAATGATTCGATCGGACCGATAATGCGCGTGTTGTCGCCCTATCGTACGCCGAAAAAGGTGAGCCGGAGGCTTCATTCTTGGACCGCTTGATCGATATGCCGCGTTCGGATCAGATCTGTCTGACGATCCGTGGCTCATGCGACCCGAGCCAGACGATCGCGTTTGTCTCCGGCAACTTCAACGTCGTCCATCCCGGACATCTCCGGCTGCTGAAATTCGCGGCCGAGCAGGCCGACATTCTCGTCGTCGGCGTCAATCCCGACACGACGCCCGGCGTCACGCTTCCGCAGGACATGCGGCTGGACAATGTGCGCTCGATCAGCATGGTCGATCACGCGGTCGCGCCTGGACGATGCCGCCGCGTCCTTCATCGCCGAGTTGCAGCCGAACGTCGTGGTCAAGGGCAAGGAGTTCGAGGATCGCGTGCAATCCCGAACAGGAGGCGGTCGACGCCTATGGCGGCCGGCTGGTCTTCTGCTCCGGCGAATTGCGCTTCGCATCGCTGTCGCTGCTGGAGCGCGACTGCCGAATATCGACATTTCCACGGTCCGCAAGCCGCTCGAATTTCCCAAGCGCCACGGCTTCGATATTTCGCGGCCTCAAGACAACTGCTCGGCAAGATGGCCGGCATGCGCGTCGCTGGTGATCGGCGACCTGATCATCGATGAATATGTCACCTGCGACGCGGTCGGCATGTCGCAGGAAGATCCGACCATCGTCGTGACGCCGATGATGACGCGAACCTTTGTCGGCGGCGCCGGCGCCGTCGCGGCGCATGCGCGCGGCCTCGGCGCCGATGTCAAGTTATTGCACGGTGGTCGGCGATGACGAATGCGGCACGCTTCGCCCGCGATACGCTCGAGCAGCAGGGCGTGCGCTGCGATCATTTCGCCGACTGCACCCGGCCGACGACCCGCAAGCAGCGCTTCCGCGCCCTGAACAAGACGCTGCTGCGCGTCAATCATCTGCGTCAGCATGCGGCCAGACGCCGACATTCAGCGACAAGATGCTGGCGGCCGTGGAAGCAGGCGCTGCAAGCAATGCGACCTGCTGCTGTTCTCCTGCTTCAACTATGGCTGCCTGCCGCAGGATCTCGTCGATGCGATCGCCGATCAGGCGCGCGACGACGGGCGTGATGATGGCGGCCGACAGCCAGGTCTCCTCGCAGATCGGCGACGTCTCCCGCTTCAAGGGCATGACGCTGATCACACCGACCGAGCGCGAAGCGCGCGTCTGGCCCTGAACGATTTCGATATCCGGCCTTGCGGTGATCGGCGAGCGGCTGATCGCAAAGCGCGCGCGCCGAAACATCTCGTGATCACGCTTGGCGCCGAAGGTGTGCTGGTCAACACCATGGCGCGACGGCAAGCTTCGCACCGACCGCCTGCCGGCCTTCAATCCCTCGCCCAAGGACGTCTCCGGCGCCGGCGACAGCTTCTTCATGAGCTCGCGCGATGGCGCTGCGCGTCGGCGCCGACATCTGGCAAGGCTCCTATCTCGGCGCGCTGGCGGCGGCGCTGCAGGTTTCGCGGCGTCGGCAACATGCCGCTGACCACGGCCGAACTCGTCGCGGAGATCGACGAGACCGGCTTCAGCCACGATTGAGGGAGCAAGCCATGCGCGCGCTGCTTCTCGCCGCCGGAATCGGCAGCCGGCTGCGGCCGTTCACCGACACGACCCCGAAATGCCTGGTGCCGAGATCAACGGCCGGCCGCTGCTCGACTACTGGCTCGATCTGTTGTTCGACGGCGGCATCGAGCGCGTGCTGCTCAATACGCATTGGCTCGCGGACAAGGTCGAACGCCATGTCGCAAGGCGTCGCGCTGGGCGTTCGCGCATCGATCTCGTGCACGAGGACGAACTGCTCGGAACCGGCGGCACGGTGCTGGCCAACCGGCGACTGGTTTGCAGGCGCAGGCCTTTCTGCGTCGCGCATGCCGACAATCTGACCGATTTCGACGTCGCGCGGCTTGATCGCGGCGCATCGCAACCGGCCGGCAGGCCATGCTGATGACGCATGCTCGGCTTCCGGACCGATGATCCCCGCTCCTGCGGCATCCTCGAGCTTGATGATCGCGACACCGTGGTCGCCTTCCACGAGAAGGTCGAAAACCCGCCGGGGAACCTCGCCAACGGCGCGGTCTACATCTTCGAGCCGGAAGTCATCGACGACATCGCCGGACTTGGGAAGAGCCGTCGTCGATCTCTCGACCGAAATCATTCCGAACTATCTTGGGCCGAATTTTATGCGTTGAAACAAACGGTTATCACCGGGACATCGGGAACCCGGAAAGCTTGCGCCGGGCGCATTCCGAGTTTAAGCACAAGCCGCGCCAGGGTGGGACCGTCGAGGGGCAGTCTGTAATCGTCCGGTTGAGCGCGCAATCCCGGCATCCCTCGAGAGACGAGCGCGACGTCGGATCGGACTTGTCGGGCAGCAACCAGCTATTGGGAAGCGACAGATGAAGATTTTCGTGACCGGTGCGTGCGGCTACAAGGGCAGCGTCCTCGTGCCGAAACTGCTGAAGGCCGGCCACGAGGTCGTCGCGTTCGACATCATGTGGTTCGGCAATTTCCTCGATCCGCATCCGGACCTGACCGTCGTCCAGGGCGACGTGCGCAACCCCGACGAGATCGATCTGACCGGCATCGACGCCATCATCCATCTGTCGAGCGTCGCGAACGATCCCTGCGGCGATCTCGATCCGAAGCTGACCTGGGAAATCTGCTGCCTTGCGACCATGCAGCTCGCCGATCGCGCCAAGCGCCACGGCATCAAGCGCTTCATCTACGCGTCATCGGGCAGCGTCTACGGCGTCAAGGACGAGGAGCAGGTCACCGAGGATCTCGAACTGCTGCCGATCTCCGAATACAACAAGACCAAGATGTGCGGCGAGCGCATCGTGCTGTCCTACAAGGACGACATGGTGGTGCAGATCGTGCGGCCCGCCACCGTCTGCGGCTACTCGCCGCGGCAGCGGCTCGACGTCTCCGTCAACATGCTGACCATGCAGGCGCTGATGAACGGCCGCATCACCGTGTTCGGCGGCGACCAGACCCGGCCCAACATCCACATCGACGACATCACCGATCTCTACCTGTTCCTGCTCGATCATCCCGAGCACACCGGCATCTACAATGCCGGTTTCGAGAACATCTCGATCCTCGACATCGCCAAGATGGTTGCCAAGCACGTCCAGGCCGAGATCGTGGTCACGCCGTCGAACGATCCGCGCAGCTACCGCGTCAATTCCGACCGGCTGCTGGCGACCGGCTTCCGGCCGAAGAAGACCGTCGAGGACGCGATCAAGGAAATCATCGGCATGTACTCGCAGGGCGCGCTCAAGAACGAAGACCGCTGGTACAATCTGAAATGGATGGAAAAGGAGGTCGTGAAATGAACGCGCTCGCTTTCTCAGACGCCGGCCAAGCTTTTCAGCGACTATTCCAACCGCCTCAGCGCGGCGCTGCAGGGCTTCGACTGGAGCCCGGTCGAGCGCCTCGCCTATGAACTGCTCGATTGCTGGCAGACCGGCCGGCAGGTGTTCTTCGCCGGCAATGGCGGCAGCGGCGGCAACGCCAACCATCTCGCCAACGATTTCCTCTATGCGCTGTCGAAGACGCCGGGCTCGGGCCTGCGCGTGCATTCGCTGTCGGCCAATCCGTCCGTCATCACCTGCCTCGCCAACGACGAAGGCTACGACCAGGTCTTCTCGCTGCAGCTTGCGGTGCTGGCGCGCAAGGGCGACGTGCTGATCGTCTTCTCGGGTTCGGGCAATTCGCCGAACATCCTCAAGGCGCTCGAAGAAGCCAAGACGATCGGCATGACCAGCTACGCCGTGCTCGGCTTCTCCGGCGGCAAGGCCAAGGCGCTCGCCGACGTGCCGATCCATTTCGCGGTCGACGACATGCAGATCGCCGAGGATGCGCAGATGATCGTCGGCCACATGATGCATGCAGTGGCTCTACGCGCAGCGCGGCGACATCACGCCGAACGCGCGAAGGCTGACGGGCAGAGCGTATGGCGGCGCACGAAAAGTACCTGATCCTCGGCTCGAACTCGTTTTCGGGCGCGACCTTTGCCGATTTTCTGGCGGCGGCAGGGTCATGACGTGCTCGCGACCAGCCGCTCGGACGAGCCGCATGACGGCCTTCCTGCCCTACAAATGGCAGAAGCGTCCGGGCCGTGTCCGCTTCAGGCGCATCGATCTCAACCACGATCTCGACGCGCTGAAGGCGCTGCTCGCCGCGCGAGCGTCCGACCCATGTCGTGAATTTCGCCGCCCAGAGCATGGTCGGCGAAAGCTGGCTCTATCCCGACCACTGGATGATGACCAATGTCGTCTCCGACGGTGCGGCTGCATGACCTGCTGCGCAATTATGACGGGCTGGAGCGCTATGTCCATGTCACGACGCCCGAGGTCTATGGCTCGACCGAAGGCTGGGTGACGGAGGACGCGCCGTTCAATCCGTCGACGCCCTACGCGGTGTCGCGCGCGGCCGGCGACATGAGCCTGCGCACCTATTTCGCGAACTACCAGTTTCCCGTCGTGTTCACCCGCGCCGCCAATGTCTACGGCCCCGGCCAGCAGCTCTACCGGATCGTTCCGCGCACCATCGTCGCCGCGATGACCGGGCAGAAGCTCCGGCTCGACGGCGGCGGCAAGTCGGTGCGCGTCTTCATCCACATGACCGACGTGTCGGACGCCACGCTGAAGATCGCCCGCAAGCGGCGCGCTCGGCGAGACCTATCACATCTCCGGCTATGAGCTGGTCTCGATCCGCACGCTGGTCGAGATGATCCTCGACGCGCCTCGGCAAATCGTTCGACGACTGCGTCGAGATCGGCCCGGAGCGGCCGGGCAAGGACACCGCCTACACGCTCGACAGCTTCAAGCTGCGCACCGAACTCGGCTGGCGCGACACATTCTCGCTGGAACAAGGCATCGACGACGTCATCGCCTGGGCGGAGCGGTTCGAAGGCGATCATGGCCAAGCTGCCGACCAAATACGACCACAAGCCCTGACGACCCTGCGCTCCGCTTTCGGAAGCGCGATTGGAGAGCACGATGAATGTTGCAGTCCGGAAGCCGCGACAGCCAGGCCGACGCCGGCGCCCTGAAGGCGCCAGGCGGCGCAGCTGCGCGGCAAGATCATCGAGATGTCGCACGCGGCGCAAGCGGCGCATCTGGCCTCCTCGCTGTCCTGCGCCGATATGCTGACCGCCGCCTACTGGCATGTGCTCAACATCGATCCGAAGACAGCCGAAGGATCCCCTGCGCGACCGCTTCATCCTGTCCAAGGGCCACGCCGCGGCGGCGCTGTACGCGACGCTGGCGATGAAGGGCTATTTCCCGGTCGAAGAACTCGACACCTATTGCCAGGACGGCGGCCGGCTCGCCGAGCATCCGCCGGCCAACCTGCTGCCGGGCGTCGAGGCCGCGACCGGCTCGCTCGGCCACGGCCTGCCGCTCGGCTGCGGCATGGCGCTGTCGGGCCGGATCAAGGGCGAAAGCTTCCGGGTCTTCGCGCTGCTCTCGGACGGCGAGAACAACGAAGGCTCGGTCTGGGAAGCCGCGATGTTCGCCGCCGCCCAGAAGCTCGAAAATGTCTGCGTCATCGTCGACTACAACAAATGGCAGGCGACCGCGCGCTCCAACGAGACGCTGATGCTGGCGCCGCTGCGCGACAAATGGGCGGCGTTCGGCTGGGACGCGCACGAGATCGACGGCCACGACGTCGGCGCGCTTGCCGAGGCCATGCAGCGCGTGCCCAACGGCTCCGGCAAGCCGGTGGCGCTGATCGCGCACACCGTCAAGGGCAAGGGCGTGTCGTTCATGGAGGACGACAACAACTGGCACTATCGCGCGCCGACCGCCGAAGAAGTCGTCAAGGCGCGCAAGGAGCTTGGCCTCGTCATGAGAAACGCATTCGCCGACGAACTGACCAAGCTCGGCGACGAGGACCCGCGCGTCGTCATGCTGTCGGGCGACATCGGCAACCGCCTGTTCGACAAGTTCAAGGACAAGCATCCGGCGCGCTTCTTCAACTGCGGCGTGGCCGAAGCCAACATGATGGGCGTGGCCGCCGGCATGGCGATGAACGGCCTGCGCCCGGTCGCCTACACCATCACGCCGTTCGTGACGACGCGCTGCCTCGAGCAGATCCGCATCGACGTCTGCTATCACGAGGCGCCGGTGACCATCGTCGCGGTCGGCGCCGGCCTTGCCTATGCCGGCCTCGGGCCCGACGCACCATGCCTGCGAGGACATCGCGTTCCTGCGCTCGATCCCGAACATGGTCGTGATCTGCCCGGGCGATGCCTTCGAAGTGCGCGCGCGCGTTGCGCGCCGCGCATGCAGCAGGACCGCCCGGTCTATATCCGCATGGGCAAGAAGGGCGAGCCGGTGGTGCACAAGGGCCCGATCGCGGATTTCGAGATCGGCAAGGCGATCACCATCGCGGAAGGCACGGATGTCTGCCTGCTGTCGACCGGCAACATGCTGCCCGAGGCGATCGAGGCCGCGCACAAGCTGGAGGACAAGGGCATCTCGGCCGAGGTCGTCAGCTTCCACACCGTGAAGCCGCTCGACGAGGACCTGCCTCAAGCGAGGCCTTCGCGCGCTTCAAGCTGGTCGCGACCATCGAGGAGCATTCGCTGATCGGCGGCTTCGGCGCGGCGGTCGTCGGAATGGCTCGATCGACACCGAGACGCAGCACGCAGAAGTTTCTGCGCTTCGGCACGCCCGACGCCTTCTTCAAGAAGTCCGGCGAACAGGAATATGCCCGCGAGGTGCTGGGGCTGACCGGTCACCAGATCGCGGACAAGATCGTCCACGCGTTGCAGCTGAGATTCGAAGCAATGAAAACCCAAGCTGCCCTCCTGGTCCAGACCGGCCAGCCCCTGGTGCTGGCCGAGATCGAGATCCCGGCGCTCGAAGCCCGGCCAGGTGCTGGTCGAGATCGCCTATTCCGGCGCCTGCGGCACGCAGGTGATGGAATGGCGCGGCGACAAGGGCGAGGACAAATGGGTGCCGCATTGCCTGGGCCATGAGGGCACCGGCACGGTGCTGGAGACCGGCAGCGCGGTCACCAAGGTCAAGGCCGGCGACAAGGTCGTGCTGTCCTGGATCAAGGGCAGCGGCATCGAGGCCGGCGGCGCGGTCTATGACTGGGACGGCAAGAAGGTCAACGCCGGCGGCGTCACCACCTTCCAGCGCCATGCGGTGGTCAGCGAGAACCGCCTGACGCTGCTGCCGGCCGATCTGCCGATGGATGTCGCGGTGCTGCTCGGCTGCGCGGCGCCGACCGGCATGGGCGCGGTCTACAACGTGCTGAAGGTGCAGCCGGGCGACGCGGTCGCCGTGTTCGGCACCGGCGGCATCGGCCTCAATGCCCTGATGGCGGCCGCGCTGGCCGGCGCCATGCCGGTGATCGGCATCGATCCCAATCCGACGCGCCGGGCGCTCGCCAAGCTCTATGGCGCGACCCATGTCATCGATCCCGCGGCCGGCGACGTGCTTGCCGAGATCAAGAAGATCGTGCCGCAGGGCGTCGATCTCGCGGTGGAATCCTCCGGCATGCCGGCGGTGATGGAGCAGGCCGTCAACGCCACCCGCCAGCAGGGCGGCCGCGCGGTCGTGATCGGCAATGCCAGGCATGGCGCGATGCTGTCGCTCAATCCCGGCGTCTTCAACCAGGGCAAGAGCCTGCTCGGCACCTGGGGCGGCGACAGCGTCCCGGACCGCGACTATGGCCGCTTCGCGCGCCTGCTCGGCTCCGGCCGCTTCCCGGTGCGCGATCTCCTGTCGAAGCCCTATACGCCTCGACGCAGGCCGATCAGGCGCTGCAGGATCTGGCGGCGGGCAAGGTCGGCCGCCCGCTGATCGACATGTCGCTGCGCTGATCCGGATAGACCATGCGGATCGGCATCGACTTCGACAACACGATCGCCTGCTACGACGGCGTGTTTCATGCGGCGGCGCTGGAACGCGGCCTGATCCCGGCCGATCTCGGCCGCGACAAGAACAGCGTCCGCGACCACCTCAACGGCTCCGGCCGCAAGGACGATTTCACCGAGCTGCAGGGCTATGTCTACGGCGCGCGCATGGATCTGGTGTCGCCCTATCCCGGCTTTGCCGACTTCGTCGCGGCTGCGCGCAAGGCCGGCCATGAGCTCTTCATCGTCAGCCACAAGACCAGGCATCCGATCCTGGGTCCGAAGCACGACATGCATGCCGCCGCGCGTGGTTTCCTGGCCGCGCGCGGCCTGGTCGGCGACGGGCGCGGCGCAGATCGATCCGGCGAACGTGTTCTTCGAGCTGACCAAGGAAGACAAGGTCGCGCGCGCGCCGCAGCTTCGCTGCGAGGTCTTCATCGACGACCTGCCGGAAATCCTGGCGATGGCCGGCTTTCCCGATGGCATGCGCAGGATCCTGTTCGATCCCGAAAACCAGTTTGCCGGCAATGCCGGCGACCGCAGCGCAGTTCGACCGCCGCGGCATCCTGGGCGGATCGATCGCGGCGGATTTGGCCCGTGACTGAGCCTGACGCGCCCTGGCCGACCAGACGCTTGCTGGCGCTGGCAGACCGCCTGGTCGGCGCGCGCCGGCCGTGGCCGCGCGCAGCGCGCTGACCCGGCTCGCCGGCGGCAGCAACAACCAGGTCTATCGGGTCGACACCGATGCCGGCGACGCCGCTGGTGCTGAAGCGCTATTTCAGCGATCCCCGCGACCCCCGCGACCGGCTCGGCGGCCGAATGGAGTTTCCTCGACCCACGCCTGGTCGCGCGGCGTGCGCGTCGTGCCCGAGCCGCTGGCCAGCGATGCGGCCGCACAGGCCGGGCTCTACGGCTTCGTGCCGGGTCGCAAGCTTACTCGCGTCCGAACTGACGCAGGCCGCATGTCGATGCCGCGATCGACTTCGTGCTCGCCGTCAATGCAGCGCCCCGACGCCGCGGCGCTGGCGCCGGCCTCGGAAGCCTGCTTCTCGCCTCGCCGATCACATCGCCACGGTCGAGCGCCGCGTCGCGCGTCTGGCCGACGCTCGATCCGCAGGCGCCGCACGCTGCACGAGGCGCAGCGCCTTGTCGTCGACGAGCTGTTGCCGGCCTGGAATGCGGTGAAAGCGCGTCTCGCGGCGGATGCGCGCGGCTGCCGGGCTTGCGATCGACCAGCGCGCTGCGCCGCCGACGAATGCTGCCTGTCGCCGTCGGATTTCGGCTTTCACAACGCGCTGGCCGACGAGACGGCCACGTGATCTTCCTCGATTTCGAATATGCCGGCCGCGACGATCCGGCCAAGCTGGTCTCGGATTTCTTCTGCCAGCCGGAAGTGCCGGTGCCGCTGGTCTATCACGCCGCGCTTCATCGACCGCCTGAGCGAGGGGCTGGATCTCGATGCGGCCGGCGATCGCGCGCTGCCGCATCCTGCTCGATGCCTACCGCATCAAATGGACCTGCATCATCCTCAACGACTTCCTGCCGGTCGGCGCCGCGCGCCGCGCCTTTGCCGACGCCGGCGCCTGGGCTATGCGCTGCGCGGAGCAGCTCGACAAGGCCGAAGCGAAGCTCGCCGAGATTGGCGCCATCGCATAACCGATATCGGTCAGACCTCGGAGAGATTATCATGGCCTATCGCGACTTCGTCAGCCTCGTCCACAAATCGACCAAGCGCGACTATCTCGCGCGCGTCACCCAGCGCGACAAGGCCGAGGTCGCCGAGATGGCGATCAAGTTCGACTACGATTACTGGGACGGCAGCCGCGAGACCGGCTATGGCGGCTACAAATATGACGGCCGCTGGCGCAAGGTCGCGGACGCGATGGTCGCGGCCTATGGCATCAAGCCCGGCATGCGCGTGCTCGACGTCGGCTCCGGCAAGGGCTTTCTGCTGCACGATTTCCGCGAGAGCGTGCCCGGGCTCGAGGTCGCCGGCATCGACATTTCCTCCTACGGCATCGAGCACACGATGGAGGGCGTGAAGCCGTTCTGCCAGGTCGGCATCGGCGGCGAAGCTGCCCTACCCCGACAAGCATTTCGATCTCGTGATCTCGATCAACACGCTGCACAATCTCTACAACTACGACCTCGACGCGGCGTTGCGCGAAATCGAACGCGTCGGCCGCGGCGCGCAAATATCATCTGCGTCGAGGCCTATCGCAACGAGCGCGAGAAGGTGAACCTGATGTACTGGCAGCTCACCTGCCGCATCTTCCACACCCCGGAAGAATGGGACTTCGAGTTCAAGCGATCGCGGCTATACCGGCGACCACGAGTTCATCTTCTTTGAATGAGCCAGATGACCGAAACGATCCGCTTGGTATCGCCTCTCGTGCCGCCTGTGCGGCGTGCGATCGACACACCAGCGCTATCCGCTTGGCCGGCTTCCGGTCTGCAATCGATTTACAGAGGACGGAACGAGGTCGCTCAGATCGTCGATCTCGACGTTGTCGAATGCGAGACGTGCCAGCTGGTCCAGTTGCGTCAGGCGCCGTCCGATCGACGCGCTCGTGCCTGAACTGCCCTGGATCCGCTACCGCGAACCGGAAGGTCATCTCGACACGCTGGTCGCAGCAGTGCTGGCCTTACGTCCGCAAGCGCGCACGGTGCTCGGCACCGGGCCGTTCGAGCAACCGCTGCTGTCACGCCTTGCTGCGCGGGGCATCGACCACCGCTACGCTCGAACTCGATGTCGCCGCGTCGGAGGACCACTACCCCTATCTCGAAAGCTGGCAGGCAAGTCTGAACGCGCCGCGGCTCGCTGGGATCGCGTCGCGGATGGGAACCTTCGACGTGGTCTCCTGCCGCTATATCATCGAACATTCGCCCGAGCCGGTCGCGTGCGCTCGAGCCTTGAGAGCTCTGCTCAGCCCGAACGGCCTGCTGCTGATCGAGGTTCCCGATAGCAGCAAATTCCTGGCCGCGCGCGACTATTGCTTCCTGTGGGAAGAACACAGCTGCTACTTCGTCGAGGAGACGCTCGCGGCGGCTTGCCGAAACGGCGGGCTTACCGGGTCCTCGCCGTGCTGCGTTATCCTGGAGCGCTGGAGGACGCACTAGTCGCCGTCCTTGAGGTCGCACAGCTCCCCTCACCCGCCGCTTGCGCCGTTCGGCGCCATCCAGCTGTTTCAGGCCTATCGCGACAATTTTGCGCCACGCCGGGACACCCTGAAGGCACGGCTCGCTCGCGCGCGCCGGTCCCAAAAGAAATCGCGTTGCCCTGTTCGGAATCGGCCATCACGCCATCATGTTCGTCAACGCCTTCGGAGTGGCTGACGACATCGCGCTGGCGGTCGACGACGATCCCGACAAGGCCGGCTTTTTTCCGCCTGGCTTCCGGACGCCCGTGGTAAGCTCCGACGCAGCTGCTGCGAGACGAGCCGGATCAGGACCTGTCTATTTGCGGTGGCGCCCCAACATCCAGGCCAAGGTGCAGCGCAAAGCTCGCGCCCCTTGGCCGCACGAGGGGTGCGAATTTCGTTCGATCTATGCGCGCGCTCGACGATTCGATCATGAAGGATCTGCGCTGATGGCCCTGGTTCAGAAATCCCCGGAGGTCTTCCTGGCCGAGGGTCCGATTTCCGAGGTCGGACAGGCGGAGCTCGACACGCTCAAGGCCGCCGTGAAGGCCAGCGCCAAGCGGCGCGCCCGCATCAATGCCCATGTCGACGGCGAGGATGCGCTGCACGAGATGATCATCGCGATCGACGCGACGTCCTACATCCGTCCGCACAAGCATCCCGGCAAAAGCGAAGCCTTCCACATCGTCGAAGGCGAGGTCGATATCGTGGTGTTCGCGGACGATGGCGAGATCGAGCGGATCGTCGCGCTCGGACCGCCGGGAGGCGCCCGCCCCTTCTATTACCGGATGTCGCAAGCCGTTCTTTCATACGCTGATCATTCGCAGCGATCTTCTGATCGTGCACGAAATCACCAATGGTCCGTTCCGGCCGGAGGGCACCGTGTTCGCCGATTTCGCCCCTGACGACCGCGACGTTGACAAGGCCGAGGCCTATCAGGGCGAACTGATTCGGCGTGTCGCCGCGCTGCAGGGAACGGCGGCATGAGCGTGCAGCACGCCGTCGTCGTCGGCGGCACCCGGGGCCTTGGACGCGTCGTCGTCGAACGCTTCCTGACGCGCGGCTGCGCGGTCAGCGTCGTGTCGCGGCAGCGGCCGCCGACTTCCCCGAACAGGCCGATATGCGTCATTTCCCGGCCGATCTGGAACGCGCCGAGGGATTTGCCGACCTCTGGAGCCGGATCGCCGAGGCCGGCGGGCCCATCAATTACCTGGTGCTGAGCCAGCGTTTCCGCGGCCAGGGCGACCCGTGGGCCGGTGAGATCCAGGTCGGCCTTACCGCCTCGCGCGACCTGATCGAAGGATTTGCCGCGCATTTCGCCGAAACCGGCGATCGCGCGATCGGCATTGTCAGCTCTGTCTATGCCGAATTCGTCGGCAGCTCTCAGCCGGTGGGCTATCACGTCGTCAAGGGCGGTCTCAACGCCATGGTCCGCCACTACGCTGCCACGCTTGGGCGACGCGGCATCCGCGTCAACGCCATCATGCCGCTGACCTATCTGAAGCAGGAATCGCGCGCCTTCTACGAGAAGAACGACAAGCTGATGGACACCTATCGCCGCCTGGTGCCGCTGGGCCGGATGGGGACGGCCGAGGAATTGGCCGATGCCCTGGATTTCCTCTGCAGCGAGCGCGCCTCCTTCATCAACGGACAATGCCTGTTCCTCGACGGCGGGGTTTCCGTGATCTGGCCCGAAGAGGTCGCCAAGACCTTCGCAGGCCTGTAAAAGGCGCCCGCGATTCCCTATCAGTCCCGAACTTCCTCTTGAGGATTGCCAAGACATGCAGCACGTCAAGCACAAGACCGATTGCCGCCTGTGCGGATCGAGCTCGCTCGACCACGTCCTGCCGATCAGGCCGTCGGCGATCGGCGACGCCTTCATCCCTGCGAACCGCCTGAGCGAACTGCAGGACCTCTATCCCCTCGACTGCTATCTCTGCCTCGATTGCGGGCATCTGCAGAACCTCGACGTCGTCGATCCTGACATCCTGTTCCGCGACTACACCTACCGCACGTCGGTATCGATGGGGCTGGTCGAGCACTTCAAGCGCTATGCGCACTCGGTCGTCACCACTCTTTCGATCCCGAAAGGCAGCCTTGTCGCCGAGATGGGCAGCAATGACGGCTCGCTGCTGAAGGCCTTCAGGAACGAGGGAATGCGCGTCCAGGGCATCGACCCTGCGCGCAACATCGCGGCCGCAGCGACCGCGGACGGCATCCCAACGCTCCCGGACTTCTTCACCAGCGCGCTGGCGGCGCACATAAAGTCCGAACAGGGCGAAGCCAAGCTGTTCTGCGCCAACAATGTCTTCGCCCATATCGACAATATGTCCGACGTCGTGAAGGGCATCCGCCTGCTGCTCGCCGATGACGGCGCCTTCGTATTCGAGGTCTCCTACATCGTCGACATGATCGACAACATGGTGTTCGACACGATCTATCACGAGCATGTCTCGCACCATGCCCTGATCCCGCTGGAGACGTTCCTGAACAAGCACGACATGACGCTGTTTCATGTCGAGCGCACGGCGACCAAGGGCGGCTCGATCCGCGCCTTCGCGCAACCCAAATCGACCGGCGCACGGCCGCGCTCCGACGAGTTGTCGACGCTCTTTGCCGAAGAAGAGCGGCGCGGCATCACCAAGCCGAAGATCTATCAGGACTGGTTTGCGGCGATCGAGAGCCGCAAGCGCAAGGTTCTGGCCTATCTCGACAAGGCGATCGCCGAGGGCAAGACGGTGGCCGCCTATGGCGCTTCCACCACCACGACCACCCTGCTCTATCACTTCGAACTGGAAGGCCGGATCAAGTTCATCGTCGACGACAATCCGCTCAAGCAGGGGCTTTTCAGCCCGGGTGCGCACCTTCCGGTGCTGCCCTCCAGCGAACTCGCGACCGAAAAGCCTGACATCGTCGTGATCCTCGCCTGGATCTATGCCGAGCCGATCCTCAAGCGCAATCAGGCCTATATCGATGCCGGCGGCCACTTCCTCGTCTCCGCTGCCGGAACCGCAGATCGTCGATCGCGACGCGCGACGCTCAAATCCATATGGACCTTCGTGCGCTGACGGGCCGCCAGGAAGGTCGCGCCTCCGTGCGCTGCGGAGCGGTTGACAGGCCCTCCGTAAAATGGTCCAGCAAGCGTCCAAATGGATGCGCCGAGCGAGCTTGGGCTGCAATGTTTTATGCTCGTAGTTTCCAGAGACTTACGGCACCTTCGCGAGGTAGTCAAGATGACGTCCCTGACCGATGGACGGGAGGAGCGCTATGTGGTCGCGGACCAGCGGCGCTTCACCTGGGCACGCTGCCGCGAGGACATTGCGCCTTTCGTGACACGCCAAGTGACCTGGCGCGCGCTTGCGGCCGGCGACATCCGGTCGAAATACCGGCGCACGTTGCTCGGCCCGTGGTGGATCACGGCCACCAACGCCATCACCGCGCTGATCATGGGTCTCGTCGCCGGCCGCTTCCTCGGCGCGGACATGAAGACCTATTTGCCGCACTTCATGGTCAGCATGACGATCTGGAGTTTCATTTCGTCGTCGTTGAACGAGGCCTGCGACACCATGATCAGTGCCGGCGGCATGATCAAGGCGGTCGACATGCCGCTGTTGATCCACATCATGCGCATGGTTCACCGCAACCTGATCATCTTTCTGCACAACATCGCCGTCATTCCGCTCATCTGGCTGGTCTATCCCTGGCCGATCGGCTTTCAGAGCCTGCTCGCTCCGATCGGCCTCCTGATCGTCTATGTTTTCGTCGTCAGCGCTTCGATGGTCATTTCAATGATCTGCGTCCGCTATCGTGACGTCCCGCCGGTGATGGCCTCGGTGCTGCAACTCCTGTTCTTCGTCTCTCCGATCATCTGGGTGCCGACGCAGATCAAGGGCGGCGAGCTGTTCGTGGCGCTGAACCCGATCGCCTATCTGCTGGCCGTTACCCGCGACCCGATCATGGGCGTCGCGCCGCACCTGCTGAACTGGGTGGGCGCCATCGGCATTCGTCGCGGTGGCAACTATTGCCATGGCTTACGTCTACACGCGCTATCGCTCGCGGGTGGTCTACTGGGCCTGATCGAGAGACGCGAACCCCTTCGAAGTTGCCGGACGCACGCACCATGCCTCTGATTGAAGCCAACAATGTCGGGATCGAATTTCCAGTCGCGACGCCAAGCGCCAGATCGTTTCGGCACATGGCGATCCGGACGGCTTCGCGCGTCGGCGGCAAAGTATCGACGAACGCGGGGTCGTTTCGGTTCGTGCAGGCACTCGACGACGTCAGCTTCACGCTGAAACAAGGCGATCGGCTCGGGCTGATCGGCCACAACGGCGCGGGCAAGACGACGCTGATCCGGGTGCTGGCCGGCATCTACGAACCAACCGTCGGGATCGTTGCGCATGGTCGGCCGCATCGTGCCGATGTTCGACATTGGCCTCGGCATGGACGAGGAAGCATCGGGCTACGAGAACATCCGGATCCGCGGCCTCATCCTCGGCTTGACGCCTGAGGAGATCGAGGCGCGCGTGCCGGAGATCGCCGAATTCGCTGAGCTCGGCGACTATCTGGAGCTGCCGATCCGCACCTATTCTTCGGGCATGTTGCTGCGGCTGGTGTTTTCGATTGCAGCATCGATTCACGGCGATATCATTCTGATGGATGAATGGATCGCGGTGGGCGATGCGCAATTTCCGCAAAAAGACGCATGACCGACTGCAGGAAATCACCGCGCATTCCGGCATCGTCGTGCTGGCGTCCCACGACCATGGCCTGTTGCGCGATACGTGCAATCTCGGTCTTTATCTCGAAGGCGGACGGGTCCGGGCCTTCGGCGCGCTTGAGGACGTGCTCAAGGAGCTGCCGCCCGTGTGAACGCCCAGCAGCTTGATCGCGCCATGGACATCCGGACCGCATCTCCTCTCCGGCCGAACGTCAGCCTCGTCGTTCCCAATTACAATCATGCGCGCTATCTGCCGGAGTCGCTCGGCAGTATCGCGGCCCAGACGCACGTGCCCGACCGGGTCCTGATCATCGACGATGCGTCCACCGATGACAGCGTCGCGGTGATCTCGCGCTTCATCGCGGACCATCCGAGCTGGGAGCTGGTTCGTCACGACCGCAACCGTGGCGTCGTTCGCGGCCAGAACGAGGCGATCGCGATTGCGGATACGGACTGGATCGGCTTTCTCGGCGCCGATGACGCGCTGCATCCGACCTATCTCGAGAAAGCGCTGGCGCAGGCGGCGCGGTTTCCCGACGCCGGCCTGATCTGCGCCTGCTGCGAGATCATCGGCCCGTCGGCAGGGGCGGATGTTGAGGCCCATGATGCTGCCGGCGTCTGTGTCGACCGCGCTCGCGCCGGCCGACGTCCGCGAGATCCTGCTTGCCGGCGACAACTATTTCCCCGGCACCGTCTCGCTGTTCCGGCGTAGCGCCATCCAGGCGCTCGGCGGCTTCGACGAAAGCCTCGGCTCGTTCGCAGACTCCCTGCTCGCGCGGCAACTCGCCCTCAGCTTCGGCTTCTATTTTCTTGCTGACATCCTCGGTTATTGGCGCATTCACGGCCAGAACTATTCGATGACCAGCGCAACCGATCCGGTCGCGCTGTCGGCAAGGGTCGCGGAGATCCGCGAGGTGATTGCGCGAGCGATCTGTTTCCGCCGGGCTTTGGCGCCCTGTTCGAACGCCGCACCCGGTTCGGCGCGGCGCGCACTGTGCTGTCAACCGAGACGCCGGTCTTGGTCAAAGCGGCACGTGCCGCGGCGCTGCTCGATGCCGGTGACATCGAGCGGCGGCTGTTGCAGCTTCTGCTTGGTCTCGGTCGTCTTGGCCACGTCGCCGCATTGACCTGGGTCACCTTGCGGACCCGTCCGATGTCGCTCTCCCGGCTGCTCGGGCAAGCTCGGCGCACGGCGCGCGATCATCGCCGCTACCGCAGCCTATCGCGCTCCATGACGGCCATCGACCCCATCGGCGCCCTTCGGCATCGACTGGCCGGCCTCGAGGTCGCCACGCCGGCGCCCGCTCCGCACCGCCACGTTATCGAAGCCATCGCGCGCATCTCGTGGCAAAGCGCATTCACGGCTGACAGGACTGGTGTTCCGGCTCTATGCCTTCCTCAGCGCGCGCCGCCGCAAACTGCTGCCGCTCACCACGCGTGCGGCGGGCTTCATCGACCGTACCCTGATCACAGCACCAGCCGGTGGCGCCCTGCTACGTTTCATCGCCCGTCAATTAGACGGGCATCCGGCGCTAGGCGGCGTCGCCGCACGATTGCTGCTCGCTGCGCTCGCCGCGACGGCACAGATCCATCTCGCTGCAAGCCGGAAGCCAAGCGCAATGCGCGCGGTCAGACTGCTCAACCTGATCTTCCGCACCCGGGTACGCAGCCGGCGCGGGCTGGTCTCGTCTGCCTATTTCAGCACATTGGCGCTCTGCGGTGCCTATGACCGTATCGTCCGCGAGGTGCCGCGGCCAGAGCCGATCGAGAGCTTTGCCATCAATTTCTCGGTCGGCATCGCGCATATGTATCGCGGCAATTATCCCGCCGCGCTGCATTTTCTGCAAGCCGCTGCGGCATCCGGCGACAGTAACGCGCTGCGCAGGCTCGGCTGCGTGTATGCGCTCATCGGCGACTACTCAAAGGCCGCTGAAAGTTTTCAAGCCTCGGTCGGCCGTGACCCGCGTTCGGTGATGGCGCACCAGAATTACGCCGGCGGCTATGATCCCTCCACCTACGCGCCGAGCCGCTGGGAACTGGACAATGCCGGCGAGCTTTTGATCTATGACAATCTGATCCAGCTCGGCGAGAACTTCTACCACCAGGGACGTTACGATGACACGTTGCGTTGCTATCAGGCGGCGTTCGATCACCAGGACGCACTGGCACGGAAATGGTCGATTCCCGACGCGCTGGTGCAACGGATCGCTGCCGGCAGCCCCAATTTCAAAGATGATTTACCGGTCCGGCTGCTCGGCTATGAGTGGGTGACGCTGATCGGCCATATCGGCTTCATCGACTGCCATCTGCGCATGGCCGAGCTCGGCATGCTGCCGCGCGCCAATTACGTGCTGCTGGCTCCGCGTCACAAAGTCGTCAATTCAGCCTTTCTCGCACTCATCGCTTCGAATCTGACCGTGATCGAGGATCCGGCCTTGGTCGACGAACTCCTGCCCTATCAGCGGCTGGTCGGCGACCAATTCATCGCGGTGCGCGGAAACGGATCACTGGCCGAGCCCTGGGCGCACGCGGTGGCGCGGGCACAAGTGGCGTGGGCGGACGCAAAGCGCGGGCCGCTTGTCGCGATCCCGCAAGGCTTGCGGGAACGCGGCCAAGCGACAATCCGCGGCGCGGGTGTCACTGCCGACTGGTTCGTCGCCATGCACATTCGCGAAGGCGGCTATCACGGCGACGGACCGGGCACGACGCGGCAACACCGCTCTGCCAATGTCGGCGACTATCTCGACGCCATCAGCCAGATCACGTGCGCGCGGTGGCGCGGTGGTACGGCTCGGCGACAAGAGCATGACGCCGTTGCGCGAACCTGCCCGGCGTGTTCGACTATGCCCATAGCGACATCAAGTCCGCCGAGATGGATCTCTATCTCTGCGCGGAAGCCCGCCTGTTCGTCGGCACGACGTCAGGGCTGACCACTGCAGTACAGGCACTCGGCACGCCGATGCTCCTGGTCAACTGCACCTCCGCACGACTGTCAATTCTGGCACGACCGGACCGACTTCACGGTGCGTCCGGTCTACGATCGCAGGGCGCGGCGCTATCTTTCGCTGCGGGAGACCTACCGGCAGCCGCTGCAGGCGCTGCTGATCGATACCGCCGTTCTCGCAAGGCACGGGCTCGAGATTCATGCCAACCGGCCCGAAGACATCACAGCGGCCGTGCGTTACACGCTGGATTGCCTGGACGGGGTGACACGGCCACTGCGCGACGGCGGCGAGTTGCTCGAACGTTATCGCTCGGCGCTTGCCGACAACCCGTATAATTTCGGTGCGGCGCTGCCGGTGCCGAGCTTTCTGGAGAGCATTCCTGAACTGCTGGCGCGCGGGTGAAGGGCTAACGCACCACAGGCGGCTCGGCAAACACGAAGGGGTCGGCCGGCCAATGGTTCATGCCAGCCACATTGATTTGGAATTCCTGTCCAGGCAATCTCGGCATGAAGACCAGGTCAATGGCTGTTCTCGTATGTGTCTTAGGCGGAACAGCTCGATGCTCCAGCCGCATCGCGTCGAATACCAGGAGATCGCCCGTCTTCCCCAGCACCTCGTGCTCCTTGCCCTTCTCATCTCTGTACTGGAAGGGCCCTGTGTCCCTATCCACATCACACAAGTAAAGTACGCCACGAAACACCCCGGGAGGGCATCCATCGTGGTGCCAGGACTGCGGGCCAATTCCGCTCTCGGAGTGCGGGATGGACTGCACCAGACGACAGTTGGCGACAGTTATCGGACATCCCAGAACGCCGCGGAAGAAATTGTCGAAATCCGGCGAGGAGAAAAGCTGCCGCAAATCGTCCCGCAGCTTTTGCGATGGCAGTCCGCTCCGCAACTGCTGTGAGTACGGCTTCACGGAGTTTCCAGCCCAGTCCCAAGCCGAATGCCTGTTTCCGACGTCTTTCTCGAATTTTTCGGTTTCTCTCCAGTTTTGCGCAAACTCGGGATTCGTCGGAACGACCGTGATGCCCTTTTCGTGAAACTCCTTCACCCGATCAGTGAACCGCCCCAGATCCGATCCCTTGTCGGGCGCCCGGGCGAGCGTCGTGCATCGACGCGGCGGGGCATTCTCGGCGCGCTTCAATATGCTCGCGGATCTCGCTCCAAATTCGGCCGGCCCAACCTCGATCGCCTGGAGCGTCACGGGGAGCTCCGCCGTGACGCGCACCACCCTGTAGCCCAACCTTGCAAGTACTTTTGCTATCGCCTCTTTCGTCGTCATCTCTTAGCCTCACTCAGCCCGCGCGACGTCCACACGCCGATCGAACACGTCGAGTCCGCACGCCATCCGGTAGAACAGTTCATAGCGGACGTGGTTGACCGCGAACCATTGGCAGTTGATTGCATCTTCCAACAATTCCTCGATAAATCCGCGAGCCGCGGACGGGGGAACATGAACGCCGTCGAACTCAAGCTCAGGGCGCCGCAACCCGTCCATCGTCAGCGCCGCCCAATCGCCGACCACCTTCACGCCGGTCTGCTCACATTCGCGTCTCAGCCTGGTATTGAAGGCAATCACCAGCTTGGTACGAACGGAGACTGGACAAGCGAATCCATGCAATTCCACCACGCGCGCTTCGTCCCGCGTCGGAGGAACCACGGCCTGCACATAAAGCCGGTTGAAGCCGCTTTCCTGCAACCGACGCAAGCCGGCGATGAACGGCTGGATGCGCGTCGTGATCGCTTCGTCAATGACATCCCAGGGAACCAATGGCTTTTCCAGCAATGGCATCTCGACGTCGAACGGCGGGACAAAATCATGGGTGTCCTTGAGCAGCGGCATGATCGCTCCGCGAATATCGATGTCGCCGGCCGTGATGAGCAGGAGTGGAGGAACCACGGGCTGGCCAGACGCTTTTGCAATTGCAAAATCGACATCGTCTCGCGAAAGATGGGCGGCCCGATTATTGCGGACCAATCCTTCGTACTCCAGGAATTGAATGAACTCCGGTTGAAAGCTCCCTCGCGCGGGGTCGAAGAAATCGTGAGCGCTGAAGCCTGACACGTACCGTGACCGCGCAAGAACCCACTGACCGGTCCATTGCTCGCGAAAGAGCTGATTGCGATACGGCAGCGCGTGACTGTCGCCCACGACATAGACGTTCAAAACTCTTTCGGTCGCCCCGTTACCCTGCATCACAACGCCTCCATTGGCACGGCCTGTCGCAACAATGGCGCGTCGGAAAAAGAGCGCAGAAATTTTCGGGCGCCGATCCGCCTTTTACAGTCTAATCCGATCATGTTTTCTGCTGCCGCGCCAAAAGGTTGAAGAACTCCTCCTCGTCGCAGACAACTCCAGAGGCATTCTGACGACGGTCGGCCCCATCGTCGACCGGCGGATGCGGCGAAGGCTCACTGGTTGCAGCCGCCGCATCTTTTTCTTCCGCGAAATGCCGGAAAAACAACTGCATGGCCCGGGCCACACCCTCCAGCGTGACGGTGCGACCGTCAGCAGCCATGAATTTCTCCTTGCCGCTGGCGCCAGTCACCACCTCATACGATGCGAAATAGTGCGCATTCTTATGGTTACGGATTGCCTCCTCCACCGCGACGCGCAGAACACTCTTCGAATAGACCGTCGCCTGCATCACGTGCCGCGCCTCCATGGTGGCCATCAGAGGCACGGGCGACACCGTCAGAATGATCTGGATCGAAGGATTGGCCTCGGTCATCAGTTCAATCGAACGGACCAGATGCTCCAGGGTTTCCGTGACCGAGAGATTGCGAAACTCATAACGCGAGGGGTCATATTCCCCGGCACTGCCGCAGCCCGGACAGGTCGGATAGACTGTTCCGTCGACCCTCGCTATCCAACTCTCAGTCAGGCCAAGCGTGAATATGAAGACATCGGCGGTCTCGACCATGCGGCGCACGGCCGCCAGATGCCGTTGATTGTCCGCACGCGCCTCCGCCATCGACGAAAAACCGTTCGGCATGATGCGGGGACGCAGCAGATCGTACACGCGTCCCTCTGGACTGGTCCAGAACTGATCAGCCACCTGCCGGGCCGCTGCGGCGCGCTCCAACAGCTGCCTGAGCTGCAGCGTCGTATAGATGTTGCCATACCGCGCCGAGAACACTCCGTACCCGAAACGCTCCGCCTGCTCGGGAGACATTCCGGTCGGAGCGTCCTCCGTCACGAGGAAATTGTAGCCCTTTGCCCGCAAGGCCTTCGATATGTGCTGGGCGAAGCAACTTCCGGCCGATCCTATTTTGGTCTGCCTCGTGATCAGCAACTCGCTCGGAAGGTGGGGATCGATCTGTTCGGCGTGAAGCTGTGCGACAGCCCTGTTCCACCAACTGGTTTCGGGAAGCGAATGATAGGGACAATTCATGCGCGAAACTCCGGCAGTCGGTTCGAACTCCCGCCTATAGCAAATACGCCAAGGTGACGCGATGACCCGCAGGAATGAGCACAGGCCGATGACACGGAACTCGATCCTCGATCGCGAAGGCTAGCGGTCGGTCGAATGCAGAATATATGCCGCGCCATTGTATCCATACGTGTACCACGACGAGGCAGTGAACTTGTCCTGCTTTTCGAGAAATTCGCGCAAGGCTCGCCGTTGGCCGAAATTCGGATTGGCCTTGTTGCAATTCCAATCATCGAACAGCAGCGCGGTCCCGTCCTGGAAGCAACCGCCGGCCAGCAGGCCATCGAAAACCTCCATGGTCGATTGGTAGAGATCGCAATCGAAATGCACCAGTGAGGCCTTGACCTTCGGGGGATTCTTCAACGTCTCCGAATAGAAGCCCTTATGGACGAAGATCCTTTCGGGCCGGATGACCTCCGACAGCTTCTCCCGGATATGCAGATGGTGCGGCTGTCCGAAACTGCGCAGAAACTCGTCGGGAAACTTCATCTTGTCCGACCAGACATTGCGACCGGCGATTTCGTAGCTGTGCTGGTCGACCTGCAATTCATATTCCGGCAGGCCCTCGAAGGAATCGAACAAATGGATGTTGCTGAGATTAAAGATGTCCCGCATTACCTCGCAGATGACGCGGGATGACCACCCGCCGAGCACGCCAAATTCCATGACATCACCGACCACCCCGCCAATGGTCACGAATTCGAGCGCTCTCTTGTACGCCTCCTCGTGGATCACCCTCGCGCGGTCGCCATCGTAGAAAATGAAGCACTTTTTCGTCAGATCGTCGCCCGGCAGCTGCGACGCCATCGTCCTGACAGTGTCGCGCACCTCGGCGTTGAGCGGATTCATCTCGAGCGCCCGAACCATGAGCCGGAGCCGTTCTTCCCCGGACGCGCTCTCGGCTTTCTTGCGGCATTGCTCTGCCATGAGACGCAATTCGCTCTGGACCGGGCCGAAGCGCACGATCAGAGAATTGGCGCGCGCGAAACAGGCAAATGCTTCATCGTCGTTACCCCGCCGCCGGGCCACCATTCCCCGCTCATAGAAATGCTCCGCCGAGAGGCTGTCATCCATCGCATAGAACGATGGAGGCGGTAGCTGCGCGCGATCGTCGGGCTCAGATCCCAAGTCAGACCTTCGTACGTTCACAAGCGTTGCGTCGATATGTTTGGCTCTTCTGAAGAGCCGTCGTCCAATTCTGCTAATCAATGATCTACCCCTGTCTACCGGAGCTTCTACCTGGACGGCTTGCGATAAACAACTGCAGCCGGGCAGGCCTGACGGAACCCGATCTCCGGCCCGCGGACCCCTTGCCCTCGAAACAACGCCTCGACATGTTGCCCAAAGGCGACTTGGGCCGCCCCGTCGCCAACGTCTGAGCCGCAATCTGGCCCGTTGGACGAAGGCGCGATAACGCAGTGCCCGGATTCGTTAATTGATTTGAGCGAAGCAGTGCAGGCGTATCGGCCAAATTCATCCGAGGGATCAGACACTACGCCATGACCAAGAAATTCGGCGCACGGCTGGCAGATCCTTCCGACAATCCTTGGGACGGTTTCATAGTGACCCGCATCTCGCCGGCGTTGCACTCTGGCCTCGGTGAATCTCGTCCGGTACACCCCCGCTCCACCTCCCGAAGAAGTAGTCGAGGCCCAGACCGCCAACTCGGACAGCGGCCCCGGCGGTCCCGGGTCCGTTATCGCCGAGACGTCGGGCGGACTGACCATCAACCTGATATTCGACGCGGCCGCCATGGCCGGCCCCGTAAGTTTCCGGAACGACATTCAGCAGGCAGCTGCGTGGCCGTTTATCGCTTCAACGGTCCAGGCGCGCGGCAGTTGACAGGCGGTGCAACGCCGTCGCCGGCATGCTTCTCGCGCTCGACGGCCGCAACAGCAAGCTTGCCGATTGTGGCCAGTCGTCGGATTCGGGCGACTTCCTCAACAGCGGCGTGCAAGGCCGAACTATCCGTTCAACGAGTCTACATCACTGGCGGATCGTGTCGAAGAAGGCCAGCCGGGTATTGACTGGCCTTGCTGTAGCGCCCATTAGCGATCCGCTACCTCTGTGCGCCTGTACCAACCCGAAGACCCGGATGACCCCGCCTCCCGCCCGGCCTCGATGCGTGCTCTATGTCGTGAATGAGGATTGGGCATTCCTGCTCAATCGGCTGCCGATGGCGCGCGCGGCGCGCGATGCGGGTTTTGAGGTTCATGTTGCGACCAATGTGAACGGCGGGGCGGCGGCGATCGAGGCCGAGGGTTTCATCTTGCATCCGATCCCGTTTCGCCGCGGAGGACTGTCACCGCTGGGCGCAATCCCGACGCTGCGGGCAATCCGGCGGATCGAAGCGAAAATCCAGCCGAGCGTCATTCATCACTCGGGTTTGCAGTGTAGCGTGCTTGGATCGGCCGCAGCACTCGGCAACGACATCCCGACGGTCAACGCGATTACGGGATTGGGCTACATCTTCACCTCGAACGGCCAGCGCACGCGGCTATTGAAGCAGGGCATCATCCGGCTGCTGCCCTGGCTCCTGAACCGGAGCAAGAGCCGCGTCCTCGTGCAAAACCCGGACGATCGCGATGCCCTGCTGAAGCTCGGGGTCGAGCCGGGCCGGCTGACGCTGATCCCGGGATCCGGCGTCGATACCGATGCGCTGACGCCCCTGCCCGAACCTGACGGACCGGTCACCATCGGGTTCGCCGGACGCCTGCTGGCCGACAAGGGCATCCGCGCGCTGGTGGCGGCTCATGCCATTCTGCGCAGCCAGGGTCACGCGTTCGATCTCCTCATCGCGGGCAATCCCGATCCCGCCAACCCGGCGACGATTACGCCTGAGGAGATCGAGCAATGGGGTCGACTGCCCGGGATCGCATGGCTCGGCCACGTCAAGGATATCAGGTCGCTCTGGCAGCGCTGTCACATCGCCGCGCTGCCGTCGCACCGGGAAGGCCTGCCGGGCAGCTTGATGGAAGCCGCCGCATGCGGCAGACCATTGATCGCAACCGACGCGCCAGGCTGCCGGGAAGTCGTGCTGAACGAGCAGACGGGCCTCCTGGTGCCGGTCGAAGACCCTCCAGCGCTGGCGCAGGCGATCTTGCGGCTGGCGGAATCGCCGTCGTTGCGCGCGCGCTATGGTGCGGCGGCAAGACAGCTGGTCGTCGACAGGCTTTCAGCAGAGAATCATCGGAAACGCGATCGTCGAGCTCTATGAGGATCTGAGTGACCCGCCGCGATAACCGACCGACAGTCTCGACCAACCCTTGAACCGGCGCGATGGCTAGCTCCGATCCCTTTCCGTTTCTGCTCACCGCCGGTTTTGCCGGAGCCTTGTCGGCCTGCCTCACCTGGGCCATCCGTCCTCTGCTGCGACAAGTCGCAATGGCCAAGCCCAATGCCCGCTCGTCGCATCGCATTCCGACGCCGCAGGGCGGCGGCATCGCGGTGATTGCGGCAACGTTGGTTGTCGCCGCGACATGCGCCGTCGCGATGCAGATTGCCGTTCCCGCGCTGTTGTTTGTCGCCGTCATCTTCATGGCGCTGGTGGGCGCGGCCGACGACATCAAATCGGTACCCGTGTTGCCGCGGCTGCTGCTGCAGGCCGCAGCGGTCTGCGCTGTCGTCTACACCCTGCCCTCCGATGTCAGGCTATTTCCGGCATGGCCGTTCACGGTCGAACGCGGACTGCTTGTCCTCGCGGGCCTCTGGTTCGTGAACCTGGTCAATTTCATGGACGGGTTGGATCTGATGACCGTCGCCGAGATCGTGCCGGTCACGGCCGCGATGGTCCTGCTGGGACTGCTTGGCGGGCTGACATCGCCGACCGCTCTCGTCGCTGCCGCGCTCTGCGGCGCGATGCTCGGATTTGCTCCCTTCAACCGGCCGGTCGCGACAATATTCCTCGGCGATGTCGGCAGCCTGCCGATCGGGCTGCTCGCCGGCTGGTGCCTCATGCAATTGGCCGGCCATCAGCATGTGATCGCGGCACTGCTGTTGCCGCTCTATTATCTGACGGACGCCACGCTCACGCTGGCGCGCCGGATCGCGAAGGGCGAACCATTCTGGGCGGCGCATCGCACGCATTTCTATCAACAGGCAACCGACAACGGCTTCAGCGTGCCGCGCGTGGTCGGCGAAGTCTTTGTGCTCAACCTCGTGCTTGCCGGACTGGCCATCGCGTCGGCGCTGGCGGGCTCGGTCACGATCGATGCATTGACAGCAATCGCGGGAGCCGCGGCCGTGACGCTGCTGCTCTTCAGATTTAGCCGCCGTCGATTGCCCTGACTCGGACCGCGACCTTATCCGGAATCAGGAGTCGATGACCGCGCGCTGCAGCGCCTCGTCCATCGTCACGCTCGGCCGCCAACCGGTTGAAGCCGCCTTGGAAAGGTCCAGTTCGAGCGAACCAATCAGTCCGTCGCGCGCCTGCTCGCGGCCGCTGATCGTCAACAAGCCTCTCAGCAAAAATATCGGCATCGGGAAAAGCCGCGGTTTCGCTCCCGCCGCCTTCGCAAGTTTGCGGACGAAATCCGGTGTCGACACCTGTTCGGCGTCCGCCAGGAGAAACACGTCGAATTTTTCGCCCTGTGTCGAGAGCCTCATCGAGATGAACGACGCCAGATTGTCGACCGACAGAAAGGCCCGGCGATTGTCGATCGACGCGAAAGGCAGCGGAATGCCGCGCCGTACGGCGCGCAGCAGCAAGGAAAAGTTACCCTTCGCGCCGGAGCCATAAACAAGCGGCGGCCTGATCACCGTGACCCGCATGTCACTCGCTTGAGCGAGATCCTTGAGGCCGGCCTCCGCCGCAGCCTTTGACAGGCCGTACGGTCCCTCCGGCGTCGGAACGTCCCTCTCGCCGAAGCGCGCACGCCCGTCGCTGCTCCTGCCATGCACCAGAACGGTGCTGACAAAAACGAATTGACTGACGCCGACCCTGTCGGCGCATCGGGCGAGGTTCAATGTGCCTTCGGTGTTGACGGCGCCGTAGAGCCCCGTGTCGCGTTCGCTGCGCGGCCGGTGCACGTGCGCGGCGAGATGCACGACCGCATCAACGCCCTCCAGCGCGGCGGACCAGTCCGTATCCGGCCCGATCGATCCGATCACGACATCGTTGCCGTCAGATGACTGATGCCGGACGACACAGCGGACGATCCAACCATCGCGAGCCAGAACCGGCGCGAGATGACGGCCTACGAAACCGCTGCCCCCCGTGACGAGGACGATGGGCCGGCCATCCTTCATGGCAAGGTACCCTCGCCTTTTCGATTCTGCGGCGTTTCGTCGAGCAGGTCAGCACAGCTCTTCATTGCATGAGCCGTTCAATCAAGCAGCCGTCGCCCCGAACTCCGGCACGGCGTCCTTCAGGATGGCCTTGATCGCAGGATCGTCCTTCTCGATTGCCTGCTGGAGTGCGGAAATCCATTTGCGCAGCGTCTGCATCGGCGGTTGATTGGGCTTGGCCGCCATGATGCCGGCAAGACCGATCTCGGCGGCCGGCTCCTCGTTGGCGAACAGGATCTCGTTCAGCCGCTCGCCGGGCCGCATGCCCGTGAACACGATGTCGATGTCATAGCCCGGCTGCAGTCCGGAAAGCCGGATCATGCGTTCGGCGAGTTCAACGATCTTCACGGGCTGACCCATATTGAGCACATAGACGGAAACGCTCGACTTTTCCGTGCCGAGCGCGTGGCTCGCCGCCGTGATCACGAGATCGCAGGCCTCGCGAATGGTCATGAAATACCGGACCATCTCGGGATCGGTGACCGTCACCGGCCCGCCGGCCTCGATCTGCGCCTTGAATTTCGGCACCACCGAACCGTTCGAGGCCAGCACGTTGCCGAACCGCACCGAGATCAGCCGCATCCGCCGCTTGCCGTCGCCCTGCGCGGCAAGGTCCTGATCCAGCGCCTGGCAATACATCTCGGCAAATCGCTTGGTCAGGCCGAGCATGGAGACCGGTTCAATCGCCTTGTCGGTCGAGATCATCACCATCGCTTCCGCGCCGGTCGCGAGCGCAGCGTCGGCAACATTGATCGAGCCGAAGATATTGGTCTTGACCCCCTCGCTCCAGTCGCGTTCGAGAATCGGCACATGCTTCAGCGCGGCCGCATGAAAGACGAGATCGGGCTTGAACTCCTTCATCACCTGGTGGATGCGCTCGCGATCGCGGATATCGGCAATCCGTCCGTCGATCTCGGCCCTGCTCTGATGCGCGCCGAGCGCTTCGGTGATCGCATAGAGCGCCGGCTCCGAATTCTCGATCACGAGCAGCCGCGACGCGCCGAATGTCACGACGCGGTGACAGATCTCCGAGCCGATCGAACCGCCGCCGCCGGTGACGATCACCGCCTTGCCCTTCACCAGCGCTTCGAGCCGCGCATGGTCGATCTTTTCACTCGGGCGCAGCAGCAGGTCCTCGACCGCCACGGCGGTCAGCCGCGGCGCCTCCCCGCCCTCCAGCGATGGCAGCCGGCTGACCATCAGCCCGAGTCGTCTTGCCCGCATCAGCAGGGATTCGGGATGCGCCTCGGGGGCGAAGGCCGACGGCATCATCACCACGCGCGCGATCGGCTTGTTGCGTCGGGAGAAATCGCCGATCACATCGTCGATGTCATCGACGCTGCCGAGCACCGGAATGTTGCGGATGAGCTGGCCGCGGTCGGAGACGGACGGCGACAGCACGCCGATCGGCCAGATCCGTTTCACCGCGCCGCTCTCGATACCGCGCAGCAGGATCTCGGCGTCGGCCGTCCGCCCGATCAGCAAGGCCGGCGCGGAATCTCCGGTTCGCGCGTGATGGCGCACACGCGTATAGCGGAAATAGCGGTAGGTGAACCGCAACGCGCTCAGGAAAGAGACCTCGAGGAACCAGTAGAGGACGATGGTGACCCTGCCGAGGAAAAAGCCGCTGCGAACGGCGGGCGCGACGATGATGTAATCGAGCACCACTAGCGCGAGTGTCAGTATCGTCGCGACACGCAGGATGTTCAGCGCATCCGGCAGCGATATGAAGCGCCATTTCGTCGTGGTCAGATTGCAGAAATAACAGACGACCACGCTGAACGCGAGAAAGTACGGCAGGATGCGCAGCAGGAGCGGCAGACGCTCGTAGAAACTCATGCCGCCGTCGAAACGAATATAGGACGCGACGAGCAGCGCCGACGCCGTCGCAATGACGTCGTGGGCGGCAATCAGCACGTTGCGATAGGTGAGATGTGAGAAACGCGTCATTCAAATGACCGAGAAGTGGGGAGTCCGGGCCGGACGACGTTCCCGGGCCTCTGATAGCCGATCTCGCGCAACCTCGCCAGCACCCGGGGTCCTGCAGGAACTCATCTGTCACCTGCCATTGATTCGGTCGCGCGCGCTTTCAACACCATTCCCCCGGCCACGCCGACGCCAAGCACATACATCCACCCCTCATGAAAGTCGAAGATGTGGGAATTGAATAGCGAGGTAAAGATATTCTGCACGACCACCAGAAGTCCGATCCAGTTGGCAGGCCCGTCACCACGAAACCAAAGCAGGTGCGTGAGCCACATCGCATAGAGAATGATGACGCCGACGATCCCCCATTGCACCGCGACGTTGAGCGTCTGATTGTGCGGATTGCCGATCACCTCGGCCGTGGCAGAGCCGGCCGGACCGGTCGCGGCCTGAATGAAAAGGCCCCGGGTCGATCCCGTTCCATGGCCGATCACGGGCGCGTCAGCAAAGAATTGCAGCGACTTTCGCCAGAACTCCAATCGCTCGCCGATCGAGGTCGCCGCCCCCTGCTCCCGGTAAGCCTGATACTCGTGCGTGAACGTTTCGACGGTCCGTTGCAACTGCGCCGATGAAGCCCAGGCGACCGTCGCGAGCACGGCGGCGGAAACGAGGATGATCAGGTTCGTCCGCCAGCTCAGATGCACAAGGCCGAACACGCCGAGCATGACCGGCATGGTGACCAGCGCCGTTCGCGAGGTGATGATGAACGCCATGGTAGCGACGAAACTCAACGAGACCGCACCGAGCAGAAGCGCCAGCCACATCTTCTTCTCACGCAGCAGCGTGATGATCGGATAGGCCAGCGCCACGGCGCACAGCGTGAACTCCTGGCTTTGATCGATGTAGTTCTTGACGAAGATGCCGCGCGAGGCTTCCGCGGCGGGCTTGAGCGACAGGCTCGGATGGAATGCGACGACCCAGGACATCGGCATCATCAACGCGCAGGACACGAGGAACGCTGCGAATACCGCAACGCCGCGCTCGGACCGCTCGAAATGATAGAACAATAGCGGCAACGCCAGCAGTTTTGCCGTCGGGAAGACGGCATAGACCCGCGCGCCCCACGCCGCGTCAGACCAGAGCGTCCCGACCAGCGCCAACAGAAAGAATGCGATCGGCACCATCGAGATCGGACGCTTGATCGACCGGACGAGCGCGTCGCGATCGAGGAACGGCAGCATCGCCAGCAACATCGCGAAAGAGAATATCCCGGTCAGCGATGTCGACCATGGCAGCGTGAGCGCGACCAGGATCGCGAAGATGTCGACGGTCGTGGTCCATGCTGCCGGAGAGCGCCATAGCTTGGCGCGCGGCGTCACCGTCGAACTTCCGGCAATTGCCGTCACCGCTTGCCTCCATGCATCGGCTGCCTGCCTCGTCACACCGCGATGTCAGCGATAGCGATCGGCGCGATCGAGATAGCCCTTCACATACAGCGCGACCGAATCTTCCAGCGCCGTAAAGCCGCCATTGTAGCCGGCGCTGCGCAGCCGATCGACCTCGCCCTGGGTGAAGTACTGATAGCTGCCGCGAATCGCCTCCGGCATGTCGATATATTGGATGTTCGGGCTGGTGCCGAGCGCGGCATAGGCTGCGAGCATCAGATCCTTGAAGCTGCGCGCCTTGCCGGTGCCGACATTGAACAGCCCGCTGACGGATGGCGTCGCGAGCAGCCACATCATCACGCGCACGACATCGTCGACATAGATGAAATCGCGTCGCTGGTCGCCGTCCGCGATGCCGTCGCGATGAGACTTGAACAATTGCACGGGGCGGCCGGCCTTGACGTCGTCGAAGCGCCGCGCCAGCACGCTCGCCATCGTACCCTTGTGATACTCGTTGGGGCCGAACACGTTGAAGAATTTGAGGCCGGCGCATTGCGGCGGCAGGCCGCGCCGGCGCGTGCGGCGACCGCCATGTCGAACAGATGCTTGCTCCAGCCATAGAGGTTCATCGGCCGCAGCGTCTTCAGCGCGGCAAGCGACGGATCGTCGGCAAACCCTTCCACGCCGTCGCCATAGGTCGCCGCCGACGACGCGTAGATGAACGGCGTCGCATGCGCCGTGCACCAGTCGAGCAGCCGCAGCGACAGGCGGAAATTGGTCTCGATCACGCGATCGCCGTCGGTCGCGGTCGTCTCCGAGATTGCGCCCAGATGGATCACGGCCTCGAGCTTCCGGCCTTGCAGCCAAGAGAGCAACTCGGCAGGAGGAACGATATCGGCGAGCTGGCGCTTGGCGAGGTTATGCCATTTGCCCTCGGTGCCCAGCACATCGCAGACCACGACGTCGAGGCGCCCGGCATCGTTCAACGCCGCGACAACATTGGACCCGATAAAACCGGCTCCACCGGTCACCAGTAGCATCCCACCCCCTGCTCCATCCTGCGAGGCTCGCCTTGCCTAGCGCATGAAGGCGCAAAGTGTAAGCGGCTTGGCGAAGGTCATTTTCTCTCAAGCGGTTAGCCGCTAGATCACACATCAATTCTTGCTGATTCGCCGGCCTGACGATGCGAAAGATCCGGTTGCTCGGACTTTGGGTGAGGGTTCGGCGGGCGGCTTTACCTGCGAGTTGCGAGCAGCTACCGAGGCCATAATCGGCCGCTGGGCAATCAAAGAGTGAATTATAATTCAACAAATTCGGCACGGACAGAGGATGCGGACGACACCAGTCCGATCCTGATCGTGCCCTATATGTGGATCGGCGATTTCGTGCGCGGCCACACGGTTGTGCGTGTGCTGAAGCAGCGCTGGCCAAACCGCCCGGTCGATCTGCTGACCACCTCGCTCTGTGCCCCGCTGATCGACTACATGCCCGGCGTGCGTGCGGGCCTCGTCTGCGAACTGCCGCGCAGCCGGCTCGCGCTCACCCGGCAATGGGCGTTGGCGGCGCAGCTCCGCGAGCGGGGGTACCGGACGGCCCTGATCCTGCCCCGAACCTGGAAGGCGGCGCTGGCACCGGCGCTGGCAGGCATCCCGGAGCGGATCGGCTTTGTCGGGGAGGTACGGTTTGGCCTGCTCAACCGTTGGCGCTGGGGCGAGAAGGCCCTGCCCCGCTTCATCGACAAGAACGCTGCGCTCGCCCTGCCGGACGGGAGCCCGTTGCCGCCGGAATGGCCCGTGCCGGAGCTCAGGGTTCCCGCGGCCGATGCGGCCCGGTGGCGGCAGGCCAACGGGCTCGGCGACGGACCGGCGGTGGCGCTGGCCCCCGGCTCGGTCGGCGCCGCGAAGCGCTGGACCTATTATCCCGAGGCGGCGCGGCTGCTCGCCGACCAGGGCCTCGACGTCTGGGTGGTCGGCGGCCCCGGCGAGAAGGCACTGGCCACAGAGATCGTCGCCGCGGGCGGAAACCGCGTCCGCGACCTGACCGGCAACGACCTGCGCAACGGCATCCTGGCGATGGCAGCGGCTCGCCTTGCGATCTCAAACGATTCCGGCCTGATGCATATCGCCGCCGCGCTGGGCACGCCAACGATGGGCGTTTTCGGTCCCACCAGCCCCTATCACTGGGCGCCGCTGAATGGGCTGGCAGCCACCGTGCAGACCAGGACCCACGTGCCGTGCCAACCTTGCCACCGCCCCGTCTGCCGCATGAACAACCATCGCTGCATGCGCGATATCCCGGCGGAAGACATCGCCGGCATCGCCGCGCGGCTGCTCGCTGGAGCCGGCGCCCCCGCGGCGCATTAGATTCCCCAGGCGGAATTGCGGATGCTCATCATCATGAAAAGAATTTGCTGCTTGCAGCGGTTTCGCATCCCGGTATCTGAGATGCGAGAACAGTGAGCCGCATCATGACTTCCTCCACGCTCCGCCCCGCCGCCTTCCTCGACCGCGATGGCGTCGTCAATCACGACGACGGCTATGTCGGCTCGCACGACCGCATTCGCTGGATGCCGAATGCCGCCAAGGCGGTACGCCGGCTCAACGAGGCCGGCTATTTCGTGTTCTTCTTCACCAACCAGTCGGGCGTCGCGCGCGGCTTCTTCACCGAGGACGAGCTCAACACCTTGCACGACTGGATGCGTGCCGAGCTGCTGGCGCAAGGCGCGCGGATCGACGACGTCCGCTATTGCCCGCATCACCCGGAAGGAACGGTCGCGGGCTATCTCGAAGACCATCACTGGCGCAAGCCCGCGCCCGGCATGATCCATGACTTGATGCAACATTGGCCGGTACGGCAGGAAGGCAGCTTCGTGATCGGCGATCGCACGAGTGACATCGAGGCCGCAAAGGCCGCCGGCCTGCCCGGCTTCCTGTTTGCCGGCGGCGATCTCGACGCCTTCGTCGCCGACGTGATGGCTCAGACCAGCGCGCGATAGACCTCGGCGATCCGGTTCGCCTCGACGTCCAGACTGAATTTTTCCAGCACGCGCTGCCGCGCCCGCGCGCCCATCGCAGCCGCAGCCGCAGGCGCGCGCATCAAGGGCTCGATCGCAGCCGCAAGTGCGTCCGCATCACCCGGCGGCGTCAGCGCGCCGGTGACGCCCTCCTCGACGACCAATTCGGCCGCGCCGGCACGCGATGCGACCAGCGCAGCGCCCGCCGCCATCGCCTCGATCAGCGTCAGCCCAAAACCCTCATTGCGCGAGGTGAAGGCGTAGATCGTCAGGCGCCGATACCAGCGCTGCACCTCCTCGATCGAAAGCTCGCCGGTGATGATGATGCGGGACGTGAGCCCCGCATCCGCGATGCGCTTTGTCAGATCATTGGCGAACGCCGCCTGCTCCGGCGTGATCGCGCCGACCATGACCGCGGTGAAATCGGGATAGCGCGGCAACAGCTTCACCATCGCATCGACAAAGACGTCGCTGCCCTTCTGCGCCCGCACCCGGCCGAAGCAGCCGATCGCATAACGACCCGGCAGGCCGCTTTCGGCGAAGGCCTCCGCGCGATCGGCCGGCGGCGCGTAAATCTCGGTATCGACGCCATGCGTGATCACGGTGGCTTCGCGTTTCAGATAGGACGCCGAGATGTCGCTGGTCGCGATGACCGCGTCCATCCGAGCGATCAGCCAGCGCGTGAGCCATTTGTGGTGGCGCTGCGCGGCTGACGTGAACACGAGCTTCAGCGGCCAGCCAAGCGAACGCAGCAAGACGCCTGCGATCATCTCATTGTTGCGGCGCGCGTGCCAGATCAGCGGGGCGCGGCGCCGCCACAAGCCCAGGAGATCAGCCACGCCCATCCGCGCAATGCCGTCAGGCGCATTCGAACCGAGCCACGCCGCGCGAAACAGTTTCGCGAGTTTCGGCGCGACCATGCGGTTGGTCGCGGTGACACCGGAATAGCGGCGGTGCAGATTGGGCACGATCAATTGCAGATCGCCGGCGGGACTGGTCTCGATCGGCACTGAGGGCTCCGTTTCGCGCATTCCCTATACGCAACATTAATCATAGCCGCCAGTTCACCACCGCGGAAAACCCACTCTTCACCGCAAAGCCGCTAGCATGAGCGTCGAAAACGGAGAGACGGACGCGATCATGACCGTGCTCGTTACCGGCGGCGCCGGCTACATCGGAAGTCACATGGTTCAGGCGCTGGTGGAAGCCGGCGAAAGCGTCGTCGTGATCGATAACCTCTCGACCGGCTTTTCCGATTTTCTGCCCGACGGCGTTCCGCTTCTGGTCGGCGATGCCGGCGACGAGAGGCTGGTCGGCAACATCATCGCCCAGCACAAGGTCGAAAGCATCATTCATTTCGCAGGCTCCATCGTGGTGCCGGAGTCGATGCGCGATCCGCTCGGCTATTATCGCAACAACACCATGACGACGCGCAATCTCCTGAATGCGGCGATCAAGGGCCGCGTCGACCGCTTCATCTTTTCCTCGACGGCTGCCGTGTACGGCAATCCGGACCAGACGCCCGTGCCGGAGAACGCGCCGACGCGGCCGATGTCGCCTTACGGCTCCTCGAAGCTGATGACCGAGATCATGCTGCATGACGTCGCCTCCGCGCACGGCATGAGCTATGTGGCGCTGCGCTATTTCAACGTCGCCGGCGCCGACCCCCTGGCGCGCATGGGCCTTGCCACCGTCGGCGCGACGCATCTTCTGAAGATCGCGGTCGAGGCCGCGACCGGCCAGCGTGCCAAGATCGACGTGTTCGGCACCGATTATCCGACGCCGGACGGAAGCTGCATCCGCGATTTCATCCATGTCAGCGATCTCGCCCAGGCGCATCGGGCGGCACTGTCCTACCTGCGCGACGGCGGCCCCTCGGTGACGCTGAATTGCGGCTATGGCCGGGGTTATTCGGTGCTCGAAACCATCGAGGCCGTGCGGCGGGTATCGGGCCGTAATTTCGCGGTTTCCTATGCGCCGCGCCGGCCCGGCGACATCATGTCCATGGTTGCCGATACAAGCCGCATCCGCGCGACGCTCGACTGGACGCCGCGCTACGACGATCTCGAAACCATCGCGACCCATGCGCTGGCCTGGGAATGGAAACTGTTCCGCGAGCGCCATGGCGAGATGAAGCAGGCGGTCCCGGCCTGAAATCGCCTGCCCAACATCACTTGCGCTGCAAGCCTTTAAATAGACTTGAAAAACCCTGACACAGCGGGCAAGGAGCGCTGGACGGGCCGGCCGCCTTGCGAGCCGCCGTCAGGGAGCGTGAATGGCCGGATTTCCGAGGAAAATCAGCGACGATCCGTATGGCGCGGCGGTCCTGATTCGTCGCCTGGTGATGGAACAGGGTGCAGCCTTTTGGCGGCGCTACCTGACGGCCTTCGTTCTGATGGGGATCTCGGCCGGCGCGACCGCAGCGGCGACCTACGTCCTGGGCCAGGTCATCAACCAGGCCTATGTCGACAGGAACATTCCCGGCATCGCGGCTCTGTCCGGCGTGACGATCATCCTGTTCATCGTCAAGGGTATCGCGACCTACGGTCATACGGTGATCCTGTCGAAGATCAGTAACGCGATCCTCGCCAACAATCAGCGCCGGCTGTTCGCCAAGCTGATGAGCGAAAGCATCGGCTTCTTCTCGGAGCGGCATTCGACGGAATTTCTCGCGCGGCTGACCGCGGGCGCGAAATCCATCACCGACGTTCTGAACCAGCTCATCAACGCGGTCGGCCGCGACATCCTGCTCCTGATCAGCCTCGTCACGGTGATGGTGATCCAGGATCCTCTGATGTCGCTGCTCGGCCTCGTGGTGACGCCGCCGGCGATGCTGGTGCTGCGCAAGCTCGTGAAGCGGATCAAGGGGCTCGCCTACAGCCAGTTCCTCGGCACCGCCGATATTCTGGAAACCATGCAGGAATCGCTGCAGGGCATCCGCACCGTCAAGGCGTTCTCGCTGGAAGAGCAGATGCGCGAGCGCATCGACGAGCATATCTCGGCCGTCGAGCGCAACGCCAACAAGATGGCGCGCGTGTCCAACCGCTCGAGCCCGCTGATGGAGATGCTTGGCGGCTTCGCGGTCGCCGGCTGCCTGCTCTATGGCGGCTATAGCGTGGTGGCGCTCGGCAAGTCTCCGGGCGAATTCTTCTCCTTCCTGACCGCCTTCCTGATGGCGACCGAGCCCGCCAAGAAGCTGGCGCGGCTCAACATCGACCTGAACAGCAATCTGGTCGGCGCGCGCACGCTGCTCGAAATCATCGACAGTCCTGCAAGCGAGCAGTCCGACGACGACAAGCCCGCCTTGAAGCTGTCGGACGCGCGCGTCGAGCTGCGCGACGTCAGTTTCGCCTATCGCACCGGCGAGCCGGTGCTCAACCGCATGAGCTTCGTCGCAGAGCCGGGCAAGGTGACCGCGCTGGTCGGCCCGTCCGGCGGCGGCAAGTCGACCGTGCTGTCGCTGCTGTTGCGGTTCTACGAGGTCAACGAAGGCCAGATCCTGATCGACGGGCAGCCGATTTCCAGCGTCTCGCGCCGCTCGCTGCGGCAGCAGACCGCCTACGTCGGCCAGGACGTCTATCTGTTCCGCGACACGATCCGTGCCAATATCGCCTTCGGCAAGCCCGGGGCGACCGAGGCCGAGATCATCGATGCCGCGAAGGCTGCCTGCGCGCATGATTTCATCATGGGCTTTCCGCTCGGCTACGACACGCCGGTCGGCGAGCACGGCGCGCAGCTCTCCGGCGGCCAGCGCCAGCGCATCGCGGTGGCGCGCGCGCTGATCAAGAACGCGCCGATCATCCTTCTGGATGAGGCGACTGCGGCGCTGGATTCGGAGTCGGAAAAACAGGTGCAGGAGGCGATCGAGCGTCTCTGCCAGAACCGCACGACGATCGTGATCGCGCACCGCCTGCACACCATCATGCATGCCGACGCCATTCTGGTGGTGGAGGCCGGCGAGGTCGTCGAGCGTGGACGGCATGACGATCTGCTGCGCCGCGGCGGCCGTTATGCCTCGTTCTTCCGGCTGCAGCACCGTGGCGAAACCACGTCGAGCCCCGTGCTCGCCTATATCGCAACCTCCTAAAGCGCGATGAGATCAGGTTGAATCGTCATCGCGCTTTAGGTCTTTGATTGAGCATGATCTCCGCGCAAACGCGTTCCGCGTTTGTCGCGAGGGAAAACCGCTACACACTTTTCCGGATCATGCTCTGGTTGCCAGGCCGGACATTTGCCGCCGGCCGGCCAACGTCCGCTCATCGCTTTCAAAGGCGACTGCGATACCGATCCCATCCCCTACGGCCACGGCGCCTCCTGCATTACCGCAAGTCAGCCATTTGCAGCCCGGCCGGCACTAGCCCGGACAAGCGCAACCGCGTAAATACGGGACCGCCTTTTCCTCCCGTAACCCCATTGAGAGCTTCATGAACGCAGCCTCCTTCGTCATCCCCGCCCCGCCGCAAGCCGCGATTCCCGTCGCCGGCGAGCAGAAGTCGTTTCCGGTTCGCCGCATCTGGTGCGTCGGGCGCAACTATCTCGAGCACATCCGCGAGATGGGCAATGACGAGCGCGCGCCGCCGTTCTTCTTCGCCAAGCACGCCGACATGCTGGAGGGCGAAGGCGCCACCATCCCCTATCCGCCGCTGACCAAGGACCTGCATCACGAGGTCGAACTGATCGTGGCGATGAAGAGCGGCGGACTGAACATCCCGGCGGCCAAGGCGCTCGATCATGTCTACGGTTACGCCGTCGGCATCGACCTGACACGGCGCGACCTGCAGCAGGCTGCTCGCAAGAAGGAGCGGCCGTGGGAGATCGGCAAGTCGTTCGACCACTCGGCGCCCTGCTCGGCGCTGCAGCCGGCGTCCAAGATCGGCCATCCCGCGAAGGGCAAGATCTGGCTGTCGGTCAACGGCACCGAACGTCAGAACGGCGACCTCACCGAGCTGATCTGGAGCGTGCCGGAGATCATCTGGCAGCTCTCCCAGCAGGTCGAGATCGGCGCCGGCGACATCATCCTGACCGGCACACCGGCCGGCGTCGCCGCGCTCTCACCCGGCGACAAAATCGAATGCGGCGTCGATGGCATCGGCACGCTGAAGGTGTCGATCGGTCAGCCGGTGGGCTGACAGAGGCTTTTCGCTTGAGGATGGGCTAGTGTTCTGCGGCCCATCCTTCGAGACGCCCGCCTGCGGCGAGCTCCTCAGGATGAGGTCGTCATACGCGGCGTGAACTCAAAACCTCTTGGTGAGGAGGCGCGTTAGCGCCGTCTCGAACCATGAGGCCCCGATATCTGCGGCCTCACCTAAAAGCTGAGGCGACGATCAGGCCAACGACGGCAATCGTCAGCGAATATTTCAGCGCATAATAGACCTGGCGGTTCCACTGCTTGACGCGGCGGCTCGCCAGGTGGATCTCGTAGAGCTTGCCGAACACCTTGTTGAGCGTACCGACATGCTCGCCGTCGACGTTCTGGGTCGCCGAGGCCTTGACGATGTGGTGGCTGACCCAGCGGTTCATGGCGGTCATGAAGCCTAATTTCATCGGACGTTCGACGTCGCAGAACAGGATGATGCGATTGACGTCGGTCGCGTTCTCCGCGCTGTGGATGAAGGTCTCGTCGAACATGAAGGCCTCGCCGTCGCGCCAGACGCATGGCACGCCGTCGACGAGGATGCGGCACTTGTCCGAGTTCGGCGTCACGAGGCCGAGGTGATAGCGCAGCGAGCCCGCGAAGGGATCGCGATGCGCGCCGAGCTTGCCACCGGGCGGCAGCATCGCGAACATGGCGCCATGCACGCTTGGGATCGAGTTCAACAGCTCGACCGTCTGCGGACATAGCGTGCGCGCAGACGGAAGAAAGTCGTCGTACCATTTGAGATAAAACCGCTTCCAGCCGCTCTTGAAGAACGAATAGAAACCCCAGTCGTTGTTCTTCGCGGCCGCGCGGATGAAGCCTTCATCGAACAGTCTCACGGCTTCGTCTCGGATCGTCTCCCAATTCTCACTTAGTTTTGCGAGTTCGGGAAAGCGCTCGACCGGGATCACGGGCTGGTTCGGGATCGCCGACCCCGCATACATCAGCACGTTGTAAGGCGCGAGATAGGTCGAATGATCGCCTAGCTGGCGGGCGATCCGCAGCCGCTCGCGGCCCCGGAAATGCACATACAAAGTCGACCCGGCCAGCAAATAAAGGCCGACAAGCTGAGGCGCGAAAAGCTGACCCAACATATCCCTTTCCCTCGATCACCACCGGCACCCCTGCGCGCTCAGATCGCGCATGGCGCATCCGGATGCGTCAGCCGGTTACCATAATGGGCAGGCAAGATCGCTGCATCCCCGATCGAAAAAATTTGAAGATCTCGGGGCAAGATTTTTCCGATGAGCGGCCAGTCGGCAACAGCAGATCGCCCGAGACGGGGCGCCAGCGGGCTCGAAAGTCGCGCATTGCCGCGGCAGCGGCCCGTTTTTTAGCCTCGGCGGTTCCGTCAGCACAGGGTCCCGTTCTCAAGAACCGCACCGAAGCGAGCAAGCGTCAGTTCCGCGCCAGCGCCTGCAGGCCCTTGAAGGTCAGGCGCTTGGGGTCTCTGACACCGGCAAGGTACAGCCTGCGGATGAAGGCCGTCACCGCGTCGCGGTCGCAATCGGTCAATACGACCACGGCGTCGACCGCAATTCTCATCGCTTCCATGGGCTTTCTCGATCAGCAGCCTCGGAGACCGCAGCCTAGGACGGTTTTGGTTAATCTCGCGTTAACCATGCCGGCACGATCGCCGATTTGCCGGAAATGCCGAATACGCAAAACAACGGATGCTGAAACGTCTCTTTCCGCGCGGTCATCAAACGCGGGAAGGGAAAAGCCCTTATGAGATCGCGACTATCGATATTGCATCACGCCGTCATCGACCTTGCCGAAGCGAAGCGAGACGATGTCGAGCGCGTAGTTCTGATAGAGCCGCCACGGCCGCTTCGACCCCTGCTTCGGCAATTTTGCAATCGAGCGCTGGACATAGCCGGACGTGAAATTCAGCGACGGCAAGGCATCGATCGCGGGATCGTCGTTATGCGGCATGCATTGCCGGTAGCCATGGCGATCCATGGTGTTGATCAGCCGGCAGACATACTCGCAGGTGAGATCGCATTTCAGCGTCCAGGACGCGTTGGTGTAGCCGAGCGCAGCCGCGAGATTGGGCACGTCGGAATACATCATGCCCTTGTAGTTCAGCGTGTTCGCGAAATCGACCTTGCGCCCGTCGACGCTGAACTCCGCGCCGCCCAGCACCTGCAGCACCAGCCCGGTGGCTGTGACGATGATGTCTGCCGGAAGTTCACTGCCGTCCTTGAGACGGATGCCGCTTGTCGTGAATGTATCGATCTCGGCCGTGACAACGGAGGCGCGCTTGCCGCGGATCGCCCCGAACAGGTCGCCGTCGGGCACGAGGCACAACCGCTGGTCCCAGGGATTATAATGCGGCGTGAAATGGGTCGCGACATCGTAATCCGGCCCGAGCGCAGCGCGGACGCCGCGCAGGATCAGGTTCTTCACCTGCATCGGCTTGCGCCGGCTGAGCTGGAAGAAATACATGCCAAACAGCACATTGCGCCAGCGGATCAGGTGATAGGCGAGCCTCGCCGGCAGATTGCGCCTGAGCTTGTTGGCAAGCGCATCCTGCGCAGGACGTGACACCACATAGGTCGGCGAGCGCTGCAACATCGTGACATGGCTGGCGCTCCTCGCCATCGCCGGCACCAGCGTCACCGCGGTCGCGCCGGAGCCGATCACGACCACGCGCTTGCCCGCATAGTCGAGATCATCGGGCCATTTTTGCGGATGAATGATGCGGCCGGCGAAATCGGCGGTGCCGGCAAATTCCGGCGTGTAGCCCGCCTCGTAACGGTAGTAGCCCGAGCACATGAACAGGAAGTTGCAGGTGAAGTTGACGATCTCGGTCGTCCCCTCGCCTGCGGTGCGTTCGGCTTCCACCGTCCAGCATGCGTCCGGTGTCGACCACGAGGCGCGTTTGACGCGATGGCCGAAGCGGATCTTACCGTCGATGCGGTTCTCAGCCGCAGTCTCGCGGACATAGTTGAGAATCTTCGAGCCGTCCGCGATCGCATTCGGGTCGGTCCAAGGCTTGAACGAATAGCCAAGCGTGAACATGTCGCTGTCGGAGCGGATGCCGGGATAGCGGAACAGGTCCCAGGTGCCCCCGATGCAGTCGCGGCCTTCAAGAATGGCGTAGGACTTGCCCGGGCATTTCTGCTGCAGATGATAGCCCGCGGCAATGCCGGACAACCCGGCGCCGACGATCAGCACGTCGAAATGTTCTTGCATTGCGCTCTCCGCGCCGATTATCCGGCCGGTTGGAGGATCGGACAATCGTCACAACCGAGCATGCAGCACGCAAGCCGCAGGTCAAGACCCCATCTGGAGCGGCGCGCGCCGCTCGGACGGCGCCGTCGTCAGGCTGATCAGCAGCGCGAACACAGGGATGATAAACAGCGGCCCGAGGCCGAGCCCGGTGACTTGGGCAAGCTCCGCGGACATGAGAGGAAGCACCAGCATGATCGCCATCGCGGCGACGATCCATGTCTGCCGACCGCGCGCATCCTGCTCCCCGGCCTGCTTCAGCCATACGACGACGAAGGCGCTCATCACCAGGTCGTAATCCTGCAGATAGGGCGTGGCGAGACAGGTGCCGACGATCACCAGCGCATTTCGGATCGGCGCCGGATCGGCGCGCCACCAGGACCGCGCGACGATGAACGCGGAGAACGCCGCGAAAGCGCCCTGCAGGACGTAGGCCGTGCCGACATCCGCGCCGAGGCGTCGCGCGAAGACGAATACCGACAGCATGCGATGCCAGACGCCGGTGCCGTCTTCCAGGATCGCCGCGCGTAGAATCGCAAGATTGTGGGCATAGTCGAGCCAGCGCTGCGGCCCGAACAGAGCGGCGCTTGCCGCGACCAGCAGCACGACCGTTGTGCCGGTCGCCACAACTGTCAGCCAACGCCGGCCCGCGATCAGGGCAAAGGGCAGCAACAGCGCCAGATGCGGCTTGTAGGCGAGACAGCCGAACAGCACGCCTGCGACGATCGGCCGGCGATCGAGCAGCAGCAACCCGCCGCAGAGCAAGGCCGCCGTCAACGCCCCGTTCTGTCCGCCGACCGCGTTGACGAACAACGCCGGCGTCGCCAGGGACAGCAGCAATGCGCCCTCGCCGGTCGCGAGCTTCAGCGCCCGGTAGAAGCCGTACCAGGTCGCGGTCAGCCAGACGCCGAGCGCAGGCACATAAGGGATTAGCGCCAGCGGCAAGGTCAGCAGCAGGAGAACCGGCGGATAGGAATAGTGATAGAAGCCAATGTTCGGACCGGTGACCGACTGCTGAAAGGCGTGGAAGGCGTGGAAATCATAGATTTCATGCGCGCGGCCATGAAGCGCCAGAAATGGGGCGGACCAGTAATTGACAAAATCATCACCGAAGGGGCGATAAACGCCGTCGCTCAGGCCGTCCCGCGTCTGCGGCAGGAGATTGGTGACGTAGAGAGCGGCTGCGAGGAGAATCCAGTACTGCGCGATCAGTTTGAGCCGCGCGCGATCCGTCAAGAGACGCACAACCCTCTCCCCCAAGGTCGCCTTGTCCAAGCGAGCCTCGTCCAAGCGAGCCTCGTCGAAGGGAGCCTTCGCAGATTGATCGATCGACGTCATGCCGCGCGCCGTCAGCTTGTTTGCCCAGGACGCCAAGATGCGGTCAGCGCGTTAGCGCATCGTTAATGGTTCCGGGATTCCGGCCTCTTGGTTGAGCCGCGCACTTCACAACAGCACGTTGCATTAAGGCAACGGTTCCTCGAAAAGCCGATGACCGGCGGCATGCGCTATTGCACCGCCCTCGCATGATCCGAACAATCCCGGCGTCGCATGCTTGGCTACGAATCCGGCTCGGACGGAGCCTTTGGAGGCTGGGATCATGAACCCGCGACGATTTGCAACGGTGACGGCAGCGTGCTGCCGATCCGTCGTACTGGCGAGTTGTATCGTCGCCTGGCCTTTTGTGCCCGGTTTGGCTGGAACCGCGAACGCTGGTGAGATGCCAGTCGTTGTCGGCGGCGCATCATCTCTCACCGCCGCCGGCACGCCCGAGCCACAGGCAGCGGCAACAGGCGACGTTGCCGTCGGCGCTCCCGATGCGGCGACGACAGCCGAGCCCGTGCCGGTCACCACAACGAGTGAGCAAGGTCGCGCGTCTGGCGACATCACGGAGACCGCGAGTTCAATCGAAGTTGTCGACGAGTGCTGGGTCGTGGACATTTGCGTCGATCGCTACCTGTGGGCACTCTATCAACGAGCACCCAAGGAAGACACGATCAGGGTACCTGAGCAAAGGAACGTGACCGTCAGCGTGAAAGTCAAAAAGAAACGCAAGACGGTGACTGTTACCAAAACCGTCACCAGAACCTTCACAAGATCGGTCGACGAGAATTTTGCATGGAAGGATCAGAAGGCGTCGGAAAAGGTCGGCATGCCGATGGCGGACTACGTGATCGGAGGCATGGACGGCAATTTCAAGCTGAAGCTGTTTCATATCCTTCACGCGGCGGAGGCGGCCGGCCTGTCGCCTGGCATTACCAGCGCCTTCCGTGACGACTACCGCCAATCGATCGCAAGCGGCCTCAAGGCGGCCAACGACAGGTCGTATCATGGCGGCAGCTTCCGCGGCGGCTACGGCCATGGGTTCGCGGCCGATGTCGTGAGCGTCAAAGGCACAACGCGCGCGGAGCGATTGACCTCCACCCAGATCCTTTGGAAATGGATCGACGCTCATGCAAAGGAGTACGGGATCGGGCGCCCCTATCTTGGACGGGACCCACCCCACGTGGCTCCTATCGATGGTCAGGAATACGCCACTCACTTCCGCGGAGACACGGCCAAGCACGCCGACTCGGAGGTGAAGAAGCGAAAACGCGTGGCCGCCCGGGACGATCACGGCCGGGCCAAGCGCTCGAAGACCGCAAGAGCATCAAAGATGGGCAGGATACGATCCGCCCGCACGACGCAGGCCAAGCTGCACGGTTAGGCGGATTCATCCCGGAAAGCGCGGCCCTCACAGGCCAGCGGACACCCGCACAAGAAAAATGGCCGGGGGAAACCCCGGCCATCGCATTCCAAACAAGCCAGATCAGTACCGATAGTGATCGGCTTTGTACGGGCCTTCCTGCTTGACGCCGATGTAGTCGGCCTGGTCCTTGCGCAGTTCGGTGAGCTTGACGCCGATCTTGGCGAGATGCAGCCGCGCCACCTTCTCGTCCAGCGATTTCGGCAGCACGTAGACCTTCTTCTCGTATTTGCCTTGATTGGCGAACAGCTCGATCTGCGCCAGCGTCTGGTTGGTGAAGGAGGCCGACATCACGAAGGACGGATGGCCCATCGCGTTGCCGAGGTTCACGAGGCGGCCTTCCGACAGCAGGATGATGCGGTGCTTGTCCGGAAATTCGATCTCGTCGACCTGCGGCTTGATGTTGGTCCATTTCAGATTGCGCAAATGCGCGATCTGAATCTCATTGTCGAAGTGACCAATGTTGCAGACGATGGCGCGATCCTTCATCGCGCGCATGTGCTCGATGGTGATGATGTCCTTGTTGCCGGTCGCGGTGACGAAAATGTCGGCGCGCGGCGCGGCGTCTTCCATCGTGACGACCTCATAGCCCTCCATCGCCGCCTGCAGCGCGCAGATCGGATCGACCTCGGAGACCAGCACGCGGCAGCCGGCCTGACGCAGCGAGGCGGCCGAGCCCTTGCCGACGTCGCCGAAGCCCGCGACCATTGCGATCTTGCCGGACATCATGACGTCGGTGCCGCGGCGGATGCCGTCCACCAGCGACTCGCGGCAACCATAGAGGTTGTCGAACTTCGACTTGGTGACGCTGTCGTTGACGTTGATCGCGGGAAATAAGAGCTTGCCGCTCTTTTCCATCTCGTAAAGCCGGTGCACGCCGGTGGTGGTCTCTTCCGAGACGCCTTTGATGTTCTTCGCGATCTCGGCGAACCAGCCCTTCGGCTTTTCCTTGAGCAGCCGCTTGATCAGGGCGAAGAAAACTTCTTCTTCTTCTGAACCGGGCTTGTCGAGAAACGCCACGTCGCCGTTCTCGGCGCGCAGGCCGTGATGCACCAGCATGGTGGCGTCGCCGCCGTCATCCAGGATCATGTTGGGCGTGCCGCCGCCGTGCCAGTCGAACAGCTTGGCGGTGTAGTCCCAATATTCGGTCAGCGTCTCGCCCTTCACCGCGAACACCGGGATGCCTGCCGCCGCAATCGCGGCCGCAGCGTGGTCCTGCGTCGAGTAGATGTTGCAGGAGACCCAGCGGATATCGGCGCCGAGCGCGGCAAGCGTCTCGATCAAGACCGCGGTCTGGATCGTCATGTGCAGCGAGCCTGCGATGCGCGCGCCCTTCAGCGGCTGTTTCGGGCCGTACTCCTCGCGCGTTGCCATCAGGCCCGGCATCTCGGTCTCGGCCAGCGAGATCTCCTTGCGGCCGAACTCGGCGAGCGAAATGTCCTTGACGATGTAGTCAGTGAAGCCTGGCTTCTTGGCGGGGGCGGTCATGGTCGGTTTCCTGTTTGCTTGGCTGTCATTCCGGGGCGCGCAAAGCGCGAACCCGGAATCCAGAAGTTCGAGATTCCGGGCCTGCGCCTTGCGGCGCATCCCGGAATGACGTCGAGAAAAATTACACCGCGCGCTTGAGCTGTTCGGCGAGATCGGTCTTCTCCCAGGAGAAGCCACCCTCATTGTCCGGCGTGCGGCCGAAATGACCGTAGGCCGAGGTACGCGCGTAGATCGGCCGGTTGAGGTCGAGATGGCTGCGGATGCCGCGCGGCGTCAGGTTCATGACCTCGCCAACGGCCTTCTCGAGCTTGTCCTCCGGCACCTTTCCGGTGCCGTAGGTGTCGATATAGACCGAGAGCGGACGCGCGACGCCGATTGCGTAGGCGAGCTGCAGCGTGCAACGGTCGGCGAGACCGGCTGCGACGATGTTCTTGGCGAGATAGCGCGCCGCATAGGCGGCCGAGCGGTCGACCTTGGTCGGGTCCTTGCCCGAGAACGCGCCGCCGCCATGCGGAGCCGCGCCGCCATAGGTGTCGACGATGATCTTGCGGCCAGTCAGGCCGGTGTCGCCGTCGGGGCCGCCGACATAGAATTTTCCGGTCGGATTGATGTGCCAGATGGTCTTGCCGTTGATCCAGTCCTTCGGCAGCGCCTCGCGGACGTAAGGTTCAACCCGCTCGCGCACCTGCTCCGACGTCATGTCCTCGATCAGATGCTGGTGGGAGACTACGATCTCGCGGACGCCGACCGGCTTGCCGTTCTCATAATGCACGGTGACCTGGCTCTTGGAGTCCGGGCCCAGCACCTTCTCGCGGCCGGCATGGCGCGCTTCAGAGATCAGCCGCAGGATCTTGTGGGCGTAGAAGATCGGCGCCGGCATCAGGTCCGGGGTCTCGTTGCAGGCATAACCGAACATGATGCCCTGGTCGCCCGCGCCCTCTTCCTTGTTGGTGCCGGGCTGCAAGGCGTCGACGCCCTGCGCGATGTCGGCCGACTGCGGATGCAGCAGGATATCGATGTCGCAATTCTTCCAGTGAAAGCCGTCCTGCTCGTAGCCAATGTCCTTGATGGCTTCGCGGACGACGCTTTCGATCTGCTCGTTGGTAACTGATTTGGGGCCGCGGGTTTCGCCGGCGATCACCACCTTGTTGGTGGTGGCGAGCGTCTCGCAAGCCGCCCGGATCGCCCAGGGATCGATGCCCGCCTTCGGGCCCTCGCGGAAAAACAGATCGACGATCTCGTCGGAAATCCGGTCGCAGACCTTGTCCGGATGACCCTCGGACACCGATTCGCTGGTGAACAGGTATGACGCGCGCATCAAGCAACCCCTTTTATCGCCGCAGGCCGGCGGTTCGTTTCGCATTTTCCCCGGAATGTCAGTCTCGACGACGCGAGATGACGTAGGATTTGTCGTAAAACCAAAGTCCGTTATGCTTCCGCAGAACTTCCCTTACGGCATCGAGAGTCCGGCCGCTTTGAGTCATTTCCGTCAACCGGTCGTCTTCGATCTGGGCGACATACACCGCCGCATTCCATGCTGCAAAGGCCGTCGAAGTTCCGATCGCACCGGTGACCTCGTTGGGCAGCGCTTCCATATCATAACGAAAGATCGAGCGGTTATCGGCGTAGGCATTAAAATTGAGGTCCCGCCCGGCCGATCCCAATTCATATTTTACGGCGCGCAATAGCTCATGACGGCTCACGGAGAAAGGGTTTTCTCCCGGCCATACCGCCTGGATCATTTCTAGGCCGGGATCCTGGCCATGAGAGTGGATTCCTATCAGCCGGCCGCCGGCCCGAAGTGCCCGCGCCAGGGGTGCAATGATCCGCTTGGCGCGGAAATTCACAGAAGATTTCGCGCGATACGGCTGGGAGGCGATAACCAGGTCGAAGTTCGCTTCCGTGCGGCCGGCCCGGGGGATGATCGAATTGAGCAGGAACCGGTGATCCTCCCGATACAGCACGATCGCGACGGGCCGCTCATAGATCGGCATGCCGGTGCGCGGGCTGACGCTGGCGCGCCAGTTCTGCTCCAGAAACGGCTGCAGATCCGCGATTTGGACCTCGAATTCGCCCGAGGAAGCGCCCTGGAGCGCCACCTCGTGCCAGATCATGCCGGCGGCCGCCCCAGGCGATTTCGGCGTCAGCCAGGGCGCTTCAGCGTAGTACATGTTGGTCAGCACGAATACGGTCGCCGGATGCTCGAACAGGCGGTCCGGAACCTTGTCCAGGGTCAGGCGGACATCCTCCAGGCTCAGTTCCTTGCCGGCGATATAGAACGGCATGTGGGGAAAACGGCCGTGCATCAGCCGCAGCACCCGCGCCAGCACGGTGCCGTCGCCGACACCAGCGTCGAACACCCGAAGCGCCGGCGGCCTTGGATGGATGCTTGCAAGCTCAAGCCCAACCCGTTCTGCGACCACACGTTTTTCGCTGCAAGTGTGAACGAATAGCAGGTATTTCTGCCGGTTTTCGAAGAAGCGGAAATTGCCGCGCGGATCGCGCTTTTCCGGCGGCACTTTCAGTCCCCGCTCCGGCGGCACTCCGCCTGGGGTCGACGCGGCGATATAGGCCTGGATACGGTCGAGCGTATCGAGGGTGATGCGCTTGCCCTCGCGCAGGCGGTGCACCAGCTTGCCGTCATTGACCGCGCGGCGGCCGAAGGTCGATTCCGCCATGTCCGAGTGACGGCAGAACTGGGAAATCTGGCTCAGAATCTCGTCGTTTTTCATTGCACGGGAGCTTGGGACGGGGCGGTGGGCCAGGAAAGTTTGTCCGCCGGTCCTACCATCATCTGCCCAACGGCGGAATGGCCCAAAATCCACTTCTGTTCCGTCTGGAAACCGCCCGCCGAATGCGCTTAAAGGCGCGGCGCAGGGATCGCGGCCGGCGTGTCTGGCGGCCGGCCCTCTTCCAGAGCTTTAAGTCCTATTTTCCGAGTCCCTGATGAATTCGACGCCATCCTCCGTCGCCCCGCAAATCGACAGTCAGCGAAAGCGGGACCTGCTCGAGCGCGTCGAGTCCAATCTCGATAGGACCGAGCGTTGGCGCAAATTCAACGCCGCCTATCACGAGGACGATCGCAAGTTCATGCGATTTCTGATCCCGCCGGGCAAACGCGTGCTCGAGCTCGGCTGCGGCAGCGGCCACACGCTGGCGGCAGTGGAGCCATCCTATGGCGTCGGCGTCGATTTCAGCCCGAAGACGGTCGCGAGAGCGAGAAGCCTCTATCCGCACCTGAACTTCGTCGTCGGTGACGTCGAGGATCGGGCCGCGCTCGCCGCGATCGAAGGCCCGTTCGACTATATCGTGCTCGCCGACACGATCGGGCTGCTGGAGGACATCGACGGCACGCTTCGGCTGATCCACCAGCACTGCGGGCCATCGACGCGCCTCATCATCGCCTATTATTCCCATCTCTGGGAGCCCGTGCTGAAGGCCGCCGAGGCGCTGCGCCTGCGCAACCAGCAGCCACAGGTCAACTACGTCGCGACCGCCGACTTCCTGAACCTGTTGGATCTCGCCGATTTCGAGGTGATCAGCCAGGAGCAGCGCCAGTTGCTGCCGCAGCGCTGGCTCGGGCTCGGGCCGTTCCTCAACCGCTTCATCGCGCCGCTGCCGGGCATCCGCAAGCTCTGCCTGCGGACCTATCTCGTCGGCCGCCCGGTGCGGCAATTTACCGACCGCAAATATTCGGTCAGCATCGTCATTCCCTGCCGCAACGAGCGCGGCAACATCGAAAACGCGATCCTGCGCATGCCGCGCTTCGGCTCGCATCAGGAGATCATTTTCGTCGAGGGCAATTCCAGCGACGATACTTTCGCCGAATGCGAGCGTATCCGCGATGCCTACAGGGATAGCTGGGACATCAAGGTGCTGAAGCAGGACGGCAAGGGCAAGGGCGACGCCGTACGCAAAGGCTTCGCGGCTGCGACCGGCGACGTCTTGATGATCCTCGACGCCGACCTGACCATGCCCCCGGAGGCCCTGCCGAAATATCACACCGTGATCGAGAGCGGTAAGGCCGAGTTCGTCAACGGCACCCGCCTCGTCTACCCCATGGAAAACGAGGCGATGCGGCCGCTCAATTTCATCGCCAACCGCTGCTTCGCCTATCTGTTCAGCTATCTCGTCAACACGCGGATGACAGACACGCTGTGCGGCACCAAGGTGCTGTTGCGCCGGGATTACGAGGTGCTGGCGCGCGAGCGCAGCTATTTCGGAAATTTCGATCCGTTCGGCGATTTCGACCTGATCTTCGGTGCCGCCAAGCAGAACCTGAAGATCATCGAAACTCCGATCCACTACAAGGCGCGCACCTTCGGCGAAACCCAGATATCCCGCTTCCGCGACGGATGGCTGCTGCTGCGGATGGTGTGGTTCGCCTACCGCAAGCTCAAGGCCATCTGATCGCGACGTCGCTTCAGGTCGCGGCGTCCATCCGTTGCTTGTTCGGGTAGACAACGACACGCGCCGCGTTGCCGGCGTGCCGATTGCTCTTGAGATCATTGCCAGGGGCAAGTCTAGTCCCGACGTTGGCCTTTGTTGCAGAAACCTCGCGGACCACGGTCCAACAGGCGCAATATGCACGTCGCTCTAATTTGCCGGCAAAGCTCTTTTACCGCCTCGGACGGTTTGCTTGGTTTGAGCACATGTGAAAGGCCGGCGTATTTGGCTGGAAGCGTCTCTCGTGCGTATCCAGTGTAAAGTGTCACAGGAATCCGCCAATCGAGAAGGTCGTCGAGGAGCGGATAGACGCAAACTCCACGCAGGTTGATGTCGATCAGCGCGCCATCGATGTCCCAAAGGTTCACGCACACATCCGCGAGTGAATAGAACGGTCCAGCAACAGCGAAACCGGCCTTCCTCACCAGATCGGCGCAGTCATCTGCGAGGAAATATTCGTCTTCCACGATAAGGATTCTGCCTCGGATCATCCGAACTCCGCAGTATCTTTAAGGCCCCCTTCCATTTCCATTCGAGTGGATCGCTTGTGCCAAGATAACCTAAAGATGTGAAGCCCTTACGCTACGCTGAATGGTGGCAGAGGCCCTGCAACCACCGCGGGTCTGCGTCACATAACCTTCATGATTACCTCTGGTAGTATGGTGCGCATTCTCGACGAGAACAATTATCGCCGGCGACCAGGCCGTCGAGATCTCCTCGCAATGACGAGCGTCGCAGGCCTACTTGCCCCACACCTCTTCGGCGATCTCGACCGCGAGCCTGAGCTTCGCCCATTGCTCCTCCTCGGAGAGGATGTTGCCCTCCTCCGTCGAGGCGAAGCCGCATTGCGGCGACAGCGCGAGTTGCTCGAGCGGCGCGAACTTCGCGGCCTCTTCGAGACGACGCTTGATGTCGTCCCTCTTTTCCAGCTCACCGAATTTCGAGGTGATAAGACCGACCACCACGACCTTGTTGCCTTTGGGCAGATAGCGCAGCGGCTCGAAGCCTCCGGCGCGGTCGGAATCGTATTCCAGGAAGTAGCCGTCATAATTGGTCGCGGCGAGCATGGTCTCGGCGACCGGCTCGTAGCCGCCGGATGAGATCCAGGTCGAACGGAAATTGCCGCGGCAGACATGGGTGGTGATCACCATGTCGGCTGGACGCTCGGCGAGCGCGTAATTGATGACGCGCGAATAGATCTGCTGCAATCCGTCAGAGTCGTCGCCGCGTTCCCGCGCCTTCTTCAATTCGTCCTGCGAGCACAGATAGGCCCATACGGTGTCGTCGAACTGCAGATAGCGGCAGCCGGCGTCATAGAAGGCCTTGACCGCCTTGCGATAGGTCTTGCCGAGATCCTCGTAGAAGGCTTCGAGATCGGGGTAGACGTCCTTCGAGATCGACTTACGGCCGCCGCGGAAATGCAGCACCGCCGGCGACGGGATCGTCATCTTCGGCGTGACATGCGCCTTGTCCGCGTGCTTCTTCAGGAACCTGAAGTGGTCGAGCATCGGATGATCGGCGGGGAAATCGAGCTTGCCGATCACGCGCACCGCATCATGCCGCGTCTCGACGCCCGCGAACTGAATGCCGGCCTCGGGATGAAACAGCTCGCAGCCCGTGAGCTTGGCGAGAAAGTCGAAATGCCACCAGGAGCGGCGGAATTCGCCGTCGGTCGCGAGCTTCAAGCCGGTCGAGGCCTGCCTGTGCACGACCTTTTCGATCTCGACATCCTCGGCATTGCGCAACTCGTCAGCGCCGATCTCGCCCTTTTCGAATTTGGCGCGGGCCTCCTTGATGCGCTGCGGACGCAACAGGCTGCCGACCTCGTCGGCGCGGAAAGGCGGTTTTGTTCGCTGCATGGCTTCACTCCCCAATTCTTCTTCGTACATGTTCGCGAATGGTGCACGTTCTCAATGTGCGGCGGCGCCTGAGACGCCGAGATGGCGTTCGAGCGCCGCGGGATCGGCTTTCAAGGCGCTGCTCGCGGCATCATGAACGATCGCTCCGCGCTCCAATATCACAACGCGGTCGGCGAGCCCCAGGACCTTTTGCGCATTCTGCTCGACAATGATCGAGCAGATGCCGCCGGCGCGTGTAATCTTGCCCAGCGCCGTCAACAATTCCTCGACGATGATGGGCGCCAGCCCCTCGGTTGGCTCGTCGAGCAGCAGCACTTTCGGATTGAGCGTCAACGCGCGGCCGATCGCGAGCATCTGCTGTTCGCCGCCAGAGAGCTGATTGCCGAAATTCGAGCGCCGCTCCTTCAGCCGCGGAAACATCTGGTAGATTTTCTCGACCGTCCAGGGTCCGGGCTGCGCGACCGCCGTCATGTTCTCTTCGACCGTGAGCGAGCGGAAGATGTTGCGTTCCTGCGGCACCCAGCCGATCCCGGCGCGCGCCCGCTGATCCGGCCGCATCGCGGTCAGATCGTGATCGCCGAGCCTGACCGCGCCACCGAAGCGGCGGGTCACGCCCACGATGGAGTTGATCAGCGTTGTCTTGCCGGTGCCGTTGCGGCCGAGCAATGCCAAGACCTGGCCGTCCGGCAGGCGCAGCGACATGTTCGGCAGCACCACCGCCTCGCCATAGCCGGCGCGCAGGTTTTCGATGGCGAGCAGATCAGGCATCGGCAGCCTCGCCGAGATAGACTGCCTTCACCTGCGGATCGCGCGCGACCTGGTCGGGCGGCCCCTCCACAAGCAGCGCACCGTTGACCAGCACCGAGATGCGGTCGGCGAAGGAGAAAACGAGGTCCATGTCATGCTCGATCAACAGCACCGTGACGTCACGCGGCAGGCTCGCGACCGCCGCCAGGATGTCGTGACGCTCGCTTTCGGGCACGCCGGCGGCCGGCTCGTCGAGCAGCAGCACGCGCGGCTTGGCGGCAATCGCCAGCGCGATCTCGAGCAGGCGCTGCTTGCCGTAAGGCAGCGTCGCGGTCGGCTCGTTCATGACATCGAGCAGATGGAAGCGCCCGAGCACCTCGGCGATCTCGGCGTTGACGTCACCTCGCGTCCCCATCCGCCGCCACCAGTCGCCGCCGCGGCCGAGCCGCTCCGAGACCCCGAGCCCGATCGTTTCGAGCGGCGTCAGGTCGGCATAGAGCTGATTGATCTGGAAGGTGCGCGACAGGCCGCGCAGCACGCGCTTGTAGACCGGCAGGTCGGTGATGTCGCTGCCCTCGAGCAGGATACGGCCGCCATTGGGCTGGAGCACGCCGGTCAACAGGTTGATCACGGTGGTCTTGCCCGCCCCGTTCGGGCCGATCAGCGCGTGGCGTGCGCCCTGCTCCACTTTAAGAGAAAGATCACGCGTGACTTTCAACCCGCCGAAATTCTTCTCCAGCCCTCTGGTCTCCAGCGCGATGGTCATGGCGTGTCGCCCTCGGGCACGGCCACAGTGGCCTTGCGGCCCGCCAATTGCGTGATGATCAGGTTCGGCGCCCATAGCGCCCAGCGATGCAGCCGCTGGCGGCCGACCAGCACGATGACGACCAGCACCAGCCCGATCCAGAACTGCCAGTATTGCGGCGTGATGGTCGAGAACACCTCCTGCAGCATCCGGAACACGATGGCGCCGATCAGGCCGCCATAGAGATAGCCTGTGCCGCCGATCACCAGCACCAGCATCAGGTCGGCCGAGCGCTCGAACGAGAACACGTCGAGCGAGGCGAGCGCGGTCGTCTGCGTGAACAGCGCGCCTGCAATGCCCGCATAGAACGCCGCAAGCGTGTAGATCGCGATCAGGCGGCGGTTGACGGGAATGCCGATCGCCGCTGCCCGCAACGGGTTGTTGCGGATTGCGCGGAGCGACAGGCCGAACGGCGAATGCACGATCCGCCGTGCCAGCAGGAACAGCAGAAACAGCACGACGAGCGCATAGAAGAAGCCGGTCTTGCCGAACATGTCGAAGCCAAATCGGCCGAGGATCGGCTGCATCTCAATGCCCTGCAGCCCATCGGTGCCGCCGGTGATATCGGAAAACCGCTCGGCCAACGCTTCCAACAGCAGCGCGATACCGAGCGTCACCATCAGCCGCGTCAGGTCGACGCCGCGGATCACCAGGAAACTCGTGACAAAGCCGACCACCATGGCAACGAGCCCGGCCACGATCAGCGCGAACACCGGCTCGGCGATGATGCCGTGCAGCGCGAGCAGCCCCGCGCAATAGGCGCCGACGCCGAAAAACGCCGCGTGGCCGAGCGAGACGATGCCCGCATAACCCAGGATCAGGTCGAGCGACAGCGCGAACAGTGCCAGCCGCACGATGTCTGTCATGATGAGATAACGCGACGGAAAGACAAACGCGCAGGCCAGCGCGACGATCCAGAACGCGACCTCGCCCCAGTGCCAGCGTCCCTGCCGGATCGCGTGATAGCCGACGTCGGCTTGCGCGGTCATGGCTTCACCGCACGGCCGGGCGGCCGAACAGGCCGTTCGGGCGCCAGAGCAGGATCGCGATCATCAGGCAATAGATCACGAACGGACCCACCTTTGGGACGTAATACTTACCGGCGACGTCGCCGATGCCGAGCAGAAGCGACGCCAGAAACGGACCGGTGATCGAGGATGAGCCGCCGACCGTGACGACGATCAGAAAATAGATCATGAATTTGAGCGGAAAGTACGGATCGAGCCCGAGGATCTCCGCGCTCAGCGCGCCGCCGAGGCCCGCAAGCCCGCAGCCAAACGCAAAGGTGAAGGCGAACACCTGCGGAACGTTGATGCCGAGCCCGCTCGCCGCGCGCGGATCATCGACGGCGGCGCGCAGCCGGCTGCCGAACCGCGTGCGCGCCAGCACCAATTGCAAACCGACGGTCAGGAGACCGCAGATCGCGATGATCATCAGCCGGTAGCGACCGATGCCGACGCCGAAGAGATCGAACTGCCCTTCGAGCGCGGACGGCAACTGGATGAACACGCGCGACGATCCCATGACGTAATCGACCGCCGCGACGGACATAAAGACGAGGCCCACCGAGAACAGGACCTGGTCGAGATGGCTTCTGTTGTAGAGATGGCGATACAGCAGGCGCTCGAGCAGCGCGCCGATCAGCGCGCTGCCAACAAAGGCAAGCGGAAGCCCGGCAAAAAACGGCCAGCCATACCGGTTGACCAGCACCGCGCAGATATAGCCGCCGGTCATCGCGAACGCACCGTGCGCGAGGTTGACGAAATTCATCAGCCCGAGCGTCACCGCGAGCCCGCAGGCCAGCACGAACAGCAGCATGCCATAGGCGACGCCATCGAACAGATTGGTGAGAACAGAGGTCATCGAAAGCCGTGAGAGCTTGAACGGAAATTCGTCATTCCGGGGCAGTGCGCAGCACTGAACCCGGAACCTTTTTCAACAACGTCGAGATCCCCGGGTTCGCGAGCTTCGCACGCGCCCCGGGATGACGTCGCAAGCGACGTCACTTCTTCGTCTTGCCGGAGTCCTTGACGGCGTCGAACGTCTGGAATTCGACGTTGTAAAGTTCGCCGTCGACCTTCTCGACCTTGCGGATGTAGATGTTCTGCACGATGTCGCGCGTCTCCGGATCGATCGAGATCGGGCCGCGCGGGCTTTCCCACTTCATCCCCTTCATCGCCTCGATCAGCGCGTCGCCGTCGGTTTTGCCGCCGGTCTTTTTCAAGGCCTCATAGATCAGGTGAATACCGTCGTAGCCGCTCACCGCCATGAAGCCGGGCCGATTATTGAAGGCCTTCTTGTAGGCTGCGACGAACTCCTTGTTCATCGCCGACGGATGCGCGGCGGAATAGAGATGCGCGGTGACGGTGCCAAGCGCTGCATCGCCCATATTGTTGAGCAGATCGTCGTCCATCACGTCGCCGGGGCCGATCACCTTGATGCCGGCCTTGTCGAGCCCGCGCTCGGCATATTGCTTCATGAAGTTGCCGCCCTGGCCCGCGGGTACGAATACGAACATGGCGTCGGGCTTGGCATCCTTCATCCGCTGCAGGAACGGCGCGAAATCGGGATTGGCAAGCGGCACCTTGACCTCCTCGACGATCTGGCCGCCACCCGCGGTGAAATGCTCCTTGAAGAAGTTCAGCGCATCATTGCCGGGCGCATAGTCTGAGGTCAGGGTCGCGACTTTCTTGATGCCGTTCTTGATGGCCCAGTCGGCGATAATGGTGGAGGATTGCGCCAGCGTGAAGCTGGTACGCACGATATAGGGCGATCTTTCCGTGATGATCGAGGTGCCCGCCGCCATCACGACTTCCGGGATTTTTGCCTGTGTCGCCAGCGGCGCCGCGGCGAGCGCGGCCGGCGTGACGCCGAAGCCCGCGATGAAATTGACCTTGTCGTTGACGATCAGTTCCTGCGCCGCCGTCTTGGTCTTGTCGGGAACCGCGGCATCGTCCTTCAGAATGATTTCGATCTTCCGGCCGGCGACGGTGTCACCATGCTGCTGCATGTAAAGCTTGATCGCGTTATCGATCTGCTTGCCGGTCGAGGCTTGGCCGCCGGTCATCGGCAGGATCAGCCCGATCTTGACGGGATCTTCCGCCCTCGCCGCGCTCCCCAAGAGTCCACCCGCAATTGCCGCGCCCAGCACAAGCCGAGTCCAAACCCTGCGACGAACGAACATGCTTTACTTCCTCCCCTCCGGTTTCGTTTTGCGAACCGAGTCCCCGGCTCCTGCCTCACCATAGCTTAGATCTTACCGCCGTGAAGCCGAGCGGCATGGCGTCTTTTCCGCGCACAAAAGTCAATTGCGACGAATGGGTGTGCCTCGATCTGTGTCATCCACTGGTCGGCTGATCAAATGTCGGAAATCAGTAGTTTTAAGGTTCTATTTTACCTCTCGCTCCCTTAATATGCAACGTTATCGGGCTAAGAGTAGATTTGCAGCGCGCCCCGGGAGCCGACACCCTCGGGGATGATGCCCTGGGGGATACCTTGGGGCATACCTTGGGTTCTGACGGCCTTCCGCAGTTGCCAAAGTTATAAGGTTTCAAATTCTCTTATGAATGTTCGTGTCCGCCCATACGAGGCCCTGTTGGCGTCAGCGCTCCTGGCTTGCAGCCTGGCCGGCTGCTCATCGATCAACGAGAAGCTCTCGAGCGGCATGGGCGACTACGTCCCGCAATGGGCCGGCGGCCTGCCGGCGGATGCGCCGCCGCGCCCGGGCACGGCAAAATATGATGAGTTCATGAAGGAGCGCGAGCGGATCAGGCAGCTGCCTGCGGACCAGCGCAACAAGCCCAATCCCGACGACACCCAGGCCGCGCCGAAACAGTGACGTCGTCAGCGAGCCGGCGCACAGGACTCAATCGGTGAAAACCACGGTCTTGCGGCCGTTGAGGATGACGCGATCCTCCAGATGATAGCGGATGGCGCGCGCCAGCACGCGCCGCTCGATGTCACGTCCCTTGCGGACGAGATCGTCCGGCGTGTCGCGGTGGCTGATGCGCTCGACGTCCTGGTCGATGATCGGACCCTCGTCGAGATCATGGGTGACGTAGTGAGCCGTCGCGCCGATCAGCTTGACCCCGCGCTCATGCGCCTGGTGGTAGGGCTTCGCGCCCTTGAACCCGGGCAGGAACGAGTGGTGGATGTTGATGCAGCGCCCGGACAGTTTCGCCGAAAGATCGTCCGACAGGATCTGCATGTAGCGTGCGAGCACCACGAGATCCGTCTTGGTCTGACCAACCATCTCCCAGATTTCGTCCTCCTGCGCGCGCTTGGTGTCCTTGGTCACCGGCAGGAAATAGAAGGGTGTGTCGCCGAAATCGCAGCTGGAATAGGTCTCGCGCGGATGGTTGGAGATGATCGCGGTCGGGTCCATCGCAAGCTCACCGGTGCGCCAGCGATAGAGAATATCGACCAAGCAATGATCGGATTTCGAGACCAGAAGCATCACCCGCTTGCGCGCGGCGCGGTCGCGCATCTGCCAGTCCATGGCGAAACGGTCTGCGATCGCGGCGAAGCCGGTCTGCAGCGCCGACAATTCCACCGCGAGGTCGGCGGCGGTGAACACCACCCGCATGAAGAATTTGTTGGTTTCGACGTCGTCGAACTGCTGGGCGTCGAGAATGTTCTGCCCGCTATTGGCGAGGAACGTCGAGACGACGGAAACGATTCCCGGACGATCCGGGCAGGACAGGGTCAACACGTAGTGGTGATCGGGCATGGCGCGGCTTGATCAAGACTTGAGCGGGGACGGAACAGAGTTCGGCGGCCCTGCTCTAACACTACCGGCACTCTTGCGCCAATGGTCTGCCGCGAGTCAGGATGAACAAATCGCTGTCGACAAGGGGTGAGAACAGGATCATGGCGGACAGGCTCAACGGATACCGCATCCTCATCCTGGAGACGCGCGAGGAAGCACAGTTCGCGCGCCTGCTCACCGAACAGGGCGCGGATGTCCTGCAATGTCCGATGTTCGCCATTCACGACGCGCCCGACCCTGCGCCGGTTGAAGCCTGGATCCGCCGCTTCATCGCAAAACCTTTCGACGACCTCGTGCTGATGACCGGCGAAGGGCTGCGCCGGCTGATGAAGGTCGCAAGGCAGGCCAATTGCGATGCGGATTTCGTCGCGGCACTCGGCAAGGCGCGAAAATTCGCGCGCGGGCCGAAACCCGGCCGGGCGCTGCGCGAAATCGGATTGGAGCCGCAGATCACAACCGAGAAGCCGACCTCCGAAGGCATCGTCGAGATGCTGTCGCAGATCGATCTCAAAGGACATCGCCTCGGCCTGCAGCTTTACCCCGACAAGGACCACGGTGCCCTCATCGGCGCGATCTCTGCGCAGGGTGCGGATGTCGATAGCGTGCTGCCTTATGTCTATGACGCAAAGGCCGCCGACACCAACATCGTCACGGCCATCGATGAGATGGCCGCAGGCAAGGTCGATGCGATCGCGCTGACGAGTTCGGGCCAGCCGCGCCGGCTGTTCGAGGTAGCCAAGGCCCATGGCTGCGAGGCGCGCTTACGCGAAGGTTTGAAGCGAACCCCGATCGCCTCCGTCGGGCCTGTCGTCTCGGACGAATTGAGCACGCACGGGCTCAAGCCCGACATCACGCCGGCGGGCGAGGCCTATTTCATGAAGCCGCTGATTTCGGCAATGGCGCTGGAGCTCGCGAAGAGTCCGCCTCGCGCAGCTGCGCGATAAAGTAGCACCGTCATTGCGAGCGCAACCGAAGCAATGCAGGACCATCGCCGCGGAGGAAAACTGGATTGCTTCGTCGCTTGCGCTCCTCGCAATGACGTGGATTAGACGGCCCGGGCAACAATGACGGCCTGTGGTTATGGTTCCCTGCGTTCGCACGCAGGCATTCACACATCTCGAAAGGCAATCTCGTCTGTCGTCCCTGCGAACGCAGGGACCCATACCGCGTGATATCTGTTGTTGGAAAGAAAGCCGTCCCGCCGTAGTGCCACAAACTCAAGCCTGTGGTTATGGGTCCCTGCGTTCGCAGGGACGACAGTGAGGTTGTGGCCCGAACGGGAGCATCTCACGCCCGATGTCGGCCGCACCTGGATTCCGTTCCGCACCGCCCCTGCGCGAGAATTGAGCTACCCCTGGAAATGTATGCATAACTTAGTGCGTTCGCAGGGACGACGAAGAGATGATTACTCCGCCGCCTGCTTGGTTTCGCTGAGGTACGCACGGTACGCGCGCCTGATCCCCTCTTCCAGCGACGTCCGCGCGCGCCAGCCGAGCTTCGCGAGCCTCGATACATCGAGCAGCTTGCGCGGCGTGCCGTCGGGGCGCGACGTGTCGAAGCTGATCGTGCCGGCATAGCCGACGGCATCAGTCACCACGCGCGCGAATTCCGCGATGGTGATGTCCTCGCCGGTGCCGATATTGACCATCTCGCGCGACGAATAGGTCTTCATCAGGTGGACGCAGGCATCCGCCATGTCGTCGACATAAAGAAACTCGCGCCGCGGCGTGCCGGTGCCCCACACCACGACCTCGGCCGCGCGCGAAAGCTTGGCCTCGTGGAAGCGGCGGATCAGGGCCGCGACGACGTGGCTGTATTCGGGATGATAATTATCGCCAGGCCCATAGAGATTGGTCGGCATCACGCTGATGAAGTCGGAGCCGTACTGGCTGCGATAGGCCTCGGCCATCTTGATGCCGGCAATCTTGGCGATCGCATAGGGCTCGTTGGTCGGCTCCAACAGCCCCGTCAGCACCGCATCCTCGCGCAAGGGCTGCGGCGCGAGCTTCGGATAGATGCAGGACGAGCCGAGAAACATCAGCTTCTCGGCTTGATGCAGATGCGCCGCATGGATCACGTTCGCCGCGATCGCCAGATTGTCGTAGAGGAATTCAGCGCGCAGCGTGTCGTTGGCCACGATGCCGCCGACCTTCGCCGCCGCCAGGAACACCACTTGCGGAGCGTTGGCCGCGAACCAGCCGCGCACCGCCGCCTGATCGCGCAGGTCGACTTCAGCGCGCCCGACGGTCAGCAGTTTCACATCTTCCTGCACCAGGCGGCGCACCAGCGCGCTGCCGACCATCCCGCGATGGCCGGCGACGAAAACCGTCTTGCCCTTCAGCTCAAACGGCGTGCTTGCCATTGGCCGCCTCCTGCCTGGCGATGACGAGATCGCCGGCCACCATCTCTTTCACCAACTGGGCGAAGCTCGTCTTCGGCTTCCAGCCGAGCGTCTTGCGCGCTTTGCTTGCATCGCCGATCAGGAGATCGACCTCGGTCGGACGGAAATAGGTCGGATCAATCCGCACCACCGCCTTGCCCGTTTTCCTGTCGATTCCGGCCTCCTCGATCCCCTTGCCGTGCCATTCGATGCTGCGGCCGACCTCGGCGAAGGCGAGCTCGACGAATTCACGCACCGAGCGCGTTTCGCCGGTCGCCAGCACGAAATCATCGGGTGCATCCGCCTGCAGGATCGCATGCATGCCCTCGACATAATCCCGCGCATGGCCCCAGTCGCGCTTGGCCTCGAGATTGCCGAGATAGATCGCGTCTTCCAGGCCGACCTCGATGCGAGCGACGCCGCGCGTGATCTTGCGCGTCACGAAGGTCTCGCCGCGGATCGGGCTCTCATGATTGAACAGGATACCGTTGGAGGCAAACATGCCGTAGGCCTCGCGGTAGTTCACCGTGATCCAGTAGCCGTAGAGCTTGGCCACGCCATAAGGGGAACGCGGATAGAACGGCGTGGTCTCCTTCTGCGGCACCTCCTGAACCAGGCCATACAGTTCGGAAGTCGAGGCCTGGTAGAACCGCGTCTCCTTCTCCATGCCGAGAATGCGGATCGCCTCCAGCAAGCGCAGCACACCGATGGCGTCGGCATTGGCGGTGTATTCGGCGCTCTCGAAGCTGACGCCGACATGGCTCTGGGCGGCAAGGTTGTAGATCTCGGTCGGCCGGATCTGCTGCATCAACCGGATCAGGTTGGTGGAATCCGTCATGTCGCCGTAATGCAGCAGAAACGGCACATTGCCGGCGTGCCGGTCCTCATACAGATGGTCGACACGCGCGGTGTTGAAGGAGGAGGATCGCCGCTTGACGCCGTGCACGGTGTAGCCGAGCCCCAGCAGATACTCGGCGAGATAAGCGCCGTCCTGCCCGGTGACGCCGGTGATCAGGGCCACCCGTTGTTTCGAATTTTCAGCCGCCATGTCGTCTCCAAATTCCGCACCAGAGAGAGCCTGCTGACGGCACCAAAGGCGGTATCGCCGACCCGGAGAGGTGGCGCACCCCTAGCATTCACACGGCATGAAGTCTAACCCAAAAGCCGATTGAAATCAGGCCGATAGCCGCCGAAACGAAACGGCTTTGAGCGTCAGGGTCGATCGTGGCGAGCCGCACCTTCTGACAAGTGCTGCGGCGTTTTGTCTTGGCACGCCAGTTCCGGCAAGCCTCATTAGCCGAATGGCTTACGCGGAAAAGCCGATATAGGATCGCAGCCGCGGCGACGATTGATAGAATAACTTAAAAAAGACCGACCTGCGTTCGTTTGCAGCGCACCAATGGTCGGCGAAGTCCAAGACTTTCAGCCAGCGACATGGTCCTTCTGCAGACGTCACGCAGAGGAGCCAATCGTGGGTTTGTCCAGTCGATATTTGGGGTGCGGCCTGCCGCGTCCGGGAGGAACAGGTGGCCTATACGTTGGAAGTGCGCGGTGTCTCACTGCGGTTCGGCGGAGTGCGTGCACTTGCCGATGTCAGCTTCGGCGTGAACGACGGCGAGTTGTTTTCGATCATCGGTCCGAACGGCGCCGGCAAAACGTCGATGGTCAACTGCATCTCGGGCCGCTACCGGCCGACCGAAGGCAGCCTTCATTATCGCGACCGCGACATCACCGCGCTCACCCCCAATGCGCGCGCCTCGCTCGGTATCGGCCGCACGTTTCAGAATCTCGCGCTGTTTCATCATATGAGCGTGCTCGACAACATCATGGTCGGGCGGCACCATCTTCTGAAGAACAATTTCATCACGGGATCACTCTACTGGTTCACCGGCGCAAGGCGCGAGGAACTCGAACATCGCCGCAAAGTGGAAGAGATCATTGACTTCCTCGACCTGCAATCGGTGCGCAAGGCGACTGCCGGCACTCTGCCCTATGGGTTGCGCAAGCGCGTCGAGCTCGCGCGCGCCATGGCGCTTGAACCAAAGCTGATCCTGCTCGACGAACCGATGGCCGGCATGAACTTCGAGGAAAAGGAGGACATGGCGCGCTACATCGTCGATCTCAACGAGGAATTTGGCATGACGGTCGTCATGATCGAGCACGACATGGGCGTGGTGATGGACATTTCCCACCGCGTGATGGTGCTGGATTTCGGCCGCAGGATCGCGGACGGCGATCCCGCCGCCGTGCTGGCCGATCCGCATGTCAGGCGCGCCTATCTCGGCGAGGAAGACGAGGTGCTGGTCGATCCGGACGACAAGCCCGAGCCCGCGGAGTCGGCGGCATGATGGATTACGCCGCACGCGTGCGAGAGGCAGACACCTATCCGAAGCTGTTGCGCCTGAACGCGAAACAGCATGGCGGCGAAATCGCGCTGCGCGAGAAGGATCTCGGCCTCTGGCGGCTGTTCACCTGGAACGACTATCAGGCCCGCGTGCGCGATTTTGCGCTCGGCCTGGTCGAGCTCGGCCTCGGCCGCGGCGACGTCATCGGCATCATCGGCGACAACCGGCCGGACTGGGTCGCCGCCGAAATCGCAACCCATGCGATCAGCGCCATGAGCCTCGGCCTCTATCGCGACGTGCTCGACGACGAAGCCGCTTATCTCCTCACCTATGGCGAGGCAAAGCTCGTCTTCGCCGAGGACGAAGAGCAGGTCGACAAGCTGTTGAACCTCGCCGAGCGCGTGCCGCAGCTCAAGCACATCGTCTATTCCGATCCGCGCGGCATGCGCAAATATGACGATCCGCGCCTAATGGAGGCCGACAGGCTCGCGGCGATGGGCCGCGACCGCGCCGCGCGCGAGCCGGATCTCTACGACAGGCTGGTCGACGCGACCAAGGGCGAGGACTGCGCGATCCTGTGCACGACGTCGGGCACGACGGCGCATCCGAAGCTCGCGATGCTTGCCGCAGGACGCGTGCTGCGACACTGCGCGACCTATCTCGCCTTCGACCCCAAGGGGCCGGACGACGAATATGTCTCGGTGCTGCCGCTGCCCTGGATCATGGAGCAGGTCTACGCGCTCGGCAAAGGCCTGCTGTGCCGGATGAAGGTCAACTTCGTCGAAGAGCCCGACACCATGATGAACGACTTCCGCGAGATCGCGCCGACCTTCGTGCTGTTCGCGCCAAGGGTCTGGGAAGCGATCGCCGCCGATGTGCGTGCGCGCGTGATGGACGCTTCGCCGTTGAAGCAGCGTCTCTACAATCTCGGCATGACCACGGGGCTCGCCGCGCTGGCGAAGGCGCAGCATTCGACCTTGGCCGATGCGCTGCTGTTCCGCGCGCTGCGCGACCGGCTCGGCTTCACGCGGCTGCGCTCGGCAGCCACCGGTGGGGCCTCGCTCGGCCCCGACACCATCAAGTTCTTCCGCGCCATGGGCGTGCCGCTGCGCACGCTCTACGGCCAGACCGAACTGCTCGGCGCCTACACGCTGCATCCAGAAGACAAGATCGATCCCGACACCACGGGTATCCCGATGGCGGACGACATCGAGATCCGCATCGAGGGCCCGGACGGCGAAGGCGTCGGCGAGATCGTGGTGCGCCACCCCAACATGTTCCTGGGCTACTACAAGAACCCGGAAGCCTCCGCCGCCGACATCAAGGACGGCTGGATGCATTCCGGCGACGCCGGTTATTTCAACGCCGGCCGGCAGCTCGTCGTGATCGACCGCATCAAGGATCTCGCGGAAACCGCGCGCGGCGCGCGCTTCTCGCCGCAATATCTGGAGAACAAGCTCAAGTTCTCGCCCTATATCGCCGAAGCGGTCGTGCTCGGTGCCGGCCGTGACACGCTCGCTGCGATGATCTGCATCCGTTACTCGATCATCTCCAAATGGGCCGAGAAGAACCGCATCGCGTTCACCACCTACACCGACCTCGCCTCGCGCCCGGAAGTCTATGCGGTGCTGCAGAAGGAGGTCGAAACCGTCAACGCCACGCTGCCGCCCGCACAGCGCATCTCGCGTTTCCTGTTGCTCTACAAGGAGCTCGACGCCGATGACGGCGAACTGACCCGTACGCGCAAGGTCCGCCGCAGCGTCATCAACGAGAAATATGGTGGCATCATCGACGCGATCTATCGTGGCGAGAGCCAGATCCCGGTCGATACCGTCATCCGTTTCCAGGACGGCACCACCCAGCGCGTCCGCACCACGCTGCGCGTCGTCGATCTCTCAGCCCCCGCGCCGCTCGCGGAGGCCGCGGAGTGAGGCAATTGCGCATCGATGGTTCGGCGCATTCAGCCGTCATGCGCGGGCTTGAGCCGCGCATCCATCATCTGCCGAGACTCCCTTTGCGATGGATCGCCGGGTCAAGCCCGACGATGACGAGTGAGCCATCCCCATGAACGCCGCATTCCTGATTCAGCTCCTGGTCAACGGCCTCGTGGTCGGCACGCTCTATGGCGTGGTCGCGATGTCGTTCGTGCTGATCTACAAGGCCACGCAGGTGGTCAATTTCGCGCAAGGCGAGTTGCTCTTGATCGGCGCCTGGGTGTGCTGGGCGCTGCTGACCAAATTCCAGGTGCCGTTCTGGATCGGCATGCCGCTGACGCTCGTGTTCATGTTCGTCTTCGGCATCGCGATCCAGGTCTTAATCTTAAGGCCGATGATCGGCGAGCCGATCATCTCCGTCATCATGGTCACGATCGGGCTGTCGACCGTGTTCCAGGCCGCGTTGAAATGGATCTTCGGCGTCAACCCGCAGCCATTTCCACGCGTGTTCACCAGCCAGTCCGTCAGCCTGTTCGGCCTTCAGATCCAGACCGTCTATGCGATGAGCCTGATCGTCTCCGTCCTGATGATGATCGGCATGGCCTGGTTCTTCCGCGCTTCGAAATACGGCCTTGCGATGCGCGCCACCGCCTTCAACCAGCAGGTCGCGCAATCGCTCGGCATCTCCGTCAAAAACGTGTTCGCGATGTCCTGGGCGATCTCGGCGACTGTCTCTGCCGTCGCTGGCGTCGTCGTGGCCGTGGTCAACGGCGTTTCATCGGGCCTGTCGGCCTACGGCATCAAGGTGTTTCCGGCGGCGATCCTGGGCGGGCTCGACTCTGTCGGCGGCGCCGTGCTCGGCGGCATCATTATCGGGCTCCTGGAAAACGTCGCGCAATATGTCGACAGTGAGTACCTGCACTGGGGCAATCTCTACGAGATCGCGCCGTTCTACGTCCTGATCATCATCCTGATGATCAAGCCCTACGGCCTGTTCGGCACCGAAGACATCGAGCGGATCTAATTCATTATGGCCACTCTCCTGCCCTCCGGTGACTTCCGCACCAGCTACGCGGCCGACACCATGATCTTCCCGACCACGACGAGCCGCAACTTCGCGATTGCCGGCGTCGTGCTGCTGTGCTTTGCGCCGAAGCTGTTCAGCGAGTACTGGCTCTCGGTCTCGATCCAGGTCGGAATCTTTTCGATCGCGGCGCTCGGCCTGAACATCCTGGTCGGCTTCACCGGCCAGATCTCGATCGGCCACGCCGCGTTCTTCCTGTTCGGCGCCTTCACGTCGGCCTATGTCTCGAACAATTTCCCGATCCCGGTCTTCTTCGCGATTCCCCTGGCCGGCGTGATCACCGCGCTGGTCGGACTGATCTTCGGCCTGCCGGCGGCGCGGCTGAAGGGACTTTATCTCGTCATCGCGACGCTCGCCGCGCAATACATCCTGCTCGACTTCTTCTCGCGCGCCGAATGGTTCTCCGGCGGCTCAGTGCCGGCAAGCGCCAAGCCATTCTCGATCTTCGGCTATACGCTGCGCGGCGACCGGCAATATTTCTACGTCGTGCTCGCCTATGTCGTGGTTTGCTACCTCCTCGTCACCAATCTGATGCGCACGCGCGACGGCCGCGCATTGGTGGCGATCCGCGACCATTATCTGTCCGCCGAAATCATGGGCATCAACCTCACCAAATACCGCACCTTGTCGTTCGGCCTTGCGGCCTTCTTCGCGGGCATCGCGGGTGCGCTCTATGCGCATTATCAGCTCGTGATCTCGCAGGAAGGTTTCGGCATCGAGCGCTCGATCCTGTTTCTTGCCATGGTCATCATCGGCGGCACCGGCTCGATCATGGGCACGCTGATGGGCACTGCCTTCGTCGTGCTGCTGCCGGAGTCGATGGAATGGATCAGCGCGGGCCTGAAAGGAAGCGCGATCGACAAGGCGCTCGCGCTCAACAACAACATCACCTTCCTGCGCGAGATCGCGATCGGGCTGATCATCATCGCCTTCCTGATGTTCGAGCCGGACGGGCTCGCGCATCGCTGGCGACAGATCAAGACTTACTGGAAGCTTTATCCGTTTTCACATTGAGGTTGCGAGAGGAGAGAATAGAATGACTGCAAGGAATAGCCGGAGGAAAACACCCATGACGAAATCCCTTTTGAGCACGATGGCGTTTGCGCTGGCGATCGGCGGCGCATCTGTGAGCGCACAGGCCCAGATCGCGATCGGTCACCTCCAGGATCTCTCTGGCGGCACCTCCGACGTCGGCACGCCGTACGGTCAGGGCGTCGCCGACACCTTCGCCTGGGTGAACAAGAATGGCGGCGTCGGCGGCAAGCAGCTCAATGTCGACAGCAATGACTACGGCTATCAGGTGCCGCGCGCGATCGCGCTGTACAAGAAGTGGTCGGCGCCGGACAACAAGGTCGCGGCGATCATGGGTTGGGGCACCGCGGACACCGAGGCGCTGACGGGCTTCCTCGCGCAGGACAAGATCCCCGACGTCTCCGGCTCCTACGCCGCGGCGCTGACCGATCCCGAAGGCACCAGCGGCAAGGCGAAGCCCGCGCCTTATAATTTCTTCTACGGCCCGAGCTATTCGGACGCGCTGCGCGCCGAGTTGACCTGGGCGGCGGAAGACTGGAAGGCCAAGGGTAAATCAGGCAAGCCGAAATTCGTCCATATGGGCGCGAACCACCCCTACCCGAACGCGCCGAAGGCAGCGGGTGAAGCGATTGCGACCGAGCTCGGCTTCGAGGTGTTGCCGCCGCTCGTCTTCGCGCTCGCGCCCGGCGACTACAGCGCGCAGTGCCTGAGCCTGAAAAGCGCCGGCGCCAACTACGCCTATCTCGGCAACACGGCGGCCTCCAACATCTCGGTGATGAAGGCGTGCAAGACCGCGGGTGTCGACGTTCAGTTCCTCTCCAATGTCTGGGGCATGGATGAGAACGCCGCCAAGACCGCGGGCGACGCCGCCGACGGCGTGGTCTTCCCGCTGCGCACGGCGGTCGGCTGGGGCGGCAACGCGCCAGGCATGAAGACGGTGATGGAAATCTCCAAGATGTCCGACCCGTCAGGCAAGGTCTATCGGCCCGTGCATTACATCGCGGCGATCTGCTCCTCGCTCTACATGAAGGAGGCGCTCGACTGGGCCGCCAAGAACGGCGGCGCCACCGGCGAGAACGTCGCCAAGGGCTTCTACCAGAAGAAGGACTGGGTGCCGGCCGGCATGGAGGGCGTCTGCAACCCCTCGACCTGGACCGAGAAGGACCATCGCCCGACCACGAAGGTCGACCTCTACCGCGCGAAAGTCACAGGGGGCACCGACGGCGATCTCAACGACCTGATGGGCAAGGGCACCATCAAGCTGGAGAAGGTCAAGACGGTGGAGCTGCCACGCAAGCCCGAATGGTTCGGGTGGTGAGCGCAAGGTTGCCCTCACAGCAACCACGCACACGATCGTCATCCCCCGCGCAGGCGGGGGATCCAGTACGCCGCGGCTTCTCGGTTGAACTCAGGGCGTCTCTGGAATACTGGGTCCCCCGCTTTCGCGGGGGACGACAGCGGGAGGTGAGCGGACATGACTGAAACCCGCGAAGCAACGCGTCCCGCGGCGAACACCACCTCGACCCCCCTCCTCAGCGTCAACAACATCGAGGTCGTCTATGACGACGTCATCCTGGTGCTGCGCGGCCTGAGCCTCGCGGTGCCGAAGGGTGCGATCGTGGCGCTGCTAGGGGCCAACGGCGCCGGCAAGTCCACGACGCTGAAGGCGATCTCCGGCCTGCTCAAGACCGAGGACGGCGAAGTCACGCGCGGCGAGATCATCTTCGACGGCGAGCGCATCGATGGCGTCGATCCCGACAAGATCGTCCGCCGCGGCATCTTCCAGGTGATGGAAGGCCGCCGCATCATCGCCGACATGACCTCGCTGGAAAATCTCAAGCTCGGCGCGTTCACGCGCAGCGACAACGCGGTCTCTTCCGACATCGAGATGGTCTTCAACTATTTCCCGCGCCTGAAGGAGCGCACGGGCCTCGCCGGTTATCTCTCCGGCGGCGAGCAGCAGATGCTCGCGATTGGCCGCGCGCTGATGGCGCGGCCAAAGATGATCCTGATGGACGAGCCCTCGATGGGCCTGTCACCGCTGCTGGTGAAGGAAGTTTTCGCGATCATCCAGCAGATCAACCGCGATCTCGGCGTCACCATCCTCCTGGTCGAGCAGAACGCCCGCGCCGCGCTCTCGGTCGCAAGCCAAGGCTACATCATGGAACAGGGCAAAGTCGTGCTCGACGGCACGGCCGACGAGCTGCGCAACAACGAGGACGTCAAGGAATTCTATCTCGGCGGCGCCGGTGACCAGCGCAAGAGCTTCAAGAACCTGAAGAGCTTCAAGCGGCGGAAGCGATGGCTGTGAGAGACATAATCCATCGTCGTTCCGGGGCGCGCGAAGAACCCGGAGCCTCGAGATTCCGGGTTCGCGCTTCGCGCGCCCCGGAATAACGCGACCGGGGTGACAAACGATGAGCAACCATTACGACGCCCTCGAAACCCGCGATCCCGCGGCTCGCGAGAAGGATCTGCTCTCCCGCCTCCCCGATGTGCTGCGCGCGGCGATGAAGGCACCTGCTTATGCCGAGCGCCTCAAGGGCATCGATCCGGCCGCCGTCACCAGCCGCGCCGCGCTTGCGGCCCTGCCCGTCCTGCGCAAGTCCGAGCTCCCTGCCCTGCACAAGGCCACCCCGCCCTTTGGCGGCTTCGTCGCACAGACGCCCGGCGCGTTCGCGCGGCTCTTCACGTCGCCCGGGCCGATCTTCGAACCGGAAGCGACACACACCGATCCCTGGCGCGGCGCGCGCGCGCTGTTCGCCGCGGGCTTTCGGCCTGGCGACGTGGTGCTCAATACCTTCAGCTATCACCTCACGCCCGGCGGCTTCATCTTCGATACGTCCGCGCGCGCGCTCGGCTGCGCGGTGATCCCGGCAGGCCCCGGAAATACGGACGCGCAGTTCGAGCTGATCGAGGCTTATCGCCCGATCGGCTATAGCGGCACGCCGGACTTCCTGAAGATCCTGCTCGACGCGGCGGCGACCGCGGGCCGCGACATCTCCTCGATCAAGCATGCGCTGGTCTCGGGCGCCGCGTTCCCGCCCTCGCTGCAGGCCGAGATCAAATCCCGCGGCATCGACGCGCGTCAGGCCTTCGGCACCGCCGACCTCGGCATCGTTGCTTACGAGACGCAGGCGCGCGAGGGCATGGTCGTGAACGAAGACCTGATCCTGGAAATCGTGCGGCCCGGCACCGGTGATCCCGTCGCGGACGGCGATGTCGGCGAGATCGTCGTCACCTCGCTCGATCCGCATCATCCCTGGATCCGCCTTGCGCTCGGCGATCTTACCGCGGCGCTGCCGGGCGTAAGCCCCTGCGGACGCACCAACATGCGCATCAAAGGCTGGATGGGCCGCGCCGACCAGACCACCAAGGTCAAGGGCATGTTCGTGCGCCCCGAGCAGATCGCGGAGATCGGCAAGCGTCACCCGGCGCTTGGGCGACTGCGCCTCGTCGTCACGCGCGACGGCGAGACGGATGCAATGACCCTGAAAGCCGAATGCGCCGCGCCAAGCAAGGCGCTGCAGAACGAGCTTGTCGCGACCTTGCGGGCCGTGACGAAGCTCGGCGGCACGGTCGAACTGACGAGCCCGGGGACTTTGCCCAATGACGGCAAGGTGGTTGCCGATCAGCGCTGAGCATGTTCACCTGAAGGTGCGCACGAACCTGCCGACGCCACCGCTAGCGCTTGACTGATGGTATTTGGCGATTCGGCAGCCCTATTGTCCTGTTGTTGTTCACAGGCGGGCGATGGTGATGCCGTTGCCGCGGAGCGCCGCTGGCCAAAAACGTCGTCCTTTGATACGCTTGGATGATGTCGTAAGAGTTTCCGAACCGCGTTTTCGAAGCTCGCAATCCGCCTGACGGACGAACATCATGAGCACCCTGACGATAAGCCGAATGGTCGTGCCGTTGATGGCGGTTGGCGTGGCAGTTGCCGCAACCCTTGTTTTTGCCAATCGTTATGTCGGCCCTCAGCCCTCGGATGATCATGCGACCGCTGTCGCCGTACCGGCGGCCTCGCAGCCCGTAGCGGTCGCGCAAGATCAGGCGCCGGCCGGGCTTGCCGCCGTGCAGGCGGAAACAAACCGTCTGGTCGCCACTCTTGAGCCCTCCCCAACGCCCGCCGATGCACCTGAATTCGACGTTGCCAGCATCCAGCCGACGGGTGAAGCCGTGATCGCGGGACGCGCCGCACCGGGCGCAACGGTCGAACTGCTCCGCAACGGCGAACTGCATGATCGCACGGTCGCAGATCAGGCCGGGATGTTCGTCATGATCCCGCGCCCGCTTCCACCAGGGACTTACGATCTCACATTGCACTCCAGGCAAACCGACGGCAAGGAGGCCACTTCCAAGCAGCGCGTGGCCGTTGCGCTCGAGTTCCCCGCGAGCCAGCAGCCGGTGATTGCGCAGTCGAAACCAAGCGAACCGTCGGTACGCCCGGCTTCGCCCGCCGCGCCGGCGCCTGTGCCTCCCGCGGTGGCAGTCGAAACGGGCAAGACCGAACCCAGCGCAGCAGCACCCCGCGTAGTAGCAGCAGTGCAGCCGAGACCGTCCGGATCGACAGGCACTCTCGCGCCACGACCGCCGCGACTCGCGGCCGTGGGGGCCACCGTTTTGCCGGGCCTGGTCCCGCCGTCGACCGCGAGCGCGCCGAAAATGACGACCGCGACCGTCACTCGCGGCGACAGCCTGTGGCGAATCAGCCAGCGCGCCCTCGGTGCGGGCACGCGGTACAGTGTCCTCTACAGGGCAAACCGGGACCGAATTCACAACGCGGATCTGATCTATCCCGGACAGGTCTTCATACTTCCGGCCCGTTGAAACGCAGCGAGGCGCAGCCGCCCCGCGTAACCCCACCATAAACGCGACCGCCCCTGCGCGATCATATGTTGAATTTACGCCCGATTTGACCCATCAAGCATGCTGTTCCGCTTGCCTGTACGGAGTTGTTGAATGGCTGTTCCGCATGCCTCAGATGCCCTGTCCCGCTTCACTGTGCTGGATCTGACGCGCGTCCGCGCCGGCCCGACCTGCGTGCGGCAGCTCGCCGACTGGGGCGCCAATGTCATCAAGATCGACGCTTTGCTTGAGGACGCGGGCGGCGAGTTCCTGGGCGGCCCGCGGCAGGGTTCCGACTTCCAGAACCTGCACCGCAACAAGCGGGCGATGAGCCTCAACCTGAAGGACCCTAAGGGCCTCGACGTCTTCATGCGTCTTGTGAAGAAGGCCGACGTGGTGGTCGAGAACTTCCGGCCCGACGTGAAGGCAAAGCTCGGCATCGACTACGAGAGCGTGCGCAAGGTCAATCCGCGCATCGTCTACGGCAGCATCTCCGGCTTCGGCCAGGACGGCCCCTATCATAAGCGTCCCGGCTTCGATCAGATTGCGCAGGGCATGGGCGGCTTGATGTCGATCACCGGCGCGCCGGGCGAAGGGCCGATGCGCGTCGGCATCCCCGTGGCTGACCTGACCGCCGGCCTGTTCTGCGCCATGGGCATCCTCACCGCGCTCCTGGAGCGTGAGGTCTCCGGCGAGGGCCAGTGGGTGAAGACCTCGCTGCTGCAGGCGCAGATCTTCATGCTGGATTTCCAGGCCGCGCGCTGGCTGATGGAAAAGGACGTCGCCAAGCAGGCCGGCAACAACCATCCGACCAGCATCCCGACCGGCGTGTTCAAGACCTCCGACGGCTACATCAACATCGCGACCACGGGTGGGCGGATCTGGGAGCGCTTTTGCCAGACGATCGGCGCGCCGGAATGGATCGGCAATCCCGACTATGCGACCGCGCCTGCGCGTTCGAAGAACCGCGACGCGCTGAATGCGGAGATCGGCAAGCTGACCGAGAAGAAGTCCACCGAAACATGGGTCAGGGAGATGAACACCGCAGGCGTGCCCTGCGGCCCGATCTACGCGATCGACCAGATGTTCGAGGATGCGCAGGTGCGGCATCTCGGCATGGCGCAGGACGTTCCAAACGAGGAGAAGCGTCACATCCGGCTCGTCGGCCAGCCCTTCACGCTGTCGCGTACGCCGAGCAAGATGGCATCGCGGCCGCCGGAGTTCGGTGAGCAGACCGAAGAGTTGCTTTCCGAGTTCGGTTTCGGCGCAGACGAGATCGCCGACCTCAGAAAGCGCAAGGTCGTGTGAACTCGCGCGAGCCTCAGGCCCGCGCCGGACGCCACAGACGGCCGATGCCGTCGAAGGCCTTGCTGATCACGGGCCAGAACAGCAACACGATCGCGAGCGTCGTGATCGAACCGACCAGACCGTTCGACCAGAACACCTTCATCTGGCCGCCCGAGATGATCATCGATTGCCGGAACGCGTCCTCAGCGCGGCTGCCGAGCACCAGCGCCAGCGTGAACGGCGCTAAGGGAATGCTGATCTTCTTGAAGACGTAGCCGACCAGGCCGAAGCCCAGCATCAGCCAGATGTCGAACATCGCGTTCTGGATCGCATAGGCGCCGATCGCGCAGGACACCACGATCATCGGCGCCACGGCCGCGAACGGCACGCGCAGGATCGAGGCGAAGATCGGCACGGTCGTCAGCACCAAGACAAGGCCGACGACATTGCCGAGATACATCGAGGCAATCAGGCCCCAGACGAAGTCCTTGTGCTCGACGAACAGCAGCGGCCCGGGATTGAGACCCCAGACCATCAGGCCGCCGAGCAGGATCGCCGCGGTGCCGGAGCCGGGAATGCCGAGCGCGAGCATCGGCAGCAGCGCCGCGGTACCCGAAGCGTGCGCCGCAGTTTCGGGTGCGAAAACGCCCTCTATGCGTCCCTTGCCGAAACTGTCCGGATCCTTGGCGAAGCGCTTGGCGAGGTTGTAGCCCATGAAGGACGCCGCGATCGCGCCGCCCGGCGTGATGCCGAGCCAGCAGCCGATGACCGAGGAGCGGAGCAGCGTCACCCAGTATTTCGGCAGGTCCTTCCAGACCGAGAGCACGGTGCGCAGCGAGATGCTGGCAGCATGGCCGCGCAACGCCAGTCGCTCTTCCATGGTGAGCAGGATCTCGCTGATCCCGAACAGGCCGATCACCGCGACCAGGAAGTTGATGCCGCGCAACAGGTCGGCGGAGCCGAAGGTCATGCGCAATTGCCCCGACACGGTGTCCATGCCGACGCCGGACAGCAGAAGCCCGAGCGCCATCGAGATCACCGTCTTGTGCTTGTCCTCGCGACCGAGGCCGACAAAGGAGCAGAAGGTCAGCAGATAAACGGCGAAGAATTCGGGCGGCCCGAATTTCAGCGCAAAGGACGAGATCATCGGCGCGAGGAAGGTGATCAGCAGCACCGCGACCAGCGAGCCGATGAAGGACGAAGTGAAGGCCGCGGTCAAAGCTTCCGCCGCCCGCCCCTGCTGCGCCATCGGGTAGCCGTCGAAGGTGGTCGCGACCGACCAGGCTTCACCGGGGATGTTGAACAGGATCGAAGTGATCGCGCCGCCGAACAGCGCGCCCCAATAGATGCAGGACAGCATCACGATCGCCGAGGTCGGGTCCATCGTGAACGTCAGCGGCAGCAGGATCGCGACGCCGTTGGGGCCGCCAAGCCCCGGCAGCACGCCGACGAAAATGCCGAGCACGAGCCCGACCATCATCAGCGCCAGCGTCTTCCATGTCAGCAGAACGGCAAAACCGTGCAGCAGAAGGCCGAAAGCTTCCATGACGAAATCCCATTTACTCCGTCATTGCGAGAAGCAACGCGACGAAGCAATCCAGCCTTACTCGGGCAGTTCTGGATTGCTTCGCTTCGCTCGCAATGACGGATAGAGCCATGCCAGTCCGCTAGTAGCCGAAGGCCGCTTCGAGCGGCCCCTTCGGCATGATGACGTCGAAGGCGATATCGAAGGTCACGAACATGAGCGCCGTGAACAGGAACGCCGTCAGCAGCGACTTCCACAACGCGATCTTGCCGACGACGCGCATGAAGCCGGCGATCAGGAGAAAGCTCGCGACATACAGCCCGAGGAACTGCGTCACCAGGCAGAACAGAAACGTCGGCACGAACACCGCCATGACCCGGCGAAGCTGCGCGCGCGTGACGAACGTCTCGGCCGCCTCCGTGCGCGACAGGAATGCCACGATCAGGCCATAGAGGCTGGCACCGGCGAGAATGACGGAGAGATAGAACGGGAAAGTAGCCGGGCTCGGGGCCGGTCGAATCCCAGCCAGCGCCGGTGCGCCAATTGTCGTAGCCGAGCACGGATGCGAGGGCCAGCAGCAGCAGCGAGACCACGACATCGACCGCGCGATTGCTGGTCACCGCGGGAGAATTGTCCTCTGGTGCGGTCGGATCGTCGACGACAATTTCCAGTTCGGATTCAGACATCCCATACCAACCGCGTCAGATCAGCCGCGCGCGATCATGCGCGAGGCCGATCATCCAGTACTCCGCAAGCGCGGTGATTTCCAGAGACTTCGCGACATCCCGGTCAATTGCCGGACGAAACGCGCCATGCCGCCATCCTGCGGCACGGTACATCTGCGAGTGCGGCATTGGAGCAGCGGTTACTTCGCCACAAATCCCGCTTCCGTCATCAGCGACTTGTTGAGCGCGTCGTCCTCTTCCAGGAATTGCAGCATGTCCTTGCCGGTGAGGAAGATCGGCTTCAGCGCCTGCTTCTCCATGTAGTCCTTGTATTCCGACGTCTGCGTCACCTTCTGGAACAGGTCGACATAGAACGCCTGCTGCTCCGGCGTCACCTTGCCCGGCAGGAACATCGCGCGCAGCATCAGATACTGCACGTCGAGCCCCTCCTCCTTGCAGGTCGGGATGTCGTGCCAGGTCTGCGTGTCCGTCACCTTGGACTTGTAGGAAATCCGCTCCTTGTCGAACACGCAGAGCGGGCGCACCTGCCCCGCCCGCCACACTTCGAGATTCTCGGAAGGGTTATTGACATTGGACTCGGTGTGGTTGCCGACGAGTTGCGTCGCCGCCTCGCCGCCCGACTTGTAGGGCAGATAGGAGAACTTGGCTCCGGTCTTCTGCTCGACGAACACCGTCAGCACGTGGTCCTCGCGCTTGGAGCCGGTGCCGCCCATCTTGAACGGCGAGCTTGCCGCCTTGGCCGCTGCGATGAACTCCTTCACCGACTTCGGCCCTTCGGAATTGTCCCACAGCACGAACTGGTCGAGCGCGATCACCGAGACCGGCGTCAGCTCGCGCCAGTTGAAGGGAATCTTGGCCGACAACGGCAGCATGTAGATCAGCGAATAGGCGATCAGCACCTTGTTGGCATCGCCCTCGCTCGACTTCATGTACATGAGGGCTTCGGCGCCGGAGGCCCCGCCCTTCAGCGAGACAACCATCGGTTGCTTCATCAGATTGTTCTTCTGGATCGCGGCCTGCATCATGCGCGCCATCTGGTCGGACGCGCCGCCGGCGCCGGCCGCCACCACGATCTCGACCGGCTTGGTCGGTTCCCACCCCGCCATGGCCGGCGCGCTCGCGAGGATGGCCGTCAGCGCGGCCGCCGCTTTGAACATGTTACGCACGTTTCACTCCCCGAAAACTCTGAAGCACCCCCCTGCCGCCGGAACCTTATACCGCGGCGAGCCCTTCGCGACTAATGACCGCCGCGCGTCGGCAGGTCAAGGCCCGCAGCCGACGTAGGACTTCCGGATGATATGCAGGGGGGGGTGGCGCCAGCATTGCACGGCGCATCGCAACAGAGCGGCTGCCGCCTATTTGCCCTTGAAGTTCGGCGCCCGCTTGTTGAGGAAGGCGTCCATGCCCTCCCGGAAATCCTCGCTCATGTAAGCGCGGAGGATGAGGTCCTCGCCTTCGTCGCGCGACAGCGTGCGGCGGATGCGGCGCACCGCCTCCTTGGTGACTTCGAGCGTAATCGGCGCATGCGAGGCCACGAGCTTTGCGGTCTCATTGGCGCGTTGCTGCAGCGTCACGACATCAGGCACGACTTCGCTGAGCAGTCCGAGCGCGAGCGCTTCGGGTGCTTCGACCAGACGCGCCTTGAAGATCATGTCCTTGGTCCGCGCCGGCCCGATCAGCGCGACCACGCGGGAGATGTTGGACATCGACAGGCAGTTGCCGAGCGTGCGCGCGATCGGGAAACCGATCCGTGTCGCCTCGGTGCCGATCCTGATGTCGCAGCAGGTCGCGATGCCCGCGCCGCCGCCGGTGCAGGCGCCGGCGATCGCGGCGATGACCGGCACCCGGCACTGTTCGAGCGTGCCGAGCACCCGGTCGATCCTCGCCTCATAGTCGAGCGCGTCCTGCGCGGTCTTGAACGCGCGGAACTGCGAGATGTCGGTGCCGGAGGCAAATGCCTTGTCGCCGGCGCCGGTCAGGATCAGCGCCTTGATCGAGCGGTCGCCATTGATGGTTTCGCAGATCGAGGCCATCTGCTCATACATCGCAAAGGTCAGCGCGTTGCGCGCCTGCGGGCGGTTGAAGGTGATCCTCGCGATGCCGTCCTCGACGGAATAGAGCAGATCTTCGGTACCGGTGACGGGTGCATTCATCGCGTGATCTTTCTCGAGGGTTTTTAGAACTTGGCCTCAGGCTACCGCAGCTTTCGGCATCGGCACAACATCGCGGCCCTTCAGCACATCCATCGCGGCGACCACGCCGCCCGCGCGATGCGGAACCTTGGCGAGGTCGAGTCCCATCTCGACGCCGGACAGCGTGCCCATCAGCATCAAATCGTTGAAATGGCCGATATGGCCGATACGGAACAGCTTGCCCTTGACCTTGTTCAGGCCGGTGCCGAGCGACATGTCGAAATTCTCCAGCACGACCTTGCGGAAATTGTCCGAGTCGTGGCCTTCCGGCATCACCACGCCGGTGAGCGCCGGCGAATGCGCCTGCGGGTCCACGCACTGGGTATCCAGGCCCCAGACCTTCATCGCCGCACGCGTGGCGGCACTGTGGCGCTTGTGGCGGGCGAAGACGTTCTCGAGCCCCTCTTCCTCCAGCATCTTGATGGCTTCGCGGAGGCCGAACAGCAGGTTGATCGCGGGCGTATACGGCCAGGTGCCGACCTTGTTGATCGCGATGACGTCCTGCCAGTCCCAATAGGAGCGCATCGAGGCGGAATTGGCTTTCGCGACCGCGAGCGCCTTTTCCGACACCGCGTTGAAGCCGAGGCCGGGCGGCAGCATCAGCCCCTTCTGCGAGCCCGCAACCGAGATGTCGATGCCCCAGGCGTCGTGCTCATATTCCATCGAGGCCGAGGCCGGAGATGGTGTCGACCATCAGAAGCGCCGGATGCTTGACGCGATCCATCGCCTTGCGCACCTCGTGCGGCGGCGTCACGCAGCCGGTCGAGGTCTCGTTGTGCACGACCATGACCGCCTTGATCTTGTGCTGGCGATCGGCGGCGAGACGGGACTCGATCGCGCCGATATCGGCGCCATGGCGCCAGTCGCCCGGGATGAAATCGATGTCGAGCTTGAATTTGCTGGCGATGCCATGCCAGAGCACCGCGAACTGCCCGGTCTCGCACCATCAGCACCTTGTCGCCCGGAGACAGCGTGTTGACGATCGCGGCTTCCCAGGCACCGGTCCCGGACGACGGATAGATGATCACGGGCTGCTTGGTGCGGAACAGGCGTTGCATACCCGCCAGAACCGCAAAACCGAGCTCGGCGAATTCAGCACCGCGATGGTCCCAGGCCGGCATGTCCATCGCCCGCAGCACCCTGTCGGGCACGTTGGTCGGTCCTGGAATCTGGAGAAAATGCCTTCCCGTATGCAAGGTCATGTGGCGTCCTTCCCGGTCTTGTCGCGGCTGCCCGCGATTCAGCGCGGCCCGAATATCACCATTCGGCGGGCTTGTCCCCCCTTCCGGGGGGCGCCGTCAATGCACAAGACGTGGGAGGCCGTCCTCAATCCTCCTATATTCTCGTCCTCTCCTTTATTCGGCCGCGACAACGGCCGGCGAGGTTGCTCCATGGCCGGTCGCGGCGAAGGGCAGTTCCGGACGCATCAGGAAGGCCGAAAACAGGCCGAGCAGCAGCAATCCCATCGACATCAGGAACGGCAGGTACCAGTTTCCGGTCGCGTCGATCACGAAGCCGGCGACCAGCGGCGAGACGATCGCGGCCAGCGCCGACCCGCTATTCATGATACCGGAGGCAGTGCCCGAATATTGCGGAGCAATGTCCATCGGCACCGACCACATCGGGCCGATCATGATCTCGGAGAAGAAAAACCCCGACGACAGGCACAGCGCCACGATCGTCATGTCGTGGACGAACAGGATCGGAAACAGCGAGGCCAGCGCGCCGGCAAAGCCGGCCACCGTGACGCCGAGCCGGGCCAGCCGTACATTGCCGGTCCGCTTGTGGATGGTGTCGGACAGGACGCCGCCCACGCTGTCGCCGATCACGCCGGCGAAGAACACGCCCGAGGCGAACAGCGCCGAGTTCTTGAGGTCGAGATTGTAGTTGTTCTTGAAGAACAGCGGCAGCCAGTTGAGATAGAGCCACAGCGTCCAGCCGTAGCAGAAATAGGTCAGTGTCACCGGCCACATCCGGCGGAGCAACGGGCCCCACGGCACCGGCGGGCGGGTGCCCGCGGGCTGCGGCGGCAGGGTGGCCAGTTCGGCTTCCGTGATGTGACGATGGCTTCTCGGCTCGTTGCGGAAATACCAGCACCCAGGCAACGCCCCAAAGCAGGCTGACGAGGCCAAGCACAACGAACGAGCCGCGCCAGGTCAGCCACACGATCAGTGCCGCGACCATCGGCGGGGTGATTGCGTTGCCGAGCCGGGCGAAGGCGTGGGTCAGGCCCTGCGCGAAACCGCGGCTCGTCGCCGGCGTCCAGTACTGCATCGCGCGCGTTGCTGTCGGGAAGGTCGCGCCCTCGCCGAAGCCGAGCGCGAAGCGGGCGACGAACAGCATGGTCAGGCTATGAACGAAGCCGGTCGCGATGGTCGACAGCGCCCAGAGCATGCCGCACCAGAACAGCGTCTTGCGCGGGCCGAAACGATCGCCGACCCAGCCGCCGATCACCTGGAAGAGCAAATAAGGATAGGCGAAGGCCGAGAACACCAGACCAAGCTGAGTGTTGCTGAGCGAAAGCTCCTTCTGGATCTCGCTCGCCGCCGTGCCAATGTTCACCCGGTCGATATAGGTGATGAAGTACATCACGCACAGCATCGCCAGCACCACATGCGTGGCCTTGAACCGCAGTCCCATACTCACTCCCGACTTCCGATTATTGTGTTTGGGTGGGACGGGCGCGCGGCGCGCGCCCGCGCCTGAAGCGCGATGGGATGAGGTTCGATCGCCATCCCGCTTCAGGTTCTTGTCTGAGCATGATCTCTGCGCAAACGCGTGCCGCGCTTGTGAGCCAAGGGTGAGCCAAGGGGTGAGCCAAGGATGAGCCAAGGGATCAGCCAAGCGAAACCCGCTACGCACTTTTCCGGATCATGCTCTGGAGGGCCGGCTAGCTGCCGACGACCTTGAGATGCGCCGCCGCATTGCCCTGCGGCAGCTGCTCCAACTGCTTCATCGCGACATCGACACCGCCCGCGCGGTGCGGCACGCCAGCGACCGACAGGCCCATCTCCACGCCAGTCAGCGCGGCAAGCAGCGTGAGCTCGTTGCATTCGCCGAGATGACCGATGCGGAACACCTTGCCGGCCACCTTCGACAGGCCGGAGCCGAGCGACATGTTGTAGTTGTCGAGCACGACCTTGCGGAACTGGTCCGCGTCATAGCCGGGTGGCATCAGGACTGCGGTGAGAACGGGCGAGAAGTCCTTCGGCTCCTGGCACAGCACTTCCAGTCCCCAATGATTGACCGCGGCGCGGGTCGCGGCCGCCAGCCGATGGTGGCGCGCGAACACCTGCTCGAGCCCCTCTTCAAGCAGCATCGCGATCGCCTCGCGCAGGCCGTAAAGCAGATTGGTCGCGGGCGTGTAGGGGAAGAAGCCGTTGGTGTTGGGCTTGAGCATCTCTTCCCAGTCCCAATAGGAGCGCGGCATCTTGTTGGTCTTGGCGGCAGCGCGTGCCTTCTCGGAGATCGCGTTGAAGCCGAGTCCGGGCGGCAGCATGAAGCCCTTCTGCGAGCAGCTCACGCTGACGTCGACCTTCCATTCCTCGTGGCGGTAGTCGGCCGAGCCGAGCGATGAGATGGTGTCGACCATCAGAAGCGCCGGATGTTTGGCGCGGTCCATCGCGGCGCGGACCTCGCCGATCCGGCTGGTCGCGCCGGTCGAGGTCTCGTTGTGCACGACCATCACAGCCTTGATCGTGTGCGACTTGTCCTGGGCGAGCTTCTCCTCGACTGCGGCCGGATCGACGCCCCGCCGCCAGTCGCCGGCCATGAAGTCGACCTCGATGCCCCAGCGCGCCGCCATCTGCTGCCACAGCGTGGCGAAATGGCCGGTCTCAACCATCAGCACCTTGTCGCCCGGCGACAGCGTGTTGACGATCGCGGCCTCCCAGGCGCCCGTGCCGGAGGACGGGAAGATGATGACCGGCCCCGAGGTCTGGAAGATCTTCTGGCTGCCTTCCAGTACCGCCCGCCCCAGTTCGGCGAATTCCTGGCTGCGATGGTCGATGACGGGCATGTCCATCGCGCGCAAAACCCGGTCCGGGACCGGGCTTGGACCCGGGATCTGCAGGAAATGGCGGCCTGGTGGACGGGTCACGGGGCTTCTCCGTTTACGCGATTGAGCTTGACCCGCCAAAATTGCATCCATTAGAATTGGATATCAAGCTATTTTTGCATTCAATTTCGCGGTCGACGCCCGCCCCTCGTCCCTTTAAGGTCGAAGCGCCATGAGCACCTTGATTCCAGACGACGCACCTTCCCTGCCCGCCAAGTCCACTCCGAAGCCCAATGCGCCGCGCGACGACGTCTCGCTGCACGATGAGATTCTGGGCCAGCTCCGCAACCATATCGTCGAGGGGAATATCCCTGACGGTGGACGCATTTCGGAGCGGCAGTTGTGCGAAATGCTGAAGATTTCCCGCACCCCCTTGCGGGAGGCGCTGAAGGTCCTGGCCGCCGAGGGCCTGGTCGACCTCTTGCCGAATCGCGGCGCCCGCGTCCGGCCGCTGAACGCCCATGATATCAACGAATTGTTCGACCTAATGGGCGGGCTGGAGGGTCTCGCCGGCCGCCTCGCCTGCGAGAAGATTTCGGATGAGACGATCGAGAAAATCGAGCAGCTTCATCACGATATGTACGGCTTCTACATGCGCCAGGACATGCAGGGCTATTTCCGGATGAACCAGCTCATCCACCTCGCGATCGTCGAGGCTTCCGGCAATTCGGCTCTGCTCGCGACCTATGAGAGCCTCGCCGGCCGCATCCGCCGGGTGCGCTATTCGGCCAATTTCGCCCGCAACCGGGAGCGTTGGAGCGAGGCGATGCGGGAGCACGAGGCGATTCTCGATGCGCTCCGCCGCCGCGCCGGCTCCGAGCTGAGCGACATTTTGTTTCAGCACCTGCGCAACAAGGGCGCGGCGGCGATCGCCTATCTGGCGGAGGATGCGGCAAACCCGTCGATCGAGGCGCGGATCACGCAAGCGACAGGCTAGACTTGCATTCAAAAACGATCTAGCTCATCGCATAAGTGAATTATATAGGGCGGTGAAAGCCGACCCATCGACGTCCGACAGCGGCCGAGTGAGGGATCAGCGGAAATGCCAAACGCGAGTGCCGGCACCTCGAAGCTCGAACAGAAGCTCCGCTCCGAGATCACCGGCGACGTGTTTTTCGACCCCTTCAACCGGGGCCGCTATGCGACCGACGCCTCCTTCTACCAGATCGTCCCGGCCGGCGTGGTCGTGCCTCGGACCATGGACGAGGCACTGCGGACGCTTGCGATCGCCCGCGACGGGGGCCGTACCGTCACCCCGCGCGGCGGCGGCACCTCGCAATGCGGCCAGACCGTCAATCAGGGCATCGTTGTCGATTTCTCGAAGAACCTGAACCGCATCCTCTCGCTCGATCTCGAGAACCGGACCTGCGTGGTCGAGCCCGGCATCGTGCTCGACGACCTCAACCGCCAGCTCAGGAAGCACGGCCTGTGGTTTCCGGTCGACGTCTCGACCGCCTCCCGCGCCACGATCGGCGGCATGGCCGGCAACAATTCCTGCGGCGGCCGCTCGCTGCGCTACGGCACCATGCGCGACAACACGCTGTCGATGGATGCCGCGCTCGCCGACGGTACGCGGCTGCATTTCGGCGAGGTGCCGCGCGACCTCGCACGCGTGAATGCGCCCGATGGCGGCGCTGTCGCTGTTTCGCGACATGCTCGCGCTCGGCGAACACGAGGCTTCCGAGATCGCGGACAAATTCCCCCAGGTGCAGCGCCGGGTCGGCGGCTACAATCTCGATGCGCTGGTGCCGCGCAACGCCGCCAACAACATGGCGCATCTGCTGGTCGGCTCCGAGGGGACGCTTGCCCTCACCACGCAAGTCGAGCTGAAGCTGTGGCCGGTGATCCGCAACAAGGTTCTCGGCGTCTGCCATTTCGGCAGCTTCTATGAGGCGATGGATGCCGCGCAGCATCTGGTGAAGCTGCGTCCCATCGCCGTAGAGCTGGTCGATCGCACCATGATCGCGCTCGGCCGCGAGATCGCGATGTTCCAGCCGGTCATCCAGGCCGCCGTGCGCGGCGATCCCGATGCGATCCTGGTGGTCGAGTTCGCCGAGGAGGACCAGGCCGAGAACGTCGCCCGCCTGAAACAACTCACCGAGCTGATGGCCGATCTCGGCTTCGGCTGGGACAAGCCCAAGCGCAAATGGGGCGGCGTGGTCGAGATATCAGAGCCCGCGCTGCAGACCGCGATCGCCGATTTCCGCGCCGCCGGTCTCAATGTCATGATGTCGATGAAGCAGGAGGGCAAGCCCGTCTCCTTCGTCGAGGATTGCGCGGTGCCGCTGCCGCATCTCGCCGACTACACCGAGCGTCTCAACGCGGTGTTCGAGAAGCACGGCACCCGCGGCACGATGTATGCGCATGCCTCCGAAGGCTGCCTGCATGTGCGTCCCGTGCTGAACCTGAAGCTCGACAAGGACGTCAAGGCGATGCGCGCGATCGCCGAAGAGGCCTTTGCGCTCGTGCAGGAATACAAAGGCTCGCATTCCGGCGAGCATGGCGACGGCATCGTGCGCTCGGAATTCCACGAGACGATGTTCGGCGAGCGCATCATCGCCGACTTCCGCGAGGTGAAGCACCGCTTCGACCCGAACAATCTGCTCAATCCGGGCAAGATCGTCGACGCGCCGAAAATGGACGACCGCACGCTGTTCCGCTATCCGCCGGACTATCGTGTGAGCGACTTGAAGACCGTGCTCGACTGGTCGGCCTATCCCGGCGCCGGCGGCGGTTTCCAGGGCGCGGTCGAGATGTGCAACAACAACGGCGCCTGCCGGAAGCTCGAAGGCGGCGTGATGTGCCCGTCCTATCGCGCGACCCGCAACGAGAAGGATGTCACGCGAGGCCGCGCCAACACGCTGCGGCTTGCGATCTCCGGACAGCTCGGCCCCGACGCCCTCGCCTCCGACGAGATGGCGGAGACGCTCAAGCTCTGCGTCTCCTGCAAGGCCTGCCGTCACGAATGCCCGACCGGGGTCGACATGGCCAAGATGAAGATCGAGGTGCTGGCCGCGCGGGTCGCCAAGCGCGGGCTCACTTTGCGCGATCGGTTCGTCGGCTATCTGCCGCGCTATGCCGGCCTCGCCGCGACCTTCGCGCCGCTGTTCAACCTGCGCAACAATGTCCCCTTCCTGCGCACATTGTTCGAGACGATGGCCGGCATCAGTGCCAAGCGCGCTTTACCGGCCTTCCGGCGCGACGTGTTCCGCGTCGACAGCGAGGCGATGGGTCCTGATGACGGCCGCGAGGTCGTGCTGTTCGCCGACACCTTCAACCGCATCTATGAGCGCGAGAATCTCGATGCGGCGCTCCGCGTGCTGGTCGAAGGCGGCTATCGCGTTCACATCCCGAAGCCCGCAAGCGGCAGACGGCCGCTGTGTTGCGGACGGACCTTCCTCTCTGCCGGGCTCGTCGACGCGGCGCGCGCCGAACTCGACCGGCTGGTCGCAACCTACGCGCCGTTCGCCGCGCGCGGCGTGCCGATCATCGGGCTGGAGCCGAGCTGCCTGCTGACGCTGCGCGACGAGCTGCTCTCGCTGCGCTCGGACGAGACCGCGAAATCGATCGCGGCGCATGCGCTGCTGTTCGAGGAATTTCTGGTGCGCGAGGCCGGCGCCGGCCGGCTCAAGCTCGCCTTCGGCCCTGTCGCGGGCAAGGTGCTGGTGCACGGCCACTGCCATCAGAAATCCTTCGGCGCGTTCAAGCCGGTCGAGCAGGTGCTGCGGCTCATTCCCGATCTCAAGGTCGAGCTTGTCGAGTTCGAGCTGCTGCGGCATGGCCGGCGCGTTCGGCTATGGCGCCGAGACCTATGATGCCTCGATCCAGATGGCGGAGGCGTCGCTCTTGCCCGCCGTCCGCCGCGCCGATGAAACGACACTCGTCGTCGCCGACGGCACCTCGTGTCGCCACCAGATCAAGGACGGCACCAAACGTTCTGCCCTCCATGCCGCGCGCGTCCTGGCGATGAGCCTCGACCGCGGGCAAACGATTTCATCCCCTCCCGCAAAGGAACAAAGCCATGGCTGACCTGACCCTCGAAATCGCTCGCAAGATTCTCGACGCCGCGCTGGTGAAGGCCGTCGAGAAGAAGTTGAAGCCGCTCGTGATCACGATTCTCGATGCGCGCGGCGCAGTGAAGGTAACGGCCGCGCAGGACGGCACCAGCCTGATGCGGGCCGAGATCGCCCACGGCAAGGCCTATGGCGCGCTCGCGATGGGCATGGGCTCCCGCGCTTTGTTCCAGCGCGCGCAGGAGCAGGCCTTTTTCGTCGACGCCGTGAATACGCTGGCGCAGGGCCGCATGGTGCCGGTGCCCGGCGGTGTGCTCATCATGAACGGCACCACCCTGCTCGGCGCCGTCGGCGTCTCCGGCGACACCTCGGACAATGACGAGATCTGCGCCGTTGCCGGCATCGAGGCCGCGGGACTGAAGGCCAACGCGGGCTAACACAGGCGTCGTCTCGTAGTCTCATACGGTGGGCAAAGCGACTTGTCCGGCGTAGCTCGAAGAGCGAAGACGGAAGCGTACCCACCATTCACTCCCGAATTGAAACGGTGGGCACGGCGCGCTGCCGCCTTTGCCCACCCTTGCGCTGCGCCATCGCTCGGCCGAAGGCTAGCCGGTGAACATCCAAAGCTGCTCGCTGGACATGTAGCCGGCGAGCAGTAAGGCGCCGAAGGCAACAATCAGCGCGGACGCCCCCACCTCGATCGCCCTCATGGCCAACAGGCCAACGCCTGCCTGCGCACCGGCAATACGGCTCGCGGCCTGCCGTGCGGTCCATGCCAGCGTCGCAATCGCGGCAACCGTGATCGCTGTCCCCAATCCCATGACAAGCGTCGCGCCGATCCCGGTCCAGAACATGTCCTGCGCCAGCGCGAAGATCAGAACGATGATCGCGCCCGAACAGGGTCGCAAACCCACCGCGATCACCGCGGACAGGCCGCGGCGCCAACCGCCTGCGCCGCCCAGTTCCGCGGGCTCCGGGCCGTGCGCATGCGACCACGCCGAGGCGTGATCCTCGTGACAGTGATCGTCATGACAATGGAAGCCGTGATGGGGATGGTCTTCGCGACAATGTCCGCAATGGAGAGCGCCGGCGACGTGACGATGAAGGAGCCCGGTCGCATTGCTCGATGACATCGGCATCGCGTGCGACGTGGGCTGCCGCCTGCGTTGCCGATACGCGCCAATAAAGCTCCGACCTTTGACGAACAGCAGTCGCGCGCCGATCAGGATCACGAAACCGTAGCTGACGATCTCCACCACATGGACGGTCGATCCGATCGCCCTTGCGGTTGCACCCAGCACCACGGCCGCGACGGCCACGATGATCACCGCGACGACGGCCTGGATGGCCGCAGCAACGAATGACAGGACAATGCCCCGCCGCCAGGTCTGCTCGTTGGCGACGAGGTAGGAGGAGATCACCGCCTTGCCATGGCCAGGGCCGACGGCGTGAAAGACGCCGTAAAGAAATGAGATTCCGAGCAGGCCCCAGACAGCCGCGCCATCGTCCTTGCTTGCGCGGATCATGCCGGACAGCGAACGATAGAAGGCTGCCTGCTGCGCGAAAATCCAGCCGAGCGGACCCGACTGAAACGTCGATCCGCCGGAAGGATGCGCGATTCCGAACGGCGCCGCCTGCGCCGCGGCACCGGCGGAAACGACCATAATGATCGCAAGTGCCCCGACAAGAGCAACATGATACGCAGAACATCGTTTGGGCAAGGCGTTCATGGGCACCTCACCAGCATCTTGTTGGCGAACGTCTCCCCGTAAGCGCTGAACGCATCGAGCGGCGTGACGTCGAGTTGACTGAGCTTCAATTGCTCGGCCGGCGTCGGCTGATGCGGCAGATCAACCGCCAACGAACATTGCGGCGACGCCCCGCTCAACAGAACGGGCTTCTCCTTGGCGAATTCGAAATCCACGAAAATCGAGGGATCATAGACCTCGATCTGCATGACTTTGGCTGACGCCGGTGCGCGCAATGGCAAGGTGAAATGCAGCACCAGCGCCGGATTCTTGTATTCGAGCCAATAGTCGACGGGATCTGTGAAGGTCAGCTTCCTGCCATCGGCGCGCGCGAAGGTGAAGTAAGCGTATTCCTTCAGCGACTCGACATTGACCTGGGCGAGCGGCGCAAGCTCCTGCCGGGTGTATTCGCCCTTCTTGGCATGCGGCATGCCTTGCAGCGCATATGCAGAAAACATGTCATCGAAAGTCCAGGCGTGACGGACGCCTATCATCGCGCCCTCGGCGGAATAGAGGATTTCGCTGCGCAGGGTGACCCAGACATGTGGATGCGCATCGGCGCGCCCGATCGGGAGAAACGACAGCAGCAGCACGGCGCAGGCACGAGAACGAACTCGTTTCATCATGGTGTGTCCACGGATAAGAGTGCGGAAACGATCGCAGCAACGGATGCTGTGGATCGGCTTCGGATGATGATGATCTGGCTCGCGTCCGTCGGCGCACACCCCTCCGCGATCGCGGCAAGCGGCGCACTGCTCCTGCTTCCATTACGGACATTGCGACGCGAGGCCGTTGCCGGCCAAATCGATCGGCTCGCAGTCCACAAGGATAAGGATGGAACGGCTTCAGCTCTCAGCGTCGCAAGTCGCGCGCCACGGACAAGCAAGCCAGATCGATATCAGGCGATCGGCGGCGCACGCGGCTGAAAAGCCGCACGGTGAGCTTCAAACGCGAGATGATCTGCGCGCGCGAAAGGACCACTGGCACTAAGGAAATCAACCGGGAATGCCGGCCGCGGCGTGTCCGGGACGAAGGAACTCGCCAGCAGAAACGAGGAAAAGCAGATCGGGCATTGATCGTCGTCATCGGCAAGTTTCGATGGACGCTCAGCCAACGCCTGCGTTGTCGTCCGGCCGTTCCAGCCGCCGACCGTCTGCTGTCCAGAATAGCCCGCGCTTTGATAGGCAAAATCGCGAGCATGGAAGTGCCCGAACGACAAGCCAAGCTGCAGCACCAGCGCCGCGAGCGTGAGACCGCCGCCGCATCGCTGCACCAAGCTGCGAAAAAGCCTTTGGTATGCCCGCGTCAAGCTGATCACGTCCCCATCAGGTTGCCGATTTAAGCCCGGACGGCGATAACGTGCAAGACGTTCTTCGGCATCGGGCGCAAGCTGTGATCGAGCATGCCTGGTCGAAAAATGACGGCCGGCTAGTCGCCACGCAATTGTCCCCACGCGGCAAATGCAGGTGGAACGGGCTGCGCGAAAATCCGCTGCAGCATGATGTCTCCCGCGCTCTTGTCGAAGTGCGAATTATCCAGCCAGTACTCACCCTGATCGGCGATCAGCGGCGGTGAGTTGAAATCCCAGATCGGTGTGATCTGGCTGATGAGCCCGGTGATGTCTGAGATCTCATCCGGATCGTTCAGATGCAGAGCAATACGCCTCTGCGGTGAGGCCACCACCGTCAGTTCGACATTGTTGGCGCGGCAGAGCGCGACGAATTCCTGCAATTGCCGCAACTGCGGCTTGAGATCCGGCCGCAACCTGTTCCAGGCCAGCCGATAGTCCTCGGACACCTCGACATCAGGTTGGCGCGCAAACGCCGGGCCGTCACCGTTGTCTCCCGCGTCCTGCGTGTCCAATGGCAACGAGCCGGCGGCCATCGCTGTGCCGCTCGCGCCGTTGGCCCGTATCACGTCCCTCCATAGTCTGTACTGGAACGCCGTCAGATAGCGCCACCAGTAGCGTCCGGCCGGCTCGCCGCTCAGGTCCGGCGGGAGAAAGCTGTTGATGTTGTGATCAGTCCAGGGCTGACGACCGAAGAAGTCCGGGTCCAGCAGAAGGAACACATGCTTGAGCTTCACCGGACGGCCGGCCTTGTCGCGCAGGATGAATTTCAGCAGCGGCAAATGATCGGAGATCATGCCGTATGACATCGAGGCGCTGAGAAAATGCGACGCCTGCATTCCCTCTACGAGCAACCGGGGCCTCAGGAGATTGCCACGTGACGACGAGAACAGAATTGCATCCGTCGTGGCGGCCGCGGCCTCATATTTCTGCAGCTTGAAGACGCGCTCATTGGCGTTCAGCTTCCTCGGAAACATTGTCGTGCCGAACACGGCCTCCGGATCGAGCACGACATTCGCGCCCAGTGTGAGGACGAAAAAGAGCACCGCTCCCGCAATGAAGATGATTGAATATCCTCTGCTGTTCATCGATGCGCTCGTCAGAACTGATAGTAGAGGAATTCGCTGAACGTGCCGAGATTGGCGAAGATCGCTCCGAACAGGATGACCATTGACGCCGCCCAGATCGGAGACGGCTGCCAGAACAGCCACGACGATCGACGCCGCCATTTCGCATGCGGCTCGCCTTCCCGATAGTCGAGCAACTCCATCGTGTCGGGCACGCCCAAGGCAATGGCGAGCGCAACCAGTGTCGCCAGCGTTCCGACACCCGACCAGTAAGAGCCGAACCAGGTTCGCGCGAACTGTTCGGTGATGTAGCCCTTCTCCATGGTCCAGAAATCGAAATCGACGAGGATCGGCGCGCTCGGCGTCGCATCACCGAAACCTGCCATCGCCTGGAGAATCTGGACGGCCGCCTGAATGCTGTTGGCTCTGAACAAGGTCATGCCGACCGCAAAAGCCCCGAAGGTCAGCAACCATCCGACCGCACGCCTGATCGCCGAATCCGGCTGGGGTCCTCGCCAGGCCCGCCACAGATGATTGAGCGTCAGAAGCGTGCCGTGAAATGCGCCCCACACGATGAAGGTCCAATTGGCGCCATGCCACAGCCCGCCAAGCGTCATCGTCGCGAGCAGGCTTGCCGATTGCCGAAGCCTGCCATGCTCGCGTCCGCCGAGCGGCACATAGACGAAATCCCGCAGGAACCGCGACAGCGTGATATGCCACCGCCGCCACAGATCGATGATGTTCGTGGCGCGAAATGGCGCTGCGAAATTGATCGGCAGTCTGAAGTTGAAGAGAAGACCGAGGCCGACGGCCATGTCGGAGTAACCCGAAAAATCGAAATAGAGTTGGAGCGAGTATGCGACCGAGGCGCCCCACCCGGCCGCGGCTGTCACCGGTGTTCCCTGTGCGGCTGCATCAAAAACGGGCGTGACGAACATCGCCAGCCTGTCCGCGATGAGAATCTTCTTCGCAAGCCCGAGGCAAAGGATCGTCAGTCCGCGCGCAATATTGTCCCAGTCCGGCTTGTAGCGGCCTTTGTCCGTCAACTGGTGGCCGAGTTCATGCCAGCGAACGATGGGCCCCGCGATGAGGTGAGGAAAGAATGTCACGAACAGCGCATAGGTCGCGAAAGGCGGCGCTTCTTTCCGGCGATAAGTCTCCACCAGAAACGCGATCTGGACGAAGGTCGTAAACGACAGCGCGAGCGGAACGTCCGGCGAGATCGGACTACGGCCTTGCCAAATCGAAAGCAGAAAGTCCGAATATTTGAAATAGCCGAGCACCGCGAGGTTGACCGCGATGCCAAGGATCAGTGTCAGTCTGGCAGTCCGCTTGTCGCTGTCGGCAATCAGCCGCGCGAGACAAAAATTGAAGCCGATCGAGAGCAGCGGAAGCGCAACAAAGGCTGGCTTCCACCAGCCATAGAAGAACAGAGAGGTCAGCGTCGTGACGACCACCGCCGTGCGCATGTCGAAACGCGCCGCGCAAAAGTGGAATATCAATGCAAGCGGCAGGAACAGGAAGAGAAATTCCACCGAGTTGAAAAGCATCGATCCGATCGCTCCAAAGCGGAACCGGCCGCCGGAAAGCGATGCGGCGCGGTAAGGCGCATCTGCATAGCCAACTGTCGGCGCGGAATAAAGCGTGGCTTGAGCAATTTACCTGCGCGTTCAGGCATCAATGGGCATGATTTGACATGTTCGGACACATTTTGGAGAACAAGCCGTGCCCAAGCGGTCATTCACCAAATGAGAGCGGACATTCATGCTGGCTGTCGCTACCCGAGCTCGAAGCTGGTGACGCCGAAGACCCGCTCCATCCGCAGCGGCGGGATTGCACCGGTATACATGCGCGCGGTTTCGAACACCGGCGCAAGTCCGAGGTCTTGCGCCAGCGCGACTGCGTCGCGGTTGATGCTCGGGACGTCGAGGAAGATCTCGTCGTTGCCCGTGCCCGCCAATAAAGCCGACAGAATCGCCTCGGCAGTGGCGCGATCGTCAGCCACCAGCGGGCCGATCTTGCAGCCCTTGCGGCATGGACGAATCACGCCCCAGCCGGCAAGCGCGCCATCGCGCAAGAGCGCCCGACCGATATGCCCGCGAGCCCCGATCCAGGCGCGCAGGAATGCCGTGCGCGGAGCCGGAAAAACCGTCGCGTCATACGCCGCCACGGCTGCCAGCGGGACGTCGGTCAGCGCGATGACACCGGGGTGCCGCGCCTGTGATACCGCGGCAGCGCCGCCGTAACGGACATTGGTATAGGCGAGCTCGAAGCCGGACTTTTTGTAATTCTGCTGTTGCGCCACCACGCCGTCGAGCCCGATGACCCGTCGACCGGCATGCGCGATGGCTGCATTCCAGATGCGCAGCCCGTAGCCGCGCCCGCGCAAATCCTCTCGCACGATGTAGAAGCCGAGAAAGGCGAAGCTCGCCCCGTAATTCACGCAGGAGACCGTCGCAGCCGGGGCAGCGTCGAGCTCGCCGATGAAGAAGCCTTCCGGATCGGCAACTGCGAAGCAGGCGTCGTCGGCGAGACCCGGATTCCAGCCTTCGGCCGCTGCCCAGTTCACCGCGATCGAGACTTCGCCCGGCCGCATCGGCCGGATGCGGAAGTCGCTTATGCCGGGTGATCGGATGGATGGCGTCATGCACCGATCGTAGCCCGGGAAGTGCCGACCTGCATCAAAAATGGGAGCGGCGCCCCGTCACTGCGATGAGAGTCCAACTGGCGCAACGAGCGTCATTGCGAGCGAAGCGAAGCAATCCAGACTGCTTCCACGCGGTAACAGCCTGGATTGCTTCGGAGCTGCGCTCCTCGCAATGACGGCTGGGCACCCAGCGCGTACAACAACATGAGCCCGGGATTATGGGTGCCTCGCGTTCGCAAGCAAGAAGCGTATGCGCGGAGAGAGCGTCATATTCGACGCCGCTCTCACCTCCCCGTCCAGGACGGCTTGCGCTTTTCGGAGAACGCCTTCAGGCCCTCCTTGGCGTCTTCGGTCATCGCGAGCAGTGCGATCTGGCTTTCGGTGTAGGCGATGCTCTCGTCGAACGACATCGACGCGATAGCGCGCATCGCGTATTTGCCGCGGCGGATCGCGGTCGGCGACTTGTCGATGATGCGGTTGATCAGCCAGTCGACCTTGGCGTCGAGTTCGGCGGCGGGCACCACGTGATTGAGAAGGCCCGCAGCCTGCGCCGCCCTCGCATCGAAAGGCTCGCCGGTCAGCGCCCATTCGCTGACCAGCCGCGGTGGCGCGATCGATTGCAACAAGCTCAGCACCTGCATCGGGAAGACACCGACCTTCACCTCGGGCAGGCCGAAGATCACATGATCGGCCGCGACCGCCATATCGGTCATGCACAACAGTCCCATGCCGCCGGCCATGCAGACGCCGCCGACGCGCGCGATCGCCGGCTTGGTGGCATTCTGAGATAGCCGCAGCAAATCCGCGTAGTCGGCATTGGGCTTCGAAAAATCCATCGCGAAGGCGGCGCCGGAGTTCTGCAGATCGGCGCCGGCGCAAAACGCCTTGTCACCCGCGCCCGTCACGACGATGACACGGACGTCCTTGTCGTCATGCGCGGCGCGGTAGCCCTCGGCGAGGCCGGCGATGACACCGGCATTCAGCGCGTTGCGCTTCTCCGGCCGGTTGATGGTGATCCAGAACGCCTGCCCGCGCTTTTCGAGAATGACACTGTTGTCGGCCATGTCGTGTGCATCCGTTGGTCCTGTTCCGCCCTGAGCCATTTGCGGCAAGATCGCGCACGAGCGCAAGGATGGATTTTGGCCGCAGCCGCGTCAGGTCGACATGAACTGTCCCGCACGCAGGAACGCGATGGTCTGCGCGGTCGCAACGGCATGACGGATCAGTCCGTTGTGCGGCGTCTCGATCGTCACATGATCCGTCATGCGATCGAGCTTCGAACTTTGTACCGAGACCCGGCCGTCATTGGGCCGCGGCAGAATGAAGTAGGACGCAATCGGATCGAGCGTGCGGGTACCCGCGACGACGCCGACGGGATAATCGATCGATGGCAGCGTTGCCAGCGCGGCATCGGTCGTCAGTTGCTGGCCTGCGGGACCGTAGAAGGCGCGATAAAGTTGAAACGATTTCAGGCGATCGGCGACCTCGCTGCCACCGTTCGGCGTTCCCAGCATCACGACGCGCCCGAGCCGCGCCGGACGATGCCTTGCGATATAAACCCGCGCGAGCAGGCCGCCCATGGAATGGGCGACGAAATGGATCGGACCGGCGCAGGCGTCTGCAAATGCACTCACCCGCGGATGAATGTCCTCCGCCAGCACCTCGAGCGTCTTCTTGCGGCTCGCATAATCGAGATTGAGCGTCGCGAAACCCGCTTGCTGCAGCGACCGTTCAAGTCTGCGCAGGGATCGCGCCGTGCGGCCGATCCCGTGCAGCAGAACGACTCCCGGCGCTATCGTATCGGTCGTCGGCATGTCGGAGCGCTACGCCACTTCCTGTTGCGGCGCGCCCGCAAGCTCCCTCGCCAGCGCGGTCGCCGCGACATAGTCGGTCTTGCCGGTGCCCAGCAGCGGCACCTTGTCGACGACCTGCACGACCGCGGGCACGGCGAGCTCGGAGGCGCCGGTGGCCTTGGCCTGCCGCTGCATCGCGGTGCGGTCGGCGTCCCGCTGCGTGGTCAGCAGCACGATGCGCTCGCCCTTGCGCGCATCTGGCGTGCTGACGGCGACCGACATCGCCTGCGGCCACAGCGCGGCGGCCATGGCCTCGACCGCGGAGAGCGAGACCATCTCGCCCGCGATCTTGGCAAAGCGCTTGGCGCGGCCCTTGATCGCGATGAAGCCGTCGGCGTCGATCGTGACGATGTCGCCGGTGTCGTGCCAGCCGTCCGGCAGCGGCTCCAGCACGCCCGGATTTTCCGCGCGCAGATAGCCGAGCATCACATTCGGTCCGCGCACCGAGAGACGGCCGCCCTCCTCGATGCCGGGTACCGGCTCGAGGCGGTATTCCATCAGCGGCGAGAGCCGGCCGACCGTGCCCGGACGGTTCGCCATCGGCGTGTTCATCGCCAGCACCGGCGCGGTCTCGGTGACGCCATAGCCTTCGAGGATGCGGATGCCGTAGCGCTCCATATAGACCTGCCGCGTGCGGTCCTTGACCGCTTCCGCGCCGGCGAGCACGAGCCGCAGCGTGCGGAAGTCGTAGGCATGGGCCGAGCGCGCATAGCCGGTCAGGAACGTGTCGGTGCCGAACAGAATGGTCGCGCCGGTCTGATAGATCAGCTCGGGCACGATGCGATAATGCAGCGGCGACGGATACATGAAGATCGGAATGCCCGCGAGCAGCGGCATCATCATCCCGCCGGTCAGGCCAAACGAGTGGAACACCGGCAGCACGTTGAACACCTTGTCGTTGGCATTGGCATCGACCCGCGCCAGCGCCTGCGCCGCATTGGCGAGAATGTTGCGATGAGAGAGCACGACGCCCTTCGGCGTGCCCTCCGAGCCCGAGGTGAACAGGATGACGGCGGGATCGTTGGCGCTGCGCATGACGCGTGGCGTCGTGCCCTGCGAGCAAGCCTGCGATCTTGTCGGCGAGGCCGATCGATGGCGCGGACGTCCTCGAGATAGACGACCCTCGCCTCCGCGCCGATCGCGGTGATGAGCTTGTCGAGCTTGCCCTTCTCGATGAAGGCCCGCGAGGTCAGCACGGTCCGCACCTGCGCGGCCTTCATCGCCGCCAGCACGTTCACCGGGCCGGCCGAGAAGTTCAGCATCGCCGGCACGCGGCCGATGGTCTGCAGCGCCATGAAGACGACGGCAACGCCGGCCGAGTTCGGCAGCAGCACGCCGACATTCTCGCCGATGGAGGTGCCGTTCTCGAGCTTGCGGCTCAGCACCTGCGCGCCGAGGATCAGCTTGCGATAGGTCAGCTTGGTGCCGAGCGCATCCTCGATGATCGGCTTGCCGGTGTCGCGGTCGCGATAGGCGTGGGCGAGACCCTCGAACAGGGTCTGGTCGAGCATCGCGGTCTTGACCATGGCGTCGATCATGACGTCCTGCAGCGCGGCGCCCGCGGCATTGCGGCGCGCCTTGCCCTTCAGCGTCTCATCGATCGGCAGCTTCACCGGCGGCAGGATCGAGATCGTCACCTTGGGGAACCAGGAGCGCTTGATCTCGCCGTTCTTCAGATAGCTCAGATGCGAGCGTTGCGCGCCCTCGATGCGGACGGGCACGACGACCGCGTCGGCCTTGTCGGCGATCATCGCGGTGCCGTCATAGACCTTCATCAGCGAACCGGACACGGTGATGCGCCCTTCCGGGAAGATCACGACCGGCTCGGCCGACGGCAACGAGCTTGATCAGGTCGCGCGCGCCGAGCGGCTTGGTCGGATCGATCGTGTAGTGGCGGATCATCTTCAGGAACGGCTTCGCCCACCACGCCTTCGCGATGCCGGTATCGACCGCGAAGCTCGCGTCGATCGGCAGGACCGCATGCAGCAGCGGACCGTCGATCAGGCTGACATGGTTGGGCGCGATCAGCATGCGCGTGCCGGCGGGCGGCAGGTTTTCCAGGCCGCGCACCTCGACGCGGAACAGCGCGCGGAACAGCAGCGCGCCGAAATCGCGGACGCCCTCCTTGCCCCATTTGTTCAGCACGAACCAGACCGAGCCGAAGCTTGCGACCGCAAGACCGAAGAAGATCCAGGCGATCGGCAGACCAGCGGCCTGCAGCAGCGCGACGAACAGCGAGCCGGCCACCATGAAGGCCGCCTGCAGCACGTTGCCGGCGGCGATGACGCGGGCGCGTTCGGACGGCGCGGACCAGGCCTGCACGGCGGCGAAGGACGGCACCACGAACAGACCGCCGCCGAAGGCGAACACGGCGAAATCGACCAGCATGCGCAGGCCCGCGAACGAGGTCGCGAAAGTCCAACGGCGCGATGCCATTTGCGGTCGTGGTCGCTGCCGATCGCACAGAGCGAGATCGAGGCCGACCACGCCCATCACGATGGCGCCGATCGGCACCAGCGCGAGATTGGGGCGGACGTGGACTGAGCTGCGCGGCGAACAGCGAGCCGGCGGCGATGCCGATCGCGAAGACCGCGAGGCACAGCGTCACGACGCCTTCGGTGCCGCCGACGATATCCTTGACCAGCGCGGGCAGCAGCGACAGCACGACCGCGCCGACCAGCCAGAACCAGGACACGATCACCATGCCGTCCCACAGCCGCGGCTCGGCATAGAGCGTCTTCAGCAGATGCGAGGTCGAGGTCCAGGGATTGGCGGTGACCGGCAGATCGGGCGCCGACGGCGCGGTCCGCGGAATGCGCGAGGCAAAGCCCCAGGACAACAGCGCCAGCGCCGACCACGGCAAGCGACACCCAGCCCATATGCGTCGAGCCCGAGACGAACTGGCCGCCGGCGATGGTGCCGATCAGGATCGCCATGAAGGTCGCGCCTTCGACCAGCGCGTTGCCGGTCGCAAGCTCGCCGACCGAGAGCTGATCGGGCAGCATGCGCGTATTTGACCGGGCCGAACAGCGCCGCAATGATGCCGAACAGCGCCGAGCGCGACGAACAAGCAGCGGCACCGAATGCAGGAAGAAGCCGCGCCGCGGCGAAAGCCGCGGCAAAGATCTCGGCGAATTTCAGCCGCCGTGCGACGACCGACTTGACGTATTTGTCGGCGAGTTCGCCGCCGAGTCCGGACAGGATGAAGAAGGGAAAGATGAAGACCGCGCCTGCAACCGTCACCAGCGCATCGCCATGTCCGGCGGTCGCGCCATAAAGCAGCATGATGACCAGCGCATTCTTCAGCACGTTGTCGTTCAACGCCGAGCAGAACTGCGCCCAGAACAACGGCGCGAAGCGGCGTGACGACATCAACTGCTTGATCATGATCTAAGGTCCTGATTTCTCGGCGAGACGTTGGTTGCCGCTGATGAAAGGAAGCTCGGGCAATTTGAAAATGACGTGTTGGCGAAACCGGCTCTACGTTCCCTCGGCGCGCGAACATGCCCCGAAGGAGATGTACGAAAAGCTTATCGGGGTGCGGGTCGGCCGGTCCATGGGCGCGAGATGCCGGGACATGGTGATTCCTTTATTGAGAACGGATCGATGATTCGATGCGAGCGGCAACGCCGCTCGCCCGGCCGACCGCGCAACAGAGATTTCCGCATCGGCCGCTCCCTCTTCAGGTCAGTTCGCCCAGAAAACCGAGGCAGCCGAACGCGCCACCGCGGCGGCGCGAACCACGGCCGCGCCGCGATCCATGCGCGGCATTCAGCCACAGCAGCGTGGCCTCACGGCGGCGCACCAGCGCAGCCCTCCGTGAGGCCAGGATGCCTGCGACATCGCAGGCGTTTGCGATACGCTCGATCGGTGCCATCACGATGTGAGTCACGATCCTGCCGAAAGCGTTCACCAGCGCGGCGGCATCGCCGAGAAAAGTGGTTGCGACCTGAGCAGCAAGGGTTTGCATAGAGGCTTCCTTCTATTTTGAGCAACGCTCAAAATGAGTATCGTCAAAATGAACAATGTTCAAGAAGAATCTTCGCGTGACCAGAAAAAGGGCCGCCGACGCCTTCTGCTGATCGAGATCGCGCGCACGTCAATCGCCACTAAAGGCCTGAGATCATTGAAGGTTCGTGATGTCGCCGAAGCCGCCGACTGCTCTATCGGCAGCGTCTACAACGAGTTCGGCGACTTCGACGGGCTGATCCTGACGGTCAACCGGGAGACGGTCCAGGCGCTGACCGCCCGGCTCAAGGCGGTTCCCTCGGGGGATCCGGTCCGCCAGCTCCACGGGCTGGCCGCAGCCTATCTGGATTTCGCGACCGAGCAGGCGAATCTGCTGCGGTCGCTGTTCGAGCATCGGATGGAGGGAGACCGCCCCTTCCCCGAGGATATCCTGAGTATGGTCATGGCAGGCCTTCGCGCTGATGCACGAGCCGCTGGTCCGCCTGCTGCCGGATCGCGATCCGGAGGAGGTCGCCCTGCTCTCGCGGATGATGTTCTCGGCGGTGCATGGAATCATCTCGCTCGGCCTGGAGGAGCGCATGGTGGCGGTTCCGCCCGCAAAACTGCGACAGCAGGTGGCGCAATTCGTCGATACGCAGCTTGCGGGACTCGAAATCCGAAAATTCGGATCACGGGAAGGCTATCCATGAGGTCTCCCCTCAAATGCCCGTGAGAAAAGGCCGTAAAAAGCCGGGGCATGTTGCAGCGGAGTCGCTTTCTCTCAAGAAAAGGCCGTGCTTTCGCCTCTTCTATTGCAGTCGCGAATGCAGCAATTATACCTCGTCAGTCATTTTGTACGGCCGAGCAGTCGAGGAACTCATGAGGTCAAATTTCAACAGGACGACATTCAACGGGATTTCGTTCCTGTTCGTACCCGGCTTCGCTTCGCTGCGCGCCGTTGCGGTCGCGGTCATGCTGTTCGGCCTTTTCGCCAATCCCAGCAACGCGCATGCCGCCCCGACGAAAAACACCGCGCATGTCTTCCTGGTGCGCGGCGTGCTGAACATCTTCTCACTCGGCATGGACCAGATCGCCGCCAGGCTGCAGCAGCAGGGCATCGCGGCCAGCGTCCACAATCACATGGTGTGGGCGTCGGTCGCCGACCAGGCGGCAGCCGAGTACAGGAGCGGACGCATCAACACCGTGATCCTGGTCGGTCACTCCTCGGGTGCAACGGCCCTGCCCGATATCGTGGCGCGGCTCGACCAGCTGGGTGTGCCGGTCAAGCTCGCGATCGGGCTCGACTCGGTGTTCCGCACCAGCCTCGCCGGTCACGTCGGCCGTTACGTGAACTTCTATGTGGCCAATGGCGCCGGCAAGCCGGTGCAACCGACCTCAGGCCTCAAGGGATCGCTGGAGAATGTCGACGTCGAGGCCGTCCCGGGTGTCTCGCACCTGACGATCGACAAGAACGAGATCATGCAGCAGAAGGTGATCGCGGCGATCGACGCGGTCGTGTTTAACGCCCCGCGCCGGCCGACCGTCGCCGATGCGCCGGCTGCCGGTCCGGCCCGGCAGGTCGCGGCCAGCGCGAGGCGCGGGGCCACGGCCACCGCCACACCTTATTGAATTGACCGGCTTGCCGAACCGGCCCTCCGCGTTCGGCGCGCCTCAAATTCCGCCCATTCGTCAGGGATATAACGGCAAAAGCGCGGTCTAAACCGCGCTTCGGCGTGAACGGTGCCAATAGCGACGAATGTGCAGGTGGTGAAAGCCAGACAAAGTTGCGTAACGCGTGTCGCGGCCATCCTGGCCGCGGGGGTGCTGGCTTGTGCCGGTGCGACCACCGCGTTCGCCGGTCCGCCCGCGGAGCAGCAGGCCCAGCCTGCTCCGTCGCCGCCGGTCGACCGCGTGAACGTGCAAGTCCCCAACGCTCAAGTCCCCAACGCTCAAGTCCCCAACACTCAAGTCCAGAACTCACAAGCCAAGACGCCCCAGGCAAAGGCGGCCGCCCAGAAGCCGCCTGCTCGCCCTAAGACATCGCGCAGCGTACCGGCCGTTGCGGCGACTTCGGCCGCGGCCGATACTTCGTCGATCACGCCTCGTGGCCGCGTCTATCTGTTCCGGGGCGCGCTGGGGCTCATCTTCTCGCGCGGCATGGACCGGCTGACCGAGAAACTTCAGCGGGCCGGCCTGACGGCGGATGTCTATGAGTTCACGATCTGCAGTCTGATCACTTCAAACGCCGTCGACACCTACAAGCGGGACCCGGCGCCGATCATCCTGATCGGGCACTCCATGGGAGGACGCTGCGCGCTGCAATTCGCGGAGACCTTGCAGGCCGAGAACATTCCGGTAAGCCTGATCGTCACCATCGATCCCGCTCACCTGAGCCCCGAAGTGCCTACCAATGTCGAGCGTTTCATCAACATCTTCCTGTCGAAGGACGTGCTCGGCGGAGGCAATATCAAGGCGGTGCAGGGTTTCCCGGGCCACTTCGCCAGCTATGATCTGGACCGGCATGACGAGGTCTTGCACATCTCCATCGACAAGATGGACGCTATCCATCAGCAGATCGTCGCCAAGGTCCGGGACATCACCATGACGCCCGTCAAGGCCGAGGGTGAGATCGTTCAGCTTCGCTACGTCGTCCCGCCCAACGAGCCGACCGAATTATGGGACAGCGGCGTGGCCGTCACGGCCCGCGCTGGCGACACGCTGCAAACGCTCGCGTCGGAATTTCATGTGCCATTGTGGTCGCTGACCCAGGCCAATTCGATGTCGGACAGCACGCCCCTGATGGAGGGACAGCGCGTTGTTGTGCCGCGCCATCTGGCGCCGCCGGCTCCGGTCACGGCCGTTGCCCAACCGGTGCCGCCTTCGCAGCCCGGGTCCTCAGGGGTGCTGGCGAAGCAATCTGATCGCGTCGCGCGTTAAAGCGTTTTGGGGCGAAGTTGGATTTACCCCGGTTCGCGTGAAAAACCGCGTCAGAACCAAGAAAAACGCGTTCCGAATCAATCCGAACGGAAAAACTCTAGAACCGCAGGAACGGCACGATCATCGGCACGCGGCGCGAATAGAGGCCGTAGGCGTCCTGGCCGAGTTCGGCGGAGAGAAATCCTTCCTCCATCCGCGCCTTCTGCCACTCACCGAATGCGATGAAGAGCGCGCCGAGCAGCGAGGTCCAGGTGGCAACCGCGACGCCGGTCGCGAGGATCGCGATGATCAGGCCGGTATAGATGGGATGACGCACCACGCCGTAAGGCCCGGTATCGACGATCCGGTGATCTTCCTTGTGGGTGATGGCGTTGGACCAGAACCGCCCAAGATGGATGCGCGCCCACCAGGTGAAGGAGATGCCGAACAGGACGACGACCGCCAGCAGATAGGTGCCGATGTCGCCGGGATTATAGAGCTGGCTCGCGCCCACGGCGCCCGCCGTCCAGGGCGACAGCAGGATCGCCCCGATCAGGATCGGCAGACGATAGACCCAGGAATCCCGCGTCGGCACGAATGACTTGGTTCGCCCCGACCAGAAGGACGCGACCACCCAGCTCACCACCCAGGCGAGCCAGATCAGCGACAACAGTCTCGTCGGCCAGGTGACGATCCAGCCGGTCAGAAGAGCGTCGGCGATTCCATTTGGGTTGCTAGGCATGCTTGAGAACTTCGCTCACAGATGCGCCGGACATGTGCGCGATCATCTCCCGCAGCAAGGGCTCGATTGGACGGGGGACGTAGCCGAGTTCGCGCCGCGCCTTGTCGACCGACAGCGAGGTCGCGCGGCGCGCGATGCGTACGCCTTCGACCGTCGCCGACGGCTCGCGATGCGTCAGCACATCGGATTTCCACTCGATGATGCGCGCGGCCAGTTCGGCAACGCTGCCCGGCACCGACACCAGGAGCTTGCGGCGGCCGCTGACGGTCATCATCAGTTCGAGAACGCGCTTCAACGAGATGCCGCTGCCGCCGAGCAGATAACGGTGACCGACCCTGCCCTTCTCCATTGCCAGGATCAGGCCGGTCGCGACATCGCGCACATCGACGAAGTTGACCTTGAAGTCGAGATACATTTGTAGCGGGCCGCCGCCGAGGAAATGCTGCAGCATCGCGGTCGGAGGCGTGACGTTATGATCGTGCGGGCCGATCGGCATCGTGGGGCAGCCGACCACAAGCGGAAACCCGGATTCCGCGACCTGCAAGGCAAGCTCGTCCGCGAGCATCTTGGACCGCGTGTACGGTCCGGGCATGTCATCGAGGCACAGCTTGGCTTCCTCGGCAGAGGGCTGGTCCCCGGGCGAATGGAACAGGATGGATTCGGTCGAGCAGTGCAGAAACCGGACGTTGCTCAGCTTCTGCGCGGCGGCCAGCACGTTCCGCGTGCCGATGAAATTGACGTCGTGGAATTCCTGCTTGTTCAGCTTCCACATGCCGGGAAGACCGGCCAGGTGATAGATTTCGTCGACATTTGCCACGGCCTCGCCGATGCGGGCCTGATCGAGCACCGACCCTTCAACGAACTCCACCCCCGGCAAGGGTCGCCCTGGCCTGCGCACATCGAGCACGCGCACCCGCCGCCCCTTGGTGGCGAGCTCGGATACGAGATACTGGCCGATAAAGCCGCTACCGCCCGTAACAAGTGTACGCATCATAAAATTCCCGCTTCTGGTCAGCGGTCGCTCGCGCCGGACGACACCGGACGCGGTGTCGCAGCTTCGGCCGGCCCGATAATGGCTGCCAGATCGTGCCGAAATCCCAGTGCAATGAACAGTTTAGCCATCACGAACATTGGTCCAAGCAAGAAATGGGCTGGATTGTCTACCAGCGCAGGCTGGCGTTGCTCAAACACCCGGTGTCCGACAATCTGAGCCGCTATTCCCGTGACGACCAGAATGGCCGTCGAGATCCATATACCAGGGATTGTGGCATGCGCCACAATGATCCCCGCAGTTGACAGTAACAGCGCCGCGACCACCAGGATTCCGAGGCCCAGGCCGACATCCAGCAGGAGCCAGTAGACCAGAACAGGCAGCGCCATCAACGTGGCAAGATTACCATAGCTGCCGAGCCCCGGAATCGACACCATGGACAGCGGTAAGGTCGTCCCCAGGAAGAGGAAGAGGATACCGACGACATGCGCGAGACAGTTCAGGGGATCACGGTGGTATTCCACGTAATCCGCCAGTTGACGCCGGAAATAGGCGTTCATGCAAAATACTCTTCGGGTTTTGCCAGTAGGAACATATTCGGAACTCTTGTCGCGACAATGCGGAGTTTTCGCGTCATTCACTACCCTTTGGCTCAACGCAGAGCTACTTAAAGCGCGCCGCAGGCCCATGTCAAAGCGCCTGAAAGTTCCGTGTGACCGGCGCCGCACAAAATCGCTTGACCGGTCAAAAACCAATCCACGAACAGGCTCCACGAACAGGCGTCAGGTGACGGCAGCGGCCCGTTTCACCCAAACCTTGTTATCGTGAAAAGCCGCACCTCCAATCGGCGCGACGGCTTCGGCGCCGGTCAGCATGTTGATGCCGCGCCCGCCGATATGGTCGCGATTCGGATGGATCGATTCAGCGATCAGCACGCCGCGTCGCACGCCATCGAACAGTTTGGCAACCAGCGTCGTCTCGCCGCGCGGATTGCCAAGCGTCACGGCGTCGCCATCGGCGATGTCGAGCGCTGCGGCATCCATCGGATGAATCATGACGGAAGCCCTGCCCTCGCGCGCCTGCGACGACGGCGTCTCATTGAACGAGGTGTTGAGGAACGAGCGCGAGGGGCTGGTCGCGAGCCGGAACGGATGCGCCTGATCCGTCTCCTCGATGACGGCCCAGTGATCCGGCAGCGCCGGCATTTTCTGCACGTCGCCCATGATGGTCCCGAACGGCGGATGCGCCCAGTCGGCCTTGAAGTGAAACTTCTTGTCGGCATGGGCGAAGCCGTCGAGATAATGCGACGTGCGGAAATCCGGCTGCAGGTCGCGCCAGATATCGGCCTCGAGCTCTCCGATATTGCCGTGGCCGCTGAGCTTGAGCGTGGCGTCGATCAGTTCGCGCGGCGTCATCTCGAAGCCTGGATGAACGGCCTTGAGCCGGCGGGAGAGACCCCGCAGCACCTCGTGATTGGAGCGGCACTCGCCGGGCGGATCGATCAGCTTCGGCCCGACCGAAATATGCTGATGGCCACCGCCGTAATAGAGGTCGTCGTGTTCCATGAACATTGTCGCAGGCAGCACGATGTCGGCCATCTGCGCCGTCTCGGTCATGAATTGCTCGTGCACCGCGACGAACAGGTCTTCGCGGGCAAAGCCCTCGCGCACCAGGGCCTGCTCCGGCGCGACCGTCACCGGATTGGTGTTCTGGATCAGCATCGCCTTGACCGGGCCGCCGCCGCGGAGCGCTTCAGCATCGCCGGTCAGGATGCGGCCGACCTTCGACTGGTCGAGCGCGCGCGTCGTGTGGTCGATCGCGTCGTGGCCCTCGATGATCTGTTCGTTGAAACGCCACAGCGCGTAATTGTTGAAGAAGGCTCCTCCGCCTTCGTACTGCCAGGCGCCGGTCACCGCGGGAATGCACGACGCGGCGTGCATCTGCGCCGCGCCGTTGCGGCTGCGGGTAAAGCCATAGCCCAGACGGAAGAAGGTCCGCCTGGTCTCGCCGACCGCGCGCGCGAACGCCTCGATCTCCGCGACCGGCACACCGCAGATCGCCGACGCCCATTCCGGCGTACGCGTCTGCAGGTGCGTCTCCAGTTCGCCCGGACAATCCGTGTACCGATCCATGTAGGCACGATCGGCGTAGCCGTCGCGGAACAGCACGTGCATCACGCCGCAGGCGAACGCGCCGTCGGTGCCGGGCCGCAGGATGATCTTGATGTCGGCCTGCTTCATCGTGTCGTTGTTGTAGACATCGATCGCCGCGATCCGCGCGCCGCGCTCTTTTTTGGCACGCGAAGCATGCGTCATCACATTGACCTGGGTGTTCACGGGATTGGTGCCCCAGATCACGACCAGGTCGGAGACGCCCATCTCGCGCGGATCGACGCCCGCGATCTTGCCGGTGCCGATCGCAAATCCGATGCGCGCGATGTTGGAGCAGATCGTCGAATAGAAGCGAGAATACTTCTTCACATGCGCCAGCCGGTTGATGCCGTCGCGCATCACGAGGCCCATCGTGCCGGCGTAATAGTAAGGCCAGACCGATTCCGCGCCGAATTCGTGTTCGGCCTGCTCGAAACGTTCGGCGATTTCGTCGAGCGCCTCGTCCCACGAGATCCGCGCGAACTGGCCCGAACCCTTCGGCCCGCTGCGGCGCAGCGGATACATCAGCCGTTCCGGATGATGAATGCGCTCGGCATAGCGCGCGACCTTGGCGCAGACGACCCCCGCGGTATAGGTCTGCCGCTTGGAGCCCCGGACCCGGCCGATACTCTGGCCCTCGATCACCTCGACATCCAGCGCGCAGGCCGAGGGACAATCGTGCGGACAGGTCGAATGACGGATATCGATCTTGGCATGCCGGTTCATAGGTTACATTCGTAACATTGAAAGCCGGCACCGCCGAGTGCATTATCCGGCACTGCACGCGCAAATCCGCGCACAAGCTATGCGCTGAAATAAGCCCCGCCATTGGCGTGAAGCGCCTGGCCGGTGACATAGCGCGCGGCCGGGCTGCACAGGAACCGTACTACCGCCGCGACATCGTCCGGCTTGCCGCGCGCGCCGGACACGGTCTGATGGGTCAGATGGTGCGCCGGTTCCGGCTGGCCCTTCGGGCGTGGCGTGCCGATCAAGCCGGGAACGACGCAATTGACGGTAATCCCGTCGGCGGCCAGATCGTTGGCCAGCGCCCGGGTGAGGCCGACAACGCCGGCCTTCGCCGTGATGACATGCGCGCGGTTCCGGGCTCCGGTATGGGCGCTGAGGCCGCCGATGTTGACGATGGTCCCCGCCCCGCTCTCGCGCAGCGCCGGAAGGCACGCCTTGGTGCAATGAAACGCTCCATCGAGCGTCACATCGAGGATTTCACGCCATTCGGCATAATCCATCTCCGCAAAAGACTTCTCCCGCCGCAGCGCCGCGTTGTTGACGAGGATATCGATGCGGCCGAAACGTGCGAGCCCGGCATCCGCCATCGCCTGCATCGCCTTGGCATCGGCGACATCTCCGATGTGGACCAGCGCCTTGCCGCCCGCGGCTTCGATCTCGGCTGCCACGGCGTCTGCCTCGGCGCGGTTGCTGCGCACGTTGATCACGACGGAGGCGCCGATGTCCGCCAGCATCACCGCGATCGCGCGCCCGATGTTGCGGCCCGCGCCGGTAACGATGGCAACCTTGCCTTCGAGTTCTCTTGTGCCGGTCATGCGAGCCTACCCGCGCAGCGCCGAGAGATCGATACGATCATTGTAGAGCACCGCGATCAGCTTCAATGCTGACACCGTCTGCGCCTTGGTCCAGCCGCCATGCTCGGCATTGAGGATGAACTTGTCGATCACGTCCTGCCGCTCCAGCGGCTCCTGCGCCCCGCCGCGCAGATGCGGCTGCCGCTCCTCGACGACGGTGCCGTCTTCCAAGGTCACGCGGATATGGCCGGTGTAGTTGTTGGGATAGGGATTGTCGGGATCGATGACGTATTTGACCTTCGACGCCAAGGCGAGCACGCGTTCGTCGCGGATCGCGCCCTCGGTGAAGGCGCCGAGGCCGAGCCCGCCATAGACGAATCCGGTCGCGAGCAGATAAGGCACCGCGAATTTCGCCGCATAGCCATTGGGCGGACGCTGCTTGTCGGCAAGCGGCTCCCACAGCCGATGCACCGTGCCCTCCGCGACCTCGCAGACGATCTCCGTGACATCCTCCGGATGCACACCGCGCGCAGCGAGCCGGCGCGCACAATCGATATAGGGCTGCGCCATCGTTCCGCAGGGATAGGGCTTGAAGGCGAGCGTGTCGGTCACCCACTCCTCGCCGAAATCGCGGGTCAGCGCCTCGTAATCGCCTTCGGTCGTATGCGCGAAGCCGTTGAACAGTCCGTGCACGCCCTCGAACACGGTGCGCGGCCCGACAAAACCTTCGCGCGCCAGCAGCGCCGCGCGGATGCCCGATTGCGCCGCCCAGCCCGGATGCAGCCGCTTGGTCCAGGCGCCTTCGGCAAGATATTCGATGATGCCGCCCGCCATGCTGCCGGCGATCCCGAGCGCATCCACGATCTCGATCTCCTGAAGGCCGAGCGCCGCGCCGACACCGGCTGCAGCCCCCATCGCGCCGAACACCGCGGTCGGATGAAAGCCCGCCTTATGGACCGCCTTGGGCACCACGAGGCTCAGCCGGCACAGCACCTCGGTCCCGACAGCGATCCCGATCAGGGCCATGCGCCCGTCGCGATTATGCCGCTCGCAGGCGGCGAGCACCGCCGGCACGATGACCGCACCGGCATGCACCGGGCCGCCCTCGAAGGTGTCGTCGAAATCCTCGCCATGCGCCGCGGTGCCATTGACGAAGGCAGCGCCGGTCGCGGTCAGCGTGCGGATATGTCCGATCGCGGTGCAGATGCCGTCATCATCGCAGCTGTTGATCGCGCTCTCGACATAGTCCTCGTTGCGCGCGGTGACGCAGAGGCCGACGATGTCGATCAGCAGGTCCTGGCATTTGCGCGTGGTGCTCGCGGACAGCATGCCGGGCCTGACCGCGACGATCTTCTCGGCGAGCGCCTCGGCAACAGACATATCGGGCTCGCCGTCGTCGGTCATCATCGAAGCATCAGACGTGGAAGATCCTGGTGTAGCGCGACTTGATCGCCTCACCGTTCTGTTCGACCGCAGCGGCGTCATCCTTCATGGTTTTGATGTCCTTGAGCGGTTTGCGGCCGGCCTTATCCTGCGTCTCCGGATGCACCGAGCGCAACCCACCGACATCGATGATGAGCTGCTGCGCCTCGCGGCCGAGGCAGAAGGATTGAAACAGCTTGGCCGCGTTCGGATTGGGCGAGCCCTTGAAGATGCCGTTCGGGCCGATGATCAACGGCGAGCCCTCGCCGGCATAGACCGGCTCGACCGGACGGCCCGCTTCCTTCAATTGGAAGATGTTGTACTCGTTGCCGTCGGCCATCACGGCCCGCTCGCCGAGATCGAGCTTCTTCGGCGGATCGGCGGACGACTGCACCTGCATGATGTTCTGCTTGGCGAGCTTCTCGAAATAGTCCCAACCGAGATCGCGCTGCATCTGATAGGTCGCGGTCATGATGGTGCCGCTATAGCCGGGATGCGCCTTGACGATCTTGCCCTTCCATTTCGGGTCCAGAAGATCGGCGAAGCTCTTCGGCGCATCCTCCGCCTTCACCAGGCCGGTGTTGTAGGCGATGATCGAGAGCCAGACGCGGAAGCTCGCGAACTGGCCGTCGACATCCCGATGCTCGGCGGGAAACTTCGCGACATCCTCCGGCACGTAAGGCAGCAGGACGCCGTCGCGCTTCCAGACGATGAAATGCGCGGCGTCGGAGGAGTTGACAACGTCGACGGCGTGAATGTTGCTGGAATATTCCTGGCCGATGCGCTGGAACACCCGCTCCGCACCGGTGCGCTCGACGCGCACCCTGATCCCCGAATATTTGGCCTCGAAGGCCTTGGCGAGCTTCTCGGCAACCGGCAGGTCGGTCGAGGTGTAATAGCTGACCTGACCTTCCTTCTTCGCGGCGTCGATCAGCTCCGGCGTCACCGCCTCGGGTGCCGGCGCGCTCGCCATCACGCGCGTCGAAAGCGCTGCGCCCGCCAGCACCAATCCCGTGCCCTTGAGCACGTCACGACGCGATACTTTCCCAGGTCTCATGACCGATCCGTTTGTTGGCGATGTCGGGTACACCGCAATTCACCTTTTATTCCGAGCGCCGCCCCTGAGTTTATCATCGACAGCCGGTTTACGTTGCAGCTAGATTGCCCCAAACGAAAGAAACTCCACGGAGATTGGAATGATTGGCCCAGCATTTGGTCAGAGCTTTGGTCAGAAGTTGGCGCTGGCGGTTGCAGCGGTCCTGCTTGCGGCGTTGACGACCGGTTCACCGATATTTGCTGAGGATTATCCGACCCGGCCGGTCAGGATCGTCGTTCCCTTCGGGGCGGGAGGGCCTGCGGATGTCGCCGCCCGGCTGCTCGGCAATGTCCTGCAGGAAAGCTTCGGCCAGCCCTTCGTTGTAGAAAACCGCACCGGTGCCGGCGGCGTGATCGGCACGCTGGAGGCGGCGAAGTCGCCGCCCGACGGCTACACGCTGCTGATGATGTCCAACACCCAGACCGCAAACGAATTGCTGGTGCCGCAACGCAAATACGAGCTGATGCGCGATCTCGCGCCGATCGCGCCGGTGAACTATTCCGATCTCGTGATCGTGGTGCATCCATCCGTGCCGGCGAAGACGCTGCAGGAGTTCATTGCGCTGGCAAAATCGCAGCCGGGGAAACTGAACTACGCGTCCTCGGGCCAGGGCACGCCCTATCACATGGCCGGCGAATTGTTCAAAACCATGGCCGGCATCGATATCGTTCATGTTCCCTATCGCAACAGTGGCGAGGCGCGAAGCGGCGTGATCGGCGGCCAGGTGCAGATGATGATCGACGCAGTGCCCGCGATGGCACCCAATATCGGCGAAAAGCAGGTCCGCGCGCTCGCGACCACCGGCCAGGCCCGCTCCGCCGTTTTGCCCGATGTGCCGACCGTGACCGAGGCCGGAGTCCCCGGCTACGAGGCCACGATCTGGCTCGGATTGATGGCGCCCGCCGGCACGCCGAGGCCGATCATCGACAAGCTCAACGCAGCCGTGAATGCTGTGGTGAAGCGGCCGGACATCGTCAAGCTCTGGAACGAACAGGGCGCGGTGCCGATGGCGATGACGCCGGAGGAATTCGACAAATTCCTGCGCGCCGATATTGTGAAATGGGCTGAGGTCGTGAAGAAATTCGACAAGCCCTGAGATCAAGAGTCCTTGAGATCAAGCGTCCCTAAGATCAAGAGTCCCTAAGATCAAAAGTCCTTAAGATCAAGAGTCCTGCGCTTTTCGCCATGCCGCACACGCGATTCCGCCTCAATGGCGTCGTGACCGAGGTCGACGACGATCCCGATACGCTGTTGCTCGATGTGCTGCGTGGACGGCTCGGCTTGACCGGACCGCATTTCGGCTGCGGCGCGGGCGAATGCGGCGCCTGTCGCGTCATCGTGAACGACCACGCCGTCACCTCCTGCGATGCGCCGCTCTGGTCCGTCGCGGACAAGGACGTCACCACGCTCGAGGGTCTGGGCACGGCCGAGCAGCCGCATCCGCTGCAGCGCGCCTTCATCACCGAGCAGGCCATGCAATGCGGTTATTGCGTACCCGGGATCCTCATGAGTGCAGCGGCGCTGTTGAAGCAGAACGCAAGTCCTACCGAGGCGGAGGTGCGCGCGGCGCTCGACCGCAATCTCTGCCGCTGCGGCTCTCACAATCGCATCGTGCGCGCTGTGCTGCGCGCCGCGCAGGACATGGCAACACCATGAGCACGGCGCCAAAACTGCCGGTCAGCCTCGCGGCCAACCCCAGGCTCTCGTCCTGGGTGAGATTCGCCGAAGACGGCGAGGTGACGGTCTCGCCGGGCAAGGTCGAGATCGGACAAGGCATCGTGACCGCGCTCGCGCAGATTGCCGCCGATGAGCTCGACGTCGACATCACCCGCGTCAGGATGGTGCGCGCTTCGACCACGGCAAGCCCGAACGAGGGCGTCACCTCAGGCAGTCTCTCGATCCAGCATTCCGGCCGCGCGCTGCGCCACGCCTGCGCCGAGATCAGGCAGCTTTTCCTCGCGGCGGCCTCCGAGCGGCTCGGCGTCGACGCAGGCGCGCTGGACATCAGCGACGGCACGATTGCCGGGCCGGGCAATATCAGGACCAGCTACTGGGAATTGGCCGACGAGGTGTCGCTGGATCGCGATGCGGCGCCAAACGTCACGCCGAAACCTTCGGCGCGGCGCGCGCTGGCCGGCCAATCCGTCGCCCGCATCGATATTCCGGACAAGGTGTTCGCGCGCCCCCGCTTCATCCACGACACCGCCCTGCCCGGCCTGCTGCACGGCCGCGTGCTGCGCCCGGAGCTATCGCGGGCGAAGCTCGTCGCGCTGAACGAGGACGCCGCGCGGACCGTTCCCGGCTTGATTGCGATCATGCGCGACGGCAGCTTTTCAGGCGTGGTCTGCGACAGCGAGACAAGCGCCGAGGCCGCGCTCCGCGCGCTGCGCAAGGGCGCGACATGGTCGCAAGGCGACGCCTTGCCGGACGAGAATGATCTCGCCGCCTTCCTGAAGGCGCAGCCGGTCGAATCGACCATCATCGACACCCGAACGTCGGGCAAGCCCGGCCGGCAAAGCACGCACGATCAAGCGGCAATACACCCGCCCCTATATCGCCCACGGCTCGATCGCTCCGTCCTGCGCGATGGCGCAATGGGATGGCGACCGCGTGCGTGTCTGGACCCACAGCCAGGGCGTCTATCTGCTGCGCGCCGATCTCGCGCTGGTGCTCGAGCTGCCGGTCGAGAACATCACCGTCGAGCACATGGAGGGCGCCGGCTGCTACGGCCACAACGCCGCCGACGATGTTGCGCTCGACGCCGTGCTGCTGGCGAAAGCCGCTGGCGGACGGCCGGTACGCGTGCAGTGGTCGCGCGCCGACGAGATGACACATGCGCCGTTCGGCGCCGCGATGGCGATCGAGATCGAGGCCGATCTCGATGCGCAGGACGAAATCGTCGACTGGCGGCACGCGATCTGGAGCAACGGCCACGCGGCACGGCCGGGCCGCGCCTCGCAACCGGCGCTGCTCGCGGCCTTCGAACTGGAAAATCCTTTCCCGCGCATGATCTCGACGAACCCGCCACAGGCCAATGGCGGCGGCGGCGACCGCAACTCGATTCCGCTCTACGACTTTCCATCCTGGACCATCGAAAGCCATCGGCTGCTGACCATGCCGGTCCGCACCTCGGCGCTGCGGACGCTGGGCGCGCAGGGCAATGTGTTCGCGATCGAATCCTTCCTCGACGAGATCGCCGCGGAGCGCGGCGAAGACCCGGTCGCATTCCGGCTGCGCCATCTCACCGACGAACGCGCGAAGGACGTGATCCGCGCGGCTGCAAAACGAGCGAACTGGAAGCCGGCAATGAGGCCCGGCACCGGCTACGGCATCGGCTTTGCGCGCTACAAGAACACCGGCGCCTATTGCGCGGTCGTTGCCGAGATCGAGGGCGAGGAAGATATCCGCGTTAAGAAACTGACGCTCGCGGTCGATGTCGGCGAGGCCATCAATCCCGACGGGATCATCAACCAGATCGAGGGCGGCGCGATCCAGGCGACAAGCTGGGTGTTGAAGGAGCGCGTGCGTTTCGACGCCGGCCGCATCACCAGCAACAGCTGGACCGACTATCCGATCCTTAGCTTCAGCGAAGTGCCGGCCGTGCAGGTTGAGATCGTTCAGCGGCCGGAGATCGAGCCGGTCGGCGCGGGCGAAGCCGCGCATGGCCCGGTCACCGCAGCGATCGCCAACGCCGTGTTCGATTGTCTCGGCGTGCGCGTTCGCAACCTCCCGATCACCCGCGACAGCCTGATCGCGGCAATGGAATTGTCCCCATGACACATCTCAACATCCTGAGCGGCGGCGCCGCCCAAGGTCTGGTCGCAAGCCTCGCAGCCGACTTCAAGGCCCGCACCGGCCTCGATATCGACGGCGAGTTCGGCGCGGTCGGTGCGATGGCCGACAAATTACGGGGCGGTCTCCCCACCGACCTCGTCATCCTGACGGCGGCACTTGTTGCGAAGCTTTCAGAAGAGAAGCTCGTTGTCCCCGCCTCGATCGCCGATGTCGGCCTGGTCGAGACTGCGGTCGCGGTGCGCGCTGGCGACTCCAAGCCGTCGGTCGGCGATGCCGAGAGCCTCCGCGCGGCACTGCTGGCAGCCGACGCGATCTTCGTGCCCGACATCAAGGCGTCCACCGCCGGCATCCACGTCGCCAAGGTGCTGCAGCAACTTGGCATCACTGATGCGGTGGCGGATCGGCTGAAGATCTATCCCAACGGCGCGACGGCGATGCGCCAGCTTGCGGCGTCCGCTGCCGCGCGGCCGATCGGCTGCACCCAATCGACGGAAATCATTGCAACACCCGGCATCATCCTGTGCGGGCCGCTGCCGGCTGGGTGCGAATTGAAGACGATGTATACGGCCGCCGTCACCGCGCATGCCGCCAATCCAGCCGCCGCACAGGTGCTGATCGACCTGCTCACCAGTCCCGACGCGCGGAACAAGCGCAGCCATGCAGGTTTTGTGAGCGGCTAATCAGCCTTCCAGTTTCGTCAGCCCGGTCGGCGGGCCGTCGATGCCGGTCCAGCCGCCGTCGACAAACAAGGTGGTGCCGCTGACATAGCTTGCGGCGTCCGACGCCAGATAGGCGACGGCGGTCGCGACCTCGTCGGAACTGCCCCAGCGATTGAAGACGGTGTGTGCGGCATAGAGATTGTAGATCTCCGGCCGCTGCTTGATCGGATCGGTCAGCGCGGTCTCGATAACGCTCGGCGCGACCGCATTGACACGCACGCCGAAGCGGCCGACCTCGGATGCGAACCCTTTCACCAGCAGGCCGATCGCGGCCTTGGTCGAGCCGTAAACGGCAAGGCCGGGCTCGATGGTGACGGCGCGGATCGACGAACAGGCGATCAGGCTGCCGCCGCGCTGCTCCGTCATGATGCGGCCGAACGCCTGGAAGAACCACACCGTGCCCTTGATGTTCAGGTTGATGACGCGATCAAGATCCTCGTCCGTGTAGTCGAGGATGGTCTTGCGGATGTTGATGCCCGGCGTCGTCACCGCGATGTCGAGACGCGGAAATATCTTTTTCGCCCGCTCCGCGAGCGCGGTGACACTCGCATGATCGGCGGCATCGCACATCGCTGCTTCCGCCGATCCGCCCTTCCCGCGTATGCCGGCCGCAGTCGCTTCCGCACCGTCAGCGGCGCGGTCGGCGCACAGCACGCGGGCGCCGAGCGTTGCGAGCGCCTCCGCCGATGATTTGCCGATGCCGGAGGCCGCGCCGAGCACGACGGCCGCCTTGCCCGAGAGGTCGAAAAGCTTGCGATAGTCGGTCAAAGCCGATCCTCCCCGTTCGGCGCCACACCGCCGATTACCATTGCCATTCCGCGAATTTCATATACTAATATATTAGCGACCATTGAGATCAACCCATGCCCGCTCGCACGACACGGAAAGTGGACGCCGCGCCTCGACCCGCCACAAACGGTGCACGCCGCAGCGGGCGGCCGCGAGCGGCCACGGCATCGTCGCGCATCTACACCGACCTGCGCGCGGACCTGGTATCGCTGAAACGGCGACCGGGCGAAGCGATCTCGGAGGCCGAGATCGCGCTCTCCTATGGCGTGAGCCGCACGCCGGTGCGCGAAGCGATCCTGAAACTGTCCGACGAAGGCCTGCTCGACATATTTCCGCAGTCCGGCATCTTCGTCTCGCGCATTCCGCTCGCGGCGCTGCCGGAGACGATCATCATCCGCAAGGCGCTCGAGGACACCACCGCGCGCCTCGCGGCAGAGCGCGCCAGCGCCAGCCAGATCCTCAGCCTGCATGCGGTCCTGGAACGGCAGCGCGAGGCCGACGCCGCCGGTGATCGCGACGCCTTCCACCAGGCCGACGAAGTCTTTCATGCCACCATCGCCGAGGTCGCCGGTTATCCCGGCATCTGGACGCTGATCCTGCAGGTCAAGGTGCATGTCGACCGCTTTCGCCAGCTGACCCTGCCGCAGCAGGGCCGGATGGCGACAGGTGATCGCCGAGCATGAGGCCATCCTCGCGGCGATCGAGGCGCATGATCCGGCCAGAGCCGGAATCGCGATGGAAAAACATCTCGAACGGCTGCTCGGCGACATCGCCGCCACGCAGACGGTCAATCCGGAGTATTTCGACAAGCAGACTTGAGTTGAGCGCAGAAATCCGGCCGCAAAGAAAAAATCAGGCGGCCGGACCATTCACAGGGGAGGACTTGAAATGAAACGACGCGATTTTCTCAAATTGAGCGCCGGACTTGGCGGCACCGGGCTTGGCGCAACCGCCGCGCTCTCACCGCTTGCGCCGGCATCGGCGCAGAGCAAGGCGGTCTTCAAGGCCGCCGACGTGCAGCCGGCCGGCTACCCGACCGTGGCGGCGACCGAAAGCCTCGGCAAGAAGCTCGAAGCCGCCACCAATGGCCGGCTCTCGATCCAGATGTATCCGTCGGCCCAGCTCGGCGGCGAGAAGGAGACCATCGAGCAGACGCAGATCGGCGCGATCCAGATGCTGCGCGTCAGCGCCGGCGCGATCGGCCCGATCGTCGACGACATCAACGTCGTCAACATGCCGTTCCTGTTCAAGAACACGGCGCATGCCGAGAAGATGATGGACGGCCCGATCGGGCAGGAACTGCTCGACAAGATCAGCGGCCAACGCCAATGCCGGCCTGGTCGCGCTGTGCTGGATGGATTCCGGCGCGCGCAGCATCTACAACTACCAAGCATCCGATCAAGACGATCGACGACCTCAAGGGCCTGAAGATCCGCGTCATCGGCAACCCGATCTTCATCGACATGATGAACGCGCTCGGCGGCAACGGCATCGCGATGGGCTACGATCAGGTGTTCAGCGCGCTGCAGACCGGCGTCGATCGACGGCGCCGAGAACAACCCGCCGAGCTACGTCTTCAGCAACCACTACACGGCGGCGAAATACTATTCCCTCACCGAGCACCTGATCATTCCCGAGGTGCTCGCGTTCTCCAAGCGGGCGTGGACCGCGCTGTCGGCCGACGACCAGGACCTGATCAAGAAGTTCGCCCGCGAGGCGCAGCTGGAAGAGCGCGAGCTCTGGAACAAGTACGAGCAGCACGGCGATGGAGAAGGCCAAGGCCGCCGGCTGCGAGATCATCGAGATCGCCGACAAGACGCCGTTCCAGAACGCGGTGAAGCCGGTGTGGGACAAATACGGCCCGAAATACCAGGACATGATCAAGCGCATCCAGGAGATCGCGTAAAAGAGCGCGATCTTCCCAGACGGGAGAGTTCATGAAGATGGCCGGACTGTTTCGCCGCGCGATGGACTATCTCTATCTCGCTGTGCGTCATGGTCGGCGGCATCGCCGCTGGTCTTGATCTCCGCGATCATCCCCTGGGCGGTGTTCACCCGCTACGTGCTCAACAGCGCCGCGTCCTGGCCGGAGCCGCTCGCGATCCTGCTGACCATCGTGCTGACCTTCATCGGCGCGGCGGCGGCCTACCGGCTCAACCTGCACATGAACATCTCCTACTTCGCCGACAAGCTGCCGCCGCCGGGTCGGCGCGCTGCTCGATCTCGTCGTCCAGCTGCTGATGGCGCTGATCGCGATCTTCATGATCGTCTGGGGCGAAAGGCTGGTCGAAGTGACCTGGCACAACACCATCGCCGACTTCCCGTTCCTGTCCGTCGGCGTCACCTATCTGCCGATCCCGATCGGCGGCGTCTGCCTGCTGCTCTTCATCATCGAGCGCATCTTCCTCGGGCAGCCGCCTGATCCCATCGTGCACCACGACGAAACCGCGCCGTTCGAGTGACGAGAAGCAGACCATGGACATCTTCATCCTGCTCGCAACCATGATGATCTGCTTCCTGATCGGCATGCCGATCGCCTATTCGCTGGCGATGGCCGCGATCGCCGGCGCGCTCTCGATCGGCATTCCGCTGGAAGCCTTGATGCTGAAGATCTCCGACGGCGTCAGCAAGGTCGCGATGCTGACGATCCCGTTCTTCGTGCTGGCCGGCGCGATCATGGCCGAAGGCGGCATGGCGCGGCGGCTGGTCGCCTTCGCCGACGTGCTGGTCGGCTTCACCCGCCTGCGCGGCGGCCTCTCCGATCGTCAACGTGCTGGCGACGACGTTCCTGAGCGGCATCTCCGGCTCGGCGGTCGCCGACACCTCGGCGATCGGCTCGGTGATGATCCCGCAGATGGAGAAGACCGGTTATCCGCGCGTGTTCGCGACCAACCTCACCATCACCTCCTCGGTGCAGGCGCTGCTGGTGCCGCCGAGCCACAATGCGGTGCTGTATTCGCTCGCGACCGGCGGCACGATCTCGATCAGCGCGCTGTTCATGGCCGGCGTATTTCCCGGCCTGCTGCTCGGCTTCTCGCTGATCATCCTGTGCCTCGTCATCGCCTATCGCGAAGGCCATCCGCGCGGCCAGACCGTGGCGGCAAAGGATGCGCTGCAAGATCACCATCGACGCGGCCTGGGGACTGATCACGCTGGTCATCATCCTCGGCGGCATTCTGGGCGGCATCTTCACCGCGATCGAGGCCGGCGCGGTCGCCTGCCTCTGGGCGTTCTTCGTCACCATGTTCATCTACCGCGACTATCGCTGGCGCGACCTGCCGGTGCTGCTGCACCGGACGCTGCGCACGGTCGCGATGGTGATGACGCTGATCGCCTGCGCCTCCAGCGTCGGCTACATCATGGCGCTGACGCAGATGCCGGCCAAGATGACGGCGTTCTTCCTGTCGATCTCCTCCAACAAATACGTCATCCTGTTCCTGATCAACATCCTGCTGCTGGTGCTCGGCACGCTGGTCGACATGGCGCCGTCGATCCTGATCGCGACGCCGATCCTGCTGCCGGTGATGCAGAATTTCGGCGTCGATCCCGTGCATTTCGGCATGATCATGCTGCTCAATCTCGGCATCGGCCTGTGCCATCCGCCGGTCGGCGCGATCCTGTTCGTCGGCTGCGCGGTCGGCAAGGTCACGATCGAGCAGGTGATGCGCAAGATCTGGCCGTTCTACGCCGTGATGTTCATCGTCCTGATGTTCGTCACCTACGTTCCCGAAATATCGCTGTGGCTGCCGACGGCACGTGCTGCGCTAGAGCGCGATGAGTTCATCGAGCTCCAGTTCTTGTCTGCGCATGATCTCCGCGCAAACGCGTTCCGCGTTTGTCGCGTGGAAAACCGGTGTCCACTTTTCCGGATCATGCGCTAAACTTCGGCGCAGTTCCCACCCAAGAAGGCCCCTCATGAAAATCGTCGACCTCAGCCGCGAGCTCTATCATCGCACGCCGAGCTATCCCGGCCATCCGCCCATCATCCACGGCATGTGGAAGAACCACGAGGACGCGCTGGCGGACTCCGAACAATGTCTGGGGGCTGTCGTCGATGTTCATCTCGATGGCCGACCATGGCGGCACGCATATCGATGCGCCCCGGCATTTCGGCCCGACGCGGCATCTCGATCGATCAGTACCCGCTCGAAAAGTGCATCGTGCCGGGCATCTGCCTCGACCTGCGCCATATCGCGCCGAGTGCCGAAATCACGCCGGCCGATCTCGAAGCCGCCGTGAAGAAAGCCGGCGTCGGCGTGCCGAAAGGCGGCACCGTGCTGCTCTGCACCGGCCATCACGAGCGCACTTTTCCGCGCAAGGCCTATTCGACCGACAATTCCGGCGTGAACGTCGCGGCCACCGAATGGCTCGCCAAGCAAGGCATCGTGCATTTCGGCATCGATTCGATGCGGCCCGGCCCCGACAGCGACGAGAACCTCCTCGTCCACAAGGCCTGCCTCGACCTCGACATCACCCATATCGAGAGCCTCTGCAATCTGGAAGCCCTGCTCGGCCAGGGCCAGTTCACCTTCATCGGCCTGCCGATGAAATGGCGAGAGGGCACGGCTTCGCCGATCCGCGCCGTCGCCGTGTTCGACCTGTAGGACGCGATCGGCGGGAAAAGACATAATGAAGAGGAAACCCCAACACCGCTCACGCCGCGAGATTCTTCGCGCAGGCAGCGGCATATTGCCGCCGCTGCGGCCACCGGCCTCGGTCCCGCGGCTCGCGAGAGCTGCGAACTATCCCGACCGCCCGATCAAGATCATCGTGCCGTTCGCACCCGGCGGCCCGACCGACATCATGGCGCGGATCGTCGCCACCCATCTCGGCGAAGCGCTCGGCGGCACCGCTCGTGGTCGAGAACCGGCCCGGCGCCGGCGGCAATATCGGCATCGGCATCGCCGCGCATGCGGAAGCCGACGGCTACACGCTGCTCGATCACCTCGAGTGCCTATGTCGTCAATCCCGGCCTCTACGCCAAGATCCCCTACGATCCCTACAAGGACTTTGCGCCGATCGCCGAACTCGGCACCTCGCCCAATGTGATCCTGGTCGATCCCAAGCTCGGCGTGAAGTCGATTGCCGATCTGATCGCGCGCGCCAAGGCCAACCCGAACGAGCTGAACTATGCGAGCCCCGGCATCGGCACCACGCCGCATCTGTCCGGCGAGCTGTTCAAGATCGTCTGCGGGCGTCAACCTCACCCATGTGCCGTTCTCCGGCGCGGGCCCGGCGATCCAGGCCATCCTGAGCGGCACCACGCAGGTCGCCTTTGCCGCGCTGCCGCCGGCGCATCCGCATATCGAGTCCGGCGCACTGAAGGCGCTCGCAGTGACCGGCGAGCACCGCTGGTTCGATCTGCCCGACGTGCCGACCATGGTCGAACTCGGCTACAAGGATTTCGTCTCCGACACGTTCCAGGGCTTTCTCGCGCCTGCGAAGACGCCGCCCGCCATCGTCGAACTGCTCACGGCGAAGTCGATCGAGCATCCTGAAGACGCCGAAGATCGCCGAGCAGCTGCGCAATGACGGCTTCGAGGTCATCGCCAACGGCCCCGACGGCATGAAGAAGCGGATCGACGACGAAGTGCCGAAATGGCGCGACATCATCACCAAGGCCGGCATCAAGCCGGTCTGAAACCTCGCGCTCACGCTCACGTGACTCCCGACGCGTAACGTCAACTGGTTCGCCTGCGAAAGACCCAATGTGGGGACATCTTTCGCAGGCGGACAATGATGACTTCTGAAGACGATTTTGATCGACATTCTCTGGGGAACACGATGGCACGCCGTGGCGCGCTGGACACCCATTCCATTGCGCCTGATCGTCGGCTACGGCTTCATGGAACACGGTTTCGCCAAGCTGCTACGAGGGCCGGAATCCTTCGCGACGATCCTGCACGCAATCGACGCCCCCTTGCCGCATGTGATGGCGTGGGTCACCATCGCAATCGAAGTGTTGGGGGGATTGGCCGTGCTTCTCGGGGCATTCATCCCGATCGTCAGCCTGCCGATGGCCGCGGTCCTGCTGGTCGCGATATTTACGGTGCATCTACCGAACGGCTTCAGTTCGATCAAGCTGCTGGCGGTGACGGCCGCCGGCGCGCAGTTCGGACAGCCGGGCTACGAGACCGATCTCCTGTACCTCGCCTGCCTCGCGGCCCTCGTCGCGGGAGGCTCCGGACCGTTTGCGATCGACAGATTGCTCAGTCCACGGAGCAATTCCGTCGTCACGCTGTGAGATCGCCACGCTATGAGATTGTCATAAAGGCAAAAGTCAAGCCCGCGTGATCGACCAGGCATTGTGCGTCGCGCACGGCGCACGTCGTCTTGATGACAACCCTCCCCTTGTCATACGCTACTGTCACTTAAACAAAAAAACAAAGGGAGGCTTCGTCATGACAACGCGTCGTGATTTTCTACGCGGTAGCGCCACTGCGGCTGCCGGTGTCGTCTTTTGCGGTTGCGGCCTTTTGCACCGCGCCAATGCGCAAACGCCGGCACGCCAGACACTACCCGTGAAGGTCGCGGGCAAGACGGATCAAGACCATCGACGTGCACTCGCATTGCCACTTCCGCGAGGCCGGCGCACTGCTCGGCGCCGATGCCGCCGAAGGCTGCAATTGCCGCCGGTCAATGGCGCGCCGGAAGCCTTCATCGAGATCGAGAAGCGGCTCGCCGCGATGGACTCGCAAGCGATCGACATGGAGGTGCTCTCGATCAATCCGTTCTGGTACGACCGCGACCGCGATCTCGCCGCGCAGATCGTCAAGATCCAGAACGAGAAGCTCGCCGAGCTCTGCGCCTCGAAGCCCGACCGCTTCGCGGCCTTCGCCTCGCTGACCCTGCAGGCGCCCGACCTCGCGGTGCAGGAACTGGAGACCGCCGTGAAGAAGCAGGGCCTGAAGGGTGCCGCGATCGGCGACGTCGTCAATGGCATGGAGTTCTCCGATCCGAAATTCAATCCGGTCTGGGCCAAGGCGGAAGAGCTCGGCGTGCCCCTGTTCATCCATCCGCAGGGCATCGCCGGAGCTCAACAAGCGGCTCGCGGGCAATGGCTGGCTCGGCAACACGATCGGCAATCCGCTGGGCACCACGATCGCGCTGTCGCATCTGATCTTCGAAGGCACGTTCGACCGCTATCCCGGCCTGAAGGTGATCGCAGCGCATGGCGGCGGCTTCCTGCCGTCCTACGCCGACCGCTCGGACCATGCCTGCCTGGTCGGTCCGAAGGGCTGCAACCCCGACATCACGCTGAAGAAGCAGCCGACCGAATATCTCAAGCAGATCTATTTCGAACTCGCTGATCTTCTCGCCCGAAGCGATCCGCCATCTGGTGGCGCAGGTCGGCGCCAGCCAGGTCGTGCTCGGCAGCGACTATCCCTATCCCTGGGAAATGCATCCCGTCGATCCGATCCTGGCCACCGCATCGCTCAGCGACGACGAGAAGGCCGACATCCTCGGCCGCACCGCCGCCAAGCTGTTCAACGTGCAGGCGTGATCACTAGCCAGCAAAGCTGAAGACAACACAGGAGCAGGCGCAATGGCGCGAAAGCTGATCGACATTTCCGTGCCATTGCAGAACGACGTGCCGGCCGACCCGCCGGGCAATCATCCGACCATCCAGTACATCGATCACCAGCAGGGCCTGCCGCGCATGCTGCAGTTCTTCGATGGACTGAAGGCGGAGGACTTGCCCGACGGCCAGGGCTGGGCGGTCGAGCAGGTGCAGCTCTCCACCCACAACGGCACCCATCTCGACGCGCCCTGGCACTTCCATCCGACCATGAACCGCGGCGAGCGCTCATGGACCATCGATGAGGTGCCGCTGGAATGGTGCCTGCAGCCGGGCGTGAAGCTCGACTTCCGGCATCTGCCGGACGGCTATGTCGCGACCGCCAAGGATGTCGAGACCGAGCTCAAGCGCATCGGCCATACGCTCTCGCCGCTCGAGATCGTCGTGGTCAACACCTCGCGCCGGCGCCAAATATGGCCGGCCGGATTACGTCAATTCCGGCTGCGGCATGGGCTATGAGGCGACCATGTATCTGCTCGAACGCGGCGTGCGGCTGACCGGCATCGACGGCTGGAGCTGGGACGCACCGTTCGTCTACACCGCCAAGAAATATGCCGAGACCAAGGACGCGAGCCTGATCTGGGAAGGCCACAAGGCCGGCCGCCACATCGGCTATTGCCACATCGAGAAGCTGCACAATCTCGAACTGTTGCCGTCGACCGGCTTCATGGTGTCGTGCTTTCCGGTGAAGATCGAACGCGCCTCGGCCGGGCTGGACCCGGGCGGTCGCGATCATCGACGGTGAGGCGCGGCGGCCCGTGGGCCGTCTGCCTCAATCGTAACCATCGACTTTAGTTCCGATTCGTGCAGCGCGAATCCGCGGCGCGGTTTCGCTTGCTGAGGCCGCATGCGCCGCTACAATGGTTGCAAGGCAGACAATAAACTTAGCAAGTGGAGAGAAACAGATATGAAAAAACATCCCGATCGCCTGTTCTTTGGTCATTGAACGGGCTGCTCGGAGCGACCGCCCTCGGCCTTATGGCACGCTTCCAGCCCAGGCCTTGCCGCCGATCCCATCAAGATCGGCGTCATCGCCGAAGCCCAGGCGATCGCCGGCGCCTCGATTCCGCAGGCCGCGCAGATGGCCGCCGACGAGATCAACGCCAAGGGCGGCGTCGACGGACGCAAGATCGAGATCGTCACCTACGACAACCACTCCTCCTCGGCCGATTCGGTTCGCGCCTTCCAGCGCGCGGTCAACGAGGACAAGGTCAACATCGTCATCGCGAGCTATATCAGCGAGGTCGTGCTGGCGCTGGAGCCCTGGGCCTCGCGCCTGAAGACGCCCTTCATCACGCCGGGCGCTGCCTCCAACGAGATCAGCAAGAGCGTCCATGCCGACTATGAGAAGAACAAATACACCTTCCACGGCTACCTGACCTCGGCCGCGCTCGCGCTGTCGGTCTGCGACGCCGCCAAGGAACTGCTGGTCGACCAGAAGCACATGAAGACGGCCGTCATCATGAGCGAGGACGCCGCCTGGACCAAGCCGCTCGACGTCGGCTACGAGGAATGCCTGCCCAAGATCGGGCTGAAGGTGCTCGACCACATCCGCTTCTCGCCCGACACCACCGACTTCACGCCGATCTTCAACAAGATCGAGGGCTGCCAAGCCCGACGTGATCATCACCGGCATCTCGCATGTCGGCGTGCAGCCGACGGTGCAGTGGAAGAACCAGCAGGTGCCGATCCCGATGTTCGGCATCAGCTCGCAGGCGACCAACTCGACCTTCGGCAAGGACACCAACGACGCCGCCGAACGGCGTGCTCTATCAGGGCGTTTCCGGTCCGGGCGTCGCGGTGACGCCGAAGTCGATCCCGTTCGCGGATGGCTTCAAGGCCAAGTTCGGCAACTATCCCGTCCTATGCCGGCTACACCGCCTATGACGAGGTCTACTACATCGCCGACGCCGTGAAGCGCGCCGGCTCGACCGACGCCGACAAGCTGGTCGATGCGCTGGAAAAGACCGACTGGGAAGGCACCATCGGCCGCATCCAGTTCTACGGCAAGGACGATCCGTTCACCCACTCGATCAAATACGGCAAGGGCCTGATCACCGGTCTGATGCTGCAGTGGCAGGACGGCAAGCAGGTCGCGGTCTGGCCGAAGGAAGTGGCCAAGGCTCAGATCAAGTTCCCGAGCTTCATCAAGGTCACCTCGAACTGACACGGAACGATCGGGCTCCCGGGCATGTCCCGGGAGCCTGATCTGTATGCGCGATTCTTCGAGTTAAGGCAGCGGTGCTGCCGCGGCCAACATAAATGCTTGCTTTTCAGATCCTGATCGACGGCTTTGCCGTCAGTGCGCTGTACGCGCTCGGCGCCACCGGCTTCACCCTGATCTTCGGCGTCTCCGGCGTGCTCAACCTGTCGCATGGCGCCATCATGGTGGCGGCGGCGGTGGCGGCCTGGGCCGCCGCCAGCGTGCTGCATACCGACACCTATACCGGCGCGCTGATCGGCGTCGCGGTCGCGCTCGTCGCGGCGTTCGCGACCTATTTCGCGGTGGTGCAGCCGATCCAGAAATCGCGGCGCATCCCGAACGAGGAGAAGGAGATCTTCGTCCTCACCGGCACGCTGCTCTGGGGTATCATGATCCAGGAGCTGATCGCCTACTTCTTCACCAACAACGCCAAGACGGTGCTGCCGATCGTCGAGGGCGTGGTCGATATTCTCGGCGTGCGCACGCCGAAGAACGAAATCTTCACCGCCGTGGTCTGCTGCCTCGTCATCGCGCTGCTGTGGCTGCTGGTGAACCGCACCCGCACCGGCAAGGCGGTGCTGGCGGCCTCGATGAATCCGCGCGGCGTCACGCTGCTCGGGCTCGAGCTCACCAACATCTACATCGTGGTCTGGGCGATCTACGGCGTGCTGGCCGGCATCGCCGGCGTGCTGCTCGGCATGTTCCTGGGCGTAAGCTCCTACAGCGTCGGACCGCTGACCGCGAGTGCGTTCTCGATCGTGGTGCTCGGCGGCCTCGGCAGCGTCTCCGGCTCGCTGATCGCGGCCTTCGTGGTCGGCTATCTCGAAACCCTCACCGCCTATCTGATCTCGCCGGCCTATCGCACCATTCCGGCGCTGCTGCTGCTGGTCGTCGTCATGTACATCCGGCCGCAGGGCCTGCTCGGGAGGCGATGAGCATGGGCGATTTCTTCAAGTCCCGCCTGTTCCTGATCTCGATCGTCGTCGTCGCGCTCGCCGCGACGCTGCCGCTCTACGTCTCCGGCTACGTGCTCGGCCTGCTCACCGTCGCCTATTACTTCGGCGTGTTCGCGATGGCCTGGGACCTGCTGTTCGGCTTCGCCGGCGAAGTGAATTTCGGCCCGACCTTCCTGATCGGCGTCGGCGCCTACACCGCCGGCATCCTCAACAACCAGTATGGCTGGTCGGTCTATATCTGCATCGTGCTCGGCGCGCTCGCCGCCGTCGTCGCGGGCTTCGTGCTGGCGCTGCCGGCGCTTGCGCGTGCGCGGCCCCTATTTCGGCCTGACCACGCTGGTCGCGGTCCTGATGCTGCAGAACTTCATCGTGGTGTTCGCCGACCTCACCGGCGGCGAGATCGGCCTGACCATCCCCGACGTCATCACCATCAACGCCAACGCCAATTACTGGATCGCGCTCGGCTTCATGACGATCAGCGCCGCCATCCTCTACGGCCTGTCGCAATCGCCGCTCGGCCTGGTGCTGCAGGCCAGCGGCCAGGACCCGGTGCAGGCCGGCGCGCTCGGCTTCAACATCGTCAAGCACAAGCTGTTCGCCTTCATCGTCAGCGCGTTCTTCTCCGGGCTCTCGGGCGCGCTGCTGGTGTTCTATTTCGGCACCGCCTCGGTCGGCACCGTCGTCGACGTCGCGGTCGGCGTCAACGTGATCGTCGCCGCCGTGCTCGGCGGCCGCCGCACCGTGCTCGGCGCGGCGCTCGGCGCGATCTTCCTGATCGTCGCCGGCGAATTCCTGCGGCCGACCGGCGAGCTCGCGACCTTCATCGTCTCCTTTGTCGCCCTGCTGGTCGTGCTGTTCTTCCCCGGCGGCTTCCTCGGAGCGGCCCTGTCGCGCGAGGCCCGCTCGTGATGGACGCCACGACCAACGCTCCGATCCTCGAAGTCCGCGGCCTGACCAAGCGCTTCGGCGGCCTGACCGCGGTCAAGAACCTCAGCCTCGACCTGCGCGCCGGCGAAATCTTCGGCCTGATCGGGCCGAACGGCTCCGGCAAGTCGACCGCGATGAAATCGATCATGGGCATCGAGCGCCCGACCGCGGGCGACGTCATCTTCCAGGGCGAGAACGTCGCCGGCCTGCCCGCGCACAAGATCGCGCGCAAGGGCTTTGGCATGGTGTTCCAGCACTCGCGGCCGCTGAACCGGCAGACCGTGCTGGAAAACATCATGGTCGCGCTGCTGCCGGACAGCCTGTTCATGCTGTTCGCCGACAAGGCGCTGACCGAGCGCGCCAAATGGATCGCCGAGCGCGTCGGCCTCGGCGCGGTGATGGACCGCCGCCCGCCGACCCTGCCGTTCGCCGATCTGCGCCGGCTCGAACTTGCCAAGGCGATCGCGCGCGATCCGAAGGTCGTGCTGGTGGACGAACCCTTCGCCGGGCTGACGCTGGCCGAAGTCGGCATCTTCTCCGAACTGATCCGCAGCTTCCGCGACGAAGGCCGCGCGGTGCTGCTGGTCGACCACAACGTCAAGAGCGTCGCGGCGCTGGTCGACCGCGTGCTCGCGATGTATCTCGGCGAGGAGATCGTCACCGGCCGCGCCGACGAGGTGATGAGCAACGAGACCGTGCGCCGGGTCTATCTCGGCGGCGCGATCGAGACCTCAGCCCGTCCCGAGACCAGCTTCAAGGACAAGGTGCCGGCGCTGCAGGTCGAGAACTCAGCGTGCATTACGGCAAGGCGCAGGCGCTGGAGAACGTCTCGATCCACATCCACCACGGCGAGTTCGTCTCGGTGGTCGGCCTGAACGGCGCCGGCAAGACCACGCTGTTCAACGCGATCTCCGGCTTCCTGCCCTATACCGGCGAGATCGTCCGCGACGGCGAGAAGCTGCGCGGCATCAGCCCGGCGAAGAATCGCCCGCAGCGGCATCGTGCAATGCCCGGAATCGCGCGAGCTGTTCGGCGAGATGAGCGTGCGCGAAAATCTCGATCTCGGCGGGCAGCATCTCTCCGACGAGGACAAGGCCAAGCAGCTCGCCTGGCTGTTCGAGCTGTTCCCGATCCTGAAGGAGCGCCAGGGCCAGCTCGCGCAGACGCTGTCCGGCGGCGAGCAGCAGATGCTGGCGATCGGCCGCGCGCTGATGATGCAGCCGAAGATCCTGATCCTCGACGAGCCGACGCTGGGACTCGCGCCGGTCATCCTCGAGCAATTGTCGAAGGCGCTGGAGAAGCTGCGGCAGACCACGCCGATCACGGTGCTGCTCGGCGAGCAGAACGTGACCTTCGCGCTGCCCCATGCCGACCGCGTCTATGTGCTGGAGCACGCGCGGATCGTCTGGGAAGGCGATCCCGGCCGCTTCGCCGCGGAGGCCGGCGAAGGCTATCTCTGACAGCGGTTCGCCCGAGCATCAGACAAACGGTGGAGCATGATCGCGCCTACCCCGCGCCGGCGCATAAAGTCGGCACCTCAGTGCGCGTTCGCCGTCCACATGTCGCCAACGGGCTGGGCGAATTGTGTCGGCGAGATGACAGGCGGCTCCGCGCCGACGAACTCGGCCTGCGCGGTCTCTGAAATCCATTCACCGGCGTGCCGGCGAGCACTAGCACGAGCACCTGCAAGCAGCAGCACGCAGCACGCCGTGAACGACGAGCAGGATCGTACCTGCATTTCCGTAGCGGATGACGGCGAAACCGATCCCCGATTGCGCTGATGCTGCTGCATCGAAGCCTCCTGTGAGCGGATTGCGCCGTTCGGATTAACGCTGCATTCCGGCACAGCAAATGCGAACGGCTTCACAGTTCGAGGAAAATATCTACCGTCATGATCGCGGCCGTGCGTCTCACGGAGCTGCGACGGCACGCTGTTCAGAAGCCGCTGCTCGATCCGGCTTCCGCCAGTTCGCGCAGCGACACGGCATCCAGCACGACGATGGCGCCATGTTCGAGCCGAACCCAGTTGCGCGCGGCCCAGGCGCGCAACTGCTTGTTGATGCTCTCGCGCGTCATGCCGACCATCTCGCTGATCTCCTGCTGGGTGATCGCGATGGTCTGGCTGCCGGCTCGAGCTTGCGCTTCTCGGTCAGGCCGAGCAGCGCGCTGGCGAGCCGCCCCGGCAAATCCTGCAGGATCACCTGCTCGACCTGGTCGCTGGTCCAGCGCAGCCGCGTCGCACAACAGCTCGATGAACTTCATCGAGAGCGCCGGCTGGCTGCGCACGAAAGGCAGGAAGTCGCGGCGGTCGATGACGAAGATCTCGCAATTGGTATTGGCGGTCGCGTCGGCGCGTTCGCGCCTGCCCGTCGAGCACCGCAACTTCGCCGAACAGGTCTCCGGGGCCGATCAGATTGAGGATTGCGTTGCGGCCATCCGGCGAGGAGACGCTGATCTTCACCGTGCCGCTGATCACCGCATGAACAGGAAGTTGCCGGGATCGCCCTTGGAGAAGATCGTGGCGCCGCGCTTCAGCGAGGTGTGCTTGGCGTAACGGCAGAGCTGATCGAGCGCCTCGGATCCAAGATCGCGAAAATCGGGTGCTTGCGCAGCACCGATAATTTGCTGCTCGACAGACGGCGAGCGTCGTCTGTCTTTCCTGTGGCACGCCGTTAGAACTCCTGGGGAACCGCAGGGCACGCAACCCTTCCGTAGTCAACGGTCATCACATTTTCAACCCGAAACAGCCTTTCATGCCGCTTCGGTGCCCAACAAGGAAAAAAGACGGGTGGAACCACGCGGTCCGTGACCGACGAACCGGCAATCAGACCCGTCCTTTTTTGGGACACGACGACTGACCGAGATCGGTGCGCAAGTACAGCGGAGATCGAAGTAGTACGCAACCGAAACGGCACCCCTGGGTTTCAAAAGGCACGATTGCGACAACTTGGCCACGTGTTTTTGTGCTGAACCTTTTTCGGGCGCCGCGCACTAAGTCATCGCGCGCAACCATCGCACGCTGCAGTCGGTAATGTCATTAGATGAGTCGCGATGTCACAGAGAATCTTCGAGGAGACCTTTCGTGACGAAATCCTCCGTTTTGATGATGACGACGGCCGTTCTCGCAGCCACGCAGCAACTCCCGGCATGGCGCAGGAGGTGATCTACAACCCTGGCTACTGCGCGCAGTTCTATCCCGACGCCAATTGCCAGAACAAAGGACCAAACAATCCCTACACGGGCGACCATCAACGCCGCCAAGCCATGCGCGCCGATGCAGTACGCGCCGGCGCGTGTGCGTCGGGCGCAGAACTCCATGTCGGTCGCGATGGCCGCCCGCATCGGTGTTGTTGAACACGACGAGATCGCAGGTCCCAATGTGCTCCGCGTTTTCCGCGAGGGAAAACCGCTACACACGTTTTCGGATCGTGCACCGGCTCAATTCACTCACTCGTTGGCGATTCCCATTTCCTTGATGAGACGCGCATACTTTGCGAGCTGATCGCGTGTCATCGCGCCGAGCTCCTCCGGCGAGCTGCCGCGAATCGCAAAGCCGAGATCCTCCAGCTTGTGACGGACGTCCGCATCCTCCAGCGCCTTCAGGACTTCCGCGTTGAGCCGGGCAATGATCGCCTTCGGCGTGCCCGCGGGCGCCAGCATCGCAAACCAGGAATTGAAGACGAAGCCGGGCAGCCCCGATTCGGAAATCGTCGGCACGTCGGGAAATTGCGACATCCGCTTCGGCGTGCAAACGCCGATCAATCTGAGCTGCCCGCCGCGCACCAATGCTGCGACCGTTCCCAGTCCCTGGAAACCGACAGGGATTTGACCCGCGGCGACGTCGGTCGCTGCCTGTGTCGCGCCCTTGTAAGGCACGTGGGTCAGTGAAATGCCTGCGCCGCTTGCGAACATCGCCATCGCCAGGTGCTGCGGACTTCCCGGACCGCCGGAACCGTAGTCGATCTTTCCGGGCGCGGCCTTCGCGGCGGCGATGAGATCGGCGGCTGTCTTGTACGTCGTTTGATTGCCGGCGATCAGCCCCCACTCGACGGTCGCAACCAGCGACACCGGCTCGAAATCCTTCAGGATGTCCCAGCGCATCTTCGCCTGGAGATTCGGCACCATGGTCATGATGCTGTCGTTGAAGCCGCCGATCGTGTAGCCGTCGGGATCGGCATGCGCGACCTGTTCGGCTCCGATCAAACCGGACGCGCCCGGCATGTTCAGGATGACGAACTGCTGGCCCATATTGTCGGCCATCTTCTGCGTCACGATGCGTGCCGCGACATCGACGGCGCTGGCGGCAGCGAGCGGCACGATCATCCTGATCGGCCTGTCGGGATAATTCGTCTGCGCAGACGCAGCACAAACACCGGCCCAAAGCACAAATATCGAGGCCAGCAGGCGAGACAACCGCATCCTCCACTCCTCCCGTTTTGACGGATGCGTTTCCGTTTCAGCCGGCCGCGATCCTTATCGGGAGAGATTGCGCTGTCGCCGCCTGCTTGGCAATGCGGGATGATCGGAAAGACGGCGCCAGAGCATGATCCGGAAAAGCATGCCCTCGGGCTTCGACCCGACGGGTGTGTAGCGGTTTTCCCTCAGCTGACAAACACGAAATGCCTTTGCGGAGATCATGCTCTCCTTCAGCGGATCGGCATTCTCCGCCAGCACCGAATCAACCCGGCGCTCAGCGGTGCTCTAAAGCTTCAGCCGCACAATGCAGATATCAGGCTCGGCGCGATCGACCTTGATCTCGAAGCCGAGATTGCGGCACATCTCCAACATTACGGCGTTTTCCTGCAGCACGTCGCCCGAGATCACCTTGAGCCCTTCCGATTTCGCATATTCGATGATGAGCTGCATCAACACCCAGCCCAGTCCCCTGCCCTTCAGGTCGGATCGCAGCAGGATCGCATATTCGCCGCTCTCGTAGATCGAATCGGAATGAATTCGTACGACGCCGACGAGATCGTGTGTGGTCTCTTCGAACGCAACGAAAGCCATGGCGCGCGCGTAATCGAGCTGCGTCAGGCGCGCGATGAACTGGTGGGAGAACTCCTTCATCTGCGCAAAGAAACGAAGGCGCAGATCGTGCGGCGTGACATGCCGCAGCAGTTCGTGGATCGCCGGCTCATCCTCGGGACGGATGGGGCGCACGAACACGCGCAGGCCGTTCTTGACCTCAAGATGCCGCTCCCATTGCGAGGGATAGGCGCGCACGGCGAAATTCGAAGGTCCGGAGCCGCGGAACTTTGCTTCCACCCGTCCGACGGCGACCCGGGCATCAACCGCCATCACGCCGGTTTCGTCCGCAAGCATCGGATTGATATCGAGTTCGCGGATCTCCGGAATATCGGCTGCCATCTGCGCAAGCTTGACCAGTGCCAGCGCGACCGCGTCCGGCTTGACCGCAGGCACGTCTCGATACGCGGGCAGCAGCCGCGACACGCGGGTCCGCGCGATCAGATCGTTGGCCAGTTGCAGATCGAGCGGCGGCAGCGCCAGCGCCTTGTCGTTGATGATCTCGACCGCCGTGCCGCCGCGGCCGAACACGATGACCGTGCCGAAGGTCGGATCATCGGCAAGCCCGAGGATCAATTCGCGTGCCTTGGCCTTCACCACCATGGCCTGCACGATGACGCCGGATATCCGCGCCTCCGGCCGCGAAGCCCTGGCGCGCGCCAGGATATCGGCGGCCGCGGTCCGTACCGCCTCGGGACTGGTGAGATTGAGCACGACGCCGCCGACATCAGACTTGTGCGCGATGTCGCGCGAATTGATCTTCAAGACCACCGTTGTGCCCTGTGCGAGCAGGCGCGAAGCGTAGTCGGCGGCCTGCTCTGCGTCGCCGGCTGCGAAGGTCGCCACCATCGGGATGTCATAGGCTTCGAGCAGCGCCTTGACCTCGATCGGGTCGAGCCAGTGGCGGCCATCGGCGAGCGCCGCGGCGACGATCCCCCTCGCGCCTGCAGTGTCGGGCTGAAAAGCATCCGGCATCGCGGGAGGAATCCGGGTCAATTCCTCCGCCACCTCCTGATGCCGCACAAGATGCATGAAACCCCGCACCGCGTCGTCCTCGGTCGGATAGTTCGGAATTCCCGCACCACTCAGCGCGTCGACGACCTTCTGCTCGGCACCGACCCAGACCCCCAACACCGGCTTCGCAAAGCGGCGATGCTGCGCGCGATATTTTCCGACCATCTCGATCACGGTCGAGGCGATCTCGCCGGCCGGGGCAATTGCGGTCTGCACATTCATCACCAGGATCGCGTCGTTGCCTGCATCCGCAAGCAGCACCTCGAGCGCCGCCGCGTAACGCGCCGCATCCGCGTCGCCGACAATGTCGACCGGGTTCGATCCCGACCAGGTCGGCGGCAGTACCGCATCCAGCTTCGCGCGGATCTCGGGCTCGATCGCGGCCGGCACGCCGCCAAGCTCGACCAGCTTGTCGATCGCGAGCACGCCGATGCCGCCGCCATTGGTCAGGATGGCGAGCCGCTTGCCCGACGGCGTGCCGACGCGGCCGAGCGTCTCGGCGCAATCGAACAATTCACGAAGATCCGAAACCCGCAGCATGCCGGCACGGCGAAACGCTGCGTCATAAACTGCATCGGACCCCGCGAGTGCGCCGGTGTGAGTGGCAGCCGCCCTCGCGCCTTGCGCCATCCGGCCGGACTTCACCACGACGACCGGCTTGACCCTGGCCGCCGCGCGCGCCGCCGACATGAATTTGCGCGCATCCTTGATCGCCTCGACATAGAGCAGGATCGCGCGCGTACCGCTGTCGAGCGCGAAATAATCGAGCAGATCAGCGATATCGACATCGAGCTGGTCACCGATCGAAATGATGCCGGAGAAGCCGACGCCGCGCTGCGCCGCCCAGTCCACCATGCCGGCGCCGATCGCGCCCGATTGCGAGATCAGCGCCAGGTTTCCCGCCTGCGGCATATGCGCCGAGAAGCTCGCATTGAGATGGACGGCCGGCATCATGATGCCGAGACAATTCGGCCCGATCAGCCGCATGCCATATTTCCTTGCGGCGTGTTCCGCCTCTTCCGCAAGCGAACCTTCGCCATAACCAAGACCGGCCGAGATGATCAGCGCGCTTGCACTGCCGCGTCGGCCCGCCTGATCGATCAGATCGGGAATAGCCGCAGCCGGCGCCGTGATCACGACGAGTTCCGGCACGAACGGCAACTGGTCGAGACGGGTGACCGCGGCCATGCCGCCGACTTCCGGATAACGCGAGTTCACGAGGCCGAATTCGCCCTCGAACCCGGCCTTGCGAATATTCTCCAGCACGGCGCGGCCGACGGAACCGTGACGCGGGCTCGCACCAATCAATGCGACCGAGCGAGGCGAAAGAAGATTTTTCAAGCGATAGGTCGACATCGGTTCGTCATCCGGCTGGCGCCAGCCAAGTCGTTTGCTGACATGATTGCAGCTTACGCCGGCGCGGCGAACTGTGCGCTCTAGCGCGACATCATGACCCAGCATGGTGGCTGACCGATGACGGTCTTGGTCACCCCACCCCACACGATCTCGTTGAGACGCGTGTGACGATACCCGCCCATGACCAGGAGGTCGATCGCGTTCGCACGAACAAATGCCTCGAACACTTTGCCGACCGAACTGCCCTCGATCTTGATCGCTTCGAAGCTCGCCTTGATGCCGTGTTCCCCGAGATGACCGACAAGGTCCGCTCCGGATTTCATCTCCTCCTGCGTCCTCCGGTCGGTCGCGGTGATGACACGCACCGTTTCCGCCGCCTCCAGAAGCGGCAACGCGTCTCCAACGGCTCTCGCCGCGGGCGCGCTGTGGTCCCAGGCGATCACGACGTGGCGGAACACGACCGGCAATTCGGCAGCCCGGTCCTCCGGGAACAGCAGGATCGGCCGTCCCGACTTGAACAGCAATTGCTCGACGATCGCCTCCGAGAGATTGTCGTGCGATTTGACAGGGACCAGCGACAGGTCTTTCAACCGCGCTGCACGCGCGAAATTCGTTGCGATGTCCCCCGCAGCCCAGCGTACGAGCGTTTGCTCATTGCGCAGGCCGAAACGGATCGCGGCATTGTCGAACGCCTTCAGGAGACCATTTGCATCCGTGACGCTGCGGACCGCGTTCGCCGCTGCGCTGTTGTCCAGATCGGTCGAGATCACCTGCGGGCGAACGAGGACGGTTTCCTCGACCGCGACCGCCGAAACGCTGGCGCCGAGATCACCGGCGACCGCGACGCATTTGTCGATCGCGGCGATCGTGGCGTCGCCGGGTTCACCAACCAGCGGCAAAAGAACGTCCTTGATGGGCATGAGCGCTCTCCTTTGCCCCGAAGGATAGAGATTCCACGGCGCCCGCGATTGATTTTCATCAAGTGGACGAGACCGCCGGGGGAACGACGGCGACGGCGCCTGCGTTGATGCCGGCCGGTATGAGCCTCCCGACGAGACCTTCGCCGGCCCCATCCCATGCGGCATGGCCGTCAAGTCCGCTTTGACGAAGGTCAAGGTTCCCACCGTCGGCCTGCATAGAGTGGATCGGGTGTTGCCCTTTCACTCGAAGGAGCGCGTATGCATGCGATGGTGTTGCTGGTCGAAGCCAACGACGTTCTCACGAGGCTGCGCACCGGACAGGTTCTGGGCGGCGCGGTGCTGATACTCTAGGATCATCATGACAAGCCCGGCGACAGACGAAGGCCGCGTGCAAGAGGACGTGTTTGCGTTTCTCGGCGATCCGAAAGCGCATCCCGATACGCAGCGGATCGACACGCATGCTGCGTCGGTCTTCCTGCAAGGCGATCGTGCGCTGAAGATCAAACATGCCGTCCGTTTTCCGTTCCTCGACTATTCGACGCTCGCCAGGCGCAAGGCCGCTTGCGAAGAGGAGCTTCGGATCAACCGCCCATTCGCGCCGCAGATCTATCGCCGCGTCGTTCCGATCACGCGGGAGAGCGGCGGACGATTGCGGATCGACGGCCAGGGTTCACCGGTCGAATATGCCGTCGAGATGACCCGTTTCGACGAGCGCGGAACGCTCGACCATCTCGCCGAGGGCGGACCGCTCGATTCCACGCTCGTCGAGCTGATCGCCGATGCGATCGCGGCCTCGCATGCGGCTGCGTCTCGCGTGCAGGGCGAGCGCTGGATACGTTCGATTCCGGGCCTGATCGATAACTATGTCCGGGCGTTCCACGACGCCGGCTGCTTTTCGCCCCGAGAGATCGATAACCTCGCGACAGCGTCACAGTCGACATTCTCGCGCGTGCGCAGCCTCCTCGATCAGCGCGGCGCGCAGGGACATGTGCGCCGCTGCCATGGCGACCTTCATCTGGCGAATATCGTCCTGATCGAAGACAGGCCCGTGCTGTTCGACGCGATCGAGTTCGACGAGAATATCGCCTCGACCGATGTACTTTACGATCTCACCTTTCCGCTGATGGACCTGCTCCGCTATCGGCAACAGGCCGCCGCGAACGGACTCCTCAACCGCTATCTCGCCGTGACGAAGGACGATCATCTCGACGCACTGGCGGCCTTGCCGCTCTTCATGTCGATGCGCGCGGCCATCCGCGCGCATGTGCTGCTGATCCGACACACGACGGACAAGGCCAAGAATGAAAAGTCCGGGGATCAAAAGGCTGGGAATCAAAAAGCCACGAATATCGAGAACGCGCACGCCTATTTCGAACTTGCGAGAGCTCTGATCCATCCGGCGGCGCCTGTTCTCGTCGCCGTCGGCGGATTGTCCGGCACCGGAAAGTCGGTCCTGGCGCGCACCCTGGCGCCATTTGTCGCACCTCACCCCGGCGCCGTCGTGCTGCGCAGCGATGTGCTGCGAAAGCAGCTGTTCGGAGTCAAGGAGACCGAGCAGCTGCCGGCGGACGCCTATCAGGCGGAGGTCAGCGAACGCGTCTATGTCGAGCTGCTGCGGCGAACGGAAATGATACTCTCACAAGGCCATTCCGTCGTGGTGGACGCCGTTTCTGCCCGCGAGACGGAGCGCGCCGCCATCCAGGACGTGGCGCGCCGCGCCAAGGTCGCCTTTGCCGGCTTCTTCCTCGCGGCCGATCTTGCGACCCGGCAAAGCCGGATCAGGGGACGCGTGGCCGACGCATCGGACGCCACGCCGGAGGTTGCCGGACTTCAGGAGACCTATAATATCGGCACCGTCGACTGGACCATCATCGACGCCTCCGGGACGGCCGAGGCAACGTTGAAGCATTGCCAGGCCCATTTGATCCATATGCAGGCGGCCGCGGCCGTTTAGTACAAGACAGCCGTTGGACCGCAACAGCGATGGCACGACCGCCGAAACCAGCACGCAAACCCGCTCTGAACGGCGGATCGCCGAAGTCGCGGCGCCCTCGTCTCAAGTTGAGCGCAGCGATGTCGTGCGACACCGCGTTCCGGCTCATTGCCCGCCGCTATCTCGAAGATCTCCGTGCGATCCACGATACGACGCGCCGCGGCGACGCCGAAGCTTTGCACCAGATGCGCATCGCGCTGACCCATCTGCGCGCCGCCATCCAATTCTTCTCTCCGATCGTCGACGATCAGGCGACAGATCAGATCCGTCACGAATTGAAATGGCTGAACGGCCAGCTTGGCGCCTTGCGCGATCTCGACGTCGCGATCGCGAACATCAAGGCGACGAACCCGAAACACCCTGAGGCAATTCCGCATCTTCAGATCTGGCTGGACAAACGCGCCGACGCCCAGCGCACGCTTGCACGGGCCTTGGGGTCGACCAGATACCGTCGCCTGATCGAGCGCACATCGAGCTGGATCGACGGCGGACGGTGGGCCACCGAGCGAGGCAAGTGGGCCGTAAAGCGCCGCGCCGTTCCGATCGGCGCTTATAGCGCGGACAGGCTGACGGAGTGGGAAGACAAACTGATCGGAAAGTCGCGCAAGCTGCGCAAGATGGACGCGCGAAAACGGCACCGGCTGCGGCTTCTGAACAAGAAGCTCAACTACGCAATCGAGTCGATCGCGGATCTGTTCGGAGACAAACGGCTGTCGAAGCAGAAGGCCGCGTTGAAGCAGCTGCGCCGAGCGCAGAAATCGCTCGGTCGATTGAACGATGACGTCAACGGACGAGCCCTGGCGCATGAGCTGCGCCGGCAAGGCGTGAAGACGCCCATCCATTCCATCGGCGCGAAACGCCAAAAAGGCCTGCTGCGGACGACGGAGACGGCCTACCGAAAACTCGCTGCGCTGACGCACTGATGCTGAATTGCCTCAACGAGAAACGGCGCTGTTACCAGCGCCGTTCTGGTGCACCTAACGCGTGGAATCGGCCCACTTCGACTGGCACTGACGGGAGCGACCCGCTCTGGCTCTGCTGGTGTGGGAGACCTGATCGCGATCCATCAATGAGCGTACGCCGCATCCAATCGGAGTCAACAGGAACGACGAAGGGATTGCGGCAGTATTCATCTGTCCGAGCGCGCTCGATGGAGAGCAGCTTCAGGCCATAGATCACTCTCTCGCACTAGCGTGCGTGACCCGAAACGACAGCGTACCGAAACCGGTCGTTCAAAGCATCAACACCAAAGCCAGTAGCCCGACCGGTGCCATGCCGCCTGTAACGACGGCCGTCCCGTAAATGAATTCTCTTACACGCACGCTCATGGGACTTCTCCCGTCCGAGAGCATACGTCCACCGCGCGCAACTAAGCCAGCAAATATTGAATCGGAAAGACGATTGTGCGCCGCGAATTGAGACAGGCTCGCTGACGTTCGCAGGGTAGGGAGTGCTGCTCGCTTTCACGTTTTCATCTCGTTGCGCTACGATAGCAAACGCTCAAAGCGCTGCCGCATTTCGAACTGCTCAGATCGAAAATGAAGGCGACCATCAAGTCGGCAAATATCGGGGCCGAGTGGCGCGCTCGACGGTCTTCCCTTAATCTCCCGTTTGGCAAACTCGGCACGCCGTGACGGCAGGTGCCGCCGGAGGAACAGCGATGCAGTTGCGGGTTTTTGGGCGTACGGGACTACGGCTCTCGGTGCTTGGCTTCGGCTGCGGCGCAGTCGGCGGATTGATGGTACGCGGCGATGCTGCCGATCAGGATCGCACCATCGCGCGGGCGATCGATGCCGGCGTGAACTACTTCGACACCGCGGTGCAGTATGGCAATGGCGAATCCGAAAAGAACCTTGGCCGCGCTCTGCAAAAGCTGAAACCGGCCAACGTCGCCGTCGGCACCAAGGTCCGATTGGTGCCCGGAGAGTTCGGCCGCATTGCCGACGCCGTAACGGCGTCACTCGAAGGCAGTCTCGCGCGGCTGCGTCTTGACCGGGTCGACATCTTTCACCTGCACAATCCGATTACCGAGACCGAAGGCGGATCGTCGCTAAGCGTCCGACAGGTGCTCGGCGACGTGGTGCCGGCGTTCGAACGGCTACGTCAGCAGGGAAAGGCTCGTTTCCTCGGGATCACGGCCGTGGGCGACACGGCGGCGCTGCATCAGGTGATCGACTCGCGCGGCTTCGACAGTGCGCAGGTGGTCTACAACATGCTCAATCCATCTGCCGCCGAGCAATTGCCGGCGAACTATCCGGCGCAGGATTATGGGCGATTGTTCGATCACACCAAGGCGGCGGGCGTCGGAGTCGTCGGCATCCGCGTGCTGGCCGGCGGCGCATTGTCGGGCTCCGCCGAGCGCCACCCGATTGCGAGTCCGGCGCCCGAACCGATCGGTTCGGCACTGAACTATGATGCCGATATCGATCGTGCACGCCGTCTCGTTCCGCTGGTTAAAGAAGGCTTCGCCGCCGGCCTGACCGAGGCTGCCACGCGGTTTGCGCTGTCTCATCCGGCGATGGGCACGATCCTGGTGGGCATGGCGACGCCGCAACAATTTGAAGACGCCCTCGCCGCGGTCCAGAAAGGCCCGCTGCCGAGTGCCGCGCTCGAGCGGTTGTCAGCGTTGCGGCAAGCCTTCTCCGGCGAACCACGATGATCGCATGGGACGTTCGCGCGCGCCCACCCATTGCCGGGCCAAACCCGTTCAGCCACGTGCGCAGATCGCGCTGTTGAACCGTCAGCGTCTACCCGCAATTCCAGATGGGCCCGATGGGCGTTTGAGTCCAGCACGGACCGAAACTGCCGCCGTTGTAGCGTCCGCGATAGAACCCGGGCCGCCCGTAATAGTACCAGTCGCCATTATACCAGTACTGCGGCGTGTAGTCCGACGTGCCGCTGAACGATCTCCTCGAACCATAAACCGGAACGCGGTCGTTCGGTGGCTGATGATAGCCGGGCAGGAAGCCATAGCCGTGCCAGCGATGCAGCGGACGCTTAGTAGCGGGAGCTGCGACCACGATGGCTGGCAGCAGCAAAAACAGAATTGCAATCGAGACGGATGTTATGCGCGACATCAGCGCGAGATATACGGCCTGACGCTCAAATGCGATCCCAATTTAGGGAGCTCATCCATTCCGTCTGAATATCGATAGCGTTCCGTAAATCGATTTCGTCGCGCTTCGCCGCGATGATTGAAGGCGCAAACGTGGCCCAGACACTGGTGCAGGTGTTGAAGGGTGCGATGATCATCTGACCCGCGAAAACGTGATCGAGCAAGCTGCCAACCCGGAAGAATTCACGAGTGCCAATTTGCCGCCCGGCGCGCGCTCTTCGACGAAGGCTTGAATCATGAATACAGAGCCTCGCTACCACCCATGGCTCGGCCATGAACGGCTGCCCGACGGGCAAATCGCGTGCTCGTCGTCAAACCCTGTCCAGCCCCTCACACAAAAATATTTCGCTTAACTCGTCGGGCAAATCAGGAGTTTAACTTCGCGTGTCTCACGGCGGATGAGGGGCGGCTCGCGATCGTCACGAACGTTGCGGTGAGATGCGATGGACGCGAGAGCTTGCGAAAGACGAACGTGGCTCTTGCGGACGGCGAAATCGTGTGGTCCTGGCGCCCCAAGGCTGGCGCTACGCGTGCGATGATGCTTCGCATCACGCAGGCAACGGTGACAACAAAGCCTGGTCACCGGGGAGAGCGCGTATAAGCCGTAAAACCATCGCGCAGGGAAGGCCGGTTGTTCGGCTCGTACCTGTGGTTCTGCCGCGTGCTTTCTTGTTGCACGCGGACCATGGGTGCGGCGTGCACCCGGTCTTCCCTGCGCCCTCTTTATTTGAGAGGGACTTTGCTGCCGCAAAGCTCGGGCGAACCTCGCCGCGAGAATGCCAGTGCTTGTCCTCTCCGCTATTTGACAATTGAATCCGAAACAAGCGGCACTCGACCGGTCGGCCGCATGGGGATCGCTCTCATCTGCTCCAGCCTGGCGTGAGACATGGGAGATCGCGACGAAAGGTCAGACGCGACGCTGACCACCGAACAAAGCTGCCGCCCTCTCGGCGGCCCGCTCGCCGCGCTTGAAGAGCCGCTCGGACTCGCGTCGCATGAAATCGATCTGATGCTGGCCGCATTCCTCCCATAGGGTCCGGACATTCTTGACCGAATGGGCTTCTGCCATCTTGGACACGAATTCGGTGAAGAGATGCATCTCGGTTATCGTTCGATCCACCATCTCATTGCTGATGAACAGCACTTCGTCGAGCACCAGACGCTGCACGCCAAACAGAATGTCCGCCGTGCGTTCATTGGCTTTGGCCAGCTTCTCCGTGGCATCGGCGACCGGCTGTTCAATCGTCTTGAGACGCACTTGCGAAAACTCAGTCATGGCATCCTCCCGATGACTTCCGATATCGCGCTCCCGTCTCAGAATGCTTGCGCTGTCCGAGAGCGGCTCCTTGCGCTGCATCAAACCTGGAAAAGCGGAGCCGGCGCTTGACCTGAGTTCAAACCGCGCCGCACCGGGACAGTTAGCCTGCCTGACAGTTCTGATTTCCAATATGCGGAGATTCCCATGCGCGCACATCAAATCATGACCCGCTCGGTCGTCACCGTCGCTCCCGACACCTCGATTGTCGACGCCGCGAACCTCATGTTGCAGCAGCATGTCAGCGGCCTTCCGGTTGTTGACGCCACCGGCAAGCTCGTCGGTATCGTCTCGGAGGGCGATTTCATTCGCCGCAGCGAGATCGGCACGCAGCGCAAGCGTGGCCGCTGGCTGAAATTCATCCTTGGGCCGGGCACGGCGGCTTCCGACTTCGTTCACGAACATGGCCGCCGGGTCGAGGAAGTCATGACCAAAGACCCGCTCACCATCACCGAGGACACCGCGCTGGCCGAGATCGTGGACCTGATGGAAAAGAACAACGTCAAGCGGCTGCCGGTCGTCCGCGCCGACAGAATTGTCGGCATCGTCTCTCGCGCCAACCTGTTGCAGGCGGTCGCGAGCCTCGCCCGCCAGGTCCCCGACCCGACCGCCGACGATGACCACATTCGCAACCGGGTGATGGACGCACTGGAGAAGAACGAATGGTGCCCGTTCGGGCTCAGCGTCATGGTCCGCGACGGCATCGTGCATCTGAGCGGCGTCATCACGGAGGAGCGCGCGCGGCAAGCCGCGGTCGTCGCTGCGGAGACTATCGAGGGCGTGAAAAAGGTTCACGACCATCTCTGCTGGGTCGACACCATGTCCGGCGTCTACATCAACTCGCCGGAAGACGAAGACGTGGCGAAAGCAAGCTGAGACCTAAAGCGCGATGAGATCAGGTTGAATCGTCATCGCGCTTTTAAGGCTTTGATTGAGCATGAAACCGCTACACACTTTTCCGGATCATGTTTTAGAGGAGCTTGCCGTCCGCGCCGAAGAACGGGTGTGGCCCATCGAACGTGCCGATCGGTACCTGATGGGTCACGACGTTGCCAAATCCCTCGCCGGGATACCAGGTGTGGAGATGGAAGGCCGGCGGTTCGACCTTGAACGACGGCGCGCGCAGCTGATCGAGGTCGAGATCGACCGCATGGTTGGGCGCCGGACAGATCGTGCAGGCGACGCCTGCGAACATGGTCAGCGTCGCGCGATGGACGTGGCCGGTGGCGACGAGCTGCACGCGCGGGTGGCGCCTGACGATCTCAGCGAGATCGCCGGCATTATGCAGATTCTGGCGATCCATGTGCCAGATGCCGGCAATGAACGGCGGATGATGCAGGAATAGCAGCGCCGGCCGGCTCGCGGACGCCGCCAGTGTCGCGTCGAGCCATTGCAGCGTCGCCGCCTCGAGTTCGCCATGCGGCTTGCCGGGCACATGCGAATCCAACAGGATGAGATCGACCTCGCCAAGCTCGATCGCCTGGTTGAGCGCACCGACCGGGAACGCATAACCGGCTTGCGGGAACGCCGCCCGCATCATCTCGCGCCCGTCGTGATTGCCGGGAATGCCCGCGAACGGCAGCTTGAGCGGCGCCAGCAGACGCTTCAGATGGTCGTACTCTTCGATCGTCGGCGTATCGACGAGATCGCCGGAGATCATCACGAAGTCCGGAGCCGGCCTGAACTCGTTCAGCGCCGTGACGCAACGCTCCAGCGCTTTCGCCGTGTCGACGCGGCCATATGCGAGCTGGCCCGGCGATTTGATGTGAAGGTCGGAAATCTGCGCGATACGGAGCGGCTTGCTCGACATCCTGTATCCTCACTCCTCGGGCGGCAGCAGGCGAACGGCGTCTGGCGGGATCGACAGCCCTACCCGCTCCCCGGCCCTTGCTTGAATCATGTTGGGCGCGTCGACTGTCAACGGCTTATTGGACGCGCCGCTGACGATGACCCGCTGGCGGTCGCCGATGAAGCTGACGCTGTCGATCGTACCGGACAAGGGTGCGCTCGCGGCGTCCACGACGGCAATCGTTTCGGGGCGGATCATGGCGATTGCGGCCGGCAGATCGGCGCTGCTGCCGATCGGTTGCCGTCCGCCCGGCAGCACGAGATGGCCATTTTCGATCGGCGCCTCGATGATATTGGCGGCGCCGATGAATTCAGCCACGAAGCGACTCCGCGGCGCGAAATAGATCTCGCGCGGCGACCCGATCTGCGCGATCGCGCCTTTGCGCATGACGACGATGCGGTCGCCGAGCTCCATCGCCTCGGCCTGGTCGTGGGTGACATAGATCGTGGTGATGCCGAGCGCGCGCAGCAGGCGGTTCAGCTCGCCGCGCAGCCGCTCGCGCAGCGCCGCGTCGAGCGCGGTCAGGGGCTCGTCGAGCAGCAGCACGCCGGGCCGGATCGCCACCGCCCGCGCCAAGGCCACCCGCTGCCGCTGGCCGCCGGACAACTGGTCGACGCGGCGGTTCTCGAGACCGGAGATATTGGTCAACGCGACCAGCTCCGCAACGCGCTTGGCGCGCTCCACTCTCGGTATGCCGCGGATCTTCAGGCCATAGCCGATATTGTCCGCGACGCTCATGTTGGGGAAGAGTGCGTAGGACTGAAATACCATTCCGACATTGCGCCGCTCGATCGGCACCGACGTCATGTCCTTGCCGTCGAACAGCACCTTGCCGCCGGCGTCGGGCAGTTCGAGACCGGCGATGATGCGCAGCATGGTGGTCTTGCCGCAGCCCGAAGGGCCGAGCAGCACCAGCGTCTCGCCGCACGTGATGTCAAGGCTTGCGGGGGCGAGCGCCAGCGTGCCGTCGGCGAAGGTCTTGCCGCAGGCCTCGATGCGCAACGAGACGCCGTGTCCCGTCGCGCTCATCTGGCCTGCCCCCTGTCGGCGAACATCTGCATGGCGACCAGAAGCGGAATGATCATGATGAAGAAAATCAGGGTATAGGCGGATGCCACCTCCAGCCGCATCGAGGCGTAGCTGTCGGCAAGCCCGATCGGCAGCGTCTTGGTCAGCGGCGTATGCAGCATCCAGGTCAGGTTGAATTCGCCGAGCGAGAGCGTCACCACCATCAGCGATCCCGCCAGAATGCCCGGTATCGCATTGGGCACGATCACGTCGACGAACCGCCGCCAAGGCGATGCACCGAGCGAGGCGGCTCCCTCGTCGAGCGTCTTGATGTCGACGGTCGAGAACACCGCCATTACCGAGCGCACCATGAACGGCATGGTGAAGATGACATGGCCGACCAGGATGAACAGCCAGGAGCGGCGAAACTCCGAAAAGCCGCCATAGGTCAAAAGCAGCGCCAGCGCGATCGCAAGGCCCGGGATCGCGAGCGGCAACGTGATCAGCTCCTCGACCACGCGGGACAAGCGCCCGCCCCGCACATGCAGCGCGTAGGCTGCGGGAACGCCGGCAAGCAGAGTCACGGCAAGGGTTGCGAATGCGATCAGGAACGACAGCGCAATCGTGTCGGCATAGAGGTCGAAGACCTGCGCGACCCATTGCAGCGTGACGCCGGACTGGATGCCGCGAAAATAGTTCACGGTGACGCCTGCCGCGATCGACAGGCCTGCCGGCACAACGAGGAACGCCGCGACAAGGAGCGTGAAGAGAAGCTGGCCGGTGAAGATCAGGCGGTCGCGCATGCCCGTCATCCGGCCGCCGCGACCGCGCCGCCGGTGAACGAGCGAGCCAGCGCCAGGATGAACCAGGTGATGACGCCGAGCCCGACCGAGAGCGCGGCGGAAGTCGCGAAATTCGCAGCCAGCGTGAACTCGGTATAGATCAGCATCGGCAGCACATCGATGTTGGTCGCAAGCGTGAACGCGGTGCCGAACGCGCCCATTGCGGTCGCAAAGGCGATCGCGCCGGAGGCGGCGAAGGCCGGTGCCAGCGCCGGCAACACCACGTCGCGCTGCACGGCCCAGGGACTAGCGCCGAGCGAGCGCGCGGCTTCCTCCAGCCCCTTATCGAGCTTCTGCACCGCGGCCATGATGGTGAGAATGACGCGGGGGATCGAGAAATAGAGATAGCCCAGGAACAGCCCATAGATCGAATAGGCGAACACGATCTTCTCGCCGAGCAGGCGGTTAGACACGTCGCCGATCAGCCCCTGCCGCCCTGCGAGCAGGATGATCAGGAATCCGACGACCACGCCGGGAAATGCGAGCGGAAAAGTCAGCATCGCGACGAGCACGGCGCGACCGGGGAAGCGATGCCTCTGCAGGAACATTCCGGCGATGGTCGCGATCACCAGCGTCGCCACGGTGGTGGCTGCCGCCAGCAGGACAGTGTTGATCAGCGTCGCGCGGTAGCGCGGCTCGATCAGGATCGCGAGATAGCCGGCCAGCCCGCGCGGTCCCTCCGCGCCGGTGAGCAGGAGCCGCACCATCGGCAGCAGGAAGAACGCGGCCGTCACGACCGCAAGCGGCAGCAGGCAGAGCCAGACAAAGGTTCGATGCGACATCACGCGATGGTGCCCTGCCCCCTTCAGACAGGGACACCATACTGCATCAATGGACCTCGGCGAGATAGCGGTCGACGAAGCCTTTCTGCACGGTTTCCATCTCGCCCCAGTCGACGCTCTTGGCGCGTGCATAGTCGGCGTCAGGCAGGAACTTGCTCTTCACGGCCTCGGGGAGTTCGATCGGGCGCGCCGGGCGCAGGTAAGCGTTGGTCCAGATCGCCTGTCCTTTGTCGGAGAGCAGGTAGTCCATGACCTTCTTGGCCTTGTCCTTGTCCGGCGCGTTCTTCACGAGCCCGACGACATAAGGAAACACCACCGAGCCTTCGCAGGGGATGACGAATTCGAAATTGCCCTTCTCCGAATATTTTGCGCGATAGGCATTGAAGTCATAGTCGAACAGGATCGGCATCTCGCCGGAGACGACGCGGGCGTAGGAGGTCTGCTTGGGAACGATCGGATCGTTCTTCTTCAGCTCCTTGAAGAAGTTGATCGCCGGATCGAAGTTGGATGACGAGCCGCCGAGCGCGAGATTCACCGCGACGGCACCGACATAGCCGACTGCTGCCGAGCTTGGATCGAGATAGCCGACCATACCTTTATAGTCGGGCTTCAGCAGATCCTTCCAGCAGGCCGGCACCGGCTTGCCGCCGAGCGCGTCCTTGTTCACGAACAGGCCGAGCGTGCCGGAATGGATGGTGGTCCAGTAGCCGTCGGGATCCTTCAAGCCAGCCGGCACCTGATCCCAATGCTCGGGCTTGTAAGGCTCGAGCGCATCCTGGGTCTTGGCCTTCATGCCGAAGGTCACGCCGAAATAGCCGATGTCGCCGACCGGATTGTTCTTCTCGGCCAGGATCTGCGCCAGCGCCTGGCCGGAGTTCTTGTTGTCATGCGGAATATCGTAATGGAGGTCGGCCTTGATGGCCTTGAGCATCGAGGCCCAGTCCGCCCATTCCGGCGGGCAGTTGTAACAGATGACATCGGCCGCTTTGGCGGTCTGCCAGGGCGCAAGCGCGCAAAGCGCCAGCAACATCAGGGCAAAACGGACGGTTTTCATCGAAAGAGCTCCGGCTTTGTGATGAGGCAACAATGGGGCACCCAGTATAGGCCGCGCATGAAGGATTTGCGACGGAGCCCTTTGCCGTGCAACAAAGCTGGGGAGCCATCCTGTTTCAGCAGCTTGCGACGCAACCAGCGTTACACTTATCCTGACGGCCTGCCGCCCAGGCGGCGACAGACGCCATAAAACACGAGAAGAAGTCCTCACGGAGAACGCCCGATGAACCCGCCCGTCAACGCGCCCGCGATCAAGATCGTCAAATCGGTCCGCGAGCAGGTGAGCGCCGAGGAATGGCAAGCCCGCGTCGATCTCGCCGCCTGCTATCGCCTCACGGCGATGCATGGCATGACCGAGATGATCGCCAACCACATCTCCTGCCGCGTCCCGGGCGAGCCCCACAATTTCCTGATCAACCCTTACGGCATGCTCTACGAGGAAATCGACGCATCCAGCCTGATCAAGGTCGATCATGACGGCGATACCGTCTTCAACGCCTCGGACTATGGCGTCAACGCCGCGGGCTTCGTCATTCACAGCGCCATTCACATGGCCCGCCACGATGTCGACTGCGTCGCGCACACTCATACGCCGGCCGGCATGGCAGTGTCCGCAATGGAATGTGGCCTGCTGCCGCTGGCGCAGACCTCGATGCGGTTCGTGCACCTCGCCTATCATGACTTCGAAGGCATCGCCGACGATGTCGGGGAACGCGAGCGGCTGGTTGCTGATCTCGGCGATCACGAGGCCATGATCCTGCGCAATCACGGCCTGCTGGTGGTCGGACGTACCATTCCCTCGGCGTTCAATGCGTTGTTCCGCTTGGAGCGCGCCTGTCAGGTTCAGGTGATGGCGCTGTCCTGCAACACCAAGCTCATCATGCCCTCGACCGAGGTCCTCGAGGCGACATTCGACAAGATGCGGCCCCGCACGGACAAGCCCAACCGGAATGGCGATCTCGCCTGGCCCGCGCTGCTGCGCAAGCTCGACCGCGTTGATCCCTCGTATCGAAATTAATCACCGATGGCGTGGCGCCGCTCAGCGCGGCACCACCGCGGTCGCCTCGATCTCGACCCGGGCCGCCCTTTCGACGAGGCGCACCACCTGCACCAGCGCCATCGCTGGATAGTGCGTGCCGAAAATCTCGCGATAGATCTGGCCAAGCTCCTTCAGGCTCGCGAGATATTCGTCCATGTCGACGACATACCAAGTCAGCCGCACCAGATGCTCGGACCGCGCGTCGCCTTCGGCGAGGATCGCGGAAATATTGCTCAGCGCCTGACGGACCTGCGCGACGAAACCGTCCGCCAGCCGGCCCTCGCTGTCCCAGCCGATCACGCCGCCGGTCACGACGATACGGCCGTCGGCCGCGATGCCATTGGCATAGCCCTTCGGCGCCGGCCAACCGCTCGGCTGCAGAATCTGCGCGCCTTGCGAGGATTTGCCTTTTGAACCGGGCAGCACCGTCAGCGTGGGCCCCTTTGGCGCGTTCACGAGCAATTCTCCCTTGTCAGCTTTTCATTCCGCGGCCATGCCGGCCGAAGCCGCGCCCGCCTGCGCCATCCGCCGCAGGGCGAAGCGTTGCAGCTTGCCGGTCTCCGTCTTCGGCAGTTGTGCGACAAACTCGATGGCGCGCGGATATTTGTAGGGCGCGATCTCGCGCTTGACGTGATCCTGCAGCGCGATCGCCAGCGCATCGTCGGCGGTCGTGCCGGCCGCGAGCACGACATAGGCCTTCACGATCATGCCGCGCGCCTCGTCGGGCGCGCCGACCACGCCGCATTCGGCGACAGCGGGATGCGACAGCAATGCCGCCTCGACCTCGGGACCTGCGATGTTGTAGCCGGAGGAAATGATCATGTCGTCCGCGCGCGCGACGAAGGAGAAGCGGCCGCTCGCATCGCGGAGGAAAGCATCGCCCGTGAGATTCCAGCCATCCCGGACATAATTCGCCTGCCTGATGTCCGCGAGATAGCGGCAGCCGGTCGGCCCACGCACCGCGAGCTTGCCGATGGTCCCCGCCGGCAACTCGTTCATCTCGGCGTCGACGATCTTGGCTTGATATCCCGTCACCGGCTTACCTGTCGTTCCGGCCACGGCATCGCCGATCCGGTTGGTGATGAAGATATGCAGCATCTCGGTGCTGCCGATCCCGTCGAGGATCGGCTTGCCGGTCTTGCGGGTCCAGTTGTCGAAGACCGGCGCCGGCAATGTCTCGCCGGCCGACACGGCCAGACGCAGCGACGACAGGTCGGCGCCGTTGTCCATCGCGGCCATCATCGCGCGATAGGCGGTCGGCGACGTGAAACAGATCGTGGCCTTGTAGGTCTCGATGATCCTGACCATCTCGCTCGGCGCGGCGTTTTCCAACAGCGTCGCAGTGGCGCCGAACCGCAGAGGAAAAATCGCGAGGCCACCGAGGCCGAACGTGAACGCAAGCGGCGGCGATCCGACGAAGACGTCGTCGGGCGTGACGCCGAGCACTTCCCTGGCGTAGCCATCCGCGACCATCAGGAGATCGCGATGAAAATGCATCGTCGCCTTGGGTTCGCCTGTCGTACCCGACGTAAATCCCAGAAGCGCGACATCGTCGCGGCCGGTTTTCACCGCTTCGAACTTGACCGGCTTGTTCAGCGCAACACGATCGAGCTCGGCGTCATGGTTCGACGTGCCGTCGAAATTCACGACCTGCTTGAGGAATTGGCTGGTCTTCGCGCAGGCCACCAGTTCATCGGCGATGCGGCTGTCGGTGAGTGCGAGCGCGACCTCAGCCTTGTCCACGATCTTGGACAACTCGCTCGCGCGGAGCATCGGCATGGTGTTGACGACGACCGCTCCCGCCTTGGTCGCGGCGAGCCACGCGGCGACCAGCGCCGGATTGTTGCCGGAGCGGATCAGCACACGGTTGCCGGGCTTGACACCATAATTCTCGACCAGCGCATGCGCGAGCCGGTTCGACCAGTCCGCCAGTTCCTTGTAGGTACGCTGGCGGCCATTGCCGATCAGCGCGACTCGATCGCCAAGCCCCTGCTCGACCAGCCGATCGGTCAGTTCGACGCCGGCGTTGAGATAATCAGGGTATTGAAACTCCGGCCGGTCCAACAATAACTCCGGCCATTGCTCGAACGGCGGAAGGTTGCGGCGCGCGAAGTCGTCGACGTGGCCCGAGGGGCCAAGCTTGTGCGATCTACCCGACATTTCCATCGCCCCTCGCTTTCCCTGTGAAAGGCTTGAGCCAATTTCGTGAACGCCCGGCAGCGTTTTAGTCCTAAACATTTTAGACTTAAAACAATTGGACGCAATAGCGGAAATCCGCACCATCCAGCGCTGTTGGGACCGCCCCGCGCGCCTTCAGCGGCCTGCCAGCTCCTTCAAGCGCGCTACCATCGGGGAATCCGGATCAGCTAGCGGCGCGATCGCGGTGAAATGGTTGGCGTTGGAAACCGTGCCGAACCGGGTCGCGACGCCCGCCTCCCCCCATTGAGCGACGATGGTCTGGCTCTGCCGATAATATTCCGCGCTTTCATTGGCGCCGACGACGGCATCGAGCTTTCCGCCCATGGGTGGCGGCCAGAACAATGGGCTCGCGGCCTTTGCGGCTGTCTTGTCGAGACCCAACGCCTTGTTGATCGAGGTGCCGATCAGCGGCACGAGATCGAAAAGCCCGGAGATGGCATATGCCGCAATGACGACGTCTTTCGGCAGCGAGGCATCATAGTCCGGCCAATCGGTCGCCAGCATGCAGGCGGCGAGATGACCGCCGGCGGAATGACCACTGATCACGAGCGGCCGGCCAAGCCGCACAAGCTCCCGCGTTGCCGCGCGCATTTCCTGGATGATCATGTCGATCGTGGCCTGCGGGCAGAGATGATAGGTCGGAACGGCGACGCCGATGCCGTGGGCGTTGAGCCCGCGCGCACAGTGACTGAACGAGGACCCATCGAGCGCCTGCCAATAGCCGCCATGGATGAACACGACGATCGGCGCATCAGCTTCGCCGGCAAAGAGATCGATCGTGTTGCGCTTGCCCGGCCCATAGACGATGGAGCGCGGCGCCCGTTGCGCGCGATAAGCCGCGGCGTCCCGCGCCCAGCCTGCCATCAATTCCGGGTTCTCCGGCACCCGGGCCCGATTGTTGTATTCGACCTCGTAGTCGATCCCGGCCACGACTAAGGCACCCGCCGGCCTGCGGCCTTTTGCGCCGAGCCCTTGGTCTTCGCCAGCAGCCGCATCAACTCACGAACATCCTTCGGATTGAGATCGGAAAAGATATCGGCGATCCAGCCCTCATGCTCGGCTGCCATCTTCCGGAACTCGGCACGGCCGATCTTGGTCAGACGGATCACCTGCACGCGCCGGTCGGAATCCGAGGTGCGGCGATCGAGATGACCGGATTCGACGAGGCGCTCGACGAGCCCGGTGACATTGCCGTTCGACACCATCATGCGCTTGGAGACATCAGACAGCGTCATCCCCTCGGGCGCGCGGTCGAGCTGCGCCATCAGATCGAAGCGCGGCAGCGTCACGTCGAAGCGTTCCCGCAGCCGGCTGCGCACGGCCCCCTCGATCAGGGTCGTACAGGTCAACAGGCGCAGCCAGAGCCGAAGCTCGTCGGCGTGATCTTCGGGGAGTTCGACGGCCTTGGTCTCGGAATCAAGCATCATGGTGCAATCGCAACTGATTGAAGCCACCCGGCTACACCGCCCGCCGGGCCTCGGCCGATCCTTTGACCTTCAAATAATTTGAAGACTCCCGCAAGTCAAAATGACTTTGGCGCCTGTGAAATTTCTTTAGGCTTCAAATAATTGGCGCGCGGCTTGCATGCAACGTGCGGCAAAGCGCAGCCGACGCGAACCGCTTTGCTTGCGGCTGGCGCCTTCATCGGAATAAGCTTGCGGCCGAGGGCAAGGTGGGCGCCGTGCTGCGCCCGGGCCGGCCAATCAGGGGGAGTTGAGTTGTGATGAAGCAGTGGACGTTGGCTGGATTGGCGGTTCTATTGGGCGTCACCGTCCAACCTGCATTCGCGCAGGACAAGATCAAAGTCGGCGTGATCGTGACCTTGTCAGGTCCCGCAGCCGTGCTTGGCCAGCAGGCGCGCGATGGCTTCGCGCTCGCCGTGAAGGATCTCGGCGGCAAGATGAGCGGCAAGGATGTCGAGGTCACGGTGGTCGACGACGAGCTCAAGCCTGATGCCGCCGTGACCAAGGTCAAGGGCCTGCTCGAGCGCGACAAGGTCGATTTCGTGGTCGGCCCGATCTTCTCCAACATCCTGCAGGCGATCCACCGGCCGGTCGTCGACAACAAGACATTCCTGATCAGCCCGAACGCCGGACCATCGAGCTACGCCGGCAAGGAATGCAGCCCGTTTTTCTATGTGACCTCATACCAGAATGATCAGGTCCACGAGATCCTCGGCAAGGTGGCGCAGGACCGCGGTTACAAGCGTGTCTATCTGCTGGTCCCGAATTATCAGGCCGGCCGGGACTCCGTTGCCGGCTTCAAGCTCGACTACAAAGGCGAGGTCGTGGAGGAGTCCTACACTCCGCTGGGCACGCTGGATTTCCAGCCGGAACTCTCGAAGATATCTTCGCTCAAACCGGATGCCGTATTCACCTTCATGCCCGGCGGCATGGGCGTCAATCTCGTGAAGCAGTACAAGCAGGCCGGACTTGCCGACAGCATCCCGGTGCTCTCCGCCTTCACTGTCGATGAATCGACACTGCCCGCGCAGCAGGATGCCGCTGTCGGCATGTTCGGCGGCGCGAACTGGGCCCCCAATCTGGACAACGCCGCAAACAAGAAATTCGTTGCCAGCTATGAAGCCGCCTATGGCAGCGTGCCCGGCACCTATGCCATGCAGGCCTATGACGCGGCTTTGCTGATCGACAGCGCAGTGAAGGCAGTGAAAGGCGATCTCGGCAACAAGGACGCGGTGGCAGCCGCACTCAAGAAGGCCGACTTCACCTCGCTGCGCGGCGGATTCAAGTTCAACGCCAACGGCTATCCGATCCAGGATTTCTACTTGACCAAGGTCGCCAAGCGTCCGGACGGAAAATTCCAGACCGAGATCGTCCAGAAAGTGTTCGAGACCTACGGCGACCGCTACGCCAAGGATTGCTCGCCGGGCAAGTAAAAGCGGAAGGAGTACCCATGAAAAACGAGATCGCAGGCATCACGCGCGCCAACGAGGGCATCCAGGGCATTACCTGGAACATTCTCGGGCAGACCTATGTACCGAAGAGCCGCACCGAGCATTCCTTTTCCTGGCACGCGACGTTTCCGCCCGGCACCTTCGTGCCGCCGCACATTCATCCCGATCAGGACGAGTATCTCTACATTCTGGAAGGCCGGCTCGACTTCATGCTCGACGGCGCCGAGGAATTCGCGACTGCCGGCGACACCGTGCGCCTGCCGATGGGCAAGCCGCACGGCATTTTCAACAAGTCACAGCAGAACGCGAAGACGCTGTTCTGGGTGTCGCCGACCCGCAGGCTCTATGACCTGTTCTGGGCGATCCACAATATGAAGCAGCAGAACCCGGACGAGGTCGTGAAGCTCGCCGCCGAGCACAACATTCACTTCCTGCCGCCACCGCCGCAGTAGCGCGCGAGGTTTAATTGAGCATGATCTCCGCGCAAACGCGTTCCGCGTTTGTCGCGAGGGAAAACCGCTGCACACTTTTCCGGATCATGCTCTATGAAGCTTGCCGCGTCACCATCCGCGCGGCAAAGCCGGCGCGCGTCGCATAGCCACGCACGATCGCCTCGCGCGCCTCGTAATTGAGGACGGTCTCCAGATCGCTGAAGCCCTGCGGCGCGAGCTGCTCAACCGCGTCGATCACGCCTTCCGGACCGCCACGGCGGTTCGCGGCGACGATCTCGGCGGTCATCGGTAAACGCTTCTGCTCGTAGGCGGCCAGCGCCTGCCGCGGATGCTCGGATCGCGCCAACGCATCGGCAAGCGCCCGCGCATCGAGAATGGCCTGCGATGCACCGTTCGAGCCGACCGGGTACATGGGATGCGCGGCATCGCCGAGCAAGGTGACCCGGCCGCTCGACCAATAAGGCAGCGGATCGCGGTCGCAGCAGGGATACTCCCAGAACTCCGGCGTCGCACGCACGAGGCTCGCGAAGTCGACCTGCGGAATCGAAAAGCCCGCGACATGCGGCATCAATTCGTCCGGCCGGCCAAGGCGCGACCAATCCTCGCGGCGCGGCGGTGGCGCGCTGCCGTCGCCGATCCGCACCAGCACGGCCCAGTTGGTCAGCCGGCTTGCCGGGCTCGAGCCCTCGGCGATCGGATAGACCACCGCCTTGGCGTTGAGGCCTCCGGCGATGACCATCGACCGTCCGGTCAGGAAGGTCGGCCAATCGGTCGCGCCGCGCCACAGCATCAGCCCGTTCCAGCAGGGCGGCCCCTCCTCCGGAAACAGCGTCTGCCGGACCTTGGAATGGATGCCATCCGCGCCGATCAGGATATCGCCGCGCACCGTATGAACATGCGCGCCGTTGCGGTCGAAGAAATAGGCGGAGACTCCGCCTTCGTCCTGGGCGAACGCGCCAAGCCGGCAGCCGGTATGGATGGCCTCCGGCCCCAAGCGCTCGACCACGGCCTGATGGATCACGCTCTGCAGACGACCGCGATGAATGGAGAATTGTGGCACCTCGTGGCCGGCATCGAGCCCGCGCTTCTCGTGCCAGACTTCCTGACCGTGACGGGTCAGGTAGAACAGCTCATAGGTCTGGACGCCGGCCTCATCGAGGCGATCGAGCAAGCCGAGCTGCGCGAGCTCCCGGATCGCATGCGGCAGAGTGTTGATGCCGACGCCAAGCTCGCGGATCGCGTCCGCCTGCTCGTAGATCTCGCAGTCGATGCCGCGGGCTCGCAGCATGAGCGCGGTGGTCAAGCCGCCGATCCCGCTACCGACAATAATCGCCTTCATCGCCCGTACTCCACTCGATGCCAGACGCCCGCCAGCCTCGCACGGCCCGTCATTCCGCCGCAAGCGGCTTTGTCGCCTCCGCTTTGAGCTCGGCCCGGGTCTTCGGCTTAGCCTTAATTTTGAGGTCCTCGAAGTCCTGCCGGTCGCGCACGCTGTTGCGGAAAATCTGTTCTTTTCCGGGCAGATATTGCGGCGGGCAGAACACATCTGCGCCATACCAGGCGGCGGCCTTCATCGTGAACGAGGGATCGACCAGATGCGGGCGGCCGAGCGCGACGAGATCGGCCCGGCCGGCGGCGAGGATCGTGTTCACCTGATCGGCGGTCGTGATGTTGCCGACGCACATGGTGGCGACGCGCGCCTCGTTGCGGACCTGATCGGAGAACGGCGTCTGGAACATGCGGCCATAGATCGGCTGCGCGTCGCGCACGGTCTGGCCGGTCGAGACATCGACGAGATCGACGCCGGCCTCGGCAAACGCCCGCGCGACCGAGACGGCGTCATCGCCGGTGATACCGCCCTCGGCCCAGTCGGTCGCCGAGATGCGCACCGACATCGGCTTGTGCGCCGGCCACGCCGCGCGCATCGCTTCGAACACCTCCAGTGGAAAGCGCACGCGATTTTCCAGCGAGCCGCCATACTCATCCGTGCGCTTGTTGATGAGCGGCGAAATGAAGCTCGCGAGCAGATAGCCATGGGCACAATGCAGTTCCAGCATGTCGAAGCCACAGCGTTCGCCGCGCTGGACCGCAGATACGAACGCCGCCTTGACCTTGTCCATCGCGGCGCGGTCCAGCTCGCGCGGCACCTGGCTGTCGGGAAAATAAGGAATGGACGACGCCGATACGATATCCCAGCCGCCTTCCTCCAGCGGACGATCCATGCCGTCCCACATCAGTTTGGTCGCACCCTTGCGGCCGGCGTGGCCGAGCTGGAGTGCGAATTTGGCGGCCGAATTGGCGTGGACGAAATCGACAATGCGCCGCCAAGCGGCCTCCTGCTCGTCATTCCAAAGACCGGCGCATCCCGGCGTGATGCGGGCGTCGCGGCCGACGCAGGTCATTTCGGTGAAGATCAGGCCGGCACCGCCGATCGCGCGCGAGCCGTAATGCACGAGGTGAAAATCGGTCGGCATGCCCTCCTTCGCCGAATACATGCACATCGGCGAAACCACCGCGCGATTGGCGATCGTCATCTCGCGCAGCCGCAGCGGCTGGAACATCGGCGCGGCCGGCTCGTCGACATCGACGTCGAAACCCTTAGCGCGGACCTGCCGCGCAAAGGCCTTGTCGACCTCGGCAACGAAGTCCGGCGCGCGCAAACTGAGATTGTCATAGGTGATCGCCTTCGAACGCGTCATCACGCCGAAGGCGAACTGCACCGGATCGAATTCCCAGAAGCGGTCGACATGCTCGAACCAGACCAGCGAGACGTCGGCGGCATGCTGGGTCTTCTCGACCTCCTCGCGTCGACCGTGCTCATATTTGTCCAGCGCAGCCGCGACGGAAGGCGCGCGTTCCATGGCGTCGGCGAGCGCAATCGCATCCTCCATTGCGAGCTTGGTGCCGGAGCCGATCGAGAAATGCGCGGTCGCCTTGGCGTCGCCGAGCAGCACCATGTTGTCCTTGACCCAGCGCTTGCTGCGGATCATCGGGAAATTGCGCCACATCGAGCGGTTGGTGAGAAGTGGATGGTCCCCAAGGAACCAGCCGAAGATCTCCGCCATGCGGTCGGCCGATTGCGCCTCGTCCAGCCCCTTCAGCCCGGCGCGCTCGAATGTCAGGGGATCGGTCTCGAAGATCCAGGTCGAACGGCCAGCCTCATATTGATAGGCGTGCGCAATGAACGGACCCCATTCGGTCTCCTGGAAGATGAACGTGAAGGCATCGAGCGGCTTGGTCGAACCCATCCAGGCGAACATGTTGGCGCGGACATCGACCTCGGGCTCGAAATGATCGACATGTTTCTCGCGAAAGCGGCTGTTGATGCCGTCGGCCAGGATGACGAGATCGGCGTCGGCGAAACGCGCCTCATTGTCGATCTCGGTCTCGAAGTGCAACGCGACGCCGAGCTCGCGCGCCCGCTCCTGCAGGATGAGCAGCAGCTTGCGACGGGAGCATCCGCAAAAGCCATTGCCGCCGACCCGATGCACCGTGCCGCGAAAGTGCACGGCGATATCGTCCCAATAGGCGAATTCCTGGGTGATGCGGCGATAGCTCGGCGGATCGTATTTCTCGAAATTGTCCAGCGTCGCATCGGAAAACACCACACCGAAACCGAAGGTATCGTCGGCGCGGTTACGCTCATAGACGGCGATTTCGGCGTTCGGCCGCTGCTTTTTCAGCAGGATCGCAGCATAGAGGCCGGCCGGTCCACCGCCGATGATCGCGATCTTCATGAGGGCCTCCGGAGGATAGGGCCAAGGTGAATTATTTTAAATATAAAATATCTCCTGACAAGTCCCCCTGGATGCCGTCGTCCGGAGCGTCAATTGCCCTGGAAGGCCGGTTTGACCTTGTTCGCGAAGGCCTCGAAGGCGCGCTCGAAATCCGCCGTGGTCATGCACAGCGCCTGCGCCACCGCCTCCGCCTCGATCGCTTCCTCGACCGACATCGCCCATTCCATTGCCAGCATCCGCTTGGTCATCGTATTGGCGAATGTCGGCCCCTGCGCGATCTCGCGGGCGAGCGATTGCGCCTGCGACAGCACTGCTTGCGGCGTGACGATCCGGCTGAAAAAGCCCCAGCGCTCGCCCTCCTCCGCCGTCATGAACCGGCCGGTATACAGCAACTCCGAAGCGCGCGACTGCCCGATGATGCGTGGCAGGATCGCGCAGGCGCCCATGTCGCAGCCGGCGAGCCCGACCTTGTTGAACAGGAACGCGACCTTGGCGCCGGTCGCGGCGAGCCGCATGTCGGACGCCATCGCGACGATCGCCCCCGCGCCGGCGCAGATGCCTTCGACCGCCGCCACGATCGGCTGCGGGCAGGCCCGCATCGCCTTGACGAGATCGCCGGTCATGCGGGTGAAGCCGGTCAGCCCCTTGGTATCCATCTTGACCAGCGGGCCGATGATCTCGAATACGTCGCCTCCCGACGAAAAGTTGCCGCCGGCGCCGGTCACCACGACGACCTTGACCGCATCGTCGAAGGCGCAGGCGCGGAAGAAATCCGTCAGTTCGCGGTAGCTTTCGAAGGTCAGCGGGTTTTTACGCTCCGGGCGATTCAAGGTCACGGTCGCGACACCGTCCACGACCGACAGCAGAAAGTGCTGCGGCGAATAGTCCGCCAGGGGCAGCGTGACGGGATTGGCGGGTCTGCTCATGGAATCTCCCTTCGACTATCGCTTCTTGTTTTCCGGAACGCTCATATTTCACCGCCGGCCACGGCGATTGCCTGACCCGTGATCGCGCCGGAGCCCTCGCCGCACAACCAGAGAACCGTGTCGGCGACCTCCGCCGGCGTCACGAGCCGACGTTGCGGATTGTGCTTGGCGAGTTCGGCCACTGCCTGCTCACGGCTTCTGCCGGTCTTTTTCATGATCGTGTCGATGCCACCGGCAACGAGATCGGTGTCGGTGAAACCGGGACAGACGGCGTTGACCGTGATCGGCGTGCTCGCAAGCTCGAGGGCCAGCGAGCGAACGAGGCCGACGACGGCGTGCTTGGCGGCGCTATACGCGCTGACATAAGCATAACCCTTGAGACCCGCGGTCGATGCGACCGCCACGATGCGACCATAGGGCCTGCCCTTCATCGACGGCAACGCTGCCTGAATTGCATGTACGACGCCCATGAAATTGACATCCATCATGCGGCGGAACAGCGCGATGTCGGACTTCGCGAACGGCGCGGACTCCGCGATGCCGGCATTGGCAATCAGAATGTCGATCGGCTGTCGCGCAGCGGCTTCCGCAATTGCGGCGCTGATCGCGACCTGATCGGCGACATCGGCAACACCGGCGAAATGCGCAGCACCTGCAGCAATTGCATCGTCGAGCCTCGCGCGATCCCGCCCAAGCACCGTGACCGTCGCGCCAGCACGCACCAGGGCCAATGCAATCTCGCGGCCGATGCCGCGGCCGCCACCGGTAATCAGCGCATGCGGGGAATGCGGCAGTCCGGACATTCGCGGGCCCTCCCCGATGCAAATTCTCAGGCGTCAGGATTTTGCGTATATTTTATACTTCAAACTTTTGCAAGAAACCGGCTAGGCTGTTAGCATCCGAGGAACGAGAGACGGAAATCGGTACCCATGACAATGGCCGCAAGAACCGGAGATGGCCGCTTCACCTTCGAAGCGGCCGGCGATGCCGGCAAGACACCGCTCGTGTTCCTGCACGGCATCGGCGGCGCGGCACGCGGCTGGCGCGCTCAGCTTGACCATTTCAGCGATCGCTATCGCGCAATCGCCTGGGACATGCCGGGCTATGGCGGATCGGCGCCACTTGCGACCGTCAGCATCGCAACACTCACCGATGCCCTGCAGGATTTCCTGAGACAGATTGGCGCAACCGACCCCATTCTCGTCGGCCATTCGATCGGCGGCATGATCGTGCAGCAATGGCTCGTGAAGCATCCGACGGCCGCCAAGGCCGTCGTGCTGGCGCAGACCAGCCCCGCTTTCGGCAAGGCCGAGGGTGACTGGCAGAAATCGTTCATCGACGCGCGGCTCGGACCGCTCGGTCGCGGCGAGACGATGGTCTCGCTAGCGCCCGCACTGGTGAAAGATCTTGTGGGCGACGATCCGGACGCCTCGGGCATCGCGCTTGCCCGCGACTGCATGGCCAGCGTTCCCGAGGCCGCCTATCGCGCCAGCATGCTGGCGCTGCTGGGATTCGACCAGCGCGCGGCGTTAAAAGACATCAAGGTGCCGACACTGGCGCTCTCGGGCTCGAAGGACAAGAACGCACCGGCGCCGATGATGGCGAAGATGGCGAGCTTCATTCCGTCGGCGAGCTATGTAGAGCTCGAAGGGGTTGGCCATCTCGTCAATCTCGAACGTCCCGCGGCCTTCAACGCGACGCTCGACCAGTTCCTGAAAACGGTTTAGGTGACGGAACAGATGACGGTTCAAGTCGGCAAAGCCACGACCGGTAACGTCGCCCTCGACGCGGCGATCTTCGATCCCGCAGCCTTCCGTCTGAACGACGAGCAGGCCGCGATCATCGCGCGCGCACGTGAACTCGGCCAAACCGTCTTTGCCGGGCGCGCGGCCGCCTACGACCGTGACGCGACATTCCCGACCGAAAACTACCGCGATCTGCATCGCGCAGGCCTGCTCGGCATTTCCATCCCCAAGAAGCATGGCGGCCTCGGCGCGGACTACCAGACGTATGCCCTGGCGGCTGCCGAGATCGGCCGCTATTGCGGCGCGACGGCGCTGACCTGGAACATGCACGTCTGCTCGACCTTGTGGTCGGGCCCACTCGCCGACGATCTCGACATGGAAGCCGCGACCCGCGCCGAGCACGAACGACGGCGCGCGATCCATTACAAGCGCATCGTCGATGACGGTGCGATCTATTCGCAGCCTTTCTCCGAAGGCGGCGCCGCCGCGGCCGGCGGGGTCGCTTTCGGCACCGAGGCGAAGCCGGTCAAAGGCGGCTGGCTCATCAACGGCAAGAAGATTTTTGCGTCGCTATCCGGCCACGCCGACTATTATGGCGTGCTCTGTACCGAAATCGCCGAGGGCGAAAAGGCCTCGCGCCGAAATACGCTCTACCTCGCCATCCCGGCCAAAGCGGACGGCGTTTCCGTCGTCGGTGACTGGGACCCGCTCGGCATGCGCGGCACGGTCTCGCGCACGCTGTTGTTCAAGGACGTGTTCGTGGACGAGGAAGCGGCGCTGATGCCGCGCGGCGTCTATTTCCAGGCGGCGATGCGCTGGCCGCACATGTTCCTGACGCTGTCGCCGACCTATATGGGTCTCGCGCAGGCCGCCTATGATTTCACTGTGCGCTATCTGCGTGGCGAGGTGCCGGGCACGCCGCCGGTCAAGCGGCGGATGTATCCGACCAAGCAGATCGCAGTGGCGCAGATGCAGATCAAGCTCGAGCAGATCAAAGCGATCTGGTTCCAGGCGGTCACCGAAGCGCGCGCCAATCCGAGCAAGGAGCAGGTGCTGCGCGCCTATGCGGCGCAGTATTCTGTCATGGAAGGCGCCAACGAGCTTGCGGCCCTCGCGATCCGCACCTGCGGCGGCCAGGCGATGCTGAAATCCCTGCCGCTGGAGCGCATCTATCGCGACAGCCGCTGCGGCTCGCTGATGCTGCCCTGGACGGCCGAGCTGTGCCTCGACCGCATCGGTCGCGAGGCACTGTACGAGGCCGGCGAAACGGACGACTGACAGTGGACCTCTGCAGTCTGATCGAACGCAATGCGGCTTTCGCTCCCGACAAGCCGGCGATACGCTTTGAGGGGACAACGCTCAGCTATGCCGCGTTCAACGCGCGCATCGCGCAGGCGGCGCGGACGCTCAAGTCAGAACTCGGCGTCAGCCGCGGCGATCGCGTCGCGATCCTGAGTCTCAACCGGCCCGACTATCTCGTCCTGCTCTATGCCTGCGCACGGCTCGGTGCGATGCTGGTGCCGTTGAACTGGCGCCTTGCGGTCGCCGAGCAAATGTTCATCCTGTCCGACGCAGCAGCGAAGGTTCTCGTGCTGGAGCAGTCCTTCGCGGCAATTCTTCCGACACTCCAGGAGAACTTGCCCGAGACAGGCGTCGTCGGGTTCGATTTCTCACCTTCGGGCGGCACGACATTCGATACGCTACTGGCGCAGGCGCGCAGCGATAGCCGCAATCCGCATGCCGACCTCTCCTGCCCACTGCTGATCGTCTACACATCAGGCACGACGGGCCGGCCGAAGGGCGCGGTGCTGCGCCAGGAAGCCCTGCTGTGGAACGGCGTGATGAGCCAGCACATGCACGGTCTCACCTCGGACGACCATGTACTGACCGTGCTGCCATTCTTCCACGTCGGGGGCCTCAACATCCAGACCACGCCGGCGCTGCATCATGGCGCAACCGTCACAATTCATTCGCGCTTCGCCCCGGATGCGGCGCTTGCCGCGTTCGAACGCGACCGTCCTACGTTGACGGTGCTGGTGCCCGCGACACTCCAAGCCGTGTCCGACCATCCGGCCTGGGCAACGACCGACCTATCCTACGCTGAAGGCGGTCTCGACGGGGTCGACGATCGTCCCGCAACATCTGATCGATCGCTTCGTCGCACGCGGCGTGCCGGTGCTTCAGGTCTACGGTTCGACCGAGACCTGCCCGATTGCAGTCTACACGCGACTAGGCGGCGATCTGTCGCGCGAGGGCTCGACCGGCCTGCCGGGCTTGTGCTGCGAGGCGGCCATCATTGACGATGCAGGCAAGGAGCTACCGCCTGAGATGCCGGGGGAGATCGCTGTGCGCGGCCCCAACGTATTCTATGAATATTGGGGCAACGAGGCAGCGACGCGCGAGGCGCTGCATGACGGCTGGTATCGCAGCGGCGATCTCGGCCGCCGCGACGCCGACGGCTATTTCTGGGTCCACGACCGCAAGAAGAACCTGATCATCTCTGGCGGCGAGAACATCTATCCGGCGGAAGTCGAGCGCGTACTGCTGGAGCACCCCGATGTCGACGAATGCGCCGTGATCGGGCGCCACGATCCGCGCTGGGACGAGGTTCCGGTCGCCTATGTGATCAGGCGAGCGGGCAGCCCGGTCGATGCGGACAATTTGAGAGCGCATGTCGAAACCCAGCTCGCTCGCTTCAAGGTCCCACGCGACATCATCTTCGTCGACGATCTGCCACGAACCGCCCTGGGCAAGGTGCAACATTTCATGCTGAGACAACTCGACGCGCGCCCGCAGGGAGACGCATCTTGAAGATCGCGGTGCTCGGCGGCGGAAACGGTTCGTTCGCGGCCGCAGGCGACTTCGCGCTGCAAGGCCACGAGGTCCGGTTGTGGCGGCGCGCCGCCGATCATGTTGCAGCACACCGCGCCGCCGGCTCGCGCATCCTGATCAAGGACGTCAATGGCCGGCATGACGTCCAACTCGCGCTGGTCACCACCGATATCGCCGAGGCGGTTGGTGACGCCGAACTGATTCTCTGCCCTACGCCTGCCTTTGCGCAAACCGACATCGCCGGAGAATTGGCGCCGCATTTGCGCGACCGCCAGGTGGTGTTCGCGCCTCCGGCAACCTTCGGCTCGATGATCTTCGCGACTGCCGCGCGCGACGCCGGCAACGGCGCAGAGGTGAGCTTTGCGGAAACCGGCACGCTGCCCTGGCTGACGCGCAAGCATGGGCCGTTCGAAATCGCGATCACGATCCGCGCCAAGCGGCTTCCGGTCGGGGTATTTCCACTGCGGACCGCAGATCATGCGCTCGATATCATTGGGCGGGCATTCCCGGGCGTGATCGAGCCGTGCGGCGATGCACTGTCCGGCGCACTCATGAACGCCGGGCCGATCATTCACCCGCCGCTGATCGTGATGAACGCCGGGCCGATCGAACATTTCGAGCGCTGGGACATTCACAAGGAAGGCACGCAGGACCCGATACGACGTGTCACCGACGCGCTCGACGCCGAGCGTATCGCTGTGCGTGAGGCGCTTGGCTACGGAACGCCGCATTTTCCGCTGGCTGACCATTACGCAACGGAGGGGGAGATCTGGATGTATGGCCGCGGCTCGCATGATCGCCTCACCGACTCCGGTGACTGGCGCGAGCGGATCGTGCTGACCGAGCATCGGTATATGCGGGAGGACCTGCAGCTTGGTTTGTCGTTTCTGGTCTCAGTCGCAGAACTCGCCGGCGTCGCAACGCCACTGGCGAAGGCCTTTCTTGCCATCGGCGGCCCAATCTGCGGCGAGGATTTCATGAAGACCGGACGCACCCTGGCGAGCCTCGGCCTTGGCAAACTTCATCGCGCCGAATTGCAGACTCTGCTCCGCGAGGGTTTTGGCCGATGACCACCACCCGCCCTGTCATCGCCTGTCTCGGCGCAGGCCGCATGGGCCGCGGTATCGCCGTGGCGTTCGCCTATGCCGGCCACACAGTTACGATGATCGACGTCAAGGCCCGCTCGGCCGGGCAATTCGCGAAGCTGGAGGCTGACGCGCTCGATGAAGTCAGAAAGACACTGGCGAGCCTCGCGCGGTTCGGGCTGATGAAGGATCAAGAGGCCGAAACGTTGATGTCGCGTGTCAAGGTCGTACCCGCCGATCAAGGCGCTGCAGCGCTCGCTGAGGCCGGGCTTGTCTTCGAAGGCGTGCCGGAGGTCGTCGCGTTGAAGCGCGAGGTGCTGGCGGCAGCTTCAAAAGCGGTCGCGCCCGACGTCATCATCGCGTCCACCACATCGACAATTCTGGTGGACGATCTTTCCGACGCCGTCGAACATCCCGAGCGTTTCCTCAACGCGCACTGGCTCAATCCGGCCTATCTGATCCCGCTGGTCGAAATCTCTCCCGGTAAGGCCACCGATCCCGCCATCGTCACTCAAGTCAAGGCTCTGCTCGAAGGCATCGGCAAGGTGCCCGTCGTCTGCGCCGCGACGCCTGGCTTCATCGTTCCGCGCATTCAGGCGCTTGCCATGAACGAAGCCGCGCGGATGGTGGAAGAAGGCGTCGCGAGCGCTGAGGAGATCGATAAGGCGATCCGTTACGGATTCGGCTTTCGCTATGCGGTGCTGGGACTACTGGAATTTATCGACTGGGGCGGCGGGGATATTCTCTACTATGCAAGCCGCTATCTCGAAGGCGCGCTCGGCAGCGAACGCTATCGCGCCCCGGACGTGATCTCGCGCAATATGGAGGAAGGCCGCATCGGCCTGCGCACCGGCGCCGGCTTCCTCGATTATTCCGATCTCGATATCGACGCCTATCGAGACAAGCGCCTTGCAGCGCTGGTCGACATGCTCCGGCATTTCGGGCTGGCCCGGCCGCCGGTGCTTTGACGGTTCACCCGAACAAGTCCTGCAGCACGCCGTCACGCACCACCGCGACGCCGTCGAGCTCGATCGTCGTTCCCATCATCGGCAGGTCGAAATGACCCGCCGTGTAACGCCCGGCGAACTCATTGGCGCCGGTCGAAAACAGGAAGTTTCCGGACACGGCGCGAAGCTCGGTGCCGTTGGTGTCGCGCTGGTCATACATGGAAAGCGCCTCGTAGCGTGCGCCCGGATTCATTCCGAATCCAACATGCGACACCGCGTAAGCTTCTCGATCGCCCCAGGCGGCGAGATAGGCGCGCATCATCGCGGCATCCGTGCCCTCGCCTTCCAGTTCGGTCACATAATCGTCCTTCAGTGTCATTTTGACCGGTGAAGCCAGATAACGCTTGAAGGTGAGATTGATGTCGCCTGCCGCCATCACAAGCGTGCCGTTGACCGTGCCGCTCTTCGGAAAGCTCACCACGATGCCGCCCGGCCAATGAGCGAGCGTGCCGGGTTTGTCGGTCCAGCCCCAGACGCCGACCGTCGCTGCGCCGACCATGTCGACGTCGAGATCGGTGCCGGCCTTGGATGTCACGCGCATGCGCTTCGTGCCGCGCAGCATCTTTGCCGCGGCGCGCACGCGCATTTCCAGCGCCGTGTCGGGCACCATCCGCTCCAACGCCTCGGGGTGCTCGTTGGAGATCACGAGGATGCGTGCGCCTGCCTTCAAGATATCCGGCGTCTCCGGCGCGTGCATCAGGCCTTCGATGGTACAATCAACGACAAAGCCCGCTTGCTGCAGCGCCGTGACGACGGGAGCGAGCCGCTGGATCGCCGCGCTTGCTCCGGTCGAGCGGATCGGAACGATCTGCCGATTGCGCGGCGTCGGCACGATGAGATGAAACGGCCGGGCGCCCATCCGCAACAGCGCAAGTTCCGCCAGATGCACGTTGAGCGCGCGTGACTGCGTTTCCGAGAGGATGGCGGCGGTGTCGCCAGGCTTGACCGCACAGCGCTCGAAAATCTCGCAGAACGCGTCGATCCATTTCGCTTCGATGCGGTCCGCCAGCATGTTTCACCTCCGTTCGAGCGTTGTTCCTAGACGTCCGGAAATCCGCGCAGCAGATAAGACCGCAGTCCCTCAAGCGCGCCGTTGAGGCTCAATCCCAACAATGAAATCGTGATCAACGGAACGAACATATCGACCGTCTGAAACGTGCGCGCTGCAGTCACCAGGACATGCCCAAGGCCATCCGTCGATGTGATCATCTCCGCCAGAAACACCACGATGCAGGAAATCACGAGACCGATACGGCATCCAGTCAGGATCGACGGCGCGGCGGCCGGCAGCACCACCTTGAACAAGATTTCGCGGTGCGACGTGCCGGCGGCCATCGCCGACCAGATCAGCTTCTGCTCCACGGTCGAAGCGCCGTAATAGGTCGAGAGAAGGATCGGGAACAACGCGTCCGCGGCGACCAGCACGATCTTGGATTCATGGTTGAAGCCGAGCAACAGCAGCAATGCCGGATAAAGCGCCACCTTTGGCAATGGCGCCAGAACCCGGACGATCGGCCTCACGACCGCGTTGATCATCGGGTTGGCCGCGGCGGCCAGCCCGATCGAAACGCCAATGACGACGGCGATCGCAAATCCGGCGAACAATCGGAACAGCGTCGCCAAGATATCCCGCTGGAACGTCGGGTCGAGAATTTGCTGAACCATCCGCCCGAACACCTGGCCGGGCGGCGGCAACAGCGTCACCGGCGCGTAGCCGAATGACACCAGCGCCTGCCACGCGGCGATCAGGAGCACGATCGGCAGCAAGCCCAGCAAAATGTCGGTCGTGACGGCGCGTGCGTTCATGAGAAGCTCAAGGGCAAGTCGAACTGCGGTTCCGACCATCGCACCAGCCGCGCGCGAACACGCTCAAACAGGGCGTCAAGCCCGATCCCCATCGCGCCAACGATGATGATCATGGCGAATACGGTGTCGTATTCCCCCATGTCGAGCGCATTGAAGAGAATGTTGCCGGCGCCGGACTGGCGCGCGATCATCTCGCTGGTGATCATGGTGATCAGCGCCAGCACGAGTCCGGTACGGCAGCCCGTGAGGATTTCCGGCAGCGCCGCCGGCAGCACGATGCGGACCAAACGTTCCGCCGCGGACAGTCCCATTGCCGCGCCCGACCACAACATCTTCTCTTCGACCGCCCTCGCGCCTGCGAAACTGTGATAGATCACCGGCAGACTGACGCCGAGAAAGATCACGAGCGTTTTCGAGAGATCACCGACGCCGAGCCAAAGCATGATGATCGGCATCAGCGCCGCCTTTGGTACCGGATAGATTACCATCAACAAGGGATTGAAGAACGACGCGACAGCGCGGCTGCGGCCCATCAACAGTCCAAGCGGGATGGACACGGCAACGGCCACGCCGAAACCGATCGCCATGCGCCGAAGCGAAGCCAGGATGTTGATCAACGCTTCCTTGTCCCCGAGGATCGAAGGAACGGCCTCGATCGCCCGCAGCGCGGTCGGGAAACTGTCGTTGTTGAGCGCGAGCGACGCCGCTTGCCAGATCGCGAGCAGGCCGAGGCACGCAAGCAAAGGAGCCAGGCGCGCGAGGAAGTCCCGGCCAGTGCTCATGGCCGGATCTCGTTTTCGCCGCTGTCATCGAACATCCGTTCGATATCGACGACATATTTCTGATAGCGGGGATCGAGCAGCAGCTCGCTCCGGCGGCGCGGACGCGGCAGGTCGATATCGATGACCTGCCTGATACGGCCGGGCGAGCCGCTCATCATGACGACCTTGTCGGAGAGAAACACCGCCTCCTCGACCGAGTGGGTGACGAACAGCACCGTCTTGCGGTCGCGCTCCCAGATGTTCAGCAGATCGTTCTGCAGCCGCGTTCGCGTATGTGCATCGAGCGCGCCGAACGGCTCGTCCATCAGGAGCACTTCGGGATGATAGGCGAGCGTTCGCGCCAGCGCGACCCGCTGCTTCATTCCGCCCGACAGTTCCTTGGGGTAGAAGTTCTCAAAGCCCTTCAGCCCAACCATATCGAGCAGCGCACGGGCCTGCGCCTCGGCTTCCGCATGCTTCACGCCCTGCTGTCGCGGGCCGTACATCACATTGCCAAGCACGCTCTTCCATGGGAACAGCGCGAACTCCTGAAACACCGGGCCGCGATCCGGCCCGGGGCCAGTAATCGCATTGCCCTTCATCCTGGCTGACCCTTTCGTCGGCCGGACGAATCCGCCGACGATATAGAGCAGCGTCGACTTGCCGCAGCCGGACGGGCCGAGGATCGAGACGAAGGCACCATCTTCGATGGTCAGAGAGATATTCGACAACGCCAGATGGTCTTGGCGAGCTGAGGTGTGAAACACCTGCGAGACATGATCGATCTCGATCATGGCGGTCGCCGATTTTGGCGCAGGCGTGGCGGCCATTGGCGCGCCCAATCGCGACCGCGCCGCCTTCATCCAGACTTCTCTTGCCAGCCGTGAAACATCGGTCCTGCTATCTGCCTCGTTTGGTCAGGTTAAGGCTGAGCATAGCGGAAAAGCACAGCCATGGGCACGTTGCTTCCGCCACACCGGTCGCGCATTAGTCGAACCATGGCCATTCGGCCGGACCGTCATGGGTCACGGCCCCTCGCGGGGCCTGTCCGACCAGTCGTGCATATTTTGCCAGCGCCCCCGCCCGATGCCGCGGCGACCTCGGCGTCCAGGCCTCGCGGCGCCGTGACAATTCGCCGTCATCGATCAACACATCCATGCGGCGCGCGGCCGCGTCGATCCGGATGCGGTCACCGTCACGCACCAGGGCCAGCGGACCGCCGATAAAGGCTTCCGGCGAGACATAGCCGATGCACATGCCGCGCGTCGCGCCGGAGAAGCGTCCGTCGGTGATGAGCGCGACCTTCTCGCCCATCCCCTGCCCGTAAATCAGCGCCGTGACGCCCAGCATCTCACGCATTCCGGGGCCACCGACCGGGCCTTCGTTGCGGATCACCAGGACCTCGCCTGCCGTATAGCTACGGTTACGGACCGCATCGACGCATGTCTCCTCGTCCTCGAAGACGCGTGCCGTGCCTTCGAAGACCAGTTTCTTCAAACCGGCGACCTTGATGACGGCGCCGTCCGGACAGAGATTGCCTTTCAGAACAGCCACGCCGCCGTCCGGCATGATCGGCGCACGTGCCGGATAGATCACCTCGCCGTCCGGCGCATTTGCACCGCCATATTCCTCCGCAATCGTCTTGCCGGTGATCGTCAGGCATGTGCCGTCGATGTGACCGCTTTCGATGAGAGCACGGACTACCACCGCGGTCCCGCCGATGTCGTAGACATCCTTCGCCGTATATTTGCCGCCAGGCCGCAAGTTGCCTATCAACGGCGTGCGCGCGAAAACCTCGCCGACATCGTCGATGGTAAAGGCGATCCCGGCCTCGTTGGCGATTGCAGGCAGATGCAGCGCGGCATTGGTCGAACCGCCGGTGGCAGCGACGATCGCCGCGCCGTTCTCCAGCGCTTTGCGCGTGACGATCTCGCGCGGCAATGGCCCGCCCCGTTCCAGCATCTGCATCACCAGCCGTCCGGCCTGACGCGCGATCCGCGCGCGCTCCGGATAGACGCCGGGCACCATCGAGACATTGGGAATGGTCAGGCCCATCGCCTCGGACACCATCGCCATCGTATTGGCGGTGAATTGTCCGGCGCAGGCGCCGATCGTCGGCAGGCAGCTGCGCTCGATCCCGGTGAGCGTCGCCTGATCGATTTCGCCGGTCATGAAGCCGCCGACCGCTTCATAGGAATCGAGCACCGTGAGGGTCTTGCCCTCGAACCGGCCCGGAAGCGCGCTGCCGCCATAGATGAAGATGGACGGCACATTGCAGCGGATCATGCCCATCATGACGCCGGGTAGCGTCTTGTCGCAGCCGCCGAAGCCGATCAACGCATCATAGGCGAGTCCATGAACCACGGCCTCGATCGAGTCGGCAATCAGTTCGCGCGAGAACAGCGAGAACTTCATGCCCTCGTGATTCATGCTGATGCCGTCGGAGACCGAGACCGTGGTGAACTCACGCGGCGTGCCTCCGGCTTCGGATATGCCGGCCTTGGCGGCCTCCACCTGAAAGTCGTGGGTCATGTTGCAGGGCGTCTGCTCGCCCTTCATGCTGACCACGCCGATCATTGGCTGTGCCAGTGCGGCATCGTCCAGACCCATCGCGCGCATGAAGGCACGATGCGGCGCCCGATCGAGGCCATCGGTCGTCACGCGGGATCGCCACTGCTTTTTGGACATCACCTCTCCCGCGACGCATTCCGGCGCGGGCCGGAACGCCTCTTGCTTCGCCTGGCCCGAGGGCCTTCCCAAGACGTTCCTACTCCAGCGGCGCTACGATGGTTGGGTGTTTGAACTGGGCGACATCCAGTTTTGGCAGCATCCCCGTCTCGGTGTAGATATTGAGCATCTTCTGGATCGCTATGAAGTTTGGTGCGGCGCCCGGATCGCGGCCGAAATCATTGTCCTTGAGCAAATAGGTGTCGAGCACCGGGATCGGCGCCTTCAGCACCTCGGAGACGACCTTCAAAGTCTCTTCGCGGTTGGCCAGCGCCTTCTTCATGCCGGCGGTAATATCGCGCACGTAAGCCTTTGCGATCTCTGGATTTTTGTCGACGAAGTCGGCCCGGCAGGCTTCCAGAATATGGACGATGTTGGGCATTGCCTCCGACAGCGAGAACAGCTTGCGGATGCCGCCCTTGGCCTCCGCGCGCGCCGCGAACGGCTGGTTCATGTTGACGGCATCGACGCGCCCCTGGCGTAGCGCGTCCTCGGAGACCGCAAAGCCGACCTCGACCAGCTTGATGTCCCTCGACGGGTCGACGCCGGCCTGCTTCAACAGCATGTTGAACGGGCCCTGGGTGCCGCCTCCGATCACCGAAATTCCGACCGTCTTGCCCTTGAGATCGGCGACAGTCTTGATCGGCGAGTCATCCTTGACCGCCCAATAGACAGAGAAACCGCCCGGCTTCTCGAACACATGCTGGGCGACGATATACGCCTTCAGATTGCCGCCAACCACGCCGTTGGCGAGCGAAAGCGGCGCCTGTGTCGCGCAATCGAGCGCGCCCGCGGCGAGCGCCTGGGTCATTGGCGCAGTGCCCTGGAATTGCGTCCATTCGATATTGTAGGTCTTGCCGATGTCGGGAAATTCCTGCGGCCGCCGCATCATCCAATATTTGGATTCCTCGGCCGGAATGGTCCAACCGACGCGGATTGTCTGCTGCGCCTGTGACGGGCCGATGCTTGCCAGCAGGGAAGCCGTCGCACCCACCGCCAGAACCCATTTCGAAACCATCCGCATTCGCCTGCTCCACTCCTTGTCGGCGCCAGCCCCGACCGACCTGCGGCCAAATCTTTCATGGTTCAAATAGTTAGGCAAGTCATTGGAAGGTGGATGGATTTGCCCGATCTGGCGGCATTCTGTGATAAATGCCGATGCAGGCCGAGGGTTCTGAGACGGGCTTGGGAATGGGAGAGCGACGATGACGGGAGCGCGACAATCGCAAGCCGAAAAGCTCGGCTATCTGGGGCTTGGCCTGATGGGGCTTCCGATGTCCCGGCGCCTGCTCAATGCCGGTTATGACGTGACGGTCTGGAATCGGTCAGCGGCCAAGGCGGCGCCGCTCGTCGAGGTCGGTGCGAGGCTCGCGGGCAGCCCACACGATGTCGCCGCCAACGCGAGCATTATCTTCATGTGCGTGACCGATGCGCATGCGGTCGAGGACGTAGTCTTCGGTAGCGAAGGGCTCGCGGCCGCCCCCGGCGAGGGCAAGCTGGTGGTCGATTTCTCGTCGATCCATCCTGATATGGCACGCGCGATCGCCGCGCGGCTTAAAGCCGCCAACGGCATGGGATGGATCGACGCGCCGGTCTCCGGCGGCACCAAGGGCGCCGAGGAAGGTACACTCGCGGTGATGGCCGGTGGCGATGCAACGGACATCGAGCGCGTGCGGCCCTATGTGCTGGCAATGGCCCGCCGGCTTACGCATATGGGCCCGACCGGCGCGGGACAGACCGCGAAGCTCTGCAACCAGGTCATCGTCGGATGCGCGATGGCCGTGCTCGCCGAGGCGACGCGTCTTGCGGCCAACGCGGGGATCGATGCCGCCCGGCTGCCGGAGGCGCTGGCCGGCGGTTTCGCGGATTCCATCCCGCTGCAATTGTTCGTGCCGCGCATGGTGCAAGGCATCCACTCGCCGCCGCTCGGCCATATCGCGACGATACTGAAAGACCTCGATACAGTGGTCGAGGTCGCGCGGGATACGTCGAGCCCGGTGCCGATGGCCGCGCTCGCCGCGCAATTGTTCAGGATGGCCAAATCGTTGAGGGGTGCGGAAGCCGATGCGCTTGAGATCTACAAGCTGTCCGCTTCGCAAGACAGATGAGGCATACCCTTCTGCAGGGGCAGAATTGATTTGCGGTTGTCATTGCCGGCGCTAAAGTCCGAAAAAATTTCGGGAAACGTGCCATGTACCGTCCTGCCGGCGTCACGACATCCGCTGACTTTCCGATCCCCGAACAGATGAAAGCCTGGGTCCTTGGCGGACCCGATGAACTTTTCCTGCGTGACAAACCGACCCCGGCTCCAGCACGCGCCGAAGTCCTGGTCCGGATCGATGCGGTTGCGATCTGCGCGACCGACCTCGAAATCATTCATTCCGGCTCGCCGGCCCGCATTCAGGGTGGCCTCCCCTTCAACAAGAACTTCACGCCAGGTCACGAATATATGGGCACCGTCGTTGCGCTCGGACCCAACGTCGACGAGTTCAGGATCGGGCAGCGGGTCAGCGTGGAAATTCATGCCGGCTGCGGCCAATGCAAACGCTGCCGGCAGGGCATGTACACCTCTTGCCTGAACTATGGCAGACCGGAGAAAGGTCATCGCGCCAACGGCTTCACAACCGACGGCGGCTTTGCCGAATACGCGGTCAACCACATCAACACGCTGGTCCGCGTACCGGACAGCATGAGCGATGCGGAGGCGACGCTGGTCGTCACGGCCGGCACATCGATGTATGGACTCACCGAGCTCGGCGGCCTCGTCGCCGGCGAGAGCGTCGTCGTGATCGGCCCCGGCCCGATCGGCCTGCTCGCAGTGGCGGTCGCCAAGGCCCTGGGCGCGAGCCCGGTCATCCTGACGGGAACACGTCCGAGGCGACTGGCGATCGGCAAGGAGCTGGGCGCGGATCGCGTCATTAACATCAGCGAGGAAGATCCGGTCGAAATCGTGAAGCAACTCACTGACGGGATCGGCGCCGACTATGTGATCGAGTGCGCCGGCACCGAACAGACCGTCGATCAAGCCATCCACATGACCAATCGCGGCGGCAGGATCTGCCTTGCCGCCTTTCCCCACGAGCCGGTGACGACCGATCTCGCGCATCTCGTGCGGAATAACATCTATGTCTATGGCATACGTGGCGAAGGCCGTAGCGCGACCCATCGTGCAATGGAGCTGATGGCGGAGAAGCGCTTCGACGCGACCCGGGTCCACACGCACACCTTTCCGCTTGAAGACTTGCCAACGGCATTGCGTTATGCGCGGGAGCGCGTTGAAGACGCGATCAAGGTCGTGGTGAGCAACAAGCAGTCCGGCGCAATGGCCAGGACCGCAGCGGAGTAAGCCGGCTGCTCACACCGAGCAGTAACGCTCCTTGATATCGCTGTCGGAAAGCAGCGCCTGCGCGGATGCCTGATGGACGACCTCGCCTTGGTCCATCACATAGGCGCGGTCCGCGATATCGAGCGCGAGCTCGACATTCTGCTCGACCAGCAGCACCGTGGTTCCCTGCGCCTTCATGGCTCGAAACAGTTCGAACATCTCGTCGACCAGCACCGGCATGATGCCTTCGGATGGTTCATCCAGCATGATCAGGTCGGGCTTGGCGATCATCGCGCGCGCAATCGCCAGCATCTGCTGCTCGCCGCCGGACATCGTGACCGCTTCCTGATCGAGCCGCTCGGCAAGCCGTGGAAAGATCTTGGCGATGCCGTCGATCAATTCCGATTCCCGCTTCTTCTCCGGTGAAGCGACCAAGCCGAGCCTGAGATTTTCCCGCACCGACAGCCCCTGCACGATACGTCGCTCTTCAGGCACGTAGGCCAAGCCCATTGCGAACCGCATATGCGCCGGGCGGCCCAGCAATTCCCGGCCCTTGAAACTAACCGAGCCACGCGTGCGGTCCATCAAGCCCATGATCGACTTCAAGGTCGTGGTCTTGCCGGCGCCGTTACGGCCGATCAGGCAGACGATTTCGCCCTGTGCCACCTCGATGCTGACGTCCTGCAGCGCGTGGCTTGCGCCGTACCATGCATTCAGCTTGCTGATCTCTAGCATCCGCTCAATGCTCCCGCTGGCCGAGATAGACCCGCTTGACAGCCTCGTTCTGCCGAACCTCCTGCGGCGTCCCTTCGGCCAGCAATTCGCCGTGATGGAGAACCAGGATGCGATCACTGATCCCGAGCACCAGCTTCATCTTGTGCTCGACCAGGATGACCGTCCGCTCGCGCGCAAGCTTGACGATCAGGTCCATCATGGTGCGGGTCTCTTCCGGACTCATTCCCGCCGTCGGCTCATCGAGCAGCAACAGCCGCGGCCGGCTCGCGAGCGCCATTCCGATTTCGAGCGCACGTTGTTCGCCGTGCGCGAGTGTCTTCGCGGTTCGCTCACGCGCCTCCCAGAGGCCGACCAGTGAGAGCAACTCGTCGGCCTGCTCGCTCAGTTCCTGAAGCCGGGCACGCGGGCGCCAGAGATCGTAGCGCGACACCAGCGCCTGCAACCCGATGCGGATGTTTTCCCGCGTCGAAAGCTGCGGAAACACATTCGTGATCTGAAAGGATTTCGCGATGCCCATGTGCGCGAAGCGATGCTGCGGCAGGCCGGTGACATCCCTGCCCTCGAACTCGACTGTCCCGCTCGATGGCGGCAGCGCGCCCGACAGGAGATTGAAGTATGTGCTCTTGCCTGCCCCGTTAGGACCGATAATCGAAGTGATCGCTCCTTGCGAGAATTTCGGCCGAAATGTCCTTCAGGGCGACAAATTTACCGAACATCCTGCCGACACCCCTGGTGCGCAGGATAACCGGCTGCGGTTGCGCAGGACCCGTCATCGCGGCTTTCCCCGCGAGATCAGCGTGCCCCAGATGCCGGCGGGAAAGAATAGTACGCAGAGCATGAAAATGGCACCGACGACGAGTTGCCAATGCACGGTCCAGACCGAAACGAGATTTTCAAGCAGCAGAAACACCGCAGCCCCGATCATCGGCCCGAAAAACGTGCCCATGCCGCCGAGCAATGCGATCATCACGACGATGCCGGACGTGTCGTAGTGCAGAATTTCGATCGGCACGATGGAGAGATGCAGTGCCTGCAGCGCGCCTGCGAGGCCGCAAAAACCTCCCGACAGCACGAAGGTGATCAGACGCGTCAGCGTCACGTCGTAGCCGGAGGCTCTTGCCCGAGTCTCGTTCTCGCGTACCGCCTCGATCACCGCGCCGAAGGGCGATGCCAGAATACGCGACAACACAAAGAACGCTGCGATCACGAACGCAGCGATCACATAATACCGGATCATCGGATTGATGAAGTCGAGCCTGAGACCGAAAATATCGATGCTCCGGACATTGATGCCGCGCAGGCCGTTCTCGCCGCCGGTCCAGTCGACCGCCTGATAAAACAGGTAATAGACGCATTGCGACAGCGCCATCGTGACCATCGCGAAGTAGATGCCGCGCGTACGGATCGCCAGCACGCCGATCAGCGCCGCCATCAGAAGACCAGCGATCACGCCAATCGCGATCGCCGCGTACCAAGGCATCCCCAAATGAACAATGGCGATGCCACAGAGGTATGCGCCGGTCCCAAAAAGCGCGGCATGGCCAAACGACAACAGGCCGAGATAGCCGTAGACCAGATTGAAGCCGAGCGCATAAAGGCCGTAGATCAGGATATTGACCGCGAGCGCGGTGAACGGCATCACAAGCGGAAAGACCAGCACCACGAGACTCGCGATGCTGGCGCGATGCCGGGTCGCAAATTCAAACCAACCGCCTGGCCTCGCCGGAGCCCGCTGCAAGATCTGGCTCATCTCATCCATGACCGGATCTCATTGTCAGCTCATCAATCCGGCGCGGCCGAAGAATCCCTGCGGCCGAACGATCAGCACCACTGCCATCAAGGCGAAGATCGAGACTTTCGCCATTTCGGGTGCAAATAGCGAGGTCATGCTGACGACAACACCGACGAGGAGCCCAGCCAGCACGGCGCCGCCAATCGATCCCATGCCACCGACGACTGTCACGACGAAAGCTTCGGCGAGAATCGTGCCTCCCATTTCGGGAATGACGCCCTGAAGTGGTGCTGCAAGCAGCCCCGCAAAGCCCGCAATCGCCGTGCCGATCCCGAACACGATCAACCAGACTTTCGAGACATCGACACCGAGTACGCGAACGATTTGCGGATCGCGCGCGCCGGCCCGGATGATCAGTCCGAAGCTCGTCTTCTCAAGGAACAGCCAAAGCCCCAGCAATATGACCGCAGTCGCGCCGATCACGAACAGGCGGTAGAGCGGGAAATAGCCGACGCCGATATTGACGGCGCCTTGCAAAATTTCCGGCGTGTCGAAGGGATAGCCGGTCTTGCCGAAGGCGATGCGGACGAGCTCGACCATCACATAGCTCAAGCCGAAGGTGAGCAGCAACGGATAGTCGATACCGCGTCCATAAAGCGGCCTGATCAAGACGCGCTCGACCACGAGACCGAACAGGCCGACGATCAGCGGTACCGCGACCAGGCAGAGCCAGAAATTGCCGCCCAGCATCAGCAGGTAGAGCCCCACATAGGCGCCGACCATGTAGAACGCGCCATGGGCGAAATTGACGACGGTCAGCATGCCAAAGATCAGCGAAAGACCGATTGCGAACAACACATAGATCGCGCCCAGGGCTAACCCCGCGAAGAGCTGCAGCGCAATGAGATCGAAGCTTAGGCCGGCCATGCGCTCCCCCGTGAAGGCGGCGCGCGTCATCCAACGCGCACCGGCCGTTAAGTCCATCGTCAGGCCTTGTGCCCAAGCTCAGCGCAGGTCCGCAGGTTCGCCTCATTGGGCTCATCTGTCGAGATGACCTCGAACACATCGGCGTCGTTCTTCATGTTCGCCGATTTCGACTTGATGACGAGAACCGACTGCACCGACTGATGATCGCATTTCCGGAAATATTGCGGTCCCTTGTAGTAATCGTATTTCAGGGCTTCCATCGCGGCGATCACCTTGTCAGTGTCGACGCTGCCCGCATTCTTGACCGCCTCCAGAACAGCGCGGACACCGCCATAGCCAAGCGCACCGTAATCAGTCGGAAGCTTGCCGTCATACATCTTGCTGAAGGCCTGATTGAAAGCCTTGGTCGAAGCATGCTTGTCCTCGATGCCCCAATAGAACGAACAGCCGCCGATCACGCCTTCAAAAGCCTGTGGTCCCGCCGCGACGCGGCTCGCATGCGAGAGCAACGGCGCAATGATCTGCGTCGTCTTTTTGACGCCGAAATCGGTCGCCTGTTTCAGCACGATCTGCTGGTCCCGCCCGAAATTGCTGATGCAGAGAATATCAGGCTTGAGCGCCTGAATGCGCGGCAATAGCGTCGAGAAGTCCGATGTGCCAAGCGGATGACGGATATCGCCGAGGTTCTCGATATTGAAGGTCTTCCCGACTTCCAAGAAGCCACGGACCATTTCGTGGCCATAGGCATAGTCCGCAGTCAAGAATGCAACCTTCTTGCCAAATTTTGAGAACGCGTAGCGACCAACCGCGCCCGACGTCATATGCGGGTTCAGGGCCTCGTGGAACGTGAAGCGACTGAAGTCCTTCTCTTCGTTGATGGCGTCAGACTGGCTGATCGAATTGAAAATAACGCCGCGTTCCTTGGTGACATTGTTGATCGCCAGTTGAACGGCTGCCGAAAGACTGCCGACGACGAAGTTCACCTTTTCCTTTTCCACCAACTCCAGCGTCCGCGTGGCGGCTTCGCCAGGGTTGAGCTTGTCATCGCGAACGACCAGTTCGGCCTTGCGCCCATTGAGGCCGCCTGCCTCGTTGAACTGGGCGATGGCGAGCTGCCCGGCGCGCACCTGGTCCTGCGCTTCGGCACCGTAGGGGCCTGTCAGCGGGACGGGAAAGCCGATCTTGATGTTGGGCTCGTCCGCGCGAGCGAGATTGATGCGAAATGGTGACGCGGCGAGAGCCGCACCTGCGCCTGCCGTCGCCAGAAGGCGGCGGCGGGACAGCGATCCCGATTTGACGGTTGTCCTGGTCATGATCTTCTTCCTCCCCTCGCAATTCTCTTGTTTTGCTGCGGCGCCCTTTGTCAGATTCGCCCCAAGGCCGTCAGGATAACCTGCGGCGTCAATGGAATCTCAGTAATTATGGCTCCGAACGGTCGGAGTGCATCGTTGACCGCGTTCGCCACCGCAGCAGCCGCCCCCGCCGTGCCGGCCTCGCCAGCGCCTTTGGCGCCCAGTTCGCTCTCCAATGTCGGTGACACCACATGACCGACATCGATATCCGGCATTTCGCCGGACATCGGAACCAGATAGTCGGCCATGTTGGCGTTGGTGAGCTGGCCTCGCTCGTCGTAAATGCATTTCTCGAATAGCGCCGCGCCCAAACCCTGCACCACGCCGCCCCTGATCTGCTCGTCGACGAGTTGCGGGTTGATGATCGTGCCGCAATCCTCGACCACCCAATGCTTGAGCAACCTGATGAAGCCGGTATCCGTGTCCACCTCCAGCCAAGAGGCCTGGACACCGTTGGTAAAGGCGAAGGGATATTGGCGCGGGACGTAATGCCGCGTTGCTATCAACTCGGGCTGAATCCCCGGCGGAAGCGTATCAGGGCGGAAATAAACGATGCGTGCCAGTTCGCTCAGTTCGATTCGCGGCGCGCCATCGGTAGCGTTCACGACCACATTGTCGGCGATATCGAGTTCGGCCGCCGTCGCCTGCAGGATTGCGGCTGCGACATCCAGGATGTTCCTGCGCAGCACTTTCGCGGCCTGCAGCGCCGCCTCGCCACCAATGCCGGCACCGCGCGAAGCCCAGGTCCCGCCGCCATAGGGCGTATTGTCGGTATCGCCAAGAATGACGCGGACACGCTCCATCGAGACGCCGAGCATACTGGCGACGATCTGGGCCGTCATCGACTCAGATCCCTGCCCCTGCTCGGTGATACTGGTATGGCAGATGACCGCGCCTTGCGCATCCAATCGCACCGCGACGCCATCCTGTGAGGAAATCTTCGCACCGCCAACACCGTAAAACGCCGCGCTGGGATTGGTCACCTCGATGAAGCTCGCGATGCCAATGCCACGGTGGGTGTTCTTGCCTCGCAGTTCAGCCTGCTCGGCGCGCAGAGCGTCGTAGTTCATCATGCCGAGCAGCTTATTGAGCGACGCATGGTGCGACAGCTTTTCGAACTTCAGGCCCGAAGGCGATCCACAGGGATAGGCATCGTCGGCGATCAGGTTGCGTCGGCGGATATCCACTGGATCCATGCCGATCCTCGCTGCGGCAAGGTCGACCAGCCCCTCCGTCACGGAGCACGCGATCGGATGGCCGACCGCGCGGTATTGGCATGTCACGTTCTTGTTCTGGAACACGACACGGGCGCGCGCGCGATAGTTCTTCGTGACATATGGGCCACCCACGAGATTGACGACCTGGTTCGCCTCGATCGCGCTGGTGCGTGGATACATTGAATAAGGACCGATTCCAGTCAGATCGTCGATCTCGAACGCCGTAATCGTGCCGTCCCGCTTGACGCCGATCCGGCCCTTGCAGAGGTGATCCCGGGCATGAATATCGGTATTGAAGCTCTCCACGCGGTCCGCGACAAACTTGATGGGTCGACGCAGCAGCTTCGACAACGCGTAGGTTGCCATCTCGTCGGCATAGATATGGACCTTGATGCCGAAGGAGCCGCCGACGTCCTTGCAAACTACCCTCACCTGGGACTCCTGCAGTCCCAGGTGGAGCGCGGCGATGTTCTGCACCATATGCGGCGCTTGCGTTCCCTGATAGATCGTCAGCCGCGCCTCGGCGGCGTTCCAGTCGGCGACGACCGCGCGCGGCTCCAGCGTCACGCCGGTATGGCGGCCGAACACGAACTCCGCCTCGACGACCTCATCAGAGCCGGCAAAACCCTGATCGACATGGCCGGCATCGAGGACACGCTCGAAAGCAAGATTGTCGCCGAGTGAAGCGTGAATGACGGGCGTTTGCAGATCGAGCGCCGTACGCATGTCCGTGATCGCTTCAAGCTCTTCATACTCGACCTGCACGGCCTCTGTTGCGTCCTCCGCGAGTGCCCGATTGGTCGCGACAACAGCCGCAACGGCTTCGCCCTGCCAGCAGGCGCGGTCGATCGCGATTGCGTGCTGAGGGGCAGACTTCAGCCCCTTCAGATGCGAGAGCACACCGACCCAGGGCGTGATGACGGAAGCAAGCTCCTTCCCCGTGACGACCGCAATGACGCCGGGCATACGCTTGGCCGCCGCGACGTCAATCGCTGCAATTCTTGCATGAGCATGCGGAGAGCGCAGAAAAACGACGTGCGCCATCCGCGGCAGTTCGAGATCGCTGACATAGAGCCCGCGCCCCTGCATGAGCCTGTCAAGATTTGGCCGCGGCACGGTTTTGCCGATGTAGGAATTTGGCCTGTCGAGCAGCGAGAGCGCCTCAGTTTTGACCGGCATGACCGTCATGCCGCGCGCCCTGTGCGCGAGCGTACCGTTGCTTCCACGGCGTCGACGATGGCCTGGTAGCCGGTGCAACGGCAATAGTTGCCTGATAGATGCTCGCGTATGCGATCGCGGCCAGGCTCGGGATTTTGTTTCAGCAGATCCTGCGCAGCTATCAGCATCGCCGGCGTGCAGTAGCCGCATTGCAGCGCATTGCGATCGCGAAAGGCCGCCTGCAGATCGGTAATTTCTCCGCTGTCGGAGAGACCTTCGATGGTCTCGACAGCCGAACCATCGGCTTGCACCGCGAGCATCAGGCAGGCGCGAACGATCTCGCCGTTCACGCGTATCGTACAGGCACCGCAGACGCCGTGTTCGCAGCCGACATGTGTTCCGGTTAGATGCAGGTGCTCGCGCAGGAAATCCGCAAGGTTGAGCCGCGGCAAGACGTGCGTATCGACTCGCTCGCCGTTTACATCAAGCGAGATCGGCAAGGGAGCCGTCACGCGGCTCTCCCGTTCGAACTCAACTCTGGACGGCCCAGCAGCGCGGAGACACAGCGGGTGAGCAATAACCCAGCAAAATGCGCGCGCATCGCGGCAGTTGCTTGCTGATCGGTGTGAGGGTCGAGTTCTTCGGCAAGCGCAGCCAACGCCCCGGATAGACGCTTTGGCGTAACTGGTACGCCAACCAGCGCATTTGCAGCCTTGGCCAAAACAGGACAATCACCAACGGCAAAGAAAGCCGGTCGGAAATCGACGAGAATACCATCCTGGACCAGCGCCTGTGCAGCCAGCCCAGCCAGCGCGTAGTCACCGTGCCGACGCGTGAACTCGTGAAAGAAATACGTGGATCTCCCCAGTGCGCGCGGCAGTTCAACGGCGACCAGCAATTCGTCCGCGGATAGCGCGGTCTGGAAAATACCCTGAAAGAAGTCCGCGGCCACAATCCTTCGTTCGCAATTACGGCCCCGCGCGATGATGGTCGCGTCGAGCGCCAGCATGCAGGCCGGCAGTTCGGCCGCCGGGTCGGCATGCGACAGGCTCCCGCCGATCGTTCCCCTGTTCCTGATCGCAGGGTGGGCGACATGCGCAACCGCCTCCGTCAGGAGCGGCGCGTAGGCGGCGATTTCGGGAGAATTGAGAACATCGACATGGCGGGTCAGCGCACCGATACGGATAACGTCGCCGGTGACGGTGATGCCGCGCAATTCGGCGAGGCCGCCGATGTCGACAATAAGGTCGGGAGAAATCAGCCGGAGATTCATCGCCGGCACCAGGCTCTGGCCGCCTGAGAGCACCTTCGCGTTGTCGCCGTGCGCCGCAAGCAGTCCGAGCGCGTCAGCGACGCTGGTCGGACGTGCGTAGGCGAAAGCCGAGGCTTTCATGAACGTGACCTCCCCGGCCGGATTCCCTGCGTTTTTTTGGGATTAGAGGGTGACGACCGTCAAAGGTCAAGTTCTGTTTATCGAGCGATTATTTCGAGGAATGCGACTTTTGGACTTGTCTTGGGAAACCTGACAACGCACGCTGGTTCCCAAAGAATGACCCCCGGCTGGAGCAGGCAATGGATCTGGGATTCTTTACGATGCCGATGCACCCTCTGGACAAGGATTGGCGCATCTCGCTGAAAGAAGACCGCGAAGCGTTCGTGCTCGCCGACGAACTGGGATTTAATGAAGCTTATGTCGGTGAGCACATCACCGATCAAGCCGAAAACATCACGTCTGCTGCGGCATTCCTGGCCTGGATCGGCGCCGCGACCAAACGGATCAAGCTTGGCACCGGCACCGTCAACATGCCGAACACCCATCCAGCCACCGTAGCTGCGACGATCGCGATGCTGGACCATATGCTGGATGGACGATTGATTTTTGGGATCAGCCCGGGCGGGCTTTTGTCGGACGCGGAATTGTTCGGCAATCTCGACGCTGACCGCAACGCGATGTTTCTCGAAGCGATCAATCAGGTGCTGCAGATCTGGGCGAGCGAGCCGCCCTACGATATCGTGGGAAAATACTGGAACATTTCGACCCAGAAGACGCTGATGGCCGATATCGGGCAAGGCTACATCGCGCGTCCCCTGCAACGTCCGCATCCGCCCATTGTTGTGACCGCCGTTGCTCCCTTCTCCAAGGGAGTGACCGAAGCCGCCGCTCGCGGCTGGGATCCGATCTCGGCCAATTTTCTGATGCCAGCATGGGTCAAGACACACTGGCCGAGATATGTCGAAGGCTGCGAACGCGCCGGCAGAACGGCCGATCCCGCTAACTGGCGAGTCGCCAAGAGCGTCTTTGTTGCTCGCGACACGGCAACGGCAAAAGCCTATGCCACCGATCCGGACAGCCCTTATGTCTATTATTATCGATCGCTGTTCGCGAAGTTGAAGAGGAGCGGCCGCATCGAATTGTTCAAGACCCGGCGCGATCAAGCGGATGATGAGGTGACGCTGGAGGCTATCTGCGACAAATTGATCATTTGGGGGACGCCGGAGAGCGTCGCAGATCAGTTGCGTGCCTTCCAGGACGAGGTTGGTGAGTTCGGCACGCTGCTCTATGCCGGCAAGGACTGGAAAGATCGGGAGTTGGCGCGACAGTCCATGATCCTGATGGCCGAGCAAGTGATGCCGCGCGTGAACGCCGGAACATCCAGCCGGCCCAAGGCCGCGGAATAGTACGTGGTCAGCATTCCCTCGCGCGGACGACCGCAACGGGATTGGAGAGCACTCGCGCCGAGAAGGCCCGTTTGTCCTGAACTCCTCGGCCGGTCATCCAACTGCCTTGACGGTCGCGCGCCTGATGCCAACCAGCGGATTTCCGAAGACCCTCTCATAGCCAGCCAGGAACGCATCCGCTGCGTCGCGGATCATCTGCTCCTTGTCTGCGAGCACGGGAGCTTCGTAGATATATTTGCGAACGCCGTAGTAGAAAATTCCGCTATGGAACACCCACGCCATTTCCAGTTCCGGCGCCGTCGGCTTACTCTGTGGCTCGAGCCCGGATTGATGCCGGCACTCCCTGACGATCGGCGTTAGAATCTTCTCACGCACCACGCCGACGTACCATCGGTTGATGTCGAGTCCCTTCAAACCGGAATAGAGATAGATCCGCAGCCATTTACGCGTGAAGATCACATCGGTATAGCTGCGATAAAATTCCTGCAATCGATCGCGCAGTGGACGCGTGCGGTCGGTCAGGAGCACCTCCCAACTGGTATCGAGCGGTTCTAGATAGACCGTGCGATAGACCTCCCTGATCAAATCGTCCTTGCTCGGGAAATAACGGTACAGCAGCGGCTGCGTGACCCCCAATCGACGCGCCAGGTCGCGCGTTCCACCCCCAAACCCTTCATCCGAGAAAAACTCAGTCGCCTTGGCTACGAATTCCTTACGGCGATCATCAAAAGAAAGCCGCTTCTGCTTGGACCGCGGGCGCTTGGGCGATGCCTTCCTTCTCATGACGGTTTGTCAACGGCAGTGAACTGACCGTAACCGCCGCGTGCAAACAGCAGCGGTTCGCTGCGGTTGTACGAATAGGCTTCGACTGCACCGAGGAAAATAACGTGATCACCGCCGTAATATCGATTTGCCGCGCGGCACTGGAAATTCGCGACGCAGTCGGCAAGCAGCGGCGACTTGCCGAGGCCCGGCGTCCAGGTAACGCCGTTAAATTTGTCGTCAGATGACTTCGCAAATCTGTTGGCAAGCTCCTGCTGCGACGCTCCGAGCACATTGACCGCGAAGTAGCTGGCATTCTGGAACACGCTGAGACTCGATGAATACATTCCCAAACTCCAGAGCACCAGGGGCGGATTGAGCGACACCGATGCGAAGGAATTGCAGGTCAGACCGTAAGGTCTGCCGTCAGACGCGACGGCCGTGATGATGGTGACACCTGTCGCAAAAGTGCCGAGTGCGTTACGAAAGTCCCGCGGATCGATCGGCGAATGGTCGCTGGCCAGTTCGTTGGCAGGGTCCGGACTGACCGGATGCTTAGGCGCGTCGTTCATTCACTGGGCCTCAAAGCGTCAAGTTTTCGGACGGCAGGCCAAGTGCTACACGACCGTAATTGGTGCCGGCGGCATCAAAATTAAACGCGAGATGCGAGTTGATCGCGTGCGCGTCGCGGAATTGCCGCTGAAGCACACCGGTCGTGAACAATCCGCGCGCCCCGCTTGCGGAGAACAACAGCGTCACCGCCTCGGTACAGAGATTGACCGAATAAGCGCCGTCGCGCCGCAATCTGGTCTTGGCGGCCATGTCCGGCACGTCGCCACGCCTTGCGTCAGCCATCGCGTCGATGCAGTTCGAACGCATGATGAGGCGGGCCGCGTCGATCTTGGCCGAGGCCTCGGCGATCTTGATCTGCGTGCTCTGCATGTCAGCAAGCTTGGCACGATTGTAGGTGGAGCTGCGATCCCGCGCGAGATTGATGTAGTCATCAAGGCAGGCCCGTGCATTGCCGAGGGCAACGCCCGACAACACGTATGGGAACAGCGAGAACACCGGCAAAGCGTAGAGCGGGTTTGGATTGACCGCACTGCCCGGCGTCGGACCGCCCGCGAGGTCGCTGACCGCAACCGTGAGCGCCTCCGGGACGAAAGCGTCCCTGACCTCGACATCGCTGGAGCCGGTCCCGCGCAACCCCGCCGCGTTCCAGGTATCGAGGATGCGATAGTCGTTCTTGTGGACCAGGAAAATGCGATACTCGATCCCGTCGGCTTCATCGTCGGATGAGACCACGCTGGCAAGCATGTTCCAGTCGCACGACGCCACCCCCGATGAGAAGGGCCAGCTGCCGCGCAGCCTGTATCCCCCCTCCGCCTTTCGGGCACGACCAGCCGGAAAAATGAAGGAAGAGGCGATCAACACATTGGGGTCCTTGTCCCAGACCAGGTCCTGCGCACGCTTGTCGAACATGCCCAGCATCCAATGATGGCTCGCGAGATTACCTAAATTCCAGGCCACGGACGCATCCGCGCGCGCAAGTATCTCGGCACAATCGACCAGGGCAACATAATCGAGCTCGGAGCCGCCGACCCGCCTGGGCTGCAGGATCCTGAACAAGCCCGCGTCGTGCAGATCGCGCTCGGTTTCAGGCGGCAAACCGCGCAGCTCCTCAGTGCGCGCCGCGCGTTCGCGAAATCGTGGAAGCAGCGCCTCCGCGCGATCGGCCATCGCCACGAAGACCCGGTCATCCGCGCCGGGCCTCGTCGATTGGCCTGTGCTTCGACCAACACCCGCCATCTGGCGTCCCTCGCTATTTTCCCGGCCGCATGATGTCGGCGTTCGAACCGCCAGGCACGACAATCGCCATCGCCCGTCCGGCGCCCCGAACTCCGCTTGACCGCCCGACATGACTTGGCGATTGTTTATCGCCTGATCAAGCAATTAAGGCGCGGCCGAGATAGCCCGTCAATCGAAATCAACGGGTGAGGAACGAATTGAGATGAGCAAGACCGTTGGGATCGTCGGGCTCGGAATCATGGGAGGCGCGATCGCCCGCAATCTGATCGATCGCGGATGGCGTGTGATCGGCTTCGACATCGACCAGGCACGTTGCGGTGAGCTCGCCCAAGACAAGGTCGAGATCGCGAGCGACGTCGCCCAGGTCACGCGCGACGCGCCGGTCATCATGACCAGCCTCCCGACCCCGGCTTCGGTCGAGGTTGTCGCTCATGCAATTGCGCATTCCGGACAGCCGTCTCGAATTGTTATCGAGCTCAGCACGCTCAGCCTCGCCGACAAGCTGCAGTTCGAGAGCATTCTCAATCAAGCCGGCCATATCCCGCTGGATTGTCCGCTTAGCGGAACCGGCGCGCAGGCGAAGGTTCGCGATCTCGTCGTGTACGCCAGCGGCGACAGCCAGGCGATCGCGACATGCATGCACTTGTTCGCCGACTTCGCCAAACAAAGCGCGGATCTCGGCAGGTTCGGCAACGGCAGCCGGATGAAATTCGTCGCCAACCATCTCGTCGCGATCCATAATGTCGCGACCGCTGAAGCAATGATATTGGCTGAACGCGCGGGGCTCGATCCGAAAATGGTCGTCGACATGGTGGGCCCGGGTGCCGGAGGCTCCCGAATGTTCCAGATGCGGGCGCCGATGATGGTCGAAGGCGTCTATGAACCGGCGACCATGAAGGTCTCGACCTGGAAGAAAGACATGGCGATCATCGCCGATTTCGCCGATGACGTCGGCTGCAAAACTCCCTTGTTTACGCTGACGCAGCCGGTCTACACGGAAGCCATGGCGATGGGACTGGGTGATCAGGATACGGCAGCGGTGTTCGAGGTTCTGAAGAAGACGATTGTCAAACCTGCGCCCTGAGTCCCAGCTCCGCGCTCCCTCCACTTTCAGACGGGTTCACATCCATGATCGATCGCAAAAACCGCTATGGCCGTACCGCCGCGCGCATTCATCACGCCGATGGCCTCGCGCGGCGCCCCTCCTCGCCAACGATCGATATTCACGCCCATATTGTGGTTCCACAGGCGGCCGAGGTTGCGAAGCCCCATGTCGATGTCAGCCGTATCCCTATCGCCCATTTTTCCGACAACATCAGCAAGGACATCAACGGGCAGCAGGAGAAGGACGTCCGCGAGGTGATGACCACGATCGATCGCCGCCTTGCGGATCTTGACCGCATGGGCATCGATATCCAGGTCGTGGCGCCGGCGCCCGGCCAATGCTACTACACGGTCGATCCCAAAATCGGTGAAGCCGCGCACCGGCTCGCAAATGACGGCGTTGCGGAATATTGCGCACGCAGGCCCGACCGGTTTGTCGGGCTTGGCGTCGTCACCCTGCAGGAGCCCGAGCTTGCAGTTCGCGAGCTCGACTATGTCATGGGCACGCTGAACCTGAAGGGCGTGGAGATCCTGACCAACGTCGATGGCCAAGAGCTATCCGATGCGAAATTCCGGCCGTTCTTCGCCAGGGCTGAAGAGCTCGGCGCGTTCATCATGATGCACCCGAACGGCTTCACGCATGGCGAGCGTTTGACCCACTACTATTTCAGCAACGTGCTGGGAAATCCGCTGGACACGACGCTTGCGCTCCACAACCTGATCTTTTCGGGAACGCTCGCACGCTTTCCCGAACTGAAGCTGATGGCGGTGCATGGCGGCGGTTACCTCCCGAGCTACTCGGGCCGGATCGATCATGCCTGGGGAGCACGGCGGGATTGTCATGCCGACCTGCCACTGCCGCCGACGACTTATTTGCGTCAAGTCTATCTCGACACCGTTGTCTTCACCTATCATCAGCTCGCCTATCTGATCGACGTGTTCGGCCCCGATCGCATCGTGATGGGGACTGACTATCCCTTCGACATGGCCGAATACAATCCGATCGGTCATGTAGCTGGCGTCGCGGGCATGGACGAAGTCACGCTGGCGCAGATCGCGGGGGGAAATGCCGCGCGCGTGCTCGGTCTTGATCTCTGACCGCACGTTCCTTCAATGGCCTGCCCTCGCCGCCTTGTATCCCGGCTGCTCGAATGGATGCGAGGTCGCGAAAGCCGGAAGCGCAAAGCAGTGTTCGGTGAGCTTCGAAACGATCGGAAACGTGCTCAGATCGAGCTTGAGAAAATGCGCCCCGACGATTTGGCCGGCAATGCAGATGTCCGCAAGACCCGGCTCGGCGCCGAGCGCGAACGGTGTCGGCGGACGACGTTCGAGAAGCCGCTCGTAGGTCGCAAGGCCCTCATTCGTCCAATGCTTGCCCCAGTTCTCGATGGCATGAGCATCGGCACCAAAGGCCTTTGCAAGATGATTGCGGACGCGCGGTGTGACGAGCGGATGCGCATCGGCAATCGTCATCAAAGCCAATGAGCGCGCATAGGCACGTTCTCGCGGATCCTGCGGTATCAGCCGCGGTTCGGGCTGAATGTCTTCCAGATATTCAATGATCGCCAGCGACTGAAACACGGAATGGCCGTCGTGGATGAAGGTCGGAACCACACGCTCCGCGTTCACGGCCTCGTAGCCGGGCTGAAACTGCTCGCCAGAGAGAATATCGATCGGCGTTTCCTCGAACGTCAGACCCTTGAGCCTGAGCGCCACCCTCACCCGGAATGACGCGATCGACCGCCAAAATCCGTAGATCTGAATACTCATCGCAACACCCATTAGCGCGAACAGGCGGACCGTGCCGCCTACTCCGACATATTGTGCTGCTGCCAACGCAAAAGATAGGTCTGCAATCTCCGAATGAGGCTGGAAAGCGCGACGCCGACAAACATCAGCACGATCACCGCCACCATCATCCCTGAGGCTTCGCCGCGCGCCTCGGACTCGATGATCAATCGGCCAATGCCGCGCTCGGCGCCGATAAACTCACCGACAATGACGCCGATCAGCGCAAAAGAAATGGCGGGTGACAGCGAGGCAAAAACCCAGGCCATCGTCGAGGGAATCACGACCGTGCGGGTAACCTGCCATTCGCTGGCGCCAAGCAATCGCGCAACATTGATGAACCCCTCGTCGATCGACCGCGCGCCCTCGAACGTATTGAAGAACACCAGAAATACGACCACGATCCAAGAGGTGACGACCTTGGACACGTCGCCGATGCCGAAGGCGAGCACGATGATGGGCGCCAGCGCGATCCGCGGGATCGAGTTTACGGCCGTGATGAAAGGCTGGAATATGGCGCTGAGCCGGTCGGAGCGGCCGAGGACCAAACCGGCCACGAATCCGCTCGCCACGCCTGTGAAGAAGCCAAAAAAGGTATTCTTGAGCGTGATGCCGGTCGCGATCCAGAGATTGTTCTCATTGCGCGCCAGGCACTTGGCGAAATCGCCGTTGAACCAGCCGTTGAAGGTCCCGAGCTTCGACTTGAGGCAACTCAGGATCAGGAAGTTGTCGAGAATTTGTGATGGTTTCGAGATGAAATAAGGATCAAGCAGATCGGGGACGAGCCAAGGCAGCCTGGCATGCAGGTCGTAGCCCCACTGCCACACGACCAGCACGATCGCGCAGATCGCAACCTGCCAGATGAGGACGCTGCTCGTCCCTTTCTTCGCTGTCATGTCCGACGCCCTTTGACGAATTCCTCGCCGAGCGAATGCCAGATGTGCTGAAACAGCTCCGCATAACGCGGTGTCTCACGGACTTTCACCGCGTCGCGGGGACGGGCAAAATCCACCTCAAACACATCCTTGATTCGGCCCGGCCGCGCAGAGAACAGGATGATGCGGTCCGCCAGCGTCAGCGCCTCCCCGAGGTCGTGAGTGACGAATAGCACTGTTTGCTGTTCACGTTCCCAGATTCGAAGCAGAACCTCGTGCATGTCGATCTTGGTGTGGGTATCAAGTGCGCCGAACGGCTCGTCCATAAGCAGGATTTGCGGTTCGACGACCAACGTTCGCATCAACGCCGCACGCTGCCGCATCCCGCCCGACAGCGTCGATGGATAGGCCTGCTCGAATCCCTTCAGGCCAGCCTGCGCAACACAGGCTGCAACGCGCTCTTTGATCTCCGCATCCGGCACGCCGGCGATCTGCAGGCCATAGCCGATATTGTCGGCGACCGTACGCCAGGGAAATAGCGTGTCGCGCTGAAAGACATAGCCGACACCGGACGTCGCCTTACCGGTTATGACAGGCCGACCATCGATCAGGATCTCACCACCGCTCGGCCTGATCAACGTCGCAATCATGTTGAGGACGGTGCTCTTGCCCGAGCCGGATGGCCCAAGCAATGCGACGAACTCGCCGCGCCGCACGCTGAACGATACGTCGCGCACCGCCTCGATCGCCGTTCCCCGGAGCTGAAACGTCTTGCTCAGCCCCTTGACGTCAATACGGCAGACATCGGACGACAGAGATAATGCCGTCGCGGTGGAATCCTGTACATTCAACCCGGATACGCCTTTCGTGCCGCTTCAATGAAGCTGGGACTGACGACGTCGGCGATGGTGAGCGGCTTGATTCCGGTCATCTCCCGGAACCAAACCTTCCCGCCTCGAGCAAATTCGGCCGCATCGATCGTGGCGTCATAATCCACGACCTTCTGTAAAGCGGTAATCTCCAGGAGATTTGCGGCACGCGACGTACTTCCGACATAGGGCTCGATTGCATCATAGATCTGATCGGGTGTGTGCGCCTTGATCCACTGCGTCGCGCGCCAAAGCGCGGTAACGAAGGCCTGCATCTTGGCCGGATCCTTGTCGATGGTCGCCTGCAATGTGAAATGTGACGTCACCGGCACCTTGCCGCCGATATATTTGTTCCAGATTGTCTCGTCGGTGCCGTCAAACAGAAGATCTCCCCAGCCCTGTTCCTTCGATTCATTGAGAAGAGACAGCGAGCTCACGAGCACATCGACCTGCTTTGACTTCAGCGTACCCAGCATCGTGTCGACATTCCCGGTCCCGATCCAGGTGACCTTTTGGTCGAGATCCATGGTCTCCATGTAATAGGAAGCCCAAACGTGATTGGTGCCCCCGAGCGAGGACACCGAAATGATCGGTTTACGCCCATCGGGACGCTTCCACTGCGTGAGCGCCTCGAGCGTGTTGATGCCCTGGTCCTTGAGATCCTTGCGGATGATGAACATCACGGAGCTCGAGCGAGTGTCCACCGGCATCAGCACGCGACCAGCGCGGCCGTGATTGCTGAGCTGCATCGGATGCGTGATGTCGCCGATGCCGATATCGCCCTGCGATGAGGCGATGATCTCGCGCGTCTTCACGCCGCTGCCGCCCTGGATCAGCTTGCAGTCGAGCCCGGCTTCCTTGAAAAAGCCGATCCGGTCCGCGACGAACTGCGTCTGATAGACCGGCACCGCGACCGGATAGATCACGCGGCCAGAAGTGTCCGCAGCCCGTGCCCCGCGTGCGGCCACCATTGCAACACTGCCGCCGGCAACGATCGTCAGAGCGGAACGTCTCGTGATATTGGCCATCAGGCGAGCTCCTTCGCCGCGACTTTGTCGAGGGCACTCAGCACGGCGTCGCCCATCTCTTCCGTCGACAATTTCTTGGCGCCGGCCTCGGCGATGTCTGCTGTTCTGGCGCCGGCCGCCAGCGCCGCCGCGACCGCCTTCTCGAGCAGATTGGCGTCTTCGGGCCTGTTGAGCGTCATACGCAGCATCATCGCCACACTCAGGATGGAGCCGAGAGGGTTGGCAATGCCTTTGCCTGCTATGTCCGGCGCGCTGCCGTGCACGGGTTCATAAAGCGCCTTGCGACGGCCAAACTTGTCGACCGGCCCCAACGACGCCGACGGCAGCATTCCGAGCGAGCCTGACGCCATCGCCGCGCAGTCGGACAGGATGTCGCCGAAGATATTGCCGGTCACCATCACGTCGAACTGCCGTGGCTCCCGCACGATCTGCATCGCAGCGTTGTCGACATAGAGATGGGTCAACTCGACATCGGAAAACTCCTCCTTGTGAAGCGCGATGACCTCCTCGCGCCACACCACGCTGGCTTCCAACACATTGGCTTTGTCGACCGAACAGACCTTGCCCTTCCGCGTCCGCGCCAGTTCGAAGGCGGCGCGCGCCACGCGCCGGACCTGGTTTGTGGTATATTGCTCGGTATTGAATCCGCGCCGCTGACCATCCGGCAGCGTCTCGATGCCGCGCGGCTCGCCGAAATAGATCCCACTGGTGAGCTCACGGATGATAACGAAGTCGACGCCTCGCAGCACTTCGGCCTTGAGTGGCGCGGAGTCGGCCAGCGCCGGGCTGGCGACGATCGGTCTCAGATTCGCGTAGAGATCATATTTGCTACGTAGCGACAGCAGACTTCCGGCCTTGCGCGCCGCAGCCGGCACTTCCTTTGTTTCCGGTCCGCCCGTGGCACCCCAGAGGATGGCGTCGGCCTCTTCCATGGCCTCGACCGTATCCTGTGGCAGCACCTTGCCGGTCGCGAGATAGGGGAACAGGCCATATTGCGCCTCGCGCAATGTCATCGGCACGCCGCGCTTCGTCGCAAACCAGTTGAGGATCCGGTGGGACTGCGCGGTAACCTCCGGCCCGATGCCCTCGCCCCCGACGACCGCGACCTTGACCATGTTGGAGAGAGTGTTCATGCGGACTTCCTTGCAAAATGGATCCAGGGGCGCGCGAGGCTGTCGGACGCCTGAAAGCTGCGAATTTCGTCGTCGCGCTGCAATGTCAGCGCGACCTCGTCGAGTCCCTGCAGAAGCCCCTCGCGGCGGCGCGGATCGATCTCGAAGCGATGCTGCTTCCCCGACGGCGACATGATCGTCTGCGCCTCCAGATCGACGCTGATCCGGCCTGCGCCTTGCGTGGCTTCGATATCGGCTGCCAGGCCATCGACGATGTCCTTGTCGACGACGATGGGCAAAATTCCATTCTGGAAGCAATTGGCGAAGAAGATATCTCCGAAACCTGAGCCGATGATCGCTCGAATGCCCATCTCCTGGAGCGACCACACCGCGCCCTCGCGCGAGGAACCGCAGCCGAAATTCGGACCGGTGACCAGGATTTCGGCCTGTCGGTACGGCTCGCGATTGAGGATGAAGGCGGGATTTTCCGAGCCGTCTGGCAGATAGCGCAGCGAGCCGAACGCCCACTTGCCGAGCGTGCCGCGGATATTGTTGCCGACCAGACGTTCAATGCGGATGATGACATCCGTATCGATATTGCTCCGCATGATCGGTGCGGCAATCGCCGTAAGTGTGTTGAATGGCTTTGGCATGCTCAGCGTCCCATCGCTCGCACATCGGTGATCACGCCGGCGATCGCTGCCGCCGCGGCACTGGCCGGGCTGGCCAGATGGGTGCGCGCTCGCGGTCCTTGTCGGCCGACGAAGTTGCGGTTGGACGTCGAGACCGACCGCTGGCCGGGAGCAACCGTCTCGCCGTTGGCAGCAAGGCACATCGAGCAGCCGGGCTCCCGCCATTCGAAACCGGCATCGGTGAAGAGGCGGTCGAGCCCCTCCGCAACCGCTTCACGCTTGACGGTTTCGGAGCCGGGGACCACCCAGGCGCGCACGCCCGGCGCAACCTTGCGACCTCGGGCGATCTCGGCAGCGGCACGCAGATCGCTCAGGCGGCTGTTGGTGCAGGAACCAATGAAGACCCAGTCCACCGGTGTCCCCGCGATCGGCGCGCCAGGTTTCAGGCCCATGTAGTCGAGCGCGGTCTCGATCGCCGCGCGCCGTGCCGGATCGCCAATCGCATTAGGGTCCGGGATGCGACCGTCGACCCCGACGACATGCTCAGGACTGATCCCCCACGTTACCTGCGGGATGATCTTTTCGGCGTCGATGACGACTTCCCTGTCGAAGACCGCATCCGGATCGCTCGGAAGCTGGCGCCACGCGTTGATGGCCTGCTCCCACATCTCACCTTGCGGCGCATAGGGACGCCCTCGCAGATATTCGTAGGTCTTTTCGTCCGGTGCGACCATGCCCATCTTTGCACCGAGCTCGATCGATAGATTGCAGATCGTCAGGCGGCCTTCGATTGGCATGTCGCGTATGGCGCTCCCGGCATACTCGACGGCATAGCCGGTGCCGCCGGCCGCTCCGACATGTCCGATCAACGCAAGGATCAAATCCTTCGCAACCACGCCGAGCGGAATTCTGCCCTCGAACCTCACACGCATGGTTTTCGGCCGTCGCTGGATCAGCGCCTGTGTCGCCAGCACATGCGTCAATTCACTTGATCCGATGCCGAATGCAAGCGCCCCGAGGCCGCCATGAGTGCAAGTGTGGCTGTCACCACAGACGATCAGGCAGCCAGGCAGGCTCAGACCAAGTTCCGGCCCGATGACATGGACGATCCCCTGACCCGGCTCGTCGATGTCAAACATCTGGATGCCGCTCGCCGATGTCTCGGCACGCAGCGCGGCCAGCAGTTCCTGTCCGACCTTGATTGTGCCAGCCCGCCCGCGCGCCGTTGAGATCGCATGATCTGGCGTAGCGAATGTCAGCTCCGGATTGTGGACCTTGAGACCCCGGCTCTTGAGATCGAGCAATCCCCGCGAGCCGCCGAGATCGTGTAACAGGTGTCGATCGACATGAAGGAGATCGGTGTCTTCGCTCATTTGAGCGATGACATGCTGGTCCCATATCTTGGCGAGCAGCGTACGGCCGGGCACTCCCAAATCATCCTCCCTTTTGGCTTCTGACGCCAACGACATGAACCGCTAGCCGCCGCTTTGCGCGACTTTATTTTCAGGTAGCTGCTGCATCAAAGCACGAACTGCCACTCCGAGGCTAGTGCCGATGCAAATGGATCGATACTTGACGAGACTCCTGCATGCTAGGCTCAACGGCATGTAGGTGATCTAGCTTCACGTCAGGCCGCGGACGTCCATTAGCCCGCGTCTCTTGCCTGACCGAACACCCCCGCTTCAATGAGCTCGGCAAGCCGAGAATCATCATAGCCGAGAGTCTTATGCAAAACTTCTTTAGTATGTTCGCCGAGTAACGGCGCCGCTACCGGATCGACACAAGGTGTCAGTCCCATCGTCACGGGTGTCTCGATATTCGGGACCGAGCCTGCGGTCGGATGCGGGATCCGGCTGAGACGATGGCGCTCGCGCGCTTCCGGCGCGTTGAAGCCCTGCTCGACCGTGCGAAGATAGCCGACGGGAATGTTCGCCTTCTTCATCTTGGCCATCCAGTTTTCGAGCGTGTCACTGGCAAAAACACCGGCGATGGCGGCGCGCAGCTTCTCCCTGTTGGCCGTGCGCGCCTTGCGCGTGGCGAACTCCGGATCAGAAATAAAGTCGGGCCGTTCCAGCACTTCGGTCACAAGCCGCCGAAACAAACGGTCATTGGCGCAGGCCATATAGAGAGGTCCGTCCGCCGCTTCGTAGAGGCCGACAGTGGGAGAACCGTTCGGCGAATTGCCAAAGCGGCCGGGATTTGTGCCATTGATCAAGTAGGCCATTCCGTAAAAGCCGGTCATCGACATTGCGATGTCGAACAAGGCAACCTCGACATGCTGGCCGCGTCCGAGCCGATCGCGAGCGATGAGCGCGAGGAGGATCGCGTTGCAGGCCGACATGCCCGTCGCCATGTCGACGATCGGTGGTCCGGTCCTGACCGGTGGGCCATCGGCGAAACCGTTCAGCGACATGAATCCGCTTTCAGCCTGCGTGATCGGATCGAACCCTGGGCGCATCGCAAACGGTCCTTTGCGGCCGTAAGCGGAAATCGAGCAGTAAACGAGCCGCGGATTGTTCGATGCGACCGATTCATAGTCGAGGCCGAATTTCTTCATGACGCCGCTTGAGAAGTTCTCCACGACGACGTCGGCCCTGTTGATGAGCTCGCGCGCCACCTCGCGTGCCGCAGGTATCGTTAGATCAAGCGCAATGCCGCGCTTGTTGCGGTTTAGGCTGATATAGGCCGCGCTTTCGCCACCGATTTCGGCATGCTCATAGGCCCGGGTATCGTCGCCACCTTCCGGGTTCTCGATCTTGATGACCTCGGCGCCGAAATCCGCCAGGGTCTGGGTGCAGGCTGGGCCGGCGACCACGCGCGTGAAGTCTACGACGAGCAGACCGTCGAGGGCAGTCGGCGCGCCCTCCGCGCGCGGCAGGCGATCCGGCAGTGGCGGTCTGGCAATCATGGGCTAGGCGTTCCTCTTATCGTTCTATTATAGGCGATGCTGTTGATCGCCATTGACTTTAGGGTTGATCCGCCGTGGATCACAAGAGCGCCCAGCGCACAGCTCCCTGCCCTAACCATTCGTGTCACGCTTGGCAGTCGCCCCTTCTCATCGCTTCGATGGTCGAATCACAGGCGATAAAACGCCGAAAAGCCCGGTGGCAAATGCCACCGGGCTAAATCCTTCTTCAGAAGACTTACGATGAGGCCAAGACTACAACTTGAAACTCCAGACTTCAGTCGACTATCGCAACGGTTGGGTTATCGCCCATGCCGTTCGCACGACATCCATTTTCGCCAATATAGCGTGTGAGGCCAGCCCCAGGGATGTTGGGGCCGATACAGCTGATAGCCGGCCTTGATGAAGTTGTTGGCCGAAGCGAGATTGTCGGTCGTGTCAGAGACGACGCAATTCCATCCGTTGTGTCTGGCGCGCCACTCCATCGCCCGCATCAGCCTGAGTTGCAGTGAACGCCCCCAATGCTTGTCGATGACGCCGACGCGGCAGAAATATCCGGCGTTCTCGACATGCGTTGACGGAACCAATCCGGCAAATGCAACCGACGAGTTACCGCAGAACGCCAACCACCAATGTCCCCAGTCAAATGACGGCATCGCCGCGCTGCCGAAAAACGTGAGTCGATGTAGATCTGCGAGCGCATCCGCGATGTCTTCGTCCTGCGCATCGATCTCTCGTATCCTGTACATAGGAATGCAATTCTGCGCTGATAATTTAGACCGGACCAAATTCTTCACGCTTGCAAACGTAGATTACTTGGCAAGCATGGCTTTGACGCCCAGCCAGACCGCACCGACGAATCCGGTGACAACAGCAGCGCATCCTTGATAAAAGAATAGAGCACCATGAAGCCAGGGTTCTGCTGCATGAAGACGTGATTGACATAGTCGGTCTCCTGCTGCGCCGCGGCTTCATCCTCAGGCCCGACCGGCTCGAAACGCACGATCTCATCGCTGCCGGCGAAGATATCCATGAGCTGCGGCATCAGGCCTTCGATGGTGTCGGCGACGTCGGTCGAGACCGCCCGTGAGCGGCCATCCTGCGCCGGCATGTCCTTGCGCATGTCGCCGAGGTAATAGTCCATCGCGTCGGCGCGATCTTCCATCAGCCGCGCAGCAGAGATCGCCGCCAGCGCATTGGCCTTTTCCGTGGCCAGCATGGCCTTCAGATCAGAGGTGGACATTTTGGGCATATCGTAATTCTTTCGTCTGATTTGGCTTGTTTCCAAACAAGAGACCGCGAAACACCGGCCTCGCCCGACGTCTCATTGCCTCCATAAGCGGTCTGATCCATCGGTCAAACCAATCATCCATGTTGTTACCCTTCGACCCGGCATTATCAGGCAAATCCCAGATGGACGGCGGAGCGGGATAGTTCGGCATCGGCTTGCCGGTGACGAACCCAAGCGGAACGACTGGTTGCGGCGTCTGAACAGATTGAGCTGGAGCGGCGTCCGTCGACGACGGCGCCCGCTCCTGACTTGGTCGGAACGAAGGCCCAGGATTGTAACCACCAGTCATTTAATCGTCTCCGACAGATCGAGCAGAATTCCTTCGTTGCGCGACTTCGCGCAAGTTTCAGCTTGAGATGCACAGGGGGGATGCACGATCCAGGTTATCGCCGCCTTCATCCCCGACGGCGCCACAGAAAGTTCGAGTTCAGTTCGCTCTGAAGACTTGAATGTCTGCCGGGCCACGACCTGCCCGGCCTTGTTTCGAATTTCAGCGACATACCCTGGAGGATACTTTATCGTCTCGCCATCGTTCGACTATTTGCCGACCGCGCGCACCATTCCGAGGACGCCATCACCGCCGCCAGACGCGTAGAGCACGTTTGTTGCAACCTTTTCACACTTCCAGGGCGCAATCGCGCATTTGAAAATTGAGCCTGCACCAAACTCGTGCTCTTTTGGGACCAAGTAGAAATACAGCGTTCGAGGGTTGGCGAACCAGCTCTCCATGGCTACGAAACCGGCGGGCAACGAGCCCGCCCCGATGCTTTGTTGTTGGGCGCTCATGACTTCGACTGTTTGGACCCAGACTTTGCCGCGTGGCTCCGATACGCCAAACAGAGCTGAGGAGTTGCGACTCCAACCGACATTCCGGATGCCTTGTCCATTCGAGCGCGTCAGCGGGATAATGTTCAGACCTATCCCAGTAGAGGACAAAGTCAGCTGAAGACTGCTCGCAACATTCTTCAGGTCGGGAGAGAAGTGTACCCCCCGAAGCTATTCTTATCGAAGCTTGCCAGTGTTCGTTCGGTCTTGCCGGTCGCAGTGTCGATTTCCGATATTACCCCCACGCTCTCATCGACAAACACTAAGGTCTGGCCGTCGCCGCCGCACTGCACCTCTGATTTCTCTGGATATATCAGCGGCGGTGCTTTTCCTTCCCAATCGTAGACTTTGGTTCTCTTGTCATAGCCCTCTTCCAGAATAATCCTGTGTGGTCCACACCACCCCAGGAATCCTTGCGACGGCAACGGAATGTGAGTTAAGGACTCGAGGGTCGGGATTTTTGCGGTATGTCCCGCTGCAGCCAGGCCCTGTTGCGCACTGGCGATAGTTGAGCTGAACAGAAGCGAAAACGCGAGAATGCCGATTCTGATTGACGTGTGATGTTGTTGTATCGTCGTCACCTCCATCCCGCGCCTTTCACGCTCGTGGAAATGCCAAACATTCCCCGCCGCAAAATCCTCTGCTCATAGCTCCCCCTCCCGTTCGTCAATTGCGTGCCGATTGCGGTTCGCCCTGTAGGTCATCCACGCCTTGATCGCCAAGACGGAAAACCCAACGAACATGACAAGCAGCCACCAACCGCCAACGGCTTTCCCGAGAAGAAAGCAGCACAGCGATATGCCGAGCGTCACGAGGCAAAAGCCTGACAGGGACTGCACATAGCTCGCTTGCAGATCCAGAGGCGCCAATGGGCTCAGCACGAAAATGGGGAATGCGGTCTTCCAGAGCGTGGGTTCTCGAAACTCTGGAGCAACCAAATCGATTAATGCGTCGCCGGCGTTCTGATATTTGACGACTGACCACACAAGTAAGATCGCGCTCGCAAGTCCGATGATTAAAATCAGAGCCATTCCTCGACACCTCACCTCGCGCAATCTTGTCTTCGCCGACACAAACCCGCAGGCGCCACTCTAGATCGCGCGGCATCAAATGAAACATAGCAAGAACGTTGTCAATAACCGTAGATTGTGTTGACCTCTCTAGAATACGTGAGGAACGACGATGGCGATCTCGACATGTAGCAAATGCGGTAGTCACGGCTTTGAGCTCGCCCTGCTCACGCCGATCGGCGAGACGCTCAAAATCACGCTTGTTCAATGCTCAAGCTGCGGCACACCGGTCGGCGCGCTCGATCCCTCGATCGGGCCCCAGATCGAGATGGTACGGCGTGAAGTCGCAGCGATCGACGAAAAGCTCACTCGCATCGCAAGGGCGCTGCAGGAGTGAAAGCGGGACTTGGCCGAACGAAGAGACGGTCGACAAGGCGATGGCTCACCGGCCAACATGATCTCGTCCTGAACTCGTCAATCCGACTGATATCGGCGTCCTCGATGAGGCTCGTCAGCTTCTGCGGCCCTTCCAATCGGCGGGCCTCAGTCGAGGACCGGACCAGTCTTCTTGACCTGGGGTTTGCGAGGGGTCGGAGACCCCCGAAGATCGGCGGTGGAAAGGGGTAGTCCGGCATCGGCTGGCCTGAGACGATGCCGAGCGGTCTCGCGGTCTGCGGTGCCGGCGAAAGCACTTGATAAGGTGAGAGCGGCGCACTGGCTCCATCGCGTGGGGCCCAGCTTCCAAAGCGATCACTGAATGACGCGGGACGATCGGCCGCAGCAAGCTCGCTTGGCTGAACGGTGGCCGCATTTGCATTGAATTCGAGGTGGAAGCGGCTGATCAGCAATCAGCCGGCCCAGGACGCGGACATTTTTCGGATCATCGGTGCTTTGTCGGGACGCGATCAGAGGTTGGAGCTGATCGGCCGGTTGGGCTCCGTAGATCGGTCCCGCGTTCGGCACGTTGCCGAATGCATTATCCAACGTCGCATTAAGGCCACGCAGATATCGCTGATACTCGTCAAGATAGCCCGGAGGCGCCGGATTGGGATCGACCGGACCCTCCTGATCCCAGAAGGCACTCGGATTGATCACATTTCCTGACGGATCCTTGAGCTGGTAGTGAACGTGACTAGCACCACTTTCGATCTTCCGCTTCTCCACTCCAGTGTTGCCCATCGTCCCAATCAGTTGACCAGCGGCCACGGGATCGCCGACCGCAACGTGCCGTGCATGGGTGTGAAGGATCTCGTGTGAAAAGCCATTGGCGTCTCTGATGGCTATTGTGCCGTAGTCTTTCATACCACGGAAGATGATGAGGCCATCGCCCGGGGTCTCGATCTTGTCGCTGAAGAGCTTGAAGCCATGACCAAGGCCGAGTGCGACAATCTTGCGTTCGATCAGCCGCTTGGAGGATTGTGCCAGCGTCCGTTGTGCCTCGCGGATGCAGACCGCGAGCGTGCCGCGCTCAGCCTGACAAGTCTCGACCAAAAGCTCGCCGAAAAAATGCGACTTGCCCGAGCCGCGGCCACCATACAAGCCCTTATAACGCGCCGATGTCAACAGCGGCTCGAACACCTTCGCTGTTGGAATTCTAAGAATGGACAATGAAGCGCTCACTCCGGATAAGTTGGCGCAAGCGCTGCCGTCGCCATGCTGCGGTTGTCGGAACTACGATCAGATCAGTTGGCTTCGCCCGACGCGCTGCCAAGGCGAGCATAGAATAGCCAGAGAATCGACCACTACGGCTTTTTGATCGAGGTAGTCCACCAATCGGTCATCCAAACGCTTCAATCGGCTTCCAAACCACCGAGTCAGCAAACGCCCAGTCGCACCGAGCGCCCAACCGAGCAGGTATGAAAGGACAAGACTCAGTGGAACATAGAAATAGTTGCTGTTTAACCAAGAGGCGGGTGCAAGTAGAAAATCGCGATCGCCTAGAAGCGCCTGCAATAGACCAAGAAACAGTTGGGCTGGGAGAGCTACGAGCGCACCAAATATCATCCTAACCTGATCGCCGGCCAAATAAGCCACTCCACTCAACATGGCGAAATAGACAATATAGATGCTGCCGAGAGCAAGACCGGCTCTGTTCAGCTTCACGACTAACTCCCGTGAGCCGCACGCGTCACATACTCATGGCGCCAAAGCATATTTAAATCGCACCAGCAGGCGTAAACCGCGCAGAATATCAAACCGCCCCTATTCAACCGCACGATTGTCTCCTGGCATCTGAGCCGTCCAACAGAATACCGTCTCGACGGAATAGGAACAAGATCAAGTTAGGCCACTGGGCAGCAACGATAGCGTGACATCATTCCAGCCCGCCGCCGGCATAGACGGATCGAGCCGCGCTCAGCAGGCCTTGCTCTACGTATCCTCAGGATGCACGATGACCCTCTCAATACGGTGGACCAGTTCGAGCGCACCGTCCTCGCCGTTCTCAAGCGCTTGCGGCGCCCTGCCCCAGCCGCGGTCGAGAATAGCGTTGGCAGCGGAGACGCGTGCGGCATGCGTTGCTTTTCTGGAGCGCATGACACCAACCAGAGCATTGATCGCGGTCCTCGTATGGCCACGGGCAAGCGAGCGGATTTCGACGAGGGTCTTGGACATGGCGTGCTTTTGGTTCGGTCGCGGCGATAGAGGATGGGAGAGCGAGCCGGCAGGTGCTCATGAAAGCACGTCGTCGATCGTAACGACGATCAGGCCAGCGACGGCGATCGAAATCAGATAAACAGCCATCCGGTATCTCCTCTGCAAAGAACAAAGCGCGGCAGATCGCGGTCGGCGCGATCGTTTCAGGCGCGAACCCTATCCCTCGAAAGCCAAGGGGCCGCAGCGGCGGTGGCGAGCTTCGCCACGCCGCGCACCGGCCCGTTCGCGCGGTCCGGCAAAAACTGCCGCGCATCTGAGACGCGATGCGCGGATGAAGGACCGGACGACGACGCGCTTTCGAACGACGCGTGTGGGAGGGTGAGGCGTCCTGACGTGCGGGCCGCCGTCCGATTGGGGAAAAGAAAAAGCCCGCGGCCGTTTCCGGCGCGGGCTTCAAACTTTCTGCGATAATGTCACTATGCCGGTGATTTGCCCGACGTGTCAAACTTTACGGAAATTGATCTCACATCGTTTCAGCGGCCGTAACCAGCATTGCAACTTTCAGCCGCGGCAAACAAAAAGCCCGCTGCCGGTTTAGCGGCGCGGGCCATATAATGTTTGCGATGATGTCAATCTGCGCCTGATTTGCCCGACGTGTCAAGGCGCGATCATCGCGTAGATGACGAACGACCAAACGGCTCTTGCCATGAACTATGTCGCCGCCGCCTTAGCTGTTCTGTCCGGGTTGTTTTACGCCGCGGGCAATCATGAAATCGGCCCTGTCGGCCCGCTGATGTGCCAATACGGCAGCACGTTCTGCGATCACCCATCTTACGTGCTGGTCGCAGCCGCCCTTGCCGCCGCTTGGGGTACATTCGTCAGCGTGCGCTAGTCGCCGTTGCGGCTCGGCTGAACAAAAGGTCAAACACTCCAGCTATCGAGCAGTTGACCCGCAAACTGTCATGAAGCTCGAGATGCAGCTGTAGGACAACCGTCGAAACTGCATCGCCCCCTGTAGACCGACATCGACAGTCTGTCTGCTCGCCTCATTCTTGTTCGAACTGCTGCAGCTCTGCTCTTGCCCGACAAAATAATCAAGCGAGCAGGCGGCAAAACATGGCCGGGTCGCGCCAAGCTGCATGGAACACGCGATATGACCACTTCAATATCGAGCTTGGCGTGCATGACGTTCTGGACACAGACCTTGCTCAGGCTCATCATCCGCTCCGGGCCGGGTGAGGAGATGACGATCGATGGACGTCAGGACTTGGCTGGGTAGCCTCGGCCTGGACCAATACGAAGCCATATTTCGGGAACACCGGATCGAAACCGATGTGCTGCCGGACCTGACCGATCAGCACCTCAGGGACATGGGTGTTCCGCTCGGACACCGCCTGAGGATTCTCCGGGCGGTCCGACAGCTCTCAGGCGCGACGCCGGCCGTTGCGCCGGTCGGTCTCGTGCCTCCGGACGGCGCGGAGCGCCGGCACATGACGGTCATGTTCTGCGATCTCGTTGGGCTGAGCGCGCTGACCGCGCAGTTCGATCCGGAGGATCTGGCCGACCTCATCCGCGCGTTTCAGAACGCCGTCGCCACGGCGGTTGCGCGATTCGAGGGACACGTCGCGCGATGGCTAGGCGGTGGCGCCACGATCTATTTCGGCTATCCCCGCGCGCATGAGGACGACGCCGAGCGCGCCGCGCGTGCCGCCGTGGCTCTGGTCGCATCCGTCAAGGAGCTGCGACGCGACCATCGCGCGGCGATCGAGTTGCGGATCGGCATCTCCACGGGCCTTGTTGTCGTGGGCGAGTTGATTGGCGAAGGCGAAGCGCGCGAGCGAGGTGTCGTGGGCGACACGGCAAATCTCGCCGCGCGGCTACGTTCGCTCGCTGAAGCCGGCACCATTCTGGTTTCGGATTCGACGCGCCGATTGCTCGGTGGCAAATTTGAGTTGAAGGAGCTGGGACCACAGCCTCTCAAGGGCTTCAACCTGCCGGTCACCGTTTGGCAGATCCTGCGCGAACGCACAAATGTCAACCGATTCGAGGCCGCGCGCTCAGGAGCCCTCACGCCGTTCGTCGGACGCGAACACGAGATTGCGCTGCTGATCGATCGCTGGGACTGCGCGGTTAGGGGCGAGGGCCAGATCGCCCTCCTGTCGGGAGAGGCCGGTATCGGCAAATCGCGCATCCTCGCGATGCTCCGTGAGAGGATCGGCGAGCAGCCTTGCTGGATGCTGCGCTACCAATGCTCGCCGCACCATATCAACGACGCGTTCTATCCCGTGATCGGCCAGATCTGGCATGCTGCGGACCTTGTCAGCGGCGAGCCCGCTGCCGCACGGCTTGCGAAACTCGAGCAGATGATCGAGCCCACCGGCTTGGATCGGAATGAGATCGTCCCCTATCTGGCTTCACTGCTGGCGATCCCGACCGAGGAGCGTTATTCCGCGTCTGACCTCGAACCGGCCGAGCTGAAAGAACGGACCATCGCCGCGATGCTTGCCACGATTGCAAGTGCTGCAAAGAAGGCGCCATTGCTGATCGTTGCCGAAGACGTGCATTGGCTCGATCCGACTTCGCTGGATCTCACCAATCGGCTGATCGAACAAATGCGTCGTTTGCCGATCCTGTTGGTGATGACGTTCCGCCCGGAGTTCGCCGCGCCCTGGATCGGTCTCGACAATGCAACTCTCTTGGCGCTCAACCGGCTCGACCGGGACCAGGCAGTGACGATGATTGACCGCATGACGTCCGGAAAGAAGCTGCCGCCGGACGTCCTCGACCAGATTGTTGCCAAGACCGACGGTGTCCCGCTCTTCATGGAAGAACTCACCAAGAGCGTCCTGGAATCCGGATTGCTGCGTGAAGAGAATGAGGCGTATGTACTTGCCTCCACGCTGAGCCCGCTTGCGATCCCATCGACTCTTCACGATTCGCTCACCGCGCGACTGGATCGTCTTTCACCGATCAAGGAGACTGCCCAGATCGGCGCGGCAATCGGACGCGAATTCTCCCACGCCATGATGGAAGCTGTCTCGCCGCTCAAGGGTGCGCGCCTCAATGCAGCGTTACTCCAATTGATGGACGCCGAACTAATTCACGCGCGAGGAATGCCGCCCAAGGCGAGCTATGTCTTCAAGCATGCGCTGGTCCAGGAGGCGGCCCATGCATCACTCCTGCGCGGCCGGCGTCAGCGCATCCACGCCGACATCGCACAAGCTCTGCACCAGCGTGTCAGCGAGGATGAATACTCTCCCGCGACGGTTGCACATCACTATTCCGAGGCAGGACTTGCCGAACAGGCGGCGCGTAGCTGGCTTGCTGCGGCCGAACTCGCGTTGTCGCAATCGGCCCCGGCCGAAGCCGAACGTCAAGCCAGCGCCGGCCTTGCACTGATCCCGGGCATCGAACCAACGTCGGAACGCGATTCTCTCGAACTTGGGCTCCTCGTCGCGCGCAGCAACGCGCTGGTGCCAATGAAGAGCATCTCGGCTCCGGAAACATTTGCGGCAATGACCGAGGCAAAGCGAGTGCTCGATCGCGGCGCCGGCACGGATCTGCAACGCGTTTCAATTCTGTTCGGGCTTTGCTCGGCAACAACGCTCATGGCGAGAATCGAGCCGGCCTTCAAACTTGCGCATCAGATCATCGAGGTCTCAGAGCGGCAGAACGATCCGGCCCACCGGCTCATCGCCTATCGTATGCTGGGCACCAACCAGTATTTTGCTGGCCAGAACGGCGAGGCGCTCAGTAGCTTGCAGAACGGGCGCAGATATCGTGATCCGCATCATCACCACACGCTCAGCTTCCGGTTTGGCTGGGACCCGAGCCTTGCGATCCTCAGCTTCGAAGGTCTCGTGCGATTATCGCTCGGCTTGCTCGACAGCGCCGCACAAATGAGCGCACAGGTCATGAGAGAGCTCCCGAATCACAGTCATGCCGCTACGATCGCGTCGGCGACGTTCTGCGCAAAGACCTGGCCCGAGCTGGTGCTGGGAGATATTGACAATCTCGAACGCGACAGTGCCGAATTGGCAGCCTATTGCGCCGAGAAGAAAGTCGAGCAGATCCGCCTCCTGGCGAATTTCCATCACGCCTATGCACGTGCCATGCGCGTACCTACCGCGCACAACATGGCCGCCCAACGCGCCGCGCTGCAGGCAGTGCGCTCTTCAGGCGACATTGTCGGAAGTTCGCTCAATATGTGCAACCTCGCCGAGGTTTGCCTGAAGGTGGGAGATTGGGACCGGGCGGAATCCGATCTGGAGGACGGCTTCGCCTTCGTGGAACGATCGGGCGAACGCTACTGGCTTGCAGATCTGCATCGCCTGAGCGGACAGCTGGCATTGAAGCGGCCGACTCCGGATTTCCAGCGTGCCGAAGCCTGCTTCACGAGAGCGATCGACATTGCAAGAAGCCAGCAGGCGCGCCTGCTCGAATTGCGAGCGATGACCGACCTTGCCCGCCTTCGGCGCGAGACCTGTCCGGACTGTGACATCTTCGCGATGCTACAGCCTATCCTTTCGGAGATCGAGGGCGGCGAGACCGCGCCGGATGTCCGTAACGCCCGTAGCTTGCTTGACGGTCAAGTCTAGGCCAACCGAAGCGGACAGCCTGTCTTGGCTGCGATAGACGTTGCAGAAATCAATCTTAAATTGCACAATCGAAAGTCATTTGTTTTGGCTCTGCTTCTGCTGAAAATACAAGAACAATTCTGAAAACGATTCGCCGTCGCTTCACGAGTTACTCACACGTGGCTACGGCCCCAGCTGATTGGACAGATGTCATAGCGCGTGAGCTTCATCGCGCACCAGGCTTGCAGGAGAAAACGATGTCAGCAGATCGCGATCAACCCGGCCTTAGCAATTCTCTAAATGTGTCGGAACGAAAGGTCGCCCGCGACGCCGGCACCGTCTGGGGCCTCGTGCTCGATCATCTCGTCGACAAGCATGTGCAGGCCGCGGCCGCAATGAAGATCAATCCCGAGGGCGGCGTGGCGCGCACGCCCGACGGCATCGTGGTGACCAGTAAGGAGCTGGTCTTGCAGGTTCTGCTGAACGCGGACGGAAACTATACCATCGAAGGCTACCAGCCGCGCATGGAGCAGAGCATCGGCGTCATCTATCTTGGAATGGATTGGGGGCCGGAATACGAGCGGCAATCGACACCTGCCAATGCAGCGATCGGCCGCGTTACCCGAAAGGAGGCGTTCGAGCTTGCCGTCAAGGAGACGCGCGCAGCATTGACGACCGTGCCGTCGCTCGATGGTGTCGTCGATATTCAGGCGGTCTCGGACGTCGTTTTCGCCAAGCTCTGCGCCCATTGGTTCGATATTCCCGATGGAGTCCACGTGAAGCCGGGCGGCTTCCGGATATCCAATTTGCTCTCGCCCGGCGTTTGCCCCGGCGACTACACGCCGCCGTCCGGTTACATCGTTCATCCTGATCCGGACTTCCTGCTCACCTTTATAGGTCAGCGAACCGGCCAGATCCTGCGCGAGTCCGTCAACAAATATGTCGGCGAGAAGCGCGCCGCGGGACAGGTCCCGACTGCGGCCCTCGCCCGCGCCTTCTTCGAGGAGTTTCCGGATCCGAAGGACAACGACCTGCTGGCCAGGACCATCGTCGGCGTCATGATGGGCGCGCTGCCGACCATCAATGGCAATCTGGTCACCATCGTGAAGGCCTGGCAGCGGACCGCGACGCTGCTTGCGTTGCAGGCCAGGCTCAATGCGAGCAAGGAGACGGACGAGTTTGCCAAGGCGCACGAGATCGTCGAACCCTCCATGCGACAGACCATGCAGATGCAGCCGACGCCGGATTGGCTGTGGCGGATGGCGAAGAAGGATCACACGCTGGGCACCCAAAGCCCCGTGCAGGTCCGCACTGGCGACAAGATCTATTTGAGCATCACTCAGGCCATGCAGGAAGAACTCCGCGCCGGCGGAGATGACGTCTGCCCGCTGTTCGGCGGCGATCGCAGCAAGTCGCCCCATCCAACCCACGCCTGCCCCGGCTTCGAGATGGGATTTGGCATTCTGCTCGGGATCGTCTACGCCGTGGTGGATTTCCAGCCGAAGTAATAGCTTGGCTGCCCACCGCAAGTCGCTCGTGTATCAGTCAGAAGCCCGCGTCCGCGCGGGCTTTTTGCAGGAGCATGCAAGACGATTTGAATTGTCAACAAATCAACGCGCAATCAACAAACGACGGGTGCCACGATCCGTTCCCGAGCGTGGAACTTTTTGTCTTACCCTGATTTGATCGCAGGGCTTCAAACCTCTGTGACTTCCTCTCCCTCACAAGGCTGCCGATGACCGGATCCAAACGCATCGCACGCAAGACCCCTTTCAGGACCCTGCTCCAATCGCTCGGCCCGGGCCTGGTCACCGGCGCGGCAGACGATGATCCCTCGGGCATCGCGACCTATTCGCAGGCCGGGGCGCAATTCGGCTATGGCCTGCTCTGGACGGTGTTTCTGACCACGCCCTTCATGATCGCGATTCAACTGGTGAGCGCCTATATCGGCAGGGTGACCGGCAAGGGCCTTGCCGCCAACCTGAAGGAGATTGCGCCGCGCTGGTCGGTTCTGTTGCTGGTTTTTCTTCTGGTCGCCGCCAATACATTCAACATCGCCGCCGATATCGCGGCGATGGGAGAGGCTCTTTCGCTGGTCATCGGCGGGCTCAACCACGAACATGCGCTGATTTTCGCGGCGACATCAACCTTGCTACAGGTCTTCGTCCCCTACCGCCGATACGCCCCGATACTCAAATTCCTGACTTTCGCGCTGTTCGCCTATGTCGCAACGGCGCTGACCGTGAAAGTGCCGTGGGGCAAGGCCATGCTCGAGGCTGTCTGGCCGCGTCCCACGATCAACACCGACTATCTCCTGATGGTCGTCGCTGTGTTGGGCACCACGATCAGTCCCTATCTGTTTTTCTGGCAGGCTTCACAGGAAGTCGAGGAAATGAACCAGGGCCGTATCGACCGGCCGTTGCGAGAGCTCACCAAAAAAGGCGGCGATCCGGAGCTGACCCGGATGAAGGTCGACACCACCATCGGGATGATGTTCTCCAACGTGATCGCTTTCTTCGTGATCCTGACGACAGCCTCGGTCCTGCATGCCAATGGCGTCACCAAAATCGATTCGGCGACGCAAGCCGCCGAGGCGCTGCGCCCGCTTGCCGGCAACTTCACTTTCCTGCTCTTCGCGCTGGGCATCATCGGCACCGGCCTGCTGGCGATCCCGGTGCTCGCCGGGTCCGCCGCCTATGGGGTCGCGGAAGCATTCGGATGGCCTGCAACGCTCGAGGCGAAGGCGCCGGAGGCGGTCGGATTCTACACCATCATCGCAACCGCAACGGTGATCGGCTTCGGACTGGGCTTCACCGGCATCGACGCCATTCACATGCTTGTATGGAGTGCCGTGCTCAACGGCATTGTTGCAGTGCCCATCATGGTGATGATGATGGTGATCGTCTCGAATTCGAAGGCGATGGGCCGCTTCAAGGCGAGATCGTGGCTGGTCGTGTTAGGCTGGATCGGTACCGCGCTGATGGGCCTGGCCGTGGCAGCCTTGTTCGGCTCGTTCGCCATTACTTAGCGCAAAACGCGCGACAATGTAGTCCCCTGCCCGTACCAATGCGTGCCGGCGGTCGCTGAGTTTCGCATTCCACAGCGGCCCCGCTTGGATCATATGCGGCCGGATTTCCACGGTAACATCGACATCCGCCTCGCCAAGCGCTGCAGCCAAGCGTGTGGCGTCGGCGAGCAGCCGTCTCCGTTGATCCGACCTGAATCAACGTCGGCGGAGCTTCGCGGAGCCGAACTATGAGGGTGATGGTGAGATTCCCGCCGGCGCTGTCGCCGCCGACCACGATATTCTCTGCTGCGATGCCGTGCTGCGCAGGAAAGCGCCAGGCGGTCAGCGCATCCTCGTGCGCTGCAGGATATGGATGCTCTGGTGCAAGCCGGTATTCGATCGCCAGCGTCCGCATCCGCGCGCACGGCCTGCCGGTCACCATCCGACGGTGGCTCATGATCGATCCCGAGCAGTAGCCGCCACCATGAAAAAACAGGAGTACCCGCGAGACGTCGCTCCCCGAGACAAGCGACCATTCGCCGGGGACGCCGTCGCAGTGGACGGCTTGCAGCATAACGTCATCGGATACCGGCCAAATCGAGCCCACCTCATCGAGGCGTTGACGTCGTTCCGTCCAGCCGATCGGCCGCGGCTTCGAGCCCAACAATGCGCGAACGACGTCGATCTCGCTCTTTGCCAGGGCAATTCTCCCGAGAGGGGGTTGCACGGACACGGTGCCATTGGTGCGCTGCGGCATCAGTTTTACGTGTTAGTATTGACGCGTTGCGTCTATTCCTTCAATGGGCAGAAGCACAGAGAAAAACCACAAACTCAGTGGGGAAACGTCGTGAGCAAACCAGACCGTATCAGCGCACGTTCGGCGCCTTATTCACCTGCACCGCAGACACCCTCACTTCGCGGCCTCGCGCTGTTGCGCGATCCGCTCCTCAACAAGGGTACGGCCTTCACCGAGCAGGAGCGCGACGCACTGGGACTGCGCGGCTTCCTACCCGCGACGGTGCTGTCGATGCAGGCCCAGGTCGAACGCGTGCTGACCAATCTGCGCGGCCTGCCCAGCGATCTCGAAAAATACGTCGCGCTGAACTCGCTGCACGACCGCAACGAGGCGCTTTTCTTCCGCGTCGTCTGCGACCACATCGATGAAATCCAGCCGCTGATCTACACGCCGACTGTAGGCCTCGCCTGCCAGCGCTACGGGCTGATCTTCCAGCGGCCGCGCGGCCTGTTCATTTCGGCCAACGACCGCGGCCGCATCGCGGAAATCCTCTCGAACTGGCCGTATCGCACCAAGCTCATCGTCGTGACCGACGGCGAGACGCATTCTCGGCCTTGGCGATCTCGGCGCCAACGGCATGGGCATTCCCGTCGGAAAGCTCTCGCTCTATTCCGCCTGCGCCGGCATTCACCCGGAGCTTTGTCTGCCCGTCACGCTCGATGTCGGCACCAACAACGAGGAGTTTCTCAACGACCCCTACTATATCGGCCTTCGCCAGCGACGCGATCACCGGTCCGGCCTATGACGCGTTCGTCGATGAATTCATGACCGCAGCCCGCGCGGCCTTCCCGGGCGTACTGATCCAGTTCGAGGATTTCGCCAATCACTCGGCCTTCCGCCTGCTGCACAAATATCGCGACGACGCCTGTGTCTTCAACGACGACATCCAGGGCACAGCCGCGGTGGCGCTTGCCGGTCTGTTCTCGGCACTGCGCGTGACCGGCGGCAAGCTAAAAGACCAAACGCTTCTGTTCCTCGGCGCGGGCGAAGCGGCAACCGGCATCGCCGATCTCGTCGTATCGGCCATGATGGCCGACGGACTGTCTGAGGCCGAAGCGCTTCGGCGCAACTGGCTCGTCGATTCCCGCGGCCTGGTGGTGAAAGACCGGGCCGGCCTCAGCGGCCACAAGCTTCGCTATCGCGCATGAGCAGGCCCCGATCGACGATTTCCTGACGGCGATCCAGACACTCAAGCCCACCGCGATCATCGGCGTCGCCGCGGTCGGCGGCGCCTTTACGCCTGAAGTGCTGCAGACCATGGCGCGGATCAACGAGCAGCCGATCGTGTTTGCGCTGTCCAATCCGACCTCAAAGTCGGAATGCTCGGCTGAGGAGGCCTATCGTCCACACCGAGGGCCGCGCGCTGTTCGCCTGCGGCAGCCCCTACGATCCCGTCAAGCTCAACGGCAAGCACCTTCGTGCCGCGCCAGGGCAACAACTCCTACATCTTTCCCGGCGTCGGCCTGGGCGCGATCGCAAGCGGCTGCACGGCTCGTGACGGACGAGATGTTCATGGCCGCTGCGCATACGCTGGCCAATTCGGTCAGCGAAGCACGACCTCAAGCAGGGCAGCCTCTATCCGGCACTGCCGCGGATCCGGGAAGTCTCGGCGCAGATCGGCGCGGCCGTCGCCGACGTCGCCTACCAGCGCGGCCTTGCCGACGGTCCGCCGCCGAACGACCTGATCGGATACATCCAATCGCAGATGTACGATCCCGCACTATTGAGCGTCGATCCGAGCGAAGCGGATACCGGCTTCGCGCTGACAGAAAGACGCGGTCGAATCCAAGGAGCTCAAGCGCGATAATGATTCAACCTGATCTCATCGCGCTTTAGGCGTCGACGAGATCAGCCGCGCTGAAGCAGCCGCCGCAGGCTACGGACCTCGGTAACTTTCTCGATATCGAAGACGGTCTCGATCAGCCGCGTCGACGTATCGCGCCCGAGCACCGGCGCGATCAGGTCGCGCGCCTTGTCGATCACCTCGTTCCGTGTCATCGGATTGCGCGGCGTTCCGCGCACGGCCGAGACTCGCTCAGAAAGCTTTGTGCCGTCCTGCAGTTCGATTTCGACCACGGCTTCGCGCACCGGCAGGAGCTTGGCCAGTTCATCGTCGCGTACCAGATTGACCTTGGCGCGCTGCTTCAGCACGGCGGGGTCCTGCATGCGCGGCTTGTCATGTGCGGCGTGGAACGACACCGTCTTGTCGATCAGCATCACCGCGACCATGTGCTGCAGGCAGATATCCGGAATGTCGCGGTTGTCGACCACGTTTGCGACGGACGGCGCCAGCCGCACCGTCACCTTTTTCACCTGATCGGCCTCGAACGATTTCTTGCCGCGAATCGCTTCGATGGCATCGAGCGGCCCCTGGATCGGCGAGCCGACCGTCCATTTCTTGATATCGGTCTGGGTGATCTCGTAGCGCTCACCGAGTCTTGTCGATCAGCACGGTCGGGCTGCGCCTTCGGCGCGTAGGCGGCGAAGAAATTGTCCGGGCCCGAGAAGATATCGTCGACGCCGTTCCAGCCCGATTTGACCAGCAGCGCGGCGGTCACGCCGTTGCGCGCCGGCATGCCGGCGAACACGAAGGCTTTCTCGATATGATCGGTGTCGCGTCGCCAGGCCGTGATGCCCGAAGATTGCTGCGCGGTATAGTCGAGTGCCCAGCGCATCTGGCGGGTGTCGAGCCCGGCGGCGCAGGCCGCAGCTGCCGCCGCGCCGAAGGTCCCGGCGATGCTGTGCGTGGCAAGGCTGCTCTCATAGCTGAAAGCCGCACCACCCATCGCCATCACCACGCGCGTCCCGATGTCGTAGCCGAGCGTCACGGACGCGAAGCAGCACCGTGCCGTCGATGCCGTAGGCCTCGCCGGTCGCGAGCGCCGCCGGCACGACCGCGCAACCCGGATGCGAACGGGACTCGTTATGAGAATCATCGGTCTCGTCGGCATGCGACATCACGCCATTCGCCAGCGCGGCGTCGATCGGAGGAGCGGTCAGCGTCGTAGCCCGACGACGGTGACTGTCCCGCTGCCGCTGTGCTCCCTGACATAGCGCTGAGCGGCCTGCCCCGGCGGCAATTCCGAACCCGACACCATCGCGGCCAGGGTATCGAGCAGATGATACTTTGGCCTGCTCGATGACTTCATCCGGCAGCGCGTGGCTTCTCGCGGCGCCCATATAGGTGCTAAGCATGCTCATCACGCGCCCGGGACCTGCGCCTTGCGCCTTGTGCAAAAGCGCGCTCGGGCGAAAAACCAAGCGCCGCTGTGGCCGCCGTCATGGTCATAAAGGCACGCCGTGATGGCGCCGTGTGGCTCCAGGTCGTTTCCATTGTAGATTTTTGTTTCATTTGCGGGGCTCGCTCGATCGCTGCCGGCCCGCAGCGATATCAGCTAAGCGCGATTTTGCAACCTTCGACGCCCGCAAGGCCGGCATCCAGACAAGCTCAAATGGCGACCTGCCGTCCGATCTCGACGACCTGATCGCTTGGCAGGCTGAAGAAATCGCTGACATGGACGGCATTGCGCTCCATCACCGCAAAGATCCGCTCCTGCCAGGCCGGCAGACCGGTACCGTCCTCGCGCCGCACTACGGTTTCATGGCCGACATAATAGGTCACGTCGGCAAGGTCGACAGTGCAGCCGAGCGACTTGCTGGTGGTCAACAGCTCCGGAATGTGCGGACGCTCCATGAAGCCGAAACGCGCCTCGGCGCGCCAGAAGTTAGGGACGCACTTCCTCGATCGAAATCCTGTTGCCCGCTGCAACCCAAGGCACCGACAGGATCTCGACCCGCAGCACGAACAGATGTTCGTGCAGCGCACGGTTATGCTTGACGTGCCAGATCATGACCGGCGGCGTATCCCGTTCGGTGCGGGTCAGGAACACCGCCGTACCGGGAACCCGCGGCAGCTTTTTTGGCCGCGATCTTTGCCATGAAATCGGGGACCGGAGATCAACGCTTCGTGCATGCGCATCGAAACCGCCGCCGCACCGCGATGCCAGATCCACATCACGCCGTAGACGGACGATGGCCAGCAGCAGCGGCACATATCCGCCCTCGGCGATCTTGGTGAGGTTGGCGAGGAAGAAGGCGCTGTCGATCGTCAGGAAGAAGGCAGCAACCGCTCCCGCGGCCAAGAGGCTCCAGCCCCAGATCTCGCGCATGGCGATGAAGAGCAGCGCCGACGTCATCAGCATGGTCAGCGAAACCGCAATGCCGTAGGCGGATGCCAGATTGTCGGACTTGCCGAAGCCGATGGTCAGTCCGAGCGTCACGATCATCAATAGCCAGTTGACGACGCCGACATAAATCTGGCCGTAGCCTTCCGACGAGGTCTGCTTGATCTGCAGTCGCGGCAACCAGCCAAGCTGGATCGCCTGCCGCGTCATCGAGAATGCGCCGGTGATGATCGACTGGCTGGCGATGATCGTGGCGACCGTCGCCAGCACGATCAGCGGCAGCAGCAGCATTCCCGGACAGAGCCGGAAGAAGATATTGCCGTCGGTCGGCGCGCCTTCGAGCACGAGCGCGGCCTGTCCGGCATAATTCAGGATCAGGCTTGGAAACACGACCGCGAACCAGGCGAGCTTGATCGGCCTGCGCCGAAATGGCCCATGTCGGCATAGAGCGCCTCGGCGCCGGTGACGCAGAGAAACACCGCGCCGAGCACCAGGAAGCCGGTGGCGCCGTTGGAGAACAAGATAGGACAGACCGTAGAGCCGGATTGAGCGCAGCAAACACCGAAGGATGTTTGACGATACCGAGCATTCCCAGCACGGCGATGGTCACGAACCAGACCAGCATCACCGGGCCCGAACAATTGGCCGATCGTCGCCGTTCCCCGCGACTGGATCGCAAACAACGCAAGCAGGATCGCGACCGCCGCCGGAACGACATAGGGCTGCAAGCGCCGGCGTCGCCATATTGAGCCCCTCGAGCGCCGACAACACCGAAATCGCCGGGCGTGATCGCGCCGTCGCCATAGATCAACGCCGCGCCGAACAGGCCGACCGCGATAATGGTCGGTCGATGCTGCTTCTTCACGCCGAGCAGTGCCATCAGCGCCAGAATGCCGCCCTCGCCGTCATTGTCGACGCGCATCGCGAACAGGACATATTTGACGGTCGTGATGATGAAGAGCGTCCACAGCACCAGCGAAAGCGCGCCGAGCACCGCCGCCGCATCGGGAGATTTCTCCGCGGTGCCGAGAATGGTCTTGAAGGTATAGAGCGGGCTGGTGCCGATATCGCCGAACACGATGCCGAGCGCCGCCAATGCCAGCAGCCTGCCCCGCGGCAATTGCCGCGTCGTATCACTGACCGATGGCTGGGTTTCGCTCACGACAATATCCAAGCTTGTTCGACGGACCAGCCGACGCCCCCACCGGGGATCCCTCACTTTTCATACAAACTATCGCCCTCGATTGCGACGGCGAAACGACCGGCTCTCGCCCGCTCCGATCATTGCCTGACAGCCGCCCCTGCCATAAGCTCCCCGCCAACAAAAAGAAGGGAGGAACTGTTGATGGACGTCATTCCATTAGGCCCTGGTTTCGGCGCCGAGCTGCGCGGCGTCACGCTTTCCGAGGTTGCATCCGACGATGCCGCTTACACGGCAGTCCGCGCGGCATTTGAAGAGCATTCGGTCATCGTGCTGCGCGGGCAGGACGTGACCGACGACATCCAGCTTGCATTCTCGCGCCGCTTCGGTCCCCCAGAAGTGACCAAGGTCGGCTCGCAGGGCACTGGATCACATTTTGTCATCCTGAGCACCATCGGCCCGGACGGCACGGTGGTTCCGGCCGATCACCGCATGCAGATGCGAGCGAAGGCCAATCAGCTCTGGCATACGGATTCCTCGTTCAAGCGCGCGCCCGCGCTGACGTCCATCCTGTCGGCGCGGATCATCCCCGAGCATGGGGGCGAAACGGAATTCGCCTCGACCCGCCTCGCCTTCGAGAAACTCGACCCGGATTTGCGCAGCCTACTCGAAAACTCTTTCGCCTGGCACGACTATGCGCATTCGCGCGGCCAGGTCGCCGACGGGCTCGCCACCCCCGAAGAGCGTGCGGCGCTCCCGCCGCAATGCTGGCGCATGGTTTGGCGCAACCCGATCAACGGCCGCGGTGCGCTCTACATCGCCTCCCATGCCTACGCAGTCGATGGCATGGACGCCGCGGCGGGCAAGAAGCTCATCGATGATCTGACGACGTCAGCAACCGCACCCGGGACCACCTATCTGCATGAATGGCGCAAGGGCGATGTCGTGATGTGGGACAACCGCGCCACCATGCATCGCGGGCGGCCATGGCCATCGCATGAGGCGCGGCTGATGGTCCGTACGACGATTTCCGCGGCCGAAGCTGACGGCGTCGCCACCATGCGCCCGCCCTCGTGGCAGGCGGCAGAATAGCGCCGAAACGACGTCTAACGGACGCCCCTACGCAAACCACGGCCTTGCGCAAACTGCAGCCGGCGAGTGACCTCGCCGGCTGTCTCGCTATCCATCGCTCATGCACGCTCGCGCTCTAAGCCGTAACAACCGCTCGCACGGAGCGTGTGCCTCTAACCGGGGGTCGGTGCTACCTTTCCAGTTGCTGTCAGCGTCATGGAATAAACCAGCACCTTCCCTGATCATCATCGGAGATAAGAGCGCACTGCCAGGCGGGAATGCCGTTCGAGCCTCGGTGTTTTGAGTATGTTTGGAGGACAAGCTCAGTTGAAATCCAAATGCGGGCGTTCCCCAACCGACCAATTCGGACGTCGTCGGCCTCGATCCCGCATAAGGGTCTTTCCGACTTTCCTGATCGCGACATCCGTGATCCTTGGCGTAGGTCAGGCCTGGGCTGATAGCTGTCCAACCGCGAAAGACGACATCGACACCGACCGGCCGGATGTCACCAATTCCGCGGTCGTCGTTCCGGCCGGCAGTCTGCAGGTCGAGAACGGCGTGAACCTTAGCGCACGCGACGGCGGACGAAGCGTCGATGGCACCAATACGCGCGCGCGGCTAGGCATAGTCCCCTGCCTCGAACTGCTGGTCGATCTGCCGAGTTATGTCGGGAACGTCCGCGCACCCGGGAATTCCGGCTTCACGGATATCGCGCCGGGTATCAAATGGCAAATCAGCCCGATACCGGGAAAGTTCGATCTGTCGTTCGTATCTGGCGTCGCGCTCCCAACCGGCACACTCAACATCGCCGGCCGCGGCGCCCAGCCTTATGTCCAGTTTCCCTGGGCCGTGGAATTGCACGAGGGGTGGGGGATCAGCGGCATGCTGACCGAGTTCTTCCGCCCTTCGGATCCAATCTCCAAACGCACCACCGAAACGACCTTCGTCCTCGAAAAGAACCTCACCGAAAGATTCAAGCTGTTCACCGAATATGTCGGCGACTATCCCGATGGCTCAGTTCCAACCCAGCTTTGGAATTCGGGTGGGCTCTACCATCTCAGCCCAACCCAACAGGTCGACTTCCACATCGCATTCGGCCTCAACCACAACTCACCGGCCTATATCGTCGGCGTGGGCTATTCGTTCCGGTTCGACGGATTGTTCGCGGTGATGCGAAAATAGCGAAGGGCTCGCTCGTTGCTACTGTCTTAATTCTGATCAAGCAGACAGCGGCATATTCCGTTTGCAGGCATGCGCTTACCGCACATCGACAACTCCGAAGAATTGTCCGGATACACAATATTGGTTAGTGAGTAAGGCGCATCACATCGAGATCGCGCCCAGATTGCAGTGCGGGATTTATGTGCGACGCACCAAGTCAAACGCTCAGAGGACGCGCATGAACAAAAACTCAAAGGTGACAAGCGTCGACATCCTCGCTTGCGACGCGGGCTGGCGAAACTATCACTTTGTCAAACTGACCACCGAAGACGGCGTGGTCGGTTGGAGCGAATATGACGAGGGCTTTGGCTCACCGGGCGTCGGCGCCGCGATCCAGCGGCTGGCAACGCGCGTGGTGGGACAGAACGCGTTCCAGCACGAGCGCATCTATGCGGAACTGTTTTCTGCCACCCGCCCCGCCGCCGGCGGCGTGGTAGCACAAGCGCTCGGCGCGATCGAAAACGCACTGCTCGACGCGAAAGCCAAGCTGTTGGGCGTCCCCTGCTACGAGCTGCTCGGCGGCAAGCTGCGCGACCGCGTTCGCATCTACTGGTCACATTGCGCAACCTGGCGCATCAATCACCCGAGCTGGTACAAGCCGCCCATCGAAAGTCTCGACGGCGTGAAGGCGATCGGGCGCGAAGTGCGCGAGAAGAAGTTCACAGCACTCAAGACCAACATCTTCACCTATGACGACGGCAAGCCGACCGGCTGGCGGCCCGGCTTCGGGTCCCCGTTCCTTCCCGAGATCAATGTCGATCGCAAGGTGCTGCGCGACCTTCGCATGCATCTCGAAGCCATCCGCGATGGCGCCGGCCCCGACGTCGACATCCTGCTTGACCTCAACTTCAACGCCAAGACCGAGGGCTATCTGAAGATCCTGCGCGCGATCGAGGATCTCGACATGTTCTGGATCGAGATCGACAGTTTCAGCCCGGAGGCGCTCGGCTATATCAGGCGGCAGAGCCCGCATCCGATTTCGTCCTGCGAGACGCTGTTGGGCTTGCGCGAATTCCTGCCCTATTTCCGCGAACAGGCGATGGATGTCGCGATCATCGATACGCCATGGAACGGCGTCTGGCAGTCGATGAAGATTGCTTCGGCAGCAGAAGCCTGCGAGGTCAACGTCGCCCCGCATAATTTCTACGGCCATCTCTGCTCGATGATGAATGCGCATTTCAGCGCGGCGGTGCCAAACCTGCGCATCATGGAGATCGACATCGACCGCCTCGCCTGGGATCACGAACTCTTCACTCACCTCCCAGACATCCAGGACGGCTATCTGATCATTCCCGACCGGCCCGGCTGGGGCACCGAGCCAAACGAAGAAGGCCTTCGCGCGCACCCACCGAAGTCGACCGGCGGGCTTTTGAACTATGGGCGGAAGACCTCGTAGTCGACCGCTCGTCACGCGCCGGACTGCGCTCGCAAATCTTGCAGGCGCGACTTCCGGCCAGGCGGCTCGTTTGGCGATGCCGCGGCGGAGGAGTCCGGTACGCTCAACACCCGTTCATGCAGGCCGGGTTCTTGACATCGGGCCTGGGGTCACCAACGAACATGTCGCGGTTTGGCATCTTGATCGCCGCGAGTGACTTGGCGTCGAGCGTGGCGTTGTCGGGCAGCAGGCCGTTCAAATTGAGGACATAGGCGGACACCGCATAGACATCTTCGTTGCTGAGCGACTGCGGCGCATTCTGGGGCATGGCGCGACGGATGTAGTCGAACAGTGTCGGCGCGTACGGCCAGAAACTGCCGACGGTGCGCACCGGCTTCGGCGTCGCGATCGTGCCTTGCCCGCCGGCCAGCTTGTCGCCAACACCGCCCTCGCCCTTCTCGCCGTGACAGGCCGCGCATTGCTGCACGAAGACGTCGCGGCCCTGGCTGACCGTGCCGCTTCCCGGAGGAAGTCCGCTGCCGTCGCGGCCGATATCGATATTCCAGCCGGCGATCTCCGCCGGCGTGGCCACACGTCCGATGCCATAAGGACTTTGTGCCTGCGCAGTCGCCATCCCCGTCAAGGCCGCAAACGTCGCGGCGATGATCCGTATATCAAGCCGCGGCATTGGTCACCTCGCCGTCAGAAGCGATGCGCCAGGGCCAGATCGCGTTATTGTGGTAAAAGGAATTCTCGCCGCGAACGCTGAGCAGTTCAGCGAGGGTCGGTTGCACATAACCGGTTTCGTCGATCGCCCGGCTCTGGATGACGGCCGGCTGACCGTCCCAATGCCACGGCAGGCGGAAACGAGTCAGCGACCGTGTCAGCACGGGCTCCTGCAGTTTTGCCTCCTGCCAGGTCTTGCCTTCATCGACTGAAACGTCGACACGCTTGATCTTGCCGTGGCCGCTCCAGGCGACGCCGCTGATCTCGTGGAATCCCTTCTCGGTTAGCCGCTGGCCACCGGATGGACGGGTGATAATCGACTTCGCCTCCATGTAGAACGTGAACTCGCGCGCCGTGCCATCTGGCATCAGGTCGGTATACTTCGAGGTCTCCTCGCGCGAATAGACTGGCTCAGCCGTGACGTGCAGGCGGCGCAGCCATTTCACGTTCATATTGCCCTCGAAGCCCGGCAGCAGCAGCCGCACGGGATAGCCCTGCTGCGGTCGCAATCGCTCGCCGTTCTGGCTGTAGACCAGCATGGCGTCGTCGAGACACTTCTCGATCGGAATACTGCGCGTCAGCGCCGCAGCATCTGCCCCTTCCGCCACGATCCATTTCGCCCCCGGTTTGAGCCCGGCCTCCTCCAGCACGAGCTTCAGGCTGACGCCAGTCCACTCGGCACAGCTCAGGAGACCAACCAGGTCGGATGCGGTCTTGCCGAAAGGTTTCGTATAGGTCGGATTGCCTGAGCATTCGAGAAAATGAATGCGCGATTCCGACGGGAAGCGCCGCAAATCCTCCATCGTGAAGATCATTGGCCGCTCGACCAGGCCGTGCAGCATCAGCCGATGCTGCGCTGGATCGATGGTCGGCACGCCGCCATGATGCCGTTCGTAGAACAGCCCGTTGGGCGTGATGATACCGTCGAGGTCCTGCAGCGGCGTACGCCCTGAAGCGGAGAGGTATTGCTTGAGGTTTTTTGGAATGTTCTTGACGACATTCTTCTCGAATGGCGACGGCGTGCCGTAGAGCTGGCTGCCCATGGCATCGCCCGGCGTCTTCATCCATTCGGGAACGTTCGGCGGCAGATTCTCGGCCTCGGCGCCGATGGCTCCGTTAGTAGCAAGTCCGCCAGCGACGACCGCCCCACCGATCACGGCTCCATCACGCAGGAAACGACGGCGCGAAGTCTGGAGCGGATCTTTGGCGTCAGAAGGACGTGTCATCCTGCAGTCTCCGTTGAAAGCGGCACCCAATCAGTAAGTCGCCAGAAATCGACAAGTTCAAGCCTTCACACCTTGAAAAGCTTGGCATAGCGGGCCTTGATTTCCTCGCTCTGCTCTAACACGGCCGCGGGGTCCGACTTGAGCAGTTTCAGTGCGGATAGTGGCTGGTGACCCGGCTTCTCCTTCACCAGCGCGTGAAATGAGCGATGCGCAAAATTGTCGACCAGCAATTGCTGTCCCTCGATGCTGAAGAAAAAACTCTGGAACAGCCGCGACGCATTCGGGTTCGGCGCGTTCTTGAACACACCCGAGGGCACGATGATGAGCGGCGAACCTTCAGCCGCGTAGACGGCCTCGACGGGCTTGCCCTGCTCCTTTGAAAGCAAAAGGTTGTAGTCGTTGCCGTCGGCCATGACGGCGCGTTCGCCGAGCAGCAGCTTTTTCGGCGGGTCGGCCGCCGATTGCACCTGCAGCACCTTCTGCTGCGCGAGCTTCTCGAAAAAGCTCCAACCAAGCTCGCGCGAGAGTACGAAAGTTGCAGTCATGATCGCGCCGCTGTAGCCTGGATGCGCCTTGACGATCTTGCCCTGCCATTTCGGATCGAGCAGATCCGCATAGCTTTTTGGCGCGTCCTCCGCTTTCACCAGATTTGTGTTGTAGCCGATGGTCTCGATCCACGCGCACGAGGTCGCATAGAGGCCATCAGGATCGAACTGATCGGCGGGAAAGTGTTTCGCGACGTCGTCCGGCAAATACGGCGCGAGCCAGTCCTTCGATTTCCAGTCGAGATAGTGCGCGGGGTCAGTCGAATTGGCGACGTCGACCGCGTTGATGCCGCTGCTCTGCTCCTGCGCGATGCGCTGATAGATGCGTTCAGCTCCGGAGCGCTCGACCCGAACCGCAATGCCCGGATATTTGGCCTCAAATGCCTTGCCGAGCCGCTCGGCAACATTCAATTCCAACGCCGAATAGTAGGAAATCTTGCCCTCCTTCCGTGCGGCGTCGATCAGCGCCGGTGTCACCTCCGCGGGCGGCGGCGCTGCAGCTCTCAGCGGCTCGGCAAACAACGTTCCGGCCGCGAGCGCGGCCGATCCTTTCAAGACGTCGCGTCGCGACAACTGGCGATTTCGCATGGCGTTTCCCGTTCGCTGCACCACGTTTTGCCGCGGCGTCATTGAGACGAACTGAGGATATCATATCCTGCGCTCGATAGAAGGTAAGGTACGGCGGCTCGCCTCTTCGCACCGGGTTCAGATTGCGGGCTGCTTTGTCCGGCGGCAATTGCGTCCGCTGGCCCTGCCGGACTGGAATCCGCCGAAAATCAGGATCACAATCGCTCACAGCTCATTTCTCCGCTTGTCAGCGGCCGTCCGATGGAGAAGACGATGTCCACCGACGTTTTGATCGTCGGCGCGGGCCCGACCGGCCTGGTGCTTGCACTCTGGCTGACCAAGCTCGGCGTCAAGGTCCGCATCATCGACAAGACGATGGAGCCGGGAACGACCTCGCGTGCGCTCGCGGTCCAGGCGCGCACGCTCGAGCTTTACCGGCAGCTGGACCTGACCGACGCCGTGATCAGTAAGGGACATCGCGTTCCCGCCGTCAATCTCTGGGTCAAGGGCGAACGAGAGGCGCGTCTCGCGTTCGAAAATATCGGCTCGCGCATGACGCCATACCCTTTCCTGCATATCTTCCCGCAGGACCAGCACGAGCGGCTGTTGATCGAACGACTGGAGAGGCTCGGCGTCAGCGTCGAGCGCGGCACCGAATTCATCGGCTTTGTTGAACGCAAAGATGGTGTCTTGGCACGGTTGCGTGGCAGCGACGGCTCTGAGCGGGATTGCGAGGCAGATTTTCTTGCAGGCTGCGATGGCGCGCGCTCGATCGTGCGCGAGATCATCGGAACCGGTTTTCCCGGCGGGACCTATCGGCAAATATTCTATGTCGCCGACGTCGTGGCCGCCGGCCCCGCGGTGAATGGCGAACTCCACATCGATCTGGATGAGGCCGATTTCCTCGGTGTATTTCCGCTGGCCGGCACGGGACGTGCGCGTCTGATCGGAACGGTGCGCGACGAGCGCGCGGACCGTCCCGAAGTCGTTGAAGTTCGAGGATATCAGTAATCGCGCGATCGATTCCCTCAAAGTCAAGGTCGAACACGTCAACTGGTTCTCCACCTATCACGTCCATCACCGCGTCACGCAGCGTTTTCGAAAAGGACGGGCATTTCTCGTCGGAGATGCCGCACACATTCATAGTCCGGCTGGCGGCCAAGGCATGAACACCGGCATCGGCGACGCCATCAATCTCGCCTGGAAACTTTCGGCGGTCATCGCGGGCCGCGCTGACGACATGCTGCTGGACAGCTATAAGTCCGAACGGATCGGATTTGCGAGGAGGTTGGTTTCGACGACCGATCGCGTTTTCAGCTTCGCAACTGCCGACGGGCGATTCGCCGACATCATGCGCACGCGCGTCGCCCCGGTGCTGTTTCCATTGGCCGTGAGCTTCGAACGTGTGCGTGAATTCATGTTCCGCACGGTCTCCCAGACCATGCTCAACTATCGCAACGGCCCCTTGAGCCGCGGTGCCGCCGGCTACGTGCACGGTGGCGACCGCCTTCCCTGGGTCGCGATCAACGGCGTGGACAATTACGAGCCGCTATCGAACATGAATTGGCAGGTCCACATCTATGGCCGGGCCAGCCCCGAACTGTCGGCATGGTGCGCCGACCAAGGTCTCCCGCTGCGGGTCTTTGGCTGGCGAAATGAATATCAATCAGCGGGTATCGCCCGTGATGGCAGTCTATCTGCTCAGGCCGGACACCTATGTGGCTCTCGCCGCGAGCGGCGGCACGGCGGATGTGCTGGCGCGCTATTTCGCCGATCACCGGATTCGGCCCGCGTCGAGCCGCTAATCGGGCGGCACGATCGCGTTGCTCGGCGTTGGCCGATCGATGATATTCTGGCCAAACAGGCTGCCGATAAGTTCCACCGCCGTGCGTGCGGTCCGGCCGCGCTCGTCGAGGAACGGATTGAGCTCCACAATATCGACCGATCGCACGAGCCCGGAGTCGTGAAGCATCTCCATCACCAGATGCGCCTCTCTATAGGTGGCGCCGCCCGGCACCGTGGTGCCGACGCCGGGCGCGAGGTCCGGATCAAGGAAATCGACATCGAAGCTGACATGCAATACGCCGTTACGCGCCCTCACCTTGTCGATGACGCGCCGGATCAGCACGCCGACGCCGAACTCATCGATCTCGCGCATGTCCGCCACACTGACGCGACGATCGCGCATCAGGTCCCTTTCCAGCCGGTCGATCGAGCGGGTGCCAAACAATTCAAGCCGATCCGGTTCGATCGAGGTGCGCGGCTCGTCACCCAACAGACCGTCCAGGCCGCCTTCCCCACACAGGAACGAGGCGGCCATTCCGTGCATATTGGCCGTCAGCGTCGTCGCCGGCGTGTTGTAGTCCGCATGCGCATCGAGCCACAAAACGAACAGCTCCCGGCCGGTTTCGCCCCAATGCCGCGCCATTGCATTCACCGATCCCATCGATAGCGAATGATCCCCGCCCAGAAAGATCGGGATCGCGCCGTTTCGTGCGATCTCGTAACCGCGCCGCGACAGCACCCGGGTCCAGCGCTGGATTTCCCGATAGTGATTGGCCTTTTCCGGAGGCGGATCGGTGAGGTCCGCCATACCGCGAACCGAGAGGTCGCCGTAATCCGTCACCTCGAAACCGAGCATATCAAGCAGCGTCGGAAGACCCGCGGTGCGAAGGGCCGCGGGTCCCATCAGCGTGCCACGCTGTGACGCGCCCATATCGATCGGAGCGCCCAATAGCGCAATGCGTCTTACGTGCTTCTCCGCGTCGACCATGCCGCTCCCATTGACTGAATGGCTTCACTATTCACGGTACCAGAGACTCTTATGCCCTGTTTGCCAGTCCCGAAACCTTTTCGCGCTGGCGGAACAAAGTTTGTCCGCCGGCATTCTTGCCTTGAGGCCGTTGCCCGCCGTTCACCACGGCGCCTGTCGCGGATAGCCAAAGGTTTCCGAACCCGCTGTTCAGTACAGCGCACGCGCGGATAGCCAAAGGTGGCAGCCTCACGCTCCTTTTGCGGTGGACGCGCCGGAATTTGTCAAGTGTGTGAGGGATACGAAACGTGAGCATCGAGAAGCCAGAACCGACCTCCCAACCCGGAATGGCGGCGCGAGCGCTCGATACCGCGACCGACGTGTCTCGAACGGCCGGCGAGGTTACCGGCGCGTTGCGTGCCGCTGTCGACCGCTTGACAGACGTGATCGACGATGCGCGGCGTCCCGGTCAGCCGCTCTCGACCATCGCCGCGATCGCGCGCGAGGCACCGCTCGCGAGTCTGTTCGTGGCGTTCCTTTTCGGAATCGCGGTCGCACGTCGGCGCTGACGAAAAGTTCCCTCCCAATAGCTGTGGGCGCGCGCCGGTTTCGCCACATCTTATCGTCGTCGGGTACTGACACCGCCGACCCGATTACAGCCGCGTCCACCTTTGGCGGCCGGCGTTGTTCCCGTAATCGCCCGGATTGCAAGAGCTCCCGAAAAGAAGCTTGTCTCCCTCCCCTTGGAAACAAGGACATCCCGTGGTCTACAAGGGTGTGGAATACACGGTCATGCCGACGGCCGAACCGGACATTTGGGAATGGCGGTTCCAGATCGGCGACATGGTAAAAACCGGCAAGACGCAGACGCGCCTGGCGCCTCTGGCTGTGCGCCGCGTCAAATCCAAGATCGACGCCGCTCTCCGTGCGGCCAAGCCCTCCACCGAACAGCACGATTGATCGGTTCATCCGCCAATCGCTTGCCTTATTAGCTTGCCTAGATTTAATTTCATGCCGTGGCGGATCCGAAGGGCGTCCTGCGGTTTACCACACTATATCTTGATCAAGATTGATCGGGGTCGGAGACGATGAAGAGGGCAATCGCAATATTGGCGTGCCTCTGCGTGCTCGCGGGGGGCGAATACTTTGCCATCAGCAAATGGGCCATTCGGCACCAAACCCTGACCCTGTTCGATGCGGCTCGGCAACGACCGGTCGCTGTCGACGTGGCCGTGCGTCGCGATTACGAAATGAAGGCGGACAGCGGCCTATGGAAGCTTCCGGTTGCCGTCATCAGCAATGGCAATACCGTCAAGAACACCGAATATTCCTTCCTGGCGAATGTCCTTGCGGCGCGCGGCTATCTCGTCGCCAGCATTCAGCAGGATCTGCCAAGCGATCCGCCGCTGATGACCAAGGTCGGCATGCCCTATGTCGGCCGACGCGGGGTCTACCTTCGCTGCGAGGCAAACATCCTCTTCGTTCTCGGCGAACTGCAAAAGCAGCAGCCAAATGCCGACTACGATCACCTGACCCTGGTCGGCCATTCCAACGGCGGCGATGTTTCGATGTATGTCGCCAAGCAACATCCCGAACTTGTGTCGAAGGTCATCACGCTGGACAATCTGCGTGTGCCGTTCGTGCTGAGCGACCGGATGAAAATCCTGTCGTTCCGCTCCAAGGACCCGCATTTCAAGACCGATCCTGGTGTTCTGCCATCTCCGGACAACGCCAAATCGAATGGAATCGATATCGTAAATACCGGCGCACTGCACACCGACCTGAGCGACCGCGGTCCGGACTCCGTGAAGGAGAAGATCCAGGCGACGCTCGATCAGTTCTTGAAAAGCAGTGCGTCCAGCGATCTCACGCCCGCCAACACCGAAGCGCCGATGATCGCCAATCCCGGCGACTACTGACGCGCCCGCCTGCCGCTTGCGACAGATCAAAGCGCCGCTTCGGCGCGCTAGCCGTGCTGACCATGCGACGTCCCTTCCTTCACGATGATCGGGAAGACTGATTTTTCGCATGAGAAGGTCGCTTACTTCCTGCTCGATCCGCACCCGAAAATGCCGAGCTTTCCCTTGAGCCGCACCGAAGCGTCAGACATCGCAAGCCTGCATCAGTTCGCTATGCAGGTAACCGAAGTCCTTCAGCCTACCGCCACATATGCAAATCCCTGCCGGTTTACCCGACAGGGATCAGCAGAAAGGATGACGGACGGCGAGTGCGGACACCCGGTGGCCCATCATGGACCTGCAATACGATTGAACGGCGCTGCGCCGTCTTGCGCAAGACTTATTTATGGGCAGCGATCTCGCTTCCTTCTTTTGTCCATCTGACCTAGCCGCCGGACTTACCTTTCATCGCATCCTTGGTGGCCGACATCACCTCACCCGTGATGTGCCGCATGTGCTCGCCTGCGCTGGTAAATTGGCTGCGCAAGAACTCCGATTGAATGCGCATGGCCTCCTGAAGGTCCGTCGCATGAACCAGCTTGCGCGCGTGCTCGAACGCGGCCCTCATGTTCTGTTCGGTGAATGACAGGGCCTGCTTGGAGATCTCGTTCTCCCCGCCGGGCACCGAGGTCATCGACTTGCTCGCGGCGTCGAAGAACATGGTGAATGCTCTTTCAGCCTGCTCGATGGTTTTTTCGGCCAGATCGCGCAGTTCGGCCGGCACTTCCAGTTTTGGTTCAATCATGACGACTACCTCCAGTACGTGATGTCAGTTATCACATTTCCCGAGCGACGTCTTTGTGGAGCTCTACGCACTTGCACATGGCCCGATATCCCGGACGGAGGCAGCGCGGGAAAATCAGATGACGCGGGTCCGATGCCCGCCCGCCCGGAAAGACTTTCCCGCCGGAAGCAGCATCGATGCACAATAGGCGGGACGCGTCTCGGCGTCGGAGTGTTTCATCGCATGCACCAGATTGGCGATCCCGATGAAACGAAGATGACCTCTGCGGGCGGTACGATGCTGCATCGCGCCGTCGGCCCGTCACAATTTTGGATTGGTTTGATTTTGCATCGTAATGTGCGGGAATCGATGCATCATATCTCAATTAACCCGCAGATATCGGGACACGATGCCGTCCAGAGGTACACTCCTCAGCAACTACCCTGCCATCCACACCAGCGATCCCGAACACGCACGAGCGCGCGTGCTGGATGTGTTCGGCGCGACGAGCTTCGAGGCGCCAAGGAAGGAAACAAGGTTCGAAACCACAGCCAATTTCCTGCAGGTGGGCGACCTCAAACTTTACTATTGTGCCTTCGCCAGCGAGGTGTCGATCGGCTTCGGCGAAGTGCCGTTCATAAGGCAAATCTTCAACATCGATGGACGAATGCGGTATTCAGGTAGCACCATGGCCGGCGAAGTTGCGCCTGGATCGTCGACCGGCATCCTGCCGGCGGGCGTTCCCTTTCGGTTCGATTTCAAGTCGGGCTACCGCCACCTTGTCCTGCGCATCGAGCAGAGCGCGTTGCAACGCTATCTCAGCGTGTTGCTCGGGCGCCAGATCGACGAAGACCTCAGATTTGACGACGCTGCCGACCAGGACCCCGCGATGAAGCGTGTGCGGCGCATGTTTTTTCAGTTCGCGTCCGACTTCAACACGCGCGGCGATAGCTATTCCGATCTGGCAAGAGCGGAGATGACGCGCATCGCCATCATGAAATTCCTGATGTTTCACCGGCATAATTATACGCATTTCCTGTTTCGCGAGCTTCCTCCGGGTAACGCCTCCACCGTCAAGATCGTCGAGGAATATATCGAAGCGAACTGGGACAAGCCGATCGACATCGAAGCCATGTCGGCCGTCGCCAAGATCAGCGCCCGCAGCCTTTTCCGCCAGTTCAAGAAGGAGCGCGGCTATTCTCCGGCAGAGTTCGCCAAACGGATCAGGCTCGATCGCGCAAGGGAGATGCTGGAGCAGTCCGAAGGGCAGACATCCGTGACACAGGTCGCGTTGAAATGCGGCTTCCAGAATCCGGGGCACTTCGCGCGCGATTTTCGCCTGGCGTTCGGCGAGCTTCCGTCCGAGACACTGCGACGATCGAACCGGCACCAGCTGTGCTGATCACCGATTAAAAAGAGCGATCCATTAGCCAGAGAAACGCCTTCGATATTCCGAAGGCGTCACGCCGAGGTGCCGCAGGAAAGCACGCCGCATGCGCTCGTCGTCGCCGAAGCCCGCCCTTTTCGCCACCTCCACGACGCCGCCGATTTGCCGGCTCTCGAGCAACAGCCGGGCCGTCTCCACGCGTAGTGCTTCCACGCCGTTGGCCGGCGTCATGCCGGTGCGGCTCACATAGGTGCGCGCAAACGTCCGCGGCGTCATGCCTGCCCGCTCAGCCAGCGCCTCGACCTTCAGATCACTCGCGATGTTTTCGATGATCCAGGCGTGCAGCGCGCTGAAGCGCCCCTCGACGTCGGAAGCCTGCGCGGCGAGCACGGTCGAAAACTGGCTTTGGCCGCCGGGACGCTTCAGAAACACCACCAGGCGCCGCGCGATGTCCAGTGCGATCGTATGACCGAAATCCTCCTCGATCATCGCGAGCGCGAGGTCGATGCCGGCGCTGACGCCGGCTGACGACCAGACTCGCCCGTCCTGGACGAAAATCGCGTTCGGCTCGACGCGAATGTTCGGAAAACTATCCTGCAACCTCGGACAATAGCGCCAGTGCGTCGCCGCGCGCTTGCCATCCAGCGAGCCTGTCCACGCCAGCACGAACGCACCAAGACAGACCGAGGCGATCCGCCGTGCCTTGGGCACCACCTGCATGATCCAACTCATCAGGACGTCGTCCTGGCGCAAAGCCCAGATGCCGGGACCGCCAGGGATGACAAGCGTATCAACCTGTTGCGGCTTGATGCTCGCGATCGGTGCGGTGTCGACCATCATGCCGACGTCGGTGGTCACCAACCCGCCCGACGTCGAGAGATAGGATAGCGCATAGCCTGCGGCCGACAGCTCGATCTCCTGCAATTCGGCAAAGACCTGCGCGGGGCCCGAGATATCGAGCAGCGTGACGCCGGGAAAAGCGACGATCGCGATCCGCCGATCGGGCAGCTTTTCACGCAGCTCTGGCCGCCGGGATTTGGCAGATTTCGAGGGCATATTGTCCTTTAAGCCATTTGAGGCGCGCCTGTATAGGTCAGGTCTCGGACAGCCGGAGCCTACCATGCCGCGAAATCTCGGTGGCCAGTACCAAGCCATCCCGTCGCCCTGGGCCGACTATGTGGTCTTCAGCTTTCCCGACGCCTCCGTTGTCCGCGAAGCCGATCAGCCGGACGTGATGGATGCGATGAACGGCATCATCGCGATCAACTGGAAGGCGGCCGAACCGCACTGGACCGCCTCGTCCTCCCCGTTCGACAGCAAATACAGCCTCATCCTCGTTTATGACCGATCGGGCCTCGTGGCCTTCTCGGCCTACCGCTTACTCAGGATAGCAGATCGTCTTTCGATCTACCGGAGCGGCACTGAAGTGGTCCCTGCGCACCAGGGCCGGGGCCTGTACGGTTTCTTCACCTCGGAGATCCTGAAGCGCGCCAGAGCCGCCGACCAAGGCAACGCCGGGATCTTCTACGGCTGGCGAACCCGCAATCCGATTGTGTGGGCTGCCAACGCGAAGATCTGCGAAACGGTCACGCCCGGCCTTCTGAGCGAGGTCGAGGATCCCGCGTTGCAGGCGGCGTGCGTGGAAATGTGCTCGTCGCTCTATCCCGGCAAATCGCTCGAAGTGCCGAGCATGATCATGCGGGGCGCCTATGGCCACATCAAGCATCACCGGCAGACCTATCGCGGGACAGCGTCGCTCGTGGACGAGGCGATGTCACGCATCATTCCCAATTCGGCCGACGCGCTGTTCTCGGTCGGCTACGCGAGGCTGTGATGTCGGCAACAGGACAACAAGCCATTGCGGCCTCGCCCGCGCGCCTCGGCGACCGCGCCTATCTCGCTTGGGGGACGGTCGCGATCGCTTATGCGATCGCTTTCCTGCAGCGCGTGTCGCCGCAATCCGTCAGCCTGAGTTTCATGCACGATTTCAGCACCGATGCCGCCGGCGTCGCAATGCTCGCCTCCAGTTATTTCTGGGGCTACACCCTGATGCAGATTCCGGCCGGCGTGCTGGTCGATCGTTACGGCGTCAAACGCGTCGTGCTGTCCAGCATGGTCGCGTCCTCGCTCGGCAGCGCAGCCTTTGCGCTGGCGCCCAGCCTGTTTGATGTCTTTGTCGCGCGCCTGATCGTGGCGTGCGGCGACGCGCTGATTTTCACCGCGCTTTTGAAGCTGGTGGCACAGAATTTCTCGGACGAGCGCTTCGGCTTCATGTCCGGCATCTCGCAGGTGTCGGGCTATCTCGGCGGCGTCGTGGCGACGACGCCGCTCGCCGCGGCCGTCAGCGGCTTCGGCTGGCGCGCCTGCTTCATCTTCATTGCCTGTGTCGGGATCGCGAACCTCGCCTTCGCGTCGGCCGCGATCAAGCCCGCTGCGGCGTCGCAAAACACCAAGACTGTGGGGAGCGTTCTTCTCGCGAGCAGACAGGCGCTCGGGCAGGTCGCGAACTGGGGCTGCGCCATGAGCTTCGCCTCCCATTTTGCCGTCGTGACGACGCTGTCGGGCGTATGGGGCATCCCGATGGTCGCCCATATCTTCAACATATCGCCCTCGGCGGCTGGCGCCCCCCTCTTCGCCTTCATGGTCGGCAACGCCGCCGGCTCGATCTTGCTCGGCCGCATGGCCGACCGCGCTGCAGCTTCGCTCGACACCGCGCTCATTCGGATCTGCCTGCTACGGATGGTGCTGATCGCAATGTTGCTGCCGCCTATCGCACACGCGCTCGGCTTTCTCTACGTGGCAATTGTCTTCACCATACTAGGACTGGTGGCGGGCGGCACCGTCCCGCTTGTGCTCAAATGCACCAAGCGCCTCTACACCTCCGAGCTGATCGGTGTCGGCGCATCGGTGAACACGACCACCGCCGGAATATTCGCCGGCGTGTCGCAGCCCGTCATCGGATTCGCCATGATCGCCTGCAGCCAATTTGCCTCAAATACTGGAAAGCCAGATCCGGCCTCCATCAGCGACGGCGGCTATGAGGCCCTCATTTGCGTTCTTCTTCTGATGTCTTTGCCGGGAATTGTCGGACCGATGCTGATGAGGCGCAAATTAACAGTCTGAGGATGGCGCTGAGAACAAAGGGGATCGTATGTCGCGTTTATATATCAACAAAAATGAAGTGAGTTCGAGTTTCGCGATCAGTACTTGGCAAAGCGTGATGTTCTCCGAGTTCGAAGCGCAAATGAGCAGTGAGGCGCGGCCATTTCCCTGTGTGTTTGGAGTCGCGGGCTATCGTCAGGATCAGCTGCGCTATCTGTTTCTTGATCCTCTCGACCCCGAAGTTCTAGGCAGCCAGCTCGCCCAATTCGTCGCGGAGAGCCGGACATACGGACCGAATACGTCGCTCGTGGTTTTTTCACGTCCAGGGCCGGTGCAGACGATTGAGGCCTACCACAGGAAGTTCTGGCTGCTGCTCGATCAACTGGCGCGGCTCGACAACAGCCCTTGGCCCGAGAACATCCCGGAGCAGACCGACCATCCGATGTGGGAGTTCTCGTTCGCGGGCGAACCGATCTTCGTGGTGTGCAGCACGCCCGCGCATGTGATGCGGCAGAGCCGTCGCTCGAGCACTTTCATGCTGACGTTCCAGCCCCGCTGGGTGTTCGAGAAGATCCTCAGCACCGACAAGACAGCGGCGGCAGCTTTCTCCGAGGTGCGCAAGCGTCTCATCCCCTACGACAGCACCAGCCCCTCACCGCTTCTCGGGCGGTACGGCAACCACGACGGGCGCGAGCACCAGCAATATTTCTTGCACGACGAAAACCAACAGGCCATGGGATGCCCGTTCTCCAGGCTCGCCCAGACTAAGACCTCGCAAATCGACGGCAAGGAGGAAGCCGCATGACCCGGATCATCACTGGAACGAAGACCGAATTTTCGATCGACCCTCTCATCCTTGACCTGCTTCCAGAACAAGGCTGCGTCGAGTTGCAGCGCGATGCCGCGGGCAAGGTGCATCACTTTCACACCCATGCCGTCGATGAGATCCTTCTCATCATCAGTGGCCGGCTGAACTTCATGTGGGATGGCGGCGAGCGCATCTGCGGGGCGGGAGACACCATCATGTTGCCGGCGGGGACGCTTCACCAGTCGGAAGCTCTCGACGGAGGAGCCATCTACGCGATCGCGACACGCCCCCCTGCGACCTTTGTGAACGGCAGCTGAACGAGGCCGTCAGGACAATGGATGGTCGGGGCCAGACGAGCCTTCGGTTGCGAGGCGCTCGACCAATTCGATCACTTCGAAGCGTTCCCTGGGTGCCAACCTGAGGAAGGCTTTCAGGAGCCGGAGACTTTCGACGGCTTCGCTCGATGGAGCTCCGAGCTTCTTGTGCAGCTCCGCGATGAGTGTGGGATTCTTCATCTCGCACCTTTGGTAGGGAACGGAAATGGCATTTCTCAGCAAACGTGAAGGCCTAGCCAGGAAGGTCGATACGGCAGCGATTGAGGCTGAACGGCTCGGCCTGACGACGGCGACATTGATACTACGGATGGCACGCCTGGAGATTGACAGGGCCGAACCCGACGAGGTTGAAAGTATGCCAAGGAACAACTCCCGCAGCAAGCCAAACTGAGCGCTTCATCATCCAATGATCGTTCACAACCTGCCATTTGGCAGGATTTGAGCGGCGTGGCGTTCATATGCCTTGTATGACACCCGTCTCGGATCGGTCATTCGGATGATCTGCCGCAATTTTGATCAGCCTCGGCCTGCTTCCCCCGCTCCGTGATTTTGGCGATCGGACGGAACCGCGACGGTATGGGTCTGCGCGGATTCTCGGTTTTGCCCCCTATTTTCCTCAGGGATCAGCGGCCGCAAGAGGCGTGATGCGAACTTTCTACTTTGAGATGAAGGACGGCAGACCAATCCGAGACAGAAAGGGGCTGGAATTTCCGACAACCGGCGACGCAATCGAGCACAGCAGGGAACTTGCTCGACGGCTCCGGCACGATCCCAGAATAAGGGACCACGCCCTTTCGATTCTGGTGATCGACGAGACCGGCGTCGAGATCCACCGCGAGCCGGTATATCCGGGCACGCCCGGCGCAGACATCGCGTAAGCGAATTGGCAGGCGGGCGAACCCAGCGGCCCACCCAATCTGGCTCCGAGGCCGATGGTGGTATCGAGATCGGGGATCCGGATCGCTTTGGTTGCTGCGACACGGAAGTGCTCGGAAATTCGAACCTCGTCATCACGTTTATTTCGCCGCGGTGTCCCTTGAAAGGCTCGCAATCGCCTCCTGCACCGTCGAGACAAACTGCGCAGGAAAGATGATGGTGGAGTTCTTCTCGACCGAGATCTCGGCCATCGTCTGCAACGTGCGCAATTGCAGCGCCACCGGGTGCTGTGTGATGATGTCCGCGGCTTCTCCGAGTTTCACCGCAGCCTGATATTCACCTTCCGCGGCAACGATCTTGGCGCGGCGTTCACGCTCGGCTTCGGCTTCCTTCGCCATCGCGCGCTGCATGTTCTCCGGCAACATGATGTCCTTGATTTCGACAGCCGAAACCTGAGTGCCCCAGGGCTCGGTGTGCTGATCGATGACGTTCTTGATCTGGTCGTTGATGCTGGCCGTATCGGCCAGCAGTTGGTCGAGACTGAAGCGTCCGACGACGTTGCGCACCGTCGTCTGGCTGATCTGGCTGATCGCGTTGTAGACATTCTCGATGGCGATCACCGCCTTCTCGGGATCGGTGACGTGGTAATAGGCCACGGCGGCAATGTCGATCGAGACATTATCACGGGTGATGATCTTCTGCGAGGGGATCTGCATCGTGACGGTGCGCAGCGACACGCGCACCATCTGCTGAATCGGAACGAAGATCAGCGTCAGTCCGGGACCGCGCACACCCGCGAACCGGCCCAACAGAAACACCACTCCGCGTTCATATTGCTTCAGGACCCGGAGCGAGACGAGAACATAGAGCAGCGCCGGCAAGACCAGAAACGAAACAAAGCCCATCGGCTTCTCCTCCTCGCACTTAATTCAGCGGCGCGTTACTGGATCATAGTTGTGCAGGCTGTGCTGGTGCAATAGCGGCACGCCTCTCGATCCGCTGTTGCAAACACGCGCAAACGGCTCCCAGCACAACTGTCGCAGACGACAGCGCCGCCGCTCATGGCGTGATGGCAATCCTGCAAAAAGCATCTGGTACGGGAGATTTAATCTCCCGCGAGAGCCGAAGGAATTGGCGTCGATACTTTCGATCCCGGACGCCGCTGCTGATGAAAGGTTCAGACAAGGCTTTCAAAACAAACACATATGATTGAACCAGCGCACGAACAAATAACAGGTGTGCGAGCGCATCAGCCATGCGCGCGTGGCGCAGTCAACGCTCGCATCCCACGTGAAATTCAACTCTGAAAGGCCCCCGGCAGCACTAAGATATGGCGAAAATTAAGAGAGACAGATGAAGCAGCTTTTGAAAGTCGCCACAGCGCCAGCGACGGCGTTGTTCGCGTTTTCCTTCGTCGCCCTTGCGGCACCGACGCCCGCGTCAGCCTATGAATATTGCCGCAAGGATGTGACCTCCTCGATCGTAACCTGCAGTTTTGACACCTTGGAGCAATGCCAGGCGACGTCGTTGGGCCGCGGCGGCGACTGCTTCCGCGATCCGTTCCTCCCGTCCCGTGACGCCCTCGCCTACGCACCGAAGACGCAAGGCAAGCCGCATCGCGCGCCGACGCACGCACAGTAACGCTCGCTCGTCCCTGCAAGTGATGATTTGCCCGGGGCTTCGTCTTTGCGAGGCCGCAAGCGCTTTCGCTTCGTACACCGTGTTTTGAACGCTACCAGATCAGTGGCAGGAGCCGATAAGGCACCTTGTTTTGATAATCGGCATAGCCCGGCAAATTTCTGACCAGAAATCGTTCCTCGTCGGTCAGCCGCCAGATCAGTACCGGCAGCATCGCAACGATGACCAGCACGCCCCACCACGAACCCAGCGCAATGGGGATGCCAACCAGCATGAAGAGGGCCGTCGCATACATGGGATGCCTCACCCACGCATAGGGGCCGGTCGATATCACCCTTTGGTCCGCGGCCAGTTCGATCGTTGCCGAGCTGAAACTGTTTTCCCTGAAGACGAGGAAAATACCAAGCCAGCCGATCAGAACAAGCGCGTCCCCTGTCAACACGGCATAAAGCGACAGCTCGGACCAATGCAGCCGATGGTCTATGGCAGGCAAGACCAGCAGCGCAATAAAACCGATGGATGTCACCGACATGATGATCCTTTGCGCCGGCTCCTTCTCGGCGAACGGACCGCCACTCATCCGTCGCGCCAGAAGCGCCGGATCGTTCTTCATGAGATAGAACGTGATCGCGAGCGATACGGCGAAATAGAGTGCGAGGAAGATCCAGGCCTGCCAATAGGCGAACGTCCCTGCCGCGCCGAACAGCAAAGCCGCCATCACGACGACGAGGATCGCTGTCCCGCCGAATGCCCTCGCATGCAGGGAGTTCATCGGGCCATCCTAGCACGCCTCACGGAGCGCACGCTTATGCATCACGCGCGGACCGGTGCTATTGCTGTTTCTCCCAGAACGACAGCAGCCCCTGCGAGGCGGATCCGCCGATCACGCAGGGGATGCCGACCGCAATCTGTCCCAGTGCAGCTGCAGAGACGCAGCCAAGCGCGACCGCACCAACACCTACCTGCCCCCAGAAATCCAGATTGCGCCGCGCGTCCGAGCCCTTGGTCTTCAACTCTTCGACAGCGGCGAGCGCATCCTTTCGGACGGCTGCGAGTTGCACGGTGTCGGCGGCCTCGATCACTTCCGCCAATGGCGCCTTGATCGCTGCCGGCTGCCCCGGCAGCTCGGCGCGGAGAAACTCGCGCAAATCGGAATCGCGCACGGCGTAGCTTGCCAGCGTGTAGCGCGCCATGCTGCCGACCGTCAGCTTGTCGATGGTGTCGCGGCTCTTCGACCAGGGCAGCATCTGCATGATGCGCAGGATCGGCAGATGCGAGCCGGTTGCGAAATAATAGCCCCACAGCGTGTCCAGCAGATCCTGATTGCCGGCATAGGTCAGCGCCGTGTCGAGCTTCTTCTCTTCCTTGGCAAAAGGATTCTTGGTGAAGACGCCGCGCAACTTCTCAATCATTCCCGGCTTCTTCTGTTCGAGGGGAATGTCGTAGAGCGCCGGCAGAGTGCCGGCGAGATAGGCGTCGATCATCACCTTCCGCCCCGGCATCTTCGGCGCGACCTTGCGCAGAAGACCGCGCCAATCCGGCAAGCCCGAATAGGCAATGGCGCGGACGATCACCCATTCGTCCTCGGGCGGGATGGGAAAGAGGCTGTTGAGGAGTTGCTCGGACTTGGCCGGGTTCGACGCGATCGCGCCCGCGATGAAGCCGAGATAGATGCCGGCGTTCTCCGGCTCCCGAAATGTTTGCGAGTGGAACAGCACGCGGACCGCCGCCGGCACGTGGGCATAGTCCGGCTTGGCGCGATAATTATAGATCCACTGCTGCACCACGCTGAGCGAGGCGCGCGGATCGATTTCGGGAGTGACCGCCGCCTGGACCGGGCTTACCAGCATGACCAGGGCGGCGATGAGGGCCTTGTAACGCATATGATGCTCCCACCAAGCGTCATCGCTCGCGTGCCCCCAGAGCCGAGCGTCTTTCGGCATTTTGGCTAGTCGGCATTTGAAGCGGCTATGCGACATTTCTTGGAACGGGCGGCCCGGTATCGCGTCGAAATTGTGGCTGAATTTGATCGTTGGCCCGCAACTGACCCCGGCTCCGACATTCTTTCGCCCTCCGTGCGCACTTCGATACAACAGTCAAGCACAAAGGACGGACAAGCAGGACGTGACGACGAAGTCGACAACGTCGGGCTGGCGATATCGAAGCGTGTCGGTGGTCACCGGCGCATTGGCGATAGCTCTTTTCCCGCTCGTCACGCCGGCCCGTGCTGAGGGACCTACGGCCAGCGAGGTCATTACTGTCGAAGGCAATCGCCGGATCGATGCCGATACGGTGCGCTCGTACTTTCACCCCTCGGCCAACGGCCGGTTCGATGAGGCCTCGCGCGACGCGGCGCTCAAAGAGCTTTACGCCACCGGGCTGTTCGATGAAGTCAGGATCGAGCGCGCTGGCGATCGGCTAATCGTCCATCTGAGTGAAGCAAAATTGCTGGACCGTGTTGCGTTCGAGGGCAACAAGAAGGTCAAAGATACCGACCTTGCTGCCGTCGTGCAGTCAAAGGCGCGGGCCTCGTTGCAGCGCGCGACCGTGCAGGCCGATGTCGGGCGCATCGTGGAGGCCTACCGGCATGTCGGACGCGACGATGTCGGCGTTGTCCCCGAGATCATCGATCACGGCAATGATCGCGTCGACCTCGTCTTTTCCATCACCGAAGGCAAGAAGACGACGGTGCAGCGGATCAGTTTCGTCGGCAACCACGTCTTCGGCGCGCGGCAGCTCGATGCGGTGATCAAGACTTCGGCAACCAATGCGCTGAGCTTCCTGCTCGGCGGCGACGTCTACGATCCCGACCGCGTCGCGCAGGACCGCGAACTGATCCGGACCTATTACCGCAATCATGGCTATGCCGACGTCGACGTGGTCGATGCAAAGGCCGAGTATGATCCGGCGGCGCATGGTTTCACGCTGACCTTTGTGATCGATGAAGGCCAGCCTTATCAGTTCGGCGACATCAACGTCGCCAGCAACGTGCAGGGCGTCGACCCGGACAGGCTCCGGAAGTTCGCGCCGGCCAAGAGCGGCGCCACCTACGATGGCGGCGCGCTCGACAGGACCACCGACGCACTCGCGGTCGAGATGGCCAAGCTCGGCTATCCCTTTGCTCATGTCGAGCCACGCATTGTCAGGAATGCGGAGGCGCGGCGCGTCGATGTCGCCTTTGTGATCAGCGAGGGCGAGCGGACCTATGTCGAACGCATCGAGATCCACGGCAACCTGAAAACCCGCGACTACGTGATCCGGCGCGAGTTCGATTTCGGCGAAGGCGATGCCTACAACAAGGCGCTGATCGACCGCGCCGAACGGCGGTTGAAGAACCTCAACTACTTCAAGACGGTCAAGATCACGACCAGGCCGGGTTCGGCGCCGGACCGCGTCGTGCTCGACGTCGAGGCGGTAGATGGGGCGACTGGCGATTTCAACGTCTCCGGCGGTTATTCGACGACCGACGGCTGGCTCGGCGAGGTCAAGGTCGGCGACCGCAATTTCTACGGCACAGGAGCCAATGTGCAGGCCTCGGTCTCCTACGGCCAATACGGCCGCGGCATCAGCCTGTCCGCCTCGGAGCCCTACTTCCTCGGTACCCGCGTGGCCGCCGGCATCGAGCTGTTCGGCAAGCAGACGATGTCGAGCCCTTACCAGTCCTACGGCAGCAATACCTACGGCGCCAACTTCACGCTCGGCACACCGATCACCGAGCAAACCAACGTGCAGTGGCGCTATTCGCTCTACGACCAGAACGTCACGCTCGCGCCGACCGCGACCGGCGCGACCGTGTCACTGCCGATCCAGCAGGCCGCCGCCGCGGGCCCGCAGCTTGTGTCCGCGGTCGGCGATACCATCTCCTACAGCACGCTCGACAACAGGAAGAGCCCGACCAGCGGCATCGACTCACAGCTCAGGCAAGATCTCGCGGGCCTCGGCGGCGACGTCAGGTTCCTGCGCACATCCGAAGACGTGCGCTACTATCACGCGATCAACGGCGATCTCACCGCGATGGTGCGCGCGCAAGGCGGCTACATCACCGGGCTCGGCGGTCAGGTGCCGCTGGTGAACAACTTCTTCGGAGGCCCCTCCATGGTCCGCGGCTTTGCGCCCAATGGCTTTGGTCCGCGCGACCTCACGCCCGGCTCGACCATGGACAATGTCGGCGGCAGCATGTTCTTGGCGACCACCGCGGAGCTGCAGAGCGCGATCCCCGGCATCCCCCAGGAATACGGCTTGAAGGGGTCGGTGTTCGTCGATGCCGGCACCGTGTTCGGCTACAACGGACCGACGACCTTCAACGGGCAGACTGCGCAGATCGCCAACAAGAACGTGCTGCGCTCGTCCGCTGGCGCGGGCCTGACCTGGGCCTCGCCGTTCGGCGCGCTCACCGTCAACTATGCCGTGCCGCTGTCCAAAGCCGCCTACGATGTCGTGCAGCCGCTGAATTTCAACGCCAGCCCGTTCTAAAGCGCGATGAGATCAGGTTGAATTGTCATCGCGCTTTAGGCCTTGGATCAAGCCTGATCTTTTCGGAAAACCGCTACACGCTTTTCCGGATCATGCTTCTGGCCTCACATCATCGACTTGAAGCGGGCTGCATACAGCTAAAGTAGAAGCTGCAGGACATCGCCTGGCCGGAACCGCCGGGAGCACGCGCGCGTTTTCCTTTGGGTGCGAGTTTTCCCGATCAATTCAGAGGGAGATCGAGCGATGACAAGGTGGCGGCGCGAATCGGTTCTCGACTTCTACAATCTGGTGCTCGCGGTGGTGCTCCTCGCATCGCCTTGGCTTTTTACCCTGACCAACTCGGCCGGCAGACTGGATTTGCTTGCGAGCGGCGCGGCGATTGCGGCGATCTCGCTGGGGGCGATCGTCGCCTATGCGAGCTGGGAGGAATGGATGAACCTCTTGCTCGGCCTATGGCTTGTTGCCTCGCCGTGGATCCTCGGATTCACCCATACCCGCGCGATGCATTTCAGCATCGGCCTTGGCGCCGTGGTGGCGTTTCTGGCCGTGCTGAAGCTCTGGCTGGTCCACGAGGCGACCCATCTTGGCGACGAAGCACCGCCGGCGAAGCACGGCTAGCTCCTCCGCGCCGGTACCGTCATCGCCGGCTTGCAGCCTTTGTCTCGGTCGCAAACCCGTAGATCAGCGCGAGGCGGTCGAGGCATTCGCGAAGGCGCCGCGAGAAATAATCATACCAGCGCTGACTGCTCAGCTCGCGCCGCTGCCCGACCTGCTCCATCGTCATGCCCTTGATGAGAACGTCATGCACCAGGGCAGCGCCGTCGGCGCCAAGCTCGCGCTCGGCGCGGTTCAGCCGCTGCACAGCGTTGCGCTGGGCTTCCGTCACCGGCTCCCGAATCCGAACGCCGTCGACATATTCACGGCCAGGGTCCACCGCCTGCGGCCCGCGCTCGGCCCTCTCCCAATCGTTCTGAAATGCACGCCCACCCTGATATTGCGCCTCGTCGATCTGGCGGTGCGAATGCAGCCTGCCTAGGGGATCATTGCGGATCGAACGCAAGGCGATGATCTTTTCTCCCGGCTGCAGCGCCATCGGATCATCCACCTCCACTTCCGCGACCTGCGCATTGCGCGGCAGGTCATGCGAGCGGCGATCATGGATTTTCGAAAGCCGATACGATCGGTTGCGTTTAGCTCGTGCCACGAGGCTTCCTCCAATTGTTACAAAAAATCCTGTACGCGCAGATCAGGCGGCCTCAACCAACCGCAGCACGACCGGCGCGTCCGCGCGTTCCGCAGATGTGCCGTCATCCCGCGTCAGGTGGAAATGCGGCGAGCAATAGCGCGAGCCCGCAAGCCGCGGATGACCGCAAAACAGGATCGGCTCATCCTCACGGTCGCCGCCATAGGGATAGCGGCAGTCGCCGTCCTCCAGCTCGGTGAGCGGCAGCAGGCGCGGACTGATGCCGACGCAGCGGAGCTTGACTGGTTCAGCAGGCTCGGCCTCCGCCGGCTTCTCGTCAGGTTTTTCGTTAGGTTTTTCGCTTAGTTTTTCCTGGCGCAGCGCGCGCAGCGTCAGCAGGCCTGAGAGCTTCGGCGTTCTGCTCCGTGGTGGCGGCTTCAGCCGGTCATCCGGACGTTCGGGCACCCCAAGCCCCATGCGCCTGCTCCGGCCGATCGTGGCGTTGCGGGTATAGCACGTGCCGAATTTCACATTAATCGCGTCTGCAATCTCAGCATAACTCATGCCGCGCGCCAAAAGCTCGCGCAGCGCGTCGGAATGCTCCGGCGCCCAATTGCTCGGCTGCATTGATCTGCCTTTCCGTAAGCCCCGCGCAAGACCAATCAAAGTGGAATCGCGCGGTATGGGGATACTTTCTGATATTCCGAATTCAAAGTCAAGCTTGATTTCTGATAATCGGAATTGCTATTGTTTCGGAAATTCGGAAAAACTAGCCGCCATGCTGGACATCGCGATGATCGAGCGGGGACTTGAAAAGCCGGGCAAGACCAAGGGCGGTCTGGCGCGGGCGATGTGCGTGCGCCCCGGCGCCGTCTCCGAAATCCTGTCCGGGCTGCGCCTGATCAAGGCGTCCGAGATCGCCCCGATCTTGGAATATCTCGAACTGAACTCGGTGCCGATCATGGGTCGCGTCGGCGCGGGCGCCGTGATCCAGCCGGAAATCGAGCAGATGCCCCCCGAAGGATTGGGCGAGGTCGAACTGCCCTTTCCGATTTCCGAGGAGACCATCGCCTTCGAGGTAGCCGGCGATTCCATGCTGCCCAAGTACGAGAACGGCGATATTATCGTCGTCTATCGCGAACAGCACCATCCACTGACGAGCTTCTATGGCGAGGAAGCTGCGGTGCGCCTGAAGACGGGCGAGCGCTACCTGAAGACGATCGAGCGCGGCAAGTCGGCAAGCGTGGTCAACCTCACGAGTTTCAACGCCAAACCCATCAACGCGGTGAAGCTGGAATGGATCGGCGAGATCTGCGTGACGCTGCCCCGGGCGCAAATCGAGCGGTTGCGCGGCAAAGCCGCTGCACGCGTGCACAAGGCGGCAAAGCCGTCGGCCGTACGCCACACCGAGAAATAAGAATTTTTGCCGGGGTCGCCCCGTACAATTCTTCGCAGATGCGGCCTGCGGCTCGCCGTCCGACGGCGGCAATTTCTAATTTTCAGAAAATCGACTTGACGTAATTCTGATTTTCGGAAATACTATGGAGGTATATTGGTACATAGAATCGCTTGAACGACCGCGGTCAAACCAGATGCAATACTTCGTTGTGATGATCGACTATGGCCGCCGCGGCCGCGAGGCGATCGTCGATCCCGAGATCACCCGGCGCGAAGTGGTCGCGCGCGTCGCCTCCGGCGAATACAAGAACATCAGTTTCATCCACGAGATCGCCGACCGAGCGGTTGACGACGTCACGGACGAGATTCTGGCCGAAGCTGCCGTCCCCGACATCACGGCGGACGAGGCTGATCTAGAGGCCGACCGGCTCGATCATGCCCGCGATCTGCGCAAGCATGAGACCGCGTGACCGGCTCAGTTGCAGAGACGAGACAGTGATGACGGTTGGGAGGCGTGGCGGGCCACCATGTCCGCCGCCGTCGCGTTGGCCATCAACTCGTTGATGTGCTGGATCGCACCCTTGATACCTGTGAGCGCAGCCGCGACTTCACCGGAAATGCTGCCAGACGCGGTCACCGCGGCGGCAATGGCGTCGGCGGCCTGGCGGATTTTGCCGGCAAGGGTTCTGACTTCGCCCGCGATCATTGCGAACTCGTGTTCAACTTCGACTGCGTGGGCCAACTCGATCGTCGCGTTGAGCAGGTCGATCTGACCGGTGATATCGCCTATTATCGTAGCGAATCCTTCCAACGTCAGGTCCGCTACCGTCAACAGGCGAGCGCCCAGATCCGCCGACGACGCCTGCGCCGTGGCGCGCTCAGCCGCAGGCTCCGCCCTCTCACCGAGCGTCTTGGTGTCCTTGCGATCGGCACTCCCCTGCCAGCCAAACATCGATGCTCCCAAATCGGCGCTCTCAGAAATTCTCGCTAACCCACTACACCGACGCAGTATTTCATCCGGCATTCGCGACAAGTCGCGATTCCGCCATCCAGTGAAACGTTACAACCTGAAGGATAAAGCTTTATTAACCGCACCCGGAAAGCTCTCACGTCTTCCACTGCGGCACAACGACGCGCGCGAGCGCACCCGGCCCACGGATCACGTCAACGACACCAAAGCGCGGCGCGAGCTTCGACAAGCGCCGCGCGTCGGTGCGAGCAGGGCAGCCTCAGACCAGCAGCACCGTCGATCCCGTGGTCTTCCGCGCAGCGAGATCGGCATGCGCCTTCGCGGCGTCCTTCAACGGATAAGTTTGGCGCACCTCGATCTTGACCGCGCCGGACTGCACCACATCAAACAGCTCCTTACCCATCGCGACAAGATTCTCGCGCTTGGCGCCGTAAGTGTTGAGCGTGGGACGGGTGACGAACAGCGATCCTTTCTGCGCGAGCAGGCCGAGATTGAGCGGCTCGACGGCGCCGGACGATTGCCCGAACAGCACGGCGAAACCGTGCGGCGCCAGGCAGTCGAGCGACTTCAGGAAGGTATCCTTGCCGACGAAATCATAGACGACGGGCACCTTCTTGCCCCCGGTGATCTCCTCGACGCGTTTCGCGAAGTCTTCGCGTGTGTAGACGATGGTGTGAGCGCAGCCATGGTCCTTTGCGAGCTTTGCCTTCTCGTCGCTCCCGACGGTGCCGATCACGGTCGCGCCGAGATGCTTGGCCCATTGCGAGAGAATGAGACCGACGCCACCAGCCGCGGCATGCAGGAGGATCGTGTCGCCAGATTTGACCCGGTAGGTCTGGCGGATCAGATATTGCACCGTCAGCCCCTTCAGCATCATCGCTGCTGCCGTCTTGTCATCGATGCCGTCGGGCAGCTTGAGCAGGCGATCTGCCGGGATCAGCCGCGCTTCGGCATAGGCCCCAAGCGGCGAGCTGCCATAGGCGACACGGTCGCCCGGCTTCAGATCGCTGACGCCCGCACCCACCTCCTCGACGACGCCCGCGCCCTCGCTGCCGAGACCGCTCGGCAACGGCGCAGGATAGAGGCCCGAGCGGTTGTAGATGTCGACGAAATTAAGTCCGACCGCCGTATGGCGGATCCGCGCCTCGCCGGGACCCGGCTTGCCGACACTGACTTCCTCCCAGACCAGAACCTCCGGCCCGCCGGCCTTGTGAAAGCGGATGGCATGCGTCATGGCGTTACTCCCAATCATTTAGACAACATCGTCGGAAAACCGCTGCCGTCTCGGCAAACGGCGCTTACGCGTCAATTGCATCCTTGATCCGCTTGCGCGTCAACGGCAGATCTCGTAGCCGCTTGCCGGTTGCGTTGGCAATCGCATTGGCGAGCGATGCCGCGGCCGGCCCCTGCCCGGTCTCGCCGCTTCCGAGAAACGGCTTTCCGGGCCGGTTGATGATATGCACCTCGATGGAATCCGGGACCGCGTCGAACCGCAGGATCGGATAGGTCTGCCAATCGATGCTGGTGATCCTGCTGTCGTCGAAGGTCACGCTCTCATATAGCGTCCAGCTCGTCGATTGCACGATCGCGCCCTCGATCTGGTTGATCAGACTGTCGGGGTTGACCACCTGCCCGCTGTCGACGGCCGCCACCGCGCGAACGAGCCGTGGGCGCCCGGTCTCCCGGTTCACCTCGATCTCGCTCGCAATCGCGCAATAGGCTGCGAGGTTCTTGTAGCGCGCGAAGGCGAAGCCGTAGCCGCGATCCTGTGGCGCTTTCTGGTCCTTGCGCCAGCCGAACTCCTGCGCAGCCTTCTCGATGACTTCGCGGCCGCGCGGATCGTCGAGATGTTTCAGCCTGAACGCGACGGGATCGGCGCCCGCGAGCGCGGCGAGTTCGTCCATGAAGCTCTCGATCGAAAACACGTTGTGATACGCGCCGAGCGAACGCATCGCAGATATCCGCAGCGGCATGTCGGGAAGAAAGTGATGTACGACATGCGCGTTCGGGAAGGTGTAGATTGGGATCGCGTTGCGGTCGCCGCCGCCTTCGGGGAGCGGCAAAGGTTTTGCCGGCGGCACCGCGAAAGCCTGCTCCATATGCTGGGCCGCCAGCATGCAGCCGGCGCCACCCGGCCGCATCGAATGGGTGTTGCTCCACACCTCGAAATTCCAGTCCGCGATCTTGCCGTCGCCGTCCAGCGAGGCCTTCAGCCGTGTCATCATCGCCGGTCCGAAAGGCTCCCAGCCATGCTCCTGCTCGCGCATCCATTGCACGCGGACCGGCGTGTCCGGCATCGCGCGCGCGATCAATGCCGCATCGGCTGCGGCATCGTCGGCGCCGTTATGTCCGTAGCAGCCGGAGCCTTCGACATGAATGCAGCGAACGTCATCCGGCGCCATGTGCAGCATCTCCGCGATGCCCTGGCGATCGGGATAGACGCCCTGCGTGTGCGTCCAGACCGTCATCTTGCCGTCGGTGAATTCCGCGACCGCGCAGGACGGCCCGATCGAGCCGTGCGCCTGATAAGGCCGTGTGTAAGTGGCTTCGATCGTCTTCTGACTGAACACGGTTGGATCGTTGCGCTCGTAGATGGTCGAGGTCTGCGCCGGCAAACTGGTGAGCACGGACGCCAGATCGTCCTGCTTTGGCAGTTTCGCGGTTTCCTTCCATTGCGCTGCCGCCGCGAGCGCCTTCATCGCCTTGACGGTCTGGAATTCCCCGTTTCCGACCACCGCGAGGAAGTTGCCGTCGCGAACCACCTTCACAACGCCCGGCATTTTCCCGACAGCCGCGGTGTCGCAACCCGTCAACTCGGCGCCATAGCTCGGCGGCCTCACCACGCGCGCATGCACCATGCCGGCTGGCCGCATGTCCTGGACATAGGCGGCGCCACCCGTCACCTTCGCCGGAATGTCGACGCGCGGCACGGATTTGCCCATTACCTTGAAGGTCGCGGGGTCCTTCAGCTTCGAGGTCGGCGTCGCCTGCACATGCAGCATGTCGCCGGCTACGAGTTCGCCGTAAGAGAGGCGGCGTCCATTGGAGCCGATCACCGCGCCGTTCTCGGTCTTCAGCCGCCTGAGCGGCAGATCGAGGCGCTTGGCCGCCTCGTTGACCAGAAGAGCGCGCGCCTGCGCCGCCGCGTTCTGGATTGCCGTGCCGCTGTCCTGCATCGAGTGACTGCCGGACGTATAGCCTTCGTTGGCGGTCAGCTTGGTGTCGGCGGTGACGACCTTCAGCGAAGCGAAGGGCACATCCAGCTCTTCGGCAGCGATCTGCTGGAACGCGGTCTTGAAGCCCTGCCCGAGCTCTGCCTTGCCGGTGAATACCGTGATCGAACCGTCGGCATCGATCCTGAGCCAGGAATCGAGATAGGGTGAGGCCTTCAGGCTGCCCGGCGGAGGCGGCGCGGGAGCCGTTGCGGGCGGCGCAGCTTGATCCTCCGCGAAAGCGTTCGTCAGCGAGAAACTGACAATCAGCGCGCCACCGCCCGCAAGCACTTGACGGCGGTCGAGCTGGCGGCGATCGAGATCGATCGGGGCGTTCATTGCGCGCTCCTCTGCTCTGCCGGCGAAAGCTCGGCCGTATCCATCAGCCGCGCAGCGCGATGGATCGCGCGCAGGATCCGCATATGCGTCCCGCAGCGGCACAAATGCGGGGCAAGCTCGGCGCGGATCTGTTCGTCGCTGGCCTTCGGATTTCGTTGCAGCAACGCCTGCGCACGCATCATCATGCCGGCGATGCAGTAGCCACATTGCGCTGACTGCTCCTCCATGAAGGCGCGCTGGATCGGCGCCGGCTCCGAAACCGTGCCTAAGCCTTCCAGCGTCGTCACCTGCTTGCCTTCGAGCAATACCAGCGGCGTCACGCAGGACAGCACCGCCTTGCCATCGACAATCACCGTGCACGCGCCGCACTGGCCAAGTCCGCAACCAAACTTCGCCGCGTTGAGCTGCAACTCGTCGCGCAGCACGTAGAGCAGCGGCGTATCTGGATCGGAGTCGATCTGATGATCCTGGCCGTTGACCTTCAACGTCATCATGGCTTCGCTCGCTGTGCTGAATCGGCGGGCGGCGCTTGACGGGCGCCAGCCGATGGCTGGAGTGACGCGGTCTCGGTGCCCCGCGCTTCCTTGACCGTCTTTTCGACACCGGTCCAAGCCGGCTGATTGCCGAAGCGGGACCGCAGATAGTTAAGGAGTGAAGCGATCTGCGCGTCGTTCATGCTGCCGGCAAAGGCGGGCATGATCGGACTGCGCTCGCCTTCCACGGGACGAACGCCCGAGAGCACGATATTGGCGAGGTTGCGCGGATCCGGATCGCTGATCGCAGTGCTAAGGCCGAGATTGATCCCGCCATAAGGCGGCGGCCTGCCACTCTCGTGGCATGTGGCGCAGGCCGAAGCATAGATCACAGCCTCCGGCGAATCCATCCGCGACGCCTGCGGGCCTGAGGCCGCCGCGCCTGGTTTGGCCTGCGCCAGCGCTTCTTCACCCTTGCGGCTACGTTCCGGCGCGGGTGGGCCGAACTTATCGGCCATGTAGGTCGCAATGGCCCGGACATCGCCTGGCGGCACCTGAGACAGATTTCTCACGACCTCGGCCATCGGTCCGCGCGCAGTACCATGATCTGGGTGCCAGCCATCACGCAGGTATGCGTAGAGCGCCTCGGCGTCCCAAGGCACCGGTGACGACGACTGCGCGTTGAGCGCATAGGCCTTCCAGTTGTCGACATTGCCGCCGGCGAACGAGGCGTTTGCGCGCTCGGCGCCGAGCAGATTGCGCGGCGTATGACACGCACCGCAATGCGCAAGCCCTTCGACCAGATAGGCGCCGCGATTCCATTCGGCACTTTTCGCAGGATTGGGTTGCAGCGTGCCGCGATGGAAGAACAAGAGTTTCCAGCCGGCGATCATGACCCGCTGGTTGAGCGGAAAGAGGAGCCGGTTGTCTTGCGCGGGTGCGCGAACCGGCTGGCGCGTCATCAGAAACGCGTAGAGCGCATGATTGTCGTCGTCGCTCACGTTGGTGAAGTGATCGTAGGGAAAGGTCGGGTAGAGATGCCGGCCTTCACGATCCACGCCCGCAAGCATGGCACGGCGGAAGGCTGCTTCCGACCAGCGACCGATGCCGGTTTCCGCGTCAGGCGTGATGTTGGATGAAAACACCGTGCCGAACGGCGTCGGCACCGGAAGTCCGCCGGCGAAATTCTTACTACCGCTCACGGTGTGGCAGTCGTTGCAATTGCCGATCGCAGCCAGTTCGCGGCCGCGCTTGACGAGATCTGGGGCGAAAGACTGCGGCGCAGGCGGTTCGATCGCTGCGATCGCCGGCCGCCACGCAATCAAAAACACGGCGCCCGCACCGCCGACAATCAGTGCGGCGAATGCGCCGCCGATGATCGCTGATCTTGCCATACGTCCCCTGAACTCCCGGCAAATTTTTTATCACAGGCATCCGGCAGCAGCCCGAGCCGATCGGCTTCTCTCACCACCTATTGATCATCCGATAATTTCGTCGGCCGTGCGGCTACTCAGGAACCACGGCAGTGTTGAGACGTTCCATTACACGCTTGGAAAATGCCCCGTCAAACGGCTTGAACACGGTCGCAAAGAGATCGGGACCAGCGGATGCAGGACGGCGAGTTGCGAGACCGCGACGCAGCAATGATACTGGAAATGGCCTGTCATACCGCGATGGGCATTGCGCTTGGGCTCGGCTTGTCGTTCGCGCTTACAAGTATCGACACGTCCGCCCTCACCGTCCTGATCGCCCACAGCAGCGAGCCGAAGGCGACGACCATCATTGTCGTCAGCTTTTTCACGCTGACTTTTGGTGTCGGCGCCACGCTGACAGGCTTCGTCTTCACGATGATGGAAGAGCGTTGAGGGGCTCCGCCGGCCTCGGCGCATCCACTGTTACACGAACACCACATCCAGAAACTACCACAAGCTGTTCATGATCCGTTCGTTAGAGTTGATGACGTGCACATGAAGGGCGCGGCTAAGTTCGGCCGAGGTTGAAATTCGCGGTACTTTTCACGTTTTCGAAGGAGAGCCGAAATGCCAGCCTACATCCATCATCATGAAATCGAGATGGCGCCCGTCATTTGTCCGGGCTGCGCTGGTATGCTGCCGATGTATGTGCGGGACGTGGAGCCGCACTGGAGTCTGGCGAAGATCGATTTCATCTATGAATGCGCCGATTGCGGTGCGGAAGTCCGGCAAACAGTTCGGAAGCCGGAACTACACTGACATCGCAAGCCCGGTTCCTTGCGTGAACGCGACCACCCGGGCGTGCAATTTTTGTCAGGCGTCGCGAAACGCCACGATCAATCCGCGTCACGGCGCGGACGGCAATCAGTCACCGAGGGTATCAACGAGAACGCGTGACGCCTAAAGCGTTGCCGGTGATCGTGCTTCGAAATCGCCGAGGTTGCACTCTCTGAAGTGATAGGCGATCTCGTCCAGCGCACGCTGCTCCCACTCTTCGGCTTGCGCCAGCCAGAATAGTTTTCGCTCGGAATCCAACGCAGCGCGCTCGCGGCAAATCGCCTCCTGGCTACGGATTTCGACGAGCTTATTCATGACCTCCACTCCTTCGTGTGAAGCCAACCAGCCGATGCACCCTAGCAGAGTTCAAACGCTGTTGTCTTCCAAAGCCGCGTCGAAAGTTGGAGCATTTCGTGCCCGCGAAGATGGCAACCGCAATGCAACATGTTCGTCGTATCCGCTCAATGCGACGAGGCCGCAATCAGCAACGGATATAGCAGTGAAAGCCGCCATATATTCCCGATCGATCGAGCTCGAACCCGATGTCGCTACGCTCCTCATCGCGGCGCCAGATCGACCGAAGCGACGCCAGCGCCTCACCTTCCAGAGGCGACTCCGAGCCGGCCGTGCGAAAGATGACGCGAACGTTGTCGCTGCCGGCGCGATCGATGGCATCCCAAAGACTGCGGATCTCCTCAATCGCCATTCGATCCTGTGAGTCCAGCAAGATCACCGCATCGACTTCGCGCGCCGGAAGGTTCTCCAGAAACTGCCGCAGATTGGCGCGCACCGGGATGATCAAGCCTGCATTGTTGCGCAGTCGGGCGAAGCGCTTCCGTTGCAGATAAGGCGGCAGGCAACGGTCTCCGGGACCGGGATAACTGCGATGCAGCGCCTGCCAGGCGAAATAATTGCTATCATTGGGATGCCCGTTGATCAGGCGCAACAGGCGCTCGAGCAGCACCTCGTTGAGCGGCGCATCCTTTTCGAGCAGGGCGCGCTGCCGCGGTGGGATGCCGAGGCCAAGCGACAAGGCGGGCGTTCGCGTCAAAAGCCACGCCAGCCGAGATCGAAACAGCCGGCGCAGGCGCTCCAGCGCCTCGATACGCTCCGGCGCGTCGACCTTTCCGGTCAACAGGGCCGCAAGATCGATCTGTGCGAACCTCGCCACGAGATGCGAGAGTCCGATGAAACGGCCGAGCATGCCGTGACGATAGAAGCCGTCCGTAAAATAGGCATGCCGCGGGCGCCCCATGAAGCTGCGTCTGTCCCAATAGACTCGAGCCTCATGATCGAGCAGCGGCCACAACCGCTCGCGATAAAGCCGCGCATTGGCGGGCGACGCCCCCTCGCCGAAGAATTGCCAGAATTCCGAATAGTCGGAGAACGCTCGGATGCCGGCAAGCTTCAGTTTCAGAAGCGCAAGATGTGCGTCGTCGAGATCGACCGCATAAACCTGCGCCGGCCGTGCTGTCAGATAGGACAGCGCGTTGCAGCCGCCGGAGGACATCGTGACGATCGTCGATCCCAGCGGCAGCTGCAACGCCGCGAGATCGGCTTCTGGATCCTCCCAGATTTGCGTGTAGACGAAGCGTCGGAACCAGGCTGCGAAAATCCTGTCCCAGATGGTCTCTCCATACCACGCTCCGCCGTTACGCTCCGCGTTCGCGACCAGTTGCGCGCTCATCCGAACCTCGAATCAATAAGCCTATGATGCTATCGATTGCGCGCTGCAGTTTTGCGACAACGACTCGCGCTCTACGGCACAACGCCTGTCACATGCTTGTCGCGCGAACATCGCAAGGAAAGCTCGATCATCGCGTGGACGAAGCGTGCGGATGCTGGCGTACCCTTTTGGGATAGCCAAAGACAGATCGCCAGCGAACGACGCATCAAATCACGCATGTGTTGCTGTGCGTCAGGACCACAATGAAATTGGAGAGGTTGCCGTGAGCGCGTGGCTTGCTCTTCTCGCCGCAGGTCTCCTCGAGGTTGGCTGGGCGCTGGGGCTGAAATATTCCGACGGACTGACCCGGTTCTGGCCGACGGTCGCAACACTGCTCGCAATCGCGCTCAGCTTCGCGCTGATGGCGCTTGCGCTACGGTCGCTGCCGTTTGGCACCGCGTATGCGGTATGGACCGGGATCGGCGCGGTCGGCAGCATTGTGGTCGGCATGTTGCTCTATAGCGAGCCGACTGACCCGGTGCGGATCATCTGCCTCACGCTGATCGTCGCCGGCATGGTCGGCTTGAAGCTCAACTCGCCGGTTTGAACTGCCGCTGTCATCGGCAACTGGCGCTTTTGTCCGCAGTCTTCGCCAGGCCTCGACACTGCCGAACAGCGCGAGCGCGATGAACAGCGGCACGAGGTGATAGAGAAAGCGGAACATCAAAAGCGCCGCGAGCAGAGGCTCTCGCTGATCACCGCCGAGCCCAAGCAAGAGCGTTGCATCGAACACGCCCAGTCCCGCCGGCGCATGGCTCGCAAAGCCCAAGAGCGTCGCCGCGACAAATACGGCGGTCAGGCGACACAGCCCGATATCCAATCCAGTCGGCAACAGGACGTACAGCGCGACGGCGGCAGCCGTGAGGTCGAGAAGGCCGACGACGATCTGCACCAAGACCAACGGACCGGAGGGAAGCCGAACCGACCAAGCGCCTCTTCCAATCCGCCGCGGACGCAGCCAGCTCCATAGCAGGAATGCACTGACACCACACAGGACCGCCACCGCCAGCAGGCGATTGGTCTGCGGCGAGAGATGATCAATCACGCTAATGGCCGCCGGCTCATACAACAGGCTGAAGCCCAACGCCGTCATATTGCCGAGCCAAAAAGTCACGCCCGTGATGAAGCAGATATTCGCGACGCCGATCGCGCCGATGCCGTGCTCGGAATAGATCCGGTACCTGATGACCGGCGACACGAGCGCCACCGCACCCAATCCATGCGCAATCGGATAGCTGGTGAAACTCGCCAGTGCTGCGATGCGGTATGGCACGTCCTTGCGCTCGATCGTATGCAGCGCCAGCCAATCATACAGAGTGATACTCGCGTACGAGGCAGTCACCAGAACCAGAGCGAGTGCGATCACACTGAAATGCGTCTGACGAATGATCGCGAAAACTTGATGGAAATCGACGTGCTTAAGTGAATGGGTCAGCGCAAATATGGCACCGATGCCGATCACGACGCTGAGAAGCACGCCCGCCAAGCCTTTCAGACGGGCGATTCCGCCGAGCTTCTCTTGCAGCAAATTTGGACCCAGGGTCGTTTCCAGTAGGAGCTTCGGCAATAACGCAATGCGCCGATCGATTCGATATATTTGATGGATTCATCTGACACGTTGATGTGACAGTCGCGTAACCGGGCCTGCGATTTGCGCAACCGAATGTGAATGGCCGCACACACCTGCGGACCAAATCAGGCGCAATACGGTCGCATCCTTTTCATGCAGTGTCGGTAATAGACGCGCATGAAATCGAAGACTCGGTAATCCTTCGAGGCCGCATGGATACAGAACTCGACTACGACTTCACGCTGGATCAATGGGAAACGCTGAAAGCGCTTCGCATTCCTGCGACGGAAAGACGCGGCCTGCGCCGATCCATGATCGATCAGTTCGTCGCGCTGGAACTCGCGACGATCAGCGACGGCGCGCCGCGAATTACCGCAAAAGGCCGTAGCGTGCTGCTGCGCGGCTCACCGAGGCTGTTGCTGGATCTCGCGGCTTGAACTCTTGCATCTACCACATCGTCTGGCGCGCTCGTTCGGGCCATTCGCGATCGTATTTTTCGCCGCCCACCGTGTTGTCGCTCATCGCGGCCAGAATCTGGCCCGGCGTCGGCAGCGTCCTGGGATCGACGCGTTTCTCGGGATTCCACAGGTCAGCCCGCACGATCGCGCGCGCGCATTGAAAATAGATTTCCTCGACCGTCATGACGATGACCGACCGCGGCGCCTTGCCGTCGATCTTGAACGAGGCGACAAGCTCCAGATCCCGCGACAGATGCGCGTAACCGTTGACGCGCAACGTATTGCCCGAACCCGGAATCAAGAACAGCAATGCCACGCGAGGATCGCGGACGATGTTGCGCAGCGAATCGATCCGATTGTTGCCACGACGATCGGGCATCATCAGCGTCTTCTCATCGTGGATGCGCACGAAGCCGGGCAGATCGCCGCGCGGCGAACAGTCCAATCCTTCCGGCCCCGCTGTCGCCAGCGCCGCGAACGGCGACTTTTCGATCAGGATGCGATAGGGCGGCGTCACGCGATCGGCGACCTTCACGGTCGAGGCGTCATTCGGATGTCCGTAGATCGCCTCCAGTTCTTCAACCGTTGCGATGACCGACATGCGCTGGCCCTCCTCTGCCTTCCGCGAGAAATAGCGATTTCAATCGCTTCTGATTGCGTTCACCAACCGCCGCGCATGCGCTTCGGCGTCGCCGACGTTGACGATCGTGACATCGGGCGCAGCGTACGCGACGGCACGGCCGAGCCGCGCTTCGATTCGCCCGTCGCTGTCTCTCCCCCGCATGGCCAGCCGCTCGGCCAGAATGGCCGGCGGCGCCGTCACCAGGACCACGACCGTCTCCGCATAGGCGCGTCGTGCTACATCAATTATCGTACGCGAGACGTTGACCACCACCGTCCGTCCGACGCGTATATCGTCATCGAGCGCACGCGGTACGCCATAGCAATGACCATGCGCTTCCCAATGCAGAGAAAACTCGCCACGCGCCAGCGCATGCTGGAATGCATCAACGCTCAAATAATCGTTGTCTTCCGACGATGACGCCTCTCGCGTCACCACGCGCCGTGGAAACACAATGCCGGTATCACCGGTGCACGCGGCCCGCGTCAGATTGAGCAGCGTGTCCTTGCCCGCCCCGCTCGGGCCGACCACCAGGACGAGCCGACCCGGCCCGATCTTCGCCGGTGCATCAGCGGATATGGCCGTTCCCTCGCTCACGCCACGCGATGCCCCTCGCGCCAGACGCTACGGACCACCGGAATGTCGCGTGCGATATGGACGCGGATCAGGTCGGCGCGCTTGCCAGCCGCGATCTCGCCGCGATCGGCAAGACCGACGGCCTCGGCTGGCGTCTTGGTCACGGTGCGGACCGCCGCTGCAAGATCGATCGTGGGAACGCGCATCGGCAGCTGCAATGCCCCCATTAGCAGGCTGGACGGAACGTAGTCGGATGACAGGATATCGAGCAGCCCTTCCTGAGCGAGATCGACCGCAGCGATGTTGCCGGAATGCGAGCCGCCACGCACCACGTTCGGCGCGCCCATCAGAATGCCGATGCCGGCCTGGTGCAGACCGCGCGCGGCCTCGATCGTGGTCGGAAATTCCGCAACTGACACGCGGTCGCGGATGGCGTCGGTGACGTTCTCCTGCGTCGTGTCATCATGACTGGCGAGCGGGATTTCATATTGCTGCGCCAGCGCCACGATCGCGCGCAGGTTAGCCGCCGCATAGGCCTTTTGATACTCCAGACGACGCGCGAACAGGACGTCGAGCTCGGCATCGGTCATGCCGCCGCCCTTGCCGCGGTAGTAGTCGCGCAGCTTGACCTCGTCGCGGAACTGCCGCTGCCCGGGCGTGTGATCCATCAGCGACATCAGCCGCACATCGGGGCGCCCCACCAGTTGCTTCGCTTCGTCGACAACATTCGGCATCGGCACTTCGCAACGAAGATGCAGGAAATGGTCGGCACGCAGGATATTGGCCTCGCGGGCGGCCCCGATCGCATCAGCCAGCAATGCCGACCGGCCATCAACGCCCTCGGCGCCATTCTCGGTCCAGACGCGCAAGGAGTCGAACACCGTGGTGATGCCCGACGTCGCAAGCTGCGCATCGTAGGAAACGACGGAGGCGATCGGATCCCAGTACACTTTCGGGCGCGGCACGTAATGCATCTCGAGATGGTCGGTGTGAAGCTCGATCAGCCCGGGCATGACAATGTCGCCGGCCGCGTCTTCGCTCGCGCCGCGCACATCTCCCTCACCGATCTCCGCGATGCGACCATCGGACCAGGCAACCCAGCCGCGCTCGATCACCCGGTCGGCCAACACGATCCGGGCATTGCTAATCACGGTCTCGGACTTGAATGTGCTCATTTCACCTGGCTTTCTTCATGCGGCGGCTCACGCAGCCGCCGCAAAGGTCGTCACGTCCACGATCCGATCGGCGATCAGATGGCGGATCTCGTCGTCATGCACGATCGCGACCATGGCCACACCGGCGCGCTTCTTCTCGTTGATCAGGCCGACCACGACATCGCGATTTTTGGCATCGAGCGACGCGGTCGGCTCGTCCAGGAGCAGGATCGGATGATCAGAAATAAAGCCTCGCGCGATGTTGACGCGCTGCTGCTCGCCGCCGGAAAAGGTCGAAGGCGGCAACGCCCACAACCGCTCCGGGATGTTGAGACGATGCAACAACTGCCCGGCCTGCTCGCGCGCCTTATCGCGCGGTGAGCCTGTCGCGATCAAAGGCTCGGCGACGACGTCGATGGTCGGCACACGCGGCACCGCACGCAGGAACTGGCTGACATAGCCGATCGTCGAGCGGCGGACGTTCAGGATCTCCCGCGGCTCGGCTTTTGCCAGATCGATCAGCGCACCGTCATGACGAATGCCGATGCGGCCGCCATCGCAGCGATAGTTACCAAACATCATCTTCAGGATCGATGACTTGCCCGCGCCCGAGGGCCCGGAGAGCACGATGCATTCGCCGGCGTCGACCTGGAAGGATACACCGTGCACCACGGGCAGCCTCACGCCACCCTGCAGATGCATGGTGAAGGTCTTTTCCGCGTTGACGATATCGATCATGGCGGTCATCGGCATGCTCATGGCGGCAAAATTGAAGAGACGAGAAGTTGCGTATAAGGCTCATGCGGATCGTCGAGCACCTGGTCGGTCAGGCCCGTCTCGATCACCTGCCCTCCCTTCATCACCATCACGCGGTGCGATAGAAGCCGCGCGACCGCGAGATCATGTGTGACCACGATCGCCGCCAGTCCCAATTCGCTGACGAGATTTCGCATCAGGTCGAGCAGGCGCGCCTGCACGGACACATCGAGCCCGCCGGTCGGCTCATCCATGAAGACAAGGCGCGGCTCAGTGACGAGATTGCGCGCGATCTGCAACCGTTGGCGCATGCCGCCGGAATAGGTGCGCGGCGCATCGTCGATCCGCGCGGTGTCGATCTCGACGCGTTCCAGCCACGACGATGCGGTCTGCCTGATCTGTCCGTAATGATTCCACCCAACCGCCATCAGCCGTTCGCCGACATTGGCGCCGGCAGATACCGTCATGCGCAGCCCCTGCGCCGGATCCTGATGCACGAAACCCCAGTCTGTGCGGAACAGGAAGCGCCGTTCGGCTTCGCCGAGCGACGCAAGATCGCGCAGCACGCCGTCACGCATGCGATACGACACGCGTCCGGCCGTCGGTGTCAGTTGCGCCGACAGCAATTGCAGCAGCGTCGATTTGCCCGAGCCGGATTCGCCGACGATCGCCAGCACCTCGCCCGCATAGAGCGCGAACGAAATGTCGCGGCAGGCGGCGAGCCGGCCGTACGTCTTCCCGAGCCCCTCGGCGACCAGAAGCGGCTGATCCTGCTTTGCGTCTCGCATCTCAGCCACCGACCACCTCCTTATGCGGCGCCCTGCTTTCACTGCCGTGATGGCCGGCGGCCTGACGGCCCTCGCAATAATCGGTATCGGAACAGACGAACATCCGGCTGCCCTTGTCGTCGGTGACGATCTCGTCGAGATAGGTATCCTCCGCGCCGCACAGCGCGCATGGCGCATCGAAGCGGTACCGCGTGAACGGATGATCCTCGAAGTCGAGCGATACCACCGTGGTATAGGGCGGGATCGCATAAATGCGCTTCTCGCGGCCCGCACCGAACAGTTGCAGCGCCGGAGAATTATCCATCTTGGGATTGTCGAATTTCGGCGTCGGCGACGGGTCCATCACATAGCGCGCGTTCACCTTCACCGGATAGGCATAGGCCGTCGCGATATGACCGAAGCGCGCGATATCCTCGTAGAGCTTGACGTGCATCAGCCCATATTCGGCAAGCGCATGCATCCGCCGCGTCTCGGTTTCGCGCGGCTCGAGGAAGCGCAGCGGCTCCGGAATCGGCACCTGATAGACCAACACCTGCCCGGCCCTGAGCGGCGCCTCGGGAATGCGGTGCCGGGTCTGAATCACGGTCGCTTCGGTTGTCGACGTCGTGGTCGCGACGCCGGCGGTCTTCGCGAAGAACTTGCGGATCGAAATTGCGTTGGTGGTGTCGTCGGATCCCTGATCGATCACCTTCAAGACATCGTCGGGCCCGAGGATGGCCGCCGTCACCTGCACGCCGCCGGTGCCCCAGCCATAAGGCATCGGCATTTCGCGGCTCGCGAACGGCACCTGATAGCCGGGAATCGCGATTGCCTTCAGGATGGCGCGGCGGATCATCCGCTTGGTCTGCTCGTCGAGATAGGCGAAGTTATAGGCTGGCGCGTTCATTCCGCGGCCTCCCGCACCTCTGATGCGCGTTCTGTTTCCGAAAATTCCTGACGCAGCTTGCGCAACAGACCAAGCTCGGACTGGAAGTCGACATAGTGTGGCAGCTTCAGATGCTCGACGAAGCCGGTCGACTGCACATTGTCGGAATGCGACATCACGAACTCTTCGTCCTGCGCGGGCGCAAGGACTTCCTCGCCGAGTTCGCCGGCGCGCAGCGCGCGATCGACCAGCGCCATCGACATGGTCTTGCGTTCGCTCTGCCCGAAGGCCAGGCCGTAACCACGGGTGAAGCACGCCGCCTGCGTCGCCGATCCCTTGAACTGATTGACCATCTGGCATTCGGTCAGCGTCATTTCGCCGAGCGGCACGGCGAAGCCTGCGTCTTCAGCGAAAAATTCGACCTCGACTTCCCCGAAGCGGATTTCGCCCGCGAACGGATGGTTGCGGCCGTAGCCGCGCTGAGTCGAATAGCCGAGCGCCAGCAGGAAGCCCTCGTCGGCGCGCGCGAGATTCTGCAGCCTCAGATCGCGGTCGGCCGGAAAGCTCAGTGGCTCGCGCGTGAGATCGCCGACCGGCTGATCCGCGTCTGCCTCCGGCGAGGGCTCGATCAGACCGTCACGACCGAGAATGTCGGTGACCCGCGGCGTCGGCGCAGTCGACGCTTCTGAACTCGCCGGCTGTTCCAGGACAGCGCCGTCCGCAAGAAGTGGGTCGAGCAAGCGATGGGTGTAGTCGAAGGTCGGTCCAAGAATCTGGCCGCCCGGAATATCCTTGAACGTCGAGGAAACTCGCCGCCGCACCTGCATCGCCCCGGTATCGACAGGTTCGGTGGCGCCGAAACGCGGCAGCGTGGCGCGGAACGCGCGGACCAGAAATATCGCCTCGATCATATCGCCGCGCGCCTGTTTGATCGCAAGCGCGGCAAGTTCGCGATCATAGAGCGATCCTTCGCTCATCACGCGATCGACGGCAAGGCTGAGCTGCTCCGAGATCTGGGATAGCGATACCTCGGGAACATCGCGATCGCCACGGCGCTCATGCGCCAGCAGGCGATGGGCGTTTTCGATCGCGCGTTCGCCTCCTTTGACTGCGACGTACATGCTTCACACTCCCTGTATCGCAAGCCGCGTCGTGCGCGGGATCGCGACAATCTTTTCATCCGAGACCAGCACGACATCGAGGCCACGCGGAAACAGCGCGGCATTGATGGCGAGACGCTCGAACAGATCCTTGGGCTTGATCGTGGCACGAAGCACAACGGCTCCGTTGATGCCCGGTCCACTCAATTCGTAAGGGCACCCATGGGTCAGGCTTTCGACCTGTAAAATCACCGTCGTCGACCGATCCGGATATTCACTGGTGCCGAGCGCAAAGCTGTCGAGATCGGGCAGCCCGCAACCGTCCGCAATCACGGCAAAGCTGCAAAACGACGGCTTCGTCACCACCGGAGCTCCACTGTGAAATTTCAGCCAGTTCGCGACTTCCGGGCATTCCGACATGCGGCGATCGAGCCAGAGCGGCGTATCGTGATCGAACAGCGTGAGTGCCACAGCGGCACTTCCGCGCATCAGCGGCGGCGGCGCAGCAATAGCCGTCGCCACGTCGTGGACGCTTCCGGGATGCGCCATCGCGTTCATGACGGAACGGAAGGTCGACTGGGCCGACAACACCTTGTCGGACAATCCTGCAGAGAGTTCGGCTATCATCGTCATCCTTATCCCTCCCCGCGCACCATGGTGTAGAAATCGACCCGCGTCGCCGCCGTCTCGGCCGCCCTTTGCTGACGGCTAGCGAGCATCGCGGTGCGCAGGGGCGCGATCACGCGTCCTTCCACGACGTCGGCGAACTCCGTCTGCACCAGGGCGTCGCACAGCGCGATCATCCGTGCCTTCTCGCGGTCGCGTCCGAGCGTATAACCAAAACCGACCTCCCCGCTCGCAAGCCGCACCGCGGCCCGCGACACGGTCGCCTCGCCGAGATTGAAAGCCGCGCCGTCGCCGCCGATGCGCCCACGCACCATCACCAGGCCGCTCTCCGGTTCGCGCAAAATCTCGTGCGCCGGCAGGGCGATGCCATCCAGGCGTTCCGCGATGTCCGCGACTTTCGAATGTGCAAGCACCGTCATTGCGGCCTTGCGTTGCGCCTGCCTGGTCATACCGTCCATCAAACCCATATCGGCCTTGCCCGATTCAAGTTGTCTATGATAATAGACAACTTGATAACGCCCGCCAATGACTGTTTCGTGACAAAACGAAAGATTCTACCGATGGCCTCAGCAGGTGCCCGATCATGAGCATGCAGGACACCGCCTCCGGAGTCGCGCTGTGGCGACAGGTCGCGGACGGAATCGAACGCGGCATCGCCAACGGCACCTTCGCGCCCGGAGAGAAGCTGCCCGGCGAGACGGAGATCGCCGAGACATATCGCGTCAACCGGCATACCGTGCGGCGGGCGCTGGCGACACTCGCCGAGCGCGGCCTGGTGCGCGCGGAACGCGGCAGCGGCACCTATGTCGAGGCGCAAAAGCTCGCCTATCCTCTGCGCTCGCGCACGCGATTTTCGGAAATTGTCGGCGCAGGCGGCCAGGAGCCACGCGGCCAGTTGATCGACGCGTCACATGACGTCGCGACAAGGGAATTGGCACGAGAGCTGGGCGTGAAGACTGGCGCGCCGCTGATCCGGATCGAGGCGCTGAGATCGGCGGACCGCACACCGATCGCCGTCAGCACCAGTTGGCTCTGCGCCGAGCGCTTCCCTGGCGCGGGCGATGTCTTCGCCAGCGTGCGCTCGATGACCAAGCTGCTCGCCCATTACGGCGTCCGCGACTATCGCCGCGCGTCGACCCGGATCACCGCGGCGATCGTGGACGCGACAGACGCGGCAAGACTAGACCTCACACTCGGCCGCCCGGTGCTGGTGGTCGACGCCACCGACGTCGATACCCACGGCAAGCCCCTGGTCACCAAACGCTCGCGCTTCGCCGCCGAGCGCGTGGAGTTCCTCGTGGAGAATGGTCAGCTCGCAGATCGTGGGGCGGGCTAAGGCGCAGAGCGCCGTGCCCACCACCTCCCCAGACCGTTACGTGAATGGTGGGCACGCTTCCCTTTGCCCACCCTACCAAATCAACGGAATCACGCCACCGCGCGCGGGCCGATGATCGCGAAACGCAACTTGCCCGAGATCCAGTCGATCGCGGCCACCGCGATCAGGATCATCAGGATCAGGAACGACACCTTCTGCCACTCCAGCACGCGAATCTGCTCGGCGAGCTGCAAGCCGATGCCGCCGGCGCCCACGATGCCGATGATCGTTGCCGAGCGTGTGTTCGAACTCGATGAAATAGAGCACCTGGCCCGCGATCACGGGCAACACCTGCGGCATCAGGCCGAAGCGGATTTCATGCAGTGCGCTGCCGCCGGAGGCGCGGATACCCTCGACCTGCTTCCGATCTGCGGCCTCGATCGCCTCCGAAAACAGCTTGCCGAGCGCCCCACAGTCGGAGACCGCGATGGCAAGCACCCCTGCGAAAGGCCCAAGGCCGACGACGTTGATCCAGACCAGCGCCCAGATCAGGACATCGACGCCGCGGATCGTGTCCAGGAACCTGCGAATGGGAAAACGAACGAGATTGGATGGCACGATGTTGCGCGCCGCAAGCAGGCTGATCGGCAACGCCATCAGCGCGGCCAGCGTCGTGCCCAGAAGCGCGATCGAGAGCGTTTCGCCGAGGGCCTTCAGATAGAGCGGCAGCGAAGCGCCCGGATTGGGCGGCAGCATCATCAGCGTGATCCAGCCGAGCTGCCGAACGCCCGTGATCAAGCGCGTCAGCGAGAAATTCAGATCGATCAGCCCGAACGCGAAGATAGCAAAAGCGAGCGTCAGCATCGCCGGCATCGCCAGGCGTGCCGAGGCCGGCCGGCTGAAGACATCTGGATAGCGCGCCCGCAGCGCATCCCGATCCGGCGACAGCCTCTGGCTCACGTCCGCGCCTCCTTGCCGAACAAGCGGCCCCGCAGCCAACCGGTGGTGATGTCGATGCAAAACACGGTGATGACGATCATCACCAGGATCGCGCTGACGTCCGAATAATAGAATTTGCGGATCGCAACGACGAGCTCCTGGCCAATGCCGCCGGCGCCCACGAAACCCATGACCGAGGCCTCGCGCACATTGATCTCGAAGCGCAGCAAGGCATAGCTCGCATAGCCGGCGACGACCTGGGGCAGCACGGCAAAGCGCATGCAGGAGAGCCAGCTCGCGCCGGTCGACCGCACGCCCTCGACCGGCTTCATATCGACATTTTCGACAATCTCGGAGAACAGCTTGCCGAGCGCACCCGTCGAATGGATCGCGATCGCCAACACGCCGGCCATCGGACCAAGGCCGAAAGCGATGACGAAGATCAGCGCAAAGACGATACCCGGCACGGTCCGGGCGAATTCCAGGAGTCGCCGTATTGCGAAACGCAGCCACGGCGCCGGCGAAGTATTCTCTGCGGCGAAGAAATTGAGCGCGAATGCCAACACGGCCCCCACGAGCGTCCCGACATAGCTGATCAGCAGCGTCTCACTGAGGAAACGGAGCCATTTGCGCCAACCCCAAAACCACTCGCCGATATTGGTCCAGACGCGTGTGCCGTCGTCGAGCTTCAGAATCCGGTCGAAATAGCTGACGAAATTGCCGAAATAGGTGAACAACGTGCGCAGGTTCACTTCCGCGCCGATTGCGGCAACCACAAGCGCCGCGACGAACAGCGCCGCCGCGACCGCGACACGCAGGCGCTTGCGCGCCACCGCCCTGTGATAGGCATCGTTGAGCGCAGCCAGCTGTTGGCTTGGCAGAATGGAAACCGCAACCGTCATCGCATGCTGTTCCCTCGCCCGCGCCCGAATACCAAAAGGCCGGATCGCGGTGATCCGGCCTCTTGATGATTGACCGAGCCGATCAGGATGCCTTCTTGCGCAGGCTGTCGACAAATTTAATCAGGTCGATGGTCTTGTTGTAGTCCTCGTTCGCGATCGGCTCCCACGGACGGTTCTTGCCGTCGGAAAGCTTCTTGAAAGCATCGCTGTCCTTGTTCGGCGCATCGAGGAACGCCTGCTTGATCGCGGCCTTCATGTCATCAGGGAGGTCCCTGAGGTAGGCGAAGGGCGAGTTGATGATCAGGTCCGACTTGACGATGATGCGGAAGTCTTCCTTCTTCAGCGGCGTGCCGTCACTCGACTTCACCATGTTCTTGGAGAGCATGCGCGTCAGGTTGGAGTCGTCGTCCGCGTTCCACCAGTTTGCAGCAACGTCCACTGTGCCCTGCGCCAGCGCGAGCACGGCGTTCTCGTGGCTGCCGGTGAAGACGACCTGCGAGAAGAAGCTATCGGGGTCGACACCCATCTGGTTCATCTTGAAGCGCGGCATGTTGTTGCCGGACGTCGAGTTGGGATCGACAAGGCCAAGATTCTTGCCTTTGAGGTCTTCAAGCTTCTGATACGGGCTCTTGGCGAGAACGTAGAACACCGAATAGTAGCCCTTGGAGCCGTCGGAGTTGACGTCGATCACGAACGCGTCGGTCTTGACCCCGGTCAGCAGCGCGCGAGAGAACGACGCCGGGCCGTAGTAAGCGAGCTGGATGTTGCCGGCGCGCTGGCCCTCGATGACGGCAGCGTAGTCATTGGCGATGCGCAGATTGACCTTGATCCCCAATTCCTTCGACAGATAGTTGACGAACGGCGCGAAACGCTCGGTGACGCCCGACGCATTTTCCGCGGGAACGACCGCGAAAGTGATTTCGGGATATTTCGCTTTCCAATCCTCGGCGGAAGCCGAAGCTGTGAACGAAACCGCCGCTAGGCCAGCAAGAAGCAGTCTACGATTGATCATGATGCACCCTCGTCTGTTGATGGTCGCAATTCTTCACTAAACACACCCGCAAGAACCTGTGATGTCAGGCTGCGGCGACCTCGCCCATGTCCGGCACGGTCGAGCCGATCGCCGCCGACGCGCCCATGACTTCATCGGCTTCGAGATCGTAAAGCTCGCGGGCGATGTGCTCGGTCAGCGCGGCAGGCGCGCCGTCGAACACGACGCGGCCGGCCGACATGCCAATCAGCCGGTCGCAATAGCTGCGGGCCAGATCGAGCGAATGCAGATTGCAGAGCACGGTGATGCCAAAATGCTTGTTGATGCGCAGCAGCGCATCCATCACAACCTTGGTATTGCGGGGATCGAGCGAGGCGATTGGCTCATCGGCCAGAATGATCTCGGGTTCCTGCACCAGAGCGCGAGCGATGGCGACGCGCTGTTGCTGACCGCCCGAGAGCTGATCGGCGCGCTGCGCAGCCAATTGAGCCATATCAAACTGTTCGAGCGCCGACATCGCGACTGCGACGTCCTCTTCGGGCCAGAGCTGGGCCAGCGACCGCCAGAATGGAATCTCCGAAAGCCGTCCCATCAGCACGTTGGTCAGCACGTCCAGGCGCCCGACCAGATTGAACTGCTGGAAGATCATCGCCGAACGCGCACGCCACTGCCGCAGTTCGCGACCATGCAGCGCGGTGACATCGACGCCCTTATAAAGGATACGGCCCTCGCTCACGGGCGTAAGGCGATTGATCGTGCGTAACAAGGTCGACTTGCCGGCGCCGGAGCGGCCGATCACGCCGACAAAACTACCGGGCGTAACCGAGAACGATGCATTATCGACCGCAGCTTTCGTGCCGAAACGGCACGTCAAACCTTCCAACACCAGCATGCACGTCTCCAGACCGCCGACCGAGTCCATGGCTATCGTCTGGATTCAACAGTTGTGTGACAGCGCGCTGCAGTGCGTCAATCATCCACACCTGTAGTCCAATTTCATCTATCCGTCACGACAATGTCATCAAACCCCTCGATGACGTGCACCCTCAAGAGATCAATCCCATCCGTGGAAGTCCGTATGGCCGGCAAGATGCTCTCGGTCGAACCTCTCGTCGATCCAACGGCGAAGCTGAAGCAGACGAAACTCGGCGCGTATTGCGAGGTCGGCGCGCGCACGATCCTGCTCGACGTCGAGATGGGCGACTACTCCTACGTCGTCAACGACGCGCAGATGACCTACACGAGCATTGGTAAATTCTGCTCGATCGCGGCGATGACGCGGATCAACCCCGGCAATCACCCGATGCATCGGGTGACCCAGGCGCATTTCACGTACCGCGCCAGCTCCTACTTCCCGGGCGAAGCCGATGACACCGAGTTCTTCGCTTGGCGCAAGAGCCATCGGGTTCACATCGGCCATGACGTCTGGATCGGCCATGGCGCTATCATACTGCCCGGCCGCAGCATCGGCACCGGCGCCGTCGTCGCAGCCGGCGCGATCGTCACCAAGGACGTTCCCGCTTACACGATCGTCGTCGGCAATCCGGCGCGGCCGATCCGGCGACGATTTTCCGAAGCCATCGCCGATCGCCTCGTGCGGCTCGCCTGGTGGGATTGGAGCCATGACACGCTTCGTGCCGCCTTGCCTGACTTCAGGAACCTCGATATCGAGGCTTTCCTGGACAAATACGAAGCGGCATCAGCAGCGTCTCGCCTGGCCGCCGAACAGAAGAGTGCCGTGTCGTGAATGATATTCTGATCGAAGGCGGCCGAGCGCTGCTCGGCGACGAAATCGCGGATGCCTCGCTGTCGATCGCGAACGGCGACATCATTGCAGCCGGCTCATCCGCCGGACGTCATTCCCTCACAATCGATGCCCGCGATCTCCTGGTGCTGCCCGGCATCGTCGATCTGCATGGCGACGCCTTCGAACGGCAGATGATGCCGCGCCCCGGCGTGCATTTCCCGATCGACGTCGCGCTGGCCGACAGCGATCGGCAGGCGATCAGTAACGGCATCACCACCGTGTTCCATGCGACGACATGGTCGTGGGAGCCCGGGCTTCGCAGCGGCGACAATGCGCGCGGGTTGCTTGAGGCGATCGAGATGCTGCGGCCACGGCTGGCTGCGGACACGCGCTTCCATCTGCGCCACGAGACCTACAATCTCGACGCCGAAGATGAAATCAGCGAATGGCTTTCGAAACGGCGAATCGACTTGCTCGCATTCAACGACCATATGGATTCGACGGTCGCCAGCCTTGCCAAACCCCAGAAGCGCAACCGCATGGTAGAGCGCACGGGTCTTTCCGAAGAGGCGTTCGATGAACTCGTCGCCCGCATTCTCGCCCGCGCCGCCGACGTGTCAGGATCGATCTCGCGGCTGGCCAAAGTCGCGCGGGAGGCTGGTATCGGCATGCTCTCGCACGATGACGAGAGTCCGGCGACGCGCCAGGCCTTTCGCGCCGACGGCGTCACGATCGCCGAGTTCCCGATCAACGAGGAGACCGCGCGCGAAGCGGCGTCCGCCGGCGACGCCATCGTGTTCGGGGCTCCCAATGTCGTGCGCGGTGGCAGCCATATCGGCTGGACGAAAGCATCCGACATGATCGCCAACGGCCTGTGTTCGGTGCTTGCGTCCGACTACTATTATCCGGCGCCGCTTGTCGCCGCGTTCCGCCTCGCCGCCGACGGCGTGCTGCCGCTGCCGCAGGCCTGGCGCCTGATTTCGACAGCGCCGGCCCGCGCGGCCGGCCTTGACGACCGCGGCCTGCTCGGCGAGGGACATCGCGCCGACGTCATTCTGGTCGATGACCGAGTTCTCGATGCGCCCCCGCATCGTCGCCGTCATCGCTGCCGGACGGCTGGTCCACCTGACCGAGGCAGATCGTCTCTCAGCATCGCATGCCATCCGTCGCGAAGCCGCAGTTGCGGCCGAGTGACCTGCGGCCCTATTGTCGCGCAGATGGCTGGTTTTCCCCGTTACGCGATTTACCACACTGCCGCGCAAGCCGGCGATCTCGATCGCTTTGGCGCGCAGCATCTCGGCTATGACGCCTGGACCGGCGCCGACCTGCCCTTTCCGGAAAGCGTCGTCGAGTCGGTCCCGGACTGGCGCGAGCTGACGCAGGACCCGCGCAAATATGGCTTCCACGGAACTCTGAAGGCGCCGATGGCGCTGGCAGAGGACAAAAGCGAGAATGAGCTTCTGGCCGCATGCGCGGCATTCTCCAATTCCCCTCGCCGTATTCCCATCATCAGACCCGTCGTCCAATCGATCAGCGGCTTCATCGCGGTGATCCCCGCAGAACCATCGCTCGAGCTTCAGGTGCTCGCCGCAGACTGCGTCGAGGCCTTCGACGACTTCCGAGCGCCGCTGACCGCGGAAGATCGCGCGCGGCGCAATCCGGCGAAACTGAGTGCGAGGCAGTGCGAGTATCTCGATCGCTGGGGCTATCCCTATGTGATGGACGAGTTCCGCTTTCACATGACGCTGACCGGGCGGCTCGATGCCTCGCGGCGCGAACCGATCCTCTCCCTGCTGCAGTCTCGTTTTGCGCAGCTTGGCATCGAACGCCTCGCGATCGATCGCATCGCGCTGTTCAAGCAGGACAACGCCACATCACGATTCCGCATCATCGCTCAATGGCAGCTTCGCGTCTGAACATCACGTCATCGGCGGACGCTCTTCCTCAACCGTGATAGCCGGCCAGCAGGCTCTTGTTGACCTTGCAGATGTAGGTGTATTTCGGATTGACGACCTGCGTGCATCGCGCCTCCGCGATCTGGCCGAGCAGCATGTAGCCTTCCGCGGCTGGGATCTTGTAATCGTCCTCCATCCAATAGATCATTTCCTCGAATGCGATCCGCATCGCGTCTTCGAGCGGGCGCGCGCAGCCGAGCGTGCAGATATGCGTGGCTGTCTCGATGCGCGGATGATTGAGACGCGCGGGCGCCTTTTCGATCGACACCTTCACCGTCAGCGTTGTGGCGATCTCGATCGCGCCCATGCCGTTGCATTCGCCGTCGCCCTGAATGGCATGGCAGTCGCCGAGAAAGAGATGCGCGCCCTCCTTGTTGACCCGGAAGAAGACCGAGTTTCCGGTCGTGATCTCCTGAACATCGAGATTGCCGCCATGCGGCCCGTTGTCGATGGTCAGCACCGCGCCGTGAACCGGCGCGACCCCCGCAACGCCGATCATGGGCTTCACCGGCAGCTTGAGATGCTTGTTCCAGTGCACATAGCCGTCGGCGACCTCGACGACCCTGGTCTGAATGCCGAATTCCTTTCGCCTCACCCAATCGGGAAACATGCCGATGCCGGGCCACAGCGCAGTGAAACCAAGCTTGTCGAGCTCGATGTTGAGGATATCGACCCTCAGCATGTCGCCGACCTTCGCGCCCTTCACCTCGATTGGCCCGGTCGCGCCGTTGACGTAAGGCAACGTGACATCGCGCTCGGTCAATTGCTGTCCGACATGACGGATGGTGCCGTCGTTCACATTGATCGCGCATTCGACGACGAAGGTTTCGCCGGGATCAACTCTCGCGATGAATTTGTCATCGCCAGACAGCGCGTATTTGATATTGCCTTCCTTGCTGATGCGTTTCGACATTTTTTTCTCTCCCGGACGATAGCCTCAAACTAGAGTTGGCGGCGCCACGGCATCAAGAGCCGCTCGATCTTGCCTACCAGGAAAGTCAGGACCAGCGCCAGCGCGATGGTCGCGACGAGCGCGGCGAACACCTTCGGGATCACGTAGAGCGACCCGGCCTTGAAGATCGCATGTCCGAGGCCATCCGACGATGACATGAACTCGCCCACGATTGCGCCGATGAGAGCGAAGCCGACGGTGAGCTTCAACCCGGCAAAGATATCCGCCAGCGAGGCCGGCACGACGAGCTTGCGGAAGATCTGGAACTTCGATGCGCCCAGCGTCCGCATCAGGTTGATCTGATCGGGATCGACGCCGACCGCGCCTTTGTATGACGTCACAAGCGCCACGATCACGACCGACAGCGTGGACATCGCCACCTTCGAGATCAGCCCGGTGCCGAACCAGATGATGATGATCGGCGCGAGCGCGATGATCGGAATCGAGCCAAGCGCGATGACAAAGGGCTCGACCACGCGCGAGACGAAGCGCGAATACCACAGCGACAGGCCGATCAGCGTGCCGATGAGATTGCCGACGAAGAAGCCGAGCAGCGTTTCCAGTCCGGTGATCGAGGTGTCGCGCCACAGGCTGCCGTCACGCACCATTTGTATCAGGAAGTTCGCGATCGCCGACGGCGAGCCGAACATGAAGGCGAGAGCTCGGTTGCTTGCGGTCGCGCTCTCCCAGAACAGGAGGAACGCTGCGAGGATCGCAAGCTGGCTCGCCAGCACCGCAAGCGTCGCGCGCAGCCGGCTCCATCGCCGCTTCGCCAGCAACGGAGCAATCTGGCCGGTCCGATCCGGCTCGTGCACCGGCGCCATGTCTGCTTCGACCGTCATTGCAACACAACGTCCAGGTCGGCCCAGATGCGCCGGACATACTGGCTGAAATCGCGGCTCTCGCGCACCGCCATCAGGTCCGGCCGCTCGCTGCCGAGCGCGATATCATACGCGGCTTTCACCCGGGTCGGCCGCTTCGACAGCACGATGACGCGGTCCGCCAGCGACACCGCTTCCTCGATGTCATGCGTGATCAGCATCAGCGAGCGCCGGCTCCGGCGCACAAGGCCCATGGTGTCATTCTCGATCAGAAGCTTGCTCTGGAAATCGAGTGACGCGAAGGGCTCGTCGAGCAGCAGCACATCCGGTTCATTCACCAAGGTACGGGCGAGCGCCACGCGCTGGCGCATGCCGCCCGACAACGTCGAGGGATAATGATCGGCGAAACCGTGCAGGCCAAGCTGGTCGAGCATCGCACGGCTGCGATCCTCCGCCTCGGCCGTCGCGACGCCGCGGATCTCGAGCCCGAGCATGGTGTTGCCGAGCGCGGTGCGCCACGGCAGCAGCAGATCCTTCTGCAGCATATAGCCGACATTCTGCGGCTGGCCCGACACTTCCCGCCCATGCCAGCGGATATGGCCGGAGTCGGGCGCGAGCAATCCGCAGAGCGTGTTGAGCAGCGTCGTCTTCCCGCATCCGGACGGGCCGACGATGCTGACGATCTCGCCTTCCTTCAGTGTCAGGCTGAGATCACCAATGACGGGCACGATCTCGCCGTTAAAATCGTAGCTCTTGGCCACATGCTCGACGACCAGCGGCGGTTCAGCCCCCCGAACCGCCGCGGCCGTCGTTCGCTCCGCCGTTTGCCCCGTGCCTTCCGTCATTTCAAGCTGGCGACCGCCTTGTCTGCAAAGGAGTTGTCGATGATCTGATCGAACGGCACGGTGCCCTTGGCGTTGCCGAGATAGACCTGCATGTCCATCAGGTTCTTCCACTGGTCGGGCTTGGTCACGACCGACTGCGCCGGGATCAGATATTTCAGTTCGGCGTCGATCGCCTTGTCGACGACGTCGCCGGGCAGTTCGGAAAACTCCTTGCGGGCGACCTCCTTGGAGAAGGCCGGATCGGCATAGGTCTTGCGCGACGACTCTTCGAACGATGTGACCAGCGCCTGCACCATCTCCGGGTCTTTCTGGATCGTCGAGGGCAACACCATGATGCCGGTGTTGCAGAACGGGCCGATATAATTGGAGAAGTCGAACACCACTTTCGCGCCCTGCGCCTCGGCGGCGGCGACGCTCGGCTGATAGGCGATCGCGATATCGGCCTGGCCCGCCAGCATCGCCGCGATCTCGGTGCCTGGATTGACGGGAACGATCATCGCATCGACGCCGACCTTGAGGCCCGCCTGCTCCAACATGCGCTTGGCGACGCTGTAATTCGTATTCGGCTCCGGCGACGTGACGATCTTCAGCCCCTTGAACTGCTTCGGATCGGTGATCGGCTGCAGCGTCTTCGACACGCCGAAATAGTGTGCGCGCTGCACGACCGTTCCAACGACGACCCCGGGGCCGCCATTCTCGCGCGAGATCTGCGCCATGGTGGCATCGCCGATCGCGAAATCCGCCGAGCCGCCGAGCACGGCCGCGAATGTCTGTGTGTCGCCACCGGCGGCGCTCACCTGCATGTCGAGGCCGTTCTTCTTGAAGATGCCGGCATGCATGCCGACGTAGAGATTGATGTAGCCGAGATTGTGCACGGCCTCGCTGAAGCGCACCGTCTTCAATCCTGCCGCGAGCGACACACGCGCGCCGAGCAGCGAGGATATGGCGAAGCCGCCTGCGACGGCTGCGGACGTCGCGAGGAAGCCGCGCCGGCTGAATGAACGGTTGATCTCAAAAGGACGGCGGATTTGATCGGTCATTGTTCTGAACCCCTCCCACGGATGATCGGACACGCCGGGGGAAGACTAGTTGGTGCTAAAAAATAAGCAAAGGTGAAAATACAGTCGGCGATTGCCGCAAAGTTGTTGGCGGCCCCGCGGCCTCGCGCCGCACCGCGCAAGGCGTCCCGATCTGCCCTCTCCTCGGAGCTTGGCTGACGTATCTCGCGCCGCGGCGGTCAATCGCAAATCACCTCCACGATCATTTTGTCAATTTTGACATTATGGCCGCACAAACAAATTGCACTCGCGGGGTTCGATGCCGGACAAGCCGATCCAGCGGACCGAAATACCTGCCGCATCCCGGCTTCGATCATTTGGCCCCGACCTTCACATGCGCCGTCTCGGGCAACCTGCTCAGGGCGATGAGTCCGAACACGCCTGCCACCAGCAGATACCAGGCCGGCGCCAAGGGATCGCCGGAGACATGAATCAGCCAGGTGATGATCAATTGCGCGGTGCCGCCGAACAAGGCGATCGCGACCGCATAGATCGTGGCGAAAACGCCGCCGCGGATGGCTTGCGGCAGGCCTTCGGTCAAGGTCGCATAAATCGCGCTGGATCCCAGCGAGCCGATCAACGACATGAGCCCGAAGCCACCGAGCAGCGACGCCGGCCCCGGAGCGTGAACGATCCACAGAAACACCGGATAGGTCAGCAGCAGGAACACGAGTTGCGGCCAGACCATCAGAGGTTTCCGCCCGATGCGATCCGCGAGCCGGCCGCCGAACAGCGTGCCCGCGATGCCGAGCCCAAGGCCGACCAGCGACGTGGCGAAAGCGAGCGGCGGCGCGACATGCAAGGTGTTCTGCGCGTAGGTCGTGATGTAATGCGATGTGTAAGTCGCGATCGTGCCGTTCGCGAGAATGATCAGGGCAAGCGCAATGAGCTTCAAATGGCCACGCGCCTGGACGAGATGGCTTGCAGCCGCCTCGGATGCCCTGCTCACCGTTTCCGGCATGGTCTGCCGCATCCAGAGCCCGAACGGCAGGCAGAGCGCTCCCAGCAGGAACGCGATCCGCCAGCCATAGGCTTCCAGCGTCTCGCCGCTCATCGTCTTGCTGAGGATCACGCCGACCAGCGCGCCGATTGTCGCCGCGATGGCCTGGCTGGTCGGCTGCCAGGACACCACGAACGTCCGGTTCGGCGGTGAGGCGATCTCCAGCAAATAGGCCGTCGTCGGGCCGACCTCACCGCCGAGCGCAAAGCCCTGCACCAGCCGCGCGATGATCACGACAATCGGCGCCGCAATGCCGATCGCGTCGTAGGACGGCGTCAGCGCGAGAACGAGGATCGCGCCGCCCATCAGCGCGAAGCTCAACAGCATCGCCGGTCTGCGCCCGACGCGGTCGGAATAGATGCCGAGCACGACGCCGCCGACCGGCCGCGTGACGAAGCCTGCGCCGAACGTCGCGAGCGACAGCATCAGGCTGGCATATTCGCTATGCGCGGGAAAAAAGGCGTGGCCGATCTGGATTGCGAAGAAGCTGTAGGTGGCGAAATCATAGAACTCGAGCATGTTGCCGATGATCGCGCTGAACGCGGCCCGACGGACGTCATGGTCCTCCCTGGTCTCGAAATCCTGCACCAAGCTATCGACCATCATCATGCTCCGTCAAAACATCCACGCCTCATGACAGCGCGCAGCGCAGCGCAAGGCATCGGCCTCTCAATATCGTGACGGCTATCGCTTTTGTCATGCGTTCCACGCCTGTTCGCTTCACGTTGCGCAGAACCCGGCGTGAGGGCGGCAGCGCATTCCGTGATCCGCCCATGGAACCCGCCCCCTCTGAAAACCAGTCTTTGCCACGCCGGGGAATGAATCTTGCTTGCCCCCGAACCGTGTCGCGCAAAGCCGCCACCGGCATCGCAAGGGAGCAAAGGGAGCACCGCATGAATGGAGTTGGCATGAACGGGCTTGGCGGACTGAACAAATCGCCCAATGGCGTCGTCATCGGACTCGTCCAACTGCAATTGCCCGTGGTCGCCACCAAGGCCGATCTGGCGCGCCAGACCGAGCGCATCGTCTGGATGGTCGGCAAGGCACGCCGCAACCTCTCCACGATGGATCTCGTCGTGTTCCCCGAATATTCGCTGCACGGGCTCTCGATGGACACCAATCCGGAGATCATGTGCCGGCTCGATGGTCCGGAGGTCGCGGCCTTCAAGAAGGCCTGCATCGACAACAGGATCTGGGGCTGCTTCTCGATCATGGAGTACAACCCGGACGGCAATCCCTATAATTCGGGGTTGATCATCGATGATCACGGCGACATCAAGCTCTACTACCGCAAGTTCCATCCCTGGATTCCCGTCGAGCCCTGGGAGCCCGGCGACATCGGCATTCCCGTGATCGAAGGACCGAACGGCGCCAAGATCGCGCTGATCATCTGCCATGACGGCATGTTCCCGGAGATGGCGCGCGAATGCGCCTACAAGGGCGCGGAGATCATGATCCGCACCGCCGGCTACACCGCGCCGATCCGCGAAAGCTGGCGCTTCACCAACCAGGCGAATGCATTCCAGAATCTGATGGTCACCGCCAATGTCTGCATGTGCGGCTCGGACGGCTCGTTCGATTCCATGGGCGAAGGCATGATCGTCAATTTCGACGGCAGCATCATCGCGCACGGCACCACTGGCCGCGCCGACGAGATCATCACCGCCGAGGTGCGTCCCGACCTGGTGCGCGAGGCGCGCATCAACTGGGGCGTGGAGAACAACATCTATCAGCTCTGGCATCGTGGCTATGTCGCGGTCAAAGGCGGTGCGATGGATTGTCCCTACACCTTCATGCAGGACATGGTTGCCGGCACGTTCCGCCTGCCCTGGGAGAACGAAGTCAAGATCACCGACGGCACCTCCTGCGGCTTCCCGGCGCCGACGCGGATGTTCGGCAAGACCGCGAAGGCCGCGGAGTGAGGAAGCGCTGAACGTGCTCTTTGTCGTTCTCGCGCACGCGAGGACCGATAACGACAGGATTGCGTTATCAGGCACGGCGGCGGCTTCCGGCTCGTTCTAACAAGATGCTCCTGTGGTTATGGGTCCCTGCGTTCGCAGGGACGACGTGGAGAGAGTGGGGCCTGCATGGTTCGAGACAGCGCTTGCGCGCCTCCTCACCATGAGGGTTTGGCAGCGCGCCACGCATGATGACCTCATCCTGAGGAGCGCGCTTGCGCGCGTCTCGAAGGATGGGCCACGCAAAGAACAACGACACGAGTCCTCATTCTCGCGGCGCGATGCGTCCGAGTTTGTCCATCAAATCACCCTCATCGAGAACAGAGGGCGCAGGGAAGGCCGGGTGCCGTTCGCACCCATGGTCCGCGTGCAACAAAAAAGCACGCGGCAGAACCACAGGTACGAGCCGGAACAACCGGCCTTCCCTGCGCAATGGTTTTACGGCTTATACGTGATCTCCCCGGTGACCGGACTTTGTTGCCACCGTCGCCTCGCATCATCCGCGAAACTTAGCGCCAGCCTTGGGGCGCCAGGACCACACGATTTCGCCGTCCGCACCATGTTGTTCGTCTCACAACACGCTGCGTCCATCGCATCCCACACCCAACGTTCGTGACGATCGCGACGCGCCCCTCATATGGGTGCGGGACGCGCGGGAGCATGGTTTTGATTTGCCCGACGGCGCAAGAGGAAAGTTTGCGTCACCTTGGCACGACGGGCAATTTGCGCATGAGGTGTATGCGCTGCTATCTCCGCCGTCATTGCGAGCGACAGCGAAGCAATCCAGTCTGTCTCTGCAGCGGCAGACTGGATTGCTTCGTCGCAAACGCTCCTCGCAATGACGGTCAGCTCTCTCAGCCGTCATTCCGGGGCGACGCGCAAGCGGCGAGCCCGGAATCCATAATCACCGGCTGTGATTATGGACTCCGCACCGATGCCTCATGGCGCGTCCCGTAATGACGATGGTAGGCGGCAGCGGCTCAGCAACAGAACGCAAGCCGATGATGTGTCATGACATCAGGAATTTGATGCCGTAGGTCTTGCCGCGGCGCCAGACGACTTCGCATGGCTGGCGCTTGGCGTGGCTGGCCACCATCGCGAGCCCGAACCGGTCGTTAATGTCGATATCTGCATCGGTCATGATCTTGGCGCCGCCGGGCGAGACGTCGAGCACGGTGCATTCGCATTGCTTGCTTCCGACCGTGATCGTGGCCGGCTGGGCATTCAGTTGCCGGCGCGGTTCGCGGGGCACCTTCGGTTTCACGGCCATGACGATCCTCCATAGCTCTTGGCCCTCAGGTTGGTTCCCATCGCTTAACATTCCACTTAGCGCGGCCGCCCGAAATGATCGGCTGCACCCCGGGCGACATGGCTTCGACGGGTAGGCGGCCGCTTGGTTAACTCCGGGATAACCACGCGGATACAGCCTTCAGACGGCGGTTAACCGGCATTCAACATCGATCGCGTACCGTCGCCAGGCTCACCATCGCATGTGACGATGGTCGATCCTCCGCACCGGATCATCTGACGGCAGGGACAAAAATCATGCGCGCTACATTGCTGGTCACAGCTCTCGCCCTTGCGCTCGGCTCAGGCGCGGCAACCGCAGACCCCCGCACAATAACGCTGCCCGATGCGGCCCAATCGTCCGGCGGCGCCACGCCAGAAGCAGGGCCCTCGTCCGGCTTTGAACGGTATCGCGGCTTCATGTTCGACCTCTCCGAGAGCGCAGACCGCAGGGACGCTGCCGCGATCGTCGACAACCTGAAGCGCCAGCTCGACATCGTCGAAAATGCCGGCTTCAGCCCGAAGGCGCTCAAATTCTTTCATTCCGTGCCGATCATCGCCAGCGAGATGACATGCAACGAGGAAGGCGCCGCGTGGGCGTGCTACGGCTTCATGGTGCCCGACAGGGCTCGCCGCGGATCGCTTGGGCTCACGGCCTGGGATCATGACAAGCAGCAATGGACCAACCCCGACATAGTCCAGCTGGCGGCCGATTCCGGAATTGGCGTCATCGTGCTGAGCCCGATCATGATGAGCCATACGGAAGAGCCCATCCTGCTCCACGAATTCCTTCATTCCTACCATGGCAAGCTGATGCCCAACGGTTTCGACAACAGAGGCATCAAAGGCTTTTACGCCTACGCCAAATCCAAGGATCTGCTTCCCAAGGACACCTATGCCCTGAAGAACCAGCAGGAATTCTTCGCCGTGACCGCAAGCATCTTCCTGGCGGGCAAGGATACGGTTCACGAGCCCAATACGCGCGCGAACCTGAAGGAGAAGATGCCCGACTATTACAAGTATCTGGTCGAGTTGTTCGGGTTTGATCCGGAGACGGCCGGCGCAAAACCAGTCGCTTCCGCCGAACATCAAGTCGAGGCCGCCGAACTGCGCACCGGACAATAGGCAGCGTAGCCGGCGCGTACGCTTCCGGTACGCACGGCCTTTGTGAGGTCCGGCACATACGCCTGAGACTGTTATTTCACCCGATCTGAAGAGGGCCGCACGGGGACATCCGTCGCGGCTCTTTCGTTGGCAACTGGCTCCGTCACACGGGGCACGCGCCCTGCAGTCTCGCGAAACGAGGTCCAGGCAGCAGCCGGGCGGGAGCGAGCACATCCCGCCCGGCCTTGCCGTGGGTCACGGGGGATCTTGTGACCTGGGCAAATCTTTGGGCACCACTCCCCGGCGACCGCTACATGTGATTGTTGATCGCCATGTTCATGGCCATGGTCGCCTCAGCGTGATGGCCGCCATCGTTGGCGCCGTTGGGCAGCACGCCATCGTCCTCGATCTGGTAGTGCACGCCTGCCGGCAACTGGCCGACCTTCTCGTAGGCACCATAAACCGACATGTTGTCGACAGTGATGTCGCTTGCCTTGACGAGGTTGCCATGGACGGTAATCGTGCCCAGCAGGTCCTCGTCGTGCGCTCCCGCATCACCTTGCTGGCTGATGACGGTGATCACGCTGTAGTCGGCCCGGCCGTCGCCATTGCTGTCGAGGTGCTCGATCGACTTGACCTCGGCGGTGTGCGCCGAAATCTCGATCTTGTCGCCCTGCTTGCGGTTGAAGTCGGTGATGGTATCGTTGCCGAAGCCGTCGACCCAGTGATCGTGGACATTGTTGTTCTCGCCGGTGACGCCGTGCCAGTCGATGGTGCCATCGGCGTTGACATGCTTGGCGACGATCTCGTCCTTGGCGTTGACGAGGCCCTCGAAGCGGAAGGTGTCGGCGCCTTTGCCACCCGTCATAGTGTCATTCACGGCCGTGAACGCTGCGGTCTCGTCGGCAAAGATCTGCGTCGTGCCGTCCTGCGCCGCCACCATTTCGCCGGCGTCGGAACGGCTCAGCAGCACATCGTTGCCGGCTCCGCCATCCATACGATCGGCGCCGAAGCCGCCGACCAGAAGATCGTTGCCGTTGTCACCCGACAGCCGGTCATTGCCCGAACCACCCCAGACCTTGTCATCGCCGGTGCCGCCGGAGAGCATGTCGTTACCCGCCATGCCGGCAACCGTGTCGTTGGCGCGACCGGCAAACAACATGTTGCCGCTGTCGGTCCCGTTCAGATGATCGTGGCCTGAACTGCCACCGGTCAGCGACGCGAAAAAATCCTGGAAGTCACGATTGTGAAGCAGCAAATCCTCCAGTGTACGAAAATGTGCCATTACTTATTCTCCCAACTGACAAGCCTCCCCACGCGCGCCACTCGTGCTTGTCATGAGGACTGAGTGAGGCGCAGAAGAACAGCGAGGCGTGGCTGCTCTCCCGGGGCAAAATGAGCGATCGAACGCGTTTGCAGAGCGACTGATTGGGGGCGCTTTTGCGACTTGCTTCGCATGCGAAGTTTTGAGAACTTCTAATCATGAGCCGCGCGACAAAACGTCGCCTGCGACACGCGTGCAGATGCTCCGTGAAAATTCGAATAAGTGCAGGACGCAACGGCAATTTATCGATTGGACGAACGAGAGGCCGAGCTCGCGCGCAGGCGCGGGAGTCACTCGCGCCTGCCGGTTTTTCCCGAAGATTGGCGACGATCGGTCGCAGTGAATTTGCCTGCATACAGCCATCGCGGGCAGAGGCACGTCGCGCCTGCGCCTTGCATGTGACATGCGCGTGGCACCGATGACACGTACGTGGCATCGATTCGCGTTCGTCCTCAAGGCGAGGCCAGCGGGTCGGCGACGCTCGCCGCATTGCTGTGCAAGGCCGGCCGCAGGCAATTTCCTTTTGGATTTTCATGGGTTATTCCGTGGATCGAAGATTCCTTCGAGCCCCGGTGGTATCGATGCTCTGGCCTCTGCCCGGAATTCGAATGTCGGTCGCAACGATCGCCGCATTGCTGGCGTTCTTATCGGCGGCTTCGGCGCAATTCGCCCCTGTGCCGGCGCGGCCGGTGGTCGCCGCACCGCGGCCCGCCACCGCGCCCTCGCCGCGCGCGGCCTCGTGCCACAATGGCGCGAGCTTCGAGCGCTTCCTCGCCGATCTCAAGCAGCGTGCGGTCGCCGACGGGGTGTCGCAACGCGCGATCGCGGCGGCCTCCCCCTACCTCACCTACGACCAGGGCATCGTCAATCGCGACCGCGGCCAGCGTGTGTTCGGCCAGATCTTCACCCAGTTCGCCGGCCGGATGGCCGCGCCGTTCCGGATGCAGGAGGGCCAGGCGCGCATCCGCGCCAATGCCTCGGCCTTCGCCCGCGCCGAGAAGGACTACGGCGTCCCGCCCGCGGTGATCGCCGCGTTCTGGGGACTGGAGAGCGATTTCGGCGCCAACATGGGCAATTTGCCGGTGCTGCCGTCGCTGGTATCGCTGGCCTATGACTGCCGGCGTAGCGAGCGCTTCCAGAACGAGACCATCGCCGCGCTGAAGGTGATCGACCGCGGCGATCTCGCGCCTGCCGAGATGGTTGGCTCCTGGGCGGGCGAGCTCGGCCAGACGCAATTCCTGCCGACTCACTACGTGACCTACGCCGTCGATTACGACGGCGACGGCCGGCGCAATCTGCTGCGCAGCCCGGCCGACGTGATCGGCTCGACCGCGAATTATATCGCGACGGGATTGAAATGGCGGCGCGGTGAGCCGTGGCTGGAAGAGGTGCGCGCGCCGGCGAATACGCCCTGGGACCAGGCTGACCTCACGATCCAGCTGCCGCGCTCGAAATGGGCGCAGTTCGGCGTCACCTATGTCGATGGCCGCGCGCTGCCGAACGACAACATGCCGGCCTCGCTCCTGTTGCCGATGGGACGGATGGGTCCGGCATTTCTGGCCTACGCGAATTTCGCGGCCTACACCGAATGGAATAACTCGCTGATCTATTCGATCACCGCCGCCTATCTCGCGACCCGCATCGCCGGCGCCCCGCCGATGCACAAGCCTTCCGGTGCGGTCGCGCAGCTTCCGTTCAACGAGATCAAGGAATTGCAGCAGCTGCTCGTGCGTGCAGGCTTCGATGTCGGCAAGGCTGACGGCGTGCTCGGCCAGCAGAGCCGCACGGCCGTGAAGGCGATGCAGGTCAAGTTCGGCCTGCCGGCGGATTCCTGGCCGACCGCGGAGCTGCTCGCACGCATGCGCGGCGGCGGTACGGTCGTGACGCGGTAGGACTTTTAGATCTGTAGGCTCGCTTTTTCCGTCGTCATTGCGAGGAGCAGCGCGACGAAGCAATCCAGTCCTTCCGCGGCGGCACTCCCGGTTGCTGCGCTGGCGCTCGCAACGATAGCTCGACCGCTTTCTCTCGAACATCGCGGCGACCATTGTATTTCTCTGACGGTCGCCCCATCTCGGTGAGCCCACGTCTTCCGATTTCTTCAGCCCACGAGCATCAGATGTCCTTTTACGATTCGACCGTCCCGGCCTATCTGCAGATTCTCGGCAGCATCACGGGCCTGCTGACCAAGGCTGAGGCCCATTGCGAGGCCAAGAAAATTCAGCCCGAAGTGCTCCTCGGCGCGCGGTTGTATCCGGACATGCTGCCGCTGTCGCGGCAGATCCAGCTGGTCTGCGACCTCGCCGCCAAGGGCTGCGCGAGGCTCAGCCAGAGCGAGGTGCCGTCAACGCCCGACACCGAGAAAACCTTCGCCGAATTGCGCCAGCGCGTTGCGAGGACCATCGATTATCTCAAGACCTTCAAGCCGGCACAGTTCGAGGGCGCGGACACCAAGGATGTCACCTTCCAGACCGGACCGGACAGCAACACGACGCTGAAGGGCCAGGACTTCGTCAACCGCTTCTCGTTTCCGAACTTCTATTTCCATGCCGCGACCGCGCACGGCATCCTGCGCCACAATGGCGTCGAAATAGGCAAACGGGATTTCCTGGGGGCGAATTGAAGGATGGTCGTCATACCCAGGCACCTGTTCCCGGCTTGACCGGGGACGACGTGGGTCAAGGCGGGCCATGACTGGCAGTTGACGGGAGAAATGGCGGCACCCGTCTGCGCGGCGCGAATACCTCCTGCCATTGCGCCCGTCGCGGCGATGCACAATTCTTGGCGTATCTGTCGTTCCCTTCCGGAAAGCTCAGCATGAACAAGCCGTCCAAACTCTTCGAGCCCTACCAGCTCGGCCCGATCACCCTGCCCAACCGCCTGGTCATGGCGCCCCTGACCCGCAACCGTGCGGTGCCCCCCGGCATGGTGCCGAGCCCGCTGGCGGTGGATTATTACAGCCAGCGTGCCTCCGCAGGCCTGCTGGTCACCGAGGCGAGCCAGGTGTCGCAACAGGGCCAGGGCTACCAGGACACGCCCGGCATCTATTCCAAGGAGCAGGTCGCGGGCTGGCGCAAGGTCACCGACCGCGTGCATGAGAGGGGCGGACGCATCTTCATCCAGCTCTGGCATGTCGGCCGCGTCTCCCACACCTCGCTGCAGGTCAATGGCGGCGCGCCGGTCGCGCCGTCGGCGGTGCGCGCCAAGGGCAAGACCTTCGTGAACGGCACCTTCACCGAGATTTCCGAACCGCGCGCGTTGGAGCTTTCCGAAATTCCCGGGATCATCGACGACTTCAAACGGGCGGCGGCGAATGCGCTCGCGGCCGGCTTCGACGGCGTCGAGATCCACGGCGCCAACGGCTATCTGCTCGACCAGTTCGCGAGAGACGGCGCCAACAAGCGCACCGACGCCTATGGCGGATCGATCGAGAACCGTGCGAAGCTGATGCTCGAAGTGACCAAGGCCGTCTCGGCGGAAGCCGGCGCAAACCGCACCGGCATCCGCATCTCGCCGGTGACGCCGGCCAACGATATCTCGGACTCCAATCCGCAGTCGCTGTTCGACCATATCGTCGACGGGCTGAGCGCGTTGAAGCTGGTTTATCTTCATGTCGTCGAGGGCGCGACCGGCGGCCCGCGCGACAACGCGCCGTTCGACTACGAGTCGTTGCGCAAGCGTTTCTCCGGCGCCTACATGGCCAACAACGGCTACGATTTCGAGCTCGCGACCAGGACGCTCGCGGCAAACGAAGCCGACCTGATCGCCTTCGGCAAGCCGTTCATTTCCAACCCCGACCTGGTCGAGCGGTTGAAGGCCGGCGCGCCGTTGAACGAATGGGACAAGGCGACGTTCTACGGCGGCAGCGCCAAGGGCTATACGGACTATCCAACGCTACAGGCAGCGGCCGCTGCCGAGTAGCGGCACACTCATCATCATTCCGGGATACGCCCTCCAAGGCGTGCCCGGAATGACAATTGGTCGCACGTTGCTTTGCTTTGCTCTAAAATCCGCGGCATGAAGGAAAATGCCGAGGACGTCGTGCGCCGCGCGACGGCTGCGTTCAACGCGGGCCGTGTTGATGAAGCGCGCAGGCTCTGCGAACAGGGGCTTGCGCACGCACCCGGCAATCCCTTGCTCAGCCACCTGCTCGCAGCGGTGCTGTTTGCGGGCAACGATTTGCAGACCGCCCGCACCCACATCACCGCCAGCCTCGCCCGTCGTCCCGACAACGCCGCCGCAGAACTCCTTGCCGCCCGCATTTCCCGTGCGGCGAAGGATTTCGATACCGCGCTCGCGCATCTCGATCGCATCATCGCGCGCGCGCCGCAGCGCGAGGCGTTCCTGGAGAAAGCGCGCACGCTCGACCAGGCCGGTCTCAGGACGCAGGCGCGCGAGGCGTGGCAGGCGATCCTGAAAGTCATCCCCCAGCACAATGAGGCCGCCGCGCGGCTCGGGCGGTTGGCCTGGGAGGATGGCGAGCCCGCGCCCGCCGCTGCCTATCTCGAACGCGCCACGGCGAGCGACGCACCTGCCTCCGTCTGGTTCGATCTCGGCCTCGCGCGCCAGGACCTGCACGATCATGCGGCAGCAGCGGCCGCTTTCCGGAAGGCGCTCGACCTCAAGCCGGATTTCGCCGAAGCCGCGCTCAACCTCGGCACCGCGTTGCAGGACAGCGGCGATATCGATGCCGCGATGCGCGCCTATGCGACAGCCTATCGCTTGCGCCCGACGATGTTCGGATCAATCGCGATGGCGCTGACATCGGCACCGCACGGCCGGCTGTGGATCGACGAAGACGCGCTGCGGCGCTCACTCGGATCATGATGCGAACATCATGATCTCATTTCTTTGTTTGAGCATGATCTCCGCGCAAACGCTTTTCGCGTTTGTCGCGAGGGAAAACCGGTTTCCACTTTTCCGGATCATGCTCTAGCTTGCCCCGTCGCGCGCGAAACCGCTTGCGATAGACGTTGGGTGCAGCAAGCACCTCCGCCACGGTTTTCGCGTATGCTTTTCCGTGGGCCACATCGAAGGGCTCGAATACGAGCTGCGGCGTCTCGCGCGGCACGGCGAAACATTGCGCGACCGGCGTGCCCTTGATCAGCACGCCGGAAAAATCCGGCTCGGTCCAGACCGCCGGAAAATTGATGCCGCCGTCATGGAAGCGGTCGGCGTCGACGAGCCCCGAGACCGTGCGGAACGGCAGGTCGTCGCGATTGACCGGATGGGTCGCAAACAGCGACCAGCCCTCATCGCATTCGATGGTCCAGAAGCTGTTGAACTTGATCGCAGCCTCCTGGCCGCGCGCGAACGGCGCGCCGGCGAGTTGCGCTGCGACATGAAAGCTCAGCGGCGCGCGTGCATGCCCCGATGTCGCGGGCTCCGGGATGTCCCAGTGCCACGAGAACGCGCCACCATCGACCGTGACATCGCAGGGCAAGAGGATCATGACCCCATAGGCCATCGCATCGACGAAGGGCGGGCACTGCTTGACGGTGCGGATCTCGCGGCCATGGATCTCGGAATGCGCCTTCGACGGCATCTGCCGCAGCCAGTCGGGCAGCGCGCTGCGCGCCGGAATTGGCCGCGGCAGATGCTTTTCCAGCGCGGGATCGCAGCGGAAGATCATGCGCATGTTGAACTCACGTACCCTGCTTCGCTCCTCATGGTGAGGAGGCGCACATGCGCCGTCTCGAACCATGAGGCCCGTATGGCTGCGTCGTCGGCCTCATCTTTCGAGACGCTTGCTGACGCAAGCTCCTCAGGATGAGGGACTGGCTCGGCGAATGCCGGAATGGTTCTGCCATGCTCAGATTAAACGATCGAATGGAGAAAGCAAAAGGCCGGGATCACTCCCGGCCTTTCGTTCTTGCTGCTCTCGTCACAGCGTCATTCCGGGATGGTCCGAAGGACCAGACCCGGAATCTCGAGATTCCGGGCTCGATGCTCACGCATCGCCCCGGAATGACGGCCTTAGGCCGTCACTTCGCCTCGGCGCGCTTGGGCGGGGTCGCCGGCCACGACTTGATCAGCGTGTCGTAGTCGATGGTCTCGCCCTTCGGCTTCTCGTTCGCCAGCTTGCGCTGCGGCGCGATATTGCCGTCCTTGGCCGACTTGTTGAACCAGTAATCGGCCGTCTCCTTCTTGTTGAGCTTCGGACCGCAGGCACCCTGCACGCCCGACTTCTCGAGACGCTCCAGCACCGAGTCCTGGGCCGCCGCGAGCGAGTCCATCGCCGCTTGCGGCGTCTTCGCGCCCGAGGCCGCATCGCCGATGTTCTGCCACCAGAGCTGCGCGAGCTTCGGATAGTCAGGCACGTTGTTGCCGGTCGGGGTCCACTGCACGCGCGCAGGCGAGCGGTAGAACTCGATCAGGCCGCCGAGCTTCGGCGCACGCTCGGTGAACGACTTATCCCAGATGTCGGACTCGCGAATGAAGGTGAGTCCGACATGGCTCTTCTTCAGGCTCGTCGTCTTGGAGACGATGAACTGGAGATAGAGCCAGGCCGCCTTGCGGCGGTCGACCGGGGTCGACTTCAGAAGCGTCGCGGAGCCGACGTCCTGGTAGCCGAGCTTCATGCCGTCCTTCCAGTAGGAGCCATGCGGCGATGGCGCCATACGCCATTTCGGCGTGCCGTCCGTGTTCATGACGGCCAGACCCGGCTTCACCATGTCGGCGGTGAAGGCGGTGTACCAGAAGATCTGCTGGGCGATATTGCCCTGCGACGGCACCGGACCCGACTCGGAGAAGGTCATGCCTTGCGCCTGCGGCGGGGCATACTTCTTCAGCCAGTCGAGATATTTGACGATCGAATAGACCGACGCGGGACCATTGACGTCGCCGCCGCGTTCGACCGACGAGCCGACGGGGCGGCAGCCTTCCATGCGGATGCCCCATTCGTCGACCGGCAGGCCGTTCGGGATACCCTTGTCGCCGTTGCCGGCCATCGACAGCCAGGCGTCGGTGAAACGCCAGCCGAGCGAGGGATCCTTCTTGCCATAGTCCATGTGACCATAGACCTTGACGCCGTTGACCTCCTTGATGTCGTTGGTGAAGAAATCGGCGATATCTTCATAGGCCGACCAGTTCACGGGCACGCCGAGATCATAACCGTACTTGGCCTTGAACTTGGCCTTGTAGTCCGGATTGGTGAACCAGTCGTAGCGGAACCAGTAGAGGTTCGCGAACTGCTGGTCGGGCAGCTGATAGAGATGACCGTTCGGCGCCGTCGTGAACGACTTGCCGATGAAGTCGTTGACGTCGAGCATCGGGTCGGTGACGTCCTTGGCCTCGCCCGCCATCCAGTCCGTCAGGTCGACGGCCTGGCCGTAGCGGAAATGCGTTCCGATGAAATCGGAATCGTTGATCCAGCCGTCATAGACATTCTTGCCGGACTGCATCTGGGTCTGGATCTTTTCGACGACATCACCTTCCTGGATGATGTCGTGCTTGACCTTGATGCCGGTGATTTCCTCGAACGCCTTCGCAAGCGTCCGCGACTTGTATTCGTGCGTCGTGAGGGTTTCGGAGACGACGTTGATCTCCATGCCCTTGAAGGGTTGAGCGGCCTTGATGAACCACTCCATCTCCTTCATCTGGTCGTCTTTCGACAGCGTCGAAGGTTGAAACTCGCTGTCGATCCACTTCTTCGCGGCGGCTTCGTCGGCGCGCGCGGGAGCGGTGATCACCGCCGACCCGGCGATGAGCGCCAACGCGCTCGTCATCATCAAATTACGGGTCCTTGAAGGTCCCCTCGTCCTCTCAAGATGTCGCATATTGGTTCCTCCGTTGGTGCGACAGACAATTCAGGCCCGGGTTGATCCCGGATCTGCTCTTTTCGTTCGCCTTTAGACCGTGCGGAAAATGATCACGGCCATGACGAACGAAATCACGGTTGCGAGCCAGAGGCTCGAAAGTTCAAATCCTTCCCCGACCGGAAGCGAGGCAATGGTGTCGGTCCCGACGAGCCCGATCCATAACAAGTGGATGACGGCCGCCAAGATCAGCGAGACGAAAAGCCGGTCGCCGCGTGTCGTCGGAATCCGCAAGACGCCGACGCGCTCGGCCTCGGGATAGGTAGCCCCGAGCCAGGTCATCACGGCGAGCGTCAGCGCAAGCAGCACAAAGAAGATCGCCGTCGGCAGCGTCCAGGCCATCCATGCGATGCTGTCCATGATGCCTCCTAGACCCGACCGAGCGCGAAGCCGCGCGCGATGTAATTACGGACGAACCAGATGACGAGAACGCCGGGAATGATGGTGAGCACGCCGGCGGCAGCGAGCAGGCCCCAATCCATGCCGGCGGCGGAAACCGTGCGGGTCATCACCGCCGAGATCGGCTTGGCGGCGACCGAGGTGAGCGTGCGCGCGAGCAGCAGCTCGACCCAGGAGAACATGAAGCAGAAGAACGCCGCGACGCCGATGCCGCTCGCGATCAACGGCACCAGGATCTTCACGAAGAAGCGCGGAAAGGAATAGCCGTCGAGGAACGCGGTCTCGTCGATTTCGCGCGGCACGCCGGAGACAAACCCTTCGAGGATCCAGACCGCGAGCGGGACGTTGAAGATGCAATGCGCCAGCGCCACGGCCCAGGGCGTATCGAACAGGCCGATCGCCGAATAGAGATTGAAGAACGGCAGTGCATAGACCGCGGCCGGCGCCATGCGGTTCGAAAGCAGCCAGAAGAACAGATGCTTGTCGCCGAGGAAGCGGTAGCGCGAGAACGCATATGCCGCCGGCAGCGCCACCGAGATCGAGATCACGGTGTTGATCAGCACATATTTCAGCGAGTTGATGTAGCCGGAATACCAGCTCTCCTCGGTGAAAATCTGCTTGTAGTTTGCCAGCGTCGGCTGGTGCGGCCACAACGTCATCGTCGAGACGATCTCGCTATTGGTCTTGAAGCTCATGTTGACGAGCCAGTAGATCGGCAACAGCAGGAAGATCAGGAACAGCGAGATGATGATGCGGCGACCGGGGATCGAGTGCATCACGCGCCCCCCTTCTTGCGCGGCCGCTCGGTGCCGGCATTGGTCATGATGGTGTAGAACACCCAGCAGACGATCAGGATGATGAGGTTGTAGACCAGCGACAGCGCCGCGGCCTTGCCGAGATCGAACTGGCCGAGCGCGATCTTGACGAGCTCGATCGAGATGAAGGTGGTCGAATTGCCCGGCCCGCCGCCGGTGACGACGAACGGCTCGGTGTAGATCATGAAGCTGTCCATGAAGCGGAGCAGCACCGCGATCAGCAGCACGCGATGCATCTTCGGCAGCTGGATCGCGGTGAACACCGCCCAGCGCGAGGCCCCGTCGATTTGCGCGGCCTGATAATAGGCGTCGGGGATCGATTTCAGTCCGGCGTAGCACAGCAATGCGACGAGACTCGTCCAGTGCCAGACGTCCATCACGATGACCGTCGCCCAGGCGTCGAACTCGTTGGAGACGTAATTGTAGTTGATGCCGATGCTGTTGAGCACGTAGCCCATGAGTCCGATATCGGGCCGGCCGAAGATCTGCCAGATGGTGCCGACCACGTTCCACGGGATCAGAAGCGGCAACGCAAGGATCACAAGGCAGGCCGCGACGGTCCAGCCCTGGCGCGGCATCGACAGCGCGACCACGATACCGAGCGGCACCTGGATCAGGAGGATCACCGCCGAGAAGAACAGATTGCGCCCAAGCGACGCAAGGAATCGGCCGCCGAGATCGGTCGAGGGATCGAGCAGCTCCTTGAACCAGCCGACGCCATTCCAGAAGAACTGGTTGTTGCCGAAAGTGTCCTGCATCGAATAGTTCACGACCGTCATCAGCGGCAGGATCGCCGAGAACGCCACCACCGCGAACACCGGCAGCACCAGGAGCCAGGCTTTCTGGTTGACCGTCTTGTCCATTACGCCGTCCCCTCGACCAGCCGGCTGTCGGCGTAGACATGTACATGCGCAGGGTCGAAGCGCAGCCCGGCGCTGTTGCCGCCGCTGGAAAATTCCGGCGGCACGCGCGCGGCGAATTTCGCGTCGCCGATGCGGACATGGGCGAAGCGGACGCGGCCGAGATCGTCGATCCGCTCGATCCTGGCCGTGAGCAAGCCGGGCGCGGGCGCTTCGACATCGACGAATTCGGGACGCACGCCGATTTCGATCCTGCCGCCCGCAGGCAACTTATCGTAGCTGCGCGTGAGCGCGATGGTGTGGCCGTCGATCCGCGCCTCGCGGCCCCTCACCTCGGCGGGGACGATGTTCATGCCGGGCGAGCCGATGAAATAGCCGACGAAGGTATGCGCAGGCTTCTCGAACAATTCCGCCGGTGTGCCGCTCTGCACGACGCGGCCGTCATGCATCACGACGACGGTGTCGGCAAACGTCAGCGCCTCGGTCTGGTCGTGGGTGACATAGATCATCGTGAGATCGAGCTCGCGATGCAGCGCCTTCAGTTTCGAGCGCAACTGCCATTTCAGTTCGGGATCGATCACGGTCAGCGGCTCGTCGAACAGCACGGCGGCAACGTCGGAGCGGACAAGGCCGCGGCCAAGCGAGATCTTCTGTTTCGCGTCGGCGGTGAGCCGCGTCGCCTTGCGATTGAGGTCGGGCGTGAGGTCCAGGAGATGCGCGATCTCGGCCACGCGCCTGTCGATCTCTTTCTTCGACACGCCGCGGTTCTTGAGGGGAAACGCCAGGTTCTGCCCGACCGTCATGGTGTCGTAGATCACCGGAAACTGGAACACCTGCGCGATGTTACGCTTCTGGGTTGACAGCGGCGTGATGTCGGCGCCGTCGAACAGGATCTTGCCGCGCGACGGCGTGACGATTCCGGAAATCAGATTGAGCAGCGTGGTCTTGCCGCAGCCGGATGGACCGAGCAGCGCATAGGCGCCGCCCTGCCGCCAGGTCATCGTCACCGGCTTCAGCGCAAAGCTTTCCGGCGCGGCGTCGTTGCCGCTGTAGGAATGCGCGAGATCGACGAGGTCAATGCGGGCCATGCGGCATCTCCCTCACGCCGAGCCCGGAGCCGCGACCAGCCGGCCGGTCGCGGTCTCGAACACGAAGACATTGTCGGGATCAAGCACGGCATCGAGCACGACACCGGGCTCGAATTCGTGGACGCCATGCAGCACCGCGACCCAATTCTCGGATTCGCGATGCAGATGCACGAAGCTTTCCGAGCCGGTGATCTCGGTCACCGTAACGGTTGCGGGAAAGACGTGGCGGCCGGGCTGGCCGTTGGCGAGTTGCAATTGATGGGCGCGGAAGCCGACGCGATATTTGCCATTGCCGAGCCCGGCATAGAGGCCGGTCGCTGGCCCGGCTACGCCGCCGGCATAATGCACGGTGCCGTCGCGCTTCTCCATGGAGACGAGATTGAGCGGCGGATCGGAGAACACCTGCGCGACGCGGACCGTGTCGGGATGCCGATAGACCTTGGGCGTCTCGCCCTCCTGCAACGCCTGCCCTTGCCACATGCAGATGGTGCGGCCGCCGAGCAGCAGGGCCTCCGACGGTTCGGTGGTGGCATAGACGAAGATCGCGCCCGAGGCCTCGAAGATGCGCGGCAGTTCGGCACGCAGCTCCTCGCGCAGCTTGTAGTCGAGATTGGCGAGCGGCTCGTCGAGCAGCACGAGATCGGCGCCCTTGACCAATGCACGCGCGATCGCGGTGCGCTGCTGCTGGCCGCCGGAGAGCTGCAGCGGCGTGCGCTTGAGATAGGGTTCCAGCCGCAACAGCTTCGCCGCATCGGCGACGCGCTTCTCGATCTCCGCGCGCGGCCGGCGCTGCACCCGAAGGGGCGAGGCGATATTCTCATACACTGTGAGCGAGGGATAATTGATGAACTGCTGATAGACCATCGCGACCGAGCGCTGCCGCACGTCGACGCCCGTGACGTCCTTGCCGTCGACCAGCACGCGACCGCTGGTCGGCCTGTCCAGACCGGCAAGCAGCCGCATGATCGAGGTCTTGCCCGACAGCGTCGGGCCGAGCAGCACCGAGAGCGTGCCCTTCTGCAGCGTCAGCGAGACGTCGCGGATGGTCGGAACGCCATCGACGACACGGGTGACTTGCTCCAGCGCGACAGTCACGACCGGCCTCCCGCTTCCAGCACGGGACTTCCGGGCTTGACCCGCTGCGCGGCGATCCAGGCATCGATCGCGGCGACCTCATCGCCCGACAACCGCAGGCCGAGCTTCGAGCGCCGCCACACGATGTCCTCCGCGGTCATGGCCCATTCCGACGCCATCAGGTATTTGATCTCGCTCGCCGTCAAGGTGGCGCCGAAGGACGCTCCGAGATCGGTCAGCGACTTCGCAGTGCCGAGCATGCGCGAGGCGCGCGTGCCATAGGCATGTGCGAGCCGGCTCGCATGTTCCTCGGTGAGGAACGGATAGTTGCGGCGCAATTCGGCGGTGAGTGCGGGCAGCGCCGAGACGTCGAGATCGCCGCCGGGCAGCGGCGATTTTCCGGTCCAGCCCTCGCGCGCCTTGGCGCTGCGCAAATAGGGCGACAGCCGCTCCAGCGCCTCCTCGGCGAGCCGGCGATAGGTCGTGATCTTGCCGCCATAGATCGAGAGCAGCGGCGCGCCGCCGGGCGTGTCGAGCTCGAACACGTAATCACGCGTCGCGGCTTTCGCCTCGCTCGCGCCGTCGTCATAGAGCGGACGCACACCGGAATAGGTCCAGACGACGTCCTCTGGCATGACCGGCTTCGCCAGATATTCGCTGGCGGCGTCGCAGAGATATTTGATCTCCTCCACTGTCGCTTTCACCTTGGCGGGATCGCCGTGATAGTCGCGGTCGGTGGTGCCGATCAGCGTGAAGTCATCCTGATAGGGAATGACGAAGATGATGCGGCCATCGGCGTTCTGGAAGATGTAGGCGCGGTCGTGCTCATAGAGCTTGCGCACGACGATGTGCGAGCCCTGTACCAGCCGCACCTTGGCGCGCGCGTTGACGCCCGCCCCGGAGGCTAGCACGTCTTCCACCCAGGGACCGCCGGCATTGACCAGCACGCGAGCGCGAATCGTCGCACGCTCATGCGTGACGGTGTTTTCGACCGTGACGTGCCAGATGCCGTCCACCTGGCGGATCTCGGTGGCGCGGGTCCGGGTGCGGATCTCGGCGCCGCGATCGGCGGCATCGCGCGCGGTCAGCACGACGAGGCGCGCATCGTCGACGAAGCAATCGGAATATTCGAAGCCGCGCGTGTAGCGGTTCGGGATCAGGGGATGGCCGACCGCGTCGCTGGTGAGATCGACCGAGCGGGTCGGCGGCAACAGGTTGCGCCCGCCGATATGGTCGTAAAGGAACAGGCCGAGCCGCAGCATCCAGGCCGGGCGCAGGCCGGCATGGTGCGGCAAAACGAAACGCAGCGGGCGAATGATGTGAGGCGCGATCTGCCAGAGGACTTCGCGCTCGATCAGCGCCTCGCGGACCAGGCGGAACTCATAATATTCGAGATAGCGCAGCCCGCCATGCACGAGCTTGGTCGACCAGGACGACGTCCCGCTCGCCAAATCATTCATTTCACACAGAAAAACTGTATTCCCCCGCCCGGCCGCATCGCGCGCGATGCCGCAGCCGTTGACGCCACCGCCAATGATCGCGAGGTCAAAAATCCGATCCAACAGACGCTTCCCCGGCGCTCGCCTTTCGAAGTCGGCGATTTTACTTTCGCTTTTTGTGTAATCTCAAACAAAAACGAAAGCAAACGAAAATCGGGAACCGTGGGATTGGACTTGGGGATGAGGCTTGGGGGATTTGGTGTTGGGGAATGGGACGGATTGTTACCTCGCCCCGCTTGCGGGGAGAGGTCGGATTGCGAAGCAATCCGGGTGAGGGGATACAGGCCTCTCCGCGATCTCGCCCGCGGAGAGAGCCCCTCACCCCAACCCTCTCCCCGCAAGAGCGGGGCGAGGGAGCGCTACACCCTGCGCAAGGGCACCGGCGCGGAGTCCGTGTCGCCCTCCTCGCCATCCCCCTCGCCCTTTGGCATCGCCTCGATCACCTCGATGCCGCGGGAGTGGCAGATGTTGGCGAGGCCCGCCGGCAGCGGGGCGTCGGTGACGAAGGTCTGGATCTGGCTGAGATGGGCGATGCGGACCGCGGCGCTGCGATGCAGCTTGGTGGAATCCGCAACCAGCATGACGCTGCGCGCGTTGGCGATGATGGCCTGCGCCACCTGCACCTCGCGATAGTCGAAATCGAGCAAGGCGCCCTCTTCATCGATCGCGGACGCTCCGATGATGGCGTAATCGACCTTGAACTGGCCGATCAGTTGCGTCGCGGTCGAACCGACCACCGCGCCATCCGCGCGGCGCACCGTGCCGCCCGCCACGATCACCTCGATGCGCGGATGGCGGTAGAGCAACATCGCGACATTGAGATTATTGGTGATGACGAGCAGGTCCTCGTGCGAGGTCAGCGCACTCGCCACTTCTTCCGTCGTCGTGCCGATATTGATGAACAGCGAGCAGCCGTTCGGGATCTTCGCCGCGGCGGCCACGCCGATCGCCTTCTTCTCCTCAGCGGCGACGAAGCGGCGCGCCTCATAGGCGAGGTTTTCCACGCCGGAAGCAATGATTGCGCCGCCATGGATGCGCGTCAGCGAGCGCTGCTCGCAGAGATCGTTCAGGTCTTTCCGGATGGTCTGCGCCGAGACCTCGAAACGACGCGCGAGATCCTCCACCATCACCCGGCCTGAGGCGCGGGCGATGTTGAGGATTTCAGTCTGGCGGTGCGAGAGGATGGCCATAGCCCCGCCATGGTGCGGCGGTTCCGGCGCGGGGTCAACGCGAGAGATGGGACTACGCTGCGGCGCGGTCGTGCGAACAGGGCTTAGAGTTAACTGGGACAGACGCGCCCCGCCGTCATTGCGAGCGCCAGCCAAGCAATCCAGACCTTCTCCACGGAGAGACTCCTGGATTGCTTCGTCGCTCCGCTCCTCGCAATGACGCGGCTAGGTTGGCATTCCCCACCCCGCCGTCATTCCGGGATGGTCCGAAGGACCAGACCCGGAATCTCGGCGTTCTCGGGTGCGCAATTGCGCACCATGGTTCGATGCTTCGCAAGTTCGATGCTTCGCACAAAATTGAGATCAATGTTGTCGCGTCGCAGCGCCTGGGATGACGGCGAAAGTTACGCGGCCGCAACCGTCAGGTGGCCATGGGCGATGCGGAGTGCGGCGCGTTCGGCTTCATTGGCGCTGCGAAAGAGCTGGCCTTCCATCGAATTGAAACGGTGGGATGCCGAAAAGAACCGGTAACCGTCCGGATTACGCACGACGATGCCTGCCGTCTGCGAGCTGATTTCGATGATGAAGTTGTCCGACATTTGCTTTGTCTCTGAGTTAGTCCGGGCCGACAACGATGCGCGTGCCTAAAAGTTCCTCAGCTTTTCCGGCCGCTTTGCTGTGCAAGCACCGGTCGTCATGCAGGCGCATATCCGGTACGCCGAACCGCCTCGGCTTACATACGAGTGTCGCTCAAAATATGTCAGGCGTTTGCGCGTTTGACGACATCTTGCGGCGTCGCGCGACGTCAGGTCGCAATCGGTACGCCGTCCTGCCGGATTGCCTGCGGGCGGCTATTATCGTCGATCGAAACATAGGTGAAATTGCCGTCGGTGACGAGGATCGGCTGGCTCTCTTTACGCCGCAGCACCCAGGCTTCGAGATGCACCGTCATCGAGGTGCGGCCGACGCGCACGAGGTTGGCGTAGACGGAAACGAGGTCACCGACATAGACGGCCTTGCGGAAATTCATCGCCTCGATCGCGACTGTCACGGTGCGCGACTTCGCGACCTTGGCGGCGAACACGCCGCCCCCGACGTCCATCTGGCTCAACAGCCAGCCGCCGAAGATATCGCCGTTCTGGTTGGTGTCGGCCGGCATCGCCAGCGTACGGATGCAGAGATCACCCTTCGGCTCGGTGTCCGTGCCGAGCGGCGCGTTCGATGACGTATCATTCACTTATAAAGTCTCCCAGCCCGCGTCGGGCGCGAATCGATCGCCGAACTTTTGCGCAAGCGCGCGCAAGGTCGAAATCACGTTTTCGACTCCACGCGTTCGCGCATAATTGAGCGGACCGCCGCGGAACGGCGCATAGCCGGTGCCGAAGATCATCGCGCCGTCGACCACATCGGCATTGTCGACGATCCCCTCGCGTAGACAGGCGACGCAGACATTGGACATCGGCAGGATCAGCCGGTCGATCATCTCGTCGGTCGGTTCGATCGCAGATGGCGATGCCATCGTCGTGTCGGCCTTGCCGTCTTTCCAGACATAAAAGCCTCTGCCCGTCTTGCGGCCAAGCTCTCCCTTGCTCACCTTGTCGCGCAGCCAGGCCGGCGTCGGCGGCAGTGCATCGCCGAATTTCGAGCGGAGCATGTCGCCGACATCGAGGCAGATGTCGAGGCCGACCTGGTCGGCGAGTTCGATCGGCCCCATCGGCATGCCGAACTTCTTTGCCGCCGCGTCGATCACGCGCTGGTCGATCTTCTCGTCCAGCATCACCATCGCCTCCAGCATGTAGGGCGTCAGCGCGCGGTTGACGAGGAAGCCCGGCGAGCTCTTCACCGGCAGCGGCAGCCGGTCGATGGCGCCGACAAAGGCGAGCGCCTGCTTCAGAAGCTCCGCATCGACGCCGTCATGGCTGACGACCTCGACGAGCTGCAGCCGCGACACCGGGTTGAAGAAGTGCAGGCCGAGCAGCCGCTCGGGCTTTTGCAAGCTGGTGCGCAGATCCTGCAGCGGAATGCTCGACGTGTTGGTCGCCAGAATCGCGCCCGGCTTCATCTTCGGCTCGAGGCCGGCATAGACCTTCTGCTTCAGCTCGAGCTTTTCGGGCACCGCCTCGATGATGAGATCGGCGTTGCGGACGCCCTCGCCGTCCATGTCGGGCACGAGACGATCGAGCGCGTCGCGGACCTCGGTCGGCTTGCGGATGATCTTGCCGAACAAATCGGCCGCGCGCTTGATCGCGCCCGCGATCGGCTCCGGCTTCATGTCGGCGAGCGTGACGCGCAGGCCCTGATTGGCGCACCAGCCCGCGATGTCGCCGCCCATCGCGCCGGCACCGATGACATGGACATGCGCGACCTTGCTGCCGCTTCCGGCGAGCTTCTTCATCTGCTCGCGCAGGAAGAACACGCGGATCAGGTTCTGCGCGGTCGGCGTCACCATGAGCCGGGCAAAAGACACACGCTCGGCGGTCAGCATCGCGATCTTGTCGCCGCCATGCTTCTCCCAGAGATCGATCAGCGCGTAAGGCGCGGGATAATGCTCATGCGGCGCGGCCTTCTCGGCCTCGCGGCGCATGCGCGAGGCGAGGAAACCGCGCGCGGGGCCGGAATTGAGCACGGAGGTCAGCAAGCCCGGCTGCGCTCGCTTCAGGCGTCCGAACACCGCGTCCTTCACCGCATTCCTGACGTGCCGCTCCTGCGTCACCGCATCGACGAGGCCGAGCGACTTCGCCCGCCGCGCATCGATGGTGCGGCCCGTCAGCATCAAGGTCATCGCCTGGGTCGGGTTGACCAGACGCGTGAAGCGCGCGGTGCCGCCGAGGCCCGGATGCAGCCCGAGCATCACCTCGGGAAAGCCGAAGCGCGCGCCGTCGATCGCGATCCGCGACTGGCAGGCCAGCGCGACCTCGAGCCCGCCGCCGAGGCAGAAGCCGTGGATCACGGCGACGCTCGGCACCCGCAGCGCCTCCAGGCGATCGATCACCGCATGCGCGCGGCCGATCGCGGCTTCGACCACGCTGGCGTCGCTGGCCCCGCGAAATTCGTTGACATCGGCGCCGGCGATGAAGCCGGATGTTTTCGCCGAGCGGATGACGAGACCGGTCGGACGCTGGCTTTCAAGCGCAGCGAGAACGGAGTCGAACTCTTCGAACACCTCGGCGGACAGCGTGTTGGCACTCGTGCCTTCGCGGTCGAACAGCAGCCAGGCGATGCCGTCGGCATCGCGCGTCAGCTTGAAGTTCTTGTAGGGCGACGTCGCCTCCGGCGCCGGCCCGAGCTCGAGCACGCGGTCGCCGAGCACGTCCATGATCTTCGAATCCATGATCACACCGCCTCGATCAACATGGCGCCGCCCAGTCCGCCGCCGATGCATTCGGTGGCGACGCCGCGCCGCGTACCCAGCCGCTTCATTGCATTGACGAGATGCAGAACGATGCGGTTGCCTGACGTGCCGACGGGATGGCCGAGGCTGATCGCGCCGCCATCGACATTGAGCTTCGCCGGATCGATCTCGCCGGCCGCGCCGTCGAGGCCCAGGATCTCACGGCAGAATTTTTCATCCTTCCAGGCGGCGAGACAGCCGAGCACCTGCGTGGCAAAGGCTTCGTTCAATTCCCAGGTCTCGACATCCTGAAGGGAGAGATTGTTGCGCTTCAGAAGCGCGGTCGCCGACAGCACCGGGCCGAGGCCCATGATGGAGGGATCGAGCGCCGACCACTGGCTGTCGAGAATGACGGCTTTCGGCGATAGCCCGTGTTTCGCGACCGCCTCTTCGGAGGCGAGGATCACCCAGGATGCGCCGTCGGTGATCTGCGAGGAATTGCCGGCAGTGACCTGACCCCAGGGCCGTTCGAACACCGGCCGCAGCTTGCCGAGCGACTCCGGCGTCGAGTTCGGCCGCACGCCGTCGTCATGATCGTAGAACTTGCCGTCGCGCGCGAACGCGGTCTCGACCTCGCCCTTCAGCCAGCCTTCCGACTGCGCGCGCGACAGCCGCCGGTGGCTTTCAACCGCATAGGCATCCGATTGCGCGCGGGTGATACCGAAGAGATGGCCGACGACTTCGGCGGTCTGGCCCATGTTCAGATCGGTGATCGGATCGGTCAGGCCGCGTTCGAGGCCGATAATGGGTTTAAGATATTTCGGCCGCAGCTTCAGCGCGGCCATGATCTTGGCGCCGAGGCCCTTCGCGGTCGCCAGGCCTGCGAACCAGCGCACGCCCCCGCTCGGCCAGACCAGCGGCGCGTAGCTCAGCGCTTCCGTGCCGCCCGCGAGGATCAGGTCCGCATTGCCTTCGCGGATATAACGGTATCCCGTGTCGATCGACTGCATGCCGGAGCCGCAATTGATCTGCACGGTGAAGGCGACCATGGCCTCGCCCATGCCAAGCCGCAGCGCCGCAACGCGCGCCGGATTCATCTCGTCCGCAATCACATTGACGCAGCCGAGGATCACCTGGTCGAAGGCGGTGGGCGCAAAGGACTGCCGCGCCAGCAGTGGCCGGCCGCATTGCACGGCGAGGTCGACCGGCGTGAACGGCCCGGGACCGGAGCGCGCCTTCAGGAACGGCGTCCTGCTGCCGTCGATGATGAATACCGGTCGCGCCATCAGCCCGCTGCCCTCTGCTCACCCAGTTCCTGGAAGAACTGATGCACGTCGCCGGATTTCTTGTAAATCGGCGACAGCGCCTCGGGCGCGAAATCGTCGACCTCGATCACCTTTGCAACCGCTTCGCGCGCGGCGGCGATGCGCTCGCCCTCGCTCTGGGTGATGATGCCCTTCTTCACCGCCTCCTGCCAGTCATGCATGCGCGCCGCGCGCAGCTTCTTGGCGACATCGTCGCTGCCGGTGACCAGCAGGAAGGCCTTTTCCAGCCGGGCGAAGCCGCGGTCGTCATCGACATGGGCAAGGTCCGCCGTCAGACGGTCGCGTGCAGCCGACGGCTCCAGCACGAGCTGCGCGCAGCGCTGCACGACGCGGTCGGACGGCCCGAGCACGCGCGCGCCGAACGGCTGCACCACGAATTTCAACAGCGCACCGACGAAGCGGTTCGGCAGATTGGCGCAGATCTCGGCGAAGCGGTTCTCGATGGTCCTGAAGCCTGTCGCCATGCACCATTCGAGCGCGGCGAAATCCTCCGCCTGCCGGCCCTCGTCCTGCCAGCGCTTGAGCGCGGCGGAGAGCAGATAGAGCTCGGAGAGAATGTCGCCGAAGCGGGCCGACAGCATCTCCTTGCGCTTGAGCGCGCCGCCGAGCGTCAGCAGCGCCATGTCGGCGCAGAGCGCAAAGGCCGAGGAATAGCGCGAGAGCTGGCGATAGAATTGCGTCGCGTCACCCGCATCGGGCGCAGACGCAAACGCGCCGAAGGTCCAGCTTCGGCCGAAGGCGCGGAACAGCGTCGCGAAGCTGTGGCCGACATGTTTCCAGAATGCCTTGTCGAAGGCGTCCAGCCCCTTGGCGCGGTCGGATTCGCCGAGCGCATTCATCTCGTCGAGCAGATAGGGATGCGCGCGGATCGCGCCCTGCCCGAACACGATGAGATTGCGGGTGAGAATGTTGGCGCCCTCGACCGTGATGCCGACCGGCACCGAACGATAGAGGCTGCCGAGATAATTCTGCGGACCGTCGATCACGGCCTTGCCGCCATGGATGTCCATGGCGTCGTCGATCGCGATCCGCATCCGCTCGGTCGCCTGCAGCTTCATGATGCCGGAGATCACAGCGGGATGATGGCCGGCATTCAGCGCCGCGCAGGTGAGCCGCCGCGCGGCATCGAGCAGATAGGCCGTGCCGGCGATGCGCGCGAGCGGCTCCTCGATGCCTTCGAACTTGGAGATGGAGATGCCGAACTGCTCGCGGATGCGGGCATAGGCGCCGGTGGTGCGCGCAGCAAAGGCTGCGCCCGCGGCTGAGAGCGACGGCAGCGAGATGCCGCGGCCGGCGGCAAGCGCCGTCATCAGCATCTTCCAGCCCTGCCCGAGTCGTTCTTGCCCGCCGATGATGTAGTCGAGCGGGATAAACACGTCGCGGCCCCAGTTCGGGCCGTTCTGGAACACCTGCATTGACGGCAGATGGCGGTGGCCGATCTCGACGCCGGGCAGATTCGTCGGGATCAGCGCGACGGTGATGCCGAGCTCCTCCTGTGCTCCCACGAGATGATCGGGATCATAGGCCTTGAAGGCGAGACCCAGCAGCGTCGCGACGGGGCCGAGCGTGATGTAGCGCTTGTGCCAGTTCAGCTTCAGGCCGAGCACCTCGCGGCCCTCGAAATTGCCCTTGCAGATGATGCCGGTGTCGATCATCGAGGCGGCATCGGAGCCGGCTTCCGGGCTGGTCAGGCCGAAGCAGGGAATGTCGCGGCCGTCGGCGAGCCGCGGCAGCCAGCGCTCCTGCTGCTCCTTGGTGCCGAAGCGCATCAGGAGTTCGCCGGGCCCGAGCGAATTCGGCACCATCACGGTGACGGCGGCGGTGAGCGAGCGGGTGGACACCTTGCGCACGACCTCGGAATGGGCATAGGGCGAGAAGCCGAGCCCGCCGAATTCCTTCGGAATGATCATGCCGAAGAACTTCTCGCGCTTGACGAAGTCCCAGACCTCTTTCGGCAGGTCGCGCCATTCCCAATTGATCTTCCAGTCGTCGAGCATCGCGCAGAGCTCGTCGACCGGGCCTTTCAGGAAGGCCTTCTCCTCGTCGGTCAGCGTCGCCGGCGGGAAGGCCAGCAGCTTCGACCAGTCGGGATCGCCGGTGAAGAGATCGGCGTCCCACCAGACGTCGCCCGCCTCCAGCGCCTCGCGCTCGGTGTCCGACATCGGTGGCAGCACGCCGCGCGCCCATGAAAAGATCGGCTTGGTGACGAAGTCGCGGCGAAAGCTCATGGCGATGTCCTCAGGCGTGGGCAAGGGTTGCGCGATGGTCGCGGTCCGCAAATGGCCAAAACACGGCGGAAGTCTAGCCCAAAGGATGAAGGATGGCGTGACACTTCACATCGAAAAATAAAGCGAAATTGTTCGGAATCGATAACAAAGGATTGGCAATTCCGTTCCGGCGGGCCGCTTCGCCTCGGCCCGGCTTGTACCTCGCCCCGCCTGCGGGGAGAGGTCGAAATTCGAGCAACGCTCGAATTCGGGTGAGGCGGTACAGGTCTCCCCGCTCGCATCGAATCTGTGGAGAGAGCCCCTCACCCCGACCCTCTCCTCGCGAAGAGCGGGGAGAGGGAGGGATACGTCAATCCGGCCGGATCATCTCGAACATGTTTTCGGGCTTGATCTCGAAATAGTCGCCGCGGCGGCCGGCGCGGACGATGGGACGGGCGAGACCGGTCTGGTAGACGCCGTCCTTGATCATGGCCTTGTCGATATGGACGGCGACGACCTCACCAAGCGTCAGCCAGGCCTGCGCCTTCTTGCCATTGGCGCCCTGCAGCTGGACGATCTGGGTCACCTTGCACTCGAACGCGACCGGGCTTTCGGCGACGCGCGGCACGTTGACGAGCTTGCACGGCGCGGCGGTCAGCCCCGCAATCGTGAATTCGCTGACCTCGTGCGCGACATGGGCCGCGGTCGCGTTCATGTGCTTCGCCAGATCCATGGTCGCGAGATTCCAGACGAACTCGCCGCTCTCCTGGACATTGGCGACGGTGTCCTTCCAGGAGGTCGAGGAAAAGCCGATGATCGGCGGCACATAGCAGAAGCCGTTGAAGAAGCTGTAGGGCGCAAGGTTGATGTTGCCCTTGGCGTCGCGGGAGGAGATCCAGCCGATCGGCCGTGGGGCGACGATGGCGTTGAAGGGATCGTGCCTGAGGCCGTGGCCATTCTTGGGCTCGTAAAAGTGCAGATCTTTTTCGGTCACGCGATGTCTTTCTGTTTCGAGATTCGTCCACCGCCACCACCGTCATTCCGGGATGGTCCGAAGGACCAGACCCGGAATCTCGAGATTCCGGGCTCGATGCTTCGCATCGCCCCGGAATGACGTGGGGTGCAGGCGGCCACGCCCGCCATGACGGGCGCCGACGGTTACAACTGAAACTTATTTTGCAGCGCGGGGTGCGAAGCCGGCAAGCACAAAATCGACCATCTCATCAATGGTCGGACCCGGCTTGTTCGCGCATTGCGCGATCATTTGTGGGTGGAAGAAGCGCATCATCGCGGTGCAGGTGCACATCGCCGCCAGCGGCAGGTCCGCCACCTCGAACTCGCCGGATTGGGTGCCCTGCGCGATCACGCCGCCGATGACCTGCGTGATCATCTCCATATGGGCCACGCAGACCTCCCAGCTCTCCTGCATCGCGATTTCGACCATCTCATGCAGCTTGGAGTCGCCGACATAGCGTTCCGTGTTCATGCGATTGATGGTCTTCATCATTTCGCGCAGGCGGACCGCCGCGGGTCCCGGCATCGCCGCGATCCGATTTGCCTCCGCTTCGACTTCGCCCATCAGGCCACGGCAAACGCCCTCGTGGATCGCCTTCTTCGAATCGAAGAACCGATACACGTTCGCCGGAGACATCCTCAATTCTTTGGCGATGTCGGCGACGGTCGTCTTCTGATAGCCGATCTGGCGAAACAAACGCTCCGCCACCACGAGGATTCGCTCGCGGGTATCCGGCTCGACATGTTCCGAAATCAGCGTCATCGGTGGGTGCCCAATCTTTCAATTATTCTGCAGCTTCAGCAAGTGGAAACGCGCGCTCGGGTTGACCATGATGCTGCGCCGCAACCTGCTCGGACGGCCCGCTTTCATCAAGACTTTTGCGGAACCAAAGGGCGTACAGACCCGGCAAGTATAGCAAGGTCAGAAACGTTGCAACAAACAATCCGCCCATGATGGTGATCGCCATCGGACCCCAGAAGGCCGAGCGCGACAGCGGGATCATCGCGAGGATCGCGGCGAGCGCGGTCAGCACCACCGGGCGGGCGCGGCGGACGGTCGCTTCCACGATCGCCTCGCGCCGCGTCAAACCATGGGTGACGTCGGTCTCGATCTGGTCGACCAGGATCACCGCGTTGCGCATGATCATGCCGGCGAGCGCGATCAGGCCGAGCAGCGCCACGAAGCCGAACGGCTGGTGCGCGACGTTCAGGCCGAGCGAGGCGCCGACGATGCCGAGCGGCGCCGTCAGGAACACCAGCAACAGCCGCGAGAAGCTCTGCAGCTGGATCATCAGCAATGTCAGCATCACGATGACCATCAGCGGGAACAGCACGAAGATCGACGTATTGCCCTTGACGGATTCTTCGAAAGCACCGCCCGCCTCGATCCGGTAGGCCGGCTCGAGATGGTCGCGGATATCCTTGAGCTTCGGCCAGATCTGGTTCGTAACATCGGGCGCCTGCACACCATCGTTGACATCGGACCGCACCGTGATCGCCATGTCACGGTTGCGTCGCCAGAGAATTGGCTCCTCATGGGAATACTCGATTTTCGCGATCTGCTGCAGCGGCACCACGACACCATTCCGTGAGGTAACCGTGAGATCGCCCACGCGGGCGAGATCGAGCCGCTCGGACGGCACCGCGCGGGCGATCACGCCGACCTTCTCGATGCCGTCGCGTATGGTCGTGACCTGCGCGCCGGAGATCAGCATCGCGAGCGCCTCGGAGACGTCCTGCGGGGTCAGGCCGAGCGCACGGGCGCGGTCCTGATCGACGACGAGCTTCAGGTAAGGCGACTGCTCATTCCAATCGAGCTGCGGCTCCTTGACGTTCGGATTCTCCTTCATGATGTCGCGCACCTTGTAGGCGATCTCGCGCACCTTTCCGGTGTCGGGACCGATCACGCGGAACTGCACGGGGAAACCGACCGGCGGCCCGAAATTGAACCGATCGACGCGCACACGCGCTTCCGTCAGCGTGCCGTCGGCGACCGCATTCTCGATCTTCGCCTTGATTCGCTCGCGTGCCTCGACGTCCTTGGCGACGATGACGATCTCGGCGAACGCCTCGTTCGGCAGTTGCGGATTGAGGCCGAGCCAGAAGCGCGGCGAGCCCTGCCCGACATAGGCGGTGTAGGTTGCGATGTCCTTGTCGCCCTTGAGCAGCGTCTCAGCCTTCTCCACCGATTTCTCGGTGACGTTGAAGGCGGTGCCTTCCGGCAGGCGCAGCTGCAGGAACAGCTCGGGCCGCTCGGACAACGGGAAGAACTGCTGCTGGACATGGCCGAATGCGACGATCGAGACGGCGAAGACGCCGACCGTCGCCAGCACGGTCTTGACGCGGTGATTGACGGTCCATTGGATCACACGGCGCAGCCCGCGGTACATGCGGGTCTCATAGATCGCATGCGGATCGTGATTGGCGTGCACCTTGATGTTCGGCAGCAGCTTGACGCCGATATAGGGTGTGAAGATCACCGCCACGAACCAGGAGGCGACCAGCGCGATGGCCACGATCCAGAAGATGCCGCCGGCATATTCGCCGACCGCCGAATTGGCAAAGCCGATCGGCAGGAAGCCGGCCGCGGTGACCAGCGTGCCCGTCAGCATCGGAAACGCGGTGGATTCCCAGGCAAAGGACGCCGCCTTCATGCGGTCCCAGCCCTGCTCCATCTTCACCACCATCATCTCGACCGCGATGATGGCGTCGTCGACCAGAAGACCGAGCGCGATGATCAAGGCGCCGAGCGTGATGCGGTGCAGGTCGAGCGACATCGCGTTCATGACGATGAACACGATCGACAGCACCAGCGGCACGGACAGCGCCACCACGATGCCGGTCCGCCAGCCGAGCGCCAGGAACGAGACGAACAGCACGATCACGAGCGCCTCGATGAAGGAGTGCACGAACTCGCCGACCGCGTGCTCGACCACCTTCGGCTGATCGGCGATCAGCTTGACGTCGACACCCTGCGGCACCGCCTTCATGAACTCGTCGGTCGCCGCCGCGACGTCCTTGCCCAGCTCCAGGATGTTGGCGCCCTTGGCGGTGACGACGCCGATGCCAAGCGCGGGCTTGCCTTCCTGGCGGACGACGAAGCTCGGCGGATCGACATAGCCATGGGTGACGGTGGCGATGTCGCCGAGCCTGAACACCCGGCCGTTGCTCTCGACCGGGGTTTCCGCGACAGCCTTGGCGCCGTCGAGCGCACCGGTGACGCGCAGCGGCACGCGCTGCGAGGAGGTCTCGACCGTGCCGGCCGGCGTCACATTGTTCTGCTTGGCGAGCGAATCGAACAGCGCCTGCGGCGTGAGACCGAGGGTCGCGAGCTTGGCGTGGCTGAACTCGACAAAGATGCGCTCGTCCTGGGTGCCGTAGAGGTCGACCTTGGTCACCCCCTGCACCTTGAGAAGCCGCTGGCGCAGGCCCTCGGCGACCTTCTTCAGCTGCGCGTAATCGGCGCCCTCGCCGGTCATCATATAGAGAATCGAATCGACGTCGGAGAACTCGTCATTGACGACGGGCCCGAGCAGGCCGGCCGGGCAGCTGGCCCTGTACGTCCGCGATCTTCTTGCGCAGGAGGTAGAACAGGTAGGGCACGTCCTTCGGCGAGGTCGAATCCTTGAAGGTGACCTGCATCGCGGTGAAGGACGGCTTGGAATAGGTCTGCACCTTCTCGAAGAACGGCAGCTCCTGCAGCTTCTTCTCGATGGGATCGGCGACCTGGGTCTGCATCTCGTTGGCGGTGGCGCCGGGCCAGATCGCAGAGACGTTGACGACCTTCACGGTGAAGAACGGGTCTTCCGCGCGGCCGAGCTTCTGGTAGGAGAAGAAACCGGCGACGCCAAGCGCCACGATCAGAAACAGCACCAGCGCGGGATGGCTGACCGCCCAGGCTGAGAGATTGAAGCGCTTCATCGCACCCTCCGAAGATCTATGTCTGCGCGCGTAATCGCCTGTTCAGGGACCCGTCATTGCGAGCGAAGCGAAGCAATCCAGTCTCGGGACTGGGAAGGACTGGATTGCTTCGTCGCTTTGCTCCTCGCAATGACGGGAAAACTTTTGCCTCTCGTCATTCCGGGATGGTGCGCCAGCACCAGACCCGGAATCTCGAGATTCCGGGTCGACTCTCCGCAGCCGCCCCGGAATGACGTGGTCAGAACGACAGCGCGGAAACCACGCGCACCTTCTGGCTCGGGTCGAGCTTCTGCACGCCGAGGGCGACGACCTTGTCGCCCTCCTCGACGCCGCCGGTGATGACGACGTCGCCGCTTTCGTAGGCCTGGACCTTCACCGGCTTCAGCGTGATCTCGCCCCTGTCGTCGACGACATAGAAGGACGGCTTGTCACCCTCGTTGAACAGCGCCGACAGCGGCAGCCGCGCAACGCGCTCGCTGGCGGTGTCGCACAGCGTCAGCGTCGCGGTCATGCCGAGCGAAACGCTGTCGCCGGCTCCCGGCAGCGAGAATTTCGCGAGATAGGTGCGGGTCGCGGGATCGGCGCTCGGCGAGATCTCGCGCAGCTTGGCCGTATATTTCTTGCCGGGCTCCGACCATAGCGTCACGGAGGCGGAGCCGGTCTTGGCGCGGCCGACCAGCGTTTCAGGGATCGCGACGACGGCCTCCTTCTCGGAAAAGCGAGCGACGCGGATCGAGGTCTGGCCCGCGGCAACCACCTGGCCCGGCTCGATCAGCGTCGCGGTGACGACGCCGCGCGCATCCGCCTCGAGCGTCGCATAAGATAAAGAGTTCTTGGTCAGATCGACCGAGCGCTCGGCGCGATTGAGCCGCGCGCGGGCCTCGTCCGCCGATGCTCGCGCCTGGTCCATCTGCGCGTCGGTGGCCCAACCCTTGGCGCGGAGGTCCTTGGCGCGCTGCTCGGCGGCGGCGGCCTGCGCCAGCACGCCGGTCGCAGCGCTGAGCTCGGCCGTCGGCCTGCTCGGCCTGCAGCTTCAGGTCGACCTCGTCCAGGGTCGCGAGGGTCTGGCCGACATCGACGGTCTGGCCGACCTCGACGAGGCGCTTCGCGACCTTGCCCGGCACCCGGAAGCCCAAGTCGCTCTCGATCCGGGGACGGACGGTGCCGACGAAGCTGCGCTCGGGCGTCGCCCGCTCATAATGGGCGGTTGCAACGAGAACCGGCCGCGCCGGGGCTGGCTTCTCCGCGACCTGATCGTTGCAACCGGCGAGCATCACCGCCAGAAAAGCCAGCGATGCGCCCGCTAAAAGCTTGGAATAGCTGGTTAAAATCGACCGGACCAACATCGGGCACTCCTCCGCCGTGACTATGGAGGAATGTTTACTATTCACTGATGAAAGTCAATAATCGTCAGTCATCAGGATTTCGTGATGGTAAAGGGGTGGCAAGGCAACCCGGTTGTCGTCACCCGCGACGGCGGGTGACCCAGTATTCCAGAGACGGTCATTTTTAGCGGATGGGCCGCGGCGTACTGGATACCCGCATGCGCGGGTATGACGATCTCGGATGCGGATTGACAAAGGCCCATCACTCCGCTGGCGTGCTCGCAAACTCCACCTTGCTTTCGTGGCCGCCCATGAACACCAGCAGGCCGCCGATCAACGGCAGCACGGCGAGCGCGAGCAGGCCGTTGGCGGTCGAGCCGGTGGAGTCCTTGATCCAGCCGATCAGATAAGGCCCGCCGAAACCCGCGAGGTTACCGATCGAGTTGATCAGCGCGATGGCGCCGGCGGCGGCGGTGCCGGAGAGCCAGGCGGTCGGCAGCGTCCAGAACACCCCGAAGACGCAGAACACGCCGATGGCGGCGAACGACAACGCGACCATGGTCGCGGTCGGGTCGGTGAGATAGCTGGAGACGGCAAGCGCAATCGCGATCAGGAAGAACGGCGCGCCGACATGCATCACCCGCTCACGCGTGGCATCCGAGTGCCGCGCCCACAGGATCATCGCGACCGTGCCGAACAGATAGGGGATCGCGGTGACGAAGCCGGTCTGCGCGTTGGTCAGCCCGAACGCCTTCACGATCTGCGGCAGCCAGAACTGCATGCCATAGAGCGCGGCGACGAAGCAGAAATAGATCAGGCTCAGCATGATCACCTTGGACGAGGACAGCGCCTCGCCGAGCGTCATGTGCTTCGCGGCCTGCTTGGCGGCGACCTCGGCGGTGAGCCGCGACGACAGCCAGGCCTTCTGCTCCGCGGTCAACCAGTTGGCATGTTCGGGCTTATCGGTGAGATAGAACCAGGTGACGACGCCGAGCAGCACGGAGGGCACGCCCTCGATGATGAACAGCCACTGCCAGCCCTTCAGCCCCATCACGCCGTCGAGCCCGAGCAAGAGGCCCGAGATCGGCGCGCCGATCACGGTGGAGACCGGCACGGCGATCGCAAACGCCGCGAGGAAACGCGCGCGGTATTCGGCCGGATACCAATAGGTCAGATAGAGGATGATGCCCGGAAAGAAGCCGGCTTCTGCGACGCCGAGCAGGAAGCGCAGGATGTAAAAGCTCATTTCGCCCGAGACGGTCGCCATCAGCGCCGAGATGATGCCCCACGTCACCATGATGCGGGCGATCCAGCGGCTGGCGCCGAACCTCTCGAGCGCGAGATTGCTCGGCACCTCGAAGATGAAATAGCCGATGAAGAAGATGCCGGCGCCCCAGGCGAAGATCAGCGGCGTGAACTTCAACTCGGCATTCATGGTCAGCGCGGCGAAGCCGAGATTGACCCGGTCGAGATAGGAGAAGAAATACGCCAGCACCAGGAACGGTATCAGCCGCCAGGAGATGGCGCGGATCGTGGAGGTCTCGACCTCGCTTTTCGCAGCCCCGGCTGCAGCGATGGTGGCGGTCTGGCTCATGGGGTCTTCTCCCGATTCTTCTTAAGGCTTGTCTTCTTGAGGCTTGCAATTATCGGGCGGTGTTCAGCATCGGGCGAACGGAGTCAATCGGATTCATGACGCGCAAGCCGCTGGGAATAGCGGGTTGAACCAAGGACATGCCTGCTTCAACGTTATGTGTATCGAAGCTGAGCCGCGGAGGCTTAGCGCGCTTTCCCGGTCGTCATTCCGGGCTCGACGCTTGCGCGTCGCCCCGGAATGACGGCCTCCTAATGGTTGCTACGCTCCCCCCGAGCCCTGCGGCCTTTTCTAATCGCCTAACTGAAACTTCTCGAAACGATCCAGCTCCTCCTCGATCCGGCGCTTGAGGTCTTTGCGCCGATCTCCTTTGGCGGCCTTGCCTTTGCCGACCCAGCTCCACTTCTGCATCAGAAGCTTCCGGTTCTGCCGGTCGGTCTTCACATCGAGCGCGGCGACGATCTCCTCGCCGACCAGGACCGGCAACGCGAAATAGCCGAATTGGCGTTTCTCCTTCGGCACATAGGCCTCGAAGCGGTGGTCATAGTCGAAGATGAGCTTGGTCCGCTTGCGCTGGATGATCAGTGGGTCAAAGGGCGAGAGGATGTGGACGAGCTCTCCATCCTCGCCTTTGCTCTCCAGCATCTCCGGCGCCGCCCAATGCTCGACCTTGCCGGCACCTTCCAGCGCGACCGGGATCAGCTCCGCTCGCCGCACCCGCCGCGCGATCAGCTTGCGCACCGCCGGCTTGCTCGGCGCGTCGAGATGGCAGGCCGAATCCAGGCTGACGACGCCTTGCGCCCGCAAGGCACGGTCGAGCAGATAGGCGGTGCCCTGCGCTGCGCTGGCCGGCTTCGGCGCCTTGTCCCAGCCGAAATGCCGGGCCGTCAGATCATAGGTCTTGAGCATGCCGTTGCGCTCGGAGACCGTCACCGCGCCATTGTAGAAGGCGAGTTGCAGCGCCCGCTTGGACGGCTTGCGGCTGGCCCACAGATGCGCCTTCTCGGTCAGCACGTCGTCCTCGATGTCGCGGATGGTGAGCCGCCCTTGCCGCAGCAGTTTCATCACCTTGCGGGTGTCCTCGGGCTTCACCGTCCTGAACCATTTGTGCCCCTCGCGCCTGTGCAGCTTCATCTGCGGCAGGAAGAAGCGGAAATCCTGCGACGGCACATAGGAGAGCGCGTGCGTCCAGTATTCGAACACGCTTCTGTCGACGCTCTGCGCCTGGCGAAGGTCGGTGCGGCGATAGGCGGGGATACGGGTGAAGAGGATGTGGTGGTGGCTGCGCTCGATCACGTTGATGGTGTCGATCTGCACATAGCCGAGATGGGAGACGGCGTCGGCCACCGCCTGCGCGCCCTCGCCGAACGGCGCGGATATATCGAGCCGCTGGGCGCGCAGCCAGATACGCCTGGCGTCTTGCTGGGTCAGGGGGAAGGTTTTGGCGCCGCGGGACATTGCCGGGCAGTCTAGCCGGATTCGCGCGGCTCAAGGAAAGCGAAGAGGAACCGGTCCGGACGGCGCGTGGCACGCCGTCTTCGCGCGAAGCCTATCGCTTGGCAGGCTGCTCGGCGACGCTGCCGACCGCCATCTCGGTCTCGCAGGAGGCCTTGCCCCGCACCGAGGCCTGACAGCGATAGACGCTGCCGGTCAGGCGATCGATCAGCCAGGCGCTTTCGTCGCTCGGGCCTTCGATGCCGATATAGCGGGTGCCGAGCGCGGTGACCAATGTCGAGAGCAGGATCGCCGTTGCGATCATGGCCGCGCCGATCAGGATCGGGATGGAGCTGATGTAGACCGTCCGCTCCGGCGCACCGTTGCGATAGAGCTGATAGTCATTCTGTCGCTTTGCTGACGAAATCACGGTCAAGGTTCACTGTGCTGGCGTTTCGGGAGGCGCTCTTCTCTTTATCGACTCGCTTAAGAGCGCATCTTGCCGATTTCTTGTTCGTACACGGGCGCCGTCAAGACCGGTTTAAGACGGGTGGGAAAACAAGTCACAAGGAACCGACATCGAAGAAAAGCGAGCTGCCGCCGACTCTCAATTCGAAGTTGCCTGCTTCCTTCGGTTCCAAACTGCGCGTCGCGAGCGCCTCGCATCGAACGTCGTCTGACTCGTCCAGACGAGCCGCAAGTCCGACCGCCGTCGCGCGCCAAGGCGACTGCCGGGCAGGCGCGATTGGATGGACTTCGCTCGATGTGACAAGCGTCACAGTTTCCCTTCCGGGGCCCTCCTATCGTTCGAACATTAGAGCGCCCGGCAGGCCCGGCCTGCCGGCCTCACAACAGGGATTACGACCATGACGGGTTTCAGCTTTTCCGGATTGAAGGCGATGACGGTCTGCGCCGCGCTATCGATGACGGCGGGACTTGCGCTTGCCGGCGACGCCAATGTGACGACGGAGCAGATCCTCAACGCGCTGCAGCCGAAGCCGGTCATGCGCGGCCTGTCGTCCGGCGCCGCTCCCGCGCAGCCCGATCAGGCGGACAAGGCCAAGGAGGCGAGCTTCCTGCAGGGCCTGCGCAACCGCCAGACGCGCTCGCTGTCGCTCAGCGAACGCGAACAGATCGCGGAGATCGCGACCGCCAAGCCGGCGATCGATCTGGAGATCCAGTTCGACTTCAACTCGGCCTCGATCAGCGCCGCCTCGGTGCCGTCCGTGAAGGCGCTCGGCCAGGCGCTGTCGGATCCGAAGCTCAAGGGCTCGACCTTCGTCGTCGCCGGCCACACCGACGGCGTCGGCGGCGACGCCTTCAACCAGGGCCTCTCCGAGCGCCGCGCCGATACGATCAAGCAGTATCTGGTTTCCAAGTACCACATCGCCGGCAGCGACCTCGTCACCGTCGGCTATGGCAAGACCAAGCTGAAGGACGCGAATGATCCGACCGATGCGGTCAACCGCCGCGTTCAGGTCGTCAACATGGAGAACAAGACCGCGTCGAAGTGACGACATCACGGTCTGTCCGCTGTTCGCGCGGCGGGCGGATTGTCGGCGGAAAGGAGCGGTGACGCGTCGCTCAGATCCAGCTCTTGAAGATCATCAGGTGGCTGAACAGCGCCATCGAGGTGCCGACGAACGCCGCCGAGACCGGCAGCATCACGACAAAGCTCACCGCCGCGGCGGCGACATACGCCCAGAGCAGCCAGCGCGGACTCCCGCCCCACCGCAGCGCATAGACCAGCGCGAGACTTGCAAGTGTCGCCGCAGGCAAATAGTAATAGAGGAACTGAAGCGTGCGCGGCAGCACCGCCCAGGCAAGGTAAAGCCCGAAATAGAACGTCGCGATCAGGAACGCGTCGGCGCGCCGCGCGACGATGACGTCGCGCACCACGATCGCGATCGCCGCAAGCGCCGTCCACAGCACCAGCGGATTGCCCAGCAGCACCACCGCAGCGACCCGGTCGTCGCCGATATTGTCGAACAGAAACCAGACGGGACGCACCAGCAAAGGCCAGGACGGCCACATGCTCATATAGACATGGCCTGCGATCGCGCTCGTCACGTTGTCAGCGAAGATGCGGCGCTGCGCCGCCCAGATTGCCGATGGCGACAAACCATAGAGAGGAACGAAGCTCGATAAATAGGCCAGCACCGGCGCCAGCACGAAACACGCGGCAACATGATATGCATTGAAATCGGGCCAGAGGCCGGGACGATACCAGTCGGTATCGCGGGCATCGGCGAATTGCGCGCGCCAGGCCTGCATCAGCCGGACAGCCGCAACGACGACGATTGCGACCGCTAGCGGAAAAAATCCGTTCCATTTGCAAGCGCCCGCAAAGCCGAAGGCGAGACCGGCCAGCGCGAACCAGAGATGCGGCCTGCGCTGCTTGAAGCCGTGCATGAACGCCGCGATCCCGAGCAGCGCGAACGTCAGCGCAAAAATATCCAGCATCGCGGTTCGCGCCATCACGAACAACATCTGATTGAAGAAGGCGATCAACGCGCCGGCGATCGCGGGCGCTTGCGCCGTGAACAGCGCGAGGCCGCAGAGATAGATCGCGACGACGGCGAGCGCGCCGAACAGCACGCCCGGGTAGCGCCAGCCCAGCGGATCATCGCCGAAGACGCGGATCGAAAGCGCGATGAACTGCTTTGCAAGCAACGGGTGCATTGGATTGAGCATCGGCTCGGGCATCACCGGCTCCAGCAGCTGACGCGCCGCCGGCACGTAATGCACTTCGTCGAAGACGAACTTGTTCGGCGTGGTGATCCCCGCGAGCAGCGCGACATGCGCGACGGCGAAGATGATCGCGGCGACAACACTGCTTCTGGCGACGGAGACTCGGCCTGCAGCGACAGATGTATTCGAAACAGGCAGCACCTCGTGCATTGCAGTCACAGCATCGATTCCGCTGCGTGGTGATTTTCAGCCGAGAAAAATCTTTCGGCGCAACACTTTGAACGTATCGCCGCGTTGCGCGACCAACCAACGGGTTGATAAGCCAAAGCTTGTGATAATTTTACAATATCGTGAGCGCGCGTGATCCAGTACGTTGGGACAGTTCGATCAGTACTGAAATTGGAATGATGTTGTTGCGTAACGAGTGTCTCGCTGTTTGCGTTCTTCTGTCGGCCGCCGTTGCGGTGTCTGATGCCCACGCCCAAGCGCGCGTCGGCGAAGCCGTCGTCGTCCAAAAAGAAGTCCTTCACATTTCGCCGGCGTCGACCAGCCAGATGAGCGTCGGCGACGGCGTGCTGCGCGACGAAACCGTGCGCACCGGCGCCGAGAGCGCGACGCGGCTCGTGATGGCCGACAGCACCAATCTCTCGCTCGGCGCCAACGCTTCGCTCACGCTGGATCGCACCGTCTTCAACGACGAGCGCACCTATCGCGACATCGCGGTCAAGATGACGTCGGGCGCATTTCGTTTCGTGACCGGACATTCGGAAAAAGCCGCCTACAAGATCTCGACGCCGCTCGCCACGATCGGCGTGCGCGGCACCATCCTCGACATTCTTTCGCAGCGGGGCAAGACCACCGTCGTTCTACAGGAGGGCGGCTCCCACGTCTGCAACCAATCCGGCTCGCAATGCATCGAGCTCGACCCAGCCCGGCGACACCGCGATCATCACCTCGTCCGGCCAGGGCCGGAGCACGATCAAGAAGACCAGCACTCCACCCTGGACTTTCGCGCAGGCCTGCGCGGCGTCGGCCGGTCTCTGCGGCGTCACTGATCTGGCCAAGAACGACGCGCCACCTCCTCCCGATGATTCTGCGCTGTGCGGACGATGATCATGACTGCCGTCGTACGTCGACTGATCGTTGCAGCCGCCGTGATCGCGACCGTTTCGCTCGTTCCGTTCGGATCTCAGGCGCGCGCAGACGAAGAATTTCCGACCGATGGCGGAAATGGCCAATACAATTGCGACGGTCCCTGCAACGACCCGCCGCCGAATGATCCGCCGCCGGTGACCGGCGCGGACTCCAGCGGAGCTTCGATCAACGGTCTTGCCGATCAGCGCTTCAACCAGATGGTCACCAACCGCGTGCTCGGTTCGGTGCTGCTTGGCGTCAACGAGCAGATCAACTGCCATGACTGCGTCAGCGCGTTCGGATCGGCCGGCTCGTTCTCGGCCGGCGTGCATGGCCGGAAAGAGCTGACCAACAATCTCTCGCTGCTCGCCGGCCTCGCCTATACGCAATACAACGAGGGCGGCTATCACGTCACCAGCGCGCCGATCGGCGCCTTCGCGCTGCGCTACGACTTCACCGATTGGGGAGCGTCGCGGCCGTTCTTCGATATCGGCACCATCCTGACGCCGTGGGAGAAGGTGCGCTATAGCCGCAACTATGTGACGAGCCTCGGTCCGGTGGCGCTGCAAAGCTCGACCAACGCCGCGAACTACGCAGTCTTTGGCCGCGCGGGCTGGATCAGCCGCATGTCGCCGCGCGACGAGTTCGCCGCGTCGGTTGAAGTCTGGCAATTGTGGCAGCGCGTAGCCGGCTATACCGATCCGGCAGCCGCCTTCAATCCGTTCGACGCTACCGTCGCGACCGGCACCGACCGCACCAACCTCGTCAAGATCGGCGGCCAGTGGACGCATCTGTTCGGCAGCAGCGTCGAGGGCAATATCAATGGCGGCTACGTGCGCTCGTTCGCGACGCATTCCGGCATCGTCGCTGCCGTCACCGGCGACGGCGTCGTGACGCCGACCATGGGCGATCAGGGCTGGTTCGAATATGGCGGCCGACTCGGCTTCCGGCTCTCCCAGGGCTGGGTCACCGACCTCTTCGTGAACGGCACGCTCGGTCCGCAGCCGGTCGGCAACACCATCCATGGGGGCCTCGGATTGCGGGTGAATTACTGAAGTGCTGCGCAAGAGCCGCCCGCGTGCTTGCGGCAATTATGCATTGAACCGTATCGCCATCGCGCGCAACCTACCCTCATACCGATCTGGAGGATGATCGCGATGACAAAGCCGCGCGTGCGCGTCTACACCGACTACAAGAGCCCCTATGCGTTCGTCGCCAATGCGCCGCTGTTCGCGCTGGAGGAGACCGAAGGCGTCGAGCTGGAGTGGCTGCCCTACACGCTGCGCATCCCCGAATTCATGGGCACAGTGGAAGAGCGTACCCCGCATTTCTGGCGCAAGGTCCGCTACCTCTACATGGACGCACGGCGTTTCGCCAATGCCCAAGGGCTGACCATCAAGGGTCCGCGCCGAATCTACAACGCGTTCTACTCCAGCGCCGGCATGCTGTTTGCCCAGCGCCATGGCTTCTTCCGCGCCTATCACGATACGGTGTTCGGACGGTTCTGGAAGCATGAACTGGAACTGGACGAACTCGCTGAGATCAGCGCGATCATCAAAAGCCTCGGCGGTTCACCCGCGGAGTTCGAGGCTTATGTCAACGGACCGGCGCGCGCCGAGCACGACCGCATCATCGACGAAGCCGAAACACTCGGCGTGTTCGGCGTGCCGACGATGGTCTTCAATGGCGAATTGTTCTGGGGCGGCGACCGCATCCCGCTCCTGATCGAGCGTATCCGCGCGCCTGAAACCAAGGAAATCGCACTCGGCGGGAGACGCTGACCCGAAAGCGGCCAGGCGCGGCGCGTAAGCTTCAACACCCGCGCGCCAGCGCAAGCGCCGCGGCCAGTCCGTTCTCCAGAATCTCGTCGGACAGGCGCTTGTCGTTGACGGCGCGCGCGAGCTGCAGCGTGCCGACCATCATGCCGTAGATCGCGACCGCATTCCCGCGACGCACGGGCGGCGAACCTTCGATCTGCGCGGCAATCAGCTCGATGAGTTCTGCAACCTTCACGGTGAAGGCGTCGCGCGTCTTCTTCGGATGGCGCGCGATCTCGGCGACCATCGCCGCGGTCGGGCAGCCGTGGCCGGGATCGTCACGGTGACGCGGCGAGAGATAGTCGCGGATCAGGACCTCGAGCCCCGCCTCCTCGTCCGCCGCGGCGCGTAGTGTCTGTTCGCGCCGGCCGAGCGCTTCGCCAAGCACGGCGCGGACCAGATCCTCCTTGGACCCGAAATGCGCGTAGAACGCGCCGTTGGTCAGCCCCGCCTCCGTCATAATGCCGGCAAGCCCTCTCGCCGCGACGCCATGCGCGCGGAACTGACCTGACGCCACGTCGATGATCCGCTGCCGGGTGACGTCCTTGTGTCCCTTTTCGTAACGCATCCGGTCCTCCTCTACCTCCGACTGCTGCATAGCAGGCAGTCGCAGCTTCGCTATTGCATGACGATCATCATAATGCATTATGACCATAATTCAACGATCAAAGGTGCGGGTGAAGAGCGATGGGGCGGCAAGGACTGGCACTCAAGGAGACCCGCCCTCCTACCGAACCCGATCCGCAGGCTCCAGCCGGCAAGGACGGCGCGTCAGGCGAGAAGCGCCGGGAGGCAGCCCGGGCGGCGCTGCTGACCGGCCCCGTTCTGCCAGCGCTGATCAAGCTCGCACTGCCGACCATGGTCGTGCTGGTGGCCCAGACGGCCGTCAACATCGCGGAGGCCTATTATGTCGGCTTCCTGGGCACCGATGCGCTCGCCGGCGTCGCGCTGGTTTTCCCGATCTTCATGCTGATGACCATGATGTCGAACGGCGGCTTCGGCAGCGGTGTATCCTCGTCCGTGGCGCGCGCGATCGGCGCCGGCAGGAGGCAGGATGCCGATGCGCTGGTGTTTCACGCGCTGGTTCTGGCCGTAATCGTCGGCGCGCTGTTCACGCTCGGTGCGATCCTCGGCGGCCCCCTGCTCTATCGCGCGCTCGGCGGCCGGGCCGGTGCGCTCGATGCCGCGCTGGAATATTCCAACTACCTGTTCGCCGGCGCGATCCCGGTATGGATCGTCAATCTGCAGGCGGCGGCGTTGCGCGGCTCCGGCAATGTCCGGGTGCCGGCGATGGTCACACTGATCGGCGCGCTGGTGATGATCCCGGTCTCACCGCTGCTGATCTTCGGCTTCGGGCCCGTGCCGCGGCTCGGCATCGGCGGCGCCGGCATCGCCTTCGGACTCTATTATTGCGCGGCGATGCTCTACCTGATGCGCTACATGGCCTCGGGGCGCGCGGGCCTGACCTTCCGCTTCGCGCCGTTTCAGGGCCGGCTGTTCGCGGACATCCTCAAAGTCGGCATTCCTACGGCGGTCAATGCCGTGCTGACCAATCTCACCGTGATCCTCGTGACCGGCGCGTTTGGCCTGTTCGGCACCACCGCACTCGCGGCTTACGGCATCTCCTCGCGCCTCGACTATGTTCTGATCCCGCTGCTGTTCGGGCTTTGCACGGCGACGCTGACCATGGTCGGTGTCAATGTCGGCGCGGGCCAACTGTTCCGCGCACGGCGCGTCGCATGGATCAGCGCATTTGTCGGCGTCGCGTTGACGGGCACGATCGGGCTGGTCGTCGCGCTTCATCCGCCGCTCTGGCTGAACCTGTTCAGCCATGACGCCGAGGTGCTGCGCGACGGCACCATCTATTTGCACATCGTGGCCCCCGCCTATGCGGCGCTCGGCTTCGGCTTCGTCGTCGCTTTTGCCGCCCAGGGCACAGGCCATGTCTGGTGGCCCTTCGTCGCGTCGACCGCGCGCATTGCGATCGCGGCCGGCTTCGGCTGGATCGCCGTCGGCCGGTTCGGTGCTGGCATGGCGGGACTGGCCGCGCTGGTGACGACGTCGCTGATCGTGTACGCCGCGATCTGCGCCATCGTCATGCTGTCGCCTTCGATCTGGCGACGCGACAAGACCTGATCAGGTGGGCGTCAGGCGCCCTCGTAGGCCTTTTTCAGACCGGCGATGTCGAGCTTGACCATCTGCATCATCGCGGCCATCGCACGCTTGGCGCCCTCACGGTCCGCACCGCCCAGATATTTCGGCAGCGCCGTCGGCACAATCTGCCAGGACAGACCATAGCGATCCTTCAACCAGCCGCAGCGCTCGGCCTGCCCGCCGCCGGACAACAGCCCGTCCCAAAGCCGATCGACCTCGGCCTGGTCGGCGCAGTCGATCTTGAAGGAGATCGCATGAGTATATTCGAACCGCGTGCCGCCATTCAGCGCCATGAAGCGCTGGCCGGCCAGCGTGAATTCGACGACCAGCACGGTGCCTGCCTTGCCCCCGGGGCTGTCGACCGTGTTCCGCTGCACGGTCTCGATCCGGGAGTCCGGCAGCAGCGACACATAGAAGTTCGCGGCTTCTTCGGCCTCACCGTCGAACCAGAGGCAGGGTGCAATTTTGGACATGAACGGTTCCTCTCTTGTGAGTGACGGTCCTAGGACGATGTCGCCCGCGCCTATCCCGACAGGCCCCGCCAATTTTTTTGAAGAGCCCGACCGTACCCGCACGCCGGTCGCGTGCGTCATTCCTTCGGAGCCGTCGCGCGCCGCGCTGCCGGAGAAAATTCGAAGATCGAGCAAGGCTGGCGGGAACCGCAACGGCGCCAATAGTCACATCAACCCGCGCCGGAGGCCGTCGCACAATAGTCGCGCCAGAACTGCCGATAACCGGCCTCGACCTCTTGCGTGTAGACGGCGACATTTCCGGCCGGCGAGTTCGCGATCTTGGCGGGAAGATCCGCCCGCAGCTTCTGCCAGATGGGCGGGCATTGATGCATATTTCTGCGCAATCGCAACATAGCCGTCATCATCGTCGGCGACCCAGTCGTCGAGACCGATCGCCGTCAGGATGGCTCCGGCGGCACGCGACGACGCGCCATTGCCGAGCTTGGCAATGACCGGAACGCCCATGTAGAGCGATTCCCAGGTGCTGATGCCGCCGTTCTGCGGAAACGGATCGAGCGAGATATCGATGTTCTCGAAGGCCCTGCAGATGGTCACGGCGCGCGGTCGAGCCGATGCAGATCACCCTGTCCTGCGGAACACCCTGGGCCACGAAACGACCGACCAGGCCATCGCGCAGAAACGCTTCGTCGAGAGCGAGGTGCTTGACGACGATCTTCGATCCCGTCACCGCGCGCAGCAGCTTCGACCAGATCGCCAGCACTTCGTCGGATATTTTGTCGATCCTGTTGAACACACCGAAGGTGACGAAACCATTGCGGAGCATTGGAAGCGCGGAAGGCTGCACGTCGGATATGGGCTCCATCGTGATCACCGACGGCAAATCATACACGCGCTCCGCAAACAGATGCCGGACGTCCTGGGGAATGGTCACCGGGTCTGCGAAGAAGTAATCCATGGTCTGAAGGCCTGTCCCGGTGCCGCTGCCCCAGGCCGTGACCTGGACCGGCGCGGGCTTGCGCGCGAACACGTTCAGACGATTGCCCGTCGTATAGCCTGAAAGGTCGACAAGGATATCGACGCCATCGGCCTGAATACGGTCCGCCAGTTCATCATCGGAAAGACTCAAGGCGTCGACCCAGACATCGGCCAGCGACTGGAAAACGGCGGTGAGAGGATCTCGCGATCGGCGAGGACGAGTAGCAGTTGATCTGGAAGTTCGCCTTGTCGTGGGATCGCAGCACCGGCAGGAAAGCAAATGCCGCCGAATGAGTCCTGAAGTCGGAAGACACATATCCGACGACGATGCGCTTCTGCGGATCGAGCGGCCGTGCCGCAAGCCTGCGCCTTGGGAATTTGGAGCCGATCGCATCCCACCAGTATCGTCGCGTCGCCTGTTGTGCCGCGAAATCCGCGTCGGGAAGAAAGTCCTGATAGAAAATCTTCTTCGTAATCGCCTCATCGCAATCCGGCCTGATCTCCAGCGCCCGATCGAAATGCTGGATCGCGGCGGCGGTGTCTCCCTGCCTTCCGAGACAAGCGCCCAGCAAAGTGAGGCCGATCTCCGACGTCGGATTTTGCTCGAGCACCTTTTTGCACGCGACGATGGCCTGCGCCACGCTGCCCGTGAGCATGCTGACCTGCGCCTTTCCACGCCATGCCAGTTCGAGCGAGGGCTCCAGTGCGACGGCGGCATCAAAATCGGCTTCCGCCTGCGCCCTGCCGTCCCATCAGCAAATGGAGCCGTCCACGATGGGCCAACAGTTCTGCCATCTCCGGCTTGATGGCGAGCGCAGCGTTGAACGCCGCTTCCGCCGTCTCGAAGTGCCGGAGTTCGAGGTGGGCCAACCCCTTGCCAACCATGGCTTCGAAGTGGCGCGGCTGCAGCGCAAGCGCCCGTTCGGCGCTTATGGCGGCGGCTTCGTATCGCTTGAGCATCATTTCCGCGACGCCACGATTGCAATAGGCGTCGGCGTCGTCGGGTCTTAGCTCGATCGCGCGCGTGAACGCCGCGATCGCCGGCTCGGCCAACTCCAGACGCAACAATGCGTTGCCGAGATTTCTCTGGGCCGTCGGAAAATCCGGCTTCAGCGCGACGTGCCATCTCCAGGCAGACGCGGGCCTCCTCATAGCGTCTGAGGTTGAACAGCGCAAAGCCGAGATTGGACTGGGCATCCGCCGAGCTTTGGTTGAGGGCAACCGCGCGCTCGAGGATCTGCCTCGCCTCCTCCGACCGCCCGCATTCGAGTACGGACACGCCCAGCAGATGCATGGCGTCAAAGAAATCAGGCAAGACCTGGAGCACGCGCCGGCAAAGCGACTGAACATCCGCATGCCTGCCCTCACGATAGGCGGCGAACGCCACCAGCAAGGCCTCCGCCTGCTTCCTGAGCTCCTGCGGAGCTCGCGCCCTGGAAGGCAGGGGAGCCGACGGTGTTTTGCAAGGCCTTTTCTCCGGCGAATCTCTCGGAAGATTCTGAGCACGCGTGGCCGAGACCGCCAGGACGACGGACTACGGCCTGAAGCGCCGGGAGGTGTTCGGATGGTAGGCACGGCGCTTTGCGCCTTTGCCCACCCGATATGCTGAGGTGCGATGCGCTCAGGATGAATCCTTATCGCTCGTCAGGCATCGGCGATCGATTTAAGCGTGAGCCTGCGCGGAGTGCGTTTTTTCCGCGGCCTCGACGTCCATCCACATCACTTCCCAGATATGGCCGTCCGGATCTTCGAAACTGCGGCCATACATGAAGCCGAATTCCTGCTTCGGCGATGGATCGGCGGCGCCGCCCGCGGCTTTCGCCCGGCCGACCACGTCGTCCACGGCATCGCGGCTCTCGGCGGACACACAGATCAGAACTTCGCTCGACGTCTTCGCATCGGCGATCTTTTTCGGCGTGAACTGGCGAAACTTGTCGTGCGTGAGCAGCATGGCGTGGATGGTCTCGGAAAACACCATGCAGGACGCGGTCTCGTCGCAGAACTGCTCGTTCTTCGTCGCACCGATCGCCTGATAGAAGGCTGTGGCGCGAGCGAGATCGCTGACCGGCAGGTTCACGAAGATCATTTTAGCCATCATAAGCTCCTTTTCGCGGGTTACGCTCCAAGGACGATTGTGCAGGAGTCGGCCCGACAGGCCGTCGAAAATTTCTTTTGTTCGTTTTGTCGCAGCCATCCGCATGGACGGTGGGCACGCTTGCGCTTTGCCCACCCCACAGACGACCTCGTCATTCCCGGGCACGAACGAGCCAACTCGGAATGACGTCGCCTGTTACGTCGCGATCGGAGCCGGCATGTTGAGAAACGCACGCGTGACGTGCCAGAACAATTGGCGATTGATCGCGATCGTCACCGAATGCGCGGTGCCGGGCAGGATGATGAACTGCCGGTCACCGTTCGGCAGCTTGTTGAAGAATTCCTCGAGGTCGCCCACCGTGGCGATGCCGTCATATTCGCCGCGCACCAGAAGCACCGGCGCCAGCACTTTCTCCGGATGCACCACCGGCAGGTTGGCGGTCATGTCGAGATAGGTGCCGGTGGGGATCTGGTCGCCGAACTGCATTTCGGCATCCGCCAATGCCTCGACGGCGGCAATGTCGCTGGTGCCGGGCTTGTCGCGGGTCGCAATCGAGCGGATCATGTCGCGATCGCGCTTGCGCATGTTGTGCGATCGATAATAGTCGAGCTGCTCGGCGCGCTTGGTCAGCGTCGGCGAGCCCTCCCCCTTATAGGTGAAGGCGGCGAACACCAGCCGATCGATGCGGTCCGGCGCGGCCATGGCATAGGCACCCGCGCGCAGTGCGCCGGAAGATTTGCCCACGAAATGAAACTTCCTCCGCCCGGTCTCGCGGGTGACGACCTCGACCGCGGCCTTCAGATCTTCCACGCCGCTCGCGATATCCGAATTCCCGGACGTGCGGCCCGACTTGCCATAGTTCTCGTGATCCATGGTCCAGCAGTCGAAGCCGTAGCGGGCGAATTCGTTCATGGCCGAGTATTCGCCCTTGCCGGGCACGGTGAGATCGAACACCCGCGAGGTCACCGACGAACCATGGACGAAGAACACGACGGGGCGCGCAGGCTCGCCGGCTTTCGGCGCGCCGACACGCTTGCGATACATCCACAACGGGACGTCGCCCTTCTTGGCCCAGTATTCGCCGCTCCAGATCTCGTTTCCTTCCGTCGCGCCCGCGCTGTTCGCAAGCGTGGTGTCCGCCAACGTTCCCGCGACAAGACCAAGACCTACGCCCTTGATAACAGCGCGCCGCGGCAGCGAATTCTGCGATTTCAGTCATGGGATTTTCCTTGGCGTTTTCCCGATGCGTGAGGTTTGGTCCCGGTGCGAAATCTAGCAGTGGCAACGCTCATTTGAAAGCGAGTGTGCACTGCATCGCGTCCACGTGCATCATTTGATCGGAGGAACAGGCTGACTTTCTAAGCGCGCAGGTCTAGGCTGAATGCCCAGCCGAAGAGCAGGCAAGCCGAAGAGCAGGGAGGAAAAATCGTGAGCAGTAACCTGACCGAAGACGAACTCGCGGCACTCGTGCCGTCGGAATTCTGCCAGTATCAGACCCCGATCCCGACACAGATCGTCTCCAGTGACGAATTCTATCCCGACCCGCAGAACGAGCGCCAGCGCGAGGTCGAGGCGCGGCTGCTCGCGATGGCCGACGAGCTCGGCGGCCAGCAGGGACTGAATCGCCGCAAATTCTTCCAGACCGCGGCCGGCATGGCCGCCTCCTTCGTCGCCATGAACGAGGTCTATGGCCCGCTGTTCGACGTGACCAGGGCGGAAGCCGCCACGCCCGCGATGGCGCAAGAGCGCGCCAGCGCGCTCAAGGACCAGTTCATCATGGACATGCACACGCATTTCCTGCGCGACGACACGCGCATCATGGGCTTTGTCGAGATGCGGAAGGCGGTCGGCAAGGCCGGCTGGAACAAGGAGCTCAGCGACCACGAGCAGACCATCGAGGACCTGAAGTTCAACAATTACAAGAAAGAGATGTTTCTCGATTCCGACACCAAGATCTCGCTGATCTCCTCGGCCCCCTCCGACATCGAGCAGGACTGGTTCCTGACCAACGAGCAGATGGCCGAGGCGCGCAAGAAGATCAACGACGAGGCCGGATCGCGGCGGGTGTTCTGTCACGCGATCTTCACACCCGGCCAACCCGGCTGGCTCGACAAGCTCGACGCGGCGCTCGCTTTGAAGCCGGAGTCCTGCAAGGGCTACACCATCGGCGACAACACCCACAAGGAGATCAGCCGCTATCCCTGGCGGTTGGACGACGAGAAGGTCGCCTACAAGGGCTACGAGAAGATGGTGGCGGCCGGCATCAAGAATGTCTGCGTCCACAAGGGGCTGTTCCCGCCCGGGATCGAGAAGCAATATCCGAATTTGCGCGGCTTCGCCGACGTCGCCGATGTCGGCCAGGCGGCAAAGGACTGGCCGCAACTCAACTTCGTCATCTATCACTCGGCCTACCGTCATGTCGGCGGCGATCCCAAGGTCGCGCTTGCCGAGTTCGAACGTACGGGACGGATCTCCTGGACGTCGGATCTCGCCGACATCCCCGCGCAATATGGCGTCAGCAACGTCTATGGCGATGTCGGGCAGTTGTTCGCGACCACGCTCGTGGCGGAGCCGAATGTCTGCGCGGCCCTGATGGGCACGCTGATCAAGGGGCTCGGCGTCGATCATGTCTGCTGGGGCACGGATGCACTTTGGACCGGCGCGCCGCAATGGCAGATCGAAGGGCTAAGGCGGCTGGAAATCCCGGAAGCGATGCAGAAGAAATTCGGTTACGCGCCGCTCGGGCCTGCCGACGGCCCGGTGAAAACCGCCATCTTCGGCGACAACAATGCGCGGCTCTACAACATCCAGCCCAAGCGCGCGATGCTGGAGCTGAAAGGCGACCGCTTCGCGCTGATGAAGGCGGAGTACGAGAAAGCAGGGCCGGAGCCGTCGAACGTGCGTTATGGGTATGTGGTGCCGAACGGGAAGATTGATCACACGGTGTTTGTGTAAGACTCGGCCATCACCGTCATCGCAAGCACCACCGCCGTCATTGCGAGCGAAGCGAAGCAATCCAGAAATGAGTCCGCGGAGACAGTCTGGATTGCTTCGTCGCTAACGCTCCTCGCAATGACGTGGTTGGATTTACGGATTATCTCAGCCCGTCGTTCCGGGGCGCACGCGTAGCGGGCGAACCCGGAACCTCGAGATTCCGGGCTCGATGCTGTCGCATCGCCCCGGAATGACAGCCTCAACTCAGAATGACGTCCTCAACTCACAACATGATCTCAAGTCACGTCGTCATTTTTTTGCGTTGGGATCCCTGTGCACCGGGTCCACCCACAGCACCGTCTCCGGCTTCTCGATCGGCTCGATGTCGAGATTGATCGCGACCGCCTCGCCGTCGGAGCGGACCAGCACGCATTCGAGCACCTCGTCGCGGCTGGCGTTGATTTCCTGGTGCGGCACATAGGGCGGCACGAAGATGAAATCGCCGGGGCCGGCCTCGGCGGTGAACTGCAGCTTTTCGCCCCAGCGCATCCGCGCCTTGCCCTTCACGACATAGATGATGCTTTCGAGATGCGCCGTGATGATGCGCGCCGGTCTTGGCGTCGGGCTTGATCGAGACCGTTCCGGCCCACAGTTTCTGCGCGCCGACGCGCGCGAAATTGATCGCCGCCTTGCGGTCCATCCCGGCCGTCGACGGCACGTTGGGATCGAGCTGATTGCCGGGAATGACGCGAACGCCGTCATGCTTCCAGCGCTCGTCGCCATGATCGTGATCGTGCGAATGGGTATGATCGTGTGAGCCTGACATCTTACCGCTTCCAGTGAAACCTTGATTGGAACGAACGCTAGCCAAATCCGCGAGCGCCGACCAGCGGGATCGAGGAACATTTTTGCTCTCAATGGCTTAACCCGGCGACATCCACAAAGGAGAAGTTCCATGGGTAGCACGACCGACAAGATCAAGGGCGCGACCAACGAGGCCGTCGGCAAGGCCAAGCAGGGCATCGGTGAAGCCACCGGCTCGGAGCGCCTCGAAGGCGAAGGCGCGATTCAGGAGGCGAAGGGCAAGGGCCAGAAGGCCATGGGCGACGCCAAGGAACTTGCCAAGGACGCGGTCAACCGCGCCGCCGCGAAGACGAACAAGAATCTCTGATCGCGCATTGATCGATCAAGTCGGGAAAGACCGGTCCTTTGGGCCGGTCTTTTTCATTTTGCACTACGTCCTGCGACGCGCCATCACGTCGGGATTGGCGACGTTGACCGGCGCGCCGGTGGCATAGGCCAGGATCTGATCGAAAATATCCGTGAACTGGAGTTCGTATTCGTCGCGCGAGACATAGCCGAGATGCGGCGTGCAGACGACGTTGTCCATCGTGAGCAAGGGATCGTTGACGTCGCGGAGCGGCTCCTGCTCGTAGACGTCGACGGCCGCCATGCCGGGACGGCCGGCGCGCAGCGCATTCACCAGAGCATGCGGTTCGATCAGGCCGGCGCGGCTGGTGTTCACGATGAGCGCGGTCGGCTTCATGCGGGCGAGATCGTCCGCCTTCACGATGCCGCGGGTGGCGTCGACCAGCCGCATATGCAGCGAGAGCACGTCGCATTGCTCGAAGAACGCGGCCTTGCTGCTTGCGGTCGCATGGCCGTCGGCACGCGCTTTCGCCGTCGCGGGCTCGCGCGCCCAGACCAGCACGTTCATGCCGAACGCCTGGCCGTAACCGGCGACGACCGCGCCGATCCGGCCATAGCCATAGATGCCGAGCGTCTTGCCGCGCAGCGTGTGGCCGACGCCGATCTGCCACTCCCGGCCTTGCAACGCCGCCATCTGCTGCGGGATCTGCCCGCATCGCGGCGAGGATCAGGCCCCAGGTGAGCTCGGCCGTCGGCATAGGACGGCGTATCCGCATGCTGGCTCGAGGAGACGACGATGCCGAGCCGCGTGCAGGTGTCGATGTCGATATGCGGATAGACGCTGCGCTGGCTGATCAGCTTCAGCTTTGGCAATCGCTCCAGCAGCGGCGTGCGGATCTGCGTGCGCTCGCGGATCAGCACCAGCGCTTCGGTGTCGCGCAGCCGCTCCGCCAGCACGTCGACGTCCTGGACGTGATCGTTCCAGATCGTCACGTCGTGGCCGTCGAGCTTCCTGAAGCAGTCGAGCGTCCGGATCGTGTCGAAATAGTCGTCGAGGATGGAGACCTTCACGCCGCCCTCGCCTGTTATTTCACCGCGAGCAGTTCGACGTCGAACATCAAGGTCGCGTTCGGCGGAATGACGCCGCCGGCGCCGCGCGCGCCATAACCGAGCGCGGGCGGAATGATCAGCGTGCGCTTGCCGCCGACCTTCATCGTGGCGACGCCCTCGTCCCAGCCGGCGATCACCTTGTGTTGACCGATCGGAAATTCGAACGGCTCGTTGCGATCGACGGATGAGTCGAATTTCTTGCCCTTCTGGCCGTTCTCATAAAGCCAGCCGGTGTAGTGCATCACACAGGTCTGGCCGGGTTTCGGCGAGGCGCCGGTGCCGGCCTTGGTGTCGATGATCTGCAGGCCTGAGGCTGTGGTCATGGGCTTTCCCGCGGTTTGGGCCGATGCCGGACGCGGAGCGAACGCCACGGAAACGACTGCAAAAGCAATCGCCGCCACGACCGAAAGTCTCGAAAGTTGGTATCGCATGCCGGCACCTTCCCTGGTCAAAATCGGAAGGTGTTTAGCTCAATGCGGCCGCAGGTGCCACCCGTCAAATTGCTTCGGTGAGCGGCAACCGAACTGCGCTCGCTCAGTAGCCGAGCGCGCAGCCGTCCTTGCGCGGATCAGAGCCGCCGGTCAGCGTTCCCTTGTCCCAGTCGATCCAGATTGCCTGGCCGCCGCCGAGCGGCGCGACGACGCTGGTGGTCTTGTGCCCGATCTTCTTCAGGCCCTCGACAACGGCAGCCGGCACGCCATCCTCGAGCTGATAGACACCCTCGTAGTGGAGGCCGCGCGGCATATCGATCGCCTCCTGCACGTCGCAGCCATAATCGAGGATGTTGGTCAGCACGTGGGTCTGGCCGACCGGCTGATACTGACCGCCCATCACGCCGTAGGGCATCAGCGCGCGGCCATTTTTGGTGACGAGCGCCGGAATGATCGTGTGCAACGGCCGCTTGCGCGGCGCGATGCAGTTGGGATGGCCCGGCTGGATACGGAAGCCGCCGGCACGGTTCTGCAGGAGGATGCCGGTCTTGTTCGACACGATCGCTGCACCAAAGGCATGCGCGACCGAGTTGATGAACGAGCAGACGTTTCGGTCCTTGTCGACCACGGTGATATAGACCGTGGACGGATTCATCGGCGGCGCCACGTTGGGCAGGTCCAGCAGCCGGTCCATCTTGATCTGGCTGATATGTTCCTCGGCGAATTCCCTGGCCAGGATTCCCGCGACATCGACCTTCACCTGGGCCGGATCGCCGATATACTGCTCGCGCATCATATAGGCGATCCGCGCGGCCTCGGCTTCCAGATGGAAACGCTCGACACTGAGCGGCGCAAATTTCGTCAGATCGAAGCGCGACAGGATGTTCAGCATCACCAGCATGGTGATGCCGGGGCCGTTCGGCGGGCACTGCCAGACATCGAGCCCCTTGTACATCGTCCCGATCGGCGAGGTGACCTCGGTCGTATGCTCGGCGAAGTCCTCGACGGTGTGCAGACCGCCGATGCCTCGCAACGTCTCGACCATATCCTCCGCGATCGGGCCTTTATAAAAAGCGTCGCGGCCTTCCTTGGCGATCGCGCGCAACGTCTTGCCGAGCTCGGGCTGGCGGATCACGTCGCCGGCAACCGCGGGCTTGCCGTGCGGCAACAGATAGCGCTCGGTGTTGGTGCCCTTCTTCAGCTTCTCGAACTGGTTCTTCCAGTCGAAGGCGATGCGCGGGGCGACGACATAGCCTTCTTCCGCTGCCTTGATCGCCGGCTGCAGCAAGGTGTCGAGGCCGAACTTGCCGTGGGCGCGCAGGATGACTTCCCAGGCGTCGATCGCGCCGGGAATGGAAACGGCGTGCGCCGAGGTCAGCGGCACCGAATGGATGTTCCGCTCCAGATACCATGAGGCTTCGGCCGCCGCGGGCGCGCGGCCCGAGCCGTTATAGGCCGTGATCTTGCCCTCGCCGCGCGGCTGGATCAGCGCGAAGCAATCGCCGCCGATGCCGGTCGATTGCGGCTCGATCACCGCGAGCAGCGCCGCGGCTGCAACCGCGGCGTCGGTGGCCGTGCCGCCCGCCCGCAGAACCTCAAGTCCCGCCAGCGCAGCTTGTGGATGCGACGTCGCCACCATCCCGTTCTGGGCGTGGACGGTGGACCGGCCGGCGAGATGGAAATTCCTCATGCCAAATTGCTCATTTCATCGTGGATTTGAGAGGTAAACCCCGGCGGACGCGGGGCTATTTCGTCGGGGTTCTTGGCATATTCGCGGCCTTCTCGGCAATGGCCTGGGACGCCGGGCTTCCTTGCGAAAGCGCGGCTGGGCGCAGTGGTTAACCGACTTTCCTCGCCCCCGCTTGCCTGCTAAATCGGCGCGATGCCTGTTAAAGTCGCCGCGTTCTATCAATTCGCATCCCTGCCCGATTTCCGCGAGCTGCGTGAGCCCTTGCGCATGGCCTTCGCCGACCTCGCGCTGAAAGGCAGCGTGCTGCTGGCATCTGAAGGCATCAACGGCACACTGGCGGGGCCCGCCGACGCCATCGCGGCGCTGGTCGACGAACTGAAATACGGTCCGCTATTCGCCGGACGGCTGAACAATCTCGAGCTGAAATTCTCGGAAGCCATGTCGATGCCCTTTGCCCGGCTGAAGGTCCGGCTGAAAAAGGAGATCGTGACGCTCGGCGACGCCGACGCAAACCCGACCCGGAAGGTCGGCGTCCATGTCTGCCCGTCCGAATGGAATGCGCTGATCGACGCGCCCGACACGCTGGTGCTCGACACCCGCAACGCCTTCGAAGTGGCGATGGGCACGTTCGACGGCGCGCTCGATCCGAAGATCGCGACGTTCGGGCAGTTCAAGGAATTCGCCGCGCGCCATCTCGATCCCGCCAAGCACCGCCGCATCGCGATGTTCTGCACCGGCGGCATCCGATGCGAAAAGGCGAGCGCGCATCTGCTCGCGCGCGGCTTTGCCGAAGTCTATCACCTCAAGGGTGGCATCCTGAAATATCTCGAGGACGTGCCCGAGGCGGAGAGCCGCTGGCGCGGCCAATGCTTCGTGTTCGACGAGCGTGTTGCGCTCGGACATGGCCTGCGCGAACGCGCCGCAACACCGTCTCTCCAAGAGCCCGCCGTCCCATGAACGAGATCAAAGAGCTCGGCGAGCGGATCGATTCGCTTGAAGCACGCCTGACCTATCAGGATGACACGATCGAGGCGTTGAACCAGACGATCACCGCGCAATGGCAGACGATCGACGCATTGACGCGCCGGGTCGCCCAGCTCGGCGAGCGCCTGCAGGAAGCCGAAGCTAGTTCGACCCCGCCCGCAAACGAGCCCCCGCCGCATTATTGATTGTTGAGCGACCGATCGCGACCGCGTGTCAGCTCGCGGCTATCGAAACACCGCGAGCAGCTTGTCCCAGAGCGACCGGTTGTCGTCAGCGTGTCCGACGTCTTCCGTCTCGGCTTCCGACGGCGATAGCGATGGCGACGCCGTGTTCGAGACTGTCGGCTGCGTCGCGCTCAGCGGATCGGATGCCGGGAAACTGTCGATCAGTCCGGCCTCCAGTCGCGCATGCATTTCCTGATCGGCGACCTCGGCCTCATGTGGATCAGCGGCGTGCCGGTCGTGCGGGGCGGGATTGAATTTCTCAGCCATGATGTTCCTCCGTGTCAAATAACGTGCCGGATTTCATGAGGTTCCCTCTCCCGCCTTGGCCAAGCCCACATGGGCGGTGTATCAGGGGAGGCGAAATGTCGCTGAACTCCCGAGGAACGTTCGATTGACCCAGCAAACCGTCACCAAGCCTTTTCTCGAGGTACTTCGCGGTCAGAGGCAGCCGGTGCCGCCAATCTGGATGATGCGCCAGGCCGGGCGCTATCTGCCGGAATATCGGGAGTTGCGCGCCAGGGCGGGAAGCTTCCTCGATCTCTGCTTCACGCCGGAGTTTGCGACCGAAGTCACGCTGCAGCCGATCCGCCGCTTCAATTTTGACGCCGCGATCATCTTCTCTGACATCCTCGTGATCCCCTATGCGCTCGGCCGCGACGTCCGCTTCGAGGCGGGGGAAGGTCCGCGGCTCGATCCGCTGGACACGCCCGAGAAGATCGCGGGCCTGAGGCGCGACGCCGATTTCAAGAAGCTGGAGCCGGTGTTCGAAGCGCTGCGCCGCGTGCGAGCCGCACTCGATCCGAAGATCGCGCTGATCGGCTTCTGCGGAGCGCCCTGGACGGTTGCGACCTATATGGTCGCCGGCCAGGGCACGCCGGACCAGGCGCCGGCGCGGATGCTCGCCTATAAGCACCCTGACGCCTTCGCAGAGATCATCGATGCGCTGGTCGAGAACTCGATCGAATATCTGCTGGGACAGTTGAAGGCCGGCGCGGACGTCATCCAGCTGTTCGACACCTGGGCCGGCATCCTGCCGCCGCGCGAGTTCCTGCGCTGGTCGATCGAACCGACGCTTCGCATCGTCAAGGGCGTAAGGGCCAAGGTGCCGGACGCAAAGATCATCGGCTTTCCGCGCGGCGCGGGCGCGATGCTGCCGACCTATGTCGGATCGACCGGCGTCGATGCTGTCAGCATCGACTGGGCGGCGGAGCCTGAGCTGATCCGCGAACGCGTGCAGAGCCAGGTCGCCGTGCAAGGCAATCTCGATCCGCTGGCGCTGATCGCCGGCGGCGCCGCGCTTGACCGCGCGGTCGATGACGTGCTCGCAAACTACGCGGAAGGCCGGCTGATCTTCAACCTCGGCCACGGCATCCTGCCGGCAACCCCGATCGCGCATGTCGAGCAAATGATTGCGCGGGTCAGGGGTTATCGGAGCTAGTCCAGCCGTCATTGCGAGCGAAGCGAAGCAATCCAGCATACCCTCCGCGGAAACAGTCTGGATTGCTACGTCGCTGACGCTCCTCGCAATGACGGGGAGAGAGTTGCGCGCTCAGCCCGTCGTTCCCGGGTGATACGAAGCACGATCGAAAAACGTCACTTCGGCCGGCTGCGCTCGATGATGTCGGACGCGCCTTGGTTCAAGAGATCCATCGCGACGGCGCGGCCGAGTTCGCGGGGGCGATCGGCCGGGCCGGTGCGTGAAGCTTCGATGAAGAGCCGGCCGGCCTCGTCCAATACCGAAGCCGTGAGCGAGATCTGCGCGCCGTCGATGGTGGCGAACCCTGCGATCGGCGAATTGCAGTGGCCGTTCAGCACCCACAGCACTTCATGCTCGGCATCGGCGCAGGCATGGGCCGCGGGGTCATCGATCGCGGAGAGAATCCGCCTCGTTTCCCAGTCATACGCGGCGCATTCGACCGCGACGATCCCCTGCCCGACCGCCGGAAGCATCTCGGCAACCGGAAACTCGTAGGCGATACGATCGGACAGACCGACGCGCTCGAGACCCGAGCGCGCCATGATCAGCGCATCCGCAGGTCCCACGGCGCCGCCATCCGGCAGTCGCTGCTTCTCGCCGTTGTCAAGCTTGCGCACGCGCGTGTCCGCGGCGCCGCGGAAATGGATCACCTCGATTTCGGGAAAAATACGCCGAATATAGGCCGCGCGCCGCACCGCATTGGTGCCGATATTGAAGCCCTTGCCGCGCGACTGTTTCAGTGCCTCCATCGTGACGCCCGCACGCAGCACCAGTGCGTCGCCGGGCGGATCGCGCGACAGCGTCGCGCCGATGACGAGCCCCGGCGTATCCTCGTTGCCCGGCATGTCCTTCAGCGAATGCATCGCCGCGTGAAGCCTGCCGTCGCGCACTGCGGCACGGATTTGCGCGACGAACGCACCGCCCTTGCCGCCATGCGGCAGCAGCTTGCTGATTTGGTCGGTATCACCGGTGGTTTCGAACTTGACGATCTCGACATCGATATCGGGAACGGCCGCGGCGAGCCGGCGCGCGATCTCTTCCGTCTGCGCCAGCGCCATCGTGCTCTTGCGCGTACCGATCCGAAATCGCCTTGCCACTAGCCACGCTCCCGTTTCAACGCGCGTCCTCCAATATCATGTCGGAGGCCTTCTCGGCGATCATGATCGTCGGCGCATTGGTATTGCCCGACATCAGGTCCGGCATGACCGAGGCGTCGACCACGCGCAAGCCCTCGATGCCGCGCACCTTCAGCCGCTGATCGACCACGGCGAGCGGATCACTGCCCATCCGGCAGGTCGAGGTCGGATGATAGACCGTGCTGCCGGTCTTGCGGCAGAAATCCAGCAAGGCCTCGTCGCTCGTAATATTTGCGCCCGGATAGACCTCTTCGGTGCAATAAGGCTTCAGCGCCGGCGCCGCCAGGATTTTCCTCAGGATCCGCATGCCGTCGATGAAGGCGGCACGATCCGTCTCGGTGGCGAGATAATTGATTCGGATCGCCGGCGGAACGGAAGCGTCCGCGCTCTTGATCTTGAGCGAGCCGCGGCTTTCGGGGCGCAACTGACAGACGGACGCACTGAAGGCGGAGAACGGATGCAGCTTCTCGCCCATCTTGTCGGTCGAGAACGGGATGAAGTGGATCTGGATATCAGGCGAAGCAAGGCGCGGGTTGGTCTTGAAGAACGCGCCCGATGTACCGGCCGCGATCGTCAGCGGTCCCTTGCGAAGCGCCGCGTATTGCAAGCCGGCCATCGCCTTGCGCACGGGATGCCTGACCACGTCGTTGAGCGTGACGGGCTGCGGGCATTTCATCACGATGCGCACCTGCAGATGGTCCTGCAGATCGTTGCCGACGCCGGGCGCATCGAGCACCACGTCGATGCCGTGCGACTTCAACAGCTCGGCCGGGCCGACGCCCGAGAGCTGCAGCAGCTGCGGCGAGTTGTAGGCGCCACTCGATACCAGAATCTCCTTGCGCGCCCGCGCGGTGCGCAGGCGGCCGTTCTGCCTGTATTCGACGGCGCGGACGCGACGGCCTTCGAACAGAAGCCGCTGCGCCAGCGCACCGGTCTCGATATGCAGGTTCGGCCTCGTCCTCGCGGGACGCAGATAGGAGAACGCGCTGCTGGCGCGGCGGCCGCGCCGGGTCGTGGTCTGGAAGAAGCCTGCACCTTCCTGAGACGCGCCGTTGAAATCAGGATTGAAGGGAATGCCGGTCTCGACCGCGGCTTTCACAAACGCTTCCGAGAGCGGATCGTGATGCCGCCAGTCCGAGACGTGCAGCGGACCACCTGCGCCGTGATAGGCATCGCCGCCGCGCACCTGGTTTTCCGCTTTCTTGAAATAGGGCAGCACGTCGTCATAGCCCCAGCCGACATTGCCGCGCTGCCGCCAGCGGTCGTAATCCTCGTGCTGGCCGCGGACATAGAGCAAGCCGTTGATCGAGCTCGACCCGCCCAGCACCTTGCCCCGCGGCTGGAACACCTGCCGCCCGCCAAGGCCCGGTTCTGGTTCGGTCTGATACATCCAGTTGACGGTCTTTTCCTTGAACAATTTCGCGTAGCCGATCGGCACGTGTATCCAGATGTTGGTGTCCTTCGGTCCGGCCTCCAGCAACAGAACGGTATGCCTGCCGTCGGCGCTCAACCAATTCGCCAGCACGCAGCCGGCCGAGCCAGCGCCGACAATAATGTAGTCAAACTCCGACACGTCGTTTGACGGCGATGCGCCGTTACCCTGCATGTGTCCTCCGCGTCTGCTTTTTCTGGGGTCCTCCAGACAGCATAATGGCTGGACAGGCAAGCGGCAAATCACGGGGACGTCTGCGCAGGTGGCGCGGCGCAGGCCGCTGGCGGACCGGGCCACGCCGCTTCGGATCGTCAGTTGCGGCTGATCGTGCCGCTGCGCGTGACCGTGCCACCATTGGGACCAGTAACGGTCGCGCTCGAATTGCAGGTGCCGCCCGCGCAAGCGACTTTGCGAGGGTGTTGCGCGGATCGCGCTGAGCGTCACGAAGTGTAAACGCGCAAAAAAAACGCCAACTCGCATCGACAGTTACATCGATACCGTTTTGAACGGTTGATCGCGTTCGACGAGCTCGATCGTCGGTCGCGAGCGCGCAAGCCGATCATCCGGTCTGACGACGACATCGCGGTTGCACGATGACCAATCAGGTCTCGGAAGCTGTGGGGACACACCCGCCACGCGGATTGTGACGCAATCATTTCCGATTGACGATCAATGAGCTGCCCGGCGACAATGGATCAAACAATTCGGAGGAAACGACAACAATGAGGCTCTTTCGCCGCCACGCTTTGGCGTCACTTATCACGGCTGGGTTGTTGGCCGCGCCGCTTGCGGCACAGGCCGAGACCATCCGCGTGGGACTGCCGACCAAGACCTACTGGCCGACCACAGTCGCCGAAACCGCGGTACGGCAGAAGCTGTTCGAAAAGGAAGGCATCACCGCGGAACTGACGATCTATCGCAGCGGTGCCGAGACGTTCGAGGGCATGGCCGCGGGCGCCGCCGACATCATCCTCGATCCGCCCTCGCTGGTGTCGGCCGGCCGCAAGAAAGGCGTGATGTCCAGGATCGTGGCCAACGCCGCGATGGGCAATTTCGGCTGGCAATTGATGGTGCCGACCAAATCGACGTTTGATGTAAAAGACCTCAACGGCAAGAAGGTCGCGATCACGGCGGCGGGATCGGGCTCGGACCTGCTGGCGCTCTGGACCATCCAGGACAAGAAGATCGATTTCACCCGCGTGCCGGTGGGCGGCGGAGGCCTCGTGCCGAACCTGCTGGCGGGCAATGTCGAGGCCGCCGTGGTCTACTCGCCGCTCAGCTTCCAGATTTCGAAGTCGGGCGAAGCACGCACCATCCTCGATTACGCGTCAGCAGTGCCGCCGAACCTCACCGCCGGCTGGATCGTGCTCGACAAGTTCGCGCAGGAGAAGCCGGCCGTGGTGCAGAAGGCGCTGAACGCCCTCTATGGCGCGGTCGCCTTCATGCGCAACAATCGCGACGCGACGGTGAAGCTGATCGCCGATCTCTATGAGATGCCGCCGGAGATCGCGGCCCTCGAATATGAGAACACGATCCTGAAGCTCGAAACCGACGGCAATATGGGCGCGGCGAATGTAAAGGACGCGGTGCAGCTGTCGCTCGATCTCGCCAAGCTCGGCGGCCTGAAGGACATCGTGCCGGCCGAAGATACGTTCTCCACCCAATTCAAGCCGGTGCCGACCGAACCCTGATCCTTAGGAACGATGGCGACCAATCTCGGACTCAAGCTGGCGCGGATCGCGATCGTTGTCGCGATCTTCGCATTATGGGAGGTGCTGTCGCGGACCGGCATCGTCAATCCGCGCCTGCTGCCTTCCGCATCCGACACGCTTTCGACGCTCGGCGATCTCCTGCAGCGGCCGAGCGTGCGCAACGATCTGCTCGCCACCGCGAGCGAGGTGCTGGCGGCATTCGCGCTCGCGGTTCCCTTCGGCTGCCTGATCGGTTTTCTGATCGCGGAGAACCGGTATTTCGCCGATGTGATGAAGCCGCTGTTGTTTTTCGCCTTCTCGATTCCGAAATCGATCTTCCTGCCGATGTTCATCCTGGTGTTCGGCGTCGGTTTCGCGGAGAAGGTCGGGTTCGGCTTCTTCTCCACCATCTTCATCGTGATCATGTCGACAACGACGGCGGTGGAATCGGTGAAAATCGAGTATCTGACGGTCGCCCGCTCCTACGGCGCGACGTCGGCGCAGACGGCGTTCCGCGTCTATCTGCCGAGCATGCTGCCGGTGCTGCTGGAGGCGTTGCGGATTTCGATGATCTTCAACCTGACGGGCGTGATCCTTGCCGAAATGTATGCCTCGCGCGACGGCATCGGTCATCAGATCGCGACCTGGGGCGAAAACTTTCAGATGAAGCAGCTGTTGGCCGGCGTCGTCATGATCGCGGCGATCGCGATCGTCTTCAACGAGCTGATCAGGTGGGTAGAAACGCGATGCAGCCATTGGCGAACGTGACACCGCTGAAGCCCGCAGCCCGCACCGGCGCCATCCAGATCGACCGCGTCGGTCAGGTCTTCCGGACCTCCGGCGCCGAGGTTGTCGCGCTGGAGGACGTGTCGCTCGACATCAAGCCGGGGCGCTTCATCGTGCTGGTGGGCCCAAGCGGCTGCGGCAAGTCGACGCTGTTGATGATGCTGGCGGGCTTGCGGCAGCAGACATCGGGCACGATCCTGATCAATGGCGCGCGAATCGATAAACCCGATCCCGACCGCGTCGGCGTCGTGTTCCAGGAAGCGAGCCTGTTTCCCTGGCTGACCGCCGAAGAGAACGTCGAATTTCCGCTGGCGCTGCGCGGCACGGCCAAGAGCGAGCGACGCGCGAAGGCGCAGGACGCGCTCCAGCTGGTCGGCCTCGACGGTTTCGGCAAGCGTCATCCGCATGAACTTTCCGGCGGCATGAAGCAGCGCGTCTCGATCGCGCGCGGCCTGGTGCAGGACCCGCCGGTGCTCCTGATGGACGAGCCGTTCGCGGCGCTCGACGAGCAGACCCGCATGACCATGGGCGACGAGCTGCTGCGCATCTGGGCCGCGACCGGCAAGACCGTCGTGTTCGTCACGCACAGCCTCACCGAAGCGGTCTATCTCGCCGACGAGGTCGCCGTGATGTCGGCGCGGCCGGGCCGCATCGTCGACCATCTGCAAATTCCGCTGCCGCGTCCGCGCACCTATGAGATGCTCTCCGGCGATGCCTTCGGCACGCTGCGCGACCGCATCTGGCGGCACATCCGGAAATCGGCGTGAGGCGGTGATGAAGGCATCGACACTGCGCTGGCTGATCGTGATCATTCTCATCGCGCTGTGGGAGTTGCTGCCGCGCAGCGGGCTGATCCCCGAACTGTTCCTGCCGTCGCTGTCCTCGACGCTGATCGCGGGCTGGAACGAAGCCGGCGAATATGGCCACGCGCTCGCGGTGACGCTTTATGAGGTCGCGATCTCGATGGCCTTCGCCTGCGGCGGCGGCATTCTCTGCGGCGCCGTGGTCGGCAGCCTGCCCGGCCCGCGCGTGCTGATCATGCCGATGGTGTCGAGCCTTTATGCGGTGCCGCTGGTCATCCTCTATCCCGTCTTCACGGTGTGGCTCGGCATCGGCTCGGAATCCAAGATCGCCTTCGCCTCGATCTACGGCTTCCTGCCGACCATGCTGGCGACTGCGGCCGGTATCCAGACCATCGATCCGCAGCTCCTGCTCGCCGCACGCAGCATGGGCGCGACGCTGAGCCAGCGGCTGGTCCGCGTCGTGCTGCCGGCGGCAATCCCGACCGTGCTGTCCGGCCTGCGCGTCGGCGGCGCGCTGGTCATCGTCGGCGTCGTCGTCTCCGAAATGCTGATCTCGTCGGCCGGCATCGGCTACCTGATCTCGCGCTATCGGACCATCCTGGATAGCGCGCATGTATTTGCGGGTGTACTGCTGGTGCTCGCGATGGCAATCGCCTTCAACGCGGCGATCCGCGCCATCGAGCGCAAGGCCGCGATCTGGCAGACCGGCACGCGCGGCGGCCAGCACAATGAAGAGATCGCATCCGGCTCATTGCAGCCCGCGACCTGACAACAAGAACAACAAGGAGACATCCCGTGAACCTGCCGAAGCATCTGTTGCCGACCACCGTGGTTGGAAGCTATCCGCAGCCGGAATGGCTGGTCGATCGCGCCATGCTGTCGAAGTCCGTGCCGCGCACGCGCATGCATGAGATGTGGCGGCTGCCGGAGGAGCATCTGGAGGAAGCGCAGGACGACGCCACCATCGTCGCGATCCGCGACCTGGAGCGCGCCGGCATCGACATCGTCACCGATGGCGAAATCCGCCGCGAAAGCTATTCGAACCGGTTCGCCACCGCGCTCGAAGGGATTGACGCCGACAACCCCGCCATGATCACCGCGCGCTCGGGCCAGCAGACGCCGGTGCCGCGCGTGGTCGGCAAGATCCGCCGCACGCAACCCGTCGAACTGCGTGACATGGAGTTCCTGCGCAAGAACACCGATCGCGCCGCCAAGATCACCCTGCCCGGCCCGTTCACGATGAGCCAGCAGGCCAAGAACGAGTTCTACAAGGACGACGAGGAACTGGCGATGGCATTCGCCGAGGCCGTGAACGCCGAAGCGCATGACCTGCAGAAGGCCGGCGCCGACGTGATCCAGCTCGACGAGCCCTGGGTGCGCAACAATCCCGACCTCGCGCGCCGCTACGCGGTGAAGGCGATCAACCGCGCGCTGCAAGGCATCACGGTGCCGACGGTGGTTCATCTTTGTTTCGGCTATGCGGCCGTCGTGCCGGGCTCGACCAAGCCTGCCGGCTATTCCTTCCTGTCCGAACTTGCCGACACCTCCGCCGAGCAGATTTCGATCGAGGCCGCGCAACCGAAGCTCGACCTCGGCGTGCTGAAGGATCTGTCTTCGAAAAAAATCATGCTCGGCGTGCTCGACCTCGGCGATCCCAAGGTCGAAACCGTCGAAGTCGTCGCCGATCGCATTCGCAACGGGCTGAAATATGTTGCAGCTGATCGGCTGGTGCCTGCTCCCGACTGCGGCATGAAGTACATGCCGCGCGCCACCGCGTTTGGAAAGCTGAAGGCGATGGCCGACGCGGCTGCGATCGTGCGGAAGGAGATCGGCTAAGGCCGAATGACAGGCGTCGTGTTGGGCGCGGGCGCCTGCTCCATCTCGGCCTCTTCCGGCACTTTATCGGCGTGAACGGCAAGCGGCGGTCCGATCCAGAGCGGATCGGCCTGATGGTCGCGGCGCGGATTGGTCGTGTTCGGATGCACGAGAATGCTCAACGTGCCGTGGTTGAGCATCAGCCACGGCACCAGCTCGGAAAAAACGTCGGTCGCGAAAGCGACCTGGTACATCGCCTGATCATGCGGTCCGACCTTGACGTCGTGCCAGCGCCCGAGCGTGACCGAGAAACGCTCGCCGATCCATTGGCGTAACCGCTCCGCCTCGCTCCGGCTTTTCGCCGGATCGTAATAGACATGCGCATGGAAGCTTGCGATCTCGCCGATCGGCCGCGGGGCTACTTTCGCCGTATCCGTCATCTCTCACGTCCCTTCCATCCTGCGGGCGCCCTCCGGAGCAGGATACGCATCCAGATGCGCCGATGAGAAGCGGATTCAAGAGGGACAACTGATCCGGCAAAGGCAAGAAATCCTGCGCGTCAGTCCTTGTCGGCGACGTATTGCGCAATGCCGTTGCCGAACGACCAGTTCTCCGGCAGCACCTCGACAAGATTGATGAAGATGTCTTCGGGCCGCAGCCCGGGATCGGCGGTCAGGTTCTCGACGATGCGCCGATACAGCGCCTTCTTCTTCTCGACCGTGCGCGTGTTGCTGACGGTGAGCTGGATCAGCACCAGATCGTCGCTGCGATTGATGCCGAGATAAGTCGGGCTGTAGCTGAAGTCCGGCTCGTCGTGCTCCGTGATCACCATGAACCGATCTTCCTCGGGCACGTCGAACACCTCGCGCATCGCGCGGTAGATGCCGTCCAGGATGGCCTTGCGATGGGCGGCGGGCTTGCCCCGCCGAAGCGAAACGCGTGAGAGCGGCATGATGGATATCCCTCATTGAAATCGACTGACGCGCATATAGTCCCGACTTTATCATTTGAAAATGACATGAAATCCTATTTCAATGATTTCAGATTGAAATGATGGAGCGGGCCTATGAAAGCGCTGGATATCGAGGCGGTGCAGGCCTTCGTCCTCACCGCGGATCTGAAGAGTTTCACCCGGGCGGCGGAAGCGATGGACACCACGCAGTCGGCGGTCAGCCTGAAGATCAAGCGACTGGAGGATGGACTCGGCCGCAGGCTTCTGGAGCGAACGCCGCGGCTCGTCCGGCTCTCGGCCGACGGTAATGCGTTCCTGGGGCCGGCGCGAAACCTCGTCGCGGCGCATCATGGCGCGGTCGGCTCCTTCGGCCTGGAGCAGCGACGGCTCGTGGTCGGGATCAGCCATCACCTTGTCGGCGCCGAGCTGCCGCTGCTGTTGAAGCGGATGAGCGGCGCCGAGCCCTCACTCGTGCTGGAGATACGGGTATCGACCTCCCGCGAGGTGATAGAGGAGTTTGATCGCGGCCTCGTCGACGCGGCGATCGTGTTGCGTCACGACAACCGCCGCCGCGGCGGCGAGACCATTCTGAAGGAGTCCTTCAGCTGGATGGCCGCGCCGGATTTCGAGCATCGCCCGGGCGAGCCGCTGCGGCTCGCGACGCAGGCCGACCCCTGCAGCGTGCGCGGCATGGCAGTCGACGCGCTGAAGGCAGCCGGCATTGCCTGGACCGAGGTCTTCGTGGGCGGCGGTGTCGCCACAACCGGTGCCGCCGTCTCCGCAGGCCTTGCGGTCGCGGCGCTCGGCCGCCGCGTCGCCCCGGCCGGGACGATCGATGTCGGCGCGCGGCTCGAATTGCCGCCATTGCCTGCGCGTGATGTGGTGCTGCATGCGAATGTCAGCGACCGGCAGAGCAGGAATTCACTCAAAACGCTCGCCGCGACGATCCGCGCCAGCGCGAATTTCTAGTTCGGCATCATAGAATTCTACGCACAACCTTAGATAAATTTTATTGCATAGATACACGCGTTTACGCATTCGCCGAAAAATGAACACACAAACGCCAACTCTTCTTTACGTTGCTGACAAAAACTTCCATAAGCTTGCGGCCAAGAAAACAAGCTAAAAACGAGCAGCGAGAGATAGTTGTGGCTGCACCCACGAGTTGTGGATGCAGAGCGTGCGTAAGCAAGGCGTTCCACATGTTGGAAGGAAGCCAAGTCCGCTTGACCCGGGCGGAGGGGTGGGTTTCGGGTCCGCGGACAAACCGTTCCGCGCGGTGCGGTGTGCTCAGACCGAGTGTCGTGACGCCGTCCCATTGAATTCATTCACCTCCTATTTTTGCACGTCGGACGGCCGAGGCCCTTCGCCCCAGCAATAAGCAAGACAAATCAATGCGCGCGTCCGCTTGTTGCGATGCGACGCGCAGACGTTTTCCATTGGCGGATCGAGCCCCCCTTACCCCAAGCGCGAAACCCTTTTGCACTCGCGCCCCCATCGGCCGACAGGAGGTTAGTGATGAGTTCCCCGAACCGAGATGACGAAGACGACAAGCCGCCGCCGCCGTCCCCAACACCCTGGGCAAGCGAGTTGCAGCGGCGGGACGAGGCGCGGCGGCTGCAGGACGAGGTGATAGCCGCGGCCCAAAGGTTGGAGCGGCAGTCGCTGGAGCTCAAAGTCGAGGAGCGCGCGGCATTCGAACTGCCGCCCCCGCGGCCGAAATTCGAAATCGCCAGGATTCGTCCGAGAGAGACCGGGTTGAGCGTCCAGGAGTTTCCCCGCGGCCTCTGGACTCCCGCGCTCGACCCCGTGTCGATGCCGATCCCCCCGCAAGAGAAGATCGGGCTGGCGAGCCCGGGCATGCTGGTCGGGCTGGTGGGCGCGGTTGGCGTCGCCGCAGCCATCGCCCTTCTGATTGCGCACACATTGCAAATGGAGATCAAGCCGGCGAGCCCGATCGTCTCCATGTCATCCGAGTCCAGCGGCGGCAAGAACCGATCCTTCGCCGCGGTCGCGGACAATATGCCGCGGATCGCCGCGGCTGAACCGAAGGTGCAGCCTTCCCAGCTCGCCGCCGCGGCAACCGCGGCCGTGGTGGCGACCGTGCCGACCGCCGACGTCGCCTTGGCGAAACCGTCGGTGATGTCGCCGCCGCCGTCTCCCACGGTCGAGGCCGCCACAGCCAAGGTCGAACCGGCGCAGCCTGAGGCGACGAAGCCTGAGCCGGCGAAGCCCGCCGCAACCGTGATCCCTGATCCGCGGCCGTCGGATAGCCTGTCGCGCGATGCGATCGCCTCGTTGCTCAAGCGCGGCCAGGACATGATCGCAGCCGGCGATATCGCCAGTGGACGGCTGTTCCTGACGCGCGCAGCGTTGGCCGGCAACGCGGAAGCTTCGCTCGCACTCGCGGGAACATTCGACGCCGCCGTGCTCGCCAATCTCCGGGCCGTTGGGGTGCAGCCGGATCCGGCAAAGGCCCAGGCCTGGTACGCAAGGGCCGCCGAGCAGGGATCGCTGGAAGCCAAGCGGCGTCTGCAGCAATCGGCGATACGCTGAAGCATGGTTCGGAAAGTTGCTGCGACTCGCGAGGGACACGACAAGTCGCAGTGAGCCGACACGGCGCGAAAGAGGGGATCGGAATGCGAACCGTCATCGATATGCTTTGCCGCGCGTTGAAACTGTCGTCTGCAGACGATTTGAGCCGACAGCCACGCGTGATCAGGCAGCGTGGCGTGGCGGGTTTGACGGCCAGTTCACTTGAGCGTTCACGGGATGGGCGTTTACCGGGAGGTCTATTTGGGCTCGGCCTGATGACGTCCGCCCTAACGACCGCGTTGGCGGTCGTCGCCTCCCCTGCGTCGCTGGCCGCCGAGAACGAGATCCGGATCGGCAACACAATTCCCTATAGTGGCCCGGCCGCCGCCTACGGCATCATCGGCAAGACGATCGCGGCCTTCTTTAACCGCGTCAACGACCAGGGCGGCATCAACGGCCGCAGGATCAACTTCATCTCCTACGACGACGCCTATGATCCGGAGATGACCGTCGAGCTGACGCGAAAGCTCGTCGAGGACGACAAGGTGCTGTTGATGTTCGCCGGCCTCGGCACGCCGCCGAACCTTGCCGTGCGTCCCTATCTGAACTCCAACAAGGTGCCCCAACTCTTCGTGGCGACAGGTTCGTCGATGTGGGACAATCCAAGGGAATTCCCCTGGACCATGAGATTCCAGCCGAGCTACCAGACCGAGGCGCATATCTATGCGCAGTATCTGCTGGAGACGCACCCAAGCGGCGGCAAGGTCGCGATCCTCTATCAGGACGACGATTTCGGCAGAGACTACGTCAAGGGATTCAAGGACGGGATCGGCGGCAAGCTCCAGATCGTCGCGGAAGCCCCCTACAAGGTGACCGACGCCAACGTCAATCAGCAACTCGCGACGCTGAAGGCCTCCGGAGCCAGTATCTTCTTCGACGTGACGACGCCGAAATTCGCCGCCATGGCGATCCGCCGGGTTGCCGAACTCGGATGGAAGCCCGAGCACATCATATCGACAGTCTCCGAATCGATCACCGCCGTGATGCAGCCCGCGGGCCTTGAAAATTCGGAAGGCGTGCTCTCGGCCGGCTACTATATGGAAGGCGACGACCCCGCAATCGCCAACGATCCCGGCTTCCGCGACTATTCCGGCTTCATGGACAACTATATGCCCGGCATCAGCAAGAGCAACGGCCTGACCGTGTTCAGCTATGTGATCGCGAACGGCATGCTGGAAGTGCTGAAGCGGTGCGGCGACGATCTCTCGCGTGAAAACATCATGAAACAGGCGGCGTCGCTGAAGGGCGTGCAGGTTCCGATGCTGGTGTCCGGCATCGTGGCCAATACCAGCGCCAGCGACTTCGCGCCGCTCGAGCAGATGCAGATGATGCAGTTCACGGGCGGCAAATGGCACAGGTTCGGCCCGGTGCGCAGCGGCATCGATCCCGGCGCCGTCAGCAATTCCTTCAAGACGATCTTCCGCTACGGCACTGCCAAGCGCGCGCTGACCGACCAGATCAACGTCAACACGGTCGCGTTAATGACCGGCTCGTTCGGCACGACATCCGCCCATATGGGCGCCGATCTCGCTTCAGTCCTCGACAGTGGCGTCGATCTCCGCATCCTGCCCATCATGGGCCGCGGCTCGGTGCAGGCGGTGGCCGACATCCTGCTGCTCCGAGGCGTCGATGCCGGCATCGTGCGCAAGGACACGCTCGCTTATCTCGAGCGCAAGAACTTCGCCGACAACATCCGTAGCCAGTTCGTGTACATCACCAAGATGTTCAACGAGGAAATGCATGTGCTGGCGCCGAGGACGATCCAGAGCATGAAGGAACTGGATGGCAAGACGGTCGCGGTGGACCTGCCCGACTCCTCGACCTTCGTGACATCGATCAACGTATTCGAGCGCCTCGGCGTCAAGCCGCATCTGCTCTATATCGAGCCGCGGATCGCGCTCGACATGCTGCGCAAGGGCGACATCGACGCGATCATCGCGGTGGAAGGCAAGCCATTGCAGTGGCTCAGTCAGGTCAACGATCCGAACCTGCATCTGGTGCCGGTAGACTACGACACGTCGTTGCACGGCGAATATCTGCCCGCGGAACTCTCGTCGGAGGACTACCCCAACCTGATCTCGGGCACCGACGCGGTCGACACCATCGCGGGCGAAGCGGTTCTGGCGTCCTACAACTGGCAGCCTGGCAGCGATCGCTATCGGCGTCTCGCGCTGCTGGTGGACCAGATGTTCTCCCACATCGCGCAACTGCAACGGCCGCCGTTCCATCCGAAATGGCAGGAGCTTGCACCATTGGCGGCCGTGGCCGGCTGGACCCGCTTCAGGGCGGCTCAGGACTGGATCGACCGGAACGCGCCGCCGGTTGCGGCGAACACAGCGAGCGCCACGCCGGTCGCGCTTGGCGCACGGGCGAGCGGGCCGGAAGACGACCCGGCGCTCTATCGCGAATTCCTCGAATGGCGCACCAACCGGCTGAAGCAGCAAGAACCGCAGGCGTCGAGACCGCGACGCGAGCGATGACGAAAACGCGTCAAAACAAGACGCTCGAGCTTCGGTTCTGATTCAATCAGAACCGAATAGGCTTTCTAAAGCACGATCCGGAAAAGTGTGTAGGGGTTTTCCCTCGCGACAAACGCGGGCCTAAAGCGCGATGACAATTCAACCTGATCTCAATCGCATTTTAGCGCGGAGCGAAACGGCGTATTGGCGGCTTACGCGTCTCAGCGGAGGGCGAAGCCGTCATACTCCGCCAGGATCTGAAAACTGCGATACCTTGCTGCCTGGTCGTAGACGAGCGTGAGCACCATCAGTTCGTCTGCCGCGGTATGGGCGATCAGCCGGTCGAGTTGTTCGAAAACCTTCTTGCGGGAGCCGACGACCGCGAGCGGCACAAGGCGGGCCAAGGCCGTTCTTTCCTCTTCGGTCGAAACGGCTTCGAGGTTTTGCACGGGCCGCTGCAACGGACCCATGTGGCCACGCAGACGGCCGAGCATCGCGAGTTGCAACGAGGTCAGCAGATACTGCCCTGTCTCCTCCGCATCGGCCGCGATGACGAATACGCACACCATCACATGGGGACGACCCAGCGCCTCGGAAGGACGGAAACTCGAGCGGTATTTCTCCAGCGCCGCGGCGGCCGCGTTCGGCGCGATCTGCGTGGCGAACACAAACGGCAGACCAAGCGCTCCTGCTTCCGCGGCGGAGAAGGTCGAGGAGCCAAGCAGCCAGAGCGGCACGTCGATCCCACTTCCCGGTACGGCGACAAAGGACTGTTCCGCGTCAGGCCTTCGGAAATAGGACTGCAATTCCCTGATGTCGGAGACATAGCGCTCGCGCGCATCGGGCTCCAGGCGTAGCGCGCGCGCCATCAACTCTTCCCTTCCGGGAGAAGCCCCAACGGCGCGGCCGAGGCCAAGATCAATACGATCGGGATGAAGCGAAGCAAGCGTGCCGAACTGCTCGGCCACGACAAGTGGCGCGTGGTTCGGAAGCATGATGCCGCCCGCGCCGACGCGTATGGTTTTCGTCTTGCTCGCGATATGCGAGATTACGACCGACGTGGCGGCACTCGCGACCGTCTGCGTGCCATGATGCTCGGCCACCCAGAAACGCTTATAGCCGAGTTCCTCGGCGCGGGTTGCGAGATGCGCGAGTTGTTCGAATGACTCGCGCGGCGATTCGCCTTCGAGCACGGGACAGAAATCGAGAATGGAAACGGGGATCCTGGATGCCATGCGCTCGCTGCCGTTGAACTTGAAGCTAACGCCGGCGATGGTCCAGGCCCAGGCAATTTTTGCTACGTCTGTAACGCCCGCGGCCGATCCGCGTTACAACACTAACCGATTTGTGGCGGCAGTCCGGCTTTGCGCCTAGCGTGGATCACCTACTCGTTCTCGCGCGGAAACACTTTGAAGTCTTCCGATCGTTACGAATGGATCTGCGCAGCCGATTTCGATGCGCAAAGCGGGCAACCTGTTGCTACAATCGTCGGAGCTTGGTTCGCCGACGCAATGAGGGATCAGGCCCCATCGTTTCCGTCTATCTAACTCTATTCATAACGGTCCGTAGGCGTCGATACCTTGGCGTCGAATCTTCAGTCAAATGCGTCCAGAAACGACTGACTCAACGAGATGTTTGGCCATCTCAGCCGCATGTCTTCGTATGTCGGGTATCGCGTTGATTTCCCAATGTCGTCCCTTTGTTGGCGGCCCGAGCGCGAATAAGCGGGTTGCCGCCACGCCGGAATTCGTCTCCAGCGCCCCGTTCATGGTCACGTCCAGGCCCAATTCCAACCGGTCGGTACGCAAGAGCCCAGACTTTGCCAAGTGAGCCTGAACCGGTGAACGCGAATCCAGACCGTTGCGGGGACCTCTGCAATCAATGATGCGGTCAAAGACATGAGCCTCACTATCCCGCGCGCCACGGCGGACGATCGACACTCGCGCCAATGTATCAGCCACATCCATTGCCGCAACGCGGCCCGCTATCGTTTGTAGTTGGCCTGAAGCTATCATAGCGTCAAGCGTCCGACCGGCGTTTGGCGCGACGCGATGACGATGAACATCCCACCATGGCCGCAAGTGGCGCAGGAAACGACGCCGCTGCTCATGATTCAAGCTGTGCCACAAGGCTGCGTTATGAGGCCGAAGAGCCTGCATGATGCCATCCCAGCCCTCCTGCCGGCGGGCCATCGCTCTGAACCGGCGAAGCCGCGTCGAGAGACTGCCCGAAAACAATATGTCGGTTTGGCAGGAGGGGCGCGCCGGCTTTGCTATCGGATGAGTTCTCGGGAGAAGTCCGCGACGAGACAGTGCGATGATCTGACCCATGTGGTTCTTTTCTGCCAACGAGATGATGACATCGATCATCGTCAGGCCGGTACCGATCAACAGCACTGACGCGGAAGGCGCAAGTTCACCAATCGCATTCGATCTCCAGGGATTGCCGCGATATGCGCCATAATCATCGGATGGAGGGTGATTTCCCGTGGCCAATATTGCCGCGCGTGGCGCCATCGATTTCGTGCCATCCACCAAGAGTTGCACTCTGGTACGATCGACGGTGGCTGCAGTAACCTCGCCCATCATCACGCTGAGACGTCCGGCGCTCTGCCTCACGGCGTCCGACAGCAGCGAACGTAAATAGCGTCCATACGTTCGCCGCGGAACGAATGCATCGCATGTCCAGCTTTCCTGACTTTCCTCGGCGCTTAGCCAACGTACGAAATGGTCTGGATCATCCGGTAGCGCGCTCATGTCTGCCGCCGGGATGTTGAGTAGATGGTTTGCGCACTGCGTCGCATAAGCCACGCCTACTCCTATATCCGGCCCACGATCAATGAGTGTGATATTTAACAGGCCCAGCGATTGACGCAGAAGCTGCATGGCGAGCATGACGCCGGTTGCGCCTCCGCCGATGATAGCAATGTCGATGTTTTGATGTTGAACGGTCACAGGACCTTTACCGAAGAGGAAGCCGAGCGTGGCAAAGATCTCTGTGCCGGGATCGTCATCGCGTCTTGAGCTAAGCTTACGAACTTGTCTGACATCGCAATTGATGCACTCCACTCATCTGCGTCTTTTTCAGATCCCTAGGTCAGACCTTGGGCGTCCGAGACCCGTCGAATGGTCGTCTGTAGCTGTTCAGCTGCGCGCTCTTTCATCGCGGCTCGGTCCATTTGCTCTTTCACGTACGAGCTTCCCCTTGAAACAGCGTCCACGTTGTCATCGGACAGCTTGTGCTGCGGCGAGACCATTAGCTCGCTGGGGCACGAACGATTGAAAAATTCGGACTCCTTGGCCACTGCCGCGCCTCGATTAAAGAGAATTGATTCCTTTGTGCAGACGGCTCAAGAAAACGTTTTTTGTTCTTACGGTGTCTGCGGGAGATAGAAATTCCATCGTGTTACAAACACTGGCGACACCTCAACGAGGCCAATACACAACGTTTCATGAACAGTCATAGGTTGATATTTTTTGCTGCGCACGCCTGGATGATCGATAAAGCCGAAATCGTCCGTTTCGCATTGGGTGCCGGGCGCCCACAGGCACGATTAATTGCAAAGACACAGGAGGACCGTCGTGTCCGCCATTCAAGCCTCTCGAGTCAGCCTCGGTTGGCGACATTGTCGATAGGATCGGGGAATGGGACGTTCGCGATGGTCACGACGCGAACGCACTGGCGATTAAACACCCTCCGGGCACCGCCATACTTTTAGTCGCACAGTATCGCACATTGGTGCGGGGCGAATGGCAACTGGGACTCCAGAGCGCCAGTTGCGGAGAATGCGCACTCTCTGCAACCCAAATTCGGACCGGTGTCGTGGATGTTCATCCAAGGGGTCCGCTTGGCGCAATTCTTGTTTACCTAAGGCCGGCAGCGGCCGTCCGGATCCTCGGTGCGCCATTGGGGGAATTCGCGGATGGTAAGGTCGATTGGAAAAATGTTTTCAACGTTCGAGAAGTGATCTTGTTGGAACGGATGCTGGCGGAAGCGCGGGATAGTGGGACGAGCATAGCGTTTCTCGAAAGCTTCTTGCTCCGGCAACTGCGGCGCACTGAGCCGGAAAGTCTAGCGTGTCAGGCTGCAGTGTGTTTGCAGCGCCATCCGGCGCTATCCGTGCGGGAGCTTGCCGTGAAGCTGGACATCAGCGAGCGGCATTTGTCACGCTGTTTCCGAACCACGTTTGGGATCGGACCGAAGCGATTTGCGCGCGCTGCTCGCATTGAAAAGGTTCTAGCGGCGCGGCGGGAAGGAGCGGCATGGGACGACATTGCCTATACGCTGGGCTTCGCCGACCAGGCGCACATGATCAGGGACTTCAACGATATGGTCGGTCAGTCGCCGGAGGATTTCTTTCGCGTGGCGCGCGCCGCGAGAATGCAAGCGCTGGCCGGCGGCTTTGTCTACCCCGCAGAGTCCGTCCTATAAAGCGAACCCGTCGTCACCAGATTCGGATGTCGCAGCGGCCACCATCGCTCCGAAGGGAGATCGAGAGCGAGAAGTTTCTCACACCTGCCGCAGTCCAGGACAGCACGCGGTGCCCACCGCTCCGCGTCCGCTATTTTCGAAATTGACCATCGCGCTTCAGGGCAGCGGCGCCAAATCTCTGCGTATCGAACGTGTCGCGCGCGCATAGCTTGGGTCGGTGAACACCCGAGATATCAGATCATAATGATCGGCCGATGTGCGTCCCTGGAAGGTCGCGTTGCGCGCCAGCCGCGCCGGGCCGCGGGCGTGATAGATCCGTTCGAGCATCTGGCCGGACAACTGCGCGCGTGCGGAGCGCGCCATCCTGACGCGCTGATAGGCCTGGAAGGCGGAAGCGAGGTCGCCATCCGTGGCATCGGCCTGCTCCGCAAGGCAGATTGCATCCTCAAGCACCATGGAGGCGCTTTGCGCCGCGTATCGCACCAGCGGATGTGCCGCGTCGCCGATCAGCGTGACGCTGCCCTCGCTCCAATTGTCGACCGGGTCGCGGCACCGCATGATGTGGCGGCGAAAGTGCGGCGCGGCCGCAATGATCCGGCGCGGCGTCTCGGCGCAGCCATCGAAACATGCAAGCACTTCCTCGACCGGCGCCTCCCGATCCACGGCCTGGTTAGCTGCCTTTCCCACAGTCACGTTGACATTGAACACGGTCCGGTCGAGCACCGGATAGCAGACCAGGTCCGCACCGGGCCCGGCCCACAAAGTCAGGAATGGCCTCTGCTCCGTGCCGGGCATCGCCGACGCAGGCAGCAGCACGTGATAGGTTGCGCTGCCCGTGGGGCGCGGCTCGCCATCACCAATCAGGCGGGCGCGCACACGCGACCGGATACCGTCGGCCCCGATCAATGCAGCGGCGCGAATCTTCTGTCCATCGGCGAGAAAGACCGAAACGCCGCTTCCCCTGGTTGAAAAATCGGTGACCCGGCTATTCGCACGCAATGTGATCCGCGAATTGGCCGATCGGCATTCACGCAGCAGCGCATCGTGGACCTCTGCCCGATGTGCAATGGCGTAGGGATTGCCGAAGCGACGACGAAATTCTGCGCCGCATGGGACGTCGCAGACCTGCTCACCGCTGACGGCGTCCATCAGCAGCATTCGTTCGAGGAGAAGCGCGTTGCGCTTCACCCGACCACCGATCCCAAGCGTATCCAGCGCCGAAAGACCATTCGGCGCGAGGTGCAAGCCGACGCCGAACTGGCCGAATGCCGTGGCCTTCTCGCAGACAATGACAGCGAAGTTTCGCTGCGCCAGCGCCAGCGCGCAGGCAAGCCCGCCGATCCCACCGCCCGCGATCACGATCGGGTGATGATTACGGGGCGGATGGCGCACGGCTTGATCTCCCTGAACAAAATATCGGCGATCAGTCATCAACAGAGCTCGCCTGCCACGCTGGCCTCTCGGAGGCAGCGGCATGACCGCCGTCTGACAATCAAGAGGTCCTCTGTTGGTGAGACGATGGTCATCCTAGAGATTTCGGCTCCCCTCATCTTTCACATCCGTCTCAGATTGGTAAAATCCTGCGCTGGATTTACCAGATTGCTGCATTGCAACTCTGTGTGAGCGGGTCAACCAGATCGCAGCCCCACACTCCTCCGTCGACCGTGAATCGATCGTTAGTGGGGCTTCCGCGCCACGGGATTCTCGACCGGGAAGCAGATTTTACCGGCCGCAAGGCCGCCGGTTCGTCCCTGCGCATGGCTTCAACTGCTCAGGGCCCAATGACCAGGCCGCGGAACTTTGCTACAGGTGACGACAGGCGCATGATTTCAATCATCAGCTTAAAGACGGAACTTTAGGTCGAAATTTGCCATTTTTGCACGCGTCCTCTCGAAGTCGATGGCCGAACGCGCCGCCCGTCTCTTCACCTTCCACATGAACCTCACTGCATGATGGCTCGAGTGGATTGACCGGCTACTCATCAGCAGAACGCGACGACAGAACAAGACGCATGAGCCAGAAAGAACCCGAACAGGGATCACGCGCGATCGGGGCGCGCCTCACCGCCGCCATCCCCGGTACGGCCGTCTGCATCGCGATCGCGCTGGTGGCGATCGGCGTCCAGCGCATCGAGGAGCGCGCCTTCGCCCATCCCTATGTCGAAGCTCTGGTTCTTGCGATCCTGTTCGGCATTCTCGTGCGGAGCGCCTGGGAACCGGGGCCCAAATGGACTCCGGGGATCAATTTCAGCGCAAAGTTCCTGCTCGAATTGGCGGTCATGCTGCTCGGCGCTTCGATCAGCTTCAGTGCGATCGTGGCCTCCGGTGCGGGCCTGATGGCCGGGATCATCGCGACCGTGGCGCTGGCGCTCGCCGTTAGTTACGGGCTCGGCCGGCTGCTTGGCCTGCCGCAGCGCATCGCGATCCTGATCGCGTGCGGCAATTCGATCTGCGGCAATTCGGCGATCGCCGCCGTCGCTCCCGTCATCGGCGCCAATGGCGATGACATCGCGTCATCGATTGCGTTCACCGCGGTTCTCGGCGTCGTCGTCGTGCTGGCGCTGCCGCTCGCCTTTCCGCTGCTCGGATTGAGCGAGACGCAATATGGCACGCTTGCGGGGCTCACGGTCTACGCCGTACCGCAGGTGCTCGCCGCAACCATTCCGGTCAGCGTGCTTGCGACCCAGGTCGGAACCCTGGTGAAACTCGTGCGCGTGCTGATGCTGGGGCCTGTCGTGATCCTGCTGTCGCTGTTGCGGACGCATATTGCCCCCGCCAGTCCCGGCGCGGACCAGGCTGCGGCGAAGAAGCCCGGACTAGGCAAGCTCGTGCCCTGGTTCATCATCGGCTTCCTCGTCATGGCCGCGATCCGCTCGCTTGGCCTGATTCCAGATGCAGCGCTCGGGCCGATCGTCTTTACCTCAGCAGTGCTGACGATCGTGTCGATGGCCGCCCTCGGCCTCGGCGTCGACCTGCGCGTGATCGGGCGGCTCGGCGGCCGCATCACCTTCGCGGTGACGGGATCGCTGATCGTGCTGTTCGTCATCAGCCTGTTGCTGATCCGCCTGCTCAGGATCGCCTGAGTCCCCGCACCGCCTGAGCCTTGGAAGGGCGCGCGGCGGCACGTTCAGATTGGAATTTCCTGCGCGTGGCGAAAAAGAGCAGAGAAACGCCCGCAAGGCCCGAACTTTGAAACTTCAGACTATTGTTTAAACCAGTTTTCAGCCGAATTATCATGCAGTTACAAGCCAATGCTTGGACTTGAGGATATGCCGGCTCATGAAACAGTTTGGCCCGATCACCGAGACATCGAGAGTTGAAGCGAGTGAGCATTCGCCGGTAACGGAACGCGTCGGCAGATACCTGTTCTGGGCCCTCGTGATCGCGGTGCTGTTCGCGCGCGCCGTCTACGCGCCGACGAGCCATCCGGTCACGGCTGGCACGTTCGATCAGGCGAAGATGGAAATAGTGCGATAACGATTTCGCGCTGCGAGAATAGATTTTCCTTTTTGAAACGCGAGTGGAATAAATCTACCGAATCGTGCGTTTGACCTCTGAGGGAATATGTCCCGAGGAGAAAATGCTATGATCACGAGACGAAATGTCTTGCGCGGCGCCACCGCGGTACTCACGACAGGCGCGTTGGGCGCCGTGTCGACGCGAAGCTTCGCCGCCGATACCGTCACCCTCCCCTTCGAGAACGGCGAACGGCCGCTGGTGAAATATCCCCAGAAGCGGCCGATGATCGGGCTGACTAGCCGGCCGCCGCAACTGGAGACGCCGTTTTCGGTGTTCGACGAGGGTGTCATCACGCCGAACGATGCGTTCTTCGTTCGCTACCATCTCGCTAACATCCCGCTCGACATCGATCCGGAGACCTTCTCCGTCGAGATCAAGGGCACTGTCGACAAGCCGCTGAAGCTGTCGCTCGCCGACATCAAGAAACTGCCCGCAATCGAGATCGTCGCGGTCAACCAGTGCTCGGGAAACAGCCGGGGGTTCTTCACGCCGCGTGTCGCGGGCGGCCAGCTCGCCAACGGCGCGATGGGCAATGCGCGCTGGAAAGGCGTGCCGCTCAAGACCGTGCTCGACAAGGCCGGCGTGCAGGCCAAAGCCAAGCAGGTCGTATTCGCTGGCATGGATGGGCCGGTCTTCGACAAGACGCCGGACTTCGCCAAGGCGCTCGACATCGATCACGCAACGAATGGCGAAGTCATGCTGGCCTATGCGATGAACGGGCGGGATCTGCCCGTCCTCAACGGCTTCCCGCTCCGTCTCGTCGTGCCCGGCTATTACGGCACCTATTGGGTGAAGCATCTGAACGAGATCACAGTGGTCGACAGCGTCTATGACGGCTTCTGGATGAAGAGCGCGTACCGGATTCCCGACACGGACTGCAATTGCGTCGAGCCGGGCACGGCGCCGAAGGCGACGATCCCGATCAATCATTTCACGGTGCGCTCGTTCATCACCAGCGTGCAGGACGACGCCAAGGTCAAGGCCGGCCGGGAGGTGACGCTCAGGGGCATCGCCTTCGACGGCGGCAAGGGCATCAAGGAGGTCGCCGTCTCAACCGACGACGGCAAGACCTGGATGCCGGCTGGCCTCGGCAAGGATCTCGGCAACTATTCGTTCCGCGAGTGGAAGCTGGCGGTCAAGCTCGCCGCCGGCGACCATACCCTGAAATCTCGCGCCACCAGCAATGGCGGTGAGACGCAGCCGCTGGAGCCGCGCTGGAATCCGGCCGGATATCTGCGCAACGTCGTCGAAACCGTCCATGTGACGGCGAGCTGAGGGAGGTTGCGATGAAGCGAACATTTTCCCTTGCCGCTGCCGCCGCGCTGGTCCTCGCCATGTCGGGGACGGGCCTCGTGATCGCCCGGGCCAAGCCGATCTCTTATAAACTTCCCGAGGAGACCGCGACGTTCAAGACGACGGATGATGTCGCAATCGTCCAGAACAACTGCACCGCCTGCCATTCCACCGACTACATCCAGACCCAACCGCGCGCCCAGAAATCGAAACGGGATTTCTGGCAGGCGGAGGTCACCAAGATGATCAAGGTCTATGGTGCACCGATCGATGAAGGCGACGTCGGCAAGATCGTCGACTATCTCGCCGCCAATTATTGATCGAACGCCCGACAAGCGCCGCCTGCATCGCGAAACGCAGGCGGCGTGTTGGGCTTCTTGATTTGCGCATGATCTCCGAGCAAACGCGTTCCGTGTTTGTTAGCTAAGGAAAATCGTTGCACGCCCGTCGGGTCGTAGCCCGAGGGCATGCTTTTCCCGATCATGGTCTACCTTGCCGGGACAAGCCCGGACTTGATACCGAGCCGATCCAGCAGGCTCGCGTCGCGGTCGCGCTGCGGGTTTGTCGTGGTCAGGAGCACGTCGCCGATGAAGATCGAATTGGCGCCCGCCAAGAAGCATAGCGCCTGCAATTCGTCGGTCATGTACTGCCGTCCGGCCGACAGTCGCACAACGCTCTTCGGCATCATGATGCGGGCGACTGCGATCAGACGCGCCAGCGCGATCGGATCGGGACGTTCCGCCGTGTCGTTCACCGGCACGCCCTTCACCTGGTTCCACAGATTGATCGGCACGCTCTCGGGATGGCTCGGCAGGTTCGCGAGCAGCACAAGCATGCCGAGCCGGTCTTCGACATGCTCGCCCATGCCGATGATGCCGCCGCAGCAGACCTTGATGCCGGCCTCGCGCACATGCGCCAGCGTGTCGATGCGATCCTGGATCGTGCGGGTCGTGATGATCTGGTCGTAGAATTCGGGCGAGGTGTCGACATTGTGGTTATAGAAATCGAGCCCGGCGTCATGCAATCGCGCGGCCTGCGGCGGCGTCAGCATGCCGAGCGTCACGCAGGTCTCCATGCCGAGACCTTTGACGGCGCTCACCATCTCACAGACCCTGTCGAGATCGCGGTCCTTTGGGCTGCGCCAGGCCGCGGCCATGCAGAAGCGGCTCGCACCGGCTTCCTTGGCGCGCTGCGCGGTGGCGACGACATCTGCCTGGTCCATCAGGCGCGTGGCCTTCAGTCCGGTCTCGTAATGCGCGCTCTGTGAGCAATAACCGCAATCCTCGGGGCACCCCCCGGTCTTGATGCTGAGCAGGCTCGCGGTCTCGACATGGTTCGGATCGAAATGTTCGCGATGAATGCTCTGTGCCCGAAACATCAGGTCGGCGAACGGCAAGTCATAGAGCGCCTCCGCTTCTGCGCGACCCCAATTCCTGCGGATCGGTGCCGCCCTGTCGCTCTCGGTCCGTTCCATCGTACGCGCGTGAGTCATGGGCCTTTCTCTCCAATCCGCAGCAATTCATAGATAACCCACAGTCTTATCTATGATTTTGTCGATACCAAAATCATGTTAAGCGGGAAAGCGTGCAAGCGCACCTCTTAATGCGATAGATAATCTATGAGTGATAACGTATCCACGGCGGGACGCATCGCAGCGTCCCTCGCGCATCGCATCATCAGCGGCGCGCTCGCACCCGATACCCCGCTGCGACAGGATCACATCGCCCGCGAGTTCGAACTCGAGCCATGTCCCGGTCCGCGAGGCGTTCCGACAACTGGAAGCGCAGTATCTCGTGGTCGCCATGCCGCGCCGCGGGGTCCGCGTCGCGCCGCTCGACGTCAAGTCGGTGAAGGAGATCGCCGAAATGCGCGCGGCACTCGAGGTGGTCGCGTTGCGAAACGCCGCGCCCAAGCTGACTGCAGCACATTTCGCACGCATCGAACTGGCGCTGAACGAAGGCGACAATGCCCAGACGATTGAGGATTTCGAAGCCGCCAACCGCGCCTTCCATCACGCGCTGGTGGCGCCCTGTGCGATGCCGCGCCTGCTCGCAAGCCTCGATGGATTGCAGCTTGCCAATTCGCGGCTGTTGTTCGCCACGGCGCATAGCGCGGGCTGGCAGCCGAGGTCCAACCAGGATCACCGGCTGATCCTGCAGTCGCTGCGCGCACGCAATGTCGAGCAGGCATGCAACCTGCTCGCGCGCCACATCCAAAGCATCGAACGGCTCGCTCTTCCCACGCCGTAACCGGGAATGATCTACCTGACGTCCGGACTGCCGATCACGCCTTGACGACGGACAGGAAGATGTTGGGATCGAAATATTGCGCCGCCGGGACCGGATTCTCGATCTTCGCGACGCGCGTATAGAAGTCGGTTACCTGCTGCAGCCACTCGGCGATCGTGCCGTTGCTGTAGAGACGCCGCCACACAGCCGTGGGAAATACGCGCATGGCGCCGAACTGCTCGCGGATGTCGCGCTCCGGCACCGCCTGATAGTATTTGTCGTGCAGGACCCCTAAGGCCTCGTTGGTCCGCGCAATCAACATGTCATTGCCTTCGATCCAGGCGCGCACGATCCTGGCAAGGACGGGCTTGTTGGCCGCATAAAAGGCATTCGACGCCGCCCATCCGCCGACCACCGCCGCGCTCGGATAGAAGACACCCGCATCCAGGATCTTCTTGGCTTGCGGAACCTTCTCACGAACCGCGATGTTGAAGGGCACCCAAAGCACGACAGCGGGCACATTGCCGTTGATGAACGCATTCACCGCCTCCGGCATCGGCATGCCGGCGAGATCGATGTCGGCTCCCGTCATCTTGTTTTCCCTGAGCGCGTTGTCGAGGAACACATGCGCCGTTGTGCCGGGCGTGGTGGCGACCCGCTTGCCGCGCAGATCGGCGAACTCCTTCACGCCCATGTCCTCGCGGACCCAGAGTTGCGCGGTCGCGAACTCGATCGAATTGGCGAGGAACATCTTGCCCTGGCCGCGCGCGGGAAAGTTCGAGATCACGGCACCGGTCGCCAGCATGTCGATATTGCCGCCCGTCATCGCCTGAAAGAGTTCGATGCCGGTCTTGAACTCCTTGAATTGCATGTCGAGGCCGTTGCGCGCCCAAGAACCGAGATGATCGCACAGCCAGATCTGCTCATCGACCGCAATTGTGTGCAGATAGCCGACGCGGACCTTGGCCCTCGCCTGCGCGAGCGCGGGCATTGCAATCATTGAAGCACCAAGGGCCGAGCACGCTCCCGCAACGAATTTGCGCCGGTCCATGACAACACCCCTGCCCTTGCTCATTTTCTTCTGATTTCTTCTGATCGACCAGCGAAGCGCCGGAACATTACCGCGACAGCCCTAATCACGACCTTAACGTCTTCGCGACATTGCGAAGGCGCGGCCATGATGATGTCGCCGTCGACAAACCAAAGCAACCGGAGATTGGCTGGCTCTGATCATGGCTGATGCAATGTAACCTTAAGATGTCCCCATCATCGAACAACGCCAAGCTGACGACATAATTAAGGCAGACACACGCGCGAATAAAAAAGCCTTGAACATGCCGGACCGCTGAACCAGAGTTTCGCCTACCAGCAGCGGCATTTCTCTTCGCCGGTTACCGCTTGCCATCGTTTCAAAACGGCACGGTTGGGGACGCACTAGCCATGATCAAACAGAAAATCAAACAAGCCTTTCGGCAACTCCGACGCCGTCCGACCATGCAACCGGCGGTTTCAGCCTGCACGCACTCGATTGCGATCATGCTGATCGCGATGCTGCTGGGTAGCTCCATAGCCCACGCCCAGATCTCTTCACCCGAACCGAAACGCACGCCGCGGCTCGAAGAGCAATGGAAGGAAAAGCTGAACGCCAATACGGTTTCCATCATCGCCGGAAGCCCGGAGGAAACCTATCTCGACATCACCCACGATCTCGCCGTGGTGCTCAACGACGAAAACCTGCGGATTCTCCCCATTGTCGGATTGGGCGGCGCGCAGAACATCCGCGACGTGCTCTATCTGAAAGGCGTCGATATCGGCATCACCTCGTCCCAGATGTTGCGATATTTCGCGTCGACGGGAGAACTTTCCAGCGCGCTCGACCAGCGGCTGAACTACATCACCCGCCTGTATCCGGAAGAAATGCACGTTCTGGCAGGCCGCAATGTCAAGTCGCTGGAAGACCTCAACGGCAAGAAGGTGAACTTCGCCGAAGCCGGATCGAGCACGCAGATCACGGCACGCGACGTGTTCGGCCTGCTCTCCGTCAAGGTCGACGAAGTCAATATGACCGAGGCGGATGCGATTGCTGCGGTCAAGAGCGGGCAAATTGCCGCAACCGTCGTCATCACCGGCAAGCCGGCCGGCGCTCTCACCCGCATCCCGGCCAGCGACAATCTGCATCTCGTGGAAATTCCGTTCACGCCGACGCTCGAGAACATCTATATCAAGGGACAATTGGAGCAGACGCTCTATCCGAATCTCGTCGACGGCGGACAGTCGATCCAGACGGTTGCGGTCGATTCCGTGCTGATCACCAACAACTGGCAGCCCGCGAGCGACAGGTATCGCCGAGTGGCGAAATTCGTCGACGCGCTGTTCACGCACTTCCCCGAACTGCAGAAGCCGCCGCGGCACCCGAAATGGCAGGAGGTCGACCTCGGCAAGGAGCTGCCCGGCTGGCAGCGTTTCCCTGCCGCACAGGATTGGCTGCAACAAGCCAAGTTCGAAGAGTTCCGCACCAAGCATCAGGCGGGAAATGCCGCGCCGGCCAATCCGGCCGAGAAGCAGCGATTGTTCCGGGAATTTCTCGAATGGTCGCAGAGCGAGGTCAAGAAGCAACGATGAAGAACAGCGCAGATGAAGCAGCGATGAAATAGCTGTGGTGAGCCAGCGCTCGCGTCTCATGGATGTTGCGATCTGGGACGACGCATGGGAGACATCGGACTGTCCGGGTTGACATATGTCTATCTGCCTGACGAATTGGCACGGCATTGATCGCTCGTTGCATCATCGCCATGCCTGAACACCGAGTCGTCCCGTGAATTCGTCAAAACCGATCATCGCCGGCTTCGATCACGTCTCATTGGCTTTCGACACTCCCGGCGGACCAATGAAAGTGGTCGATGATGTCACTTACGACATCTATGGCGGGGACTTCGTGTCCGTGATCGGTCCGTCCGGCTGCGGTAAGACCACCATGATGAATATGCTCGCCGGATTCCAGAAGCCGACCGGCGGCGCGGTGACATTCGAAGCGAAGCCGATCGCAGGGCCCGGACCCGAACGCGGCGTGATCTTCCAGGAATACGGCGTGTTCCCGTGGCTCAGCGTGAAGGACAACATCGCCTTCGGCCTGGAGCTTGCCGCCAATCGCGTCTCGGGCAAAGAGCGCGCCGAGATCTGCGACCACTATCTGCACCTTATGGGGCTTACGGAATTTGCAAATGCATACCCGAAGCATCTTTCGGGAGGTATGCGACAGCGCCTCGCCATCGCGCGCGCCTATGCGGTCAAACCGAAATTCCTGCTCATGGACGAACCGTTCGGCGCTCTCGATGCCCAAACGCGATCGAACATGCAGAACCTGCTGCTGCGCGTGCTCGCGGCAGAAGGTAAGACCGTCATGCTGATCACGCATTCGGTCGACGAGGCGATTTATCTGTCCTCTCGCATTGTCGTGGTCACTGCGCGCCCTGCACGCATCAAAGAGATCATCGACATCAAATTCGACTACCCCCGTAGCGAGACGATCCAGGAACTTCCCGAGTTCGGTGAGCTGCGCAAGACGATCCGCGAGCTGGTGATGAGCGAATACCGCGCCCAGCAGGCGCAAAGCCGCGCGGATTCTTTTTCCGAGTAGTCAGGTGCCGCTCGCGTCGGGAACCGAAGGTAATCCGCGACATGTTTGGCCGCACGAGCAATCCGCAGTTGCGCTCGCTTTGATTGCATTGATTTACCAATACTCTCGCAACTCAGACACCCGCTCGATTTGCAGTTTCCTTTCTAGACAACCTCACACTTTAGACTAAAAGAGTGAGATATAGAGTCATCGGCACACTCGACATGGTTTGGCCGCCGCGTCGAGTGTTGGAAGTCAGATGGGGACACTCTGATGAAGTCTGCGCGAGCACATTGGCCCGAGTCATGTAGCGCCGTCGCTGCGGCTGTTGCGACGAACCGTGCGGCATCCGCCTTGCATCATCGCCGTTCGCTTTGGAGGCGGCGGACAATCACTTCAAAGAGATCGCGCTGGTTGGTCGAGATTCGCTGCGGGCGCAAGCGACCTTGCCCGAGTAAAACCTTGTGTCCGCAACACGTGCGGGCCTCGAGCCGGCCGCGCGACGAGAGTGGGGATTTAGCGTGAGTGAGAAGCCGAGTTCTCGATCCCAACGATCCCTCTTACTACGCTCCGCCGAGAATACGCGAAAAGATGAACGCGCCGGCCTCGCCGGAAAGAGATCGTCAGGTCCTGCCCGTGCCACGCGGCCTCGACGATCAGCTCGGGCGTCTGCGAAGCCTCAAGAGCAGCAACAGCCTGACCAATCCGTCGTCCGACGCCTTCGCCGACGCAGTCGCCAGGATGCTGCGCGAGCAGATCGCGACTGGTGATGCGCCATCGATGCTGCGAAAGCGGTCGTCCGTCGGACTCGCGGCCAAATTGGGAGCCGCGGTCGCCTGTGCCGCGCTCGCCGCGCTTGCCTTCGTCGTCTTCCTGTCTCCATCGCCGGATACCTCGGACGATCGTGTCGGATCGGTGCTACGAACTTTTCAGACGGAAAAACCAAGCGCGCCTTCTCAGCCGCAGCAGCGGGTCTCGACGCTGATGGTTCGCAACCATAGCGGCTCCGTCAACGAGCCGCTCGAGCTTGGCGTCAGCGTCGACGCGCCGGATCCCAACGCCACCGTCACCATCAAGGGAATGCTGCCCGGCGCCCGGCTGACCGCCGGCGTGCCGCTGAGCTTTACCGAGTGGCGGGTGGCGGCCGGCGAGGTTTCGACCGCCATGGTGATTCCGCCAGCCGACTACGTCGGCGAGTTGAACCTGTCCGCCGAACTGCACAACGCGGACGGCGCTGCACAGGTGACGAGCTTCCTGCGGCTCCTCTGGAAAGCCGCGTCGCCGGCGACGGCTCTCGCTAACTCCGCCCCATCGGCGGCTCCCGCAGCAGTCGCGCCGCCAGCGCCGCCGCCCCAGCCATCGCCGCCACCGGTCGTACAGCAGCAGCCACCGGCCGTACAGCCGCCGCCACTCGTGCAGCAACAGCCGGCGCCACAGCAATCGCAGACGCCGCCACAGCAGCAGCCGCCGCAGACGGTTGCCGCTCTCCCGCCGGCAAGCCCCCCGCCTGTCTCCGCCGCCCCCTCGCCGCCGCGCGCCGATACCGCCTACCGCTACCGCGCGCGAACTCAGCCCCAACGAGATCGCGGGCCTGATCAGGCGTGCTCAGGAAATGCTCGCAAATGGCGACGTCAAGGCAGCCCGCTCCTTGCTGCTTCGCGCCGCCGAGGCTCGCGACGCGCGCGCCGCGCTGTATCTTGCCAAGACGTTCGACCCGATCGTGTCGCGGCATTTGAGTTCGACCGACCCCGGACCCGATCTGAACCAGGCACGCACCTGGTATCAGAGAGCCCGGGAATGGGGCTCTCCGGAAGCGCAACGACAACTCGACGCGCTTGCGAGCTATCGCTGACGACCGACTGGGCGAGATCAACCGCCTGAGGCTAACAGGGCCGCGCCCTTTTCGCCGATCATCAGGCTGGCCGCATTGGTATTGGCTGACGTGATCAGCGGCATGACCGAGGCATCGATCACGCGCAGCCTGTCGACGCCACGCACACGCAATTGCGGATCGAGCACGGATGCCGCGTCGCTGCCCATGCGGCAGGTGCCGCTGCAGTGAAACACCGTGCCGCCGGTCGTCCTGGCAAAATCCCACAATGCTTCCGGCGTGCTTGCGGGATTGCCCGGCGCCACTTCGACATCCCAGAGATCCCGGAACGATTTCTGCCGAAAGATGTCGCGCAGGATCTGCATGCCGGCGACGATCGTCTTGCGGTCGATGTCTTCCGCGAAATAGTTCGGCTCGATGCGCGGCTGATCGAAAGGATCTGTCGAGCGGATGGCGAGCCGTCCGCGCGATGCGGCATGGCACTGCCAGACCGAGGCGGTGAAGCCGGAATAGCGATGCAGGGGATCTCCGGGCTTGTCGACCGACAGCGGCATGACATTGAACTGAACGTCGGGCCGGCCATTGGCGGCATATTCGGTGCACGCCGCGCCGCCGACCTGCCCTGCGCCCACGGTCAGGGGACCACGCCCGGCAAACAGCCACTCCGCGCCCATCTTGGCGAGCTGAAAAGGATTGCGGACCTGATCATTGAGCGAGATCGGCTGCCTGAGGCGAACGATGAAGCGCGCCTGGTAATGATCCTGCAGGTTACGGCCGACCTCGGGAGCATCGGCGACGACGGGAATTCCATGCTCGCGCAGCAAATCGGTCGGCCCGACGCCTGAGAGCTGGAGCAGTTGCGGCGATTGCAGGGCGCCGGCGGACAGAATGACTTCACGATCTGCCACAGCGCTGGACGGCTTGCCGTCCTTGATCCACTCGACGCCAGTCGCGACGCGGCCATTGAACAGCACCCGGCTCACCTGTGCACCAGCAAGGACGGTCAGGTTCGTCCGATGCGCGGCCGGCCGAAGAAATGCGGATGCGGCGCTCGTGCGCCAATGCCGCCCGATGCCGAGTTGGTAGCTGCCGACGCCAAAAGTGGTCGCGCCGTTGAAGTCCGGGTTGCGTGGCAGGCCGTATTCAACGCCCGCCTCCACCCAGGCGGCTGAGGCCGGATTATGGTTGCGAAGGTCGGAAACATCGAACTCGCCGAGGCCGCCGTGATATTGGCTCTCCCCGCCGCGATAGCGCTCGTAACGCCGGAAATACGGCAGCAGCTCGCGGTAGCTCCAGCCGGTCGCGCCAAGGCGCTCCCAGTCATCGAAGCCCTCATGGTGACCGCGAATGAAGATCAGGCCGTTGATCGACGATGAGCCGCCGATCACGCGACCACGTGGCCAGACGATGGCGCGGCCGCCCGTCGTTTCGTTCGGCTCGGTGACGAACAGGCGCGAGAACCGCTGGTTGTAAATGGTACGATAGTATCCAACCGGAAGCTTGAGCCAGAAATTGCGGTCCGATCCGCCCGCCTCCAGCAGCAAAACCCGACATGCCGGATCGGCAGACAGCCGGTTCGCGACCACGCAACCCGCGGACCCCGCACCGACAATGATGTAGTCGTAACCCTGCGACGCCATGCGAATTCTCCTGAGATCACTGCCGGTGGTTGAGAACCGTCAGCGGCTCCAGTTCCGTCGCACGAATATGAGACAAGTCGCCGCAGCAGGCGAAGGTCAGCCATGGTGTCTCTCTCGCCGGATATGGAAATATTGCATCGCCATCTTTAGACATCGGACACCCTGAAACTGTTTCACGCGTTCCTCGCAACACCTCTGGCGCCGCGAGCACCGACATTGCTGCGCCATCGGCGTATGCTTGAGGCGAAGCATCTGCACAACGTCGTGCGATGAGTACTGATGACGGCGAATACGAGGGTTGCATCATGCAGCAAGTCGCGTTGACATCGGGCCAAGCCGTTGAATGGTCACGTCATCTATAATATGACGCTGCATCTGATCAATGCGTGCGGCGGGTAGACGGATATGAAGGGGCGCGGCAGTGTCGCAAGGCAGCTATTGCTTGGCCTTGTCCCCTGGGTCGCTGCGATCGCCTTGTGGTATGGCGTCCGCCTCAGCGGCTACGTCAACGAGTCCCTGATCCCTGCCCCCCACAAGGTCGCCGCAAAGTTTGTCGAGCTTCTGCTGCATGAGGGCCTGCTCTACGACGTCTTCGTCTCGACCCGCAGGGTCCTGTTGGGCGTCGCGCTGGGAATCCTCGCTGCCGTGCCCGTCGGCTTCCTGCTCGGCTGGTATCGTCCGGCACGGACGCTCGCCGACCCCATGATCAACTTCTTTCGGGCGCTGCCGCCGATCGCGCTCATTCCACTGGTCATCGTCTATTTCGGCGTCGACGAGATCGCCAAGCTCGTCATCCTGTTCTACGCCTCGTTCTTCTCCGGGCGTGATCGTGATGTATGAAGGCGTCTCGCAGATCACGCCGCTCTACATTCGAGTGGCACAGACGCTCGGCGCGAGCGAGGTGGAGATCTTCCGCAAGGTGATCATCCCGCTGACGGTGCCGCATATCCTCACCGCGTTACGCGTCTCGCTCGGCGTTGCCTGGGCGACCCTCGTCGCATCCGAACTGATTGCGGCACAGCGCGGCCTCGGGGCGATGATACAAAATGCCGCGACATATTTTCTGCTCGACGTGATCTATGTCGGAATCATCTGCATCGGCCTCGTCGCGCTGCTGATGGACACGATCCTGAGGCGGATCAGTGCTCGGCTGCTGGTGTGGCAGGAAAGAGCGGCGGCTTAGGGCGTGATGAAAACGGATTGGATCGCCATCGCATCCTTGATTTTCGATTGAGCATGACCGCTTCGGAAGATCGCGACAGGCACTCCGGATCATGCTCTGGAGGCAACCAAAGAAAGAGTACACGATGCATCGACGACAATTTCTGACGACAACGATGGGCCTGGCGCTTGGCAGTCTCGCGGCGCCCGCGCTGGCACAGGCCAAAACCAAAGTCCGTGTCGGCTATCTGCATACGGTTGCCGTCGACGGCCAGATCTGGACCGGGGTGGACCAGGGCCTTTTCGACAAGCATGGCGTCGAGCTGGAGCTGCGCCAGTTCAACACCGGCCTCGAAATCTTCCAGGCGTTGATCGGCGGCAGCCTGGACGTGCTCGCGACCGGCGCCGTGCTGTCGAATTTCCCGGCGCGCGGCCAGGGCAAGGTGTTCCTGATCAACGACATCGAGGTTGCGACCGCGCAGCTGTGGGTTCATTCCGACCAGGGCATCAAGTCGTTCGCCGACCTCAAGGGCAAACGGATCGCGACCTCGACCGGCACGACAGCACATGTCTTTCTCGATCGCGCGCTGCGCGCCAATTCGGTCGACCCCAAGGAGGTCGAGCTGGTCAACCAGGCCATGCCTGCCGCTGTGACGTCGTTCATTTCGGGCGCGGTGCCCGCAGTCGCCCTCTGGGTGCCCTTCAACGTGACCGTGCGTGACAAGGTGCCGAACGCCGTTAAGCTCGCCGACGCGTCGGCCTATTATCCGCAGGCGGCGATCATCGGGGGCTGGGCCGCCGCCAACAGCTACTATGATGCGAACAAGGAAACGCTCGCCAAGCTGATCAAGGGCTGGAGCGAGGCCAACGACTACGTCATCGCGAATAGCGAGAAGGCGCTGGAAGCGTTGCAGAAAGGCCATTACAGCCAGACCCCGCTCAGCGACATCCAGGAGCAGTTCAAGGCGCAGAAGATGTTCACGTCGCGGGAGTGGAAGAAGCTCTACACCGACGGCACCGTCACGAAATGGCTGCAGCAGTCGACGGACTTCTTCATGGCCAATGCCGGCATCAAGGACTTCACGCCGGCCGACAAATATTTCGACCCGAGTCTTTATCTCAAGACAATCGCGTAATCTCAAGACAATCACGTAGAGCGAAATGCGGCCAGGCCAGGCTGGGCCAAGGCACGACCTGACGGATCGTCGGGTCGTGCCGCAAGGCCAGCCCAAGCCAAGAATTGACGGCCAAGAATCGGCGGCCGGAAAACCGAACGCCAATTCACCGGCGCATTCTTCCGCACTGATGACGTGACGACGATTATCGCCGACAACTCGCCGTCGCTTTCACTTTCTGCGCGGCCGCGGCTTCGATCAGCCTTGCGGTACAATCGTTGCAGATGAAAGCGCACTCGTCGGAGACGAGGCCGAGCACGGGACTAAGCCCGATCGCGGTATCCTCGTCTGGTACGCCGGTAATCACGCCATTGCAGCACAGACATCGATGCTGCGTCGTGGATCCGAAAGCGTCGGTAACAACGTCCGTCGGCGCATGACCACTGATCATGTTCGTTGCACCTCTCAGGTCGCCACACCTTTCGCGACGATGTATTCTAAGGTATATATCGGTTCGGACAAGGCTCACGGGAGGAAAATCAAGTCGGGAACGACAAGGCAAACCGACACAAAGTGATGATCGTCCCCTGAGGCCTGCCTCGTCCAGGTTCGCGTCCATCAGGGATATCAATTATGAAAAAAGAAAGCCGCGCCGCTCGACGTGCGCGTATGGGAGACTCGCTGAAGAATCGCCGCGCGCACGCACTATGTGCGGCGGCCTTCATACTCGGAATCGCGCCTGCCGGCATCGCACGCGCCGAAACCGCAGCGCTTGGCGTAGCCGACAAGAGCTTTCCGGAGAGCGTGACGTCCACGCGCGACGGCACGCTCTATGTCGGCAGCTTCAATCTCGGCGGCGTGACGAAGGTCGCAACCGACGGGAAGACCGAACAGATCGTCAAGCCCGGGGCTGCAGACAGCCGCTCGACGCTCGGCGTGCTCGCCCATGAAGCCAGTGGCACACTCTATGTCTGTTCCAATGATATGAGCGCCATGGGCGTCGCTGGCCCAGGCGACACAAAGGGAGCCGCGCTGAAGACATTCGATCTCAAGACCGGCGCGGCGAAAGGCAGCTTTGCGCTGCCCGATGCGAAATCGCTCTGCAATGACATCGTCGTCGGCGGCGACGGCACCGCCTACGTCTCCGACTCCTTCACGCCGAATGTGTACAGCCTGAAGCCGGGCGGTACTGCGCTCGATGTCTGGGCGACCGATCCGCTGCTGGCGCCCGCGAAGGATGGCGTCGGCCTCGATGGCATCGCCATCGGGACGGACGGCAATCTCTATGTCACGACCTACATTCCGGCCAAGCTGTTCAAGATCGCTGTCAAGGACGGCAAGGCCGGAGCGGTAACCGAGCTCAAGCCATCGCGACCCATCGATCACGCCGATGCAATGCGCGCCTTCGGTAACGGCTTTCTGCTGATCGAAGGCAACGGCAAGCTCGATAAGGTCACGGTCAAGGGCGACGAGGCTACGGTCGAAACCATCAAGGATGGTTTCGCCGAGCCGGTTTCGGTGACGCAAGTCGGCGATACCGGCTGGGTCGCGGAAGGCAAGCTGTCCTACATCCTTGGCGACAACAAGGGGAAGGATCCCGGTAAGTTCGAACTGAAACCCGTCGCGTTGCCGAAGTAAGCGCACACGACCCCGCAAATCGGCAATGCGCGGTGCACATCGACCCGCGCATTGCTTGCGTCACGCGCCCGACGACGGCGCTCATAGCCGCACGCGACATATTTGATTGAATATAACGTTGACGCAATAGCTACGGCGGGCGCAAACTGCCGCCTGCTCAGGCCGACAGCATCACAAATGTTGTGAAGCAATACCCGCACGCCTGCCCGCTCTGACATGCGCGGACTTGGTGAGGCAGCCGATGCGGTAAGCAGACGACACATCAAACGACTGCCCCAGACGCCGACAGGCGCAGCCACATCCAGGGAGAAATGCCATGTATCAGCAAGCTTTGGACAAGGTCTCCAAACAGCTTCTCGATCGCGAGCGCTACGACAATTTCATCGGCGGCAAATGGGTCGCGCCGGTCGAAGGCAAGTATTTCGACAATCCGAGCCCGATCACCGGCAAGCGGCTCTGCCAGGTTCCCCGCTCCACCGCAGCCGACATCGAGCTCGCGCTCGATGCAGCTCACAAGGCCAAGGACGCCTGGGGCAGGACGTCGGTCCAGGAGCGATCGCGCCTGCTGAACAAGGTCGCCGACAAGCTCGAATCCAATCTGGAGCTGCTGGCGCTGGTCGAGACGCTCGACAACGGCAAACCGATCCGCGAGACGACACACGCCGACATGCCGCTCGTGGTCGATCACTGGCGCTATTTTGCGAGCGTCGTGCGCGCGCAGGAAGGCGGCATCTCCGAGATCGACCAGGATACGGTCGCCTATCATTTCCATGAGCCGCTCGGCGTGGTCGGCCAGATCATCCCCTGGAACTTCCCGATCCTGATGGCGACATGGAAGCTCGCGCCTGCGCTCGCGGCCGGCAACTGCGTCGTGCTGAAACCGGCCGAGCAGACGCCGCTCGGCATCCTCGTCGTCATGGAATTGATCGCGGACATCCTGCCGCCGGGCGTCGTCAATGTCGTCAACGGTTTCGGTATCGAAGCGGGCAAGCCGCTGGCCCAGAACAAGCGCATCGCCAAGATCGCCTTCACCGGCGAGACGACGACTGGCCGCATGATCATGCAATATGCGTCCGACAACATCATCCCGGTGACGCTCGAGCTGGGCGGCAAGTCGCCGAACATCTTCTTCGCCGACGTGGCAGATGCCGACGACGACTTCCTCGACAAGGCGCTCGAAGGCTTCGCGATGTTCGCGCTCAACCAGGGCGAGGTCTGCACCTGCCCGAGCCGGGTGCTGGTGCAGGACACGATCTACGACAAGTTCATGGAGAAGGCGGTCGCACGCACCAAGAAGATCAAGCAGGGTCACCCGCTCGATCCCGGCACGATGATCGGTGCGCAGGCGTCGAACGACCAGCTCGAGAAGATCCTCTCCTATCTCGACATCGGCAAGCAGGAAGGCGCCAAGGTGCTGACCGGCGGCCAGCGCGCCAAGATGGATGGCGAACTCGCGGAGGGCTATTACGTCGAGCCGACCATCTTCGAAGGCAACAACAAGATGCGCATCTTCCAGGAGGAGATCTTCGGCCCCGTGGTCTCGGTGACGAAGTTCAAGGACGAGGCTGACGCGCTCTCGATCGCCAACGACACGCTGTACGGGCTCGGCGCCGGCGTCTGGACCCGCAACGGCACCCGCGCCTATCGCTTCGGCCGCGCAATCCAGGCCGGCCGCGTCTGGACCAATTGCTATCACGCCTATCCCGCGCATGCGGCGTTCGGCGGCTACAAGCAGTCCGGCATCGGGCGCGAAAACCACAAGATGATGCTGGATCACTATCAGCAGACCAAGAACATGCTGGTCAGCTACTCGAACAAGGCGCTTGGTTTCTTCTAATGACTTAACGGCGTTGCAGGCGCGGGTTCAAACTCCGCGCCTGCAACGGCGGCCTCAAGGACAATGAGCGATGGTCAATCGAGTCGAGATCACGGACAAGGCAACCGAGATTGTCGAGCGTCTCAAAGCGCAGCACGGCGCGCTGATGTTTCACCAGTCCGGCGGCTGCTGCGACGGCTCGGCGCCGATGTGTTATCCGGTCGGCGATTTCAGGGTCGGCCCGCAGGATGTGCTGCTCGGGAAGCATCGCGGACTGCAACTTCTATATCGGCGCGGCCCAGTTCGAATATTGGCGCCACACCCAGCTCATCATCGACGTCGTACCGGGTCGCGGTTCGGGATTTTCCGCAGAGGCACCGGAGGGCGTGAGGTTCCTGACACGGAGCCGGGTCTTCACCGACGCGGAAGTCGCGGAGCTCGAAGCCGCCGGCCCGCCGGCGCGTGCGGCGTGATACCACCGGCGGCAACGAAAAAAGGCGGGTCTTTGACCCGCCTTTCTTCTCAGTCTGTTGCGTTGGTCGATTGTCTGTCGTCAGACGTTGAGATTCATCCAGACGGCCTTTGGCTCGGTAAAATTCTCGATCGCCGCGGTGCCGTGTTCGCGGCCGAGACCGGAATCGCGCTCGCCGCCCCATGGCAACCGCACATCGGTGTAGCCATAGGTGTTGATCCAGACGGTGCCTGCCCTCGCCCGCTTGGCGAAGCGCTGTACGCGGCCCATGTCGCGGCTCCAGACGCCTGCTGCGAGGCTATAGGCCGTTCCATTTGCAATCTTCAGCGCGTCCGCCTCGTCCTTGAACTTGATGACGCTGACGACGGGTCCGAAGATTTCCTCCTGAGAAATCCTCATCTCGTGCTTCACATTGGCGAAAACCGCCGGGCTGATGAAATAGCCGCGACTGCCGACGCGTCTCGCCGCCGGTCACCAGCGAGGCCCCTTCCTTCTGGCCGATGCCGACGTAGTCGAGAATCGACTTCATCTGCTTCTCGGAAATCACCGGCCCCAGCGACGTGGCGCGATCGAGCGTATCGCCCATCCGCAGCGATTTCGCGCGCGCCGTCAGCCGCTCGACGACCTCGTCATAGGCCTTCTCCTGCACCAGCACGCGCGAGCCTGCCGAGCACACCTGACCGGCATTGAAGAAGATGCCGGCAGCGGCGGCCCTCGCGGCCGCGTCCAGATCGGCGTCGTCGAAGATGACATTGGCGGACTTGCCACCGAGCTCGAGCGACACGCGTTTGAAGTTGCCTGCAGCGCCCTTCATGATGCCGCGGCCGACGCCCGGCGATCCCGTGAACGTGACCTTGTCGACATCGGGATGATTGACCAGCGCGTCGCCGACGACGCGGCCCGGGCCGGTGACGATGTTGAGCACGCCCGGCGGCAGACCAGCTTCGAGCGCCAGCTCGGCGATCCGCAGCGCCGACAGCGATGTCAGCTCCGCCGGCTTCATCACGATCGTGCAGCCGCAGGCCAGGGCCGGCGCAAGCTTCCACATGCCGATCATCAGCGGAAAATTCCACGGCACGATCGCGGCGACCACGCCGACCGGCTCGCGCACCGTATAGGTCAGCGCATCGTCACGGGTCGAGACCACGTCGCCGCTGATCTTGTCGGCCCAGCCCGCATAATAGATCAGCGTATCCACCGCTGCCGGAAAATCCTGACGCAGCGTCGCCGCGATCGGCTTGCCCGCCATCCAGGCTCTCGATCTCGACGATCTCGTCGGCGTGCTGCTTGAGAAGCTCCGCCCATTTCAGCAGGATGTGGCCGCGCTCCGCGGCGCGCATGGTGCGCCAGGGACCTTCGAAGGCACGGCGCGCCGCCGCGACCGCGAGGTCGACATCGGCCTCGTTGCCTTCGGCGATGATGGCGATAACCTGCTCGGTCGCGGGATTGAGCGACTTGAAGGTCCGGCCCGATACCGACGGCACGCGCCGGCCGTCGATCAGAAGCTGATGCTGGGCCCGCGCGAAAAATCCCGCGGCAGGCGTTTCCGGGGAATAGTCATATGCAGTCGACATCATATTTCCTCCTTGGCTTATGATTCAAGGTAGGAGGCTTTTTGCGCTGGTAAATATGATATTCTCTGCCTATGTACCGCCTATATATGAACTCTATTTCATAATTGATGGTGCGAGCATGCTGCAAGTCGAAATCGAAACCGTCTGGCGCTTTCGCAAGGAGAACAGCCCGCAAACCGTGGCTGTCATGATCGACGTGCTGAACGAGATCCGCAAAACGGGAAAGATCACCAGCGCCGCGCTCGATGCGCACCTGTCCTATCGCCACGTCTGGAACCTGATCGAGCAATGGTCCGCATTCTTCGGCGTGCCGCTGGTCGAAACCCAGCGCGGCAAGGGATCGCGGCTCACGCCGTTCGGCGAAAAGCTGGTCTGGGCCGGCGAGCGCATGCAGGCGCGGCTCGGGCCGCAACTGGAAAACCTCGCTCAAGAGCTTGTGACGGAGATCAAGCCGTTCCTGCAGCAGCGGCCGTCGGTCATCAGGGTGCATGCAAGCCACGGCTTCGCGGTCTCGAAGCTGCGGGAACTGCTCGATCGCGAGCCCGGCATCGGAGTCGATCTGCGCTATGTCAGCAACCAGAATTCCCTGGTGTCGCTCGCACAGGGCGCCTGCGATCTCTCCGGCGTGCATCTGCCGCGCGGCGAATTGCGCGCGCAGGGCGTCAAGGCATGTCGCGAGTGGCTCGATCCGCGGCAGGACCGGGTCATCAGTTTCGTGACGCGCGAGATGGGGCTGATGGTCAAGCGCGGCAACCCGCTCAAGATCACATCCATCGAGGACATCGCAAATCGCAAGACCCGCTTCGTCAATCGCGATCACGATTCGGGCACGCGGCTCCTGTTCGACCAGCTCCTCGACCTGCATGGCATCGACGAGAGCCGGATCAATGGCGCGCAGCAGATCGAATTCACGCATGCCGCCGTCGCCGCCTATGTCGCGAGCGGCATGGCGGATGTGAGCTTCGGCGTCGAAGCCGCCGCCCGGCAGTTCGACCTCGATTTCATCCGCCTTCTCACCGAGGACTATTTCTTTGTCTGCCGCCAGGCATTCCTGGAAACGGAGCCGATGCGGCACGTGCTCGACATCATGAAGGGCAGCGAATTCCACAAGGCGATCGCGACGCTGCCCGGGTACGAGGCGACCAATACCGGCTCGGTCCATACCGTGAAGGAATTTCTCGACCAGATCGACGCCAAGGGATAGCAACAAGGGATAGCAGCAAGGGATAACAAAATGGCCTGCCGCGGATTTCTCTGCTGCAGGCCATTTGTTCGTCTGTTCGGGCGATCGTCGCTTATGCGCTAAAGCTCGATGAAATTAAATTGAATCGTCATCGCGCTTTAGGTCTTTGATTGAGCGTGATCTCTGCGCAAACGCGTTCCGCGTTTGTTAGCTAAGGGAAAACCGCTACACACTTTTCCGGATCATGCGCTAGACACCGGTCTGGGTGATGAACTTGGTGTTGAGATACGCTTCCAGCGCCTCGGTGCCGCCTTCCGAGCCATAGCCGGAATCCTTGATGCCGCCGAACGGAACTTCGGGCAGCGCGAGCGCGAAGCTGTTGATCGACATCATGCCGGCCTCGACCGCAGCGCCGATCGCGGTTGCGGTCTTCGCCGACTTGGTGAATGCGTAGGACGCGAGACCAAAGGGCAGCCGGTTCGCTTCCTCAGCCGCATCGTCGAACTTCGAGAACGACGAGATCAGCGCCAGCGGTGCAAAGGGCTCCTCGTTCATCGCGCGCGCCGACTTCGGTACGTCGGTCACGACAGTCGGCTCGAAGAAATAGCCCTTGTTGCCGACACGGTTGCCGCCGGCCGCGATCTTCGCACCCTTCCCGACGGCATCCTGGACCATGCTCTCGATGGCCAAGACGCGGCGATCGTTGGCAAGCGCGCCCATCTTGGAGTCGGCATCGAGACCGTTGCCGACCTTGATGGATTTCGTACCGTCAACGAACTGCTGGATGAACTTGTCGTAGACGCCCTCCTGCACCAGGAAACGCGTCGGCGAGATGCAGACCTGGCCGGCGTTGCGATATTTCGCGGCGACCATGATCTTCGCGGCCGATTCCACATCGGCATCGTCAAACACGATCACCGGCGCGTGGCCGCCAAGCTCCATGGTCACGCGCTTCATGTGCAGACCCGCCATCGCCGCAAGATCCTTGCCGACCTTGGTCGATCCGGTGAAGGAGATCTTGCGGATGGTCGGGTGCGGGATCAGATATTCGGAAATCTCCGCCGGCACGCCGTAGACCAGATTGACCACGCCGGCCGGCACGCCGGCATCGGCAAACGCCCTGATCAGTTCGGCGGGCGACGCCGGGGTCTCTTCGGGCGCCTTCACGATGATCGAGCAGCCGGACGCGAGCGCTGCACTCAGCTTGCGCACCACCTGATTGATCGGGAAATTCCAGGGCGTGAAAGCCGCAACCGGCCCGACCGGGTCCTTGATCGCCATTTGATAGACGCCCGGCATCCGCGCCGGGATCAGGCGGCCATAGGCCCTGCGGCCTTCCTCGGCGAACCACTCGATGATGTCGGCAGCCGCCATCGTCTCGATCTTGGCTTCGGCAAGGACCTTGCCCTGCTCGATGGTCATGATCGAAGCAATCTTGTCGGCGCGCTCGCGCATCAGATCGGCCGCCTTGCGCATCACCTTGGAGCGCTCATAGGGCGAGACAAGCCGCCAAGCCTTGAACCCCTTTTCGGCCGCCGCCAGAGCCTCGTCGAGGTCGCCCTTGTCGGCATGAGCAACCGTCCCGATCGGCTCCTCGGTCGCCGGATTGATGACGGGGATGGTCCGGCCGGAGCCGGCGGCCCGCCACTTTCCGTCGATATACAACTGGACATTCGGGTAAGTCATTATGCTCTCTCCGGTTTAAGGACGTTCCTCCGCCGGGCCGGAGAACAGCACGTTCCGAGGCCCTCTTTCAAGGGGAGCAGGTGCATGGAAGGCCGCCGCGATCCGCGGCGCGCACGTGCGCTGGACGGCCACTTCCCGGCTGCGTTATATTACCTCAAATATAACGCTTCGATGACTTGAGCACAGGCCCTCGTGATGCACCCCAGACGATCCGCTGTCGCCCTACGCCATGTCGCCTTCGAGGATCTGGGCCTGCTGGCTCCGATCATGGAACGGGCGGGCTGGAATGTCGCGTTCTGCGAGGCGGCGGTCGACGATCTCTCGCATCGCTCGATCCGGGATGCCGACCTCGTCATCGTGCTGGGCGGCCCGATCGGCGTCTACGAAACCGGGGACTATCCGTTCCTGACGTCCGAAATCGCGCTGATCGAATACCGGCTGTCGCACGACCTTCCGACGCTGGGAATCTGCCTCGGCAGCCAGTTGATGGCGAAGGCGCTCGGAAGCCGTGTCTTCAAGGGACCCGTCAAGGAAATCGGCTGGGGCACGATCGAGCTGACGGAAGCAGGCAAGTCGTCATGTCTGCGCAACCTGCAGGGCGAGGAGGCCGTCGTTCTGCACTGGCACGGGGACAGTTTCGACCTTCCGTCGGACGCCACGCGCCTGGCCTCGAACCAGAATTACGAGAACCAGGCATTCGCTTACGGCCGTAACGCGCTGGCGCTTCAGTTTCACCTGGAGGCCGATCCGCGGCAGCTCGAGGAATGGTTTGTCGGCCATTCGGTGGAGCTTGCTGCGGCCAAGATCTCGGTCGCGGACCTGCGAGCGGCGACACGGCAGCATCAAGCCGGCCTTGCGCTTCGTGCCGACCGCGCCTTCGGCGCCTGGCTCGCACAGATCAGCCCGCTCGGTCTGCGGTTTCAGCCAAAGGTGAAGGCATAGGCCTGTACGCCCGGATCGAGAAAGCGGATCTCGAATGTATGATCGGCGATCGGCTCCGGAGCGCGGATGAGCTGATATAGCCGTTGCGTCGTGACCACGCCATTGCCCTCGGCATCGGCGTCCATCCCGTGAGCCTCGCCGGGCGCCTTGCCGTCGATGGTGATGCGGAAGCGGATCTTGCTGCCCTCAACCGAAGGGCCGAGCACGAGGTGCAGGTCACGCGCGTGGAAGCGATAGACGATGCTGCCGTCCTTCTCGTCCAACTGCGCACGCTCTTCCCCGATCGTCCACTTTCCGACCAGCGACCACTCGTTGAGTTGCGGCTCTCCGGCGGCATAGGCGTGGCTCTCATCCTGCACCACGCCCCCGGGGGACACAAAATGATCGCCGCGGTTATAGCCGATATAGGTCTCGGGTGAGTCGACATCGCTTTTGTTCGAAGCCGCCTCGGCGCCAGAGGCATTCACCATGGCGATGTCCATGGGGACATTTTTGTTTCCGGCCTCCACAAGCAGCTTCTGAAAGACGCGCTCTGACTCGGCATAACCACCTTCGCCGAAATGGTGATGACGAACCTTGCCATTGGCATCGATGAAATAATGCGCCGGCCAGTATTCGTTTTCGAACGCGCGCCAGATCTTGTATTCGTTGTCGATTGCGACGGGATAGCCAATCTTGAGCGTCCTGATCGCATTCTTGACGTTGTCGACATTGCGCTCGAAGGCAAATTCCGGCGCGTGCACACCAATCACGACCAGCCCGTGATCACGGTATTTCTCGGCCCATGCACGGACATAAGGGATCGATCGCAGGCAGTTGATGCAGGAATAGGTCCAGAAGTCGACGAGAACGACCTTGCCTTTGAGGCCTTCCATCGTGAGCGGCGCGGAGTTCAACCATTCCTGCGCGCCGTCAAGCGACGGTGTGAGGTCCTCGACAGGCAATTCCGCCGCCTCCTCCCCGGTGGCCTTGGCCTGCTTCGTCATCGAGGGCCCGGACATCGCGGTCTTGTTCGGGCGCAGCTTCTCCAGCAGACCCTGCTCGAGAGCTGTCGTGCTGCCAACCGACAGATTGGTGAGAAATCCGGTATCCGCGCCCAGCGCGATCGCGACGACAGCCGCGAGCACGGCCACGCCCAGTCCTCTGCGAATCCATTCACCGGCGCCGATGGAGCGTTTCATCGCCGCAAAAACACGTCCGCCAACCAGAAGCGCCAGTGCCAGCGACGTCCCCGCCCCTGCGGCATAGGTCAACAGCAGCAGCGTGGTCCCGACGCTCGCGCCCTGCAGCGCCGCGCCGGTCAGGATCAGCCCGAGCACCGGGCCCGCGCACGGCGCCCAGAGAAAGCCGGTCGCAATCCCGAGAACCAGCGGCGCAATGACGCTTCCCTCGCCCGCCTGCTCCGCGGACTGCGACATCCGCGCGCCGATGGCGACCAGCGGTCGCATCAGGCGATCCGCCAATTCGGGAAGAACCAGGGTGAGCCCGAAAATGGCAAGCAGGACCAGCGCGGCGATCCGCCCATATTGGTTGGCCGAGACAACCCAGCCACCGGCGACGGAAGCGAGGCTCGCGACGACGGCGAACGCCAGTGCCATGCCGAGTAGCATCGGCAGGCCGTTCCTCAGGAATGGACGGTCGGCCCGCGCCAGCACGAAGGGAATGACCGGCAGGATGCAGGGACTGACGATGGTCAAGACGCCGCCGAGATAGGCCAGAAGAAAGAGGATCATGGTCGGTCATTCCTAGAGAGTCGGTCATTCCTGGAGAAGTGCCTTGGTTTCGAGGAGCCGGCGATGGGGACGTCACGTCCGTTTCCCGGCAATCCTGGCCCGCCGCCAAAGCGACGCGGTGCTGCCGAATTCACGTAATCCGTCCCCATCCCTTTTTCATCCCAGCGCGACGATGATGCCATGCACGAAACCGATATCAGCCCTTCCCGGAAGGCCGCCAGATTGACTCGTCGACCGCGGCACCGCTTTATATCCAAACAAATATAACGCTGCCATGCCCTTGGAGCTGCCAAAGGAAACGTGATGACCGGCTATCCCACACTCGAGCTCTACATCGACGGCCGCTGGAAGCAGGCGGACGGCCAGCCTGTGCTCAACCCGGCGGACGAGACGGTGCTCGGTACGGTCCCGACGGCCACGATTGCCGATCTCGATGACGCCATGGCTGCAGCCGAGCGCGGCTTCGCGGTCTGGCGCAAGACCGCGCCCGCGAAACGCACGCAGATCATCCTCAAGGCGGTCAGCCTGATGCGGGAGCGTGTCAACGAGATGGCGACGGCGATGACGCTCGAACAGGGCAAGCCGCTCGACCAGGCGCGGCTGGAAATCCTGCGCGGCTGCGACATCATCGAATGGGATGCGACCGAAGGCCTGCGGATGTATGGCCGCGTCATCCCGAGCGAGGACGGGATGCGTCACACCGTGCTGCGGCAGCCGATCGGGCCGGTGGCGGCCTTTTCGCCCTGGAATTTCCCGATGAGCTCGCCGGCGCGAAAGGTCGGCGGTGCGCTGTCCTCCGGCTGCTCGATCATTTTGAAGGCCTCGGAAGAGACGCCGGCGGGCGCGGTGCAACTGGTCCGCGCCTTTCACGATGCGGGCTTGCCACCGGGCGTGCTGAACCTGGTGTTCGGCAACCCCGCCGAGATCTCCGGCCACCTGATCCCACATTCCTCGATCCGCCTCGTCACCTTCACCGGCTCGATCCCGGTCGGCAAATCGCTGGCCGAGATGGCTGGGCGTCACATGAAGCCCGCGATCATGGAGCTTGGCGGCCACGCTCCGGTGATCGTCTGCGACGATGTCGATCCGGTCGCGACGGCTGCAACCTCGGTGACCGGCAAATCACGCAATGCCGGACAGGTGTGCGTGGCGCCGACGCGGTTTTTCGTCCAGGAATCGATCTACAAAAGCTTTGCCGAATCGTTTGCTGAAAAAGCCGCCCAATTGAAGGTCGGCAACGGCCTTGATCCAGCAACGCAGCTCGGGCCACTGGCCAATTCGCGCCGGATCGAGGCGATGGAAGGCCTCGTCGCCGACGCCAAGGCGAAGGGCGCCAAGGTGCTGGCGGGCGGCCAGCGCATCGGCAATAGCGGCTATTTCTTCCCGCTGACCGTGCTCGCCGAGTTGCCGGATGATGCCCGCGCGATGCGGGAAGAACCGTTCGGTCCGCTGGCGCTGGTCAATCCTGTACGCAACCTCGATGAAGCTATCGAAAAGGCCAATTCCCTGCCCTACGGCCTTGCCGCCTATGCGTTCACGCGGTCGGCGCACAATGCCGATCGTCTTGCCAACGACGTCGAGGTCGGCAACCTCTCCATCAACCATTTTGTCGCATCGGTTGCAGAAACACCGTTCGGCGGCGTCAAGGACAGCGGCTATGGCCGCGAAGGCGGCACTGAAGGCCTGCAGTGCTACACCGTCGCCAAGAACGTCTCGCACAAGATGATGTAGTCGACCTCGGCGACGGTTCCGGGGCTGACCGCTTTCCTCGATGTCCCGTCCCGATGAACTCACCCGTCCCGATGAACTCAGATGTGTTCGGCGGCCTGCGCGGCGATGAACGTATCGGCTTCGGCCTGCTCGGTCGTGGTGCGGTTGAAAAACGCATTCAGCAGCACCGCGGCAATCGACGTCAGGATAATGCCATCGCCGAAGATGGGCTTCAAAGCGTCAGGAAGCGTGTGAAAAAACGTCGGCGACACGATCGGGATCAGGCCGAATCCGATCGAAATCGCCACGACGAGCACGTTGTTGCGCTGGCCTGCATAATCGACGGTCGAAAGGATCTTGATTCCGGTCGCCGCCACCATTCCGAACATGATGAAGCCTGCTCCTCCGAGCACGCATTGCGGTACGGATGCGACAATGAAGGCGAGCTTCGGAATGAGACCGAGGACCAGCATGATAACCCCGCCCATGACGCACACCCAGCGGCTATACACGCCCGTCACGCCGACAAGGCCGATGTTCTGCGAGTACGACACATAAGGAAAAGTGTTGAAGATCGCGCCGAGGATGGTGCCCATCGCGTCTGCGCGCAGACCACGCTTCACGTCCTCAGGACCGACCTGCCGCCCCGTCATCGCTCCCAGCGCCAGAAACATTCCGGTGGCTTCGATGAACACGATGGTCATGACCAGGCACATAGTCAGACAGGGAATGAGGTGAAACTCGGGAATACCGAACTGCAGCGGGAGCACCACACGCAACAGCGGCTCGTTCTGAATGCCGGCAAAGTCGGTCCAACCCAATCCAATGGTGACGACATAGCCGACCGCTATCCCGATCAGCACCGCCATGTTCTGGAGAAATCCGCTGGCGAATTTCAGGACCAGCAAAATCACTGCCAGGACCAGTGCGGCGATCAGCAGATAACCCGCCGCACCGAAGTCCGCTGCCGCGGCTCCGCCGCCGGCCCAGTTGACGCCAACGCGTGTCAACACGACCCCGATCATGGTGATGATGGTGCCGGTCACGACCGCCGGGAAGAACCGAAGCACGTATTTCACGAAGGGCGCAACGCATAGTCCGAACAGCCCTCCGACCAGCACGGCGCCGTAGATGCCGGTCAGGCCGACGCCCGGCATGGCCGCCATTGCCAGCATCGGTGAAATGGCCACGGCCGTCACACCCATGATGACCGGAAGCCGAATTCCGAATGGGCCGATGCCGATAGTTTGGATCAGCGTCGCAATTCCGCAGGCGAACAGATCAGCGTTGATCAGCATCGCGATCTGGTCCTTCGGCAGATGCAGCGCGCCGCCCAGAATGAGCGGCACGGCGACCGCGTTCGCGTACATGACTAGGACGTGCTGAAGACCAAGCGCGAACAACTTTGGCAGCGGTAGAACCTCGTCAACCGGATGAACGGCGTCGGCCATCGTGCATCTCCACAAATGCATACAATGAATTTATTTTGCATGCAGTTTTCATATTTTGCACGCCCATGTTATTTGCTAGCATGCACAAACATGATGCAAACAGGGTGTTGCCTATGAAATTGGCTGAACAGGAAGGACTCACCCAGACTGAGCGGCTGGCGGACGAAATTGCGGGCTCGGTGCTGTCAGGCGAATTCCCGCCTGGCTTTCGCCTCGACGAGCACATGCTTGCTGAACGATTTGGCGTGTCACGAACGCCGGTGCGCGAAGCACTGAGGCAACTCGCGTCGACAGGCCTGATCGAGATCAAGCCACGCAGGGGTGCGATCGTGGCAAGCGCAACATCGGAGCAACTCGACACACTATTCGGCGCAATGGCCGAAGCCGAGGCCACCTGCGCGCGTTTAGCCGCGATGAGCATGACGCCGATCGAGCGACGACGGCTGCAAGTACTCCATGAATCGATGAGAGAACTCGTCGATCGCGAGGACAGCGACGGATTTGCAACGGCTAATCTGAACTTCCATACGCTGATCTACGCTGGCGCCCACAACAGCATCATCACCAATTTCGCAAGCGGATTGCGTCAGCGACTGGCACCGTTCCGAAAGGCGCAGTTTCGAACCGAGGGACGACTGCCTCGCTCGCACGACGAACACGGCCAGGTGGTCAGGGCGATCCTTGCCGGCGATGCGCACGCCGCGCACGCGGCGATGTTCAACCACATGAGTTTGGTCGAAGAGTCCTTCGATCGGCTCGCCGTCGCTTCGTCTTGAGGATGCGTGCCTTTTGTCGAGCGAGGATCAAGCAAGCCGAGCGTCGAAACGCACCACGCCGCAACTCACGATCTGATCAGGCGATCGGCAAATAGTCACAGGTGAAGACGAACGGCTTCTCGATCACGGCAGGACGAAGCGTGAGCCGGCAGCCATAGCGTTCCATCAAGGCGGACACGTCGAGAGCCTTTTCGATCTCGAACAGCCTGTCCTTGTGCGGCTTTTCCCAATGGCCGATCGGCGTCAGCGCCTTCTGCTTGGCAAGCTTGATGTCGGGCGCAACGACCAGGACATTCCTGTGCAGTTCGCCAAAGTCGCCGGGATCGTAGCCGCCCAGATTGACGAAGAATAGCCTGTCGGTCGCAGCATCACCTGCTTCAGTGGAGAGAATGACATCGAACCCGTCGGCCTGCTCGATCGCGCCCCAGCTGTCGAGATGCAGGCTTTTCGGCTCGCCCCACCATTGCCGCCGAAGATCGTCGAAGCAATCCTCGGGCGTCTCGCCGACGGAGAAGCGGATATCGTGCAGCTCGATGTTCGAGTTGCCGCAATCGCCTCCGACATAGAACATGAAAAGTTTCATCGTGGTTCCAATCTCAATCGGCTGACATGGATTGCGGCTATTCTATTTACGATCGAAGAGCCGATATGAACAAACGCTCAAATATCTTTTGACCGTCGCATGCGCGAGAAATCCAGTTGGAAAATGCGGCGTGGAACGCAGCGTTTATCACCGCGGATAGCGCAGCCGGTCAAATCACTTCATAAGCAAACAGCGTTGCGATCATCGTGATCGCGATTAAGCCGGCGACGAACATGACGTCGGCGGCCTGTTCTAGCCAATAGCTCAACCTGTCATTCGCCGAGCAGCGAATCGAAAGATAGGAGATGATGGAGCATGTCAGGAAGGCGATCGCGGTGAGGGCGGCATATTCGTCGACGCGGCTGTTGCCTATCTTGATCTCGACCACCTTGACGAGGCCCACGAGCGTCACGCAGACGCCGATCAGCGTCGCCGATACCGGCAAGATGTGGCCAGACAGGCCGACATCCCCAAGCAACATCCTGGTCCGATTCGACATCCCGCGCTCCGTTTTCTTGCGTCCCCTGTGCTCTCTGCCACATCAGCCGCGCGATTCGATAGCGAGGTGCGAATGCATTCCCGGTCAGCGCAATGACGCGGGGGGGGGCCAGTGCGGCCATGAGCGGCTCGGTTGGTCGTGCTGCGCAATCGTAATCCCGCACACGGCCGGGTTCTTTGCCCCCGATTTATGCGATTTGCCGCTTCAGTGGGCGACCAGCGCTGCCGTTTGCGCAACGCAGCACGTCAATGCCCCACGCTGATCGCGATCTTTCATGCTATCGTCTTTCATTGAAATAGGCGTTGCGATGTTCTTGCCATGTCTTGAGCAATTGGCGCGATGGATTTTCATTGAAGGAGATATGCGTGACCCAATCCGACGATAGCAAGGTGTCCGAAGACCGCCGCGAAGCCCTGCGTTATGCTCTCGCGATCGGCAGCGGCGCGGCACTGGCATCGGCCATGACGAGTTCGGCATCGGCGCAGTCACCCGCAGATAATACGCTCGACCGCGTCCGCGCCAACAAGGTGCTCCGCATCGCGGTGTTGCCGGGAGAGTTGCCCTATTTCAACAAGGATCTTGCAAGCGGCACCTGGTCCGGTTTCTCGATCGACATGGCCAACGACATTGCCAAGCTGCTCGACGTCAAGCTCGAATACACCGAATTGACCTACGGCAATTCGATCCTCGATCTGCAGTCGAACAAGATCGACCTCGGCTTTGCCCTTAATCCGACTCCGCAGCGCGCGCTGGTCGTGGACTTCTGCGCTACCGTGTTTCCGCATCCGTTCGGCGCCATGCTGAAGAAGGGCATCGAAGCCAAGACCTGGGCCGACATCAACAAGCCCGAAGTCAGGATTGCGGTCGACGTCGGCTCTGCCAACGAAGCGGTGGCGCGCCGTTTCGCGCCGAATGCCACGATCAAGTCGCTGAAGTCGCGCGACGAGGTCATGCTCGAGATGTCGTCGGGACGCGTCGATTGCGTGGTCAACGCACTCGTGCTGGGCCTGACCGCGATCGCCAAGAACCCCAATCTCGGGACCTACAAGATCCTGCAATCGCCCTCGGTTGCCATTCCGAGCAGCATGGCGGTGCGGCGCGAGCCCGACAAGCACTGGCGCGACTTCCTCTCCGTCTGGGTCGACTACAACCGCGGCATCGGCCAGATGCGCGAATGGTTCGTCAAGGGGCTGTCGCTCAGTGGCGTGAAGCCCGAGGACGTGCCGGTCGAACTCAATATCTGACCGTAGGCGACCGAACCATCAGGCCTTGTCGTAACTCATACCGCGCTCGAAACGCCGCGCGACGAGCGTGGCCGGAAACAGGATCGCGAAATAGATCAGCGCCACGATCGTATAGACCTCCAGCGGCCGATATGTCTCGGCGTTGATCAGCGTCGCGTTGTAGACGAGATCCGGCACCGCGATGACCGAGACGAGCGAGGTGTTCTTGAGCTGCGTCACGGACTGATTGACATAAGGCGCGAGCATGGGCTTGAGCGCCTGCGGCAAGATGACGAGCCGCATCATGCGCCATGGTCGCAAGCCAAGCGCCCTTGCCGCATCCCACTGCCCGCGATGCACGCTCTCGATGCTGCCGCGAACGATCTCGGCATAGAACGCGCCGCCATAGAGCGAGAGCACGCTGACCGCCGCGACATGCGCCGGAATGTTCAGGCCGATGACGACCGGAAAGGCGTAGTAGAACCAGATGATCTGCACCAGCAGCGGCGTGCAGCGAAACAGTTCGATATAGGCGATCAGCAGCCAGTCGATCCCGATCAGGCGGCGCAAACGCAGCATGCCGACAACGAGACCAATCAAAGTTCCGAGAAAAATCGTGCCGATCGTATAGGCCATGGTCCAGCCGAGCCCGAGCCAGAACAGGTGGCTGTACTTGCCGAGGATCGCGAAATCCCAAACGTAGTGCATCTCAGCCCCTCACCTGCCGCCACCGCTCGCCTGCCGTCCCCCGGTCATCAAAGGTAGCGGCTCGGCGAGAAAGGCGCGACATCGAAGGACGGCTTCGTGCTGCTGATCATGGCGGCGATCGCATCGCCTGTCGCGGGCCCCGTGGTAAGCCCGATATGCTGGTTGCCGAAGGCCAGCCAGAGACCGGAATGCCGCGGCGCAGGTCCGATCATCGGCAGGCTGTCGGGCAACGTCGGCCGCGCGCCGCGCCAGGGTTCGCCGACCGCGTCGCCGAATTCAACCACGCTTCGCGCGGCCGGGACCACGGCGTCGAGCTGCGCAAAGGACGACGGCGCATCACGCGCGGTGAGTTCGACGCCGCTGGTGACGCGAATGCCCTGCTCCATCGGCGTCATCAGGAAGCCGGCCTCGGAGTCGTGGATCGGGCGCAGCAATTGCCGCGCCGGATTCGGCTTGAACTCCTGATGATAGCCGCGTTCAGTGGCGAGCGGCACACGGTAGCCGAGCGGCCGCAGGAGATCAGCGGACCATGGACCGAGCGCGACCACGACATGGCGCGTCCGCATCTCGCCATCGGCGAGCATCACGCGCCAGCCATCGCCATCGGGCACGATCGACCTGATCTCGGTGCGACGGATCTGCCCGCCGCTACCTGCAAACATCTGCGCATAGGCCTTGACCACCGCGCCCGGTGAATCGACCGACGCCGTCTGCGTATGCAGCAATCCGACCTTGTAGACGGGCACGATGTTCGGCTCGAGCGCGGACATCGCCTGGCGATCGAGCAGCTCGCTTTGGATGCCGAATTCGGCAAGCGCCGCCTGCTCCGCCTTGGCCGACGCCACGGCGTCGCTGCGCCACGCCTTGAGCCAGCCGGTCTCGCGAATGCGCTGGGCTGCGCCTGCCTTGACGATCCACTCCCTGTGCAGCTTGAGCGATGCGCCGATCAGGCCGTGCAGGGCCGCCTTGCGCGGCCGGGTGCGCGCCGCGGTCGCATTGGCGAGGAACTGAACGATCCATCCGATGTTGCGGAGCGACCAGCCGACGTCCCAACGCAACGCGGGATGCCGGTTCGTCAGATATGCCGGCAGCGCGCTCCAGAGCGACGGTCCGTTGAGCGGCGTGATCGAACCGCTGCTGAGAACGCCGGCATTGCCGTAAGACGTTTCGCTGCCCGGTTCGCGACGATCGACAAGCACGACGGACAGGCCGCGCTGCCGTGCCGCATAGGCGGCCGATACCCCCACGATGCCTGCGCCCAGCACAATGACATCCGCTCGCTCAGCTCGCCCCGTTGTCCGACATCGACACTGCCCCGAAAGAATTCACATGAGCGTAAGGCCGCCATCGACCGGCAACAGCGCGCCGGTCAGATGTCCGGCCTCCGGCGACAACAGAAAGGCGACGGTTGCCGCCACCTCGTCGGGCTCGGCCAATCGCCCCAGCGGATTGGCCTTCGCAGCCCGCTGCCAGCTCTCCGCGTCCAGCGAGCCAAATCGCCCGGCATCCTTCCGCGTATAGCCGGGCACGACGACATTCGCGGTCGCGCCCGAACCGGCAAGCTCGATCGCAAGGCAGCGCACCAGCACCTCGAGCGCAGCTTTGGCCGCGCCGGACGCCGGAAATGTCGCATCGGGCGTGAAGCGATGCGCGGCAAAACTACTGATCGCGACGACGCGCCCCTGCGCGCCACGCGTCAGATCGGGCAATGCGGCAGTGACCAGTTCATGAAACGCGGCGGCCATCACCGCAAACGACCGCTCGAGCCCATCGCGCGGCAATTGCGCAAAGCCGCGTCGATCGGCAAAGCCCGCCGCATGCACGATCGCGTCGATCGCGCCGAAAGCAGCGCGCGCGGCGCGAATGAGTTCCGATCCTGTTCCTGATTTTGCGAGATCACCACCGGAAAGCGCAACCTTGGCGCCGGCCCGCCGGCAGTCCTCGGCAACCGATTCCAACCGCGCAAGTCCTGCGGCTTCGGCGCCCTGTCCATGCAACATCAGGCACTGGTCGCGACCGGCAAGGCGCCGCGCAACGGCAGCTCCAATTCCGGACCCGCCTCCCGTGATCACTGTGACTCGCATGGACCGTTTGTTCTTTCGCACCGTTGCTGGCGCGAACTATAGGTCCCGCAAATTCAAATGCCAACAATCACAGGAATACGCGATGGGCCGGCGCGCATGGCATCGTCTTGTTGCGCTGCCAACCGGTTGGTCAACTCGCGCCCGATTATTGCGCAACGAGATCAGCGCGCGCTCACATTGGCGCCCTTGCGCTTGTCCTTACCCTTGTCTTGCGCATCGACGAATTCGACCGGCGTTCCCCGCTTGATCTGGTCGCCAAGATAGCGGGCATCCCAATTGGTCATGCGAACGCAGCCGTGCGAGGACGACTTGCCGACCTTGTCGGGGTCGGCCGTGCCGTGAATGCCATAGCCTTCTGCCGACAGTCCGATCCAATACGAGCCCACGGGATTGTTGGGGCCCGGCTTGACGATGAAGGGCGTCTTGGATTTCACGCCATTGAACGCATAGTCGGGATTGTAGCGATAGGTTGGATTCTCGTCCGTCGACACGACCTTGAGCGTTCCGCTCGGCGTTGGCCGCTCGGTGCTGCCGACACTCGCAGGCATGAAGGCAACGAGCTTGTTGCCGCGGTCGAACACCTTGACGGATTCCTTCGACTTGTCGACCTCGAGCCGTGCAATCGATGGCAGATCGGGCCGTTTGAGCACATTCGGGACGAGAATCGTTTTGTCTGCCTTGTCGAACGTCTCCCCCGGATTGAGCGCGGCGAGCAGATCTTCGCTCATGTGAAACTTCTCGGCGAGGCCCTCGCGCGCACTGGTATAGCTCAGCGCCTTCAGGTCCTTCTTCTCCTCCAGTTTCGCCGGAAGCTCTTTGAGGAACGGTCCCTTCACGTCCTTTTCGGAAATCTTGTATTCGACGATGGCCGGGTCCTTCATCGTCGAGGTCAGCTTGTCCCAGATCTCGTGCGTCAGGCCCTTCGATGGCAGCGCATTGGCTTCCGCGAATACCTCCAGCGCCCTCTGCGCGTTCTCGCCGAACCGCCCGTCGATCTCGCCGGGCGAGAAGCCGTCGCGGTCGAGCATGATCTGCAACTTCACGTTGGCCGGCTGGAGCTTGCGCTCGGACTGCTTGGCCGGATAGGCGGCATCATTGATCTTGCCGGCGTCGATCTCGGCTGCGAGCGCCGGAAGCGTGAGCCCGAGCGACGTGATGGCTATTGCGATGCACCGGATCATTGTTCGGCCTTCCCGTTGTCCAATCTGACAAGAAGCTGGCCGCCGCTGAGTTCCCTTACTGCATGAATATCCGGCGCAATCGGCTTGCGGAAATCCAGGACCGGCGGGGCCGCCAGCAGCGCCCTCGTATGGACGCGCTGCGGCCGATTGAAGACATCGTCGCGGAACCAGGCCTTTCAGTGGACCGTCGTTCAGCCGACAAGGCCGCCCATCGGCGCGACATCGGAACTACCCGGAAACACCGCGTCTGCGAGCGCGCGCCCTTCGACTTTCAAATGATCCCTGAGCAGCCCCTTGAGCACCGCGCGCAGATCGGTGGTGGGCTTGAGATCGCGGGCTTCGTAAAGCTGGCTCTCCTTCAGTCCCGGCCAATCCGCGATCATGCGACCGCCCTTCAGTGCGCCGCCGGCAAGGAATGCGACGGTGCCTTGCCCGTGGTCCGTTCCATTGGTGCCGTTGATCCGCGCCGTGCGGCCGAACTCAGTGACAACAGCGACCACCGTGTCGCGCCATGCGTCCCCCATGTTGGTCTCGACGGCGGCGAGCGCGCCGTCCAGCGCGCCCAGAAGATTGAAGAGTTGTCCCGAAACCGCGCCTTCGTTGATATGCGTGTCCCAGCCGATCAGGCCGAGCGCGCCGACGCGAGGGCCGTCTGCTCTCGCCAAAAAACGCGCGGCGGTACCGGCTGCCTCGGCGACATAAGCTCGTATGCGGGCAATGCCGCCGACCAATGGCAATGGGTCGCCGTCGGCGGCCATTGAGCTGTCCACACCGCCGACGCTCTCCATGGCGGCCAATCGCATTCGTGCCTCGAGCGCCACCGCAAGCTTCGGATCGGTGTGCTGATAGAGGTCGAGCAAGCGGGCCTGCGTGTCCGCGTTCGCAGGCAGCAGTTTCTGCGGCACCCAGGACAAAACCGGCGCCCTGCCGCGCACCACCAGCGGCGTCACCGCGCCGACGCCGATGGCCCGGCTGCCGGTGAGGTTGACGCGGCCGTCCGAGTCCAGCGCCAGCAGCGCGCGATTGAGCCAGCCGGTGTCGGAGGCGCCGGGCCGCACGAACCCGCTTTCGAGAACGTCCTGGCCGTCGAAATGCGACCGGTCGCGATAGGGCGTGGCGACCGCGTGCACGATCGAGGCCTGCTGTGCCTTGTAGAGCCGGTGCAGGTTCGGCATCGCCGGATTGAGCGCGAAGAACGAGTTCGAGCGGCAGCGCCGGCGTCTTGCCATCGAGCACCAGCGCGCGGTCGCCGCGCAGGCCGATCCAATCGGGATCGCCGACGGGCGCAACCGCGCCCAGGCCGTCGAGCGCGCCACGCAGGATGATGACGAGCAAGCGCGGATCGCGGCCTTCGGCGCGCGCCACGCGCGGCATCTGCGTCCAGGCAAAAAGAGCGCCGGCGCCGAGCAGCGCTTCGCGGCGGGATGGCGCGTGATACAAGGACATGTTCATCTCCTCTGCAAATCCGCCGACATGAACAGCAGCGTCAGCGCCTGCTGGCGGCTTTCGGCGCGAGCAACGGCCTGCGTCACCTCGGGCGACACGCATGAACCGAGCACGTCTTCGACGACGTATCGGGGATCAACCGTGCCGGCGACGCGCTCCGCGAAATTGTTGGCGACATCCAATCGCCGGCCCATGCCGTCGACCCAGGTCGCTTCGTCGTCGGCGTAACCTTTGGGGAACGGCGGACGCCACAGGCGTTCGCCGAGCAAGGCCTGACCGGCCACGAATCGTCCGGGATCGACCTGCGTGATGCCACACGAACGAACCATGGAGACAACCCACTCGCTCGGCCGCTTCAGCTTGGTCGCCGGCAGCGTCCAGGAGTTGGGCGACGAGACCATCGCCTTGGCGACCTCTTTGAGATCGCCGCCGGTGTCGAGAAAGACCTTCGTCATGCTCTCGACCAGTGCGGGCGGCGGCGTATCGGCAATGAAAGCGCGGGCGAGCTTCGTGGCGATATGCGTCGCCGTCGCGGGATGCGCGGCGAGGTCGCGAAGCACGGCGCGCCCCTGCTCCACGTCCTCCTGATCGTAGACCTTGTTCATCACCTTCTGCGGACCGGGCTCATGCAGGCGCGGATTGAACAAGAACTCGCCGCCATGTTCCGGATTGTCTCCGGGTGGCAACCAGGTCCAGCCGGTGAGCACATTGGCGAAACTGATGACGTCGTCCTGCGTGTAGCCTGACCGCACGCCGAGTGTATGCAACTCCAGCGTTTCGCGCGCGAGGTTTTCGTCCAGCCCGCGGTTGCGGTTGATGCCGGCGATCGAATTCGCGCCCATCGAGATCGTATTGTCGAGATAGAAAAGCATCGCCGGATGGCCTTCGACGGCAAGCAGCATGTCGACGAAGCGGCCAAGGACATACGGCCGAATGGCTTCACGCTCATAGGCGCCGGACATGCTCTGGATCTTGTCGGCCGAGATGCAGAAATGATTGGACCAGAACCAAACGAGCCGCTCGGTGAATCCGATCTCCGCGGCAAGCGCGGCTTCGATGCGGAGCTTGACTTCGTCACGATAAAACTGCCGGCCGGGATCAGGGACGGCCTCGGCCGCGGCCTTCTCCGCCATCTCGCCCGCATTCTGTCCTGCGTCTTCGGTCATCATCGCGCCCGCCGCGGCCATCTGCTTTTTCTTCGCGTCGTCCTCTCGCTGCGCCATCTTCGCCTTGGCCTGCCGCCTGGCGTTTGCATCGTTGACCGCACGGAACGCCTTGCCGCTCGACGGCAATGCGGACGCAGCGGCGGAGTATGCGGGCGGATTTTCGAGCTCGGCAAGCAGCGCGCCACGCGGATCCGACGCGATGGCCGCGATCGATCCCGGGCGCGGTCCCATGCCGAACCGATGCAACGCCAGTGCGGCCTCGGCCTTCGCAGAACTGGTCATCTCGAATGCTCCGGAAACGGGATCACTTGCCATCCCGCCTTTGTCACGAAATGTAACGCTACAAACCGTAGCATTTACGACGGAAGCGTGCAAGTATCGGCTGACGGAAAAGAGCAGATAGCCGAAAGCTCAATCGGCGCGCCCGCGGGCGCACTCGACCGCCTTCAAACATCGGCCCGACCTAGAATTGCGGGCCGAGCAGGATCCGTCCGATGCTCCCGTCCTTGGCGAGGCTGATCCGCCATTCCGCCGAGCCATTGGCGAAGTGCGCGATGTAGATGTCGCCGCCGAGCTGGGTCACGCCGCGAAACGACACGGCGCGCAGCTCGCCGAGCCTGGTCAGGATCGCCTGGTTCACGGGAAGCTGCTGCCTGGTCTGGATCGCGACCTCGGCGGTCATGCGATCGTAGTCCGGCTGCCCCCTGCCCAGCGACAAGATGTACTGGCGCAACCTCTCTTCGCTGCCCGCCAAAGGCGTCGTGCGCAGCGGCGCGAGAGGCTCCGGCAGTCCATCCGTGTGCGCATTTCCAATCGCGTTGAAGCGCGTACGCCGTCCCGGCAGCACGACCTGGAGGCATTGCCCTGAATGATCGACGACGACCCAGGGGCTGTCGACGGACGTCAAGACCCACGATGACATGGTGTCGCTGATCGTGCCATGAGCCATGCGGTGGCCTTGGGAGTCCAGATTGTAAAGCTGGATGTCGTCACCGCTGTCATTGTAGAACAGGACCTTGATCGGCGAGCTTCCGTCACGAGATCGCAAATGCGGTTCGTCGGAACAGGCGGCAACGCCACCGGGTTCATCATTGCCATCCGGGCGAAAGGTGACGTCGTCGACTTTTCCGTCGGCGCCTAGCACGAGACGAAACTCGGCGGTGCCGTTAGCGAACTTCACGCCATAGATGTCATAGCCGCCGGGACCGACGCCGCGAAAGAAGATCGATTCGACCTTGCCGAGCGAGACGAGCGTCGCCTGCAGCTGTGACGCCTGACGGCGGATATTGGCGGCCAGTGCCGCGCCCATGCGGTCATAATTCGGCGCGCCGCGACGCAGGTCTTCGATCCCGCGCTGAAGCGCTTCCTTGGTGCCCGGCGCCGGCGCCTGTTCCCTGAATCGATCCGAGATTTCGGCCGCGCGCTGCGCGAAATTCGCTTCGACCACTTTTGCGCGGGCCGCGTCGACACGCCGCGCCAGCCGCGCGCCCGACATCGGGTCCTGCAGCAGGACGCGGGTCACCTCCGCCTGGTCGCCGCGCAGGAAAATCAGCAGGTCGTCGCGCCTGGAGGAAAACGCGTCTGTCCCGATCGCAGCAACCTCGAAGCCGGATCGTCCGGTCTCCTGCGCATGGATCCGATAGCCGCTGCGCGTGACGGCCAGCACGCGACTGGGACTCAATTCGTACCATCCGACATATTCGTCGAACAGCGCGGCGTCGACCTTGGCGTCCTGGCTGAGCGCTTCGGCGATCCGCGATGCCTGCAGGTCACGACCGTTCTGATGCAGTTTCAGCGCTGACGACTGCCGTTCGTCGCCGAGCGCAAACGTGATCGGGCCCGCCGCAGCGGGATAGGCATAGGCGCCGCTCCCCATCGCCGCGAGATGAACGCGCGGCTGCCCCGTCAACTGACCGAAGAGATCGTCGCCCTCGTGAAAAATCGCGAAGATCGCCGTCGGCGCGATCGAGTAGAAATCGACATGTTGCGGCTTGCGCGCCATGGCCGGCGCGTCGTCCACGTCATCAGGGGACGCCACGGGCGGCGGTAGTGTACGATAAGCGATGCTGCCCGCCGAGACGACGACCAAGGGCAGGATGGCAGCCGCGATCGAAAGACGCTTTTGCCATCCGACCCTTGCCGGCACCGCCGCGGCTGCGAGAATGCGCTCGATGCGCGCGCCGACCGTCCCGGCCCGCGCCATCTGCAGTCCCGTCGCCCTCTGCCGCGCATGCTGCACGAGTTCGAGGAGAAACTCGGCATAGCACAGCTTGTCTTCCAGAACCTCGATCGCGCCGGCATCGCTGATGACTTCGGCGAGCTCGGCCATGTGCTTGAGTTGCCACCATGCGAAGGGGCTGAACCAGAACACCGCGCGGTTGAGCGACGCCAGCAACAGGACGTAGAAATCGCGATTGGCGACATGCGCGCCCTCATGCGCAAGCACGGCCCGGCGCTTCGCCATATCCCAATCGGTCCAGTCCGGAGGAACCAGGATGGCCGAGCCAAACGTAACCGGCCCGCCGATCTCATCGCATATGCGGACGTCGGCATTGCCAGCACAGGGCTCACCGAGCGGCGTCGCCGCGCGGGCGAGACGCCAGGTCAGACAAATGCCGATGGCAAGTCTCAGCAAAAGCATGCCGGCGACGAACACATAAATGGTCATCGCGACGGCCCACCAATCGACGGGGCCGTGGCTTACGCCGTGAATTGTCGCGGGAATGCCGATCTCGGATGGCAGCGAAGCCCCGAGCAGGTCCGGCAACGATGCCTCGCCCGGCCAAACATGCTCCGGCGCCGGCGTCGGCAAAGGCTGCAGCGTGATCGTCACGCGGGCCCAATGCATCAGAAGCGGCATCGCCAATGACGCCGCCAGCACGACGATCCATGACGCCATCTGCACGTGCGGATTCCGCACGCGGAAGAGATTCAAGACAAGCCACACGACGCCTCCCAGCACAAAGGAGCGAAGCGCCGCCTCTGCCAGAATCGTGAGCATTATTTTCTCGCTCCCTTGGTTTTTGCCTTCGCTTTCTCGACCTTCTCGGCAAGCATGCGCAGCTGTCGCTGATCGAGCATCGCATTATCCACCATGCCGACCAGCACCTCCTCGATCGACCCGTTGCAGAACCAGTCGACGATACGCTGCACGGCTTTGGCGGCGACCCGCGAACGCGGCTCGGCCGCCTGATAGACATAGGTTCGTCCGTCCACCGTGTGCGTCGTGTAGCCCTTGTCTTCCAGCCTGCGCAGCACGGTCCGCACGGTCGATTCCTTGAGACGCCGCGAAAGCCGCTCCCGAACGAGCTCGGCCGTGATCGGCCCATGAGCCCAAACCAATTGCATGACCTCCCGTTCGAGGTCGCCGAGTTCGGGCAGGCTGTCGTCCATGGTGTGACCTTGCGATTTCTGAGAACTGTAACGCTACAGATCGTCGCATATATCCCGACGTCGTGCAACGCCGTTTCTACCTGAGGGAGAGCGTTACAAGGCGAGATAGCGCCTGCGGATATTGTCGTCCGCCTTCAGCGCCTCGATGGTCGAGGCGTGAACGATCTGCCCCTTGTCGATGACGGTGGCGTGGGTCGCAAGTCCAAGGCAGAAATGCATGTTCTGTTCGGCGATCAGCACCGTCGCGCCGCTTTCGCGCAACTGCTTCAGCAACTCGCCGATCCGCTGCACGATGATGGGCGCGAGCCCCTCGCTCGGCTCGTCCAGCAGCAGCAGCGCGGGATTGCCCATCAGCGTGCGCGCGATCGCGAGCATCTGCTGTTCGCCTCCCGACAAGCGGCCGGCTATGCGGTTGCGCAACGGCTCCAGCAGCGGAAACACCTGATAGATCCGCCGCAGCGGCCATTCGTCCTCGCCGTCGGCACCCCTCTTCCGGCCGATCAGGAGATTGTCCTCGACCGTATGCTCCGGAAAGACCTGCCGGTCTTCGGGGACGAAGCCGAGTCCGGCCTGCGCGATGCGATGCGGCTTCAGCCCCGAGACGACACGGCCGCGCAGCATCACCTTGCCGCGCCGCGCCGGCACCAGCCCCATGATCGCCTTCATGGTGGTCGATTTGCCGGCACCGTTGCGGCCGAGCAGCGCCATGGTCTCGCCTGCCCGCACCGCAAGGCCGACGCCGAACAGGATCTGGCTGGTGCCGTAATAGACGTCGAGGTCCTCGACCTGCACCACCGCCGCGCTCACGCGATCGCCCCCGTGTGATGCTCGGTGCCGAGATAGGCTTCGATCACCGCCTCGTCGCGGCGGATCGCATCGGGAGTACCGGCTGCGAGGACGCGGCCGTAGCAAAGCACGATGATCTCGGGCGCGATCTTGAACACGATGTCCATGTCATGCTCGATGAAAACGACCGTGATCTTTTGCGTTTCCCAGAGTTCCTGCACCTTGTCGATCATGCGCCAGCGCTCTTCGGTCCCCATGCCGGCGGTGGGCTCGTCGAGCAGCAGCACCTTGGGCTCGAGCACAAGCGCGAGCGCGATGTCGAGCAGCTTCTGGTCGCCATGCGACAGTGTCGCAGCAGTGCGGTGACGTTTGCCGGCAAGACCAAGCAATTCCATCGCGTGCTCGGCCCGGCCGCGGGTTTCCGCAAGCGGAAAGCGCCGGTACAGGACGGAGGCGCGGCGCTGGTCGGCGCCGACCGCCGCCAGCATGGTTTCCTGCACCGTCAGCGACGGAAAGATGCTCGCGACCTGAAAGGCGCGGCCAATGCCATGTCGGACGATCTCCGGCGGCGAACGTCCGGCCATGTCGACGCCGTCGAGCAGGATCGAGCCTGCATCCGGTTTCAGCGCACCCGTGATCAGGTTGAAGAACGTGCTCTTGCCGGCGCCGTTCGGGCCGATCACGGCGGTGAGCGAGCCGTCGGCGAAATCCAGCGAGACATTGTCGGTTGCCTTGACGCCGCCGAACGATTTGGAGAGCCCGCGGATCGCAAGCATGACTATTCGCGCTCCCCGGCCTGGGTGCGGCGCTGCGTGTACCACTCGACGGCAAAATCCATCAGGCCCTTGCGCAGGCCGATCGCAAAGAACAGGATCACGATGCCCAGCACGATGCCGTAATATTCGGTCAGGCGAGTCACGGTGTCGTTCAAGGTCAGCAGCAGCACGGTGCCGACCATTGGCCCCAAGAAGGTGGTGACGCCGCCGAGCATGTTGATGAAGATGCCCTCGCCCGAGATCGTCCAGTAGGCAAATTCCGGATAGGCGCCCGAGACGAACAGCGCCATGACGATGCCGCCGGTCGCCGCGAACAGCGCCGCCAGCACGAAGATCGTGAATTGGGCGCGCCAGACGTCGATGCCGAGGAAGCTCGCACGGCTGGCATTGTCGCGGATCATGCGCAACGTGTAGCCGAACGGCGACTGCGCGATCTGGCGCATCAGCAACAGTCCGAGCACCAGCAGCGCGCAGCTCACGACATAGAGATGATGATGGTTCGACAGGTCGATCCCGAGGAAGACTGGACGCGGAATGCCGCCGCGCAATCCCTGATCGCCGCCCGTGAGCGACGCCCAGGACAGGATCGTCGAATGGATCAGCATCTGGAACGCCAGCGTGACGAAAGCGAAATAGATCGCCTTCAGCCGCACGCAGATCGCACCGATGACGGCCGCGATGACCGCCGTGATCAGAAGCGTCGCGACGAACGCGACCGGAATCGAGACGCCCGTACGCTGCATCAGCAGGCCGAAACCGTAGGCGCCGAGCCCGAAGAACATGCCGTGTCCGAACGAGATCATGCCGGAATAGCCGACCAGGAGGTTCAGCGAGGTCGCAAACAGGCCGAACGCCGAACAGCGAATCACGAAGTCGAGCAGCGCTTTGCTGCCGAACACCATCGGCAGAATAGCCAGCACGATGAACGCCGCCAGCGCGATCAGAATGTCGAGGTAAAGTGTGCGCCGCGACATCGTCTCGATGCGCGGCACACCGAGCGCGCCGCCGGCCTGGGCGGCCTGCAGCTCGGTCATGCGACCTCCTTGCCGAACAGACCGCTCGGCCGCGCCACCAGCACGACGACCATGAACAGGTACATCAGGCCTTCGGTGAACAGCGGAAATCCCAGCGAGCCGAACGAGCGGATCAATCCAATCAACAGCGCCCCGATCAGCGCGCCCAGGATCGAGCCCATGCCGCCGATCACGGTGACGATGAAGGACTCGATCAGCACCGAAAATCCCATGCCCGGCGTCAGCGAACGCACGGGCGCGGCCAGCGCGCCGGCGAGGCCTGCGAGCATGCCGCCGAGCGCGAACACGCCGCCATAGATCAATCCGGTATTGATACCGAGCGCAGAGACCATTGCAGGATTATGCGCGGCCGCCCGGATCACCTTGCCGAGTTGCGTGCGCGCGAGCCCAAGGCCCAGCAGCAAGGCCATCGCCAGGGCGACGCCGATCAGGAGCAGATAGTAAGGCGGCACCACGCCGCCGGCGATGAACAGCGGCATCACCTGGAATGCCGCCGGCATGCCCATCGACTTGAACTCCGGCCCCCACACCATCCGCACGACATCGTCGAAGATCAGGACGAAGGCGTAGCAGACCAGAAGCTGCATCAGCACATCGGCACCATAGACCCGGCTCATGAAGACGCGCTCGAAGACCAGCCCGAGGATCGCGGTGCCGGCGGCAGCGCACAGCATCGCCAGCGCGAAGCTGTCCGACAGCTGATAGGCCGTCATCGCGAAATAGGCACCGAACATGTAGAAGGCGCCATGGCTGAAATTGACGACCTTGAGCACGCCGAAGATCAGCGTCAGCCCGACTGCCACGAGGAACAGGAGCATGCCGATGATGAGGCCGCTCGTGGTCTGCGTCACCAGACAGGCGGGAGAAGCGAGACAGCCGGTGAGCGCATCGAGATCCAAGACAGATATCCGTCAGGGCAAGCCGGATCGAACCGGACAAGGGAGGAAATAGCGCGCAAGAAACCGTAGTTAAAGCGTAGTTGAAGGCGGAAGCGACCGGCGCCGCCTCCGCCGCGATTGAGCTCTAAGTGTAGCCCTTGCTCTTCTTCCACTCGGCTTCGAGTTCGAGAATGGTCTTCCAGTCGCCGGCCACGACTTCGGGCACATAGGGTTCCTTCGGGATCGTGGTGCCCCAGCCGATGGCATAGCCGATCAGGGTCTGATCCTCGGCGCGCATCGTCACGGTACCGTCAGCGCCGAACGGGCACTTGATCGTCAGCCCGCGCAGCACATCCGCGACTTTCTTGCCGTCGGTGGACTCGGCTTTCTTCACGGCCTCGGACAACAGCATCACCGCGGTCGCGTTCTGCCACGACCAGTTGGTCGGGTACTCGTTGTACTTCGCCTTGTACGCATCGCCCCAGGCCGCGTTCTCCGGCGTCGCTGGGAACGTCTTGATGTAGCGGTTGCCGGAGTGAATGCCTTTCGGCAGGTTCTTCACGACCGTCAAAGCGGTGTAGTCGGCCATGTTGACCGCGAACACCTCCATTTGGTTGAACATCGCGTAGATGTTGGCCTGGTCGATGTAGGAGGTGAGATCGCCGCCCCACAGGCAGCTATAGAGCGCCTGCGGCTTGGCCTGCAGGATCTTGGTGACGACCTCGGTGTAATCGGGCTGGAACAGCTTCGGCCAGGAGTCGCTGATCACTTCGACATCGGGCGCAAAGCGTTTCAGATATGTCACGAATTCGCCCGTGGTATCGCGGCCGTAGGCGTAATCGGGCGAGCAGGTCGCCCATTTCTTCAGGCCCTTCGCTTTCGCGATTGCCGCGGCATAACCGCCGCCGACGATGGAATCGTGGATGCCCTGCCTCACGCAACGAAACGCGTTCGGAATGTGCTGCTTGGGATCGGCGGTCAGCGAGGATGCTTCCGAGCAGGTGTGAATGCAGAGCACGCCGAGATCGCGCGCCACCTCATGGACGGCGAACGAGCCTGACGACGCCTCGCCATCGAGCAGCATCTCGCAGCCGTCGGTGTTGACGAGTTCGCGCGCGATTCTAGCAGCTTCCTGCGGCTGCCCCTTGGAATCGCGGATCACCATCTCGATCTGCCGGCCGGCAAGGCCGCCCGCCGCGTTGACCTTCTCGACCTCCAGCAGCACCGCGTTGCGCGACGACGTTCCGAGCTGCGCCACGCGGCCCGAGAGGATGGTCGGCATGCCGATCTTGACGGTCTTGGCTTGCGCGCGCGCCGCCCAGGGGGCCGCGAATGTCATGATTCCAGTGCCGGCCAGCGCCATCGCCGATCGACGGCTAAAGCCCGGCTTACGGGTCATCGTCATTTTCCCCTCCCCTGTCGGGCGTTTCCCGGATTCCCTTGTGGAGATCGTTCCGTCTCCATGGCTCGCGAGAATTTCAGAGCCGAGGGGGTGACGTCAAGCCAAAGATGAATTACGAGTCAGAATTCATAAAAAAGGAAAGCATGCCGGTAATGGCCCGGCAGACGGCAAAATGATCAATCTTTCCAGCTTCATCGCCTTCCATGCGCGGCGGACGCCAGATCGCTGTGCGGTGAAATATCGCGGCGAAGACATCAGCTACGCCGACTTCGACCGGCGTATCCGCCACATCGGCGGCTGGCTCGCCTCGCGCGGAATCGGCCCCGGTGACGTCGTCGCGGTGCTGATGAAGAACAGCCCGGCCTTTCTCGAGATTGCTTTCGCCGTGAGCCACATCGGCGCGGTGTTCCTGCCGATCAACTATCGCCTGTCGGCCGATGAGGTCGGCTACATCGTCAGCAATTCCGGTGCGCGGCTCCTGATCGCCGACGAGGAATTGGCCGCTGCCGCGTCAGGCGGCGCTGCCATCGTCCTGCTGGACGACGCCGCGCAGGCGAGCGTCACGCGGCTTGCGCCGGATGCTCCGCCCGCACCTACGCACAGGTGCCAGCCGCGCGACCTGATGCGGCTGATGTACACCTCCGGCACCACGGACCGCCCCAAGGGCGTGATGCTCACCTATGAGAACATCTATTGGAAGTCAGCGGACCAGACGATCGCGCTTGGGCTAAACGCCGACACGCGGCTTCTCGTGGTAGGCCCGCTCTACCACGTCGGCGCGCTGGATCTGCCCGGCATCGCCGTGCTCTGGCATGGCGGCCTGCTCTCGATCCACCGTAGCTTCGAGCCGGAGCCGGTGCTCGCCGCGATCGAAAGAGAACAGCTGAACGCGGCGTGGCTTGCGCCCGTGATGACCACGGCACTCCTCACCTGCCCCCATCGCGACCGCTACGACGTCTCCAGCCTGCGCTGGGCGATCGGCGGCGGCGAAAAGACGCCGGAGGTGCGCATCCGCGCCTTCTCCGACTATTTCAAGAACGCGCGCTACATCGATGCGTATGGGCTCACCGAAACCTGCGGCGGCGACACCTTCATGGAAGCTGGCCGCGAGATCGAGAAGATCGGCTCGACCGGCCGCGCCATCGCGCATGTCGAGATCGAGATTCGCGATGATGCGGGCCACAATCTGCCGCCCGGCGAGAACGGCGAAATCTGCCTGCGCGGCCCGAAGGTGACGCAAGGCTATTGGAACGACCCCGACAAGACCGCCGCGTCGTTCTTCGGCGACTGGTTCCGTACCGGCGATGTCGGCTATCTCGACGAAGACGGCTTCCTTTATCTCACCGACCGCAAGAAGGACCTGATCATCTCAGGCGGCGAGAACATCGCGTCATCCGAGGTCGAGCGTGTCATCTATGACATGCCGGAAATCCGCGAGGTCGCGGTCATCGGCGTGCCGGACGAGCGATGGGGCGAACGACCGGTCGCGATCGTGGTGCTGGCCGAAGGCGCGGCGCTTGATCTGCCCGGTCTTGTGGACCATTGCCGCAGCCGCCTCGCCGGCTTCAAGGTGCCGAAGCAGCTGGTCGTTCGCGACAGCCTGCCGCGCAATCCGTCAGGCAAGGTGCTCAAGCGCGTGTTGCGCGCGGAACTGGGAGCGCGCGCATGACGCAAGCGACCACGGTCTCGCGCGGCAAGATCACGAAACTCAATCGCGCCGAACGCAACGCCTGGACCAAGCGGAAGATCTTCGACGCCGCGACCAAAGTCGTCGGCAAATATGGCTATGCCGAAGCCTCCGTCGCCCGCATCACCGAAGAGGCCGGCGTTGCCCAAGGCACCTTCTACAATCATTTCGAGAACCGCCAGGAACTGCTCGAGCAGTTATTGCCGACGATCGGCCTTGACATGGTGCGGTTCATCCGCGCGCGCACCGGCACGGCAGATGCGGCACAGCAGGAGATCGAGCGGTTTTCCGCCTTTTTCGATTTCATCCGCGAAGTACCGGAATTCCTGCGCATCCTCAACGAGGCCGAATTCTTCGCGCCGGTCGGCTATCAGAAGCATCTCGACAACATATCGACGGCCTATGTGCGCATCCTGCGCCGCGCCCGGCTCGCCGGCACGATCAACGATTTCAGCGACGACGAGTTCGAGGCCATCGTGCACATGTTCATGGGCGCGCGCGGCTATCTCAGCCGGCGCTATTCCTATTCCGGCGGCAAGGTCATCGCGGTGCCGGATCACGTGCTTTCGGCCTACCGGAAACTGATCACCCGCGGGCTTTTCACCCCACTGGAGGAAGGGCAAGAGAAAGGGAGAGCGCATGACCGCTGACGGCCTTGTTCTCGTCACCGGCGGCAGCCGCGGCATTGGTGCGGCGACCGCCACGCTCCTCGCAGACCGCGGCAAGCGTGTCGTGATTGTCGATATTGCGCCGGAGCCGCTGGCCGGCACCGAGACGATCCTGTGGCCCGCTTCATTCGATGTTGCGAGCGAAGGCGGCGTGACTGCCGGCGTGGCAGACATCGAGGCCGCGCATGGCCCGATCACCGGTCTCGTCAATGCCGCCGGCGTATTCGGCAAGATGCACCGGCTCGAACGCGTGCGGATGGAGCAATGGGACCGCGAGATCAATATCGACCTGCGCGGCACGTTTCTGGTCACGCGCAGTGTCGGTCAGCGCATGGCGCAGCGCAGGTCTGGTGCGATCGTCAATGTCGCATCCGTTGCTGGCATGAGTTCGGGCCCGATCCACGCCTATGTCGCCGCGAAGGCCGGCGTCATCCAGCTCACGCAATCGATGGCCGCGGAATGGGGCCGCAGCGGCGTGCGGATCAACGCGGTCTCGCCCGGCTTCACCCGCACCGCCATGCTCGAAGCCGGCATCGCCTCCGGCGCGCTGGATCGGGAACTGCTGGCGCACCAGACCGCGATGAACCGGCTGGTCGAGCCGATGGAGGTCGCGCAGGCGATCGCCTGGCTGCTGTCGCCGGAGAGCTCAGGCGTCACCGGCATCAACCTGCCCGTCGATGCCGGCTTCATCGCCGGCAGCACATGGGCGGCCTATGGCGGGCTGCCGGAAGCTCCCGAAGCGTAACGTGCAAAGGAAGGTGCGATGAACATCGAGACACCGCGCAAGACGTTCGATCTCTCCTCGGCGATCGCCGAAGGCGATATCCGCGTGCTGTTGATGGTGCTGGTGCACATGACCGGCGATGAACGCTGGCTCGAACCGCCCTACCGTCCGAAGCGCGACGTCCGGCTGATCCCCGATCCGCACGCCGGCCTGCCGGAGGAGATCCAGGACGAGATCCGCGCCGCCGTGCTCAAACTCTATGAAAATGGCGAGCCGAGACCCGCGATCACGGATCCCGGCGACGAGCTGATGCTGAAGATGATGCGCGCGACGCTCGGCGAGAACGTCGCGTCGGAATATGCGCCCTTGATGCGCGAGGAGATGGCGTTCGCGCCGCGCCATGCGCGCTGGAGCAAGCGCCCATCCGATGAAACGCTCGCAAAGCAGCACGTGCTGATCGTCGGCGCCGGCGTCTGCGCCATCGCTCTCGGCGTCACGTTAGGCCGTCTTGGCATCCCCTACACCATCGTCGAGAAGAACGACGAGCTCGGCGGCACCTGGTATGTCAACCGCTATCCCGGCTGCGGCGTCGATACGCCGAACCACTCCTATTCATTCTCGTTCGGCAAGCGGCATCCGTGGACGCGCTATTTTGCTCAGCGGCAGGAGTTGCTCGACTATCTCAGAGAAGTCGCGAACGAATACGGCATTCGAGACCATCTCCGCCTCGGCACGGAGTTGACATCGTCACGTTGGGACGAGGACAAGCAGCGCTGGATCTCCACGTTGAAGGCCAAATCAGGCGACGAGACGTTCGAATCGACCGTGCTGGTCAGCGCGATCGGGCAGCTCAACGACCCCGCGCCGGCGCATTTCACGGGCGAGGACGATTTCCAAGGTTTGAAGCTGCACTCCGCGCTGTGGTCGAACGACATCAGCCTCGACGGCAAGCGCGTTGCCGTAATCGGTACCGGCGCGACCGCAATGCAGCTCGTGCCGTCGATCGCCGATCGCGTGGCGTCGGTCACCGTCTATCAGCGCACCGCGCAGTGGTCGCGGCCGGTCGCCGGCTATTCCGATCCCATCTCCGACGGCTCGCGATGGCTGCTCGCGCATCTGCCGTTTTACGTGCAGTGGTACCGCTTCAACATGTTCTGGCGCTATGGCGACGGGCTGTTGCCGTTTCTGCGCAAAGACCCCGCCTGGCCGTATCCCGAGCGCGCAGTGAACAAGGGCAATGACCGGCACCGGGAAGAGCTGACCAATTTCATCCTGTCCGAATTGAAAGACCGGCCCGACCTGATCTCGAAATGCGTGCCCACCTACCCGCCCTACGGCAAGCGCATCCTCCTCGACAACAACTGGTTCAAGACGCTGACCAGGCCGAATGTCGAACTGGTCACCGAGGCGATCGACCACTTCGCGCGCGACGGCATCGTCACGGCGGACGGGACATTGCGCCCCGCCGACGTCATCGTGATCTCGACCGGCTTCAAGGTGACGGAGATGGCGGCGCGGCTCAACATCACCGGGCGCGGGGCTAAGAACCTGAAACAAGCCTGGGCCAATGATAATCCGACCGCCCATCTCGGCCTCACCGTGCCGGACTTTCCCAATCTCTTTCTGATGCTCGGCCCGAATGCAGGACCCGCGCATGGCGGCAGCGTGATCTTCCAGTCGGAATGCCAGAGCCGCTATATCTCAGCCTGTCTCGCCGAGATGATCGAAAACGGGATCGCGGCGATCGACGTGCGGAAGGACGTCCACGACGATTATGTGCGCAAGGTCGACGCCGAACATGAGGCGATGATCTGGACGCATCCGGGTATGACGACCTATTACCGCAACACAAGCGGACGGGTGTTTTCGGCAATGCCCTGGCGCTTTGTCGACTACTGGGCGATGACCCACGATCCCGACCTCGGCGAATACCACCAATCCAAGGCATGACACCGGCGCGATTGCTTTTTCTGAAGCAGCGCGCTTAGCTCGGCACGATTTATCGACAGGACAACCCGCGCACAGTGATGCCGGGCAGAAGAAAATGACAGCACCTTATATTCCGCAATTCGCCACCTATCGCCAATGGCTCAAGGAACGCCTGGGCCTCGAGTTCGCGACTTATGAAGAGATGCGACAGTGGTCGGTACGCGAGCTCGACGCCTTCTGGCAGAGCATCTGGGACTATTTCGATCTGCAATCACCGACGCCGCACCGTGCGGTGCTGGAAAACCGCAAGATGCCGGGGGCGGCGTGGTTTCCGGGCGCATCGGTCAACTACGCGCGTCAGGTGCTGCGCCACGTCGCCGCGGCCGATGCCGCCGGCATGCCCGCGATCATCAGCAGCGGTGAAGACGGGGCACTAAAAGAGACAAGCTGGCCCGAGCTACGCCGGAACGTCGCAGCACTCGCGACGCATCTCAAGGCGCAAGGCGTCGGGCCTGGCGATCGCGTCGTCGCCTATCTGCCGAATATTCCGGAGACGATCATCGCCTTCCTCGCGACCGCAAGCATCGGCGCGATCTGGAGCGTCTGCGCGCCGGACATGGCCGCGCCTGCCGTCATCGATCGCTTCAAGCAGATCGCGCCCAAGGTCCTGATTGCCTGCGACAGCGTCGTCTATGCGGGACGCCGTCACGATCGGAACGCGGTCGTGGACGAACTGCGCCGCTCGCTGCCGACCGTTGCCCATGTCATCCTGCACCGCGAACGAGCCGGCGGCGCCGAACATCTACTGTCGAACATCCTTTCGGCTGATGGACCCGAGATCGATTCCTTTGCGTCGACATGGCTTCCCTTCGATCATCCGCTCTGGATCGTCTATTCGAGCGGAACGACCGGCCTTCCAAAACCGATCGTTCACAGCCATGGCGGCGTGATGATCGTGGCGTTGCCGCTCAACGTGCTGCACAACGACATCGGCTGCAGCTATCAGCCCAATTCGCTGGGCGAACGCTACCACTGGTACAGCTCGACCGGCTGGATCATGTGGAACTGCCAGATCGCCGGCCTGCTCAACGGCACGACCTGCTGCATCTTCGACGGCAGTCCCGGCGGATCGAAGGACAAGCCGGACTGGACGACGCTGTGGCGTTTCGTCGCCAATGCAAAAGTCACGTTCTTCGGCGCGGGTGCGGCCTTCTTCGCCAACTGCACCAAGGCCGAGATCGACCTGACATCCGCCGGCGACCTGTCGCATCTGCGCGCGCTCGGCTCGACGGGATCGCCACTCTCCGCAGACACGCAGACATGGTTCACCGAGCACTTCGCCGCGCTCGCTCCCATCACCAAAAATCTGGTGCATGCGAATATGCGCTGGGCCAACATGTCCGGCGGAACGGATTTTGCCGGCGCTTTCATTGGGGCCAATCCGGAGCTGCCGCAGATTTCTGGCGCGATGCAGTGCCGGCTGCTCGGCTGCGCGGTCGAAGCCTTCGACGAACAAGGCCGCGCCCGCATCGAAGAGGTCGGCGAACTCGTCTGCACCGAGCCCCTGCCCTCGATGCCGCTGCGGTTCTGGAATGACGATGGCGACGCGCGCTATCGTGCGAGCTATTTCGAGACCTATCCTGACAATTTCGACGGAAGCGGACGCGGTGCGGTATGGCGCCATGGCGACTGGCTCAAGGTCGGCACCGACGGCACCTGCGTGATCTATGGACGCAGCGATGCGACGATCAACCGCCACGGACTGCGGATGGGAACGAGCGAACTCTATTCCGCGATCGAGGCCCTGCCCGAAATTCTCGATTCGATGGTCGTCGATCTCGAATATCTCGGACGGGAAAGCTACATGCCGCTCTTCGTGGTGCTGCGGGACGGGGCTGCGCTCGACGACGCGATGAAGAAGCGGATCAATGGAGCGATCGAAGCAGGATTGTCGCGACGGTTCCTGCCCAACGAGATCATCGCCGTGCCGCAGATTCCGCGCACGCTATCCGGCAAGAAGCAGGAACTGCCGATCAAGAAGCTGCTGCTGGGTCATCCCCTGGAGAAAGTCATCAACAAGGACGCGATGGCCAATCCGGAATGCCTGCATTGGTATCTGGAATTTGCGAGCAGCTTTTCCAATTCGACGAATGGCGTCGGAGCAAATTGACGTCGCATAGACAGACGCAGATTTTCGCGACACTTCGCGCTCGCACATTAACCACGATCACAATCGCGCCGTGCGCAAACGCTGTCTGCAATTGTGCGAAACACAAAATTAAGGTTGATTGATCTCGTTCTCCGCAGCTCGTTTGGGGTCGAGATGATCAGAACAATTTGGCTTGCCGCGCTTTTCCTCGCCGTGATTTGCGGCTTATGCGCCAGCAAGGTCACCGCATCAATTTCGCCACCGGAAGAAGGCGTGCCTGACCGAACGATGGTCAGCTTCGCGACGGACACACTGAATCAATCCGATCGACGGGACGTGGCGAATCTTCCGTTCGAGCCGGAGGTCACGCTTGCGCTGCCGCCGGACCCGATCGCCATTCTCTTTGGCAATTCACAGACGGTGTCTTCCGCGATCCGCGTGCATCGACCCCTGAAGCAGATTGCCAAGCGAAGCACCGTGATGCTTCCCAAGCCTCGGCCGAAGGTGAGGCTGTCCCCCACCACTCAGGCGCGCGCACTCTCGTCTCACTAGAGCATGATCCGGAAAAGTGTGTAGCGGTTTTCCTCGCGACAAACGCGGAACGCGTTTGCGCGGAGATCATGCTCAATCAAGAACCTAAAGCGCGATGACGATCTAACCTGATCTCATCGCGCTTTAGGCGACTTGCGGGTGTCACGCCGCCGCGGCGAACGTACCCCAATTCCTGTCGGCGTATGACGTCGCGTGAGGCCGGCGATCGTAATCGTCGCTTTTGCGGGCGTTGAAATAAGTTTCGAGTTCGGCCACTGCGAGGCTCTCCCACCGCTCGGCCTGCTCCAGCAGCGACCAGCTCTGGTCGGGACGGAACGAAGCGGTCTGACGCCACAGCGACGCGATTGCGCGATAGCGGCGTACGTTTTCCATGATAGCTTCCCCACTCCTGGCCATGACATCATCTCCCTCTTCAAAGCCTGCGATGATCATGGGTGAGAGCGATTTTCGAAATCGTTAGCGGGCCCGGCATGCGCTCCGGATAGTTTCCGGACTCTTGCGATCCGCAAAGCGCGCCCGGCCTCGATGATGAGCGGATCACAATCGGACGCCCCGGATCGGCGGAGAAACCTCAATGGAGGCTATGCGCGCCCGCATGGCTGATCCTGCCGGGAATCCCGGCCGGCGTGCGGATTTCGGTGCGCTTTTCCGGCATCACGTCGCCCGTTCCGGCAATCCTTTCAGAATGTTAAGGCGACAAGGCCTGCCCCAAAAGTCCAAAATGCGTCCGCCCTGACACCCGAAAAGGCAGTAGAATCGGCACGTTCGGAATATTGTTCAGATCGTTATCCGGTTTCCGATGGCAGGTTCATGGACCAACCCTTAAAGCCTCCGACCGAAATCCATCCAGGCAAGCCTCCCGAGGTCAAAAAACCTCGGTCGGGCCGGCGTTTTGTCTGGACGATCGTTCTGATCCTGCTGATGGCCGGCGGGGTCGCGTGGTGGAACGGGCACCGGCAGGAGATCGCACAGGCGCCGGCCGAGAAAGGTGCCGGCCGCGGTGGTCGCTCCGCCGGCGGCGCGCCGATGTCGATCGTGCCGGAAACGGTCGGCAAGGGCGATATCGGGATCAGCCTCAATGCGCTCGGAACGGTGACATCGCTCGCGACTGTCACCATTCGCAGCCAGATCAGCGGCTACCTCGTGAAGGTCGCCTTCAAGGAGGGCGACGAGGTCAAGAAAGGCGACCTGCTCGCGGAAATCGACTCGCGTCCCTATGAAGCCGCGCTGGCGCAGGCGAAGGGCGCACTGGCGCGCGACGAGGCGCTGTTGAAAGGCGCGCAGGTCGACCTGACGCGCTACCAGGGGCTCGCGGCACAGAACGCCGTTCCGCGCCAGCAACTGGACACGCAGATCGCGCTGGTGGCGCAGGACCAGGGCCTCGTCGAGGCGGATCGCGCCGCGGTCAAGTCCGCCGAAGTGAACCTGCAATATTGCCATATCACCTCGCCGCTCGACGGGCGCGTCGGACTAAGGCAGATCGACCAGGGTAACTACGTGACGCCCGGCGACGCCAACGGTCTGGTGGTGATCACGCAGCTTGATCCGATCAGCGTGCTGTTCACGGTGCCGGAAGACAATCTGCAGGCCATCGCGGCGCGGCTCAAGCAGGGCGCGGTGCTGCCGGTGACCGCGCTCGATCGCGGCGGCGCCAACAGGCTCGCCGACGGCTCGCTGCAAACCTTCGACAGCCAGATCGATCCCACGACCGGCACGATCAAGCTGCGCGCGCAATTCCCCAATCAGGCGCGGACGCTCTACCCCAATCAATTCGTCAATATTCGCCTGCTGCTCGACACCCACAAGGACGTGACGACGATGTCGACCGCCGGCATCCAGCGCGGTGTGCCCGGAACATTCGTCTATCTCATCAATACCGACAGCACCGTCTCGGTTCGCCCGGTCAAGCTCGGCGTAACCGACGGCAATCGCGTCGAAGTGCTGTCCGGCCTGCAGCCGGGCGATCGCATCGTGATCGACGGCGCCGACAAGCTCCGGGACGGCGCGAAGATCAACGTGCGTGAGCCGACCGATGCGAGCAAGCCTGCGGATGCCGGCGGCGGTTCACAGGACCACAATGGCGGCCAGGACGGCCAGGAGAAGAAGGGCGGCGGCAAGAAGCGCCGCTCCGACGGCGGGCAGAACCCATGAACCCGTCGCAGCCGTTTATTCTGCGGCCCGTCGCGACGACGCTCTTGATGATCGCCATCATGCTGTCCGGCATGCTGGCGTTCAAATTCTTACCCGTCGCCGCGCTACCCGAGGTGGACTACCCGACCATCCAGGTGCAGACCTTCTATCCCGGCGCCAGCCCCGACGTCATGACGTCATCGGTCACGGCGCCGCTCGAAGTGCAGTTCGGCCAGATGCCGAACCTCAACCAGATGAGTTCGGTCTCGTCCGCGGGCGCATCGGTCATCACGCTGCAATTCAATTTGAGCATCTCGCTCGATGTCGCCGAACAGGAAGTGCAGGCCGCGATCAACGCAGCCGGAAACTTGTTGCCCTCCGACCTGCCGGCACCGCCGATCTACGCCAAGGTCAATCCGGCCGATGCGCCGATCCTGACGCTCGGCCTGACATCGAAGACGATGCCGCTGACGCAAGTCGAGGATTTCGTCGACACGCGCCTGGCGCAGAAGATCTCTCAGCTTCCCGGCGTCGGCCTCGTCAGCATCAGCGGCGGCCAGCGGCCGGCGATCCGCATCCGCGCCGACATCCGCAAGCTGGCGGCCTATGGGCTGAACATCGACGATCTGCGCACCACGCTCGGCAACGCCAACGTCAACACGCCGAAGGGCAATTTCGACGGCGGCATGCGTGCCTATACGATCAACGCCAACGACCAGATCCGCAACGCCGCCGACTATCGCTCCCTGGTCGTCGCCTACAAGAACGGCTCTCCCGTCCGGCTCAGTGATGTCGGCGACGTGATCGACGGCGCGCAGAACGACAAGCTCGGCGCCTGGATGAACGAGACGCCGGCGATCATCCTCAACATCCAGCGCCAGCCGGGGGCCAACGTCATTTCGGTCGTCGAAGGCATCAAGGCGCTGCTGCCGCAGCTTCAGGCGACCCTGCCGGCCGCGATCGACGTCAACATCCTGACCGACCGGACCGTCACCATCCGCGCCTCCGTCACCGATGTCGAATATGAGCTGGGTCTCGCGGTTCTTCTGGTGGTGCTGGTGATCTTCGTGTTCCTGCGCAACGCCCGCGCCACGCTGATCCCAAGCCTCTCGGTGCCGCTGTCGCTGGTCGGGACGCTCGGCGCGATGTACCTGTTCGGCTTCAGCCTCAACAACCTGTCACTGATGGCGCTGACGGTTGCGACCGGTTTCGTCGTCGACGACGCCATTGTCGTGATCGAGAACATCTCGCGCTATATCGAGGAAGGCGAATCCCCGCTGCAGGCAGCGCTGCGCGGCTCGGAGCAGATCGGCTTCACCATCATCTCGCTGACGGTGTCGCTGATCGCGGTGCTGATCCCGCTGTTGTTCATGGGCGACGTGGTCGGACGCCTGTTTCGCGAATTCGCGATCACGCTCTCGGTGACCATCCTGATTTCCGCCGTGGTATCGCTGACGCTGGTGCCGATGGCCTGCGCCAAGCTGCTCAAGCCCGAAAGCGAGACGCATGAGAACGCCTTTCAGCGCTGGACTCGCGTGGGCTTCGATCGCGTCATCGCAATCTATGCGCATATGCTGAACTGGGTGCTCGACCGGCAGCCGCTGATCCTGCTGGTCGCGCTCGCGACCTTCGGCCTCACCGCGCTTCTCTATGTCGTGATCCCCAAGGGCTTCTTTCCGGTGCAGGACAGCGGCGTCATCCAGGCGATATCGGAGGCGCCGCAATCGGTCTCCTATGCCGCGATGGCCGAGCGTCAGCAGCAACTCGCCAGTGTCATCCTGCGCGATCCCGAGGTCGACAGCCTCTCCTCGTTCATCGGCGTCGATGGCACCAACACGACGCTGAACAGCGGCCGCATGCTGATCAACCTCAAGCCGCACGATCAGCGCAAATCCGATATCGCGACCGTGATGCGTCGGCTCAAGGACGCGACGTCTTCGCTGACCGGCATCACCCTTTACATGCAGCCGGTGCAGGATCTGACGATCGAGGGCACGGTCAGCAAGACGCAGTATCAGTTCATCCTGCAGGACGCCGATCCGGCGCAGTTGGCCGAATGGACGCCGAAGCTCGTCGACAAGCTGCGGACGTTGCCCGAACTCGGCGACGTCGCGACCGACATCTCGGCGCAGGGGCTCTCGATCTTCGTCGAGATCGATCGCGACCAGGCCGCGCGCTTCGGCATCACGCCGGCCACCATCGACAACGCGCTTTACGATTCCTACGGTCAGCGCATCGTCTCCACCATCTTCACCAATTCGAACCAGTATCGGGTGATCCTGGAGGCCGATCCGGCCCTGCAGAACTCGCTGCAATCGCTCTCCGACATCTATCTGCCCTCCTCGGTCGGCAGCACGCCGGTTCCGCTCGCCGTGATGGCCAAGATGCGCGAGGAAACCGCGCCGCTGCAGGTCTCGCATCTCGGCCAGTTTCCGTCGGCGACGGTATCGTTCAACCTGGCGCCGGGCGCGTCGCTCGGCGCGGCGGTCGAGGCGATCAAGCAGGCGCAGATCGACATCGGCCAGCCGCTCGGCCTCATCACCAGCTTCCAGGGCGCGGCGCTTGCCTTCGAATCCTCGCTCTCGAACCAGCTCTTCCTGATCCTGGCCGCGATCGTCACCGTCTATATCGTGCTGGGCGTGCTCTATGAGAGCTTCATCCATCCCATCACGATCCTGTCGACGCTGCCCTCGGCCGGCATCGGCGCGCTGCTGGCGCTGATGGGTGCCGGCCAGGATCTGACCATCGTGGCGATCATCGGCATCATCCTGCTGATCGGCATCGTCAAGAAGAACGCGATCATGATGATCGACTTCGCCCTCGATGCCGAGCGCAACGAAGGCAAGTCGCCGCGCGAAGCGATCTATCAGGCCTGCCTGTTGCGCTTCCGGCCAATCATCATGACGACGATGGCCGCCGTGCTCGGCGCGCTGCCTTTGATGCTCGGCACCGGCGCGGGCTCCGAATTGCGCCACCCGCTCGGGATCTCCATTGTCGGCGGCCTCCTGGTCAGCCAGTTGCTGACGCTGTTCACGACGCCTGTGATCTATCTGTGGTTCGACCGCATCGCCATTCGCCTGACGGGACGGCCCGCCGGCGCGGGCCAGCCAAGCGAGTCGCACTGACATGGGCCCGTCAACACCCTTCATCCGCCGCCCCGTCGCCACCACGCTCTTGACCTTCGGGCTCGCGGCCGCGGGTGCGGTGGCGTTTTTCAAGCTGCCGGTCTCGCCGCTGCCGCAAGTCGATTTTCCGACGATCTCAGTCCAGGCGACATTGCCCGGCGCGAGCCCGGAAGATGTCGCCACGACCGTCGCAAGCCCGCTCGAGCGGCATCTCGGACAGATCGCCGATGTCACCGAGATGACGTCATCCAGCTCGGTCGGAACCACGCGCATCACGCTGCAGTTTGGGTTGAACCGCGACATCAACGGCGCGGCGCGCGACGTGCAGGCCGCGATCAACGCGGCGCGCGCCGATTTGCCGACCAGCCTGCGCAGCAATCCGACCTATCGCAAGGTCAATCCGGCCGACGCGCCGATCCTGATCCTGACCCTGACATCGGACACCGCAACCCGCGGCGACCTCTATGACGCGGCCTCGACCGTGCTCGCACAGAAGCTGTCGCAGGTCGAAGGCATCGGCGAGGTGGTGGTCGGCGGCAGTTCCCTGCCGGCGGTCCGCGTCGAGCTGATCCCGCAGGCGCTCTACAAATACGGCATCGGCCTCGAAGACGTCCGCGCCGCACTCGCAAGCGCCAATGCGCACAGTCCCAAGGGCGGCATCGATGTCGGCGACCAGCGCTATCAGATCTATGCCAACGACCAGGCCAACAAGGCCGACGATTATAAATCGCTGATCGTCGCCTATCGGAATGGCGCGCCGGTGCATCTCTCCGACGTCGGCGAGGTCGTCGACGGCGTCGAGAATTTGCGGAACTCGGGCCTTGCCAACGGCAAGCCCGCCGTCCTGATCATTCTCTACCGCCAGCCCGGCGCGAATATCATCAGCACCGTCGATCGCGTCAGGGAGCTGCTGCCGCAACTCAGAGCATCGATCTCGCCCGCCATCGATGTCGGAATGGCCGTCGATCGCTCGACGACGATCCGCACCTCGCTGCGCGATGTCGAACGAACCCTGATCCTCGCCATCCTGCTGGTGATCATCGTCGTCTTCGCCTTCTTACGGAACCTGCGGGCGACCCTTATCCCGGTCGTCGCGGTCTCGGTCTCGCTGGTCGCAACCTTCGGCGCGATGTACCTGCTCGGCTACAGCCTCGACAATCTGTCGCTGATGGCGCTCACGGTCGCGACCGGCTTCGTCGTCGACGACGCCATCGTCGTGCTCGAAAACGTCACCCGCTACATCGAGGAAGGCGCGTCGCCGCTCGAGGCGGCACTCAAGGGCGCCAACGAGGTCGGCTTCACCGTGCTCTCGATGAGCATCTCGCTGATCGCGGTCTTCATCCCGATCCTGCTGATGGGCGGCATCATCGGCCGCCTGTTCCGCGAATTCGCGATGATGATCTCGATCTCGATCCTGATCTCGCTCGCGATTTCGCTGGCGACCACGCCGATGATGTGCGCCGTGCTGCTGCGCCGCGAAACCGGTGAACACGGCCGGCTCTATCGGGCGAGCGAACGCTTCTTCGAAGCGATGCTGAACTTCTATCGCCGGACGCTGACGAGCGCGCTGGACCATCCTCGTTTCGTGATGGTGATCCTGGCCGCCGTGCTCGGCCTCAATTTCTACCTGTATGGCATCGTCCCGAAGGGCTTCTTCCCGCAGCAGGACACCGGCCGCATCGTCGGCATCATCCAGGCCGACCAGAGCATCTCGTTTCAGTTGATGCAGCAGAAGCTCGCGCAGTTCGTCACCATCATCAAGAACGACCCCGCGGTCGAAACCGTGGTCGGCTTCACCGGCGGCGGCCAGACCAATTCCGGCTTCATGTTCGTCTCGCTCCAGCCGTTGAGCGAGCGCAAGATCAGCGCCGACGGAGTCATCGCGCGGCTGCGGCGTGCGATGGCCGTGGTCCCGGGAGCGACCCTGTTCCTCCAGTCGGTGCAGGACATCCGCGTCGGCGGCCGCGCCAGCAATGCGCAATATCAGTACACCCTGCAGGGCGCGTCGCTGGAAGAGCTCAACGAATGGTCGCCGAAGATCGCCGCCGCGCTTCAACGCGAGCCGAACCTCACCGACGTCAACAGCGACCAGCAGAACAAGGGCCTGGAATCCAACGTCATGATCGACCGCGACGCCGCCGCGCGACTCGGCGATCACCGTCAGCCAGATCGACAACACGCTCTACGACGCGTTCGGTCAGCGCCAGGTGTCGACCATCTATGTCGCGCGCAACCAATACCACGTCATCATGGAGGTCGCGCCGCGCTACTGGCAGAATCCGGAGACGCTGAAGGACGTCTATGTCTCCACCTCCGGCGGCTCGGTCGGCGGCTCGCAGGCGACCAACGCGGTCGCGGGCACGGTGGTGTCTACGGGAAAATCGACGGCGGCCACTTCCGCCAACGCGCAGGCCGCCCGCAACCTCGCGACCAACTCGATCGGCGCGACCGGCAAGGGCGTCGCCTCGACCGGCTCGGCCGTCAGCACCAGGCAGGAGACCATGATCCCGCTGTCGGCAGTCGCGCATTTCAGCCAGGGCGCAACGCCGCTCGCGGTCAATCATCAGGGCCTGCTCGTCGCCAACACCATCTCGTTCAACCTGCCGCCGAACGTCTCGCTGAGCGCGGCGGTCGCCACCATCGAAGCCACCATGAACAGGCTCGGCGTGCCCGCAACGATCCGCGGCACCTTCCAGGGCACGGCGAAGGCATTCCAGGACTCGCTCGTCGAACCAGCCGTTCCTGATTCTCGCGGCCCTGGTCACGATCTACATCGTGCTCGGCGTGCTCTACGAGAGCTACATTCATCCGCTGACGATCCTGTCGACGCTGCCGTCCGCCGGCGTCGGCGCGCTGCTGGCGCTGATGGCGTTCAAGACCGAATTCAGCATCATGGCGCTGATCGGCGTCATCCTGCTGATCGGGATCGTCAAGAAGAACGCAATCATGATGATCGACTTCGCGCTCGAGGCGGAGCGCAAGCGCGGACTGAGTCCGCTCGACGCGATTCGCGAAGCCTGCCTGCTCCGCTTCCGCCCGATCATGATGACGACCATGGCCGCGATGCTCGGCGCGGTTCCGCTGGCGATCGGCATCGGCGACGGCGGCGAGTTGCGCCAGCCGCTCGGCATCGCGATCGTCGGCGGACTGATCCTGAGCCAGATGCTGACGCTTTATTCCACACCTGTGATCTATTTGTATCTGGACAGGTTTCGCCTATGGAGCCAACGTCTTAGGGGCGGCGCGGCACCTCATACGCCCGGGCCTTCACTGCAACCGGGCGAATAGATGCGGCGCATCGGATCACAATCTGTTCTGCGACGAATTCGGCGCGGTGCTCCGCTGGGCAACCGGTACGCCGGCAAGTTCGGTTCGGCGCTCGTGGCTCTCGCAATGAGCCCGGCGTTATCCGGCTGCATCCTCGGAACCGAACGGCCCGAGCTCAATCTCGACATGTCCGCGACCTATCGCGCGGCGCCGAAGGGCAACGCCGACGCGGCCGTTCCCGCGCTGGATTGGTGGCGTGGCTTCCGGTCCCGCGAGCTGACCTCGCTGATGGACGCGGCGCAGATCCACAATCTCGACATCGCGGTCGCGATCGCCCAGATCGTTCAGGCCGACGCGCAGGTCGGCGTCTCCGGCGCGCCGCTGCTGCCGACGCTGACCGGCAATGCCAGCGCCGAGCGTCAGCATTTCGGATCGCAAGCGGCAGCACTGGCCTCAACGGCGGCGGTTTCGGGGCAGCGGCGGCTCGACCTTCTCGCAGTTCACGCCGGCCTGACCGCGAGCTACATGGTCGATTTCTGGGGCAAGAATCGCGCCACGCTCTACGCGGCGGAAGAGAATGCGACCGTCGCGCGCTATAACCGCGAGGTGGTGACGCTGACGACGATCGTCACCGTCGCCAACACCTATTTCCAGGTGCTGGCCGCGCAGGACCAGCTTCGCGTCACCCGCCAGAATCTCGCAGGCCGCCGATCGGATCCTCGCCCTGATCAAGAAGCAGTTCAACGGCGGCACGGCCTCGCAGCTCGACGTGTCGCAGCAGGAGGCGCTGGTCGCGACCCAGCGCGCCGCGATCCCGCCGCTCGAAGTCACGGTCGGACAGAACATCGCCGCGCTGGCGGTGCTGGTCGCGCGCGCGCCGGCGAATTTCACCGTGCATGGCGGCTCGACGCGCCAGATCGTGGTGCCGCGGGTCACGCCGGGCCTGCCGTCGGAACTGCTCTATCAGCGGCCGGACATTCGGCAGGCCGAGGCGCAGCTCGCCGTCATCCAATTTCAGCGTCGAAGCTGCGCGCGCGGCGTTCTTTCCGCAGATTCAGCTGACCGGCACCACCGGCTTCCAGAGCGCGGCGCTGGCCTCGCTGTTCACGCCGGGCGCGTGGTTCTACACCCTCACCGCCAGCCTGACCCAGCCGATCTTCGACGGCTTCCTGCTGGAGAGCCAGTTGAAGCAGGCCAAGGGCGTGCAGCTGCAGAACCTGCAGGCCTATCGCAAGGCCGTGCTGTCCGCCTTCGCCGACGTCGAAAAGGCGCTGATCGCGCTGCAGAAGTTCACCCTGCAGGAGCGGCTGCAGAACGACGTCGTCGCCGCCTCGCGCCAGGCGTTTGATGTCGCGGAAAAGCAGTTGAGCGGCGGCACGGTCAATCTCATCACCGTGCTGCAGACCGAACAGACGCTGTTCACCGCGGAGAACAACTTGGTGCAGGTTCGGCTGAACAAGCTGCTGGCGGCGAGCAGCCTGTTCCAGGCGCTCGGCGGCGGCTGGACGCCGGGCGGCACGCTGGTGGCGGTGGAGTAATGCGCATGCGCAGCGATGCGAAAGCTCGGATGGCTGCGCACTGTTGCCTGGCCTGCCTGGCGTCGATGCCGGCAAGGCACAGCAACTGACGCCGCCGAACATCCCGCTGACCTTCGGCATGACGCCGGATCAGGCCTCGCAGGCGCTCGGCGTGCCACTTGCTCTATGTCCGCGGCCGCCCCGGCGACGAGCTGCTGGTCGCGCTGCCCAATGTCAAGGGCGCGACCCTGGCGAGCCGCAGCGACGGGCTTTATCTGCAGTTCCGGCGCGGACAGCTTTCCGGGCTGGAAAGGCGATTGGGGAACGATCCGGCCATGACACTCAGAATCACGACAATTGTCGTCACCATCCTGGCGACTTCGCTCTCGGTGCCAGCACACGCGCAGAGCGGCGTCGTCTTGCGCTACGGCAACACCAGCCCATGGTCTTTCGACGGACGCGACGACGACCGTGACTTCCGCAGCAATGGCTCATTCCCGGGCAATTTTGCGGCAGCTCCCTCAACCGCATGGATCGGCGCGGCGGGCCTGATCGGCAGCAACCCGCAGCGCTCTGTTGAGCCTTATCCGTCGCAAGTCGTGTTCGGACCATCGCTGCATCCGGCCCCATGCGCGCGCACCCGATCCTACGATCCAACCTCGGGCACCTATATCGGCAAGGACCGACGCCGCCACCGCTGCTAGACCTTCGTCCGGTTGATCCGATCCATATTCGCATGGCCGGCGGGCTGGCCGACCGACGAGTTCATCGCATGCACATGAGTTGCCGTGGTCCACGCCGCAGCCGAGGCGGCGACGCCGAAAGCGATGAGCAGAGCGATTAGAACGTGGCGTGCTTCCATCGTGAAACCTCCAAGCCTCAATCAACGAAGCCTCAATCAACGAAGCCTCAATCGACAAGCTTCAATCGACCGCGAGTGGAGAGACTTCGCCGTCGAGCCAATCCTGCTCTGTGGCAAGTGCCCGCCAAGCCTGCGCCATGCGTGCGTATCGCCTGAACGCCGGCTTGCCGGTCGCTTGCTCCGCAAGGAGCCGGCAATTGTCTGCGCGGTCGCGCAGAATGTCTGACTGTTTCATGATACAAAGATGGGAACAGCAGATACGTGATCAACCGCACCTTACGCATCCTTAACGTTGCGGGAACCGGATGCGCGGCATTCCGTTAGTGTGGCATGCGCGTATTCCTTGCCATCATTTTGCTGCTCGCCGGCCATGCTGTCCTTGCCGACGATGCCGGTGACGCGAGCGTGCGCGCACCCGCCGGGCCAGACGTGATTGCGGGCCTCTATCAATTCGACCTTTTTCAGCAGAACGCGATCGAGGCGGCCGATCGCAGCGGCAGCGAGGAACTGAGAATTTCCGCAGTCAGCAAGGCCGATGCCGCGACGCAACGAGACAAGGCGTTGATTGAGCTGCAGCGCAAGACGGGTACCGAGGTCCAGCCAGCCGGCAAGTCCGCGGCGCGAAGTGCCGATCGCCTGGCTGGATTGGACAGCGCGACGGAACCCGGCAGCGCGCGCGAATTCGATGAAGCGCAGGTTGCGGCACATCAATCCGCGGTGCAGTTGCTGCAGCGCTATCTGAGCGCCCCCGACAACGAGACCATCAAGGCGTTCGCGGCCGATCAACTGCAGGCGCTTCAATCCGGACTGAAGGACGCCCGGGCAGCGCTCGCAAGCAAGGACGATTAGGCCTTGCGCTGCCACAATCCGGCCGCGGCGCGGGCGCGCTGCTCGATGGCTGACCATGCACCTGCCTTGATATCGGAGGCTGGCGCGATCCACGAGCCGCCGACGGCGACGACCTTTGGATGCGCGAGCCATTGCGCGACATTGGCTTCGCCGATGCCGCCGGTCGGACAATAGCGCACCGACGGGAACGGCCCGCTCAGCGCATTAAGTGCTGCGAGGCCGCCCGCCGGAACGGCTGGAAAGAACTTCACGAGGTCGTAGCCGCGCGTGACGCAGGCGATCACATCGGATGGCGTCTGAATGCCGGGCGCGAACGGCAGATCGCCGGCGGCGGCAGCATCCAGCAGCTCGCTCGACATGCCCGGACTGATGGCGAAGGCGGCGCCGAGCTTGGCAGCACGTTCGAGATCCGCAGGAGTCAGCACGGTTCCGATTCCGACAACGGCATCCGGCACCTCGGCGATGATCGCGCGAGCGGCTTCGATGGCTGCGTCCGTTCGCAAGGTGATTTCGATCACCGGCAGACCGCCGGCGACGAGCGCGCGCGCCAGCGGCGCCGCTTGCGCCGCATCTTCGATGGTGATGACCGGAATCACCGGTGCCAACGCGAACAATTCCGTCAGTCGCGCGCGAGCCTTGGGGTTGCTCATGATTGTCCTCTCATTCTTGGTCTCTCAGGCGGCATCGCTTCTCGCGGAATGACTGCGCCCGGTGACATGATCACCGCAGCAGCCAGCCGATGGCCCGCGCCCGCCGCATCATGCGGCGAAGCGCCATCGATGCGAGCCGCAACATAGCCTGCGTTGAAGGAATCGCCTGCCGCGGTCGTATCGACCGGTTGGACCACCTTCGGTGGGGGAACGTCGAACGCCGCGCCTTCGGCTTCGATCAGGCAGCCCTGCGCGCCGCGCTTGACCACGATCTCCCTGATGCCCGCCGCCTTGAGCCGCGCGAGAACTGCCGGCGCATCGGCATCGCCGAAGAGCGCCTGCTCGTCCTCCAGCGTCGGCAGCGCGAGATCGACCAGCGGCAGGATGTCGTTGAACGCGCCTCGCGCGGCTTGCACATCGCTCCAGCCGCGCGGACGATAATTGCCGTCGAAGGCAACGTGCCCTCCCCGTTTGCGAGCCGCAGCCAGCAATTCGCGCAGCCGGGCCCGGCCGGCCTCGCCATAGAGGGACAGACTGATGCCGGAGAAATAGAGCCAGTCGAAACGGGAGAGCCGCTCCAGCGCAGCATCATCGGCGCGATCGAACAATTCCCGCGCCGGCGCGCGGTCACGCCAGTACAGAAAGCTGCGTTCGCCGTGCGCATCGCGCTCGATCATATAGAGGCCGGGAACCCGGCCCGGCAGACGGAGCACCTCGTCCGTCTTGATGCCCTCCGCGCGCCAGGCCGCAAGCATGGCTTCGCTGAGCAGGTCGTCGCCGAGCGCGGTGACGTAGGATACGTCGACACCGAGACGCGCCAGATACAGCGCAGTGTTGAGCGTATCGCCGCCGAAGCCGCGCCGGAACAGGCCGTCATGGCTTTGCGCGAACTCGACCATGCATTCGCCGATGCAGGCAACTCTCATCTGGTGACCGTTTCCTCGACGCTTGCTTTCTTCAAAAGGTGAGCTGGACTTTCATTGATTTCGAACGGTCGCTCGCGAGCTCGAATGCTTCGACCGCGCTGTCGAACGGCAGCGAGGCCGAGATCAGCGGCCTGACGTCCAGCAGTCCCTCACCCATCAGGCGTAACGCGAGCTCGAACTCGCGATCGAAGCGGAATGTCCCGCGGATCTGCAGCTCCTTGGCGACCACCGTGTTCAGCGGCAACGTCATCTCGCCGCCGAGCCCGAGCTGCACGATGATCCCGCCGGGCCGCAGCACGTCAAGCGCAGCGCGCAGCGCCGCCTGGTTGCCGGAGGCCTCGAACAGCACATCGAACGTGCCTTTGCCGGCGCGCCATGGGTCGAGCGCCGCGCTATCCGCGGCGACGTTGATCGCCCGGCTTGCGCCGAGCTTCCGCGCCACCGCAAGCGGCGCATCCGCGACGTCTGTCACGACGATCTCGGCGGCACCGCCATAACGCGCAACCAGAACCATCAGGGCACCGATCGGCCCGCATCCGGTCACCAGCACCCGCTTGCCCAACAGCGGTCCTGCCTGATGCGCGGCGTGGAGACAGACGGACAGCGGCTCGGCCATCGCGGCTTCCGCGAGCGACAAGGACTGCGCGATCGGAAACACCTGCGAGGCATCCACCGTCACATACTCACGAAAGCCGCCCTGCACATGAGGATTGCGCATCGCGCTGCCCATGAAGCGCATGTCGAGACACTGGTTGCGCATCCCCTCGCGGCAATAGGAGCAGACACCGCAAGGCAGGCTCGGATTGACGGCGACGCGTGTCCCCTCGGCGCAGACCCGCGACACCTTCGCCAACCGCGGCAACGAGGCCTGCGATCTCGTGCCCCAGCGCCATGGGCTGCTGGATGCGCACCGTGCCGAAGCCGCCATGGTGATAATAATGCAGATCGGAACCGCAGATGCCGCCATTGGCGATCTTGACGCGCACCTCGCCCGGCCGCGGCACGGCGTCGGGAAAATTATCGATCCGCAGATCCTTCGGCGCATGAATTACGACGGCACGCATGGACTGTTCTCTCCCGTTATTCCCTTCGAACCGTCACATCGCGGCGAGCATGCCGCCGTCGACATAGATGATCTGGCCGTTGACGTAAGTCGATGCCTCGGAGGCCAGGAAAATCGCGGCACCGATCAGCTCGTCCGGACGCCCCCAGCGTTTTGAAGGAACCCGCGACATCAGCCAGGTGTTGAAGTCGGGATTGTCGACCAGCGCCTGGTTCAGGTCAGTCAGCATGTAGCCGGGCCCGATCGCATTGGCCTGGATGCCGTGAGGCGCCCACTCCACCGCCATCGCACGCGTCAGATTCCGGATGCCGCCCTTGGCCGTCGTATACGGCGCGATGGTCGGACGCGCGAGTTCGCTTCCCAGCGAACCGATATTGATGATCTTGCCGCGCTTGCGCGGCAACATCCGTTTCGCGGCCTCGCGCCCGATGACAAAGGCACTGGTGAGATTGGTCTCGATGACCTTGCGCCACTCCGCCGACGTGAATTCCAGCAGCGGCTTGCGGTGCTGGATACCGGCATTGTTGACGAGAATATCAATCGCAATCCCGGCAGCGTCGAAACCTTCGAACGCTCTGACGACCGCCGCTTCGTCGGTGACGTCGAACGCCACGCCATCGGCCTGATGCCCGGCGGCACGAAACTCCGCGACGGCAGCGTCGACGCGCGCAGAATTGACCCCATTGATGATGAGCCGCGCGCCGGCTTTTGCCATGCCCTCGGCAATGGCGCGGCCGAGACCGCGCGAGGAGCCCGTCACCAGAGCAGTGCGGCCGGAGAGATCGAAGAGTGACGTCGACATCGGTTCAACTCACAGCTGGCTCAATTCGTTTGTCAGAACAAGCGCCTTGCTCCCATCTTGTGTCAAGTAGCTACCGAGGAACCGGCCGCGTGCAAAGCAGAAACGACCGAAGATTGAATTTGTCCTGATGACAAACCCGGGACACGGCGCTAGCCTCCGACAAAATAAAAATTGCACGGGAGGAATGCCATGTCTGACGAGATGGTTGCGACGCGTGCCTCTGAGACGACGAACGGCAGCGCGCAACAGGTTGAAGTCGCGGTCGTCGGCGCCGGATTTGCCGGCCTTTATCTTCTCCATCGTTTGCGCAAGGCCGGTCTCACGGCGGTCGCGTTGGATACGGCCAACGACGTCGGCGGCACCTGGTACTGGAACCGCTATCCCGGCGCGCGCTGCGACATCCAGACCATCGACTACAGCTACACATTCGATCCGGAGCTGGAGAGCGCGTGGACATGGTCCGAGAAATACGCAACCCAGCCCGAGATCCTGCGCTATCTCGGCTTCGTCGCCGACCGCTACGATCTCAGGCGCGACATCCGCTTCGGCACCAAAGTCACCTCCGCGACGTGGGACGACAAGACGGCACGCTGGGAGCTCTCGACCGACAACGGCGCGCCCGTCTCCTGCCGCTTCTACATCATGGCGACCGGCTGTCTCTCCGCGCCGAAGCCGCCGGAGATCGAAGGCGTCAAGGACTTCAAGGGCGATATCTATTTCACCAGCCGCTGGCCGCATGACGAGGTCAAGCTCGCCGGCAAGCGCGTCGCCGTCATCGGCACGGGGTCGTCCGCCATCCAGTCGATCCCCGTCATCGCCGAGCAGGCGTCGCAGCTCACCGTGTTCCAGCGCACACCGAACTTCGCCCTGCCCGCCCATAACGGTCCTGCACCGCAAGACCGTGCAAGCTTGCTGAACAGCGACCGCGCCGCCTATCGCGAGCAGGCACGCTGGTCGCTTGCGGGCGTGCCATGGCCGCAACAGACAGCCGTGAGCTGGCAGCTCAGTGAGGACGAACGCCGCGAGCGCTTCGAGAAGGCGTGGGCCGCAGGCGATCTCGTCTACATCCTGACTCAGCTCTGGGCCGACCAGGGTGTCGACGCCGACGGCAATGCGCTGCTTGCCGACATGATCCGCGAGAAGATCCGCGGCATCGTCAAGGACCCCGAGACCGCGGCGGCCCTCAGCCCGCATGATCATCCGTTCGGCGCCAAGCGTCCCTGCCTCGACACCAATTATTACGCCACCTACAATCGCCCCAACGTCACGCTGGTGAATCTGCGGCAGGAGCCGATCTCGGCGATCACCGCGACCGCCATCAAGACCAGCAAGCGCACGTTCGACGTCGACGTCATCGTGTTCGCCACCGGTTTCGACGCGATGACCGGCGCGATCACCGCGATCCATCCGATCAAGGGGCGCGGCGGCAAATCGATCGCCGACGTCTGGGCCCACGGGCCGCAGACCTATCTTGGACTCACGGTTGCGGGCTTCCCCAACCTGTTCCTGATCACAGGTCCGGGCAGCCCATCGGTGCTGTCGAACATGGCGGTGTCGATCGAGCAGCATGTCGACTGGGTGGTCGATCGCCTGAGCGCGCTGCGCGAGGCCGGCTTCACCGCGATGGAAGCAACCGAGACGGCGCAGGACGGCTGGCAACGCCACATGGCGGACTGTGCGACGCTGACGCTGCACCGGCTCGCCAACACCTGGTACACGGGCGCCAATGTGCCCGGCAAGCCGCAGGGCGTGATGCCTTATACTGGCGGAGTCGGCCCCTACCGCAGCATCTGCAACGAGATCGTCGACCAGGGCATGCTCGGCTTCAGGCTCACGGGAGCGAATGGCGCCGCGCAATGCAATGACGGCGAGATCGTACGGCTGCAGCCGGATGTGCGGCTGGTGCTGAACATGCTGGCGGACATGAAGCTGCCGCCGCTGGAGTCGTTCGGCGCCCAGGGCGCGCGCGATTTCATCGCACAGTTCAACGCACAGCGTCCCGCCGGGCGCCCGGTCGGCGAGGTCGTCGACGGCACGCTGCCGGGCAATGACGGCCCGCTGCCGTATCGGCTTTATCGGCCCACGACGCCGGGACCGCATCCGATCGTGGTCTATTTCCACGGCGGCGGCTGGGTGCTCGGCGACGAACAGTCCGATGATCCGTTCTGCCGCGACATGTGCCGGCGCACAGGCATGATCGTCGTCAGCGTCGGCTATCGCCACGCGCCCGAGCATCGCTTCCCGACGGCAGCAGAGGATGGTTATGCGGCGACGCGCTGGGTCGCCGATCACGCTGCCGAGCTTGGCGGCAGGGCCGGACCGTTGCTGGTCGCTGGCTGGAGTGCCGGCGGCAACGTCGCGGCCGTCACCTGCCAGCTCGCGCGCGATCGCGGCGGGCCGGAGATCGCGGGCCAGCTTCTCGTGTGCCCGGTCACCGACTGCACCTTCGATCGTCCCTCGTACAACGACAATGCGACAGGCTATTTCCTGACGCGTTCGCTGATGTACTGGTTCTGGGACATCTATTGCTCGCCGGCCGACCGCACCGATCCGCGCGCCTCGCCGATCCGCGGCAAGCTTGCGGGCTTGCCGCCGGCTTACATCGTGACCTGCGAGTTCGATCCGCTGCGCGACGAGGGCATCGCCTATGGCGATGCGCTTGCCGCCGCCGGCGTGCCGGTCGAGCAGCTCAAAGCGCACGGTCATTTCCATTCGTCCTTCACGATGGTCGATGTGGTGATAACCGGCGTGAACGGCCGCGTGACAATGGCCAAGGCGCTGCGCCGCTTCGCTGGTCTGCCCGAGGAGATAGGACAAGACGAAGCGGCCCGTAACGTCCCGCCGCGCGAGATGAACGCGGCTGCGGGTTAGCGTCGGAGCGGCGGGAGATTTGCGCGCGCGTGCATAACGGGGTGACCCGGACTTGCTCGCACGCGATCTCTCCGTCGTCTCCGCGTAACGCCGAGACCAATAACCACAGGGTCGCGTTGCTCAAGCACGCCGGGGCTGCCGGCACGCCCAACAATATCTTCCTGTGGTTATGGGTCCCGGGGTCGCGCTTCGCTTGCCCGGGACGACAAAGAGAGAGTTGTCGCTCCGTTCGGTCCAATTCGATTTTCAAACAGCCACGCTCTCCCTCGTCATCGCCCGGCTTGCCGCCTTCCCTGAAGCTGCGGCGCTCCATGAATTCGTAGCCTCGTCGAAGGTGCGTAGGGTGGGCAAACGCGTATAGCGCCGTAGCCCACCATCGCTCCCGGTCGTGGCTCGACGGTGGGCACGCTACCGTCTTCGCTCTTCGAGCTACGCCGGACAAGTCGCTTTGCCCACCCTACGCACTCCCGCAGACGCAACTTCGCGTTCTCGCGGCGCGTTGCGTCCGAGTTTTGCAATCGGATCACCCTCATTAGAGAACAGAGGGCGCAGGGAAGGCCGGGTGCCGTTCGCACCCATGGTCCGCGTGCAGCAAAAAAGCACGCGGCAGAACCACAGGTACGAGCCGAACAACCGGCCTTCCCTGCGCGATGGTTTTACGGCTTATACGTGCTCTCCCCGGTGACCAGGCTTTGTTGCCACCGTCGCCAGTCAATCGTTTGACTGACTTAGCGCCAGCCTAGGGGCGCCAGGACCACACGATTTCACCGTCCGCGATATGTTGCTCGTCTCGCAACACATCGCGTCCATCGCATCCCGCTTCCAACGTTCGTGACGATCGCGAAACGCCCCTCTTGTGGAGGCGGGATGCACGGGAGCATGGTTTTGATTTGCCCGACGGCGCAACAGGAAAGTTTGCGTCAATTCAGCACGACGGGCAATTTGCGCATGGCGTGTATGCGTCGGTTTTCCGCGTCATTGCGAGCCACCGGGCCGCGCGAATGCGCGCCCGATGACAGGCTCCGCGAAGCACTCCAGGTTGTCTCCGCATCAAGATTTTGGATTGCTTCGTCGCGTTGCTCCTCGCAATGACGCGATGGATCATGGTGGCGCCGTTCATGGAACGCCGCACCTTCGTCGGTCACGTCCCACCTGAAGAGGCGCCCCCGAACGACTGATCACGCGCTGCGCAACGAGGGCAAGACGCCCCAACCTGGTACCTGAACCCGGCTTGGTCCCTGCGGTTCGCGGGAAGCGCCTATAGATAAGTGTATGGTATTTGTCAGGCATACAGATTGTTCAAACTGTATGGTTCCGTGCCTGTCATGGCCAGCCACCTCCAGGCTAACCTGATCCCTCACAAGAGCGAGGGACCCGAGGGACCATGGAACGAACGACTGCAGGCTGGGGAAGCGGACTTCTCGGCGTCATCATCTTCAGCGGCTCGCTGCCCGCCACGCGCGTCGCCGTTGCCGACTTCTCCCCGATGTTTCTCACGTCTGCACGCGCGGTCATTGCGGCCCTGCTTGGCGCGACCTTTCTCCTCGGGTTGCGCCAGACTCGTCCGCTGCGCAACGATCTTTTGTCGCTCGTCATTGTGGCGGCCGGTGTCGTCGTGGGGTTTCCGCTCCTCACCGCTCTCGCGCTCCAGCATATTACCGCCGCGCACTCCATCGTCTTCATCGGGCTTCTGCCGCTTGCGACGGCGAGCTTTGGCGTGATCCGAGGCGGCGAGCGGCCAAAGCCGGCCTTTTGGCTGTTTTCCTGTCTTGGTGCGACAACGGTCGCTGCTTTCGCGCTCCAAAGGGGCGGCGGAGGATCGCTGGTGGGCGATCTTCTCATGCTGGCCGCCATTCTGCTCTGCGGCTTGGGCTACGCCGAAGGCGCAACACTTTCGCGGCGCCTTGGCGGCTGGCAGGTCATTTCCTGGGCGTTGCTGCTCGCTCTTCCGATGATGGCCGCGATCGCCATGTTCACGTTGCCGCATAGCTGGGTCGGCATCGCAACTCCCGCCTGGATCAGCCTTGCCTACGTTTCGGTCTTCAGCATGATGATCGGCTTCGTCTTCTGGTATCGAGGCCTGGCTCTGGGCGGCATAGCCGGCGTCGGCCAATTGCAGCTTCTGCAGCCGTTCTTCGGACTGATCCTCGCCGCCGTGTTCCTCAATGAGCCGATTGCCTGGACAATGATCGTTTCCACAGCCCTCGTGGTGCTCTGCGTCGCCGGCGCGAAGCGCTTCGCTTGATGCCGCCGTCATCGCGATTTGGGCGGGAAGCGGCTGCGCACTCGGCAAGAAATCCTCATCCGGGAGGCCCGACGACACGACGCATCACCTGCCAGATGCGGGGATGTCTGGACTGTGCGACATTGAAGCGAAGAAATTCCGAGGCGGTTTCCGAAACGCTGAAGACATTGCCGGGCGCAAGCAGGATGTCCTCCTCAAGTGCCGCTCGTGCAACGTCTGCCGCCTTCAATCCATATGGCAAGCGGCACCAGAGGTAGAGCCCGCCGCGCGGCGTCAGCCAGAGTTCGAGCCCGAGATCCGCCAGCTTGCCCGCAACCTCTCGACGCGCACGCACAAGCCGCAACCGGATATCTTCCATGTGCTTGCGATAGTGGCCGCGGGACAGAACATGAGTGACCAATTCCGCCGCGACGGGACTTGGTCCGCCAAAATTGATGGCAACTTGGAGGTCTATGAGCTCATCGATCCAGTCGCGGCGTGCGGCGATGTAGCCGCAGCGCGCGGACGCCGACAGCGTCTTGGAAAAGCTTCCGATCCGGATCACCCGATTGAGACCATCCAGAGCAGCAAGCCGCGGCGATGGTTCAGGCTCGAAGTCGGCGAAGATGTCGTCTTCGACGATAACGAGATCGTTCATGGCGGCTGCCTTGAGCACCTGATAGGCGATCTGCGGCGATAGGGTTGCCCCGGTCGGGTTGTGGAGAGCCGAGTTCGTAATATAGAGCCGTGGCTTCTCGGCCGCGAGGGCAGCCTCGAAGCATGCAACGTCAGGCCCCGTACTCGTATACGGCACGCCAACCACATTGGCCTTGTGGACGCGCAGCAGCGCCCGAAAGTTGAAATAACAGGGATCGTCCACGAGCACGGTATCGCCGGGGCGAAGAAGGAATCGACAAATGAGGTCGATTGCCTGCGTGCCCGAGCCTGTCAGCAGGAGCTGGTCCGGTGACAGATTAACTCCATCCTCCGCAAAGCGTGTCGACAAGAGCCGGCGCAGGCCAGGCGAGCCCCGTGTGCCGCCATAATCGGTCAGCACGCTTTCATTCGAGCGCGCGAGCGAGCGGAACGCGCGACGAAGAGCGTCGCCAGGCATCCAATCGGCGGGAAGCCAACCGCAGCCCGGTTTGAGGACGCTGGAACTCGCATCGAGCGACTGACGCGATACCCAGAAAGGGTCGACCGTCCGATCGCGCTTTGGATCGTCCTCCGCAAGAGCAAGCGGCGGCAGTGCGGAACTCGCAACGTAGAAGCCGGAGCCGCGACGGGCCCGCACCAACCCCTCGGCTGCCAATCGATCATAAGCCTCCACGACTGTCGATGGCGAAACCTGCAGCGTAGCCGCCATGGTTCGGATCGACGGGAGTTGATCACCTGCCGCAAACGCGCGGCTTGCCACCCTCGCTCGGATCGCGTGCATCACCTCGTTTGTTTTTAGTCCCATGTGCTTCGCCATTCGAGCAACCTACAAGTGTGGGCAGTCCGCCAACACAGTTCGAAAAAATTGCATCTGATTGTAACTTCAATCACTGAATGTGCCCCCCTACGTTGCCTCCCAACAAATAACGTCCGGGAGAATTCCAGGTATGCCCAATGGCACCCAGAGCTGTTTGCGGCTGATAAGTCAGCACTCAATCCGCGAATCCGGAAGAGGGTGGCATCGTGACGTTCTTCACGATATCGAATCGAGGTTGAGCGAAGACACCAACTTCCCGTGTCCGTTTTCGAGGAATGCTTTCGGCAGGGGTCTTCTGCGCTTCGTTTTTGTGGAAGGCATTTCCCGCGCCGACGTCCAGCACCTGGTCGACGGCCTGATCGACTATGTCGAGCTGTCCCGAGACTGGAATGGCATTGGCACAGCAGTCTTCCCGGAGCTCGACACACGCTCGCCGCGTTGGGCGAAGCCGTCGCGGCGAGCATCGGCAGCGGCAAACTTCCCGTGATGGTGGCCAACACAGGTTCGGCCAGCCTCGCATCGCTTCCAGTGGTCGCCAGAACGTTTGCCGACGCCGTGGTGCTCTGGATCGATGCGCATGGCGACTTCAATACACCTGCGACGACCGATACCGGCTATCTCGGAGGCATGGTACTTGCTGCGGCGTGCGGGCTTTGGGACAGCGGTCACGGCGCCGGCCTCAGGCCCGAGCAGACAATCATAGTTGGTGCGCGAGACATTGACGGCGGGGCACACTTTTCGGCAGGCCGCGCTCGCTTCCCATCATTTGCGCCGAGCGGATGCTACTCCGTCCGTGCTCTCGATCGACGCGCGCGAATTCGATACACCTGCGACGATCGATACCGGCTGTCTCGAGGGCATCGTCTCTGCGGAGCGTGCCGCGGCTTTGGTACAGCGTGCCAGCCACAGCCTCCGCCCGTGTACACGTCTCGTGGTGCGGAGCATTCACGCGATGAAGCGAGCGACACGGCTGCGACCTCAACGATCGTCGACACGCTTTCTCCACTCCTGGCAACACGCCGGTGAGGCTGCTTTGACGTGGTCGAGACACCTTGGTCCAGCGGACCTCGGACTTCGCTGCATCGCGTCTGTCAGCCTCGACCGCGGCGGAATAACCGCCAGGCCCGTGGCTTGACGACGGGTCCGCAAGATCAACGCCGGCCCTCTCCTAGTTGACGTCGACGTGATCGTATCGAGGCCTGAGCGCTCGCGAATTATCACGAACCGATGCATGATGGCCGATTCCCGATCGGAGGTTACGACCGTAGTTTTATTCATTGATCTTGAAACGCGTTGGAAATGCGCGCTGTGCAGTTTCGCCGCATGCAGGACGCGGCAAAGCATATCCTCTCGGATATTCACGACCTCACTCCCCGGCTCAGAGCGCGGGTAGCGGAGTTCGAGGCCGCTCGTCGCATTGTTCCCGACGTCATCGCCACACTGAAGTCGATCGGCGTCTTTCGCATGCTCGTGCCGCGCAGTCATGGCGGGCTGGAGCTCGATCTTCCGGCCGCGCTCGACATCATCGCGACCATCGCTCGCATCGACGGGTCTCTCGGCTGGACCGTCATGATAGGCAGCGGCGCCGCGCTTTTCGCTGCGCTGATGCCGCGCAAGACTTTCGACGACATCTATCGCAATGGCCCCGACATCATCATGGCCGGCTCCGCCCAACCCGTCGGCACGGGCGAGCCAACGGCTGGCGGCTGGCACGTCAGCGGCCGCTGGCCATTCGCGAGTGGGTGCGAACATGCAGATTTCCTGATCGGCGTCTGCGTCATGATGAAGGATGGCACGCCGCAAACCGCGGATGAAGGCGCATCACCGGCGACATTTGGCTTCATGCTGCCGGCATCAGATTGGCAGATCGAGGACACCTGGCACGTCTCCGGCCTCAAGGGAACCGGCAGTCACCACGTTGCAATCAAGGATGCGGTCGTGCCGTCGACAAGCACCTTCGACCTCTCAAGAATTACGCCATGCGTGCCGGGGCCGCTTTATGGCAGCCTGCATCAGATCCTGCCCATGCTTCATTCTGCCGCTGCAGTCGGAATCGCCGAGGCATCCCTTGATGACATCGTGGCGCATGCGAACACGGGCCGCCAGCAGCTTCGTGCTGCTGTCCCGATGCGGAAGTCCGAGACCTTTCAGGGAGAACTCGGCAGGGTCGCAGCGGACGTTCGGGCGGCGCGGGCATTCTTCGAGTCAGAGAATGCGAGGTACTGGCACCACGCTTTGGCCGAAACGCTCAACACGCCGACTTTGCAGGCGCAAGCCACGCAAGGCGCGATCTGGCTGACGGCGCACTGCATCCGTGCAGCCGATACCTGCTTCGCGCTTGGCGGCAGCGCCGCCGTGTATGACAGCTCTTCGTTGCAGCGCCGCCTGCGCGACCTCCAGGTCGCCGGTCAGCATGCGGCCGTGCATCAGCGGCACTACGTCAACGCCGGCAAGCTGCTGCTGGAGGAACTCCAACGCAGCGGCGGGCCGTGCCGTCTCGGGTCTCGCTAATTGACGGTCAGGAATGATGACGACATGCACCGATAAGGAATTCACATGACAAAGCCCGCGGGCCAGGCCGACGCAAATGACCCGTCCGTCCTGCACAATGCCATCGCATTGGCGTCGGACATTCGAGAAGCCGCCGACGAGATCGAGAAAGCACGCCGCCTGCCGGAGACGCTCGCGCGAAAACTGAAGGACGCCGGGGTTTTTGGCATGGCGATGCCCCGCTCATGGGGCGGTCCTGAGCTGGATCCGCTGACGCAATTCCGTGTCCTCGAGACACTGGGCATGGCCGATGGTTCGGTCGGCTGGTGCGCGATGATCAACTGTGACGGAGGCTACGTCACCGCATTCCTGGACGAGGATGTCGGACGCGCGATGTATCCGGACATCGGCGTTGGCACGGCCGCGGCCGCCACGCCCACGGGACAAGCTGTTCCGGTTGCCGGCGGCTATCGTGTGAGCGGACAGTTTCCGTTCGCCAGCGGCTGTCGGCATTGTGAATGGGTGTGGGTCGGCTGCCTGGTCATGCAAGATGGAGCGCCCAGGCTCAATGACAACGGCGTTCCGATGACTCGTCAGTGTCTTGTCCGAGTGTCACAGTGCGAGATACTCGACACCTGGTACACCACGGGGCTGCGCGGCACCGGCAGCAACGACATTCGCTTGACCGATACGTTTGTTCCGGCCGAACACACGTTCAGCCTTCAAGATGAAAGCCCGGTCAAACGGAGCGGTCCGCTTTACGCGTTTCGGCTGATGTTCGTGGCGAAGATGTCGGCGCCTGCTCTCGGTATTGCGCGTCGTGCTCTTGACGCGCTCATCGAGATGGTAGGCCGAAAGCCGGCACGACGATATGTGACCGGGAAGCAGTTGGAACCCGCGAAGTTGATGCGCGATGATGTTTTCATTCAGGAGGCTGTGGGACGCGCAGAGACGTTATTGGCATCAGCGAGGGCCTATCAGTTCGCGACGATGGGGGATCTGTGGCAGAGCCTCGTTGACGGCAAGGAGCCCACGCCCGCACAGATGGCCCGCTTCCAAACCGCTCCAACGCACGTCATCGGCGCTTGTGTGGATGTCGTTCAACTTGTCTACAAGGCAGCCGGCGGCACTGCAGCCTATCAAAAGGGACCATTTGATCGCTGCCTCCGCGATATCTTGACGATGAATCAGCACGTCCTTGCGACATTGCGGAATTACGAGAAGGCCGGACGATTATTGCTCGGGCTCGAGCCGCTGAGGCCGCTGCTTTAGATCATGGATCATCATCGCTGCGGACAACGACGAAGATCACGACGTCAATCTCGTCGAGGATGCCGCTCGAACGCGGATAATTGTCACCTCGGCGAAGCGGAACGCCCGCGTCAACACGATCGGTGCGTGCCTCGAAGCAGCCCATCCCAAAAGACAGCAACAACCTGGCGGGCCCGCCCGCCTCGCATCAACAACGCCGTACCGTGGCGGACGGCTTATCTGGGGGACTAAATCTATGTGTTGGAGTGGTGAGGCATCGGCCGTGCTCGCAAGCGCGGGCCTCGGGACGACCGCCTATGCGGCATATCGCAGGGAGCCGACCGAAGTCTGGATGCCGCTCGGCTATTTCGCGCTGATGGAGCTGCTGCAGGCCTTCACCTACTCGGTCATCGACCAGTGCGACTTGCCGTCCAACCAGATCGCAACGCTGCTGGGCTATCTGCACATCACTTTTCAGCCGTTCTTCATCAACATGGTGTCGATGTACTTTATTCCGCAGCAAGTCAGCAGACGGATAACACCGACCGTCTATGCGCTGTGCTTCGTTGCCTCCGTCATCATGGTGTTGCAGCTTTATCCGTTCGCGTGGGCCGGCCATTGCGATCCCTCGACGCCGCTGTGCGGCTCCCGGCTTTGCTCCGTGCACGGCAACTGGCACATTGCGTGGGAAGTTCCGACCAACGGCATGTGCAATGCCTTCGCCAACCAATGGGCGCACGGTTTTCCGAGCTATGTCATCGCCGGGATCTTCCTGCCGATCCTCTACGGATCGTGGCGGATGACGCTATTCCATTTGATGCTCGGACCTTGGCTGGCGGCGCTCACCACCAACAATATCAACGAATGGCCCGCCGTGTGGTGCCTGCTGTCGATCGGTTTGCTGGTAACAGCGGTGAAGACGCCGATCCGCCAGTTCCTGCATGTGCGTCAATGGTGGCTGTGGCCTCCCTCTTGGCGCGCGGATGCGGCCGATGCGGCCGCCATCGCTTCCGCTGGCGCCGAATAGACGAGTTGTACAGGCGGGCATGAGATCGCGGCTTACGCCGAACTCACGACGCTTGGTATCGCCGGCAGCACATCGAGGTGACACGCCGCCCACTGCTCGTCTCCGGTCATACGAAGCTGCGGCTCCTCGCTGCGGCAGCGATCGAACACGAACGGACAGCGGGTGTGGAAGCGACATCCCATGGGCGGATTGACCGGGCTCGGCACGTCGCCCTTGAGGATCATCGGCGTGCGGGCGGCGCCGGGATCCGGCACCGGTACGGCCGAGAGCAGCGCCTTGGTGTAGGGATGCCGCGGCGAGGCAAAGATCTGCCGCCGCGGCGCCAACTCGACGATCTTGCCGAGATACATCACCGCGACCCGATGGGTCATATGCTCGACGATCGCGAGATCGTGGCTGATGAACAGCAGCGCAAGACCAAACTCGCGCTGCAGATCCTGCAGCAGGTTGACGATCTGCGCCTTGACCGAGACGTCGAGCGCCGACACGGCCTCGTCGCAGACGATCAGTTCGGGCTCCGCAGCCAACGCCCGGGCGATGCCGATGCGCTGTCGTTGACCGCCCGAAAATTCATGCGGCCTGCGGTTCAGCGCATCGCGCGGCAGCCGCACGATGTCCATCAGCTCCGCAACGCGCGCGTCGAGTCGCTGCGGATGATTTCGCGAGACCGAAATTGCGGATCGGCTCAGCGAGGATATCACGCACGCGCATGCGCGGATTGAGACTGGAGAACGGATCCTGGAACACCACCTGCACGCGGCGGCGCATCATGCGCAGTCCGCGCGGGCCAAGATCGTCGATGCGCTGGCCATCGAGCACGACCTGGCCGGACGTGATGTCGAACAGCCGCAGGATGGCGCGGCCGACCGTCGACTTGCCGCAGCCGGACTCGCCGACGAGAGACAGCGTCTCGCCGCGCGCGATCTCAAAGGACACGCCGTCCACGGCATGGACGCGGGCCGACTTGCCACCGAACAGCCCGCCGCGAATCGGGAAATACTTCCTGAGGTCGTTGACCTGGAGCAGCGGAGCGTTCATGCGGCCGCCGCCTCCTTCAGCGCGTAGTGGCAGGCCGCGACATGGCGCGGGCCTTTCTCCTCCAGCCCCGGCGCGAACTGGCGGCAGAGATCGGTCGCGAGCGCGCAGCGCCCGGCGAACACACAGCCGTCGATGTGCCGCTTGCGCAGATCGGGGACCTGTCCGGGAATCTCGGCAAGCCGCTTCGTCTCGCCGGCAAGCGACGAGCCCAGCCGCGGCACGGCGCCGAGCAGGCCCTGCGTATAGGGGTGACGGGGCGAGCGGAACAGTTCGGCGACCGGCGCCTCCTCCACCTTGCGGCCGGCATACATCACCATCACCCGCTCGGCGATTTCGGCAACCACGCCGAGATCATGGGTGATCAGGATGATCGCCGCGCCGACGCGGCGCTTGAGGTCGAGCATCAGTTTGAGAATCTGCGCCTGGATCGTGACATCCAGCGCCGTAGTCGGCTCGTCGGCGATCAGGAGTTTCGGGCTGCAAGCCAGCGCCATCGCAATCATCACGCGCTGGCGCATGCCGCCGGAGAGCTGATGCGGATATTCGCGGACGCGACGCGCAGGCTCGGGAATGCCGACCAGGGTGAGCATCTCGACCGCACGCGCTTCGGCGGCCTGCTTGTCCAGCCCCTGATGCAACCGTCAGTGTCTCGCCGATCTGGCGGCCGACGGTCAGAACCGGATTGAGGCTCGTCATCGGCTCCTGGAAGATCATCGAGATGTCGTTGCCGCGAATGGCGCGCATGTCATGCTCGGACAGCTGCAGCAGATCCTTGCCCGCGAAGCGAACGGAACCTGCGATCTTGCCCGGCGGCTCGGGGATCAGACGCATCAGCGACATCGAGGTCACCGACTTGCCGCAGCCGGATTCGCCGACGATGGCGAGCGTCTCGCCCTCGTTGACGTGAAATGACACGCCATCGACCGCGCGGTTGATGCCCGCGGGCGTGCGGAAATGGACCTGCAGATTGTCGACTTCGAGCAACGCCATCGCGATCAGCTCCCGAAGTGCCTAAGGGTTCTTGGCCATGCGCGGATCGAGCGCATCGCGCAGGCCGTCGCCAAGCAGGTTCACGGCGAGCACCGTAACGGAGAGGAACGCGGCGGGAAAGAACACGATGTACGGCTTGACCTGCCACAGCGCCCGGCCCTCGGCCATGATGTTGCCCCAGGACGGAATGGTCGGCGGCGTGCCCGCGCCGATGAAGGACAGAATCGCCTCCGTGATCATGGCGCTGGCGCAGATATAGGTGGCCTGCACCAGCATCGGCGCAACGCGTGTTCGGCAGGATGTGGCGCAGGATGACCATCGGGGTGCGCGTGCCGGAGGCAATGGCCGCGTCGACATAGGGTTGCTCGCGCAGCGACAGCACGACGCCGCGCACGAGGCGCGCGACGCGCGGGATCTCGGCGATCGTGATGGCGAGGATGACATTGCCGACGCTGCCGCGCGTCAGCGCCATCAGCGCGATCGCGAGCAGGATCGGCGGGATCGACATCAGCCCGTCCATGAAGCGCATCAGGATGCCGTCGGCCCAGCGCACGAAACCCGAGACGAGCCCGATGGTGAGGCCGGCGAACGGAGGCCAGCACCGCCACCGAAAGGCCGACCGTCAGCGAGACCCGCGTGCCGTACAGCACGCGCGAATAGATGTCGCGGCCAAGCGCATCGGTGCCGAACCAGAAATCGGCCGACGGCGCGCGCGTGCGCCTGGCAGGCGCGAGCGCGGTCGGATCCACCGTCCAGAGATAAGGCGCAAAGACGCCGATCAGGACAAGGCAAAGCAGCAGCGCGCCACCGATCGTGACCGTCGGATGGTCGCGCAGGAAGCCGAGGATGCCCCGCCGCACTTTCACCGGCAGCAAGAGCTCCGGCAGTTGCGGTGCGATCACGAAGACCCGGCGGCACCGCGATGAGTGGTTGATGTCGAGAGCGGTCAATAGCGAATCCTCGGGTCGACGAGGGTGTAGGTGACGTCGATCATGAGATTGACGAGCACATAGACGAAGCTGAACAGCAGCACGATCCCCTGGATGACCGGATAGTCGCGGCGCAGGATCGCGTCGATGGTCAGCCGGCCGAGACCGGGAATCGCGAACACGCTCTCGGTCACGACCGCGCCGCCGATCAGCAAAGCGATGCCGATACCGACCACGGTGACGATCGGCACCGCCGCATTCTTCAGTGCATGCACGAACAGGATGCCGCCCTGCCCGAGTCCCTTGGCGCGCGCCGTGCGGATGTAATCCTGCTGCAAGCACTTCGAGCATGGTGGCCCGGGTGATGCGCGCGATCAGCGCGATATAGACACAGCCGAGCGCGATCGCCGGCAGGATCAGGTTCTGCAGCCACGGCCAGAAGCCTTCGGTCAGCGGCGTATAGCCCTGCACCGGCAGCCATTCGAACTCGAGCGCGAAGACATAGGCAAGGATGTAGCCGACGACGAACACGGGCAGCGAGAAGCCGAACACGGCGAACGCCATGATGGTGCGGTCGATCCAGCTTCCCGCCTTCCACGCCGCGACGACGCCGAGCGGCACCGCGACGACAAGCGTCAGCAGAAGCGTGACGATCATCAACGACAATGTCGGCCCGATGCGCTGCGCGATCATCGTCGCCGACCGGAAGGTTGGTGAAGATCGAGGTGCCGAGGTCGCCATGCAGGATGCGCCAGACCCAGCTTCCGAACTGGATCAGGAACGGACGGTCGAGGCCGAGGCTCTGGCGGATCCGCTCCACGTCGGCCGGGCTTGCCTGATCGCCCGCGATCACCGCCGCCGGATCGCCCGGCGCGATGTAGAGCAGGCTGAACACGAACAACGCGACGATCGCCATCACGGGCAACGTCGCGAGGATTCGCCGGAGGATGTAGGACAGCATGTGCCTTCAGCGCGCCTCATGCGGTCTTCGACACGCCCCAGAAGAACGGCAACGGTCCCTTCACGATGCCCGAGACGTTCTTGCGCCACGCCGTATAGCTCAGGAAGAAACCAGTCGGCGCATAGACGACGTCCTCGATCGCGGCCTTGTTGAGGCGGCCGATCGAGGCCTTCTCCTCATCGAGGCTCTTGGCTTCGAACCAGGTCGTGATTTCCTTTTCAACAGTGTCGCTGGTCGGCCAGCCGAACCACGCCTTGTCGCCATTGGCGCGAATGGCGTTGTAGGGCGCCGGATTGACGCAATCCGCGCCAGCATGCCAGGTGTGGAACATGTTCCAGCCGCCCTGCCCCGGCGGCGTCTTCTGCGCGCGGCGCGCGCCGACCGTGCCCCAATCGGTCGCGACGAAGTCGACATTCATGCCGAGCTTCTTCAGAAGATCGGCGGTGACGTCACCCTGCGACTTGGTGATCGGCTGATCCTGCGCCACCAGACATGTCACGGGCTGGCCCGAATAGCCGCCCTCTTCCAGGAGCTTCTTGGCGCCCGCCAGATCGCTCTTCTTCAGGATCTCGCCGCCTTCCTCGGTGTAGAGTGGCGTGTTCGGCGTGAAGAAGCCCGGCAGCGGCTTCCAGAGCGAGGTGTCGTCACCGACCAGCGCACGCATATAGTCTTCCTGGCTCATCGCCATCAGCACGGCGCGCCGCACCTTCACATTGTCGAAGGGCGGATAGAGGTGATTGATCCGGAACGAGCCGATATTGCCGAGCGGATCGGCGATGTCGACGCCGATATTGCGGTTCGACTTCAACACCGGCACCAGATCGGTGATCGGGCTCTCCCACCAATCGACCTCGCCGTTCTGCAAGGCGGCTGCAGCGGTGGCGGGATCCGGCATCACGATCCATTCCACGCGATCGATCAGGATCTGCTTGCTGCCGGCGAGCCAGGACGATTTCTCCTGCCGCGGCACGTAGTCGGCGAATTTCTCGAACACCGCCTTGGCGCCGGGCACCCACTCGGCCTTCGCGAACTTCATCGGCCCCGAGCCGACATATTCGCCGATCTGCTTGAACGGGTCGGTCTGCGCGATGCGCTCCGGCATGATGAAGGCGCAAGGCGAGTTGTTCTTGCCCAATGCGAACAGCATCTTCGGATAAGGCTGCTTCAGCGCCCATTTGACGGTCTTGTCGTCGACCGCGGTGAGCTCGTTCTGGATCGCCTTGATCATCAAGCCCATGGGATCGCGCGCCGCCCAGCGCGTCAGGCTCGCCACCACATCCTTGGCGCGCACCGGCTCGCCGTCATGGAATTTCAAGCCGGAACGCAGACGGAAGGTCCAGATCAGGCCGTCGTCGGTCACCTCTTCGGACTCGACCATCTGACGCTGCGGCTGCAGCGCAGAGTCGAGGCCATAGAGCATGTCCCACACCAGCGCGGCGGCGTTGCGCACGACATATTGGGTGCCCCAGATCGGATCGAAGTTCGCAAGATTGGCCTGCGGCACGAAGCGCAAAGTGCGTGCGGACGCGCCTTGCGCGAGCGCGGGCGCCGAAATTCCACCCGTCAACGCCAGACCACCTGCCCCGGCCAAGCCTTTCAATACTGTCCTGCGATCCATGAATTCCTCCGCTCATACAGACGCAACGGCTTTTTGCGCTGCAAATGGCATGCCAGCCGATACCGTTCGGCCGGCAAGCCCTCACCGGCCGTGTGCGTGTATTTTCTCAAACGGTCACACTTTCGCGTGACCCAATTTAGGCGGTCGCCTCATTTGAGCTTCGCCGCATCCTGCGGGTGCCACCAGCGACCGCCAATGACGACGCCTTCGGACGCAATCTTCTGCTCGCCGATCAGATGCTCGCCGACCACATCGACATAATCGAACTTGCCTTCCTTGATCGAGATCAACGTCGCATCGCCGACGCTGCCGGGCTTTAGGCTGCCGAGCTCGGGACGCCGCAGCGCCATCGCCGCATTCACCGTCGATGCCGCGATCACGTCGGAGACCGGCATGCCCATGCAGAGGAATTTCGACATCGTGGTCACCTGATCGAAGGCCGGACCGTCGATGCAGAGCGCGTGGACGTCGGACGAGATCGTGTCCGGATAGAAGCCGTTGGCGAGCATCGCGCGCGCGGTCTTGAACGCGAACGAGCCCTTGCCATGGCCGATGTCGAACAGCACGCCGCGCTCGCGCGCTTCCAGCACGACCTTCTTCACGGTGCCTTGCGCGGTTGCGGCCGTATTCGGAAACGGCCGGAAAGCGTGGGTGAGAATATCGCCCGGACGCAGGCGCGCGAGCACGTCCTCGTAGCTCGGCGGCGGATGATCGATATGCGCCATCAAGGGCATACCGACCTGATCTGCGACCTCCAGCGCAATCTCAAGCGGCACGATCCCTGATGTGCCGGATGAATGGAGTCCCACCCGCACCTTGATGCCGACGATGAGATCGCGGTTGCACTCCGCCACCTGGACCGCGTCGATCGGGTTCATCAGCCGGATCTCCTCGCTCTCGCCGACCATGACGCGATGCGAGAAGCCGTAGATGCCGGCGTGCGAGACATGCAGATAGGCGAGAATGCGGACCTGGCTCGGCTCGATCACATGCTTGCGGAAGCCCGCGAAATTGCCCGGCCCGGCACTGCCGGTATCGACCGCCGTTGTGACGCCGGAGGTGCGGCAGAACTCCTCGGCATCGATGCCGAGGGAGGTGCCGCCCCAATAGACATGGGTGTGCAGATCGATCAGGCCCGGGGCGACGATATATCCCGACGCATCGCGCACATCGGTTCCCGGATCGGCCTTCAGCTCGTTTCCAATCCTGGCTACCTTGCCGTCGGTAAAGGCGACATCCATCACGGCATCGAGCTTCTGGGACGGGTCGATCACCCGGCCGCCGCGCAGGATCAAATCGAAAGGCATCATGGTCTCCGAATGTGGGCGTGAAAACGAGCCGCCTGATCTGGCTCCGGCCACCGTCCCGGATTGCGAGATCAAACAAGGCCGACAATGCCACACTCAGCAAATTTTGCGCCAGCCCTTACGGCTTTCGAACAACGCGCAGAACAGCTTGGCCGGGTCCATTCGCGATGGAGATGAAGTGACCGATCTGCCTTGATGACCGCGCCGCGAGCTTGCTAAGCTCAGTACAATGAACCAAAACAAGTTGCCCCGGCCGCCTTGGCCTTTTTTCACCCGCGACAAGCCTCATCGATATTCTGCCGGGATCCTCAATCTCTGGTTGCCCGTGCGGACGGCGCGCCCTTCTCCTCAATAGCCAACCGAGCTTCTGAAACATGCCACCAAGCTTACGCCTTATCTCGTTCGTCTTTTTCGCTGCCAGCGCAACGGCGGCTGCAATCGGGCTTGCCTACTTCGCGCGCGACGGTCTCGAACTTTCGCGGTACGCCGTTCGAACCGACGCGCTGATCACGGCCGCCGGCATCGGCGGCGTCATGGCGCTGCTCCGGTATTCGGACCGGTTCGGCAAGAAATAGTTCGCTGGCCGACACGGCTACGGCGAAGGCGGGAGGAAATTCGATGCGGATTGCAGTCGTTGGGACCGGCGGTGTCGGAGGCGGATTCGGCGCGGCGCTCGCCAAGGCGGGCGCCGACGTGACCTTCATCGCGCGCGGCGCCCATCTTGCCGCGATGCAGAGCGAGGGGCTGAAGATCCAGGGCGGCCGGGGCGAGACGCATCTCGTGCCGACAAAGGCGACCGATGATCCGTCGCGCATCGGCGAGGTCGATGCCGTGCTGTTCTGCGTCAAGCTCTGGGACGTCGAGAGCGCGGGTGCGCAGATCAAGCCGCTTGTCGGCCCCGAGACCGCAGTGATCCCCTTGCAGAACGGCATCGACGCCGCCGAGCGGCTGGTCCCGATTCTGGGCAAGAGCGCGGTGATGGGCGGCGTGGCGCAGATCAGCGCGTCGATCGTCAAGCCCGGCGTGATCAACCAGGTCGGCACCTTCATGCGCATGATCTTCGGCGAGTTCGACGGCAAGGTCAGCCGGCGCGGCGAGGCTTTTCGTGACCTTTGCCTGAAGGCCGGTTTCGACGCGACCTTGAGCGAACAGATCCTCACCGAATTGTGGATGAAGTTCATCCTGCTCGCATCCAATGCCAGCATCATGGCGCTGGCGCGCCAGCCGATCGGCAAGATGCGGGACGATGGCGACATGCGTGCAGTCTTCAGCTCGGCCTTCCAGGAGGTGATCGACGTCGGCCGCGCCGGCGGCGTGGCGCTGCCGGCCGATGCGCTCGACAGGACGCTCGGCTTCATCGACCACGCCCCGCCCGCAATGAAGCCGTCGATGGCGCTTGATCTCGAGCGCGGCAACCGCCTCGAGCTACCCTGGCTCGGCGGCAAGGTCGTCGAGCTCGGCCGCAAGCTTGGCGTCGCGACACCGACGCACACGATGATGTATGCGATGCTCAAGCCCTATATCATGGGCCCGGCCGGTTGAGCCGCGCCGTTCTCGCGCAAAGCAAGGTCAGTTCTTCGCAGGCGCTGCCGCCTCCAGCTTCTTGATCACCTCCGGACACCGGGTGCGCGCCTGCTTGAGTCTCTCCTGCATTTTCGGAAAGAACATCAGGTCGTAGCTCGGATCGGTGTAAGTGCAGAGATACGGAAGGTGATAGGCGATCTCTTCATTGAAGGCCCGCCGCCATTCCGGTTCGTCATATGCGCCCAGGATTTCGTCATAGGCGAACAGCATGTGAGACACGAAATTCTTGTATCGAACGAATTCCTTCGGATCGCCGTCCCTGAGCTTGGGATAATCAGGCTCCGATAGTTCCGGGTTTCGCAGCGTCAACTCGCTGTAGGACATGTAGACTTGGCGCGCGGCCGTCACCTTGAAATTTTTCTGGATGGCCCATGCCTGATAGATCAGGATGCCGAATCCGAGCAGCGAGATGACGGCGGATGCGATCTGCGCGTTGTTGCCCCAGCGATTTCGATCCATCACTTCATTCCCTTAAGATCTGCCCGACCGATCCTCGAGAGGTTCGCCGCTTTGTCAAAACCGCTCGGCGCCCGGCTCGATATTGGAGCCGGCGTCGCGACATGATCGCTTTGATCCGATGACGTCGCCGACGGCTTGGCCTGTCACATGGGATGCTTGGCCAGGAACGCGAGGATGAGACTTGCGATCTCGTCGTTCTTCTCGTCGAAGGCGAAATGGCCGGCATCGAGCTGATGGATCTCGGCGTCCGGCAGATCGCGCCTGAACGCTTCTCCCCCGGCAGCGATGAACGAAGGATCGTTGCGCCCCCACGCCACCAAGGTCGGCGGCCTGTGCTCGCGCAACCATGCCTGCCACGCCGGATATGATGCGACGTTCGTTCGGTAGTCGTAGAGCAGATCAGCCTGGATCTCGCGTTGGCCGGGTCTCGACAGAAATGCGTATTCGTCGGTCCAGGTATCGGGGTTGTACCGCTCGGGATGCGACGTGCCGCCGGCATGCCGCTGTTCGGCCGCTGCCAGCGACGTGAATGCATCGACCACTTCGGGATGCGCGTTTCGGTCGGCCCAATACTGCGCGATGCCTGCCCACTTGGCGCCCAGGCCCTCCTGGTAAGCATTGGCATTCTGGATGATGAGAGTCTGCAGCCGCTCCGGATGCGCCAGCATGATACGGAAGCCGACCGGTCCGCCATAGTCGTGGAGATAGAGGGAGTATTTGTTGATCCCGAGTTGCTCGAGGAGATCGCCCGTCGTCTTCGCCAGATGGTCGAAGGTGTACGTATATGACGATGGCGGCGGCGCATCACTGTGGCCGAAGCCCGGGAAGTCCGGTGCGATCAGATGACAGCGCGTGGCCAGCAAAGGAATGAGCGCATCGAATTCGCGTGAGGAGGAAGGAAACCCGTGCAACAGCACGATCGTCGGCGCGTCCTTCGGGCCGGCTTCACGATAGAAGATGCCGACACCATCGACCGCGGCGCGGTGATAGGTCGTCGTCGCCGAAGTCGATTCCATGGGAGCCGCCTGCGCAGGACATCCAGCGATGAGCGCGGCCGCCGCCGCCAGAAGCGTCAGAACTTTGATCATCGTGTGCCCTGTACGTTTGTCAATTCCATGTTGGTTCGCCGCAGATCGGTCGCGAAACTCATGTGCGATCGCCAAAGCACGAGATCAAGTTGAATCAGCAGCGAGGCGGTTGACCTGCGGCAACCGCGCCAAGGTCGCGGCTTTCCGCGAGCGTCAGCGGACGGGTCACGGATCGGGTGTGCAGGCTGGCGGAAGCCTGCGCCATGAATATCTCAGAGAAACCCGTCAAGCGCCGCATTCGTCTCGGTGGGCGCCTCCTGCTGCACTCAATGACCGGCGTGCGGGATGATGGTCGAGCCACGGAAATCGCTGCAGGCGGCACCTGGATCGGCAAAAAGGTCGATGCCGGGAAAACCGCGGCACGCTGTTCCGATCATGCTTCAGTAAAAAAGCCCCGGCAAGTTGCCGGGGCTTTGAGTTCGCCAGAGGTCGAGGGAGAAATCAGTAATGGGCTGCGACGGGAGCACCGAAGCCGCCGAAGCGGTAGTTCACGCGCACGGTGACCATATCCACGTCCTGGCTGACGCGATTGAGGGCGCCGGCCACGATCGGATTTACGATCGAGAACGAATTGTTCGAATTGCCCATGAACAGATGGTCGTATTCGAGGCCGGCCGACCAGTTCGGTGCAAAGCCATATTCGAATCCGGCGCCCACGGTACCGCCCCAGCGGGTCGAGCTTGCCGCGGCCAGTTCATTGCCGCTAAGCGTGGAGAGGATGCTGAAACGATTGCTCGTCACCGCCGCGCCGCCCTTCACGTATAGCAGTGTGGCGTTCCAGGCCCAGCCAATCTGGCCGGTGAACAAGCCGATGCCGTCCGTTTTTGTGCGCGTGGAGAAGAATGGATTGACGAAACTGACGCGGGTATTGCTCAGATCCGCCCAATCGCCCTGACCTTCCAGGCCGAAAACAAACTGATTGACCTGCCAGCGGTAGCCGAGCTGTCCGCCGAAGACGCCTCCGGACCGGCTGGCGCACCCGTCCGCGATGAACGCTGCGCCGATCGGCGCGAATCCCCAGCAATTGCGGCTCTCGCCCCAGCCGCCGTTGGCGCCGATGTAGAATCCGGTCCAATCATAGATCGGAGCGATCATCGGCGGCGGCGCCTTGACGTAAGGCCTCGGGGCCAGATCAGCGGCCGATGCGGGCGCGGCGGCCATCCCCAGTGCGGCCAGTGCGAACGCACCCAGCACAACTCTTTTCATGCGTAGTCTCCCTCTTATATAAGCTTCCGAAAGCACTCGCCTTTACCGCGATTGCATGTCATCAGGATTGCAATCCTACGCGTGTAGAGCCCGGCCCCTAGTGCCAAATTGGCCACACTCAATGGCAATCAATAGAAAAGCCTGGACTTTTTGCCGGTAATCTAAAGCTGCGCGACGCGGTTTTCCCGGCACAAACCTCATCTCAGCCCCCGATGCGGCCTTTCGTCAGGCTGAAGGGGAGCATTGCCGATTCGATGTGACCAGGGGGTTCGGGTTCAGTCGCCGCCCGGCGCTGTCCGGGCCGTCACTTGTCCGACTGTTGGGCGCAGTCCGGCTTCGCTTCGTCCTGGTCCTGCCCATCATGCAGCCAGGACAAAATGTTCCGCGAGGAGATCAGTTGGCGCGGCAAATGCGGGTTGATGGTGCCCGCATGGACAATCAGCCCCTCATCGAACCTCTCTTGGGCGAAATGTTTGGCCTCCACTTCGTTCTCGAATGTCTTCGTCATCCGCGGGCTCCGCCGTTTCGGCAGCACACCGCGTTTGGGGACTTCGAAAGTCACGAACCAGCTATGCCGCATCTCTCACCAATCGATGACGCACTGCAGCAAAGCTTCCGCCATCCTACCCGGGCACCCACGGTGAGACCCCGCCTGGTCCACCCGGGCGTTGGAGAAGCAATGCCTCTGTGTTCTTCAACGACGCGCAAAGCGACGCCGGGTTGATCTGTGTCAATGCCGGCGCCTGCTACTTTATCACACTCGCACAGGTAGCACGATCAAGAAACTCGTACCCGCCCGTCGGGTTCCATGATCAGCAGAGCGCATCTCCAGTCTTCGAAGCAGAAGCGACTCTATGAGATCGTCTATCCAAAAGGATCGTCGGTCTGACCGCCCTTCCGAATCCGGAAGCACGCCATGTTGAAATGGTGTTCTTACTGTCAGCAGTTCATGGGAGAAGTTCACCCGTATCATGATCTGAGCATGACGCATGGACTGTGCGACCACTGCCTGTCGGAGCATCCCGATGTGTTCGCAGAGAGCGCGCTCAAGCATCCAATCTTCCTGAAAGACATCTTTCGCTCGCTCTTCGAGGCAGGACAAAAGAGCGATGTCGACGCAGCCACAAAGATCGTGGAGAAAGCCGTCGCCGCGCACTGCCGGCCTCTGGATATCCTGGTCGGGATGATCGCGCCGATGCTCTACGAAATCGGAGAAGGCTGGGAGCGAGGCGTCCTGAGTATTGACGACGAGCATAGCTTCACCGCCTTCTGCGAGCGGGTCGTCGATCTGATCGAACGCAAAATACTGGCGTGCAAGCCGCTGCCTTCGCCGCCGGCGAGCGGCCCTACGGCGCTCATGATGAACGCTCCCGGCAATGAGCATACGCTCGCGCTTCGCATGCTGGCCCTCTGGCTGACGAACCAGGGCGTGGAAGTCCGAATCGTAGACGCGCGGGACGTGCTGACAACGAGCATCTTTGACGCTCAGCCTGCCTTTCTGCTGATCTCGATGGCGCTGCCCGAGCAACTGCATGACGTCGCCGCGATCGTCCAGTCTGTCAACGAACTGCCGATGGGCGTGAGCCAGAGGATCATCGTGGGTGGATATGCCGTCAAAGCCAACCTGGTGTCATCGATTCCAGGCGCCGAACTGGTCAAAGATATTACATCCCTGAAGATCAATTGACCTTGGCGGCATGTATCGAAGTCAACCCGTGGCGTGTTTCGCCGCCCCCTTGCCGGCGACGCTTGATCTAAATCAAGAGACGGACGTGTCCTGCCACGTCCTGTGCGGATAACCCCCGTCAGAGAAATGGAGAGACCTCATGGAAGCCCAGAAGAATCCGTTCGAAGCCGTTCGCGACGTAATGATCGAAAATCTCGAAAAATCCCGCAGCGCGACGCAGAACTACGTCGATCTGCTCGAAAAGACGATGCGAAGCTTTCCGAGCAGCAACGAGCAGCAGATAACCGCGTTCAAGGGGTATATCGAGCGACAAGTCGCCGCCAACCATGCATTCGTTGACAAGCTTTTGCACGCCAAGAGCCTCCCCGAGGCCATGCACGTAGAGGTTGAATATTTTCAGTCACAGATGACGACGGCGCTGGAAGAAGCAACCCAGGTCGGCGTCAAGATGACGAGCATGTTCAACCGACCGGTACACTGAAGAAGGCCTCGAGGACGAACGCTCGACGGCCGCTTCAACGCAGCCCCAGCATGGAACGGCGGTAGCGGCTGCTGCGGGCCTCGTTCCTGCAGACAAAGCTGCCGTCGAACCCGTTCGCGTAATACCTCTGCCCTTTCGCGTAGTAGATGCCCTTTCGGAAGTCGAGCCACACGACCTCGTCGTGAGGACAGTGCCGCTTGGCCTGGGCTTCGTAGCGAAATGGTGTGAGCGGAAGCGCGGCGGAGCTTCCGACGCCGGCTCCAACGGCCATGGCCGTCACCAAGGCCACCGCCAAGACTCGTACCGCCAAGACTCGCACCACCAAGACTCGCGACGTGCAAACCCATCGGGCGCCGCCGCGCCAGGCACCACACTTGATCATGCCGTGTGGAAATGTTCTTCGGTTGAACCCATCATGACAGGGGGGCGATTGTCCATCGATCGATGCACCGCGAGTTCTTCCATCACAGCCGTCATCCCGCGCCGGTGAAGCCAGAGCAGGCCTGCCGCAAGTTGCCGCAGATCGTTCCGGGCCGGTCCAACCGGCAATCTTCTGGCCCGACGCAGCGCGTCCGCGGCATGTTCTTCCAGGCGCGATCGGTGGTGCGTCATCAATCCTCCTATCGCCCCGCCAAAGCCACGGCGATCCGACCCACAGAGACCTCCCCGCCTCACCGGGTTTGCCGACTTACTCGAACACGGCATGGGATCGATTAGAGCGGCGAGGCCCAAACAATGCTATTGTCCTAAGGTGAGACAAGCCGTCAGCAAGGCTGACATATTTCTCGGACGCGTTGATACAGATCAAGCCAAGCGTGCGGGATAGGGCCACACCAAATCAGGACGCTGTGACGGGTCAAAGACGGTGAGATGAAGCGGCGTCTCGGGTCAAGGAGCGCAGGACCATGGGCATCCATGTGGCCAACGCCAAAACGAGCACGGATGACGGCATCAAGTCCGAAGAAAATTCGGGTCCCGACTTCGTTCTTGTCGATGACATTCGACCGCCTCCGCGCATCGCGCATGCCCGCGAGAGAATGCTGATGTGCCGGCTCTATCTCGGCCTGATCCAGACCTTGAATGACGATTATGGCGCCGAGTTTGCCCGGCACAGCGACAGCGCAACCTTCCGCACGATCGGAATCTACGTCTTCCTGCGAACGGTCATGTGTTCGCCCGTGCGGACGTCGACGATCGCGCAAGCCTTGAAAATGCCGCGTGCGGTCGTGCTGAAGCGCATCAACGACATGGTGAAGCTTGGCTACGTGGAGCGCGTGGGCAACGCCTATCGCATGACCGACAAGGTCAACATCCCGGATCTGCAGAGACAAGCTCCAGAAACGGATGGACATGATCATGGAGACCGCAAGGGAATTGTCGAAAATCAGAAGCGTGGATCAGCCGGCCGAGGATGCATAGCGTGAAAGCACTGGTCCGCAGGCGCGCAGATCCGCAACCATTAATGGAGGGACGTTATGACAAGCCTCTCAGATAACCTGCATCGATCGCCGCTTGATTCGGACGTGGCACCGCTGCGTGCCAAATGGGGCTGGATCGTCGCACTCGGCATCGTCTACGTGATCGCGGGTTTCATCGCGCTCGGCAGCGTCATGACGGCGACCGTGGCAAGCGTGCTGGTCGTCGGCGTGATGATGATCGTGGCCGGTGTCGCCGAACTCATCAACGCCTTCCAGATCAAGACCTGGGGCAAATTCCTGGTATGGGCATTGCTCGGCGTGCTTTATATCGTCGCGGGTTTCGTGACCTTCGACAATCCGGTGTTCGCCGCCGTACTGCTGACACTGGTGCTCGGCGCCTCGCTGGTGGTGTCCGGCATCATGCGGCTCATCCTGGCATTCAGCATGAAGCGGGAGACGCCGTGGATCTGGGTTGCGCTGTCCGCCGTCGTCACCCTGCTGCTGGGCTTGCTCATCCTCGCACGTTGGCCGGTCAACAGCGTGTACATCCTCGGCCTGTTCCTGGGGATTGATCTCCTCATGGCGGGCGCAGGCTGGATCGCGCTTGGCTTCGGCCTGCATCGCAATCCAGCGCCGCTGCAGACACGAACCTCAGGTTAGCGCCGGCGCCGTCCGATATCGGATCAAACGCGTGCTGCGTTTGCGGCCGGCGCCTGGCGCTGGCCTTCCCTGGAGCGTTTTCGAGCGAAGTGGACACCGGTTCGCGTGAAGAAAACGCGTCAAAACGAGAATCTAGAGCTTCGGTCCTGATTCAATCAGAGCCGAAGCTCTACGACGGTGTCGATCGTTCCCTGAGTTCGATTCTTGAGACCGCTGAGATTGGCGGTGAACTCCAGGCCGGCCCTGGGGCCATGCAGCGTGATGATCACGCCTTTCTCGTTCTTCAGCTGCACCCCTCCGCCGCCGCCGACCAGCGCGCCACCCGTGCCGACCGCGGTATAGGTGCCCTCGAAATCACTCAACTGATTCAGATAGGCGGCGCGGCCCGCCAGGCGGCTGGCCGACGCGCCGACGGTCACGCCCACGCTCAGACCATAAACCCGGAAAGGATAGTCGCGGCCGTCGAAGGTCAGAACTCCGCGTCCCGCACCGGCGCCGGCAATCACCGCGGCTTTTGCGAAAACCACGCGAACGTAGCCGGTTTTCGCATCCGACGGCTGCGCGAGAACGATGCAACCAAGCAACGCCAGCAAGACAGGCTTCATCGCACCCTTCCCCATGGACCATTCCTCCTGCCACTGCGCGCGGGCCACCGCTGTAGCCGGCGGCTCGCCTGATCCGGACGAGATCAGGGGTTTGATATCTCGACCTTCCTCCAGGTCTGGTCTGGATCGAACGACGTCATGCGTTTCGCTATGGCGTCGGTGCGCTCACCGAGATCCTTCTGATAGATCGTTCCGGCATGATTGACGACGAACGTCATCACTCCCGAATTGCCATACTCGGCCGGATAAGCCACCAGTGCAAAGCCGCCGATCATCTTGCCGTTGACGACATAGTTCAAAGCGCCGCCGCTGGCGTTCGGGCCTTGCTGCTTCAGGATCCGATAATAATAGCCGTGATACGGCTTCGGCTCGTCGCTGGCTTTGTAGCCTTCCGCGGAAGCTTCCGCCATCAGCTCGCCCAGCGGGCTCTCGTCGCCGTCCGGCGGCCAATACAGCCCATCCTTCTTGCCGGGGCTGCTGAGAAAGCGTTGCGCATAGACGCCTCTCCCCGCGCCGGTGCGATCCTTTGCCGCGTAATCGTTCTGCGCGTCGACATAGGCCAGGCTCGTCTGGATCGTATCAAGCTCGTTACGCCCGATCCTTCGATAAAGGATTTCGAGACGGCCCGCCGCCGTGTCGAACTCCCATCCGGCCTTGGTGCGGGTCAGCGGGATCGGAAAGGGAAAATCGTCCGGGCCCAGGATCAGAGCCGCTTTCTTGTCGCCCTCGAAGTTCAGGGAATGCTTGGCTTCATAAGCCGAAGTGAAATGATCCCGAGCGTCTGCGTCGGCGACGCTGTCCCCGGAATCGACGATCTCCGCGGCGTTGGAGCCGAGGACTTTCATGATGTCCTTTGCGGCACCTGACTTGACGGCGGTGGCCAGGGCGCCCGCCGCGTCCTCGGCCGACTTGAACGATTGCTGCGCGTGCGCGGCGGACATCGCCAGGATGCCGATCGTTGCCGCAACGAAAATGCCGGCGCAGCAGCGAGCCGGGAGGACCGAACGAATGGATGTCATCATCATATCCTCGCTCGCGTCGGTATGAGCGCGCCGGCGGCGAGCCAGTCCTCGTAGGTACGGAATTTGATCCCGAGCTTGTCGTAATAAACCCTGAGATAGCCGTCCCGCCCTCGCGTGACCGCGTCAGGCCTCAACGCCTCCACCTCCTGGGCGATGACGCCAACGTAAGCCTTGTGGTGGCCCGTATAGCTGAATCGGTAGTAACCCAGACCATTGTCGAGATATCCAAGCAGAACCACGTCATGCTTCAGCGCGAGATCCGAGCGTCGGCCACCGCCGCCGCCGCCACCGCGGAAGCCACCGCCACCGCCGCCCCGAACTCCACCGCCACCGCCGGCGTGGACTCCACCGCCGGCGCGGATGCCGCCGCCGCCATGCGGCACCCCGGCGCTCGCAAAGCTCGCCCTCCCGCGGGCGGACTGAACATTGGCGGCCCTGCCGGACTGCGTCCGCAGCGCGCTATCCCGGCCGCCCCGGTTCGCGGCTCCCCGTCCGGCGGCTTCGCGGTTTCCCGTTCGCGCCGGCTTCGCATTGCCGCGGTTCCCTGCGCCGCGATCGCCCTTTGCCTGCCGATCGCCGCCCGCGCGATCACGTGCATTCGCACGATCGCCGGCACCAGCCCGGTCGCGATCGCCGGCGCCGGCGCGGCCGCCTCCGCCGCGATCGCCTGCTCCGGCACGATCCGTTCCGGGATTGAGCACCTGCTGGCCGCCGCGGCCGCGATAATCCATCCGGTTGGCGTTGCCGGCTCGGAGGTTGTTATTGCCGAAGCGCTGCTGGACGCCGGCATTGTTGTAGCGAACACCTTGGCGATGCGCCGGATTGTGCTGCCAATTGTTGCCGATATTGTTGATGGTGTTCGAGCGATTGATGAAGAAGTTCTTGTTGCCCCAGTTGACCCCGCCGCCCCAGTAATTGCCCCAGCGCCTGATCGCATAGCCCGCACCGAAGGCAAGACCTGCCGCCACGACGCCCGCGCCGATATAGGATGGATAGCCGAAATAATAAGGCGGATACTCGGCATATGGCCACTCGCCATAGACCACCGACGGCTCGTAATAGGGCACGTACATTGTATCGGGATCGGTCGGCTCGATCACGATCACCTGCTTCAATTCCTGCTGCTGGACCGAGACTTTCTGCTCCTTGGTCGAGCTCAGCTTGTTGTTGGCCTGCGCAAGCGCCCGCAGGCGCTGGATGGCGTCCATCACGTCAGGCTGCTGGGCAAGCACGGCGTCACCGAGCGACCTCGTCCAATCGAGCTTCTCGCTCATCATCGACAGCACCGTCGGCGTGCCGGCCAACGCCTTGACGCTGTCGTCCCAGGACTGCTTGTCCACCTCGGCCTTGAGCTGATCACCCTTCAGCTTCTTGTGTTCTGACGCCCAACGGTCTGCCTCCACCACCTCCAGCGGATAGGTCGAGGCGGCCAGCATGTTGGCGAGCAGCGCGTCCGGATAGAGCGCGATCGGTGCAACGAGAGCGTCAAGCTGCTCGGGCTTCAGCAGCTCCTCGTCCGTTTGCGGTGGGGGAGACGTTTGGGGTGGGGAGGATTGAGACGGCTGTGTCCCCTGCGCGGCCGCGATCACCGGCATCACCACAACGATCGCCACCGCCAACAGCATTGTCCTGCAACGCAACATGTCCTGTCTCCGCACAGTTCGGCCATGAGCAAACTGCCGTCGAAGGACCGGACATTTGATCAAGATCAAAGCGACCGGATAAAGCGAATGGGCTTGCAAGCACGCCTGTCACCGACACGGTATGGAACTTCGTTGCCCACTTTCCGTGCTGACGATCGTGAACGATGAACGGAGCATCCGCTCAAGCAGGGCTGCGAACCCCGGTCTTGGAGACGCCCTGCTCCGCTTGGACTTTCAAATCCGGCTTTTCGTCAGCGACCGCCGCCTGCGTGACGTCCGTCTCGCGCTCTGCTTCGGATAGGGTGTCCGGCTGCGCAGAATCCGCGATGCGCTCGACTGATCCGGCAATGCTCTGCAACGGCGTGCCAAAATCCGGCAGATCGATCAGGGCGAGCAACAGTCCTGCGATCCAGAACAGATGAATGTGTGTGAACAGCGACAGCAAGCCCAAAACACCGACGACCTCAAACTGCAGCTTTTGCGATTTGTGAGCCAGCCGCTCCGGCAAAGAGTGCAATCGCCAATAGAGATTGCCGACGACCAACAGGATAACGATCAAGAAGATGCCCATTACAACCATCAGGACGTCCGTTTCGCCCGACTTGGCCAGGAAGAACGGCAGGTGATGAGGGGTCATCGGATGAAGCTGATCGCTCAATTTGAGTCTCCCAGAATACGGTCAGCGCATTCACGCTGCCGGCAGCACCGGCAGCCGCATGGTGGATGCCACGTTCGGAAGCAGGATCACACCGCTATCGATCCGGATCAATTTCTTGCGGCACCCGCCTTGCGCTCCGCCCTGGTCACATCGGACAACGATAGTAGTTGATCTGTATCTCGTCCATCCCCGGAAACAGCCTGGTGATCTTGTTCTGGTCGATCACCTTGAGCGCGAACTGAACATCCGAAAGCATGATGTCGGAGGCGCACCCCGCAACGATATTGACGGTGGTTCCGTCATCCTTTCTGGCCTTGATCGTGCATTTTGCGTACCGTCCCCTTAGCTGGTCGCGTTCAACGATGAACCCGCCTCCGCTCATTTCCGAGTCCGGCGCGAAGGTAATCTCGTTTGCCTTGCCTTTGCGGACGAAGACGCTCCCGCACTCATCGGCGTTGGTTGCCCATGCTCCGGTGAGATCAATTGCAAGCGCTTGTCCCAGAGACGCCCAAAATGCCGCAACGAGTGCAACGGCGGTCACGGACGTCTGACGAAGCTCTCTCATCCCGTTTCTCCTGCTGGCTCGGTTACCTTTCGCTGCATGCTTGGTCGGAACCGCACCACATCCAGACAAGCCGCATCGAGACCATCTACCGCTCACAACGGCTTGATCTGGATCAAACACCGCAGTCCGGGAGCCGCCCTAGGCTCATCGCCAGTGAAAGCCGGGCTTTTGCGAGGAGACCTGCCATGCCCGAAAAGATCGACGATCTTCTGCCGATGGCGAAGGAATTCCAGAAACAGGCAGCACTGAAGGAGGCGGAAAAGGCCGACCAGCATGCGCGGGCTGCTGCGGCGGCGGAGGCAGAGAAACGCTTGTTGATAGAGAAGTTGGGCAAGCCTTCCGGCCTCTCGGAAGACGAGAAGGTCAAGCTCGCCTCGACCGTCATCCAGCGCGCAGTGCGGAACGGATTGACCGAGGTTCAGGTCTATCGATTCCCCAATGTGCTTTGCACGGACAAAGGCCGGGCGATCAACCAGCTCGAGCCGGGATGGGAAAAGACGCTGACCGGAATACCAAGAGAAATATTTCAGCTTTGGACCGATTACCTGAAGCCGCGCGGATATCGCATTCGCTATCAGATCATCGACTTCCCGGGCGGCGTTCCCGGAGACATCGGCATCACCATCAGCTGGGCCAATTGACTCACATGACGCAGGATGAACCGTCGACGAAGATGAAGCGGAAGGACTACGAAAAGGAGCTCGGCAAGCTTCAGATTCAGCTTTGCCATCTCCAGGAGTGGGTGAAAGCGCAGAAGATCAGGGCGATCATCCTGTTCGAAGGACGGGACGCCGCCGGCAAAGGCGGCACCATCAAGGCGATTACCGAAAAGGTAAGCCCGCGCGTGTTTCGGGTCATCGCCCTTCCCGCGCCGTCCGACCGGGAGAAGAGCCAGATGTTCATGCAGCGCTACATGCAGCACTTCCCCGCGGCGGGCGAGATCGTGATCTTCGACCGGAGCTGGTACAACCGCGCCGGCGTCGAATACGTGATGGGCTTCTGCTCGGCGCAGGAGCACCATCGCTTTCTCTCCCTATGCCCGCAAATGGAGAAATACGTGGTCGACGGCGGCATCCTCCTGATCAAGCTCTGGCTTGAAGTCGGGATGGACGAACAGGAACGCCGCTTCAACGCGCGGATCGACGATCCGGTGCGGCAATGGAAGCTCAGCCCGATGGACGTCGAGTCATATCGGCGCTGGTATGACTATTCGCGTGCGCGCGACCTCATGCTCGAGGCAACCGACTCCAAGCACGCGCCCTGGCATATCATCAGATCTGATGACAAGCGGCGCGCGCGCCTGAACTGCATCGCACATCTGCTGTCGGTCATTCCCTACAAGCGCATACGGCAGGACCCGGTACGTTTGCCGAAGCGCTCAAAGAAGGGGCATTATGATGATCAGGCAGCTCTGAGCGAGATGACATTCGTCACAGAGCGTTATTGATCCGCAGCAGAGTGGTCGCGCTCATTCGAGCGCGATCTGTACTCCTCCGACCGCGGCGGACAGCTCGACGCCAACCTTGGCGCCATGCAGCTGCAGGATCACGCCTTTCTCATTCTGTAGCTGCACGCCACCCGCGCCGGCTGCCAAGGCGCCGCCGGCGCCGATCGCGCTGTAACTCCCTGCGATGTCGCCGGGATTGTGAATGTTCAGGGCGCGCCCGACCAGCTTGCTGGTCGACGCACCGATTGTCGCGCCGACGCTCATGCCGGCGACCTTGAACGGGTATCTGTGGCCCCGGAACATCAGCACGCCATGACCTCCGCCGACGCCGACGATGAATCCTCCCTTGGTGAACACGACGCTGACAGCGCCGGTCTCCGCCTGCGCAGCCGTCGTCAGGCCCCCCAACGCGAGCAACCCAGCCAGCGCCCATCCAACGATCCGCCTTGAATCCTTTTTCATACTTCGCTCCCCTTGTTGATGGCTCGAGCCGCAGCGGCCACGAATGCTGAACGACGAGAAAGCCTTACGGCGTCCTCGACGCGGCATCAGCGGTCCGAGACTTGAGACAGGCCAAGCCTGCACAGACGCCTGCACAGACCTCTCCCCCCTGCACGCTCCCTCCGCATGCAACGTAAGAAGCCTTGTCCGAGTCTTGATATAGGTCAAACCTCTCGGTTGGTTTGCGGAGGTTCGCGAGGGAAGTCCGGGATAGATCCGCAGGAGATCGACGATCAGGTCGGACTGCCTTTCGATCGAGCTTTTACGCCAGACTCGCAGCCACCCTGTCGATCGGTTCGATGAGGGATTTCGCGGGGAACGGCTTTTTGAGATAAGCGATGCAGCCCGACTCCATGGCGGCCAAGCGAATGGCGTCGTTGTCGTTGGCGGTGATATAGATCACCGGCAACAAGACACCGGCGGCGCTCAATCGATATCTGGCCGCAATTCCGGACTCGCCGTTCAGCTGGACATCGAGAACAACACAGATGCCGCGCTCGAAGGCATCGCATTTTTCGAATGCCTCCGCGGACTCAAAAAGCATGCACTCATAGCCGTGCTGGCTCAGCAGCCGTTGCAGGCCTCGCAACGTGCCTGGGTCGTCATCAACCACAAAGACGAGCTTTCGGTCCGACAAGGTCGCAATTCCTGCTGTGCCGGACGGCGGAGCCAGACTTCCAATTGCCCGCAGCCCTTAAGCGGCCCGCGAATGGTCGTCATCGACGACGCGAGCGGGTCTGCCCACCGCATTACCGCTCATTGCGTCGCAATTGCTATTGTCTTGTAGGACAATGACGCCCCGAATGCTCAGAACCGTTCTAAGTCGGATCGTTTTCCTCGGACAGGCGACGCAGAACGCCCAGCCTCTCCGCGATCGACACAAGCTCGGCAAGTGTCTGAACACCCATCTTCTCCATCACGCGGTGACGGTGCGCCTTGATGGTCCGTTCCGTCGCGCCGAGTTGCCGTGCGATCTGCTTGTTGATTTTCCCCTGAATGACGAGCTCGAAAACCTGCTCTTCACGCGGCGTCAAGCTTGCAAGGTGAGTTCGAAAGGTATCCAGCATCGCGTTGGCGCCCCGCGCGTCCTCGTAGCGGGCCATTGCCCGTTCGATAGCGGGCAGCAATTGTTCGGAACTTATGGGCTTTGTCAGGAAGTCCTCCGCACCGGCCTTGATGGTTTTGACCGTGGTACGAACGTCGGGATAGCCGGTGAGAAACAGGATCGGCAGACGCGAACCGAGCTTCATCAGCCGCTCCTGCAACTCCGGACCGCTCAAGCCCGGTATCCTGACATCGAGCAGAATGCAGCCCGGCGCGCTCTCATCCGGCAAATGATCAAGCAGTTGCTGGGCGGAAGAGTATGCCGCGACCGCGTAGCCGGCCTTCTTCAACCGGCGCTCAAGCGCCGTTCGAAACGACGCGTCGTCGTCCACGATGTGAATGGTGCCCGGTACCGTCATCTCCTACCTCGACAGCGGCAAGGAAACCCAGAATACGGCTCCGCCTTCGGACTGGTTCTCCGCCCAAATCCGTCCTTTGTGAGCATGAACGATTGATTTCGCGATTGACAGTCCGATCCCCATGCCTTGCTCCTTGGTCGAAAAAAATGGATCAAAAATCTTGCCTAGTTTCTCGGCGGGAATGCCGGGACCTGAATCTGAAATCGAGATCAAGGCGCGTTCGCCGTCAATGGCTGTTCGGCCGACGATCATGCGACCGAATGGCATCGCCGACATTGCGTCCATGCCGTTCACGATCAGATTGAGGAGGACCTGCTGCAGCTGGATAGGATCTCCCTTGACGCGCAACGGATCCGGGCAGGCATCCAGGTAGATGGCCACGTTGCGGACTGCGGCCTGCGCCGAGATCAACTGGAAGCCGTCGCGCATCATTCCGTTGGCGTCAACCTCCTTGAGCTCGAACGGCGTGCGTCTCACGAGGCTGCGCATATGGACGATGACCTGGCTGGCACGGAGGTCATCCTGTCTTATGTCGGCAAGGATCTGCTTGAGCTCGATCAAATCCGGATCGTCGGATTCGAGGATGAGCTCAGCGGTTTCCGCATTCGTCAGGATCGCACCGAGCGGCTGATTGAGCTCGTGCGCGATCGATGACGACATCTGCCCAGCTATCGCCTGCCGGTGCACGTGAGCCAGTTCGGTGAGACGCTGCCGGGCCTCGAATTCAGCGTGACCTCGCCTCCTGCGCTCGTGCAGCAGAATCGAAATCAACATGGCCTGGGCGACGATCGCGGCCGCAACAGAAGCGCTCTGCCATCTGTACTTCACCCAGACGCTGGAATCTCGAAAGCGGACCTCACTCCCAGCAGGAAGATCCGCCTCCCTCACTTTCCATCGCTGCATCTCTCGCCAGTTGAAGATCGGCCTGACCGCTTCCGTCAACGTCACCGGAATGCTGGAGGCCGCTTCACCATTGATGATGCGGACAACGCGGTCGGCAATATCAGCGCCTGCCGCTGCAGGCAGCAGGACAAATCCCCCGACACCATGATCGAGATAGGTCTCGGAAGGTACAATGATCGGCCGGTTTGCCGTCTCGGCGATGAAGCCCAGCGCAATGCTGGGCGGATAAAACCCGCCTTCGCCATCCGAATAAACTGCGGAATAGATGATCGCGCTTCGATCAGGCAGCGTCGCAACGCGATTGCGAAGTTCGGACATCGGCAGCCCGATAAGTTCGGTGACCTCAAGACCGGCCGCCGCGCCAGGAAGCTCCTCCTTCCAGTGCCGGAGAATGGTCAGGCGCTCCCAGTCGTCGCCGACAAGGACGATTCTCTGGATATTCGGGACCACCGAACGCGCGGCCCTGATCGAATCCTCAAGGCGCAGCCTGACGAGACCGCCGGTGCTGTCGGGAGGCGGATCGGTTCGAGCAAAATCGGTCTCGTTGACCAAGCCGAACACGACGGGAATTCCCGGCCACAATTCGTCGCGCCAACGCTGCACGAGTGCAAGCGTTGAAAAGCCGATCGCAACAATGACGCCAATCGGCCTGTCGCGATACTTGTCGCGAACATAGTCACGCAGCTTCTGCTCGTATGCGGCGCCGCTGAACCGATTCAGATCCAGGCTCTCTCTGTAGAGAGTGATATGCGATCGAACGTCGGCGTTGATCGAGTCCTGCAGGCTCTTGTACACCTCGTGATAGAAGGTCCCGCGCAGATCTGACTGGTCCAGAAGCAAGATCGATCGGACGCGACTGTCCGCTGCCAGTCCACCGACCGGCATCATCAAGGTCAGTAGCCAGATTATCAGTCCACTGAATCGCGTAATCATGACAATCGGAAAGCGGGCCGGAGGTGCCGGCGACGTTATCACTCGATTGCACAATTACAAACATACACGCGTCGCTTGGTCCGACCGCGCAGGTCGGGGCCGTGAATCTGCCCTTTCGGGCAATGTCACTTGAGACGATGTCCTTCCGGGCAATGTCCCTAAGGCCAATAGTTCCCTGATCCGAACACGTCGTACACCTATACTGGGGCCAGCGCGGCCGCGAAAAGCTTGCTCAGACAGGGAGATAATCCATGTTTGTCAACGTCAACGCCAATTTGGCCAACAGGTCCAGATTCATTGGCGAGTTCGACAGCCTGCCAGACACCCAAGTCGCCTTCAGCGAGTTCAAATACAGCCGCGGCGCCGAAGTCTTCGGAGAAGCCGAGCCCGCAGATTACATCTATCAGGTGGTTTCGGGCGCGGTTCGCAGCTACAAACTGCTCTCGGACGGCCGGCGCCAGATTGGTGCATTCCATCTGGTGGGTGATATTTTCGGCCTCGGGAATGGTGCGGCGCACAGATTTACCGCAGAAGCGATCGTCGATACGACCCTTCGCCTCGTCAGGCGTACCAGTCTGGAACATGTTGCAGAGACCAACGCTCTGGTCGCACGCAATCTGCTGAGTATGACCGCGAACAATCTGCAGCACGCCGAAGACCATATGCTGCTTTTAGGGCGTAAGACCTCACTCGAACGTGTAGCGGCCTTCCTGCTCGAGATGGACTGTCGGCTGACCGCCGCAGGCGTCATGGCGCTTCCGATGAGCCGGCGCGACATCGCGGATTACCTGGGGCTCACGCTAGAGACAGTATCTCGCGCGCTGTCATTTCTCCATGACAGGGGTATCCTGGGCTTCCTCGGTCAAACTCAGCGGCAGATCGTGCTGCTCGACAGGGTCGCGCTGGCGGAGCTCGATTTATAGTCCTGTGGACGCCGGCCCTTCGAGACCGATGGTCTTTCGCGACACCTCGAACATCGGTGCGGTGGACCGGCCTGACATCACGATACCATCCATCGCGGCGATCGGCCCGAGCAGCCGCGATTCCGCCGGCAACGTTATGTCGCCACCTTGGGAAATGCCGGAATCGTCATGATGCCCTCTCGCGTCTCGAATTGCTCGAGTGCTTGCCCCAAAGCAGCGACAAGGTATGCTCGGCAATCATCCGTTCTTCATCGGTCGGAATGACATAGACGGGAATACGGCTGTCGGGTCCTGATATCTTCAATCCGTGCCTGGCGTTCTCGTTGGGATCGACGACAACCCCAAGCCATGCGAGTTTCTCGGCCACGCTTGCGCGGATCGCCGCCGCGTTCTCGCCAATGCCGGCCGTGAAAACGAAGGCATCGAGGCCCTGCAATGCGGCCGCAAGCATGCCGGCATAGAGTCCGATCCGATACACGAAATAGGCGACCGCGAACGTGGCACGGGGATCGCTGCTCGACTGCAGCTCCCTCATATCATTGCTGACGCCGGACAATCCTTTCAATCCGCACTCACGGTAGAGAAAGTCTTGCAGCCGGCTGGCGGACATCCCCTTTGCCGTCATCAGGTAGAGAACCACACCTGGATCGAGCTGCCCTGGCCGGGTTCCCATGGGAAGGCCATCGAGCGCAGTGAAGCCCAGCGTGCTTTCGACACTGTGTCCATCGCGCAAGGCGCACATCGATGCGCCGCTGCCAAGATGCGCGACAATGACCCGACCAGCCGCGACTTCCGGCGCGACCTTCGGCAGCTGTCTGGCGATATACTCGTATGAAAGTCCGTGAAAGCCGTAACGCCGGACGCCTTCTGCATGAAGCTCGTAAGGTATCGCGTAGTAGTCCGCGAGATCATCATGGTCGCGATGAAAGGCCGTGTCGAAGCATGCGACCTGCGGCAGCGCCGGAAAATTCGCGAGAATTGATTTGATGGGCGCAAGGTTGTGAGGCTGGTGAAGAGGCGCCAAGGGGGTCAGACGCTCGAGCTGCGACACGACATTGTGGTCGACCAACACCGGCCGGTTATAATTCGGCCCACCATGAACAACGCGATGACCGACCGCCAGCGGCGCGACACCGAGCTCCTCGCGCAGCCAGGTGCCCGTCACCATCATTGCAGCCGGAACATCCGCGATCGCGTCGATCGGATAGACCCGGTCCGCAAGCGTATCGTTCGCGATCCCGGTTGCGCGCAACCTCGGCCGCACCCCGATTCCGTCCATCTGGCCCTTCAGTTGTCGAACGAGCCGGCCGTCTCCATCGACTCGAAAGAGCTGAAACTTGACGCTTGAGGATCCGGCATTGACGACAAGGATCGTGTCCATGGCGATCACGCTGCTGCGTTGATGGCGCGACGCCGGCGCGCATCGGCGTAGAGCGTCGCCACAGCGCAGGACGCCATGCGCGCCCGCAGCGGGTCCGCCCGGGATGTCAGCACGATGGGAACGCGAGCACCAAGAACGATCCCCGCTCCGTCCGCCTTCGCGAAGTAGGCCAGATTTTTCGCCAGCATATTGCCGGACTCGAGATCGGGCACCACCAGGATCTGGGCGCGCCCGGCGACTTCCGATTTGATTCCCTTGATCCTGGCAGCTTCCTGGTCGACCGCATTATCGAAGGCGAGAGGGCCGTCGAGTAGACCGCCGCTGATCTGGCCGCGATCCGCCATCTTGCACAGCGCCGCGGCCTCGATCGTGGACGGGATCTTGGACGTGACGGTTTCGACGGCCGACAGGATTGCCACTCTGGGAAGCGTGCCAAAGCCGGCCTGGACAAACAGGTCGATCGCATTCTGCACAATGTCGCGCTTGCAGTCGAGATCAGGAAAGATGTTGATCGCAGCATCGGTGATGAGGATCGTGTCGGCGTAACTCGGCACGTCCATCACGAAGACATGGCTGATGCGGCGGTCGGTGCGCAGGCCGGTGCCCTTTGCCGTGACACTGCGCATGAGTTCATCGGTATGCAGGCTGCCTTTCATCAGCATTTCGCCTTTGCCCGCATGAATCAGCTCGACCGCCTTCGCGGCCGCGGCCTCGCTGTGCGGCGCATCGATCAGCTCGAAGCCGCTGATATCGATGTTGTGCTCAGCCGCGGCGCCCTTGATCTTCGAGGCGGGACCGACAAGGGTCGGATTGATGAGGCCGGCTTCGGCCGCCTCACTGACACCGCGCAACGCGCTTTCGTCGCAAGGGTGCACCACGACGGTGCTGGCGGCGGGAATCTTCTTTGCGGCCGCAATCAGTCGTTCATACTTGCTGTGAGGCCGCGCCTCGCTCGTTTCGGTCGATTGTGCACTCATGTGCAGCTCCCTGGTTAGGGATCACGAAGCCTTCGCCTGAGGATCGAATGCGCTGCCGGTCTTCTGCGACGATCCATCCTCGGTCAACCCAAACAACTCACCGACGCGCTGCAGGCGCTTGGCCGTTTCCCCGGAAATCTCCGCGCTGGCCGACAGCACATCCTGAATGAGAGCGAAGCCCGCCCGACGCGCCTCCGCATTTTTCGGCAGCAGTTTTGGAATGGCCGACAGGCTCGCATTCGGCTCCAGCAACAGCATGAAGAACTGCTCCCGGACCAGCATCTTGAATTCGGACAGCGTCTGCCGCTGTCCCCCGTCGTTCTTCTGGACTCTGCGCAAAGCCTCCACGCTTCGCTCGTCGACCATGCCACGCGCCATCCCGACATAGAGCATTCCGCGAAGGACGCACTCCCTGAGACCGCCTTTTCCAATGCCCGATTTCAGCTCCGCGATCCGCGCATCCAGGCGCTTGCGATAGTCGACCGACATCTCCGGTTTCGGCGATGGGTCCGATTTCGGATCGATTCCGACGGCGGCCTGAAGCGCCGGCGAGCCATAGACCGTGAGAAACAATGTCTCGCTCATCGCTTCCTGCGCGTCGCGCCAACTATCAAGCGTGCGAACGATGTTTTTCGACATCGTCTCCTGGATGGCCAGGAACGGGTTATCGGCTGCCGCCGGCCTCCGGTGTTCTTGGACGTTGTCGGCGGTCTTGGCGATCGCTTTCGTGATCGCATTGTCACCTGCGAGAGTTTCATATTGCACGCGAAGGGGATGCAGCTTGCGTATCCAATCCGCCATTTGCGGCGCCGCCAGCGCCTTGACCCAGGGCTGCATGAAATTACGGTAGGCCGCGAGATTGATCTCCGAGACGCGCGCAGCCGTTGCAAATCGCCGCTCATCATCAGCACTGTTTCCGCCCAGCGCGCGGACATCATCGAGCGTGCGCTGCTCGCAACGCATGATCCATTGGCCGGCGGCAAGGTCGGCGCCGACGGTGTCGGCGGATTTCGGAGAAAATGTCGCTTCGTAGAGTCCGGGCGGCAGGACGTCGATCAGATCGATGTTGGTCGAAAACTCGCTATGCTCCTTCTTCGCGACACCGCCTGAGACAAAAATGCCGAGATGGCCGACGCTCTCGTGGACGGTGTAGACGATCGTTTGTCCGTAGGCTCTGATCTCGTCCACATCGCGATAAAGATCCAGCACCCACCCCAGCGCCTGTTGAGGCGGCGTGATATTGTCGCCCTTGGAGCAGAACACGACGATGGGCGTTTGGATGTTACGCAGATCGACCACTTCGCCGTCGGAGGTTTTGATCCGTCCCGCAGCGAGGTTGTTGCCGACAAAGAGCTCATCGACAATGAACTGGATTTCCTCGGCATTGAGGTTGACGTGGCCGCCCCACCAGCGCTCGAATTCGAGATAGCGCTCCGCTTCGGTATCGACCTTGGAGTAGACGTTGTACTGCTTGGTCCAGAGCGTGTTCGACGGATTCATGTTCTCGAAATTCTGAACCAGCCACGCGCCGTCGAACTTGCCGCCGCCGAGATCGCTTGTCAGAGCTGTCAGCCAGCTTCCGCCGAGCAATCCGCCCGAATAGCGCATCGGATTCTTGCCCCGGACACCGGCCCAGTATGACAGCGGCGCACCTGCGATGATGAGCGGTCCAAACAATTCTGGACGCAGCGCGGCCAGGATCATCACGGCCCAGCCCGCTTGACAGTTTCCGATCACGCAGGGCTTGCCATCGGCCTCGGGATGCAGAGCTATCACTCGCTCGAGAAACACCGCCTCGGCTCGCGCGACATCCTCGATCGTCTGGCCCGGCATCGGCTCGGGTAGAAAACCTATGAAGTAGCAGGGATGGCCGGCCCGCATGGCGACGCCGATCTCGCTATCGGCCTTGAACCCGCCAATCCCGGGCCCGTGGCCGGCACGCGGATCAACGACGACGAAAGGACGGCGCGTCTGATCGATCTCGACACCCGCCGGAGGCGTGACGCGCACGAGGCCATAGTTGACGGGGCGTTTGAGGTTTCTGCCATCGACGATCAGTTCGACGGCATAGTGGAGGACATTCGGCGCGTCTTCGGCGAGATGCTCGCGATACTGAACGCCGCGTTGCCGCATGATGTCCAGGAACAACGCGCTGCGCTGGCCTGCATCAACAAGGTATTCGAAGGCGGACGCCAGAAGCCCGGCCGGACCGTTGCTCGAGATCGTCTGCTTGTCGTTCGACATGCGCAAATCTCTTCTCTTTTTTTCAGCTCGGACCGCAGCATGGCCCGGGCTCGGCGGGTAGCCTTGACATAGGTCAAGGCCGTGATCGCTACCTATTGCCGCTCGCGGTACCATGCGAAGGCGGAACACGCGCCGCCCGAACGACGTCATAAAGCGCAAGGATGTCAGCTGGACACCTGGGGTTTGATCCATATCAAGCCGAGCCCGTCTCTCCGTCCTCCTGTCCTTTCGAGCCCCTACGCCGCTTCAAACACGTGAAGGGTCCGACATGCCCACAGCCGCCAGCTATTCTTTGGTCGAGCGCCTCCGTGACGGCAGCGTGGTCGATATCCGCGCGCTCCAACCGGACGATCGCGAGGACATGCTCGCGGCGATTGGGCGAGCCAGCGCCCAATCACTGCAGCGCCGCTTCTTCGTTCCAAAGCGCGGCTTTTCCGAAAGAGAAATTTCGTTCTTCATCAACATCGATTTCCGCGATCACGTCGCGCTGGTCGCGGAAATGGCGGAAAACGGCCGTCCCGTGATCGTTGGTGGCGGCCGCTACATCGTGACGGAGCCGGGTGTCGCCGAACTGGCCTTCGTCGTGGTCGATGCCTATCAGGGAAAAGGTATCGGCACGGCTCTGCTGCGGCATTTGATTGAACTCGCGCGCGACGCCGGACTGAAGGAACTGGCAGCGGACGTCTTGCCGGACAACACCGCGATGCTCAGCCTGTTCAGTCGATTGGGCTTCCGCTCCCGGCCTGCACAGGACCCTCAGGTGAGACACCTGGTGTTGCAGCTCGTCTAGAGAGCGTGATGGGATTAGATTCAATCGCCAGAAAATGTGTAATTGGAACAATTTGGTTTTTTGACACATATCAATAGATCACGAAGCGGCGGATCAATTCTCCCGCGAGGTTCACCCGAGCGGGCGATAGCCAAGGTAGACCATGTGATCCGCAAGGAACCCGGTTGATTGTTGGTGCAATCTGTAAATGGAGATCCACATGCGTGCGTCCAGAATTGCTGCAGCGCTTTCAATTATTGGCTCGCTGACAGTGGCGGCTTATCAGCCGGCACATGCTGCGCCGGTCACGCCACTCTCGGCGGTGGCGAAGGCGCGTGACAACGGCACCGTTCAGGTGCGCTACGGTTGGGGCGGTGGCTGGCGCGGAGGCTGGGGTGGTGGTGGTTGGGGCCCGCGCGGATGGGGCTTCGGTGCGGGCGCTTTGGCCGCCGGCGCGATCATCGGCGCCGCGGCCGCCGCGCCGTATTATGGCGGCGGTTATGGCGGCGGATACTATCCCTACTATGACGAGCCCGCCGGCTACGGCTATGGCATGGCGGATATGGCTATGGCGGATACGACCAGGGTTACGCCTACGTCCGCCCCTATCCGCGTCCCTATTATTACCGTCCTTACAATCCCTATTATGGATGGTAGCTCGGCTCGCAATGCTTGCCAGCAACGAGCCGTCGCCGCACGTCTGATGCCGGAGACGCGTCGCGCGGTTATCTGCTTCAAGGCGTTCCGGAGCTGACGCGCCGGACGGCGGCTTCTCTTCGCCGCCGTCCCGACGCGTTCGTCAGTACCGATATTGATATTGATTAGGGCAAGCCCACTGACCAGACACGTCATCAACGAATACCGGTAATCGAGGCCGACATGGCACGCGGGTCGCGCATTGGCCAGCGGCCGGCATCGACCTGCGCGATGAACTCGCCGAGGATGCTGTTGAACATGGCCGGCGCTTCGAGATTGATGGTGTGACCGCAATTCGGCATCACCGCGAGCGCTGCCGACGGGATGGTGCGTTTCATCAGGAATCCCGGCGCAAGGCAGGGCCAGTCCTCGTCGCCGGTGAGGATCAGCGTCGGCACCGTGAGTCCGGCCATTTCCTTTTGCAGATCATACAGCGACGGACGCTCCTTCTGGCAACCGAGCTGCGTGTTGGCGGCGCCGAGCGCCGAATGCTCGGCCAGCGCCTCCTTGAAAACCGCGAAGCCGCGCGGGTCCTTGGCTTCGAACTGCACGCGGGTCGGGCCGTAGGCATACCGCCCGGCAAAGGCGGCCATGCCGTCGGCCCGCAGCGACGCCACCACGGCATCGGCTTCGGCGCGAAACGTCTCGCGCATGGTCGGCTCGGCGCCATAGCCGCAGCCGGCCACGCACAAGGACAACGCGCGCGACGGATGGCGGAAGCCGAAATGCAGCGTCGCAAAGCCGCCCATCGAAAGGCCGCAGACATGCGCCTTGTCGATTTTGAGATGGTCGAGCACCGAGAGAATGTCGTCGGCCGCGCGGTTCTGGCTATAAGATGACGGACTTTCCGGCACGTCCGACGGCGGATAGCCGCGCGCAGCATAGGTGATGGCCCGGTAGCGCCGGCCGAAATGCTGAAGCTGCTGTTCCCAGCTGCGATGATCGCCGGCGAATTCATGGACGAAGATGATCGGCGCGCCGCTTCCGGTTTCCTCATAGTGCAGTTTCACGCCGTCATCGGTGGTGGCAAACGCCATGGTCAGCTCCGTTTCAGTCTTTGAGGGAGACGTTCCAGATCGATGGACACGCCATCCATTATCATTCCGATCCGCCGTCGATGCCAAGTGCGGCCCGAAGACCTCGCGCGACCTCGGCAAAGCCCTCGCTGCGCGGATCGCGTGGACGCGGCAGATCCAGCGTCACGTCGGCCGACAGGCGGCCGGGACGCGGCGTGAACACCAGGACACGATCGGCGAGGAAGACGGCCTCATCGATGCTGTGCGTCACGAACAGCACCGTGGTGCGTTGCGCCGCCCAGATATCGAGAAGCTCGGATTGCAGGCGGCCGCGCGTCTGCGCATCCAGCGCGCCGAACGGCTCGTCCATCAAGAGCCCGCGCGGCTTGGTGGTGAGCGCCCTCGCGATGCCGACGCGCTGGCGCATGCCGCCCGACAGTTCATGCGGATAGCGTGCGGCAAAGGCGGACAGCCCGGTCATCGCCAGCATCTCCTCGGCGCGCGTGCGCCGCTCCGCCGCCGCGATGCCGCGCGCCTTCATGTTGAACTCGACATTGGCGCGCACGTTCAGCCACGGGAACAGGCCATGATCCTGGAAGACGATGCTGGTCGAGCGCGACGGGCCATCCAGTTCACGGCCATCGACGACGATCTGTCCGGTGCTCGGCGTCTCCAAGCCCGCGATCATCTGCAGCAGCGTGCTCTTGCCGCAGCCGGACAGGCCCAGCAGGCAGACGAATTCCCCGGGCGCGCAGCGGATCGAAATGCCGCGCAGCGCCTCGACATCCCCGGTGCGGCCGCGATAGATCTTGCCGACGTCGATGCATTCGATGAAGCTTTTCAATTGGCATCGGCCGTGAGCCCCTCCTGCCACGAACACGCGCGCTGACGCAGCTTGCGCACGGCGAAATCGCCCAACAGGCCGATTGCACCGATCACGAAGATCCCGGCAAAGACCAGCTCGGCGCGAAACGTCATCTGCGCATTCAGGATCATGTAGCCAAGCCCCGACTTCACCGCGATCATCTCCGCCGTCACGACCGTGAGCCAGCCGCCGCCGACCGCCAGCCGCAGGCCGGTGAAGATATTGGGCAGCGCAGCCGGCCAGATGATGTCACGCAGGATCAGCGCCTCGCTCGCGCCGGCTGCGGTGGCGACCTTCAGCATCGTGCGCTCGATGCCGCGCACGCCGAAGATGGTGTTCAACAGCAGCGGCCAAAGGCCGGACAGGAAGATCAGCACGATGGCCGGCGTGTCACCGATGCCGAAGAACAGCATGGCCATCGGGATCAGCGAGATCGGCGGCACCGAACGGAAGGTCTGGATCGACCAGTCGAACAGCCGGTCCAGCGCCGGATAGCGTCCGATCAGGAGGCCCGACGGCACGGCGACGCAAAATGCCAGGCCGACGCCGATCAGCACGCGGGTGACGCTCGCCAAGGTGTTCGTCACGATCGACTGTCCATAAAGCGCAAACGCGCCGGCCACCTTGGCGGGCGGCGGCAGCAGCACCGGCGGATAGAGATGCGCGGCCACGGCGATCTGCCATAGCGCCAGGAGTGCTATGATCGGGATGAGCCCGACGAACGCGCCGAGCCGCATCAGATGAAACTGGTGTTGATGAACTCATCCCATTTCGGCTCGGAATCGAGCATCTTGTTGGTGAGCATCATGCCGGCCAGCGCTTTCAGGCCCTTCTGGAAGTCTTCGCCGCTCTCGGCCGAGAAGAACAGGTTCTTGGCAGAGGCCTCGGCCACTTCCGGACTCATGTTGAACTGCTTGATGGTCGTCTCGATCGCGATCTTGGGATTGTCGCGCATCGTGTTGGTGGCCTTCACATGCGCCTGCACCAGCGTCTTCGTCAGCTCCGGCTCTTTCTTGATGAAGGGGATGCTGGCCACGAAGCCGAGGTTGGTTTTTCCCATCGGCGTATCGTACGGCACCCACAGCTTCTTGCCGAAGCCGTTCAGCTCGGCAAATGTTGCGTAGGGCTCGAAGCAGCAGATCGCGTCGACGTCGCCGCGCGCAAGCGGCACCGGCATGTCCTGATTGTCGAGATAGAGCAGCTCCACCTTGTCGGTGAGACCTTCATGCTGAAGCTTCCAGTTCAGGCTGACCAGACCGATCGAGCCGTTCTGCACGGCGATTTTCTTGCCTGCGAGCTCGGAAAAATTGCTGATCGACGGCTTGGCCAGCAGCATCCAGCCGCCATCGCAGCCGTCGGCCAGCACGGCCATCGGAAAGCCCTTGGTGGCGATCTGCATGGTAGCGGACAGCCCGCCATTGCCGACATCGACCGACCCGGACGCGACAGCCTGCATCCGCTGCACCAGACTTGGGAACGTGATGATCTCGGCCTCGATGCCTTCCGGCTTCAACAGGTCCGGCATCAGGAACATGGCATTGGTGGTGGTGGTGAAGGCGGTGCCCAACTTCACCTTGCGAAGTGTCTGGCCAAGCGATGTTCTGGCAATCAAGGTGGGCGCTGCCAGCGCGGCGGCAGCGAGCAAATTGCGACGGGTCAGCATGCAGGATTTCCAATACGAGCTATCCGACAATTCCAGCAATGTTCGTGCCATAGCCGGCGCTATTGCCATGCAATTGCGCGGGGCTCCCCTCCTTTCGCGACTTCTGCCCGGAAGTCTCAGAAAGATCGCGAATTTTTGCCGACGGCGAGGTCATCAACGGCATCATTGAAGTCCCGCATCGATCCCTGCGGCCGAGGTTCGCTGCCGGGGCAAGGTTGGCTCGGCGCTCACCAGGACTGCTGCCGGCCTTGCTGTTGTTTTAGGCAGCGCAGCGCATGCAGGAGCAGCCTCGCGGCGCCGACGGCGTCCGAGCTTGGCGAGAGCGAAGACCCTCAGAATCGAGAGGGCGCAGGGAAGACCGGGTATCGACTGATACCCATGGCCCCCGTGCGTGAAAAAATGCACGGGGCAGGAACCACAGGCTCAGCCGGACATACCCGGCCTTCCCTGCGCAATGGTTTGACGGCTTACTCCGCGCTCTCCCCGGTGACCGGACTTTGTTGTCACCGTCACCCGCATGATGCGAAGCATCATCGCGAGCTTAGCGCCAGCCTTGGGGCGCCAGGACCACGCGGCTTGGCCGTCCGCAAGACATCGTTCGTCCGCATGCTTTTCGATTGAGCATGATCTCCGCGCAAACGCGTTCCGCGTTTGTCGCGAGGGAAAACCGCTACACGCTTTGCGCTTCGCAGCCTTCGGCTCCGGATCATGCTCGCATGCTGCGATGTCTCGCGGCCACCGCTCCCCGCCTCCACGTTCGTGACGATCGCGATACGCCCCTCTTCACGAGGCGGGATGCGCGGGAGGATGCGGCTGATTTGCCCGACGCCCCAAGCGGAATATTTTTCGCAGCAGGACTGGACGAGTGGAATCGCGTTGAAAGCGCGGGTGAATTTAGTTTCTAGGCGCAGCGGATTTTGCAGTCGAAATGCAGGATCAGCGCGATGACATCAGCCAAACGCGAACTGATTTGCCCGACGGGCATACTTCGGAAACCACACTACAGCGCCCGCTTCAGACTCTCTTCCGAGCTCGTAGTTCTATCGCTGGCTTGGACTTGGACTTGGACTTGGCTTGGGCTTGGGCTTGGGCTTGGGCTTGGGCTTAGACCCAAGCGTGGTGCGGCGAACATTCGCAAGCTCGGCGTTTGCGATCGGAAAGATCGCCGATGGCAACCGTCGATGACAAGAAGGAGAGCCTCATAAGTGATATCAGCAGCCAGATGTTATTCGTCGGCGCACGTTTTTTCTGAAGATCGCCGTCGGCCTCGCGGTAGAAAGCAACCGAGCAAGTTGACTTGGCCCGCTCGGTGCGCCCAAGGCCATTTATCGAGGCTTCCTTATGAAATCTCTGAAATTCATCGGCCTGGCATTGGCCGCATCGTTGACGCTGTCGAGCACCGCCTTTGCGGACGACATCACCATCGCGGCAGCGGGCCCCCTCACCGGCAGCGAAGCCGCTGGCGGCCGGCAGATGAAGAACGGCGCGGAGATGGCGGTGCTCGATGTGAACGCCGCCGGCGGCGTCCTTGGCAGAAAACTTCGGCTGGACATGGAGGACGACGCCTGCGATCCGAAGCAGGCGCGCTCGGTCGCCGAAAAGATAGCGGACGCAAAAATCCCGTTCGTGGCAGGCCACATTTGTTCGTCCTCGTCCATCCCGGCGTCCGAAGCCTATGCGGACGGAAACGTGCTGCAGATTGCGCCGGGATCGACCAACCCGCTGCTCACGGAGCGCAGGCTCTGGAACGTCGCCCGCGTCTGCGGCCGCGACGATCAGCAGGGACGGGTAGCCGGCGAATACATCGCGAAACACTACAGCGGCAAGAACGTCGCGATTCTCAACGACAAGACCACCTACGGCAAAGGCATCGCCGATGAGACGAAAAAGGCCCTCAACAATGCAGGCGTCACCGAAAAACTGTTCGAGTCCTACAACAAGGGCGACAAGGATTTCAGCGCCATCGTCTCCCGGCTCAAGCGCGAGAACATCGATATCGTCTATGTCGGCGGCTATCTGCAGGAGGCCGGCCTGATCCTTCGTCAGATGCGCGATCAGAATCTGAAGACCGTGCTGATGGCCGGCGACGCGCTCGTGGACAAGGAATTCGCCTCGATCACCGGTCCCGCCGGTGAAGGCACGCTGTTCACCTTCGGTCCCGATCCGCGCAAGAGGCCAGCCGCCAAGGCCATCGTCGAACGCTTCGAGGCCAACAACATCGATCCCGAGGGCTATACGCTCTACACGTATGCCGCGATACAGGTCTGGTCACAAGCGGCCGCGAAGGCCAAGACCACCGATCCGAAGAAGGTGATGGAGACGATCAAGGCCGGATCTTGGGACACCGTACTCGGCAAGCTGGAGTTCGACAGCAAGGGCGACATCAAGCAGATCGATTATGTCGTCTACAAATGGGATGCCAAGGGCGGCTATTCCGAAATTACTTACTAAGGACGTGTACTCATAAATCGGGGGACGCCGTTTGACGTCCGCGTTGGGCCAGGACCGGCCTTTAAACCGGTGTGGCGCCAGCCGATGCCTGATGCAATTCGCGATCAGTGAGGCTACCATGCGGTCGATGACCGACGACAAGGTGAAACGGCGGCTGACCACCGTCCTGTGCGCTGATGTGCACGGGTATTCTCGCCTCATGGGAGCAGACGAAGCGGGAACGTTGAGCACGCTGCGCCGCCACCGCGGCGCCATTGCAGGATTGGTGGAGCGCCACGACGGGCGGATCGTGAATACGTGGGGCGATGCCGTAATCGCCGAATTCGCCAGCGTTGTCGAGGCCGTGCAGTGTGCGGTCGAGATTCAGCAGGAAATTTCCAATCAGGATTCGGACCCACCTCACGCGCACCAGATGCGGTTTCGCATCGGCATCAATCTAGGCGATGTGATGGTGGACGGTTCCGACATCTTTGGCGACGGGGTCAATATCGCGGCACGGCTGCAAGAACTCGCCGAGCCCGGTGGCGTCGTAGTCTCCGCTTCGGTCTACGATCAGGTGCACAACAAACTATCCCTTGGCTTCGACTGCCTCGGCCAGCAGCAGATGAAGAACGTTGTTCCCGTAATCAGCTATCGAGTTACCACGGGCGGCGTCAGGCAACATAGCTTCCCGCGTTGAAGGCCCTGCTCCCCAAGCTGGAACGGTTGCAATCTCTGAAGCCGGCGCTCAACGGATTCGCGGCCGATACGAGCCATCCACGTGGATGAGCTCCATCTCGGACCGGTTTGCGAACCTGCCTCGCCCCATTGCAGTGACCCTCACAGTTTCGGGCTTTCTGCTTCTTATCAATGTCTTCACCGGCCTGCACCAAATCTGGTTTCATTGGCCAGTCGCCGCGTTGCTGTTCATCGGCATCCTGCGCACAGTGCTCCGGCACAAACCTGCTTCGGACCGAAATGAGGATCGCCGAAGGCGTCGGGAGTGAGTGGCTCGGCTGTTGCAAACGCTTTCGTTGTGCATGAATATTTCAGCCGCACGCGATCTGATCTGCACGACCGGCATGGTCCGCAAACTCATATGAGCGATTGTGGAGCGCGAACGGACCTATCTATTGCCATCCGCAGCTTGCTTCGCCGCCGGCGTGGAATCATCCGGGTCCGTCTGCGGCGCAGCTCGACCCGCACCGTATTGCGCGAGGATCGCCTGACATTCCATGGGGAATACGAGCTCGCCTTTCCCCGTTATGCCGAACGGCATACAGCCTCCCCGGGGCACGTCTGCAACGTCCTTCGTCGGATCCTTTTCGGTGGGGACCTGTTTGATCTCGCTCTGACCAACGGTAGCCTGCGGATCAGCAGCGGCATCAGGGGAAAGCTTCGACTGCGTACCGCTCGGAACTGATCCTCGCTCGTAGGAACGCCGTCCATCCATATCGGCAGAGAATTGAGCCTGCTCTGTCACTCTCCTGCTCTTGAGAGATTCTTTTCCAGCATGGTTGGCGACCGGCGCCGGCTCCGCGAGCCATTGCAGCCCAGCATAACCGCCTCCGAGCAGAAGAAAAATGGCAACAATGTAGGCAAACAGCGACGGCATAGGACACCCCAAAGCCCCGCGGGATAAAAGCGGAACTGGATATTTGTTCCCTTTCGAGAAACGAAGCACCGGACGAGTGACGACGTTGCAACATTCCCGTGTCGAAATTCTGGTTCTCGATTGACCTTCAGACCAAAATCGACTGGGATCAGATCGCACGATGTCGCACCGAGATCGATCCGACCATCGCGGCGATCGGCGCGTTGACGCGATCAAGCTCGAGGGCTTGCGTCGCACGACAGCCGCGACTTCAGCCGCGCCAGCGCGCGGACGAAGACGGCTTCGTCCCTGGTCGCGCGCGCCAGCACGAGAGCGCCCTGGATTCCCAGCACGGCATCCTCCGCGAGGGCCTTTGCATCCGCCTTACCGCGACCTTGCCGCACGAGCGCATCGCGCAACGCCGCGATCCACCTGTGGAAATATCCGGAGATCGCATCGCTGAATTGATCGCGTGTTTCATCAAGGGCAAAGGCGCCGACGAGGCAGATGCGTCCGCCCGAACGGAAATAGGATTCGACAGAATCCCACATCCGGGCGACAGCGACGTCCGGCGCATCGTCTCGCAGCGTCCGGAAGACGTGGTGCTCGAACCACGCGTCGACCTCACCGAGGACGGACTTCGCCATGTCCTCCTTGCCGCCTGGGAAGAAGTGATAGAGGCTTCCCTTCCCCAGGCCGGTCTTTTCAGTGATCCGGCTCAGCGACGTGCCCTCATAGCCGAACTCCCTGAAGACTTCGGCGATGAGAGGAATGACGTCGGAGCGCTCATTGAGCGTCCGCATGCGATCGGCCTCGTCGGCTCAAAGGCCAAGGTCCGAGAGCCCAGGGTGGTCGTCCGGGCGCCGGCCGAGCGGCCAGTGAAATTTGCGGTCCGCCTCCTTGATCGGAAGGTCGTTGATGCAGGCGAACCGACGCTGCATCAGGCCCGCGGCATCAAACTCCCAGTTCTCATTGCCGTATGAGCGGAACCAGTTGTTGCTGTCGTCATGCCATTCATACGCATAACGGACCGCAATTCGATTGCCGGCGAACGTCCATATTTCCTTGATCAGGCGATAACTGAGTTCCTTCGCCCATTTCCGGGTCAGGAACGCCACGATCTCCGCGCGTCCATTGATGAACTCGGCCCGGTTCCGCCAACGGCTGTCCGGCGTGTACGCGAGCGAGACCCTTTCGGGATCGCGGCTATTCCAGCCGTCCTCCGCCAGGCGAACCTTCTGCGCCGCACTTTGCTCTGTGAAGGGGGGAACAATCATCAACGTCATCTCCTGTACCGATCGGTACAGGATAGACTCGGAAGAAAATCCAGTCAATTTCGTCGCGATCACAGACGCTTGACCTTCAAAGGCGCAGATGCCCTTGCACGCAGCGCGCCGCGCGGATGAGGCCGTTCAATCCGGCGAGCCCTCACCGGACACCACGCAGTCAGTTTCGCGAAGCCGCGTTCACGCGGTTGAGGTATCGATCGAGCGGCGTATCACCCGCTGCACGTCCGCGTTCGACAGGAACAGATCGTGGTTGATGATACCCCAGCCCGACGCGGATGCATCGATCACGCGCACCCCGAGCTGCTCGATGGCAGCCTTCTCAGCCGCACCGACGCGCGTCATTCCGCCGGCGATTTGACCCGATAGCGCCAACGCGCGATCGTTCGTCGCGGTGATGACGGTGATCTTGCGGGCGAGCGGCCCGATGCGCGTGACCGTCGACGAGAACACATCCATGTCGATATCAGGCGCGGCAAACACGACCGCGCCGATCCTCGCCGAGACATTGTCACCATATTGCGCGTAGAGGTCCCGCAGGCTTTCGAGCGTCAGCATGGTTCCCATGCTGTGCGCGACGATGTGGATGCGGCTGGCGCCCGGGACCGCCACGATGGAATGAAGCACACGTTCGAGGCCATCGCGGGACCACATCGCGCTGTCGCGGTCATAGGCATAATCGAAGAATCCCGCCTTGGAAGGCCAGGAGAAGACCATCGTCCGGCCGCGAAACCTGATTGCATCGGAGAGGCGCGCGGCATCGAGCGCCGCTGTTTCGAACGTCTGCTTGAAGCCGTGCACATAGATCAGGACATCCAGTCCGCTCGCCTGCGCAAAGAGCTCGCTGATATCTCCCGAGATCGGCTCGACCTCATCAAGACGCCAATCGGAAAGTCCGACCGCGGCGAGCGAGAGACGGCTGTCATCCGGCGGCACCACCTTTGCGCGTGCGACCGTCATTGCTTGCGCCCGATCCGGCCCAAACCAGGGTTTCGCGCGACCGCCGTTCACCCGCTTGCGCGTGGTTGCGATGAGCAGTGTCGGATCCACCGAGAACGACGAAGCATCGAAAGCCGCGCCTGTCGCGCCCAGACCGGAGCATCCACCCAGCGCGAGCAGACTCGCCACGGACCCAAGTCCACGCAGGACCGCGCGGCGGGATGAAACAACCTGGTCTTGATGCAGATGTCGGACGATCACAGGGAACCTTTGGGAACAACGCCCTAGAACCCGCCCCTCGTCAGCTCACTGGATCATAATGGCGGCGAGAAAAGGGCGAGGCGACATCACATCTGGAACTGCGCGAATGCGCCGCCGTGACCTGCATGATGCGAAAGCATCGTCGCAAGCTTGACACCATGATCTCGGCGACCAACGCGTTCCACGTTTGTCGCGAACGAAATCGCCACACACCCGCGGAGTCGCAGTCCGCATTCTCCTCTGGATGATGCTCGCACGCTGCGATGTCTCGCGACCACTGGTCCCGCCTCCACGTTGTGACGATCGCGATATGCCCTCTTCATGAGTTGGGACGCGCCGTCGAACGCGATGGCTGCGGGATTGCCGGGTTACTCTCGTTGCTCTAGCCTCAGAAAAAAGGTGGAGACGCGAATGGCACGCATTGCAAAGATCGAGACCGGCTTTTACCGGATCCCGCTCTCCGTAACCCTGTCCGACAGCACGCATGGCGAAATAAAAGCATTCGAGCTGATCACGATTCGCGTCCGCGATTCCGACGGTGCCGAAGGCGTTGGCTATACTTACACGGTCGGACGCAATGGCGGCGCGATCGCGGATATCATGCGGCGTGAGCTACCCGAATTGATCGTCGGCCTGGAGGCCGACGATACCGAAGCTCTCTGGCAACATGTGTGGTGGCGCCTGCATTATGGTGGCCGCGGTGGCCCGACGGTGCTGGCGCTTTCGGCGCTCGACATTGCCGTCTGGGACTTGAAAGCAACGCGCGCCACATTGCCGCTCTGGCGGCTGCTGGGCGGATTCGACGCCAACGTTCCCTGCTATGCCGGCGGCATCGATCTCGATCTGCCGGTCGATGCGCTACTGCAGCAGACGGACGACAATTTGGGAAAAGGCTTTCGTGCGATCAAGATGAAAGTCGGCCGACCGGATGTCGGCTCCGACGTCGCGCGCGTCGCAGCGATGCGCAAGCATCTCGGTGATGGATTTCCGCTGATGGCGGACGCCAACATGAAATGGACTGTGGAAGAAGCCATTCGCGCAGCAAGAGCCTTGCAGCCTTATGACCTGACCTGGCTGGAAGAGCCGACCATTCCCGACGATGTCGCCGGCCATGCACGCATTCTCGCAGCCGGCGGCGTGCCGATTGCCGCAGGTGAAAACCTCCGGACGCTCTGGGAATTCAAGAGTTATATCGCGAGCGGCGCGGTCTCCTATCCGGAACCGGATGTCACCAATTGCGGCGGCGTCACCTCGTTCATGAAGATTGCGCGTCTGGCCGAAGCGTTCAATCTGCCCGTGACGAGCCACGGAGCGCATGACGTCACGGTCCATCTGCTCGCGGCCTGCCCGAATCGTTCCTATCTCGAGGCCCATGGGTTTGGCCTCGACCGCTATATCGAACATCCGCTGACGCTTGGGCAAGGAATGGCGGTCGCACCTCTGCGTCCCGGCCATGGCATAAACTTCGATTGGAAAGGCTTGGCCCAGCTGGCCGGTTAGCGAACCAGCGTGACGCTTCCGTTCTAGAGCGCGATGAGATCGCGTTGAATCGTCGTCGCGCTTTAGCTCTTCGATTGAGCATGATCTCCGCGCAAACGCGTTCCGCGTTTGTCGCGAGGGAAACAGCTACACACTTTTCCGGATCATGCTCTAGGCTGCGGCTCTCGAGTCAGCCCGGCGCAAGGCGTTGACGTCCCGCAAGGGCGGAGCGCCAAACAGGCGGCGGTATTCGCGGTTGAATTGCGTCACGCTTTCGTACCCCACCTGGAACGCTGCGGTGCTCGCATCCGAATCCTCGACAAGCATCAGGCGGCGTGCCTCATGCAGGCGCAGATGCTTCTGGTATTGAAGCGGGCTCATGGCCGTCACGTCCTGGAAGTGACGGTGGAGGGTGGAAATTCCCATCCCGGCCTGTGCGGCCAGATCGGCGATCGAGAGCTTTTTCGCATAATTCGAACGCAACCACCGAAGCGCGCGCGCGATGCGCTGGCTGGGCGAGCCCAGTCGCACGATTTGCCGCAGCCGGTCCCCTACGGGCCCGATGAGCAGGCGGAAGAGAATTTCACGCTGAATGAGGTCGCGCATGACCGGGATCTCCTGCCGCCGCTCGACCAGTCGGACCAAACGCAACACCGCGTCGAGCAGTTCATCGCTGATCCGCCCGTAGGCCATGCATGTCTCGCTCTGCGACGGAGCTTCGATCCAGTGGGCGTCTATCTCCGCCATGATCTGTCGGGCAACATCGAGGTCCAGATTGATCAACAACGCCGTATAAGGTTTCGCCGGGCTAGCCTTGTCGATCGTCACGATGGCAGGCATTTCGGCGCTGAATAGCAGGAAGCTGTCTTCCTGATGCGTGAAGTGCTGGTCGCCCACGGTCATGTTCTTGGCGCCCCGAACGCACATGCACAGGCTTGGTTCGTACATCACGCAAGTCGGCGCAAGCGGCGCTGTCAGCCGGTCCACATGAAGCCCGAGGACGGGCGTGTGCTGCGGTTCCCCTGATGAAGCGTATCGGGCAATAATGTTTTCGATTTCCTGGCGCGGCCCAGCGGCCCTGTCGATCGGCATTTAGTCTTTCTCCTAATAGATTTCTGAATTTTCTTATAGAACTCCAAGTAGCACCCCAAGGGACTGGCTTCACTAAAAATGCCCACGCTGAGACGAAAAGGCAAGTTTTCAGCACGATCGGGCTAACGCCGGAAGGGCCTTTATCGCTAGCTTTCCGGTGCGCCGCGGATTGACCGCGGTCCGAACGAGATCGGCGAGCCTCGCAGGCCGATCCGGCACAGGAGACGAGCGATGACGGTGACGATCGAACGACTTTCAACGGTCAGGCTGGGCGAAATCGGCCCGGTTGTGGGCACCCAGGGTCTCGGCTGCATGGCCATGGCCACCGGCTATTACGGCGCGCAGAACGATGCGGAGGCCTTTGCCACGCTGGGCCGCGCGCTCGATCTGGGCGTGACCCTGTTCGATACCGCGAACTCGTATGGGGACGGCAAGAACGAGGAATTCATCAGCCGCTTCGTCCGCGCGAACCGCGATCGCGTCGTCATCGCGACCAAGTTCGGCATCGTGCGGAAGGATGGCGGCATCGGCGTGGACAACCGTCCGGAATTCATCCGGCAGGCGGTCGAGGGCTCGCTGCGGCGGCTGGGGATCGACGTGATCGATCTCTACTATATGCACCGCCGCGACCCGAACATTCCACTGGCGGAGTCGATCGGCGCGATGAGCGATCTCGTCAAGACGGGGAAGGTCCGCTACCTGGGGCTGTCGGAAGTCACCGCGGCGGAGCTGCGCGAGGCCCATGCCATTCACCCGATCAGCGCGCTGCAGACCGAATGGTCGCTGTTCTCGCGCGATGCCGAGGCCGAGATCGTTCCGGCGGCGGCGGAACTGGGCGTCGGCTTTGTGCCCTATTCGCCTCTGGGGCGCGGGCAGCTGACCGGCCGCCACGATGCCGGCACGCTCGAGACCGGTGACGTTCGCCACCACATGGCGCGCTTCAGCCAGGAAAACCATGCGGCCAACAGCGCCTTGATCGCCGGGATCGGGCAGCTTGCAAAGCGGCGCGACGCCACGCCAGCGCAGATCGCCCTCGCCTGGCTTCACCACCAATCCAAGGTGTTCGGGCTGTCTGTCGTGCCCATCCCGGGCACCCGCAAGCCGTCTCGTGTCGAGGAAAACGCCGGCGGCGCGGCCATCGTTCTCGACGATCAGGAGATCGGCGCACTCAAGCAGCTCGCGCAGGTGGTCGAGGGCGACCGTGGCCGTCAGATCTGACGGACTACGGAATGGAATTACGGTGACAGTGCACTTAATTGGTATTACGGTGACAGTGCATTTAATTGACACGCAGCCGCCATGTCCTGCATGATGGGACATGGCCCGCCTTGCCCGTGTCGTCGTTCCCGGCCTCCCGCACCATGTGACTCAGCGTGGCAATGGGCGGGCCAGGACGTTCTTCGGCGACGACGACTACGCGCTCTATCGCGACCTGCTCGCCAGCCATTGTCGCAACGCCGACGTCGAGATCTGGGCCTGGTGCCTGATGCCGAACCACGTGCATCTGATCCTGGTCCCATCCGACCCCGACGGCCTGCGCCGCGCATTGTCGCGCGTGCATCGTGCCTATGCCGGGGTCATCCAGGCACGCCGCAAGCGCACGGGACATTTCTGGCAGGGCCGCTTCGGCGCAGTGGCGATGGATGAGGCGCATCTTGCGGCGGCGTTGCGCTATGTCAGCCTCAACCCCGTGCGGGCGCGACTGGTCGCACGCGCGCAGGATTGGAAATGGTCGAGCACGCGCGCGCATCTGCGCGGCAAGGATGACGGCCTCACCGCGCGCGAGCCGGTCAGGAATGTCATTCCCGATTTCGCCGGGCTTCTCGCAAGCGCGCCGGAGCAGGACCTGTTCGATTCCCTGCGCGCCGCCGAGAGCATCGGACGGCCGCTCGGCAGCGATCGCTTTCTCGCCCGCGTCGAGCGGCTGACCGGACGCGCCCTCAAACCGGGCAAGCGCGGGCCAAAACCGTCCGAGCCGGACCGTGGCCGATAAGGACTGCAGCTCGTGCAGGAAAGTCAGGGTATTAAGTGCACTGTCACCGTAATTTTGTCACTGCAAATCTGTCACCGTAATTTCGCGTAATTTCGAGCCGATGATTTTCGAAGGAGGAGCCTCACGATGACCATCACCATTACCGCCTTTGAACGGTCACCCGATGGCGGCAAGGGACTGGCGCGTGATACGCGCGTTCGCTGGGCGCTTGAAGAAGTGGGCCAACCCTACGAGGTTCGCCTTGTTTCGTTCCGCGCGATGAAGGAACCCGCGCATCGGGCGCTTCATCCTTTCGGCCAGATTCCGACCTATGAGGAAGGCGATCTCGCCCTGTTCGAGACAGGGGCGATCGTGTTTCATATCGCCGAGCGCCATGCGGGCCTGCTGCCGGACGATGCCAATGCCCGGGCGCGCGCGATCACATGGATGTTTGCCGCGCTCAACACGGTGGAACCGCCGATCCTCGAACTGCGGAACCGCCAGGCTCCTGGAGGGCGACAAGACCTGGTATGAGGAGCGCCTGCCTCTGGTCGAGGATCGCGTCCGCGACCGGCTGGACCAACTTTCCGTTCGCCTGGGCGATGCCGACTGGCTCGATGGTGCGTTCAGCGCGGGCGACCTGATGATGGTGTCGGTGCTGCTCAGGTTGAAATCATCGGGCATTCTGGACGAATATCCGAACCTGGCCGCCTATGTCGCCCGCGGCGAAGCGCGGCCCGCCTACAAGCGGGCCTTCGACGCTCAATTGGCGGTTTACACCGGCAAGCCACCGACCGGCTGATTGAAGTCCGTCCTGGGTCCATCCTGGGCTCGAAGTCGTCTTCCGAGTTTTTCGTTCAGTTTGTGGGACCTGACTCCAGGGACCTGCGATCTCGTACTTGACATCACGCGATATCACCTGCCGCCACCACACAAATTGCCCAAGGTTTACTTTTCCCGGCTTCCTCGGACATCTAATTGAGGCGTCTGTATCCGCAGTAAGGGTCGCGCAGTTGCTGCGTGCTCTTGCGCGTTCATTGAACAGATGAGCACCGGGAAATGATCAATCGCCGCAATCTCCTCGCGATCGGCGCCGTCTCGGCGATCATGGGCACGACCGACACCGATTTGATGGCCGCCGCCGAGCAAATGCCATATCGTGACAAGGCAGCCTCGAACGCGGCCAATGACACGGCCAATGACAATGTCGAGACCACCAGCGCGGACGGCTTGAATCCGCCGAACATTCGGATCGCCGGCATTCGCATGGTCCCGGTCGTCGGTGAGAAGTACAAGGTCTGGACCAAGCGCATCGGACACGGCCCCGTCAAAGTTCTCCTTCTGCATGGCGGATCAGGCTTCAGCCACGAATACCTCGAGGCGATGGAGTCGTTCCTGCCGCAGGCAGGCATCGAGATGCACTACTACGATCAGCTTGGGTGCAACAATTCAGATCAGCCGGACGAACCGTCGCTATGGACCCTGCCCCGCTACGTGGAGGAGGTCGAGGAAGTCCGGCGCGGTTTAGGCCTCGAGAACTTCGTGCTTTACGGGCACTCATGGGGCGCGATGATGGCGATCGATTATGCGCTGAAGTATCAGCAACACCTGCGCGGGCTGGTGATCTCAAACATGGCGGCCAGCATGCGCGCCTTCGAGACGAGGTCGGCAATGTTGCGGCGGCAGCTTCTGGCGCCGGCCGATCTGTCCGCGATGCTCGCGCTGGAGACCGCAGGCCGCTACGATGATCCCAGATATCAGCGGCTCCTGACCCTTCTCTATTCCAAGATGCTCTGCCGTACCGATCCGTGGCCCGAGCCGGTCATGCGTTCGTTCCGGCATGCCAACCTGGCCATCTACAAGCAGATGTTCGGCCCCAGTGAGTTCGTGATGACCGGCAATCAGAAGGACTGGGATCGGTGGGACGAACTACACCGGATCAAGGTCAATACGCTGACGATCGGTGCGCAGTGGGACGAGATGGACCCGGAGGACATGAAGAAAATGGCGCTGATGATGCCGAACGCCCGCTCGATCATCTGCCCGACCGGCAGCCACCTCTGCATGTGGGACGATCAGGCCTTCTATTTCGAGCACCTGCTGGAATTTCTCCGCTCGGTGTGAAGGGTCGGCATTCGCCGCGCTTCTTGGCGGCCCTCGCCCGTCCCCTTGCCCGTCAAGGCGCCTTCAAAGCTCCGCGCATGTTGCGCGCACTCGATTTGGTTCTCGGCATGCCCGTATACGGGCATGCACTCACCTTTCGCGTCAGAGTCGCTCAATGGTTTGACCCGGACAGGCTACCGCCGCACTGGAGCATGATCCGGAAAAGCGTGTAGCGGCTTTCCCTTAGCTAACAAACGCGGAACGCGTTTGCGCGGAGATCATGCTCAATCAAAGACCTAAAGCGTGATGACGACTCAACCTGATCTCATCGCGCTTTAGAAGTGGACCTCGGTGCGCATGCCAAGGACAAAGGCATTGTCGGTCTTCACGCCGGCGCCATTAAACCCGCGCCCGCCAGGATTGATGACATATTGCGCGTCGAATTTGAGGTTCATCCAGCCGGTCGCCTGCCAGCCGTACCAGGCCTCGATCGGAACTTCGTTGCCGCCTGCATTCGGACCAAAGGCGGCCGAATTCACGTGGGTCGTGCCCACCGCGAAGCCGACTTCGTCCTGGGGACGCCAGGAGAACGTTCCGGTGTGCCTGAAGCCCAAGGCGATCTGGTAGTCCTGGAACGACGTCCGGTGATCGGCGACGGTCGTATTGAGGAAAGTATACCAACCCAGCGCCCCGGGCCCGTCAACGGTCAAGCGCTGCAGGATCGACTCATAGACGCCCCAGCGGCCTCTTTGATCTCCCAGATTCTGGTCCGGGACACCACCGACGCCGGGGATGACCTGAACGATACCCGGTAGGCCGCCGTCGATCGTCGACGCGCTGTCATACCAGCCGCCTAATCTCCAGGTCCCGTTCAGGGGAGCGCTCGGCGCCCAGACCAACTCCACCGGCACCAGCACGCCCGAGGCGGGGGTCGAGCCAGGGATGCCCGGCAAGAAGTAGACGCTGGGGGTGTCCGTCGTCAGATAATTCGGATTGGCGTCGTAGACGCCGACCGATAACTGGAAATTATTGGCGAAGTTGTAGTGGACGACACCGGCCCATTGGCTCACCGGCCAGTTATAGATGTAGCCGCCCTGGATGTTGCCCGGCTGGCCGCCGCAGAAGGTCAGGTTGATGAACTCGCACAGACCGAAGAAGAAGTCGGAGCCGACTGGAAGGCGGCCGCCCTTGAGTTCAAGCTGATTGTCGAAAAGCTTCTGCGAGTAATAGAGTTGGGTCAGGCGAAAGATATTGCCGCGGCCGAAAACTTCGTTGGTCAGCTGCAAGGCCGGAATGCCTGCTTCGTCATTCAGATTGCTGCCGAAGCGTTCGACCAGCGTGAGGCCGACCGTGCCGCCCGGAATGCCGGCAAGTTTCCACATATCGAGCTTGGCCCCGAAAAACAGCTGTCCAGCGTTGGCCGCGGTGTTCCTGCTTCCGCCCGACAGGTTGCCGACCAATTCATTGCCCAGCGTCAGGCCTAAATCGATGCCCTGCTCCTTCAGCCTCGTCCTGCCGAGATCGCCAAACAGGTACGGCCTTGTCCAGAAATCATCGGTCTCGGCATAAGGAACAGGCGGCGCTTTCGCTAAAACATCGGCCGCATACGCTCCACCGCTCAACAGAGACGACAGAGCTATCCCGACGCCGCACACGCGTGCGGCCATTACAGACCTATGCAACATTTTTTGGTCCTTGCAGCGTCCCAGGCTTTGTCTATTTTTGCCTCACATCCCAGCCAAAGCCATCGAACCCGGGACGTGGTTTCTCCCGATTTTCAGCCGCCGAAGAAGACGCGGCCGTACATCAACTGGAGGTTGGTCATTACCTTAACGTGCTTTGGGACGTTCGCATATCGTAATACTAGATGTTGAATTTGATTAGTAATAACTGTGTTGGAATGGACACATGTGCGCTGCTCACGACCACGGCGCCGGGTCGTGCTCTACGCCTTCGTGACGACGCGCACCGTCATCGGCCGGCAGATCAACGCGGTTGGCGGCAACGCAAAGGCGGCGAAGTTCAAGACTGAGCCGCTTGGCCTTCTGACCAACATGGCGTGCTGACGGCACTTAGGAAAGCCCAGCCCGCGCAGGCCATGTCCGGTTACGCGCTGGCTTATGCATTTGTCGGCCTGCCGCCGACGTTTCCGTGCCAAGGGGCTCAACGCTCTTCGTCCGGGTGGGCCCAAAAATTGGCGTGATCTCACGCGTCTCCGCCAGCTTGATCATGTGAACCCGGCGGGACATAGCGGCCCTTGCGGCATTGCGGTATCCATCAGCGTCACCCTGTGGAAGAGGCCACTATGCGAATGTCATACGTGTTGTGCTTCCTGATAGCCGCATACTCGGTGCCTGCGCTTGCTGGAGATGCGGAGTTTAAGCAACAGGTGGAACAGATCCATGCAACTTATGCAGACAACTTCAACAAGCAAAATGCAGCAGGTATCGCCGCCTTATACGCAAACGGTGGCATGATCGTCACCGGCACAGGAGCACACACCGATCTCGCGGAATTTTACGGGGGCCTGTTCAAGATGGGCTTCGATCATGCCGACGTCAGAGTAGATCAGGTTTGGACCTTGGGAGCGGACACGCTGCTTGCGAGGGGGGAATTTCGTATTTCTGGCAAGAACCAGTCAGGTGCACCTCTTGAGTTCAAGGGCATTTGGACGGCAACTGACGTGCGCGAAGGCGAGACTTGGAAAATCAAAATGTTCTCGGCGATACAGAAAGCGCCACCTTCCAAGGACTAGCGTTTCGCGAGCAGCTTGCTGAGCCAGGCGCATTTGCGCTCTTGGTCATCTCAGGCTCAATCGGCCCCTCTGAAATATTTTAAAATCCCCAATTCATTTTTGCAGCTATATGTTCCTGATCGTTAGCAGGACCAACGCGCCCATGGCTACCGCGACAACGATCGGGTGCTGTGTCATCCCAGACTCCAGAGCATCGAAAAGAAATTCCATGATGTGACTCGAACAATGTCGGTGTTGGCAAGCTCATGGCTGCCAACAAGGAATAATCAGTGGGTCGGACTGTTTGAGCTTCAAACGGGGCTCGCGAACTGAATGAGTGAATGCTTCCGATGCGGGGATTGCGGCTGGGTGTGCGAGAATCATCCGGACCGACCATGGACCGGCCCCTATGCTTGCGACTGCGGCGGCGCAGACGCACCATGCCTGATCTGCAATCAGACAACGAAGTGCCGCGGGTACCCTTCACGACTGGCAATGATGGCACGCGCCGTCTTCGAAAACACCGTGGTGCTGTCCTCGCGCAACAAAGGGTCGCGGTCGGCGTCAACATTCGCGGTGTCCTCGTCGTGGTGTTCGCGTGGCTCGGCATCAAGGAAGTCGACGACGGCATTTGGCTCGTCAGCTTCATGAACTATGATTTGGGATACTTCGACCTGGAGCAGAAAACACTGCAACCTCTCGACAACCCGTTCGGCACGAGGTTGTCACCCATGTCTTAGGTACGTTCCGTCACCTATGTGTCCGGGCTGGACAGAGTTAAGTTGGTAGCGGGGGAGCAATTCAGGCGATTCCCCTCCCCGCGGAAGGCCCCGTTTTCACGATCATTCGGGAAAAAGTAGGCTAGTCGGGGGACAGCCGAAAACCCTATCCGACATGAATGACGCCCTTGGCTACCGCTCGCCCTTACCGCAGTACGGATCGGGCATTGAGACCGCCAGTGATATTTGTTCACGTCTTGTTTCCGTTTTCGGAAACAGATTACGATGGCTCACATGTCTCCCCGCGTTATCCACATCCCCCTCTCCGGCGGCGACCGCAAGGCGCAGGCGAAAGGGATTCGGCACGCACACGGACTTCACGAAACCTATTTCGAAAAATCACTGCTGATCCGCAGCGCGGCCGAGGAGAAAATCCGCGAGGCTGACCGGCTCGAATGCGAAGCTTGGAACGCGATCATGTGGACCGGCGGCCCCGCGCGGCCGGCGCCAGGCGATCTGCAGGCCGAGCCGACGATCGGCAAGGCAATCAATGGCGGCTACGATCTGCTCGAGGCGAAGTGCAATCGCTGCCGGCGCGTTTCGATCGTGCCGTTGCGCACGCTTCGCCAACCAGCGGACACGCCCATCTGGAAGCTTGAGGCCGCGCTCTACTGCGAACCCTGCAGTGAGGGCACCCATTATAATAATAGGCGCCAGCGCGCGCACATTCTCGGCCTCACCCTACGCGCGGCCGGATCCCGAGCCACAGCAGAAGCGCAACGACACGTAACCTTCCATGTGCAATCTCTATTCGATCACCACCAACCAGGCCGCGATCATCGCGCTCTTCCGCGTCGTCAATCGCTATGTCGGCAATCTGCCGCCGATGCCGGGCGTGTTTCCGGATTATCCGGCGCCCGTGATCCGCAACGCCGGCGACGAGCGCGAGATGGTCGCTGATGCGCTGGGGAATGCCGCCGCCACCGCGCACCGGCGGCCCGCCGGTGACCAACATTCGCAACACCAGCTCACCGCACTGGCGCGGCTGGCTGAAGCCAGAAAACCGCTGCCTCGTGCCGTTCAACAGCTTTGCCGAATACGCGCCCGAGCCAAACCCAGAGACGAAAAAGAAGGACGTGGTCTGGTTCGCGCTCGACGACGACCGCCCGCTTACGTCCTTCGCGGGGATCTGGACCGAGTTTAAGGGGGACCGCGGAACGAAGTCCAAGCCAGTCCCCGGCCCGCACCTGGTCTATGGATTTCTCACCACCACGCCGAACGCTGTCGTCGAGCCAATTCACCCGAAGGCGATGCCCGTGATCCTGACGACGGACGAGGAGCGCGACGTCTGGATGCGCGCCCCATGGGATGAGGCGAAAGCGCTGCAACGGCCGCTGGCGGACGACGGTTTGAAAATCGTTGCGCGTGGCGCGGACAAGGAGGACAAGGCGGCGGCATGACGCTCACCCGACGCGCCATCGCGATGGCCGCGAAGAATGCTGGCACATACTGCGACGTCCGCGCCGGCACGAACACTGCCATATATAGTCCTCCCAAAGTAAAGGAGCGCCAACCTAATGCTAAGCGGTACGCTTCGCGAGGAACGCAAGATGAGCCGCCTTGTGCTTTTCAGCTTTGTGCTCGTGGTCTTGGCGTTGCCGCCAGTTGCAGCGGCGGCAACTCTGAGCGGCAGTAGACTCAACGAATATTGCTCAGGTCCAAAGGACTCTGCAGAGGATGTCGCATGTACTCAATATATCCAGGGATATGTGGCCGGAATAGAAGCGGGCGATGGAAGTAAGTCGAAAGATGCTCGGATTTGGTGTTTTCCTAAGGGCGCAACCATTGGCCAAGCTAGACTGGTCGTTGAGAAGTACCTCCATGATCGTCCAGAAGCCTTACATCAAAATGCTGGTCTGCTGGTCGGGCTCGCATTAATGCTTGCCTTCCCCTGCCGAAACTCAAACTAAGATACCCATTGTAGGATCACAGATTAAAGGTGCCGACGCAGGACGATCGCGCCCGCTACTTCTGTGGCGCGGAGATCAGTAGCGCCCGTATCCATGGACATGTGCTCGCGGCCCATTCGGCGCCGACAGAGAAGAAGGGATGGCAGCGTGGCCGCATCACGAGAGCAGCTTATCCTGTTGCTCGTGTTCGCGAGACGCCGCTTTGCCAGACTTAAGAGCATGCGAGATCTCCCCGAGAGATGCGAGGCTACCGTCGACGATCCTCCTTGCACAAGCCATGCAATATCGGTCCCATCCGCGTCCTTCACGGACATTCAGCCGCATCTCGCCGCTCCTGATCTCGTGCTGTTTATTCGCTTGGCATCGGTGAGCCCGCTTAGCAGAGTCGATTTCGACTTTAATGACGAGGGAACGAACCTTACCCACCGAACACCTCCGCGATGGCCCGCGCGATAATGCCGTCGAAGTCGGCTTCGATCTGAGAGAGTTGGTCGCGCGAAAATTCGCTTCGGGTGCCGCTCGTGCGACCAACCAACGCATTCACCTGTCTGTCGATCGCCGATTTTAGAACGACGAAGTTCGTCCGCCCCAGTCGTGCACGATCGAGCGTTCGACCTTCGTGGTTAATTCCCCTCTGCGCCAGGATTTGACCGGTTATATTTTGCACCCGAGCGTCGAGCTCGCTTCTGGCCGCCTGTCGTTGCCGCTGTCGTGTCACCGGGACAGGCTGGAGCTCTTGCATAGCGTTCCGGACCTGCTCCGGCGTGTAACCACGCTGCTGCAAAAGCCGAAGCGCATCGAGAGCGGCTTCGTCTTCCAAAAGATGAATCTCTTGTATGTGTACACCTGTTTGTCCTCGTACCTCCAACCCCTCGCGAGCGTCATGCATGACTGGTTCAATTTCGATCTCGTCCCTGGTAGCGAAATCCAGGCCTTCTATCGGCAACAGTTGATCGAAAAATTCCTGGTCTGCTTGAGAGTAACGTTGGAAATCTTGCCATCGTCGAGCGACGTTTGCACCGGCGTGGAAGACCACCACGCCCCGGTTGCGTAGACTTTCCGGGGAATTCTGATCAATGACGCGCATAATGCGCCCGACGAACTGCACAAACGGTGAAAGATTGCCAAAGAGCCTAAATACAGCGGCTACTGCCAGCTTTTGATGGTCGAACCCCTCGCCTAGTTTTCTGACCTGCACGATAACGTCGAGCTGATCGGCCTCTAGTCGTTGCATCACCCGCTCGTTGGCAACGCCATCCTCGCGCGAGTGAACAAAATCAGCGCGCCTGCCGCGCGCCCGATAAGCTCCGACGATCTGATGACAATGTTCGAAGTTCAGCGCGGAGGCGATGATCTTCAACGTCGGATCACCGCTTTCCGCGCGGAGACGATCCAGCTCCCGGATTGATGCGTCAACGATTGTATTCAGCGTTTCAGTCGAGGTGAGAATGCTGCGACGGAAGTCTGCATCCTCCTCCCCTAGACGACGCACCTCCTCCAGGCTTACCTCGATCTCCTGGCCGTCTTCGTTGCGAACGTAGCGCAGCGTTCGAGGATTCAGGACGACAGCCTTTAGCCGCTTCACATAGCCTGCACGAATTGCGGAGGCGATAGGGTAAGAGTAGAGAATGCGACCCGCCATCAACTGGCCGTCCGCGCGCAACGGCGTCGCGGAGAAATTCACGATCTTAGCGCCTGGGAACTTCTCCTTCAGAGTGGTCCAGTCGCCGCGACGTTGTGGTGTCCTTCATCAAAAAGGATCAAGTCGAAGAAGTCGGGGGGCAGGTTTTGAAGCCAGCGATTTTCAGTTCCTTGAAGTTGCTGGATATTTGTAACAACGATTTCGGCCTGGTCCAGGTCGGATCGGTTCGCAGTAGTTCCACGGATCTGGACTGGCTCCGGATATGGCTGTCCGTCGAGGATTTCTCTGGCGGAATAGAAATGGCCAGTGCTGGATGGGTCGACGTCGGCGAATAGTTGTTTGGCAATCGCGACGTTCGGCGCAACGACCAAGGTTCGTCCCGAACGAAACGCGAATGGCGTAATCGCGATAGTGCCAGACTTGCCGCATCCAACCGGCAAGACAATGCCGACCTCACGTTCGTTCGTGTTTTCGTCAGCGAAATTAACGAGATGACCGTAGGCCTCGCGCTGGGGCTCGCGCAACTGCACATTGCCCTCAACGTGGGGCATTCTGGTTTGAAACGATGAGGGCATGGAGCTTCCGCAATATGAGGAGCGAACTAAATCACTGACAATCGATTCGCACGGCGCACTAGCACAACTTTCCGATGCACTCGAACCGTAACAACTATCGGAACGCTATATGAAATTCTCGCTCCCCCTTCGCTGATCCAGAAGTCGCCGCGTAGAAAATGATGGAGATCGCCAACGCGACCGAGGCCATGCAGGACGGCCGCATCTATCAACGGCCCGTTCCTGTACGATCGCAAGGGCAGCCCGGCAGAATATGGTGCCGGGCTTAAGCTCACACCCGCTGTAAGTCGATGGTAGGCGCCTGTTGATTCTATTATGGAGAAACCACTTGGCCAGTTGGCGAACCGATCGATGCACAGGTATAAGGCCTGCCTCCAGTACCCGAGATAGAAGCGCCGACTTGAGTTTGAGGGCAACGTCAAGACACAGCCCAGCACGATTGCTGCGATATCGATGTTCGCAGGGAAAGCGACTATCGGACACTAGCAATTGCCAGCATCTGTTGTCAGGGAGCATCCGTATGAGTCACGACAAGGCAATTGTTAGAAAGCATATCGAGCGAATCGACGGGGTTACTCGCACTGGATCGAGTGGGATGTCGGTTCAGACGGCAACCGCACAAAGACCCTTGTCGTCGAGGTCGCTTTCGACACGGACCCCAATAGCATTCATTTCAGCGATGGCCGCCTCGACGCAATAGAGGAGACCGTTAAGACGGTGCTCGCCGAGGAGACCGCGATGGTTATCAGTCGTCTTCGCATTATCCCGCGCGTCTGAAGAATGACACGCTAACGCGAGTTGTCAGGTCGTCGTGAAGAGATGGGTGAGAAGTAATCGATCTATACTCTGAGTTGCGATAGGAATCGATGGAATGAGCACATCGGAAACCGACGAGTATATAATCGGAAAGTGCCCCTGCGGCATGGGCAAAGTGATAAAAACTGTGGTCACCCAAGACAACCCTTGGAGCGGCGCCGATGTTTCGTATGACGTTGATTGTCGCGTTTGTCGCGCCGATTGGGACTTAAGCAGATCAGGTGACGAATTAACGCTGCGCAGTTCCTTGGTGCCCTCTGAGCTAGCCGGAAGTGTGCTCATGCGAGCGCGTCAGGACTTGGACGAATACATAAAGGACCTAGCCTCGAAGTACTGCACTGCTCAAGCTTTCAAAACGAAAAAGGCAGAACATGTTCACCTAGTTGGACTTGGAATCTTCAACGGCTCTTACCGAGCCTATCTGCAGGACAGAAAAACTTCACCTATGCATCGAGTGGGATACCCGAGCAGAAATTCCGCCTTCGTTGACAACCTGATCGTCACGTATGGCGACAAACAGCGCCACGTCAGCCTTCTCAAGGCCATCACGGACGCGGGCGCAGCTTACAAAATCGCGGCGTCCCAAATTGTGAGACAGCGCGTCAAGCTCTAAAATGGCACTCGTCGGCCATCTCGTCCGAGACATCGCGTGAACAGCCTTCCGCCTCTGATTGGCCCTCTAGCAAGTGGCGAATGACGGCCTCGTAATCGGTATTATCTTTATCTCGCCAAGCGGGCCTTTTCGCCGAATTTCTGCGCCGTGATACCGGACGACCGGTCCAGTTACCGCTACCGATGAAGATCTGACTCGCATTTCTAAGCTTCGCGCCTATCTCAGGCGCTATGTTTAAGCCGTTCGATTTTTGCATTCCCACTCGCGGCGTTAAGGTACCTGATCGGCCAGAGTGGCTTCACGAAGTGAAATACGACGGCTACCGCCTTCGCGTTCAGCGAGACGGCGACCGCGTTCGGCTGATCACCCGGAACGGCCACGACTGGACGAAACGCTTCCCCTGGATCGTTGAGGCCGCGCTTAATAATCGGCACTCACAGTTTGTCATTGATGGTGAAGCCGTCGTTCTCGGCGTCGATGGTGTCTCCGATTTCAACGCGCTCCATGCCGGCAAGAACAATGACGAGGTGCAACTCTACGCCTTCGACATTCTCGCACTGGACGGCGACGACTTGCGCCCCCTGCCCCTGTCGCTGCGCAAGGCGAGCCTCGCCAGGCTCCTGCATCGGCGTCCGAGCGGAATCTTCCTGAGCAGCTTCGAACAAGGTGAGATCGGCCCCGATCTGTTTCGTCACGCCTGCCTGATGGGCCTGGAGGGGCTGGTCTCGAAGCGGAAGGACCGGCCTTATCATAGCGGTCGATCTCGGGATTGGATCAAGGTAAAGAACCGCAGCCACCACGCGTTCACGCGCGTGATGGAGGCGCTGGAAAGCCGCACCGTCTCAAGGCGACAGCAGATCCCGC
>CAVYPJ010000001.1:0-1325570 GCA_963770385.1 uncultured Alphaproteobacteria bacterium | reverse complement strand
TTTGTGCCAGAAGCGGTCATCATCGCACATAAATCAAAGTGAGGGCTCGCAGTGTCGGGCAGCCAAAGGTGAATGGAAGTCTTTCTTCGCGAACTGGATAGTCTGAGCGGTGCCTGGGAAATTGGGCAATTGCCATCCCTCGGGAGGACGACGAATGAAGCGGATAGTCACTGCCACGTTGCCCTTGCTGCTTCGGTGATGTTCGCAGCCGCGCAGCCAGCAAAGGAGCCCTACGAACCGGGCCTTGGCGAGTTCATGACAGCGACGCAGCTTCGCCACGCCAAGCTATGGTTTGCCGGCAAACAAAATAACTGGGACCTCGCTGCTTATGAGATTGACGAAATCAAGGAAGGCCTGGAGGACGCCGCAAGGCTACATCCAACCTTTGACGGCGTTCCTGTCGCCGAGATGATCAAGACCATCATCGATCCACGGATAGAGAGAGCTTGAAAAAGCGGTTAGAGCAAAGAGCAGCACCAAATTTACGGTCGCCTTCGACGAGCTTACCAGCGGCTGCAATCGCTGCCACGCGGGAGCCAGCAAGCCGTTTATACGCATTCAACGTCCCATCGAGCCTCCAGTGACCAATCAGAATTTTGCGCCTGAGAAATAATCGGAGTTGCGCACATCGCGCCATATGACTTCCGAAACGGATCAGAACCGGCAATGCCTCGATTGAGCAGAACATTCTGCTTCAGCTTCACAAGCCGACATCTGCGCCTCTATGAGGACACGACCTGCGCCAAGTCACGCAGGTACGACGTATGGGAAATTCTTTTCTCGTTGCGACTTCGCAACAGAGGGCTCTCAGGGCCCGAGTTCACAGCCATGCCGGTGACAAGGGACGACATTACCTCGGGAGCGTTGTCTGCCAGCGTCCGGCCGTTCCGGTAGCGAAGCTGTATGTCGCTGGTGTCCCTACGACGTATGGCAAGACATCTGGCGATAATTCCCGGCTACAGTCTGGCCGTAGCCTTCTGGGTCATCTGAAGTCCCGCTGGACGCGACGACGGCAGCAATATGCTCCGCCGATGTGCTTGCCATCCGCATCAAAGTCTTCGGACGGGTGCCTGGTGTTGGCAGGATTCGTAAAGTGAGTGTCATCCGGCCAAAAAATCGGCCACATCATAGGTTGGCCGCCACGGTTTATCTGCCGCCAGCCGCCCGCATCGGTAGCGAGTTTCGTAGCCGCACCAGACGCCAATGTGCGCGCCGGGTTTCAATTGGCGGGATGCTGGTGCGAGACCTCAAGCACAATCGATTGACTTTAGTGCCCGCGAAGCTGTTCTTTGCGCTTCTCTGGACGCCACTCCGATAGATCCACCGCGGTCCCGCTATTGACTGGCCCGTTGACCTTCGCGAGTAGCGAGAGATCGATGAGAACGCGGTCTGCGATACGGCCTGCCCATAACCGGGTGCCGCCCCCGCTCGCCGGCTCGCCTGTCCGGCCTTCTAGCACCAGTTCGCCAGTTGCGGGTTCCTCGCGTGCCTCCCTGCCGGCGAGAGCGTGCAACCTCATCACCTGTCGTCCCTGCGCATCTGCTTCCCCGAAGGAGACCCGATACGTCAAGGCTTCGCAATCGGCTCCGTCGAAGTGGACCTAAAACTCATAGCGTGCTTCGTGGTGAAAGCCTGCGTTTTACGTGGACGCCAGTAATGTTTGAGTTGACATCCATCGATAAGCACTTCGAGCTGTCGTTGCCTGAGAAGACGTACATGTCATCGATAAAAAGCTGGCCATTCTGTGCTGCGAGGGGGATTATCGAGATGATGAGCACATCGAAAACTCCCTTCCTTCGGGTGATGCGGCGATTCATCGCCTCACACCGATGACAGACTTCAAGGCGGTACCGAGACCGGCTTTTATAGCACCACACCGTGCCATGTTCATCGGAGTTTGCTCCGCGGCGTCGTTGTCAATCTGGGCGAAAAGCATGACAGCGGCGCAACAGCCTCGGACGCCTGCTGTAGGTCGGAGATCGGAAGAACGGTTCGAGCAATGCCTTCCGGTGTGGCCCAGAAAACGGACAATGCTCGAAGCAGCCGCCACTTCGCATTTGTGCCGTAACCAGAAGTTCCACTGTCCGTAAGGGCGCTCCGCTGGACCAGCGTCGCGCCGATATGTGTTAAGCTTTTCTGGTTGGCCAGGCTTCGGGAGAGGATTGTGACGCGACGCGAGTTCATCGCGCTCATCAGCAGCGCGGCGGCAATCCGACCGCTCGGCGCGCGTGCTGAGCGTCCGCCAGAACGCGTCCTCTATTTCACATACTCGGCCGGCTATCGGCACGACGTCATACCGCTTTCCGAGGCAATCCTGACGCAGCTTGGAAGGAATTCCGGTACCTTTGAAGTCATCGCAACGGAAGACATGTCTGAATTTTCGACCGGCAACCTCGAGCGGTACGCCGCGGTGATGTTCTATCACAACCGGCGAAATTCCGATGAGCGACGTCCAAAAGACAGCACTTCTCAACTTTGTGCGCTCGGGCCGTGGCTTCCTCGGTATTCATTCGGCCACGGACACATTCTACGCTTGGCCGGACTATTCGATCTGATCGGCGGCTACTTCAATGGTCATCCCTGGCATCAGGGTGTGACTATCGAGGTGGCTGATGCTGCAGATCCAGTGGTGGCATTTCTCGGGAATTCGTTGCAATTGAACGACGAAATCTACCAAATCAGCGACTTCGACTATCGTGGATCACGCGTGCTCCTGCGCCTCGACCAAAGCTCGGTGGACCTCAGCAAGACCGGTGTGCATCAACGTTTCTATGGTTGGCCGCTCTGCCTGGAAACGATTTTTCGGCGAGGGACGAGTATTCTATTCGGCGCTCGGCCACGAAGTGTCAGTTTGGCGGGACCCGCGCTACCAGAGAATCCTCACGAACGCTATCCTCTGGACTATGAGGAGGTCGGCCTAGAATCGATGTTCTTGCGCGCGGCTTCATTCGATCACCTGGTCGGCGCGGGCCGAGCAGTGAAAGGGGCACGGTGATGCCTGGGGTTCTGGCATTGCTCTGAGGCAGCTGGCAAGGACAAGCCCCGACGACTAATCGGGACAGCTGCTTCGACACCCTGCCCTAACCCTTCACAACGATCTCGAGCGCAATGAGAACACCGTTTATGCGGCGCGTGTCGTCGTTGACATCGAGGATCGCAACCTCACCATCCCTGAAGAACAGTTTGTCGCGCGTGGTCAGCGGCAGGAGATCGAATAGCAGAAGACAACCGGGCGCGACCATGACCGCCGGATCATTCAGCAACAGCACTTTGCGCGTCCGCTGAACCGTGTCACCAACGAGTTCTTCTGCGCCCATACCGAGCACGCGGCCGCGCACGATGCACGCTGATAAGCGTCCGCGCTGCGCCGCCGCCACCATAACGGCGGATCTCGATATCCTCACCGATCTCAGCGAGTGCCGAGCGATACCGATCGACCGCGTGCGCCATGATTCGGTTCGGGTCCCTACGAGAGAAGCGCGATCCGACCGCGTCGAGATGAACTGGGTCGACCAGATCACTTGCCGCCACGCCGGCTGCCGCCGGCATCAGTTTTGTGTCCGGCTGAACGCCCGTCTTCGTTGCGGGATCGGCGGCTGTGACTACCGTCAGCTCGGTGCCGGGTTCGAGTACGAGCACACGTCCCGAGAGGCCCAACTGGCGCTCGAGGCGCGACCTGAGTTCGACTGCCAAGACCGAGCTGACCGGCTTGGCGACGCGGACGGCCAGAGTATCCGTCGGCCCAAGCTCGAGCTTGGCGACCTCGAATTCCACATCTTCGAGCATGTCCATGAGAGGCGCTCCTTCGATCAGGCGACCGCGACCGCTGGCCGTCGGAATGGGGCAATCGAGGCGAGCACGCGCGGAGGCAGCATCGCGGGATCACCGACAGCGCCGACCCAGAACTGGCGTTCGATCACGCCCGGAATCGTCTCGGCACGTAGCGTAGGATCGCGGCCGCGGCTCGCCCAATAGTCTGACACGAGCGCGACCACCGCGCCCTCGATGGCGGGCGGCAGATTGCGGCCGCTCACGCCGGGCAGAATGAAACCGGCAGTATATGCAACGACGACGGATTCACAGAAGAACCACGCGCAGGGAATGCCGTCGCTCGGACAGAGCGGTCGAGCAGGCCGGCCTCCGGATCGAGCCGGAACTCGCTCGCATCGAGCGCGATGTCGTCGACCGTGACGCTGTCGATCTTGACGACTGGCGTCCGCCGCAAAAACAGCGTGGTCTGGGCGGGATTCCCGTGATGAAGTGGCGTGCGCCAATGATGCGCGCCCTCGTCATGCCAGAACGTCTCGCGCACACCCTCGCGCGGCAGACGCTGCGGGATCGCCTGCACGATGTCGGACGAGGCCTCGGAGATCTTGTCTTCGAGGATCTCGTCGCTGGCGTCACTCGTGATGTTGAGCTCGCGCTTGACCCGGTCGAGCGTGGTCAGGAGCTCGGCCTCGGACGGCGCGACAATTTCGACGACAGAGCGCATCAGGTGCCAATCGCGATCCAGTTGACCTTCTTGCCGAAGGTCGTCGCGGCCGCCGGCGTCGGATCGGTGCCGGTCGTGTTCTGCCAGGACTTGATGATGATCGAGCCCGCCGCCGGCACGCCGGCCTGGTCGCCGATCTGGGCCGTGACCATGAAGGGGTTATCGGTCGGGTCCGACTCCAGAGAAGCGATCACGGTAGCGACAGTCGAGAGACCCGTCGCGACGGTGTCGGCGGCCATCACCGTCGTGAGCTGGCCGCGCGCGATCTTCAGGGGCACACCGTTTTGCGATAACACGCCGCCGGCCTCGATATCGAGCACGCCGCCGGCCTTGACGAACATGCGGCACCGCCCTGCTCGATCCCGACCTTCGTGTTCATGGAATTGGATTGCGCCGTCACGGCAGACTCCTGTGGATGTTGGTTTGGTGACGCGGCGGTGGGCACGCCTTCGGCTTTGCCCACCCTACGGAGCGTCCGCGCTAAACGGGTGGATTGGGCGTCGGCACCAGCAGAGGCTTGGTGATCCAGACGCCAGCCAGGAACACGTTGCCGGTGTTGTTGGCCGGCGAGATGGTGACGCGCTTATAGCGCTTACCGCTCGGACGGAAGCCAAGTTTGAATACCTTGTTGTCGGCCGAAAAATCGAAGCCGGCCTGCGTCTCGGTGCCGAGCAGGTCCCTGTCGTCGACCGCGGTGTTGTCCGAGAGGTTGGCCTGCTCGCCCTCCTCCGCCAGGACGGTGAAGGTGGCATCGGCATCGGCCAATGCGCCGGCGAGAATGACGAACTCGGCGCTCGACAGGCCCTGCATGTCCAGGATCTGCGAGACATAGGCGGTGTTGTCGGTCGTCGCGGCGGAGGGAGAGATACCCCGCTTGAGGTCGATATTGTCGTGCAGCTCGCGCATGGCGAATGGTTCCTTGTGAAAGGTTGAGGGCGAGGCCTGCGCCGTCAGGCGCAAGCGGTGATGGCGTGAGAGTGCGTTGAACGCGGCTGCGCCGCTCAGGTCTGCAGCAGCTTGATGGCTTCGAAGTTCGTGACGTCGCCACCGACCCGCTTGCGGGTGTAGAATTGCACGAAGGGCTTCGCCGAGTACGGATCGCGCAGGGTCGAGATGCCGACCCGGTCGACGATGGTATAGCCCATCTTGAAGTTGCCGAACGCGACCGGCAGCGCGCTCGCGCCGACCGCGGCCATATCCGCCGCCTGGCGCACCTCGTGGCCGAGCAGGATCGACGGCTTGCCCAGCTGCTGGTTCTGCTGCCAGATGTAACGGCCCTCGCCGTCTTTCAGCAGCATCACCTTGCCGACCGTCCCACGCTGCATCATCCAGATCGCGCCGCCGAGGTAAAACTCCTTCAGCGCGGTCATCACCAGGATGAGGTCATCCCAGGAGATGGCACCGCCCGTCCCGGCCGCGATTTGCTCGATCTTGCCGGAGCCTCCAGCCGCAAAGGTGCCGCTGGCATAGGTGGTGAAGCCGCGCGGCTTCTTGACGCCGTTGCCGACGACGAACGCATTGGCCTCGACCCGGCCGAACTTGTCGCCGATCTTGTTGCCCAGCCAGCTTTCGACGTTCCAGGCGTTGTCCTCGAGCAGCTTCTGCGTCACCTTCGGATTGGCATAGAGCTCGTGCACGGGAATCCGCTGCAGGCCGCCCTTTGGCGTGCCGGTTTCCGGTCGGTCCTCCTGCTCGCCGACCCAGCCCGCGGCCGCCTCGTCGTCATCGCGGGGCGCCTCGAAGGCATCCGAGGAGATGGTCTCGATATTGGCGACGGCACGCATCGGCGAGGTCTCGAACTGCACGCCAGTGATGATCTGGCCGATCGTCGGCGTCACCATGTAGCCGCCGTCCGGATCCGAGCCGACCGACATGGCCTTCTGCTCGGCGCCCTGCAGGCCCTTGTCGTCCTTGCGCAGATAGACTGGGAACGCGTTGCAGTAGGACTTGATCTCATCCAAGTCGACTTTGTCCGGGTCGAAGTCCGCCTTCAGCTCGTGTTTCACGGCCTTCGCATCGCGGGCGAAGGCCTGCGCGGCCTTGGTGCCCTCGTCGGTATCGCCCCAGCCGCCGCCGAGCTTGCCGCGATTGAGCTTCTTCTCGATGTCGTCCATCCGCGTGGTCGCGGACGAGAGCGCGGTCTCGGTGAGCGCCTTCACTTTGGACGGAGATCGCCTCGTGCCGCTCCAGCACGCCGGCGATCAGCGCCTCGACGTCCTTCTTGAACTGGTCGGAGCCCGTCAATGCCTTCGGCGCGTCTTCGACGAGCTTGCGGACGTCGGCCAGGCTCTTGTCGGTAGTGTCCTTCAGCGACTTGACGTTATCGCCAATCGCCTTGATCTCGCGCTGGGCGTCAGCCAGCACGTCGTCGATATCGGGCATGTGTGTCTCTCGGGATAGGTTGGATATCAGCTCGCAACAGCGCGAGCGGTTCGGTCCTCGTCATCCTCATCCCGAGGTTCTGACGGTCGTCCACGCCGGCCTCGTCCCGAGGGTCCGGCGGAATGGGGCGCAAGGGGTTAGGCTTATCAAGGTCCGTCCAAGCGCCCGCTTTGTGCGCCCTGATGCCGAAAAACTACATGCAAGACCAATTGTGCCATGCACTACAACTATTCTCGACAGCGGTTGACGCGAGTGGTAGGACGACGAAGGCGTTTCGGGGGAAACCATGAGACGGCGGCTGGAAGTTTTCATTCCAATCGTGCTGCTCTCAATTCTTGGTGCAATTGTCTGCGCCGATCGCTGCATTTCGCTCAGTCGCTAATGCGGCAAACGATCCCCCTACTACATGGGATCGATCTGTTCCCATACGACGTCCTCCGCTGACGAGCAGCAGACTTCTCCTACCGATAATCAACATAACGACGAAGCCTACTGCGCGTTCTGCGCTGTCGGTCATGGTGGTGGCGTTGGCTACGAACCGCCTCCGTTGATTTTTGTCAGCATGCAGCGGGCATACCAGCGAGTGGTTTGGTTCGAGAGCCGCTGACCCGATGCTGACAGTTCGGTTCGGATCAAACACGCAAGCGCGCGCGCCCCCGCTGGCGACGTGAACTTGGCGGCTATTCGCCGTTGATGCATTTGAGACTAAACTCCTGCGGAGAATTTTCATGTCTATCCGTTTTTTGCGGTGGGCCTGGCAGGGCTCGCGCTAATGCTCGTTCCCTTTAGCGAAGGCGCAGCCCACGAAATCGTGGGCAATCGGTTCCTTCCGGCGACGCTCGGTATCGATGACCCCGGCGTCAACGATGAGCTGTCGCTTCCTACCGTCGACAACTTCAAGACCGGCGACGTGCCGTCGGTGCGGCAGCGCGACATATCCGCAGAGTTCTCCAAACGCATAACCGAGGATTTCGCGATTTCATTCGGCTCGACGTACACCTTCCTTGGCCCGATCGACCGAACGGTTGCCGGAGCCAATGGATTTCAGAATCTAGAGACCACGTTCAAATACCGGGTCTTCAAAGACCCCGTGCATGAGTTCGTGATGTCGGTTGGTCTCAGCATCGAGTGGGGCGGCACGGGTGCTGCGAACGTCGGGGCAGATCCGTTCCACACCTACACGCCAACTCTCTACTTCGGCAAAGGGCTCGGCGATCTTCCGGACACCCTCTCTTGGATCAGGCCCGTCGCGGTCACCGGGCAGATCGGCTACGCCATTCCGGCAAGACGATCCACGACCACCTTCAGTATCGATCCTGACAGCGGTAGTCTCACGGCTGATACCGAGTTCAATCCGAGGGTGCTCAATTGGGGAGGCACGATCCAGTACAGCATGCCCTATCTTAAGTCGTCAGTGGTTGATCTTGGTCTACCGGATTTCGTCAATCACTTGATTCCGCTCGTTGAAGCGACGTTACAAACTCCGGTCTCGAACACGTTTACTTCAGGCACTCAAACGACCGGCACCATCAATCCTGGTGTTATTTGGGTCAGCAACACCTTCCAGATTGCTGTTGAAGCACTGATCCCGATCAACCGGCAAAGCGGAACCAATGTCGGAGTAATCGCTCAATTGCACCTCTACCTTGACGACATTGATCCGCGCGGCATCGGCAGGCCGATCTTTGGGCCAGCGGTCCAACCTGCCAGTCCCTTTCCGAGGAATTGACCATGCGACGCTCCTCTCTTTTCGGGATAGTCCCGCTACTGACCTTGCTTGCCGCAAATGATGTTTCGGCGCACGCCTTTCTCGATCATGCCGATCCGCGCGTGGGCAACAAAGTCACGACGCCGCCTCATGAAGTGACGCTGTTCTTTACGCAGAAGCTAGAGCCCGCATTCAGCAAGGTCACCGTGACCAATGCGGCCGGTCAACGCGTCGATACTGGTAAGCCGCGGATTAGCGGCAACCAGATGTCGGTCTCGCTACGTCCCGGGGGTACCGGAACATACCATGTGACCTGGCATGTGCTGTCGGTCGACACCCACACGACCGACGGCAATTTTACGTTCCAGGTCGGCCAATGAGGTTTTGCGGGAAAGAGCGATGAACTGGTTTGGGGCCGAGATTGATGGCCCGATGATAGCGACACGGACGGTTCACTTCGCTGCTTCAGCGATCACGGCTGGCGTTTTGATTTTTCGGACCTTCGTCGCTGAACCGGCTTTGCGCGTAGAGCCGCACGCAAAAGCGCTGATCGACAGGCAAATCCGTTTCGCGGCGTGGATCGGGATCGCCTTCGCCGTCGTCTCAGGGCTGATTTGGACGTTGTTGTTGACGATGTCGTTGAGCGGCGAGAGCCTTGGCGAAGCGATAGTCTCGGGAGCGTTGCGCGACGTACTTACCTTGACGCAGTTCGGATGGGTGTCGCAGGTCCGCTTGGCGCTCGCGACTGTGCTGGTAATTTGTTTGGCCTTAGAGCGCTGGCCGTTGTGGCGCCTGCTCGCACTGGTGGCGGCGGTGACCCTGGTTGCTTCCATCGCCTGGACCGGACATGCCGCCTCGACCCTTTCCGCATTGGGCTATCTGCATCTTGCCAGTGATGCGCTGCATCTTACCGCCGCCTCGGCCTGGATCGGAGGTCTTGTGCCGCTCGCGCTCCTGCTTGGTGCATGTCGGTATCACCCGGGCGGGGCCTCGCTAGAACTTGACTCTGTCAGGCGGTTTTCGACGCTTGCCATTGTTAGTGTCGCAACATTGATCCTGTCTGGGTCCGTCAACGCCTGGATCCTGGTCGGCTCGTTTCGCGGCCTCGTCCTGACCGGCTACGGGCAGCTCCTGATGCTCAAGCTTGCCGCTTTCGCTGTGATGCTCGTGTTCGCCGCGCTCAACCGGTTCTTCCTGACGCCACGGCTCGCTTTGCCTTCCGACAAGGCGCGGCAAGGTGCGCTTCACGCGCTTTCGCGCAGTATATTGATCGAGATTGCGTTAGGGCTTTTGATCTTCGCCGTCGTCGGCGTGCTCGGCACGCAACATCCCGCCGCCCATCTCGTGAAATAGCGATGCGATACGCTGAAGCAGCAACGAGTTGGCCTGATGATTAAACTCCTGACTTCCGCGTCTGACCCAAATGCGAGGCGCCGACTGCTTCGAGTAATTGTCCGCTTTCTGGCGCACACCGGAAGGAATTTGCTCGAACTGAGTTCTTCCAATTCTGACCCCAAACGGACGTGACGACCCCGCGCGTTCTTGTTGTGGCTGCGCCGGCTAAGCCGCAGCTTTCGAAATGGCATTCAGCAAGACATGCTGTGCGAACGGCTTGCGCAAATAGGCGATGCACCCGGCGTCCATCGCCTCATTGCGCGTGGCCTCGTCGTCGTTCGCGGTCATGAAGATGACGGGCCACTTCGATCCCGATGCCGCAAGCCGGCGCTGCAGCTCAATTCCCGAAATTCCTCCGAGGTGAATGTCAAGCAGCAAGCAGGTTGCCGTCTGCACGCTGTCGCTCTCAAGCAACGCCTCGGCCGAGGCGAACGTACGGCTCTCGATGCCGTGGTGCGCTAACAGCCGCGCCACGCTCTTCAGAAGGCCCGCATCGTCATCGACCACGATCACGACTGTCCGCTGCGCCATCATATCCGTGTCCAGCCCCGAGGCGCACATGGCCCCTCAGGGGGTCGGCCAATCCTTGATCTGGATCAATGGCATCTAGACCGCTTTGTGCCGGCTTCTTACCGGGCACTCGCCGTGCCACATGGGCACGGCGAGTGCTTCACGGTTCTGAGCAAGCGTTCCATGCATTTGGCGCGGCGCCTTTGACGCCCGCAAAAAAGAGGGTGACGCCATGTTTTGTTGCACACGCAAAAACAGACAATCTGGTCCGACTTGAGTCCGAAATGCGTAACCAAAGCGGACGTCGACCCACCACTACGGCTCACGCCCTAGATAGCGCGGCGTACGTCGCGGAGCGAGGCGACGAGCGCTTCGAGCCCTGACGGCTCGGCGTCGGCGGCCTTGAAACCGACGCGCGCGATCGACTTCGCCGCGGCATGCGAATAACCTCCGACGTCGCGCAGGAAATCCTCGAACTCACGCACCGTCCGGATATCCGCGGCCTTCACGGCCGTGTTGCGTGCCAAATCGTTCATCGGGAACGTGACCAGCGAGATCTCGGGCAGCTCCTTGATGGTCTTGATGGTGCGGCGCGGCTCGTTCGGCTTGGTGCCGCGGGTGAACTCGCCGACCCGGTAGCCGATCGACTGGCCGTCGAGCTCGCCCTCCTTCATCGCGCCGTAGATGCGCTTGCCGCTCTCGGTGTCGAGATTGATCAGCCGGCCCTTCGAGGCGAGCCCGTGACTGTCCTCCGACAGCGCCTGCCACTTGCCGATCGGCAAATCGGCCAGCGGATCATTGCCGCCGAACATGCCGCCGCCCATGCTGCCGTGATTGAGCAGCATCTTCGGCATCGAGCCCTTCGCGGCATGGCGCGCCAGCACGCCGGTGAAGGCGCCAGGCAGGATCAGGTCGCCGCCGTCGTCCTCGTTGCCGAAGACCGAGCCATAACCCTCGAAGGTGCCGGGTGCGGTCGCCTCGTCGACGAACTTGAACTGGAAGCGGACGCTTTTGCGTTCGGATTTCGTTTTTACATGATTGCTCATGCAACCTCCGGGACCTCGCCGAGAATGCGGACTTGAAGCTATGCAGCCGACGTTCGGCGCAAGCATCGCTGGCGCGGTTCGGCGAAGCGGGGGAACTCAAATGATGAAGAAGGCTCAGGCCGGACGACCAAGGTCGCTTTTAGCGACGATACCGCCTTCGCAGTAAATGGTACGCGATAAATGCAGCTGGAAGCGCCATCAAGGCCGCAGCCCAAATCTCCTCGCGCGACACACCACCGTAGACGTGGACCGTGTGTCGAAGCACAGCCGCAACAAGGAGAGCGGCGACTATGAACAGGAGCGTGTACTTCAAACGCGCGTTGATCGCTTGTTCCATCTTCCAGGCTCCCGCCCACCAGCGTCTCAGTGAGGAGAATTTCTTGGCGCTACCAAGGCTTTGAGATTTACCTGGAGCCCATTCGGCCGCCGGCGTAACAGCACAATTCGGACAATGTGAAACGGCTACTGCGGATTTAAACCGGAACTTGACGCACACGATCTCAAAGCGCGTGCGACAATAAGGACATTCGCCGTCCTGACCGTTCATGTGAAGCCCCTTAGCCTACCTCCCGGCCAAGATATCCCCGATGTTCGTTGCGCTTCACTAACCTATTCTAGGTTCCCGGATCACTTTTTGGCTGTGCGGCCTGCGCCAGCACTGGAACGCCGTCCCGCCCGATCGGCCCGGCATTGATGGGTGCGTAGATGTGGTCGCCGCCCTCGTACTCGTCCATGTCGTCCCAGGCGCGGACATCGTTGATGGTGGCCCAGCCGGGATTGCCACCGCCGCCGAGCGCGACCTTGTTGTATTCGGCGCGATCCTTTGCCGTGGCGCGCAGGAACTCGCCGTCGATGAATTTGCTGTAGTAGCCGTCGCGGCGTTCCTGCCGCGATAGCAGCTGCCGGTCGAACGCCTTCTCGAAGCGGCGATGCCAGGGGCGGATCGTGTGCACCAGGTGCATTGCGATCAGCGTCTCGGCCGCGGCGCGCGCCGCCATCTCCGCGGGATAGCCGATGACGATCGGGAGCACCCCCATGCCGTGGCAGATGCTCTCGATCTCGTGGTTGCGCAACTGGATGTGCTGGGCATCAACGCCCTTCATGTCGAACGGCGTGAACTTGGCGTCGTTGTCCAGGATCATGACGCGGCTGACATTGTCGAGGCCGCTATAGTGCTTCTTCACCCAGGCCGCGAGGCGCACCAGTTCCTTCTCGTCGAGCCCCTTGTTGACCGAGATGATGCCGCTCGGCCGTGCGCCATGCGCGTGCAGCATCGCATGCGTCTGCTCGGTTGCAAGCGCGAGCCCCAGCGGCTCCTGCAACAGTTGCACCGCGTCGAGGCCCTGCAGGCCGTCCCAGGACAGACCGCGGATGTGCAGAAGCTCATCCGGCGTGAACGTCTCCTGCGAACCATCCGGCGCGGTGACGACGTAGTACGGCGTACGGTCGTTCGTCCATTTCGGCTGCACATGGGTGGGGACGATCGGGATCAGCTCGACGAGCTTGCCCCGTACGATGTTCTTGTAGGCATAGGCGTTGTTGGTGACGGCGCAGTGGACCGCCAGCGTCTCCTTGAACTGCAGCGGGTCCTGCCATTCGTTCGGTTCGGAATCGAGCAGCTCGTAGAGCGGATGGTCGTAGGCTTCCTCGCGCTTGCCGTCGCGCGGCTTCTTGTAGACCTTGGTCGGCACCGTCGACACCGCTTCGGCGATGCGCCGCGTGCAGGCGAGGAACGTCGAGCATCGCAGCGCACTCTTCCAGCCGACGGCAACGCCCGATCGCGACTGATAGCTGCCGAACAGCCCGCCCCAGAGCGTCGAGATCTCGCCCCAGGTGAGACCGTCCCTCCCCTTGAACTCGCGCCCGATCGACCCGAACAGGCTCATGCGGTGTCGCGCTCAAGCTTGCGGCCGATGAGGACCGACAGCGCTATCGCGAGTGCGCCGCCAACGAGGAAGCCGGCCGGCACATAGATCAGCCACGCGCCATAGGCGATCGCGCCGGCGCCGGCAAAGCCGAGGCCGTCTGCGATGACATGCGGCACGCGGCGTGCGATAGCGCGCGCCGATGCGCGCGAATGCCCTACGCAGGCCGGCCGATGCCATGGAGAACCTTCGTGCCACCCTCGGGATCTCCCAAATCAGCCACGGCCTCGGCGGCCGCATCGATCTTCGCCATCAGGCCGTCGATGTCGTCGGTGTTCCAGCCGGAGGAGGCTTGTGCCTCCGGGTTTCGCGTCATCATGAAGATCGCGTTCATCAGCGCCATCCAAGGATCGATCTTGGCGTCGCCGGCATTCTGCTTGGTGGCCTTGATCGCAGTCGCGGTCGGCTCGATCTTCACATTGCCGACGCACCAGTCCATCAGCGCCGACCTGGCATGGATCAACGTCTTGTTCTGCGTCTTGCGCTCGGCGGTCTTGATGGCATTCATCATGCCGAAGCCCTGCGGCGCGCCGACGAGCAGCTTGTTGTCGACCGTGATGTCGATCTCGGCCAGCGCCTCGACCATCTCACCGAGCCCTGCCGGGTCGACCGCGACCGCGGCGAGCAGACCGCGCCGCTTGATGTCGTCGATCAGCTCGATCATCGCGGCGATGTCGTCGCCGGCGTCGGCGACGATCGTGAGCTCGCCCGCGGCCTTGAAATCGAGCAGGCGCGAGGCGATCGACTGGCGGCGCTCCAGAACGCCCTCGTGACACCAGGCGTGACACCAGGAGAGCCAGCGCCGCGTCTCGCGTTCGCGGCCGAGCACGCGAGAAGCCGTAGAGGTCGTCGAGGCCGCCGCCATCCTGCCCGATCACGACCGCGTCGCAGACGTCAAGGATATGATCGAGCGTGACCGTCTCGTCCTCGGCGTCTGCCCAGAACTCGGCGCCGGCCCAGGCGTCGGTCTTCTGTCCGACGCCGATCTCGATGTTGAGATGCTGGCTCGCCCAGACGGAGATTGCCTTGACGCCCTTCGACCTCTCGGTTTCCCAGTCCGGCACCAGCGTCGGCAGGTGCACCGATCGGCCGAGGTTCGGCATCACCATGTGCCAATGGACCGGGTCCTGCCACTTCGCCGGGTTCTTGGCGATGTCGTCCGGAAACTCGTAGAGCGCCGGCAGCATCGGGCGGATGACCTTGCCGCGATAGTGGCCGTCGCGGATCTTGCGCGCCATCATCAGCTCGTCCTTGAAGGCGCCGGCGGGAGCTTCGTCGCTCTGCGTCGTCGTCATCACGAACAGGCCTTCCGGCGTCTTGTCGAGGCCGCCGCGGATCTGGCGCAGCACTTTCAGGGTGTGCACGTTGCGGCCGAGCAGATGCAGCTCGTCCAGCAACGCGAAGATCAGGATGCCGCCGGTCAGGATGTTGAGGTCGAAGGTCTTGACCCGCAACTCGCTGTCGTTCGCGGCGTCGACGATCGTCTTGACGTGCTCGCGCGGATGGAAGCGCGTGCGCAGCACCGGCGAGAGATTGATCATGCCGACCGCCTGCTCGTAAGCGCGATCGGAGATCGATTGCGTCGGCCCGATGAAGACGCCTTCTGCGCGAGGGCGCTTGTTCATCAGCATCGAGGTCAGCGCGATTGCCGCGGCATAGGACGTCTTCGATGAGCCCTTCGGCGCCATCGCCAGGATGTCGCGGATGTAGCGGATCTGCGCGACCGGATCCCATGATCCGAACGCGGCACGAACGAGCTGACGGAACCACTCGCCGCAGGCATCCCCGAGCCGTGGCGTGCCCGGCACGTCGGGCAGCTGCAGCTCGTCGAAGATGGCGAGGCCCATGTCGGCCTCGTCCTCGTTGAGCGGCAAGTCTGGGATAAGCGACCGGCCCTCGCGGAGCCGATCCGCCCAGTCGACGCAGCTGAGATCCCACATCGGCTAGTTCGGCAGACCCTGCCGCCGCGCGACCAGGTCGCCGAGCACGGAGCCACGATCGGGGTTCTGTGCAGCGAGCGCAGCGGCTTCCTTCTTGCCGAGCTTCGCCGGCTTCGCAGCCTTGTTGGCGGACTCGGCCGGCTTCGCGTGTGGCCATAGAGCATCAGATCATTGCGATCGACGAAGTTCGCGGAACTCGCGGATCGGCCGAGACGTTACCGGCCTGGACGCCTTCCCACAGCTTCATCGCGACGCCGGCCTCGAGCCGGTCACGCGCAACCTCGCGGAATTTCAGCTCTGAAAAATAATGCTTCCGCAACGTCGGCTGTGTGACATAGAGCGCCGCCGCGATCCGCGCGTTGCTCCAGCCGAGCGCCACTAACATGCTGACGCGATTCCGGTTTTGCTGGGTCGGGATATGCTCGGGCCGCCCGCGCCCACCCCAGTTGGAGGGCACAGGGTCGCCGAACAGGTCGAAAATTTCACTCATGACGAAAAAAATCTGTCCGTGAGGACCCAAGCGGTTGGAGCGCCCTTGAGGGCTTGGAGATTTAACCCCCTCCCCCTCCGTGGCTTGCCAGTCGGCGCTCGCGCTCGCGCTGGGTCTTGATGGTGTGATGCGATCCGCACAGGCACATACCGTTGCTCGGATCGGTCGGGTCGCCGCCGTCTCGGCGTTCCTTGATGTGGTCTGCGAAGAGTCGATGCTGCGGCGCTGACTTCGTGCAGCGCTTGCCATCCTCGATCCATTCACATCGATAGCCTGCGCGCTGGAGAACGGCCTGGCGGAATTGTTCGTGTCCTGCTGAATGGTAGAACAGATCAGCGCGTTTCGGCTCCGGCCTAACGGTACGGCCATCGCCTTTCGGCACGAGAGGGTCAAGCACAGGGATGCGCGGCATGATCACTGCCAAAGCGAAACCGTCGGCGGCCGCCTAGGTCTCGCCTTCCGAGACTGCCGGTCCGAGGGGCCGGCTCGACGTGATCAGTCGCCTCGGTTGTGATAACCCGACCGATAGCCTCACAGCCAAGGCAGAACGGATGCCGCCGCTTGAAGCCGATCGACGCGTTGTCCCATTCTGCGCCATAGCCGCGAACTCGCGCAGATACGGGCCTAGGGTCGCGGTCTGCATTCGCTTGCGCAGTTGGCCCTCTGACCGCACCGGAATACGGCTGGTTTTCGCGGCATAACAATCAGTCAAAAAAGCCAGCTGTGCTGCAGCCGGCCCGGACGGCGCCAGCGGAGATATCCATTTGACCGAAACCAGCTAAACTGCCCCCGATCAACAGTGCAAGAATCTGTTCATTTTAACGGACCGATCGTAATGCGCATGACGGCCACAATAGGTAATGAGCTAGACAGATCTGCTCCTTGGATATCCGATCTGCCGGCAACAGCGTTTCAGACCTGGTCAGCTGTCGTCGTCGGGGCAGTTGTATTCGTCGCTTTTATAATTATCGCTCCGTTCGCCAGTACGCCACTGGGAGCGCTGAACGCATTCTTTCCGCTCCTGGATGCGATCGTCTTCGTCACCGACCTGATAACAGCAGTCCTGTTATTTTCACAGTTTGCCATCTCCGGTTCACAACCTCTCCTGGCCCTTGCAAACGGATATCTTTTCAGCGCGCTCATAGTTGTCCCACATGCGCTGACCTTTACCGGCGCGTTTTCGCCAACAGGACTTCTCGGCGCGAACATCCAAACCGGCTCGTGGCTCTTTATCTTCTGGCATATCGGTTTTGCCGCGGCCTTGCTGGCGTATGCCTTGCTCAGCATCGGCAACCGTGCGCAACCACTCTTGCCGGGGAAAGCGCAGTCGGCAATTCGCTGGAGCGTGGTGGGTGTAATTGCGCTGACGTGCGGCCTTACATGGCTTGCCACCGCCGGGACGTATCTCCTGCCGCCCATCGTCCTGGACACCAACAGCATCAGCCCTTTGGTGGTTTATCCCATTTGGCTCGCGATATTGATCTCGGCCGCGGCACTCTCACTATTGGCCTTCGGCCGGCGATCGGTGCTTGATCAATGGCTCATGGTCGTCGCCTTTGTCTACATTGGTGAACTGGCCTTCAGCGGCTTGCTTCCCAGCGTCCGTTTCAGTCTGGGCTTTTATGCCGGACGGGTGTTTTCGATCATCACGGCCAGTATCGTTCTGATTGTCTTGCTGGCGGAGACCACGCGACTGTACGTGCTTCTGGCACGGTCCAACATGAAGCTGCAACGCGAGCAAAACAACAAGCTTATGAATTTTGAGGCGATAGTGGCTGCGATCGCCCACGAGATAAAACAGCCCTTGGGAACGATCGAGCTGAATAGCAGTTCGGCACAACTGATACTCGACCGGGCTCCGGCCGACGTTGGCGAAATGCAGGCCATCATGGACGAGACAAGGGATGCGGCTCGACGCATCAACGAAACTTTGGACGGATTCCGTTCGCTGTTTGGCAGGATTGATCAGAAACGACAGCCAGTGGAAATAAACGAACTCATTCTCGACGTATTGAAATCGTCGCGGACGGAGTTGAACGATCATGGCGTCTTGGCGCGAACGAAGCTAACGTCGGAACTACCCGCTGATCTACGGCGATAGAAACCAACTACACCAACTCATCTATAATTTGGTCCACAACGCAATCGAAGCAATGTCGGAGATAGCGAGTCGCGACAAAATGCTCGAAGTGAGGACAAATATTTGGGACCGCAATGCCATTATCGTCGAAGTGTTGGACAACGGGCCTGGGATCGATCCAGAGCGACTGGCCGATGTGTTCGAGGCATTCGTGACGACGAAGCCGCACGGGATGGGACTGGGTCTGGCGATTTGCCGGAAGATCGTCGAGCGTCATGACGGTCAGATTTGGGCCTCCTCAGTGGTACCTCACGGCGCTAACTTTCGAATTGTACTGCCTTCAGGCAGCTTGCCGTAGCGCCGCCGCCTTGTCCCACTGCGCAGTGTAACCCCGCGAGCGCGCAGAACCGCGCCGGGCATCGTAGTGCACCCGTTGCGTGGCGCGACCAATTTGCGCTCTGGCGCGGAATATGGTGGGCCTACCCGGCATCACACGGTCTGAAATGGCCTGTCATGTCGTGCTATCTATCGACCAGAGGAGATGCTCGTCATGACCGACCGTGACTATGAAGAGCCAACTGTGCAGGAAATCATCGCTTGCCTTAGGGCCGCTAAACTCGTTGACGGAGATCCGGCTCTGATGCGGGCGGCCGAGCTGAGTGGCCCCGAGCGGAATTCAATTCAACCGCGAGACGATTGTCGCGCGGATACACACCTAGCGATCAAGACACTCCTGAGTGAACTCGCGGAAGGAAATTCTGACAACGCTTTCGACCTCTGGAAATCGGCCTTCTCGGCTGCGAACAAGTGGTTAATTGTTCGGAAAATCTGAATGGTGCGCATCCAAAACAAAAAGGGCCGGCTGCGTCGCTGCAGCCGGCCCGGCCAATCTTGGAGGTTTAGATTAGAAAGCGAACGCAGGGAGGCGAAGCCACGCGCTCAATCTATTGAAACGAAAAAGCCAGGCGCGAGGCCTGGCTTTGGTCGGATTCCGCAACAACCCTTGAATCGGTGTGTTACCGACGAAGGGCACGCCGAAAGCCTTGGCTGCTTTCGTTCGATCCGTCCCGGCGACCTTGGCCGCTAGACCGGCTCGATGTCACTCTCGTCTAATTCGACCGGAGTGATGCGTCCGAATATCTCAACTCCGACACTGAGTCGGCCCTTTGAGTCAAATCGCTCTACGCGACCGCAGAAGTCTCGGAACGGGCCGTTCACGACTCTCGTCAGCTGGCCGATCTCGAACAGGCGCTCGCGCTTGCTTTTCGGCGTGTTGCCGATGTCCGCGATCTTCCGGATGTCATCGAACAGTTTTGGCGTCAGATACGGCGTGAACTCGCCAAACCGCAGGAGCCCGATCGCGCCGTCAACAGTTTTCCAATCGGCATCAGCTTCGAAATCGGGAACGAGGATGACGCCGAGGATCAACGGCGAGACGACATTTTTCCGCTCGATCCATTCCCAGCCGCGGTAATAGCGATTGATTTCGCGCATGGTGGTCATCACCGGTAGATAACCGCTCATGTTGCGGTCCCGGAGCTTTTTCATCACCTTGAACTCGCGGTTATTGTGCGTGCGAAGCATGTACCAGCGCTTGGGCAAAGGCACCGAAATCGGTTCGTAGTCGATCGGCAGATAATCGACGATCTGCCCCTTGCGATATTCCATGTTCATGCCGCCTCCCCCGTGTTGCCGATCGTTCCATCCTTGCGCGGCGGCCAATGCCACGGCGCGAGGAAACCTGAGCGCGCGTCTGCCCCGACGCCGCGCGTTGTGACGAGCTGCGGCCGGCCGCCGCGATATGCGAAGCGAGAAAGCTCGACCAAGCCGCGATCTGCTGCCGGTCCTCGATCCAGATCCAGGCGCTTTCCGGCGGCGCCTGCGCGAATGCAAGCAGCTGCGGCGTGATCGGTTTCGGGTAGATCACGCGGCCATTGCTGACGAACGGCCGCGTCCGCGCGACCGCGTAAAGCGTTTGCACTGCTCGCGCCGGCGCCGAGCCGAGATCGATCGGACCACTGCTCGGCGCGGCCCCTGGCTCGGCTGGCCTTGCGTTCGGAAATTCCTCGAAACCGCGACTGCGGATCCACAGATGGAAGTTTGGCCGATGCGGTTCGTCGCGCCGATGCTCGATCGTCTCTGCATTTTGGCGAACAGCGGTATCGCCCACCGGCACTGCCGCTGTTTTTCGGGCGACAGCAGCCGGAACTCGGCGAGCGCCAGGTCGCGTCGCATCACCTCGTGACCGGCCAGGACATCCAGGCCGGCCCGAAATCCTCCGGTTCTTCCAAAACCGCAGCCGGCTCGCTTACGCCCCCGGAGGGGGTTCGGGGAGATTCGGGTTCAGGTTCAGGTTCAGAAGGATCTGTACGCCTACGCCGACAGTGCGGAGGCTGGCCGGATCGCCTAAGCGGATGCTGCCGGATCCTGCTCCCCTCACTTTTAGCCCCCGCTGCGATGGCGGAGGCTAATCGCAGTTGCAAATCGCTTCGCTTTTCCACGACATGGCCTGCGGCGCGTCCCTCGATGTCGTCGGCCTCCGCGTCGATCAGCTCGAGGTCCGGTCGGTCGTGCGCTTGCCGCGCGCTCGCCGTTGCGGCGTCCGTCTTCATCGATCCATTGCGGCTCACGTGCGATCGCGCCGATCCGTCGAGCCAGGTCACGCGCCGGCGAACGGTGTCGTCGGAAAGTTCGCAATCCTCGGCAAGCGCCTGCGCGCTAACCCAGCACCCGCCGTTGCCATCCCCGTACAGCGACCCCTGCTGACATGGGGGTGGCGTTCTGGAACATGGGGATGGTTACGCGCCAACCCGGAAGAATTGAGTTCGATATCGATTGGGGAGCACCTGCTGAGCACGAGCTTTGCATGGATTTGCCGAGCCTGAATTCCTGGCCCAGGAGTGCGCCTCGTCGGCGGCGATGCGGCGCGGTCGCCGTTTCGCTGTCGTCATTTTCATTCTCACAATTCGATTCAAGGAAACGCGGTAGGCAACTGAGTTTGCACGGCCTCTGCTATCGCGGCCCCTGCAGCATGATCTCAACGATGCGATCGACCGACAGATGATCGAGCGCGTCCGTCTCGATCGCCTTGTCGAGCCGATCAAACCAGCGAGCCGGAAACTTGCGGCCCGTGACGAGCTGTCCGCGATCGCCGAGATATTGGTAGGTTTCGAGCTCGCCGAGTTCTGCCGCCTCGAGGACGAGGCGCTTGATCACTGTCGCGAGTTTCGAACCGCGGCGGCCGCCGCCGGCGAGCGCGCGCAGCACGACATCAGCCATGAACCGCGCTCGCCTTGGCGAAAATGTATTCGAAGCAGCAGCCGCCCTGACAGCCGGTAAATGGCAAATCCGCGCGCCGGCGGCGCACCAGGCGTCCAAGATTCTCTTCCTGATAGCGCCAGGTCTGTTGCTGGAGCCCATGGAGCTCGGCCGATCCCTTCGCGCTAAACGCCAGGTCGCCGGTCGCATACAAGATCTGCGCGCCTGGAGCGGCGGCCGCAAATGCTTCCGAAAACTGCTGTGTCGTGAGGTGCGTCGTGCCCTTTGTCAGCATCGCTTCAGGCCCCCGCCATCAGCCGCGCATCGCAGACCGGCGTCTCGCCGGCTTTGTCGACGCGATCGAGATCTCGCCAAAATTCTGTCCAGTAGAGATCGCGGCCATTTTCCCATTCGTGCCGCGTGACCTTCACCAGCGCGCAGCGGCTGCATTGCCGCTCGGACTTGTGCTGCAGGCGCCCCGGCGTGCCCCAGCGATGACGCGTCGACGTCATGGGCTGTGGTTCCGTTCCAATCGAATGGAGACGTTCCCCTTCAACTCGATGATCGATGTGCGAACTAGTCCAGCAGTCGGATCGGCAATGACGAATTCACGATGCTCAACGCCATCGACGAAAACTCGTAGCCTGTAGCCGTCTTGGATCAGGTTTTGATAGTTCCTGTATCCTTCGGGATCTGACGAGAGGATCGAAATGCGGCCCCAGAAATGATGCCGCATCATCCGGCGCCGCTCGAATGCATCTTTCATGGTATGCCCTCCCCGAGGGGTGGCACCATTGATAACGTCTAAAAGCTCGGTCGGTTGCGCGCGCTCGGCAGCGCCGCTGTAGTTCATCGCGATCAGCGCGCGCGACGAGGTGCCAAACGTGCGGCTTGAGGCGCGGATATTTCTTGATCGTGCCCTGACGCTGCACGTGGCCGCGAGATAGTTGCTCGATCGATCGACCGCTATAGGTCCGCGCGATATTGCTGATATGCATCCGCGCGATTTCGGTCGCCTTGCTCGTTCTCGTGGAATGCAGCTCGACGCGGATGACGAGCATGATCAGGTCTTCCGCGACGTCGCGCTGATCGTATGACCAACGCCAAAACGATCATATTTGAGCATCGCTTCGCCACCGGCCAAATAGATGCGACCATTCGTGATTGGATGGCGCTTGAGCATTCTTGCCGTATCGGTGATCTTGCGCAGACGTCGACGCGCTTCGATCCGATAAAGCTTGCCGATCGCGCGGCGGGCGAAAACGAAGTGAACGATCGGCCAATGATGGTGGCCGTGAATGTGTTTGAGCGTCACTGCCCGTCCCCTTGTTCTTCTTCGGTGCGCCAGGACGCGCATTGCCACCAGCCGATGCCGTAGCCGACCATGAAGAAGCCGAACACGATCAGCGCGACGCCGGCGACGGTTGCCTGACTGATCATTTTCGGCCCCCGAACTTTTTGAAGGCGGACAGGAACTCGCGCTTGGCTCGCGCCGGACTCCAAAATTCGAGGGTCACGCCGAGCGGCGCGACATCGACGTCCCAAGGCTGCGGCGGTTCGACCATCGCCTGGTCGCGCTCATCCATCAGCAGCGCGAGATCGAGCGCCTTGATGCTTGGCGGCAGATCGAGCTGCAGATTGAAGCGCACGCAAATCGCGCGCATGATCTTCTGCTCGGCCTCGCGATAGCCGCCCAGGTACGGCTTCAAAGGCCGGATTTTGTCGCCGATGTATCCCTCGGATGCATCGTGTAGCAGCGCCCAAAGCTTGTGTTCAGGCGCCGCAGCACGCGCGATCAGGACTGAATGCTCGGCGACGCTGTAGAAGCGCGAGCAGTGACCGCCAAACCGGCAAATCATCGCGAGCGCGTGCGCGATATCCTCGATGAAAACCTCGTGCGGCCGCGGATCCATCGGCCAGAACTGACGGCCCGTCGCCGTCTGCATCCAATTGCCACGCCCGTTCATGCGCGCTCCTCGAGCTGGTGCACCGACGCCGGCGTAACGAGCTGCGCCAGCCAGGCGCGGCCCTCGTCGGTTATGCGGATGGATTTCGTGGTGACGTGCAGATAGCCCTCGGATTCGGCATGCCGTACCAATTCCGAATCTGCGATCTCGCCGGCGTCGATCGCGAGCAACGCGGCCTGTATCGCGAGATCCTCCACGGCCAGCGGCATCCGCGTCTGCAGCTTGCCGTCGACGATTTCCGGCGGTGCGCGATCGATGCGCGCGAGAGCCAGTTCGAGTTGCGGCTCGACCTTGATCTGCGGCGCTTTCGGCGTGCGTCGCAGAAACTCCGGAATGTCGAGCGGATGCGGCTCGATCGTCGCTGCCTGCTCGTGCGCGCGCCGCTCGGCCTCGAGCTCGCGCAACCGCGACCATCCGGCCTCGCGCAGCATCCACTGCCCTGTCGCGCCCTGCTGAATTGCGAACCCGCGTTCGGCGTAGTCCGCGGCAAGCTGCGGCAGGAGCTCGGCGCGCCTCGGATCGCAGAAGTCGGACAGCAGCTTGAGCGCTTCAAGCTCCGACAGCGCGACGGGCGCCGGCTTGATTTCTACGGGCGCTGCGGTCATCGGAACCGCAGCGCCCGTCTCCGATGACCGGCCATCGGCAGCCCTACTAACGGTCGCTTTCATACCTTCCGGCTCAAATTCCCGATGAGCAGGACTGTCGACCGCGTTCGCGAGGGAATTGGAGCCAGGTCTGCCCGCCGGCGGAACGGCGGTTTCGGGGCGGATGGGGTCCTCATCCGCGACCGTGTCGACTATCCGATCGCCCGGTACTGGAGACGTCCCCGGCGTGGCTGGCTGATCAACGGCGGCGCTGGCGCCGCCGCTGTCCACTTCCGGCATATCGACGCCGGCATTCGTCGGGTTCTCTCCGCATTGAAAGGCGCTGCAGGCACCCGCAACCCCGCCCACCTTCTCGTTCGCCCGTTCGGGCAAAACCTCGCTCTGATTTCCTTGCGCCTGGTTGCCCCAAAGATCCCAGCCAGCCGGCGGCGGATTTTCCGGCATCGAACCGCGCGAACATTTCGAGGCACGGCACGCCGGCGCCGGCCATGGTCGCGATCATGCGGCGATAGTGCTGCGGCTTGGTCGAATGACCGAGCGGCCGCGAGCGCTCGCGATGGTTCGATCCGAATTTTTCGCCGCTGTCCGGTTTCGGCAGGCCACGGCCGCGCTTGAACATCAGCAGCAGCTCGTCCTGGTCGCGCACCAGGACGGCGCCGCCGGCCTCGTCGGGATGGTCCTCGTCGGTCTTGGTCCAGACGAACGCGGTCGAATAGGCATCGAAGCCCCAGGACTTCGCGACAGCCCAGGCCAGCGGCATCTCGACCTTGGCGCGGACCACCTCGCCGGCTCGAGCAGCGTCACCTCGGTCTCGATCTCATGCAGCGCAAAGGCGTGCGCGCGCGGGATCCAGAGAAACAACCAGGCGTCCGGCAGGACGATATCCTTGACCGGCAGCGCGCAGATCTCCGACCAGGTCATGGTCGGATAGTGGTTTTCATAGGAACGCGAGGTTACGCCCTGCTTTCGCTGCCACGGCGGATCGGCATAGATGACCGGATATTGCCGGCCGGTCGGCAGCACGGCCGAGGCGTCGGACAGCGTCTTGGCGAGCTCGCGGCGCGCCTCGCGGCCCTCCTGATCGGCGTTGACCTTGAGCAGATCCATCGCGACGCGGCCGACGCCGGTCCGCATTTCCTCGGCGTGCTGCTCTAGCAGCGCCTCGAACTTTTCCGCCGGCAGCGCCGGCGACCCGCTGCGCCCTGCGACGGAAGCTTGCGATCGATGCCGACGTCTGAAAGCGTCGGGCGGCTGATCTTCTGTGCTCCGATTCGGTACAGCACTCGCTGAACTTCGCCGAGCCGGCCGCGCCCGTGCGCGAGGCCGACCGTCTCCTTTTGGGCCTTGATCAGCTCGCCGAGGCGGCGATCGGCGCGGAACCGGATCTGCGCGGCCTTGATCTCGAGATCGCGGTCCTTCGCGATGCGCGCGGCATGGCGCATGGCCTCGGCGTGGTCACGGATCTCGAGTGACCTCGTCGACGGCGAATGCCTCGGCGAGCGCCGGCGCGCGGCCTCGTATCGGACGAGCTCGGTCATTCCGCGCCCCCGAGCTGATCCAGATGCAGCGTGATGGCATCCGCCACGACGGCCGCGACCTTTTCGGAATTCTTGACGCAGAACGCCGCGAGCTCGGCTGCAACATGCGCCGGCACGAACACGGACACGCCCTCGCGGCCAAAGCCGGCGAGCGGTCCGCCGCGCGTCACGCTGTTGAGCTCGCCACGTTCCACGAGCGCGAGCATCAGCCGGGTCGCGTTGGTCTTGTTGCAGCCCAGCGCCGCGGCGAGCGTGCTGCGCGACGGCATGACACCGTGAAGCGCGACATGCCCGGTGATCGCGCGCAACGCCTCGGCCATCCGCGGCGTCAGGCCCATTCCGGTCGAGTGAGAAACGTCAGTCAAACGGCACCTCAGCAATTTCCGGCCGCGGGCCGAGTGTCGCCAGCAGCTCAAGGACGATGGAATCGAGAGACGGGATCGCGTGGCGCGGATGCCGATTTGCGATGTTCGCCGCCTTGGATACCCAGCCGAGATTGGCGCGGCGGTTATCGAGCGTTTGCCCGTTGTCATGGTCGACGGGATGCACCGCGATGAAATCATCCGGCCGCGGCTCGGCGCGGATCATGATCTCGCGATGCATGCGCAGCGTCGCGCGATCCGGCCCGACATTGCGCTTGGCGTATTTCTGCCAAGGCGTGCGCGAGCCCCAGGAGACATTCCAGATGTTCTCCGACAGCCAGGCGTAATCCTCGGCGTCGACAAGCGTCCAGATGTTCTCCCGCGCGGACAGCATGATCCGGCGCCAAGGCGTCCAGGACAGGTCGATCAGATCGGACGTCTCGATCTCGATCCGCTGACGCGCGATTGAGAACTCTTCCCGCATCATTCGACCGGTTCCTCTTCGCCGGCATCGATGCGATAGGGCCGCAACTGATGATACGAGACTGGATCGACCCAGACGCGATCGAGGATGAATGGCTCGCCGTCGAACATAATGACGTCGGGCAGCTCGCGATCGATAATCACGCGAACGGTCGCGCGATGCTGTTGATCGAGCCCGAGCAATGTCGCGCTCACGGCGCGGATCCCACTCATCGAGTTCGCCCCGAACTCGATCGGCCAGACGATGACGAGCAGCAGCCCGCCAAGCGCGAGCGACAGGATCCCGATCATCAGCGCGAAAAATTCGGCGTCGGATAGTTGCTCGGTCAACAGCATTTGCCCCCGCTTTCCTCGTTGCGATGTCCCGTCGATCGCCTTGCGCTGCTCGGCGCCCCTGCGCATAGTCTGCGGTCATGTGTGCCCGCGTTTTTGAGCGCCGCTTTTTGAGCGGCTTGATTCCCCACAGCTGCGGCGGCGCGCGAAAGCCGCGCCTGCCGAGCTCCTCCGTGAAAATCAGAAATGTCGACGGCGGCAGCCGATCGCGGGCCAGCGCATTGGTCATGTTTTGCGGCGTGCAACCGGCAATTCTGGCCGCTGCCGACCCTCCACCGAGGGCCGACAAAACCTCTCTGACGCTAGAAAGGAGCTTGTGACGCGAATCAATCATGCGGCAAGGATATTACACACAGCGTGTATCTGACAAATTTACGCGATTTGATAATAGGTAAAACAGGGGGTTTAACCCATGCTTGCCCTTGTTATGGCTGATGAAATTCAGGAAATAGGCGACCGCCTGCGAATTACGCGCGAAGCGCTGAAGAAGAACCAGGCAACCTGGTGCCGCATGGTTGGGATAGAGCAGCAGGCCTGGAACAATTACGAGCGTGGCCGGCGAAGGATATCGCTGGACCACGCTCTTAAGGTCGTTAAGGCAACAGGCGTTAGCCTTGACTGGATCTACCGCGGCATCCGCAAGGATTTACCGCACGACATCTTCATCGGGGTGCAAGCGGCGGTGAAAAGCGGCCGTTAAGCACGAATTCGCGAAGGTGTGGCGCTGCATTGGCAATGACCGGCAGGCTGACCGACAGCAAAAGGCAGCCTGTCAGCCGAACGATCTCATAGCGGGTCGGTACGGAAAATTCGAGCACGGGCGGCACAGCAAGCAGATTGTGTGCGACGCCGGAGCCGAGCGCAAAGAGCACACCATAAAGCTGGCCGAAAACCAGCGACGTCGCAACGACGCCGCCGAGCAGTATCCAGCCTGAACAATCCTCGCACTCCAAGACGCTCGCGACGAGAGCGCCGATCGGCGCCAGGATGGCCAGCAGAAGAAATGTCCAGACGAGCGCTTGCTCGTGCTTCAACGAATCGAGCAGCGTTCTCGATCTCCATGGCCGGCATGTTCCAGAGCTCATGGGGAGCCCTGACTAGCACCACCTCCAAGATTTGCACCGTCCGCTCCAGGATGGCGCGCGCATCGCCCACATCCTCCGGCAATTGTACGGCCAACTCCATGGCCCTGCGCCCGATCTCATCCGTATTCTTTGCAGCCCGCTTTGTAAGCATCCCATTCACCCCAAAATGAAAACGTCGAAACTTACACGTAATGTGTAAATTTCTCTTTGAATTACACATCATGTGTATTAGTTCTAGCAGCTGGTTCTTGCCGCCAGGGCTCCCGCTTAAGGCGAGAACTTGGAAAGAATTCTCTCAGCGCGGGAGAGGGAAAGGCAATCCTGTAATGGTACCAAGATACTGTGAGATTGTATTTCGGGGAGATGCAATCGGCGACTCTTTGTCGCCTGTAGAAGATTCGGCGCTTGCGGTCCGCGACGCCACGAAAGACAGCGCACTGGACACGACGAAGGCCACGCCCGCCGCCGAGTTCATGCAGAAACTTGCTACCCTTGGCTTCGCATACAACCGACAGACGCGCGGCTTCCTCGATCTTCGACGAGACAAGCGCAAGCGTTTCAAACGACTAATTGGAGTCCGCGATGATCGCGGACGATTGAAGTATCACGAAACCCTCGCCGCGTTGCTCGCGGCCCGTAACGGGGCAAGCCGATGAACGACGCATGCGACGAGATATATCGCCGCTGGCGGCGCTACCTCAGCCACGACGAAGCGCTCGAACAAGCGCAGCAATTCGCGCGGCGCTGCGCCGAGATCGAGTCCTCAAAACAACTCAGTATCAGCGAGCTCGACCGCGTCATCGCCGTTGTAGCCGAGGCGATGGCCCAACCGTGATATGGCACTCGCTGCTGATCTACTTTTCGTTATCACTCCTCGTCGCGAGCCTCGTGAGGCTGCCGCGATGTCACTGACCCAATACGACCCGCTTTTTCTTCGCCTGCTCAAACACGGCCCGTTTGAGCGGCGGCAGCGCGGCGGCTGGCGATTTGGCACGAAGCGCATCAGCGACGCAGTCGCCGACCGCCTGATCGCCAGCGGCCGCGTGCGAACCGATGGCCTGCGCATCTGGCTTGGGACCGAGGAGCCTGCAGAATGAAATTGCAACGGATCCACGCGCGATCGAAGGGCTGAAGATGCCGGCGAACACCGTCCACCCGCGATCGTGCGACCGGTGATTCGTCGCCCTGGCGACGCTGCTCGGCTTGCCGCGTGGCCGGTGCCGGAGGGCGTCAGCACCCCGAGGCGATCGCTCCGGACAGGTGCGACCTTCGCATGGCGGACAGAAGAGCTGCTGAATGACCCGTTCCGCCGTTATCCCGCCCGGTATCTGGCCCCCTCGTATGCCTGTGGACATGGCCGCGGGCTATTGCGGCGAGGCCTCCGCTCAGGTCTTCTTGCGCGAGGTCCGGAAGGGAACCTATCCCGAGCCGGTCATCAAGTGCGGGCGCCGGCAGATATGGGCAAAGGACGATCTGGACAGAGCGATGGCCTCCGGCGGCGAAGCCGTGGTGGACGTCGCGCAGGATCTGTGAATGTGGAGCGGCCGCTGCCCCGCTTCGTGCGCGCGAAATTGGTCAAGAGCGTCACCCGCTATTATTGGGAATTGCCGGGCTACTATAAGCGTCTCGGCTGCACGCTGCATCTAACGCAGGAAACGCCACTCGGCAGCGATTATGCTGTGGCCTGCGGAGAAGATGGCAAAGGCGGCAAGGCCGCCACGCTGAACGGCATGTTCGACGAATGGGATCGCGGCCGCCTCGGAGAGCCGCCGCTGCCCCGCCTCGAGGTGAAGATCGGCACGGTCGACTGGCTGTTCAAAACCTACAGGACTTCCAATGACTGGAAGGAGCGCGTGTCGGAACGCACGGCTCCGGACCATGAACGCACGATCCGCCTCCTCTGCGATGTCCGCGGCAAGAGCGGAATCCGTATCGGTGATCGCATGATCGCCGGCATCACGCCGGAAGCTGCCGACAAGCTCTATGCCATCGTGCGCGATACTCCAAAGCGCAAGGGCAAGGCTTCACGCCCGCGCACGGCAGAAAAAGTCGTCGCGATTTGCCGGCATGCCTGGAAAGTCGTGCACCGGCTGCATCCTGGCCTGTTCATCCAGGGCCAACAAACGGGCGAGGTTCCTGTCTGGAATCCGTGGGAGGGCGTTGCGCTGCGCCGGCGTGTCAAGGCGATCAAGCCCGCAGCGACCCGCGAAGATGTCTATACGTTCGCCTGGGGCGCGCTGGAAGCCGGTCACGCCGACGCAGCCGCGGCCGCCGTGATCTGTTTCGAATGGCTGCAGCGACCGGAGAACGTCCTGGCGGGCTATGTGACCTGGAATGACTACCGTGGCCCCAAGGCGCCGGCACAGATACGCATCGAGCATCACAAGACCGGCGAGATGGTGCTGCATCCGCTCGAGGAGATTGCGGGTGCCACATGCACGCTCTTCTACGAGGAGGCCGAGGCTGTACTTGCCAAGGTGCCGCGGCTCGGGCTTGGCATCGTCATGCGCGACCGGCCGAAGCCGCTCGGCCCGCAGAAATGGGACGTCATGAGCATGGCGCGCCTGGTGCGGACCCTGCGTGAGCGGCTCAAGCTGCCGTCGACCTTCACGCTCGATGCCTGCCGGCATGGCGGCATGACCGAGCTCGAGGAAGCCGAACTCACCGACGGCCAGGGCCGCGCGCTATCGGCACATCGCTCCAAGGCCTACGAAGGCTATGCCAAGCGGACCGAAAAACGCGCTCTCGCCGCGACCCGCAAACGCCATGCCCATCGCATGGCGATCGAGGCGGAAGCCTTCGCCGCGAATTCCGAAATCGAAAATTCCGCCAAGGAATCAACGGCCATTTAACGGCAAATCCGCTGTCAATTTCGGAACTGGCGTTGATCTTGCTCAGGGCACGTCTGCTTTGCAGACCGCTGCGTAACCACTCCGCCACGTGGCCCCAACACGGCGGATCAATATAGACGATCAATGGCTTAGGCAACTATCCTTCGCTGTTGCCAGCAAAATTATGAAACTCGGATTCCGCTGGAATTATGAAGGTCGGCATAGGCCGCGACGGCCTTGGACAGGAGACTCGACACGTTGGCCGTCTTGATCGCCGAGGCCATCGTGAAGTCGAACCCAACTCGGACATGGGCCATCCAGGCGCCGCCAGAAATCGATCAGTATCGTTGACCAGTCGACGACGTTGGAGAAGACGCGCGGCATGTTATGCTGGCGACATTTTGTCCCATTAGCATTCGAGCCGTCTTCTCGAACTCATCTTAGGACCTCCAATCATCTAGGATCTCCCGTCATCGACAAGGAAGGGTCAACCATGAAGATCGTCGTGATCGGCGGTACCGGCCTGATCGGCTCGAAGACCGTCGCCATTCTGCGCCAAGGTGGCCACGAAGTCCTCGCCGCCTCGCCCAACAGCGGCGTCAACACCCTCACCGGCGAGGGACTCAAAGAGGCCTTGGCCGGCGCAGAGGTGGTGATCGACCTCGCCAATTCGCCTTCATTTGAAGACAAGGCGGTGCTGGAGTTCTTCGAGACCTCCGGCCGCAACCTTCTCGCGGCGGAGGCCGCAGCCGGTGTCCGACACCATGTCGCGCTCTCCATCGTTGCAATCGACCGGACAGACAATGGCTATTTCCGCGCCAAGGTCGCCCAAGAGAAACTGATCAAGAACTCCGACATCCCATACACCATCGTCCGCTCGACCCAGTTCCTGGAATTCCTCCGCGGCATCGCCGATTCAAGTGTGGATGGAAACCTGGTCAGGCTCCCGCCCGTCCTGTTCCAGCCCATTGCTTCGGACGACGTTGCTGCCAGCGTTGCCGATGTGGCGCTCGCGCCGCCGCACAATGGCATCGTTGAGATCGCCGGCCCGGAACGAGCGCCGTTCAACGAAATCGTCGCCCGCTATCTGAAGGCGGTCGGCGACCCGCGCGAGGTCGTGAGCGATCCCGAGGCCCGATACTGGGGCGGCCGGGTTGACGAGCACTCGCTCGTGCCGTTGGGCGAGGCGCGCCTCGGCCGCATCGGTTTCGACGAATGGTTCCGCCGCTCACAGGCAGCAACCTGATCCCGCATCGGAGGTACGCCCAGTCTGGCCGAGCGGGTCCCGGGCAGCAAACCAAAGAGGCGACTATGACGATCAAACTCGTTGCGTTGGTTCTTCTGTGCCTCATGACCGGCACGGCGGCGGCTCAGGAGCCCAAGGTCACGTCACTCATGTCTAAGGATCTTCCGGAGAATCCCGGCAGGGAAGCTCTGATGATCACAGTCGAGCATGCGCCCGGCGGGTCGAGCGCCATCCACCGACACAATGCACATGCGTTTGTTTACGTGCTGGAGGGCTCAGTCGTGATGCAGCTGAAGGGGGGACAACAGGTGACGCTGACACCAGGGCAGTCCTTCTATGAAGGCCCTGATGACGTTCATGTCGTCGACCGGAACGCAAGCAGCACCCAGCCAGCGAAATTCCTGGTGCTCTTGATCAAGGACAAGGGCGCCCCCGCGCTCGTGCCCGCACAGTGACGGTTGCGGCAACCCAAGTACACACCATGGAGAAATACGGAGCCGGATCGATCGTTGTCTCCGACTATGACCCCAACTGGCCGACCTTGTTCGAGCAGGAGCGCACCAGGATTAAGAATGCTCTCGGCTCGTTCGCTTTGGCCCTTGAGCATGTAGGCAGCACGGCCGTTCCAGGTCTGCCATCGATGCCCATCCATCGACCTGGCGCGCACAGCCGGTGTATTCATCGTCTTGACCGAGGCAAAGGCAGCGATGACCGCGAGCCGTCACTTGGCAGGAAGCTGGGCTACAATTATACACCGGACGTACGCGTCGTCGCTTTCTCGCGAGTTGTTCTGCCGAGGGCTGGCCTGGCTCGGGATCGCTGGACCCACCATGTGCATTCCTTGACCGAGCCGCTTTCGATTTCTCGGTCGCAATCGGAAGCAACTGGCACTGGTGATCTTCGACTGGCGATCAGTCCTGCATCGCTTGGCCACCACCCCGGTAGGGAACGTGGCGCTTACGCGCGCTGAATCAACACAACGCGGCGAGGTGCGCCGCTGCCGCTCCCGCCGAGCCGATGAATCTAGCCTGGGGCCCTTCGCGTACGGCAACGAAGTCCTGACATTGTCGGTCGGCATACCTGAGCCGACAGACTACCGAGCGCTCGGCCACCGAGCGCCACGGAAGCAGGATCTCCACAAATCAGCGCGGATCTGATTAAACGCCTGCGGGGCGGAGGCATGGCGTGCATGTCCGCCAAGCGGCACTGAAATCCGTCCGGCTGGATCTACGCGTTCGGACTTTGCCCCGGTGGTGCGCGGGCGCGTCGCACCGAGAGGCCGTCGGACCGGTTTGGTGTTAGCGCAGCAAGCTGTGAGCCGCTGGCGCAGACTGGAACGGCAGCAAGGCGACGGCTCGACCGACCAGGCGCTGGGCTGGAGACCGAAGGTCAGCGGACTGCCGTATCGCAGGCGCACAAGGAGACAATCATCTGGCCGTTGCTGAACGCAACACCATACCTCGCCATCGTTCAGGAATTGCGCCGGCGTCTGGCCGAGTCGCAAGGGATCTGCTGTTCGGCCGCGAGGGCACTCGTCCGTCGTTTCCACCTCGATCGGCCTGCAAGCGATCACGCGGAAATTTTGATAAGACATATCGAGACCGATATGGGAGACATTCCATGGAATTGGCTGATCGCATCGAGCGCGCTCACGCTCCAGCGAACAGGACGTCCGGACGTCGTGAAGCGGCGGCATGGGATTGGGGCGACAACTGCTCGCAACCTGCCATTTCAAGAGCCATCGCGGACCGGAGCACATGCTCGGTCTTCATGATGCGACTTGGGCCTCGGCTGAAGGCCCGTCGTTATGGCCGCTGTCCGCGAGGTGCAGCGTTCTGAGGGCTGCCGTTCCTCACGGCCATTGGAAGACCACGACCTTTGTCGCCGGGCTCACCACGCGCGGCATCATCGTCCCGCTGGTGTCGATCGCCTTTCGATCAACCGGGACTGCCTTCGAGACCTGTCTCGAGAAGGTCCTCGTCCCCGAGCTCCGCCCAGGCGACATCGTGATCTGGACAATCTGTCTAGCCTACAACGGCGACCACGGGTGCGTTTCAAACCGATGATCGAGGTCGCCGGCGCAAGCCTGCGCTATCTGCCGCCCTACAGTCCGGACTTCAATCCCATCGAGAACGCCTTCGCCAAGCTCAAGGCTCTCCTGCGCAAAGCTGCCGAACGATCGGTCGAGGGCCTGTGGAGCGTCTCGGCGCGGATGGACTCGACGCTTCACCCGAACCGAATGCAATCTCTTGCACCGCCGCTGGGTACGCTGCTACATGATCGGCGATTGCTCTAAGGCTCGTGGATGGCGCGCGGCTACAGAATAATAGCAGCGCCGGACTAAAGCATGATCCGGAAAAGTGTGGAGCGGTCTTCCGAAAAGATCATGCTTTTCATTGTCATCGTGAAGATCGCTCAAGTCCGCCGCTGATGATTTAACCTGATCTCATCGCGCTTTAGGATGCACTTCCGAGCCTCAATACCCTAGGTGATGTCGAGCTGCGCAGCTCGGCGGCTGTGACCGACGTGATCGGGCGCGCCGGCGACCGTCGCGAGGCCCGTCAAGACCGTGCTCGGCCGCTGTCACCGTGCTCAGCTGGCCACGCGCGATCTTCAGCGGCACGCCATTTTGCGAGAGTATGCCTGCAGCCTCGCGTTTCGAGCACGCCGCCGGCCTTGACGAACATGCGGGCCCCGCCCTGCCCGGTGCCGACTTTCACGTTTGCGGTGCTTGATTGTGCTGTCGTAGCGGCCTCCTTTTGGGATGGCGGTTAGATGACGACGTGCGCCGCGGTAAGCCCGCCATTGGCTTGGCCAACCCTATGGAATGCGCACTCATTCCGACGCACTCATGGGAACTTTGAGGCACCGGAAAAGTTGGGCGATTGGGCGGGATGACCTTGCGAGCGAAACGATGATCCGCCCGATGTGTGCCGCGTTGGCTATAAGTTGTTTTTCCGTATCGGCATTCGCCGAAACGTGTGTTGCCTCTCGTTATGGCTACAGCGGCGGCCGAACTGCATCAGGCGAGAAGATGGATCCAAACGCGATGACCGCAGCGCACCGGACAAAGCCATTTGGCTCTCGCGTTACGGTAACTTCACACTCTAACGGTCGAAGCGTCACCGTGCGGATAAATGACCGCGGTCCGTTCGTGAAGAGCCGCTGTATAGATCTATCTACCGGGGCCGCGCGCGTGCTCGGGATAGCCGGGATTGCTATGGTCTCTCTCCAAGATTGAAATTGGACCTCGTCGCAGGAGCCGGTCGAAGAAGTGAAGCGCTTCGACCGATGGATTTTCCGCTTATCGGCGCGCCTTCGGCGATGCCGGTTGCCGTTTTGCAGGCGTAGCGAACATCAAACTTGTCTTGATCGGAGGCGGCCCCGATTTATGCGCGCGCCCCGACACCTTGTTGTCGGCCGAAAAGTCGAAGCCGGCCGGGTGTCTAGTCTTGAGGTTTAAGCGGACTTCCGTTTGCGCAACCGAACTTCTCGGTTCGACCCAAAACCGACGTCGGGTGCATCGCCTGGCACTTGGGCAAACCTGGCTCACGTCGCACCCAGCGTTGATCCACGTCAACATCACCTATCCTTTGCCACTCCCAATATGTTTGGCCGCGCCTGAAGCGGCTCCATCAGCTTTCGGTTCGCGTGCGATAAGGAGGATCACTATGCATCGGACGAAGAGTCTCTCGACCAAGTCAGTGACAGTTGCGGGAATTGCGGCCAGCCTCATGTTGGGGTTTGCAGGTGTCGCTCTCAGTCCAGCACCGGCTAGGGCTGTAGTTTACTGCCAGTACGTTGAGTATCCGCACGGTTGCGTGGCGAGGGCCGGCGTCGTGCTCAGGCCTCGTCCGGTGGCGCGCGCTGCGGTCCGTCATAACGCCGGTGGCAATTTAAATGGCGGCGTCAATCGCGTAGGAGTGCGGCGGTAAAGCACTTGTTTGCGGGTCACGACCTTGGCCCGGGCAAACGGCAAGTCAGGTTCGTGACCCCTTTACATTCTTGTCATCAGCAATTCTTCTGTTCTCGGAGAACGGAAGCCTGGTTATGGCACTGGACAGACCTACCGGGTCGGTGTGACAGTGTCCGTTGATCGGGATACACCGGAAGTCGCAAGTACGGTCAAACCGACGCGAATGATCCGATTGGGAACTACTCTGCTTTGCAGACCGCTACGTAACCACTCCACCACGCGGCCCCTGGCGCGCCGGACCAACATAAACCATCAAGAGGTTGGATAACCACCCTCGTCCCGGATCACCTCATTTAATCCCGGATCGGGACAACGCGGCCGGAAGCGCGCCCACTTGCGCCCGTCGGGAAGGTGCCGCCACAATCGCCCCAGACTTTCCACTGTATGGCCTTGCTTTGGCCAAAACGTCATTGCGTCTGGGACAGATCGTGGACCCAGCGTAGATCCGAACACCGCCCCGATCGGGCGACATTGGACGGAATAAGGAGCGCCAATGAATTCCACGCCTAACTCTGAACAGGCCGACCCGAGCGTGATTTCCCTCGCCCCCGGCGACGAGAGGGTTGTCAGCGATGAACAAAGCGTGCGCGACGCGCTTGCGCGCTTGCATGAACGGCCATCAAACGTCGCCCCGGATGCCGCGACCGTTTCCCTGGACCCGCAGGTCACGTCCTTTCGTCCCAACGCCGTCGCTGGATCCTCGGGACTCAGGACCGCAGTTCGCGGGATCTTCGGAGTTATCCTGGTCGGCTGTATCGGCGCCATGGCCTTTGCCTGGCAGTCCTCATACGGGCACACCGCGAGACTGATCGTCGCCGAACTCGCGCCGCAACTCATTCCCAGTTCGCTGCTGCCTGGAAACAAGTCCGAGCCCGAAGCGCAATCCGGCTCAGCAACTGTTCAGGCGGCTGCGGCGGACGCCGCCGCACAGCCAGCGGCGGACGCACCGGATACGAATGCGTCGCAGCCGGCGGCAGTGCAGCAGCAACCGGCAGCTTCAGCTCAGTCAGCGTCGCCGGCTGCGGCCCAAACGGCCGTGCAGGACGCCGCGACGGCGGCAGCTTCGTCCTCGCCCCCGGATCAGGCGCAGCTTCTCCAGACGATGACGCGGGATCTGGCGGCCGCGCAGCAGAGGATCGCGGAGCTTGAGACAAGCCAGCAGCAGCTCGCTCGCGACAACGCGGCGACCACCGCCCAGCTCAAGGCCGCCCAGGAGCAAGTCGCCCGCCTCCAGGCCAAATCTCCAGAGCCGAAGGTTTCTGAGACCAAGCCTGCTGAGCCGAGAGCCTCTGACACCAAACTCTACGCGCAGGCCCTCCGGCCCAAACCGCCGGCCGCGCCGCGCCGACCGGTTACCACCTACGCCCGTCCCGCAGCGGCAACGATGCCACCGCCGCCACGATCGATCGCTCCACCGCCGTCGGCGGCAGCTCAGCCACTGGCGCCTGCTCCGCTGCCTGCGCCGATTGTCCAGCCGTCGCCCGACCAGGTGCAGATGACGTCCGCGCCGCGACCGCCGATGCCCATTCCGCAATAGCGGTCTGGCTACGACCTGGTTTTCCGACGCCGGAAATCGCGCCTTTGGCGCGGTGCGGGCCGGGGCGCGAGCTCTGGACTCGCCGCCTGGACCTCGCGGTATCGGGCCAGCATCCGCTCGAAGCCGTCATTGAGGGTGGCGGCGATATCCGGCCGCTTCTCCAGGCCAGCAATCAGCATCGCCGCCGCCTCGATCGTCGATAGCCCGTCGCGGCGCGGCTCGCGGCGCAATTGGCCGTAGCGCGAGGGCTGCTGCGGGCCGAGAATCACGCGCTGGCATTTCAGCATCCAGGGGTTTCGCCACCACAGCGCCTTGGCCTGGCTCCAGGTACCGTCGAGCAGCACCACGCCTTCGATGCGATCGAGGATCGCGCGCTGCCTCTCCGCCAACGCGCCTTTGCGGTTGATCGCCACGATCTCGGCATCGGTCTCGAGATCGGCCACCTTGGACGAGCCGAGATAGAGCACCGCCCAGCGCGCGGGATCGGCCACCGGCCGGCCCAGCGCCTTGGCAAGGCTCGGCCATGACAGGCCGATCTTGAACGTCGCATTGGCGAAATGCAGCGCCGCGAGCCGCGCCGTGCCGAGCGCCCTGTCCTGCTCCTGAGGATGCTGCAGGATCAACAGCGAGATGCGGTTCTGGATCGGCGTGACGCTGTCGCAGATGCAGAGCGGCAACGGCTTGAGGCAACGCGGGCAATCCGCCACCTCATCCGCAGCCGTGCGTACCTCCTTGGAGGCGTTCGAAGTCATGTCCGACATCACGCGGCTATACGCCCCGCCAAGGCCGGCATCAACCTACGCTGCAGCGCTACTCGGCGGGCGCCGCCACGACGGTGGCCGAACCGGATCGGCGCCGCAGCCGATCAATCAAGAGGTAGATCACCGGTGTGGTGTAGAGCGTGAGGATCTGCGAGACGAACAGCCCGCCGATGATGGTGATGCCGAGCGGCCGGCGCAGCTCGGTGCCGGGGCCGGTCGCGATCGCCAGGGGAATCCCGGCGAACAGCGCGGCCATCGTCGTCATCAGGATCGGCCGGAAGCGGGCGCGGCACGCCTCGAAGATCGCATCCGCCGACGACAGGCCGCGCTCCCGCTCCGCTTCCAGCGCGAAGTCCACCATCATGATGCCGTTCTTCTTGACGATGCCGATCAGGAGAATGATCCCGACAAAGGCGATCACGGTCAGCGGCGTGTTGGTGACCTGAAGCGCCAGCAATGCGCCGAGTCCCGCGGACGGCAGGGTGGAAATGATCGTCAGCGGGTGGGCGAGGCTCTCGTAGAGCACGCCGAGCACGATATACATCGCGACCAGCGCGGCGAGGATCAGAAGCGGCTGCCGTCCGCTGGTCCTGCTGAAATCACCGGCATTGCCGTCGAAGGTGCCGCGAATGCCTTCGGGCATGTGCAGTTCATCGACGGCGCGCTGGATGTTTGCGGTCGCGACCTCCAACGGCACGTCGGGCAAGATGTTGAACGACACCGTGGTCGACGGAAACGACTGTGAATGAAACACCGCCAGCGGCGACAATCCACGCTGCAGATGCACGACGCCTGAGAGCGGCACCTGCACGCCGCCCGCGCCCGCAACATAGATACGGTCGAGATTGGACGGATCGCTCTGGAATTTTGGATCGACTTCCAGAACGACCATATACTGATTGCGCTGCGTGTAGATGATCGAGATCTGCCGCTGCGAAAAGGCGTTGTTCAGTGCATTGTCGATGTCCTGCACGCGGACGCCGAGCATCGATGCCTTCTGCCGGTCGATCGACAGGCTCAGCTGCAGGCCGCCGGGGTCGCGATCACTGGAGACGTCGGTGATGCCCTCCACCGTCTCCATCCGCTTGGCGACGATCGGCGCCCATTTCTGCAACAGGTCGAGATCGGTCGAGGACAGCGTATATTGATAATCGGAATCGCTCTGCCGGCCGCCCGCACGGACATCCTGCGCGGCGAACATGAACAGTCGGATGCCCGGCACCATGTATAGATCGCGACGCAGCCGGTCGATCACTTGCGCCGTCGGCACCCCGCCCCGCTCTTCGGGCGGCTTCAGGCTGATGAACATGGACCCGCGATTAGCTGTGCCGCCGCCGGGACCTCCCCCGCCGCCCAGCACCGAGCCGATGCCGGCGACCGCGGGATCAGCCATCACGATATCGGCGAGCCGCTGCTGCAGGCCGAGCATCGATTGGAACGAAATATCGGGCGACGCACGCGTCGAGCCGATCACGAAGCCGGAATCATCGACCGGGAAATACCCTTTCGGGGTCTTGATGTAGAGCGTCACCGTCAGCGCGATGGTGGCAAAGAATACGAGGAGGGTCAGCAGCGGGAAACCGAGCACGCCACGCAGTGTGTAGGTATAGAAGGCCACGATGCGGGACAGCGTGCCCTCGACGATGCGGTCGAACCAGGTCGCCCGGTCCGAGGTCGCCTCGCGGATATAGTGCGCGCAGATCATCGGCGTGACCGTGAGCGAGACGACCGTCGAGACGAGGATCGCGAATGTCAGCGTCAGCGAGAACTCCCGCAGCAGCCGTCCGACGATGCCGTCCATGAAGATCAGCGGCGTGAATGCGGCGATCAGGGACAGGCTGATCGACAGCACGGTGAATCCGATCTGCTTCGCGCCCTCCTGGGCGGCCTGGAAAGGCCGCATGCCATGCTCAAGATTGCGGTACATGTTCTCGATCATGACGATGGCGTCGTCGACGACGAAGCCGACCGAGATCGCGAGCGCCATCAGCGACAGATTGTCGATCGAGAATCCCGCGAGCCACATGCCGGCACAGGTTCCGGCCAGCGCCAGCGGCACCGAAACGCCCGCCGCGATCGTCGGCGTCAGCCGGCGCAGGAAGGTGAACACCACGATCATCACCAGAAAGGCCGTCGCCAGCAGCGTCAACTGCATGTCCAGCACGCTGGCGCGGATGGTGCCGGTGCGATCGACCAGGGTGGAAATCTCGACGCCGGCCGGAATCCACCGCTTCAGTTCGGGGATCAGGGCCTTCACCCGGTCGACGGTGTCGATCACGTTGGCGTCGCCCTGCTTGGTGATCTGGATCAGCACCGCGGGCTGCTTGTTGAACCAGGCGATCGAGCGGACGTTGCGGACGGAATCATCGACCTCGGCGACGTCCGAAAGCCGGACAAAGTTGCCATTCGAACTCTTGATCACGATGTCGCGGAACTCAGCGGCGGTCCGCATCTGCTTGTTGATCGCGACCGTTTCGCTTTGGCGACCCCCATTGAATATCCCGACCGGGCCGAGCGGGTTGGCATTGACGATCGCGGTTCTGACGTCATCCGTGGCGATGCCGGCGTTCGACAGCGCGACCGGATTGAGCGCGATCCGGACCGCCGGCTGGTCGGCGCCGCTCACGGTCACTTCGCCGACGCCGGGCACCTGCGACAGGCGCTGGGCGAGCACGGTATCGGCGACGTCATAGATCGCGCTGGTCGAGATCGTCTTCGACGTCAGGGCCAGAACGAACACAGGCGCGGCGGCCGAATTGGCCTTGCGGAAGCGCGGCAGGCTCGGCAGATCGCTCGGCAGATCGGCGAGCGAGGCATTGATCGCGGCCTGCACGTCGCGCGCGGCGCGATCGATGTCGCGGCCGATGGCAAATTGGAGCTGGATGCTGGTATTGCCAAGCGAGCTCGTCGAGGTGATCTGCTCGATACCCGCGATCTCGCCGAGCCGCCGCTCCAGCGGGGCGGCAACGGTCCCCGCCATCACCGATGGATCCGCGCCTGGCCGGCTCGCCGACACCCGGATCGAAGGAAAATCGACATTGGGGACCGGCGCCACCGGCAAGAACTCGTAGGCCACCACGCCGACCAGGAACAGCCCGATCGAGAGCAGCGTGGTGCCGACCGGCCGGCGGATGAATGGCTCGGAGATCGAGGCCATTATCGTCCGGTCCCGCTCATTGCATGCCCTCGGTCGCGCCCGCGACCGGCGGAGAGGCCATGTCGGGGTCAGACGGCGGCACCGCCCGCTCTAGCCTGCGGTTCACGCGGTCGAGCGCGAGATAGATCACCGGCGTCGTGTAGAGGGTCAGGAGCTGGCTCAGCAGCAATCCGCCGATGATCGAGATGCCCAGCGGAAAGCGCAACTCGGCCCCCGTGCCGCTTTCGATCGCAAGCGGCAGCGCGCCGAACAGCGCGGCCAGCGTTGTCATCATGATCGGGCGGAAGCGCAGCAGACAGGCCTGTACGATCGCCTCGCTCGCAGCCATGCCTTGATGGCGTTCGGCATCAAGTGCGAAATCGATCATCATGATCGCGTTCTTCTTGACGATGCCCATCAGCAGGATGATCCCGATCAGGCCGATGACGGAGAGATCCTGTCCGAACAACATCAGCGCCAGGATGGCGCCGACGCCGGCCGAGGGCAGCGTCGAGAGAATGGTGATGGGGTGGATGTAGCTCTCATAGAGCACGCCGAGCACGATGTAGATCGTGATGACCGCGGCCAGGATCAGCCAGGGCTGCCCCGCCAGCGATTTCGAGAACTCGGCGGCATCGCCGGCATAGATGCCGACAATGCTGCCGGGCATGCCGATGCCGGTCTCGATCGACTTGACCGCGTCCACCGCGTCGCCGAGCGCTGCTCCCGGCGCCAGGTTGAAGCTGAGCGAGACCGCGGGGAACTGTGCCTGGTGCGCAATCACGAGCGGCGCGGTGGTGCGAACCAGCGTGGCGACCGTCGAAATCGGCACCTGCCCGGCCGGACTTCCGACCGCCGCAGCGACGCCCGGCACATAGAGCTTGGAGAGGATCGAGGGGTCGCGCTGATACATTGGTAGCGCCTCCAGCACGACGCGGTACTGATTGGCCTGCCCGTAGATGGTCGAGATCTGCCGCTGCGCGAATGCGTCGTTCAGGGTATCCGTGATCGTCTGCAGGCTGACACCGAGCTGGCCAGCGCGCTGCCGGTCGATGTTGAGCTGGGCGCGCAAGCCACCCTCCTGCGATTCCGACGAGACGTCGCGGAACAGCGCGTCCTTCCGCATCTCAGCCACCAGGCGGCTGCCCCATTCCGTCACGAGCGCCGCGTCCGTGCCGGTCAGCGTGTACTGATATTGCGAGCGGCTCGACTGGGTTGAAATCTGCACGTCCTGGACCGGCTGGAAGTAGATCGTCATGCCCGGGATCGAGGCGACCTTCTGTTTCAGCCGTTCCACCACGATGCCGACGTCATCGCGACGTTCACCGCGAGGTTTCAGCGTCATCACGAGGCGGCCGACATTGGTGGTCGGATTGACCGAGCCGGCCCCGATCACGGAGACGACGCCGACCACATCCGGATCGCTCCTGATCGCATCAGCAGCCTCGGTCTGCCGATTCTGCATCTCGGCAAAGGAGACGTCCGGGCCCGCTTGGGTCACCGCGGTGATCGAGGCGGTGTCCTGCAGCGGCAGGAAGCCCTTCGGCGCGACGACATACAGGATCATCGTGGCGGCCAGTGTCGCGAAGGTGACCAGCATGGTCGCGCGCTGATGCTCCAGGACCCAGAGCAGCGTGCGGTGATAGACGCCGACCATACGGTCGATCAGCCGGCTGATCGCGTCGAGGCCGGGAACGGACATCTCCTCGCCGGCATGTTTCAGGAGCCGCGAGCACATCATCGGCGTCAACGTCAGCGAGACCACCGCCGAGGTTACGACCGCGATCGTCAAGGTCAGCGCGAACTCGCGGAACATGCGTCCGACCAGGCCGGACATGAACAACAGCGGAATGAACACGGCGATCAGCGACACCGTCAGCGAGATCACGGTGAAGCCGATTTCGCTGGCGCCACGCAGCGAGGCGCTCATCGCGGATTCGCCGTTCTCCATGTGACGGACGATGTTCTCGATCATCACGATGGCATCGTCGACCACGAAGCCGGTGCCGATGGTCAGCGCCATCAGCGACAGATTGTCGAGGCTGAAGCCCGCGAAATACATCACGCCGAAGGCCGTGATCAGTGACAGCGGCAGCGCGACACCCGCGATGATGGTGGCGCGCAGCGAACGCAGGAACAGCAGCACCACCAGCGTGACCAGCACGACGGCCAGCACCAGCGTAAACTGCACGTCATGGACCGAGGCACGGATGGTCACGGTCCGGTCGCTGACAACGGTCAGATTGACGCCGGCCGGGATCGCCCGCTGGAGCTTCGGGATCTCGGCGCGAATCTGCCTGACGACCTCGATGACATTTGCGCCGGGCTGGCGCTGGATATCGATGATGACGGCCGGCGTTCCCTGGTACCAGCCGCCGGTGCGATCGTTCTCCAGGCCGTCGACGATGACGGCGACATCCCCGATCGTGACCGGCGAGCCATTGCGATAGGCGATGATGATCGGCTTGTAGGCGTCGGCCGCCGCGATCTGGTCGTTTGCGGCGATGGTGTAGGCCTGCTGTGCGCCGTCAAGCGATCCCTTCGGCCCGGAGACGTTGGCACCGGCAATGGCGGCGCGCAGATCTTCCATTGAGATGCCATAGGCGGCCAGGCGGGCGAGATCCGCCTGGACCCGCACCGCCGGCTTCAGGCCGCCCAGCACCGTGACGCGCCCGACGCCGGAGATCTGGCTCAGGCGCTGCGCCAGGATGGTGTCGGCGATGTCGCTCATGGCGCGCAGCGAAATCGTTTCCGATGTCAGCGCTACAGTCAGGACCGGCGCGTCGGCGGGGTTCACCTTGGCATAGACCGGCGGGTACGGCAGGGTCTTCGGCAGCACGCCGGCCGCCGCGTTGATCGCGGCCTGAACGTCCTGGGTCGCGCCGTCGATGTCCCGGTTGAGTTCGAACTGCAGAGAGATCTGGCTCACGCCGAACGAACTGGTCGAGTTCATCGACGACAGCGACGGGATCTGGCCGAGCTGACGTTCGAGCGGTGCTGTGATCAGCGAGGCGATGACGTCGGGGCTCGCCCCCGGCAATTGCGTCGTCACCTGCACCGTCGGGAAATCGACCTGCGGCAGCGCCGACACCGGAAGCGCGAAATAGCCGAGCACGCCACCGATCAGGAGCGCGATCCCGAGCAGCGAGGTCGCGATCGGACGGCGGATGAAGGGTTCGGAGACGCTCATCGCTCCCGTGCTCCCTGCAGCCTCAAGGGCGGAATTTTCGGATCATGGCTGCGCCTTTGCCCCGCCACCCGACGCATTGTCCCCCGTTGCCTGGCCCCCCGCCGGTGCCGGCGCCGGCCCGGTCCGCCCCTTCTGATCGCCCTCGCCTTGGGAAGCATCGTCACGGCGGTGCCGGCGCTCGCCGTCCTTGCCCTGCCAATCCTTCTTGCCCTGCCACTCTTTGTGGCCTTGTCCGTCCTTGGCTTGCCCGTCCTTGCCTTGACCACGACCCCTCTTGCGTGGCGCGAGGTCGGCCGAGGGCGTCCCGTCGTTGCTGCCGATCACGACCCTGGCGCCATCGGACAAGTTGGCAAAACCAGTCGTCACCACGCGGTCCGATGGCGACAGGCCGCTCGCGATCACCGCCTGCGTCTCGTCCTGCTGCGTCACCGCGACCGGTTTCGCGGTCACGGTGTTGTCCTCGCCGATGACATAGCTGAAAGTTCCCATCGGCCCGCGTTGCACCGCCGAGGCCGGCACCACCAGCGCTTTCGAGAGCGTCTCGACCTTGAGGCGCACATTGACGAATTGCCCGGGCCAGAGCTGGAAATGCCCGTTCGGGAATTCGCCCTTCAGTTTCAGCGTGCCGGTGGTCGGATCGACCTGGTTGTCGATGCCTTTCAACGTCCCGGAATCGACCACGGTGACGCCGTCATTGCCGAACACATCGACCGCGAGCGCGCCTTTTGCAGCAGCGGCGTTAACGCGCATGATCTGCTGCTGCGGCAGGCTGAACTGCACGGCGATCGGCTGCAACTCGGTGATGATCACAAGGCCGGTGGCGTCGGCGGCATGGATGATGTTGCCCTGGTCGACCTGGCGCAAGCCGGCACGCCCCGAGAGCGGAGCAATGATCTTGGTGTAGCTAAGCGTCGCCTTCGCGTTGTCGATCGCGGCCTGATCGGCCTTGATCAGAGCCTCCTGCTGGGCGACCGTCGCGCGCTGCGTGTCGGCCTGCTGCTTGGAGCCGGCATTGCTGGCGGCAAGCTGTTCATAGCGGATCAGATCGAGACGCTGGTTCGCCAGCAGCGCTTCGTCCTGTGCTTTCTTGGCCACCGCCTGATCGTATTGCGCCTGATAGATCGCAGGATCGATCTCGGCGAGAATGTCATCCTTTTTGACGTCCTGCCCTTCGGTGAAGTTGACCGCGATCAGCTTGCCGTCGACCTGCGAGCGGACGGTGACGGTGTTGAGCGCGCGGACCATGCCGACGCCGTCGAGATAGACCGGCATGTCCTGGACTTGAGGCGTTGCGGCCAGCACCGGGACCGGCAGATCCGGACGTCCGTTGCCACCCTTGGTGGCCTGCCGCTGCTGCATGGCGATCCAGCCGACGTAGCCGAGGCCGCCGAGGATGAGCAGTGTGATGGCGGTCGAGACGAATCTGCCCCGCGCGCGGCCCTTGCGCGCGACGGGCTCGCCCGTGACCTTGCCGGCCTCGTTCGGCTTAAAGAGCATTGACCGTCTTCTCCATCCGCGGCTCCCAGCCGCCTCCCAGGGCCTGGTACAGGCTGACGATCGCGAGCAGCTTGGCCAGTTCCGCCTGCCACAGCGCGTCCTCGGCCTGGAACAATGTCTGCTGCGTATTTAGCACAGTTACGATGTCGGCAGTTCCGGCGCGAAGCTGTTGCTCGGCAAGCTGAAAGGCGCGCCGCGAGGACGACACCACGTCGCGCTGCAGGCGGAGCTTGATCGTGGTCTGCTTGATCGAAAACAGCGCGTTGTCGACATCGGCGAAGGACTGCACCACCGTCTTGCGATAGGTCTGCAGCAGCTCCTCCTGACGCGCCTGGGTCTGCTCGAAATTGCCGAGAATACGTCCGCCGTCGAAGATTGGCTGGGTCGCGGAGCCGACCAGACTGAAGAAGGCCGCGTGCGGCTGAAACAGCGAGACCAAGGCGGAGCTTTGATAGCCGCCCTGCCCGGTCAGCTGGATGCTCGGAAAGAACTGCGCGCGGGCGCTGCCGATATTGGCCGTCGCAGACGCAAGCTGCGCCTCCTGTCGGCGAATATCGGGCCGCTGCGTCAGCAATTCCGAGGGCAGGCCGGGCGTCACGCGCGGCGATGACAATTGACGCAGCGAGCCGCCGGTGACGCGCAGGCTCTCCGGTGGCCGCGACACCAGCACGGCCAGCGCGTTGACGTTCTGGTCGAGCGTCTGGCGCAGCGGCGGCACCAGCGCCTTCTGATTGCCGACGACGCTTTCCTGCTGCGCGACGTCGAGATCTGTGCCCGTGCCGGCCTTGCGGCGCTCCTTGATCGCGTCGAGGATGCGCGAAGCGCTGGCGATGTTGCGCTCGGCGGTCCGGATCCGGTCCTGCGACGCGAGCACCTGGAAATAAGCATTGGCGACGCTGGTCAGCGCGGTGAGCGCCGTGACGTCCCGGTCGAAGCGGTCCGCCGTCGCGATCTCTTCCGCGGCCTGCAGGGCGTCACGGTTCTGGCCCCAGAAGTCGAGCTGGTAGCTGGCGCTGAGCGAAGCCGAATAGTTCACAACCTCGCGTCCGCCGATGCTGAGCCCGCTGGCGCTCGAGCCCGAGGTGCGGGAGTAAGCCTCCTGGCCGCCGCCCTGCAGCGTCGGCAACAGCGCGGCGCCGGCCTGACGCGCCAGCGCATCGGCCTGCCTGAAGCGGGCGACCGCGGCGGCGACGTCGAGATTGACGCGCTGGGCCTCCTCCATCAGCACCGTCAATTCCGATGAGCCGAAGCCGCGCCACCAGTCGAGCGTGGGCAGCTTTGCCGGATCGACCTTTCCAGCGTGCTTGTAGCCCCTGGGGACATCCAGCGCCGGATCGGGAATATCCTGGGTCAGCACGCAGCCGACGGAACTCGCGATCAGGCCCAGCGCGGCGCACCATTGTGCCGCGCGCATCAGACGGGACATCAGACAGAACATGGCGACGCGCTGCTGCGGGAGGACAGCACGTCGCAGGACTTGCAGCGTCACATCCGCCCTCCGCCGGCAGTCGTGCCCGGCACAAGAGCCACCGCGAATTGCAACGTCGATTCGCGAGCGGCGTTCGGAGGGATTGCCCGTAAGTTCTTCACGTCTGAGATGCTTTCTGCCCGGCCGGTATTCTAGCGGGGGGCGCTGCGCGCGGACAGTCCTGTTCCCGGGCGCGGCCGGCGCGGAATGGGGGCTCCGGGCGATCAAGCGACGGCGGACAACGCAGGCTTATGCAGGTTTTTACAGGGTTTGCGCGCCGCGAGGCGATCGGTCGCAGGCCGCCAATCTTACCAAGATTTCATCCGGATTCTCCCCTGTTTTCATCCTGCTGCGTCCTCTCTGCCACGCTCAAACTCGGTGCGCCGACAGCCGTATCTCACCAATTGAATTAATGGGACGCAGATTCGACATGCGAGTCGCGGTGGTTGGGACGGGAATAGCAGGCAACGCCGCGGCCTGGGCCCTTCAAGACGCTACCCCGTGACGGTCTATGACCGCGGACTCCGCCCCGGCGGACCCAGCCATACCGGCGAGCCGATCGCCGTCGATATCGGCTTCATCGTCTACAATGAGCTGAACTAACCCCGAACTCACCGCGCTGTTCGACCATCTCGGGCTCGAGACGGTCGAAAGCTGCATGAGCTCTTCGGTCACGTCCGACGGCGGCCGCTTCGAGTAGAAGGGAGGCGGCGACAATTGGTTCGAGATGGCAAAAATTACTGTTCGCGCAGCGGCGAAACCTGCTGTCGACCTCCTATCTTTGGATGCTGCGCGCCTCGATGCCGGCGAACTGGATGCCAATAGCGACTTGGCGAGCCGCAAAAGGCGCGCTTATATTACTTCCAGCGCCGGCCGCTAGCGGCGGCGTGGCTCCGGTCCGGTGACGTCCAGCACAGGACTGTCACCTGGGTGATTGGGTCGGGAGCAGTCGCGCTGGTGGAAGTTCCATGGCTGAGGTGATTTCCGTAACGCCTGACAATATCGATTCCGTGCTTGCCGATCTGCCGCGCATGGCACGCCTCGCGCTTGGTTTCGCCGCACGGCTGAAGCGCGGCACGCTCGACGTCGTACTGCTCGACGGCCGCGTGATCCGGCTCGGCGGTCTGGAGCCCGGCCCTGCAGCGATCATGAGACTTCATAACTACGACTTTGCATTGCGGCTCATCAATGGTGGCGACATCGGCATTGCCGAAGCCTATCTGAACGGCGATTGGGATACGCCTGATCTCACGCAGTTCCTGTATCTGTTCTGCGTCAACCACGACCTCATCCAGGCGATGCTTGGCGACAAGCCGCTGATACGATTCCTGCAAATCGGGCGGCACTGGCTCAACCGCAACACCAGGCGTCAGGCACGGCGCAACATCCTGGCGCATTACGATATCGGCAACGCCTTCTATTCGGCGTGGCTCGATCCGAGCATGACTTACTCGTCGGCGCTGTATGAGGAGCACACGGAAGACCTGACCGCGGCGCAGACCAACAAATATCGCCGGCTCGCGGAAGCGATCCACCTGCAGCCGGGCCAGAAGCTGCTCGAGATCGGATGCGGATGGGGCGGCTTTGCCGAATATGTTGCCAAGACATTCGGCGCCAAGGTCGTCGGCCTCACGATCAGCAAGGAGCAGCGCGATTTCGCTCAGAAGCGCATCCGCGATGCGGGCCTTAACGACAAGGTCGAAATCAAGCTGCAAGACTATCGCGACGAGCGCGACCGCTACGACCGCATCGCCTCGATCGAAATGATCGAAGCTGTTGGCGAGCAGTTCTGGCCGAAATATTTTTCCCAATTGCGTGATCGGCTGCTGCCCGGCGGCTTCGCCGGCATTCAGGCCATCACTATCCAGGACAGCATTTTCGAGAGCTACCGCAAGGAAGTCGATTTCATCCAGCGCTACATCTTTCCGGGCGGCATGCTGCCCTCGCCGGAGATCCTGAAGAACCTCGGCGAGCGGTTCGGCATTCCTGTCATCCGCGAACGCATCTTCGGGCAAGATTATGCCAAGACGCTTGGGATCTGGCGGGATAATTTCCGCGCGGCCTGGCCGAACCTGAAGCCCCTCGGCTTCGACGACCGCTTCCGCCGGCTATGGGAATACTACCTCGCCTATTGCGAGGCCGGATTTCTCTCCGGCAATATCGACGTACGCCAGGTGGTATTCGCCAAGCAGGGGTGAGGCCACCGCTGCCTTCGCCTTGTGCACCCGGTCCCGGTCGACTACGTTCCTCAGAAATCTGAGGAAACCCGGGTAGGCCTCGTATGATCTTCAACAAAGACGTTGTCGAAGCAATCGGCAACACACCGCTCATCAAGCTGAAACGTGCATCGGAGGCGACCGGCTGCACGATTTTGGGCAAAGCCGAATTCATGAATCCCGGCCAGTCGGTGAAGGACCGCGCCGGAAAATGGATGATCCTGGAGGCCGAGAAACGCGGCGAGCTCAAGCCGGGCGGCCTGGTGGTGGAGTCGACCGCCGGCAATACCGGCATCGGCCTCGCCGTGGTCGCCAGCGCGCGCGGCTACCGGACCCTGATCGTCATTCCGGACACCCAAAGCCAGGAAAAGAAGGACATGCTGCGGCTCTGCGGCGCCGAACTGGTCGAGGTGCCGGTGCTGCCCTACGCCAATCCCAACAACTACCAGCATGTCGGGCGCAGGCTGGCGGACCAGCTGCGCAAGAGTGAGCCGAACGGCGTGTTGTTCGCCGATCAGTGGAATAATCTCGACAACGCCAAGGCACACTATGAGTTGACCGGACCGGAGATTTGGGACCAGACCGGCGGAAAGGTCGACGGCTTCATCTGTTCGGTCGGCACCGGCGGAACGCTTGCCGGCGTCAGCCGCTATCTGAAGGAAAGGAGCAAGGCCGTCGTTACGGCCTGCGCCGATCCGCATGGCTTCGGCATGTATGAATTGTTCAAGCACGGCAAGGTCAAGTCCACGCCTGGCGACTCGATTACCGAAGGCATCGGGCTGGGCCGCGTGACGCCGGTCATCGAGACCGCGAAAGTCGACGACGCCTTCCTGATCTCGGACGAGGAAGCTGTCGGCGTCATCTACGACTTGCTCGAACATGAGGGCCTGTGCCTAGGCGGATCGACCGGCATCAATGTCGCCGGCGCGATCCACCTCGCCAAGCAGCTTGGACCCGGCAAGACCATCGTCACGGTGCTGTGCGACTCCGGCAACCGCTATCAGTCCAAACTGTTCAATCCGGACTTCATGCGATCGAAGAAGCTGCCGGTACCGGAATGGCTGGAGAAACGGACGAAGATCGACGTGCCTTTTGTGAAGACGTGACGACATCGTCATTCCGGGATGGTGCGTTAGCACCAGACCCGGAATCTCGAGATTCCGGGCTCGATGCTGACGCATCGCCCCGGAATGACGGGCTCCCTCACCGCAAAATCTGACTCAAAAACAGCTTGCTGCGAGCGTGCTGCGGATTGGCGAAGAACTCGTTTGGCGTGTTGGATTCGATGATCTGGCCGGCGTCCATGAACACGACGCGGTTGGCGACTTCCCGGGCAAATCCCATCTCGTGGGTGACCACCAGCATGGTCATGCCTTCCTTGGCGAGGTCGACCATGGTGTCGAGCACTTCCTTGACCATCTCGGGATCGAGCGCCGAGGTTGGCTCGTCGAACAGCATCACCTTCGGATTCATGGTCAGCGCACGTGCGATCGCGACGCGCTGCTGCTGGCCGCCGGACATCTGGCCCGGATATTTACTGGCCTGATGGGGGATCTTCACCCGCTCCAGATATTTCATCGCGGCCGCTTCCGCTTCCTTCTGCGGGATATTGCGCACCCAGATCGGCGCCAGCGTGCAGTTCTCCAGCACGGTCAGATGCGGAAACAGGTTGAAGCTCTGGAACACCATGCCGACTTCACGGCGCACCTCGTCGACGCGCCGCAGGTTGGGCCCCAGCTCGATGCCGTCCACGATGATCTCGCCTTCCTGAAATTCCTCCAGCGCGTTGATACAGCGGATCAGCGTCGATTTGCCGGAGCCGGACGGTCCGCAGATCACGATCCGCTCACCCTTGGCGACATCGAGATTGATGTCGCGCAGCACATGGAACTCGCCATACCATTTGTTCAGGTGGCTCAGGCTGACGATCGCTTTGCCGCTCATATTGATCCTACCTCAATTGCGCCGATGCGCGTTCAGCCGGCGCTCGACGAACAGCGAATAGCGCGACATGCTGAAGCAGAACACGAAATAGATCATTCCGGCAAAGGCGAAACCCGTGAAGGCCGTGGTTGGCGTCGCCCATGCCGGATCGGAGAACGAGGCGCGCAGGCTGCCGAGCAGGTCGAACAGCGCGACGATCGAGACCAGCGATGTGTCCTTGAACAACGCGATGAAGGAGTTGACCAGTCCGGGAATGACATGGCGCAGCGCCTGCGGCAACACGATCAAGGCTGTCGTCTTCCACCAGGACAGCCCGAGCGCGCTCGCCGCCTCCCCCTGGCCGCGCGGAATGGCCGCGAGGCCGCCGCGGACCACTTCCGCCTGATAGGCGCCGGCAAAGAGTGCGATGCCGATCAAGGCGCGCACCAGACCATCGACGGTGAAATTGCCCGGCAGGAACAAGGGCAGCATGTAGGTGGCGAAGAACAGCACCGTGATCAGCGGCACGCCGCGCCAGAACTCGATGAAGGCGATCGAGAAGATCCTTATCAGGGGAATCGTCGAGCGCCGACCGAGCGCGAGCGCGATTCCGATCGGCATCGAGGCGACGATGCCGGTCACCGACACGACCAGCGTGACCAAAAGACCGCCCCACAGCCGGGTATCGACGATCGGCAGGCCGCCGCGGTCGAGGCCCATGACCGCGATCACGATGCCGATCCCGGCAAATGTTGCGAGTGTCGAGAGCGACGGGCCGCATTCCGGCGCGGGCGCCACCACTCACGAAAAAAACCAGAACCGAAACAATTGCCGCGCTGGCGGCAAAATCGAGCCATACCGGCTGGCGCGACGCCTGGATCTGGTCTCGCAACCAAACGAGCGGTGAGATGATCAGCGACGCGGCCATGCCGAGCAGGACGACCAACTTGCCCAGGAGCAAGAACAGCACGCCGATGACCGGCACATTTGCGCCGGCCCGCAGCAAGGCCTCGCCCGCGCTCGTGAAGCTGTCGGCGAAATTGGACAAGAGACCAGCCGTCCAGCTCACCCCAAAACCGGCGAGACCGCCGCCATGCAGCAGAAAGAACGCGACCACAGGAAAGGCCAGGAAGAACAATCCCGCATTAAGTCTTTTGGCCGGCAGACGCGGAAGGAGAAGCGGCAACAGCAGCACGGCGGCCATCGCGAATGTGAGATTGACCCGCCAGCGCTCGGGCTGCGGGTAAAAGCCGTAGATGAACTGCGTGAGCTTCGCATTGATGTAGGGCCAGCAGGCGCCGACCGGATGCCCGACGTTCTGCGCCAGGCACGCCTCGCGGTCACTGCCGTGCCAGACCGCATCGACGAGCAGGAATCGCAGTGCCGGAATGACGGTGAACCAGATCAGAAGCCCCGCCAGCAGCGTGAACAGGATATTGCCCGGCGAATTGAACAGCTTCCGCAGGAAGCCGACGACGCCGGTGGTCTTGACCGGCGCCGGGCGCTCGGTGACCAGTTCCTCCCGGATGTAGTTCGGAGCAGCAAGATCGCTCATGCGCCAAGACTTCATGTTCCAAGACTTATGTTCCAAGACTCCGGCCGAGTCGCCACCCATAGAGGCTCATGATTGCACTGGTTAAGAGTGAGAGCGCGAGGTAGACGCCCATCGTGATTGCGATGATCTCGATCGCCTGCCCGGTCTGGCTCAGCGTCGTTCCCGCGAACACCGACACCAGATCGGGATAGCCGATGGCAACCGCGAGTGACGAGTTTTTGGTCAGATTGAGATACTGGTTGGTCAGCGGCGGCAGGATGACACGCATGGCCTGCGGCACCACGATCAGGCGCAACACGGAGCCGCGCGTCAATCCCAGTGACATCCCCGCTTCCATCTGCCCCTTGTGCACGGAGAGAATCCCGGCCCGCACGACCTCCGCGATGAAGGCAGCGGTGTACATGGACAACGCCACGGTCAAGGCCACGAATTTCAGGGATCACGCGCAAGCCGCCGGCAAAATTGAAGCCTTTCAACTCCGGCACTTCGAACAGGACAGGCGCGCCGAACAGAAGCGTGGAAAGAAGCGGCAGGCCGACGACGAGCCCCAACACATAGGGCCAGATTCTGATCGACCTGCCCTTCTCGAACAATTGCCGTCGCGCATAGTGACTGAGCGCCAGCGAACCCAGGACACCGGCGAACAAGGCGACCAGAAACGGCATCAGGCCAGGTTCCTCGATCGGCCTGGGAATCACGAGACCCCGGTTGCTGAGAAAGAATGTTGAGAACAGGGAAATGCTCTGCCGCGGCCCCGGCAGCGCGGCAAGCACCGCGAGGTACCAGAACAGGATCTGGAACAGGAGCGGCAGGTTGCGGATGAGCTCGACATAGGCGCCGGCGACACGGGACAAGAGCAAGTTCGGCGACAGCCGGCCGAGCGCGACGACGAAGCCGATCACGGTCGCAAATACAATACCGATGATTGAGACCAGGAGCGTGTTGAGCAGGCCGACCAGGAAGACGCGGACGTAAGTGTCTGACCCTGAATACGGGATCAGGGTCTGACTGACGTCAAAACCGGCATTGTTCTCCAGAAAGCCGAAGCCCGACGTAATCCGCTGGGCTTGGAGATTGGCCCGGGCGTTGGCTACGATCTCGTAGCCAAGCCACACGAGCGCCGCGACGAACAGGACCTGCAGAGCAAAGCCGCCCCACCCCGCGCGCCCACCGAGTGCGCGCTTCAGCCGAAGCGCGTATTGCGGCGGGGGTGACCGGGTCTCGCTACTCATCGCCGCAGCCTCGATTTGGGCTGATATCAGCGGATCGGCGGCGCGTACTGGATTCCGCCCTTGTTCCAGAGCTGGTTCAGCCCACGGGCAATCTGCAACTTGGAGCCTGCGCCGACGTTGCGATCGAAAGATTCGCCGTAATTGCCGACCGCCTTGATGATCCGATAGAACCAGTCCTTGGTCAGGCCGAGCTGTTCACCCAGATTGCCGTCGGTGCCGAAGGCCCGTTTCAGATCGGGCTTGTCCGATTTCGCCATCTCGTCGACGTTCTTCTGGGTCACGCCCATTTCCTCGGCGTTGACCATCGCAAACAGCGTCCATTTGACGATGTCGAACCATTGGTCGTCACCATGGCGCACCATGGGTCCGAGCGGCTCCTTCGAGATCACCTCGGGCAGCACGACGTGATCGGCGGGATTGGCGAGCTTCAGGCGTTCCGCATAGAGCTGGGACACGTCTGACGTGAAAACGTCGCATCGCCCGGATTTATAGGCCTTGACGGTCTCGTCGGCGCCGGCGAACGCGATCACCTCATACTTCATGTTGTTGCCCTTGAAGTAGTCGGCGAGGTTCTGCTCGGTCGTGGTGCCGGTCTGCACGCAGACCGACGCGCTGTTCAGTTCGAGCGCCGAGTTCACCTTCAGTGATTTCTTCACCAGAAAACCCTGACCGTCGTAATAGGTCACGCCGGTGAAGTTGGCGCCGAGCGAGGTGTCGCGGGATAACGTCCAGGTTGTGTTGCGGGACAGCACGTCGATCTCGCCGGACTGCAGCGCCGTGAAACGGTCCTTGGCCGACAGCGGCACGAACTTGACCTTGCTGGGATCGTTGAAGACCGCCGCCGCGATCCCCCGGCAGACGTCCACGTCGATCCCGGTCCAGTTGCCCTTGTCGTCCGGCGTGGCAAAGCCCGGCAGGCCCGGGCTCACGCCGCAGGACAGCATGCCGCGGTCCTTGACCGTCTTGAGCGTCTCGGCCTGGGCGAGTTGGGCCGGAAGCGAGACGGCGAGTGCAAGGCCGAAAACTAGGGATACGCGTTTCATGGGCTGAAGCCTTTCGAGGTCGTCCTGGGAACGGATGCTTTTTGATCGCGCGATGCTGATTAGGCAAGACCCCATCGACACCAGCCGCAGTGCATTTGCCGCCAAAAAAGGCGGCAACGTGCCCTGAAACGCGGTGATAGACGATCGCGGCAAGCCCCTCAACGTGCGGCGACAGAATTAGTGCGGAGACATCACAGAACGACTGGCGAACCGGGTCAAGGGGTTGACGGCCTTGTTCTGTCGTCTGTTATTAACGATTGTGCTTAACCGCCATGGTCTGGGCTCGGCTAGGCAACGCAGCCGGGCCGGTCGCTAGAACTTATGAAGAACTTTCAAGAACGGGAAACGCATGGATTCCGCCCACGGCCCCGGAGAAACAAACAAGCAAAAAGCCGAAACCAGGCTGGTGACGGCGGGCCGTGACACCAAAGCGCAAAAGGGGTTCGTCAATCCGCCCGTGGTGCACGGTTCCACGGTGCTCTATCCGACCGCCGAGGATCTCCACGCCCATCGGGGCGAATACCAGTATGGCCGCCACGGCACACCGACCACCAGAGCGCTGCAGGACACCCTGATGGCGCTGGAGGGGCCGCAATGCGCCGGCGTCGGTCTCGCGCCCTCAGGACTTGCGGCGATTTCCACCACCCTGCTCGCGGTGTGCAAGGCCGGCGACCACATCCTCGTCTGCGACAATGTGTACCGGCCGTCGCGCAATTTCTGCAACGGCCTGCTGGCCCGCTACGGCGTCGAGACCACCTATTTCGATCCCCTGATCGGTGAGAGCATCGAGAAGCTGTTCAAGCCGAACACGCGGGCCGTGCTGGTCGAAGCCCCGGGCTCGCAATCCTTCGAGATGCCCGACCTTCCCGCCATCGCAGCGGTCGCGCATGGGCGCGGCGCACTCGTCGTCGACGACAACACCTGGGCCACACCGCTTTATCATCGTTCGCTGGAGCTCGGGGCCGACATCAGCATGCAGGCGGCCACCAAATATGTCGGAGGCCACTCCGACATCATGTTCGGCACGATCTCGGCGAACGCCGCCACCTGGCCGCTGGTCTCGGAGGCGATCCGGCTGCTCGGCATATGCGCCGGTCCCGACGACGTGTTCCTCGCCTTGCGCGGCACGCGCACCCTCGCCGTTCGCCTCGCGCAGCATTATCGCTCGGGCCTCGAAATGGCGCGCTGGCTCGCGACGCGGCCGGAGGTCGCGAAGGTGTTGCATCCGGCCCTCGAAGACAATCCGGGTCATGCGATCTGGAAGCGGGACTTCACCGGCGCCTCCGGCCTGTTCAGCGTCGTGCTGAAACCGAAGCCGCAGGCCGCCGTGGACGCCATGCTCGACAGCCTGACATTATTCGGCATGGGCTTTTCCTGGGGCGGCTTCGAGAGCCTCGCGATCCCGTTCGACTGCGCGGACTATCGCACAGCCACGAGATGGGCCCCCGAAGGACCGACCTTGCGGCTCCATATCGGGCTCGAGAATGTCGACGACCTGAAGGCCGATCTCGATCTCGGATTCGCGGTCTTCAACGCGGCCTGAGGCGGGGCGATGCCAGCCAGCTTGGCGTCACATTTGCAAGAGATCCGGGAACAAAGGGATTGATCCGCGGTCGTTTGGCGGTAGCCTGATCATTCGACTCGGAATCCGGACTTGAGATCATGGGAAGCTTGGTCTTGCTCGACCTGATGGGCGGCGTGGCACTGTTGCTCTGGGGACTGCACATGGTCCACAGCGGCATCCTGCGCGCCTTCGGCCCCGATCTGCGCCTTTTGCTGGCGAAGGCACTGAACAACCGCCTGAGCGCCTTTGCCGCCGGCCTCGGCCTGACGGCGATTCTGCAGAGCAGCACGGCGACCGCTTTGATTACGAGTTCGTTCACCGCGGAAGGTCTGGTCGGCCTCGTGCCTGCGCTCGCTATCATGCTCGGCGCCAATGTCGGCACGACCCTGATCGTGCAGCTCTTGTCGTTCAACATCGCGGCTGTCGCCCCAATTCTCTTCGTGCTGGGCCTCGTCGCCTTCCGCAGCGGCCCACGCTCCCGTATCAAGGATCTCGGCCGCGTTTCGATTGGGCTCGGCTTGATGCTGCTGTCGCTGCACATCCTGCTCGACACCCTGGCGCCGGCGGAAAGCGCACCCGGCGCGCGGGTCTTCATGTCCGCGATCACCGGCGATCCCGTGCTCTGCATCCTGATCGGCGCCATCGTCACCTGGATCGTGCATTCGAGCGTCGCGAGCGTGCTGCTGATCATGTCGCTCGCTTATGCGCACTTCATCTCGCCCTATGCGTCGCTGGCGCTGGTCTTGGGCGCCAATCTCGGCAGCGCCATCAATCCCATTCTGGAAGGCGCCCGCCGCGACAATCCTGCAAGCTACCGCCTCCCGCTCGGCAACCTCGTGAACCGATTGGCTGGCGTGCTGCTGGTGATGCCCTTCCTGCGGCCACTCGCCGATCAGTTGCAGGCGCTGCAGCCGGATCTCGCGAAACTCGCCGCCGAATTTCACATCGCCTTCAATGTCGGGACGGCGATCGTCTTCATTGGCCTGCTCGATGGCATGGCGCGGCTCTTGACCTGGATGCTGCCGGATCGGGTACGCGAGGCGGATCCGTCGCGGCCGCGCTATCTCGACGAGACCGCGCTGGAGACACCGTCGCTTGCGCTCGCCGATGCTGCGCGCGAAACGTTGCGCATGGGCGATGCCGTCGAAACCATGCTGCGCAAGGTCATGACCGCGATGATGACGGGAGACCGGGCGCTGGTCGACGAGGTCACCAAGATGGACAATGCGGTCGACGGGCTCGACGAGGCCATCAAGCTCTACATCACTAAGCTGACGCGCGGCAGCCTGGACGAGCGCGAGGGCAAGCGGGCGATGGAAATCATCTCCTTCGCCATTAATCTTGAACATATCGGCGACATCATCGACAAGAATTTGAGCGAGCTCGCGACCAAGAAGATCAAGCGGCGATTCCAGTTTTCGATGGAGGGCGCCGAAGAACTCTCTGCGTTCCACAAGCGGATCATGGAACAACTCCGGATCGCTTTCGGCGTCTTCATGTCCGGCGACGTCAAGGAGGCGCGCAAGCTGATCGCCGAGAAGGCTGCGCTGCGCAACGCCGAACTCGCAGCGACCGAACGGCATCTCGACCGGCTGCGTGAAGGCCGGCCGGAGACACTGGAGACCACCTCGCTCCATCTCGATGTCCTGCGCGATTTGCGGCGGATTCACTCGCACATCTGCTCGGTGGCCTATCCCGTGCTGGATGCGGCCGGGGAGCAGACGGCTGCCCAAGCCGAAGAGAGCAGCATGGCGGGCATGGCCGAAACGTCAACGGCGCAACCGTTGTCGCGTTAGGCCCTCGCGCAATTTTTTGCAGTCGGCAAAGGTTTGTGCGCGGCAAGACTGCGCGCGGTCAGCGGTCGAGCGTCTGCGACTCGCGTGCGTGGCTCTTTACGATCAGCATGATATTGCGGACGTAGATGACGGTCGCCAACGCCTGGCCCAGGATGATCACGGGCTCGCGCTTCACGAGGCCGTAGACCAGTGTCATCAGGCCCCCTCCCATCGAGCAGAACCAGAACGCCATCGGGACCACGCTTTTTCCCGCGCGCTCGCTGGCGATCCACTGCACCAGGAAACGCGCCGTGAAGAATAATTGCGCGATCAGCCCGAATGCCAGCCAGAAGTCGAACTTGGCGACGAACACGTCGTAGAGATAGCTGTTCAACGCCTGACCGTACTGTATCAGCATCACTGCACCTCGGTCACAACAGGCGTCGGCTTCTTGCGTCGGATCAGCCACCACACGCCGGCGAGATCCATGATCCCGATCCACAGTCGATCGAAGAAGCCGTAATTCGACACGCCGGATCGACGCGGCCGGTCGATCACATCGACATAGGCGATGTCGTAGCCTTCCCGGCGCACCAGCGCCGGCAGGAAGCGATGCAACCCATCGAAATAGGGCATCATCAGAAACACATCGCGCCGGAAGGCCTTCAGCCCACAGCCGGTGTCGCGCGTGCCATCGTGCAGGATACCGTTGCGAATGGCATTGGCCGCGCGCGACTGGAACTTCTTGAACCCGGTATCCTTCCGACCGACACGTTGACCGGCAACGAGGCCCACGCGTTCCCCGCCCTTCTCGATCGCGGCGATCAGATCGGGCAAGAACGCCGGGTTGTTCTGTCCGTCGCCATCGAGCGTCGCCACGATCGCACCATGCGCAGCGCGCACGCCGCTGCGCACCGCGGCCGACTGGCCGGTCGATATGGCATGTTGAAGCTGACGCAGGTTCTTGCGCTGTTCCATGACGGTCGCGAGCCGTTCGGCGGTCGCATCGGTCGAGCCGTCATTGACATAGATGATCTCATAGGGCCAGCGGCCGTCGAGCGCGGCAGCAATCTCCTCGATCAGCGGCACGATATTCTCCGCCTCGTTCCGCACGGGAACGACGATCGAAACGGCTACGACGGAATCGGAAGACGGCAAATCGATACTCATCGACAGAATTGGCAAACGAACATCGGCACTCTCAGGCGCCGACGGCGCCCGCTTCTTATGGGGCGAAGGGCTCGCGGGCAACCCCTTTGCTGTGCCCTATCGGGAGCCAATTTCGCCATTATTGCGAACGGTAAAGCCGAGGCGCCGCGCGGCCAGCCAATAGCGCACGGCCATGGCGCCGATCACGCCGAGCAGCACGCCCGCGACGACGTCACTGGGATGATGCGCGAGCAGAACGAGCCGGGTCGCCAGGATCAGCAGCGCATAGATCGCCATCACGATGCGTGTCTTCGGCCAGATCGTCGCGACGGCGAAAGCAAGCGCACCGGCCGTCACGGCGTGGGACGACGGAAGGCTGGCATAGGCCTCGGTTCCGTTGAACGGCGCGAAGTTGAAGGCGTTGGCCTTGCCGCCCACAAATGGCCGCCCCCGCCCGACTATCCATTTTACAACGTCGCTGATAAGCACAGGGACCAGCACAGCCAGGAACAGGTACTGCACACGCATGCCGTACCGAGCCAGCAATATGCGTGATGGTCTCGTCAGCATCGGGATCGCCAGTCCGATGCCTGCCAACAGCGCGGCCAGCGTCCCCAGCACATAGGCGTCCTTGCCGAAATCGGTGAGGATGCGGACCGGCCACAGGCTCGGCGTGCCGCGCGGCGGCATCATGCCGATTTCGGCCTCGTCGAAAGTCACCATCAGCGCCACGATCGCTGCCGCGCCGATCACGATCAGCCACAGAAGCTGCCACTGCAATCGACGGAACGCTTCCGCCCGCCGCGGCGCCGAGGGCGGCCGCACGAGTTGCACGGCCGACAGCCGGATCAGTGCGAAGAGACGGAAAAAATAGTTCGCTGATGGGGAGGCATCTGACAGAACCGACACCTCATCACTCCGTGCCCTCAGAGCGGAAGATCGAAACGGAGATCGCCCTGCCCTGCGAGATGTTATAGCCTTCGATGCGGGTGGCGACGTTGTAGCGAAGCCCGATCGCCTCGGCGCGCTGCACGAAGGCGCGCTCCGAGCGCTGCTCCACCAGCGCGAAACGGCACGTGCCCTGGCTCAGGAAATCCGCCGCGCGCGATCCGTCCGTCAATAGCGTCGAGGTATCGGTCATGAAAATGAGGCTCGGCTCGAGAAAGCCCGCGGATGCGGCCTTGGGTCCGACGCAGACCACGTTGCGTAGCGCGCGTGCGATCTCCGCGCTGGGAAACAGTGGCATCATTGCCGGCAGCACCGCGCCATAGATCGCGAATGCCAGGAACACCGACGCGACGAACGCATTCAACAGCGAGCGCTCGGCGCGGCTGTCTTCATAGAGCCACCACGCGAACAGCCCGAAGATCAGCGCGCCCGCGACGAACGGCCAGGCGAAGAACACCGGCTGCCGTATCAGCTTGATCGCCGCGATGACCGCGATGATCGAGGCGCATGCTGGAATCGCGAACCACCAGGCGGAGCCCCGCATCAGCCAGGCGGAGCGCGACAGGACCTGACGCTCCAGCGCACCAATGGTCAGGATGGCGATCGGCGGATAGAGCGGCAGCACGTAATGCGGCAGCTTGGTCAACACCGCCTCGAGCACGATCCAGGACGGAATCAGCCACGCCAGCAGGAACTGCGCCCCCGGCTCTCGGCGCGCGCGCCAGACCGCCGGCGCAGCCATGGCCGCAAGCGGCGCACCCGGCCAGAACGTAATCCAGAACAGCAGCAGATAGAGTCCGGGCGGCGCTCCGTGGGATTCCTGCGCGGACAGCTTGCTCAGCATGTCGCCGCCAAGCGAATCAGAGAAGAAGGCGTCGCCGGCCCGCCAGTAGATCGCGACGAACCACGGCAACACCAGCACCAGCGTCCACATCAGGCCCCAGACCGGGCGCATCCGCCATAGCCAGGACGCATCGCGATCCAGAATCGCAAGCACCACGATGGTGAGCCCGACGAACATCAGGATCAACGGTCCCTTGAGCAGGATGCCGCCGGCAAGCGCCGTCCAGAAGATGGTGGGCCAGCTCCACGGCGGACGCGCGGGATCCTCGCCGCGCTGCCAGGACAGATAAACCCGCGCCAGCGCACCCATCGCCGCCACGACGGTGAGCAACAGCATCGCGTCGGTCTTGGCGAGCCGCGCTTCGACGCTGAGCAGCACGCAGCTGCACATCAGCAGCCCGGCGAGCACCGCGCCCCTTCGCGTCACGAAGGCCAGCGCGGTCCAGTAGGTCAGGAGCACCGCGCCGATCGCGCCGATCAGCGAGGGCACGCGGTAGACCCAGATGCGCAGTTCCGCGCGCGGCAGGCCGAGGGCGGAGGCGGTGTGAACGGCGGCGGCCTGCAACCAGTAGATGCCGACCGGCTTCTTATAGCGGACGTCTTCCTGGAAGCGGATGTCGACATAGTCGCCGGTCTCGACCATCTGCTTGGTCGCCTGCGCAAAGCGCGCTTCATCACGATCGATCGGCGGGATCGTGAAGAAGCCCGGCAGGAACAGAAGCAGACCGCACAGCAGCAGGAAAGCAACCGCGCGCTTATGGTCGGCGGTCACGAAATCAATCGCGCGAACGAGCCGATTGCCTGGATTCACCAGGTTTTTCGGCTCGCGCGGCTCACCAAAACGGGGGCGTGCATAGGTCTCAACCATTGGTTCCGCATACGCCGAAACCACCATGCCGACAACCGCTTAGGCAGGAACTACCTGGGAACTACTGGATTCTGACCACAACTGTGTCCGCCGCGCCAATGGCGTCGATGACGGTCAATCTCGCAAAGCCTGGACCGGGCGGATCGATCAGGCGCTGACGGCGGCCATCGATCGATCCTATCGGGATACCGTTGACCATCATCGTGATCGGCAGCACCCCGCCCGAGATTTTCACCGGCATGGCCGCGGTGTCGCGGTCGGCCGAACGGTCGACGTCGATGCGCGATCCGTTGAGCGGGAACTGGATGTGCGGCGCCTGTTCCCCACCAGTCCGCACGAGTTCCCCGAGGGGACGGAACCGCCGCAACGGCAGCGGGAGCCTGGCGTTGCTTGCCATCAGCGCTCCCCTGGGCGCCTTGGGCAACGCCACCGGCAGCTTTCCCGTCCGCGCAAATGCGTCGAACAGGATCGGCGCCGCAGCCGTGCGGCCGACCAGGCCCGGCACCGGCGCGCCATCGGGACGGCCGACCCACACCGCGATGGTGACGCGGCCGTCGAAGCCGACCGACCAGGCGTCACGATAGCCGTAGCTGGTTCCAGTCTTGAAGGCGATTCGGTTGGCGGCGGCGTTCTCGGGTGGCGGCGTGCCCATCAGCACATTGCCGACCTGCCAGGCTGCGACCTGATCCAGAAGCCGCATGGGTTCTCGGTCGGCATCTTTCAGGCCCATGATCTCGCGCAGCGGGCGGGTGGTTCCAAGTCGCGGCAGCCCGGCATAGAGCAAGGCCAGATCCTGCAACGTGACGCCGACACCGCCGAGCCCCATGGCCAGCCCCGGCGCTTCATCCTTGGGCAGCACGAGATTGGCGCCGGCCTGCCGCAGCCGCGACGACAGCCGGCTTGGCCCGACGCGGTCGAGCAGCGCGATCGCCGGCACATTCAACGACAACTGCAATGCGCGGCGCACCGGCACCGTGCCCTGAAAGGTCTGATCGAAATTCTCCGGCGCATAGGAGCCGAAGCGGATCGGGCGATCGTCGATCAGACTGTCCGGATGAATAAAGCCATCCTCGAAGGCGAGCCCATAGATAAAGGGTTTCAGCGTCGAGCCCGGCGAGCGCACGGCGCGCGTCATGTCGACCTGCCCTGCCCGGCTGTCGTCGAAATAATCGGCCGAACCGACTCGGGCCAGCACGTCGCCGCTCTCATTGTCGACGACGATCATCGCGACCGAGATGTTCGGCCCCAGTGCAGTCGCACGGTCGCGCGCCAGCGGTTCGAGCACCTTCTGCAGGTTCTGGTCGAGGGTCAGCTTGATGACCGGCGCATCCTTCATCGTGCTGACCGCCTGATCGGAGGCATGCGGCGCCAGGATCGGCATCGGCTTGCGCAGCTTCGGCACGGGCGTTGCCTTCGCCTGCGCGGCCTCATCCGGCGAGATGGCGTCCTCTTCCACCACCCGATCGAGCACGCGGTCGCGACCTTGGCGCGCGGCAATCGGATAGCGATCGAGCCTGCGATGTTCCGGCGACTGCGGCAGTGCCACCAGCAGCGCCGCCTCGGCGAGCGACAGACGCTTCGGCTCCTTGCCGAAATAGGCAATAGAGGCTGCGCGAATGCCTTCCAGATTGCCGCCATAGGGCGCGAGCGCGAGATAAAGATTGAGGATCTGATCCTTGTTCAGCCGCCGCTCGAGTTCGATGGCGCGCACGATCTGGCGCAGCTTGGCGTAAAGCGACCGCTCGCGCCTGGGCTCCATCAGCCGCGCGAGCTGCATGGTGATGGTCGAGCCGCCGGACACGATGTGGCCGCGCGTCACCAATTGAAACGCGGCGCGTGCCAGCGCCAACGGATCGACGCCGCCATGGGAATAGAAGCGCTGATCCTCATAGGCGAGCAGCAGCTTCAGATAGGTCGGATCGACATCCTTCTTCGCATCGACCGGCAGCCGCCAGCGGCCATCCGCCATCGCGTAGGCGCGCAGCAATTTGCCATTGCGATCGACGATGGTGGTCGAGACCTTCCTGGCGTCAGCCAACGGCAACGCACCGAGCGAAATCACCCAGGAGATGCAGGCGAGACTGATGATGCAGATCGCTGCGAATGCGATTGCCGCAATCCGAATACCCCGCTTTCCGCGAGCGCCGTCATGGCCGGGCTCATCCCGGCATAACGACAGAGTTTGCGGCGGCGCCTGCTGACTCATCTCGGCTTCACTCATTTCGCCGCGCGGACCTCGACCGATCCGGTGCCCGTGCGTCCGTACCGGGACGGATTATACATATCCTCGACATAAGCCTGCGGCAGCACATATTTGCCCGGCGTCACTGCGCGCACGACATAGGCCACGGTGAACACGGACTTGCTGTCGGTCGCGCGATCAAGCGCCGCGGTGAAGCGATCGTCGCGGAACTCTGTATTCACGGGTTCCTGGCCGTCTTCGATCCAGTCCAAGGTTCCGCTGTCGCCGGATGAGACAAGATGCGGGTTGTCGATCTCGAGCCCGGCCGGAAGATAATCCGACACCATGATGTGCCCGAATTCGGGCTTGGCCTCGGTAACCTTCAACACCACGGCGAAGCGATCATTCTGCTTGGCCTTGCTGACATCGGCCGGCTTGCCGTCCAGCGTGAAGTAGCCGCGCTCGATCTTGAAGCCGTTGGACGCTGCCGGCTCTGGCGTGACCGGCGAACCGGACACTGAGACCACCGCCTGCACCGGTGCGTCGCCGATGTTGGTGACCTTGATCGGCTTGCCGGCGATATCGGCCGCCTTGTAGTTGCGGTAGAGCGCGGTCTTGACCGCCTGTCCGTCGACATCGAGCGTCAGCGTCTCTTTCGCCAGAGCACGCGCCGCCAGCACCAGCCAGGCATTCTCCTGCGTGGAGGTGTAAGGCGACAGACCCCGCGCCGCCTCGACCCGCAACACGGCTTGCGTCAGCGTCGCGCGCGGCGCGTTGCCCTCGCCAGCGAGCGAGACGAGTGCCGCCGCATCGCGCAGCGCCGAGCCGTAATCGGTGCGGCCGAACGTGAGCACCGGCTTCGGCGTCAGGCTGTCGAGCGCCGCGGCATAGACCCGCTCCGCGCGGTTACGGTCGCCGACCAGCGCCAGCGCCGCGGCGAGCTGCGACTTGGCGATCGGCGTCGCCAGATTGTTCAGCTTGGTGTCGGCGAGATAGCGCAGGTCGCCGATCGGCGCCGCGCCATTGCGTGCGAGCACGTAGAGGCCGTAGGCGAGATCGCGCCCGCCGTCTTTCTCCGGTTCGTTGGCATTGACCACGGAGTTGCGGATACGGTCCAGCGCGCTTTTGAACAGCACGTCCGGCACGGCAAAGCCCTTTTCACGCGCGCGGGTCAGGAAGTCCGCCACATAGGCATCAAGCCAGGCATCGTCGCCGCCGGCCGACCACAGGCCGAACGAGCCGTTCGACCCCTGCCGCGCCAAGAGCCGTTCGATCGCGTCCTTGATGCGCTGGTCCACATCGGCATCGAGCGCCAGATGCGCGCCGGCCGCAAGCTCGTTCACATAGAGCAGCGGCATCGCGCGGCTCGTGATCTGCTCGGAACATCCGTACGGATAGCGATCGAGCGCCTGCAGGATGGTGGCGGCATCGAGCGCGGTCGAAAGCCCCGCCGACAACGACACCGTGCCGGTGCCCGGCACGAGATCGGTGAACATGTCCGGCGTCAGCGTCAGGCTCTCGCCTTTCGCCAAGGTTTGCACCGAGCGGCGCGCCAGGACCTGCGTCGCAGGCTTGACGTCGAGTGCGTAATGCCGAGCCAGTGCCAGCCCGCTCGGTCCCTTGATGTCGACGTCGAACTGCGCCGTTCCGACGCCCGCGGCATCGAGCCCAAGCGTCGTGGAGCTGCGCTGCTTCGCGGCAAGCTTCAGCGAGACGTCGGGATTGCCGGACACCTTGACCGGCCCCGAAGCCTTGACGCTGACGCTGTAGTCGCCCGCCTGCCCCTCGACATTGTCGATATCCATGCTGAGCGTGCCGTGATCGCCGTTGAGGAGGAAGCGCGGCAAGGTCGCTGTCAGCACGACGGGGTCGCGCACGGTGACGTCGATGGTGGCGCGGCCGAGCTTGGTGGCGGTCCACGCCACCGCCATCACCCGCGCGGTACCGGCGAAATCGGGAACGTCGAAGCTGATCTCGGCCGTTCCATTCGCCGCGACCGTGACGATCCCGGAATAGAGCGCGAGCGGCTTTTGCGTTGGCGGACTGCCCTGCAGCTCGCCGCCGGCATCACCGCCCGACTTGATCTGGCCGCGCGTACCCTGCATGCCGTCGATCAACTGGCCGTAGAGATCGCGGATCTCGGCGCTCAGGCGGCGCTGGCCGAGATAATAGTCGTCAGGCGCGGGCGGCTTGTAATTGGTCAGATTGAGAATGCCGACATCGACCGCGGCGACGACGATCTTGGCATCCTCGCCGGGATTGAGACCGTCGAGCTTGACGGGAATCTTCAGCGTCGAGTTCGGACGCACCAGTGTCTGCGGTGACAAGTTGACCGCGAGCGTGCGCGTCTTCTTGTCGATCCCGAACCATTTCAGCCCGATCGCCCGCCCTGGCATGCGCTGAGCCGTGGTCTCAAGCGGACGGCGTAACGTCGCCATCACATAAGCGCCGGTGCCCCAATCCTTGCCGACGGGAATCTTGATTTGCGTCGTACCTTCCTTGACCTCCAAAGTTTGCGTGGTCAGCAAGCGATCGCCCAGCACGTTAACGGTCAGCCTGCCTGCCGTGCGTGCGTTGACGGAGACCACCATCGTGTCGCCGGATTGATAGTCCGGCTTGTCGATCGAAGTCTCCAACAGGTCGGGCGTATCGGCGCTGCCGTCGGAATACCAGCCGACGTCGAACTGCACCGAGGTGATGGGGCCGTCCACGTCTGCCGATTTGACATCGAGACGATAGCGGCCCGGCTGCGGGTTAAACGACAAGCGCGACGGCTTGTCGGCCGCGATCGTGACATCGCCGTCGGCGACGCGCTTGCTCGACTTGACCGGCTCATATTCCCAATAGGAGTTCTGCCGGTACCACTGATAGCGGGATTCCAACTTCAAGAGTTCGTAGCGCAGGCCATCACGCTGGAGCGTCTTGCCATCCGGTGCCGCGAACACGACGTCGAACTCGGCCTTGTCGCCTTCGGCCACGCTCTTGTCGCCGAACACCGGCTTGACGCCGATCTGCGCCGCCTGTGCCGCGACCGGCAGCACCAGCTTGCGCTCGACCGCGCGGCCGCCCGTTTCCGCCATGCGGATGAAGATCTGCGCCTCCTGCGGACGCGACGACTCCGGGGGCTTCGGGAGGCTGATCGGGAACGTCGCGACACCATTGGCGTCGGATTCCGGCAGGTTCTCGATCGGCGTACGTTCGTTGCTCGTCGTCTGCTCGTCGGCGACCCCAAACTGATAGCCCGGAAAACCGGGCCGGCCGGCAGCGGGGGCGACCAGCATGTCGCCTTCGAGCTGCAGATTGGAGGCCGGTGCGCCATAGAGGAAATGGCCGTCGACCTTAAGCTCCAAAGGAGCATCAGCCTTGATCAGCTTGTCCTTGGATGACAGATCGAATTCCAGCCGTTCCGGGACGTAGTCCTCCACCATGAAGGTGGTTTCGCCGACCGCTGCGCCCTTCGGGTCCGTGAACGCTCGCACACGCCATGTTCCGCTCGGAACGGCCGAGTTGAGCGGAACCGTGAGCGACCTGCCGCCCGCGCCTTGGTCGGTCAGCAGCGCTCGGCGGAATTCGACGCCGTCGGGCCGTTCGATCACTAGCGTCAGCGGACCGCCCGCGATGGCGTTGCCGAGCCCGTCGCGCAGCAACGCGGTCAGATAGACGGTCTCACTGGAGCGGTACACGCCGCGCTCGGCATAGACGAAGGCATCGGCGCCGGCCGGCGCTTCACGTCCCGCGACGCCGCGATCGGAAAGATCAAACGCGTTCGACTTCAGGCTGAGAAAAGCATAGTCGGTCTTCTCGCCGGACACCGTCAGCATCGCCGGCGACAATCCGCCCGCGCCGCGTGCAAGTCCTGCCTCAAACAGCACATGGCCGGATTCGTCGGTCTTGCGGGTTGCGAGAATCTCGTTATTGCGCGCGATCAGCCGCACCTCGGCACGGGCGACGGCCTCCGTCGAGGCCAGCGAATTGACAAAGACATGGATGCCGTCATTGCCGGAATATGCCGCCACGCCGAGATCGGAGACGATGAACCATTGCGTCGCAAGCTGACTGTCGTCGTCGCTGCCCGGCCCCTTGACGGCCGCCGTCATTACATAAACGCCGGGCTGCAGGTCGCCGAGAGCCTGATCGACCGGAAATGCGGTCGTGACATCCTGGTTCAGCGTGGTCTCGGTCGCGAGCTCGCCGGACCAGACCTTGACGCCGCGCTCATTGCCAAGCGTCGTGAGCTGGTACCGGCTGAGCGGCTGCTGGAAGTCGCTGTCGATCACCGTGTTGATCAGGTTGCGGTCGCCGACCCGGAACACGTCGATCGCGAGCGTCTTGGTGTTGACGCTGACCAGCGGAATCCCGCGCTGGCCGGTACGCGGCAGCACATAGGCACGGCCGGTGAAATGCACGAAGGGCTTGCGGTCGCGCACATAGATGTTGAACTCGGCCGATTTCGGCAGGCTCTCCTTCACGGTCGACGGCAGGCCGGCGCGCAGATTGACGTTGTAGCGCTCGCCGTGCTTCAAGCCGTCGACGCAGAGCTGCTTCTCTTCCGACGATAGCGCGGGCTTGTCGGTACCGGCCAGCGCGACATAGGGCGCGAAATCGGTGCGCTTCGCCAATTCCTCGGAGAACTGGAAGCAGACCCGTGGCGAAGCCGAGTCGGAATCGACGCTGTAATCCATAAGCCGGAAGCCGTGCTCGTCGCGCAGTTTCTCATATTGGCCACGGACCTCGGCGACCTCACGCAGATCCAGCGACATCCGGAGCGCGTCGAGCGCCGGACGCCACAGCTTGCGGTCCGACATCGCGCGGCCGAGCACCGCCAGCGCATCCGCCTCATCCTGCGGATTGGCGGCGCGCTGATAGGCAATATAGCCCGCGGTCGAGGCGCGCTCCAGGAAGAAGGTCTGTTCGCTGGTGTTGGACGGCTTGATCTGGAAGATGGTGCGGGCGAGCCGGAGCCAGTTGCCGCTGTCATCAGGCGCGATGACGGCGATCTGAGTCAGGGTCTGCAGGCCGGCCCGAAAATCATTGCGCCGGAAGGCGGCATCGGCGTCGCCGCGCAGCGTCGCGGGCGATTTTGCGATCGGCCCTGACTCGCCCTTGATCTGGGCTTCCAGCTTGATCGCGGCGTCCGCAAGATCGTCCCGCTTGAAAACCTTGTCCGCCGCCTGCGCCGAGACGAGGCCGAACGCCAGCGTTGCGCAAACGACGACGGCGCGAACCAGACCAATCATGAGGAAGCTCCTTCGGCCGCGGACAAACGCCGCGCCGGAATCAAAGAAGTGCGCAATGGTGACGGACCGATGGCGGCTGAACGACGAGAGCATAAAGCCTTATGCGGCATGGCGCAGCCGGAACTTTCGGGCATCGCTGTAACAGGTTGGCGGCCGACGAATTGAAACGGGGAACGAACGGCGGCCCTCCCCGCCTTGCTTGGTCGCCAGCCCGTGGAAAATGGTTCGGACGGGATTCCCCGAAAAACGGATTTTTGATATTGAGCGTGCTATGAAGAAGGTGCGATAGGTTCACGCCCAACGGTCCCATAGCTCAACTGGATAGAGTAGCGGATTTCTACTCCGCGGGTTGCAGGTTCGAGTCCTGCTGGGATCGCCAATGATGACGCCGGAGCCTGCAGCGTTCGGCAGCTCAGGCGGGAATGCGCTCGGTGATCTCGGCCGAAGGATCGAAACAAAGCCGATCCGCCTCACCCGATCTTCGCATCGCTGACACGATGGTAGGGTATATGAATTCAAAATCGCGAGACCCAACCTGAACGTCGAGCTAGCCGCCGCGCCACTACGCTTGGCAGGCTGTCAGATTCTGAACGTGATACTCAGTTGGTCGACGCTATGAAGGTCTCGTCGCGACTGCATGTGACGCAATGATAGGTCAACATGTCCAGCTTTGCCTTGTGAGGCTCCAGCACCTTCAGGATCATGATTGCTCCGCAATACGCGCAGGGAATCTGAGCGTCCTTGATGCGCACGCATGTTGGCGTTGGATGTTGGTATTGCATTGGACCTTCTCCACACGAAAAAGCACAACGCGCTCCGCAACTGATTCAACACTATCGGCGAGTGTTGCACCACTCAGTTGCAACACGCAATTATAGCTTTAGTCGGAGAAAGGTTCCGCCGCGGTATGCAGATAGGCCACGGGGACTTTCGCTCCCCGGCTTCGGGGCCCGCAGCGGGCCCCGTCTCCGGCGATCATTCCTCGTGCTCGTCGTCCTCGTCGCTGTCACCTGTCTCGCCGCCGCTGTGCTCAATACCATCGGCGTCGAAGACGTGACCGTTTTCGACGATCCACTCGATGTCCGAATAGACGTGTTCGACCGGCTCGCCGGCCTCAGCCTGGCTGGCATCGTCCTTTTCCATCGCCGAGAACTCCTCCGGGTCGGCGTGCTTGCGCACATACTCGTGCAACGCCTTCTCGTCGTGCACAACAAAGTGCAGCGTGTGATAAACTCTTTTCATGGTGTCCTCGCGGGTTTGGGGCGGGCGCATCCGCCGCCCGAAGGTGAGTTATAGCTGGGGGTGCCGAATTCCAACTTAGTCCCACACTCTTCAGCAGCCCCTGTGGCCATTGCGCCACGATGCTCCGCCGCGCCACGTCGGGCGACGTTGAGTTATGACTCGTCGACCAATAGCGCTCGCGCCCCAAACGGGGCCGAGGCGCTGTCAGGCCTTAGGTTCATCAACAAAACTAGCGGCATACTCAGCGCCCGTCGTTTGCCGCTGCCTCCAACGCCTTGTCGTAGTCGCCGGCTTTGATCGCCTTCTCCAACCAGGCGTCGACAGCTTGCTTCAAGGCCGGATCTCGCGTCATCCAGTAGGCCTTGTCGGAATGGTCGAACGAGTTCAGATGTGTTCGCCGCACACAGCACGCCGGGATGCAGGCGCGCCTGGTAGTCGACCTCGGCGCCATCGGTGACCATGACGTCCGACTGATTGTTCACCAGCTCCTCGAAGATGGTGCGGTTGTCGGCGTGCTCCTGGAACGCCGCGTGCGGAAAATGCGCCCTTGCAAAACGCTCGTTGGTGCCGCCCGGGTTGGAGACGACCCGTACGCCGGGCCGGTCGATCGCCTCGACCGACGTGTAACGACCCTTGTCCGCGCAGCGCACGATCGGCCGCTTGCCATCATGCATCACGGGGATCGAGAAATCCCCGACTACGGAGCGACCGGAGGTCACGCTCACGCCACCCATCGCGACGTCGAAGCGATCTGCTTCCAAGTCTGGCTTCATGGTCTTCCAGGTCGTCGGGACGATTTCGACGGTCACGCCGAGCGACCGAGCCAACGCGCGCGCAATGACGACATCGGCGCCCACAACAGCGCCATCCGGCCCGCGCAACGAATATGGCGCATAATCGCCAGTGAGACCGACCTTCAGCGTGTGCGTGGCCTTGATGGCTTCAAGCGTGCGGGCGCTGGCGGGCACGTTCATCAGCGCAGCCGTGATCGCCAAGCTCGCCGTGCCGACCATGAGGAGTTTCAAAATCATTCCCTCCCAGGCTGGCTACGCCGAATATTTGCGGCACGACATCCTCTTCTTGCCGAGATCACCAACCGCCTCAAGGCGCATTGCCGCGACTTCGGGCTAGCGGATGCTCACGATCTCGGCTTCATCCTTGCCAGCATGAATTGTATCGCCGACACGCTTGCCGATCAGCGCCCGCGCCAATGGCGACACGTGGGAGATTGATCCCTGCGAGGGGTCCGCTTCGTCCTCGCCGACAACCCGGAACGTCTGCTCGCGGCCGTCATCGCGCACGATGCTGACCGCGTGGCCGAACTGCACCATGTCCGCGCTTGACGGCACGGGCATAACGACCGCGCTGGCGCGTCGCGCATTCCAATAGCGAACGTCACGGCCGGCCTTGGCGAGCGCCTCGCGGTCGCCGGCGGCCTGCGCTTCACTGTAAGCGCGTCGTGCCTGCTCCAGCGCCGCCTCGATCAACTGAAGACCATGCCCGGTCACTTGATTCGGGTGTGATGAGATTGGCCGATCGGGAAGATCGTCGACGAAATCGTCTTCCTTGGTGAAAGCTCTGCTCATGAACAGCATGTAGGCATGCCCGATCAGGTTTCATCAGCCGTCACCCGACCCGGATCGGCGTCCTGTTACCGCTATTCACAGCCAGATCGATCCGCTGACGCAGTTGTGAGCGGCGCCACAGAAAAAAATTCAACGGCGAGATATTTTTGCCAGGAACCAAGTCGAACGATCGGCGTTCTCGCGTGAAGCAGGGAATTAGTTGCGTGATAGAGAATTTTGCGAGGCGCGATTTGGCGCTGTTCATTTTGGCATTCGCGATCGCCGGTTGCCTGATGATTTGGACGATCAATCTCTCAATAGACAGATTGCTTTACGCCGATTGGGACGCAAAGGTTCCGGTTCCGCAGCAGCAGATTCGTTCGGCGGAAGCTGACGCGCCCGGCATATAAGTCTGCCACGCAACAAGACGCGCGCACTGATCGAAAACTCTCGATCAGCATTCGCGCCGGATATGTTTGTCAGTTCCCTTTGTGTCGAAGCGAAAGGCCGGACTGCCGCCCGCGTTCCAAAAAGAATCGGAGCTCCCCGCATCCGGTCGCAACTTCGACCAGCGCGGTTTGCTCCGATTCAATCAGCCTTTCGCGAGGAGCGCGATATCCCAAATCAGAACGACGCGTAGGCGTTTCTGAAAGCGATGGCGCCAGCCAGCGAACGCGGACGCGCTCTCACGGCATGGCCGTCATTACCGCTCTGGACAATCCACTGGCCGTTCTGTTGGCCGACGATCTTACCGACATGGTGACGCCAGACGACGATCGCGCCAACGGACGGGCCGCCGGCATTCGATCCATAATGAGCCCATGAGCGAGCCAGATTATAGTTCGGGCCCGGATCGCTGCCGACTTGCGTGCGCATGTACCAACCGCACCAGGCAGCAGGCCGTCCGGAATATCCAGCGTGATGATAGTGCCCCCTCGCATGGTGCCCGTGATGCCGGTGGTGCCCATGAGCTTCCGCATTCGATGCAAAAGCGACAAGCACAGCCGTTGTAGTTACGAGTTTACGCATCATTACTTCTTCTTCCTGAGATGAGATTTCTGAAGGAGGAAAGATCGCTTCTGCGATCAGGAAAGCCGCACAACGAAGGGGCGAAGTTGAAATGCCCAGGCGGCTCGTGAAGTGTTCGGACCAACGTCCGACGCCATGGCTTTAAGTCACCAGATGTGGTCAGAATGTGGCAAGCGTATCCGCTATGTCTCTGATATTGCCCGCATATTGCGCATCAGCCCTGCGACACGCGCAGATCTGGTTAATTTCGAAAGTTAATTCGGAAAGGAACCCGAACTCACATCCGTTTGAGATGAAACTTCGCGAGTTTCGGAAACGCATGCGCCCGTCATCCGTTGGCCCCCGTCACTACAACGGAGACATTGATGACCTTAAAGCTCCTGACCGCAGCCGCCGTATTGACGACCGCGATCGCATCGCCCGCCTTGGCGATGGGTCCGCACGCGCGATCGGAGGCCGTTCAGCTTCAGCAGCAACGCGCTCAGGCGCAGCAGCGCGCGGAGGTTCAACGAGACGAGATACAACGACATAATGAGTTTTGGCCCGGTGACGTCGCAGCCGGCATTGTTGGCGGCGCGATCGGTACGGCCGGCGCAATAGCCACGGCGCCGTTCCGACATGACGGCTACGCCTACAGCGGCTACTACGGACCATACGGATATAGCAGCGGCTTTGTCTGTCAGCCGGGCACGACCTTCATTGGTGAGGATGGCTTGCGGCACATTTGCCAATAACGAATAAAAGATCCGGATCACTCGAGAAGGCGGCCGATTGGCCGCCTTCTTTTTTGAGCCTTCTTTTTGACGTGGCAGGTGGTGCGACGGCACACAATCACCAGCCGACGTCAGCGATCATCATGAGATTGCTTGGGCGCATCCTTGTCGCGTCTTGTATCGGCCGGTCGTGGCGGTGGCTTTGGCACGCCGGCCTGTCCGCCATGCTTGCCGCCTTGATCTTGCGTACCTTCCAGATCGTTTTCCTTCGGCATCGCTGTCCGTCCCTCGCAGTATCCTGAAGCCCGCAGAAGCAATGGCCGGCGCATCCCGGAGTTCCAGAATGCGCTGCGCTCAGACAGCCGCGCCGGCGAGCGCCCCAACGTTCTTGAACCGTTCTCGAAGAGCTGCCACAGCTTGTGCCGGACGTGCGGGGGATGATTCGTGTTGGCAATGGCGGCCGCGTCATATCTGGACACGCTGAATGCGGAACAGCGGCGCGCCGTCGAACACGGCGTGGACACGAATAGCCATGTCGGTCGGCCTCTTCTCGTCATCGCCGGCGCCGGGTCAGGCAAGACCAACACGCTGGCCCATCGCGTCGCGCATCTCATCGTCCATGGCGCGGATCCGCGCCGCATCCTGCTGATGACGTTTTCGCGGCGCGCCGCCAGCGAAATGGCGCAACGCGTCGAACGCATCGCGCGGAAGGTGCTCGGTGACAAAGCCGGTGTAATGACCGACGCGCTGAACTGGTCCGGCACGTTTCACGGCATCGGCGCGCGGCTGCTGCGCGAATATGCCGGTCAGATCGGTGTCGATCCTGCCTTCACGATACATGATCGCGAAGATTCAACCGACTTGATGAATCTCGTTCGCCACGATCTCGGCCTGTCGAAGACCGAGAGCCGTTTTCCCGCAAAAGGCACCTGCCTCGCGATCTATTCACGCTGCGTCAACGCGGAGACGACCATCGCGCAAGCCGTGGGCCAGTCCTTTCCGTGGTGTTCGGGCTGGGTCGAGCAGCTCACCGGATTGTTCGCGGCCTATGTCGAGGCCAAGCAGAAACAGAATGTGCTCGATTACGACGACCTCTTGCTCTACTGGGCGCAGATGATGTCGGATCGCGATATCGCAGGCGACATCGGCGATCGCTTCGATCACGTTCTGGTCGACGAATATCAGGACACCAATCGCCTGCAGTCCTCGATCCTGCTGGCGCTGAAGCCCGGCGGGCGCGGGCTGACCGTGGTCGGCGACGACGCACAATCCATCTATTCATTCCGCGCCGCGACCGTTCGCAACATTCTGGAGTTTCCGGACCAGTTCGCGCCGCGCGCCGAGATCATCACGCTCGACCGCAACTACCGTTCGACGCAGCCGATCCTGTCGGCCGCGAACGGAGTGATCGAATTGTCGAGCGAGCGCTTCACGAAGAATCTCTGGACCGACCGCGCCTCGTCCGCAAAACCGAAGCTCGTCGCCGTCCGCGACGAAGCCGATCAGGCGCGATACATCGTTGAGCAGGTGCTGGCAAACCGCGAGGAAGGTGCGCTGCTGAAGCAGCAGGCAGTGCTGTTTCGAACCTCCTCGCATAGCGGGCCGCTCGAGATCGAGCTCACACGGCGCAACATTCCGTTCGTGAAATTCGGCGGACTCAAGTTCCTCGATGCGGCGCATGTGAAAGACATGCTGGCGTTGCTGCGCTTCTCGGAAAACCCGCGCGATCGCGTGGCCGGTTTCAGGATCCTTCATCTCTTGCCCGGCGTCGGACCTGCATCCGCCCAGCGCGTTCTGGATCAAATGGCGGACGCTGCCGATCCGATCGGCGTGCTGTGCGCACTGCCCTCACCGCCCCGCGCCGGTGAGAACTGGAAGACTTTCGTCCAGACGATCGGCGAGTTGCGCTACTCGGAATGGCCCGCCGATATCGAGCGCGCGCGGCTGTGGTATGAGCCGCATCTTGATCGCATCCACGAGGATGCGGAGACTCGCCGAGCCGATATCATCCAGCTCGAACAGATCGCGAGCGGCTATCCCTCGCGCGAACGTTTCCTGACCGAACTCACGCTCGATCCGCCCGACGCCACCAGCGACCAGGCCGGCGTGCCGTTGCGCGACGAGGACTATCTGATCCTGTCGACCATCCATTCCGCCAAGGGACAGGAGTGGAAATCCGTCTATGTGCTGAACGTGGTCGACGGCTGCATGCCTTCCGATCTCGGAGCCGGCACATCAGCTGAAATCGAAGAGGAACGCCGCCTGCTCTATGTCGCGATGACGCGCGCGAAGGACGATCTGCATCTCGTGGTGCCGCAGCGCTTTTTCACGCATGGACAGAGGTCGCAGGGAGACCGCCACGTCTATGCCGCGCGCACGCGGTTCATTCCCGATCGTCTGCTTGGACAGTTCGAGCGCGCGAACTGGCCGGTCGTTGCGCCCGCCTCTTCCGCACGTGCGCCGGGTCAGGCGCCGAAAATCGACGTCGGCGCGCGCATGCGCAACATGTGGCGATGAGCGTCAGACGTTTCTCGTGCTCAAATAAATAAAAGGAGCCGTCTAAATAAAAGGAGCCGTCGAGGATTTTCCCCGCCGGCTCCAGAGTGGTCCGCTCGGAAACAGAATCTTCCAGCGCCTGTGTACCGCCGTTACCTTGTTTGCGGCCATACCCTGTCGGTTTTATAGGCAATCGTAGGATTCGGCTGTGATCTAGGTAACACAATCGTATGCCTCTTCAGCCGGCGTCGGATGCTCCCGCGTTGCGGGATCTATCGTCTGCATGCTTTCAGCCACACTCGGCAAGATCCGCCGCCACTTGGCGACGACGAGCCTTGACCTCGGATCGGGCTTGCGGAAGGTGAAAGCGGAAGAACTGGCGCAAGGGGGCATCAAGATGATTTCGGCACTGATCGGCGTACTCGTCATCATTGTAGTCGGGGCGATATGCTTCTGGGCAATCGACAAGTTCGCCACCGACCGCCGGCTGGCCAATCTTCTGAAGCTGCTCGTCATCCTGATCTGCCTCGGCGCGATCCTGCAGCGCGTGCTGCCGCTCGCGGGCATCTATTATTAGGGTCTTCGCACGATCGACTTATCCCGGGAATTACAGAGGCGCCGCCGGCGAACCCACCGCCTGCGGCGCCTTTTCGTGCTCATTTTGCTGCACCGCACCAACCTTACTCGGCCACCGCGTTGCTGCAAGTCGGGCACATCCTCGTCCCACGCAGTTCATAATTCTGCCGCGAGTTCAAACGACCCTCGGGTTCCGTTCTGCGTGGGAAAAAGTAAAATGCGTCCTCCGGTCTATGACCTCTATCAGATGAAGCCAGATCGCCTGCCCGAGGGAGCCGGGTCGGCCTGGTTGCGAACCCGGCCCAACGAGCCTCCGGCCGCCGCCGACGACTGGGTTTTTGTCGGCAAGGAGCGGCACCCGAGCCGCTGGACCGTAGCGGAGATGAATGAAAAGGGCTCCTGCTATCGCGAGATCCCGAGCTGGCTGACCCGCCGCTCCGGGACGGCAGCCGCAGAGAAAGCCGAAAAGCAGGACGTCGCGGCCTAAACCAGCGCCCGTGAGCATGAAATTCGCAGCCCTGGGCTCGTTGCCCACTTTGTTTTGACCGATCGGGATCAGTGTCCCCTCGCCGGGGCTTTTAGGTCGATTGGCCTGAGGATCAGCGCGACAGGGATCAGGACCGCGCCGACGAGCATGAGAAGCCAGAACACGTCGATATAGGCGAGCAGATCGATCTGCCGCTGCAGCGTCTGTCCGACCCAGGCGATCGCCTGGGCGCTTGCGTCCGAGGCATTCGAGCCCTGGGCCTGGAAGAAACGCGTCATGGCATCAATTGTCTGCTGATAGCCGACATCGGATGGCGCGATGTGCTCGACCAGGCGGCTCTGATGAAATTGCTGCCGTTGCGCCAGCATGGTCTGCGACAGCGCGACGCCCATGGAGCCGCCGAGGTTACGCGCAACATTGATCAGCGCGGATGCCTGATTGGTGCGGTCGGGCGGCACTCCGTCATAAGACGCCGTGGTCACCGGAAGGAACAGGAACGGCAGGCCGGCACCGAGCATGATGCGGGAGACGGCCGCGTAGCCATAGGTGATGTCCCCGGTCAGGCCGGTCAGATGCCACATCGTCACGGCGACAATGGCTGCTCCCACCACGATCAGATATTTCGGTTGCACGACGCTGATCAGCCGCCCCACGACCGGCATCATGATCATGGTGATGATCCCGCCGGGCGACAGCGCAAGGCCGGCTAGCGTTGCCGTGTAGTTCAATTCGGTCTGCAGCAATTGCGGCAACATCTGCGTGGTCGCGATCAGAACAGCGCCTGTACCAAGCATTACCAGGAAACAGGCGCCGAACTGCCGCCGCCCCAACAGGCTGATATCGACGATCGGATCCTCCCGCGTGAGCTCCCAAGGGATCAATGCGAGCAGGCAAAAGGCCGACAGCATCGCGAAGCCGACGATCATGTTCGAGCCGAACCAATCGTTACGCTGGCCCTCGTCGAGCACGAATTCCAGCGCACCCAGCCCGACCGCGACAAAGATGAAGCCGACATAGTCGAAGCGCAAACCCTTGCTCAGCAGCTTCCGTCGTTCTTCTTCAGCGCCTGAGGGCTCACTGACCAGCGTGCCCACGAGGATGAGTGACAACAGGCCCATCGGCACGTTGATCAGGAACACCCAGTGCCACGAATAGCTGTCGGTGATCCAGCCGCCGAGCGTCGGCCCGATCACCGGCGCAACCACGACGGCGATGCCGTAGATCGCAAACGCCTGTCCGCGCTTCGCCGGCGGAAAGGAATCGGCGAGGATCGCCTGCTCGCTGGTCGCCATGCCGCCGCCGCCGATGCCCTGCAGGATGCGAAACATCACCAGCGATTGCAGGCTCCAGGCAAAACCGCACAATAGCGAGGCGACGGTAAACGTCGCGACACACATCATGTAGAAGCGCTTGCGTCCGATCACCGTGGACAGCCACCCCGAGATCGACAGTACGATTGCATTGGCGACCAGATAGCTCGTGATGACGTAGGTGCTCTCGTCGATGCCGACCGCCAGGCCGCCCGCGATATTGCGCAGCGCGACGTTGGCGATTGTGGTGTCGAGCACCTCCATGAAGGTCGCGATCGAGACGACGACGGCGATCAGATAGGGGTTGCGTCCGCCGGCCGCCGAACGTTCCGGCGACCAGTCGCCCGCACCGTCTTCGGCCGCGACGTTAGTCATCGCACCTTGGTCCAGGGCACGACCGACATGCCCGGTCCGACCGGCAGATCGTCCGGCCAGTTGTCGATCGTGATCTTCACCGGCACACGCTGAACGACCTTGACGTAGTTGCCGGTGGCATTCTCGGCCGGCAGCAGGCTGAAGGCCGTGCCGGAGCCCGGCTGCACCGACGCCACATGACCTGTCAACTTGCGGCCCGGATACGCATCGATCCGCACGTCGACCGGCTGGCCCGGCCGCATATCCCTGAGTTGCGTCTCCTTGTAATTCGCGACGACCCAGACCTCGTCCGGGACGAACATCATCAGGCTCTGGCCTGCGGTCACGAATGTGCCGGCCGCGCCGGAGAGCTTGACGACGCGCCCGGATTGGGCGGCGACGAGATTGGTGTATTGCAGGTTCAGGTTGGCCTGGTCGAGCTGCGCCTGAGCCTGCTGAAGCTGGGCGCGCGCGCTTTCGAGCTGGGCTTCGAGTGTCTTGATGCCAAGCTGGGCTGCGATCAGCGCAGCCTTGGCGCGGGTCATGTTGGCCTGCTGCGACTGCAGATCGGAACGCGTCTGCTGCTCGCGTTGAACCGTGCCCGCCCCCTTCTCGACGAGATCGCGAGCCCTCGCCTCTTCCTCCTGAGCAAACTGCAACTGCGCCTGGGCCTGATCGACCTGGGCCTGCGCCTGCTTGATCTGTTCGCGCTGGCCGTCGATCTGCGCCTGGACATTGTCGATATTCGCCTGCCCGACGGCGACCTGGGCTTTCGCCTGATCGACCGCGATCCTGTAGTCGCGCTCGTCGATCCGCGCCAACGTCTCGCCGGCGCCGACATGCTGATTGTCGGTGACGGGGATGTCGGTGACATAGCCGCCGACTTTCGGCGCGACCGAGAAGCTGCGTGCGGCGACGAACGCGTCATCCGTCGTCTCGAAATCGCGAACCTCGAGCCAATAGGCGATGCCGCCGACCAGAGCGATCAGCAGAACGCACGCCGCCACACCGGCAAGTAACCAGTGCTCGCGCAATCGGTCGCGCATCGATGGCGATGACTTGCTGTCGGTCTGTTGTGCCTTCTCATCCGCCTTGCGAGCTCGCTCCGAGGCGGGAGGCTGCTCCTGACGGCGTTCCGGGGATTGTTCGGCGGACGGGCCACGTGCCCGGGTTTGAGCATCCAATGCGAATACCTCGGCAAATGAGTCCAATGCCGCGAAATCAGCGGCGCCGGGCTAATCGCGAGAGGCGGAGCTAGGTTCCCACAATCGTGGGCGACGTGGGCCAAGCGATCACGACAAGATGAATTGAAGTCCGTTTTCCGCCGGATTTTTCCGGCGCGCGGCACAAACGGAGGAGCCGAGGCGCGATAACCGCGCTTCGGCTCCAGGAGTTGGATGTCGGAGATCCCGACGAGCTCAGTAGCACCAGCGCGGATCGGCCACCACGTAATTTCCCGACGGATAGCGGTAGTAACAATTACCCTGCGCGAGATAGTAGCCCTGACGCGCTGCGGCGGTGGCACCGGCGAGCGCGCCGGTCGCGCCGCCAATGACGGCACCGGCCGCGGCACCGCTCGCCCGCCCCGTCAGAAGCCCGCCGAGCACGCCGCCGACGATGGCCCCACCCACCGCGCTGGCACCCGGATCGGGCGGCGGTGGCGGCAGATCGGGCGGCGGAGCCGGATAGCCAACGGCAGCGACTGGAGGTGCATCCGCGTAGACGACGTCGTCGGCGAAATCCTCGGAGATGTAGGCAGGCGGACCATCCATCGGCTGAGGGTAGTAGTACCAGACGCCGCCGACGTCCCACCACCATCCGTCACGGCCGTCGTGGACTTCATGTCGCCAACGGCCGCCTTCCCAGGCCATCCGGCCGCGATAGTGATGCCCGCCGAAGTCGCGCGCCACGATCGCGCCGCGAGCAAATCTCACATCCGGTCCTCCGCGACCCGGCGCGTGAACGCCCTGCGCATGCATCGGGCCAGGTCCATGCGCCGCGGCAGCGTGACCGGGACCTCCTTGAGGCCCCCCCGGATGAACCCCCTGCACGGCAGGCCGCGGGCCCGGCGCCGGACCTCGCGCAGCGGGCGGATGATTTTGCCCGGGCTGATGATTTGGCTGATGGTTGGGCTCCTGGGCCTGTGCCGAGAAGGCAAATGCCACCGAAACCAATGGAAGGACGATCCTTAACCGGCTGGATCTGTTCATTCTGCAAACCCCTTTCGGACGTCGCGCCGACACGAGACGCTCCGCCCATTTTTGCGCCAATTGGCGACACGGGCAACATTGCTGACCCGCGCCCTGGCGATTGTCCTGTTACAAATGCGTAATCGCGACAATTTTGGGGTCGGCCGATGCGACCCGAACGACAAAATCATACTGGAATCGGACGATTTAACGGGCTGGCTCGATCTCGTTGCAGTTCGTCCTGCCCGACATGACGCAGTCCTGCATCCTGCTGGCGGCGGTGAGATCGCGTGCGAGCCACACGCCGACTGCAAGAAGAACAATGGCAATGATCAGGCCTGCGACCGCACCGCGCCGGTTATCGCCTTGCTCGGGGTCGGTCATCGAAGAACTTGCTCACCAAGGACCAATTGAAGGGTGCGCTTCTAGCATCCTTGGCGGTTTCGTCCAGCACCAGCGGACAGGCCTTTTCCAAGGCCGCAGTTTGAGTGGCGGGCTGAGTGGCGGGCGCGGCCGGCTCAACCCTCGTGCAACTCGTCACAAAGAGCCCGCTGCGGCATTCCCAGCCGCTGCCCAGTGCTGGATCGGTCACGACCTGCGGTTCGGTCAACGCTATTGACAGCAACACGACCACGCAGGCGATTGCCCCAGAGGCGATCGCGAGAATCCGATATCTGCGCCAGCCGATGGTCATTGGCGTCTCTCCGGTTCAGGTGCAGACAATAGGGCCGGGTTCGCGGACTGCTTGTGAAGCCAATCACATGCAGCTTCTTCAAGGTGCGACAAATAGTTCCGCCGACCACCTCATTCTGGATCGGAGGTTTTCGTCCCAACTTTTCATGGGCTCCCTGGCGGTAAACGGTCACTTTTGGGGTGACTTACAGGTGCCTCGCACTGTACATCCCTTGCAAATCGCGCGAGCACCGGTCGCGGCGCCCGTGACGACGCAAAAACATCAAGCAAAACGAAAGATGTAGCGACAGGCTCACTCCATGAGTGGATTCAAGGAACCCGACTTTGCCGACCGTCAGAAAGCGGCTCGGCAGGCAAAGAAAAATCTTCTGAACAAATTTCGCGCTCAGCCCGGGCCTGACGATCCCGAGGTTGCCAAGCGGCGCGCGGAGCGTGCGGCCGTCGTGGCCCGGCGCGAGCAGGCAAGGCTGGAGCGGGAAACTGCGAAGGCCGAACAGAAGCGCCGCGAGCAGGAAGCTGCCGCAGCCGAAGCCGCGCGCCTCGCGCGCGAGCAGGAAGAGAACGCCGCTCAGCTCGCCGCAATGGAGGCCGACCAAAAGGCCAAACGCGATGCGCGCTATGCTGCGCGCAAGGCGAGAGGAAAGAAGAAGTAACGAACGAACGTCATTCCGGGACAATGCGCGCAGCACCGCCGGCCGATGCACGACAATGCATCTCGACGACGCATCTCAAAGGCTCGTGCTGACGCACCGGTCCGGAATGACGGTTTTTTCAGTTCTTTTTCATCATGCCATCGTCTTTCTTCATGCCATCCTTGGACATGTGATCCTTGGACATGGTGTCCTTGGACATGGTGTCCTTGGACATGGAATCCTTCGACATGCTGTCCTTTTTCATGCCGTCCTTGGACATGGTGTCCTTCTTCATGGCATCGTCCTTGCCCATCTTGTCCTGGGCGAAGGCTGCGGGAGCAAGCGCCAGGCTGAATGCGACAGCGGCAGCCGAAACTCCAAGTGCGACACGGTTGCGAATGGTCATGATGGATAAATCCTCCGATAATTGGCATTGGAAGCGACGGATGCCGCCATAGTGTCCGACGCTGCCAAACTTCCGGTTGTTACGGTTGACGCGAAAAAATTTTCGCGCGACAGGCGTATCGCCGCCGGACCGGGGTTCTACGTGGAGGAATTGGACACAATTTCGCCCGTGAAAAGCGCGTAAGTGCCGCGCCGCGCGACTGAGGGATTGGGCCAGGCGTGCGTCGCAGCAATCGTCACCAGATCGGGATCGACTATCAGACTAGAGAAAGCATCTGGTAACACCGGCTAGTATGGGCTTAACGCCGGCAAGACCCAGTCCAGAGTCAAGGGGATTATCCATGATAACACGTCGTCACGTCATCGCATCAACGCTCGCAGCACCCGCGCTTTTGCGCTTGGGAATGGGGACGGCCAAGGCCGCGACCACGCTGAAAATCTCGCACCAGTTTCCGGGTGGCACGATCGACAAGGGCGATTTCCGCGACCGTCTCTGCCGCATGTTCGCGGAAGAGGTCAAGAAACGCTCCAACGGCGACATCAATGCGGAAATCTATCCGAACTCCTCGCTCATCAAGACCAACGCGCAGTTCTCCGCTATGCGCAAGGGCGCGCTCGACATCAGCCTCTATCCGATGCCCTATGCGGGCGGCGAATTGCCGGAGACGAATATCGGCCTGATGCCCGGTCTGGTTGAAACCTACGCGCAGGGCATGAAGTGGAAGACCGCGCCGGTCGGCAAGGCGCTGTCGGATTTTCTCGCCGACAAGGGCATCATCCTGCTCACCTGGGTCTGGCAGGCCGGCGGCGTTGCAAGCCGCTCCAAGGCGATCGTCGCGCCGGAAGACGCCAAGGGCATGAAGGTCCGTGGCGGCTCCCGCGAGATGGACATGGTGCTCCAGACCGCGGGCGCATCGGTGCTCTCGGTGCCCTCGAACGAAATCTACACCGCGATGCAGACCGGCGCGTGCGACGCCGGCATCACCTCCTCGACCAGCCTGATTTCGTTCCGCCTCGAGGAAGTTTCCAAGGCTCTGACCTCCGGCGCCAGCGCATCCTATTGGTTCATGCTCGAGCCGCTGATGATGTCGAAGTCCGTGTTCGACGCCCTGCCGAAGAACCACCAGGACATCATCCTGGCGGTCGGCAGTGAGTTGGAGAAGTTCGGCCAAAAGGGCGCGCAGGATGACGACACCGAGGTCGCCAAGGTCTATGAGAAGGCCGGCGCCAAGGTCGCAGCGCTCGACATCGAAATCGTCGGCAAATGGCGTGACATCGCCCGCGACACCGCGTGGAAGGACTACGGCGCGAAGACCAAGACCGCTGCCAATCTTCTGAAACTGGCGTCAGACGTCGCCGCATGATGCACGGTCCTGTCCAGGATCGTGAGGGGCCAACAATCGACGCCACGAGCCATCCGCTCGTGGCGTCCCTCGGGCGTGCCCTCGCCTTCCTCAACAACGTCATTGTCGTCTTCGCGTCGCTTGCGCTGATCGCAGCCTGTTGCGTGCTCAGCTACAGCGTGATCGGGCGCGCGCTGTTCAAGGCCGCCAACTACTGGCAGGACGAGGCAGCCGTGTTCCTGCTGGTCGGCGCGACCTTCATGACAGCCGCCTATGTACAGCAGCAACGCGGTCACATCGGTATCGAGGCTTTCGTCGGATTGCTGTCACCGCTTGCAAACCGAATCCGGCTTTGGCTTGTCGATGTCGCCAGCCTGCTGTTCTGCGCCTTCTTCGCCTGGAAGTCGTGGACACTGACCTATGAAGCCTGGGACGACGGCCAGGTGTCGAACTCGATGTGGTCGCCGCCGCTGGACATTCCTTATGGCCTGATGGCCTGCGGCATGACCCTGCTCTGCGTGCAGATCTTCCTGCAACTCATTATTCCTTTGGCCGGGGCTTCACGCAAATGACGGTGCTTGGTATCGGCGTCAGCTATGGGCTGGCGACGCTGTTTGCGATGTTCTCGGGTATGCCGATCGCATTTGCGCTCGGTGCTGTCGCGGTGGTGTTCATGGGCATCTACATGCCCGCCGCCTCGCTCGATACGGTGACGCAGAACGTCTATGAGGAAATGGCCTCGATCACGCTGCTATCGATTCCGCTCTTCATCCTGAAGGGCGCCGCAATCGGGCGGTCGCGTGCCGGCCAGGACCTCTACTCTGCGTTGCATGCCTGGCTGCATCGCGTTCCCGGCGGGCTCGGTGTCGCCAATGTCTTTGCCTGCGCGCTGTTCGCCGCCATGGCTGGCTCCTCGCCCGCCACCTGTTCGGCGATCGGCTCGGCCGGAATCCCCGAGATGCGCAAGCGCGGCTATTCGGGCGGCTTTGCCGCGGGCATCATCGCGGCCGGCGGCACGCTCGGCATTCTGCTGCCGCCCTCGATCACCATGATCCTGTTCGCGGTCGCCGCCGAGAAATCGCTGGGACGGCTGTTCCTCGCGGGCATCGGGCCGGGCCTGCTGCTGGTCACGCTGTTCGGCGTCTATGCTGTGCTGCGCTTTCGCCGCGAATATGAGGCGGCAAGCGCGGCCTATGCCAAAGGCGGCCCCGCCTCGGCCATCCTCACCCGCGACGAATATACGATGGCGCAGCGCTTCAGCGTCCTGCCCCGCGTAATTCCCTTCGTGCTGCTGCTCACCGGCGTGATGATCGCGCTCTACGGCGGCTTTGCGACGCCGTCGGAGACGGCCGGGCTCGGCGGGATCCTCGCGCTGGTGCTGATCGCGCTGATCTATAGCGTCTGGCGCCCCGTCGATCTCTCGCCGATTTTAACCGCGACGATCCGCGAATCCACCATGTTGATGATGATCATCGGCATGTCGCTGCTCTATTCCTACGTGATGAGCTATCTGCACATCTCGCAGTCCGCGGCAGAAGCAATCGTGGCGATGCATCTGCAGCGCTGGGAATTGCTGGCGGCGATTCTCGTCATGGTCGTCGTGCTCGGCTTCTTCCTGCCGCCGGTCTCGATCATCCTGATGACCGCGCCGATCATCCTGCCCCCGCTGCGAGCAGCGAACTTCGACATTATCTGGTTCGGCGTTGTCATGACCATCGTGATGGAAATGGGCCTGATCCATCCCCCGGTCGGCTTGAATATCTTCGTGATCCGCAACGTCGCTCCCGATATCCCCCTGAGCGAGGTGATCTGGGGCACGCTTCCGTTCGTGCTGCTGATGATGTTGGCCGTGCTGCTATTGTGCTTCGTCCCGGGGATTTCGACTTGGCTGCCCGATCTCGTGATGGGTGTCGACGGGAGCCGGTGATCGACTGGCGAATGGCGAATAGGGAGTAGCGAATAGAATTTCGTCCCTATTCGCTACTTACTATTCGCTACTCGCCTCTTTGCATTCAATGCCGTTGCGACCCGACTCACCGGCACACGCCCGATCAGCCCGGTGACCTCATTGGTCGCGGCTAGGAGCTTGTCCATATCGACACCGGTCCTGATCCCCATGCCTTCAAGCATGTAGACGACGTCCTCGGTCGCGACATTGCCGGTGGCGCCGGGCGCGAACGGGCAGCCGCCGAGGCCGCCGGCTGCGGAATCGATCACACGCAGACCTTCCTCCATGCCGGCGTAGAGATTGGCAAGCGCCTGTCCATAGGTATCGTGAAAATGCATCGCAAGACGGGCCGGCGGCACCTCCGCCGCGACCGCGCGCAGCATCTCCTTCGCCCTTGACGGGGTGCCGACGCCGATCGTATCGCCAAGCGAAATCTCATAACAGCCGAGATCCCACAGCTTCTTCGCAACGTCGGCGACCGCCTGCGGCTTCACCTCGCCGTCGAAGGGACAACCCAGCACGCAGGATACATAGCCCCGCACCCTGACCCGATCGGCCTTGGCGCGGGCGACAACCGGCTTGAACCGCTCGATCAATTCCGCGATCGAGCAGTTGATGTTGGCGCGCGAGAAGCCTTCGGACGCCGCAGCAAAGACGGAAACCACCGCGGCACCCGCGGCAAAGGCCGCCTGGTAGCCCTTCAAATTGGGTACCAGCACATGAAACTCGCCCGGAAGACGCTTGACCCCGCGCAGCACCTCGTCGGAGCCGACCATTTGCGGGATCGCTTTCGGCGAGACGAACGCGCCGACTTCGACGGTGTTCAGGCCGGCGTCAACCAGGGCCTGGATGAAGGCGATCCGGTCGGCGACACTGACAGGAGTCTTTTCATTCTGCAGGCCATCTCGGGGCCCCATCTCGACGATACGCACGGTGTCGGTCATGGCTCACCTCACGATGCGGCGGGTTCGACTTCGGCGAGTTCGACGCCCTCTTGCACGATATCGCCGACCTTGCACTTGATGGCTTTCAGCACACCGGCGAATGGCGCGCGCAGCGTCTGCTCCATCTTCATGACCTCGAGCGTCAGGATCGGCGAGCCCTTCTCCAGCGTTGCCCCCTCCTCCGCCAGTAGCGCGACGACCGTGCCAGGCAAGGGAGCGACGATCTTGTCCTCTCCGACCTGCTCCTCGTCATCGCCGCCGAACGGATCGATCCAATGCAGGTCGAACCGTCCATTGCGCGTGCGCAGGTAAAGCTCATGCCCCTCGATCACGGCGACGACATGCGACTTCATGCCGTCGAGCGTGAGATCGAACGCGCCGGCATTGGTGACCGACGCGGCGAACGCGATGTCGCGCTCACCGACCGAGAGTGTCGACGGTCCATTGCCATAGCTCAGCGTGACTGTCTCCTCGGCGCCGTGGCCCTGGCGGAACGAAAACGGCCGCTGCCGTCGCCCGACCGGCATCCAGCCGAAGGTCCGCCACGGCGAATGCGCTTCGCCTCGCGCGGCTCGCTGTTCATCGCCGAGGATCGCCGCAACCGCGGCGCAAAGTTCCAGGTCGCCAACTGCGCTTTGTGCTGCCGTCAGCGCCTTCAGTTCGCGTTCGATGAAACCCGTATCGATCTTGTTCGCGACGACAGCCGGATGCGTCACAAGCGCCGACAGGAACGGGATGTTGGTCACGATGCCACGAATGTCGGTTTGCGACAGGCCAAGGTCGAGGCGCTCGATCGCCGCCTCGCGGGTCGGCGCCCAGGCGATTACCTTGGCGAGCATCGCGTCGTAATAGGGCGAGACGCTATCGTTCTCGCGATAGCCGGCGTCGATGCGCAGGCCGTTCGTCTCCTCGGGAATACGCCAGGTGCGGATCTTGCCCACGGATGGCATGAAATTCTTCTGCGGATTCTCGGCATAGACCCGCGCCTCGATGGCGTGGCCGCTCATGCTGAGCTGGTCCTGCCTGAGCGGCAGCGTCTCGCCGAACGCGACGCGCAGCTGCCATTCGACCAGGTCGATGCCGGTGATCAGTTCGGTGACGGGATGCTCCACCTGCAGACGCGTGTTCATCTCGATGAAGAACACGTCCTTGCCGTCGGAGACGAATTCGATGGTGCCGGCGCCGACATAGCTGACGGCCTGGGCCGCCTTGCGCGCGGCGGCACTGACGGTCTCGCGCTGCGCAGCATCGAGCGTGGGCGATGGCGCCTCCTCGATCACCTTCTGATGCCGCCGTTGCAGCGTACACTCGCGCTCGAACAGCGACAGCAGATTGCCGTGGCTGTCGCCGATCACCTGCACCTCGATGTGCCGGGGATTGTCGACATATTTCTCGATCAGCATCCGGTCATCGCCGAAGGCCGCCTTGGCCTCGCGCTTGGCGCTGACGATCGCGGCAGACAGTTCGGCGGCCGAGCGCACCACGCGCATGCCGCGGCCGCCGCCGCCGGCGGACGCCTTGACCAGGACCGGAAAGCCGATCCGGTCGGCGGCTTTCGCCAGCGTCGCCTCATCCTGCGCCTCGCCGTGATAGCCGGGCACCAGCGGCACGCCGGCTTTTTCCATCAGAGCCTTGGAGCCGGATTTCGACCCCATCGCCGTCATCATCTCGGCGGTCGGACCGACAAAGACGAGGCCGGCCTTCAGACAAGCCGTCGCAAATTCGGCATTCTCGGACAGGAAGCCATAGCCGGGATGCACGGCTTCTGCGCCGGTGCGGCGCGCGGCCTCGATCAGCCGTTCGATGTTGAGGTAGCTGTCGCGCGCCCGCGCCGGTCCCAGCAGCACGGCTTCGTCGGCCATCGCGACATGCTGGGCGTGCTGATCGGCTTCGGAATAGACCGCGACCGTGCGCAGCCCCATTGCGCGCGCCGTGCGGATCACACGACAGGCAATCTCCCCCCGGTTGGCGATCAGGAGTGTGCGAAAGCGCCGATATAGCTTCGACCGATCCATCGTTACATCCTGAACAGACCGAACTTCGTCGGCTCGATCGGCGCATTCGACGCGGCCGACAGCCCGAGACCCAGAACCAGCCGCGTATCGGCCGGATCGATCACGCCGTCGTCCCACAGTCTCGCCGTCGCGTAATAGGGATTGCCCTGACTTTCATACTGATCGCGGATGGGCTTGCGGAACTTCTCCTCCTCTTCCGCCGGCCAGCTTTCGCCCCTGGCTTCGATGTTGTCGCGGCGGACCTGGCTCAGCACCATCGAGGCCTGCTCGCCACCCATCACCGAGATGCGCGCATTCGGCCACATCCACAGGAACCGCGGCGCATAGGCGCGTCCGCACATGCCGTAATTGCCGGCGCCGTAGGAGCCGCCGATGACGACCGTGAATTTCGGTACCCCCGCTGTTGCCACCGCCGTCACGAGCTTTGCACCATCGCGTGCGATGCCGCCGGCCTCATATTTCCTGCCGACCATGAAGCCCGTGATGTTCTGCAGGAACACCAGGGGGATATTGCGCTGGCAGCATAGCTCAATGAAATGCGCGCCCTTCAGCGAACTCTCGCTGAACAGGATGCCATTGTTGGCGATGATGCCGACCGGATAGCCCCAGATATGGGCAAAGCCGCACACCAGCGTCTGGCCATAGAGTTTCTTGAACTCATCGAATTCAGAACCATCAACCACCCGGGCGATGATGTCTCGGACATCGAACGGCTTCCTGCCGTCGACCGGCACCACGCCGTAGATCTCGTCCGCCGCGAACAAGGGATCGCGGACCTCGCGCATGTTGAGCACGGCGCGCGCGGCCGGCGGCTTCAACGTCGCGACAATCCGCCGCGCGATCCCGATCGCATGGGCATCATTCTGGGCGTAATGATCGGTGACGCCCGACTGGCGCGAATGGACGTCGGCGCCGCCGAGCTCTTCCGCCGTCACCACCTCCCCCGTTGCCGCCTTCACCAGCGGCGGACCGCCGAGGAAGATCGTGCCCTGATTGCGCACGATGATGCTCTCGTCCGACATCGCCGGGACATAGGCGCCGCCGGCCGTGCAGGAGCCCATCACGATCGCGATCTGGGGGATGCCGAGCGACGACATCTGCGCCTGGTTATAGAAGATGCGGCCGAAATGGCGTTCGTCGGGGAAAATCTCGTCCTGCATCGGCAGGAAGGCGCCGCCGGAATCCACCATGTAGATGCAGGGAAGATTGTTCTGTCGCGCAACGTCCTGCGCCCGCAGATGCTTCTTCACCGTCATCGGATAGTAGGTGCCCCCCTTGATGGTGGCGTCGTTGGCGACGATGACACACTCACGCCCGGCAATCCGCCCGACCCCGGTGACGATGCTGGCGGAATGCACGTCGCCGCCATAGAGGCCATGGGCGGCGAGCGGAGACAATTCCAGGAAGGCCGTTCCGGGATCCAGCAGCAGATCGACCCGCTGCCGCGCCAGCATCTTGCCGCGCGAAAGGTGCCGGACCCGTGACGCCTCCCCGCCACCGCCCGCGACGAGATTGAGCTTGTCGCGGAGTTCCGTGACGAGCCCGCGCATGGCCTCGGCATTGCGCGCGAAATCGGATGAGGTCGGGTCGGTGCTGGAATGGAGCGGCATGGCGTTTCGGCGGCCTATGGTGCGCCGCAATCGAGGCGTGGATCTTGCGCCATGGTGTCACTGCGCCGCCGCCTTAGGCAACCCTCCGTTTCGGCGCCCGGCCGGGCCGGTCCATGCGTCGGTGGGCCAAGGTCTAAAGGGTTCAGATTTTTCTAATGGGTCCAGGGCTCGCCGCGCCGGAACGCAAAATTGTCGGCATAAGCCATCTGCCGGTACGCCGACTGCTGCGGCTCGATCACCTGGTAGGGAATGCCCTTGCGCTCACAATAGGCGATGGCCTCTTCCTTGGTATGGAAGTGGATGGTGAGCTGCTGCTTCATGTCGCCGGAAGAGGTCCAGCCCATCAGGGGCTCGATCGCACGCGGCTGCTCCGGCTCGTAATCGAGCTGCCATTCCTTGGTCTGGGCCCGGCCTGACTGCATGGCGTTCTTGGCGGGCTTAAAAATGCGGGCGGTCATGGATGGCAGTATTCCCTGCAAAATGCGATATTGATGCACGTGGCGGAAACGTCCAAGATCGCGGGCACCTTTCAAGATTTTGATAGGTGATTCCTGTCTTGGAGGTTACCGCTTTCCGTCCGGTATAGTCATTATGCTGCGGTATGACAATGTCATTGCCGCTCCGTGACAGTCCCGGCCGGACGACCGGCTCCGTTCTGATCGACCCAGGCATCGCCACACCATTATTTCGTAACGGCACCCATGGAAATCCACGCAACCCTCCCCGAAAAAGGACGCGATCTCCGGCTCGACCTGTTTCGCGGAATCGCGAACTGGGCGATTTTTCTGGACCACATCCCAGACAACGTCGTGAACTGGATCACGACACGGAATTACGGGTTTTCGGACGCCGCCGACCTGTTCGTCTTCATTTCCGGCTATACGGCATCCTTCGTCTATGCGCGCATGATGATCGAGCGCGGCTTCATCGTCGGCGCCACCCGCCTGTTCAAGCGCGTCTGGCAGCTCTACGTCGCCCACATCATCCTGTTCGTGATCTACATCGTCGCCATCAGCTTTCTCGCACGGCGCTTCGGCAATTCCGAGATCATCAACGAGTTCAACGTGGCCGGCCTCGTTGATCACGCGACCGAGACACTCGGGCAGGGATTGCTGCTCAAGTTCAAGCCGGTCAATCTCGACGTGCTTCCGCTCTACATCGTGCTGATGGGATTCTTCCCGCCGGTGTTGTGGCTGATGCTGCGCCAGCCCGACCTCACCATGCTGGCCTCGATCATTCTGTGGCTCCTGGCCTGGACCTTCGGCTGGAACTTCAACGCCTATCCCGCCGGATCTTGGTACTTCGATCCCTATTGCTGGCAAGTGCTGTTTATCTTCGGATCGTGGTGCGCGCTGGGCGGCGCGAGGAAGGCTGCCTGGTTCATCAACTCCCGCGCCGCGCTCTATCTCGGCTTCGGGTATCTGCTGTTCGCGCTGATCATGACCATGGCCGGCCGGTTTCCGGATTTCGGCAACATGTTTCCGCGCTGGCTGTATTCGACCTTCAATCCGAACGACAAAACCTTCCTGGCGCCCTATCGCTTCCTGCACTTCGTCGTCATCGCGATGCTGGTCGTGAGGTTCGTGCCGAAGACCTGGCCCGGGCTGGAATGGAAGGTGTTTGATCCCGCAATCGTCTGCGGCCAGCAATCGCTCGCCGTGTTCTGCGTCGGCGTCTTCCTGTCCTTCGTCGCGCATTTCACGCTACTGCTGAGCTCCGGCTCGCTGCTGGCGCAGATCCTAGTCAGCGTCGCGGGTCTCGCGATCATGACGACGGTGGCCTACTATATTTCCTGGTCGAAACGACAGGACAAACCGGCATCGAAGGCGCCGCCCAAGCCGGTCCCGGCCGAGTAAACGCGTCTCAGCGCTGCGGCTTCGGCTTTGTGTTCGGGCTTGTGTTCGGCTTGGCCTCCGGCCGGACAATCATTCTGCCGCGTGAGGCGAAGTCCCCCCACTTTGTGGACCAGCCGATCTCGGCCGCGGGCTGCTCGGCGCCACGCTGGCTCGATTTGCCCTGTAGCGCGAACATCGTATCCTGAGGATCGATACAGCGGACGATCCAACTTCCGTCCGGCAATTCCGTCGGCCCTTGCACGACCTTGCCGCCGCCCGCCCTCACCCGCGCAACCGCTTGCGCGACATCGGCGACATTGAAGTAGTATAGCCAGAACGGAACCCGCTCGCGGGCGAACTTGGTGAAGATGCCTCCCATCGTGACACCGTCAGCGGCGAACAGTTGGTAGGACTCGACTGCACTCTTCGGTCCCACCGCTTCAGCTTTTTTCCAGCCGAACAGTTCGGCGTAAAACGCGAACGCGCTTGCGCCATCCGCTGCCAGCAATTCGTGCCAGCCAACATGCCCCGGCGCATCCGGAGCGGTGGCCCGGCGCTCCGGCTTCAATCCATCAACGAGCGCGAAGTCCGCGGCTTGCGCGTCGGCAACGATCGAAAGCCGACCGATATTGCTGTCCGTCGGCGGAACGTAGATCCTACCGCCAAGCTTTCTGACCTGATCGGCGGTCGCGTCGATGTCGTCGACAGCGACATAGCCGACCCACCTCGGCGTCGCTCCCATTCGCCGACCTTCCTCGGGCAGATCCATCAATCCGGCGACCGCACCGCTCGACGACATAAAAAGACTGTAAGTAAACGCTGGTGTCGTCGCATCTTGCGACTCCCAACCGATGACGTCGCGATAGAACGCCTTCGCCGCCGCCACGTCAGTGGTCAACAGCTCATACCAGACAAAGCAGCCCTGACGATCGACCATGCCGACTACGCTATCCGTTTGCACTGCACTGCCGCAGATGCATTGCACCTGCCGAGTTGTTTGCGCGATGAAGTCGCAACACGCAAATCCGCCTGCGGAAGCATCGCATAAATGACATCAATGTCATTCATCAAGATGAATAGAAACTGAATACGAAACAACGCGTTAGTTGCTTGCGCGGCACGGTCGCCAAGCGTAATATTGCAGCGGCTGGAATCGAAACGTTCCCACAGGTAAGGAGGAGCTACAATGTCACGGGTGAAGCAGGCTTCGAAGCGGAAGAGCGTGGCGAAAGCCACAATGCCGGCCTTAGGTGCCGCAGGTCTGACTTTTTCGCTGGCGGGCGGCGCTTCAGCTTCGGCCGTACCGGCCGTGGACACTCCGCAGAAATTGAACTTTTCGCCGTCTCAGGCGGTGACGCTCGGTGAAGAAGAAATCGCCGATGTGAGCTTGGCGACATTCCATTTGTTCGACAAGGAAAATGCTGGCAACGGTGTGCAGGTTGCATGGCGTGGCTGTGGCGGTTGCCGCGGCTGCCGGGGCTGCGGTGGATGCCGCGGATGCCGCGCCTGCCGTTGTGGCGTCGGTTGCGGTGGTTGCGGTGGTTGCTGCATCTCGTGGGGCGGACCCTGCCGCGTCTGCTGACGGCGGAGCGAATCCTGACGACATTCAAAATGTGCGAAGTCATGGCCGGGTTCGACCAAGTCGACCCGGCCATTTCATGTCCCCTTTGTGGCACCGCCGTTGCCTCTCTCGACAAGGGCATAGGGTTTCCAGAATTCGCAGAAAATGCTAGGGCGCGGACTGGATGCTTCAGCGGCCGAGACATCATGCGCCGCAGGTCCCGCTAAAACGATAGGTGAAACGTGCGTGCGAAGACGATGAAGGTTCATCGCAAGACGGCTCAACGCAAGACTGCCTCGAAGAAGGCTGCCTCGAAGGAGACTGCCTCGAAGCGGACCACCTCCAAGAAGACCGTCGCCAAGCGGGCGGCCAGCAAGGACGCCCTGCAATTCACGCCGAATTTTACCGCTTATGTTCTGCCGCCCGATGTCGTGTGCCTCTATTCGGAGGACCGGAAATTCTTCCTGCACGGCGAACTCTATTGCACGCTGGTATCGGCGATCGCCAAAGGCGGCAAGAGTGCAAAGGATCTTCTTCGCGACCTGCAGCCGCAATTCCCCGCTGACAAGATCGAGGAGGCGCTGAAACGGTTGCTCGAACGGCGCTACGTCACACAAGCTTCCTATGGCGCCGACGGGACGGTTGCAGGCTACTGGGCAAGCCTCGGATTGCCGCCTGAGATCGCCGAGAAGAATCTCAGCGAGTGCAAGGTGCGCGTTGAAGCGATCGACGTGGCTGGCGCCAAGGAGCTCACGGCTGCCCTGGCCGAACTCGGCGTTCGCATCGTGCCGCGCTCGCCGGATCTCACTATCACACTGGCAAATGATTATCTGGAGCGGCGTCTGGCCGAATTGAACCAGCAGCGCGTGGCAGACAAGACGCCTTGGCTCTTGGTGCAACCGTCGGGCGTCTTTCCTCTGGTTGGACCGGTGCTCAAGCCGGGCGAGACCGCTTGCTGGACCTGCCTGTTTGATCGCATGATCCGCAATCGCGAGATCAAAGGCTTCCTCGAGCGCGGGCCGGCGCAGCGGGTCGCCACCTCCCCGCTCGTCCGCAACATGCTCGGCCAGGGCGGCATCCAGTTCGCCGCCGTCGAGATCGCAAAGGCAATTGCATCGGGTTTTCGCACCGACCTAAATAATCATATCGCGAGCTTCGACATGATGGGCGCGAACATCGCCAAGCATTATGTCGCGAGGCGCCCGCAATGCCCGACCTGCGGCAGCAAGAAGCTCTACAATCCGCGCCGCAGGCCACGGCCGGTCGAGCTTGCCGAAGGCAACAAGCTGATCATGACCAGCGGCGGCTATCGCACGGTGTCGTCACGTACGACCGTGTCGCGCTTCCGCAAGCATGTCAGCCCCCTCACCGGTGTGGTCACTCAACTCGAGCGGATTGAGGCCGATCTGCCGATGAACACGAACTTCTACGCCCAGCATAATTTCTCCGCGCCGGCGCACAGCGTCGATCAGCTCCGCTCAGGCCTGAGCGGCGGCAGCTATGGCAAGGGCTCGACCCCCGAGCAGGCCGAGGCCAGCGCGCTGATGGAGGCAATCGAGCGCTACTCCGGAATCTTCCAGGGCGACGAGATCCGGATCACAAAACGCTTCACGGATTTCGAGCTCGGCGAAGCGATGCTGCCCAACGACGTCCAGCTCTTCAGCCAGTCGCAATACGACACCAGGCACATTCCACAGCCCGATGGCGCGCACCAGGTGCCACATCCGTTCGACCCTTCCGAGAAGACCGAGTGGTCGCCGGCATGGTCGCTGCGCGACAAGCGTTTCCAATATTTCCCGACCGGGCTGCTCTACTTCTTCTATCGCGGCTTCCACACCGACTCCAACGGCTGCGCGGCAGGCAACACGCGCGAAGAAGCGATCGTTCAAGGCTTCCTTGAGCTTGTCGAACGCGATGCTTATGCGATCTGGTGGTACAATCGCTCGCAGCGCGCCGAGCTCGATCTCGACCAGTTCGACGATTCCTATGTGCGCGATATCAAGTCGCAATTCGCCGAGGCTGGCCGGAAGATCTGGGTACTCGACATCACCAGCGATATCGGCATTCCCACTTATGTGGCAATCATGCACTGGATGCAGGACGGCCAGGAGAACATCGAGTTCGGCTCCGGTTCGCATTTCGACCGGCGGATCGCATTGTTGCGCGCGCTGACGGAGCTCAGCCAATTCCTGGCGATCGGCATGATGGGTGGCGCAAGTGGCGAGAAGCCCACGCTCGATGGCGTGACGCCGTTGAACCTCGATAACTATCCGTTCCTGCTGCCCGCCGCGAACCCGGTGCTGCCGCCGGCAGTGGGTCTCTCGGTCCACGACAACACCCGCGACCAGGTGCAGGCCTGTGTCGACATCGCAAGTCGCGCCGGCATGGATTTTCTGGTCCTCGACCAGACGCGGCCCGATGTCGAGGTGCCCGTGGTCAGGGTGCTCGTTCCGGGCATGCGGCATTTCTACAAGCGCTTCGGGCCGGGCCGCCTCTACGACGTGCCGGTCAAGCTCGGCCTTCTGGAGCGCTCGTTGCCGGAGGAAGAGCTGACGCCGTTCCTGCCCCACACCTGAGCGGGACAAGCAAGCGTGCCCGCGCTTCAATCCAAGAAACCTTCGCCCAAGAAACGGCGAAAGACGACCCCGCCCGTTCTCTCCGTCAGGTTGAACGAGCACTTCACTATTCAAGCGCGGCCGGACGGCAGTCTTGCGGCCGACTTCGACGGCTACGCGGTCGAACTGGGTAAATTCAGCACGGGCGCGATCAAGCGGGCGCGTGATCTTCGAAGCGGCCTCCCGCTCCATTCGTTCTCCGTGGATGGAAGCTCGGTCGACCGCGAGATTGATCTCGTGGTGCGGCAACTCGCGCGACGAGGCCTCGTCGAATATCGCCTCTCCCGTGCACGCGGCGATCAGGACCTCGTCGTCGTCGAACCGCAGTCCGCCGACTATTGGCCGAAGATACAAAAGCTCCGCGCGACCGATACGGTCGTTTTGTCGCGCTTCGCCTATATGCGCCGGCGCGGCAACGAGATGGTGCTGGAATCGCCGCGCGCCGCGGCGCTGTTTCGCATCGCGGATCCGAAGATCGCATCTGCGCTCGTCACGCTGTCGTCTCCGCACAGGGTTGGCAAGCTGCGGCAGCAGGGTGGTCCGGGCGAGGAACTGCTTGCGCTGCTGCTGGATTGCCAGATCCTGTTCAAGATCGAAACCGTTGGCGATGAGGGTCTGCGTCCAAGCGAAGGCGGCGCCCCACTCGTGGTATGGGATTTCCATGATCTGCTGTTTCACGTCCAAAGTACCGAGGGGCGGCAGGCCAATCCGATTGGCGGGCGTTACCCCTATGTCGACCTGATCCCGCCGCCCTCGGCTGTCCGGCCGGCGTGGCCGGGCACGACGATCGATCTGCAGCCGTTCACGGACGCGACGAACGAGCTGATGTCACCTTTTGCGGAGCTGCTGGGCGAGCGCCACTCGATCCGGGAATTCGACGACCAGAATCCGATCACGCTAGCCGAGCTTGCGCAATTCCTCGATTGCGCAGCGCGCGTACGATCGAAATGGATCAACCCGCTCGACTTCGGCGATGGCACGTTCGGTCCCGAGATCGACTACACGACTCGGCCCTATCCCTCGGCCGGTAGCGCCTATGAGCTCGAGCTTTATCTCGCGGTCGCCCGATGCGATGGCCTCACGCCGGGCTTCTATCATTACGACGCCGACCGCCATGCACTCGTGCCGATCGAGGTACGCGCGCAGGAGCTGGAGGCCTTGATCGGCGCCGCTGCATTCGCCATGGACGCTCCCGGGCCGCCTCAGATTCTGATCACGATTGCAGCTCGTTTCGACCGGATCGCCTGGAAATACAGCGCGATCGCCTACTCGCTGATCCTTCGCGACGTCGGCGTGCTACTGCAGACGCTGTATCTGACTGCCACGGACATGGACCTCGGCGGATGCGCCGTCGGGACGAGCAATATTGACCTGTTCGCCAGGATGACAGGGCTTGAGTTTCACGTCGAAGGTCCGGTCGGTCAGTTCGCGCTTGGACGCGGCACCACTCCCGGCATTCCCAGCTGATATCGCCTCAGCGCCTTCATAACACCCGGCTCGATTATCGGATGCTCCTGAGATGACCCCGGGAGCATCCGACATTTTGTAACGATGCCGCAAGCGTCGATCAGGCCGCCTCGGCGTTGACGGCGCTCATGGCGATCCTGGTCAGCGTTTCGTCGGTCTTCTTCTCCTCGGACAGAGTTCGCGTCGAGCAGTTTGACGGCCTCCTTGTTGCCGAGCTTTGTTGCCCACGCCTTGAGTGTGCCATAGCGGGAAATCTCGTAGTGCTCGACCGCCTGGGCCGCGGCGAGCAGACCCGCATCGAGCGCCGGAGCGCCCTTGTATTCGTCCATGATCTCCTTGCCTTCGTCCAGAATGCCCTCGATCGCATCGCACTTCTTGCCGCGCGCGGGCTTGTCGATCAGCTCGAAGATCTGCTCCAGCCGTTCGATCTGGCCTTCGGTCTCCTGGTGATGTTTCTCGAAGGCTTGGCGAAGCTGATCTGAATTCGCGGCCTTCGCCATCTTCGGCAATGATTTGTAGATTTGCTTCTCGGCGTAATAGATGTCCTTCAGAGTATCGAGAAACAAATCGTTGAGGTCTTTCTCTGCCATGAGTGGCTCCGCTGGTTGGTGTTGTGCGGAAAGCAACACGGCTTCGTGAGGATGGTTCCTAATGTCCCACGCGGCATTTGCGCCGCCGTGCGTCATCATTCTTCAACACAGAGGGAGATCGAGACTTTCAGGCAGGTCCGGTTCTCCTCGTGCACATCGACCACGACAAGCCTCGCGCTTCCGTTCATGAAGACATCTCGTGCGATGGAAGCGCCCGTTTCCACCGCCTCTCTTCGGACAGCGTCTTTGTCTGGAAACTCCTGTCCCTCCTCGTCGCGAATGAGGCGGCCGTTTTCCCGGATGTGAAAATGATACCGCGGCATTTGTCCCCCTAAAGCGAAGGTTTCAAATGAAGATAACGGTCGTCGAAGTGGGCGAGTTCCTCCAGCTTGCCCTCGTCCAGCACCGTTACATGACCGCGGTGAAATTCGAGCACGCCCTCCTCGCGCAATTGCTTGATAATCCGATTGGCGTGGATCGGAGTGATCCCCATCGCTTCGCCGATCTGCTCCTGCGTCAGCGGCATCTCGATGCGGCTGCCATCGCTGCGGCCAATGACCTTCAGGCGCGCCCGCAGCTCGACCACGATATGCGCGAGCCGGCTGGTCGCCGGCCGCTGGCCGACATTGACGATCCATTCGCGGAACATTGCCGCGTCGATCAGAGTGTCCCGCCATAGCACCGCCGCGACATTGGGCCTCTGGCGAACCATGTCCTGTAGCGCCGTGTGCGGGATGTAGCCGACACGAGATTCCGTCAGCGTCACAAGGTCATGATCCATCACATGCAGATAAAGGCTCTGCAGGTCCGGGATTTCTCCGGGGATGTGGATGGACAGGATCTGCCGCCGCCCTTCCCACGTGCTCTTCGAGCGGACGCAGAATCCCTCTGCCAGCAGGCAGCACGCGGTGGACCTCTCCCCGTCCCGGACGACGTGCTGGTTGGGCCCAAGAGTCCTGAGGTCCATCGGCAGCGTGCCGATCACCTCGACATCCTCATCATCAATCGCTGACGTCGTCCGCAGCCGCCGTATCAGGGAGTCCAGGGTCGCATTCGACATCATCTGCTCTTCCCCAAAGCTTAGCATGCCGGTCTTTTCTGGAATTCGGGCTCAAATTGCCGTGTCCAGGCAAAAACCTCCTTCACTCGCACCAGTTCCAACAAAAGTTAAGGACTCCGCGGCCCAAGCGGTGCCAGCGTCCGGCCTGGAGATTGCCAATGAAGCGGACACGTAACCGAAAACGACCGGCTTTGTCGTTTCAGGATCGGCTGAAGCAATTCGCCGCACAGGCGCGGGAGGCCGCCAGCCAGATGCCGCCGGGCGCGGATCGCGACCGGCTGGCGCAGCAGGCGCTCGAAAACGAGACCGCAGCCAAGATCGACCGGTGGCTGTCGTCGCCCGGGCTGAGAGGTCCGAAGTGACGGTGTCGGCCGCCTTGTTCAGGCGAGCGGCGTTTCAGTCACGTCCAGGATGGTATCGACGCTATGGCGCAGGCGCCTTGCGGTGTTTTCCTCAGTAGAGAGGCCGAAGGCGAGCAATGAGTGGCCCGTAACCGCGTAGACGTGGCCGAACGGAAAGACACCAAGCTGCGTCTCCGGCTGGTTGGTGTCGATCAGGCCGAGCCAGGTTTTACCTTCGGCTACCGCCGGCAGCGTGAAATTCACCACGTCGTAATGTGCATTGTAGACGAGCAGCAGGGTTGCGTCCGATCCCCGCCGCTTGATGCCGCTCTCCTGTGCGCGGCCATCCAGGACCATGCCGAAACAGCGTGCGTTGGCATCCTGCCATTGCTCGACCGTCATTTCCTGCCCGGATGGCGAGAGCCAGGTCGCGTCCTTGACATCGAGCTCCTCATTCTGGGAGCCGACCACGAAGCGGCTGCGGTACAGGATTGGAAAGGCCTTGCGCGCTGCAATCAGCTTGCGCGTGAACTCGCGCAGGCTCCTGCCCTGGCCCGTGATGCCCAACCAGTTCAGCCAGCTGATCTCGTTGTCCTGGGCATAGGCGTTGTTGTTGCCGTTCTGGGTGTGGCCGAACTCGTCGCCTGCCAGCAGCATCGGCGTGCCGTGGGACAACAGCATCGTCGCGAGCAGGTTGCGCTTCTGCCGCTCGCGCAGCGCAATGATCTCGGCGTTGTCGGTCGGCCCCTCCACGCCATGATTCCAGGAATGGTTGTTGGAATGGCCGTCGCGATTGTCCTCGCCGTTCGCCTCGTTGTGCTTGTCGTCGTAGGAGACGAGGTCGTTGAGATTGAACCCGTCATGCGCGGTGACGAAATTGACGCTGGCCCAGGGCTTGCGGCCACGCTTGTTGAAGAGGTCGCCGGAGCCGGTAATCCGCTTGGCGAAATCGGGCAGCACGCCGGCGTCGCCTTTCCAGAAGGCGCGCACGGTGTCGCGGAATTTGTCGTTCCATTCCGCCCAGCCGGGCGGAAACTGGCCAACCTGATAGCCGCCCGGCCCGATGTCCCAGGGCTCGGCGATCAGCTTCACGCTCGACAGCACGGGATCCTGCCGGCAGGCATCGAGGAAGCCGCCGCCCTCATCGAAGCCGTAAGGCTCCCGCGCGAGGATGGTGGCCAGGTCGAAACGGAATCCATCGACCCGCATCTCCGTCGCCCAGTAGCGAAGAGAGTCCGCGACCATCTGCAGCACCCGCTGGTGCGACAGGTTCACCGTGTTGCCGGTGCCGGTGTCATTGATGTAGTAGCGCTTCTGATCAGGCAGCAGCCGATAGTAGCTCGCGTTGTCGATGCCTTTGAACGACAGCGTGGGCCCCAACTCGTTGCCCTCGGCGGTGTGGTTGTAGACCACGTCGAGGATGACCTCGATGCCATGGGCGTGGAATTGATTGACCATGGCCTTGAACTCGGTCGCGACCGGCGCGCGCAGATAGCGCGGCTCGGGCGCAAAGAAGGCGATCGAATTGTAGCCCCAGTAGTTGCGCAGTCCCTTGTCGACGAGATAGCTGTCGTCGACGAAGGCATGGATCGGCAGGAGCTCGGCGCTGGTGACGCCAAGCGAGCGCAGATAGGCCGGGATGTTCGGGTTGGCGAGGCCGGCAAAGGTGCCGCGATCGGCTTCCGGGACCAGCGGGTGCAACCTGGTGAAGCCCTTGACGTGCATCTCGTAGGTAATCGTGCGCTCCCAGGGGATCTCCGGCTTGCGCGCGGCTCCCCAGGTGAAGGCGGGATCGATCACCCGGCATTTCTGCATCAACGGCGCACTGTCGCGCTCGTCGAAGGACTTGTCCTTGTCGGGATGGTCGAGACGATAGCCGAACAGCTCCGGTCCCCAGCGCAGTTGGCCGACCAGTTGCCTGGCATAGGGATCGATCAGGAGCTTGTTATGATTGAAGCGATGGCCCGCATCGGGCTCGTAGGGGCCGTGGACGCGATAGCCATAGACGGTGCCGGGACGCGCCATCGGCAGATAGCCGTGCCAGACTTCGTCGGTATATTCGGGAAGCTCGATCCGCTCGAGCTCGGTTTCGCCGCTGTCATCGAACAGACAGAGTTCCACCTTGGTCGCGTGAGCTGAGAACAGCGCGAAATTGACGCCCAAGCCGTCCCAGGTCGCCCCCAGCGGAAGTGGCCTGCCTTCGGTGATGTTCGAGCGGCGCAGCCCGAGCGCAGCCCTGGTCAGAGCGTCCGCTGACGGCGTCAATGTGTCATCCATGAAAACCCCGCCCCTCTTTGCTTGCTGCAACGCAAGCCGGGCTGAACTGGTTCCACGCCTCCGAGGGAACGGCCGCGGCACGACGAGCCAGTTCCGGCTTCGATACGACGTTAACCATTTGGATGGGTCATCGTCTTAAGATTCCAAAAGCGAATCATTGGACGAGTCATGTGAGTCGCGGGGGATCGAAGATGGCACCGAACTGCCTCAAATGCGGGGTGCGACGTGAGCTGGTGGCGGTTACCCCGGCGCCACACCGCTACGAAATCGGCACCTACCGGTGTCCAGTCTGCGCTTCGACCGAACGCCTCGCACAGCGCTCCCGCGTGGTCAGCCTGTCGGTCAAGCGGCGGGTGCGCGAGGCTACGGCTGAACCCGTGCCGGTCCCCTCAGCGGTACCAAAAGCAGAGGAAGTGACTGCCGCTTAAGCCGCGCTCATTCGATGCTGATGCCGGTTGCCTTGATCAGCACCGCCCATTTGTCGATTTCGCTCCGGATGAATTGATCGAGATAGGCTGGCGTCGCTCGCTCCTCGGACACCAGCTTGAGGCCGACCGCATCGAGTTTTTCCCTGACCGCGGGCGTCTTCATCGTCTCGACCATGGCATGGTTGAGCTTCGCCACGATCGGTTCCGGCGTGCCCTTGGGCAGCAGGAAGGCGTTCCAGGTGTAGGCCTTCACATCGAACCCCTGCTCCATCGCGGTCGGAACGTCCGGCAGCGCGGCCGAGCGGACATCATTGAGCACCGCAATCGCCTTCACCGTCCCGCCGTCGATCTGCGGCTTGGCCGTCGTGACGATGTCGCAGAGATAGTCGACCCGGCCGCTGGCGAGGTCCTGCATCGCGGGATTGGAGCCGCGATAGGGAATATGGGTGATGGTCAGCCCCATCACCGAGTTCATCAGCGCGCAGCCGAGATGGATGGCCGAACCGGTTCCGGCCGAGGCAAACTGCATCTTGTCGGCGTTCGCCTTGGCGTAGGCAACGAACTCCTGCATCGAGTTGACAGGAAGGTCCTTGCGGACCACCAGCACCAGAGGGGCTTCCAGAAACAGCCCGACGCTCGCGAAATCCCTGGTCGAGTCGTAGGCCGGTTTCTTATAGAGCGCCTGGTTCTGGGCCTGGGTCCCGACCGTGCCGAGCAGGAAGGTGTAGCCGTCGGGCTGGGCCTTCGCGACGCGGTCGGCGCCGTTCATGCCCCCGGCGCCGCCGACATTCTCGACGATCACGGATTGCCCCAGGATCTCTCCCATCCGCTGCGCGAACAATCGCGCCGGCACATCGTTAGGGCCGCCGGCAGCGAACGGATTAATCATGGTGAGCGCCCGCGTCGGCCAGTCCTGCGCCCGTGATGGGCTCGCGCCGAGCACGCACAAGGCCGCTACGGCCGCAACGAGTGCGGTTCGCATCGTAGTCCTCCCAATTGACGGCCGCGGTCTATGCCGCCAGCACGCTTTGAATTTGATGCCGGATCGCTTCCTTCTCGGCGCTGTCCGTTGCTGCCGTCAGCGGCAGATCGACCGCAATGTTGGCGGGCCGCTTCAGCACCACGATCCGGTCGCCGATCTCCAGCGCCTCGTTGATCGAATGGGTCACGAACACCGCCGTCTTGCCGTTTTCCTTGACCAGCCGAACGAATTCGGCCCGCAGCGTCCGCGCGGTCATCTCGTCGAGCGCGGAGAACGGCTCGTCGCAGAGCAGGATGTTGGCGTCGGTCGCAAAGGCCCGCGCGATCGACACGCGCTGACGCATGCCGCCGGACAGCGCGTGCGGATAGTCGTTCTCATGGCCGCGCAGGCCGAGCCGACCGAGCCAGTGCATCGCGGTGTCCTTCCGCTGCTTCACGGGCACGTCGAGCATTTCAAGCCCAAGCTCGACATTCTGCACGGCAGTGCGCCAGGGCAGCAGGCGATCGTTCTGGAACACGATCGCGATCTTGCCGCGGAAGGAATTGAAGTCGCTGAAGGGATTGCGTCCGTCGACCATAACCGTGCCTGACGTCGGCTCGGTCAGGCCCGCGATCATGTTGAAGATCGTCGACTTGCCGCAGCCGGTCTTGCCGAGCAGCGCAAGCAACTGCCCCTGCCCGACCTGAAGGTCCAGGCGGTCCACCGCGACATAGGCCGGCGCCGCGCGGTTCTTGGTGAAGGACTTCGAGACCTGCTCGAGGCTGATGATCGGGGCTGTCGCGGTCATAGCGTGCGCTCCGAGACCGCGCGATAGCGGAACGCGACGCTCTCGATCAGGGTCAGAACGGCTTGCGCGATCAGCACGAAGAACACGAGTTGCAGCGTCCAGGCCAGCGCGCCGGCCATGTCGAACACCTGCTGCTGCTGCAGCAGTTCATAGCCGACGCCACCGGTCGCGCCGACCAGTTCGGCGACCACGACGACGCGCGACGCATTGCCCAGATTGACCTTCCACGCGGTCAGGATGTCCGGCAGGATCGCCGGGATGATCATGGTGCGGAATAGCTTCGCGCGGGTCGGGCGAAAGCTCATCACCATCTCCATGAGATCGCGCGACATCGCCTGCAGCGCGCTCAGGACCTGGAACGTGAAGGCCGGCAGCGTCGTCATGACCATGATGAAGAAGATGCGCGGCTCGATGCCATGAAACCAGATGATCGCGAACACGACCCAGGATAGCGCGGGAATGCCCTGAAACAGCGTCAGGATCGGCGAGAGGAAATCGTTCACCGCCCGCGAGCGCGCCATCATCACCGCAAACGCCGCGCCGATGATGAAAGCGCCCGCAAGGCCCGCCAGAATGCGCCCGACGGTTGCGAGCACGTCGCTGAACTGGCTCCAGCTGAAGAAAATGTCGACGCAGCGCTTGAACACGTCGACCAGTGATGGAAACAGGAATGGCGGGAAGAATTGCGCGGCGATCTGCCAGCAGCCGGCCACCACTGCGAACGGCAACACGTAAGAGAGCACGCGCCGGCCGAGGCCGCCTACGCTCCAGGTCGCTGCACCCAATGACGTCTCGGCCTGCGGTATCGTCACTTCATCGGTCCGCTGTAAATGGTCGCGTCGGCTGGAAGCGACGGCAGGAACGCGATCGACTTTCCGGCGTCATAGACCGACTTGATCTCCTTGCTGATCTCGGCCGCGCTGCGGATGTTCATGCCCAACCGGTCGTTGGCGCGGATCAGTTCGGCAACGGCCTTGCGATCTTCGTCGTTGCCCTTGGTCATGATCAATTTGGCGGCTTCGTCCGGATGCGCCGCGGTCCATTCGCCCGCTTCCTTGTAGGCGGCGTAGAGCTTGGGGATCAGGTCTTTGTTCTTCTCGGCCCAATCGATATGCGCAGCGACGCCGAGATAGGGAATGTTCTTGCTGCCGGTCGCCTTCTGCCAGCTCTCCTCGATCTTGAGGTCGAGCATCTTGATGCCGGGCTTCTTGGTGCGGAGCGTCGTGTAGGCCGGCTCCCAGAGCTGAACCGCGGTGGCGCGGTCGGCCAGCGCGTAGCCGACGAGACCCGGTGTCGCAGTATTGACCACGGAGAACTTGGCCGTGTCCGCGCCGAGTTGGCGCGCGAACCAGTCGAACATCACGTAGTTGGTGGTGCCCTTGGCCGCGGCGAGATCCTTGCCTTCGATGTCCTTGATCGAGGTGACCTCGGGACGCGAGGTGACGACCGTGCCCCAGAAGTCGAACAGATTGAACAGATAGGTGACCTTGACGCCGCGGACATCGGCGAGACCGACGGTCAGGAGCGCTGCGCTGCCGCCAAGCTGGAATTCACCGGAATTGAACTGCGCGGTGTAGGCGTCCGGCGTGCGCTCCTCGAAGGTGATCGACAGGCCGTTCTTCTCATCAAGCTTCTGCGCCTTGATAACGGGCGGCAGGAAGGCGCCGAGCGAGGGCGCGCCGAAAACCACGATCGACAATTTCTTCAGGTCTTGCGCGGACGCCGGCGAGAGCATCGTCGCCGCCATCAACACGCCCAAACCGATCGATACTCTTTTCACTATACGTCCTCCCGTACAATCATCATCGCGCCCGTCGTGCCTGCCTTATTCCCCGCAGCACTTAACAACGCGATGCGTCATTTCATCCCGCCGCACCGCTTATCGGTTGTTCGAATTCCTTGCGCAGCGCGACGAAGAAGCGCCCGATCAGATGTTTGGAGACGCTGGCCAGAATTCGCTGGCCGACGCCAGCCACAAGGCCGCCGATCTCGCCCGTCCCCTTGTAGACAAGCTTCGCACCATTTTCTCCATCCGGCTCGATCTCGAACCGCGCCGTGCCGTTGCCGTGGCCAAGCGTGCCTGCGCCCGAAACCTTTATGTTGCAGGTCTTCGGCGCCTGCTTGTCCGACAGCGATATCTCGCCTTCGAACGAGCCGCCGACAGCCGCAACCCGCAGCTGCATGTCGACCTTGTATGCGTCCGGCGCGATCTCGGTCATGGTCTTGCAGCCGGGAACGCAGCGCGTCAGCACCTTGGGATCGTTGAGCGCGACCCAGAGCGCCTCGACCGAGGCCGGGATCGCTTCATTGCCGCCGATATCGAGCTTCACGTGTCGCCTCACAGTTCGAACAGCTTCTGGACGAGCCCGCCATTGATGCTGGCGCGCTCGGCGTCGGTGAACGACGTCTCCTGCACGATCTTGAGGGGTGCCAGATCGCCGATCGGGAACGGCATGTCCGATCCCATCATGATGCGGTCGGCGCCGACGACGTCGGCGAGATAGCGCAGTGCGCGCGTGTCCTGCACGATCGTGTCGTAGTACATCGCGGCCAGCGCAGCGTCGGGATCGCCGAGCTTGTCCTTGTCGAGCGAATAATTGCGCCGCAGCCGGCCGATCACGTAAGGCAGCGCCGCGCCGCCGATACCGGCGACGATCTTCATGTTGCTGTAGCGCGTGACATGGCCGGCATAGATCAGACGCGACATCGCGATCAGCGTATCGGTGATCCGCCCGACCGCATTGGCCATGCCGTAGTCGTGCACGCGGTCGTCGCCGCTCTCGAACACCGGATGGATGAAGATGATCGAGCCGAGGCTGTTGGCCGCTTCCCAGAACGGCAGCAGCGACGGATCATCCAGCACGCCGCCCTTGCCCTTCGGCTGGGTGCCGATCATCGCGCCCTTGAAGCCGTCCGCATGGGCTTCCTTCAGCACTTCGGCGGCGCGCGCGCCATCCTGCAGCGGCACGGTCGCCAGCGGAATGAAGCGCGGCTGCTCCTTGGCGATCTTGCCGAGATGCGTGTTGATCAGTCGTGACCAGCGAATGCCTTCCTCGGCCGGAATCTCGTAGGCGAACATATCGAGCCAGCCGCCGACCACCTGGCGCTCGATCTTGTTGGTGTCGAGCCATTGCAGGCGCGCCGTGATGTCGCTCAGCGGCTTCGACACCGGCCGGGTCGGCTTGTTGCCGGCGAAGGCAAAGCCGAGGCTGCCGCCCTCCTCGATCAGTTTCACGGACGGAAAATTCGCTTTAGCGGCCCGGATGGCGTCAAGAAGCGAGGGGGGAACGAGATGGGCGTGACAGTCGATGATCATTTTAAGACCCTTTCTTCCTTCGCTTCCTACTTTGCTTGCTTCTTCGCTTCCTTGGCGGCCGCGATGGCATCGCTGATCGCCGCAATCCGGATCGGAAGCTTGGCAAAGGAAATTCCGAGCGACGAGACCGCGTCGTTGATGGCGCCGGAGATCGCTGCTGGCGATCCCAGATAGCCGCTCTCGCCCGATCCTTTCTGGCCGAACACCGTGAACGGCGACGGCGTGCAATGATGCACGATCTCGACATGCGGCACTTCGTGCGACGACGGCAACAGATAGTCCATGAAGCTCTGCGTCAGCATCTGGCCTTCGCTGTCATAGACGAACTCTTCCAAAAGCGCGGCGCCGATGCCGTGCGCGATGCCGCCGAGCGTCATGCCCTTGACGATGTGCGGGTTGATGACGGTCCCGCAATCATGGCCGATCACGTAGCGGCGGATATGCGGCTTGCCGATCTCGGGATCGAACGCTGATCAGCACCAGGTGAAACTCGAAGGAATGGCACGGATACATCTGCACCCGGCCGTTCTCCGGCAGTTTGGTGCCGGTCGGCACCTGCATCACATGCGTGACCTCGAGCCCGGGCTCCATGCCTTCGGGCAAGAGATGGAAATTGCGGTGCGCGATGGTGACGTGCTCGACCCAGGTCAGCTTCTTCTTCGAGGCGGCATGCGAGACGGTGCCGCTCTCATAGCTGACGTCGTTCTCGGCGCATCCGAACTGATGCGCGGCGAGCCGCACGATCTTGGCTTTCAGCTTCTGCGCGGCATGGAAGGCGGCGCCACCCAGCATGATCGCCATGCGGCTTCCGACCGGCGAGTTCGACGGCAGGCTGCTCAGCGTGTCCGGGCGCACGATCCGGATCATGATCCGGATCAATTTCGAGTACCTCGCCGATCACGGTCGCGGCGAGCGTCTCATGGCCCTGCCCCGACGACGTCGTGTGGATGGTCGCGGTCACAAAGCCGAGGCCGTCGACATTGATACGGCAGGAGTCCATCCAGGTCGTGGTGGTGTTCTTCTCGTTGAGCAGCGGTTCGAACGAGGAGTTGCCGCCGCTCGGTTCGAGGCAGGCCGCGATGCCGATGCCGGCGCATTGGCCGGCCGCGCGCAACGCGTCGCGCTCCCGCACCAGCGCTTCATAGTCGGCATGCTTGAGCACCTTCGCGACAACCGTGTGGTAGTCGCCGCTGTCGTAGCGGGTGCCGCTCGGAATGAGATAGGGAAACTCGTCGCTGCGGATGAAGTTGCGGCGGCGCACTTCGATGCGATCGAGCCCGACCGCGGCGGCGACCTTGTCGATCGCGGTCTCGATTGCATAATTGGTCGGCGCCTGGCCGAAGCCGCGCACCGCTTCCTGCGCCGCCTTGTTCGAGGTCACCGCGACGGCGCGATATTGCACGCTCTCGATCTTGTAGGGGCCGACGATGGCGCCGATCGGCTTGCCGAGCTGGAACGGCGAACGGCCGGCATAGGCGCCGACATTGTCGAGCGCGCGCATCTTCATCGACTTGACGATGCCGTCGTCGTTGAAGGCGACCTCGACGTCGAAAATCCGGTCCGGCCCATGCGCGTCGCCTGCCCGCATGTTGTCGAGGCGATCCTCGATCAGGCGGACCGGCCGGCCAAGCAGGCGCGCCAGATGCGCGACGATCACGGTCTGCTTGATGCCGCGCTTGACGCCATAGCTGCCGCCGACATCGACGTCCTGATGCACCCGCACACAATTCAGGGGGATGCGCAGCGAGCGCGCGATCTGGTCGGAATATTTCGGCATCTGGATCGAGGCCCAGACGTCGAGCATCTCCCGCCACGGATCCCACTTGGCGGCGACGCCGAAGGTCTCGATCGGCACCGTCGAGCTGCGGCCCCAGACCACGCGGAACGACAAATGCCGCGGGCTTTCGGCAAAGTGCTTCTCGACCTCACCCCAGACGAAGGTCTTGTCGAGCAGCAGGTTGCTGCCGTGCGCGGCGTGGACCGGCGGGCTTGACGGGTCGAGCGCCTCCTCGGAATCGATCACGTAAGGCAGCGGCTCGTATTCGATCCGCACCTTCTCCGCCGCGTCCTCGGCCTGCGCGCGGGTCTCGGCTGCGACCGCGACCACCCATTCGCCGGCATAGCGCACCTGCCCGACGGCGAGCGGAAACCGCCGCACATGCGGCGTATCCAGCCCGTTCATCAGCGGTTCGGTCGCGTTGACGAGTTCCTCGCCGGTCAGCACGTAATGGACGCCTGGCATCTTCATCGCCTCGATCGCATTGATCGAAACAATCCGCGCCGCCGGATGCTGCGAGGGCACCAGCGCGACATGCAGCAGGTCTTCCAACGCGATATCCGCGACAAAACGGCCGTGACCCGCGACGAAGCGACGATCTTCGCGCACCCTGCGATTGGAGGAGACGAATTTCAGAGGCGTCGTCGGGCTCACGAGCGGCCTCCACCTGGTCCATGGATGGGAGCACCTTCCAGGACACCCTTTTCAGATGCATCGGCGTTCCCGACCTCGTCGGCCGGCGCTCGCTGCGGTTCGCGCGGCGCGTTGGTCTTGCGCAGCCGATCGGCGGCGAATTCGACCGCCTCGACGATCTGCCCATAGCCGGTGCAACGGCAGATATTGCCCGAGATCGCCTCTACGATATCGTCGCGTGACGGCGCATCGTTTCGCGTCAGCAAAGCATGCGCGGTCAGGATCATTCCCGGCGTGCAATAGCCGCACTGCAAGCCATGGGTCTCGCAAAACGCATCCTGCACGATGCTCAATTCGCCCGGCGCCGCCGCGAGACCCTCGATGGTCGTGATCTCGTAGCCGTCGGCCTGCACGGCGAACATCAGGCAGGCCCGGGACGGCTCGCCGTCGATCAGTACGGTACAGGCGCCGCACACGCCGTGCTCGCAGCCGGCATGGCTACCGACCAGCATGAGATCCTCGCGCAGCGTATCGAGCAGCGTCTTGCGCGGCTCGACATCGGCCTCCCGCACGCGCCCGTTGACGTTGAGTTTCACCTTCATTGGACGGCCCCGTTGCCGCTTCGCGCGTCCGCGAAGGCATCCTCCAGCGCACGTGCTCCCAGCACAGCCGCGACGCGGCGGCGATAATCCGCCGTCGCATGCAGGTCGGAGCTCGCTTCGAGATCCGCAGTCCCGGCACGGACGACATCCGAAATGGAGACCTGGGCAACCTCCTTGCCGACCAAAGCCGTGACGTCGATCCGCAGCGCGCGGTCGCCGACGCCGCCGATCCCGAGCGTTGCGTCGATGCATCGCCCTGCATCATCGATCGCAACCTGCGCGGCGGCTGCCACGAACGCGAAATCCGATTGCCTCGCGCTGACCTCGTGAAAGCCGGTTCCGACGCGCGGATGCGCCCAGACAGGAAAGCGGATCGCGGTGACGCAATCACCGGGCATCACCGATGTCAGCATCGGCCCGATGAAGAACTCGTCGGCCGGCATGCCCATGCGACCGGAGGGATTGGCGATTTCGATCTCGGCGCCCAGCGTCACCGCGACCAGCGGAATTTCCGCCGACGGATCGGCATTGGCAATCGAGCCGCCGACCGTGCCACGGTTGCGCGTCGGCGGATGCCCCACCCAGGGCAACGCCTTGAGCAACAGCGGTAGCCCCCGCCGAACGATCTCGCTGCGCTCGACCTCGACTTGACGCGTCACCGCGCCGATGACGATGGCGTCGTCATCCGAACGGATGCCACGCAATTCATTGAGGCGCAGAATGTCGACAAGCCGGCGGGACGGGCCAGTCGCATCGCCAGCATCGGAATGAGAGTCTGGCCGCCCGCAATGATGCGCGCATCTTCGTCACCCGCCAGTACCTCGCAGGCTTCAGCGAGCGAGGCGGGCCTGACATAGTCGAAGGGCGCGGGCTTCATATACGATCTCTCGAGGCCGCTATCCGAGCAGCAGACCGGCGACCGCCGGCGACAGCACCGATACCGTCTGGCTCTTCAGCAGCGGCCCGTCCACTTCGGTCGCGGCCTTCACCGCGCGCCAGTCCGGATCGGCACCGAAGGCGGCCCAAGCCTTGCCGCGATCGTCCTCGGATTTGAATCGCGTGAGATAGGTCAACCGCGATTGCTCGGCTTCCGATTCAAAGACGCCCAGCAACTCGATGCCATGAGCCGGAAATCGTTTGACGACTTCGTTCTTGAACCGCGCCTTCATGGCGTCGGCCTTGCCATCGACGGCTTCGTAAATTCGGATTTCGTAGATCACGCGCATCGCTCCCTTGCTCGGACGATAAAAAGCAAGGGATGACAAATGTCAAACTTATAATAGTTCAATCGATCTTGATTGCCTGAATGAACTGTAACAATCGGTCGCTCGCGGGCTAAAACACACGAAATCACGATCATTTTTGCTTCCCACCTGCGAAATCAGTCGAAGCGAGGGACGGATTCATCTGTCACATATTGCATCAATTCTCAAATTGTACTAATTGACGCCGGAACAACCGAAGAGCCCGCGTCCCGTGTCGCAAATCACCGCTTCCGATGATTGGTTTCCTGTCCTGGCCGACACCGAGGGGCCGCGCTACCTCGCCTTCGTCCAGGCGCTGGAGAATGATGTGCGGACCGGCGTGCTGAAGCCCGGCACGCGGCTGCTGCCTCAGCGCGACATGGCCAATCAGCTGGGCCTGAGCGTCGGCACGGTATCGCGCGCCTATGCGGAAGCCGAGGCACGCGGCCTGATCTCCGGCGAAGTCGGCCGCGGCACCTTCGTGCAGCGCCCGCGGCCGCCCGCCAACACGACAGGCAGCGCGCAATCAACAATCAATCTCGCGCTCAACGTCCCGCCCGCGACGGACGAGGACGAGTTGATCGCGTCGGTTCTGTCGGAGATATTGGCCGACGGCGCCTTGAGCCCCCTGCTCGGCTATCTGCCGCATCAGGGCCTGCCCTCGCATCGCGAGATCGTGGCGGACTGGCTCCGCGCCTTCGGGATCAAGGTCGACGTCGCCAACCTCTTCATTACCCATGGCGGCCAGCACGCGCTGTCGATCGCGCTGAACATGGTGGCGGCAGCCGAAGGCGATGGTGCTCACCGAGCGCTTCACCTATTCCGGTATGATCGCGCTGTCGGCGCAGAACGGATACCGGCTCCACGGTGTCGACGGCGACACGGATGGTCTTCTCCCCGACGCGCTCGACCGCGCATTCTCCGATACCGGCGCGCGCGTGCTGTTCGCGACCCCGAGCCTGCAGACGCCGACAGGTACGGTGATGACGCCAGAACGGCGACAGGAGATCGCAGACGTCGTCGCCAGGCACGACGCTTATCTGCTCGAAGACGACGTCTACGCCTTTCTGTTCGCCACGCCGCCCACGCCGGTATCGGCGCTTATTCCGGATCGCAGCTTCTACGTCACGAGCTTCGCGAAATGCCTCGCACCGGGATTGCGGATCGGTGCGATGATCGTGCCGGAGCAATTCCGCGACCGCTCCATCAACGCGGTACGCGCGACCGGCTGGATGGCCTCACCGATCATGGCCGAAGTGGTCGCGCGACTGCTGCACAGCGGCGACTTGATGCGCCAAGTGCATCTGAAGCGCGCCGCCGCCGCGCGGCGCAATGCAATCGCCGATCGCCTGCTCGGCACCTGGTTGACGCCAATGCCGGGCACGGCGGGATTTCACCGCTGGCTGCCGATTCCGGCCGGCCGCACGCTGATCGCTTTGGTGACGCAGGCCGCGCAAGCCGGCATCACAATCGCGCCGCCCGGCGCATTGCAGCAGGTCGACCGGGGCACGCTCGGCATCCGCCTGTGCCTCGGTCATCCCGCAAGCGACGACATCCTCGACAACGCACTGTCCGAACTCAAGCGCATCCTGGAAAGCGCCGAGGCGATTTCGTTCGTGTGAAAGGCGCGATCGTCCGCGCTTTCACGATCGACCGGTCGCCTTGACCACTTGTCATGGCGAACAGCAGAAGACGTCGCCCAAGGTGGTCCACGTCGAAAACTGGCGAAAGCGCGGTACGCCGCCCGCGATCTCGCCGCTGTGTGGTCCCACCACATGCGGAGATGGATCCTCGCTTCCGAAGTCAGCAGAGGCCGTGGATCGGTCCTCAGTCGGAAGCGAGATCATCATCCCCGCTTGTTTCAGATAGAACGCGCCGGTGGCCATTTCCGCATCGTCGAGCGGACGCGGCGTGCCGTCCCATCGCGTCGCAAGGTGCCTGATGAGCTGAAAATCGAGGAGTGAAGGCTCGCTGCCCCTGAGAATCGAAGCATTGCCGCGCTGCGGGGAAGGCAGCATCATCGCCCTCTCGACAGCCAAGTGCAGCGGCATCGTGCCATGGTTGGTCAGGGTCACCACTTCGTTGGGATCTAAAGCCATAATGAACACCATCGCTTTGGGCCGGCAAAATAAGCCGGCTAACGCGCCCCCAGTGCCCGATGTCACCCTGATTCAGTCATGGTTAATGTTCGGTTAATTGCTGCCGGGTGCTCCTCATATCGCTCCTGAAATCCTGTGAACGACGCGGACGCCGGCGCCACGCGAGAAGCGAATACCGCTAGATCCGTGCGAGCAGAGCGAAGGAGCAGGCGATCTCAAGCACATTCGGAAGCGCGGAAGCGATTCGTTGATGCGGCGGCTCGATCCGCCCGCGCTTGACCGCGCGTGCGAGATGCGACGCAATGGGTCGACGCATCTCGACGACAAGACGCTGCAAGGACGGTGACGGACGATGGATCACGCGACAGTTTCGCTCTTCTCTTACGGAACGCTTCGTCAGGCCGAGGTACAGATGGCATCGTTCGGCCGGCTTCTCGCGGGCCAACCAGACACCTTGCCCGGCTATAAAATCGTCATGCTCGAAATCACCGATCCCGATGTCGTGGCGACGAGCGGCCTGAAATTCCATCCGATCGTCGTTGAGACCGGCGACCCGGCTGATGAGGTTGCGGGCACGCTTTTCGCGATCACCGAGGCCGAACTCGCGGCGGCCGACAAATACGAAGTGTCGGACTACAAGCGGATCGAGGTCGCGCTGAAGTCAGGAAAGAGCGCCTGGGTCTATGTGAAGGCGTAGCTCGCACATTAAAGCGCGATGACTATTCAACCGAATGCCATCGCGCTTTGGAGCGTCGGTTTCCATCTGCGAGCGTCGATCAAAAAAATCCAGGACTGAGATCAACGCCGCGGAGGACGAGAAGGAGAGACAGAAGAAGACCAACGCCACAAAAGATCGCGATGGTCTTCAGTGTTTCTGTATCCGTTTGACTTAGGATCTTCGATGCGCGGAGAAATGCCCGGGCGATCGCAGTCATCGCAACCCTCCATGTCGAGCGCTGGTGACATGTTGTATCTTCGGCAGAGGGTATCATACGTGAATTGGATCACACGAGCAGGATTCCTGATGGAATCGATTGCGTTGTAAGGTCTGTGTAAGCTTGGCGGTGCAGCGTTGATGGGCCCGTCACGACGGGCGCTTACCACCTCTCTCTAACGACTCCAGATAACCCTGCCCTATGATTCCGATCGATAGGGCGGGGATTTTTCTGCTGCGCCGCCCGTGCCTGTCTACTGGCGGTGGATCATTTTCATTTTCGGCAATGATCGCCGCTAACGCGGCTGTCGAAGAGATCGACGGTCGGCAGGTTCCGCGCCGGCCGCGGTGCGAGGTCGTTTCCGCGATGCTTTGCAATTGGCCGAGAGCAAGCCATGAGCGAACTCGCAGCGCAGCACGTCCTCGCTGATCGCTTCGACAGCGAGGACTTTCCGGCGACGATCACAAATCCGCCTGAAGTGGCTGAGATCGTCCTTCAACGCCTGATTGATGCCGGCATTGAGATCGGCCGAACAGGTGTGGAAACGCAAAAGGAACCACCAAATGGGGAAGGATGATCCGGTAGCGGACATTGAAAAAATGTCTTTGTCGGAATTGGCAGCGCTGGAGGCAGACGTGGTCCGTCAAGTCACTGCGGGCACGATCGCTCCACAGGAGGCAACCACCATTTCCGATGAGGCTGGAAAGCACGCTAAAGCACCCAGGCGAGAGTTCAGCTCTCACTAAAGCGTGGTGAGATCAGGTTGAACATCATCGCGCTTTAGCTCTTTGATTGAGCATGGTCTCCGCGCAAACGCGTTTCGCGTTTGTCGCGAGGGAAAACTGCTATACACTTTTCCGGATCATGCTTTAGTCTTCGTTGAATTGGCGAATTGGCGCGGGGCTCCGGTCCCGCGCTTCTCCATACAAGCGGTCCCCAAGCGCTGGATTTGTTCTATGACCGGAAAGCAGAGTGCACCTGCCAACAGCGGTACATTTTGCCAAGGCGCCGATATCGCCGAACATCGCTGCTTCGCAGCCTTCAGCCCCCGATCTCGACCAACTCGCGGATGACCGAGATCACCCCGCAGCACGTCCTGGCTGATCTTCTCGAGACGTGGCGCAACCGCCCTGTTCAACGCCTCAAGCCCCGCCCGATCTCTTTCCCTTGGGGCGCGCGGGATTTTCTTTTCGATGCCGAAGCCAGCAGACGGCTTATTCTCCGGCATGGTCGCGCTCACTCGGCCTCGTCTTCGTCTGGCGCAATGACGTCGGGGGGCGGATCTGGATCGACAACGTCAGGGGGGAGCCGCTCGCCACCGACATCGTTGGCGAGCAAGCGTTCAATGGCGGCAAAGCCGGCCAGGTCGCGTAGAAAGTAACGCCCTTTCCAGGCTCTCCGGTCTCTTCCGTTACGAGCACGCATGGCGTCACCCGCCAAGGATCACGCCCCAAACCCACGCCAATTACTTTAGACTTAAAATATGACAAAATATAAACTAACAGTTTGCCTGCCTCATTTTTCTCCACTGAAGCACCAGCGACCCTAACCGGCAGCGGTGATACGCTGACCGCTCCACGAATGGGGTTGTGCGTACTGAGTGATGCGCGCAACTTTCGTCCGTCACGACCGAGATGGGCGGCAAATGACCTCAAATCCCATTGCTTTGGTCATGTGCTTTGCATTCGGGATGGCATGGCGATAGCCCAGGATCATTCGACGATTGGCGATGAGTGGGCTGCGGATGTCTCGCCATAGCAACGCACGTAGCTCAGGAGTTACTTCGGCGCTGCAATTGCGATGGAAGTGGATGAATCCCTTCCGCTTGCTCGAACGCCAGATTTTTTGCGGCGTGCGATATCATCGTCAGTCATTGCCGGGCGCATCAGAAAGTTTTTCGTCTTCCCACGGTCTTCCCAATCGGAAAACCGGGAAGATTGGAAGACGAATTTTCGAGCTAAGTTATTGATTTCAATGGTCGGGGCAGCTGGATTCGAACCAACGACCTGCAGTACCCAAAACTGCCGCGCTACCAGGCTGCGCTATACCCCGATATCCCAGGATGGTGATGTCGATACACGCTCAGGGCGCCCGCAGCAAGGCGCGGTGGCGAGGCAAAACCCGCCTTTCGGCCCTCGCCAAGCGGCGAGGACATCGTGAAGCCGATCAACTGGGCCCCAGGTGGCGCGGCACCGGCTTAGTGCGAGGAGAGCCCAGGCGAACCGGTTTCCGGATGGATCTCGGCCGCCATCATGCCCTTGGAGCCTGGCCCAAATCTCACGAGCACATATTGGCCCGGACGCAGCTCGGTCATGCCGAAGCGGCGCAAGGTCTCCATGTGCACGAAGATATCAGGCGTCCCCTCACCGCAGGTCAGGAAGCCGAAGCCGCGCAGCCGGTTGAACCATTTGACCTGTGCTCGCTCCAGCCCGCTGGTCGGCGTAACCGTGACATGCGTACGCGGCGGCAACATCTGCGCCGGATGGATCGCTGTGGATTCATCCATCGAGAGGATGCGGAAGGCCTGATAGCCTTTGGCGCGCTGCACGCATTCGCAGACGAGCCGTGCGCCTTCATACGCAGTCTGGTAGCCATCGCGCCTAAGCACGGTAACGTGCAGAAGCACGTCCGGCCATCCATTGTCCGGCACGATGAAGCCGTAGCCTTTCGATGCGTCGAACCATTTGATGACCCCGGAAATCTCGACGAGATTGGCGGTGTCCCCAAGACCCGAAATCGCGTCGATAACCGGATCGCGCGGCGCGCTGACCGTATAATCGCTTGTGCCTATTCGGCTCGGCGAGGTCCCGATTGGTGCCGGTCCCCCTAGCTTTTTGGACTCAAACCCGTCCGACCCCATAATCACGGACCTCACACATCAATTTGTGGCCCACCCATCCCTGTGACGGTGCCCAAACGCATTCGCACAACACTGACTACTTAAGATGGAGCGAAAGCGAATCTCTCGAATCAAAAGATAACACTCCCGCCCCATTCGCATACAAAAAAAAACAAAATTGCCGGAATCATGAACAGCTTGCACATGCGCGAATCAGTTGTGCATGTCAATTCCCGACGAATGGGCCGAGCGTTTCCCCAATATCGTACCGCATCACGAGATCTGCGAGATCATCCTGCTCGGTCGGCTCGCGATTGATGATCACAAGACGCGCGCCGCAATTCTTGGCCATCATCGGAAATCCTGCCGCCGGCCATACCACCAGCGACGATCCGATCGCGAGAAACAAATCGCAGTGCTGCGTGAGTTCGGTCGCACGCTGCATGGCATCTTCCGGCATCGCCTGCCCGAATGATATCGTAGCGGTCTTCACCGGCTCGTCGCACACCGTGCAATCAGGCGCCGCGCCCTTCTCATCGAAGCGTTGCTTGACCCATGAAAGATCATAGGTCTGCCCGCATCCGATGCAGCGGGCATAGGTCGTGTTGCCGTGAAGTTCGACGACGTGGTCGGACGCGAAACCCGATGCCTGATGCAGATTGTCGATGTTCTGCGTGATGATCGCGGGCACCTTGCCGGCACGATAGAGCGAGGCAAGCGCGCGATGACCTCGCCCCGGTTTCGCCGCCGCAAAGGTCGGCTCCATCGCGAAGCGCCGCCGCCATGACTCGTCACGGGCGTCCTGGCTGGCGACGAATTCGTCGAAGGGAATGGGACGATTGCGGGTCCACAGTCCGCCGGGAGACCGAAAATCCGGAATTCCACACTCGGTCGATATGCCGGCACCCGTGAAGGGAACGATGCTGGAAGATTCGGCGATCATCTCGCCGAGCAATTCCACGCCGCTGTGCAAATCTGCTGCAATCATGAACGACGATCCAAAACAAAAATGGCCGCGGGACTATAGCACGGCCAGTCGGGATTTCGTCCGGATGACACGGAAACCGCAAAGATCGAGGGTTCCTGGTCGGCGCTCAGGCAGCCTGGGAAATCTCCTTGGAGTTTTCGCCCTGCTCGGCTGTCGGCGGCAAATCGACAACCTCGCGCGGCGTTCTCCTAAATCGTGCCTCAATCGCGAACCTCATATGCAGGCGGGACGCGAATCAAATGGAGGCTAGTTATGGCCCTGACGGAACGACAGGAACGCCTTGCAAAGGAGCGCGAAGAAATCGCCGCGCGCGTTGCAAGTTTCAAAGCCACGCAGGAAAAATTCCAGCGCGAGCGCGACGAGTTTTTCCGGCGCACCTGGCGAAATGTCGGTCAGGCGCAACCACGATCGGTCTGGTCTTAAAACCTCGCGGCGAAACACGAGTGTCCAACAAAAAGCCCGGAGCTTGCGCTCCGGGCTTTTGCTCATCCGGTGAAAGTCTTTGCCTCACCAGTAATGGCGATAGTAGTGGTGCCGATAGTACGGACCGCCGCCGTAATAGGCGTAGCCCGGGCCGCCATCGTAATATCGCGGTCCGTATCCGTAATATCCGTAGCCCGGCCCGTAATAGGGGTGGCTGGCGGCGATCGCGCCGGCGGTCAACGCGCCGGCGGCGAGACCGAATGCGAGGCCCGGTCCAATGCCGCGCGCCTGTGCCGGCGCAGCAGCGGTTGTCGCTGCAAGCGCCGCGACCGTGCCCAGAACTGCTAAAGTCTTCTTCATGCGCAAACTCCTCCTTCACTCAGGCTGCTGGAATAACGCGGCACGCCGTCGATGGTTGCGCGCGGAACCGCCGTCCGTCCGGCGTCCCCGAAGGGGAACCGATTTCAATCAGCCGAAAAAATTCGCGAACCGCCGGAACGAAGATGTGAGGCCAACGTTACGCCTCCGTTGGAGAGGCAAGAGCATGAAACCCTCGTCGGTATCTTCGGACGCCGGCGGGGGTTTTGTTTTCGCCCACAGCGGTGCGCTTCACGGGGCATGTCTGCCGCTCAGAGGTCCGCCAGCCTCTTCAGGGTCGCTCGAAAACTCAGGCTGCGGTTGCCGCCGACAAGCGTCGTACCAAACACCTCGGACTCGTCGTCGGTAAACGTGCCCGAAAATCCGCTCGTCACTTCCTGCTTGCCGAACAGTGGACGGACCAGAGGATCCGGGAAATCGGTATGCTGGTTAGTGGCAAGCTGCCCTTTCCAAGTCCCATTGCCCACGGTGTAAGATCCGATCGACCAAAAATACGGGCCGCCGCTGATTAGTTGCCCGTCGCGTAAAACGATCACGCCACTATCGCGGCCCCTGACACCGTCGAGCATGTGAATGTGGATGGAATAGAGCCCGTTTCTCATGAAGGATGCCGACGCCCCCTTCGTCTTCTGCGGGATTATACCCGGCCGCGGAGCCGCGGGAAGCGCTGCCAATGCCCCATTTGGCCTCAGAGCCTTTTCCGCTCCGATTGAATCGGAACGGAGGCTCTGATCTCTTTTTCTGACGCGTCGTCTTGGCGCGAACCGGTCCCCACTTCGCTCGAAAGGCTCCAATTGGCCGATTTCGCCGTCCCTGCGGTGCGGATCAGCCGGTCGGCTTTCACGAGGGCGCGGCTCTCCACGGGCTGCGGCCGCAGAAAGAAGCTGACGGCCACGAAGGCCGCGCAAAACATCAGCCCCACGATCACAACGCGTCGGAAGGTTTGGCGGTCGGCCGTGTGAAACGAAGGAACCATGACAGGGACACCAGGACTCTCTCGTCCTGAGCCCTAACGCACCCTGAGTTCCAGGCAACGCAGATCCCGTTTTAACGTAAGCAAACAGGATTATAGGATGCGGTGAAAGCGCCGTCGAATTTACTAAAATCACTGTCGATCATGACGGACGCCAGCCGACGCCCACGCTCGTCCACATGGAATGACCACCCTTCGAAGAGGCCGAGAGGCCGAATTTTCCTCCCAGCCGCCTTGAACCTTTTCACCTCAGCGTCGACCTATTGAGGCTGGGGATTTAAGGGCCCAGTAATTAGCGCAGCGCTGCCTCGCGAACATATTCCGCCGAGGTGGCGCTGTTGCTTTTTCCGGGTTCAACCTGTAGTTTACAGACGCTGGCGGCTCAGGTGCCCTTAAATCCCCTCACGCCGCCGGCTGAAAAACCCCGCGAAACGCTTCGCGGGGTTTTCCTTTTTTGCCTGCGCAAGCGTGTGGGTGTCAGCGCCGGTTCAAAGGAAGAAATTGGCCAACTGATAGAGCGCGTAAACCACCTCAGCGCCCATAATGACGAGCGCTGCGATCATCAGATAAAAGCCAAAATGCATTGCCAAGATGTTGCCCAAAAGTTTTCCTGCGGCCATCGCGCAACGACGCGGGGACCGATACCAAACTCATGAGTTACTGGAGGAGGAGGAGGACGCTTTGCTGAGTCTCTCTTCTGATCTGCGTCGGAGTCTGCGTCAATAACATTTGTCAGATTTTCTTTTCGACACGCTTCACGCGTTGACCGGCGAGACTTTGAACATTTCAAGACGCGGCTCGGACGGTCTCGTACACATTGCCGAGACAAATTGTTCCCGATGCGAGGAACGTCATTCGCTCCGCACACGAGATGTGATGATGAATTGGCAATTCCGCGGCCGATATTCCCGCCTTGCTGAAAGCAGAACATCCTGTGCGCTTTCGCGCATCCGCGCGGCCTGTCTCCAGAGATGACGACTTCATCGCGGACGAATGCGCACGCATCTATTCGGCCGCGGTGACTCCACGATCAATCGCATGAATGCGCCGGCGCCATGCTCGCCATCAAGACTGTTCGCTTGGTTTTGGTTGGATTTGGTTTTGTTTGTCCGCTTGCGAACCTCCGTACCCCGACCGGAGGCCATGTCGTATGAACGCGAGCCGCTATCGGTTCATACGCCGCAATAGATTTTGATCCCCCACAGTACGACAACGATGGCCGACACCAGTGTGGCCAGCACTAACAAGTTCTCCAGGGAAGCGACCCTCATTTTACCCTCCGCTTCCCCAGCCCCACTAGCGGCGTAGTTGATTCGTTGCCGAACTTGCAATTACTCGGTCACAATCGGTTGAATATCACCTACCGGCTGTGCTTTGCGAGGCACAGGTTTCGGCCAATGTTACTCGAATCGCGCGACTTACCGTCGCTTTCGACCGACCGGGGGTTGCAGTGCCTCAAAAAGCCCAACTGCGTCCGGCGATTCGGGATAGTGGAAACATCGCCGTACGATTCGCCGGCCCTACGAATCTCACTATGCTTGATCGTGCCTTCCCGATCGCGTCAGTTCGGCTCGCGCGTACCGAGGCTAAAGCGGGGCGTCTCGTGGAGCTCGGACGATGGAGGCCGGACGAACACCGCCTTGAGCAGCTTGAAGACACCACGAATCGTGAGGTCCACAATGACCTCGTGATGTTTCATGCCCTTGCCGCCCTTAACCGGGCCCAAGTCTTTCACGAAACAGAAGTGACCATCGCTCATCCGAGCCAGTCGACAATGCCTGAACATCCGAGCAGCATGCACCGTCAGGTGATTCAGTCAAATCTTGACGACAATTGATTCAAAAGATTCGCGTGAGGATGGTTCACGAAATCTTACCGGCGCAGTGAGCCGGTCAATATGTACCACGACATCCCGTTTTGCCGATTTTCGGCCCCTCAACGGCCACGCCCCTGCCAGGATATGACTTTATCTTTTAGGCGACGATCTCTTCGAACCGCTCCGGAGAGACAAAGGCTCGGGTCGTGATCGCAGAGATTTTCTGCGAGAGCCCGACCTTGTTGTGGTCGGCTATCTGGCTCTTCTCGATGAAAGGATGCCGGGGATCGAGAGCATTGCTCTTGACGAGCTTGATACGGTCGCCTTCGACTTTCTCGACAATGCCGACATGCTGATCGTTCGCATCGACGACCTCCATGCGTTCGCAGATATCCATCATCCTCCTCAACTCGCGGCGCAACGCTAGCGCTCGGCGACACACCGCGTTCCCTCCGGGAGGCGAAGGCGGCAAACGCAGCGGCAGCTATTGCGCCCTGTCTGCAGCTCAATTGCATACGATCGGCTTCCGCCGATATTGCGCGGGTCTGACACCGTCCTCTGCCGAAAAGCGCAAAGCGACCACCTGTGGATATCCCAGCCGCGACCGGGCGGGCCAAGGAACTAATCCGCTTGAAGGGAATTATCGAAGCGGCCCCCTTCCGGTGGAGGCTGGTAGTGCCGACGGTTGACCCCATCTTCCTCGGCGAGAGAACCCCGCGAACTCCCCCCTCGCGGGGTTTTCTGTTGCTCACGCGATTTTTAGTTCATCCCGCGCGCCCAACGCCAAGGGCTGCGCCAACCTGACCGAGCCTAAGTTTTCTCCTTATGCAATAGTTCGGCGTCATTGGACGGAGCCGTGGATCGCTTTTGCGTTCAAATGAGACGAAGGGCTTCAATCCTTTTGGTTTCGCCGGATAGCCGCTTCTATCGTTTTGGAGCCCCCACGTAAAACGACGTCGCCGCAACATCTCCGTGGCAATAGCCGGCACGCAAACCCCTGCCCTCTCCCTGCATTTGCTGCTATTGAGTGTGGCCCATCGCCAAATCCGAACCGCAATCTCCAGAGTTCTCAAGGGAGCAAGACACATGCGTTATCTCCACACCATGCTGCGCGTGCGCAATCTCGATACCGCGCTGAAGTTCTATCAGGATGCGCTGGGGCTGAAGGAAGTCCGCCGCATCGAGAACGACAAGGGGCGCTTCACGCTGGTGTTTCTGTGTGCGCCCGAGGACGAGCACCTGCTCAAGAGCCTTCCGCAGACGCGCGGCGCGCCGCTGGTCGAGCTCACCTACAATTGGGACGAGGAAAAATATGGTGAAGATCGCCATTTCGGCCACCTCGCCTATGAAGTCGACGACATCTACGCAACGTGCGACCGGCTGATGAAGCTCGGCGTTACCATCAACCGTCCGCCGCGCGACGGCAGCATGGCCTTCGTGCGTTCGCCCGACCTGCATTCGATCGAGTTGTTGCAGAAGGGCGAGCCGAAGCCGCCGGCCGAACCCTGGTCGTCGATGCCGAACACCGGCCACTGGTAACACGTCGTCCGAATTCTTCGTGCCGGGTCCACTACCTCGCCTCTTGCCTTGTGGTAAGGGCGGCTCCGAACTCAGGAACCTGCCCTCGCCTCCGGCGTTGTCTCCGCGAAAGAGAAATCGAGGAGGCTTGAGGATGGGAAGAGGACTTCTGCTCTGGTTACTTGGCGTGCCGATCCCGGTGATCATACTGCTGTGGCTGTTTTTCGGCCGCTGAGCGCACAGATCCTGGCTGGCACAAAAGGCTCCGCCTCGCGCGGGGCCTTTTTTGCGTTTCGTCGGCGGCCGGATTAGACAGAGCCGGTGCAAGCGATCGGGAGCAGCGCGTGTCGAATAAGAGTGAACTGACGATCTGGGGCCGAGCAAATTCGGTCAATGTCCAGAAAGTGCTGTGGTGCCTGACCGAGCTTGACGTCGCCTATCATCGCATCGATGCCGGCATGCAATTCGGCCGCAACACCGAAGGCGACTATCTGGCGATGAATCCCAATGGCCGCGTGCCGACGCTGGTCGAGGGCGACTTCGTGCTCTGGGAATCCAATTCGATCATGCGCTATCTCGGCATGGCCCATGGCAAGGGATCGCCGATCTATCCCGAGACGCCCCGGCGGCGCGCCGCGGTCGATCGCTGGCTCGACTGGACACTGTCTACCGTGCAGCCGGTCGACCGTCCGGTGTTCTGGGCCATGATCCGCACGCCACCCGAACAGCGCGACATGTTTGCCATTCAAAAAGACGTCGATGCGGAGGCGCTGGTCTGGCAGATCGCTAACCGGCATCTTTCCACGAACCGCTTCTTCGAGGGCGACGATTTCACGCTTGCCGATATCGCGATCGGCGCATTTGCGCGGCGCTGGCTCGGCATCGAAGGCGTCACCAAGCCCAGCCTGCCGCATCTCAACCGCTGGTTCGCGCAACTTGCGGGCCGGCCGGGATTCGACCGGTTCATTGCCGTGCCAATGTCTTAGGAAATCATTCGGTCGACTAGTGTCGACCGCCGATCGCGCCGCCGGTACCGATACTGATCGATCCGCCGATCTGCACGCAGGTATCAGTGCCATCGAGCTTGACGAAGCCCTGGCCATAGGCCGCGCAGGAATTGGCGGACGGCGCGCCCTTCATCGGCAACGTCTTGCTCGACTGCGTGGGCTTGGGGAGCTTCGGCGGGCTCGACGATTCAGCCATTGCCGGCAATCCGACCAACGAGACGGCGATAATGAGGAGACAGCTTCGCATGACGCCGTCTTCTATCGCGCGCGGCGCGACTGCGCTACCTGACAAACTTGACGCCGGCCCGATTGCCGCGGCGCCAGACCACCTGACAATTGTGACCGGTGCGCGCGTCGCGCGCGAACCCCAACCGCAATGTGGCGGGCAAGGTGTGCGCGCCGTCGATCACGATCTTGGCACCCGTGGAGGAAATATCCTGGACGACGCACTGGCGAGCCGCGAAGCCGCCTTCGAGCGTAATCCATGCCGGCTTCCCCAACTGCTTCCGGGGTTCCCGCTTTTTGATCGGTGCCATCTCTTCCCAATCCTGAGCCCTTATCCCTATCGCCCTCAGCGCGTTTAGATTCGGTTGATCGGTTTGTAGAATCCGGCCCCTGCGCCTCAGGAAAACTACCTACGCCGCGGCTTGCCCGCCCGCGCAAACGCCACTATACGTTCGCCCCGCCGCAGGCCGGATAGATCACGACGATTCCGGCGCGGCACGGCAGGAAATGCTTCAAAGCCAGACTTCAAGGCATTGATTTTCTGACGTTTTTTGGTAGTAACGTTGCGGGACCGCAAAGCCACGGATCGCGTTTTCGTGGCAAAGCGTGTTTTGCTCCCTTCGTCTATCGGTTAGGACGCCACCCTTTCACGGTGGAGAGAGCGGTTCGATTCCGCTAGGGAGCGCCAGCGCGCAAATTCCCTCAAATTTTATGAACCTGATTAATCACTTACGTAAGCGTTCAAATTCGTGTTGGACGGTTTGTTAGACGCGCCGAAGGTCTGTTTGTTCACGTCGTGTTCGTATGCCATAGAGCGCGCAGTGTCCCCCGCGCATCGTCCAGATGCCTTTTGTCCAGAAGCGACCGCAAGACGCGGGCAAAGGAGGAATTCGACGGACGCATGGCCTTAGCGACGCCACTTCGAACGGTCTGTCCTGATCCGCAGCGCCGCGGCGGAAAGATCCGCGAGGCCGATCGGCTGACAGCGAGGCACGGAATGCCATCATTTGGACCCGCGGCCCAGCGCGACCGGCGCCTCGCGAACTGCAAGGCGATCCGAAGATCGGCAAGGCCATCAACGGGGACTTGATCGGCGTGAGGCAAAATGCAACCGCTGCCGGCGCGTTGTAACAAACCAGCGAGATAAGCCATGGCGACAGTGAAGCTGCTTTCCGACGATGAACTCTCGCCCGAGGCGCGCGCCGTCTTCGACGACATTCGCAGGACACGGCAGTCCGATTTCGTCAACAACTTCTGGCGAGCGCTCGCGCACGACCCGAAGACCCTTCGCCGGACCTGGGAGAGTGTCAAGCAGGTGATGGCGCCGGGCGCGCTTGAGCCCAAGGTCAAGGAAATGCTCTACGTCGCAGTTTCGATTGCCCATGGCTGCACCTATTGCATTCATTCGCACACAGCCAACGCACGCGCGAAGGGCATGACCGAAGAGGAATATGCCGAGATGATCGCCACCGTCGGCATGGCCGCGGAGACAAATCGGCTCGTCACTGCACTGGGCGTGGCCGTTGACGACGCATTCCTTGTCGATCCGCCGCAAAACAGTCGACCGGATTTTTAGCCGGTCTCGCGTCTCTGGCCGGCTCCTGGAAACCAACCCAGCGCCGCTCGCGCTGGTTGCGTTTGATGCGGGGACAAGTCCGTTGATCCGCGCACCGATGTCGCCGATCGCAATGGTTACGCTCACCATGCCTGGCGAGAGTTCTACAATCTGGGCTCGGTAGCCGTAACGCGTGCGCCCGCTGCGGCTGCCGCGATGGCAGTGGTGATGTGAGTGTCCCGTTCGGCACCGACGTAGATCTCGTTCACAACGAAAAGGCTCCAGCAGACCAATGACAACGAGGCTCGCAATGAAGAGTGGAGTTGCTCGCGAAACGGATAAGCTGATCATTTCAAGACTAATCTGCAATTGAACTTTGCTACTTCGGAGACAATGAGCGGACGCTTGAACGGCCTCTAGCCACTTGCGTCGGCAGCGAACGCCAAGAGACAGATCACCGCCGCCGCTGCCGCGATAAAAGAAAAATGTTCTGCAAGCATGGAAGTGTCATGCGAGCAATTTGCGCGATGAGCAACACGTTGCTGGCATTGAGGTTATTTGGCTGCGCGGCAGTTCCAGGATTAACCTGCCTGGGCCGTATCAAGCTTAACAGCGGAAGTTCGTTGCCGCGCGCTCAAGCGCAAAATAGGCTCGTCACGGCCGTGCCGCGGTGTCACCACTCTCCTGCGAGATCAAAGGGTGCTGGCCTACGCTCTGCTGTCGATGTGCATTGGGACGGTGCGATGCGAAGAAGGAGCATGGTCTCCCGAGTGCTTGCCGCTGGCACCTGGATCATGCTGGTCGCCATGGCGCTTGCGTTTTTGCTTCGCTGGCGTAGCGCCTCTGCCGCTCGCTCTGAGGTGCGGCGTCGATCTTAGTCCCGGATCATTGGCGGCGGTTGTCTTGTTCAAAGACGCCGATCTGCAGGACGACGCGGCCTGTCCGCGCTCGCGTTCAACTCTTCCAAGATTGCCTGTTCGACCCTGGCGCGCCATCGCGCGTTGAAACTATCGACGTCAGCCGGCGCCCGCGCTTGTGCATTCATCGGATTGCTCGGCTTGTCAGTGCGCACGCTTGCAAGTGCTACACTGGAATCCGGCTTGGCCGATGTCTGCCCGGGCCATTCCAACAGTGATTTCGAAAGCATGGGCTTGCCTTCGTACCAGCATTTTCGGCCATCAATGAGACGGTAGGACCACCACTCCCCGTGTGGATCTGACGGCATCGCCGCACGGCATTGTTGCTTAGCCTGCGCGGACGGCGTCGATATTGATGAGAGCGTAGCAATGCAAGCGACCAAAGCGATTGGACGAAGTTGCTTCGTCATCTGAGTACTCACATACTGTTCCGTTGCTGCAATCGATTGACAGCGACCAGCAAATCGGGCCGCTCGAGAACTTCCACTAACTTGTCGAGAATGCGTTCGTTGTTATTGGGTCGGGGCTGAAGGTATTCCTCAAGTATGCGCTGCGCTTCACTAACGGCCTGAAGCGCCAACTGTTGATCAGTCATTGCTCATCCACCCTTGAAAAACGCCTCACGCTAAAGAGAACGGCAGAAATCAAGCCAAATTTTGGAGTTATACAATCAACTTTTATTTCTCTTGCGGCGCTCGCGTCGCCGCTCCGAAAAGATATGGCTTTTCAATACCCTACAATGCTCTCCGGTCACACTTGGTGCGCCAACAGTTTTAATCAGGCTGGACCGGCGCTGGCCGCTTGTGTCCGCAAAATGGCGACGAAATGTCCGACTTGCCGTGCGCGATCAGTGGATAGGCCGCAAGCGCTTCGATCAAAGTCGGCCTGCCTGCGAATGCTAAAAACGAACAGCAGCGAAGATCGCCTGTCTTGGCAACGCCGTCCGATGTGCCCGAACAAAAAAGCCCCGTCTCTCGGGGGTCAGACGAAAGACGGGGTACTCCAAGTCTTGGTCTACGCCGCTGAGAACGACGCGGTCGCATACTGCAACAGCCCGCTTACACCAGCCTTACGGCGGCGAGCATCCACAACGCAGTGTGAACAGCCGATTAAGTCGATATCCTGGTCGAGCGCCGTCATGTTTGCTGCGAACGGAGAGGTGGTTTGCGCGGGATTTGGCGCTGTTGAAATGCTTTCATGAGTCCATCCAGATCGCCTTCACCGCGCGCCCCATCGTCGCTGCCCATGGCAACTTGCGTAAACCTGCCCGCCGTAGCGAAATACCTCGCACGTCCGCCGAACAGAGAACGACATACGTTCTCTCCCGGTGCAGCTGCTTTAAATGCGACGTTAAGTCCTCCGTGGTTGAATCTACCGTCCCCGGAGCTGTGCCATGCTAGCAGATCACGACAACGACGAGCGTCGCCTCGAGACGCTTGCGGAGCTCGATATTCTCGATACGCCGCGCGAGATCGCCTTCGACCGCATCACGGCACTCACGCGAAAACTCTTCCGCGTACCGATGTCGACACTGACCTTCATCGACGGTCACCGGCAGTGGTTCAAATCCGCCGACGGCCTTGAAGATCGCGAGCGCGAGCGGCGGCCTGCATTATGCAACTTCGCCATCGGCCAGAACGAACCTCTGATCGTTCCGGACACGCATCGTGATCCGCGTTTTGCTGACAATGTCTTTGTCCGCGGCAGGCCCTTCATCCGCTTCTATGCCGGCGCGCAGCTCAAGATTTCCGGCGTGAATGTCGGGACGCTTTGCGCGATGGATACCAATCCGCGTGAATTCAATGACGAATCCGTCGCAATGTTGATGGATCTGGCGGCTATCGCGGTCGATGAACTGACGCTGCGGAACCTCACTCTGCAGGACAGCCTCACCGGCACATTGTCGCGGCGAGGGTTTCGGTCCGAAGGCGAGCGTCTGGCCTCGCTCGCCAAACGGCACGGTCACAAGCTGACTTGCGCCGTCTTCGACATCGACCACTTCAAGTCGATCAACGACCGGTTCGGCCATGCGATCGGAGACGCGGCGCTTGTAGCCGTTGCGCAGGCCTGCCGGAGCAGCCTGAGAGCCTCGGATGTCATCGGTCGTCTGGGCGGCGAGGAATTTGGCATCCTGCTGCCTCACACGGATCTTGCGGACGGCATAGCCGTGCTCGAAAAGACACGCCGCACGATCCAGGCAAGCCTGGTGGAGACACCGTGCGGACCGCTTCAGGTGACGTGCAGCGTCGGCGGCGCCGCCTTTTCCGGCCAGCCCTTCGAGGACACGTTACGCTGTGCGGACCTCGCGATGTATTCAGCGAAGGACGCCGGCCGCAACAAGGTGATCGCGTGGGTCGACGCCGCGCCACCGCTATCTCCGGCAACACGGCGCGTCTTCAAGTCGGGGCAGATCACCTTCAACGCCGGACGCTCGTCGTTCGACTGCACGGTCCGCAAGCTTTCCGACAAATCCGCAACCCTGGAAGTTCTTTCGACCGCGGACATTCCGCTGAAGTTCAAGCTCGCCATCGCCAGCGAAGGACTTTCGCGCGCCTGCCGCCTGATCTCGAAATCGGATAAGAAACTCGAAATCGCATTTCTTTGAGGCGCGTGGACAGGATCCAGCCACACAAGGCGTCGCCCGCGTGCACACAAAAAAGCCTTGCCGGAGCGAGGGCTCTTCGGTTCAACCATGGACGAACTCTCAGCGGAGCCTTCGTTCATGCCCGACCGCCACCTTCGCGCCGACGGCGCCCGCGTCCTCGCCGATCTGAACACGCTCCGCGGCTACGGCACCTACAAGACCGGCGTTCACAAGCCGACCTTCTCCGAACCTCATATGCAGTCGCTGACATGGCTGGCCGAGCAGCTTCCGGACGCACAGCTTGCGGCAACGATTGACGGCATCGGCAATGTGCTTGGCTCGAGCGCCAAGCCCGGCCCGAAACTGCTCGCCGGCTCGCATCTGGAAAGCCAGAACTACGCGGGCTGGCTCGACGGGCCGCTGGGCGTCATCTATGCGCTGGAAGCCGCGCGCGTCCTCAATGCCTCCCCGTCGATCGACGGCGCGGTTGAAGTCGCGGCCTGGTGCGACGAGGAAGGGCATTTCGGCAGCTTCCTCGGCAGCAGGTCTTATGTCGGCGCCGTCACCGAGGCCGAGATCGACGCCGCACACGACCGCAATAGCAACAGTGGCCGAATGATGCGCGACGCGTTGAGCAACGTCGGACTTGCCGGCCGGCCGCGCCTGCAGGCCGAGCGCGGCCGGCACATCGGCTATCTCGAGGCGCATATCGAGCAAGGCGAAACGCTCGAACGCGATGATCTGAAGATCGGTGTCGTCACCTCGATCGTCGGCATATGGCAATATAAGATCAGCTTCACCGGTGAGCAGAACCATGCCGGCACCACGCGGATGGACATCCGCAAGGACGCGGGCCTGGCGCTGGCGAAATTCTGCGTATCGATCGACGAACGCTTCCCGAAAGCCTGCGGGCCGCGCACCGTCTGGACCACCGGCCGCATCACCCTCGATCCCGGCGCGCCGAGCATCATTCCCGGCCGCGCGGAGATGTTGTTCCAGATGCGGGACGACCACCCGGCGGTGATCGCTCGCTTGGAGAAACTCCTGCAAAGCACGGCCGACGAGGTGACTGCGCGAGGCCCCTGCGGCGTCGCAGTGGAGTGCATTCGCACCGGGGCGCCGGCAATGATGGACAAGTCGTTCCAGGATGCGATCGAAGGCGCGAGCGCGACCTTCGCCAATGGAAAATCGGTGCGCATGCCAAGCGGTGCCGGTCATGATGCGCAGATCCTCGCCACCATCATGCCAGCCGGCATGCTGTTCGTGCCGTCGATCCGCGGCATCAGCCATCATTGGAGCGAGAACACCGCTGATGCGGACATTGTCACGGGCGCGGAGGTCTATGTCGAAGCCTGCCGGCGCCTGCTGGCCAAGTAACCTCGGCGCTGTCGTCAGCGCAAACTATCCCGTCAGACGGCGCGTGATGTTGATCGCAAAGGCGATGGGAACGCCGACCACCACGCCGATGAGCCCATAGACCAGCCCGGCAACGACGGCCGCAAACATGGTCGCACTGCCAGACGCGCCATAAAGCGCGCCGATGAGACCGCATGACAGGGAGACGATCACGAGGTTGCGGTCATTACGCTCCTCGATCCTGTGGCGTCGCGCTTCCTTCCGGTTGAAGACATAGGGGCCACCCGGCTCCAGGGAACCGCAATGCGGACAGTTTGCCGCGCGAAACGAGACCGCGCCGCCACAGTCATGGCAATGGATCAATTCAGTTTTCTTGGAACGCATGCGCGGCATCGTAACGCGACGGGCTGAGCTTGCAAATCTGGTTCGGCTTTGGCTGTCTGAGATCCTTGTCCTAAGAGCACTTTACCCTTTGGTTGCAGGGCGCTCTTGGGTTATTTTCCGGATCACCAACGGAGCAAACAGATGCGCGTTTTCCTTGCTGCGGCGATAACAGTGTCTCTCGTCAGCCTTGCCCACGCCCAGAACGTTCCCCAATATGGCGAGGAGGACAAGGAGAAGACGCAAGTCCAGAAGGATGCCGATACGGCCGCCCAGCGTGCCTATCAGCGTTCGCTGGGCAGCATTCCAGACAAAGGGTCGAGCGATCCCTGGGGCACCGTTCGCAGCAACGACGCGCCGAAAGCCCCCACCGCACGCGCGCCGGCCGCAAAGACAAAGGCCAAGGCCGGATCGGCCTCCGCAAAGGCCGCATCTCCCAATTGACGCCGGTGTTTGCCGGCAGTCACGATCAGTGGTGGTGACGCCGGCCCCAGCGGATGGCGGCCCAGACCCGCTCGTGCAGGTAGTACCAGGCGATCTTGGTGACGACCTCGAGAAGGGCGATCGACCCGGCGATATGCATCTTCCCCGTCATGAACCAACTGATAAAGAAAGTGTCGACAGTTCCAAGCGTCCGCCAACTGACCGCCTTAAGGACTGATCGCGTGTGCGTTTCTGCTCCGAGCAATCTTGGGATCAAGCGGGCTGCCTCCTACTTTGGCGATCACCGAATAGCCGACATCGACGCATTTTGTTCCCCGCCCCGCTGTATGAAACCGGACCACCAAGGCAAGCGATCCGCTTTCAGAACGTTCAAGAACGCTTTGATCCAACTCGTAATTCTGGTACGCCCCCTTGCCATTGCGAAACGTTGATATGACAAACTGGGGGCTGAAATGAGATCGTTCCTGCCGCTCGTCACCGCCTGCGCGCTGAGTCTGGGCTGCCAAGTTCTGGGTTGCCGAGTTTCGTTCGCCCAGACGCCGGACTGCAAGACGATCACAGACCCCGCCACCCGGCTCACTTGCTACGACAAGATCAACCCGCCGATTGCGACCTATCCGATCCCGTTGCCCAAACCGACGGCACGGCCTCTTTCCACGCCACAAAGCAGTGAAATGAGCAGCACGGGTTCATCCAGCAGCGACGATACGGCAATGCTCGCGAGGATGAACGGTATCTGCCGCGGCTGCTAGTCCGTAAAAGCGCGGCCCTCGAGCTACGGCCCGATGGATGCGCGGCGATTTTTCCATGACGACAAAGGCGGAATGCGTTGCGCGCAGGTTCTCAATGAACCAAGAAGCGCGATGGTGATTCCCGTTTTGGCATCTCGCCCAGGCAACGCGATTTTGGTGCATCGCGTGCGGCGACGCGTCGCCATTCGTGCGTCGCGTTTCTTGCATGTGCATCCGCCACGCTACAGTAGAAAAACTTGGGAACTGGCATATCTGCCCTTGCGATGAACCTGCTTGCATCCCTCCCGACGGTGATCGGAACCGCGGCGATCGCGCCCGCTTTGCTCATTTTGTGGCTGGTGGTCGCGGCCGGCGACCGATCCGGTCCGCCCGTCAAGGTCTGGACAGCTTTCCTGCTGGGCGCCGCCAGCATTTCGCTGTTGGGCTTGGTCCGCGCGCCATTCAATCGCCTGCTCGCCATGCCCGGGAATCCCTGGCTCGAGCAGTTGGTGCACGCGGTTTTTGGGATCGCGCTGCCGGAGGAGACGGTCAAGGTCCTCGCGATCATCGCGGTGTCGGCGTTGTCGGCGGCGCGCCGCCCGCTCGGCGATCCCATGGACACGGTGGTCTATGGCGCGGCCGTGGGGCTCGGCTTCGCCGCCTACGAGAACCTTGCCTATCTCGAACAGCACAGTGATATGTGGCGCGCGCTGGCTGCGCTGCGCAGCGTCCTGACCGTGCCGTTCCACGGCGCACTCGGCGTCATCGCGGGCGCCTATCTCGCCATCGCCCGGTCAAGCACCGCGCTTGGCGCCAACCGGCATAACCGCGATTGGGCGCGTATCTCGACTCGGATCCTGATCCTGATGGGACCTGTCGGCCTGCACGCCGGCTTCGATTTCCCGCTGCTGATGCTGCAGCGTGGCGGGGATCTCGACCCATCGACCCGCCTGTGGCTCGGCGCGAGCAGCGTCGTGATCGGCTTCGCCTCTATCGCCTTTGCTGCGCGACTGGTGCATCGGGTCGCCCGTCACCATGCCCCTCGCACCGATCTCGCCCGTGAACGGCTGAGCCAGCTCAGACGGATGTGGGCGCTCGTGGTCGCGGGTGGCGGCGCCGGCTTCATCGGGCTCGCCTTCGTGTTGACCTCGATCCATAACTGGCTGCTCAATCCCGACCGCCATGTGGCACGGGTGCTCGTTCCCATCGGCTTGATCGCGATCCTGCTCGGCTGCGCGCTTCTTCTTGTCACAACAGGGGTTTATTTCTTTGGCCGCAACCGGATGCGAACTGCGGGCGAAGGCTTTTCGTCGGCGGCAGGGCACGGATAGGATAGACCGGTTGAGACATCAGCCGGCGTAGCCAGTATCGGGAGATCTCCAATGACCCTTCCCCAAGACACCGATCCGAACATCAGCAAATTGCAATCCGAAGTGGGCGCCACGGTGCGTGCGCATTGGAAGGCGTTCCTGATCGAGGGCATCTTGCTTGCGATCCTGGGCCTGGCCGCAATGATCGTGCCGCCGCTCGCAAGCCTTGCGGTCACGATCTTTCTTGGCTGGATGTTTCTGATCAGCGGCATCGCGGGGTTAGCGCTGACGTTCTGGGCGCGTGGCATGCCGGGCTTTTGGTGGTCGCTGTTGTCGGCGGTGCTGGCGATCGGGGCAGGCATCATCCTGTTGGTCCAACCGGTCCAGGGCACGCTGACGCTGACCATCGTGGTCGGGGTCTATTTCCTCGCCGAAGGCGTCGCCACCGTGATGTACGCACTGGAGCATCGCCGCGAATTGACGGGCCGCTGGTCGTGGCTCCTGGTCGCCGGTCTCATGGACATCGCGATTGCCGGGATCATCATTTCGGGCTTGCCGGGCTCCGCGCTCTGGGCGATCGGCCTGCTCGTCGGCATCAACCTGCTGTTCGGCGGCGCGACGCTGATCGGCATGGCGCTGGCCGCGCGCAATGCTTGATCCCTCTGGATTGCATGCGAGGCCGATTTGGGGATGACAAACCGAAGAGCCTGCGCTATACAGCGCCCATGATCACCGTCGCCACCAGCTATTTTTGGTACTTTAGCTACGACAGCTCGCTGGCGGCAGGAGGATCGCGCTCAATCTGAAGAATTGCAGCAAGACATCCGAAGAGCCGCCAGACCTGGCGGCTTTTTTATTGCCGGCAGGTCCTCAACAACCCTCAGGAGCCCGCCGTGTTGAGCACCACTGACGATCTACGAATAACGGAGCTGAAAGAACTGAGTACGCCCGACGAGGTGATGCGCGAGGTCCCGCGCAGCCTCACTGCGACGCGTGTCGTGATGGCCGCGCGGAACGCCATACATGCCATCCTGCACGGGACCGATGACCGCCTTCTTGTCATTGTCGGCCCCTGCTCGGTCCATGATCCCGAGGCCGCGGTGGATTATGCTCAACGTCTCGCGACCCTGCGCGAGCAATTGGCCGACCGGCTCGAAATCGTCATGCGCGTCTATTTCGAGAAGCCGCGCACGATCGTCGGCTGGAAAGGGTTGATCAACGATCCCGATCTCGACGGCAGCTTCAACATCAACAAGGGGCTGCGACTTGCGCGCAACGTGCTGTTGGCGGTGAACAATGTCGGCCTGCCGGCCGGCGCGGAATTCCTCGACCTGACAACGCCGCAATACATTGCCGATCTGGTTGCCTGGGCGGCGATCGGCGCGCGCACGACCGAGAGCCAGATTCATCGCGAACTCGCCTCGGGCCTCTCCTGCCCGGTCGGATTCAAGAACGGCACCGACGGCAATGTCCGCATCGCTGCCGACGCAGTGAAGTCGGCCTCCCATCCCCATCATTTCATGGCGGTCACCAAGGGCGGGCGCTCGGCGATCGCGGCGACCTCGGGCAATGAGGACTGTCACATCATCCTGCGCGGGGGCGCCAAGCCGAACTACGACGCTGCCAGCGTCGAAGCCGCCGCCACGGAACTCGCGCGCAACGGCGTCGCCCCGCGAATCATGATCGACACCAGCCACGCCAACAGCGGCAAGAAGCCGGAGAACCAGCCTGCGGTTGCGGCCGATATTGCGCGCCAACTTTCCGACGGCGACGCGCGTATCATGGGCGTGATGATCGAGAGCAACCTCGTCGCGGGCCGGCAGGACGTGCTATCAGGCACCCCCCTGGCTTATGGCCAGAGCATCACGGACGGCTGCATCGATTGGGACACCACCGCAAGAACGCTGCAACTGTTGGCCGACGCGGTCACTGCGAGACGGGACATTCTTGGTCGCAGGCTGCAGGAGCGATCGGCCTGAACGCCGTCAGATGAGGGCAACCCGACGGGTTGCCCTCACAGGCATAGGCCAGAGCATTTTCGAGCGAAGTGGGTACCGGTTCGCGTAACGAAAATACGTCAGAACAAAAGACCAGAGCTTCCGTTCCGATTCAATCGGAACGGATCATGCTCTAGCATCCCCGGCAGATGCTCTTGATCTTACGATCGAGCGCCGCATCTTCCCGGTTTACAGGATTGTTCGGATCGCTGAGGTTCTGCTCCGACGGGACATCACCGGCCCGCGGCTGGCGGTGGCCGACCGGGGCTTGGATCACGGGCCGCTCCGATGAACTTCCCGGCGAATTTTTCGGATAATTCGACGAGCCGGCACCACCCTGCGCCATCGCGGCTGCGCCGGCGGCGAGAACCAGGGCCGACGCCAAGATGATTGTTTTCATGTCTGCTTCTCCCTTGTCAGAGAACGCATTGTCGTCGCTCCCATCCATCGATTATGGCTGCGGCGGGTACTGGTGCACTTCACCGCAATAGTCGATCACACGATAGCGCGCATCTTGACGCGCTTCACGTCCATCCGGAGCGCTCCCGCCACCAGCAACAGAATTTTGTGGCAGCAGATAGTTCGGTCCGACCGGCGACTTGCCGGCGCCGCCCGGAATATCGAGGACGTAGTCCGGCTGACACAGTCCAGACACCCTGCCCCGCAACACCCGCATCAGTTCCTGGCCATGCGCCAATGTGGTGCGCAAATGCGCCGTGCCAGGCGCGAGATCGCCATGATGGAGATAATAAGGTTTGATCCGGCATTCAACGAAGGCCCGCATCAAATCTTCCAGCGTGGCCGCATCATCGTTCACGCCGCGCAGCAGCACCGACTGGCTGACCATTGGAATGCCCGCATCGACCAGGCGCGCGCAGGCGGCGCGTGCTTCGCCAGTCAGCTCCCGTGCATGGTTGGCATGCAAGGCGACCCAGCATGTTGCACCGCGCACTTTCAACGCCGAGACCATCTCCTCGGTCACGCGCCGGGGATCGGCGACCGGCACCCGCGTGTGAATGCGGACGATCTTGACGTGATCGATCGCGGCGAGATCCGCCATGATGTCGGCCAGCCGCCGCGGCGACAGCATCAGCGGATCGCCGCCGGTCAGAATGACCTCCCAGATCTCACCGTGTTCCCGAATGTAGGCGAGCGCACGCGTATAGGCCGCGTCGGACAGCGCGGTATCCTTGCCGGGACCAACCATTTCGCGCCGGAAACAAAACCGGCAATACACCGCGCAGACATGGACCAGCTTGAACAGCACCCGGTCCGGATAGCGGTGCACAATGCCGGCGACCGGTGAGTACGCATGATCGCCGATCGGATCGGCGTGCTCGCCGGGCTGGTTCGCGAGCTCCGCCGCTGTCGGAATGAATTGTCGCGCGATCGGATCGTCTGCGTCGTTGACATCGATCAAGGCGGCGATGTCCGGCGTGACCGCAATCGCGTAGCGCGCCGCGACCTTGTCCAGATCGGCGTGATCGGAGGCGCGCGCGAGGCCGTGAGCGACCAGCTCCGCCGGTTCGCGCAACGTCGTTGCGAATGCCTTTTTGCTCATGGCTCACCCGAAGGCGGCGTCCAGACCACCTGATCGATCCTCGTTGCGCCACTCGCCAGCATCACCAGCCGGTCGAAGCCGAGCGCAACTCCGCTCGCCTCAGGCATGTGTGCGACGGCGGCGAGGAAATCCTCATCCAGCGGATAGCGTTCGCCGTAGCGCCGCGCCTTCTCGTCCATCGCGAGATCAAAACGGCGGCGCTGCTCGCCGGCATCGGTCAACTCGCCAAAGCCGTTGGCGAGTTCAACCCCGCAGGCATAGATCTCGAAACGCTCGGCCACACGTGCATCCGATGTCTTGACCCGCGCCAGCGCCGCCTCCGGAGCCGGATATTCGCACAGAATTGTCAAACGCCCCTGTCCCAGATTCGGTTCGATGTGCTCGACCAGGATCTTGCTGAAAATATCCGACCAGGTGTCGTCAGCGGCGATCCGCACTTTGGTTTGTGCGGCTGCCGCCAGTGCGGCGCGATCGCCCTCGCCGTCCACGACGGTTGCAAGCAAACCGATTCCGGCGAAGCGTTCGAAGGCAGATGCGACGGTAAGGCGTTCCGGCTCGGCGAAGGGATCAGCGGTCCGGCCGCGGTGTGAAAACCGCCCGATCCTGGTGGCCTCGGCCGCCTGCGCAATGACGGCCGCGGTATCGGCCATGATGACATCGTAGGGCGCGCCGGCACGGTACCACTCCAGCATCGTGAATTCCGGCAGATGCAGAGCGCCACGCTCGCGGTCGCGAAACACCCGTGCGAATTCGAAAATCCGGCTCTCGCCTGCGGCCAATAATTTCTTGCAGGCGAATTCCGGTGACGTCCGCAGATAGCGCGCGGTACAGCTACCGTCAGGGCCGGCCAGCTCGGTGCGCGGTGCATGCAGGTGGGTCTCGTTGCCCGGCGAAACCTGCAGAATTCCGGTTTCGACCTCGGCAAAGCCCTGTGCCTCGAACCATGTCCGGATCACACGGGTGATCGCGGCTCTTGCGGTCAAAAACGGCCGTCTGTCGCCATGGCGCGCGGCCGACCACCAGGGGGAAATGGGGCTGTTTTGGGTCATTAACCGGCAATCCCGAATGGGCGCAAAAAGCTGGCGTACACGGCCAAAACCAGTATGTTGCGCCCCGAAACCGCTTCGCATGCGGAAGGGCGGCCCCGTCCTGTCCGATTCCAAGCCAGATTATCAGGAAAAGCAGCTTTGAAAGTCATCGCCAGTTCTATTCGCAAGGGGAACGTCATCGAGCAAGATGGCAAGCTTTACGTTGTCATCAGCGCCGAAAACATCCATCCCGGCAAGGGCACCCCGGTCAGCCAGATCGAAATGCGTCGAATCAGCGACGGGGTAAAGATCTCCGAGCGCTACAAGACCACCGATCAGGTCGAGAAGGCGACCATCGAGGAACGCAATTTCACATATCTCTATGAGGATGGAGATGGCTTTCACTTCATGAACGCCGAGAACTATGACCAGGTCCAGGTGTCGAAGGACATCGTCGGAGACGCCGCACCATATCTCCAGGAGAACATGGTCGTGAAGCTGTCGCTTCACGAAATGAACCCGGTCTCCATCGCGCTGCCGCAGCGCGCGACGCTGGAAGTCGTGGAGACCGAGCCGGTCACCAAGGGCCAGACCGCCTCCTCGTCCTACAAGCCCGCCATGTTGTCCAACGGCGTCCGCACCAGCGTGCCGCCCCACATCGCGGTCGGCACACGGATCGTTGTCATGACCGAAGACGGTTCTTACTGCGAGCGCGCCAAGGACTGAGGAGCATGATCCGGAAAAGTGGAAACCGTTTTTCCGAAAAGATCATGCTCAAAAAAGAGATGAGATCATGATGCGATTCCATCGAATCGCATCATGATCTAAGGACGAGAGCAGGCTCAGACGCAGGGGGACTACGCATTGGGTGAGAAGGCTGTCCGGTTCGTCGGTCAGACGCTGGCACTTCTCATTTTTCTCCTTTCTGGTCTCGCTTCCTCGTCCGCCGAGGAATTCCGGACACCCGCGATCTCCATCGTCCGCGTCGACTGGCGCGCCGCGCTCGACCAGCTTCGCGCCGAGATCGGCGCCGTGCCGGCGGCTGCCGCCAATCTCTCCTTTGCACGCCGGCGCAACGTGTCTTGGTTCGATCCGCGGTCAACACCCGCGGTGGTGCAGTTGAACGCAATCACCTCGCCGATCTTCACCGGCATCGGCCAAAGCCCTGTGCCGGTGCTGCTGCCCTTCGACGCCGCAAGCTATTTCGGCGCCCGCCTGAATGGCGCACCGGCCGACGATCCGTCGCTGTCGCGCTATCAGGCGGACTTCCGCCCGGTGGATTTTTTCGACGCGGGCCCGGCGGGCTATGACGCGGTGTTCTCGCTGCCGCCTGATGCCGGGGCCGGCATGCCGTCGCGAACCTACGCCAGACCCGTCGAGGTCCAGATCACCGGCTCGCTGTTGATCTATGACGTTGCCGATCCCGCCGGCGGCAAGGGCGACCCGGTCAAGGCGCTGGCTGCGCAATATCCGGATTTGCGCCGGTTCATCCGCGAAGGCTATGTGCGCTATGCCTTTACCCGCTTCGGCGTGCCCTATGTGGTTTCGATCCAGTGTCTCGACAGCGCACCCCGTGCACGCCGGCTCGCCTGCCGCGAGGCCTATCCGGTTGCGGAGCGTTTTCTGAAAGCGCTGCATATCGCCGGCGGCTCGCCCGCTCGCCCGCAGATGGACATCGCACCGACGACTGTGGAACGGCCGCGCTCCGTTTCAACCGACTTCGCCTATCGTTCGACCGGCGACATCATCGCCAATAGCGGCGCGCGACGGCAGGGCGGCCGCCCCGACTTGATCGCCTATTCGCAGATCCGATTTCCTCTCGACGCGCCAGCCTTCATTCATTCGCAATCTTTCCGACGACGAACGAGCGACAAGTCGGATTCTCCCCGCGGCGCCTATCCCTGGCGCGACAATTTCTGCGAGGCGCGCAGTTTCGGCGTCGGCCAATGCGCAAGCGGCTTCGGCCATCAGGGCGAGGACATCCGGCCCGGCACTTGTCCATCGAAGGAGGCCGGCAATGGCTGCGATCCCAAACAGCAATCCGTAATTGCTGTCCGCGATGGCGCGGTGATCCGTTCGCCGAAGCAGCAGGCGGCGACGCTGCAGATCAACACACGGAGCGAGCACATCCGTTTCCGTTACATGCATATGAACCCGTCGGCCATGGATGGCGACGGGCTGCTCAACGGCCGGCAAGTTGCCGAGGGCGACAAGATCGGCGTGGTCTCGAACTTTCTCGATCATCCGAACGGCACCACGCGGCACCTGCATTTCGATGTGCAGGTCTTCACCCACGACGGCTGGATCTGGGTCAGTCCGTATGTGACGCTGATCTCCGCCTATGAGCGGCTGATCCGCGGCCGCGGACACGAGATTGGGCCAGAGATCGCCGGATCTCCGGACGTCAGTCGTGGTCCCGCGCCGGGAGAGACCATCCATCCAGACCTGCAGGAAGGGAGCGAGCACGGCGTGAATTGAAGCGCAGCTTCATTGACGGCATTTTGCTCGCGATAATCGACCGCCCGCGCGCCGGGCTCGCGAACAGCGGATTGACCGGCTCGGGGAACCGGTTAAGATTGCAGTGCGGTTGACGAGTTAGGAAGGCGACGGCTCTCTCCGAATGCGCTGGTTCCGGGATCATATCAGGCAGGGTTCATGGCTCGCGCTCGTCGCGCTGACCATCAATTTTGCATTGGCTTTCGGACACGTTCACGCGCTTGACGGGACGAAAGCCGGGCGTGGCCTGGTTTCGGTCGCGATCGCCGCAACGCACGACGGCCAGAAGCAGAACCATCCCGCCGACGGCCAGGCCGACGCTCTTTGCCCAATCTGCATGGCCGTCGCCGGGGTCGCCCATGCGCTGACGTCCACGCCACCGGGCGTGCCGGTTCAATTTGCCGAGGCCGTGATCGATCGCGCGTTCGAACAGACGCGCGTGCTGCTCCAACCGCCGTGCGCGGCGTTTCAATCACGCGGACCACCGATCTCCTGACATCGCTGCTTCGGTTACGTAACGAGGTGCGCCGCCGTGCGACCTCGCGATGTACCGAAGAATTCGCTCATCGCGTTGGCCGTGACGCTCTACGTCCTCCGGCGCGTGATCATCCCGTCAGGAATCCCGTTAAATGAACCCCCGTCCTTTCGCGCGCGTCAGGCGCAAACTTCTGCTATCCGTATCGTCGCTCGTATTCGTGGCCCTATCCGGCCCGATCGCGCTTGCGCAAACCGAGACTCCACCTGCGGCAGCGCCACAGCCATCGGCTTCTCCCTCCGCTCCCGAAACGCCTCCCACATCAGCGCCTCAGCCCAACGCCACACCGGCTCCAGAGCAGAGCCCGGCGCCGCAGGCCGAGCGGAGCGGCGGCAACGTCCTGCCGGAAACGCGCGTGGCGGCGCCGGTCCAGCGGTCCCGGCCGCGCGCCAAACCGCCGCAGGTCGTGACCAATCGGCCTCCCGCGCCAACCGAAGCTCAGGTGCTGGCCAAGCAGACCGAAACCTTCGACGCAGCCCGCAAAAGCCTGTACGCACCTACCGGCACGAGCCCCTACGAGATCACCCAGCAAAACATCGAGGCGAGTCCGCAGGGGGCCAACGCCCCGCTCGACAAGATCCTGCTGCAGGCCCCCGGCGTCACCCAGGACTCTGCATCAAGCGGCGAGCTCCATGTGCGCAATGAGCATGCCAATGTGCAATACCGCATCAACGGCATCGCACTGCCCGACGGCGTCGGCTCGTTCGGCCAGATCGTCGACAGTGGCATCGTCGGCAGCCTTGCGCTGATCACGGGCGCGATGCCGGCACAGTTCGGCCTGCGCACCGCCGGCGTCGTCGACATCCAGACCAAGCAGAGCGCGTTCGACAATACCGGGACCGTCAGTGTCTATGGCGGCAGCCGCGGAACCATCACGCCGAGCATCGAATATGGCGGCACTGTCGGCCAGACGCAGTATTTCGTCTCGGGCCGCTTCTTTGCCAGCGACATCGGCCTGGAAAACCCGACCTCGGCCAATACCGCAATCCACGACCACACCGACCAAGGCAAGGGCTTCGCCTATGTTTCGACCGTGATCGATCCCTCGACCCGGCTCACCTTCATGAGCGGTGTCGCCGAGAGCAACTACCAGATCCCCAACAATCCCGGGCAGACGCCCGCGTTCAACGCGTTTGGCGTCTCCAATTTCAATTCGGCCAATCTCAACCAGAACCAGAACGAGTTCAACCAGTTCAATGTGCTGGCGCTGCAGCACTCGGCCGAAGGGCTCGACCTGCAGACTGCCTATTTCAACCGCACCAGCATCGTGCATTTCACGCCCGATCCGATCGGCGATCTCATCTTCAACGGCGTCGCCTCCGACGTCTATCGGCAGAGCGTCGTCAATGGCATCCAGACCGACGCCTCCTATCGGATTGCCGACGCGCATACGCTGCGCGCCGGGTTCACCGTCAGCGCCGAGCAGACGCTCGTGAATAACTTTTCTTCCGTGTTTCCCGGCAATCCAACGACTGGTCAGGCGTCCGACGTGCCGGTCAGCATCTTCGATTCGAGCGCCAAGACCGGCTTCCTGTTCGGCACGTACGTCTCGGACGAATGGAAGATCAACAACCAGCTCACGCTGAACGCGGGCCTGCGCTTCGACCAGATGGTGCAATATGTCAGCGCCAACCAGCTCAGTCCGCGCATCAGCCTGACCTATCAGCCGTTCGATGGAACGACGTTCCACGCCGGCTATGCGCGCTATTTCACGCCGCCGCAGCAGGTGCTGGCGGCGCCGACCAACCTCGCGCTGGTGCAGAACACGACGCAGCAGCCCGAGGTCAACCGCGCCGATCCGGTGCTGCCGGAACGCTCGCATTATTTCGATGTCGGCGTGACCCAGCGTGTGCTGCCGGGCCTGGAGGTTGGCGTCGACGCCTACTACAAGATCGCCCGCGACCTGCTCGACGACGGCCAGTTCGGGGCGGCTTACGTGCTCACCGCCTTCAACTATGATCACGCGGAAAACGCCGGCATCGAACTCACGGCCAAATACAAGAACGGCAATTTCAACGCCTACAGCAACATCGCGGTCGCACGCCAGCTCGCGACCAATGTGGTGTCGAACCAGTTCCTGTTCGCGGCCGACGAGCTTGCCTTCATCGCCAACCACTACATCTACACCGACCACGCCCAGCTTGTCTCAGGATCGGCGGGAGCGTCCTATCTCTGGAACGGCACGCGGTTTTCTGCCGACCTGATCTACGGCAGCGGCCTGCGCAGCGGCTTTGCCAATACCGAACTCGCTGCCCTGGTACTCGCAGGTCAATCTGGGCGTGTCGCACGAGTTCAAATGGACCGACGGCACCAAGCCGACGACCCTGCGCTTCGACGTCGTCAACGCCTTCGACACGATCTACCAGATCCGGGACGGATCGGGCATCGGCGTGTTCGCCCCGCAATACGGACCGCGCCGCGGATTTTTCGTCGGCATCTCGCAGAAACTCTGAGCAGGAAGGACGCGACGCATGATCCATCGTAGCCAAACCGCACGGAAACATCGACGCAAACGGTGCACGCGCAGCTGTGGCCAGGCATGGCTCGGGCTGGTCGGGCTCTGCTCATGCATGGGCGTGCTTACCCAGCCCGCGCTTGCGCAGACCCAAAACCCGCTGCTGCCGCACAATTTGTCGCCGTGGGGAATGTTCCTCAACGCCGACATCGTGGTGAAAGCGGTGATGATCGGGCTCGCCATCGCCTCGCTCATCACCTGGACGGTGTGGCTTGCGAAGACCATCGAGCTCGGCGGCGCAAGCCGCCTCGCTCGCCGCCGCATCCGGCTGTTGGAGAAGGGAGGCAGCCTCGTTGAGGCTGCCCTTGCATGCCGGAACAAGAGGGATGCCGTGGCCCAGCTCGTCCTGTCCGCCGCGCGCGAGGCAGAACTGTCAGAGGGCATCGTCGACGACGCTTTCAAGGAGCGCGTCGCGTTGCGGCTGGAGCGCGTACAGGCCGCGATGGCGCGGCAAATTTCGCGCGGCACCGGGCTGCTGGCGACGATCGGCGCGACCGCGCCGTTCGTCGGCCTGTTCGGCACGGTGTGGGGCATCATGAACGCCTTCATCGGGATTTCCGAATCCCACACCACCAATCTCGCGGTCGTGGCACCCGGCATTGCCGAGGCGCTGCTCGCGACCGCGATGGGGCTTGTCGCCGCAATCCCCGCGGTCGTGATCTACAATCATCTCGTCCGCGTCATCGGCGGCTACCGCGCCGTCCTGGATGACGCCGCGGCGCAGCTTCTGCTGATGATCAGCCGCGGTCAGCGCGGTCGTGTCGCGGCGCTGCCGCACGCCGCGGAGTGACGCCATGGCCGTACGACTTGGACAACGCTCTAGCGGCGACGATCTCGATGTCCAGCACGAGATCAACGTCACGCCCTTCATCGACGTCATTCTCGTGCTGCTGATCATCTTCATGGTGGCAGCACCGCTCGCAACCGTCGATATCGGTGTCAATCTCCCGGCCAGCACGGCGCCCGAACAGCCGCGGCCGGACAAGCCGATCTTCGTCACCATCAAGGCCGACGAGACCATCGCCGTCGGCGAGACGACCGTGCCGCGCGAGCAGCTCGCAAGTGCGCTCGATGCCGCCACCAACAACCGTAAGGACGAAACGATTTTCGTCCGCGGTGACAAATTTCTTCACTATGGCGACCTGATGGAGATCATGAACACGCTGCGTGACGCCGGCTATCTCAAGATGGCACTGGTCGGACTGGAACAGGCACCTGCAAAGCCATGACGGCCCTGGCCCTGCATTTGCCCGAACGACATGGCTTCGCGAGGTGGCTCTTCGCCGCGGCCGTGATCGTGGCGATGCATGCGGCGATCGCGGCAGCATTGCTATGGCGCGCCCGCGAGCCGGCTACGCCGGAAATTCCTCCCGCCATTGTCGTAACTCTCGCGCCCGTGCAGAGCAGTTCGCCCGAAGTCCAGGACCAGGACATCGCGGTCGGCCCCACCATGCAGCAAGCCGAAGCCGCGCCGAAGGAGCCGCCAAAGACCGAGGACAAGCCGGTCGAGCAACCGGCGCAACCGCCATCGCCACCGCAACAGGCCGACATCGCGCTCCCGAAAGAGGAACCAAAGGAGGTCGAAAAGCCGAAGCCTGTCGAGCCGCCCGCCCCCGAGACCCGCGCCCCGCCCAAGAACGACCATATCGGCCAGTTCACCGAAGCCGGCGCGAAGGCCTATAACGCGCTGGTGTTCGGCCATCTGCAGCGCTTCAAGCGCTATCCCCTAGCCGCACACGGCAAATCCGGCACCGTCATCGTGCGCTTCGTCTTGAATCGCACCGGCGAGGTGACCGACAGCGCGGTGACGAAATCCTCCGGTAACGATGTGCTGGACCACGAGGCGCTCGACATCCTGCACCGCGCCAGTCCGTTCCCGTCCTTCCCGGCCGCCAAGCCGGGCGCGCAGGACACCTACATCGCGCCAGTGAGCTTCACGCGCTAACGCTCCCCCGGTGTCTCTCGAATAACGCGCTTGACCGGCGAACAGTCTCCCTTCGCGCGCGATCAAAACTCGACATAGACGAGGTGGGCACTCAGCACCGCGACAATCAGCGCCAAAGCGATCGACAGGACCAGCTCGGCCCTGACGCTGCTTGCCGAATGCGCGGTCTGGTCGTCGATCATACGGCTGGTCCGGGCAAAGCGGATCACGGAGACGACGATGATGGCCATGCCGACCAGGATGAGCGCCAAGCCGTCATAGTGGCTGATGGAGCCCGAGAACCGCTCCAGGCGCAGACGCTTGGCGGAATCGCTCGCTTCCGCCATCGCCAAGATGAACAGATTGAACTTTTCGACCACGAAGCCGAAGGCGATCGTGGCGATGCCGGTGCGTATCCATGCGAGGAACGTACGTTCGTTGGCGGCATGATCAGAATATCTGTCGATCATGAAGACCTCTTGGCGGATGTTGCGGACCATTCGCTAGCACGGAAATGAAGCGAACGCGCGCTGGCGGAACTCGGCGCGACCCCGCCGCAGTTCATCGTGCTGACCATGCTGAAGGCCTATCCGGGCCTGTCGGGCGCCGATCTTACCCGGGTCGCCCTGCTCACCCCGCAGACCGTCGGCGTCGTCATCATCCGCAACCTCGAACGCGATGGAGCGATCCGGAGGACGCCGCATCCCGTGCATGGCCGCATCCTGCAATGGGCGCTGACCCCGCGCGGGCTGATGGGCTGCTGGAACAATGCCGCCGCCACGCCATGGCGCTGGAACGGCGGCTCGGGGCCGGCATGAACGCCGGCGAGATTGCGACCATCCGCCGCTGGCTGTCCAAAATTGCCGCGGATTTGCAGGAAAATTGAGGGTTCCGGCAGCGTAAGAAACTTTGCTCGGCCCCGGGCCTCGCGGGTAAACTGCGCCCCATGAAACAAGCCGATTCCTTGACTTCGCTCACACGCCGCGCGCTGCTGCGGGCGAGCCTTGGCGCCGCCGCGCTGACCGTGCAGCCGCTCGCCGTGCGCGCCGCACCGCCCGGCTTCGATCAATGGCGTGATGGTTTCCGCGCCCGCGCGCTTGCCAAGGGCATTTCGGAGGCGACCTGGAATCGCGCGATGGGCCGGGTCGAGCCCGACATGACCGTGTTCAAGGAGATCCGCAACCAGCCCGAATTCAACGAGCAGACCTGGCAATACATCAACCGCCGTGTGTCCGATTGGCGCATCATCAACGGCAAGGAAGCGCTGAAGAAGAACGAGGCGCTGTTTGCGCGCATCGAAAAGGATTTCGGCGTCGAGCGCGGCACGCTGCTCGCGCTGTGGGGCGTGGAATCCGCCTTCGGCGATCCCCTGGTGCAGCAGAACCATATGCGCCCGGTTTTCCCGTCGCTCGCGGCGCTGGCCTGGAACGAGCCCCGCCGCAAGGCCTATTGGGAAGCCGAACTGACCAACGCGCTGCGCATTGTCGATCGGGGCTGGAGCACGCCGGACGAGATGAACGGCTCATGGGCGGGCGCGATGGGGCATACGCAGTGGATGCCCGAAGTCTGGCTCAATGTCGGCATCGACTATGACCACGACGGCAAGATCTCGCCGTTCGGCAGGCCCGACGACGCGCTCGGCTCCACGGCGAAATATCTGGTCAATCGCGGCAAATATCATCGCGGCGAGCATTGGGGTTGCGAGGTGCACGCGCCGGGCGGTCAAGCGAGCGGCAACCGGACCTATGCAGCCTGGGCCAGTGCCGGCGTCACCCGCGCCGACGGTCAGGCGTTCACGCAGCCGAACGCCAGCGCGCAGATGTGGATTCCCGGGCCGGGCGGCCCAACGTTCCTGCTCGGACCGAACTTCTATTCGGTGAAGAGCTACAACCCGTCGATGAACTACGCGCTCGCGATCTGCCATCTTGGCGACCGCATTCTCGGCGGGCCGCCCTTCATCCAGCCCTTCCCCGGCTCCGAGCGTGCGCTGACGCTCGCCGAGGTGCAGGAAATGCAGACTCGCCTCACCAAAGCCGGCTTCGACACCGGCGGCACCGATGGCCGCGTCGGCAACGACACGATGAAAGCGATCCGCGATTTTCAGGTGAAGGCGGGTCTCACGCCGGCGGACGGTTATGGTGGGCTGAAGGTGCTGGCGAAGTTGAGGCAGGGGTCGTAGCGAGCTTCTCTCCGCTTGCCGTCATTCCGGGGCGCTCGCGAAGCGAGCGAACCCGGAATCCAGAGATTGCCGCGCGAGATTCCGGGTTCAGCCCGTCGGGCTGCCCCGGAATGACGAACCTCTACTAACAGTCTCAGCGGATCACCATCGGCCCCTGATCCGGCACGGCCACATCAAGTACGCGCAATTGCACGCGCTCGGTCCCCTGATAGCGATCGACCACGAGCGATCCAGCGACATGCAGCACTTGCCCGCGCTGAGCGAGAAGCGCATTGCCGAGCTTCTGGCCGATCGAGCGGAATGCGACGCCGTTGACGACCGCGCCGTCGCCGGCCTTGAAGCGCACGCGCAAGTGTGCTTGCCCAACCTCGTCGGCGAATACCAACTGATGCGACGGCAGCGCCAGCACTGGCTCGGGATTGCCGCTGCCGAACGGGCCGGCGCGATTGAGCGTCGCGACCAATTCCGGCGTCGCACCGCGCGCGGTGATCGCGCCATCGATGAAGAGCTCGTTGACATGGCGCGACTGCGCGACGTCATGGGCCAGCGCATGTTCCAGATAGGCGCGAAACTCCGCGAGCTTCTCCTTGCGCAACGTGACGCCCGCAGCCATCGCGTGGCCGCCGCCCTTCAACAGGAGGCCGTCCGTGACCGCCTGCCGCACCGCCTTGCCAAGATCGACGCCGCCGATCGAACGGCCCGAACCCGTGCCGATGCCGCCGGGCTCGAGCGCGATGGCAAACGAAGGCCGCGCGAACTTTTCCTTCAGCCGCGCCGCCACAAGTCCGACCACGCCGGGGTGCCAGCCCTCGGACGCGGTCACGATCACGCTGCCCTTGTCTTCCAGCCCGAGCGCGGCCAGCGCTTCGGCCTCGGCCTGCGCTTCCGCCGCCTGCTCGATGACGCGACGCTCGCCGTTCAGCCGGTCGAGTTCGGCCGCGATGCGCGCGGCCTCGGAGACATCGCCTTCGAGCAGCAGCCGCACGCCGAGATCGGCGCGCCCAATTCTGCCGCCGGCATTGATGCGCGGACCGAGCATGAAGCCGAGATGCCAGGCCTCGGGCGGACCGTTGAGCCGTGACACGTCCATCAGCGCAGTGTGGCCGACATGGTCGCGCCGGCGCATCGCGATCAGGCCCTTGGCGACGAAGGCGCGGTTCAGACCAATCAGCGGTGCGACATCGGCCACCGTGCCGAGCGCGACGTGATGCAGCATGCCCAACAGATCCGGTTCGGGCATCTCACCGGTCCAGAAGCCGCGCGCACGCAGCTCGCGATTCACTGCGACCAGCGTGACCAGGACGAGACCGACCGCGGCGAGATAGCCGAGACCGGAGAGATCATCCGCCCGATTCGGATTCACCAGCGCATCGACCTCGGGCAATTGCTCGCCCGCCTGGTGATGGTCGATGACGACGACCGACATGCCGAGCCGCTTCGCTTCCGCCAGCGGTTCGAGACTTGTGGTGCCGCAATCGACTGTGACGAGCAGCGTGGCACCCTTCGCGGCCAGCCCGCGCACCGCCTCGGTGTTGGGGCCGTAGCCCTCGAACAGGCGGTCGGGAATATGAATCAGCGGATCGAGCCCGCAATGCCGCAGATGCCAGGCAAGCAGCGCTGCCGAGGTCGCACCATCGACATCGTAGTCGCCGAAGATCGCGACCTTTTCGCCGCGCACGGCTGCATCGGCGATGCGCCTTGCCGCAACCTCCATGTCCGTCAGCGTGAACGGATCGGGCATCAGCTTGCGGATGGTCGGATCGAGGAAATCCGGAACCGCATCGATCTCGACATTGCGGCTCGCCAACACCCGCGCCAGCATTTCGGGAAGCCGATGGCGCTGCACGATGGCGAGCGCCCGCGCCGCCCCCCGGGCATCGAGCCGGTCTCGCCACAGCTTACCGGTCAGCGATCGTGTCACGCCGAGGAAGGCGGCGGGCACTTCGGCAGGCAGTGCTGTAGCGGCAAGCGTCATGATGCCTTCGAGGAATACCCGCGAATCGCCGGAACGCCAATCACGGGAGCATTAGGCGCCTCTGGCCGGAAGTCGCTGAAAAAAGCGGCTGACTGCCAAAACAAGATGCAGTCGGAGATATCCTCCAACAGGAGGAGGTTAAACCCGCGTTAGGCGGAATCTGAAAAAGTAAGAATTATTATCCCCGTTATTTTACGGCACTGGAACATTACGCAGAGGAATTCCGTCAATGCTCACCGCGCTTGATCGAAGCCGGACGGACATAATCGCGAAGAAGGCCCCCGTCTCCGACGAAGCCGATCAGGAATCCGACATTTCCGCGCTGATCGCCCGACTCACCGCCGAGGTCAACCAGATCGCGTGCGAGAAGACCAAATCGATCCAGCAGATCACCAACCAGATGAAGATGCTGGCATTGAACGCGCTGATCGAAAGCTCCCGGGCGGGCGCGCAAGGCGCGGGTTTCGCCGTCGTCGCGCAGGAGGTGCGCAGCGTCGGCCAGCAGGTCGAGGCCATCGCGCGCGATCTCGAAAGCCAGCTCACCAAGCGCACCGGCAATCTCGTGAGCTCGATGGAGCGGATGGCGCAACGTTCGCGCGGCGAGCGCATGGTCGATCTGTCGTTGAATGCAATCGAGCTGATCGACCGCAATCTCTATGAGCGCACCTGCGACGTGCGCTGGTGGGCGACCGATTCCGCGGTTGTCGATTGCGCAGCCACGCCGGCAGCTGCAGCAGCCGCGCACGCATCGGAGCGTCTTGCCGTGATCCTGTCCGCCTATACGGTCTATCTCGACCTCTGGCTCTGCGACCTCAACGGCAAGATCCTCGCCAATGGGCGCGCGGACCGGTTCAATGTCGCAGGCCAGAACGTCGGCGACACCAATTGGTTTTGCGACGCGCGCAAGCTGCGCTCGGGCGATGACTATGTTGCCAGCGACGTCGAAAGTCAGCCACTGCTCGGCAATGCGCAGGTCGCGACCTATTGCGCGAGCGTGCGGGAAGACGGCAAGGCCGACGGCAAGCCGATCGGCGTTCTCGCGATCCATTTCGATTGGGAGCCGCAGGCCCGCGCCATCGTGCAGGGCGTGCGTGTCGGTGAGAACGACAAGGCGCGCGTGCTGCTCGTCGATTCCAATTTCAGGGTGATCGCGGCATCAGACGGCCAGGGCCTGTTGACCGAGCGCATTCAGCTGGCGCAGCAGAGTGCAGGCCCAAGCGGCTTCTATGAAGACCGCTCCGGGCTCATCGCGTATCACGCCACACCCGGCTACGAGACCTATAAGGGCCTCGGCTGGTTCGGCGTGATCCAGTGCGCGGCTTAGGGTCTGTTGAAATTCATCGGGAGTTTGTCACGGCTGCGGCGAGATGGTCCCGTCCGCACGATTCCCGATCAGCCCCTGCGCATCCTTGCCTCTCAGCGCCTGGCGTGACAGGTATTCAAACGTCATCTTAACGATCTTCGGTTTCAGAAGAAAATCGCGGGCTTCCCTCGCCTTGTCAGGATCTACGGGATGCACCGTGCCAGCCGCCGACGCCGCAAGCTGAAGAGCGGCTGCGCGCTCGAAGAAGACTGCCAGGTATGTCGCCTCCTCGATGGTCTCGCCGGCCGAGATCAGCCCATGGTTCGCGAGCAGAATGGTCTTTTTGTCGCCCAAGGCTTCCGAGATGATCATCCCCTCCTCGTCGCCGATGGGTAGGCCCGGCCAATCGGGCAGATAGGCGCACTGATCCTGAAACATGCACATGTCCATATGTGCGACAATCAGTGGCTGGCCAATCATCGATAAGGCCGACGTGGCCGGCGGATGTGTATGTACGACGGAGCGAACCAACGGTTTGTGCTTGTAGATCCATAGATGGAAGCGCGTCGCCGGATTAGGAATCCCCTTGCCGTCGATCACGTTGAGATCGTCATCTACAACTATGAAATCGGAGGGGTTCGCTTCGTCGAATGCGGTACCCAACGCAAGCGTCAAAAACCGGTCCTGAGCGATCCGCGCTGTCAATTGACCGGCGAGGCTCCCGAAGTGGCCTTCGCCGGCCAGGATGCGTGCCGACAGCGCGACCTTCTGAACATCTGTCAAAACAGGTCTGTCAAGCAAACTTTCAAGGTCCGCATCCGCCCGCTTCACATGAACATTCTTGTCCGTCGGCATCGGCAAGTCCCTTGTTCGCATGACTAATTCCTCGCTTCTGAGGGTGGATGATTAGAGCGCCGCGGATGCTATGCAGGTTGTCGCATCAAATACTCGCAAAGCGCAGCCAAGAGGCCGACCGCCGTGAGATAGAATCCACGGAGCGCGGGATGGCTTCGTTCCCGTGAGAGATGTTTTTGATCGGCGTGGCCGGGACCACTTAAGTGACAATTGCCTGTTCCTTTTGAGATGGTATCGGAAGAATGCGTGCTGTAGCCGTGGCGCTAGCAAGCAATCTGTCGTCATCTCTTTTCAATACTCCCTCGAGGAAAGTAAAATCTCGTCCGCGATGAACGAGTCTTCCCGCGCCGAACAACGGCCCTACCCGAGCAGGCCGAATAAAAGTCGTCTTAATCTCCAGCGTGGGTAACATGTGGGTCCCATTGAGAAAGGCCGTCCCTGCATAGGACATGACGTCATCGAGCATCGCCGTAATAATTCCGCCCTGAATAGTGCCTCCCGCATTCACAAACTGCGGTGCGCCCTGAAACTCTGCATTTAATGTTCCTGCTATTGGATCCACTGCAATAAGCTTGAATCCCAGCAACTCCGAAATACGCGGAAGAGCGGCGCGGCCTTCAATCATATCCCAGAACGAGCCGTCACGACCTGTAATTGACATATGTACAGTTCCCTGTTCGAGAGTTGTTGTGCGACCAGCTCACGCCTGTCCAGAACTTGTTGTTCGCTCACCAGCTTTCTTTGAATGGGCGGATCTCCACGTTGAAGGACCAGGCGCTCCTTGGTTGATGCACCACGTGCCAGATCTCGTCGGCAATGTCGGATGGCCGGATGAAGAAGTCGTCCGGCGCATCGGGGCGCAAGGCGCGCGTCCATTCGAGGTCGATCACCGCATCGATAAGAACGTAAGCGACATGGATACCCTTTGGACCAAGCTCCCGGGCAATCGACTCCGCAAGGATCCGTTGCCCCGCTTTGGTTGGAGCGAAACCGGAAAAATTGCTCTTTCCTCTCAGCGCCGACGTGTTGCCCGACGCGATGATCGCGCCCGAACCGGCCTCGATCATGGCAGGAGCCAGACGCCGGGCCAGATGCAGTAGGGCCATCACATTGACCTGGAAATTGCGCAGCAGCGCGGCTGGGTCGATCTGCATGAAATTGCCGAACACGCCGCCGACGGCATTGTGGATCACGATCTCCGGCGGGCCGAAATCGGCAAGAATGCGATCGAGCGTTTCGTCAAAGCGAGCTGTATCCGTCACATCGACGGGGAAGGCCTGGGTATGACCGATCTTCGCTCCGAGTTCGCGGAGCCGCTCCTCGTTCCTCGCGATCATGGCGACATCGTATCCGCCTTCGACGAACCGCCGTACGATCGACGTGCCGGTCCCGGGTCCCACGCCCGTAACAAGCGCCCGCTTCCTGCTCATTGCTTGATCTTCGCTCTTGCCACATCCAGCTTAGCCCTGACGAAACTCAGCCGGTCATTGCCGAAAAACATTTCATCATCGAGGAAGAAGGTTGGCACGCCAAACACGCCGAGCGCCATGGCTCGCTCACCATTGGCAGCGAGCAGCTCTTGTATCTCCGCGGATTCTGCTATGTCCCACAATTCCTGCGGAAGAGCGCGGCTCGTGAGGAAGTTCAATCGATCGTCTGCACTCGTTAATTCGGCCGAGCTGGCCCAAACCGCGCCGAAAAGCGCATCGTTCACTTGTTGGAAAACACCCAGCTTCTCAGCCGCAATTCCTGCGCGCGACAGTAGGTCGCTCTTAAGTTGTCCTGTTCGTAACGCCTCAAGCAATGGCCTATTGGGTGAATAGGGCACGCCGTAGTGCTTCGCCCACCGCATCGCGTCGAGCCCGGCGTACTTCGCCTTCGGCGGACACATCGGCGAGGGCTGATTGTTTACCCTCTTCATGACGGAAACAATCTCGACTGGTTCATATTTGATCTGAACACCCAGTGATGTGATTTGCGTATTCGCCAGATACGCATACGGGCTTCGGTAGTCGAGAATGAACTGAACTTGCATCTTGTGTCCGCGCGCTACGTTAAGCTGTTAACGCTGGCTATGTTCTGTTTGCGGAACATTTCAAAATTGAGCGTCGAGGTTACAGTTGTAATGTCCGGAAACCAGCCTCGCGCAAATAAATTGCCGCGCGCGCTAGGCAAAGGGCATGATCCGGAAAAGTCTGTGGCGGTTTTCACTCGCGACAAACGCGGAACGCGTTTGCGCGGAGATCATGCACAATCAGAGAGCGACGAGGGTTTTGCTCTAGCATCCCATCCGATCGGCAATGCCGCCGAAATCCTTGGCAACGATATCCCAATCGCCGGTGGCTTCGAAATCGCGTTTCTGCAGCGGACCATACTCCGTCGGACGGGCCACGAAGGCCGTCTTCAAACCGTGCGTTTGCGCGGCCTTCAGATCGCCGTTGTGGGCGGCCACCATCATCACCTGCTCCGGCGGCAGGCAGAGCAGTTTCGCCGCGCCGAGATAGGTCTCGGGGTCGGGCTTGTAGTGCTCGAACAATTCCGCCGACATGATCAGGTCCCATGGCAGGCCGCCAAACTTCGCCATGTTGGTGAGCAGCGCGACGTTGCCGTTGGAGAGCGGCGAGATGATGTATTTCGTCTTCAGCCGCGCTAGTCCGGCGACGCTATCCGGCCACGGATGCAGCCGATGCCATCCCAAGGTGAGGTGATCTAGATCGGCGTCGGTCAGGCCCTTGATCGAGAGCTGCTCGACCAGCTTCTCCAGCGAGCGGCGATGCAGCACGTCGAGCATGACATAGCCGCGCTCCGGATGCTTGCGCACCTCGTCCATGGACGCGGTATAGACAGCACGCCAGCCGTCGACGAGGGCGGTCCAGTCGGCCTTGATGTCGCGCGTCTCCGACCATTTGGTGAAGTCGTTGATCAGGCTGGTGCGCCAGTCAACCACCGTGCCGAACACATCGAACACCAGGGCCTTCACGGCGGAAATATCTGACATCGTCCACTCCCTTTCTTGTTCTTCATTCTTTTTCGTCATTCCGGGTTCGGCTCTGCGAGCCGCCCCGGAATGACAGCGTCAGCTACAGTATCTTGCGATACTGGATGAAGCCGAGATGCTCCGCGACCTGATCGTAGAGCGCGCGCGCCTGCGCATTGGTCGTGTGCGTCAACCAGTGAACCCGGTTCGCCCCCGCTGCCCTCGCCTTCTCATAGACCGCTTCGATCAGCGCGCGTCCGAGACCCAATCCGCGCGCGCCTTCCGCGACGAACAGATCCTGCAGATAGCAATAGCTCTCCGGCGTCCAGGTCGAACGGTGGAAGAGATACTGCACGATGCCCGTCAGCTTGCCATCCACGTAGGCGCCGAGCAGGAACATCTGCTCTTCGGGATCGTGAAAGCGCTGCCAGGCGACGTCGCTCGCGTCAGGCGCGAGCTTCGCCTTGTAGAAGGCGAGATAACCGTTCCATAGCGGCTCCCATGCCGCGCGCTCGTTTTCGCCGACAGGCCGTATCACGATTTCGGCCATCGCAGGCGATCCTCAATCGAGGTGGAATTTCTCGAGCTGGCGGTGCTCGGCCTTGATGTAGCGCACCGTGCCGGTGACGGAGCGCATCACCACGGTTTCGGTCTCGATCACGTCCTTCTTGAACTTGACACCCGTGAGCAGCGAGCCCGTGGTCACGCCGGTCGCGGCGAACAGGCAGTCGCCCTTGGCCATATCCTCGATTCCATAGATCATCTTGGGATCGGTGATCCCCATCTTGCGGGAGCGCTCGCGCTTCTCCTCGGTATCGAGGATCAGCCGGCACTGCATCTGGCCGCCGATGCAGCGCAGCGCTACTGCCGCCAGCACGCCTTCCGGCGCGCCACCAGTGCCGAGATACATGTCGACGCCGGTCTCCTCGGGCGTTGCCGTATGGATGACGCCGGCGACGTCGCCGTCGGTGATCAGTCGCACGGCCGCGCCGGTGCTGCGTACGCTGTTGATGATCTCGGCGTGCCGCGGCCGATCCAGGACCAGCACGGTGATGGCCGAGGGATCGACGCCCTTGGCTTTGGCAAGCCTGCGGACGTTGTCGGCGGGCGAGGCATCCAGTTCGACCACGCCCTTCGCATAGCCCGGGCCGATCGCGAGCTTCTGCATGTAGACGTCAGGCGCGTGCAGCAGCGTGCCGCCGTCGGCCATCGCCATGGTCGCGATCGAGCCCGGCATGGCCTTGGCGCACAGCGTGGTGCCTTCCAGCGGATCGACGGCAATGTCGACCTTGGGGCCGGCGTTGAGACCGACCTTCTCGCCGATGAACAGCATCGGCGCTTCGTCGCGCTCGCCCTCGCCGATCACGATCGTACCTTCGATCGGCAGCTTGTTGAGCTCGCGGCGCATCGCGTCCACCGCGGCCTGGTCGGCGGCCTTTTCGTTGCCGTGGCCGCGCAGCCGCGCGGCCGACACGGCCGCCCGCTCAGTCACCCGCACGATTTCCAGCGTGAGAATGCGCTCGAGCATCAATTGCGACGGAACGGAAATATGGGTCGACATCGGAGCACTCCTTCAGCGCGGTCTTGCAGCGCGGTCTTGCAGCACGGTCTCGGCAAGGCATCTGCCTTGCAGACAATTCGTCGGCACGCGGTCCGTTCGGATCGCATGCTAGTTCTTCTCGATCCGGATCACCTGCGGCCGGCCGCTGATCACCTTGTCGCGCTGCACCGCCTGCAGCGCGCGGTACACGGCGTCCTCATGGGTTGCGTAGGTAATCAGGAGCACGGGCACCGGGGCAGCTTTCCCCGTCGCGCGTTCGGCGTCAACGCCGCCATTGGGATGGCGCTGCACAATCGACTCGATCGAAATCTTCTGCTCGGCAAGCCTGGTCGCAATGGTCGCGGCGGTCCCCGCGAGGTCGCGCGCCATCAGGCGGATGTAATAGCCGCCCTCGTGGCGCTCCATCGGCGCCTTCTCGGTCGCGCGCAGGCGATCGACCGGACGCCCGAACGGTTTGACCCGCACGCCCCGCGCAATGTCGGCGATATCGGCCAGCACGGCTGACGCGGTCGCAGCGCCACCGGCCCCGGGACCGACCAGCGTGAGCGGCGGGATGCCCTCGCCGTCGATCGTGACTGCGTTCGTCACGCCCATCACCTGCGCGATCGAGGAAGATTTCGGCACCATGGTCGGGTGCACGCGCTGCTCGATCCCCTTGGGGGTCCGCACCGCGACGCCGAGCAGTTTGACGCGGTAGCCGAGATCTGCGGCGGCGCGCAGATCCTCGGGCATGATGGATGAAATACCTTCGACATAGACCGCGCGTTCTGCAACCTTTGTGCCGAAGGCAAGACTCGCCAGGATGGCAAGCTTCTGCGCGGTGTCATGGCCGTCGACGTCAAATGACGGATCGGCCTCGGCATAGCCGAGGCGCTGCGCGTCCTTCAGGCATTCTGCGAACGACAGCCCCTCCTGCTCCATCCGCGTCAGGATGTAATTGCAGGTGCCGTTGAGGATGCCGTAGACGCGATTGATCCCGGTCGCGGCCAGTCCTTCGCGCAGCGTCTTGATGACGGGAATGGCCGCGCCGACCGCGGCCTCGAAATTCAAGGCGCCGCCGTGCTTCTCGGCGGCCTGCGCCAGCCGCACGCCATGCTTGGCGATCAGGGCCTTGTTGGCGGTGACCACAGACTTGCCTGACTTCAGCGCAGTCTCGATCGCAGACAAGGCGGGATCGCCGGCACCGCCGATCAGTTCGACCAGGCAGTCGATCTCAGGACTGCTCGCGAGTTCCAACGGGCTCTTGGCCCAGGTGATGCCGCTGAGATCGACGCCGCGCTTCTTCGTCTTGGAGCGTGCGGTCACCGCGGTCACGCGGACGGGACGTCCGCAACGCGCCGCCAGGGTGCGGCCCTCGCTCGCAATCAGGCGGACGACCTCGGCACCCACGGTGCCGAGCCCGGCAATACCCACTCTGAGGGGGGCGGACATTACGAAAAGACCTGCGGAAAATAGGCTTCAAAAAGCATGTCTATAGCTCATCCGAAAACCGTGTGCATCCCCGGGGTCAAGCCCGAGGATCTGCTTTCGGGAACATGCTTACCGCCGGTTGGCGAGGGGAACCACGTTGTGCAACGTTTCGATGCCGCTTTCAAGGAAGCGGCGCACGCCGCGCGCGGCCTGGCGGATGCGCTGCTCGTTTTCCACCATCGCGATGCGCACATGACCCTCGCCATGCTCGCCGAAGCCGACGCCGGGCGACACCACGACGCCCGACTTCTCGACCAAAAGGGTCGCAAACTGCATGCTGCCAACCTCGCGGAAGGCTTCCGGCAGCGGCGCCCAGGCGAACATCGATGCGTCCGGCGGCGGGATCTCCCAGCCCGCCCGGCCGAAGGACTCGACCAGCGCCTCGCGGCGCTTGCGATAAGTTTCGCGCATCTCGCGGATGCAGTCGTCCGGACCGTTCAAGGCCGCGGTCGCCGCCACCTGGATCGGCGTGAATGCGCCGTAATCGAGGTAGGACTTCACCCGCGACAGCGCGCTGATGATCCGCTCGTTGCCGACTGCAAATCCCATGCGCCAGCCGGCCATCGAATAGGTCTTTGACATCGACGTGAACTCGACGGTCACGTCCATAGCGCCCGGGACCTGCAGCACCGACGGCGGCGGATTGTTCTCGTCGAAATAGACCTCGGCATAAGCGAGATCGGACAAAATAAATATCTCGTGGCGCTTCGCGAACGCGACGAGATCCCGATAGAAATCGAGACTCGCGACATAGGCGGTCGGATTGGAGGGATAACAGACAACGAGCGCGATCGGCTTCGGGATCGAATGGACGATCGCCCGCTCCACCGCCTCGAAGAACTGCGGCGTCGGCTCCGACGGCACCGAGCGGATGACGCCGCCCGCCATCAGAAATCCGAAGGCGTGGATCGGATAGCTCGGATTTGGACAGAGGATCACGTCGCCAGGCGCGGTGATCGCCTGCGCGACATTGGCGAAACCCTCCTTCGAGCCCAGCGTCGCGACGATCTGGGTCTCCGGATTGAGCTTCACGCCGAAGCGCCGGTCGTAATAGGCGGCCTGGGCCTTGCGCAGGCCATTGATGCCGCGCGACGCCGAGTAGCGGTCGGTACGCGGCTTGCCCAGCGTTTCCTTCAGCTTCTCCAGCACATGCGGCGGCGCAGGCAGATCGGGATTGCCCATGCCGAGGTCGATGATGTCGGCGCCGGCATTCCGTGCGGCCGCCTTGGCGCGGTTGACTTGTTCGAAGACGTAAGGCGGCAGGCGGCGGATGCGGTAAAATTCGTCCATGGTTCATCGGCTCCGGCAACCGGTCAGGGCAGAATTGCAAGGCAATACCGTTTCCGAATATATTCGGCTTGTCCAGAATCCGCGCTCAATCAAGGATTTAGCGCGATTTCAGGGACCGGTAGGCCTCGCCCTGACTTGCGGCTGAATACCCTCTTATTAGCACGCAGATGTGGACGCGCCAGCGAATTACCTCGATGCCGTGAGGCCTATTTGCCGGCGGCTTCCTTGGCCATTGCCGCTGCCTGCCGGTCGCGCGCGGCGATCAGCTCGGCTTGGATCTTGGCCCGCTGCTTTGGATCCATCGTGGTGTCGTCACGATCGGGCGGCAAATCATTGACCGGCAAATAGCTGCCAGCCTCCTTCGGGCGCTCAGGCGCGTCGGCCGGTGTCCCCGCCAATGGCATATCGGCGATCGACGTCGCACAGCCGGCCAGCGCCAGCGTCGACATGAACAATGCCGCAAGGGCGAGCATTCTGGTTTGCCGGTCCACGATAGTCCCCTCGGAAGCCCCGCCGCGCTGCGCCGATGCGCAGCCCCTTACCCCTGGTTCATCCGACGCTGCCACAGATACAACCATTCTCGCCCAAACGGTTGAACCCCAGAACAGCTATATGCACGGTTAGTTGTGCAATGTGACAGAACGAAGATGTTTTGCGGCAGTGCAGCACGTTCAACATATAGGGTTAATCTCCTCGATTCCAGTGCCGATCTAGCGCGGTGACGAAGCCCCCACGACGCGATACTGTGTGTTTGCCATGACTGAAGTGACCATCGAAACACAGGCCTCCACGAAGTTCGACGCTGAAGCGTTCGCGATGAATATCGCGCGCGCGATGGAAACCGGCGGCCGGGCGCTTGCGGCGTATCTGCAGCCGCGCCAGAGCGGCGATGTTCAGGACAAGCCGCCGGCCGAACTCGCAGAAGTGATCAAGACGTTCACCAAGGTCGCGGAGTATTGGCTGTCCGACAATGAGCGCGCATCCGACCTGCAGACCAAGATGGCCAAGGGCTATCTCGATCTCTGGGGCTCGGCGATGCGGCGCCTGGCCGGCGAAGAGGCGATGCCGGCGATCGCGCCCTCGCCGCGCGACAAACGATTCGCCGATCCCGAGTGGAAATCGAACCAATTCTTCGATTTCATGATGCAGCTTTATCTGTTGACGGCGCAATGGGCGCAGGACCTCGTGCTCAATGCCGAGGGCCTTGACCCGCACACGCGCAAGAAGGCCGAGTTCTACGTTCACCAGATCACGAACGCGCTCGCGCCGTCGAACTTCGTCCTGACCAATCCGGAAGTGCTGCGCGAGACCCTCGCCTCCAGCGGCGACAATCTGGTGCGCGGCATGAAGATGCTGGCCGAGGATATCGAGTCCGGCAAGGGCACCTTGCGCATCCGCCAGTCGGATCCGACGAATCTTTCGGTCGGCGTCAACATGGCGACCACGCCGGGCAAGGTGATCTTCCAGAACGAGCTGATGCAGCTCATCCAGTATGAGCCGACCACCGAGAAGGTGCTACGGACGCCACTGCTGATCGTGCCGCCCTGGATCAACAAATTCTACATCCTGGACCTCAAGCCCGAAAAATCCTTCATCAAATGGTGCGTCGATCAGGGCATCACGGTCTTCGTGATCTCCTGGGTCAATCCGACCCCCGCACTCGGGGCAAAGACCTGGGACGACTATGTGAAGGAAGGCCCGTTGACGGCGATGGACGTCATCGAGAAGGCCACCGGCGAGATGAAAGTCCACACCATGGGCTATTGCGTCGGCGGCACGCTGCTCGCCACGACGCTGGCCTGGCTTGCGGACAAGCGGAAGGTGCGCGCCACGTCCGCGACCTTCCTCGCCGCGCAGGTCGATTTCACCCATGCCGGCGATCTCCTGGTGTTCGTCGACGAGGACCAGATCGCCGCGCTCGAGCGCGACATGAAGGAGTCCGGCGTGCTCGAAGGCGGCAGGATGGCGATGGCCTTCAATATGCTGCGCTCGAACGATCTGATCTGGTCCTATGTCGTCAGCAACTACCTGAAGGGACAGCCGCCTTCCGCGTTCGATTTGTTGCATTGGAACTCGGACGCGACGCGCATGGCGGCCGCGAACCATTCCTACTATTTGCGCAACTGCTATCTGGAGAACCGGCTGACGGGCGGCAGCATGGTGCTCGACAACACCCTGCTCGACCTCTCCACGGTGAAGGTGCCGGTCTATAACCTCGCAACCCGCGAGGACCACATCGCTCCGGCGGATTCCGTGCTCTACGGATCGCAGTTCTTCGGCGGACCGGTCAAATATGTGCTGTCCGGCTCCGGCCACATCGCCGGCGTCGTCAATCCGCCCGCCGCGGGCAAGTACCAGTACTGGACCAACGACAATGTCCGCGACGTCTCACTGCCCGACTGGATCAAGGCCGCCCAGGAGCACAAGGGCTCGTGGTGGCCGAACTGGCGCGAATGGCTCGGCGGCATCGACGCGGAGGAAGTTCCGGCGCGCGCGGTCGGCACGGACGCGCTGCCGCCGATCGAGGATGCGCCCGGCAGCTACGTCAAGGTTCGAGCATAGTCGCAGACGGCTTCAGTATCTTGACGTGCTTCGGTATAAGGCCCTCATCGTCCCGCCCGGGACGGGACGGTACATCAGTGAGGGGGAACTCCATGACGCGCGAATTGTTCTGGCTGACGCTGACTGTGATTTTGACGGGACTGTTGTGGGTCCCCTATGTGCTCAACCGCTGCCAGATTCGCGGCCTGTCAGGCGCGATGGCCAACCCGTCGCGCGGCGACAAGCCGCACGCAGAGTGGGCCACACGGCTGATGTTCGCGCATGACAACGCGGTCGAAAATCTCATCGTCTTTGCGCCGCTGGTCCTGATCCTGAACGCGATCGACTACTCATCGAGATGGACCGTGCTTGCCTGCGCCATTTATTTCTGGGCGCGCCTTGCGCACACCATCGTCTACACGATGGGATTGCCGGTGTTCCGCACCCTCGCCTTTACGGTTGGGTTCATAGCGCAAGCGGTGCTGGTGCTGGCGATTTTCGGCTGGGCTTGATTTGTCTGTCGTTCCGAACTCTTGCTGTCATTCCGGGGCGCACGACGTGCGAACCCGGAATCTCGAGATTCCGGATTGGAGAGCATGATCCGGAAAAGTGTGTAGCGGTTTTCCCTTAGCTAACAAACGCGGAAACGCGTTTGCGCGGAGATCATGCTCAATCAAAGTGCTAAAGCGCGATGATGATTCAACCTGATCTCATCGCGCTTTAGCGCATCGCCCCCGGAACGACGCCAGTGGTTAGGTCGCAGCCTTCCTCACGACCAGGTGCAACATCGTCGCGGGCGCGCCGTCAAAGCTCTTGATCTCGCTGGTGCCCGACGACACCGGGGTCCACGTCCCCGCTTCGGCATAGGTCGCCTGGAGCCACTCCAGCGAAGTGTAGTTGTAATAGCGGCCGAGACTGTCCCGGCCGTCGCCCTCGCCGAGCTTGTAACTCGCATAGAACAGGCCGCCGGGTTTCAGCGCGCGGTGGATGCGGCCAAGGATGGCGGCCAACTCATCTCGCGGCACATGCAGCAAGCACGCGCTGGCCCAGACACCATCATAGGCGTCGTGGTCATCGAGCTGATCGAACAGCATCGCCTCCACGGGATGGCCGAGCCGACGCGACGCGATCCCGGCCATTTCCGGCGATCCATCGGTGGCGCGCAGCTTAAATCCAGCGGCCAGCATCTCGGCCGAATGATTGCCCGCGCCGCAGCCGAGTTCGAGGATCGAACCGCCCGGCGGCAGCAGCGCGAGAAAGCCCTTCAGCCGCGTGGACGGCGCTTTGGCCCAGGCCGCATAAGCCTCGGCGTTGCGCCGATAGAATTGTAGCGTGTCGTCGTCCACACTCACCTCATCTAGAGCGTTTTCGAGCGAAGTGGATACCGGTTCGCGTGAAGAAAACGCGTCAAAACAAGAATCCAGAGCTTCGGTTCTGATTCAATCAGAACCGAAAAAGCTCTAAGGAAACAGGGCGATCTGCTCCAGTCCGGCGGTCTCGGGTAGACCGAACATCAGGTTCATGTTCTGGATCGCCTGTCCTGCCGAGCCCTTGACCAGATTGTCGAGCACCGAGACCACGATCGCCCGATTCCTGATCCGGTCGGCAAACACGCCGATCTGCACATAGTTGGAACCGCGCACGTTCTGGGTCTGCGGCATCGTCCCCCTGTTCGCGACATGCACAAAGGGCTCGCCGCGATAGGCGTGTTCCAGCGCGCCGCGCAAATCGTCGGGCGTGGCACCGTTCAGCCTGACATAGGAGGTGCAGAGTTCGCCGCGCGCCATCGGGATCAGATGCGGCGTAAAGTTCACCGTGATATCAGCACCCGCCGCCACGCCGAGCTCCTGCTCGATCTCCGGCGCGTGGCGATGCGTGCTGACGGAGTAAGGCGACAGCCCCTCGCCGGCCTCGCTGAACAGCGTGCTCTGCTTGAGCCCACGGCCGGCGCCGGTCACGCCTGACTTCGCGTCGATAACGATGTCGTCGGCATCGATCAGTCCCGCTTTCACCAGCGGCACCAGCGCAAGCAGGGCCGCGGTCGGATAACAGCCCGGACAGGCCACGAGCCGCGCGCTCGCGATTCTCTCGCGATAGAATTCGGTCAGCCCATAGACCGCCTCACCCTGCAGGTGCGGCGCACGATGCTCATGGCCGTACCATTGCGCATAGGTCGCCTTGTCGCGCAGCCGGAAGTCCGCGGACATGTCGAGGATCCGGATGTCGGGATTGGCTTTCAGCACGGCGGCGATGATCTCCTGCGTGGTGCCGTGCGGCAGGCCGCAGAACACCGCATCGAGCTTGGTCCAGTCGACCTGTTCCCATTGCACAAGCGTCGGCAACTTGAGCATGAAGAAATGCGGAAACACCTCGCTCATCGCCTTGCCGGCATGCGTGTTGGCCGTGAGCGCGGTGATCTCCGCATGGGGATGCCGTGCCAACAGGCGCACCGCGTCGGCCCCGGTGTAACCGGACGCACCGAGAATGCCGACTTTCTTCGTCTCGCCCATCACATGTCTCCTTCGAGCGCCGCCGCTGCCTTGCTGCCGGTCACCTCCGTTGCGAACGCCTGCGGACGCGCCTGCCGCATCAGGCCGGCGATCTCCTGTGAGCCTGGGTCGGGCCGTGCGGCCAATGCGGCTGCGATGGCGGCATAGTCGGCCTCCGATTTGTGCTGGTTGAGTTTGAAACTGCCGTCGACCTCCTCGACGGTCATCACGAAGCCCTTGATCGCCTTCCTCATCGCGTCGAGCCGCGCGGCGGTCATCTTCGCCGAGGTCCACGGTTTTTTCGGCAACAGCCGGTTCTCGAACTTGGCACTGAGCGTATCGACCTGCGCGGCAAGTTCGTCGTCCGACAACGCGCGCACCGGTCCGGTCAGATGCACGGACTGGTACAGCCAGGTCGGCACCTGGTCCGGCGAGACGTACCAGTCCGCCGACACATAGGCGTCAGCGCCGGTGACGGCGAGCAGCCACGAGGACGTGCCGTCCGCCAGCTTGGCCAGCGGATTGTGACGAGCGACGTGAAACCACGCCATCGGCGTGCCGTCGGCGGCATGGCTCAGATAGAACGGCAACGGCGAGCCGACCGGCTTCCGGCCATCCCACGCGGAGGCCGTGCCGAATCCACGCGCTTCGGCGAACGCAAGGCTCGCGGCGCGATCGGGCTTGAACATGGGAGGCACGTACATATCGAACTCCTGTGTGACGAGGGAGCCAGATCGAACCGCGTGTCTTCAAGGGAAAGGCGCCGCGGGATCGAGGTCCGGCGGCAGAGGCGATGATCTCAAACGCGATCAGCCGCCCGTACCGCGATGGCGCGGCGGCGGCGAGCAACCAGGATGGTCGAAGCGTTGATCATGGGTGGAAGCTCATAGGGCCAAGGTCGGCTAGCGTCAAGATGGGTTCCGTCATGGCCCGTCATTCCGGCTGACATAACTTCTGGATTCCGGGTTCGCGCTGACGCGCGCCCCGGAATGACGGCACAAATGGCGGCGCGCCGCATAACGGCGCGCGTCAGTTCGACGGATTCCACGGCGCTGGAACGACGCAATAACCGTCGCCATCCTTCACGACATTGCCGAGTCCGGGGAATGGATAATGGAAGCCCTGCACCTGCAGCTTTTCGGCGACCACCACGCCCTAGACCCGGCGGGTCTTCTCGGCCATGTCGGCGTGCGGTCGAAGAAGGCGTGCCATTCCGATGGCTCGCGAACGGACCAGCGCACCTTATTCCGGCTCTTGCCGCCGGTCAGACGGCGCGCCAGATCCATTCCATGATCTGCGCGATGACGTCGCCGGAGAGCAGAAGCACCGCCGCCCAGACCAGCGCTGAGACGAAATTGGCGATCTGGAATTGCAGATAAGGCATTTCGAAAATGCCGGCCGCGAGCGGCACGGAGGCCCGCAAGGGTCCGAAGAAGCGCCCGATGAAAATGCTCGGCACGCCCCATCGTTTCACGAAGGCCTCGCCGCGCGGAAGGATGTCGGGATAGCGCGACAGCGGCCATATCCCGGCGACCTGCTCCTTGTATCTGTAGCCGAACCAATAGGAGACCCAGTCGCCGAGCGCGGCGCCTATCCCGCCGGCCAGCCAGAGCGGCCAGAAGTTCAGGCCGGCGGCGCCAGTCAGCGCGCCGATCGCGACCAGCGCGCCCCAGGCCGGGATCAACAGCGAAAAGAACGCAAGTGACTCGCCGAAGGCCAGCAAGAGCACGATCGGGGCAGCCCAAACCTGATGGTCGCGCACGAAATCGGCCAAGCTGTGCGCAAAGTCTTCCATCTCCTGAAACGTCCTTCCCGCCCCGCTTCGCTTTTGGCGTTGAGCCGATGGAGCTCAGAGCAGCGTGGCTTACCGAACTGGTAGGCCAGCCCGTCGTTCCACTGCAAGCCGCCGGCAGCCACTAGATCGTGAGCCGGGCTCGCGCTCCCCATTTGTTTACAAATCGGGCGAGACGCATCAGGAAGAACCGTGTAATCGGTCGATCTTCGCCCTGAGGGCCATCATTGGCCGACCAGGATACCGCGGGCCTCGAAGACCGGGTTGGCCCGAGCGGGCCTTCCGTCACTTTCAAAGCCGATCCATGGCATAGTCAGTTCCGTTGATTCGCGGCGTCGGCCGCGCTGCAATATATGAAGAGATATGTCTAAACCGTTGAAATCCCCTGCCAAAGCCAAAGACACCGACCTTTTCGCCGCCGAGTCGAAGAGCCGCGCCGCCGCGAAAGCCGCGCCGCGCGCATCCGGGGGCGAAGCCGATTATACCGCCCGTGACATCGAGGTGTTGGAAGGTCTCGAGCCGGTTCGGCGCCGGCCCGGCATGTATATCGGCGGCACCGACGAAAAGGCGCTGCACCATCTCTTCGCGGAAGTCATCGACAACTCGATGGACGAGGCCTTAGCGGGCCACGCCAGCTTCATCGAGGTCGAGCTGGGAACCGACGGCTTCCTGACCGTCACCGACAACGGCCGCGGCATTCCGATCGATCCGCACCCGAAATTCCCGAAGAAGTCCGCGCTCGAAATCATCATGTGCACGCTGCATGCGGGCGGCAAATTCGATTCCAAGGTCTATGAGACCTCGGGCGGTCTGCATGGCGTCGGCATCTCCGTGGTGAACGCGCTGTCGACGCGGCTGGAGGTCGAGGTCGCGCGCAGCCAGAAGCTTTATCGCATGGTGTTCGAGCGCGGCCATCCGAAAGGCAAGCTTGAAGATCTCGGCAAGGTCAATAATCGGCGCGGCACCAGGGTCCGCTTCCAGCCCGATCCAACCATCTTCGGCGCCAAGGTGGCGTTCAAGCCGCAGCGGCTCTTCAAGATGGCGCGCTCGAAGGCCTATCTGTTCGGCGGCGTGGAGATTCGCTGGCGCTGCGACCCGTCTCTACTTAAGGGTGTCGAGGATGTACCGCCCGAGGCGACCTTCCATTTTCCCGGCGGCCTGAAGGATTACCTCGCCGCGGCGATCCATGCCGATACGCTGGTGCATCCCGATATCTTCGCCGGCAGATCCGGCCGCAACGGCGCGCATGGCGCTTGCGAATGGGCGGTGGCGTGGACGGCGGACGCCGACGGATTTTTGTCCTCCTACTGCAACACGATCCCTACGCCCGATGGCGGTACGCACGAATCCGGCATCCGCAGCGCATTGTTGCGCGGCCTGAAGGATCACGCCGAGCGCGTCGGCCAAGGCAAGCGCGCCGCCTCGATCTCCTCGGAGGACATCATGGCGGGTGCCGCCGTGATGCTGTCGGTGTTCGTGCGCGAACCTGAGTTCCAGGGCCAGACCAAAGATCGCCTCGCGACCGCCGAAGCCCAGCGCATTGTCGAGCAGTCGGTCAAGGACCCATTCGACCACTGGTTGTCCGGCAATCCGCTGCAGGCCAACAGGCTTTTGGACTTCGTGGTCGAGCGCGCCGAGGAGCGCATCCGCCGCCGCCAGGAGAAGGAAACCTCGCGCAAGACCGCGGTGAAGAAGCTGCGCCTGCCCGGCAAGCTCGCCGACTGCACCAATACCGCAACCGAAGGCTCGGAGCTCTTCATCGTCGAGGGCGACTCGGCCGGCGGCAGCGCCAAGCAGGCGCGCGACCGCAAGACCCAGGCCGTGATGCCCTTGCGTGGAAAGATCCTCAACGTCGCGTCAGCAGGCAAGGACAAGCTGGTCGCCAACGCCCAGCTAGGCGACCTGATGCAGGCGATCGGCTGCGGCACCGGCGCGCATTATCGCGAGGAGGATCTGCGCTACTCCCGCATCATCATCATGACCGACGCCGACGTCGACGGCGCCCACATCGCCTCGCTTCTGATCACCTTCTTCTACCGGCAGATGCCGCGGCTGATCGACGAGGGCCATCTCTATCTCGCAGTGCCCCCGCTCTATCGGCTGACGCACGGCAGCAAGACCTTTTATGCCCGCGACGATGCACATAGAGACCAGCTCCTGAAGAGCGAGTTCAACGCCAACGCGAAGGTCGAGATCGGCCGCTTCAAAGGCCTCGGCGAGATGATGCCGGCGCAGCTCAAGGAAACCACCATGGACCCGGCCAAGCGCACCATGCTGCGCGTGGTGCTGCTCGCCGACGACCGCGAGGGCACGGCCGACTCGGTCGAGCGGTTGATGGGTACCAAAGCCGAGGCAAGATTCGCCTTCATCTCGGAGAAGGCCGAATTCGCCAGCGACGAGCTTCTGGACGTCTGAAACTCCGAAGACGAATATCATTACAGCGGTAACCGGCGGTTCCGCCGGTGTCATTAGTTTTTAACTATATCAATAGCTTAGCCACTCTTTTGGAACCCAGGAATAGGGCCGTTTTCCAACGAGTGTGCCTGACCGGCAACAGCATTCTGACCGAAACCGGTTATATTCGCCTCACCTGGGGCGCTGAATCACCGTACTTGTACCGCCCGTCACACGCGAACACTCGATAACTTGGGGATACAAATGAAGAAAATTCTGCTCGCGCTGTCCGCCGTGGCGGCTCTCACCGGATCGGCGTCCGCCGCTGATCTGGCTGCACGCCCCTACACCAAGGCTGCGCCGATGGCTGTGGCACCGAGCTGGACCGGCTTTTACATTTTCGGCGGCGCCGGCGGCGGCGTGTGGGACGCTGATTCGCACACCAACGTGGGCGGCGTGGCGCAGACGATCAGCCAACGCGTCGGCGGCGACGGTTGGTTCGGCACCGTCGGTCTCGGTTATGACTGGCAGTTCAACGGCAACTGGGTGGCGGGCATCTTCGCCGACGGCCAGTTCGGCAGCCTGCGCGGCAACCTCAACGATGAGGTTGCTCAGCTGACAGGCCGCATGAAGAACGAAGACAACTGGGCAGCGGGCGTTCGCCTCGGTTATCTGGTCGCTCCGAACGTCTACTCCTATGTCAACGGCGGTTACTCCGGATCGCACTGGTCCGGCACGACGCTGACGAATCTGATCGGTGCTCCTTCAGGCCTTCACACCGACTCGTTCAACCGCAATGGCTGGTTCGTCGGTGGCGGCGTGGAAAACAACCTGAACATCTTCGGCATCTCGGCGCCGGGCTGGTTCATGAAGACGGAATATCGTGCCGCCTACTACGACACGAAGGACATCGCCGAACGCTTCGATATCGGCAACGGCCTGAACGGTCGCTCGATCTCCTTCAACCCCTTGGTCCAGACCGTCAGCACCTCGCTGGTCTATCGCTTCAACTGGACCGGCCCGGTGGTCGCGAAGTACTGATCTTTCGTCAATCTGACGGATGGAAAGCCCGGGCATCGTCCCGGGCTTTTCTTTTGCCTCATGTCGCCTGATCCGAATCCGATGCGTTTTGCTGACGCGAGCGGCTCTCCACCCCGCTATCACCCGTAGGCGGGGCATCCGTAACCGCGATCAGTTGCTTATCGCACCCTTCAGTACCCGGTAGGCGTCACGCAGCCGCGTCTCGATCGTTGACCAACCCACCTCCCTCATCGCCTGCCCATGCGCGTCGCGATACGCCATCGCCTCGGCGCGTTCGATTCCAAACGCACGCAACGCTGGTTTGTCCTGTGGCTTGCCATAGGTAAGCGCCGCGACCTGGCCGATCGTGACGCCATAATCTTGCGGGCCGACCGATTCGCGGCGCGCCTGCCACCAGTCGAGCTCACGAGATGCGATCTCTCGCGAATCGAAGGCGACCGGCGCGGCCTCCCGCAGCAAGCCGTAATAGGTAACGAGGTCGGGAAGCGCGGCGTCCGCCTCGGCCCGCGAGCGGGTCGGCTGGAAGGTCCGAGCCGCCTGCGCCGCAGACAGCGCGATTCTCGAGACTCACGAGCGGCGAGAAGCCGAACTGTGCTCGCGACGATTCGTAGAGATGCGTGAACAGCGCCGGATAGCGCCTTTCGTAATAGTCGCGCCACATCGCGGTCTCGAGCCGCGCCATCTCGGTGGGATCGAAGATGCGCAGATCCGCCCTTCTCGGCCAGCAAGCATAGCCAACCAGGGCCGCCACCGGGATCGCCAGGGCAAGCATCATCTTCCGTCCCATGACGTCTCCTTGATTGTGATCCGGCTCCGCAAGCCTCGTCTGGCCTTGCGATCGAGCCAAAGCTACGGTCGTCGTCGCCACAGGTTTCCGGTCGTTCAAGAACCGGCGGGCGGGGAGGACTATTCATGCGCAGATCGCTTCTGATCGTCGGCCTACTTGCGCTGGCCGTCGGACTTCTCTGGATCGGCCAGGGCACCGGCATCGTCGCGTGGCCGCAAACGAGCTTCATGATCAATCAGATCCAATGGGCGGGGTATGGCGCCCTGCTCGCCGCGCTCGGTCTTATCCTGGTATGGCAGGCAACACGTTGACGAGTTCGTAGGAAGAGCAACACATGACATCAGAACTGTTTGACCTCAAAGGCCGCGTGGCCATCGTCACCGGCGGCAATGGCGGCATCGGCCTTGGCATCGCGCGCGGGCTTGCCGACGCGGGCGCCGATATCGCCGTGGTCGGGCGCAACGAGGAGAAATCCAATGCGGCGGTGGCCGACCTCCGCGCGCGCGGCGTCAATGCGATCGCGGCCGCAACCGATGTGACCGACAAGGTCGCCGTCGCCGAAATGGTCGCGCGTGTGGCGCGCGAACTCGGGCGGATCGATATCCTCGTCAACAACGCCGGCATCAACATCCGCAAGCCGCCGCACCTGCTCGAACTCGAGGAATGGAACAGCGTCATCGACACCAACCTCACCAGCGCATTCCTGTGTTCGAAGGAGGTCCACCCCGTCATGAAAGCAGGCGGCCGCGGCAAGATCATCAATATCGGCTCGATGATGTCGATCTTCGGCGCAAGCTTTGCGCCGGCCTATGCGGCCAGCAAGGGCGGTATCGTGCAGTACACGCGCGCATGCGCCTGCGCCTGGGCCGGCGACAACATCCAGGCCAATGCGATTCTGCCCGGCTGGATCGATACCGATCTCACCAAGCGCGCCCGCGAGCAGATCGACGGCCTGCATGACAAGGTGCTCGCGCGCACGCCGGCAGCGCGCTGGGGCGCGATCGATGACTTCGCAGGCATCGCGGTGTTTCTGAGCTCCCCCGCGTCCGACTTCGTCACCGGAACAGCCATTCCCGTCGACGGCGGCTTCTCGATCATGGGTTGAGCGCAGGCCGTCCAACCAGGGGCCGCCGATGGTCTCGGCCGGCCCCGGGTTGCACCTCAGCGGCGAAAGCTTTTGATCTCCGACACGCTGCCGTCGCGATAGGTCAGCTCGACCGATACGAATTGCGTCGAAGGCGCGAGCTTCAAGTAAGGCGTCGCGTCGTGCGGAATCGCGCCGGGATCCCTGGCATCGCAGGGCGGCATTTTCAAAACTTTGTCCGGCACCGCACTGTCGATACCCACGCGCACCTCGCGGATCGCACAGCGATACGACATCAGATGCGTGTAGTAGACGAGCAGCCCGTTGAACTCGCGAAACGAGAGCCAGCTCGTCGCGGTCATGTCGAGGATCTTGCGCTGATCGCGGATCAGCGCCGCTTCGGGATCGAACTTGATCGGAAACGGCCCCTGCATTTCGCCGGACGCATCGATGTAGCGGAGCTGGATCGTCGCGGCCGGCGCATCGCCGGGAAGCTCGATCGACTGGTTGGGCATACGCTTGCGGGTCCGCTGATCGAGGATGTCCATGAATCCGGTCTCGCGGAATTCGCCGGCATCGCCCATGCGCCATGAAATCCCGAGCGTCGGATCGGCGATCGAGAAGGTCACGGTCCAGCCGCCATTGTGGCGCGAGAACATCGCGATCGGCGCGTTGACGGAATCATTCGGCGGCGTGATGCGCGGCATCACCGGAGGAAGCGCGGCAACCTTCTGCTGCGTCTCCGCCGCTTTTGCTTCGGCCTGCCCTTTCGCCGCGCCATTGAGAAACACGTCGTCGACCATCTGGTCGAAATAGACCGGGATCTGCTTGTGGTTCACGGTCTCGGCAAGTTCGCTCACCGTGCGGCGCGTACGCTGCGCGACCTGCACCATATTCTCGCCGGGCTGCAGCAATTCCCTGGAGAAGGTCCGCGTGAACACCGAATTGGGGTTGGTGTCGTTGTTCGACAGCCGGTCGAGCGCGGTCTGCCGCGGGCCCGCCGAGAACACCGAGAACACGCCTTCCGGCAGCTGTGTCATCGGCGCAAGGCCGCCGCCGCCGGCGACTGCGCGGGTGCCGGAGCGTTCGAACGGATTATTGCGGCAGGCATCGAACACCAGGATCGAGGTGCGGGCCTTCTTGTTCTGCAACCGCTCGATGATGCGATCGGCGAGGATCGAGGCATCGCGCACCAGCTCTTCCTGCCCCTCGGTCGCAGCCGGCACGTCGGTCGGCAGCAGGAAATTCTGGCCTGCGATCTCGAAACCATGACCGGCATAGAAGAAGAACGCGGTGTCGCCCGCCTCGACCGCATTGTCGAATGCAAGCAATGTCTGGCTGAATTGCTGGCGGTTCTGGTTCTCGGCGACCATGACGCTGAAGCCGAGCTGCTTCAGCGTGTCGCCCATGGTGCGCGCATCGTTGACCGCCTTCTGCAGCTTCGGCACGTTCTTGTAGTCGTTATTGCCGATGACGAGCGCAACGCGTTTGGATGCGTGGGCAGGCGCGATCAGCACCGTGACGGATGCAGCCAAGGCGCATGCAAAAAACACCTTGTTTGCAACGAGAGCCTTGCATGCAAAAAGCGCCTTGAGCGACAACCAGTTCCTCATCGATATTCCCCACTTCTCGAACGCTCATCCCATAGTCGGCTGATCGACACCACCGGTTCAATCCGGCAACGCCCGGCGAGCACTGCACCAACCACCTGCACCAACATCCACAGCGCGTTGCGCGAGATCACGAAGCTCACCGCGATCGCAGGCACGGATGCGATGATCAGCAGGGTTTCCGACATCTACCTTCAGTATTCCTATTGACGTATTCGCATTCGCACCTGGATGTTCGCAAGCCGGTGCAGCCCGAGCACGCAGAAACTCCTTACATGGCGTAGGAATTCCGGCCAGAGGTTGGCGGGCTTCCAGAAGTTCACCGGCTTCGCGAGGTTGAAAATCATCCGGTCGTCGGAGGTCCAGGACTTGGCAGCGTCGTCGCAAGGCCGAAGATGGCGTCACCCAGGGTTGTCGAGGCGCGCTTTGAAGAACATGGTAGCCATATCCCTGAGGCTTGCCGGCTTGTGACATCTGGATGACGACGGGTGGATGAGGACCGGCCTGGCAGGGCTCGTGCCGTGTGGCTTTCATCGAGGGCCGCATCGGCAACTACCGACATTTGAAGCAGATTGAATGCTATTTATTCAAAAACGTTAGGCTTTTTCGACGCTTCCGGCCCCCGCTCCATTGACTTTGGACAATTCCCCCCTATGTTCCGTCTCGAAGCGACCGGATAGGAATTGCGATTCACCCGGGTTCTCGCTGGTCAGCGTAAGTCAGAGCCCCCAGCTTATCAGAGCGCGCCGTTTCGGGGCTGAACGCGACAGCCTTTTTACCTTCGATTCCGAACGGCGGTGTCGATCAGAGGCTCGATGTCTTTTTCCCAACTCGGACTATCCGACAAGGTTCTCGCCGCAGTCGCGGCCACCGGCTACACCATCCCTACCCCCATTCAGGAGCAGGCGATCCCCCACGTTCTGGCACGCCGGGACGTCCTCGGTATCGCCCAGACCGGCACCGGCAAGACAGCGGCGTTCGTCCTGCCGATGCTCACGCTGCTCGAAAAAGGCCGTGCACGGGCGCGTATGCCCCGCACGCTCATCCTTGAACCAACGCGCGAACTCGCCGCGCAGGTGAAGGAAAGCTTCGACAGATATGGCGTCGGACAGAAGCTCAATGTGGCGCTCCTGATTGGCGGCGTCTCGTTCGGCGACCAGGACACCAAATTGACGCGCGGCGTCGATGTGCTGATCGCAACGCCGGGCCGCCTGCTCGACCACACCGAACGCGGCGGACTGCTGCTGACAGGCGTGGAACTGCTGGTGATCGACGAAGCCGACCGCATGCTCGACATGGGCTTCATCCCCGACATCGAACGCATCTGCAAGCTCGTTCCATTCACCCGCCAGACGCTGTTCTTCACGGCGACGATGCCGTCGGAAATCCGCCGTATCACCGAAGCCTTCCTGCACAATCCCCAGAAGGTTGAAGTGTCGAAGCCGGCGACCGCCGCGGTCACGGTGACACAATCGCAGGTGCCTGCCGGACGCGAGCCCCACCAGAAGCGCGAAGTGCTGCGGGCCCTGTTGCGCGACGCAAAGGACCTGAAGAACGCGATCATCTTCTGCAACCGCAAGCGTGAGGTTGCGGTGCTGCACAAGTCGCTACAGAAACACGGCTTCAGCGTCGGCGCCCTGCACGGCGACATGGATCAATCGGCACGCACGGCGGCGCTCGATCAGTTCCGCAAGGGCGAACTGCCGCTCCTGGTCGCGTCCGACGTGGCCGCCCGCGGCCTCGACATTCCCGAGGTCAGTCACGTCTTCAATTTCGACGTCCCTCACCATCCCGACGATTATGTTCACCGCATCGGCCGCACCGGCCGCGCCGGCCGCGCCGGAACTGCAATCTCCATTGTCACCTCGCTGGATCACAAGTCCATCGTCGCGATCGAGAAGCTGATCGGACAGAGCATCCCGCGCGCCGAGGTCGATATCTCGTCAATCGGCGACGACACGCACGGGACGGATCAGCCGAACGAACGACATGCCCGCGAAGGATCGCGCCGGGGCCGCAAGCCGCGCCGCGAGCGCGAACCGCGTCACGCCAATGGCAAGCTCCATCCCGCCGCGCCGCCGCTGGCAGCGACACCGGCACCGGCACCGGCACCGGCACCGAGAGCCGCTTCGACACCGCGCAGTGAAACGCGACGGCCTCCGCGCGAACCCGAGTCGGAGTCCGCTGATCACTCGCATCTTCCGGCGTTCCTGCTGCGGCCCATTCGCGCCCGCGTCTGAGGCCGACGACTCCGGCATCAATTTACCACTCGTTCATTTCTATTCCCCTACTAAGCGCCGTAATTCAGTTATGGACGCAGGCAGAGGGCGCTGCCTGCCATGGGGAATAGTATCTGTGGTCAAGGTGCCCGACGAACATGAACGCACGATGGCCTTCGCGGAAACCGCGCTGGGCCAGATCAGATCGCTCGGACAGCCGGCGTCGCCGCGCAACTATGAGATCTGGTACGCCTATGCGTCCGGATACAACGCGCCGCTGAACCAGAGCATCAACGAGGCGCTGGCTCGCAACGGCGAACTGAGCGAAGCCGATCTCGAACAGATCTACGACACCTATTTTTCGCATCTCAAGGCGGCGGACAGGGCCACCGATCGCATCGACGAGGTCGGCGAGCGTGTGCTCGGAGAAATCGATGACGTGATGACGCTGCTCACGGCTGCGCTGGGCGCGTCAGCAAGCTATGACGCAAGCCTGAACGGTGCGGATGAGAAGCTGCTGGCCGCGGAAAGCCGGCATCAGGTCAGGGCCATCGTCGAGACGCTGGCAAACTCGGCGCGGGACATGCGCGAGGCGAACAAGGCGCTGGAGGAGCGCTTGGCGCTGTCGAGGACCGAGATCGGCAATCTGCAGCAGAGTCTCGAAGCGATCCGGGCCGAAAGCCTGACCGATCCGCTCACCGGTCTCGGCAACCGGAAATATTTCGACCGCATGATCACGGCGGCGATTCAGTCGTCGCGCGCGACCGGCGAGCCGCTGTCGCTCCTGATGTTCGATATCGATCACTTCAAGTCGTTCAACGATTCCTACGGTCATCTCACCGGCGACCAGGTGCTGCGGCTGGTCGGCATGTCCCTGAAGCATGCTGTCAAAAGCCAGGACATCACCGCCCGCTACGGCGGCGAGGAATTCGCGATCCTGCTCCCCAACGCCGCCTTGCGTCAGGCGCTGATGGTCGCAGAACAGATCCGTCATCGCGTGATGGACAAGGAGCTGAAGAAGAAATCGACCGGCGAGATTCTCGGCCGCGTCACCATTTCGGTCGGCGTCTCGCTTTTGAAGCCGGGCGACGACATCGACACGCTGATCGAGCGCGCCGATGCCTGCCTCTATGCCGCCAAGCGCAGCGGCCGCAACCGCGTGATCTGCGAAACCGATCCGGAATATGTCGGGGAGACGCAGGGCCGTGTCGCTTAGCTAACGTTTCGTAGCCTTCTTCCTCTTGGTTACCTTGCGCGGCGCAGCCTTCGGTGGCGTGGGTTTCTTGGTCGCCCTTGCTGCCGCCTTCGCCTTACGCGCCCTCGGCCGCTTCTTCAGCGCGGCGCGCTGGGCGGCGCCGAATGCCGCGCGCGCCCATTCGCTGAGCTCTTCGGTGTCGTCGAACAGCCGCGCCGGCAATTGCCAATAGGACGCGACGGTGACGGATCTCGTGCTGGTCTGATACGAAAAGGGCTTCGAGCCCTCGGCCTCGAAACGCGGGATGGTCTGCTCGTCGGCCCGGAAAAAGAGGCCTGCGCGCAGCGACAGCGCGAAATTGACGCCGTCGACGGAGATGCCGAAGCCGGAAAACATCCGCCGGATCGTGACAGGACCGAAATCCGCGAACAGGTCGGTCAGGAATTCGCGATCCATGCCAGGCCCTCACTCACCATCATGGTGACTAAGGCATGCACACATCTCGAAAGGCAATCTCATTCGTCGTCCCTGCGAACGCAGGGACCCATGCCGCGTGATATCTGTTGTCGGAAAGAAAGCCATCCCGCCATTGCTGCCACAAACTCCAGCTTGTGGTTATGGGTCCCTGCGTTCGCAGGGACGACGGTGAGTTTGTAGCCCGAACCGGAGCATCTCATGCCCGATATCGGCCGCACGCTCAGACCTCCGCGGGCTTCAACTGCACGGATTCGCCGCAGCCGCAGGCGCTGATCTGGTTTGGATTGTTGAAGATGAACTGGGCCTGCATCCTGTCGGCCTTATAGTCCATCTCGGTGCCGAGCAGGAACAGCACAGCCTTGGGATCGACCAGGATCTTCACGCCCTTGTCCTCGACGACCTCGTCGGTCGGGCGGATCTCGTGGGCATATTCGACCGTGTAGGACTGGCCGGCGCAGCCGCCATTCTTGACACCGACGCGCAAGCCCACGATCTCGGAATCGGCGCGCTTGGTCAGCTCCTGAATACGCTGCGCAGCCGCCTCGGTCAGTCTCATGACCTGCGGGCGCGGACGCCGCGGGGGCTTGGCTGCGGGGATGGGTGAAGCTGGTGTCATGTCTGTCATGTGGTTCGATCCCGGCTGCAAATCAATGCCGCCCATTCTTCCCCGAAATCCTAAACGCGCGTTTCCCCAAAGCTCTCACCACATATTGAGGACGAGGCGCGCCTCGTCACTCATCCGGTCGGGCGACCAGGCCGGCTCCCAGACCAGGTTGACCGCGACCACGCCCACGCCGGGGACACTCGCGACTGCGTTCTCCACCATCGTCGGCAGTTCGCCGGCCGCCGGACAATTCGGCGTCGTCAACGTCATCAGGATGTCGACGCCGCGATCGTCCTTGATGTCGACCTTGTAGATCAGGCCGAGTTCATAGATATCGGCCGGGATTTCGGGGTCGAACACAGTCTTCAGCGCCGCCACGATCTCGGTGGTCAGCCGCTCGGTCTCCTCCGGCGGCAGCGCCGAATGGGTCTCGGTTTTGACGGTCTTGACTTCGGCGGTATCACTCATGCGAACAAATCCTGCGCCTTGATCAGCGCCTGCACCAGATGGTCGACTTCTTCACGGGTATTATACATCCCGAACGAGGCACGGCAGGTCGCCGTGACGTTGAACCGCTCTAAAAGCGGCATCACACAGTGGGTTCCGGCGCGCACCGCGATGCCCTGCCGGTCGATCACGGTCGCGATGTCATGGGGATGCGCGCCCTTCATCTCGAAGGAAATGATCGGCCCCTTGTCCTTTGCCGTCCCGATCAGCCGCAGCGAGTTGATCTCGCGCAGGCGCTCCTGGGCATAGGTCACGAGATCATGCTCGTGGGCGGCGATGCGCTCCTTGCCGATCGAGGTGACATAGTCGATCGCGGCACCAAGGCCGATCGCCTCGACGATCGGAGGGGTGCCAGCCTCGAACTTGTGCGGCGGATCGCCATAGGTGACCCAGTCGCGGGCCACCTCGCGGATCATCTCGCCGCCGCCGTTGAACGGCCGCATCGCCTCCAGGTGCTCATATTTGGCGTAGAGCGCGCCAATGCCGGTCGGACCATACAGCTTGTGGCCGGTAACGGCATAGAAATCGCAGTCGATGTCCTGAACGTCGACATTCAGATGCACCGAACCTTGCGCCCCGTCGACCAGCACCTTGATGCCGCGGTCATGCGCGAGCTTGACGACCTCCTTGACCGGCACGCGCGTGCCAAGCGCGTTCGACATGTGCGTGATCGCGACCAGCTTGGTGCGCGGGGTCAGGAGCTTCTCGAACTCCTCGATCAGGAAATTGCCATCGTCGTCGATCGGCGCCCACTTGATCACTGCGCCATGACGCTCCCGCAGGAAATGCCAAGGCACGATGTTGGAATGGTGCTCCATGATCGAGAGCACGATCTCGTCGCCGGCCTTGATGTTCGGCTCACCCCAGGACGACGCCACGAGGTTGATCGCCTCGGTGACGTTGCGGGTGAAAATGATCTCCTCGTTGCGGCGCGCGTTGAGGAATTTCGCAACCTTGGCGCGGCCGCCTTCATAGCCTTCCGTCGCGGCATTGGCGAGATAGTGAAGGCCGCGATGCACATTGGCGTATTCGCTCTTGTACGCCTCGGTCATGCGGTCCAGCACCGCAGTCGGCTTCTGCGCCGACGCCGCGTTGTCGAGATAGACCAGGTTCTTGCCGTAGACCTTCAGCGCGAGCGCCGGGAAGTCCTCGCGGACGCGGGCAACATCGTAAGAGCCGTTGAGGACTGCCGGATGCGTGCTCATCCCCTCGCTCATCCCCTTGCCTCCAGCCAGCGCTCGGCAGCAAGCATCGCAGCCTCGCGCAAGCCGTCATCGGCGATCGTCTCGATCGCCTCGCCGACAAAGGCCTGGATCAGCAGCGCCTGCGCTTCTTTCTCCGGCAGGCCGCGCGCGCGCAAATAAAACAGCAGGCTGTCGTCCAGCGCGCCGGCGGTCGCGCCATGGCCGCAGGTAACGTCGTCGGCGAAGATTTCCAGCTCCGGCTTGTTGTCGGCCTCGGCCTCGTCGGACAGCAGCAGCGCCCGGGTCATCATCTTGCCGTCGGTCTTCTGTGCGTCGGGACGCACGATGATGCGACCCTGGAACACCGAATGCGCGCGGTCATCCACCACGGCGCGGAAGATTTCGCGGCTGGTGCAGCCCGGCACGGCATGATCGACCACCATCGTGGTGTCGCCGTGCTGCGTGCCCTTCAATAGGTTCACGCCATTGACCATGAGGTCCGCGCCCTCACCTGCCAGCGTAATGAAGCCCTGCAAGCGGCTGACATGGCCGCCGCTGGTCATATTGAAGAGATTGAGCTTGGTCTTGGTACCGACCGTATAAACATGCGACGTGATGTTCACCGCATCCGCGGCGTCCGCCATCAGCCGCACCTGCGACAGCTCCGCGCCGTCGCCGACCCAGAGGATCACTGCGTCATTCGCCTGATAGGCCTTCGCGCCCTCGGCCGCGACGAAGCTTTCCACCAGCGTGGCGCGCGAGCCTCTGCCGACGCTCACATGCGAGCGCGTCACCGACGATGCCGAGGCCGCGGTCGAAACATGAATGAGCTGGATGGGATGCGACAGCGCCGTGTCGTCCGCGATCGTCACCACGACGCCATCGGTCGCGAGCGCCGCATTGAGCGACAACATCGGATCAGAGACGTTGGTGATCAGCAGGTCGCCCCGCGCGTCGTTCTTCTCGTTCTCGAGCACCTCGCGCAGCGTCCGAACAGTGACGCCGCGTCCGAGCGTCGCGATGTCGGAGAGTTCGGGCGCGAACACACCGTCGACCAATACGAGCTTGGCCGCCTTGTCGACCGCATGGGCCTTCACGGCACTAGCCGCGCGCTTGAGTGCTTTAGCGTCGGGCGCAGCCGCGAGCGGCAGCACCTCGCGCATCAGGGCGCGCAGGTCGGTGTATTTCCATTCCTCGATCCGCCGGTGCGGCAGCCCGGTGCGCTCATAGGCCTCGAAAGCCTGCCGCCTGATATCCGCGACCTTGCCCGTGCCGGGCAACCGGTCGCGCGCGACGGCGAACACGCTGTTCACCGCCTGCCCGGTATCGGTCTTTGCCAAAACTAAGTTCATGATCAAATCCGTCTCAGACCGCATCCTCGAACTGGGCATAGCCGGACGCTTCGAGCTCCAGCGCCAGATCCTTGCCGCCGCTCTTCACCACGCGTCCCCGCGACATCACATGCACCACATCGGGCACGATGTAATCGAGGAGCCGTTGATAATGGGTGATGACGACCATCGCCCGCTCCGGCGAACGCAGCGCGTTGACGCCGTCGGCCGCGATCCGCAGTGCGTCGATGTCGAGGCCTGAGTCCATTTCATCCAGGATGCACAGGCTCGGCTCGAACAACGCCATCTGCAGGATCTCGTTGCGCTTCTTCTCGCCGCCGGAGAAGCCGACATTGACGCCGCGCTTGAGCATGTCCTGCGGAATGTTGAGCGACCCAGCGACGGCGCGGACCTTCTTCAGGAAGTCCGGCGTGGAATATTCGCTCTCGCCGCGCGCCTTGCGCTGCGCGTTCAGCGCGGTGCGCAGGAAATTCATGGTGGCGACGCCGGGGATTTCCACCGGATACTGGAACGCCAGGAATACGCCCTTGGCGGCGCGCTCGTCCGGCGCCATCTCGAGCAGGTCTTCGCCGTTGAACAGGATCTCGCCGCCGGTCACCTCATAGCCCGGCTTGCCGGCGATGACGTGGGAGAGCGTCGATTTGCCGGAGCCGTTCGGCCCCATGATCGCGTGCACCTCGCCCTTGTTCACGGACAGCGTCAGCCCGTGGAGGATCTCACGCTCCTCGACACGGACCTGCAGGTTCTTCACTTCAAGCAATGCCATAATAACTACTTCCGTTTGTTTGCTCGTATCTCGGGAGCGCCAACCGGGCGCGTCTCAGAAGGCCCGCGTCAGCCGACGCTGCCCTCCAGCGAGATCGAGATCAGTTTCTGCGCTTCGACCGCGAACTCCATCGGGAGCTGCTGCAGCACGTCCTTGACGAAACCGTTGACGACGAGGCCGACGGCCTCCTCCTGGCTCAGGCCGCGCTGGATGCAGTAGAACAGCACGTCTTCGGAGATCTTCGAGGTCGTTGCCTCGTGCTCGAAGGTCGCGGAGGAGTTCTTCGCCTCGATATAGGGCACGGTGTGCGCGCCGCATTTGTCGCCGATCAGCAGCGAATCGCAGGCGGTAAAGTTGCGCGCGCCGGTGGCTTTGCGATGCGCCGTGACGAGGCCGCGATAGGTGTTCTGCGATTTGCCGGCGGCGATACCCTTTGAGATGATCCGGCTGGTCGTGTTCTTGCCGAGATGGATCATCTTGGTGCCGGAATCCACCTGCTGGTAGCCGTTCGAGATCGCGATCGAATAAAACTCACCACGTGAATTGTCGCCGCGCAGGATGCAGCTTGGATATTTCCAGGTGATCGCTGAACCGGTCTCGACCTGGGTCCAGGAGATCTTCGAGTTCTTGCCGCGGCAGTCGCCACGCTTGGTGACGAAATTGTAGATACCGCCCTTACCTTCCGAATTGCCCGGATACCAGTTCTGCACCGTCGAATATTTGATCTCGGCATCATCGTGCGTGACGAGCTCGACGACGGCGGCATGGAGCTGGTTCTCGTCGCGCTGTGGCGCCGTGCAGCCTTCGAGATAGGAAACGTACGAGCCCTTGTCGGCGATGATCAGCGTGCGCTCGAACTGGCCGGTGTTGCGCTCGTTGATGCGGAAGTATGTCGACAGCTCCATCGGGCAGCGGACGCCCGGCGGCACATAGACGAACGAGCCGTCGGAGAACACCGCGGAGTTCAAGGTCGCGAAGAAATTGTCGGATGTCGGCACCACGCTGCCGAGATATTTCTGCACGAGTTCCGGATGCTCGCGAATGGCTTCCGAAATCGGCATGAAGATCACGCCGGCCTTCATCAGTTCCGCCTTGAAGGTGGTGGCGACGGACACCGAGTCGAACACGGCATCGACCGCGATCTTGCTGCGAGGGGCCGGAGCCTCTTCGCCCTCGGGCGCGACAACGCCTTCGAGGATGGCGACTTCGCGCAAGGGAATGCCGAGCTTCTCGTAGGTCTTGAGAATCTCCGGGTCGATCTCGTCGATCGACGAGAGCTGCTTCTTCGGCTTCGGCGCCGCGTAATAATAGAGATCCTGATAGTCGATCTTCGGATAGTCGACACGCGCCCAGGTGGGCTCGGTCATGGTCAGCCAGCGGCGATAGGCCTCCAGGCGCCATTCCAGCATCCAGGCCGGCTCATTCTTCTTTGCGGAAATGAAGCGGATCGTGTCTTCGGAAAGCCCCTTGGGAGCCTTCTCGGATTCGATGAGCGTCTCGAACCCATATCGATATTGGTCGACGTCGATCCGGCGCACCCGATCGACCGTCTCTTGAACGGCTGGCATTCCATCCTCCGCTCGCGGTTTCAAGGACCGCGGTGGACACAAACTTGAAGTCTTCTACGATGTTTTTTGGCCGAAAGCACCTGCTTAGAATCGTTCAAGCAGTGTTTCGTCGCTCCTTGTAAGTAAGGTAGCGGATAGCTTTCGCCAAGCCTGCAGACAGCAATCGATGTCTGCCTCTGACGTGGACCAGCCCAGACTGAGCCGCACGGCGCCTTGCGCCAGTTTTGGGTCAAATCCCATCGCCTCCAGCACATGCGAAGGCTGGACCTTGCCCGAGGAACAGGCGGAACCCGATGATACCGCAATACCTGCCAGATCGAAGCCGATGACGGCGGTTTCGGCCCGCATGCCCGAAGCGGTGAACAACGTGGTGTTGGGAAGCCTTGGGACGTCCTCGGAAAACACGACCGCGCCCGGTGCCTGGCGCAGGCCCGTTTCCAGTCGATTCCGCAAGCTTTCCATATGCTTGGTATCGGCCTCGAAGGCTTCCATGGCGGCACGTGCCGCGCCCCCAAAGCCAGCGATGCCGGCCACGTTCTCGGTTCCGGCCCGCTGGCTACGCTCCTGGCCGCCACCGCGCAAAAGCGGCATCAGTCCCGATAGCCCCTCGGCAAGCACCAGCGCGCCCACCCCCTTGGGACCGCCGACCTTGTGCGCTGAAAGCGAGACAATGTCAGCCCCTATATCATTGATATTGAAAGCTATTTTTCCGATCGCCTGAATCGCGTCGACATGCAGTACGCCGCCCGCCGCGTGGACGATCCCAGCCGCCTCGGTGACGGGCTGTACCGCGCCGGTCTCGTTATTGGCCGCCATGATCGACACCAGCGCCGGAGCACCTGACGCGACCAGATCCCGCAGATGGTCGAGATCGACCACTCCGGAGCGCGTGACCTTGATCCTGTCGATCGCATCAGCCGGAAACCGCCCGCCCGCCAGAACCGAGGCATGCTCGATGGCCGACACCAGCAGCCGCGCGACCGGCTGGCCCCCGCCGCGATGAAGTCCAGGCACGAGCGCCAACGCATTGGCCTCGGTCCCGCCTGAGGTAAACACGACATTCCGCGGCAATCCGCCAACGGCTCCGGCGACGGCGGCGCGGGCATCTTCCATCACGCGGCGCGCGCGGCGGCCTTCGGCATGGACCGACGACGGATTGCCGGGAATATCCCATGCGGCCTCCATCGCCGCCCGCGCTTCGGGGCGAAGCGGCGCCGTCGCATTCCAGTCGAGATAGACCCGCTCAGACATCGCGTATCATAATACCTTGCTTGATGGCCCTCGAGGAGTTCCTGCGGGGCATGCCCGGTCTTCCTCACCGCATGACGTCCAACCGCAGTTAATGATCCCTGAGCGCGCCGGCAATTGAAAGCGCTAACGCGTTGAACGCATTGCTGGATGTTCAATATGCTTGATTTTTGCCCCTCGCCTCATGCTAGAAGCGGCGAGTTCACCAAGCTCCGCTCACGAACATCGCTCAAGCGGGCGCAGATCACCCTTCCATGCGCGGCTTCATTCGCCCCCGAGGGCGCGTGCAGGCATCGCCAATCGGTTGATTGCCGTCATTCAACCAGTCCAGGGACCAAGGATGCCTGAAGTCATTTTTACCGGCCCCGCAGGCCGCCTTGAAGGCCGCTACCATCCGGCGAAACAGAAGAACGCGCCGATCGCGATGATCCTGCATCCGCATCCGCAGTTTCATGGCACGATAAATCACCAGATCGTCTACCAGTGCTACTATGCCTTCGCGCATCGCGGCTTCTCGGTGCTGCGCTTCAATTTCCGCGGCGTCGGCCGCAGCCAGGGCTCGTTCGATCACGGCACCGGCGAGCTCTCGGACGCGGCGTCCGCGCTCGACTGGGCGCAGACCATCAATCCTGAGGCGCGCGCCTGCTGGGTCGCCGGATTCTCGTTTGGCGCCTGGATCGGCATGCAGCTCCTGATGCGCCGGCCCGAGGTCGAAGGCTTCATCTCGATTGCGCCGCCCGCCAATCTCTATGACTTCTCCTTCCTCGCGCCCTGCCCGTCCTCAGGGTTGATCGTGCATGGCGAGAAGGACGCCGTGGTGCCACCGAAAGACGTCAATACGCTGGTCGAGAAGCTGAAGACGCAGAAGGGCATCGTGATCGACCACCAGATCATCCCCGGCGCGAACCATTTCTTCGACGGCAAGCTCGAACCGCTGATGGAGACGATCACCGCCTATCTCGACATGCGGCTCGCCAACGTTCGCTAATGCATGATCCGGAAAAGTGTGAGGCGGTTTTCCCTTAGCTAACAAACGCGGAACGCGTTTGCGTGGAGATCATGCTCAATGAAAGACCTAAAGCGCGATGATGATTCAACCTGATCTCATCGCGCTTTAGGATCGCATGGGCGCGTTCGTCGCATTACTGCGTGCCGTCAATGTCGGCGGCACCGGCAAGCTGCCGATGAGCGATCTCAAGGCTGTCTGCGAAGAGCTCGGCTTCACCACGGTGCGCACCTATATCGCGAGCGGCAATGTGGTGTTCACGAGCCGCAAATCCGAAGCCGCGATCAAGGCGGCGTTGGAGACGCGGCTCGAAGCTTACGCCGGCAAGCCGCTCGGCGTCATGGTGCGCAGCGCGGCCGAGATGGCGCAGGTGCTGGCGGACAATCCCTTTCCGAAACTGGCGCCGAACCGCACGATGGCGATCTTCCTGAACCGCGCGACGCCTACTGACGCGCTGGCCGGCATTCGCGGCCGGAAGGACGAACTGATCGAGCTCGGCCGGCGCGAGATCTATGTCCATTACGGCGACGGCATGGCCAAATCGAAACTCGTCATTCCCGCCGCCAAGACCGGCACCGCGCGCAACATGAACACGGTTGCGACGCTTGCGAAAATGGCCGGCGAGTTATAGCGGTCCCCTTCAAGCCGCCGCCCGCTCCTGCAATTGCGAGAGCCACGACCGACGCCTGTCGATGAAGTCGCGCAGCAGCGCAGGATAGTCCGCGCTCACGGCCGATCGCACCGACGGTCTTGCAGCAAGACTCTTCCGCCAGCGCGCGAGCTTCGGCTTGCCGGCCAGAATCCCGAAATCGCCGATCGTATCGAACACATCGAAATAGCGAAACACCGGTCCGAACACCGCGTCTACCAGCGAGAACGTCTCGCCGTCGAACCATGGCGCCGCCACGACACGTGCCTCGAGCCGCGCAAAGCGCGCTTCGAGCTGGGTCGCCTTGGCCTTGAACGCGGCTTCGTCGGCCGCCGAATAGAGGCCGGCGATATCGTTCAGCACGGCTGAGCCGAATTCGATCCAGGCGCGATGCTCGGCGCGCTGCAGCGGGTCGGCCGGATGCAACGGCCTATCCTGCGTCTCCTCCAGATATTCCAGGATGACGGCGGATTCGAAGATCGCGTGCTCGCCGACCATCAGCACCGGCGTCTTGCCGAGCGGCGATACTTTCAGGAACCAGTCCGGCTTGTCGGCGAGATCGATGTCGACACGGTCGAAGGCCGTGCCCTTCTCGGTCAGCGCAATCACCGCGCGCTGCACATAGGGACAGAGCTTGTGGCTGATCAGCTTGAGCCGCGAAGACATGGCGAACCTCCCAGTTCCATGCAGATGCATCAAATTAGATGCAAGTGCATGAAACTGTCAAGGCCAAGCCTCAAGGCCTGTCAGGGTCTGGCGATCATCCCACCGGTCATCGGCATCGAGACACCGGTGGTCGCGGGGTAGCTCAGCGGCAGACCCTTCATGCCGCGTGCCGCCAGGAAGCCGAAGGCCTGCGCCTCGATGGCGTCCGACGCCCAGCCGAGGCCATCTGCGGCGTCTACAATGGCCGGCGCCAGCCGCTGACGCAGCATTCGCATCATGGTGTGGTTGCGGGCGCCCCCGCCCGCGATGATCCAGCTTTTCGGCGTCTTCGGCAGCAGCGGGACGATCCGGGCAATCGCCTCGGCCGTGAACGCCGTCAGCGTCGCCGCGCCGTCGGCGGGCGAGACATTGGACAGCGTCAGCCCTGCGAAATCGTTGCGGTCGAGCGATTTCGGCGGCGGCAGCGCGAAGAACGGAAGGCTCAGCGCCCGGGTGACCCATGCCACGTCCACGACGCCCTGGGCCGCCATCTGGCCATCGGTGTCGAAGGGTTGCCGCGTGGCGCGATACATGAAGTCGTCCAGCAGTGCGTTGCCCGGACCGGTGTCGCAGGCGATCAGCGTATCATTGCCGTCGATATAGGTGATGTTGGAGACGCCGCCGATATTGACTAGCGCGATCGGCCCTTCGCGCTCCAGCGATTGCGCCAGCGCGCGGTGATAGACCGGCACCAGCGGTGCCCCCTGCCCGCCGGCCTCGACATCGGCGGCGCGGAAATCGTGCATGACCGGAATATGGATCGCCCTGGCGAGCGCCGTCGCATTGCCGATCTGAACCGTGAGCTTGCGGTCGGGCCGGTGCAGCACCGTCTGGCCGTGGAACCCGACGATGTCGATGTCCTCGGCGGCGATGCGGTTCTGGGCCTTGAAGGTGGCGATCGCTTCCGCATGGGCGATCGTGACCACGCGCTCGGCCTCGAACAGCGCGCCCGGCCGGGAGTCGCGGTTCAGCAGATTGACCGCCTCGGCCAGCGCCTGGCGCAACAGATTGCGTTCGCTGTCGCTGTAGGGCCGGTAGCCGGTCGGGCCGAAGGCCTTGATCCGCTTGCCGTCGGTCTCGATCAATGCGACGTCGACCCCGTCGAGCGAGGTTCCGCTCATCAGACCGATCGTCGTCAACATCATGGCAGTAACGCTCCGTCGGCCCCCGCCTAGGACTGACCTGTTCTGTCTAAGTTCCGCAAGCTTGTGCCGAACGGGCACATCTTATAATGCCACAGCGCGCCGATCACCGGCAGCCTAAGCGGCCAGTCTCCCGCAGATTTGCTGCAAATGTCCTAAAACGGCACCGACCAGAGCAGCTTCCAAATGACCGCTTTTAAATCAGATTTTCTGAATATCCTGCAAAGCCGCGGCTTCATCCATCAGGTATCCGATACCGAGGGGCTCGACGCGCTGGCCGCCAAGGGCCAGGCGACCGCCTATGTCGGCTATGACTGCACCGCGCCGTCGCTGCATATCGGCAACTTCCTGACCATGATGATGCTGTACTGGCTGCAGCAGAGCGGCAACAAGCCGATCACCTTGATGGGCGGCGGCACCACCATGGTCGGCGATCCCTCCGGCAAGGACGAGACGCGCGCGATACGCACGATCGCGGAAATCGAGGCCAACAAGGCCAGCATCCGTGGTGTGTTCTCCAAAGTGCTCCGTTACGGCGACGGCGCCAGCGACGCCATCATGCTCGACAATGCGGAATGGCTGACCAGGCTCAACTGGATCGAGATGCTGCGCGATATCGGCCGCCACTTCTCGGTCAACCGCATGCTGACGATGGACTCGGTCAAGCTGCGGCTCGAACGCGAGCAGGAGATGAGCTTCATCGAGTTCAACTACATGGTCTGCCAGGCCTATGATTTCGTCGAGCTGTCGCGGCGGGTCGATTGCCGGCTGCAGATGGGCGGCTCGGACCAATGGGGCAACATCGTCAATGGCGTCGATCTCGGCCGCCGCATGGGCACGCCGCAACTGTTCGCGCTGACCACACCGCTGCTCACGACAAACTCCGGCGCCAAGATGGGCAAGACGGCGCAGGGCGCGATCTGGCTCAACGCCGACCAGTGCAGTCCCTATGATTTCTGGCAGTACTGGCGCAACACCGAGGACGCCGACGTCGAGCGCTTCCTGAAGCTGTTCACGACACTGCCGCTCGGCGAGATCGAGAAGCTCGCGGCGCTGAAGGGCGCGGAAATCAACGAGGCCAAGAAGGCGCTCGCCGATGCCGCGACCACGCTGCTGCACGGTGCGGACGCCGCGAAAACCGCTGCGGAAACCGCGCGCCGCACCTTCGAGGAAGGCGCGATCGCGGAGAACCTGCCGACAATCGAGGTTTCGCACAGCGAACTCGAAGCCGGTACCGGCGTGCTGTCCGCTTTCGTCAAGGCAGGTCTCGTCGCATCGAATGGCGAAGCGCGGCGACAGATCAAGGGCGGCGGCCTGCGCGTCAACGACACCGCGATCACCGATGAGAAAATGCTGCTGACGCCGCAAAATCTCACGCCAGAGGGCGTGATCAAGCTGTCGCTCGGCAGAAAACGCCACGTCCTGCTCAAGCCTGCATAGGCGCATTCGCCCAAAGGGCCTTGCCTCGGGAAGCCAAATCGCGCTCCCTGACCGTAATGGACCAGCACGCGCCCCGGGAGGACATCTTCGCAGCGCCACCGAAACTGGCGCGCGTCGCGCTGTCGGTGCTCGCATTATGCTTCGCGCTCTCGGTGCTCGGCCGCGGCCTCGGTGAAAGCTTCACCGTCTTTCTCAAGCCGATCTCGGAGAATTTCGGCTGGGATCGCGCCGAGGTGGTCTCGGTCTATTCGCTGACCGCGCTCGCCGGCGGCTTGTCCGCGCCCTTGATCGGCCGGCTGTTCGATCATTCCGGTCCTCGCGTGGTCTATGCGCTGGGGCTGTTGCTGCTTGGCGGCGCGTTCCTCGCTGCCGGTTTCGCGGATCGTCTGTGGCAGTTCCAGCTCAGCATCGGCCTCTGTGTCGGAATCGGCATCGCCTTCATCGGCAACGTTCCAAACTCGATCTTGCTCGGCCGCTGGTTCGGTCCGCGGCTGCCGACCGCGATGGCCGTCGTCTATTCCGCAACAGGCGCAGGTGTGCTCGTGCTGTTGCCGGTGTCGCAGATCCTGATCGATCATATCGGATGGCGCGGTGCCTATCGCACCTTCGGTGCGATCGCGCTGATCCTGCTGTTGCCGCTGTTGCTGCTGCCATGGCGATTGTTCTCGAAGGGATCGCCGCATGTCGTCAAGCGCGCCGACGAGCATCTCACCGACGATGGCTGGACCTTGCCGGACGCGATGCGCCATCACGCCTTCTGGGCATTGTTTGCGACCTTCTTCTTCACTGCGATCGGCATGTATGCGATCGCGCCCCAGGTCGTGGCCTACCTGATCGATGCCGGCTTTCCGCCCTTGCAGGCGGCGACCGCGTGGGGATTTTCCGGCGTCGTGCTGCTGTTTGGAATGCTCGGCGTTTCATCGCTCGATGGCCTGATCGGCCGGCGGCCGTCGGTGCTGTTCAGCTACGCGCTCTCGATCATCGGCATCATCATGCTGTGGGCGCTGCAATGGCACCCCAACATCTGGCTGCTCACCGGCTTCGTCGTCTGCTTCGGCAGCATGATCGGGTCACGCGGCCCGTTGCTCACTGCAACCGCGATGAAGCTGTTTCGCGGCAAGCGTGTGGGAACCATCTACGGCACCATCACGATCGGCAGCGGCCTCGGCTCGGCGCTCGGTTCCTGGGCCGGCGGCCTGATCCACGACATCAGCCACAGCTACAATCCGGTGCTCGGTTTTGCGCTGGTGGCGGTCGTGCTCGGCATGATTCCATTCCTGATTGTGCCCGCCTTGCGGAACTGATCGCAACCATCGCGCGCACCGCGCGGCAACTCTCCAAATCACAAATAATCAAGATTGGTAACGGTTTCCTGATACGTCAACAGCGACGGGGTGTTGTTGCTGAGGATTCTGAAATGAGCCTGCTGAGCAGACTGAAGATTCGCACCAAGCTCGCGAGCATGGTCGTCCTTGCTGCGCTCACCGTCTTCGCTACGGTCGCTGTGTCCGCCTCGCTGAGCCAGCGCCGCATGATCGACGATCGCATCGCGCAGATGCGCACCGCCGTCGACATGATGATCGGCATGGCGCAGACGCTGCAGGATGAGGTCGCGGCCGGAAAGATGACTCTCGCGGACGCCAAGGCGCAGTTCCGGCTGCGCGGCCGGGGCATGATCTTCAATGGTAACCAGGGCTATCCGATCGTCTACGAGGCCAACACTACGAGCCTGTTGAATTACGCCAATCCCCAGGTCGAAGGCCGGCCGTCCGGTGCGAAGGACGCGACCGGTCTCGTGATCGCCGATATCCAGATGGCCGCGGCCAGGCAGAGCCCGGAAGGCGGCGTATCGACCTATCACTTTCCCCGTCCCGGCCAGAGCGTCGCGATCCGCAAGATGGCCTATGCCCGCCGTTTCGTGCCGTGGGACATCTACGTGACCTACGGCCTCTACGTGGACGACATCGATGCCGACTCGAACGCTTTGATGCTGCGTCTCGGCCTGGTCGGCGGCGGTCTCCTGCTGGTGCTCGGCGTGCTGTCGTGGCTGATCGCCCGCGACATCGTCGGCGCGCTCGATCGCCAGAAAAACCGTATGCAGCACATCGCCGAAGGCTCGCTCGATCAGCCGGTGGAAGAAACCGAGCGCGGAGACGAGATCGGCCGCATGGCCGAGACGCTCGAAGTGCTGCGGCAGACCGCGATCACCGCGCGGATGCTGGAAGCCGAGCAGCATGCGACGAAGCGGGAGAGCGAGCGAGAGAAGCGCCAGGCGCTGATCGCGCTCGCCGACCGCTTCGACGCGTCGGTCGGTCAACTCGTTGGGTTGATGGCGGCGGGATCGAACGAGCTCGAAGCCACCGCAAAGTCCATGACCGATACGGCCGAGAGCACCAATCAGCGCGCAGCCGTCGTGAGCTCGGCCGCGACCGAAGCCAGCACGCGGGTACAGACCGTTGCTTCGGCCGCCGAGGAATTGTCGACATCGATCAGCGAGATCAGCCGCCAGGTCGCGCAATCCACCGCGATCACCGCCCGCGCGGTCGAGAGCGCGCGACGTACGGACACGATCGTGCGCGCACTCGCCGACGGAGCCCAGCAGATCGAGCACGTGGCAGAGCTGATTTCCAGCATTGCCGAGCAGACCAACCTGCTTGCACTCAACGCCACCATCGAGGCCGCGCGCGCCGGCGACGCCGGACGAGGCTTCGCGGTGGTCGCCTCCGAGGTCAAGACGCTCGCCAGCCAGACCGCTGACGCCACCAAGGAAATCGGCACCCGCATCGCACAGATCCAGGGTGCCACCAAGGAGGCCGTCGCGGCGATCGACGGCATCACCGCGACGATCGAGGAAGTCAGCACGATCGCGACGACGATCGGCTCGGCGATCGAGCAACAGGGCTCGGCCACCGCGGAGATCGCTAACAACGTCACGCAGACGGCTCAAGCCACCAAGGAAGTCACCGCCAATATCGGCGGCGTGAGCACAGCCGCCAACGAGACCGGCGGCGCAGCGAGCCACGTCCTCTCCGCCGCCTCCAACCTCTCGAAGCAGGCCGAGCAGCTCGCGAGCGAGGTCAACACGTTCCTCGCGGGCGTGCGTGCCGCATAAACGGGCTCCGCGCCGGATTTCCATGTCAGTGGCGCAATCCGGCGATTGTCTGACCCGCGTTCACCACCGGTAAAAACAATCCTGATAGGTTTGGCGCAGATCCTCCTGTAGAGGCCGCAATGAACCTTCTCAGCCACCTCAAGATCCGCACCAAGCTCGCCAGCATGGTCCTCCTCGCCGCACTGACCGTGCTTGCCATCGTCGTCGCATCGGCCCTTCTCAGCCGCAGCCGCATGCTGGACGACCGCGTCGACCAGATCCACACGGCGGCCGATCTGCTCTACGGCGTGGCGCAGACGGTGCAGCAGGACGTCGCGGCGGGAAAAATGACCGTGGAGGAGGCAAAGAACGAGTTTCGCCGGATTGCCCACGGCATGACGTTCAATAACGGCCAAGGCTATGCCGTCGCCTACAATGTCAGCGACACCTCGCTACTGATCAACACCGCGAATACGAAGTTGGAAGGCAAGATTCTGGGAACAAGGGATGCCAACGGCGTCGTGATCGCCGAGGCCCAGATCAACGCCGCCCGGCTAAAGCCGGAAGGCAGCACGGCGTCCTATCTCTACCCGCGGCCCGGCGAGACGGTTGCGGCCCGCAAGGTGGCGTTCGTCCGCTACTTCGCGCCCTGGAACATCGTCATGAGCTACGGGCTTTATGTCGACGATATCGACGCCGACGTGAATGCGTTGATGCTGCGTCTCGGCGCGATCGGCGGCGGCCTCATGCTGCTGATGGGGCTGTTGTCCTGGCTCATCGCACGCGACGTGCTCGGTGCGTTGGATCGCCAGAAGAGCCGGATGCAGCGCATCGCCGCCGGATCGCTCGACGAAGCGGTCGGGGAAACCAGCCGCGGCGACGAAATCGGCCGGATGGCCGAAACGCTTGAAGTGTTGCGCCAGACCGCGATCAACGCACGCTCACTGGAGACCGAGCAGGTCGCGACCAAGGCGCGCAGCGAAAAGGAGAAACGCGTCGCGTTGATTGCGCTGGCCGACCGCTTCGACGCGTCCGTCGGTCAACTCGTTGGGTTGATGGCCGCGGGTTCGAGCGAACTGGAAGCCACCGCGAAATCGATGACCGACACGGCCGAAAGCACCAATCAGCGTGCCTCCGTCGTGAGCTCGGCCGCGACTGAAGCCAGCACGCGCGTGCAAACTGTCGCATCTTCGGCAGAGGAGCTGTCGACATCGATCAGCGAGATCAGCCGTCAGGTCGCGCAATCCACCGCAATCACTGCCCGCGCAGTCGAAAGTGCGCGACGCACGGACACGATCGTGCGCGCGCTGGCCGACGGCGCGCAGCAGATCGAGCATGTCGCGGAGCTGATTTCCAGCATTGCCGAGCAGACCAACCTGCTAGCGCTCAATGCCACCATCGAGGCCGCGCGTGCCGGGGAAGCTGGTCGCGGCTTTGCCGTGGTCGCCTCCGAGGTCAAGACGCTCGCCAGCCAGACCGCTGACGCCACCAAGGAGATCGGCACCCGCATCGCGCAGATCCAGGGCGCCACCAAGGAAGCCGTCGCCGCGATCGACGGCATCACCGCGACCATCGAGGAAGTCAGCGCGATCGCAACGACCATCGGCTCGGCGATCGAGGAACAGGGCGCGGCCACCGCGGAGATCGCAAACAACGTAACGCAGACGGCGCAAGCGACGAAGGAAGTCACGACCAATATCGGCGGCGTCAGCGCGGCCGCCAACGAGACCGGCAGCGCCGCAAGCCACGTTCTCTCCGCCGCATCCAATCTCTCAAAGCAGGCCGAGCAGCTCACGAGCGAGGTCAACACGTTCCTCGCGGGCGTACGCGCCGCGTAGGAAAGGCCCACCGCCAGGGGTCGATGGGGAGAAGACGCAGGCCCGATCCTTGGCGGAACTTGTATCCCTCGGCGAGCGGCCGGCCGTCTTTATGTCGGCTATCGGGCAGCCTGGCCGATCGATCAACAGCTTTGCGCCGCTATTGTCCGATAGGACAATAGAAAATGCGCTGTGTGAGGCTTACCGAAGGCTGGGATTGTGAAGGTCACGTGACAGACGAAGGGGTGTCTTTGCCGCACCGGAACCTCGTTTTAGTCGTCGATGACGACGCAGGGATGCTGAGGGGAGTAAGGCGACTGCTGCGGCAGCACGCATACGAAGCCATTCTATTTTCGTCTGCGGAAGCTTTCAAAAACCATGCTGACTTTGAACAGGCGGCTTGCGTCATCCTCGACATCAACTTGAACGACGGATCAGGCATCGAGCTGAGGCATCATCTCAAAGCCGCTGGGGTTGCCGTGCCGGTGATTTACATAACCGGAAACGGGGACCCTGCCGTTCGCAAGGCTGCGTTGGACTCGGGATGCCTCGCGTTTCTTGTCAAGCCGTTCTCCACGCAGGAGCTGATTGAGCCGCTTAGTAGGGTTGGCGGGCACCCCGTCATACAGCTGGGGCATGCTCCAACGCTCCAGTGAGGCTTCCGCGGGAGTAACACGGCTATCACCTCTGCCGGTGGAGGGCTTCGTCCGCTGCACGCCGATGATGCAGCCGCGACGAGCACGGTGCGGAACGTCGGCGCGCTGTCGGCGCATCAGTTCGCGCGGCTGCGCGCCGGCGGGTTCGGCCGATCGGCGACGTGCCCTCGCCGCCCTGATGCCCCGCTTCAATTGTTCGGCGGCAGTTCGATCTGGTTGTTCTGCTTGCCGGTGTTGAACTCAAAGATCTTGCGGAACACACCGGGCGCCATCGCCGAGATCGGATTGACGCGCATCACGGGCTTGTCCGGCGTGCCCACGACCTCGTAGGTAACGCCGATCAATCCCTCATTGCTGCCGCCGCCGAGGAACAGGCCTAGGATCGGCACCTGGCCGAACATGTTGTTGAGCCCATAGACGGGAACGATGGTGCCGCTCATGCGCACCTGGTTGTTGTTGTAGTCGATACTGCCTTCGATGGTCAGACCGATGGCCGGGCCCTTCACCACGCCCTCGCGGATGTTGAACTGACCGCTCTGGCGGCTGAATTCCGCCCGCAGCGCCGAGAACGCCACGCCACTGCTCTGGCCGCCCGGCACGGTGCCGGCGGCGGCACGCTCGAGCTGCGCCTCGCCCTTCACGGTGAATTCGCGCACATTGATGAGGCCTTCCTTGGCATTGGTCTCGGCCGTCGGCGGCTCCATCGCCAGCGAGAGCTGGCCGCCGATCATCTTCGAATAGATGTCGGTGAAGCGGAAGAACGCGCCGGCGTCATTGGTCTGCAGGACGATGACGTCACGCGCCTGGCCCTGTCCGCGGTTGCGCAAGTCGGCGGAGACCGGCGTGTCGCGTCCGATCTTGCCGTTGAGCGAGAGGCTCTTGATGGCGCCATTGCGCCGCGACAGCTTGACGTCGGCACTGCGGACCGCCTCGCCGTTGAAGCCGGCGACGGCACCGAGCTTGAGATCGATGTCGAAGTCGAGATTCTTGCTCTTGTTCTTGTCGTCCTTGCCGGTCATCGCCGACTTGAGGTAGCTGCGGCCGTCGAACACGTCGCCGCGCATGGTGACCTTGACGACGCCGTCCTGGCCGCGTTCGGCCTTCAGCGAGGTCTTGTCGCCCTCGGAGGGCGAATAGGTCGGGAAATTCGCATTCATCAGGTCGCCGTTCTGATCGACCTCGAGCGATCCTTTGATCGAAACACCGCCGCCGTCGATCACGATGTCCTCGAACCGCGTCGATTGCGGCTTGGGCACCACGTTGAACACCGCGCGGCTCGATCGTCCCGGCACCTTGATCCAGCCCGGCAGGATGTTGTCGAGCTTCAAGGCGGTGAGATCGGCCTCGACGCCCATCCTGCTGTCGCGATCGCCCGAGCCGATCTTGCCGATCACCTTGACCGGGATCGATCCGCTGACGGCGGCCCCGAGATCGAGTCCGAGCTTGGCCCGGCTCGCATCGTCGAGGGTCGCCTGCAGCTTGATGTCGGCGTCGCCATCGGCCGGCTTGCGATAGTCGAGCGTCGCGGGCTGGCCGTTGATCTTCACGTCGCCCTTGACCTGGAAGCCCTGGTTGTTCGCGGCGATCTTCAGCGTGTTGGCCTCGAGCTTCTGGCTCATCACCAGCTTGTCGGCGGAAAAGCCGTTGAGGTCGGCGGTGACGGCGTAGGTCGTGTCGGCCTTGGTCATCTCGCCCTTGACCGGCATGCTGAGATTGATGGCCGCCGAGAACGTGCCTTTGCTGGAGTTGGGATCGACCAGGCTGCCCGCGAGATCGCTGAGCCGATCGGAGGCGAGGATTTCCGCCGCCGCCGCCACCGGACCGTCGACGCGCATCTTGGCGCGCGAGGGCGCCGGCTTCTGATGCGTGTCCGGCACCTCGAACGTGAAATCGGAGAAGTTGAGCTTGCGGCCGCCGGGCGTATCGGCCACGCCCTGCGCAATGGTAACGGTCGCGGTGCGTCCGGTCACATGCGCCTTGAGGTCCGCGTCGTGCACCGCCGGCAGGCCGTCCACCGGGCGCACCGTCACGCCGTTGGCGATGACGTTGACGGACAGGCCGTCATCGGGAATCGGCGGTCCCTTGCGCGGCAGATTCTTCACCAGCGTGTTGACGCCGATCTCGAGCCGCTGCAACGAGCCGCGCTCGATCCGGTCGACGACCCATTCACGCACCTCCGGCACGATCAGGATCGGCCAGATCCGCTTCAAGGCATAGGCCGGCATCGGCGTGCCCGCAAAACCGAGCGTCAGCCGCGCTTCGCCGGAATAGTCGATCCCGCCGGTGCCCGCGACGCCGATCTCGCCATTGCTGAAATCCGCCTGCGTGATCAGCACGCGCTTATGGTCGACATCGAAACGGAAGCTGACATTGATGCGGTTGAAAATCAGCGGCGGCTCGCCCTCGGGGCCCGCAAGCACGATCGTGCCGCCGGACAGGCCGAGCCGCCACTCGGGGACGTTGTCGTTCGGCGGCTCCAGATGCGCCATCAGCGTGACCCGGTTGGCGCCGGAGATGACCTTGAAGGGGGCGACCAGCACGCGCCGGTTGGCATCCCATTCGAGGTTGATCTCCGCCGAATCGATCGCCATCGGATAATCGGGCGTATCGTTGTCGATGATGGTGCCCGCGCCCGCGGTGAGCTTGCCACGGAAATAGGTCGGCAGGCCGTCGCGGCCGAGTTCGCCCTTCAGCTCTCCGGTCAGCGGCAGGTCGGCGCTATAGGTCAGGTCCTTCAGCCGCAGCGCCAGCAGGATGTTGCTGGTCGAGACCTTGTCGGCTTTGATGTCGACCGAACGCACGCCGTTCTCGGGCGGCCCGACCAGCATGCGAAGCGACCAGGGCCGGGTGCCGTCCTCGCCGAGGCTGAGCGCCACGCCGCCGGCGCGCGGCCGGCGCAGACTGAGGCTGATGTTCTGGAACGTCCACTTGTTGCCGCGCTGCTGATCGTCGACGACCAGCTGCCCGTTCTTCAAGCCGATCTCGTTGAGGTTCTGGCCGTCGAGGCCGGTCAGGCTGAGGCTGTCGAGCCAATCGAGGCCGGCGAGCAATCCAGCCGTCGCGGCGGCCGCCGGTGCCGATGGTGTTCCTCCTGCCACGGGCGCCGCAGGCGCGGCTGCTGCGGGCTGGCCCGCCGCGTCGCCGGCGGCCAGGCGCTTCGAGGCGACGCCGGTCGCGAGCGGCTTTGCGGTGTCGCCGGTGGAGACGGTGACATAGCCGTCCGGCGTGATGCGCACCGCAAGCTCTGCATCGACGAGGTTGAGGCTTTCGGCGCGCAGACGTCCCATCAAAAGCGCGGCGCCGGACAGCCTGACCTCGGCCTTGGGAGCGGTGGCGACGATCGCATGCTCGTTGTCGCGCACGACGATGTTACGGATGCGGACCGCGATGCGGATGCGCCCTGCGCGCTCGATCTGCGTGCCGCCGACCTCGACGGTGTTGCCGTTGCCGATATTGTCCTCGATCGCCGCCGCAAGCCACGGCGTAGCGACGTCGAGATTGATCGGGCCCGCGCCGAGCCGCAGCCACAGCACACCGAAGCAGCCCACGAAGATCACCAGCAGCGAGGTGATCACGAGCGCAACCCGCCGGATCCAGCGCTCGCCGACCAGCCAGCGCTGCAGCGACCAGACACTGTCGCCGCGCCCGCGATATCTAGCGTTCGATTTGGACAACAGCTTTCGGGCGCGGCGGCCCGCCGCTTCCTGATCCCAGCCGGCATCATCCCACTGCGCGGACGGCGCGTCAGCAGGATGCGGCGCCTGATGTTGCGGCGCCTGACGAGAGGTTGGGGCCGACGGCTTCCTTGTCATGCGCTCCTGATGCCGGCGCTCGTTACAGGCGGATTGGTCACCGCTCTGGGTGCGGCCGCTGACAGGTGATGAATGCTCCTGTCCTGGCACCACCGCCAATCCCTGATTGATTCTGCTGCCCGTCATTTAGCGCGAACTGCTCTTTCGACGAGCGAACAGACGTGTCGAAATCCTTGTAACCATACTCCGGCGCCGCCAGACTTGCCCAGTTTGGTGGCTCGATTCCGGTTCGCCGGACAACACCCGCAATGGTCTCATGAAAGAGCCGCCGAAAGCGACGAAAGGAAGGCGTATGTCCAAGAAATCGCGCAAGAAATCCTCCAAGCCGTCCGCCCGACGGCCGGCCGGCGCGAAACCGGCGGCGCGAGCAAAAACCAAAACCGCGAAATCCCACCGCTCGACGACCGGCAAATCACGCAAATCAGTCCCCGGCTCAGCATCGCACAAGGCCGCCGCGAAACGGTTAAAAATTTCTCAGGGCGAACAGTCAAAATCTCGCGCCGCAAAAGCCAAAGCTCCCGCAAAAACCCGGCCCCCCGGTTCCCGAGCGGGAAATCCGCCAGCGCTGGTTGAGGGAGCCAAGGCGCCCGAGTTCTGCTTGCCCCGCGACGGCGGCAGCACGGTTTCCCTGTCCGATTTCGCCGGAAAGAAGCTGGTGCTGTTCTTCTATCCCCGGGCCGACACCCCCGGTTGCACCCGGGAAGCCGTTGATTTCACCCGTCTGTCGGAGGCCTTTACCGCCAGCGGGATCGCCGTTCTCGGCGTCTCGGCCGACCCGCTGAAAGCCCAGGAGAAGTTCCGCGACAAGCACGCGCTTTCGGTTCCTCTTGTCTCGGATGAACGGCACGAGATGCTGGACGCCTATGGCGCCTGGGGCGAAAAATCGATGTACGGCAAGACGTTTCTCGGAATCATTCGCAGCACGGTTCTGATCGGACCCGATGGCCGGGTCGCGAAGATCTGGCGCAATGTGAAGGTCGACGGTCACGCCGACGAGGTACTCGCCGCGGCGCGGGCGCTGTGACGATAGGACGCGATCGCCGAGATACGATTTTCGGAAAATTAACCATGGACGGGTCAAATCGATATCGGTCAAAAGCCGTACGGAATCACATCTCCGACCGGCGCGGGAGTGCCGATGTCGTACCGGTCCGGTCATCATTATTCCGAGTATCCTCAGCACCATCCCCATAATCACGGCCGGCCGATACCGCGCCGCGCCGCAGCAAGCCCGGCCTCGGCGCCCGGCGCGTCGGCGCAATCCCAGAACGGATACACCCTCCTCCACGCCGGCAAGCAGGTTCGATTTGGACCGGTCGTGTTCTGGATCGCGGTTGGCGCCGTGACATTGATGGGCCTCTGGTCGGCCGCGACCGCCACCTATTTCGCGTTCCGTGACGACGTCCTGACCCGGCTGATCGCCCGCCAGGCCGAGATGCAATATGCCTATGAGGACCGGATCGCCGAACTGCGCGCCCGCGTCGATCGCTCCGCCAGCCGGCAGCTGCTCGATCAGGAACAGTTCGATCAGAAGCTCGACCAGATCATGCGCCGGCAGAGCGCGCTGGAATCGCGGGCGACCGCGCTCGGCGGCATCCCTGATGTCACCGGATCGATCCGGCCCACCACCCGCGCGCCCGCCGCTTCAGAGACCGGCACGGCGACGCCGAAGCCGTCGCCGATCAGCGACACCGTGATCTTCGTGGCGCCGCCGGATCGCGAGGCGCGGCTCGAGTCGCGCGCGCCGGTTATCGCAAGCGCGCCGCAAAACCGCTTTGCCAAGATCCAGGGCGGCGTCGATAACGTCCTGACGCGGCTTCAGAATTCGCTCGACGCGGTTGAGAGCCGTCAGATGGCGGCGCTGATCTCGTATCAAGACGGCATGGAATTGCGCGTGCGCCGCCTGAAGGGCGTGATCAGCGATCTCGGCCTCGACATGGCGCATCTCGAAGCCGCCGTGCCGCGAGGTGCGATGGGCGGTCCGTTCGTGCCGGTGAAGCTGTCGGCGGAGTCCAGCCCGTTCGATCGCCAGATCTATCGGATCAACCTCACGCGCGCCCAGATGGACCGGCTGAACCGCACACTGGCACTCGTCCCCTATCGCAAGCCCGTCGTCGGCGAGGTCGAATTCACCTCGGGATTCGGCGTGCGCAGCGATCCTTTCCTCGGCCGGCCCGCGATGCATACCGGCCTCGATTTCCGCGCCGCGATGGGCGACCCGGTCCGCGTGACGGCGAACGGCAAGGTGGTGTCGGCCGGATGGAGCGGCGGCTATGGCCGCATGATCGAGATCGACCACGGCAACGGCCTCGCCACCCGCTACGGCCATTTGTCGGAAATCGGCGTCAGGATCGGCGATGTCGTGAAGATCGGCCAGGTCATCGGTGAAGTCGGCTCGACCGGCCGCTCGACCGGCCCACATCTGCACTACGAGACGCGCATCGACGGCGAAGCGGTCGACCCGCAGAAGTTCTTGCGCGCGGGCGTGAGGTTGAGCGCGGGGTAAACGGCCTCACCAGAGGCGTCTTGCCTCTCGGCTAGCTCTTATTCCCGACCAGCCGGATCGGACGCCCCTGGCTGATGAATGCATAATGACCACTACCGACACCGCCGACCATCAGGGCCTCGACGACGGGTTCGGCGATGTCGCCGGTCGCAGCCCAGTCGACAATGAAGTTGGCCCCCGTCCCGCCCCGCACATCGTTGATGGCGATGAAGACCTCGATCGTCGCAAACGGCTTCAGCGCCACCGGCTCCTTCAGGTAGGTCTGCACCAACGCGCCTGACGTATCGAAATAGTTGATCCGCTTGAGAATGAGCGGCCGGGATTCCGACGCATTGTGCACACTCAGCGTGACCGAGAAATCCGCGCGAACCTTGCCCGGCGTCATCGATACGCTCGAATAGACCGGCACATAGAACGCGCCCGATACAACCGGCGCCTGTGTCGGAACCGCCGTCAGCGAATCCGCAAAGTTCTGCTCCAGGCTAGTCCCGGACTGTGCCTGTGCATTGGCTCCCGCGAGGCATGCGAATAAGACAAGCAGCATTGCCGCATTTCGCGTGTGACACATTGCAGGTTTGACCTTCGGTCCGCTCTGCCTAACGTGCCGTAATGAGAGGACGTTCATGCATGAACTGATCGGCGACATCACCTTATGCATCCTGTTTGCGTGGGCGCTGGGGCTGGCGGCCCACTTTTCCCGACAACCTTCGATCCTTGCCTATCTGATTGCCGGGTTCGTCATTGGTCCATTCGGCACGGGCTGGGTCAAGTCCCAGGACTCGATTTCGGTCATCTCCGAGCTTGGCCTGATCTTCATGCTGTTCATGATCGGTCTCGAGATCGACCTGAAGAAGATCGTACGCGCTGGCCCCGTGATTCTGCTGGCGGGCGGCGTTCAGCTCGTCGGCGGCGCGCTGCTGGGCATCCTGTTCTTCATCGCCATCGGCTTGCGGACGGCCGGCGGATACGACGCGCTATATCTCTGCGTGGCCTGCGCATTGAGCAGCACCGTCATCATCGTCAAGGTGCTGTACGAGAAGCGCGAGCTCGATACGCTCACCGGCCGGATCACGCTCGGCGTGCTCGTGCTGCAGGATATTTTCGCGATCCTGTTCCTTGCGGTTCAGCCGAGCCTCGACGATCTGGAATTCAGCATCGTCGCGCTGTCGTTCGCCCGCGCGGGCGCCCTGGTCGCGACGGCGCTGCTGCTCAGCCGCTACATCTTGCCGGCGCTGTTCCATCGCATCGCCCGCAGCCCGGAATTGATTCTGCTCGGCGCGCTGGCCTGGTGCTTCCTGATCGGCGAGATCGCCGAGAGGCTCCATCTGTCGCGCGAAATGGGCTCGCTGGTCGCCGGCGTATCGATCTCCACCTTTCCCTACGCGCTCGACGTCACCGCGAAGGTCACTACGCTACGCGATTTCTTCATTACGCTGTTCTTTGTCGCGCTCGGCATGACCATCCCGATCCCCAGCCTGTCTGTCGTCGGGCTCGCGCTGGTCATCGCTCTCTTCACGGTGACCAGCCGGCTTTTGACGACCTTCGCGCCGCTCTACCTGATGCGGCAGGGCCTGCGCGCGAGCCTGCTGCCCGCGATCAATCTGGCCCAGATCAGCGAGTTCTCGCTCGTCATCATTCAGACCGGCATCGCCGCCGGGCATTTGCGAACCGAGACTGCGAACGCCGCCTCCTTCGCGTTCGTCGTACTGGCCGTGTTCAGCACGTTCGTGATCGTGCGCAGCGATCCGATCGTGCGCGCGGCCATTCCGCTGTTGAAGCGGATCGGACTTCGCGACCTCGACCAGTCCCGCCGTGACGACACCGGTGACGAAGACGGCCACGGCGAGCCCCGGCGTATCGTGATCCTCGGCTTCTTCCGGACCGCCAGCGCCCTGCTCAGCGAGATCGAGCGCAAGGTTCCGCCGCTGCTCGAGCAGATCGGCGTGGTCGACTTCAATCCCCAGGTATTCAGCACCCTCGCGGACAAAGGCATCCGCGTAAGCTACGGCGACATCACCAGCGTCGATACGCTGATGCATGCCGGCGTCGGTGAGGCAGAGCTGATCATCCTCAGCGTACCGGACGCGTTGCTCAAGGGCGCCAGCAATGAAAAGCTCGTGCGCCACGTCCGCAGCATCAATGGCAACGCCAAAATCATCGCAACCGCCGACCTGCTCTCCGACGTCAACGACCTCTATGACGCGGGCGCCGACTACGTCACCGTCCCTCGACTGAGCGACGCCCAGGTGCTGCTCGACCTGATCGCGGCCGCCGATGCAGGTCTCCTCGCGGACAAGCGCGCCGAAACCGACTCGCTGCTGATCGAGCGGCGCGAGGTATTGCCGTAAGCAAACGGCGCAAAGACCCCCTCGTCAATTCAATGATGATCATAATATCATCACGCCGCTGAGAGCTTCCCTTCGCGATCACGCGCAGCATCACCCTCGTTTGACATCTGCGGGACCAGACGTGCGAAACGCCGCGCTGCATCCGGCGCTACGCTAAGCGCGACGGTCAACCAAGATGGACGAGGATGCCGTGAACGGATTGATGCAGAATCAGCAACTTCTACTGTCATCGCTTCTGAAGCATGCAGAGCGCTTCCACCCCGAGACCGAGATCGTCTCACGCACCGTCGAAGGTGCGATCCACCGCTACGGCTATGGCGATGCCGCCAGGCGCACGCGGAAGCTCGCCGACGCCTTGCACCGCAACAGGATCATGTCCGGTGATCGCGTCGCGACGCTCGCCTGGAACACCTACCGGCATTTCGAGCTGGAGCATGGCGTGACCGGCCTGGGCGCAGTGTGGCACGCAATCAATCCGCGGCTCATTCCGGCGCAAATTTCCTACATCGCCAATCATGCCGAAGACAAGGCGCTGTTCTTTGACGCGACCTTTCTGCCGCTTGTCGAGAAGCTTGCGCCCAAGTTGCCGACCATTCGCTTGATGGTGCTGATGACCGATCGGTCGCATATGCCCGAGACGACACTGACGGGCCTGCAATGCTACGAGGACTTCATAGAGGATGGAGATGAGAGCTTCGAATGGCCGGACTTCGGTGAGCTTTCGGCGTCTTCCCTGTTCTACACGTCGGGGACCACCGGCAATCCGAAAGGCGTGCTCTATTCGCACCGCTCCGATATTCTGCATTGTCTTTCGATCGCAGGCGCCTATTCGATCGGGTTCACGGCTCAGGACACGATTCTTCCGATGACCCCGATGTTCCACGCCAACGGCGCGTGGGGACTGACGCATGCTGCGCCCATGGTTGGCGCAAAGCTCGTGCTGCCGGGACCCAGGATGGACGGCGCTTCGATCGCCGAATTGATAGGCAATGAGCACGTGACGATCGCCGCAGGCGTGCCGACCCTGTACACGAATTTGCTGCGGCATTTCGATGCGACCGGCACGAGGCCCGAAACGTTCAAAAGGCTCATCGTGGCGGGATCGGCGCCGGTGCCGAGCCTGATCGAAGGCTTCGAACGGCTCGGCGTTTCGGTGCATCATGTCTGGGGCATGACCGAAACCAGCCCGTGCGGAACCAGTTCGCAACCATCGCGCAAGTATGCAGGTCTCTCGTCGGAGGAGCAGCGCCATCGCAAGACGAGCCAGGGATATCCAATCTATGGCGTCGACGTGAAGATCGCCGACGAAAGCGGCAACGAAATCCCGCGCGATGGGACATCGGTCGGACGTTTCATGGTGCGCGGGCCCTGGATCATCGGCGGCTATTTTCGTGACGACAAACCGCTGCTGGAGGACGGCTGGTTCAACACCGGCGATCTCGCGGTGATGGATAACGATAAGTGCATCCGGCTGACCGATCGCGCCAAGGACGTCATCAAATCCGGCGGAGAGTGGATCAGCTCGATCGATATCGAGAACATTGTGATGGGATGCCCGGGCGTATTGGACGCCGCCATCATCGGCATTCCACATCCGAAATGGGAAGAGCGCCCGTTGCTCGTCGTCGTGCCGAAGCCGGATGTAAATTTATCCGGTGTCGCGATCAAGGCCTTCCTCGACGGCAAGATTGCAAAATGGTGGATGCCCGATGATATCGTGTTTACCGAAGCGCTGACCTACGGGGCCACAGGCAAGATCCAGAAGATGGAATTACGCAAGCGTTTCGCCCGGCATTATCTGTCACCCGCGAACGCGGCCACGTAATGTAAACGGTCTTCGCTGGCGTACGGAACGGAACCCAGGTGCGGCCGACATCGGGCGTGAGATGCTCCCGTTCGGGCCACAAATTCGCTGTCGTCCCTGCGAACGCAGGGACCCATAACCACAGGCTTGAGTTTGTGGCACTAGGGCGGGACGGCTTTCTTTCCAACAACAGATATCACGCGGTATGGGTCCCTGCGTTCGCAGGGACGACGGAGGAGAGAGTTTGCGCTCAGCTCGATCCGGTGCGATTCGTCGTGACGGGTAGGACAAAGCGACTTGTCCGGCGTAGCTCGAAGAGCGTGGACGGAAGCGCGCCCACCGTTAAGATATCGACCTGGACACGGTGGGCACGGCGCTTTGCGCCTTTGCCCACCCTACGGATTCATTGCCGAGTCCGCACCAACCCGCCAGCACCAACCCGCTAGGGCCCAACCTCGTGGCCGACCTCGCCGGTGATGACGTCGCCGAACAGCTCCCACGCCTCACCGTTGAAGCGCATCAGCTGCATCTGCTCGATCGGGAAATAGTCGTTCGACGAGGTGTTGACCTTGATCCCCGGCAGCAGCATGTCGCTGGTGAAATCCTTCAGGCTGGCGGCCTGCTTCATGACATTCTCGCGCGTCAGCGTGTCGCCGCACTGCTTCAGCACCTGCACCAGGGCCTGCCCCTGGACATAGGCGTAAGCGGTGTTGGCGTTGGCCTGGTCGCCCTCGGGATAATACTTCGCCATGAAGGCACGCCACTTCGCCACACCGGGATCGTCCTTCCATTTCGGATCGGTCGGATCCTTCACATAGGCGGTCGAGATGATCCCCTTGGAAAATTCGAGACCGGCGGGCTTCAACACCGACGCCACCGTCGTTGCGGTATTGGCCAGGAAGAATTTCGGCTTCCAGCCGAGCTCGCCGACTTTGCGGATCGCCTGTGCCGAGCCTTTCGGCGCGGCCCAGGAGAAGAAGATGTCGGCGCCGGAATCGTGCAGTGCGACGATCTGCGAATTGATCGAGGGATCGCTCACCTCATAGGATTTGTCGGCGATGATCATGCTGACCTTGTCACCGAGCCCATCCTTCAGCCCCTTGAACTGATCCTTGCCGGCATCGTCGTTCTGCCAGAACACCGCGATCTTGCTGTTGGGAAAATTGTCGAGAATGTATTTCGCGTAGATGCGGCCTTCGCTCTGGTAGTTCGGCTGGAAGCCCATGGTCCAGGGAAAGTTCTTGGAATCCCCGAACTTGGTACCGCCGGAGGCAACGAAGAGCTGCGGCACCTTCTTGGTATTCATGTATTTCATGATCGACGAATTTGACGGCGTTCCCAGCGACTGGAAGATGAACAGAACCTCGTCGCTCTCGACCAGCTTGCGCGCCTGCTCGATCGCCTTCGGCGGGCTGTAGGCATCGTCATAAGAGATGAAATTGATCTTGCGGCCATTGATGCCGCCTTCGGCATTGATCATGTTGACGAAGGCCGTCTCAGTCTTGCCGATCACGCCATAGGAGGACGCAGGGCCGCTGTAGGGCATGATGTTGCCGATCTTGATTTCGGTGTCGGTCGCGCCGGGGTCGTATTTCTTCTGCGCACTCGCCGCAGTCGTCATCAATGCGATCGCTGCGGCAGCCCCCGTCACAAACAGGCCTCGGATCAAGCTCGGCATCGTTTCCTCTCTGATTTGTTTGCGCAGAGTGTCGCAAGCCGGCCCGCTGCTGGCAAGCGCCGGCTTATTCCGTTGCACGAAACAGCATTGTTGCGCGCGGCCATTTATGATTGATGCAAGACGGCAAAAAGGTATCCGACTTGGCACGACACGTACGAACCGCTCCGCGACATCCGAGGCTTGGCGCTGCAGGTTTCCGCATGGCGCAATCGCTTGCGGCGAAGACGATGCAACGCGCCGGCTTTTATCGGCTCGGCTCGGACTTGGCCGAGCAGCGCATCGCGGAAGCGCGCGAGCGGCTTGCGCGCGGCGAGACGCTCTATCTCGCAGGCATCGGCGCGCCGGGCACGCACAACTCCGGCGTGGCGCTGGTCGAGGTCACGCAGGCGAGCGGTCCGCGCCTGATCCTCAACAATGAGGAGGAGCGTTTCTCCGGCAACAAGCACACCTCGGAATTCCCGCAGAAATCCATCGATGCGATGGTCACCGCGCTGCGCGGCATTGGGCGCGACGCCGGCGATGTGTTCGCCTGGCTCACGACCTGGGATTATCCGGCGCTCGCGGGCATGATCGCGCGTACCGTGCTGGAGGAGATGCCGCAAAGCCTCAAGCTGTTGCGCACCACGGAAGCCGCCGGCTTCGACGGCAGACGGATGGACCAGATGACGCGCACGCCGAAAATCTTGGCGCGCCAGCTCGGCCTGTCGGAGCGTGTACCGCTGATCCTGATGCCGCACCACGACAATCACGCCTGGTTCTCGTATGCGGCCTCGCCGTTTGCCGACGACGGCGAGCCGGTTGCGGTTGCGGTGCTCGACGGTACCGGCGATCTCGGCTCGATCTCGCTTTACGTCGTCGAGCGTGGCGCGATGCGTCAGCTCTACTGCAACGACAGCATGTTCGACTCGCTCGGCGCCTTCTACAGCGTCATCTCGTCCACGCAAGGTGGCTGGACCTGGCTGTCGAGCGAGGGCCGCTACATGGGCGCGGCCGCCTGGGGCGACATGAACCGCGCCAGCAATCCCTATTACGCAGCGCTGCGCGAGGTGCTGCTGTTCGGCCGCGGCGGCGAGGTGCGGCTCAACCGCGCGATGGCGAACTGGTACGCCGATCCCTTCAATCACCCCTACAAGCCCGCGCTGACCGACATTCTCGGCGAGCCGTTGAAGCCCGCGCAACTCTGGAATCCGGACGCCGTGCTGCGGGTCGAGGACATCACGCACAGGGCCGACACGCAGGACCGCCTCGACAAGGCGGCGGCGACGCAACTGGTGTTCGAGGATGCGATGATTCATGTCGTCGACCATCTCCTGCGCGTCACCGGCGCAAGCCGCCTGGTGCTGACCGGCGGCGTGGCGCTGAACGCGGTCGGCAACATGCGCCTGCTGGAACATTTCAACGAGGCGTGGTTCGCGCGCGTGCAACAGCGCAAGACGCGGCTGCATCTCTGGGTGCCGCCGGTGCCGGGCGATGCCGGCGTCACCATCGGCGCCGCCTGGCGCTTCGCGCAGCTTGCGGGCGCGCCGCGCGGCGCACCGATGACGCATGCATTCTATTGCGGCCTGCCGCCGGCGGCCACGGAGATCGAGGCGGCGCTTATCGCCGACGACATCGCTTCGCAGTGGATCGGCGAAACAGCGACCGAGCAGGGCCGCGACGCGATCGCCGATCTGATGGCGTTCATGGTGGCGCAGGGCGGCGTGATCGCGCTCTATCAAGGCGCGGCCGAAACGGGGCCGCGCGCCCTCGGCCACCGCTCGATCTTCGCCAACCCCTGCGATCCAGAGGCGCGGGAACGGCTCAACGAGCGCGTCAAATATCGCGAGGCGATCCGGCCGCTGGCGCCGATGGCGACGCTGGAGGCGGCGAAGCAATATTTCGAGCTCGAGGACGGCGCGTCCGACGCCGATTACAACGCCTATCATTACATGGTGCTGACCGCGCGCTCCAAGCCGCATGCGGCAAGGAAAATTCCCGCCGTCATCCACGCCGACGGCACCGGCCGCATCCAGATCGTGCGCGCGGACGACGATCCCCTCACCTACGCCTATCTGAAAGCGCTCGGACGCCACATCGGTGTCGAGATGTCCGTCAACACCTCGTTCAATGTGGCGGGCCCGATCGCGCAGACGCCGCAGCAGGCCATCGACACGCTGCGCCGTTCCAAGGGTTTGGATGTCGTGCTGCTGGTCGCCGATGACGGCGCTGTGCACGCCGCCTGGCATGGCGGCGAACGCGACAGCGGAAGGTTTACGGGCTGGCTTACCGAATGGCTGGCCGCCCGTGCACCGACACGCGGCTAGCCCGACGTCGTTTCAAGTCCGCTTTACGCCGCGGTCGACCATTCGAAGCGCTCGGTCAGGCCGGCACTCTCGTCGCAACCCAGCATCAGGTTCAGGTTCTGCACCGCCGCGCCCGAGGCGCCCTTGCCGAGATTGTCGAGCAGCGCGACCAACCGCGCCTGCTGCAAGCTGTCGGAGCCGAACACGTAGAGCTTCATCCGGTTGGTGCCGTTCAGGCCCTCCGGCGCGAGCGTCGAGAGCGAGGCCGCCTCCTCCATCGTCGCGACCTCGATGAAGCGCTCGGCCGCATAGGCCTTGACCAGTGCGGTGTGAAGGTCTTTCAGCTTCGGCGCCGACGGCAGCGCATAGAGCGGCAGCGGCACCTCGACGATCATCCCTTGCGCGTAGCGGCCAACCGAGGGCTGGAAAATCGGCGGATGTTCCAGTCCGCCATGCAGCCTCATCTCGGGCACATGCTTGTGCGCAAGCGACAGCCCGTAAACGCGATACGGAACCCGCGTGAAATCGGGCGCGGCTTGATCCTCGAACTCGGCGATCATCTTCCGGCCGCCGCCGGAATAGCCGGAGACGGCGTTGACCGACAGCGGCCAATGCGCAGGCAGAATCCCGGCATCGGTCAGAGGCCGCACCAGGCCGATGAAGCCGGTCGGATAGCAGCCGGGATTGGAGACCCGGCGCGCGCCCGCGATTACCGCGCGTTGCGTCCGCGTCATCTCGGGAAAGCCATAAGCCCAGCCCTCGGCGGTCCGGTACGCCGTCGAGGCATCGATCACCCGGGTACGGTCATTGTCGATGAAACCCACGGCCTCGCGGGCCGCGTCGTCGGGCAGGCAGAGAATGACCACGTCGGCGCGGTTGATGATCTCCTTGCGCGCGGACACATCCTTCCGTCGCGCGGGATCGATCGAGATCAGCTCGATATCGGTACGGCCTTCCAGCCGCTGCCGGATCTGCAGGCCGGTCGTGCCGGCTTCGCCGTCGATGAATATCTTATGTGTCATGGTCGCTGTCCTTGGGCGCTCTCATACCTTCATATCGTAGGCTCAGCCACTCCATTTTGCGGGGTTAAGGCGACGGGATGACGACAGCTCAACGATGGTCGGGCTAGGCCTGCCGCCGGAACAGCTTCAGCATGCGACCGTCGATGATCAGCAGTGCGCTGCCGATCACGGCGGCACCGGCAATCTCGCGGACGGATATCGCCTCCCCCAGCACCAGCGAGCCGAGCAGAATGGCCGTCACCGGGATCAGCAACGTCACCAGCATCACATTGGTTGCGCCGGAGCGCCGCAGGATCTGGAAGAACACGAGATAGGCCAGCGCCGTCGACAGTGCGGCGAGACCGGCCACCGCAAGCCATGTCGTCATGCCGGGCATCGGCAGCGTCCAGGGCCGATCGACGACGGCAGCGATCACGCTCATCATCACGCTCGAAGAAAGCAGCTGGAAAGCGGCCGACGCGAGCGGCGGCGATCCCGCAAGCTTTCGCCGCGCCAGCAAAGCGGCCACGCCGTAGCTCAGAGCCGCCGCGAGGCAGAGCAGGATGCCGATACCCTGATGCGCCGTTCCCACGGAGAAGCCGCCGCGCAGGATGATGACGCCGATCAGCCCGGCGATCACGCCGGCCACGCGTCGCGCGAACAGCCGCTCCTCGCCGGCGATGGCCATCACGATAACGGTGAACAATGGCGTCGTCGCATTCAGGATCGACGCGAGCCCGGAGGACACGAAGGTCTGTCCGGTCACGATCAGTGAGAACGGCAGAACATTGTTGAACAACGCGACCGCGGCATAGGGCTTCCAGCCGTCAATCCCGCGCGGGAAGTCAATGCCATAGACGCGCAGCAGCGGCAACAGCATCAGCGCCGCGAGTGCGACGCGCAGGAACACCAGCGTCAGCGGCGGCAATTCCCTCAGCGCCACGCCGTTGAAAAAAAATGAACCGCCCCAGAGGACGGACAATATGCCGAGCAGCAGCCAGTCCCGGGCATCGATCCGGCCATCTTTGGAAGACATCGGCACTCACATCGCGCAATCGGCCGCAACGTGCCGCAGCGACGCCATCTCGTCCACCCGATTTCCGATTGCTGCCGCGGCCATCGCGATCGCTATTTCGGCCGCGAGACGATCTCTATCATCTTGCCTTCGTCGTCATCGGGCGCGACGGCCTTGGCGCGGTCATAGGCCGCAACCGCAGCGCGGCCCATGATCGGCGCGCTGGACAACAGGCGCTCGGCGAGTTCGACAGCGTAGGCCGCGTCCTTGTGGCGGAGCGCGGCGGTGAAGGTCGCCCCTTCGAAATTGCGCGCAGCCATCCGCTTGGAGTGGCGGATCACCTGCGGGCTTGCGGCGACACCGCTTTCGACCGCCTCCAGCACCAGCTTCATGTCGAGGCCGGCCTGCTCGGCGATGGCAAGCCCTTCGGCGATTCCCGCGATCTGGATCGCGCCCATCAGGTTGTTGATCAGCTTGTAGACCGTGCCGGAGCCGACCTCGCCGAAATGGCGGATGGCCGCTGCAAGGGGGTTGAGAAAGGGCCGCGCCTTTTCGAGATCGGCGGCATTGGCGCCGACCAGAAGCGTCAGCTTGCCGCTTGCCGCCGCATCCGGCAGGCCCGTCACCGGGCAATCGATATAGACAATGCTGCGCGCGTGCAGCTCGCGCGACAGATGCAGCGCGTGATCATAGGAGACCGTCGAGCATTCAATCGCCAGCGTCCCCGCCTTCATGGTCGCGGCCGCGCCATTCTGGCCGAGCCATACCGCACGCGAAGCCTCGTCGTCGGCGACCATGGTGACGACCGCGTCGGCATCGATCGCGGCATCTTCCGGCGAGGTCGACCAGCGCGCGCCGCGGGCGATCAGGTCTTCGGCCTTCGCCTTACTTCTGTTCCACACCGCGACGGTGAAGCCCGCGTCGAGATAGCGGCCGGCCATGCCGTGGCCCATCCGTCCGAGGCCAATGAAGGCGACGCGTTGCATCAATCCACATCCTCGATCGCCGCACCCGGCGTGGTGCCGAAGGCGCGCTGGGCCAGAGTCGCGGCCATGAACTCGTCGAGATCGCCGTCGAGCACGCCCGAGGTGTCGGAGGTCTGCACGCCGGTGCGCAGGTCCTTCACCATCTGATAGGGCTGCAGCACATAGGAGCGAATCTGGTGGCCCCAGCCGATCTCGGTCTTGGCGGCCTGGTCGGCGGCGGCCTGCGCCTCGCGCTTCTTCAATTCGATCTCGTAGAGCCGCGCGCGCAGCATGTCCCAGGCCTGCGCCCGGTTCTTGTGCTGGGAGCGGCCGGCCTGACAGACCACCGCGACGCCCGTTGGAATATGCGTCAGGCGGACCGCGGACTCGGTCTTGTTGACGTGCTGGCCGCCGGCGCCGCCCGAGCGCATGGTGTCGGTGCGCACGTCGGATTCCTTGATGTCGATCTTGATGCTGTCGTCGATGACCGGGAAGATCGCCACCGACGAGAACGAGGTGTGCCGCCGTGCATTGGAATCGAACGGCGAGATCCGCACCAGCCGGTGCACGCCGGCCTCGGTCTTCAGCCAGCCATAGGCGTTGTGTCCGGAGATCTGGATGGTGGCCGACTTGATGCCGGCCTCTTCGCCCTGCTGCTCCTCGAGATACTCGATCTTGAAGCCGTGCTTCTCGGCCCAGCGCGTGTACATGCGCAACAGCATCGCAGCCCAGTCCTGGCTCTCGGTGCCGCCCGCGCCGGCATGGACCTCGAGATAGGAATCGAACTTGTCGGCCTCGCCGGCCAACAGCGCCTCAAGCTCGCGCCGGGCGACCTCCTTCTTCAGGTCCTTCAGCGCGTTCTCGGCTTCGGTGACGACGCCGGAATCGTTCTCGGCCTCGCCGAGCTCGATCATCTCGACATTGTCGGCAAGCTCGCGCTCGACCTTGCCGATGCCGGACAGCGCATCCTCCAGCGAGGTGCGCTCCTGCATCAGCTTCTGAGCTTTCTGTGGGTCGTTCCAGAGATTGGGGTCTTCTGCGAGCTTGTTCAGCTCGGCAAGCCGTGCCGTCGATGTGTCGACGTCAAAGATGCCTCCTCAGCAGCCCGACCGACTGCTTGATCTCTTCAACTAAACGCTCGACTTCGGCGCGCATGTTCGCCTCTGACCTCGCGGCTCACGCCGCCTTGAAAATGGGTTGGACGGATGTAACGGCGCGCGGGCAAAAGCGCAATGCGTCCGCGCGCATGATCCAATCGTCTGTCAGGCTAATACAGACTGCCGGTCCCCGGCCGCATGATGCTGCCGCCGTCCGGCTGCCCGCCGCCGATCGGTGCCATGTAAGCACCACCACCACGGTTGCCGTCGGCATCGGCGACGCCGATGACGGAGTAATTATCCGGCGGCGCGGTGCCCGGCTTGAATGCCTCCAGAATGGTCCGGCCGCTCTCGGGACCGGCGCGCATGCCGGTCTTGGAGTCGACGCGGACCAGCTTGATGCCGGCCGGAACCTTGAACGGCACGGCCGCCTTGTCGTTCAATGCGAGCTTCATGAAGTCGCGCGCGATCGGCGCGGCCAGATGGCCGCCGGTCGCGGCATTGCCCCGGCCGAGCGGCCGCGGCTTGTCGTAACCCATGTAGATCGCGACTGCGAGATCCGGCGAGAAGCCGACGAACCAGGCGTCCTTGGCCTCATTGGTCGTGCCGGTCTTGCCGGCGATCGGCTTGCCCACTTCCTTGAGCACCGTGGCGGTGCCGGCCTGAACCACGCCTTCCAGCATCGAGGTGATCTGGTAGGCGGTCATGGTGTCGAGCACCTGCTCGCGGCGGTCGACGAGTTGCGGCTCGGCCTGGCTCTGCCAACCGCTCGGTGCATCGCAGCCGCGGCATTCGCGGGCATCGTGCTTGAAGATGGTATGGCCGTAACGATCCTGGATGCGGTCGATCAGCGTCGGCTTCACACGGCGGCCGCCATTGGCGATCATCGAATAGGCCGTGACCATCCGCATGACCGTGGTTTCGCCGGCGCCGAGCGCATAGGAAAGGTAATTGGGCAGTTCGTCATAGACGCCGAAACGGCGCGCATATTCGGAGATCATCGGCATGCCGATGTCCTGCGCCAGCCGCACGGTCACCGTGTTCAGCGACAGCCTCAACGCATTACGCAGCGTCGTCGGCCCTTGATACTTGCCGTTGGAGAAGTTGTCCGGCCGCCACACGGTACCGCCCTGCCCCGGGTCGATTTCGATCGGCGCGTCGACCACCTGGGTGGACGGCGTGTAGCCGTTGTCGAGCGCGGCCGAATAGACGATCGGCTTGAACGACGAACCGGGCTGGCGATAGGCCTGCGTGGCGCGGTTGAACTGGCTCTGGTCGAAGGAGAAGCCCCCGACCATCGCGAGCACGCGGCCGGTCAGCGGATCCATCGCGACCATCGCGCCGGACACTTCGGGCAGTTGCCGCAGCCTGAACTGACCTTCGACCGGCTGGCCATCCTTGAACAGCGGATCGGCATAGATCACGTCCCCGGGCGCAAGCACCTGCGACACGGCCGTGGGCGTCTTGCCGCGCGCGGCGGCGGATCTGGCCCATCTGACGCCGTCGAGCGTGACGATGCCGGTCTGCCGTTCCTTGCTGACCGCGCCGCCCAATTCCCTGCCCGGCTGGAAGCCGATCCGGGCCGATTGGTCGCTGGTTTCCAGCACCACAGCCATCCGCCATGGCGAGATGTCCGACAGCGATTTCACGTCGGCGAGTTTCACGCCCCAATCCCCGGATATGTCGAGCTTGCTCACCGGGCCACGCCAGCCCTGCTCCTCGTCATATTTGACAAGGCCGGCCACCATGGTCTTGCGCGCCATCACCTGGATCTTCGGATCCAGCGTGGTGCGCACCGAGAGCCCGCCCTCGTACAGCTTCTTCTCGCCATAGCGCTCGAAGATGTCGCGGCGCACTTCCTCGGCGAAATACTCGCCGGCGAAGGTGTGCGCGCCGTTGGCGCGGTTGGTGACGGTCAATGGCTCCTTGCGCGCCTTCTCGGCATCGGCCTGCTTGATCCAGCCGTTTTCCTGCAGGCGGTCGATCACGTAGTTGCGCCGCTCGATGGCGCGATCGCGGTTGCGCACCGGATGCAGCGTCGCCGGCATCTTCGGGAGAGCCGCCAGATACGCCGCCTCCGAGACCGTCAGCTCATTCACCGACTTGTCGAAATAGACCAGCGAGGCGGCCGCGATGCCGTAGGCGCCAAGCCCAAGATAGATTTCGTTGAGATAGAGTTCGAGGATCTTGTCCTTCGAATAAGCGCGCTCGATGCGCATCGCGAGCAGCGCTTCGCGGATCTTGCGCGTGAACGACACCTCGTTGGTCAGCAGGAAAGTTCTTGGCGACCTGCTGGGTGATGGTGGAAGCGCCCTGCGGGCGGCGGTTGGAGCCGAAGTTCTGGGCGTAGATCACCGCGGCGCGTGCCATGCCGGTATAGTCGATGCCGCCATGCTCGTAGAAATTCTTGTCTTCGGCGGAGAGGAACGCGTTGATGACGAGCTTGGGAACCGCCTGGATCGGCAGATAGAGCCGCCGCTCCTTGGCATATTCGCCAAGCAGCGATCCGTCCGTCGCGTGGATGCGCGTCATGACGGGAGGCTCATAGTCCTGGAGCTGCGAATAATCCGGCAGATCCTTGGAGAAATGCCAGATCATTCCCGCCGTCGCGGCAACGCCGACGAGGAACATGACGGTTCCCGCGGCAAACAGGAAACCCAAAAACCGCACCAGGAAGCGCATCAGCTAATTCCGTTCCAAAACTTCGCGCCGCGGCAGGCGGCGCCGTTCCTAACTGCAAAAACATCCCGGCGATCAGCTTTTTTCCGCGGGGGCGTAAATAAATACGTCGGCCGAGGCACTTTATCTGATCGATTCCGGAGCGCCCCACGGTCGGTTTTTATATCGCCGTCGCTGTGGCCAAACTAGGGCTTCTCGTTTCCTTTGTCAGTTCGCGGATCCGGCCGTGGCAAGCCGTTTGGCAAGGAAAACATCGACTGCGCGGGCCATCGATCCGACGATCTTGGATCTCCAGCCGTCGGAGAGCAGATTTTCCATATCACTCTTGTTTGAAACATAGCCGAGTTCGACCAGCACCGAGGGCACGTCCGGCGCTTTCAGCACCCGGAAACCGGCCGATTTCAGCGGATGCTTGTGCATCTTCGCGGTGGTCTTCATCTCGCCCATCAGCACCCGGGCGAAGCGGTTTGAAAACGTCCGGGTTTCACGCTGGACCAAGTCGATCAGGATGTCGGCCACGTCGGTCGGCTCGTCGGTCAGATTGACCCCGCCGATCGCATCGGCGCGGTTTTCGTTGTCGGCCAACCGCTGCGCTTCGGCGTCGGAGGCCTTGTCCGACAGCGTGTAGATCGTGGCTCCCTGCGCGTCGCCCTCGCCTTTGGGCAGCGCATCGGCATGAATCGAGACGAACAGCGCGGCAGACTGGTCGCGGGCCACCTTCACCCGGTCGCCAAGCGGAATGAATGTGTCGTCCGTGCGAGTCATGACGACATGATATTTGCCGCTCTTCTCCAGCCGGTCGCGCAGCGCCAGGCCAAACGCCAGCACCACGCTCTTCTCGAACTCGCTGCCGGACTGGGTTCCGTTATCGACCCCGCCATGCCCGGGATCGATCACGACCACTGGCCGCGGATCGGGCGGAGCGGCCGGCTGCTGGGGCTGAACCGGTGCTGTTCCAGACGTGGAAACCGCGACCCTTGATTCGGGCGTTGCCGGCTTCGTCTCGGACCGATTCTCCGCCGGCGGCGGCAAGGTTGCCGCCTGGTTTTGGTTCTGCGCTTGAGTCTCGGGCCTGCGCCTGGGCGAAGCCGGCGCGGTCGACCTCCTCGAGTTCCAGCACCAGGCGAGGCGGCTGGCCGTTGGCCGAATCAAGCACGTAGGAATTGGCGACCTTGGCGGGCCCCGCGAGATCGATCACGATTCGCGAGCCGCCGGGCATCACGAGGCCGTAGCGGAATGTCTTGACCAGCCCCCGCCCGGTCCCGCCCGTCCCCGCCGGAAGCCGGAAATTGACCTGCGGCATATCGACGACGACTCGGTAGGGATCAGACAGCGCGAAGGCGCGGAATTGGACCGGCCGGTCCAGATCCAGCACAAAACGGGTCAATTTGGCGTCGCCAGCCAGCCTGGCGTCGGACGCGACGGGATAGCCGGATTGCGCGGGATAGCCAGATTGCGTCTGGGCACGCGCCGGTGGGATGACAGCCAGCATCAATGCTGCAGCGCACAACGCCGCGCATCGAGGCAAAACTTTATGATTTGCGCGGCTCGCCACCGAATCCGTGCCTCCGAGCGACCTCTTTTAGCGCAATAGAACCACAGGGTTAATGCGCCTCTAATAAGGATTCGGTGAATAACAGCAAGTGTCATGCCCAAATACGCTTCCCTTGCACGGATCGGGCAATCCACGTATGTACAGGGAGCTGACGGTTAATACTCCCGGTTGTGTCGCGTTCAGCCACTCGTGCAGCGCCGGAGACTTCAAGTTATGAAGATTCCAGCGTTTTCCAGCCTCTCCCTCCGGCCAGCGCAGCGCGCGGCCGAAAGGTGGGGTGGTTCCAGGCACGAACGGCGTCCGATCCCAGGCCACTTCAGTTCCAGGGGCGGTTCGGAGCGGCGGCATGGCCCTGATATCCGGTTCCTCGTGGACCGAAGGTAATTTTAGGCGAACGCGCTTCGGCGCCGAACCTTGGCCGTTGGCGAAAAGACAAGGCGGCATTGCTGTCGCCATCGTGTTCCAGACGGGCCGACGCTTGATGCGCCAGACTGTATTGCCAACCAAGACCCGGGAAGTATCCGCGGCAGCGCGGAACGACAGTTCCGCTCGTCGTGTCCCCTCCCGGTCATCAGGTTCGGCGAGGCGCCCCGGGTTGCGTTTCGGCCTTCCCCTCACCCCCGAATCAGGTGGACCGTCGCGTCCCCCGACAGCGCAGCAAGCGCTCTCGGCTCCACGCGCCCGCCGCCGCCAAGAGTTTAAAAATGCCCAACAAAATGTTGATCGATGCCACCCACCCGGAAGAGACCCGGGTCGTCGTGGTCCGCGGCAATCGAGTTCGAAGAGTTTGATTTCGAGACCGCCCAGCGCAAGCAACTGCGCGGCAATATCTACCTCGCCAAGGTCACGCGGGTAGAGCCGTCGCTGCAGGCAGCCTTCATCGAATATGGCGGCAACCGCCACGGCTTCCTCGCCTTCAGCGAAATTCATCCGGACTATTACCAGATCCCGGTCGCCGACCGTCAGGCGCTGATCGAGGCCGACGAGCGCGCGCATCGCGAGGCGGAAGAAGAGAGCGAGAACCGTTCCAGCCGCCGCCGTTCGCGCCATCGCAACTCCCGCCGCCGTTCCAGCGGCGAGCGCGTCCAGAGCGACATCGTCGAGCATGCTGCCGATCGGGCCGAGGCCGCGCAGCTCGTTCGGGGCGAAGCGCCTCACGAGCACGATGCCGCGGCTGACGCCGGGCATTCGCACGAGCACGCCGACACGCACGACGCGGCCGGGCATGACCATGCCGGCGGGTACGACGAGCATCACGATCACGACGACCACGACCACGATCATGCGCAGGTCAGGACCGAGGCGCATGATCATGACCATGACGATCACGATGAGCATGACCACGACGCGCACGAACCGGTCACGGGCGGGATGCTTCCCGCCGCGGTTCTTCCGGAGACCGGAAGCACCGTTACGGACACGCCGACCGAGGCCGAGCACGCCGGCCATCATGCCGGCAACGAGCATGCCGGCCACGAGCATGACGAAATGCATGCCGCGGACGCCGCGGTCCATGACCACAGCGCGCCGCACGCCGAAGACCATCATTCCGAAGACCATCATTCCGAAGAACATCACGCCGAAGACCATCATGGCGACGAACGTCATGGTGACGAACATCATGGTGACGAACCCGGCGCGCCCCGGACTGGCGATGCGACCGCCGCTCCCGTCGAAGGTCGCGAGGACCATGACGAGGAGGAAGACGAGGACGCCGAGGAGGATACGGTCGAATCCGTCGGCGGCGAGGACGTGCTGGAGGAAGTGCCGGAGCGTCCGTTCCGGCCGCGCCGCCAGTACAAGATCCAGGAAGTCATCAAGCGCCGGCAGGTGATGCTGGTGCAGGTCGTGAAGGAAGAGCGTGGCAACAAGGGCGCCGCGCTGACCACCTATCTGTCGCTCGCCGGCCGCTACGCCGTCTTGATGCCCAACACCGCCCGTGGCGGCGGCATCAGCCGCAAGATCACCTCGGCCCAGGACCGCTCGCGGCTGAAGGAAGTGGTGCAGGACCTCGACGTGCCCGACGGCATGGGCATCATCCTGCGCACCGCAGGCGCCTCCCGCACCAAGCCCGAGATCAAGCGCGACTTCGAATATCTGATCCGCATGTGGGAGACCGTGCGCGACCTGACGCTGAAGTCGCAGGCGCCGGAGCTGGTCTATGAGGAAGGCTCGCTGATCAAGCGTTCGCTGCGCGATCTCTACAACAAGGAGATCGACGAGGTGCTGGTCGCCGGCGAAGCCGGCTACCACGAAGCGCACGATTTCATGAAGATGCTGATGCCCACGAACGTGCGCGCCGTGAAGCAGTATCGCGACGGCCAGCCGCTGTTCTCGCGCATGGGGGTCGAAAGCCAGCTCGACGCGATGTTCTCGCCGACCGTGCAGTTGCGCTCCGGCGGCTACATCGTGATCAATCAGACCGAGGCGTTGGTCTCGATCGACGTCAATTCGGGGCGCGCCACCCGCGAACACCATATCGAGGACACCGCGCTCAAGACCAATCTCGAAGCCGCCGAGGAAGTCGCGCGCCAGCTTCGCCTGCGCGACCTTGCAGGGCTCATCGTCATCGACTTCATCGACATGGACGAGAAGCGCAACAACCGCGCGGTGGAACGCAAGCTCTCGGACTGCCTGAGGCAGGATCGCGCGCGCATCCAGGTCGGCCGCATCTCCCATTTCGGCCTGTTGGAAATGTCGCGCCAGCGCATCCGCGCCAGCGTGCTGGAAAGCTCGACCGAGCCCTGCCCGCAATGCGGCGGGACCGGTCATGTGCGATCGGTCTCATCGGTGGCGCTGCAATTGCTGCGCGGCATCGAGGAGGTGCTGATGAAGGGCGCAACCCACAATCTCGTGGTCCGCACGCGCACCGACGTCGCGCTCTATGTGCTGAACCACAAGCGCGGCCATCTGCGCGATCTCGAAAATGCGTTCAAGGTCACCCTCGCGGTGGTCGCGGACGCGACCGTGAGCGGCCAGCAGTCCTACATCATCGATCGCGGCGAGCAGGTGCACACGCTGGAAGCGGCTAAGGCGCTGCTCGCGGCCCAGGCGGCCGCCGCAGCGGCGGCGCCGGAAGAGCCGTTCGAGGACGAGGAGGCCTTTGACGGCGAGTTCGAGTCCGAGGTGGAAACCGAGGAGACCGAGGGCCTTACCGACGAGGCGGCCGCGGGCGAGCAGGACGGCCCCCGTCGCAAGCGTCGTCGCCGCAGGCGTGGACGCGGCGGCGAGGTGCGCGAGAACGGTTCGCCACGTGACGACAATGCCGTCGCGCAGGTCGAGGGCGACGCACAGCCCGCGGCGCAGGCTGAAGACGGCGAAGCCGACGAGGACGATGGCGACGAACAGCCCGGCTTGGCCCAAGCCGATCAGGCAGGCGGCGAGCGGCGGCCCCGGCGTCGCGGACGCCGCGGCGGACGCCGTCGGCGCGGGGGCATGGAAGACGGATTGGCCGGATCGATCGCCGACGAGCTGGCGCCGCCGGCGAACTCGGAAGCCGCCAACGCAGTGGCTGATTTCGACAGTCCCACGGCGGCGTCGACCCTACCCGAGGTTCAACCTGAATCGATCGCACCGGCGGCGGAGCCACACGTCGTGGATGATCAGCCCGCTCAGGAAGCGGCAGACGCCCCTGCTGCCCGGCTGACCGAGACCGCGGGCGCTGCCGAGCCGGAACCGGCAACGTCGGAGCAGGCGGAGAAGGCCAACCCACGACGCTCCACCGTGCGCGAGAAGGTGACGTTCATGTCCGACGCGCAACCGGCAGCTGCGCCGGTCTCGCCCGAACGAGCGCCACCTGCCGCTCCCGAATCCGCGGAGCCTGCGGCCAACGTGGACCCGGCGGGCGACGCTAACTCGCCGCGCCGCGCGGGCTGGTGGTCGCGCCGCTTCGGCGGCGGCGAATAACGCTTCTTGCGATCGAAACGAAAAAACCGCCCGGGTCAGACCGGGCGGTTCTGTTTTGGGCAACGCCCGCGGGTTGATCGAGCCTCAGCCGGTCGTGACCGCGGTCTTGACGTCGCTCGTATCGACGGTCTGATTGAGCCGCATGTGCAGCGTGTCCTTGTCGAGCTCGCCCTCCCACCAGGACACGAACACGGCCGCGACGCCGTTGCCGGTGATGTTGGTGAGCGCGCGCACCTCGCTCATGAACTTGTCGATCGAGAACACGATCGCCATACCCGGCACCAGCGCCGGATTGACCACCGTCAGTGTCGCCGCGAGCGTGATGAAGCCCGCCCCCGTCACCCCGCTCGCCCCCTTCGAGGTCAGCATGGCGACCACGAGGATCGTCACCTGCTGGCTCAGCGAGAGATCGACGCCGAGCGCCTGCGCAATGAACAGCGTGGCCAGCGTCATGTAGATGTTGGTGCCGTCGAGATTGAAGGAATACCCGGTCGGCACCACGAGGCCGACCACCGGCTTGGAGCAGCCGAGCCGCTCCAGCTTCTCCATCAGTTGCGGCAGCGCGCTTTCGGACGAGCTGGTGCCGAGCACGATCAGGAGCTCGTCCTTGATGTAGCCGACGAACTTGAAGATGTTGAACCCGACGATGCGCGCGATCAGACCAAGCACGACGACGACGAACAGGCCCGCGGTCGCATAGAACAGGACGATCAGCCCGATCAGGTTGCCGAGCGCCGCGGGACCGAACTTGCCGATCGTGTAGGCCATGGCTCCGAACGCACCGAACGGCGCGGCCTTCATGACGATGGCGATGACGCCGAACACCGCATGCGCGGTATCGTCGATGACGTCGCGCAGCCGCGCGCCGCGTTCGCCCATCGCCATCAGCGCAAAACCGAACAGGATCGCAAACAGCAGCACCTGCAATATGTCGCCGCGGGCGAGCGCGCCGACCACGCTGTCGGGAATGATGTTGAGGATGAAGTCGACGCTCTTCTGCGCCTCGGCCTGCTTGACGTAACCTGCGACCGCGCCGGCATCGGGATTCGCCGCGAGCCCATGGCCGATCTGAAACAGGTTGCCCATGATCAGGCCGAGGATCAGCGCAAAGCTGGACACGATCTCGAAATAGACCAGCGCCTTGATGCCGACCCGGCCGACCTTGCTGGCGTCCTGGATATGGGAGATGCCCGAGACCACGGTGCAGAAGATGATCGGCGCGATCAGCATGCGGATCAGCTTGATGAAGCCGTCGCCGAGCGCCTTGATCCAGTCGTTTTTCGCAAGGTCGGGCCAGAGCCAGCCGACGATGACGCCGAGCACGATGGCAAACAGCACCTGGATGTAGAGGATCTTGTACCAGGGCTGCGCCGCGTGAACCGCTGCCTGCTCCCTTTCCTGCTCCCCTGCCTTGCTGACATGCGCCATATCGTCCTGCTCCCCACGCTTCGGTCCGCGCGCGCGCCATCCGCGGCTGCGGCTCTCGAAGAAATCACCCTGAAATCGAAACAACGCGACGGAGTCAATGGCGCAGCCCGCGAGCCCGCCTAAAGTGCTATGAGCGACGTCGCGTTTCAGTTTGTCGATGGGGCATGATCTCCGCGCAGGCGCGTTTTCGCGTTTGTCGCGCGGGATCATGCTTCAACCGAGCCAGCGCGCGATCCGCGCCACCGCCTCGCGCATGTCGTCGGCCGAGCGGGCATAGGACAGGCGCATGAAGCTGCGGCCATGATAAGGATCGAAGTCGACGCCCGGGGTCGCGGCGACATGCGCCTCTTCCAGCATCTTCTTGGCGAAGTCGAAGCTGTCCGAGGTGAAGTCAGAGACATCGGCATAAAGATAGAACGCGCCGTCGGCGGGCAGGAATTTGCGCAAGCCGGCCTTCGGCAGGCCCTCGATCAGAATGCGCCGGTTCTCCACATAGCCGCGCTTGATCGCTTCCATCTCCTCGAAGCCGTCGAACGCCGCCTCGGCCGCGATCTGCGACAGCGTCGGCACCGAGATCGCGAGATTCTGCTGCAGCCTCTCGATCGGACGGACCAGCGCGTCCGGCACCACCATCCAGCCGACCCGCCAGCCGGTCATGCAGAAATATTTCGAGAATGAATTGATCACGAGCGCATCAGCGGACAATTCCGCGGCGGTCACTGCCGGGAAGGCGTAATCGAGCCCGTGATAGATCTCGTCGGAGATGAATCGGATGCCGGCGTCATGCGCCGCTGCGATCAACGCAGTCAGCGCCTCCCGCGACATCATGGTTCCCGTCGGATTGGCGGGGCTGCCGACCAGGACGCCCTTCAGCGGTGCCTTGCGATGGGCGGCCAGCAGCGCCTCGCCGGTCAAGGCATGGCGGGTGTCGCCGGAGGTCTCGATCAGCACGGGCTCGCAACCCAGCGCGGAGAGGATGTGACGATATGGCGGATAGCCGGGAACCGTGACCGCGACCCGGTCGCCGGGCTCGAACATGGCAAGGAACGCCAGGATGAAGGCGCCCGAAGAGCCCGTCGTGACGACGATTCGCGCCGCATCGACCGTGCACCCGTAAGAATCCCGGTAATGGCGCGCGATCCGCTCCCGCAATGACGGGATGCCGAGCGCGGAGGTATAACCGATGCGCCCTTCGTCGAGCGCCCGATGCGCGGCGATGAGCGCCGATCTCGGCGCGGAGGCCGCCGGCTGGCCGACCTCCATGTGGATGACGTGGCCGCCGGCCTTCTCGATTCGCTCGGCCGCCGCCATCACGTCCATCACCATGAAAGGTGGAACATTGCTGCGGCCGGATGCGGACAACAGGTCGTTCACGCGGTTTCTCAGTGTCGCCTCAAGCATCGATCTGCTAAATCCGTTCAAGGGCTTGGCCGGTTTGCTTAAATCCCGGCCCGGGAAAATAAGGCAAGGGTGCCCAAGACTAGCCGCATTCCATGGTTTGTTAGGGCATAACCCGTGTTCGGCCCGCCGCCAATCGCAAAAGACCGCCTATGCTGCTTCACATCGCACTCCGCAAGAGAACGACTCGCCTGACTGCCGCGACCGTCGCCGCGGCGCTTGCCGTTGCGACCGTCCTGACGCCGGTTGCACCGGTGCGCGCGCAAGGCAGTAACAAGGGGCCGGCGATCCTGCGCGACACTGAATCCGAACAGCTGCTTCGCGAATACACAAGGCCGATCCTGCGCGCCGCCGGGCTCGAGAAGCAGAACATCCAGATGGTGATCATCAACGACAGCTCGTTCAATGCGTTCGTTGCCGACGGCCGCCGGATCTTCGTCAATTACGGCGCGATCATGCAGTCCGACACGCCGAACCAGCTGATCGGCGTGCTGGCGCACGAGACCGGCCACCTCGCCGGAGGCCATCTCGCCAAGCTGCGTGAGCAACTGGCGCACGCACAGACCCAGATGATCCTCGCCATGCTGCTCGGCGCGGGCGCGATGGTGGCGGGCGCCACGCGAGGCGGCGCCGATAACGGCCTCGCCAATGCGGGCGCTGCCGCCTTCGCCGGTCCTCAGGAGATGATCCGCCGCTCGCTTTTGTCCTATCAGCGCCAGCAGGAGGAAAACGCCGACCGCGCCGGGGTGAAATTCCTGACCGCGACGGGCCAGTCCGCGAAGGGCATGTACGAAACCTTCAAGCGTTTCACGAACGACAGCCTGTTCGCTGCGCGCGGCGCCGATCCCTATCTGATGTCGCATCCGATGCCGGCCGATCGCGTCGCCTCGCTGGAAGAACTCGCCCATGCCAGCCCGTATTGGGACAAGAAGGACGATGCCGCCCTGCAAATGCGCCACGACATGATGCGGGCGAAGATCTCGGCGTTCATGGAGCGGCAGGACACCGTCTATCGCCGCTATCCGCTGTCCAACACCGGCCTGCCGGCGCGCTACGCCCGCGCGATCACGACCTATCTGCATGGTGACCTGAACAACGCGCTCACCCAGATCGACGGGCTGATCCAGGTGCAGCCGAACAATGCCTATTTCTACGAGCTGCGCGGCCAGGCGCTGCTCGAGGGCGGCAAGCCCAATGAGGCGATCGCGCCGCTGCACAAGGCGCTGGCCCTGTCCGGCAATGCGCCCCTCATCCAGATGTTACTTGGGCAGGCGCTCGTTGCCACGGATAATAAGGCTTATACCGACGAGGCCATCTCCATCCTGCGTGCCGCCGTGGCGCGTGAGACCGAGGCGCCGCTCGGTTATTCGCAGCTCGCGATGGCCTATGGCCACAAGGGCGAGTATGCGGAAGCCGATCTGGCGTCGGCCCAGGCCGCCTTTCTCCGCGGCGACAACAAGACGGCGCGCGACCTCGCCTCGCGCGCCAAGACCCGCTTTGCCGTCGGCACACCCGGATGGGTCAAGGCCGACGACATCGTCTCCGCCAAGCCCTTGCCCGGACAGAAGAACTAGTCTCGCCGTTCTGTTCGGAATAAAGCAACGAGGGATAAACCGAGCCGGCGTACCATGATAGGGAAACCGGCTTCACCAGAGGATTTGCCAATGCGTCCGTTCCGCCTGATCGTCCCTGCCCTGCTCTCCTTCGCGCTTGCCGGCGCGCCGATGGCCGTCTCGGCCGAGAGCTTCACCGACGCCCAGCGCGGCGACATCGAGACGATCGTCCGAAACTACCTGATCGCGCATCCCGAAGTGCTCGAAGAGGCGATGAACGAGCTTTCCAAGCGGCAGGCCGCGGCCGAGCAGAAGAAGCACGAAGCCAGCATCGAGCAGAACGCGGACGCGATCTTCAATTCGCCGCGCGGCGTCGTGCTCGGCAACAAGGACGGCGACGTCACCTTCGTCGAGTTCTTCGACTACAATTGCGGCTACTGCAAACGCGCGATGGCCGACATGCTCGATCTCATGAAGGAAGATCCGAAGCTGAAGGTCGTGCTGAAGGAGTTCCCGGTGCTGAGCGAAGGCTCGGTCGATGCCGCTAAAGTCGCGGTCGCGGTGCGCATGCAGGATCCGACCGGCAAGAAATATCTCGACTTCCATCAGAAGCTGCTCGGCGGCCGCGGCCCGGCCGACAAGGCGCGTGCGATGGCGGCGGCCAAGGATGCGGGCCTCGATACCGCGCGGATCGAAAAGGATCTCGCAAGCCCCGAGGTCAAGGCGACCATCGCAGAGAACTTCAAGCTCGCCGAAGAGATGGGCATGAACGGCACGCCGAGCTACGTGATCGGCAAGCAGGTCGTGATCGGCGCGGTCGGCCTCGAAGGGCTGAAGGAAAAGATCGGCGTCGCCCGCTGCGGCAAAGCGACCTGCTGAGTTCGTCAAAACCTCCGCTTTCGAACGTTCGCTCGTTGAAGTCCGGTTGCGCAAGCAGCCGGACTTTCTCGTTCATCGCGCATTCAGCAAACTATCCCGGTGGAACTGGCAAACACGAGGAACATCTCGCAACTCCTGCCGTTGTCGGCGCGGGCAGATACACTGGAGGAGATATGAGTATGTCATCCAACCGCTTTTTGATGTCGGTTGCAGCAATTGCGTTGATTGCCGGCGCAGGCGCCGCCAATGCGCAGGGAATGAATCGTGAGTCCGGCGGAGCCGCGATGCAACACGGCGCGCCGTCCGGCACCGCCGCGACGCCGGCCGGCCATGACTCGGCGCAGCCCTCGGGCGGATCGTCCGAGATGAAGTCCGAGCAGTCCGCTCCTGGCGCCGCCAAGGGCCAGCGCGCGGAAGAGTCCGCTCCCGGTCAGAAGTCGAAGGGTATGAGCTCCCAGAACGAGACCAAGGGAAACGAGGCCAAGGGAAACGAAGCTAAGGGCGGCAAGGACATGAAGGCCGAGTCCCGTGAGGGTCAGACCGGCAACATGAAGGCCGAGGGCCGCGAAGGCCGTGACGCCAACAAGAACGCGGAAAGCCGTGAAGGCCGCGACACCAACAAGAACGCCGAGAGCCGCGAGGGTCGCGACAACAGCAAGATGAACGCGGAAACCAAGACCGGCGGCGAGCGCTCGCAGACGACCGGCCAGGCCGGCGCGTCCGCGAAGCTCACCAGCGAGCAGCGCACCAAGATCACCACGGTGATCAGGAGCGAGCACGTTCAGCCCGTGACCAACGTCAACTTCAATATCTCGGTCGGCACCCGCATTCCGCGCGACGTCAGCTACCACGCGCTTCCGTCGGAAGTCGTGACGATCTATCCGGAATGGCGCGGCTATAACTACATCCTGGTCCGCGACCAGATCGTCGTGATCGATCCCGCGACCTTCGAGATCGTGGCTGTCCTGGACGTCTAAGTCCGGACAGAATGACAAGACAGGGCGGGCCCTCGACGGGCTCGCCCTTTTTCTTTGTCCCTTTCGCGCAGGCTGGCCGGGTAATCTGCATTCTACCGCGACCAACCAGGCCGCGATCATCGGGCTGTTTCGCGTAGTCAACCGCCCGTTTGCGCGGCTTCCAATAGAAGCGTCGCGTGAGGACGACCCGGGACGGCAGGCCCGAGTCCCAAAGCCAACACGAGCGCGATGATGCTCGTCACGATGATCGCAAGAAAGATTCGGTCCATATCGGTTTAATGAGATCGCGCCGACCAAGTTCCCGGGTCGTTTCGCGCCGGCCGAAGGCCATTACTCCGGCTCCTCTTTTCGCCGGACCGCTTCGTCGGTATTCTGCCGGTCGATGCTGGCACGGATATATTCGTAGACGTCGCCGATCTCGGCCTCGATCTGCTGCTTGGTGTAGCCCTGACCTGCACCGAAACGAATGAGGCGATCCGCCAGTTCTTGGATGTCCGCGCGGCGACGGCGCGGGCCGAACTGCTCATCGGCATGCACGCTGTTTTCAAGCCAAAATTCAACAAATTCCCTGACGGTTGTTCCCACAATCGACTCTGCTTCTTGCGCTACATGCCGCGGGCGGCATCATATGCCCATGCGCCAGCATATGCCGCACTGAAACTCAGTTCCCCCTCGGAACCTATCCGCCTCCCGGCATGTTGGTGAAGGGGCATGCTGGGAGAACTGGCTGATGGCCAATTACATGCCAGATCATGTCAGCGGGGTATGCGTGATGCAACAGCGCCGCCGTTTCAAGCAAACGTCGACCCTGCAAGTGAGATTGGTGAACGAGGCTGAACAGCTGCGCACGCGCGCGGCAGAGCTGCCGCAGGGATCTCAACGCGAGAGTTTGCTCCAGAGGATCCGCGAGATCGATAATGCTTGCAACATGATCCAGTGGATCGAACCGCCGCGACTTCAGCCATTATCTTGAGCGCGTAGAATGCTGCCGTGGACAAGATGGCGCATATTTGGCGCGCCTGTTCTGGTGGCCGAACGCGACGGAAGCCTTGAAGATAAAAGGTGTCGACACTGGCAAGCCAATGAAAATTGGTGGACTCCACCGGAGCAGGTGTGCAGGGTACCTGCTAAATCATTGATATTGGGACGGCTTCGGTGAAGGCAGACCTGCATAGCGCCGAGGAGTTACGGCTTGCCGCTCTCAGGAGCTACGGCATTTTAGACACGCCTCGCGAAGAGGATTTTGACGAAGTCGTCGAAGTCGCATCGGCGATCTGTGACACGCCGATCTCGGTCATCAATTTGATCGATCACGGTCGCCAGTGGTTCAAGGCCGAAGTCGGCTTGGGTGTGCGCGAGACGCCGCTCGACAGTTCAATTTGTGCGCATGCGATTCTGCAGCCAGGTCTGTTCATCGTACCCGATACCACACTTGATCGTCGTTTCTGCGACAATGCTCTCGTCGTCGGTGATCCACGTCTGCGGTTTTACGCCGGCGCGCTGTTGGAGACCCCTGACGGCTTCCCGCTCGGCACTGTCTGCGTGCTCGACTATAGACCGCGTCAGCTTGACGAAAAGCAGAAGGCATTCTTACGCCTGATGGCTCATCAGGTCATGAAGCTGATCGAGCTGCGCCGGATCAATGCGACCGAACACGCAGCGAGGCTGCAGGCCGAAGAGCTGGTGGAAGAGAACAAGACGCTGATCCGGGAAGGCGATCACCGCGTCATGAACTCATTGCAACTGGTGCAGTCGATCCTGGCTCTGCAGAGCCGCAACGCGACCAGTGATGAAACAAAGACTCAGCTCAAAATGGCCAGCAATCGTGTGCTCGCCATCGCGACCGTTCACAGGCAGCTTCATTTGGCCGGCAGTCTGGAGACGGTTGAAATCGACGCTTTCCTGCAGAAACTGTGCGAGAATCTCAAGCAAACGGCGCCTGCCGAGGTCGAGGCGATAAATGTTGCCGCTGAGCCAATAAGGCTTCGTTCGGATGTGGCGAGTGGGATCGGTCTATTGGTGGCCGAGCTTGTCACGAACAGTTTCAAATACGCATATCCGGCAGGTCAGCGCGGAAGCATCACTGTCAGCTTCAAGCATTCTCCCACCGGTTGGCGGCTCGAGGTCCTCGACGATGGGCAAGGTCTGCCCGAAGGCTTCGATGTCGATCAAAGCACGGGCTTCGGCATGCAGGTCGTCAAGGCATTCGTGCGACGGCTCAACGCGAACATGACAGTCCTCTCGCGGCCGGGGCACACTGTGTTTCAGGTGGATGGCCCGGCCTAGGGACAGGACGCCGCGACGTCGTCACTGCGTGCGCCGGGTTCAGGACGCCCAGCCCAGGCCCCCGCCGGAGCGGGCCACCCAATGCCGTTGTCCACAGGCCGGCTGCCCTTCGGGACTTGGTTGAGGAACATTTTCAGCAGCTTCCGCGCATATTTTTGTAAGCTGGACGAGGCGTTTGAGGGGCGTGCGGGGACCCTTAAAGGCTTTCCCTTCGCGCGGTTGTTACCTATAACCCCGCGACTTACCGCGACATTGCCGGGATTGGGATGGCCAAAACCCCTGAACAGAGCTCCGACCAGACGATTTATGTCCTCAACGGACCGAATCTCAATCTCCTGGGAACCCGCGAACCGGATACCTACGGCCATGCGACGCTGGCCGATGTCGAGAAGCTCTGCGCCGAGGCTGCGGCCGAGTTCGGCCTTAAGGCGGACTGCCGGCAATCCAACCGCGAAGGCGAGCTGATCGACTTCATTCACGAGGCCCAGGCCAAGAAGGCCGCGGGAATCATCATCAATGCGGGCGCCTATTCGCACACTTCGATCGCGCTGCATGACGCCCTGAAGGCGGTGAAGGTCCCCGCCGTCGAGGTGCATATCAGCAACATCCACGCCCGCGAAAGCTTCCGCCACCACTCCTTCACCGCCATGGCCGCCTTTGCGACACTTTCCGGCTTTGGAATTGAGGGTTATCGCCTCGCGATCAGTGGCCTCGCCGCCAGAATTGGCGCCAAGGCAAACGTGAAGACGAGAGTTTAAGACGAAACCCTGACACCACGCCTGACGCTTTCGCCGTCACAACACGCACAGACTTTCGGATCCCAATCATGGCGCGCCAGCCGGACGACAAGACAGACGCAAAATCTTTCAGCGACGACAGTGCGCTCATCCGCGAGCTTGCGGCGCTTCTGAACGAGACCAGCCTCACCGAGATCGAGATCGAGCGCTCAGGCCTGCGGCTGCGCGTCGCGCGCAATGTCACCGTCGCGGCCGCGATGCCCGCCGCCTTCCATGCCGGGGCGGCACCGATGGCCTCGGCGACCGCATCGGCCTCCGCCGCGACCAGCGATCTCTCCAAGCATCCCGGCGTCGTTCCATCGCCCATGGTCGGCACCGCCTATTGGTCGCCGGAGCCCGGCGCCAAGCCGTTCGTCGAAGTCGGCTCCAAGGTCTCCGTCGGCCAGACGCTGATGATCATCGAAGCCATGAAGACGATGAACCAGATTCCCTCGCCGCGCGCCGGCACCGTGACGCAGATCCTGGTCGAGGACGGCCAGCCGGTCGAGTACGGCGAGCCTTTAGTGATCATTGAATAGCGAGTAGCGAATGGCGAATAGCGAGTAGTCTTTCTTCCCCACTCGCTATTCGCTACTCACCATTCGCCCACCGGGCACACAATGTTCGACAAAATCCTGATCGCCAATCGCGGCGAAATCGCCCTTCGCATCCTGCGGGCCTGCAAGGAATTGGGCATTTCGACCGTCGCGGTTCATTCCACCGCCGACGCCGACGCCATGCATGTGCGGCTCGCCGACGAGAGCGTCTGCATCGGGCCGCCGCCCTCGAAAGAGAGCTATCTCAACGTGCCCGCGCTGCTCGCGGCCTGCGAGATCACGGGGGCGGATGCGGTGCACCCCGGCTACGGCTTTCTGTCCGAGAACGCCCGCTTCGCCGAGATCCTGGCCGAGCACAACCTGCATTTCATCGGTCCCAAGGCCGAGCACATCCGCCTGATGGGCGACAAGATCGAGGCCAAGAAGACCGCCAAGCGTCTCGGCATTCCCGTGGTGCCGGGCTCGGACGGCGCGGTCTCCCCGAACGACGACGCGATGGCGATCGCGAAATCGATCGGCTTCCCGGTGCTGGTGAAAGCCGCCGCCGGCGGTGGCGGACGCGGCATGAAGGTCGCGCATTCGGCCGACGAATTGTTGCTCGCGCTGACGACCGCCGCCAATGAAGCCAAATCGGCCTTCGGCGATGCGTCGGTCTATCTGGAAAAATACCTGAAGAAGCCCCGCCACATCGAAATCCAGGTGCTCGGCGACGGACGCGGCGGCGCGATCCATCTCGGCGAGCGCGACTGCTCGCTGCAACGCCGCCACCAGAAAGTCTGGGAGGAAGGCCCCTCGCCCGTGCTGGACGCCGCGGCGCGGGCCAAGATCGGAGGGACCGTCGCGAAAGCGATGCAGGACCTGAAATATATCGGCGTCGGCACGGTAGAGTTTCTCTACGAGGACGGCGAGTTCTATTTCATCGAGATGAATACCCGCATCCAGGTCGAGCATCCCGTCACCGAGATGATCACCGATATCGACCTTGTGCTGGAGCAGATCCGCATCGCCGCCGGCGGCGATCTGCCGATGACCCAGAAAGAGGTCACGATCATCGGCCACTCCATCGAATGCCGGGTCAATGCGGAAAACCCGCAGACCTTCCGCCCCTCACCGGGCAAGATCCTGCAATACCACCCGCCGGGCGGGCTCGGCGTGCGGATCGATTCCGCCGTCTATCAGGGCTATGTGATCCCACCTTATTACGACTCGCTGGTCGGCAAGCTGATCGTCCACGGCAAGACGCGCGCTGAATGCCTGATGCGATTGCGCCGGGCGCTGGATGAGATGGTTGTCGACGGCATCGAGACGACGCTGCCGCTGTTCCGCGCGCTGGTCCGGGAGCCGGCCATCATCGACGGCGATTATCACATCCACTGGCTCGAGCAGTATCTGGCCGGCCAGCAGAGCCCGCCACCCGCCTGAGGCTGGCGCGTCCACGGCCCGCCTCTGTTGGAACCATTTGGCGGTGCGCGCGTTTGGGGTGGGCGCTTTCGTTCAGGGGACAATCTGATTTCTCTATCTTCACGAGCTTGCGGTGTCGCCTGAAGCACGTACCAGGCGGGCATTGGGTCAAATCCTGCTGCTGTCGGCGGGATTTGTGGTGCTTGTGGCGATCAGCGTTGCGTCCGTCCTCCTTGTCAACAAGTCCCGGGAAGACAGCGGCTGGGTGGTTCATACTGTCGAGGTCGAGAGCCAGCTCGCCAACCTGCTTCTGGAAATCCGCCGCACCGAGAGCGCGACCCGCGCCTACATGCTGTCGTCCTCGCCGCAATTCCTCGCCGAACAACAAGCCGCGGCGGCCGGCATCATCCCCGCTGTCGATCACCTCGCCGAGCTGTCCCGGGACAACCCTGCCCAGGTCCAGAACGTCGCCAAGCTCAGGGCCGCGGTCATAACCAGGTTGGCGGAGTTCGGCCGCGGCGTCGATCGCGTCAGAAACAACGACGTCGCAGCCGGCATCGAGGTGCTGCGCAGTTCCGGGTCGGGCCAAGCCGCCGAGACGATCACTGCGATCAGCGGGAACATGCGCGCCGAGGAAGACCGGCTGTTCGCGCTGCGCACCGACAATGCCGACCGCAGCCAATTGCTGGCGTCCACCGTGACCATCGCGGGGTCCTGTCTCGTCATCGCGCTCGCCGCCATATCGATCTTCCTGGTGCGGCGCTCGTCACGCGCGCGCGACGAGGCCCAGGCGAAGCTGCGCGACAACAATCTCAATCTCGAAGCGACCGTCGACGAGCGCACCGCCGATCTTCGCGAAGCCAATGACGAGATCCAGCGCTTCGCCTATATCGTCAGCCACGATCTGCGCTCGCCGCTGGTCAACATCATGGGCTTTACCAGCGAGCTGGAAGAGTTGCGCAGCGATATCTTCCGCCGCATCGCGGCGCTCGCGCGCGCCGCGGGTTCAAGCTCCGTGCCCGCCGCGGCCGATGCCGAGCCTGAGCTCGAAGGCGCGGACAAGCAGCTCTCGGAAGATTTCTCGGAAGCCCTGGGCTTCATCAAATCGTCGATCGGCAAGATGGATCGGCTGATCTCGGCGATCCTCAATCTGACCCGCGAAGGCCGTCGCAAGTTCGAGCCGGAGCAGGTCAATACGCACGACTTGATCGAGAACATCGTCTCTACCCTGGCGCACCAGGCCGCCGAAGCCAACGCCGAGATCGCGATCGAGCCTTTGCCGCGCCTCGTGAGCGACCGGCTGGCGCTGGAGCAGATTTTCTCGAACCTGATCGACAACGCCATCAAATACCTCAAGCCGCAGGTTCCCGGCCGAATCACGGTGCGGGGCCGGACCAAGCTCGGCTTCGCCATTTTCGAGATTTCCGATAATGGCCGCGGCATCGATTCGAAGGATCATCAACGCATTTTTGACCTCTTTCGCAGGGCGGGAACCCAGGACAAGCCGGGCCAGGGCATCGGGCTTGCCCATGTCCGGGCATTGGTGCGACGGTTGGGTGGGACTATGTCGGTTTCCTCGGAACTCAACAGCGGCAGCACCTTCACGATCACCCTGCCGATCAACTGGACCGTCAACAGCCGGAACGGAGATTCATGACCACACCCGTCACCATCATCATGATCGAGGACGACGAGGGACACGCCCGTCTGATCGAGCGGAACATTCGCCGTTCCGGTGTCAACAATGAGATCATCCCGTTCACCAACGGTACAGACGCGATGAAGTACCTGTTCGGCACTGACGGCAACGGCCAGGCCCGCAAGGGACAGGCGCTGCTGATCCTCCTTGATCTCAATCTGCCCGACATGACGGGCATCGATATCCTGCGGCAGATCAAGGAAAACAAGACGCTGAAGAGCGCGCCGGTCGTGGTGCTCACCACCACCGACGACTCGCAGGAGATCAAGCGATGCTACGAACTCGGCTGTAACGTCTACATCACGAAACCCGTCAACTACGAGAGTTTCGCCAACGCCATTCGCCAGCTCGGTCTGTTCTTTTCCGTCATCCAGGTCCCGCCAGCCATCCCATGAACCAGACGACGCCCACGCTGCTCTATATCGACGACGACCCGGCGCTGGCCCGGCTGGTCGACCGCGGCCTGACGCGGCTCGGGCTGAAGGTCGTGCACGCCGAAAGCGGTGCGCAGGGGCTCGATCGGATCAGGCAGGGCGGCATCGATGTGGTCGCGCTCGACCAGTACATGCCGGGGCTCGACGGGCTTGAGACGCTGGAGCGGATCATGGCGATATCAGGTGCGCCGCCCGTCGTGTTCGTCACCGCATCGCAGGATTCCAGCATCGCGGTGACCGCGATGAAGGCCGGTGCGGCCGACTATCTCGTCAAGGACGTCCGGGGCGATTTCATTCCGCTGCTGCAGGTTGCGGTCGACAGCGCGCTGCGGCAGGCGCGGTTGCAGAAGGCGCGCGACGAGGCCGAAGCCGAAGTCCATGCCGCGCGCGACCGCTACGCGGCGCTTGCTGCCGAACGCGAGCTGTTGTTGCGCGAGGTCAACCACCGCGTCGGCAACTCCCTGCAGATCATCGCCTCGCTGCTGCATCTGCAGGCCAATTCGGCGACGCAGGATGATGTCAAGGCCGCGCTGACCAACGCGATGGGGCGTGTCGCTGCGGTCGCGCAGGTACACCGGCGGCTCTACACCTCGCACGACCTGAAGAGCGTGCTGCTCAACCAGTATCTCGACGCGCTGCTTGAGGATCTCCGCCGCTCCGCCGAGGGCAACAAGATGTCGCGCCTGACCCTGAAGGCCGAGCCGATCGAGATCGATCCGGACCGTGCCGTCGCGATCGGCATCATTGTCAACGAGCTGGTAATGAACGCGGTGAAATACGCCTATCCGGATTGCGCCGGGCCGATCCATGTCGAGCTCAAATCGAAAGGCGACGATCTCGTGATGTCGATCTCCGACGACGGCGTCGGCCTCAACGGCAAGAGCGACCCACGTTCCACCGGCATGGGCCAGCGCATCGTGACCGCAATGGCCTCCAAGCTCGAAGCAAGCGTCGAGCGCGATCCGGACCACGCCGGAACGCGGATTTTCGTCACCTTCCGCCGCACCAAGACACCGCCGCCGAAGGCCGCCGCCACCGCTGCCGCGAAGTAACGACGGCGCAAGGCTCACGGGGGCTCACGACGGCCCCTGGGAATAGGCCTTCAACTCCCGCCCTACCCTGCTATCTTTGCGCCTATGACGTCGCGCGACTCCGCCGCCTCCGAAATCACGCCTGAAGTTTTGCTGCGCGCCTATGCTTGCGGCATCTTCCCGATGGCGGAGAGTGCCGGCGATCCGACGCTGTTCTGGGTCGAGCCGGAAATGCGCGGCGTGATCCCGCTCGACGGCTTTCGCATCGCCTCGCGGCTCGCACGCACCGTGCGTTCCGACGTCTTCACCGTGACAGTCAACCAGGCCTTCAAGGCCGTCATCGCCGGCTGCGCCGCGCCGCAGGCGGGCCGCGAGGACACCTGGATCAACACGCGCATCCGCGACCTCTACACGGGCCTGCATGCGATCGGGCACGGCCACAGCGTCGAGGTCTGGCAGGACGACGACCTCGTCGGCGGGCTCTATGGCGTGAGTCTCGGGCGGGCGTTCTTCGGCGAGAGCATGTTCCACCGCGCCCGCGACGCATCGAAGGTCGGGCTGGTGCATCTGGTGGCGCGGCTGATCGCCGGCGGCTTCGAGCTGCTCGACACGCAATATGTCACCGAGCATCTGCGGATGTTCGGGGCGGTCGAGATCCCGCGCAGGCGCTACACGGTGCTGCTCGACAGGGCGCTCAAGGGGACCCCTGCGGATTTCGCGAGACTGCCGGTCGACCGGCCAATGTCGGGTCTCGATGCGCTCACGATCATCACCGCGCGCGGCTGATCGAAACGTTCTGGTTGACGCGTTTTCATGCGAAGCGGTATCCACCCCGCATCAAATGCGGTGCAGGCTTTCGCTTGAAAACGCTTCTGGGAATTATCGGAAAATCCCGAACAGCCCGCCGCCCTGCTGTTGCGGCGGCGGTGGCGGCGGCGCCTGCTGCTGAGTCTGCTGCTGCTGCGGAGGCGGCGGCAGTTGCGCCGGCGGGCGCGGCGTGGTCTGCCGCTGCTGCGGTGGCCGCTTCTGCGCCGGCTGTGGCGGCGGCGCAGCAGGCTTGCCGGCGTCGGGCGCCGCGGTGACGACGGTGGTCTCCGGCCCCTTACATTCGGTCAGCCAGATATCGTAGATCGGATGTTCGACCCCGTGCAGGCCGGGGCTGGCTGCGAACATCCAACCCGAGAAGATCCGCTTCACCTCGCCCTGCAGCGTGATCTCGTCGACCTCGACGAAGGCGTCGGTGTTGGCGGCTTCCGTCGCGGGACGGGTATAGCAGGCGTCGGTCTTGACCCGCAGCGCGCCGAACTGGACGGTCTCGCCGATATCCTCGTCGAAATTGATGATGCGGCCGGTGATCTTGTCGAGGCCTGAGAAGCTCGCCTTCTTGTTGACGATCTTCTGCGCCGGCGGCTCGGACACGACCTCGTCGCCGGGCTGCAAGGTCGCCGGCGCCTGCTGCGGCGTTCCCTGTGGTGTTCCCTGCTGTGTTCCCCTGGGCTGGCGCTGCCCGGGCGGCAGGCCCGGCAGCGCCTGACCGCCGCCCGGAGGCGGCTGCGCACCGGGCGGTGCGACGGCAACCGCGGGCGGCGCGCTCTGGGGCGAGCCGGGCGGCGGGGCCAAGGGCTGCGACTGCACCGAGCCGGGCCCAGGCGCGCCCGGCCCCGGCCGGGTCGGCGCGGGCAGCACCCGCCCTTGCGGCGGCAGTTCCGGAACCTCTTCCTCGTCATCGGGCGGTGGCGGCTGCGGCTGGCCGCGCGGAATGTTGCCCGGCGGCCGCAGCGGCGGATCAGAGAAAATATTGCCGATCTGCGCACGCGCAGGCGTGGCAGGCGAGATCACTGTGGCGGCAACCAACGCCGCAAAACCGGTCAGAACAATGAGTTCGAAACATCTCGCGCGGCTTCAATGGGCGAATCGGGCTTAAGCCATTGTACAGGGTACAGCTTTAACCGCCGCTCGCGGCCCATCCCGTTAACACGCCGAATACGGCGGGGGAAGGGCGACAGGCCCATACCGCACTGGTCAGTGGCGCCGCCGGATGGAATAGTCTCATCCGATCAAGCAAATGGCGCGGCAAAGCGCCACAACCCCGAAAAGCATCCGGGCTCAACCGGGGCGAGAAGAGGAACCCCATGCCCGATCGTATTCGTCTGGACGGCAGCATCGCCGTCGTCACCGGAGCTGCCGGCGTCATCGGCAGCGCCACCACCAAACTGCTGGCCGAGCGCGGCGCGCGCATCGTCGCGATCGACCGCAGGCGCGAGGATGTCGAGGCTGCGATCAAGGAGCTGCCGGCGTCGGCCGAGGCGCTCGCTGTCGCTGCCGATGTGAGCGACGAGGACGAGGTCGCGGAGTATGTGCGCGCCGCGGTCGACCGCTTCGGCACCATCGACGTGTTCTACAACAATGCCGGCGTCGAAGGTGAGATCAAGCCGATCACCGAATATCCGCTGGAGACGTTCCGCCGCGTGCTCGACGTCAACGTGGTCGGCGTCTTCCTCGGCATGAAGCATGTGCTGCCGGTGATGCTGAAGCAGAACAAGGGCAGCATCATCAACACCGCCTCGATCGCCGGCCTGATGGGGTCGCCGCAGATCGCGGTCTATAGCGCCAGCAAGCATGCGGTGATCGGGCTGACCAAGAGCGCGGCATGGGAATGCACGGGCACCGGCGTGCGCGTCAATTGCGTCTGCCCGGGCCTGATCGACAGCCGCATGCTGAGCGCGATCCTCGATGGCCGCAACTCAGGCAACGCGCGGACGCCGCATGAGAAGATCGTCGAGCGTATCCCCGCGCGCCGCCTCGGGCGGGCTCACGAAGTCGCCTCCATCGTGGCATTCCTCGCCTCCGACGAAGCGAGCTATGTGTCCGGCTCTGCCTACACCGTCGACGGCGGCCGCACGGCTGCCTGAGACTCATCCGTCATTCCGGGGCGATGCGAAAGCATCGAGCCCGGAATCTCGAGATTCCGGGCTCGCTCGCTGCGCGAGCGCCCCGGAATGACGAATCAAACACAAGGTTTTCACAATGCCCGTTGTTCTCGATCCCGATGCCGCCGCCGTCTACAGAGCATTTCGGGAGGCTGGCCGGCCGCCCTATGAGACGCTGACGCCGGCCGAGGCGCGCGGCTATTATCTCGCCGCGCGTGCCGTCACCAATCCGGAGCCGCCGGAACTCGCGCGGGTGGAGCCGCTGTCGATCCCCTCGCCTCATGGCGCGATCCCGGCGCGCGTCTACACGCCGACGACACTGCGGACCGTGAGAGGGCTCGCGCCGTGCCTGGTGTTCTTCCATGGCGGCGGCTGGGTGATCGGCGATCTCGACTCCCATGACGTCGTCTGCCGCCAACTCGCGCATGAGGGCGGGCTCATCGTCATCTCCGTCGATTACCGCCTCGCGCCGGAGCACAAATATCCAGCCGCCGTCGACGACGCCATCATCGCGACGAACTGGGTCGCCGCCAATGCCGCAAGCCTCGGCATCGACGCGAGCCGGCTGTCTGTCGGCGGCGACTCCGCCGGCGGCAATCTCGCGGCCGTCGTCTCGCTCGCCGCTCGCGATGGCAACGGACCCGCCATTTCAGGCCAGGTTCTGATCTATCCGGCGACGGACTTCTCGCGACAGCACCCCTCGCATCGCGAGCCGGAAACCTCGATCCTGCTGACGCATTCGGTGATCGGCTGGTTCATCGATCACTATCTCGGCGATGCCGACATCAACGATTGGCGCGCTTCGCCCGCCCGCGCGGTAGGGCTCGCCGCCCTGCCACCGGCCTATGTCCTGACCGCCGGCGCCGATCCGCTGCGCGACGAAGGCGACGCGTACGCCGCGCGGCTGAAGGACGCCGGCGTGCCTGTCACCTACCGGCATTTCCCCGGCCAGTTTCACGGCTTCTTCACGATGGGCAAGCTGCTGCCACAGGCCAATGTCGCCGTGAGCGAGATCGGCGCGTGGCTGAAGGCGTTGGGCTAAGGGCTTTGCCCTTCAGGCAAACGGATCTTTCAAGTCGAGTGACGAGAATTTTCTAAAATCGCGATCATGTGAGTAGAGCGTCCGAACGCCGTGCTGAAAGAGGATGGTGGCGATATGGGCATCCGGCACGAGATTTCCGCGAACGGGGGTCTCGCCCGTTACATGGCGATAGGCCTCCAAGAACCCGTCCAATTCTGCAAGCGGGCGGATGTGGGGCAGCGCCAAAAGCGCTGAGACATTCCCTAGCGCTTCCTCGGGCGAAAGCGGTGCTGCAAAGATGCGCGGGTGTGTTGCAATGCGCAGATATGACATCAGCGTTGGCCACGCAAGGCAGAGTATCTCAGGACCCGCAGCACACGCGTCCAGAAAGCGCCGGGCCTTTTGATGCCGTTCGCTCGAGCGGTCCGACGCGTAGAGCAGCACATTCACGTCGAGCGAAAAGCTCACGAGTTGTCCGCATCAAGGATCGCGTAGACCGCATCCTTATCGGCGAGATCCACCAGCGCATTCATAGGCCGGGATGTCCAGCGCAGCGAAGGCTTACTCCGCATCGGGCGTCGACCGGCTAGCGCCTCCGCCAGCAATTCCGAAACGACTGATCCCATCGACCGGCCTTCCTTCTCGTGGATGGCCCGCACTTCGCGCAAAATCGGATCGTCGATATCGAGTGTGGTTCTCATGATGTTTGATGTTACAAGTGACGACATCTGATGTCAATGCATGGACCAGTCTGTAACCCGATGTGACTTGTGCCGCGCGGCGAATACTGCATGGTCGCGGCGCAAATTAATGACGAGCCAAACTGAATGACTTCCGTTCTTTTCCAGGTTCTCGCCCTGCCCGTACGCGTACTGGCATGGCTTGGCGCGCAGGGCACGCGCGCGGTCGCAGCGCTCGTCTTCATCGGCATTGCCGTGCCGCCGCTTGGCGAGCTGCTCAAGCCGTACGTGACGGAAGCGATCTTCCTCTTGCTCTGCATCTCCTTCATGCGCGTCGACACCGGCGCGCTGCGTGATCATTTGCGGCGGCCGGGCCTCGTCGTCGCCTCGACCGCATGGACCATGCTCGCGGTGCCCCTGATCATCGGCAGCCTGTTCCATGCGGCCGGTCTCGACGCGCGTTCGCCCGACCTGTTCCTGGCGCTGATGCTGCAGGCGGTCGCTTCGCCGATGATGGCGGCGCCGTCGCTGGCCGCGCTGATGGGTCTCGATGCGACGCTTGTGCTGGTCACGCTGGTGACCAGCACCGCGCTCGTTCCCTTCACCGCGCCGCTCTTCGCCGCGATCTTTTTCGGCACCGCGCTGACCTTGTCGCCGTCCGCGCTCGGGCTGAAGCTCGCCGCAATCCTCGCGGGATCGCTCATGGTCGCGGGCGCGATCCGCTGGGCGGCAGGAGCCGCGGCGATCAGCCGCCACAAGCTGCCGATCGACGGCATCAACATCGTGATCCTGCTGGTGTTCGTCTCGGCGGTGATGGGCAACGTCGCCGGTAACCTGTTCGCCGACCCTCTACGCTTGATCGGCGTGGCAGCGCTGGCGTTTGCGATCTTCTTCGTGCTGGCCGGCGTCACCGCCCTCGTCTTCCGCGCGGCCGGCCGCGAGCGCGCGCTGGCGCTCGGCCTGATGGTCTCCCAGCGCAACATGGGGCTGATGGTGGCGGCGACCGACGGCCTTCTCCCCGGCACGACGTGGCTGTACTTCGCGCTCAGCCAATTGCCGATCTATCTGTCGCCGCAACTGCTCAAGCCGATCGCGACGCGGTTGCGGGCCGAACGGCTCGAACCTGCCCCCGCAGAAGCCGCCGATGCCTGAGCCGAGAGATGCCTGCGCCAAGAGTTCGACAGGCGAGCAAAAATTTCCAGAAATAGCTCGATGCGCCTGTACATTTTATGATACATGAACCATGTATAGGTCATCATGGCCGGTAGCGGTCCGCGCAAGATTCCGGTCGTGTTCTATTGCACGCGCGGCGGCAGTGAGATCGTCCGAGATTGGCTTCGTGGCCTCGACGAAAAGGATCGGAATGCGGTCGGTCTCGATCTGATGCGTGTCCAATTCCGCTGGCCCGTTGGCATGCCGCTATGTCGGGCCTTGGGTGACGGGCTTTGGGAGGTTCGCACAAGGCTGCCGAGCGCTCGCACTGCGAGGATGATGTTCTGCATATCGCAGGAGCGCATCGTCGTACTTCACGGGTTCATCAAGAAGACCCAAAAGACGCCTGAAGGCGAATTAGCGCTGGCTCGTAAGCGCAAGAAGGAATTTGAAGGCTGAAGGAGTGTAGCTTGACCAAGGGCAAGAAATCGAAAACATCCCGCTCCGCGGCCGGCTTGAGCACGCTCGATGACTTTTTGAAAGATCAAGGCAAGCTCGAAGAGTTTCAGGCGACAGCCATCAAGGAAGTTCTTGCCTGGCAAATTCTCGAAGCCATGAAAGCCAATAACATTTCCCGGAAAGGACTGGCGGAGAAAATGAAGACGAGCCGCAGCCAGATCAGCCGTTTGCTCGACCCGAAAGATGGCAATGTCACGCTGACGACGTTGCAGCGCGCTGCCAAAATCGTCGGCAGATCTTTGCGGCTGGAATTGGTTTAGGACTTTCGCCGGAAGAGTGGTGGAAACGTCAGCCTCAATCGAAGTCGCCCAGCACACGCTGCTGTCCTGCGGGCTGATCCTCGCGATCGGCACGCTCGCCGCCTTTGCCGCACAGAAGATCAGGATTCCCGATGTCGCCATCTTCCTGGTCGCGGGCATTGCGGTCGGCCCCGATGCGCTGGGGCTGATCGACATCAAGGCGGACTCCGCGCTCAACCAGATCATCCTGCTGTTCGGCGCGAGCTATATCCTGTTCGACGGCGGCGCCTCGCTGCGGCTGAACGTGCTGAAGCAGGTCTGGATCACCATCGTCGTGATCGCGACCGTCGGCCTGCTGATCACGGCCGTCATCACGGCTGTCGCGGCGTCTTATGTGTTCGGCCTGCCGCTCGCGGTGGCCGGCCTGCTCGGCGCGACACTGGCCTCGACCGATCCCGCCACGCTGATCCCGATCTTCCGCCAGGTCAGCATCCGCGACCGCGTCGCCCAGACCGTGATGAGCGAATTCCGCCTTCAACGACGCGATGGGCGCGATCGTCACCTTCACGATTCTCGCGGTGGCGACCGGCAGCGGCCACTTTTCCCTCGGGCAGTCCGTCGTCGACCTCCTCAAGCAGTCGGTGGTCGGCATTGTCGCGGGCCTGGTCCTCGGCTATCTCGCCGGCCTCCTGATCGCGCACGAGAAATGGGCGTTCCTGGCCGAATACGCGCCGGTGGTCACGCTGGTCGCCGTGATCGGCGCCTATTTCGCCGCCGCCGGGCTTGAGGCCAGCGGCTTCATGGCGGTGTTCGTGTTCGGCATCGTGCTCGGCAACAAGGAGACCTTCGGCTTCCAGATGGAGCCCGGCGAGGCGCAGAAGCTCGACGAATTCGTGCTCACGACCGCCTTCATCATGCGCCTGTTCATCTTTATCCTGCTCGGCGCCCAGGTCGATTTCGCGGCGATCGGCCACCACTGGCTCGGCGGCATTGCCGTCGTCAGCGTGCTCATGCTCGTCGCGCGTCCCGCGACTGTCTTCCTCTGCGCCCTGCCCGACCGCCGCGCGAAATGGAGCCTGGCGGAGCTGCTGTTCATGTGCTGGACGCGCGAGACCGGCGTCATCCCCGCGGCGCTGGCCGGCCTTCTGCTCGGCATGAAGGCGCCGGAAGCGCATCTGATCGCCTCCGTCACCTTCGTCGCCATTCTGATGACGATCCTGATCCAGGCCCCGACCACCGCATGGCTCGGGCGCAGGCTCGGACTGATGGAGACGAAGTGAGGCGCTCCGGGACGACAGGCGTCCGGCTTCTCGCCTCGATCGGCGTAACTCTTACTTCGGCGACGCCGACGCGGATTGCTCGGTCGGCTTGCCGAACACGGCGCGGCAACCTTCGCTGAGATTGGCGCGCTGTCGGCGCATGCAGGCCGTGATCCGCCCGACATCAGGGATTTCCGAAGCGCAAAGCCGCATGGCGTCGCCCATGCAGAGCCGCCGCTGATCATCTTGGGTGAAGGCGTGGCCCGCCTGCGACAGCGTCGCAAGGCAGACCATCGCCATGCCGGAACTCAATGTGAAGCTTCGGATGGAAAACGGAACAATGCGCATCTTCGCCCCCAAATCTTTGCCCTCAAGTCCTTGCCCTCGGGCCGGCCGATCGTACGGCCATTCGCCAAGCGATTCGTCCGCTTGGAATCAAGCATGATCGTACCGACGACTGAGACGGCCTCAAGATTTGCATTGACTCCTGACCAAAAATTTTGGCTGTGCAGCCCGCGAGTCACAGTTTCGCGAGAGACGCGGCGCGTGCGCTGCACTAGCCCGGCTTGATGATTGGGCTGGCGGAGGTCCGTCGGCTCGGGGGACCGAGACACTGAAGGCAGCGTCCGCCAGCGGACCACGCCCGGCATCCGCGGCGAGGTCTGAATTTGAAGGCGCAGGAGAAGCCGCACGCCGGCGCCAAGGTCGCGTGCTGCTCCGGTGACCTCGCTGAGGCGGGAACGGCATCCGAGCTTGCTCGCCGGCGTGGGGTAGAGATGGGTAGCTTAGAGATGGGCAGCGTAGATATGGGTCGCCCGTACCACGGAGCGACAGCGCCAGGGCTCAGCCCAGCCCTTTCCTCTTTATCGGCGGCGGATTGATCTCGGCAATTCTGCGAAGGCAGTCGGCCTCGGAATCATGCGGACCGGAAACGAAGGTTCCGCTGACCTTGGTCGAATACCAGCCGGCCTCGACACCGAGGCGAAGCGACTCTTCTGACTTGACGTGACGGGGCGAGAGATCTTGCATCAGTTACTTTCGGTTGAGCCGTTCGATCTTGGATCGAACGCGCTGGATGGAGGTCTTCAACAGCTTCGCGTCGGCTTCGACATCGCAAGCCCGCACTCACGCGGCGCGCCCGCGTGGATGCGCTGCAGCCGATCGATGCCCTTGATGCATATCGATGCTCTTGATGCAGAATGGGTGCTTGAAATGAACCGCTTCGCGTCGCGCGCGCATGGCATGTCCGTGGCCCAGTGTATCTGGGCACCGGAAACATTGTGTGGTTCGGACATTGACGCTGCGTGCGCGCTTTTGCGGCAAATAGCTATCGTTTTCTCTGCCGGCCGGCCGCAGCTTGGCGAATTAAGCGGGAAACGCCTTGTATTCCCGGCCTTCGTCGCCATTTCGAACGAACAGCAGCGGGAAAGACATTTCGAATGAAGCTTCGCGTCGGATTCGAAATGCTTTACGATTTTCCCCAACCCACGCCGATGATCATGGTGTTGGGGACGCATTTCAGCCGCGCCTCCGATGTCATCGTGCCCGACTTCCTGACCACCAGCCCGGCGGTCGAGATCACGCCCTATCGCGATCTATTCGGCAATTGGTGCAGCCGCATGGTCGCGCCGGCCGGCCGCGTGCGGCTTGCCGCCGATGGCATCGTTCGCGACAGCGGCCTGCCGGATCCGGTGTTTGCTTCGGCGTCTCAGCATGCGGTCGAGGATCTGCCCGCGGACACGTTGGTCTATCTGCTCGGCAGCCGCTATTGCGAGACCGACCGGCTTTCGGACATCGCGTGGCAGTTGTTCGAAAAGACGCCGCCGGGCTGGCCGCGCGTCCAGGCGATCTGCGATTTCGTGCATCGCCACATCGTCTTCGGATACGAGCATGCGCGCGCCACCAGGACGGCGTGGGAGGCCTATTGCGAAGGCAAGGGCGTGTGCCGCGACTATGCCCATCTTGCCGTTGCGTTCTGCCGATGCATGAACATTCCGGCGCGCTATTGCACCGGTTATCTCAGCGACATCGGCACGCCGCTGCCGTGGGCGGTGGGCGATTTCGCCGGCTGGTTCGAAGCCTATATCGGCGGGCACTGGCACACCTTCGATCCGCGCAACAACGAGCCGCGGATCGGCCGTATCCTGATCGCGCAGGGGCGCGATGCGGCAGACGTTCCGATCACCCAGACCTTCGGGCCCAATAATCTCGCGAGCTTCAAGGTCTGGACCGACGAAGTGGCGTCATAGCGGGAGCATAAGCACCGTCTCCGGACGGTACTTCCGATCGCCTCAACTCCAATTCCGGGCCTCATCCTTCGAGACGCTTGCTCACGCAAGCTCCTCAGGATGAGGAGATGAACCGGTTATGACGAAGTAAAGGCTACCCCGCCCTCGCCGCGCGGCGCAGCGCCTGCGGCGGCTGGCCGAAGGCGCGGATGAAGGCGCGGCGCATCCGCTCGGGATCGCGGAAGCCTGTCGTTTCCGCGACAAGCTCGATCGCCTCGCTCGACGATTGCACCCGCTGGCGCGCGACCTCGATGCGCAGCCGCTCCACCGCCTTTGACGGCGTGGTTCCGGTCTCGGCAATGAAAGCGCGGGTGAAATGCCGCGCGCTCATGCCGGCCTGCTCGGCCAGATCATCGACCGTCAGCCGCGCGCCGAGATGCTCGCGCGCCCAGGTCAACAGCGGCCCGAAGCGGCCGGTCGGCGCCTTCAATTCGAGCAGCGAGGAGAACTGCGACTGCCCGCCGCTGCGGCGATGGTAGAGCACGAGCTGCCGCGCCGTCTTCTGCACGATCTCGTCGCCATGATCTTCCGCCACCATCGCAAGCGCGAGATCGATGCCGGCGGTGATGCCGGCCGAGCTCCAGAAATTGCCGTCGCGCACGAAGATGCGGTCCGGCTCGAGCTTGACCTGCGGATAGGTGGCGAGGAATTGCCGCGTGCGCTGCCAGTGCGTGGTGGCGCGGCGGCCGTCGAGCAGCCCGGCCTCGGCGAGAACGAAGGTGCCGGAACAGACGCTGGCGACGCGGATGCCGCGCGCGGCGACCGCCTTCACGAACTGAGCCACGCATGTGTTGCGCGCCGCGGCCTCGACGCCGTCGCCGCCGACAATGATGAGCGTCGTTAGCGCGCTCGCCGGCCCGAACTTGCGCGCCAGCATCTCCACGCCGGACGACGAGCGCACCGGCCCGGGCCGGGCCGCGACCACCTTGATCGCGGGCGGCAGGCCGGCATAGCGCGCGGCGATCTCGAACACCGAGATCGGCCCCGCGGCGTCGAGCAGCTGGAAATCCGGAAAGACGAGAACGCCGATCATGCTCATGTCTCGAAATGAGGGAAGTTTGCCATTTCAGACAGAAGGCGACCATGGCATGCTCGCCCCGTCAAGCCATTTTGGGAGGGATTTTGCGATGTCCACGCCGCTTCAGATCGGCCTCTTGGTCTTTCCGAAGGTCACCCAGCTCGACCTCACCGGCCCGCTGCAGGTGTTCTCGTCCGTGCCCGGCGCCCAACTGCATCTGATCTGGAAACGCATCGAGCCGGTGCCGAGCGATTCCGTGATGGTGCTAACGCCGACCACCACCTTCGCCGACTGTCCGCAGCTCGATGTCATCTGCGTGCCGGGCGGAGCCGGCAGCGACGATCTCCTCAACGACGAGGAGGTGCTTGCCTTCCTGCGTCGCCAGGCGGAGGGCGCAAAATTCGTCACCTCGGTCTGCACAGGCTCGCTCGTGCTGGGCGCGGCCGGCCTGCTCAGGGGCTATCGCGCCGCGACACATTGGACGGCGATGGACGCGCTTCCGGCGTTCGGCGCGACGCCGACGAAAACGCGCGTCTGCATCGACCGCAACCGCATCACCGGCGGCGGCGTCACCGCCGGCATCGATTTCGCGCTGACGCTGGTCTCGATGCTGGTCGACCGGCCGACCGCAGAAGCGATCCAGCTTCGCCTTGAATACAATCCCGCGCCGCCTTTCAGCTCGGGCTCGCCCGACACCGCGCCGCCGGAGATTGTCGCAAGACTGAAAGAGCGCATTGCCCCCAATCAGGCGCGGCGCAGCGAGGCGGTCGCACGCGCGGCCGAGAGGTTGTCGCACGCGCAAGCGGATGCCTGAGATGATCGAAATAAAGAAAAAGGCCGCCTGGTTGCCCAGGCGGCCTTTCCTGTCTTACGGCGACACCACATTAGACGGGCGATTTCGGAACCTCTGCGCCAGGGGCCTATTTCCCGGCCGCGTCCCTCTCGGGCGCCGCTGCAAATCGGGCCAGTCGCGATCTGGACTCCGAACCGACGCGGTGGTCATCCACCTCCGTAAGATGTCCCTATGAAGCCGCACCTCGACGCGCATGACAAGCGGGGGACAACCTGTCGTCCCCGCTGTTCCCGTTGTTCACAGGTGCGTGCGCGATGCGGAAGATTAGCTGCCGGGCGTCCAAGGCTGATAGTCGCCCGTCGCCTTCGGGCGGCGGCCGCTTGCGAGCGTCGATCCGGATGGGCGATACGCCGCAGGCGTGCCGGTCATGTTCGGAACATGCGGCTTTTCCCACTCGTGCGGCTTGTAGCCGGACTTGGTCGGCGGCTCGTCCACGGTATGATGCATCCAGCCGTGCCAGGATGGCGGAATGCGGCTCGCCTCCGCAATACCGTTGTAAATGACCCAGCGCCGTTCGAAATGCAGCACGGGATCGATGGCGCCGCCGGCGGTCCGGTAATAGCGATTGCCCTGTTCGTCCTCGCCGACCAGTTCGCCGAACCGCCATGTCCACAATTGGGTGCCGAAGGTCTGGCTGTTCCACCATGTGAAGACTTTGAGGAAGAACTGTTTCATGTGCGCGGCCGATGCCCTGTTGCGTGAGGTCTGATGCCACCGGCGCGGCGAATTGTCCAGCCGCGCCCCGCAGGGGAACGCGATGCCCTACCGCGGGTTATCGAATATGATTCCCATGGAGTAGATCATGATCAGTCCTAGATTCAAATTGTTGAGCGGCGTTGCCGCGCTCGCCCTCGTCCTGGCGGCGCCGACCGAGAGCTTCGCGTTCGGCCGCGGCGGCGGCGGCGGTGGCCACTTCGGCGGTGGCGGCGGAGCCCATTTCGGCGGTGGTGGCGGTGCTCATTTTGGTGGCGGCGGCGCCCGCTTCGGCGGCGGTGGCGCGCGCTTCGGCGGCGGCGGCATGCGTGTCGGCGGCGGCCCTGCGGTGGTCGGCGGTGGCGCGGCTCCTCGTTTTGCCGGTGCGGCGGCGGTAGGCGGGCCAGCGGCCCGCTTCAATGGCGGCCGCACCGCTTGGAACGGCGGCAACTGGAACGGCGGCTGGCGTGGTCACCGCCATGGCGGTTACTGGCCGGGCGCGGTCGCAGCCGGCGCCCTGGTCGGCGGCGCCCTCGCCGCTGAACTCGTATGCCTATTACGGCGGTCCCGATTATTACGGTACGGGCTATTACGACGACGGCTATTATGACAACGGCTACGATGACGGCGGCGCCGTTGCGGTCGTGCCGGCCCAGGGCGGCGGCGATCCCAGCTACTGCGCGCAGCGGTACCGCTCGTATGATCCGGCCTCCGGTACCTATCTGGGCTACGACGGCCAGCGGCATCCCTGCCCGTAAGCCGATCTGATCAGGCGAACCAAAAGGGCGATGCATGAATGCATCGCCCTTTGTCATTCGTAGCATTTGTGGGCTTTCCCACGCCGATATGCACCACGATGTGCAGATGAGCGACGCAATTTAGGCGCAAAGTCTTATAGAGCGGCTGATTCGTCCGCTGACGAACCGCGGTGAAGACGATGATTTGCGTATCGCGCGGTGGAGATCGCGTGCCGTCGGTCGGGTGAGCTTTATTGGAGCTTGAGCTTCGAAGTGCATTTTCAACATCATGCGAGCATTGCGATCGAGCGTCCCCTTCCGAACCGGCAGGTTCGGGCGATGGGTGAAATGAGGGCCGCGGTCATGTCGCAGCGCCTTTCCCTCGGAATTGGACTGGCGATCCTCCTGATCATCAGCGCGGCATCGATCGGCATGGATGTCAAATCGCGCGGTGATGCGACCTGGGTCGATCACACGCTCGGCGTCCTGAACAAGATCACGGATCTTCGTTTGCTGCTGCGGCGGGCGGAAAGCGCCTCGCGCGGTTTCGCGCTGACGAATGACGAGGCCCTCGCGGGCGAGTTCCGAGACAGCGTCACGGCAATCCCGAAAGGCTTCGCCGCGCTGAAGGATGCGCTTGCCGACAATGCGGACCAGAGCGCGCTGCTCAGAAGCATGGAGCCGGTCTTGCAGCGCCGGCTGGCGATCAGCGCCGAACTGGTCAGGCTCCAGTCCGCGCACGACTCCGCAGGCGTCGTCGCGCTGATGGCGAAGGCCGAAGGCCGCGTCGCGATGGAAACGGTCTCCGCCGACCTCGACCAGCTCACCGCGGAGCAACAGCGGCTGCTCACGATTCGCAGCGCGACGTCGAAAGCAAGCAGCCGGGTGCTGCTCCTGATCGATCTGTTCGGCGTTTTCCTGATCCTTCTTCTTGCCGGCGTTCTGACGCGCGGGGCCTATTTGTCGAACCGCGCGCTCGCCACCTCGCTGAGCGCCACCAAAGCTGCGAAGGAATCGCTCGAGGTGGAAGTCGCCGTGCGGAAGGAGCATCTGGGCGCAGCACAGGAGGAAGTGAGGAAATCAACCTCCGTGATGGAGAACACCTTCCACAGCATGGCGGAGGCCGTGCTGGTGATCGATACCAAAGGCGACGTCCTGTTGGCCAATCCGGCCGCCGAACGGCTGCTCGGCTATCATTCCGGCATGGCGGTCGACGATCTCTGGCAGGTCAACACGTTCTGCGAGCCCGACGGCGAGACCCTTACGCTGGACGACCGGCCATCGACACGCGCCCTTCATGGCGAGCCCGTCGACCGCAAGGAGGTCATCATCCGTCCGACCGATGGCCGCAAACCGGTCCATGCCATGGTCAGCGCCCGTCCGCTGCGCGACGCGCAGGACAGGATTCGCGGCGTCTCCCTCGTCTACCATGACATCACCGACGTGCAGGAGGCCGAGCGCAAGCTGCAGCAATCGCAAAAGCTGGAGGCGATCGGCAAGCTGACCGGCGGCGTCGCGCATGACTTCAACAACATGCTGACGGTCATCGCGGGCACGATGGAAGTCCTGATGGATGAGCTGAAGGACCGGCCCGACGTGCTGCAGACCGCCGGGCTGATCGATCAGGCCGCCGAGCGCTGCACCGAGCTCATTCAGCATCTGCTTGCTTTCGCCCGCAAGCAACCGCTGCGCCCGCGCAATGTCGACCTCAACGGCGCCGTGCTCGACATTGCCAAGCTGCTGCGTCCGACGCTCGGCGAACAGATCGAAATAGACGCCATCCTGACGGAGGGTGCGACGATCGCGCATATCAATTCCTCGCAACTGGCCAATTCCCTGGTCAACATGGCGATCAATGCGCGGGACGCGATGCCCCATGGCGGCAAGCTTCTGCTCGAGACACGCAACGTCGTGCTCGACGAGGCCTATGCGCAGGCCAATTCCGACGTCGTCCCCGGCCGCTATGTGATGCTCGCGGTGAGCGACACCGGCACCGGCATGCCGCCTTCGGTCCGCGACCAGGTATTCGAGCCGTTCTTCACGACCAAGGGCGCCGGCAAGGGCTCAGGGCTCGGGCTCAGCATGGTCTACGGCTTCGTCAAGCAGTCCGGCGGTCACATCAAGATCTACAGCGAAGAAGGCCACGGCACCACGATCCGGCTCTATCTGCCCCCTGCCCGCACGGCCATCGAGGTGAGCGCACCGACGATCGCGCCGATGTCGGGAGGCCACGAGACCATCCTCGTGGTCGAGGACGATACGCTGGTGCGCGATTTCGTCATCGCCCAGCTGCACAGTCTCGGCTACCGAACCATCGCGGCTGCGGACGGTCGCGAAGCGTTGACTTGCGTCGAGCGCGCCATTCCGTTCGACCTGTTGTTCACCGACGTCATCATGCCCGGCGGCATCAATGGCCGGCAGCTCGCGGATGAGGTCGTCAGGCGCCGTCCGGGCGTCAGGGTGCTCTACACCTCGGGCTACACCGACAACGCGATCATCCATCACGGCCGTCTCGACGAAGGCGTGCTGCTGCTGTCCAAGCCCTATCGCAAGAACCAGCTCGCGCACATGATCCGCGTCGCGCTCGGCGATACGGCCAGGAGCCGGGTCGCGGCGACGGCCTAGCCTGGCGCTGGCCCCAGGCCGGACGCCTCTCAGGAGCGCGTCGCCAGCACCACCGCAGCGAGCGTCAGGGCGAGTGCCGCGAGCTGGCCCGGGCCGAGCGGCTCATGCAGCGCGATCGCCGATGCGACGACGCCGATGACCGGCACGGCCATGGTGCCGATCGCCGCGACTGATGCAGGCAGGCGGGCCAGTGCAGCGAACCAGCTAAGATAGGCGATGCAGAACTGGCCGATCACCGCGTAGGCCAGCAGCCACCAGCCAAGCGGCGTCACGCCATCCATATGCGTGGTCTCGATCGCCAGCCCCACGATCACGGTCGGAAACGAGCCGAGCCCGATCTGCCAGGCGGCCGCGGTGACCGGCGGCAGATGGATCGGGAATTTCTTCGCAAGCACGGTGCCGAGCGCAAAGCCGAATGCGCCGGCGAGCGCCATCAGGATGCCCGGCAGCTTCGCCTGGCTCGCCGCGATGCCGTTGCCGCCCATGATCGAGGCGAGCCCGCCGAAGGCCAGCACCAGCGAGAGCACGCGCAACAGCGTCGGCCGCTCTCCCAGCACCGGCCAGGCCAGCAGCGCCGCCCATACCGGCATGGTGTAAGCGACCAGCGCCGCCTCGCTCGCCGGCAGCCAGAGCAGCGCGAGCCCCATCAACACCATCCAGCCGGTGACATTGAGCAGCGCCGCGAGCAAGAGCCGCGGCCATAGGCCATCCGGCACGCGCAGGCTCTGCCCGCGGAGAAGCGCGAGCAACGCAAGCAGCGCGGCCCCGATCACGCCGGTCATGCCGCGCAGTGTCAGCGGTGGCACCTCGCCGATCAGGAACTTGATCACGGGCCAGTTGAAGCCCCAGCAGATCGAGGTGATGGCGAGGAAAATATAGCCCGCGGGCGCTGGTCGCCCGCGCGCCTTCGTCGGCGTCGATTCGGTCATGTCGTGAAAAGGGTTCGGTGGGAGTGGGATGCCACCATGCCGCGCATCGGCAGGCAGGACCATGGGATTAACGGCATGCCTGCCCGGATTCCGGTCGCACCTGTTTGGGCCTGAGCCTTGTCCAAGCCTTGCCCGAGCCTTGAGCCTTGCCCGAGCCCTGCGTCTGGGGAAGGCGGTCCCGCCCTGACCTGCGGGATGCCTGTGAACAACGGGTGGAAGCTGTGCGGGGCCCCTCCCCACAAAATTTTTTCCCTTGGGAATCCCCTAGGACTCACTGATAGTTGGCGGCATCACAGGCGCGGCACGACCCCTGTTATCCCACCTTTTCCACCATATTTAGTATTTGATTCAGGAACTCGCACTAGTTCTTGACGGGCGCAACGGAGTCGGCCTAGCTTTCCTCCTGTTCGGCGCGAGTGAGTTTGGGTCCCGCCGGTCGCTCCCAAAAGGGTTCCAAAATTGCCACTCCGCCGACCAGCGACAGGCAGCGGATGAAGGATTTGTCTGCCCTGAATGTCGGGGATTTCGGAGCGAACAACACGGGCCAGAATTGACCCGGATAAAGCGTTGGGGCGTTGAATGCATGGTCTGATGGCCCGGGGCTGGGCTCCATCAGGTCGTGCCGGGGCGCGTGTCGATGGTTGCATCGCCGCGCGCTCGCGAGAGAACAGGCCGGTCAACCGGCTTCACCGCGAACGGAAGGGCCACGCATATCGGTGGTCCCCGAGGTTCGCTCAAGGAAATCCGCCGGCATCGCGCGTGGAGCGCGAGACCGGTCAATAAGAATGGGGCACGACCATGCGAATCGAACGACGCAACACCACCGCCGGCCAGTCACCCTATGCCGGCATTGATTTCAGATTGACGACATCCGAGATCCGCAACCCCGACGGATCGGTGGTGTTTCGCCTCGACAATGTCGAGGTGCCGAACGCCTGGTCGCAGGTCGCCTCCGACGTGCTGGCGCAGAAATATTTCCGCAAAGCCGGCGTCGCCGCGCGCCTGAAGAAGGTCGAGGAAGAGACCGTGCCCTCCTTCCTGTGGCGCTCGGTGCCCGACACCGAGGCGCTCAGCCATCTGCCCGAGAATGAGCGCTACATCAGCGAGCTGTCGGCCAAGCAGGTGTTCGACCGGCTGGCCGGCTGCTGGACCTATTGGGGCTGGAAGGGCGGCTATTTCACCAGCGAGGACGACGCGCAGGCGTTCAATGACGAGCTGCGCTTCATGCTGGCCAAGCAGATGGTCGCGCCGAACTCGCCGCAATGGTTCAACACCGGCCTGCACTGGGCCTATGGCATCGACGGTCCCGGCCAGGGCCATTATTATGTCGACTACAAGACCGGCAAGCTGACGAAATCCAAATCGTCCTACGAGCATCCGCAGCCGCATGCCTGCTTCATCCAGGGCATCGAGGACGACCTCGTCAACGAGGGCGGCATCATGGACCTCTGGGTGCGCGAGGCGCGCCTGTTCAAATATGGCTCCGGCACCGGCTCGAACTTCTCCCGCCTGCGCGGCGAAGGCGAGCGCCTGTCCGGCGGCGGCCGCTCGTCCGGCCTGATGAGCTTCCTGAAGATCGGCGACCGCGCGGCGGGCGCGATCAAGTCCGGCGGCACCACGCGCCGCGCGGCCAAGATGGTCGTGGTCGACGTCGATCACCCCGACATCGAGACCTATATCGACTGGAAGGTGAAGGAGGAGCAGAAGGTCGCCGCCCTCGTCACCGGCTCGAAGATCAACCAGAAGCACCTCAAGGCCGTGATGAAGGCCTGCGTGAACTGCGAGGGCTCCGGCGACGATTGCTTCGATCCCGAGAAGAACCCTGCCCTGCGTCGCGAGATCAAGCTCGCGCGGCGCAACCTGGTGCCCGACAATTACATCAAGCGGGTGATCCAGTTCGCCAAGCAGGGCTACAAGGACATCCAGTTCGACGTCTACGACACCGACTGGGATTCGGAAGCCTACCTCACCGTCTCCGGCCAGAACTCCAATAACTCGGTGTCGCTGAAGGACGATTTCCTCCGCGCCGTCGAGACCGACGGCGACTGGAGCCTGATCGGCCGCACGACGAAGAAGGTCACCAAGACCCTCAAGGCGCGCGACCTCTGGGAGAAGATCGGCCACGCCGCCTGGGCCTCGGCCGATCCCGGCCTGCACTTCAACACCACGATGAACGACTGGCACACCTGCAAGGCGTCCGGTGACATCCGCGCGTCCAATCCGTGCTCGGAATACATGTTCCTGGACGACACCGCGTGCAACCTGGCGTCCGCGAATCTTCTGACCTTCTACAACACGACGACCAAAACCTTCGACGTCGCCGCCTACGAGCATCTCTGCCGGCTCTGGACGCTGGTGCTCGAAATCTCGGTGCTGATGGCGCAATTCCCCTCGAAGGCGATCGCCGAGCTCTCCTACGAGTTCCGCACGCTGGGCCTGGGCTTTGCGAATATCGGCGGCCTGTTGATGACCATGGGCCTGTCTTATGATTCGAAGGAAGGCCGTTCGCTCTGCGGCACGCTGACCGCGATCATGACCGGCATCGCCTACAAGACCTCGGCCGAGATGGCGGGCGAGCTTGGCCCCTTCCCGGGCTACAAGAAGAACACGAGCCACATGCTGCGGGTGATCCGCAATCACCGCCGCGCCGCGCATGCCGAGGCCACGGGCTACGAGGCGCTCGCCGTCAACCCGGTGCCGCTCGATCATGCCTCGTGCCCGCAGGCCGATCTCATCGCCCATGCCAAGGCGGCCTGGGACGATGCGCTCGCGCTCGGCGAACAGCATGGCTATCGCAATGCGCAGACCACCGTCGTGGCGCCGACCGGCACCATCGGCCTGGTGATGGATTGCGACACCACCGGCATCGAGCCCGACTTCGCGCTGGTGAAGTTCAAGAAGCTCGCCGGCGGCGGCTACTTCAAGATCATCAACCGCGCGGTCCCCGAAGCGCTGCGCGCGCTCGGCTATCGCGAGAGCGAGATCGCCGAGATCGAGGCCTATGCGGTCGGCCACGGCTCGCTGTCGAACGCCCCCGGCATCAACGCCTCGACGTTGAGGGCCAAGGGCTTCACGGACGAGGCGATCGCGAAGGTGGAAAAGGCGCTGCCGACCGCCTTCGACATCAAGTTCGCCTTCAACAAGTGGACCTTCGGCGAGGAGTTCATCCGCGACCAGCTCGGCATCGGCGCCGAGGCGATCGCAACGCCAAATTTCGACCTGCTCTCGGCGGTCGGCTTCACCAAGCGCGAGATCGAGGCGGCCAACGTCCACATCTGCGGCGCGATGACGGTGGAAGGCGCGCCGCATCTGAAGGCCGAGCACTATCCGGTGTTCGACTGCGCCAATCCCTGCGGCAAGGTCGGCAAGCGCTATCTCTCGGTGGAAAGCCACATCCGCATGATGGCGGCGTCGCAGCCGTTCATCTCGGGTGCGATCTCCAAGACCATCAACATGCCGAACGATGCGACCGTCGAGGATTGCAAGGCAGCCTATATGCTGTCTTGGAAGCTCGCGCTGAAGGCCAACGCGCTCTATCGCGACGGCTCGAAGCTGTCGCAGCCGCTGAACTCGCAGCTCATCAGCGACGATGAGGACGAGGACGACGCGATCGAGGCGCTCTACGAGAAGCCGATGGCAGCAAGAGCAACGCAGATCTCGGAGAAGATCGTCGAGAAGCTGGTCGAGCGCATCGTCGTGATGCGCGAGCGCGAGAAGATGCCGGACCGTCGCAAGGGCTACACCCAGAAGGCGGTCGTCGGCGGCCACAAGGTGTACTTGCGAACCGGCGAATATGATGACGGCCGTCTCGGCGAGATCTTCATCGACATGCACAAGGAAGGCGCGGCGCTGCGCTCCTTCATCAACAACTTCGCGATCGCGGTCTCCCTGGGTCTCCAGTACGGCGTGCCCTTGGAGGAATATGTCGACGCCTTCACCTTCACCCGCTTCGAGCCGGCGGGCCCCGTGCAGGGCAACGACTCCATCAAGTACGCGACCTCGATCCTCGACTATGTGTTCCGCGAGCTTGCGGTCAGCTACATGTCGCGCTTCGACCTCGCCCATGTCGACCCGACCGAATCGAGCTTCGACGCACTCGGCAAGGGCGTCGGCGAAGGCAAGACCCCCGACGAGGCTCAAGGCCACCAGGCCACGAAATATCTGTCGCGCGGCCTCACCCGCTCGCGCACCGATAATCTCGTGGTGATGCGCAGCACCCCGACCACGGCCTCCTTCTCCGGCGGCGACGGCCAGGGCGGCACCTCAAGTAAAGTCACCTCCCTCGCCTCCCACGGCGCGTCGGCCCGCGCCGGCGACGCAGTGGAAGGCGCGGTCGCCCTGAAGCAAGAAGCCCAGCACGACCTCTCGCCAACGGAAAAGCTGCAAGCCCTGCACTTCGCCAAGGCCGGCACGGCCCAGCAAATCGCCCCGACCAAGGCCGAGCGCCGCGCGGAAGCAAAGGCCAAGGGTTACGAAGGCGAGATGTGCAGCGAGTGCGGCAACTTCACACTTGTTCGGAATGGAACGTGCATGAAGTGTGATACGTGCGGGAGCACGACGGGGTGTAGTTGACAGCTAACACGCAAGCCGCATGGAGGGATCATGCCTGTCGTGTTCCGCCACAGCGGCTTGCGTTACTACTTCTTTTCGAACGAAGGGCAACCGCCGGAACCGCCGCATATCCATATCGAGGGCGGCGGCCGGGACGCCAAGGTCTGGGTCGAGCCGGACGTTTCGCTCGCCGACAGTTACGGCTTCAATTCGCGCGAACTTTCGAATATCCTGCGGGTTGTCGCGGATAACCGCGATCTCATCCTGAGAGCATGGCATGACCATTTCGGCGACTAGCGTCCGTTTTGACGAAGACACGATGTGGGTCGAACTGACCGACGGTCGGACCCTCGGCGTGCCGCTCGCATGGTTTCCCCGGCTTTTGCGCGCCACGCCCATCCAGCGTGAACATGTCGAACTGAGCCGCGTCGGCTTGCACTGGGAAGAACTCGACGAGGATATTTCGATCGCGGGCCTTCTCGCGGGACGGGGCGATGTGACTCGTACGTCAGAACACGCGGCTTGAGTACGGCCATAGGGCGGATCAGCCGAAGGCGTAATCCGCCGCCGAATTAGGCTCAAAAAGTTCACCTTTGTTGGCGGGTTACGCTTCACTAACCCGCCTTATGCGCTGAGCCACCAAAAGTCCCCACCTGCCGGCGCGATACGCTCTCGCTATTGCCCCCTACGCGCTATGAAACAACAACTCACGCCGCTATGCTCATGCGGGCGGCATAGTTGAGGTGGTCGACATGAACGGCAATCGTTACTACGGCGTTCGGGTTGAGGGCGCCAAATACGGCGTGGGGTTTGGCTCCGCCCTTGCCATCGCGATCTCCTATACCACCAACCATTCGATACTCTGGGCGATCATCCACGGCCTTTTCGGCTGGCTTTACGTGATCTATTTCGCATTGTTCCGATAATAATATGTAGGATGGGTGGAGCAGTAAGACCGGCGCGGTGAAGCGATCCATTGCGTAGGGTGGGCAAAGCGACAGCGTGCCCACCATGTCGCGCGACGGCACGGAGAGATGGTGGGCACGGCGCAATGCGCCTTTGCCCACCCTACGAACCTGAGAGGTCAAACGATGCCCTCAGATCATGATACACGCCCACTCGGTCGAAGCGGCATTCATGTGCTGCCCTTAGGCGTCGGCACCAACAAGTGGCGGCGTGCCGATCGTGCGGCGGTTCAAGAGACATACCGGACCATCAACGACGCAGGTCCGTGCATGATCGACACCGCCGAGATTTATTTCTCGGAGCGCACCGTGGGTGACTGCCTCCGCGGCGGTCGCACCCGCGCGGTGATCGCTTCGAAATTCCTTCCCTTTCCGGGCCGCTCCTCGCCGCGCCGACTGATGAGCGCGCTTGACGGTTCGCTCGCGCGGCTCGGTCTCACGACGATCGATCTCTACTATGTCCATTATCCGGTGCCGTTCGTCGACATGAAAGTCTTCGCCGAAGGCCTCACCGAGGCCGTGAAATCCGGTAAGGCACGCGCGGTTGGGGTGGCAAATTTCAGCGCAGACCAGATGCGACGCATCGCCGACCATCTCGCCCGGGCGGGCGTTCCGCTGGCCGCCAATCAGGTCAACTACAGCCTGCTTCGGCGCGAGGCGGAAATGAATGGCGTGCTCAATGCCTGTCGCGAGCTCGATGTGGCGCTCGTCGCCTATTTTCCGCTTGCATCCGGCCGGCTCACGCAGCCGTCGGACGACAGCCGGACGAAGGCGCTGCTGACGTGTCTTGCGGATATCGCCCGCGCGCACGACGCCAGCATCAGCCAGGTCGCCCTGAACTGGCTTTTGGCGCGCGACACTCGTGTCATTCCCATCCCCGGCGCGACCAAGCCGCATCACGCAAGCGCCAATCTCGGTGCGCTCAGCTGGCGCCTGAGTGAGACCGAGTTCGACGCGATCGACCGAGCCTCGGCGCCCTACAGGGTGTAGGATGGGTGGAACGAAGCGATACTAAGATTCCCAGCCAAACTGTCCGCGATGGGTTCGTTGGTCGCCATCCCTTTCACACCCCGGCCTCGATGCTATATTTCCATCTTGACCACCGCCGAAGACATTGAGAAAGCCGTTGAGCAACTAGCCCCGGGCGAGTTGGCGCGGTTTTCGCGCGTGGTTCGAAGCCTTCGACGCCCAGCGGTTCGATGCTGCGATCGAGCGCGACGCTCATGCTGGTAAGCTGGACGCGCACGCTGATGACGCTCTTGCCGCGCACCGCGTCGGGCGCACGCGCGGACTGTGAGGCATTTTGCTTCTCTGAAATTCTGGATCGCTCCTGCTCGACCCATCCTCCGCGCTTAACCCGGCTCTCAGCCCTTGTCGTTACGCCCGCTTGCGCTTACCGACAGCCGTTCCGGAGGATGGTTTTGGCACAGGCCGACGTTTGGACTTCTTCGCTCGAAGCCCGCGAATGACCACCTTTTTAAGAGTTTCATCGATCCGCGACTGCCAGTGCGGCCCCTGCTTTTTGAAGTAAGTCACCACGTTCGGACTCAGCCGAATCGAGACCGGGATTTTGGTCGGCGCCCTCTGCGGCCCGCGCCGCTTGAAAACAGAGAGCACATCAGCCGCTAATGCCTCGTCTGGCTTCTTCGCTCGCGCGAAATCCTCGGCCGTCCATTCCGGGTTATCTGGGTCAGCGCGCTTTCTGGAGGCCATAATTCTTAATCTCCTTCTCGGTGGCGGGACGCAGGCTGATAGCACGAACCTTTCTGTTCGCTTTCGATCCCCTGACCGTAAACGCAAGAGCATACGGCTTCCAATCAATGAAGCCGAAACCGCGGTACCGCGTTTCCCCGTAGTTTTTGCGAGTGTCTTCCAAGACGGCGACGAGCCGAAAATCCGACGCTCCACCGTTTCGCACGACGACTCGGAGAGATGGTGGGCACGGCGCGTTGCGCCTTTGCCCACCCTACGATTCTTGTTACGATTCTTGCTACGATTTTTGCGCGTCGTCCCGGCGTGACGGTGGCGAGAATGTTGCGCATCCCCGCCATGCGCAAACTGCCCGTCGTGCACATTTTCGCTTGCCTTGTCGGGCAAATCACAACGATCCTCCCGCGCGTCCCGCACCCGATAAAGAGGGGCGCTTCGCGATCGTCACGAACGTTGGGAGCGGGATGCGATGGACGCGGTGTCTCACGAGACGAATGAGACAATCGCGGACGGCGAAGTCGTGTGGTCCTGGCGCCCCGATGCAGGTGCTGGTTGGCGATGATGCTTTGCATCACGCCGATGACGGTGACAACAAAGCCCGGTCTCACCGGGGAGAGCACGAAGGAAGCCGTAAAACCATTGCGCAGGGAAGGCCGGGTGATTTCGGCTGAGCCTGTGGTTCTGCCGCGTGCTTTTTTGTTGCACGCGGACCATGGGTGCCAGCCGGCGCCCGGTCTTCCCTGCGCCCTCTGTTTCGAGGAGGGTCACATGAATGGCAAAGCTCGGGCTTCACAGACCGCGAGAACGCTGCCTGCTGTTTTGACAGATTGAATCGGATGATGGCGTTGCGACCTGACAAAACGTCGGCATGTCGTGTGGGTGGAGCGACAAGACGGAAGCGATATCCATCATTCGCTGCCGATCCGTTCGCGATGGGTTTCGCTTACGCTCTACCCATCCTACGAGCTGACGAGACGATCGACCAACGGGCGAGTAAGGATCAGGCTGCGCCGCGGCGTCAGAGCATGATTCGGAAAAGTGGAAACCGGTTTTCCCTTAGCTAACAAACGCGGAACGCGTTTGCGCGGAGATCATGCTCAAACAAAGAGATGAGATCATGATGCGATTCCATCAAATCGCATCATGACCGCCCGTTACGCGTCCTCGGACTCGCGTTGCGCGGCCGCATGATACGCGAGATACTTGCGCCGCGTGGAAATGCGGTCCGCCAGATACCCGGCGTCGTGCCATACCCCGCAGATGAAGATGGAAGCTTTGCGCGACTGCCACGGCAACCCCAGGAAATAGATGCCGGGCTCGGCCGAAACGCCGCGCGAATGCTTCGGCCGACCGTTTTCGTCGAAAGTATCGACCTTCAGCCAGCTATGGTCGCGCGAGTAGCCGGTCGCCCAGATAATGGACGTGAGGCCGGCCTTCGCCAGATCGAGTTCGAGAATGGGATTGTCCACGCATTCCGGGTTCGGGCCGAGCTTGCGCGCATCGGGATCCTCGGGAAGGTCGAGCCCGTTACGGGCGACATAGGCGTCGGCATCATCGAGGAAAGCCATCAAGCCGGCGTCACCGCGCGCGATGTTTTGAGCAAGATCGGGAGCGAAAGTGACAACACCGTCCCTGTAGGATTCGGTCCGGCCGACAAGCGTTACTCCCCGCGTGACAAGACGGCGGAAATCAACCGTCTCGCCGCCCCGGGCCCCGCTGAGCGCGACAGCGACAGGCTTCGCGCCGGGAGCTGGCGTTTCAAGGTCCCATATGCCGAGAACCCCCCACCAAAAACAGAACTCTCGGCCGCGATAGGAACGCGGGGGACGTTCGTGCGGTCCAACGGAGAGAAAGACGCGCCTGCCCGCGCGCGCAAGCTCATCGGCGATCTGGGCGCCCGAAGATCCGGACCCGACAACCAGGACCGCCCCCTCCGGGAGCTGGCCAGGATTGCGGTAGGAACTGGAATGGATTTGCATAAGTCCCGCGTCTGCTGGAACAAGCTTCGGCATGACGGGATGGTGAAACGGTCCGGTGGCGACGACGACGTTCCTGGCTTCGACTGCGCCTTTCGAGGTTTCGACACGGAAGCCGGGCCGCCCGATATTCCTTCGCACTTCTTTCACCTCCACCCCGCAGCGGATGGGGGCAGCGATCATCTTGGCGTACGCGACGAAATAATCAGCGATCTTCTCCTTGCCGATAAATGCGTCAGGATTGGCATCCACAAATTCCATGCCGGGAAACCGGTCGTGCCAGGCAGGCCCGTTAGCAACCAGGGAATCCCATCTTTCAGAGCGCCAGCGCTCGGCGATGCGCCCGCGCTCAAGTACGAGATGAGGCACGCCACATTTGCTGAGATGCTCGCTCATGGCCACTCCCGCCTGGCCGCCGCCGACAACAAGCGTATCGACTTTTTCGACTGACATTTCCTCGTCCTTATATCTGGCGGCCGGCGTCTCTTCAGATGTCGCGGAAGTTTGGCGGAAGGATCGTGTGAGAACATTACAAGTTCGCGTGGCAATGATTGGCTTACCCCTCAACGGCACGTGAGGTGGCGCGGCAGTACGTAGGATGGGTGGAACGAAGCGCCCGAGAAGATGAAGAGCGCGCACAAGACGACGGAGACCTTGCCGACGAATGTCTGCGCGTTTGCGCGGAAGCGCGGCCCGCGGGTCCGTGCCATTCTTCCCGGTGCAAGCCCGGTATCGTCCGCTCACGTTACGGCCGTAACGCTTTTCGGCTGCGCTGCAACGCGATTGTAGTCCGGGCTCTTCACGCTATGTGAAGGTCAGGACGAATGGAGCCAACTATGGATATGATGACAGATCTCAAGCCGACCTGTCAGGTGGTGGGGGCCGGGGCGCGCTTCACCGGCAAGCAGGCCCTTTCCTATACTCCCGGAATCTCGGCCGAAACGGCCGGCGCCCAGGGCATCCATCTGCAGATTGTGACCATTCCTCCGGGCGGGCGGGCCAAGGCCCATCGCCACGAGGCCCATGAAACCGCGATCCACGTGCTGAGCGGCGAATCCGGCATGTGGTACGGCGACCGGCTCGAGCAGCACCTGATGGTCCGCGCCGGCGAGTTCCTCTATATTCCGGCCGGAATGCCGCATTTGCCTTACAACCCGAGCGCGACCGGGGATTGCGTCGCGGTGATCGCCCGCACCGATCCGAACGAGCAGGAAAGCGTCGTTTTGATGCCCGAACTCGACGGCATTCATCCCTGATGATCCAGGTCGGCGGATTACGCCTTCGGCTCATCCGCCCTACACACGGCTTTATCTCCTCTTGCCAAGGAGCTTGGCGCGAGCCAAGCGTCTCGAAGGATGAGGCCTGGGATAACCGCCGGGGCCGCACGACGAACCGGAGAGATGGTGGGCACAGCGCTACGCGCCTTTGCCCACGCTACGAATCCTACGATCGGCCACCGTCATTCCGGGGCGCGAAGCGAACCCGGAATCTCGAGATTCCGGGCTCGATGCTGTCGCATCGCCGCGAGAACAATCCCTGCTGTTTAACGGATGAAATCAGATGATGGCGTTGCGACTGACAAAACGTCGCGATGTTGGCTCGGCGCAGCAAAGCGCCGGCTTGGCCGGTCAGATCACGATGTGATCGAAATCCATTGCGACCCGGCTGTTCGGAAACGTTGTCCTCGCCTCAGTCAGTATGTCCTCATCGGAGTAGCGGCCGGAAATGTGGGTCAGGACGAGCAGCTTGACATCGCTTGTGGCCGCGAGCGCAGCCGCTTGCGCCGCGGTGAGATGTCCGTAGTCGCGCGCGATAGCCTCGTCGCGCGCGAGAAACGTGGCTTCGATCACCAGCAGGTCCGCGTCGTGAATGTGTTCGGCCAACCCGTCGGTCGTCTCGGCATCCCCCACGACGACGAGCTTCTTGCGCCGCTCCGGCGGGCCGAGAACGTCGTCGGGATCGATCCTCCTGCCGTCCGCGAGCACAATCGGCTTTCCTTCGGCGAGGTCTTTGCGCACCGGGCCATCAGGCACGCCAAGCACCGCCAGGCGGTCCGGCCGAAGATGACGGCGGGTCTGGCTCTCGAAGGAGAAGCCGAAACTGTCGGTGTCGCGGTGGCGGACCGGAAAGCAGCGAACCGTGAATTCGCCGGCATCGATGACATGACCTGCCGTCAGCGGGATCAGCTCTAACGGAATAGGCGCTCTTCCCTCACCCCAAAGGCCTGAGAGCATCCGGCCGACAACGTCGAGGGTGCCGACGCTGCCATGAATTGTCATGGCGTCGGCGTTCTGCCGCAGGCGAAGGGTTGAAAAAAGACCGGGAATGCCGAGCACGTGGTCAAAATGGGCGTGGGTCAACAGGAGCCGGTCGAGCCGTCGAAAGCCCGCGCCGCTCCGCAGCAACTGGCGTTGAGTCCCCTCGCCGCAGTCAACCAGGATGCGATGATGTCCCGCCTCGACGAGAAGTCCCGGGTGGTTACGTTCGGCTGACGGAACGCTCGCTGAGGTCCCAAGAAAGGTGAGCGCAAACATAGGTGGCTCGGCGTCTCGGCTCGACGTTTCTGCTCGACGTTTCTCTTGGCGGGACTCACATGAACTTCGGCAGCACTTTGGTCCACAACGCCTCGGTCGACTTCATCAACTTGCCGTGCGGGACCAGCGCGTTGTAGGTGTAACAGAACAGCCAATCGACCGGCTGACGTTTCATATTCGCCTCGAGCGCGCGCGTCACGGTATCAACCGTGCCGACCAGAGCGTAGCCGAGATCGATCGATTCCTGCGCGGTCGCGAAGTTCTTCGTCACCGGGTCCATCAGGCCGCGGCGGAAGCCGAACGGCTCGAACCACGCCCGGCCGGAGAAGCGTCCGGAAGTCCTCCCACAACGCCATGGCTTCCTCGTCCGTGTCCGCGATGATGACATCGCGCAACAAGCCCGTGCCCTGCCCGCGCGGCTTTCCCGACACCTCGGCATAGAGGTCGTACAACGGTGACGCGTAGGCCTCATGCATCGGCGGCAGGATCGCCGTGACACCCTCGCGCGCAGCCCAGCGAATGGAGTTCGGCGATGAGGCAAACGGCAGGAACACCGGTGGGTATGGCTTTTGCAACGGCTTCGGCACCACGCCGACCGAGGTCAGCATGCCATTCTCGACGCCCTTGCCGTATTTCACGGTGGTCTCGAGATCCCAGGGCGTTGCACCAGCCGGTACCTTCCAGTACTTGCCCTGAAACGTCAGCATCTCCTCGGTCCAGCATTTTTTGATGATCTGCCAGTTCTCCTCGAACGCCTCGCGGTTGGTCTGATCGATCGCATCATGATGGTGCGGCAAGGTGCCGGAGACGCCGTGCGTCTGCTGCGCCATCACGTCGACCCAGCGTCGCTGGTAGCCCCGGGCGAAGCCGGCGCAAGCGCGGCCGCCGGTCATGTGATCGAGCATCGCGATGTCCTCGGCGACGCGGATCGGGTTGGCGGCCGGCAGAACAATGCCGAGCTGACCGACGCGGATGCGCTTCGTCTGCATCGCGAAGTAGAGGTCCAGCAACACGGGGTTGTTGGAAAGCTCGAAGCCCTCGATGTGGAAGTGATGCTCGGTAAAGCTCACCGAATCGTAGCCGAGGTCGTCCGCCAGTTTGACGAGTTCGGTCAGCTCTTTCAGCATGCGCTGGTAGAGTTCCGGCCGCGTCGCCGCCATGCCGGCCTCGATCTCGGCGCGTGAGCCGACGCTCGGCAGGCAGAATATCGATGCTTTCATTTTGCTTCCTTCCCATCCGGTTCCGGCTTTTGATCTGGAGATTATCATCTATGGGACGATACGGTGAGTCGCTTTGGAGATGGGCTGACCGGATCGGCGTCCCGCTGCGGCGAGGCCTCTCCATCGTCATTCCGGGCTCGCCGCTGCGGCCTGTCATCGAACCGCGCTTCGCGCGAACCCGGTGGCGTCGCCCCCGGAATGACGACACAGATATTGCCGCCGTCATTGCGAGCGCAAGCGAAGCAATCCAGGCTGTCTCCGCGCGGCAGGCTGGATTGCTTCGTCGCGTTGCTCCTCGCAATGACGCGGAGAGCGCGTAACGCATGGAGGAGAATTCGTACAAGGGTGGGCAAGGGAGCGAAGGTAGGCAAAGGAGCGAAAGCGACGTGCCCACCCTGCTTCGTACGCTGGACAAATGGTGGGCGCGCATGCGCTTTGCCCACCCTACGATTCTGCGAACGCTGGGACCCATAGCACCGGCTCACATTGCTGCGCGCGAACGTTCAACCCCTGACGGGCTGAGCGGGAAGGACCATGGAGCCGTCATTGCGAGCGAAAGCGAAGCAATCCAGGCTGTCCCCGCGGCGGGAGGCTGGATTGCTTCGTCGCGTTGCTCCTCGCAATTGAACTTGCGCAGCAATGACGGTGGCGAGACTTTGCATCCCGGCCATGCGCAAACTGCCCGTCGTGCACATTTTCTCTTGCGCCGTCGGGCAAATCAAAACCATCCTCCCGCGCGTCCCGCACCCGATAAAGAGGGGCGCTTCGCGATCGTCACGAACGTTGGGAGCGGGATGCGATGGCCGCAATGTCGCAGCAGACGAATGCCGATATTGCGGACGGCGAAATCGTGTGGTCCTGGCGCCCCTAGGCTGGCGTTAAGCTTTGCGAGATGACGCGAAGCGACGGTGACAACAAAGCCTGGTCACCGGGGAGAGCACGTATAAGCCGTAACACCATTGCGCAGGGAAGGCCGGGCGATTTCGGCTGAACCTGTGGTTCTGCCGCGTGCTTTTTTGTTGCACGCGGACCATGGGTGCCAGCCGGCGCCCGGTCTTCCCTGCGCCCTCTTCTCTCGAAGAGGGTGACGCGCCTCGCAAAGCTCGGGCTTCTCATGCCGCGAGAACACAGTCTGCTGTTTGATAGATTGAATCAGACCATGGCGTCGCGACCTGACAAAAACTTAAGTCTTCAGGATGGCTGGCGCGAAGCGATACCCATCATTTTCAGCCCATTCGTCCGCGATCTCTCCGCCGTCATTCGCGGACGCCTCTTGGCACGGGCCCGGAATCCATACCACGGTTCCGGGTCATGCATTCCGGGCTCGCCGCTTGCACGTCGCCCCGGAACGACGGCGTCTTAATGGTTGCTATGAGCTGTCGCTTGCCGACGCACAGCTCAACCGGCACAACAGGCCAACGATTCCCGTATCACCGCCGAGCCAGTCCTCCTCCCGCAAGCCGCATGTCAAGAAAACGCAAGCGCTTCATCCCTCGCCTTCGCCGCAGCGCGCGTTGGGTTCGGCGGAAGCTCGCTCAGAGCACCGCGCGCGGTTCGGATCGTCGGCGTCGTGGCGATCCTGCTTGCGGTCGTAGCACTCACGAACCTCGTCTATCACGTGGTCCACAAGCCGACCGAGCTGTTTGTTGTCGTCGGCAACGGGCTCGACAAGGAGCCGGCCGAGACGTGGCGGCAGTACGGACCGCTGTTCCGTACCTATTCCACCGGCACGATCACGCCCGAATTGCTGGCCGCGCTGGCGCAGGTCGAGAGCAGCGGCAATCCGGTGGCGCGCACCTACTGGCGCTGGCAACTCCGCTTGAATCCTCTCGCGATCTACCAGCCGGCCTCCAGCGCCGTCGGCCTCTACCAGATGACCGATGGTGCCTACACCGAGGCCGCGCGATCCTGTGTCCGCCAGAACGCTGTCGTGGACGACGGCTGCGGGTTCACCAGCTTCTATATCCGCACGATCCCGAGCCATGCCATCGAGCTGACGGCCGTGTATCTGGACCGCAATGTCGCGGCGGTTCTCGCCCGCGTACCGGATGCGAAGGCAAGCCCGCAGCAGAAGCAGGATCTCGCCGCCTTCATCCATCTCTGTGGCGCAGGCCCCGCCTCCGCCTTCGCACGCCGCGGTTTTCAGATGACCGCCGGCGAGCGCTGCGGCGATCACCTCGTCGCGGCCTATGTCACCAAGGTCAACGCGATGAAGAAGCAGTTCGCGCGCCTTGCCGCCGACGGCCACAATTAGCATCAGATGGATGTGTTACAGATGGAGTGTTACAGCGCGTGGGGCGGCCACCGGCCCCGGTTTTCGAGGGCCGTCATGACTGAAATTCCAAAGATATCGCCCACGCTGATCGTGTTGTCCGGGCTGCCCGGTTCGGGAAAGACCGTGTTGGCTGAAAGTCTCTCCCGCGCCCTCTCGATTCCGATTTTCTCGATCGACCCGATCGAGGCGGCGATGTGGCGCGCCGGCCTTGCCAAAACCGAAACCGGCGTCGCGGCCTATGTGGTCGCGCAGGCGCTGGCGGACGAACATCTCCGTCTTCGGCATTCCGTCATCGTCGATGCGGTCAACCCGGTCGAGGCGCCGCGCTCCGCCTGGCGCAATCTGGCAGCGAAACATCGCGTCAGCCTCAAGATCATCGAATGCGTCTGCTCCGATGAAACGATGCACCGACAGCGGATCGAGGCGCGGGTGCGCAGCATCCCTGGCACGCACGAGCTGACCTGGGCACGCCTGCTGCAGCGGCGCGCCGAATACGAGACATGGACCGATCCCCGCCTGGTGCTGGATACGTCGCGCACATCCCCCGCGCAGTTGGTCCCGCAAGCGCTGAACTACCTGCGCTGACTCATGGAGCGACAGGCCATCCTCGTCTCATCAAGACAAAAGCCCCCGACGACGTCGAGGGCTTCTCGCAACTTAAAGTCAGATGCTCGCCCGTCAGCGAACCGAACCGACGGTCCGGGTTGCGGCCGTGACTTTTGTTCGCGGTGTCAGGACGCTGAGCTGGACCGGCGTCACCGTGGACGTCGCCACCGGCGACTGTTCCCTGGCATTCGCGGCACCCAGCACACCAACCTGCACCGGCGAGATCGGCAAGCCCGCCGCTTCATAGCTCGGCAGCTCTGCAGCGAAGCTGGCGGTGCCGCCGGCCAGCAGGATCACGGCGGCTGCGATGGAAAGGTGAATTATCTTCACAACGAATCTCCTCGGGTAAGATCTGAATCCAGATCTATGCCGATTATGCTGCGGCGCAATAGCAATTTTGTTGCATCGCAACGAGTGAAAAAGAGGCACCCTTTATTTATGTATTTCAATGCGTTATGACGGACTCGTGGCGACACCGGTGCAGGACTGACCATCTTGTGATCGATCTGCCCTTGGCTTCACCGCACGAGGCCGGCGCGCGCGCCTGCGACCGTTCCGCCCGGCCCCTCAGGAGACATCAGATGTTGGTTCGGCCCCCAGCATGAGCGTGATTTCGATTCAGTCGCAGGTCGCTTACGGCCATGTCGGCAACAACGCCGCCGTCTTTCCCATGCAGATGCACGGCATCGACGTGATCGCGGTGCCAACTACGCTTCTAAGCAACCGGCCGGGTTACCCGACCATCCGCGGCCGGGTGCTGGAGGCGCAACTGGTCGCCGATCTCCTCCTCGGCGTCGAGGAGCGCGGCGCGCTCGACACCTGCGAAGCGATCCTGTCGGGCTATCTCGGCTCGCCGGAGATCGCCGCAGTTGTCGCCGGCTTCGTCGCGCGCGCCAGGGCCCGCAACCCCGCGCTGATCTATTGCTGCGATCCCGTGCTCGGCGATCGCGACAGAGGCCTGTTCGTGAAGGCCGAGATCCCGCCGCTGATGCGTGACCTGTTGTGCCCGCTTGCGGACATCATCACCCCCAATCATTTCGAGTTCGAATGGCTGTGCGGGGCAAAGGCCACGACGGTCGAAGAGGTGATCGATGCGGCGCAAGCTCTCATGGTGCGCGGTCCGTCGACCATCGTTGTCACCAGCGCCGAACTCGCGGACACGCCGGATGACGAGATCGAGACCCTTGCCGTCGAACAATCTCAGGCCTGGCGCGTGCGCACGCCGAAACTGCCGATCAGCCCGTCCGGGACCGGCGATCTCTTTGCCTCGCTGTTCGTGTCCGCGCGCGTTGGCGGATCAGACACACCGGATGCGCTGGGCCACGCCGCATCGGCCATCTTCGCCGTGCTGGAGCGCACCGCCGCCCGCGGGACCGAGGAAATGCGCATCGTCGAGACCGGCGAGCAGCTCGCTCATCCGAAGCGCCGGTTCGACGCCGTCGCGGTTGCCTAATGCGCAATGCGGTCCCCACACCTGAGGCCTCAACTTGCGCTCGCGTGCTTGTGTTGCACGTCCATCCTAGTGTGACTGCGCTGAGACCCAGACCAACCCTACACCCTTCGTGCGCGCCTCGACTCGAAGGACGAATGAAATGCGACGATACCCGGCGGCGATCGGTCTACCAGCCGCTCTGCTCCTCCTGTGTGGCCAATTGCCCGCATATCCGAGGGAGTCTCGTTCACCGGCGGAGATGCGTTTCGATGAGGTTGTCCAATCACCTCCGGAATTACGCTCGTTTCTTCACGCGATGCCAAAGGGAGGCGACCTGCATTACCATCTGACCGGAGGCGCTTACGCCGAGAACCTGATCAGATCGGGCGCCGACAAGGGTTCCTGCATAGACCTCAACAAGCTCGCGGCTGCGCCGCCGCCATGCGATGCCGATCGCGGTCTCCGACCGATTTCGAGCGCCCTGCGGGACTCTGATCTCAATCGAAAAATCGTCGATGCATGGTCCATGCGAGGCTTCGTCGCTGACGCCGGATTCACAGGTCACGACCAGTTCTTCAGAACATTTGGCTTGTTCGGTCACGCGGTCGATCCTGGCGCGCTCGTCGGCGAGATTTCGAATCGCGCCGCAGAACAACGGCTCGTCTATGTGGAGCTGATGACCTCGCTGCAAGCGCAGGCGATCGGCGAAATCGTTTCCAAGGTCACCTGGACTGAGGACTTCGATGCGACGCTGGACAGGTTGTCGAGCCTTGGCATCGACCAGATTGTCCAGAATGCGGTTCGCGACCTGGACCAGATCGAGCAGGTGAAGACGCGGATTCTCAAATGCGGCCAGAGCGCCGCCGAGTCCGGATGCAACACCGAGGTTCGGTATCTGATGACGACAACGCGAACACAATCGCCGGCATTTGTCTTCGCCCAGACCGTATTCAGCTTCATGCTGGCCAAGAAGAACTCGCGAAGTCGTCGGCATCAATTTCGTCGCCCCCGAGGACGACCCCGTGGCACTCGCAGACTATTCGCTACATATGCGAATGCTGAACTACCTCGAAGCAAAAATGCCGGGCGTGAATGTTGCTCTGCATGCGGGAGAGCTGACGCTCGGAACTCGTTCCACCCGAACAATTGCGCTCCCACATTCGGGAGGCGGTGGAGACTGGCGGCGCGCGGCGGATCGGCCACGGCGTTGACGTCATGTTCGAGGATCGGCCGTACGAGCTGCTGCACACGCTTGCCGATCGGCACATTGCGGTGGAAATCGCGCTCAGCAGCAATCGGCTCATTCTGGGGGTGGCCGGCAAGCAGCATCCGTTTCCGGTCTATCGACACTTCGGCGTCCCGCTCGTGATTGCGACCGACGACGAAGGGGTGTCCAGAACCGACATGACCAATGAGCTGGTCACCGCCGTCACCGCTTACGGATTGACCTATGGCGATGTTGTCTCCCTGCAGCGAAACAGTCTGGAATACTCCTTCTTGCCTGGCCAAAGCTTGTGGGACGACACAAGCCATTGGCGACTGGCCGTTCCCTGTCGAAACAGTCCAAAAGATCAGCCGTCTTCGGCTTGCCTGACATTCCTGAAGAGCAGCAAGAAAGCTGAACTCGAGTGGAACTACGAAAAGTCGCTTGCAACGTTCGATGGCGTCGGAAAATAGCCCTAGCCAGTGCAACAGGCCGGCCAGGATCCCCTGGCCCGCGGCCTGCAGCATATTTTCAGCCACGCCGATCGACGCCACGCGGGCAACCCCAAAGCGGTGCTCGATGACACCGTGGAGAGCCAACGGGCTGCAGCTTGTCTGCCGATCGGTGGCCCTCTACGCAGCTACGCGGCAGAGTGTATCGGCATCAGTACCATCCATAGGACTGGTTGCAGGCGTTCGCCCACTGGTATCCGTCCCACACCAGACAATCATCATAGTTCGCGTAGCTGTACGGATAGTCGTCGCCCCAGCCCCAGGCACTGGCCGCGACGACACCGGCGGCAACAGGCCAGCCCCGGCCGCGCCATCCCCAACGTCCGCCCGCCCAACGTCCGCCGGCCCAATGTCCACCTCGCCAGCCTCCGCCCCAGCCGGGTCTGACCGCCGCGCCGCCACCGCGCCATCCGCCACCGCGCCATCCGAGAGCTCCGCCGCCGACACCGGCCACAGCCAGTGCGCGACCGCCTCCGAAGCCGGCGCCCCTGAACCCGCCAACGGGCACCCCGCCCCGGAACCCGCCGCCGGCGAACCCACCTCTAAATCCGCCGCCGCCAAGGCCGCCTCTGAATCCTCCACCGCCAAATCCGCCGCCCCGGAAACCTCCGCCTCCAAATCCGCCGCCCCTGAAGCCGCCTCCCCCGCCGAATCCCCTCGCCGCCGCCTCATCCGGCACCAGCGCGAGCGCCGATGCGACGATTGCCACGCCACTCAGGATGGCCAACATTCTCTTGCGCATTGCACACTCCTTTCAGGTTGGGACGTTTCGCAGTTACACCAGCCCAGAATTTGCATCTGCCCAAATGACAATACATGTGCGCAGCCGCCAGTCTTTGAGTGCGTCAGATTGTCTTAGCGGCCGAGTTCGAGCTCGTGACATGCAGTCACAAATCCCCGCCGGATCCGACAAGTTTCGCGGTTGTGTTTCTCGTTCCCGCGGAACGGATGCGGGATCGGTCAGGGCAACTGACGATGCACACACCCCGACATGATGGCTGGCATCGGCCGCAGTTGGTGCTAACGTATCGCCCGCTCCGATCGTGTGGTCATGCCTTCTTGCAGATGGCCCCTGCCTGAAGTCCGGTTCTGCGAGAGAACGTCATGAACCGGCGATCCGAGCGATAGCCTCCATTTACTTCACATACTTCGCCGATCTGAGGCGAAGCGTCGTTAGAGCACGATCGCGTTGGCGTTCAGCGCCGGCGCGAAACTTGACGTCAGCAATGACAACCATGCGTGTCTTGAGTGCAAGCAGGCCGTCTCTAACACCGCGGCAATTCACGGCATGCGCCTGAACCCGCGATTTGATCCAAGGAGGATACCAATGAACTCCATTGACCTGAGCACAATTGCGACCCCCTCCGGAGCGATGACAATTGCCAAAGCAACGCTTTTCGCCGGAGTACTCGTGGCCTTTGCCCCCGCGGTTGCCCTGGGAGATCCGGCGATTGAAAAGAAGGGGACTACGCCCTACGTGACGCATTTTCATTTTTCGGCCGTTGATGAGCATCGACGTCGCCGAGCTCGGTAAGGCCACGACGCTGGAGGCAGTCGGGACGACCCAAAACATGAAGGGAGAGAAGATGCTGGACAAGATGTCGGCACATTGCACAGCGCTAAACGTTTCGTCCGGCGAGAAGAAATATATCGACGGCGCCTGCGTATTGGCCGATAGCGACGGCGACAAGATTTTCTCGACCTTCGATACGCGCGACCTCGATAAGTCTCAGCCAAAATTGGATTGTGGCACACACATCATCACTGGCGGCACCGGAAAGTACAAGGGGATCACCGGAAGTGAACCCTTTGCCTGCATTACAATGCCCGCGCTAGCCGGCCCGGGCGGCTATTTTGCGATGGATATCCCGCATAACACGACGTGGGAAATCAAGTAGAAGCTGGATATCCCGCCAAGGATGAGATGCTCGATCATTCGCTGAAGCGAGGCGATCGGTAAGGTTCGCTGGACAAGAGAAAAGGCCGGCGGAGCGTTAGACCGCCGGCCTTCTCTTGCAGGCAGCAGGGGGGATTGGCGCAGCCTAATCCGCCGTTCGATGCCAACCCATGTATGTTTTTTGCAGGTTACGCTCCGCTAACCCGCCTTGCGCGCTCCTTAAGCGATGGTGTCCCGCCCGCCGGGCAGACCCACGCTCTACCGCTGCCGCTGCGCCAGATAGAAGCCGGACAGCACGGTGATCAGTCCCGCTGCCTGCAGCGCGGTCGGCGGTTCGCCGAGCAGAAGCCAGCCGACGAGCAGAGTCAGCGCCGGCACGATCGCCGGGAAAACTGCGGCGCGAGCGACGCCGAGACGCTGGATCGAGAAGGCGAACAGATACATCGCTGCGGGGCCGGCCAGGATCCCCTGCCCCACAGCCTGCAGCGCATTCTCTGGCAGGCCGATCGCCGCCACGCGGGCAAGCCCGCCGGAGGCCGCATAGATCGGGAACAGCGACAGCGACAGCACGCTGATGACGGAGGCCGCGGAAAAGGCGGAGACACGCCAGTAGCGCAGCAGCGCGCCGAAACCCGCAAACATGAATCCGGTCAGGACAAAGATCAGATCGCCCTGCACGCCGCTGAGCCCGATATGGCCGATCGACTCAGCCCCGATCACCGCCAGTCCGCCGACGATGACGACCGCTCCGAAAACGCGCGAGAATGAAATCCGCTCACGGAGCAAGGCTGCGGCGAGGAACAGGCCACCCAGGGTCGCGCAGGACGGCTGGATGACGCTGCCGTGTCCCAAAGGCACGAACAGAAAGCCGGTATAGCTGATGATCGACATGACGGGTCCGCCGAGCACCATCAGCACCAGTCCGCGGCCCCAGCCGATGCCGCAAAGGTTACCGAGCCCGCTGCGAAAAACGATCGGCAGGAACGCCAGCCCCGACCACACGAAGCGGTGCATCAGCAGGTCCGCGGGCGCAAATCCGACCTTCAACCCGTGCCGTGTCGCCACGAAGCCGAGCGCCCAGAACAACGCCGCGCCGAGGCCGCCGGCGATCCCAAGCAGCGTTCGTCTCGTCTCCGATTTTTGGGCTAAAACACCAGCGCCGCTGGTCATATCGTCCATCGCGGACGCTTACGTCAGCTTACACAGCGGTTCAACCCACGACCCCGCAGGGCTGACGCGCGCATCGACGCATCGGCAAATTCACGCACCTGCCGAACCCGACGCCTTTCATTGCCGAGAGCTTACAGCGGATCACACGCAGCGTCATCCGCCACTCACGAACGGCACAATACGTTTCGCTATTGCACCCCGCTGGATTACGTGCCTCGATCAATGAGTTCGCCGGATTCATCCAGCAACGCGCATGGTGGGAGAGACGGATGTCTCGCTGGGTCGTTGGTATGATGATGTCTGTCGTCGTCATTTCGTCTGATGCGCGGTCCCAGCAGTCACTTCAAGAGCTGGAGAGCAGCCGCCAGTTTGAGCAGGCCTTGCGGGCTGTCGATGCGATCAAGCATCGGAAAAAACTGCAATGTGTCATATCGACCGCAAACGCACCGGTTTGTGGCTGTCTTGCGCAGAAATTGCCCGTCGACACTTACTTCCGCAGCTATGTCGCGATCGTCAAGGCAGACAAGGACGGGCAGGATTACACACAATTATCCGCCACGGATAAAGCGATCGTGGACCGATGCATAACCGCCGGTCGATAGTCGTTCATTCGTCGCGGCTTTCGAATGGACGAAGGCCGATTTCAGCGGCGCCAGGCGGCGACCGCGGCGCGTGATGAGCGTTCGGGTTCCCCGTTAATCACTCCGCCAATTGAGCGCGCCCAGCCGATTTGCGTTAACGCCTTGGTTATTTCTTTGCCGTCATTTTCACGGTCTCATTCAGCAAAGAGGCACCATGTCTGACATCAGCATTCCCGGCGGACGCATTCGTTCCTTCGTAGAGCGGATCGAGAACCTGGACACCGAATTGCAGGAGTTGAACGAGCAGAAGAAGGAGGTCTTTTCCGAGGCCAAGGGCGAAGGGTTTGATGTGAAAATCCTCAGGGAAATCATCAAACTGAGGAAGCAGGACAAAGACGAGCGCGACGAGCACGAGACGCTACTCGACATGTATCTGAGGGCGATGGAAACGGCCGATAAGGAACCGGTCGCCAAGGCGGCTTAGGGGCCAAGGCGACTGAACACAAGGTGACTGAACACAAGGCGGCGGGTTAGCCACGCTAACCCGCCTACACTTTGGAGAGTGTCGCTACTATTCGAACATAAGAGTAACGCGCGAGGTCGAGCCGAAGCGCACGCCATGACCTTCGAGGTAATCGATCTGGGCACGGCGATATCAGACAGTCGGTCAGCCGAACGATACGGCTTTTGTCGAAGGAGAGAGACATGACCGACATCAACAAGATCGCCCATGGCTATATCGATCTGTGGAACGAGCGCACACCAAGCCGCCGGCGCGAGATGCTGGTTACGAACTGGACGACAGATGCGACATATGTGGACCCGCTGACGAGCGGCGATAGCCACGACGGCATCGATGCGCTGATCGCCGGCGTTCAGCAGCGCTTCCCCGATTTCACCTTCAAGCTGATCGGCAAGCCCAATGGGTTCGGCAATCATGTCCGTTTCTCGTGGGCGCTCGGCCCCGACGGGACCGACGCGACCAACGGCCCGATCAAAGGGACCGATTTCGCCGTGTTGGAGGACGGACGAATCCTCCGCGTTACCGGGTTTCTCGACCAGGTGCCGCAAGGCGCCTGATCGGCTGCACTTCTGCCTGAACCGGCCCGGCGGGCGCCAAGTTGTCCGGTCGGGAGCCGCACGGCCCGCGCATCATGGCCCGAAGCCTGTGAACCTGGCGCCCGTGAAAACGTGGCGCGGCGACGCACCCCCTCTTGCAGCGCCACCGGGCAAATCCCTACCTGAATCGGCGTTGCCGCACTGAACGACCGTGGCGCGAGGTAGGCGCAATGAATTACTTGCGAACCGCAATTCTGCTGGCGGGCCTCACGGCCCTGTTCATGGGCGTCGGCTATCTGATCGGCGGCGGCACCGGCGCATTCATCGCGCTGCTGATCGCGGGCGCCACCAACCTGTTCGCCTATTGGAATTCGGACCGCATGGTGCTGTCGACCTACGGCGCCCAGGAGGTCGATGCACGTTCGGCGCCCGAGCTCTTCGAACTCGTGGCCGAACTCGCGCGGCGCGCCGGCCTGCCGATGCCGCGCGTGTTCGTGATGGAAAATCCGCAACCCAACGCGTTTGCGACCGGCCGTAACCCGCAAAACGCGGCGGTGGCCGTGACCACCGGATTGATGCACTCGCTCAGCCGCGAAGAGCTCGCCGGCGTGATCGCCCACGAACTCGCCCATGTCAAAAATCACGATACGCTGCTGATGACCGTCACCGCGACCATCGCCGGCGCGGTCTCGATGCTGGCCCAGTTCGGCATGTTTTTCGGCGGCCATCGCAACAGCAACAGCGGGCCGGGCGTGATCGGGTCGGTCGTCATGATGATTCTGGCACCGCTCGCCGCCATGCTGGTGCAGATGGCGATCAGCCGCACGCGCGAATACGCCGCCGACAATCTCGGCGCGCGCATCGCCGGACAGCCGATGTGGCTGGCATCCGCCCTCGTCAAGATCGAAGACGCCGCCCATCAGATCCCGAACATGGAAGCCGAGCACAATCCGGCGACGGCGCACATGTTCATCGTCAATCCGTTGTCGGGTCACGGTGTCGACAACCTGTTTGCAACACATCCGTCGACCGCGAACCGCATCGCCGCGTTGCAGCAGCTCGCAGCCGAACTCGGCTCAAGCAGCCCCACTCCTCGGGTTCGCGCCGAGCCCGGCGGGTCTGATCCCGGTCCCTGGAATCGGCCCTCGCCTCCCCGCGGGCCGTGGGGATGAGACGCACGCGTAAATCATGTCATCTCTTCTGACTTAGCCGGCCTCGCCTGCTATGCTTCTTCCCTGCAGACGTCATGGAGGCGGAGACAATTCATGCCGCGCATTGTTGTCCTCGGCGCCGGGTTCGCCGGCCTCTGGGCCGCGATCGGTGCCGCTCGCAAGCGCGAGGAGATCGGCGCGCGGGCGGCCGAGCTCGAAATCCTCGTGATCGATCGCAATCCCTATCACAACATTCGCGTCCGCAATTATGAAGTCGATCTGAGTGCGGCGGCGATCCCGCTGGACAAGCTGCTCGATCCCGTCGGCGTCAAGCATGTGCTTGCCGAAGTCGGGACAATCGATCTCGCGAAGCAGCAAGTCGCCGTCGCGGGCAGCAACGGTCGGGAGATGCTGGCTTATGATCGCCTGGTGCTCGCGCTCGGCAGCGAACTCGTTCGCCCCGCGATTCCGGGGCTCGCCGAGCACGCTTTTGACGTCGACACTTATGAATCCGCGCTCAAGCTTGATGCGCATCTCGCAGAGCTCGGCCGGCGCGAACCGTCCGATGCGCGCTCCACCGTGGTCGTCGTCGGTGCCGGATTTACCGGCATCGAAGTTGCAGCCGAAATGCCGGCGCGGCTCGACAAAGCGGGCGTTTCGGGCAAGCGCCGCGTCATTCTCGTCGATCCAGACCACATGGTTGGCGCGTCCATTGGCGCGCATGGAGCCCCCGTCGTCAGTGAGGCGTTGCAGGCGCTCGGCGTCGAGACACGATGCGGCGTGCGGGTCAATGAGGTCGACGGCACCGGCGCCACGCTCTCATCCGGCGAGTTCATCGCGACGCGAACCGTGGTGTGGTGCGCCGGCATGCGGGCCAGTCCGCTGGCCGCGACCTTGCCGGGTGAGCGGGATGCCTCCGGCCGCCTTGTCGTGGACGAGTTCATGCGGGTGAAAGGCCTCGCCAGCATCTTCGCCGCCGGCGATGTCGCCCACGGCGTGCTCGACGGCGCGCACGCGACCGTCATGTCCTGCCAGTTTGCGCGGCCGATGGGCCGCTATGCCGGTCACAACGTAGTGGCGGATCTGTTCGGCGAGCCGATGCTGCCGCTCACGATCGACTGGTACGTCACCGTACTCGATCTCGGCGGATGGGGTGCGCTCTACACGACCGGGTGGGATCGGGACGTGCGTGCGACCGGGGCCGACGCAAAACTGACCAAGCAAACCATCAATCACCAGCGTATCTATCCGCCGCTGAACGGCAACCGCGACGACCTTTTCGCCGCGGCGACGCCGACAGTACAAGCGCCGCCGGCGGCGCGAACCTAGCGGCAATTGGCCCTGCAGGCTTTCAAGACACCTCACCATCCGCTGTCACGACAATTAAGAAGGATCAGCCATGAAGCGCAAAACCAAGCTCACGATTGCGATAGCCGCGGCAGTGCTCGCCGCCCTGGGCGGCACGGTCGTTTACGCGCAGGACAAGTACGCGCTGAAATCGCCGAGCGGAATCGCGTTCTCCGACTTCAGGGGATACGAGGATTGGGCAGTGGTCTCTTCCGCCCGGACCGATGAAGTGCTCAAGGTGATCGTCGCCAATCCGACCATGATCGAGGCGTACAAGGCCGGTATTCCGAACAACGGCCAGCCTTTCCCGGATGGCTCCAAGATCGTGAAGCTGCAGTGGAAGCCGAAGAAGAGCACGGAGGCTCCCTTCGCCGTGGATGTGCCGGACGTCTTCACGCAGGCTTTCGTCATCGAAAAGGATAGCGCGAGATTTCCGAACAGCGGCGGATGGGGATACGCGCTGTTCAACTACGAAGCCGCATCCGACAAGTTCACGGCCGATCCCAGCCCCTCGGACTGCGGACACGCGTGCCATGTGGCCGTGAAGGCAAAGGACTACATCTTCCATCCGTACCAGAAGCGTTGAATCGCGCGCGACCCCGATATCGGTAGCGATACCGGGGAAGGTTGTGATGCATGGAAAGCTCGGAAAAAAGCACCTGAGAGTTCCCACCGAACCCAACTCCGGCCTCTTGCGTTGGTTCCCGACACGAAGTGTGCAATGCAAAAGGACAAATCCTGCCAAACTATCCTTCTAAAAAAGTCCCGGCAGCAGCCGAAAGATGAAGAGCGGGCCCGGACAGCACGGCATCGATCGAACTCTGCGGACGCGTAAGCCCAGCGAAAGGACAAGCAATGGCCAAGAACACGATTTGCCTGTGGTACGACAAGGACGCGGAGGCTGCTGCCCGCTTCTACGCCGAAACCTTTCCCGACAGCGCCGTGGGCGCCGTCCACCGTGCACCCAGTGACTACCCCTCAGGCAAGCAGGGCGATGTGCTGACGGTGGAATTCACGGTCGCGGGCGTCGCCTGCCTTGGCCTCAACGGCGGTCCCGTGTTCAAGCATAACGAAGCTTTCTCGTTTCAGATCGCCACTGATGATCAGCAAGAGACCGACCGCTACTGGAACGCCATCGTCGGCAATGGAGGCCAGGAGAGTGCGTGCGGCTGGTGCAAGGACAAGTGGGGCATCTCCTGGCAGATCACGCCGCGCGTGCTGACAGAGGCGATGGCGGCCGGCGGCGATGAAGCAAAGCGTGCATTCAATGCCATGATGGGCATGAAGAAAATCGACGTCGCCGCGATCAAGGCGGCGCGGCGCGGCTGAAGCGGTCAGGACGCGCGCACCTGACGTTGTCCGTTCGCCTGTGCTGCGGCCTGTCGCCATCAGGCAGCCCCATATTTTCCATCTTGGAGCCATGCTTTGGTCAAACCGCTATGAACTGTGGATGATTGCCGACCTGAAATAGATCGTCCGGCTCGCCATTGGCGGGTGACATCGAACGGGGTACGGAGCGCTCATGGATACTGCGCTAGACGCGAACCAGACCACTCCGCGCCAAGTTCTGCTCGATCGCGCAGACGAAAAGCTGGCGCACGCTCATGAACAGCTCACACGCGCAGGTGAAGAGATGGCGCGCGCAGAGGAACACCTTTCGAAGCTGGAGCAGGATGCCGCGCGCACGGCCGCTCGGCGCAAGCAATCGTTCGGCGGCCGGGCGGTACGCGGCTTCACCGGCCTGGTGCTGGCGGCTTGCGTCTTTGCCGCCGCCATCGTTTCGCAGTCTTCCTACGGAGATACGGCCAAGCAGATTGTTGCAAGATGGGCGCCGCGGCTCATCACGACTGCATCGCTGCCGCTCGATGGCTCCGGGCTTCCCGCGCAACTGAGCCCCCGCATCGCTCAGGCGAACGCCGCGCAGACAGCACCTTCGGAACCGGCACCTCCGCCTCAGGGCTCGACGCAAGACGCAGCGCCGCCCGCCGCCATCTCGCCTGAGTTGACGCAATTGCTGCAGTCGATGGCACGCGATCTCGCAAACTTGGGACAAGGAATCGAGGAACTCAAGACCAGACAGGAACAAATGGCCCGGGACAATGCCAACGCGGTCGAGCAGCTCAAGGCGAGCCAGGACCAGATGGCGCGTGCCATTGCCAAGGTTTCCGAGACCAAGGCTTCCGAGACCAAGGCTTCCGAGACCAAGACGGAGGCCAAAGCACTCGACGCCAAGGCCTCCGCGCAAAATGTTCGACCCAAAATGTCGGGACCTCCGCTGCGGCAGACGGCCACCCCGGCGCACAGGCCGGTGCCGGCTCACCCGTTGCCGCCAGCCACAGCGCGGCCGTAAGCGACAAGGCAGTTGCGGCGAAAGAACCTGAAGCGCGATGACGATCGAGCCTGATCTCATCGCGCTTTAGCACACGGGCGCTGGCGGCCGTGGCGACGATGACACCCGCGATCTGTTGGTTCCCACTGACGGCAAGACAGTTCACCGTAACAAAACAGTTCACGGTAATCTGAGAACTCGTCATCGCGCTTCAGTGCTACTTTGGGTCGAGGCAAGTTCTCCGTCCTGTGCGGTGCAAGAGCATGCCAGACCGACCGAAGAAGCTGCGCGTGTTGACCGACGGGGGCCTGCTGATCGCGCTGGCCGTCGCGACGGCGATGCTGCTCGGCGTCGTTGGACCGAGCTCGGCGCAATTCTTCAATTTCGGCGGATATCAGCAGCAGCAGCAGCAGCCACAACGCGGGTTTGGCGGGTTCGGCGGCGGCTGGTTTGGCAATGACACGTATGAGCCATATCAGCAGCGCGCGCCGCAGCCTCGTTGGGAAAGGCGGCAAACGCCTCCGCGCGAAGACTTTTCAAAGGCGCCGCCGCCCGAGAAACGCGACGCTGTACCGGAGCACCACGTTCTTGTGCTCGGTGATGCCATGGCGGACTGGCTCGCTTATGGCCTTGAGGATGCCTATGCCGAACAGCCGGACATCGGCGTGATCCGCAAGGCCAAGACCGTGTCGGGCCTGATCCGGTATCAGCCCAAGGGCGATCCGGCCGATTGGGCCGCGGCAGCCAAGGGCATCCTTGCGACTGAGAAGCCGGACGCCATTGTCGTGATGCTCGGGCTCGGTGATCGTGTCGCGATCCGCGAGCCGCCCCCCGATAGTTCCGACAGCAAATCGTCGGACAAGAAGACCGACAAGAAGGACGCCAAGGCCAAACCCGAGGGCAAGCCTTCCGGAGCCAAACCCGCGGCAAAGCCGGATGCGGTCGGAAAGCCCGATGACCCGGCGACGGATGCCGAATTGTCGCCGGATGATGCCGCCGATAACGGCGATGCGCCGCCGGCCGCAGCACCGGAGAAAGCCGCGCGTTCGCCGAATGGCCTCTATGAGTTTCGCGATGGACGCTGGGTCGAGCTCTACAGAAAGAAGATCGACGAGATGATCGGCGTGCTGAAGTCCAAGGGTGTGCCGGTGCTGTGGGTCGGCCTGCCGGCCATCCGTGGACCCAAGGCGACCGCCGACACGCTGTTCCTGGATTCGCTCTATCGCGATGCGACAGGCAAGGCCGGCATCACCTACGTTGATGTGTGGGACGGCTTTGTCGACGAGGCTGGCCGGTTTCTGCAGAAGGGCCCGGACTTCGAAGGTCAGATCCGACAGCTGCGTTCTTACGACGGCGTGTATTTTACCAAGGCCGGCGCGCGCAAGCTCGCGCACTATGTCGAGCGCGAGATTACGCGCCTGTTAGCGGCGCGCTCCGCGCCGATCGCGTTACCCACCGAGCCGGCCATTCCCGACGCCGCTGCGCAGCCGGGTCAGCCGGCACCGCGTCCGCTGGCCGGACCGATCCTTCCATTGACCGCCTCCTCTGTCGGTACCGATCAATTGCTCGGCGGACCGGGGGCGCACCCCGCGACAATTGATGCGCTGGCAGCGCGACTCCTGGTCAAAGGTGAGGCTTTGTCGGCGCCGGCCGGTCGCGCCGACGATTTTGCCTGGCCGCGCCGCGACATCGGACGCGAAAACGCCAAAGGCGAAACGCCGACAGCATCGGCGTCGCCGGATGGCAGCGCGCGGGTAAAGACACCAGCGGTATCGCCGAAGTCGAAAAAGCTTCACCGCCCGAGTTGAGAGTGGACCAATCTCCGACGGTTTCCATGGGGACTAAAGCGCGATGAGATCAGGTTGAATCATCACCGCGCTTTAGGTTCTTGACTAAGCATGATCTCCGCGCAAACGCGTTCCGCGTTTGTTAGCTAAGGGAAAACCGCTACACACTTTCCGGATCATGCTTTAGCCACGCGCCGTCGCTCAGCTCCGGGCGGCTCCCTGACCAGAGGTCAGAATAGACCGCGCCGTCTCCAGCCCGCTTGCCAGCGCGGCCTCGACAGTGCCCATGTTCGGACCGCGGTAAAGCGCTTCGCCGGAGAAGAAAACCGGGGCGCAGCCCGAGCCTGCGAGTGCCGACTGCGCGTCACGCGTTTCCGGCATCGCATATGAATATGCTCCCCGCGTGAACGGATCATGGGCCCAGTTGATAGCGCGCGCTGCGACAAGATCCTGCTTCAGTTGTTGCGCCTGCAGCCCGAAAATGTCGGCGAGCGAGGCGAGCCCCATCTCGATCAGCGCATTCTCGTCGAGATGATCCAGGCTTTTCGTCCTGGGACCGGCGAACCAGCCGGTCAGCACCGGATGCTCGTTTGGACGCTGCGTCCACCACACCGGGATCGCCTCGTTCGAGAGCAGAAACATCAGGTCGGAAAGGTCCTTTCCCTTGCCGCTGGTCCACCAGCGCGTTTTGAACCGCAGCAGGATCTTGATCACGTTGCCGAAGCCGATATCCGCGGTGACAGCCGCTTTCTCGCGGACCTCCGGCGGAAGCTTGATCTCTTGCAGGAGAGGAAGAGGAACGGTGAGGATCACCGCGTCAGCGACGTGCCTGTCGCCGTTCGCGCATCGGACCAGGGCACGCCCGTCGGTCACCTCGATCGCGCTGACGGCGGACGCAAGATGGATCGAGGCGCCGTGCCTCCGACACTCCGCCGCCAGAAAGTCGATCATGGCACCGTAACCTTCGGCGACGCGCATCTGCATGCCGGGTCCATCGCTCATCCATTCGTCGCGTAGCGCAAGAATGCTGGCTTTGGCCGGGTCGGCCGCGTCATAGCCCTCGACCATCCTTTCGATGGCGTGTCGCAGCTGACTGTAGTCGGGACCGGCGAAATAGCGCTTCAGGAAATCGGCGACGGTGAGGTCTGTTTTCAATTCCCCCAAGGCCTGCTGGAGGCGTTCGGAGTGGAGCGAGAGCGCTTCCTCACGCGAGAGCGCTCTGTCCTCCACATTCCATCGCATTCCCTGAACCAGCAGCAGCGAGAGTCCCGCCTCGCTCAAGAGGGCCCGCGTCACCGGTGCTTCGCCATGGACGAACTCGGCGCCACCCTCCGCCTTGTATCCGAAGTCCGCTGCCGGAAGCGGATCGATGCGACCGCCGCATCTGTCTCGCGCTTCCAGGATCGTTACCCTCTTGCCGGCATGCGCCAGTTCGCGGGCGGCCATCAGGCCTGCGGCGCCAGCGCCGACGACGATGATATGGTTCGTATGCAATGGAATCACGTTCTCGTTTCACAGACCGGTTGCCGGCTTGATTTCCGCATTTTGCATCCGGTACCGCAACCACATTGCACCACCGTCAAGCGCCTGGCTGCTCTCCAAGGTCATCGCCTTGACGGGGGCGCGCTGCGCGGTCTCTGCCTCCGTCGAGTTCGAAAACCGCCGGCGCCCCCTTCGCACCGTCCACGCCCGGACAGAGGATCAGGCTCAGCTCGTCGACCAATCCCGCGCGCAGAAAGGCGCCATTGGCTCCGCCTCCTCCCTCGAGCAGCAGGCGCTTGATGCCGAGTTCGCCGTTGAGGATCTCCAGTGTCAGAGCGAGGTCGAGATGGGATTTTCCGGCGAAGATGTAGGACACGCCCTCACCGCGCAGGCCTGCCAAATGGGCATCCGAAACCTTCTCCGACAGCACGACGACGATCGGATCGCCGCCGATGTCCGAGCGGCCCCAGACAATCTTGCCGTCGGCGTCGAGCACGACACCGTGGGCCTTTGCGTCGCGCCGCGCGAACCAGGACTGGCGAGGAAAGGTTTCTGTCGTCGACGCAGGATACGGCTTCTTGCCCTTGGCGAACTCCTGGCCGGTGACGCGGCCGATCAGCCACGCGTCGCCGGCGAGTTCGTCATGCAGCCGCTCGAACAGCGCGCCGGCCATCGATCCCTCGGGACGCCAACGGCTGGAAAGCGTCCGACCGTCGACACTGGCGGCCATATGACAGATGACGTGCGGTTTCATGCGAACCCTCTTGTATCTTGAATTGATGCTGGCCAAACCTTCGCTGGCAAGCCTTCATTTTCGATATTGCTCGTCGCTGACCTTCTCCATCCAGGTCACGGGGCTTCCGTTCAGCGCTTCCTGAATGGCGATGTGGCTCATCGCCGTGGTCGCGGTAGCTCCATGCCAGTGCTTTTCACCGGGTTCGAACCAAACCACGTCGCCGGGCCGGATCTCCTCGACCGGGCCGCTTTCGCGCTGAACCCAGCCGCAACCGGCCGTCACGATCAGCGTCTGGCCGAGAGGATGGGTGTGCCAGTCCGTGCGCGCGCCGGGCTCGAAGGTCACGAGATTGCCGGCGGCGCGAGCCGGCTCCTTCGCGCTGAACAACGGGTCGATCCGGACAGTGCCGGTGAACCATTCCGCCGGGCCCTTGCCGGACGGCCGGGAGCCACTGCGCTTGATGTCCATGATTTTTCCCTTTCCAAGGAAAGATGCTCCGACGACAGATCATGGTGACGGCGACCAACCCATGCCAATATAATGAGGTAGACGGAAGCGATTAGGTTCCAAAAGCCACAACACTTTTAAGTCAGCGAGTGCCCAGTCAGAGAGTGCCCAAGTCAGAGAGCGCCCGGAATTTGTAGCGCCTAAAAAAAGAAGGCCACATTCGCGCGCTTCGAAGGCGCCCTGCTCACAGCAACGAAGACTTCGATGTGTCCGCGGGTCTCCGCGACCACGATTAACCCTAATTAATCCTTTCAGTTGTCGATAAAAGTTTATCGATTATCCTGACAACAGTTGAGCGGCGCACGAACCGCTTGATGAGAGGCCAGCGACGATCATGTGTCTTTGCTGGCCTCGCCGAAATTCAACGACGGAACCGGTCTCGAGCCGGCAGTTGTGGAAATGAGCCGTTCGGTGCCCGCCCGCACGGCTCTTTCTCTTTGGCTCAACTCACTTCCAATCTCGCACTTCGAATCTTGTACTTCGAATCTTGGCAGAGTTGCCGAACGCTGCTCTTGAACGAGCATGACCGCCGCGCTTGCGCGCCGCCCCCGACGAGCCCGGAATCCATTTCGAGTGCCGGGCCGAATGGATTCCGGGCCCGCGCCTTGCGGCGCTTCCCCGAACGACGACGCAGAGAGAGAACGTCATTTCGAGGAGCAACGCGACGAAGCAATCCAGGCTGTCGCCGCGGAGAGTTCGCTGGGTTGTTTCGCTTACGCTCGCAATGACGGAAGAGAGCGAAGTGATTTCTGCCCGACAGACAATTTGCTGCAGGCGGCGATGACCGCGCTTACGGTCAGCCGGAGTTCTCGCAGCACGAGCTCAAAGCCAAGGTCGACGCGGCGCGGCCCTTCGCGCGTCAGGATGAGCGCCGCAGCGGTGCGGCCGATGGCCGTGCCGTGAACACGGATGGTCGAAAGGCTCGGCGAAATCAGCCGGCCCATTTCGAGATCACCAAGACCAATGACCGCGACAGGCTGTTCCGCGGCGGGCCCGTGATGCAGCAGTCCGGCCTTCCGCAATGCGGACATGAAGCCGATGGCGTGGGCATCGTTGGCCGCGAACACCGCATCCACGCCGGGAAGCTCGACAAGCGCGGCAAGGCTGTCCGAAGCATTGCGCCCCAGGATCAATCGGCGCGGCGCCTGCAATCGGGCGTCAAGGGCCGTCGTGTTGAATCCGTTCCAGCGTCGCGTGGCGCGCGGATCGTCACCGCCGATGAAGGCGAGGCTCCGCCGCCCCTGTGCAATCAGATGCTCGGCGACCGCGACACCGGCGGCAAAATTGTCGAAGCCGGCGACCGCGTCGAGCGGCTCGGGCGGCAGCTCCCATGTCTCGACGATCGGAATGCCCGCGCGGCGCAACAGGCGTGCGCCCTGCTCCGTTGCCGGCGATCCCACCATGATGATGGCCTCGGGCCGGCGCGACAACAGCGCCGACAGTATGTGATCCTCGCGCGCCGGGTCGTAGCGCGACTGCGCCAGGATCACGGCGTAGCCGAGCGGCTCCAGTTCGTCGGACAGCCCCTGCACGGTGTCGGCGAAGATCGAATTGGCGATGGTCGGCACCAGCACCCCGACCGATTTGGTGCGAGCCCCGGCCAAGGCGCCCGCGAGCTGGTTCGGCACATAGCCGAGCTCGCGCATCGCCACTTCGACCCTGGCGCGGGTCAGCGGCGCGACCTTTGCCGGCAGCCGCAGCACGCGGCTCACCGTGATGGCGGAGACGCCGGCACGGGCGGCTACGGCAGACAAAGTCGGGGTTCCCGGCAGATCGGACTCGGTCGCTGACATGGTCCTGGACAGTTGAAAGCGTGCCTTTGGATACACCAAACCACTTGCCGACATATAATGGTAGCGCTAACATCGTTAATGATAGCGCTATCATTGACAGGAAATGCGGAGCCTCAAGGGATGATTTCGGAAAGGGATGTCGAGACTTACCGCCGCGACGGCGTCATCGTGGTGCCGGAAGTGCTGGATGGGGAGACGCTCGGGCGGGTGCGGCAGGTCATCACGGAACTGGTTGCCGGCGCCGCCGAGGTCACCGAGCACACCGACGTGTACGACCTCGAGCCGGGCCACAGCCGCGAAAACCCGCGGGTGCGCCGGATCAAGACGCCGCACAAGGTGCACCCGATCTTCGACGAGATCGTCCGCAGCAAGCCCGTCATCGACATTCTGACCAGGCTGATCGGCCCGGGTCTGCGGCTGCACGGCTCGAAGCTGAACATGAAGTCGGCCCAGTACGGCTCGCCGGTCGAATGGCACCAGGATTGGGCCTTCTATCCGCACACCAATGACGACGTGCTGGCGATCGGGGTGCTGCTGGACGATTGCGATCTTGAAAACGGACCGATGCTGGTGACACCAGGCACGCACAACCGCGAGCTCTGGAATCATCACGGCGAAGACGGTCATTTCGCCGGGCTGATCGATCCCGACCTCGTGCGCGACGAGGTCGAGCGCGCGGTGCCCTGCATGGGTAAGGCCGGAAGCATGTCGTTTCATCACGTTCGGGCGCTGCATGGCTCGGCGATGAATACGTCGAACCGCCCACGCAATCTGCTGCTTTACGAAGTCGCCGCCAGCGACGCCTGGCCGCTGATGGGCGTGAAGGATTTCGACGAGTTCAACAGCCGCCTGCTCACCGGCGACATCGTCGTCGCGCCGCGGCTCGCCGACGTGCCGGTGCGAATGCCGCTCCCGCCGGCGAAGCGACAGGGCTCGATCTACGAGACGCAGTCGGCGGCAAAGAAATCCTACTTCACCAAGGCTGCCTGATCTCTCGAAGCGCCCGCCCTGAGGGCGGGCGCTTCGTTTTTTCGACCGACATTCCAGAACGACAAAATAATGAAAACAAAACACACAGGGTGGAACAATGACGGAGATCTCTACGGATAGAGCGACGTCGCCGAGCCTGCGCGTGATCTTCGCAGCCTCGATCGGCTCGGCGCTCGAATGGTACGACTTCTTTCTTTATGGCACGGCTGCCGCGTTGGTGTTCGGCGAGCTGTTCTTCCCGAAGGGCGACCCGATCGTCGGCACGATGCTGGCATTCCTGACCTTCGGCGTCGGCTTCGTCGTGCGGCCGCTCGGCGGCATTCTGTTCGGCGTGCTCGGCGACCGCCTCGGACGCAAGCCGGTCCTGGTCGCCACGCTATTGATGATCGGCGTCGGCACCACCGCAATCGGGCTGCTGCCGACTTACGCCCAGATCGGCTATTGGGCGCCATTCCTGCTGGTCCTGATGCGCGTGATCCAGGGGCTCGGCGCCGGCGCGGAATATGGCGGCGCGGTGATTTATCTCGTCGAGAATGCGCCGCCGCAGCACCGCGGCTTCTGGGGAAGTTTCGCCCCGCTCGGCGTCTCGATCGGCAACCTGCTCGCTGCCGGCGCGTTCGCGCTGGTCACGCCCTTGTCGCGGGAAGATTTGTTGTCCTGGGGCTGGCGCCTGCCCTTCCTCGCAAGCTTCCTCCTGATCCTGGTCGGTCTCTTCGTCCGGTTGAAGGTGACGGAAACTCCGGTCTACACCGAAGCCGTCGTCGCGCGCGGCAAGGTCGAAAAAAATCCCGCAATGGAAGCGTTGCGCCGGCACCCGCGCAACTTCATGGTGGTGCTGGGCGCGCGGCTTGCCGAAAACGGCCTGGGCTATCTCTTCCCGGTATTCGGCCTGAGCTACGTCATCACCACCTTGGGTGTGCCGAGATCCGATGCGCTGAGCGCGCTGATGCTCGCGTTCACGATCGAACTGTTCACGATCGTCGGCTTCGCGGCGCTCTCGGACCGCATCGGGCGGCGGCCGGTCTACCTCTTCGGCGCACTTTGCGGCGTGGCCTTCGCCTTCCCCTTCTTCTGGATGGTCGAGACCAGGCAATGGATATGGATCGCGTTGGCCTTCATCATTGCCCGGGCCGTGGTGACGGCCGCCATGTTCGGCCCGCAGGCCGCGTACTTTGCCGAATTGTTTCCGCCACAGCGCCGCTTCGCTGGTTTTGCATTCGCGCGCGAGACCGGCTCGCTGCTTGCAGGGGGCCCGGCGCCCTTCCTCGCCGCGTGGCTGGTCGCCATGTCCGGCAGTTGGTGGCCGGTCGCGTGCTATGCTGCACTCCTCGCGGGACTAACGGCGCTTTCCATCTGGGTAGGCCCGGAAACCTATCAGGAGAACATCGCGGCCAATACCTTGCCGGATGAAGCTGTCCATCCCGCGCCTACCGCGGTCCCGATGCGGGCCTGAGTCGCATGGCCCCGGCAGCACCGCATCAGCAGTCGCTTCAGGGAGGGGCGCTGCAAGTCGACCTCGAGATGATCCGCGACGCCGGCTTCGATGGGGCCGGCGTCCCGCAAAAGCGCAGCGGCCACTTAACCTCATTGCGCTGCGCTTCAAGGGCCTGCGAGCTTTCGTCCCATTTCGATCTGCGCCGGGGTCAGGTTGGTTCCGACGATCTTGACCGACAATCTGTCTCCGTTGGGCGGCATCAGGCGTACCCAGTTCGAGTTGCCGAAATCGAGGGTCTCGACACCGGTACCGGCCGGAACCTCGATATCGATATAAGGTCTGCTCATCGGCTTCCCCGCCGGCCACGCATAAGACTCCGGTGCCGTAATGCGCGTTTGCTCCGTCGGAAAGTATCAACGAGCGTTCCTTCTCGATGTTTGCATAGCTCGCCGGCGGCACGTCCGCGGTCAGCTGATGCCGATAGACCCTCGGCGACGACAGCGCTTCCGCTGACCTGACGGGGTTCTTGTTTTGCAGATCGTCCGCCGTGTTGCGCAACCTCGTTATCGCGGGTGGCTCGACGGGTGCCGGCGCGATCCGTCTCGGCTCGGGGTCCTTGGGCGCGCGAAAGATACGGCCGATGATCGCGCGAATGACCAATCCCCCGACGAGACTGATCGCAATCCCCGCCAGCGATTGCTGCACATATTTCGCGTAGGTCGCGCGCGCTATCCAGAGAGTTGCGATGATGCGAGGCGTTGTCGCCTCGGAAAGCACCGTTGGCGCTATGACGGCGCCGCCCGCGCCCCGATAATAGGCGAAGGGCGTGACGCCTTTGGCTGTATTCGACGCCTGCCTTATCGCTGCTTTCGCTTGCTCGAGCGTATCGTAGACCTTGGCATCGATCGGCTCGGCCTTGATCGGATGGAGATCGACCAGGGCGTTCGGGACGTCGATCGGCACACTCATGCCGGTGCAATAGACCTGGAAACCCCCAAGGTAGATGTTGTAACCGATCGAGGTCATCCTGTTGTCGATGTAATCGCTATCGTCCTTGGGCGCGTAGGTAACGAGGCTGATCGTATTCGGAGATTTTGGATCTTTCGGCCCGACCGTAAAATCAGCGGGCCCCGACGCCCTCGGCAGGAGAACGGCATCCTGCACATAGCTCGCAACAACCGAGCCTTTGGCATCCCTCGCTTGAATGGTGATCTTGTTCGCGCTCGGATGCGACAGGCGAAACCAGTGGATGCCGTTTATCACGCCGGCATCCTCGATCCTCAGGGAATTCGGGATATCGGCGCTCAGCGTCTTCACGACGTTGTTGGTATCGCCGACGATTCCGACAAACATCGCCTGGTTCGAGTTGATGATCCGGCTGATTTTCGAGATGACGACACGCGTGCCTTTGGTCGGCTCGGACGGCAAGCCATAGGCATCGACCATGGTGACGAAATCAAGCGATCCAGGCGCAGGTGATGCGGCCAGATCTTCCATGCGCTTGAGCATCGGGCCGGCCGGATCGACGTAGCCGCTATGCTGTCCGGGAAATTGCTTGTCTTCGAAGCCTGAGATGGCGCGATACAGTTCGTCGCTGCAGATGCCGGCGACAACCCTCCCACCGAGGCGGCCCGCAGACCCGCCATCGGCAACGGAAATGCGGTTCAAGAGATCGATGACTTGCTGCTGATCGTCAGACCAGTTCTGACAATGGCGACCCCCGAGCCGGGTGTGACGGCCGACACGGGCCCGTAGCGTCATCGTAAGCTCACCGGTTGTGCGTTGACAGCAGAACCTTGGTCGTTCCGCTGCCCCTGCGGGTTCGATGCGATGGCAAACAAAATCGAAGCCGCGATTTGACGCTAATCGTTGCTCGCTACGGCTCATCATCCGAATGGATGACGATCATCCGGCATCTGCGTGAAGACTGCATGCCACGCGCTGACGCAATCGGCATTGTACGGCGTCGATGCGGAGAATTAGCGTGCCGGCCCGCCGTGATGACGCCACCACCACGGCGAAGACTGACTGGAGATTTTGGATGTCAAACGTCACTTGTACCGGTAGCGTAACGATGCCGTGCGTTGCGCACCGTCGCTGGCCGATCCTGTTGGCGGTCGCGGCTTTACTCCTGGCACCCCCGGCCTGGTCCCAAGCCCGGTCGGAGCCGGCAGCGGAGCCGGCGCTGGTCATCAAGAGTGGCGCGAACGAGCAGCGCTTTACGATCGATCAATTGCAGCACAGGCCGGACACGGTCACGTTGAACGTGACCGGCGACGTCTATCATCATGCCGTGATTTATCGCGGCGTGCCGCTTCTCGCCATCCTGGGCAACGACGCGGACCCGCAGTTCGACACGATCGAAGCGGAGGCGCGCGACGGCTTCGTCAGCCAGCTTTCGCTCGCGCTCATTCGCCGGGGAGCCGGCGGAGGTTCGGTTGCCTACATCGCCATCGAGGATCCCACGCAACCCTGGCCGCGCTTGCCGCAGGGGACCGGCACGGCCGGTCCGTTCTACCTGATCTGGGAGTATCCGGAACGGTCGGGGATTACGCGCGAGCAATGGCCGTACCAGTTGAGCCGTCTGACCTTCGTTGAGAGCCCGGCTCACCGCTGGACACAACTCGCCGTGCCCGCAGCCATCGCGGCCGATGCTCCGGCGCGGCGCGGACAGGAGGTTTTTGTCGTACAATGCCTGCCATGCCATCGATTGAAGGGCGGAGGCGCTAGCGACACGGGGCCCGACCTCGGCCAACCGATGAATCCGACGCAGTACCTGACAGACGCCGGGCTGCGCGCCATCATCCGGAATCCGCAGGCCGTCCGCACATGGGCGGGTCAACAGATGATCGGCTTCAGCAAAGCTGTCATCTCCGACGACGACCTCGACGCGCTGGTGGCCTATTTACGCACGATGGCGATGCCGGCAGCCCACTGAGCACAGCGGTCCGAAAGTCTCTTGCCCACAGAAGACTTGCCTACAGAAGAAAAGAAAGCGCCGCCTCGCAATGATCCTCGACCTTCAGGGTCAGGAGATCGTCGGCACGCGTCCGGCCGAGGTTGACGGCGGCGATCGGTTTTTCGTGACGCGCGGCCATCTGCACGAAACGAAAGCCGGAATAGACCATCAGCGACGAGCCGACGATCAGCATGGCGTCGGCTCGCGCCAGATGGTCTTGGGCAACGGTCACCTGATCGCGCGGGACGTTCTCGCCAAAGAATACGACATCCGGCTTGAGGATGCCGCCGCAGGCGTCGCAGGCGGGCACGACAAATCCGGAGAAATCGACCCGGTCGAGATCCGCATCGCCATCCGGGGCGGCCGCGGCGTCCAGCGCAAGCCAGGCGCCATTTGCGCGCGCGAGTTCGTCCTGAAATGCCTCGCGCCGCATCCTCATTGAACAGCCCATGCAGCGGACCTGATCAAGCCGCCCGTGCAGATCGACCACCTGCCTGCTGCCGGCAGCCTGATGGAGCCGATCGACGTTCTGGGTGACGAGGAGATCGCACTGGCCGTTGGCCTCCAGCCTCGCCAACGCATGATGGGCGTCATTCGGCAAGGCGCGGCCAAACTGCCGCCAGCCGATCAGGCTGCGCGCCCAATAGCGCTGCCGCGTCGCCGGCTCCGCCATGAATGCCTGATAGGTGACCGGCCGCACCCGCTTCCAATCGCCGTTGCGATCACGGTAGTCGGGAATGCCGGAATTCGTGCTGCAGCCGGCGCCGGTCAGAACGAACAAACGTGGATGCCGGTCGATGAAGGTCTTGAGGGCGTCGTGTTCCATGTGTCGGATATCTAGTGCAGTTGGCCGCCAATGCCAGATGCCTTGAAGGCATTGACGCCGGGCGCGTCAAGACGGCTTCTCCTCCTCAGTCATTTCCAATCGTGTCGCCAAACAGCTCCCATGTCTCGCCGTTGAATTTCTGCAGCCGCATCGCTTCGACCGGGAAGTAGTCCGTCGGCGCGGTCTTCACCCTGATGCCGGGCAGGAACATCGGCAGAGCGACGTCGAGGTTGGCCGCCTGCTTCATGATGTTCTCGTGCGTCAGGTCATCGCCGCATTGCTTGAGCACCTGCACGGTCGCTTCCGCCACCACGTAGCCATAGACGATGAGCTGGTCCTGGCGATTACCATCGGCGAAATACTGCTTCATGAAGGCGTGCCAGGCCTGCACGTCCTTGTCGTCCTTCCACTGCGGATCGTTGGGATCCTTCAAGGAGTAGGACGAGATGATGTCCTTGGAATATTCGAAGCCGGCGGGCTTCAGCACCGAGGACACCGAGGTCGAGGTCGCCGCGAGGAAGAACATGTCGGGCTTCCAGCCGATCTCGCCGATCTTGCGGATCGCCTGCGCCGCCTGCTTCGGGATAGCGTGCATGAACAGCACGTTGGCGCCGGATGATCGCAGCTTCACGATCTGGCTGTCGATGGTCGGGTCGGTCGATTCGTAGGTCGCTTCCGCGATCACCATCTTGGCCGTGTTCTCCGGACCCAGCCCCTTCTTGAAGCCGTTGCCGTAATCCTTGCCGGCGTCGTCGTTCTGGTAGAACAGCGCGATCTTCGCGTCCGGCTTGTTCTTCAGCACGTATTTTGCGTAGACCGCGGTCTCGGCCTGGTACGACGGCTGGAATCCGATCGACCACGGAAAGTGCTCGTGATCGCCCCACAGCGTCGCGCCGGCGCCGACGAAGAGCTGCGGCACCTTCTTGTCATTGAGATATTTGCGCACCGCAAGGCCGGTCGGCGTGCCGAGCGGATTGAGGATCACCGCGACCTCTTCCTGCTCGACGAGCTTGCGCGTCTGCTCCACCGTCTTCGGCGGGCTGTAGGCGTCGTCGAGCGTGATCAGATTGACCTTGCGCCCGTTCACGCCGCCCTGCTCGTTGATCATCTTGAAATAGGCGGCCTGCGCCTTCGCGATCACGCTGTAGGCCGAGGCCGGACCGGAAAACGGCGAGGTCTGGCCGAGCTTGATCTCGGTGTCGCTCGTGCCGGGGCCGTATTTCTTGTCCGCCGCCGATGCCTGGGTTGCGAGCGCGAGCACCGATGCGATCGCAATGGCCTGCCATTTCATGTGAGCCTCCCTGTGGTCTTCTGTTGGATGCCTCATTTTGGATCGGGCATGCGTGAGCTTAGCCGCCCGCGCGGCATCCCACTTGCGGGCAGAAGCTGGGCAGGATTGCAAAATCGCCGCGCCGCAGGGAAAGCGGATCGCACACGCACCAGCGAAGCGCTAACATGGCCGGGTGCATCATCACACCGCTCACGCTTCAGTCTGTTGCCGTCCTCAACGATGTTCCCAGAGCCGTAACTCTTCTGTTAGGGCCGCTTGTTGTCCTACAATTCGCACTAATGCATGCACACATCTCCGGGGTGCGGCTCAATTCTCGCGCAGGGGCGGTGCAGGAAGGAACCCACGTGCGGCGGACATTGGGCGTGAGATGCTCCCGTTCGGGCCACAAACTCGCTGTCGTCCCTGCGAACGCAGGGACCCATAACCACAGGCTTGAGTTTGTGGCACTAGGGCGGGACGGCTTTCTTTCCAACACCAGATATCACGCGGTATGGGTCCCTTCGAGATGTGTGCATGCCCTAGACAATTCGCAGGGGCGCGTTATCGACACAGCTGAAGAGACCGGATCATGCGAGTACGAGCATTCTCTCTGGCGATTTTCTGCTCTCTGGAAATAGCCATGGCCTCTCCGTCCGCGCGCGCCCTGACACAGGATGAGATTGTCGCCAAGCTCGAGCAAGCAGGCTATTCGCAAATCCGGCAAGTCCCGGCCGGCAAGATCAAGTCGTTCAAGGCGGTCAAAGACGGAAAGGAAGTGTCCATCATCGTCGACAGCAGCGGCCATATCAAAGAGCTGCAATAGAGCCGATCGAGACCCCTCCCCAGCGACTCCGCCTTCATCGCGGTTCGTCGGACGCGCTTGAATCGACGCGGGCTTGTTGGCGGTGCGCTTATCTCAGCATAGTGACATCGATATATATTTTGGAATATAACGAGTTCCAAACGGGGTATTGCCAGGGAAAGACACGCGTCAAAGTCGGCAGTCCTCGTTTGCGGCCGTCGTCCGCCCTGGACGACCAGTTATTTCCAGACCCGTCAGGATCGGCGGGGAACGAAGAAGAAAGAAAACCATGAGCAAACTATCGGTCGCTGTGATCGGAGGCGGGATGGGCGGGCTGGCGACCGCCGCGGCGCTGACGCGGGCCGGCCTGAACGTGCAGGTGTACGAACAGGCCGCAGCATTCGCCCGAATCGGAGCCGGCATCCAGATCGGCTGCAACGCGATGAAGGTGTTGCGTGAGTGGGGACTCGAATCCGTGATGCGGCGTGAGACGTTCTATCCCCGCTCGTGGAACAACAGGGAATACGACACCGGCAACATCCTCTTCGACATGGTGTTCGGCCCGTCCGCCGAGGAGCGTTATGGCGCGCCCTATTTGCTGGGCCACCGGGGCGACCTGCATGCCGCGCTCGCCAGCGCCGTACCGGTCGACATCGTCAATCTCAACCACGAGCTCGTGGACCTTACTCAACGCGCTGACGGCGCCGTGGACCTGGCGTTCGCCAATGGACACAAATCGAGCGTCGATGCCGTCGTTGCTGCCGACGGCGTGCATTCCTTCGTCAAGCAAGAGTTATTCGGACATGATGAGCCCAACTTCACGGGGCGCATCGCCTATCGCACGGTGTTCCCCGCGTCCTTGCTGAACGGCTACCAAATCGACGATTGTACGAAATGGTGGGGACCGGATCGCCACATCGTCATCTATTACGTCAAGCCGGACCGCAGCGAGGTCTATTTCGTCACCAGTCAGCCTGAGCCTGGTTTCAGGGTCGAATCCTGGTCGGCCATGGGCGACGTGCACGAGCTGCGCGCGGCCTTTGCCGGATTTCACCCGCAAGTCCAGCACGTGCTCGAAGCCTGTCCCTCGGTCCACAAATGGGCGCTGTTCGACCGTGATCCGCTGCCACGCTGGAGCGATGGCAACGTCACCCTGCTCGGTGACGCCTGCCACCCGATGACACCCTATATGGCGCAGGGTGCCGCGATGGCGATCGAAGACGCCGCCGTGCTGTCGCGCTGCCTGAAAGGCGTTGCGCGCGAGGGCGTGGCGGACGCCTTCCGCCGGTTCGAGGCAACACGCAAGCCGCGCACCTCGCGCGTTCAGCAGAGTTCGCGCACCAACACCTGGCTGAAAAATCCGACCGATCCCGACTGGGTCTACGGCTATGATGCGTGGCGCGCGCCGCTCGCCGATCTGGAACCGGCGTGAGGAAATTGCTGGTTCACGCGCGCCAGCTATGCCGCGGCGAATAACCGAGCATACGGCGCGCTTTTTCGATCGACAGCAGCGTTTCGAACTCGCGAAGCCCGGCATCGACCTTGGTCTCCGGGAAACCGGCAGCCATCAGGTCGCGGCTTGCCGTCTTCATCAACGTGTCGGCCGCGGCAATCGTGAAGACCTCCGCGCCGGACAAGTCGGCTTCGATTTCCAGCCGGCACGCCTGCGCCACATCGCGCGCGTCGACCCAGCTCCACAGATTCCAGCGGCGTAACGCAGGATCATTCCAGAACGACGGAATCGTCTCGTAGTCCTTCTCCTCGAAGATGTTGGATATGCGCAGGCCCACGAACGTCGTACCGGGATTCCAGCGGTTCATTTCGCTTGCCGCGTGCTCGCACAGCACTTTTGCCAACGCATAACCGGACTCGGGCGCGAGACGATGCTCCTCGGTGATCGGCGCTGAGAGCGGCGGGCTCCGCGTGAACGGAATGCCGTAAGTGGTTTCGCTCGACGCCCAGACCACGCGCTTCAGTCCGGCGCGGATCGCCGCGCTGAAGACGTTGTAGGTCGTCATCATGTTGTTCTGGAATATCGTGGCGTCCGGCGCGAGACCGGGAGCCGGGATGCCCGCCAGATGAATCACGGCTGACGGCTCTCCGATCGACATCCGGCGGCGGTCGATCGTTCCGGCCGCAAGCCGCAACGCGTCGACCGCCTGACCGAGATCGTTGAGGTCGGTCTTCATGAAGTGACAGAGCGGTTCGGCCGGCGCCACCGTATCGACATTCATCACCTGATAGCCGTGCGCCAGCAGCTCGCGGATCGTCGCCCTGCCCGCCTTCCCGCTCCCACCCGTGACGATGACACTCTTCATGCTCTTGACTCCATCAACCGGCGGCGCTGCGCGGAGCCCCGCCCATGCACAAAACCCATATCCGCCGTCCGCGCCCTATCCACAGGCATCTACCGGCCGCCGACCAGGAGATCCGTAAAGTTACGGCCCACATTCATAACTTGGCATGAACCCTGCTTTCAACATTCCAGCCGGGTCTCACGTTTCAACGCAGGTTATCATGCTCGTCACCCTTGTCGCTCTGCTCTGCAACGGTCAGCTGTGTATGGAAAAAATCGTTACCACCAGTGAGCTTTCGGGAATCACGATGACATCGTGCGCAGTAAACGCGCAGATCGGTATCGCCGACTGGCTGTCCAAGGGGCCCTATCAGTCATGGCGCCTGCAAAGCTACAAATGCGTCGCGGGCAAATACGTCCCCAGGAGCCAGGCCTGACGCCCGGCCTTCACGTCGCCGTCATCGGCCGGTCTGGGGCCTGTCCAGCGGTTACTTCTTGCACGTATTGCGAGGAGCTTCGCTGAACACATCCGAAGCGGCTCAGGCCGGCAGGCCCGCCTTGAGGAGGCCGGCCTCATGGCGCAGACGGTCCGCGTCGCGCTTATAGTGCTGGGTCGTGAGATAGACCGTTACCGAGAATTTCGGCTCGCGCTTCAGAACTTCGGCCGCGTGCGCGGCGGCCGCGATCTCATTGCCCATCTGCGCGAAGGCCGCGGCGAGAAAAGCATGATGAGTGTGGTCGGGCCGCGTGATCCGCGAGAAGGCTTCCACCGCATCGGCGTACTTCTCGGCGCAGTAGCAGGCGCGTCCGAGATGGCTCCAGAAGCGCTCCGGGTGGCACGGGTTGAGGCGCATGGCCTTCCTGATCCAGTCAATGCCCTCCTCGGGCCGGCCGAGCCAGGTGAGAAACTCGCCCTGCTGCACGACGACGAGGTCGTAGTTCGGGTTCAGCGCGAGCGCGCGCTCCTGATGATATGCGGCCTTGTCGTGATCCTTGCGCATCACGTTCAGGGAGGCAAGAATCCGATGCACATCGCTGTCATTGTCGTCGAGCCCCAATGCGGTCTCGACCTCGGCGACCACCTGCTGCATGGCGGCATCGCGATCGGGGCACCAATCATACATCCAGGTTTGTCCGAGCACGCAGGCCTTCCACGCGTGCGCATGCGCGTAGTTCGGGTCGAGCGCGAGCGCGCGGTCAAGCAGACGCTGCGCTTCGGCATTGTCGTCGCGGGTCGAGCGGTGATGCAGGATCTTGGCGGTCAGCACGCACTCATAGGCGGCCATGTTGTCGGTGCGCTTGCGCTTTGCGCGGTCATGGGTGGCCGCCTCCATGCGGCCCGGCAGTGTCGCAACGATCGAACGGGTCATCTCGTCCTGGATCGTGAAGATATCCTCGAGCTCACGGTCATAACGTTCGGCCCAGATGTGCAGGTCGGTCCGCGCGTCGATCAATTGCACGGTGACACGGATGCGGCCACCCGCCTTTCGCACGCTGCCCTCGAGAACGTAATCGACGCCGAATTCGCGCGCGACGTCCTGCACCTTCACCGCCTTGCCCTTATAGGTGAAGGTCGAGTTGCGGGAGATGACGAGCAGGTCGTGAAAGCGGGACAGCTCGGTGATGATGTCTTCGGTGAGGCCGTCCGCGAAGAACTCCTGCTCGGGATCGCCGCTCATGTTCGCGAGCGGCAGCACGGCGATCGACGGCTTCCTGGTGCTCGCCGCGGCCATTGACGCGCCCTTGGCGCCGTCCGGCGCGGCCGTTGCGTCCGGCTCAACAAGCCGGATCCGAAAGACGCGGAGTGGACGGGTGATATTCTTGACGTTCTGTTCGCCGAGATCCTCGAATGCGATCTGATCCAGCCGGTCGCCGACCTGGTCGCGCACGGCAGCCGAGACACAGATGCCGCCCGGCTCGGCGAGCATTTCGAGGCGCGCCGCCACGTTGACGCCGTCGCCAAAGATGTCGTCGTCCTGGACGATCAGGTCGCCGAGATTGATGCCGATGCGAAACTGGATCCAGCGCGACGGCGAGACATCCGTGTTACGGTGCGCCATCCGGCGCTGGATGTCCGCAGCGCAGAGCACCGCATCGGCGACGCTGGGGAATTCGACCAGCAGGCCGTCGCCCGTGGTCTTGATGATGCGGCCGCAATTCTTCGCAATCGTCGGATCGATGAGTTCGATGCGATGCGTCTTGAGACGCGCGAGCGTGCCCGTCTCGTCGACCTCCATCAGCCGACTGAAGCCGACCATGTCGGCAGCGAGCACCGCTGCGAGCCTGCGCTCCGGATCAGACATCTCTCCCGCTCCCTCGGGAGGCAGTCTAACAGATGAGAGAGAGCAGCCCAAGCCCGCGGCAGCACTCAAGCCCGCGGCAGCAGACCAAGCCCGCGGGCCGAGACCCGGTTACCCGCGCCCGGCGGCGCGACAATCTGCGTCATGGACCCGCTGGCTATTGCGAGCCTTCGAGGCCGAGCTGTTTCACCATTCCTCCCCATTTCAGCCGCTCGGACTGAATGTAGCTGCGCATGTCTTCGGTCGAGGGCGAGTCATACGGGATCAGGCCGAGCGCGGCGATCTGCTCCCGCATCGCGGGGTCCTTCATGATGTGATCCATCTCCGCATGAAGCCGATCGATGATCGGCTGCGGCGTCTTGGACGGCACCAGCAGCATGTGCCAGGAGACGCCTTCATAGTCCGCGGCGCCCGATGCTTCGGCGAACGGCGGCACGTCGGGGAGCAGCGGCAATCGCTGCGCCGAAGAGACCGCGAGCGCACGCAGCTTGCCTTCCTTGATCAGGGGGATCGAGAGGCCCGCCTCGAGGAAGCTCGCGGCGACGTGGCCGCCCATCAGATCCGTGACCGATTGCGGCGTGCTGCGATATGGCACATGCGTGGCGTCGAAGCCGAGCCGCTTCTTGGCAAACTCCATCGACATGTGCTGCACCGACCCCGCGCCGATCGACGCGTAGTTCAGCGGCGGATTGGCTTTCTTCGCAAGTTCGACGAACTCCGAAAACGTCTTCGCGGGCAGCGAGGGATCGATAACCAGAATGAACGGCGACTTCGCGTAGAGCGAGATCGGCGTGAGGTCCTGCGGGTCATAGCCGAGGTGCTTGAACAACGTCGGATTGACCGACAAGGCAATGCAAGTCAGCACGACGAGCGTGTAGCCATCGGGGTTGGCCTTCGCGACCTGGTTGGCAGCTATCGTCGTCGCGGCGCCCGGCTTGTTTTCCACGATCACCGGCTTGCCGAAATCTTCCGACAGTTTCTCCGCATAGACACGCGTGATCGAATCCATGCCGCTTCCCGCCGCGAGCGAAACCACGATCGTGATGGCCCGCGAGGGGTAGTCTTCAGCTCTGGCCGGCACGGTCGCCAGCAATCCGAGCAGCGCGACGCAAAGCGAAGTCCGATGCATTTTCAAGGTCATGACATACGGCCCCGTGAACCGGTGAGATCCAGCAAGACGCAACCGATCATCATCAGAGACGGTGGCGCGCCAATCACCATACCACCGCAGGCGGTATTTTGGCGCACGATCAAGCGAGCGCCGCCTTGGCCGATCCCCGCGGCCTCAACCCGGCCTTACGTTCAGGCCAACGGCACACCCAGCCTGCCGATGCCCGGAAGCTTCAAGGCCGGCCTGCGGAAATCGAGGCCGAGCACGCCGCCGAAGACATTCAGCTCGACGCCTTCGATCCAGCCGATCGTCAGTCCGAGATAGCCGCCGAGCGAGACGAACACGCCGGTGCCGGACGCGGTCCGTCCCCACCAGTCGCCGTCATAGGGAAAATCCTTGCCGATCGCTGTCGGCGGCAGCACGGCATTCAGCTCCGGCACGGCGTTGAGCACGGTCTGAACAAAGGTGTTCGAATTCGGCCCCGGCCACGCCTGATAGTCGCCATCGGCGCTGAACCTGTAAGTCTCGACGACAGATCGGATCTTCGGAATGACGCGTTCGGCGTCATCGCCATCGACGGCAACGACGGTTTCCGGGCAGCGCGCCGAACCATCTGCCGTCGGGCGCAAATCCGTCGACGCGAATGGGTTCGCCCCACGCGGTGTAATCATAGCGCGTGTAGCGCGCGGCGCCGCGCTCCTTCAGCACGATCCAGCTGTGAACCGCGAAGATACCGCGCCAGCGCACAGTCCGCGCGGCATAAACCCTGACCAGCGCATCCGCATGCTGCGAGGCCGGTGACAGCAGGCCCGCGCTCGAACGATCCGCCATCTGCCAGTTCTCCCGGCGGTCACCGAGGAGATAGGTCGCCGTCGAGACGATGAGCGGACCGATGATGAGCAGCAGAAAAATGAGCACTATTCTTTTCACGAAAAGCTGCGCGGTGGGAACAATGACGGCTATGACGGGAACAATGATGTAGTCATTGCGGCGGCCTCCGCCAATACGCAGGGACGGCTGACCTGAGCCGATCGGATACGCGCAACCGGCGGCAACTGGTTCCCGAATTAACCCTTCCGCGCCCTATCAACGTTAACTCCGGAGTTTGCTTGCGAGAACGCGCCGCTGCGTTAGCCTGTCGCCGCCATGCAAATGGCTGTTGGACACCTCCAGCGAAGTTGTCGCATGCGGCAGTCGCTCGGCGACTTCGCCTTTTTTCTAGCGACGCGCGTTCATGATCGACCAACGCAACCAGACTGATGCGACCGACCACGCTGCGGTGCCGGCGTGGGCCGAGTTGTGGCATCTGCGGTTCGTCCTGATGCCGCGCCGTTCGATCAGCGGCAAGCTGGTGCGCGGTCTGGTGTGGCGGCGCCGCGCCGGCCGGCGATGGATTTACAAACGTTTTACCGAATTCGACGAGCGTGGGAACTCCAGTTGAGTTCCAGCGGGGCCTTGCCGAAATGCAACAGGCGTCGGCATTCGAAGCATACCCGCGAAGTCCCGGTGGGGAATGCGCGCGATTCGGACTAATGTAAGATTTAGCTGCAACGTAGCAGGCGGTCCAGATGCCCTACTTCAATTTTGACCTCGTGATCGGTGAAGAGTTCAAAAGCCAGGGTGGTATGATCCTCGAGAATACAGAGGGCGCCATCGACAAGGCGGACTGCCTTGCGAGCGAGCTCCGCGTTGCGCGCCCCGAATTGTGTTCGCGAGGCTGCGCCGTTCGCGTGATCGACGGAGACAGCAAGGAACTCTACCGGACACCCGTCGATCCCACCCCGCCCTGGCAGAAACGTTCTCGTCGCGTTTCGGCGTAACGACATCAACCATCGACGTTCGGACCGGCGTCATTCGCGGCGACGAAGTCGCGAGCACGGATTCCCATAACTACCATCGCGAGCACGTTTCAAGGCTCGCGCCAAATGGTGCACGCCCCGGATTTCGGCGACGGTGGAGACGTCGTCATTGCGAGGAGCAAGGCGACGAAGCAATCCAGACTTTCGCCGACCGCGAGATTTCCGGATTGCTTCGCTGGAGCTCGCAACGACGACCGGCCGTGAGGCGCTCCACCGGCAGGCTGATCAACCTCGCCAGCGGAACGCTGTTCGTTGCGTCTCGACGGCCATCAGGTCACGGCTTCGGAATCCAGCTTGGCAAGGCCGGTGCCGATCACGGCGATGTCCTCATTGACCTGGCGAATCGGCGCCGCGAAGCTAAGTCCGGACTTCGAGTTCAGGTCGATCGCCAGTCGCTGCCGGTGCCGCATCATCTCTTCAAGAGCGCGGCGATTATTCAAACGCACATACGCATCGACGATCTGCTCGATTGCGCTCAGCATCAGCCGTTTCCCGTGACGCTCGCGCGCATTCGCCAGCGCGAGCTGTTGGCCACGCATCCAGAATGGACCGCAGGGTGTCGACCACCCTGCGGCCAGCCCGGACCAACTACGTACTCGGTTATCAAATCCCCCGGTGATCCACTGGTAGATCGCCTGGTTCAGAAAATGAAGTCCGTGAAATTACGGTCAACATCTCAAACTCACCGGCCGCGAGGACCGCAGCTTCACGCGGTGGCAAGAAACACGGATGAGAATGCCGTATCACGATCCTGCGACGGCACGCCCGCGGGACTTAGCGGCGCTGCGCCGGGCACCTACATGCGTAGTACAACGGGTTAGGGAATGGCACGATATTCGCAATGCTTGGTGCAGGATCTCTGTAAAATTCGGAGCACATATGGGCGAAGTCATACAATTTGTCTCGAAGTCGGAACTGGAACGAGCCCGGCTCATTCGAGAGGCGCGCGCGATATATGAACGGGTCTTTCCGTCGGCCGATCAGGCCGCCGAGCGGCCGGCCCCAAAGCAATAGGCGTCGGCAAGCAGGATCGGTGACACCCATCGATCGCGTTCTCGGAGATGATGGGCGGCTCGCGCCACCGTTCGCCGTCATCGGAGGGCTCATCGCGGTTTAGACTGCAGCCTTCATCGAGATCTCCTCGGCGGTCACCAGCGTCACGTCTCCGTCGAGAATGGGCTTCGCGATATCGAAGAAGCGGGCGACCGTCTCGGACGTGTTGTGCCGGTCCATCGCAGCCTGATCGACGAACCGTTCATAGGTGGTGAACACACAGGGGTTCTGCAGGTCCTGCGAGACATAGAACCCGATCGTCGTCGGCTCGTTGGCACGCACGTTCTCTGCAACATCAAGCAGCGCCTGACGCATCGTCGCTTCTTGACCCTTCTTGGTGCGGATAATTGCGGTGATCGTCAGCATAGGGCACTCCCGGCTCGTGGATCGATGATCTTGAACGACCACCGGACGTGCCGGTGGCGCTGTGATCATTCAAATTCCGCGCCAATCGCACAATTTGTGACGCATCTGGAACGACGCCGCAAGAGAGAGCGTCATTGCAAGGAGCGTTCGCGACGAGGCAATCCAGGCTTCCTCCAACGCAACATTGCTTCGCTTGCCCTCGCAACGACGGCCGAACGAGCCCAGGCGTCTCACGCTATCGAGTTGTGCCGCAGTTCCGAGGTCAGGTCGTTGATGATCGTGTCGACCGCATTGTTCTGGTAAGACGAAATGCCGTTGAAATAGACCGGGCCGCCGGCTTGCACCAGCATCTGCCCGCCGGAGACGGTCGCATCCGCGCTGCCATTCTGAGACTTGCTTTGCAACTGGCTGAACGCGTCCTTGAGCTGCGCAGCCGTCGCGTCGTTCGTCTCGCCGTTGGCCTGCATTGTCGAGAGCAACGACTGGTAAGCGCTGGCGAGATCGCTTCCCTGGCCTGCATCCGACACGGCCGAGAATGTGCCGTTGGTCTGGCCCGAGTAGCTCTTATAGGTCAGTTTATCGGTTGAGGTGCCATCGCTGTTGGTCGTAGTGTCCAGCATCAGCTCGAACGCATTGCCATAAGCGCCCGTGGTGAGCATGTTCGGGTCGTTCGGGTTCTTGTTCTTGCCGGCTCCGGTCTTGTCGGAGCCAGCGGTCCAGTTTGGCGGGACGGTGTAGCTGACGTTGGTCAAGTTCTCATTCCTGTCTTGTCATTCGGCATCGCCGAACAAGTTAGCAAGTCGCGTGCCAGCCTATGGCACCAGCTCATTCAATTGATCCCTAAGGATTTTCTCCGGTCGACGTGAAAGAGCGTGTCGCTTCCGCAGGTAGCAAAATTCCCAGCAAGCGATGGCGTTGCAAAATTTGCCGGGCAGTGCCCTGGCGTCACTCCCCCTCGAGGCGATCGCCCTCACCCGGCTTCAACAAGCCGCCGCAGCACTGCCTCCAACGTCACCTTGCCTTTCAGCGAACCCGGCTCGCCATGCTCGAATTCGATCCAGCCCTCGTTGAAACCGTCAAGCATCTGAATCCGTGGCATCGGGTCCTTCATGCCCTGCGACTTGAACAGGCCGCCCCAGCTGTCGCGCGGCACGGCTTCGACCCGCACCGGGCGGCCGAGCACCTTGGCAAAGGTGGCTCCCACCTCATTCGGCGTGATGCGATGCGCCGCCTCCAGCTCAACGATGCGGCAGCCGCTCCAGTCCTGCCGGATCAATTCCGCGGCGACGCGCCCGACATCGTCGGTCGCGATCATCGGCACGGGCTTGTCGAGCGGCTGCAGGAAGCTTGCGATCATGCCGTCGCGCGCGGACGCGACATCCCACGCGAAGTTCTCCATGAACCAGCCCGGCCGCAGCAAGGTGACGGGCATCGGCAGGTCGCGCAACGCCTGTTCCATCAGCGTGCGCTGGGTCAAGAGATTCGATTGCGTCGCCTGGGCGCCGATGGTCGACAGACAGACGACCTTGCCGGGACGCGCCGCCAGCAGCGCGGCCTTGACCGCGGCGATCACCGCGCGGGCCGAAGGAAAGCCCGGTTCGGGATCGAAATCGGACGGCGGCAGGATGAACACGCCGTCGACGCCGGTGAATGCGACGGTCAGCGCCTCGGCGTCGGTCATGTCCGCCAGCGCGACATCGTCCACGCCGGTCTCGGCCCATGCCCGGGCCTTGCCGGCGTCGCGTAACACCGCACGGACCGGCAGCCCGGCGGCGAGCAGCGCGCGCGCCATCGCACCACCGACCTGTCCGGTAATTCCCGTGATTGCGTACATTCGTCTCTCTCCTCGGCAAGCCGCACAAGCAATTGATGCGCGGAAACTAGCGGCGGGGTGCTATTGACTGAAGTGCGCTTATGTCACGTGATTGATGACACTCGCGCACCAATCAAGCGGGAGCGATCGATGGCATTCGACGGACGACTGGTGGCCAATGTCGGCGTGCTCGCGGCAATCGTCGAAGGCGGCAGTTTCGCTCGCGCCGCGGAGTCGCTGGGCCTGTCGCCCTCCGGCGTCAGCCGCGCGGTCTCGCGGTTGGAAGCAAGCGTCGGCGTCCGTCTGCTCGACCGCACCACGCGCTCGGTCTCGCTGACCGACGAAGGCCGCAGGCTCTATGGCGAGATCGGCCCGCTGCTCACGGGAATCGAGGATGCGTTCACGCTGACGGCCGGAGCGTCCAAGGTCGTGCGCGGGCGCCTGCGCGTCAACGTCGATGCGTTCTTCTCCCGGATGATGCTCGCGCCTCATGTCGATCGTTTTCTGGCGCAGCATCCGGAACTCGTGCTCGAACTCATCACGCGCGACCAGCTTGGTGATCTCGTCGGCGAAGGTTTCGATATCGCGGTGCGCTTCGGCCAGCCTCCTTCCTCGTCTCTGGTCGCGCGCAAGCTGCTGGAGACACGGACGCTGACGGTGGCCGCGCCCTCCTATCTCAGGAAGCGCGGCAGGCCGGAGAGCCCGTCCGATCTCGCCCGGCACGAATGCATCCTCGTGCGCGACTCCCTGACCGGCGAGCCGTTGGAGACCTGGGACTATCGGCAGGGACGCAAGGTCCAGTCGGTCAAGGCGAGCGGCCGCCTGATGGTGACCGAGTTCGGCACCATGCTCGGCGCCTGTCTTGCCGGCGTGGGCATCGCCCGCATCAAGGCGATCGGCATCCGCGACTATCTCGCAAGAGGCGATCTCGTCGAGCTGCTGCCCGACTGGCCGGGCGATACCTTCCCGCTGCACGCGCTCTATCCCTCGCGTCACCTTCCCGCGGCGAAAGTGGAGGCGTTCATCGACTTCGTCGAGGAGATCGTGTCGCGGAAGCCGGCCAAACGGAGGATGGCGAGCGTGTAGAAGACACGCGAGCTTGGTGGGCAAGAAGCGTACGCTTCGAGCAGTGCCTCATTGTGGTAGGCATTCAACGGTCCATTCAACCGGGAGACGCAGGAACGATGGCTTTATGTTCTAGTCTGCACGATGTTTGGAATATAAATCCTCGTCCTCTGTGATACTTGGTCATGCCATTCGCGCTGGGGTGGCGTCATGGTTTGGGCTGATCGGTTGTTCGGGTACGGCGTACTCGTCCTTGGGCTCTTGTCGCTTTTCATCGTCATGATGCTGGCAATGCTATGAGGCACGCGAACCAGTTCCACCGCATCAGAGACCTAATACGCTGATCGCAGTCCGTTGTCAGACGTTGTGGATCCGCGGCGTCGCCGAGACATGCGTCAGCAGAAGTCGGGCGGCCAGTCCCGGCTGCATCTCGCGCAATCCGGATTTCTCCACCAGTTGAAGACGCGCTCCCACCGCGCGCTGTCCGTCAGCCCGGCACCTGCGTGCGGTACCAGTCGAGGATCTCGGCGCCCGTCCACATCACGACGCCCTCATGGCCGAGAATGTAGTCGTACAGCATCTCCAGATATTTGATCCGGTGCGGCACGCCGGTGAGATAGGGGTGGATCGAAATCGCCATCACGCGCGGCGCCTTCGCGCCATCGAGATAGAGCCGGTCGAACTGGTCGCGTCCGCGCCGATACAGCTCCTCGGACGGCTGCTGCTGCACGGCACTGATGACGACGTCATTGATCTCGACGGTGTAGGGAACGGAGACGATCTTGCCCGTCTTGGTCTTCAGCGGCACCGGCTGATCATCGACGACCCAATCGGCGACATATTCGATCCCGGCCTCGGCGAGCAGATCGAGCGTCTCATCGGTCTCGGTGAGGCCCGGGCTTTCCCAGCCGCGCGGCGGATGTCCCGTGAACGCCTTGATCGCCTTGATCGTGTCGGCGATGGCTGAGCGCTGATCCTCGACCTTGTGCATCGGCTTCTGCACGAAGCCGTGGCCCATGAAGTCCCAGCCTGCCTCGCGCGCCGCCTCGCAGACCTCCGGATAGAGCTCGCACACCGAGCCGTTGATCGCGAATGTCGCCTTGAGCTTGCGGCTCGAAAGCGTCTCGACGAAGCGCCAGAAGCCGACGCGAATGCCGTATTCATGCCAGGCCCAGTTCGGCACGTCCGGCAGCAGCGGCTGCCCCATCGGCGGCGGCAGCACGGCACGCGGCATCGCCGCCCCCGGACTCCAGTTTTCGACATTGACGATGGTCCAGACCGCGACCCGCGCGTCGTTGGGCAGGCGCAGCGGCGGCCGGCGATGGATCGGCGTGTAGTCAAGCCGGCCGCGAACACTGCTGCCGATCGTATCGGTCATGGGCTGTCTCCTGTCTGGTCGAGAGCACGCTGGCTCTTCTTATACGTCACCATCATGTCCTGCATCAGCCCTCGCAAAGCAGTTTCAGGGCTGTGCCGCAGCAGACGCATTGCCGCTCCTTGGGTGTCAGTCCCGGCACCGCGCTCGATCGTTGCCTTCGGATCGTTATCGGCCATGTCGAACGGCGCGTCGGTGCCGATACAGACGTGATCGGCCCCGACGAGATCGATCAGATAACGCAGTGCCTTGGGCTCGAACACGAGGCTGTCGAAATAGATCCGCTTCAACAACTCCTTCGGCGACGATTTTGTTACGCCGTGGGTCTCGTGGCGGACCTCATGGCCATGCACCAGGCGGCCGATCTGATAGGGCGCGAAGCCGCCGCCATGGGCGAGCACGATCTTCAAATCCGGCAGTTCATCGAGCCGGCCGGAAAACATCAGGTTGGCGAGCATCACGGTGGTGTCGAGCGGGTTGCCGATCAGGTTGGTGAGATAATAGTTCTCGAGGCCGGCCTTTGCGCCGACGTAATACGGATGGGCGAACACGAACACGCCAAGCTCGGAGGCGCGCTTCAATAGCGGCCGGAATCGCTGCTCGGCGAGCTGTGCGCCTTCGATCGATGTGCCGATCTCGACCGCCTTGAAGCCGTATTCCCTGACGACACGCTCCAGCTCGGCGACGGCCGCGTCCGGATGCTGCATCGGGACGGTCGCCATGCCGCGCAGACGGCTTGGCTTCGCCGCGACCATGTCGGCGACGCCGTCATTGACGAGACCTGCCACCTGCAAAGCGAGGTCGGCTTCCGCCCAGTAATAGAACATCGGCGGCGCCGGCGAGATCACGGAGATGTCGATGCCCTTGCGGTCCATCGACTCCAGCTTCGCGTCCGCCTGATGAAACTCGGGGAATAGCGGATAGACGTAGCCCTGGTCGTGGACGACCTTGCGCGCAGCGCCCTCGCCTTCAACGCGGGCCTGGAATCGCTTGGGATCGGCGGCGATCGCGGCAACGATCCGTTCGGGAATGACGTGGCTGTGGATGTCGATATGCATGTCAGCTGTCGCGTTTCTCTGTGTCGTCGATCTAGAGCCCGAACGGGGCGCCGCCATTGAGCATGATGGTTTCCTGAAAGCCCTTCTTGAACCTGCTAATGCACGCCGAGGAAGCGCACGAGCGATTGGGGATCGCCCGCGAGATCGGCAGCCGGTGCCTCGTGAACGACCTTGCCGGTCTCCAGCACGTAGACGCGATCGGCGACCGCGAGCGCGCTGTAGAGATTCTGCTCGACCAGCAGGATGGCAAGCCCCTGCGCTTTCAGCGTCGCGATGATGCCTTCGAGATGCTGCACCATGACAGGCGCGAGCCCTTCCGACGGCTCGTCCATCAGCACCAGTTCCGGATCGAGCATCAGCGCGCGGGCGACAGCCAGCATCTGCCGCTCGCCGCCGGACAATTGGTTGCCGCGATGGTTGCGGCGTTCCGCGAGCCTTGGAAACAACTCGAGCACGCGCGCCACGGTCCAGCCATGGGTTGCCCGTTCCGGCTTGATCATCGTGAGATGCTCGGTGACGTTCAGCGACGGAAACAGCCGCCGCCCCTGCGGCACCAGCGCGATCCTGCGGCGCGCGATCTCATGCGATTTCAGGCCGGTCAGCACCTCACCCTTCCAGGCGACGCTGCCGCTCTTCACCTGCGGCGCGGCAAGCCCCATCACCGAGCGGATCAGGCTGGTCTTGCCCATGCCGTTGCGGCCGAGCAGCGCCACCACCTCGCGGTCGCGCACGGTCAGGGACGCGCCCTGCACGACATGGGCATCGCCGTAGAAACTGTGGAGGTCGCGGATCTCAAGCATGGTGATGCGGCCGGCCGAGATAGACGTTCTGGACGTCTGCGTTGTTGCGAATGGCGGATGGCGCGCCCTCGGCCAGGAACTGCCCATTGTTGAGACACGTCACCCAGTCGACGAGAGACAGCACGAGATCCATGTCGTGCTCGATCAGCACGATCGTGATGTCGTCCGGCAAGGCGCGGATGATGTCGGCGACGATCACCCGTTCCGCCGGCGACAGCCCCGCGGCCGGCTCGTCGAGCAGCAGAAGGCGCGGACTGGCCGCGAGCGCCATCGCCATTTCGAGCTGGCGCTGCTCGCCATAGGACAATTCGCTCACCAGCGATGTCGCGCGCGACCCGAGCCGCGACAGGCCGAGCGCGCGTTCGGCCTGGACGCCCTCATCGTCCGCGAGGCAGCTCGCTCCGAAAAAGGAGAACTTCCGCTCCGTCAGTCCGCGCAGCGCCAGCGCCATGTTCTGCTGCACGGTCAGGCCCGGAAACAGGTTGGTGATCTGGAACGTTCGGCTGATGCCGAAGCGGGCACGGCGGTGCGGCGGCAGAGCCGTGATGTCACGGCCTTCGAACGCGATCCGGCCGGATGTCGGCGGCACGACGCCGGTGATCGCGTTGAACAGCGTCGTCTTGCCGGCGCCATTCGGCCCGATGATCGCGCGCCGCTCGCCACGCACGATCTTGAGCGACACGTCGTCAACGGCCTTCAGCGCGTCGAAGCGGACGCCGACATGATCGAGGCTGAGAATGGGGTCGGACACGCGCGCTCCCGATGAATAGAGGATCGACGGCTCCGACGAGCCGCCGAGATCGTCAAGCCTTCTTGATGCCCTGGAAGTCGCGCGAATAGGACGGCTGCTTCATGTAGGTCACCGGATCGTATTTCCAGAACTGCGACACCTGCGGATAGGTATCGACCGGCACGTTCCAGTATTTGCCGTCCTTGTTCTTCACCGTCTTGCGGATGACCACGTCATAGATCGGGTTGCCGTAGTCGTCGAAACGGACCGGCTTGCCGAGCGGACTGTCCGGCAGATCGGTCTTGAGCACGGTGTCGAGGAACAGCTCGCGGTCGTCGACCTTGCCGTTGATCGCGTTGATCGCCTTGGCGACCCACATCGCGCCGACATAATGCGAGAAGGCATACAACGAAGGAATCTTGCTGAACTTGTCCGAATAGGCCTTCACGAAAGCCTGGGTCGCCGGCAGGTCCGCGCCTTCGGCAAAATGCGCCGAGGTGACGATCCCCTCGCACTCGACGCCCAGGGTACGGATCACGGACTGGTCGGTCGCGTTCTGGGCACCGAGCAGCGGGATCTGTCCCTTCAGGCCGAAGCTCGCATATTGCTGGATCAGCCGCGCGGAGTCCGCGCCGGTCTCCATCGCGAAGACGACGTCCGGCTTCAGCGACGCGACCTGGCCGAGATACGGGCTGAAATCCGAGGTGTTCAGCGGATGCCAGAACTGCCCGAGCACGGTGCCGCCGCCTTCGGTGAAGGTCTGGGCAAAGCCGCCGCACTGCTCGTGGCCGAAGGTGTAGTCCTGCGCGATCATCGCGACCTTCCGGTAGCCCTGCTTCAGCGCCCAGTCCGCGAGCGGACGCGAGAACTGGCTTGCGCTATAGCCGCCGGCGCGGATCACGTTCTTGATCCGGCTGCGCTGGGTCAAATCGTCGGCCGCGATGACCGGGATGAAATACGGCGTGCCGTTGCCCTTGACGTAGTTGGCGACCGCAAGCCCCGTGTTGGCGAGCAGATTGCCGAACAGGAAATCCGCTTTGGCCTGCTCGACGAGGCGGCGCGCCTTCTGCAGCGCCGTATCAGGATTAGACGCGTCGTCCTCGACGAGGATTTCGACCTTGCGGCCGCCGACCTGATTGCCGACGCTCTCCCAGAACAGCGTGAAGCCATCGATGATCTCTCGGCCGCCGGCGGCCACGACGCCGGTCTGCGGGGCCATCAGGCCGATGCGGATCGACGCGCCTTCCGCGCGCACGATGTTCGGCGCGGCGAGAATGCCGGTGGTTCCGGCCGCGACTGCGAGGCCACTCGTCTTCAGAAACTGTCTGCGGTCCATCGATCGATCCTCACTGACATTGTTATTTTGACAAACGGGAGTTCTTGCGCGCGAGCAGGATGCGCGCACGGCCGACGATGCCTTCCGGCGCAAACACCATGATCAGGATGAAGGTCAGGCCGAGCACCGTCGGCCAGCGCGCCGTGAAGGCGCTCACCGCATTCTCCAGGATGATGATCGCAGCAGCCCCGACGAAAGAGCCGAGCAGCGTGCCGATGCCGCCGGTGATCGCCATCAACAGGCCGCCGACGGATTGCGACAATTGCACGGTCGAGGGACTGACGAAATTGTTGAACAGCACATAGAGCCCACCCGCGATACCCGCAAAGAATCCGGACGCGACAAAGGCGATGAACAGATGCAGCGGCACATTGTAGCCGAGACTGCGCATGCGGCTTTCGGATTCGCGGATGCCACGCAAGGTCAGCCCGAACGGCGAGTGCACGAAGCGCCACATCACCCAAGTCACGGGCGCAACGACCGCCAGCACCGCGTAATAGAAGCTGGCGTGGCCGGCGATGAACGCCGGCCTTCCGATCCCGCGCAGCCCATTCTCGCCGCCGGTAACCCCGGTCCAGCGCAGGCAGACGCCCCAGACGATCATCCCGAGCGCCAAGGTCAACAGCAGGAAATAGACGCCCGAGGTGCGGATCGCGAGCAGCGCGAACGCGGCGGCGAGCGCGGTGGCGGCAAGCACGCCCAGCAGCAGCCCGATCCAGATGTTTCCATCGAGCGAGGCGGACCAGTAGATCGCGACATAGGCCGAAATCCCGAAGATCGCGCCATGGCCGAGCGAGGTCCGCCCGCCGAAGCCCGCGAGCACGTCGATCGACATCGCCAGCACGCTGAAAATCAGGATTTCCGTCGCGATCGAGAGCTGGTAGCTCGGCAGCACCATCGGCAACGCACAGAGCGCGAGCAGCACGAGTCCAATCCAGAGCCACGGTTGCGAACGCGCAATCCGCGCGCCGGCTGCCGTGGTTTCCGAACTGATCGGCAGGATCGTCATGCGGCCCGCCCGAACAGGCCGAGCGGCCGGAACGCAAGCAATAGCGCCATCGGCCCGAAGATCACGAAATAGGCAAGCTCGGGGAACATCACCTGCCCGATCGAATTGAGCAGGCCGACCAGGAGCGCGCCGAGCGCTGCGCCGACGAGACTGCCGCGCCCGCCGATGATGACGACCGCAAGCGAGAACACCAGGATTTCCGCATCGGCCGACGGATAGAGCGTCAGAAACGCACCGCCGACCACGCCGCCGAGCCCGGCCAGCGCCGCGCCCAGCATGAACGTGCCGAGAAAGACGCGGCGGATGTTGATCCCCATCGCCTCGACCATCTCGGGATCGTCGACGCCGGCGCGGATCAGTGCGCCGAGCCTCGTCTTGTTCAGCAGCAGCCACAGCGCTGCGAATACGAGGATGCCGAGCAGCAGCACGAAGATCCGGTATTTCGGATACATCACGTCGCCGATCCACATCGCGCCGGTCAGCGCCGGCGGGACCGGCACCGAGAACGTGTCGCCGCCCCAGATCACGAGGCTGAGATCGTTGAGCACGAAGGCGACGCCGAGCGTCAGCAGCACCTGCCGCAGTTCGCCGCCGCGCACGAATGGCAACAGGCCGCGATCCAGCACGCAACCGATTGCGGCGACCAGCGCCATCGCGGCCAGCGCGCCGACGATGAAGCTGCCGCTCGCCTGTGCCGCCGAATAGCCGGCGAGACCGCCGATCAGATAAAGCGCGCCATGGGCGAGATTGACGATGCGCAGCAGGCCGAAGATCAGCGTGAAGCCGGAGGCCACGATGAACAGCAGCGCGGCGAAGGTCAGGCCGTTCAGGATCTGGAACAGGTTGATGCCCATCATGAGGCATCACGCGCAAGCGCCGACGGCCGCTGCGACAGATACCAGTCGAAGATCTGCTCGCCGGTCCAGAACACGACGTCGTCGCGGCGTTTCATGTGCTCGAGCGCCGCGGCGAAATATTTCAGCCGGTGCGGCGCGCCCATGATGTAGGGATGCACCACCAGCGCCATGACGCGGGCGGAGTCCTTGGAATCCGCATAGATCTGGTCGAACTGATCGACCGCCCGGTCGCGATATTCGGACGCCTTGTGATGCTGGATCAGCATCATCGCGACGTCGTTGCATTCCTGCGTGTAGGGGATGTTGACGATCGGCTTCGTCCGCGTCTTCAGCACCACGGGCTCGTCGTCGAGCACCCAGTCGCAGACATAGTCGAACCCCTCCTCGACCAGAATATCCGGCGTCTCCCAGGTCTCGGTTAGTCCGGGCCCTAGCCAGCCGCGCGGATCGCGGCCCGTAAAGGCGCGGATCGCCTCCTTCGTCTTGCGAATATCCTCGCGCTCGTCCGGGACCTTCTGCATGTTCTTCTGGCCGAAGCCGTGCCCCATGAACTCCCAGCCGCGATCATGCGCGGCTGCGGCGATCGGCGCATAGGTCGCGATCGCCTTGCCGTTGATGGCGAGCACGGCCTTGATGGCGAGGCGGTCGAGCACCTCCAGCATGCGCCAGAAGCCGACACGATTGCCGTATTCGTGCCAGGCCCAGTTCGGGATATCCGGCATCGGCGCGCCGCCGGCGGGCGGCGTCAGCACCGTGCGCGGCATCGTCTCCTTCGGGTCCCATTCCTCGACATTGACGATGACCCACGCGGCCATGCGCGCTCTGTGCGGCAGCACCAGCCGGGAACGTTCGGAGATCGCGGAATAGGCCAGGCGTTCCGTGGGCAGCATCATCAAACCTCTTTCGGAGCGATCGTGACGGTGAGTTCGCCGACGCCGGCTACCGCGCCGACCATGCGATCGCCGGGCATCAACGCACCCACGCCGGCCGGCGTGCCGGTCATGATGAGGTCGCCGGGCGCGAGCCGGTAGGACGACGACAGCCTGGCGATGATCTCCGGCACCTGCCAGATCATCTGCGCGAGGTCGCCGTGCTGGCGTTCGACACCATTGACGGACAAGTTGATCACGCCGTCAGCGGGATGGCCGATCTCCGACACCCGGTGGATCGGCCCGCAAGGCGCCGAGGCGTCGAACGCCTTGCCGCGCTCCCATGGCAGCATCTTCGCGCGCATGTCGCGCTGCTGGTCGCGCCGGGTCAGATCGATCCCGACCGCATAGCCGTAGACGCATCCAAGCGCGGCGTTCTGCCTTATGTTGCGCCCGCCGGCGCCGAGCGCGACGACCAGCTCGATCTCGAACTGAAAATCCTGGGTATCCGGCGGATAGGCGATCACAGCGCCATCCTCGACCACCGCATCCGCGGGCTTCTGGAAGAAGAACGGCGGATCGCGCTCGTCGCCCTCCTTCATCTCGCGGATATGCGAGACATAGTTCCGGCCGACGCAATAGATGCGCCGCACCGGAAACCGCGCCGGCAGCCCGGCCACCGCAAGCGTCGGCGCGGCAAGCACGGGAATGGGCAGATCCTGGGGACGCACAGACTGGTTCATCGTTGCCCTACGCAGCGCTTTTTCCGGCGGCTCCGAACAGACCGAGCCTGACGATTTCATCAGTGTCGAGCACGAAGCCGAAGGCGGTCCTGATGCACAACAGCCCCGCCTCGTGCAGCGCGGGCCCGTCCATCGTCTCGACGCAGTCCTTCACGACGATGACGGCATAGTCGCGCACATTCGCCGCGGTGGTGGTCGCCAGCACGCATGAATTGGTATTGACGCCCGTAATCAGCAGCGTGTTGATCCCGTGGGCGCGCAAGGTAAAATCGAGATCAGTGCCGACAAAGCAATCGTAGCGCTTCTTGGTGTCGACGACGAGGTCGCGCGCGCGGTCAAGAAGCTCCGGCATGATCGTGACGCCGGGCATGCCCTTGAGATTATGACGCAGCACATTCTTGCGCGTCGCAGCCGGGTCCTCGGCGCGCGTGCGCCAGAACGGATTGCAGGCGATCTCCGCGGCGTCGCGATACTGCGTCAAGAGATGAACGACCGGGATATTCACGCCACGCGCCCAGTCGAACAGCCGCTTGTTGGCTGATATCACCTGCTTTGCCACCGCAGGCGACGTCGGCATCGTCGCGACCTCCATGTCGAGATGGCCGCGATGCAGGTCGATCGCGACGATGGCGGCCTTGGGATGATCGACGCCGAGATTCATGCCGCGCTCCTCAGATCAGGGGATTCCAGCCGGTGCGCAGCAGCGCCCGCTGGTCGATGCCGAAGCGATCGGCGAGCCAGTCGGCGATCAGTTCCTGACCGATGGTCGGATTGTCGTGCTGGCAATGCTCGGCGCCGGTCTCCTCCGGCGCGACGATGCGCAAAGTGACGTCGACGCCCCGCGCCTTGGCATAGTCATGCGCGCGGCTCGCCTGCGCGACCGTCAGCACGTCGTGGCCACCATGCACGATCAGAAACGGGCACGTCATGTGATCGAGATGGCCCTGCAACGTGAAGGCCTTCATGATGCCGTGGGCCTCGCGCATCGACGTCGCGCCCATCACCCATTTGATGTGCATGGCAAGGCCGAAATCCTCGCCCTTCTCGCCCCACATTTCGTGGACGTCGAAGATCGCGCCATGCGAGATCGCAGCCGCAAGGCGATGTTCGTGACAGCCCGCGCGCGCCGCGTAATAACCGCCCATCGATGAACCGCAGACCGCGATCCGCGCCGGATCGACATCATCGCGTTGCACGAGCCAGTCGATGCAGGCGCCGATCGGCACTTCGGTATCGGGCCGGCTGACGATGCCGTGGCGGCGCAAGGTGCCGCCCTGCCCCGGACCGTCGATCATCAGCACCGAGATGCCGCGCTGCAGGCAGCCATGCGCCTGCATGAACCACATCTCATCCTTGATCGAGTCGAGGCCGCCCATGCAGATCAGCACCGGCAGCCGATCGCCCGGAAACGGCGCGCGGACGAAATAGCCGCAGATCGGCTTGCCGTCCTCGTAGGGAATGTCGACGACCTCGCCGGGCGGATTGAGATGAGACAGAAAGCGGTGGCTGGACGCCTCCATCTTCTCGAATGTCGGCAGTCGCCTCGCGTCACCGGGCTCAAGGAAGAACTCCGCCTGTCGATAGTAATCGGCCGCGCGCAGAAAACAGTTCATCGCGGTGCGGATATGACCGGCCTGCTCGGCCGCCTCGCCGCGTGCGAAATTGCGGTTGGCGACGCGCAGCCATTCGGCATGCCAGCTTTCGAAATCGCCGGGGATGATGCGCGACGCCGTCTGGAAGATCTCGCTGACCGCACCGCCGCCTTCCTGGCTTTCGCCGAGGCCACGCCGGAACTGATACGCGAACCAGGGATGCTCCGGCCAATGATGCCAGCCATAGGGCTCGTAATGAGCGCTCCGATCGGCGGTGATCTGTTCGATCGTGTCGTCAGCAATTGCGGCGTCGGCCATAGCTGCTCCGGTCTTCTTGGACAGGAGCTTGCAACAGGCGATCACGCTTGGTCAAACAAAATGTATACAATAATGCCGAAGAATTGGGCGAAGCGCGCTTGTCTATTGTTCATCGTGGCAGAATGTGATAGCAAGCACTTTGAAAATTCTGGTATAATCGGCTCTAAGGCTTGAACGGCCCTGCGAGGCGCGCTTATTGTGTATACACGATGATGCAGTCCGGGATCATGCATGGATGACTTGCCGACGTCCCAGCCCTTCTCCACACGGTCGGAATCCGTTGTCGAGGCGCTGCGGAGCACGATCCTGGCGGGCCAGTTCCAGCCAGGCGAACGGCTTCACGAGCTGAAGCTGACGGCGCTGCTCAAGGTGTCGCGCACGCCGGTGCGCGCCGCGCTGCAGAAGCTCGCCTCCGAAGGCCTGCTCGATTACACGCCGAACCGCGGCTACAGCTTGCGGGAGTTTTCGGTCGGCGAGGTCATCAACGCCTATGAAGTGCGTGCCGTGCTGGAAGGCCTTGCGGCGCGCTTGAGCGCGGAGCGCGGATTGGGCGACGGCGCGCGCGCGACCGTCGAGCAGGCGCTCCGCGATGGCGATGATCTTCTGCGTCACGGCCACCTGCTGGACGAGCATCGCGCGGAATATGGCCGCATCAATGCCAACATCCATGAGACCATCCACGCGGCCGCCGGCTCGCGCCTGCTCAGCGACATGGTCTATCTCTGCCAGCAGGTGCCGGTCTCGTCACCGCGCAACGTGGTGGCGTTCGAGGAGCGCGACGTCCGCCGCCGCCATGACGACCATCATCGCATCTTCGAGGCGATCATGAGCCGCGACCCGTGGCGCGCGGAGATGCTGATGCGCGACCACGTCGGCAGCGTCAAATCCTCGCTGGTGCGGTCGCTGCAATCATCGCAGGCGTCTTCCGGCGCAACACGCCGCGCCGAGGACGCCAACGATGTCAGCGGCGATGCAACCCATCGCTCGCGTCGTACGTAAAGGGCAACGCGCAAGCGTTCATTGCAACATCGCCCGTGACCGACCGACAGCGCCTTCGACTGCTGTCAGGTCATGCTGCCGGGCATGAAGCAGCGGATGTCCACACGCAAGGGCGTACCGATCGCGCGATAATAGATCGGCCACACCATGGTTCTGCCGGCCCGGTTCGGTTCCTTGATCACGGCTTCGTCCGGAACGTTCCACCACTGGCCTTCGATCCGGACTCGATAATGGCCGTCTTTCGCCTCCCAATCGACGTCGGACAACGCCGTTCCGTCGGCATCGGAACAACAGGGGCCCTTGTTCGAGTGAAGGCTATCGAACCACTCGTGGAGCGGAGAATTGGCATAGCGGCCATCGACATCCCGGGCAGCCGCCGCGTGTGGTGCCAAAATGCGACCCGCAAGAACAAGCACGAGAACAAACGCCACTAGGATCATGAAGTCCCGCCAACCGGCGTTCGTTTCTTCAGGCGCAGCCATTCGCGTCAAAGCCTCCTCAAATCATGAATCCGAGGAGGATGACGGTGACATCCATGCAGGCGGCAATACCTCCACACACGCCGCGATCTGAAATGAACGAGCCGTCATCACAGCTCGGTGCTGGCTATTGCATTGCAAAACCGATGCCAGCAAACCGCCGTTGCCCCAATGGAACCCGCGGTCTCACGAACGTACCAAGCCGGCTGCGGCAGAATCGCATCAGTACCGGATGCTGATCCCGCCGCGGATCATAGCAATGCCATCCCGGCTGTGAATCCGTACTGCGACGGGTGCGCCGTCCGTTATCGGTTCCCGCCGCACTTCTTCCCTGCGCGACGCGGAAATGCCTTCACCGATGCGCACGCCTTGGTCTGTTTTGGCTGCGCGGTCGACGTTGAGCCTTGAATCGTGGGGAAGCCTTAAACCGTGGGGCTTCAGCAATAACGTAATCCGCCATTTATCGCCCCCGCACGAGTGATGCTGACGATGGGTGGGTTACGCTTCGCTAAGTGCAACGCCGCTACTTGCCGTAATCGTAAAATCCCTTGCCGGTCTTGCGGCCGAGCTGGCCGGCATCGACCATTTCCTTGAGCAGCGGCGCGGGCCGATATTTCGGATCGTTGAAGCCCCTGTAGAACACGTCCATCACCGACAGCAGCGTGTCGAGCCCGATCAGGTCGGCCAGCGCCAGCGGTCCGATCGGATGATTGCAGCCGAGCTTCATGCCCTCGTCGATGTCGGCCGCGGTGGCGAGCCCCTCCTGAAACGCGAAGATCGCCTCGTTGATCATCGGGCACAGGATGCGGTTGACGGCAAAGCCCGGGCTGTTCTTCGCGGTGATCGAGACCTTGCCGATGCGCTTGGCGAAGGCTTCCGCCTTTACGTGGGTGTCGTCGGAGGTCAGCAGGCCGCGGATCAGCTCCAGCAGCGCCATCATCGCCACGGGATTGAAGAAGTGCATGCCGATGAAGCGATCGGGGCGATCGGTCGCGGTCGCAAGCTTGGTGATCGAGATCGATGACGTGTTGGTCGCGATCAGGGCATCCTTTTTCAGGATCGGGCAGATATCCCTGAGGATCTTGATCTTCAGTTCCTCGTTCTCGGTCGCCGCCTCGATGACGAGATCGCAGGCCGATAGCTTGGCTTTGTCGGTGGTGCCGGTGATGCGGGACAGCGTCGCCTCCTTGTCGGCCGCCGTCAGCTTCTCCTTCTTGACCAGACGGTCGAGGCTAGAGCCGACCGTCGACATCCCCCGCGCCACCGCCGCGTCCGAGATATCGACCATGGTCACGGAAAGCCCCGCACCCGCGCAGATCTGCGCGATGCCGTTCCCCATCGTCCCCGCCCCGATGATGCCGACTGATTCAATCATTGCCGTTTTCCTTCTCGTCGCGTGCCTGTCGCGTATGGGCGGATTAGCGCAGCGCAACCCACCGTTCAATGCCCGTGCACCGGCGGAGTTGTCCGCTGTCGTCATTCCGGGGCGGCCCGCCAGGGCTGAACCCGGACTCTCCTCCGTCGTCCCTGCGAACGCACTAATGTATGCACACATCTCCAGGGTGCTCAATTCTCGCGCAGGGCAGTGCGGAACGGAATCCAGGTGCTGCCGACATCGGGCGTGAGATGCTCCCGTTCGGGCCACACACTCGCTGTCGTCCCTGCGAACGCAGGGACCCATAACCACAGGCTTGAATTTGTGGCACAAGGGGGCGGGACGGCTTTCTTTCCAACAACAGATATCACGCGGTATGGGTCCCTGCGTTCGCAGGGACGACAGACGAGATTGCCTTTCGAGATGTGTGAATGCCTTGGTGCGAACGCAGGGACGACGGCAACGCCTTCGATCGTCTCGCGATGACGGTCGAGAGAGCCGTGCATTTCCGCCATGCGCAAATTGCCCGTCGTGCACATTTCCTGTTGCGCCGTCGGGCAAATCAGAACGATCCTCCCGCGCGTCCCGCACCCACAGAGGGGCGTTTCGCGATCGTCACGGACGTTGGGAGCGGGATGCGATGGACGCGGCGTGTTGTCGGACGAACAACATATCGCGGACGGCGAAATCGTGTGGTTCTGGCGCCCCAAGGCTGGCGCTAAGTTTCGCGGATGATGCGAAGCGACGGTGACAACAAAGTCCGGTCACCGGGGAGATCACGTATAAGCCGTAAAACCATTGCGCGGGGAAGGCCGGACGTATCTGGCTGAACCTGTGGTTCTGCCGCGTGCTTTTTTGTTGCACGCGGACCATGGGTGCCAGCCGGCGCCCGGTCTTCCCTGCGCCCTCTGTTCGGAAGAGGGTCACATCTGCCGCAAAACTCGGGCGCATCACGCCGCGAGAAGGATATCTCTCGTTCGCTGTTTGACAGGTTGAATCCCACATTGGTGCCTGAACGAGAAGCCCGGCGCTTGGCCGGGCTGTTCTCTTTGTTCCCTTTGTTCTCTTCGTTCCCTTTGTAATGTTGATGTCGGCAGGCGCCGCGAGCAAAGTCCGGCCGGCTAATCCGGATCGCCATTGCCCGACACAATCTGAGCCGCACCGCCGAGGCCGCGACGAAAGGCCTCATCGAACGTGACGCCGCGAAGCTGCCATCGATGCGGCCGGCCCTGCCAATCCATCTGCCATTCCGTCACCCATCCGAGATCGGAATCGCTCCACGTGAGATGACCAAGCAAGGCGACATCCGCGCTCTGCGCGGCCGTGACAGGCGCCCATGTCGCGGACGACATCGTCATCACTTCCGCGCCGTCGATGTTCGATCTCGCCAAAGCCGCGGCATCGGGCAACGCGATGGCCATCCCCCGCTTGGCGGCCGCGGCGGCCAGAGATTCCCGTTGCAGCTCGGACTGCCGCGTATCCGACGTCACGATGAATTTTCGGGCGCCCTGTTCCATCTCGACGAACACGCCAAGCCGCGGCCGCTGCGACGACCACGGCTTGAGACCAAGGCCCGTGAGAATGCCGTCGATCTTCTTCGCGTCGAAATCCACGATCAGATCGTAGGGCCGATCGCGCGTGCCCTGCTCGTCACGCTTCGGCTTGCCGGACATCTGATCATGATAGTCGTAGGCGCTGACAAAATCTCCCGCGTGCGATTTGTAAGCGTCCAGTCGAGGATCGCCTGCAAGTTTCAGCGCGCCCGATGCCTTGATCAAGACGTCCTCCAGGCAGGAGGCGAAGCCGATTGCGCGGTTGGCCTCGCCCTGGCCCGTCACGATGGTTTGCGCACGATAAAGATCATCCGCGGCGCTTGCCGTTGTGGCAGCGCAACACACCAACGCAATGACAAGCGATAGTTCGATCGTCGCGCGCACGGCACCCGGACAAATCAAGCGAAGCCGACACTTTGTCATGCCGATTGCCCCCTGCTCGCTTGAAAGATCGGTCCGGACCGGACAGGATGCACATCATAGATGCGTGATGACAACGCAAAACGGGGGAGAAGCGCAGATGTTGGATCGCGCCGTCGCAACGCAGCACGCAAAGCTCGCGCTCGCCGTGACAACTCGAACACACGCGCCGTGGAATGCGCGACACATTCTGCGTCTCTGCAAAGAGCGATGCTTGCGGTTGCTCAGAACTCTCGGCGAATTCGTTTCAGCCGGCGGTCCACTTTCATAGACGGATTGCGAACAGGCCGCATCGAAACGTCAGGATGGCTGACCACTTGGACAACGCTTGCTCACACCCGATCGCCGCATATCGCCACGCGATCAAGCGCCCACCTTGTTCCGACTTGACACCCTGTCACAACAGGAGGAGCATCAAACGGTCGCGTTGAGCAACTCGCTTTGAAACCAAAGCAAGGGAGGTTCAATGACGCCACCTCCGTACAAACGAGCCGCGTAGTTCGATAGTACACGTTCGGACCGTCGGATAGCGGCAAAAAACGCGAACGGAACGCCGGGACAAGGTTTAGTGGGCCGCATCAGTGAGGCATGGCCCCTTACCTGCCCGGCGCTGTTCGTTTGGAACGAGAAGATCTGAAGCAGACATGATCTGAAACACATATGGACGACGGGAGCGATAATTCCCGTCGTGAGTATTTTGTTGTCACGGCACTAATGCTGCGGCCCCGACAGCTTGATCTCCTGCTCGGCGCGGAACACATTGGCGTAGAGATTTGCGATCCACTGACGTCCGCTTGAGGTCTTGTTGAGGTAGCCGATCTCGGTCTGGATATGCGGCGCCACGCTGTTCCAATAGAACTGCGGATAGCGGTTGACGATGTCGGCGGGTGAATCATAGCCGAGCTGTCGGTTGATCCCGACCTCCTCGAACTCATAATAGAGTGCGTTGGCTTTCCTGATGTAATTGGGATCGCCGAGTTGCCCGATGAAATCGGCCGCGCGCAGCAATGACGCCTCCGCATCATACTCCTGGCCTTCGCGTGGCGGAAACCGCGTTCCCTCGATAGCGCTCAGGATGCGCTCCCTGTTGAATACTTCGAATCCTTCGAGCCGTCTCTGCATGTAGAGCTTCGAGCGATCGACATGATAGGGCATCAGGCTGGCGTCCGAAGCGCCGCGCGGGAGCGACACCCTTGCGCCGCTCACATCAGTCACAAAGCCATCCTCGTCATCTTCCACGAGCAGGCCGCGCACATAGCCGATATCGTGCGTGAGACAGGCGAGGATGACGTGGGCATAGTCTTCCACGCTCAGGTGTGTCTGCAACGCGCGGCCGCGGAAGATATCGTGGCCCGCCAGCGTGACCAGCATGGTGTGCTCGACATTGTGGTACAGCGCGTCGCTGTTGCCGATGCATTCCAACGCGAGGCGCGATGCGATCGGTACGAAATGGTTAAGGTCTTTTCGCATCGAGCCGAAAATGCGATTCATGTAATCGCGAAGAAATTGCTCCAGACTCTCGACCGCCAGCTCCGGTAAAGTCATCATGGATGCTGCCCCATAGACTTGGTTGCGATAACGTCGGACGTCCCATTCCAGTCTGGATGAACAGCAAGTTTAGCGCATCCCCGGCTTGACGGACAGAGACTGGTCTCGCGCGAAAGTGAACCTAACTCCGTACCGCCGATGCCGGAATGCGTTCGATGCCCTACACGGCGGACGACGGAAGATCACCGCCTCCGGTTTTGACAGTTAGCGCTCCGGGCGGCAGCGCACCGGCTGTGGCCGCCTGATCGTCCGTAAGATCGGTGCCCGCGGTCTCGCCGAGCAGCAGCACCGCGCCGAAGCTTATCACGCAGGCGGTGGCGAGATAGGCGCCGACCCATGACAGGCCGCCGCGATTGGCGAGGGACTGCGCGATATAGGGCGCAAAGGAAGCACCGAGAATGCCACCGAGATTATAAGTGATCGACGCACCCGTGTAGCGGACACGGGTCGGAAACAGCTCCGGCAGGAACGCGCCCATCGGCGCGAAGATCACGCCCATCAGGAACAACTGGACAAAGAGAAACGCGGTCACCGTCGGCACCGAGCCGCCGCCCAGCATGCGGTCGAACAAGGTCCCCGACAGCGCGGTCAGTGCGAGGCCGATCAGCAGGACGGGATGACGCCCGTAGCGGTCGCAAAGCATCGCCGAGATGGGCGTTGCGATCGCCATGCCGAGGATGGCGACGCATTCCAGCGCCAGAAAGTCCGGCCGCGACATCTTCAGCACGGTCGTCCCGTAGCCAAGCGAGAACACCGTGCTCAGATAGAACAGTGCGTAGCACGCGACCATTGCCAGCGTGCCGAGGATGGTGCGCCCGCCATAGTGCCGGAACAGTTCGCCGAGCGGCACGCGCACCGGCGCCTCGCGGTCAAGCATCCTCTGGAAGATCGGCGTCTCGACGAGCTTCAGCCGGACATAGAGACCGACCATCACCAGCACCGCGCTGAACAGGAACGGCAGCCGCCAGCCCCAGTTCCGGAACTGATCGGCATCGAGCGTTTCTGCGAGGACCAGAAACACCGCATTGGCCGCGATGAAGCCGACGGGACCACCAAGCTGCGGGAACATCGCAAACCAGGCGCGGCGGTGGACCGGCGCGTTCTCGATCACGAGCAGCGCGGCCCCGGCCCATTCGCCGCCGAAGCCGATGCCCTGTCCGAAACGCAGGATGCACAGCGCGATCGGCGCGTAGGCTCCGATCTCACTATATCCCGGCAGCACGCCGATCAGCGTCGTGCATAATCCCATGATCAGGAGCGAAGCGACCAGCGTGGTCTTTCGCCCCCTGCGATCGCCGAAATGGCCGAAGATCGCCGATCCGATCGGCCTCGCGATGAAGGCGATCGCGAAGGTCGCGAGCGCGCTGAGCAGTTGGGCTGCGTCCGAGCTTGCCGGGAAGAAGATCGGCCCGAATACGATCGCAGCGGCGGTGCCATAGGCATAGAGATCGTAAAATTCGATCGCCGTACCGACAAAGCTCGCAATTGCGATGCGTGGCGTGATCTTCTCGAGTTCGGACATTTCGTGCTCCACCAGGCCGCTGGGAGCACTTTAGGAAAGCCTGCATGTTGCGGGGTGATATCAGGAACGGACGATACGGTTACATCCGTAACACGCGCCCCACGCTCCCTCATTCGGCTCCCGATCTCCCTGCCGCGACGGTTGCGCCGCGCCCCGCGTGGCGTTAGCCTCCTCAAAAAACAGGGAGTGCCAAGGAATGAGTGGTGGAATGCGCTATGGGATGCATCGCAGTCTGTTGATCGCCGGATTGATCGTCGCCGCCTCGCCGGTAAGGGCCGAGCCGCGCGTGACTTATGTGACAATGGTGCTGCAGGCGTTCGCCGCCAGGGTCGAATGTCCGGGCACCGACCTCGTCTACAAGGATCTGGTGCAGAAGGCCGAGGAGATGCACATGCCCGACGGCACCACCGAACAGGTGCGCAAGGCGATCGCCTATATGCATACCGGCGGCAAGATGGGCGAAAAGCAGGATGACGAGCTGATGTCTGAAGTCGCGCTCGCGACGCAGACGACGGATCTCGACCAGCGCCGGCTCGGCTTGGAAACCTGGTGCAAGGATCAGAAGGCGCGGCTCGCCGGCTTCATTCGGACCAAGCAGCAGGACGATCCGGCTCAATAAGGCGGCTTCTTCCTTGCGCGCTGCGCTTTCGCCGCCTCCACCCACCAGATGAGGTCGTCGGCGAGGCGCGGAAAGGCGTGCGCGAGCGCCTTGCCGCCCTCGCCGGCCGGCTTGCCGTCCTCCGACAGGGTTTGCGCGATGGGGCCGGCCGCGATCGTGCTCGACACCACGACCATACCCATCTCCGAGAGCGTGCCGTGCCAGGCGGTCGCGGCGCGCGCGCCGGCGAAACGGCCGGCCGAGTAGCTCGCGATCGCGGCAGGTCGCCAGAACCACTCTTCGAGAAAATGATCAGTGAGATTCTTCAGCCCGGGCTGAACGCCCCAATTATATTCGCCGGTGATGAACACGAAGCCGTCCGCCTCGCGGATCTGGCCGGCCAATTTTTCGAGCACCGCCGGCGCCTTGCCCTTTGGGTATTCCTTGTACATCCGATCCAGCATCGGCAAGCCGACTTCCTTGGCATCGATCAGCTCGACGTCGTCGCCGCGCGCACGAAAGCCGTCGACGACGAATTGCGCCAGCCGGATACCCATCCGGTCGGAGCGATAAGACCCGTAGAGCACGAGAATGCGATTGCTCATGACGCCTGCTTGGATGAGCGCGGTAGCCTGGTCGCGAGGCTATCACGCCCTCCTCCTCGCGCGAAGCGCGTCATGAAGCCTTGTGAAACACCAGCGTCCGCAACTCGATGCTCTCGCGCAGCGGTGCATCTGGCGGCGTGGTTGGGTCAACGAAGGCGGTATGCGGCCCGAACCGCGTGCGGCCATCGTCCGCCGAGTCGTAGCACTTCAGCAGCAACGCTTCGTCCGGCTGCATTCCCGGGACATAGAACCAGCGATGGTTGGGATTGAATTTTACCGAATAGGTTTCGCCACGGCGGTTGGGATAGATCAGGTCGGAGGCCACGAGGTCGCCGGGCGCGACCGTGGTGCCGTCGCACATGGCAAGCGGCGTATCGCGCACCGGTCCGCGGATCGGACGCCAGAGATTGACGACCTGCACGCGGCCCTTCAAAAGCTCGTCTGCCTCGTCGGGAAGATGCTCGCGAACGCGGTTCGGACCGGACGCCAGGGTCTGATCGACATGGACGCGCGTGGCCGGCTGACGCGGGCCGGCACCGCGGATGTCATCGGCGCCAGAGACGCGCTTGCGCACCGTGTGGTCGAAGATGACCACGCGATCGGCCTTGAGGGTTGCGCGGATGAAGGCTTCGGCCGCCGGATAATAGACGCGCCGGACCTCGGCATCGTCATAGAAATCCCTGACCGTTGTCGGATGCCGGACCAGCGCGAAGCCCTCACGATCCAGCGACAACTGGCTCGCGATCAGCCGCGCATCCAAGATCGGAACCTGATGAGGTTCGGGTAAATTCGTTGTCTTCGGCTCGCCCGGCGGCGGATCGAAAGCATAGGTGCGCGGCTTGCCTTCGGTCGGCGCGAGATAGTTCAGCTCCCCGATCACAAAGGGAAGCGATTCGATTTTTGTTTCTTGCAGGCCCATTTTGCCAATCTCCCGACGATGGACTGTCGAGTACTATATGTCTGCAAGGCTGACGTCATGGGCAAGCGGGCCAAGCGAAATAGCAACATTGCTGTCGTCGCATGGGTCGGAAGAGGAAAAATCCTGTTGCCGCCCCGAAATGTCTGGCCGGTTGCTTCCTTCCACGCACCCGAGATCGACGCTCACACTTCAGTGACTCGTCGATCCCGGCGCGTGATTGCTCAGGCGACGTTGGCCTCGGCGCTCGGCTTTTCCTCGTCGACGATGAGCGCATCGAGATCGACGAGGTGCGGATCGTCCTCGGGAAGATCGCTATGGAGGAGCCGCCCGCTGCCGTGGACATGCATCAGGGTCTGCACGCGTCGCGCATTGAGATAGTCGACATGCTGATGCCGGAGCGCGGCCGGCAGCAGCACCTTGGGCAAACCGACCATGGTGAAGGCCGGCACCCGGCGCATCTCGCTGCCTTCCTTCCAACGCAGCGGATTGAGCGTGTAGATCATGTGCCGCTCGATTTCCGGCGCCGGCAATTGCTTCGGCTCGGGCGGTGCGAGCAAGGCCACGTTGGCATTGCCGGCGCGCGTGCGCACGGCGGTCGATCGCAGCTCCCAGCAGATCAGATCGGCGGCTGAGAGGACCTCGCGACGCATCTCGTCGACGCTGACCGCGAACCTCGCCGCTTCCGGAACAGAGGCCGGGCCCTTGCCGACAGCGTCCACAAGGCCCGTCGCGCCGAGTTCAAAGCGCGGGATGGCCTGCTCGATCGCCGCAGCCAGCGCCTCGATATCGTCGGCGGCCCTGTCGCGGTCCCGTTGCGCCCTGGCATCGGCCAGCGCGCGGTCAGTCGAGAGGATCTGCTCGTCCAACCCCGTGAGCTCGGCGCGAAGCTTCTTGGCCCTTTCCTCGACCGTGCGCATGCTGGCTTCCGCCCGGTCGAGTTGCGAATTGCTGGCGCCCGCCACTGCCAACCGCTCGGCTTCGGCACGCTTCTCCTCAAGCACTTTCTCGGCAAGGCCCGTCCGCTCGAACAGCCTCTGCCGCGCCGTCTGCTTATCCTTCAGCGCGCGTTCGAACAGCTCGACCGGGCCAAGCTTACGCTTAAAAAATGCCATAGCGCTATCCTTTGAAATCGCGGTCCTCCGCCGAATCAATCGGTACAATTAGTGTCCAGAAATAAGTCGGAAACTTGGATAACATTGCGCGGCTCCGCTCGTGGCGGAAGTTTACCGCAATTCTCCCCGGCGCGAACATATCGGTCTGCCTGAGCCGTCTCTCAGAAATCCTCAAGCGCCGGAGGCTCGAACCAGTTGGTCAGCGATAGGCCGCCATCGACCACGATCGCGGCGCCGGTGACATACGCCGAGACACGATTCGAGAGCACCGCAAGCGCCATCGGGGCGAGATCGTCACTTTGGCCGAGCCGGCCTAGCGGGATATGCCTGGCAAGCGCGGGATCGGCGACGAAGCCGCCGGCGGCGATGGCACCGGGCACGAGCGCGTTGACCCGGATTTGGTAGCGTCCAAGCGTCTTGGCCAATTCCCTCACCAGCATGGCCAGCGCTGCCTTGGCGGAGCTGTAATGCGGCAGATTGCGCGGCGTTGCGGCATGAAGCGAGGTCAGCATCAGGAATGAGCCGGGATTGCGGGCCTTGATCAGCTTGCGCGCGAGCTCGCGCGCCAGATGAAAGCCGGCATCCAGGTTCACCGCGTGCATCGTCGCCCAGGTCGCCTCGCTCACGGCGAAGGCGTGGTCGGCCTCTCGGCGCGGCGGAGACGCGCTATGCACGAAATGCGTCACCTGTCCGAGGGCCGCTTCCGCATCGACCAGCAGAGCATCGCATGCCGCGCGGTTCGCAAGGTCGCCGACCCATGGCACGGCGAGTTCCGGCCGTGGCGAAGCCTGCACCGCGGCCGCCACGGTTTCCGGATTGATATCAGCGAACACGGTTCGCACACCCTCGCCGACCAGAGCCTGTGCGATAGCGCGCCCGATGCCGTTTCCGGCACCGGTTACCAGCGCGGCCTCGCGGACCGGGTCGAAGGGCGAACTCAAAAGAACTCATCGGGGCCGGATCTCCGCAGGTGCGAGCCCAGGCTATCATGCGGGGCGCGATCCCGACATCCGCCGCCGCTGGCTGCGGACGACACGGCCATCAGTCTCAGGACTGGTTTGGCCCGCGCATGATCTTCATGGCGCCTTCGATGTGCCGCCACTCGCTGGCCTTGTCGTTGTCGCCCTCTTTCTCGCAGGCCTGGGCGTTCTGGGCGGCCTGGGCAATGGCGCCGAAGCCGTGCCGCTCGATCATCTGCCGCGCGATCGTGTGAATCTGCATCTCAGACAGCATACCGCTCTCCCGACGTTTCGTTGCTCCCGGTGCCGCAGGGTTCTGCTGTCCGTGCACTGCGGCTGTTTGCAAACCGCCGCGCCTCGCTCCCGTTCCTTTCCCTCTCGCACAAAATGAGTTGAGTCTCGAAAGACTGACAGCTCCGCTGTCACAGCATCTTCGCGTTGACGAACAGTGCGCGCAACGCGTCCGTCGCCTGCACTGTGAGCATCGCATTGTCGGCGGCGCCCTCGAGCGCTTCGATGGCGTTGTCATGCATCGAGCGGAATTCCATCCATTCGACCGAGTTGAGGCTGGTGAGGAATTGGTAGGCCTGGCCGACGGTGCCGATCGCAACCGCCTTGCCGTTCAGCCTGACATTGAACGTGGTGCGCAACGGTGTTTCGGAATTGGCAGCTTCGCTCATAGGCATCGGCCTTGATCATGATCGCAGGGGAGCGTCGCTGCTTGGCCGCTAAAGCGCGATGAGATCAGGTTGAATCGTCATCGCGCTTTAGGCCTTTGATTGAGCATGATCTTCTCGGAAAACCGCTACACACTTTTCCGGATCATGCTTTAGCGAGTCAGACGGCCAGCGCGTCAGGAGTCCGAGGCGGCGCGGGCCTGCTGCGTCGTCCCGCCCGAGAGCGACGGCACCACGACAATGCGAGTAATCTCGCCGTCGGTATAAGCCTTCAGGAAGCGGTCATAGTCCCTGAACGAGATGCAGCCGTTGGAATCGCCGTTTGGTCCCAGCATGTAGCTGTGCGCCAGCAGGCCGGTGCGCCCGAAGGTGGTGCCATCGACCGGCGTCATGCGCAGCGCCGGGACGCCGTGGAACAGTTTTTCGCGCGGCTTGAGGTCGTAGGTCGCAGGCGGCGTCGCGCCGACCATACGCTGCTGAACGTGCTCTGGATCGTCCTTCAGGCTGCCCATGCCCGAATGCGCTTCCAGGGTCAGGCCGCTCGGCAGGTAAACCTTGCGTGCCGCGATGTCGTAAACGGCGGTCTGCTTGTCGTAACCGAGCGCCGTCAGATCCGGACCCCGGCTGAACAGCCCGGCACCACCATCCGGCGTCAGCGACGCCAACCGGATCTTCCCTCCGCCGCTGGGCAGGAGGTCGGACAGCTTTTGGAAGAATGAGCGATCTTCCGGCTGAGGCAAATTGTCGGCCTGCGCAACCCCGGCTTGCGTGTCGACCGTCGGACGCGGGCGTGGCATCGGCACGCCGGGCTGCGCTGGTGGCGCGATCTCAACCGTTTGCGCTGCTTCGATGGATCGCAAGGCGCCCGACGCCAACGGTGTTCCCTGAAGCATCGAGGAGCGCCATTGGCCACCCGTCAGGCCCCGGCCGAGCAGGCTTCGGGCATCCAGCAATTGCAGCTCGAGCGTTGCCGAAGCGAATCGATCCTGAGCAGGCACTTCGACATCGCCGCGAGAAGCTGTGGGCTGCGACAGCGGCGAAAAACGGTCATCAAATGAGCTAAGCTGTGGGTTTCCAGGCAGGGCTGCGGCTGCGAAAGACCCCTGGCCCGTGTCAGCGATCCAGGCCGCCGCACCCAACGCTATGGCGACTGCGCCAAGGCCAAGCACGATCGTCTCGGTCCGCTTGGAGCGGCCGCGCACTACCAGCGCATCAACCCTTGCTGCGTCGGAAGCCATCAAGTCCCTGAGTTCCCCAGTACCAGCCCTCAGCGAGCCACCCGCCCCCCGGCGGGATTCGGCGCGCCGAACGTAAGTTGGGACCAAGAGTGAGGCATAATCGAGACAAAGGCCAGAGCCAGCGCTGATAACGGATCCGTTTTTTTGTTGGTCCGCGCCCCGGATCGAGCATTCGGATGCCCGTTACCGTGCAGATAACCGCCCAAAAGTCACCATAATTGACCACAGGAATCGCCGCGCTTCGTGAAGGAGGACCCGGAATGCGGATCGCGCGCGTGATCTTCGTTTGTTTGGTCGCCACCATCGCCGTCTTGATCGCCGTCTTGGCGGTGCCCGCGCTGGCGAAAAATTCCACCGCCGAGAGAACCGATGATCGATCGACCTCATCGTCCTGTCATGCCTACCAGCAGGCCGCGGATGGGTCCTGGACCGAACTGCCCTGCGAGGAAGCAGGCTCCTCCGGCGGACAGACACATCACAAGCCCCCGGCGAAGGGCGGAGAGTACGAGCCGCGCTGAGCGCAGACGACGCCGGGCGCTCCGCGTCGTCGACAACCACTGATTGCGCGACTAACGTCGCGTCGGCAAAGTCCGGTCGATCCCGTAGTCCGCAAAGCGCGAAATTCCGTCTTCGGACGGAGACCGCGGCCTGGATTGGCGCAACCGTCGGCCGTTGCGTCATGAAATCATCGCGACATCGCCGCAGCGGCGGCCAAAGCATAAACCTGAGATTAATACCGGCGATCTACGGTGCGCCGCATCTCGCCCTCTCCATTGTGAATGGCTCGCAAGATCATGAAAATCGGAACTTTGTTGACCGCCGCGATCGTCTCGCTGTCCGCCGTGGGCGGCGGGCTTGCCGTCTATGTTGCCGTCACGAAGTACGAGACGATGGGCAAAGTCTCCGAAGCGCAGGCGCGGCTTCAGATCGTCCGCACGCTCGGCGACATCCCGCGCTATCTCAATTCCGAGCGCGGCTTCGTCACCAACCTGCTCTTCGGCACCGGCGCCATCGATCCGAAACAGCGCTCCGAGCTGAATGACAAGTACCGCAAGAACACCGACGGCGCCCGCGCCAAGGTGAATCAGATCAGGGCCGAATTGCCCGGCTCGCTTCCCGATGGAGCCGAGATCGGCACCGGCATCGACGACGTCAATGCCAAATTCACGGCGCTTCGCGAGGCCATGGACAAGGCGCTGGATGGACCCGCCGAGGGCCGCAAGGACGCCATCAAGAAGATCATCGCCGAAAATGCGGTGCTGAACCGGGCCGCCACCGTGCTGCTGGACGGACAGGTCCGCCGCATGGCGCGGCTCGACGGCGATGCCTACCGCCAGACGGCCAACGCCACCGTCGCCTGGAGCCTGCGCGACGTCGGCGGCTACAATGCGAGCCTGCACAAGAGCGTCATCGGCGCCAATCGCGTGGCGACCGATGCCGAGAAGACGGATCTCTTCAAGGCCCAGGGCCGGACCGATCAACTCCTGATGCAATTGCTGGAATTGAAGAACAGTCCCGCGACCCCGTCCAATGTCATGACCGCGCTCAATCTGCTCGATCAGGAGTTCGTCAAGAATCTGGGCCAGGAGCAGAAACTCGCCAAGGACGGCGCGGTCAGCGGCAAATTCGAGCATGATGTCGATACGTTCTACGAAGTCTCGCAGCGCGGGCTGACCGCCGCCATCGGCGTTCGCGACGCCTTCTATGACACCGCCGCGCAGATCCTCGACTTCGGTTATTCCTCCGCGCGGTTCAGCTTCCTGATCGCGCTCGGCGGTCTCATCGCGGTCATGGCCGCGAGCGCCGGCATGGTCGTGACGGTGCGTCGCCGTGTCTGTCAGCCGATCGTCGACCTCACCACGACGATGTCGCAGCTTGCCGGCGGCGATGTCACGGGCGAGATTCCGGGCATCGCGCGCGACGACGAGATCGGCGCGATGGCCTCAGCCGTCCGCGTGTTCAAGGACAACATGATCAAGGCCGATCGCTTGGCCGCCGAGAAAGAGGCCGAGAGCGACGGCAAGATGCGGCGCGCCCGCATGCTGGACGATCTCACCCGTGCATTCGAAACCAAGGTGAGCGAACTGGTCGATGGATTGTCGTCCGCGTCCGGCGCGATGGAGAACACGGCGCAGTCGATGACCTCGACCGCGACAGCGACCAACCGCCAGGCGGCCGTGGTCGCCGCGGCCTCCGAACAGACTTCGGCCAATGTGCAGACCGTCGCCACCGCCACCGAGGAACTGACCTCCTCGATCGCCGAGATCGGCCGTCAGGTCGCTCAATCCACCGAGATCGCCGCCCGCGCGGTGGAGAATGCCCGCCGCACCGGCGACACCGCGCGTTCGCTCGCAGACGGCGCGCAGAAGATCGGCGACGTCGTCACGCTGATCCAGAGCATCGCCGCGCAGACCAACCTGCTTGCGCTCAACGCCACCATCGAAGCGGCCCGCGCCGGTGAAGCCGGACGCGGCTTTGCCGTGGTCGCTTCCGAGGTGAAATCGCTGGCCGGCCAGACCGCCAAGGCGACGACCGAGATATCCGAGCAGATCGCAGCCATCCAGTCGGCCAGCGACGAGACCGTCAGCGCTATCAGGAACGTCGTCGACGTCATCACCGAGATCGACCAGATCGGCACGGCGATCGCGTCCGCGATCGAGCAGCAGGGCTCTGCCACCAAGGAGATTTCCCGCAGCGTCCAGGATGCCGCCCGCGGCACCCAGGAGGTCAATTCGAACATCACCGGCGTACAGCGCGCCGCCGACGACACCGGCGCCGCGGCCAATCAGGTGCTCGGCGCCGCCGAGCAGCTCTCGGCGCAATCGCGGGATCTTGCCGGACAGGTCACGAGCTTCCTCGCTGAGGTTCGCGCCGCGTAAGGCGTTGCCAAGCGGCCGCTTGCGCGGATCAACTCTGGTCGGCTAATGCCACCTACGCTTTCAACGTGGTGGCAGGCGGACATGAGTGCACGACAGCAATTCGCGAGCGATAATTACTCAGGCATTTGCCCGGAAGCCTGGGAGGCCATGTCCGCGGCCAATCGCGGCTGCGCACCGGCCTATGGCGAGGACGAGTGGACGGCGCGGGCCGCGGACGCCTTCCGCGCGCTGTTCGAGAAGCCCTGCGAAGTGTTCTTCGTCTTCAACGGCACGGCGGCGAATTCGCTGGCGCTGGCGTCGCTGTGCCAATCCTATCACAGCGTGATCTGCACCGACTTCTCCCATATCGAGACCGACGAATGCGGCGCGCCGGAGTTCTTTTCGAACGGCTCGAAACTGCTGGTGGCACCCTCGCAGGACGGCAAGCTGACGCCCGCGGCAGTGCGCGCGATCGCAACGAACCGCAGCGATATTCATTTTCCCAAGCCCCGCGTCGTGACGATCACCCAGCCCACGGAGACCGGGCAGCTCTATTCGATCGACGAGTTGCGTGCGCTCTCCGCCGTCTGCCGCGAACTCGGCCTCAGCCTGCACATGGATGGCTCACGTTTCGCCAACGCGTGTGCCAGCCTGCAGTGCCGGCCGGCGGAGCTGACGTGGCAAGCGGGTGTGGACGTCCTTTGCTTCGGCGGTACCAAGAACGGGATGGCCGCCGGCGAAGCGATCGTGTTTTTCAATCCGGCGCTGGCTGAGGACTTCGCCTATCGCTGCAAGCAGGCCGGACAGCTCGCCTCCAAAATGCGCTTCCTGGCCGCGCCCTGGATCGCCATGTTCGAAAGCGGCGCGTGGCTGAAGCATGCCGCACACGGCAATCTCTGCGCACGCCGGCTGGCCTCACGGGTCGAAGCGCTGCCGCAGATCGACATCATGTTTCCCGTCGAGGCCAATGCAGTCTTCCTGAAAATGCCAGAGCCACTCCAGTCTCGCCTGCGTGCGAAAGGATGGCGGTTCTATACGTTCATCGGCGGCGGCGCGCGCTTCATGTTTCCCTGGGATGCGGACATCGCGCATGTCGATGAACTGGCCGCCGATATCGCCTCGCTCAGCGCCTCCCCGCAATGACGGCTCGGTTCGCCAGACGTTCGATCACGAGGTCGAGCAGCGCGCGCAAGCGGGCAAGCCGCTTGAGATCGCGGTGATAGCCCACATAGGTGTCGCGGCCGGGCGGCGGCTCGCCGAGATCGATCAGGCGCAGATCGGACATTGAATCGCCGAGCGGACGCGGCAGCACGGCGACGCCGACACCATGGGCGCACATCCGTGCCTGAACATCGCGGTTGTTGCTGCGTGACACGACATGCGCGTTCGGCAGCATCTCCCTCAGCCAGACGGCATCGGGCATCCCGCTAAACGCGATGTCCATGGTGATGAGCGGCGTTCCGGCGCCGTCGCGCGGCTTCGGCTGATGGCTGCCGTCGCTGCGTGCGTAGGCGCCATATGCGATATGCATCAGCAGGCGGGAGACCACCTCGGGCTCGTCGAACGGAAGGATTCGGAAGGCGATATCGGCCTCGCGTCGCGGCAGGCTGTAGAGCCGCGCATCGGTCAGGAGCTCAACCGCGACACCCGGCTGCAGCTTTGCGAATTCGGCCAGGACCGGAGCCAGAAGATGCGCGCCGAACCAATCGGACGAGGCGACGCGCAACAGCCCGTCGAGTTTCTGGTCCTGCCCGGCCAGCGTCCGTTGCAGCGCGCTCACTTCCTCCTCGACCCGCTCGGCGTGGGCAAGGACCGAAGCACCCTCATCGGTCAGGACGAACCCGTCATTGTTGCGCTGGAAGAGCTTTTGGCCGAGCGACTGTTCGAGCTCACGCAGGCGGCGCCCCATGGTCGGCTGGCTCTGGCCGAGCCGGCGCGCCGCGCCGCCGAGCGTACGCTCGCGGGCGACCGCCAGAAACACCCGCAAATCGCTCCATTCCATGGCTGCAATCCCATTCATTTGTGAATGAGAACTCTTACAAAATCGTCGATTTCCAAACAATAATGATCGCATAGCTAAAGCGGCGACACCAAAGGAGGCCACCATGCCAGCCGCTGATCAGATGCTCGCCGCACTACTCGACGGACCCGAAGCGCCATTCCGCCTGGCCGAGGTCGCAAAGCCCGTGCCTCGTCCGGGCGAGGTGCTGGTTCGTATCAAAGCCAGCGGCGTCAATCCGCTCGATCTGAAGATTCGAGCCGGACAGGCGGCGCATGCGCGGCAATCGCTGCCCGCCGTGCTCGGGATCGATCTCGCCGGCATCGTCGAAGAGCCGGGTCCCGGCGTCTCCGGCTTCTCGCGCGGCGACGCCGTCTTCGGCATGACCGGCGGCGTCGGCGGCCTGCAAGGATCGCTTGCCGAATATGCCGCGGTCGATGCCGATCTGCTCGCCAGGCAGCCCACCGGGCTTTCGATGCGGGAGGCAGCCGCCCTGCCCCTGATCTTCATCACGGCCTGGGAGGGCCTGGTCGATCGCGCGCGTGTTGCGCGCGGGACAGAAGGTCCTGATCCATGGCGGCGCCGGCGGCGTCGGCCATGTCGCGGTCCAGATCGCCCGTGCATTCGGCGCGGAGGTGTTCGCGACGGGTTCGGCGAAGAGTCTCGCTCTGATCGGGCAATTCGGCGCGACGGCGATCGACTACCAGAAAGAGACGGTCATGGACTATGTCGCACGCCATACACAAGGACGCGGGTTCGACATCGTGTTCGACACGGTAGGCGGCGCAACGTTGGACGCCTCCTTCGGCGCGGTTCGCCGCTACGGCCATGTCGTCAGCGCGCTCGGCTGGGGCAGCCATGCGCTGGCCCCGTTGTCGTTCCGCGGGGCGACCTATTCCGGCATCTTCACGCTCCTGCCGCTCCTGAGCGGCGAAGGCCGCGCCCATCATGGCGACATCATGCGCGAGGCGGCAAAGCTCATCGAGGCCGGCAAGCTCTCCGTGCGCCTCGATCCCAGGAAATTCACGCTAAGCAACATTGACGATGCCCATGTTGCGCAAAAAGATGGATCAGCGAAGGGCAAGATTGTGATCGACATCACCGAAGCGCAATGAGACGCGCATCACGGTGTCCGACGACGGGAACAAATCCGGGTCCGCCCGGATTGCCAGAGGTCGCATCGCTGGTGTCTACACGTAGGCAGCGAATAGTCCGGCGAAATGAAGACATCGTGAAAGGAATCGTTGAGGTCATAGACCGAAGATGAAACTTCGAACAGGATCGGACGTACCATCGAACCGGCCCTGAAGCGGCCGGGACCAATTGTCCCAAGCGGAGGCAATCATGCCCGAACGAAGCCTGGCGCAAAGCGTACACACTGCCCTGATCCTTCTGGCTTGGGCCGGCCTGATCATGGCGGGCATCTGCTTTCCGGCGACCGCGATCCTCACGCAGTTCTATGCGTTTGGCGATCTGACCGCGATCTACTGGCTCGGTCCCATCGGGCTATTCGTCGGCTGCCTCTCCGCCGTCACAGCGATCTTCTTGCGCTCCGCCTTGGGTATCCCGTTGCCGAAAGGCTCGCCGCAGACCGAGCGGTGGATCGTGCCGCTCTGGATTGCAAGTCTGGCCCTGCTGGCGCTGCGCTGCACGATGCTCTCGGGCATCCCGGCGCTGATCGCCGAAGTCCTTTATTCGGCCTATCCTTTCCTGATCGTGCTGGGCCTTTCACCGGCGCTGGTCACGGCGTGTGCCGAGATGCCGAAAGCCGTCGCACAGCAAGCCCGACATGGCGCCCGCGACCGCCGGCCGCACGGAGGTCGGAGCTGACGCCGTTCAACGCAACTTATTCAACGCGACTTGGCGATCGTTTCTGACGGCGTCTCGCCAAACTGCGCGCGGGAAGCTTCGGAAGCCGAACGCCAGCGCACGGGCCCTGACACTTTGGGTCCCGGTCACAAGCCGCTGACGGACCAGCCACAGGCGCCTCAAACGCAATAGCGGGTGCAGGCTCAGCCCCGTGTATCGCAACACCGCATCGTGCGCACGGATTCGCCGACCTGCTGCGCGAGACGCAAACGCAACACAGGGAGGCTTGATGCAGTCAAAAGACCATCGCCAATTGGCGATCTCTCGTTCTGCCGAGTTTCGGTACGATTTATTTTAGTGTCTGGGTAGAATAGCACCCGATCGGTGCAGCGCCTATCAAATGAATTAATCTTTCCCGCGTGAAATCACCTCAGAGGGGTAGTTTTACTGGGACGGACGCCTGCTCATGACGGCAATCGCTTCAACCGATTTGATCGCCGCCGAAATCGAGGCCGCGGTAACGGGCGGCTCCGTCGAAAGCCGAGCCCGCATCTTACGCCAAGTCACTCATCTGCTGATCGCCAACAGCCATCGGCTTGGCAGCAGGCAGCTCGACATGTTCGACGACATACTCCTGCGTCTCATGAACGGCGTCGACACCGACGCGCTTGCCCGGCTTGCCGACGCGATCTCCGATCTGCCCGACACACCGAAGCAGACTGCCCGTCGGCTTGCTCGCCATGCCGAGCCCGCGGTCGCCATTCCCGTGCTTCTCCGTTGCGAGACGCTGTCCGATTACGAGTTGGCCGCAATCGCGATCGATTGCGGCAAACAGCACGCTCTTGCGATGTGCTCGCGCCTGGCGCCCAAGGAAAACCTGACGGACGCGCTCGTTCGCCGCCGCGATATCGAGATCTGCCGCGCGCTTGCGAGGAACCCAGGCGCAGGCTTCTCCGAAAGCAGCCTATCGAAATTGGCTTGCCTCGCCGAACACGACCGCGATCTCGTCGAGCTGCTGGCGCTGAGACCCGACACATCTCCCGCGCTGCTGGCCAAGCTGCTTTCCAACGCCGACGATCCGCTCCGGTTACGCCTTCTGGCCACCGCCCCTCCGAAACTGCGGCGGAAGATCCGCACCGCACTTGATCATGCCGGCTCACAGATTTGCGCCAAGATGCCTGAAATCAGCGGTCTACGCCGAAGCGCGGGCCAACGTCGCGACACTGAGCAAGGCCGGCAAGTTGAACGATTCGACCGTCAATCGTTTCGCCGTTCGGCGCGAATATACAAATCTCGTCGCGGCCCTGTCCCTGTTATCCGGCGCCGCAATCGAAACCATCGAGGCGCTCATCGAAGAGGACGGCTGGGAAGACCTTGTCGTCGCCTGTCGCGCATCGCGTCTGCTCTGGCCGACGACCTTAGCCATCATTTCCAGCCGGAACGTTCGGTCACCATCCATCAAGGACCTCGAGCGCGCAAAGGAGCAGTTTGAAAAGCTCTACCTTTCCAACGCGCAATGGATGATCCGCTCAGGCACCTCGCTCCGTTCATCCGCGCAATCGCAATAGGTCGCGAATAGTTTTCGTCCGGTAAGGATTTATTTAGTGAGTAAGGGTTTGATTGATGAATTGGGAAAGCCGAAAGTCTCCCCGGGTCAAATTTGAACACAAGCGCCTGGTGAACCTGATGGGAGCCGACGGAACATGGCGACGAAGCGCCTCGCTTCTCGACGTGTCCGAGACGGGAGCCAGGCTCAAGATCGAAGGCTCGACCGACGTGCTGCGGGCGCGTGAATTCTTTTTGCTTCTGTCCTCCACCGGTCTCGCATTTCGCCGTTGCGAACTGATCTGGATCGACGGATCCGACGTCGGCGTTCGCTTCATCGCAGAAAGGGGCTCGAAGAAGAAGACACCTACAACTAACGCGCAAAAGGCAGGCTAGACGCCGCCCATCACGAAACACGGCAGCCGCAACGGAATCGAAATCGAAATACATGTTTGTCCATGTGTTGGCCGATACATCTGCGAGACGATCCGACGTCGAGGCCTTGCTCGCATCTACACACGACGTGACATCCGAACTGCTGGACTCCGTCAACAAACGGCGGAGGGAATGTCACGCGTTGGTCGTCAAGGTCGATCTCCGGGATCCGGAAACGATTGTGGCCCTCAGGGCGACGCTTAACAGCATGGCCAACGTGCCGAAGCGGATCTTTCTTCTTGATCACCCTACCCGCCTCAATATTTCCCAGGCCTATGCGCTGGGCGCGACACTCGTACTGACGGGCACGACGAGCCAGAAGAGGTTGCTATCGGTCCTCGGCGACGACGCTTCGCGATCCGGGACGAGTGACGACGAGCCCGCCGCAGCCCAGATGGGCGCCACCGCCATCGCCTCGATCTTCGCGGCCGTGACCGCGGGCAAGCCCATCGATGTCTGGGGAACGCTCCAAGCGGGCGAAAAGATCATGGATCATGTCGCCGAGAATGGACTGTCGGACTGGCTGGTAACCGTCCGCCGTCATCATGAAGGCACCTACCAGCATTGTCTCCTGGTCACCGGCGTCACGATCGACTTCGGCCTGAGCCTCGGGCTTGCGCGCGCCGACCTGCAGCGGCTGTCGTCAGCCGCCATGTTTCACGACATCGGCAAGGCGACGATCCCGCTTGCGGTCCTCGACAAGCCAGGGCGTCTCGATGCGCAGGAACGCGCCATCATCGAAACGCATCCGGTCGCCGGCTACGATGCCCTCAAGGACGAAAACGACATCTCAGCCGAAGTCCTCGACGCGGTCCGGCACCATCACGAATATCTCGATGGCAGTGGATATCCGGATGCGCTGTGCGACAAGAGCATTTCCGACATCGTCCGGATCCTGACCATTTCAGACATTTTCTCAGCCCTGATCGAGGATCGTCGCTACAAGGCGCCGATGAGCCGCGAAGACGCATATGGCGTGCTTTGCAGCATGCAGGGCAAGCTCGAAAAGCCGCTCGTCGCCTCGTTTCGCGAGGTTGCGTTAAACCGATAGTCTTTCGATTTCGCGTGCCGCCTATTGCGCCTCGGAGGGTCCGCTCTCCATTGGCACCACACGGTAGGTCGCAGGAAGATTGATCGGTCGATAGCCGGGACACGCCTCCATCCGCCTGACAACGGATTCGTGCAGCAAGGCGTCGTGCGGAATCACGCGCGGCTCGGCGTCCGGGATGTAGTATCCGAGCAAGGACCTCCGCTCCGACCATTCCTTGTACCTGTCGGATCTCGGCAGATATTCCAGCGCGCGCCAAGCCGGCGACAGTGACTCGTGTACGTCCTGGCGGACGTCCGGCGCGACGTAGTGAAACGGGCTGCCCTTTCTTTGCCTGCCCCAGGCGAGTTGGTTGACCGTCTGGCGATTGACGGCAAGGCCATATTTCACCGCCTCCTCGATCATCCAGATCAGTGCATATTTCGATAGCCCGCTTTCGGCCTCCGGATAGCCGCCGCCGATGTCGCCATGCACGCCGGCGAACCAGACCTGCTGGATGTCCTGCGGCTCCTCGTTATTGGTCTTGCTGAAACGGTTCTTCATGAAGACCTGTGGATCGCGCCATGGATCGAGCCGAAACATCCGCCTCCGCTCGTCGATCGCGATGGCCTGCCGGAAGATCTTCACGCTCGGATTGTGCCGGGTGAAGCTCAGCACCTGCACGCTCGGCAGGTAGAAACGGTCGGGCCGCGGCACGATCACACTCGCCACCGTATCCCAGACGCCGACGAACTTGATGGTCGGCCATTTCACCGTGACGATGCGCGCAAACTGCGCGGCCTGGTCGTCGCGGGTGGCGGGACCCAGGTCTTCCTCGGTCTCCGCCTCCTGCCGGTGAGCGTCCCCACCTCTCTCGTCGTTGCTGAACTGCTTGTAGGCGGTGAGTCCCGAGCCTGCCAGATTGCTCTGCTGCGGCCAGACCAGTCCCACCTTGTGAATGAAACCGGCCAGCAGGCGGACCGTGTAGGCGCCGCGGCTGAAGCCGAACAGGAAGATCTCGTCACCGTCCTCGTAATTGCGGACCAGGAATTCGTAAGCCTTGAGGACGTTGTCATCGAGACCGTAACCGGTGACGAGCCCGAAAATGGCGAATGTGTCCTGCAAGACTTTCCGCCAGGGATCCGGACGCGCCAGCGTGCCGACGCCGGGATCATAGAACACGATCTGCGGCGGATCGGTCTTGCCGGTCTTGCGCAGGCATCGGTAGAGCTTGAGGACGTTCGAGATGTTCTCGTTGATCTCATTTCCCGTGCCGTCGCAGCAAATGACAATGTTCTTCATAGCAAGTCCCATGCACGGCAAATAAGACGAGGTCGCGATCTTAGCGCGATCACACAAGCGGGGCTCGCGACACCTCGTCGCCCACCCACATGTGTCGCCGCGAAGCCATCAGGTTGCCCGCGCGGTGTACGAAACTTATGCTGCTGCATCCAACCCTTGGGAAATGACAAAATGACGAAGCCGCTCGATCCCGTGATTGCCGAGATCATTCCACTGCTCCCCTTGCGCGACCCCGGAACGATGACGCCACAGAGCGCGCGCGACGCGATCCGCACCCTCGCGGAAGCCCGTCGCGCGGCCATGCCGCCACCGGCGGTCGCAAGTGTGGAAGATATCGAAGTCAGGGGCGGCGCCGGGCCGCTTGCCGCGCGGGTCTATCGGGCCGTGTCGGGGACATCGCCGACGGTCGTCTTCTTCCACGGCGGGGGCTGGGTGGCCGGCGATCTCGAGACCCATGACCGGCAGGCGCGCTGGCTTGCGCTCGAGCTCGGCGCGGTCGTTATTTCTGTCGATTACCGCCGTCCGCCGGAGGTGCGCTTTCCCGGCGCCTTCGAGGACGCCTTTGCCGCGGTGCGGGATATTGCCAACCGTATCGGCGCGTTCGGTGGCGACGCAAAACGCCTCGGCATCACCGGGGACAGCGCCGGCGGCAATCTGGCCGCGGCGGTCGCGATCGCCTGCCGCGATGCCGGCATTGCGCTTGCCGGCCAGCTCTTGGTCTATCCGGTGACGGATGTCGTTGGAAACTACGCCGACGCCGACGAAAACGCCCGCTTCCCCTCACGCAGCGAGAACGCCGAGGGCTATTTCCTGTCGCGCAGCGTGATGGAATGGTTCTGCGGCCATTATCTCTCGGACAAGAACGACGGGGCGGATTGGCGTGTCTCGCCGCTACGGGCGAAGAACCATGCAGGGCTCGCGCCGGCTATCGTCTGCACCGCCTGGTTCGATCCCTTGCGCGACGAAGGCGCAGCCTATGCGGCAGCGCTCAAGACCGCCGGTGTGCCGGTGAAGCACCATGTGGGCGAAGGCCTGATCCACGGCTATTTCGGCCTCACCGAAGCGTCCGACACCGCGCGCGCCGAGGCGCAGCGTGCGCGAGCCGATTTCAAGGCGCTACTCGAAAATAGCGTGTAAATCGGTATGCGCGGAACGAAATCACGCGACGGAACTTGATCTCGTCGAGATTCCAAGTTCCACTGCGGATCTCGATTTGGTTTAGGGAGAGAACTCAGATGAAGCGGATATTCCTGGCTGCCATCGTCGCCACCTTCGCCGCCGGCTCAGCCTTTGCGCAGGATTCCTGCGAGACCAAGGCCATGGGCAAGGACGGCAAGCCGCTCGCGGGCGCCGCGAAGACATCGTTCATGAAGAAGTGCATGGCGGATTCCTGCGAGACCAAGGCCGTCGGCTCCGACGGCAAGAAGCTGGCCGGCGCCGCCAAAACCAGCTTCATGAAGAAGTGCGAAAGCGGCATGTAAGCACGCCCGCCTCAAACGAAACGACAAAGACAAAGGCGGCTGCTCGGCCGCCTTTTGCGTTTCGACAGATTCAACTCCTGATCAACTCCTGCTGCCGATGTGCCCCCAGGTCTCGTCCCAATCCTGTCCCGCCGCATCGACGACGCGGCCATCGGCCTCGAAGAACTTGTTAGGTACCTGGAAGATCGCCAGAATCAGCGCCCCGTCGGGACACCACGCGACGTGCCGGCTACCCGCCTCGCGCCAGACGAACTCGCCTCTGCCGCAGGTCATGCCCTCTGCCGGACCCTCCTTGTCGACCAGGCTGCCTTCGAGCACATAGCTCTGCTCGATGTTGACATGCTCATGGTCGGGCAACACGGCGCCCGGCTCAAACCGCATCAGGGCGGTCATCAGCCCTGTTGAGCGCTCGAACAACAGCGTCTTCGCCTGACAGCCCGGAAAGCGCGTCTTCTGCCACTCCATGTCCTGGGGACGGACCAGATGGGAATGCGTATCGGCGGTGTCGTGGCCCTTCGCTGTCATGGCGTCCATGGCGTTCCTCCGCTTTTTGAATTTGGAGCGACCATAGCAGCTTTGCCGAAGGCTGAGAAATCAGCATCCGGGCAATGACGGCTCAGCGCCCGCACCGGTACCGTCCTGCAGCGTGCGGCCGTCGAGCCCGACGAACTCAAGACCCGGATGCTGCAGCACGGTCGGAGCGACATCGACAACCGACGTCAGCCGGCCGCGCCCATCGCCCTCCCTCGCGGTTCAGGAAATCAGCAAACGCGAGTCGGCATATCCAACCCCCCTCTTTGGCTTGACGGCGTCGGCGCGAACCGGCACCCATCGGCCCGAATGGATTGGACTATAGGTACAAATTAGCGAACCTTTCAGGACGTGGATGTGGCCCCGACATTTCGATAGACGTCAGGAGAGTTAGAGAGATGAGCGATCTGCTGCACCGTCGGGAGGGATTGACGCTTTGGCGGCAGATTGGGAACGCGATCGAGAACGACATCCGGGCGGGCCGGGTCCCGATTGGCCAGCCGCTACCCACCGAGCGTGAGCTCGCCAAGCGATTTACAGTGGCGCGTCAGACGATTCGTCGTGCGATGGCCGATCTGGAGCGGCAGGGGATCATCTCGATCCAGCAAGGCCGGGGGACCTTCGTCCAGCCGACCATTTCCTATCAGCTCGGCAAACGGACACGCTTCAGCGCCAATCTTTTGGCTTCAGGCTATGAGCCGTCGCGCGAACTTATGACCTGCTCGGAGATCGCGGCGAGCGCGGATGTCGCGCGCCATCTCGAGCTTGCACAACATGCGCCCGTCGTGCTCGCCGAGTGCATCGGTTGCGCCGACGGCGTGCCGATCCTGACCAGCGACCACTGGCTTCCGCGGGCGCGCTTTCCGGATATCGTCGACGCACTCCAAGCGACCAAATCGATCACGGCCGCGTTGCGGCACGCGGGTATTGGTGACTACACACGCCGCAAGACCAACATCACGACCCGCCTTCCGACATCGGACGAGGCCGACCGGCTGCACCAGCCCCTCGACATGCCCGTCCTGGTCGCCGAAAGCGTCAACGTCGATCCGGACGGACGCCCGATCGAGTACGCCATCACACGCTTTGCAGGCGACCGCGTCTCACTGTGCGTCGAGCCGTAGACCTACTCGCGCTTGAAGCGATAATCGAAGCGGTCGCCGTCCGCCTCGATCAGGCCGACCGTCGGTGTCGGGAAATGTATCGGCAGGATCAGCGTGTCGGTGTCGGCCACGGAGGCAAAGAACTTGCGACGTGAAACCGCCGATTGCTTCGGGTCCCAGTCGGGCTTCGCCGACCAGTCCGTCTCGCGGCACTGGATCGCGTGATGCATGAGATCGCCGGCGACCACGGCGCGCTGGCCTTTCGAGAAAATGTTGACACAGCAATGGCAGGGCGAATGCCCCGGCGTCGGCGTCAGCGTGATGGTGTCGTCGAGCGCATAGTCATCATCGACGAGGAGCGCCTGGCCCGCCTCGACGATCGGCAGGCAGTTGTCGCGGAACACCGTGCCGGGCGGATTGGCGCCTTTCTTGTGCTCTTCTTCCCAGACCGCATATTCCTTCTTGTGAAAGACATATTTAGCATTCGGGAAGGTCGGTACCCAGCGCCCGTCGCGAAGCGTCGTATTCCAGCCGGTATGGTCGATGTGCAGATGCGTGCAGAAGACGTAATCGATCTGCTCGTAGCTGATGCCGAGCGCGAACAGCTCATTGCGCCAGCGCTCCTTGCCGGGAAAATCGAACGGCGGCGGGTGGCCCTTGTCCTCCCCGGTGCAGGTGTCGACCAGGATCGTGTGGTGCGGCGTGCGCACCACGAAGGTCTGGTAGGTGATGACCATCATGCCGCGCGCAGCGTCGAACACCTCCGGCTCCATGGTCTTTAAATGATGCTTGAATACGGCCTCGTCATAGGCCGGAAAGAAATCCTGCGGCCGACGCCACGGACCTTCACGCTCGATCACCGCATCGATGGTGATATCGCCGATCCTGAGCTGCTTCATGATTGTTTCGCTCCCCTTTTTGAAGGAGCGTATCCGGCGCTCTCCACCGCTTCAAGTCGAGCGGCACGCGCCGCGCCATGCGCGCCTGCATTGCTCGCGGCCTTGACCTCGCCGCAAGTCGCTGTTCACGAGCGCGACGTGAAAGCTCAGCTCCGCAACCCCGGAGCTTCCTGACCGGTGCGCGCGACATATTCGGTGTAGCCGCCGCCAAACTGGTGGATGCCTTCCGGCGTCAGCTCCAGTACACGGTTGGACAGCGCCGCGAGGAAATGCCGGTCGTGCGAGACGAACAGCATCGTGCCTTCGAATTCCGACAGCGCATTGATCAGCATCTCCTTGGTCGCGAGGTCGAGATGGTTGGTCGGCTCGTCGAGCACCAGGAAGTTCGGCGGGTCGAACAGCATCTTCGCCATCACCAGCCGCGCCTTCTCGCCGCCCGACAGCACCCGGCACCTTTTCTCGACATCGTCGCCGGAAAAGCCGAAGCAGCCCGCGAGCGCACGCAGCGAGCCCTGCCCGGCCTGCGGAAATGCATCCTCCAGCGACTGGAACACGGTGCGCTCGCCGTCGAGCAGATCCATCGCGTGCTGCGCGAAATAGCCCATCTTGACGCTGCCGCCGACCGCAACCGTGCCGTCATCCGGCTCGGCCGAGCCGGACACCAGCTTCAGGAGCGTCGACTTGCCGGCGCCGTTGACGCCCATCACGCACCAGCGCTCCCTGCGGCGGATCATGAAATCCAGCCCCTCATAGATCGTCCTCGTGCCGTAGCCCTTGTGGACGTTCTTGAGGCTGACAACGTCCTCGCCGGAGCGTGGCGCTGGCTGAAACTCGAAGGCAACCGTCTGGCGGCGGCGCGGCGGCTCGACTCGCTCGATCTTGTCCAGCTTCTTGACCCGGCTCTGCACCTGGGCTGCATGCGAAGCGCGCGCCTTGAAGCGCTCGATGAACTTGATCTCCTTGGCAAGCATCGCCTGCTGACGCTCGAACTGCGCCTGCTGCTGCTTCTCATTCAATGCGCGCTGTTGCTCGTAGAACTCATAATCGCCCGAATAGGTCGTCAGCGCGCCGCCGTCGATCTCCACCACCTTGTTGATGATGCGGTTGATGAACTCGCGGTCATGCGACGTCATCAAGAGCGCGCCTTCGTAGCCTTTCAGAAATTGCTCGAGCCAGATCAGGCTTTCGAGATCGAGATGGTTGCTCGGCTCGTCCAGCAGCATCACGTCCGGCCGCATCAGCAGGATGCGCGCGAGCGCCACGCGCATCTTCCAGCCCCCCGATAGCGCGCCGACATCACCGTCCATCATTTCCTGGCTGAATCCGAGCCCTGACAAGGCTTCACGCGCGCGGCCATCCAGCGCGTAGCCGTCGAGTTCCTCGAACCGCGCCTGAACCTCGCCATAGCGGGCGATGATGTCGTCCATGTCGTCGGCGCGCGCCGGGTCGGCCATCGCCGTTTCCAATTCCTTCAGCTCGGAGGCAACCACGCTGACCGGACCGGCGCCGTCCATGACTTCGGCCACCGCGCTGCGCCCCGACATCTCGCCGACATCCTGGCTGAAATAGCCGATCGATATGCCGCGATCGACCGCGACCTGTCCTTCGTCGGGCGGCTCCTGCCCCGAAATCATGCGGAACAACGTGGTCTTCCCGGCCCCGTTCGGACCGACGAGGCCGATCTTTTCGCCCCTTTGCAGGGCTGCGGAAGCTTCGATGAAGAGGATCTGGTGGCCGACTTGCTTGCTGACGTTATCGAGACGGATCATCTGTTGGGAACTGGTGAGATGGAGAGAGGCGGCCCGCTCTTAGTCCATCCGGAGCGGCTGTGGAAGTGCTCCTTGGGCTGAATGCCTATCCTCGCCCGACATCAATACCACGCGACCGTTCCGGCCGCCGATATCTAGTGCCGCTTGAAATATTGCACGGCGCGCTCGTGCTTTTCTGCCGCAGCGCGCGTCTTGAACGTGCCGAGATTGCGGCGCTTGCCCGTCTTGGGATCGACCTTGCGGGAATAGAGCCGGTATTCGCCGGATTGCAGTTTGCGGATCATGACAGGGTCCTCGTCTGTCATGACAACCGCATCTTCGTCGCCGCGTTCCAGCGCACGTCCACGGCCGGCCGCTCGGGTAAACGCATCACCCGCGCAATTCGCTGCTCCGTCGGGTTACGCCGGTTCGCTCGTTCAACGGCGGCGGCCGCCTATACGCCTCCGGCAAGAACTCGGCGACGGCTCAGGCGCACGTGGCTGCGGTCGCACAGGCTCGTGAAGTGTGTCCGGTTGCTATTGAAGGCTCGCTTTACGTCGACCCGGTACGCTGGATCGTTGACGCCGTTTTGAATGTCCCGGTAGTCCCCATCTGCTGGTCCTCCGCGTTATGCCCTGTGGAAGTCGCAGCCTGGATTGAACACCTCCGATGGTTGCGAACTCTGCCGCGTGGCGGAAATTCCTGTTTCGCCAACAAGTTGCACGGTCAAAGCCATCCCAGACCGCCCCAGCGGGACGAAACCATCATTGCCAACATGCGGAGACCTTTCCTTTGACAGCTCAAGAGAACCTGCGCGCTACCGCGCAGATCGCGAGGCATCCCATCCACCCGATGCTGGTGCCGGTTCCAATCGTATGCTTCGTCGGCGCGCTGCTGACGGACATCGCTTATGCCATGACCGCACAGATGATGTGGGCCGATTTCTCCGCATGGCTGCTCACGATCGGCGTGATCATGGGCGTGCTCGCGGCCCTCGCCGGCCTGTTCGACTTTCTCAGCGGCCGCCTGATCCGGAGCCGGGCAGCGGCCTGGCCTTATGTGATCGGCAACCTCGCGGCGCTCGTGATCGCGTTCTTCAACGCACTCGTGCACACGCGGGATGCCTGGACGTCGGTTGTCCCCACCGGACTAATCCTGTCCGCGATCGTCGTCGTGATCCTTGCCATCACGGGATGGCTCGGACGGGGACTGGTCTATCGTCAAGATGCGGGAGTGGTGAAATGAGCGCGCGATCATCCCAACTCCGGCGCATCACAGGCCTCGTGCTCACCTTCAGTGCAACGCTCGCTCTTGCAGGATGTAACGATGGAAGCGGCGATCCCGCGGCCGAAATCGGACCGAACCCGACCCTGCCGGAGCCACAGCAATATCTGCTGCCGCCGATGCACCTGGCGCGCGTGGTCGGCTGGAAGGGCAACGAAACACCGACGGTTGCGCAGGGACTGAAGATCCAGGCCATGGCCACGGGCCTGCAGCATCCGCGGTCGATCTACGTGCTGCCTAATGGCGATGTACTAGTGGTGGAATCGAAGGCGCCGGACGCCGATCCGATCACGCGGCCGAAAACCATCGTCACGCGATGGGTGGAATCATGGGTCACCTCCGGCGGCGATACCGGGCCGAGCAATCGCATCACGCTGTTGCGCGACGCGGACGGCGACGGCGTGCCGGAAACGAAAAGCGTGTTTCTCGACCATCTCAATTCGCCGTTCGGCGTCGCGCTGGTTGGCAACGACCTCTACGTCGCCAATACCGATGCGATCGTCAGATATCCCTACAAGGAGGGAGAGACCAAGATCACCGAACCCGGCACCGTGCTCACCGACCTGCCGGGCGGCCCGATCGATCATCACTGGACCAAGAGCCTCGTCGCCAGCAAGGACGGATCTTTGCTCTATGTCGGCGTCGGCTCCAACAGCAACATCACGGAGAACGGCATGGAAGCGGAGAAGAACCGCGCCGACATCCTGGAGGTTGAGCGCGCGACGGGGCGGTGGCGGATCTTCGCCAGCGGCCTGCGCAATCCCAACGGCCTGACATTCGAGCCGCAGAGCGGCGCGCTCTGGACTGTCGTCAACGAACGCGACGAGCTTGGGCCTGATCTCGTGCCTGATTATATGACTTCGGTGAAGGACGGCGCATTCTATGGCTGGCCCTACAGCTATTACGGCCAGCATGTCGACCCGCGCGTCGAGCCGCAGCGGCCTGATCTCGTCGCCAAGGCAATCCCGCCGGACTACGCGCTGAGTTCGCATGTCGCGCCGCTTGGCCTCGTCTTCGACACAGGCAGCAATCTGCCGCAGACCTATCGCGGCGGAGCCTTCGTTGGCGAGCACGGCAGTTGGAACAGGGACAAGCTCAACGGCTACAAGGTGATCTTCGTGCCATTCAGCGACGGTAAGCCCAATGGCATGCCGCAGGATGTCGTGACCGGTTTTCTCAACAGCGACAACCAGGCCCGCGGCCGTCCGGTCGGACTGGCGCTCGATAAAGCAGGCGCCCTGCTGGTTGCCGACGACGTCGGCAACACGGTATGGCGGGTGACGTCAGCCGGCGGCTGAGGTCCGTCGTGAAAAAACAAGATCGGAATCGGGAGCTTCCGGCTCGGTCCGTTCATCGGGGCTCGCGTCGCAGGGCCGGACCTCCAGATGATCCTCAAGTCTCTTCTTGCCGTCAGCGTCGACGTCGACCAGGCCGGCGCGCTCGGCGGCCGCCCAGACCTCTTCTTCGGTCGGAAAGCTGCGCGTCAGGCGCTCGTCACCTTCAAACAATGCAAAGGACATCGATCCCTCCGGATTCGAACTCAGCTACCGCAAATGATTGAGCTAGGTCCATGTTCCATCGCGCGAAAAGGAATATTCCGGCAGTGACAGAATTGTGAATTTTAGCGGGTTCAGCGATCACGGTGGAGATGCCGGACCTCGTGAGGTATGATTTTGCGAAAAGATCATGCTCGATCAAAAACCTAGAGCGCGATCTTCGCATCGCGCTCTAAAGCGCCATGAAATCAGGTTGAATCGTCATCGCGCTTTAGGTGTTTGGTTGAGCATGATCTCCGCGCAAACGCGTTCCGCGTTTGTTAGCTAAGGGAAAACCGCTACACACTTTTCCGGATCATGCTCTAAAAGCACAGGTTAGTGACAAAATTGCCGCGCTTGTCCTTGATCGTGAACGGACATTCCATCTTCTTCAGCGCCGCTTTGGCGTTCTCGTCACCGAGCGCGGCGGCACGCTGATAATAACCCTTGGCGGCGTCCTTGTCCTTTGCGCCGCCGCGACCTTCGAGCGCAAACGCCCCCATACGCTCCAACGCGCCAGGGTGATTTTGCGCCGCTGCCTTTTCGAACAAAACACGTGCCCGCACGTCGTCCTTCTCGCCGCCGGTCCCTTCAGCCAGCATCATGCCGAGTTGGTATTGCGCCTCGGCGTTGGTCTCGGCGGCCTTTGCGAGCAGCTCGCGCGATTTTGCGGGATCGGCCGCCGCCCCGCCGCCGCCGAGCGCGGCGAGATTGCTGATGCCACGCGGATTGCCGGCCTGGGCCGCGCGCTCGAATAATCTACGCGCCTGTCCCTCGTCCTTGGCGACGCCGGCGCCGGTGCCATAGAGCACGCCGAGCTCGACCATCGCCGATGTAGAGCCCTTGTCGGCGGCCTTGCGCCAGGCGGCCATCGCATCCGGCATCTGATTATTTGCGGCATAGGCGCGGCCGAGCTGATACATCGCGCGGCGTGATCCGCTCGCAGCCTGCCTGCAGAACTTGATCGCGGTCGAGACGTCCGATGGCGTCACGTCGGCGACGCCTTTGACATCGGCCGGCTTATCGGGATCGGCGGGATCGGCGGCCAGCCGGTCGCACAGCACGAGATCTGCCGATTGCGCGTGAGCAAGCGCCGGTGCAATTGCAACAACGAACGCGACGAATGTCAGCCGGGGCAGCCAGATGGTCATGAGTTAAGGTTGCGTCGGCGCGCGGACAAATTCAAGGCTCGAGCCCGGACTCGCGCAGCGCCGGTGCGGCCTCGCGCGAGGACAGAAACGTCAGCAGTGCGTTGGCCGCGGCTGGTTGCCCGGACGCCATCATCCGCCCTGCCGAAAACACCGCAGGCGTTTGCAGCGCGTAGGGGATGGGACCGACGATCTCGACGCCCGGGACCTGCTTTAGTTCGCTGATCTGCTGCACGGCGAGGTCGGATTCGCCCGTGATCAGCCTCTCGGCCGTGAAACCCGCGGCGATCACGGCTCTGGCGTTGATGTCGGAGGCGATCCCAAGCTGCTCGATCAGCCCGGCGAAATAGATGCCGCTGGCGCCGATCCGCGAATAGGCGACCGATCGCGCACCAAGGAGGGCTTTGCAAAACGTCTCTTTGGTCGCGATGTCGGGATGAGGAGCGCCGGCTTTCACGGCGATGCCGACATAGGAGCGCGCGAGGTCAACCTTGCCGTCGGCGGCCACGGCACCTTCGGCAACGAGTTCGTCGAGCCCCTCGCGCGTAAGGATGACGATATCAGCCGCCTCGCCCTTGCGCAGCCGTTCCAAGAGCCCGACCGTCGGTGCGAAATCGGCATCGATACGCATTGCCATCGCCGCCTGAAACTGGTCGGCAAGCCCGGACATCGCACCCTTCAGCGCGAGCGTCGAGAGCACACGAATGACGTTCTCCATCGCCGCCCCGTCCTTGCTATGCCCGTCGCATCAGCTTGAGCTCGGCCGTCATGCGCAGGCTGCGCTTGCCGGCAAGCGCGGTCGCCTCCAGTCGCGCGCCCTCCCCGTCGCAGGTGCCGGAAAAGCCGATGCCGACCTCGCGGCCGCCGAACAGGAGATTTTCGGCATTGGCCGGCGTGTGCTCCTGATTGAGGATCTGCCCTTTCCAGCGGCCGTTCTCGGAGCTGTAGGTCCCGAGATAATAGAAGAATGCGTCGCCGCCGAGAATGCGGCCGTCGTAGAGCAGCATCACCCCGGTCAGCCCGCCCTCTACGCCGTCAAGCATGCGTATGTGGATCGAATAGAGGCCGTTGACGATGCCTCCATCGCCGACCGCACCGGCGATCGGGATCAATTGCTCCTCGACCGGCGTCATCACCGCTCTGAAGATCGCGCCCGGCACTTCCCTTAGTCCACCCTCGAAGCGGTAGACATCGCCCTCGGGCTTGCCGCTGGCATGCAAAGTCGCGTCGTCGGTGCCCGCCAGCGGCGCATAGGCCGGATCGAAATTGTGGCGCACGGTCCTGACCTCGGCCGCGACCTCGCCGCCGCCACTGTCCTCATAGGTGCCAATATGCGCAAAGCCGGAATTGCCGCCAAGCATCCTTCCGGCGCGCGCGTACATCACGCTGCGCCCCACCGCCTCGTTGAGCTGGAACCTGACAGTATAAAAGCCCCCGAACAAAGCCTGTCCCCGGCTGGTGGCGCGGGCATTATCTAGCCCGCTTCGCAGTGAGGGAAAACGGCTTCATCTGCATGCCGAAATGAAATGATCCGCCAGAACGGCAACGCTCTGGCGGATCATGGCAGCCCCCGGGATACCCCCGGGTCTTGGAGGAGATCAGGCGGCGGCTTTCGCGCCGGTCGGAACCGTCGAGATGGTCTTCAGGATCTGCGAAGCGATCTGGTATGGGTCGCCCTGCGAGTTCGGGCGGCGATCTTCCAGATAGCCCTTGTAGCCGCTGTTGGCGAAGGAGTGCGGCACGCGGATCGAGGCACCGCGATCGGCGATACCATAAGAGAAGGTGTCGATCGACGCCGTCTCGTGCTTGCCGGTCAGGCGCATGTGGTTGTCCGGGCCGTAGACAGCGATGTGGTCGGCACGGGCGACCTTGAAGGCCTCCATGATGCTCTCGAAATATTCCTTGCCGCCGACTTCGCGCATGTATTTGGTCGAGAAGTTGGCATGCATGCCGGAGCCGTTCCAGTCGGTATCGCCGAGCGGCTTGCAGTGGAACTCGATGTCGACGCCATACGTCTCGGTCAGGCGCAGCATCAGGTAGCGGGCCATCCACATCTGGTCAGCGGCGGTCTTGGAGCCCTTGCCGAAAATCTGGAATTCCCACTGGCCCTTCGCGACTTCTGCGTTGATGCCTTCATGGTTGATGCCGGCATGGAGGCAGAGGTCGAGATGCTCTTCCACCATCTTGCGGGCGATATCGCCGACGTTCTTGTAGCCGACGCCCGTGTAGTACGGGCCCTGCGGCGCGGGATAGCCGGCGGACGGGAAGCCGAGCGGACGGCCGTCCTTGTAGAAGAAGTATTCCTGCTCGAAGCCGAACCAGGCGTCGGCGTCGTCGAGAATGGTCGCGCGCTTGTTCGACGCGTGAGGCGTCTTGCCGTCGGGCATCATGACTTCGCACATCACCAGCACGCCATTGGTGCGGCCGCCGTCCGGATAGACGGCAACGGGCTTCAGCACGCAATCCGAACTGTGGCCTTCGGCCTGCATGGTGGAGGAGCCATCGAAACCCCAGAGCGGAAGCTGTTCCAGCGTCGGGAAGGAGGCAAATTCTTTTATCTGCGTTTTGCCGCGCAGGTTCGGCACCGGCGTATAACCGTCGAGCCAGATATACTCGAGCTTGTATTTCGTCATTGAGCCTCTCAGTTATATTTCGAAAAGTGGGAAACCGGAAATATCGGTTCGTCCACACCTACCCGGCCACGATCGGCCGCCTGTCATAAAGCATTTAACATGCCAGCCGCTGCACTGCGGCAACCCCTCTAACCTTCCAGGATCGTGCCGCCAGTAATTCTCCGGGGTGCGACATAGCCGCGCGGCTTTGGCTACAGTTTTGCGGGGCGCGACCTCGTTTGGGCGTCGAGAATCCGCTTGATTCTGCAGCAGCCTCGGCATGCCCCCGGCTTCACGATGAAAGGCGCGCCACCCGCCGGTAACTTTCGCAGGCCACCTCGCCCTGTACGCGCAACCTTCGGATCGGCTCAAGCGTTAATCATCCGCGCGATGCCCCACAGAAAGCAAACCCCGTAATGCTCACAAATTAGACAGAAGATGATTTTCTTTTCATCACATTGCATTGTCGAGGGCACCGGACGATATCCAGCTTGGTAACCACAAGAGAACGAGTTGGGCGCACGATCAGCGTCAGCCGTTCCGACTCAAGGAGAGTTGCGATGAACACGAGTTTGAATCACGGGTCAGCCAAGATCTATCAATTCCCGGCCGGGGGCCGTGCGGCTCTCGGCGGTCGCCGACATGGCGAGACCACGCCCGCGAGCGAGCGCAGGTCAGAGCCTGTGGTGTATGAGACCGTCTGCAGCGGCAGCTGGTATCATCAGGAAGCGATCGACGAAGCCAAGCCGGCCTGGGAGCGCTGATGCTTGGTCCAAAGCGAAGGGCGCGCCAAAATCTCGAGGTCCTTGCGGACCGAAAAAGGGCCGAAACGAAAATCGTTTCGGCCCTTTTTTGATGCACCTTCATGATCCGGGTAGACGCGACGCCCCGCCCATCAATGTCATTCCTCCGCCGCAGACATTGGCTTAAGCTCGGCTCGCATGTCAGATTCTCCGGCCCGCCACCTCAATCTCGAAGGCGCCAGCAACTTCCGCGATCTCGGCGGCTATCCGACGAGCGATGGCCGCAGCGTCCGCTGGCGGCAGATCTTCCGCTCCAATCATCTCGGTCATCTCACGGCCGCCGATATCGATATCGTCCGGACTCTCGGGGTGCGCAGCGCCTTCGATTTTCGAGGCGTTGAGGAACGCGCCGTGGCCGTCTGCGGCGTTGAAACCATCACCGTTCACTCGCTGCCGATCGAGCCCACCGTGGTCGCAGCGTTGCGCGCGCGCCTCGCGGCCAGTTCGCTGTCGGCGGAGGACGCGATGGAGATCATGCGGGACTCCTACCGCAACTATGTGCGACAGAACACGCACAGTTTCCGCGAACTATTCGCGCATCTCGTGGAAGAGCGCGCGCCGCTGGTGATCCACTGCACGGCGGGCAAGGACCGCACCGGTTTTGCCTGCGCGCTGCTGCTGCATGCGCTCGGTGTGCCGGACGACGTGATCGCCGACGATTATCTGCTGACCAACCGCTTTTATCGGCGCGATCCTTCGGCCAGTAACGACCTGCCCGACGATGTCCGGCAGGCGATCGGATCGGTCGAGTCGTCGTTTCTCGCCGCCGGCCTCGATGCCATCCACGCCGACTATGGCGATCTCGAAGGCTATTTCCGCGATGGCCTGAGCCTCGGCGCCCGCGAACGCGCGGCTCTTAGAGAGCGCTATCTGCAATCCTGATCGGCCACGCAACGCGGCCCAGGCGGGCCGCGGCGATCGATATCCGCACCGTCAGGCTGCAACGTCCATCTCGGCTTCCGCGTCAAGATCGGCGATCACCTCCTCGAACGCGGAAATCGCCTGCTGAACGGCTGCGATCTGCATCAGCTCCCAGCCACTGATCGGGCCGTTGCGATTTTGCAGGGCGACGACCAGGTCGCGCCGCTGTTCCTTGAGCTGAACGAGCGGCAAACCATGGTCAGGCAGGTGTCTCATGGCGGTGCACTCCATCCCCGTTAATTTGAGGGACGCCAGGATAACCGAACCGCTCTGCCACCCGCTTACAGAACTCCGGACAATTTTAGCGAAATCGTGAGTTATGCCGAGGGCAGCGGAGGAGCAGCCGCCATGGCGTCATCAAGCGCCGCTGAAATGCAGCGGGTTGCCCAATCGCTGGTGTGAAGGTGCGGATCGACACCATCGTCCATTTCCGAAAGCGGAATGCCGTCCTGGACCCAACGCTTCATCAGTGACCATCGGTGAAAGACGTTGATCTTGGCAACGTCGGCGACCGACTGGATCCGTTTTTCGATGTCCTCGGCAAGATCAACGTGGTCCACGATGGCCTTGGTATATTGCAGGTCCATCAGCACCACGTCCGTTCGCCTCGCGAGCCAATCGAGGCCTACTGCAATCGCTTGCTGAACCGCATCAAAATTATAATCCACCTTGCGGTAAACTGCGTTCGTTCCAACCTGCCAGATCACTAGTGAAGGCGCTTCGGCAATGACGTCGCATTCGAGCCTCGACAACTCTTCCGGGGATTCCTGGCCACTGATTCCACGATTGATGACGTCAATCATTCGACCGTAGTGGCGGTTTCGCAGCAAAAGTTCGAGCCTGTGCGGATACGGTATTACCCCGTTTACGCCCGCGGTCGATGACGAGCCGATCGCCACGATCTTAATCTTGCGGGACTGCTTGAGGCGTTCAGACAAATTTGGAAGAGGATATTTGAACGCGACGAGATCGGAGTGGGTGGCGCAAGGTCGCGGCACGGCATCGGTCATCGAGTCCTCCCCCTGCAAACGAACGGACGAGTTTCGCGTATTCCAACGCGGAACCCGGCACCATTGCAAGTCATTTCCCACCAGCGATAGTGTGTGCCCACCGCCCTGACGCACAGAGGAGAGTACGGAATGAAGGAAAAAGTCATCGTCATCACCGGGGCGCTGGGGGCGTTGGGCAGGGTCGTCGCCGAGACCGCGATGGCGCGGGGTGCGAAGGTCGCGGGCATCGACCATGCACCGTCTCAGCTCGCCGCAACGCCTGAACGTCTCGAGCTCGGCGGCGTCGATCTGTCGGACCCGGCGCAGGCCAAGAAGGCGATCGATGCGGCGGCTCAACATTTCGGCCGGCTCGATGTCCTGATCAACATCGCCGGCGGCTTCGCATTCGAGATGGTGGCGGACGGCGACGACAAGACCTGGCAACGGATGCATGACCTGAACGTGCTGACCGCGCTCAACGCCTCGCGGGCGGCGCTGACACACCTGGCGAGTTCGAACGCGGGACGCATCGTCAATATCGGCGCGATCGGCGCGCTGCAGGCGGGTCCCGGCATGGGCGCCTATGCCGCCTCGAAAGCAGGAGTCCATCGCCTGACCGAGGCGCTCGCCGCCGAATGGAAGGGCAAGGTCACGGTGAACGCGGTGCTGCCCTCGATCATCGACACCGAAGCCAATCGCAAGAGCATGCCGAAGGCAGATTTCTCGAACTGGGTCCAGCCGCTGGAGCTCGCGGAGGTGATCCTGTTTCTGGCGAGCGACGCTGCGAGCGCAGTCACTGGAGCGCTGATCCCCGTCGCCGGACGCGTTTAGGCCAAAGCGCGATGAGATCAGGTTGAATCATCATCGCGCTTTAGCTCTTTGATTGAGCATGATCTCCGCGCAAACGCGTTCCGCGTTTGTTAGCTAAGGGAAAACCGCTTCACACTTTTCCGGAGCATGCTTTAGCCGTCCGCCATCCGCTTCAGAACGGCGCTGAAGCGCATGCTGCGCTTGCCGGCGAGTGCGACCGCCTCGGCGACGGCGCCGTGGTCGGTGTAGGTCCCGGAAAAGCCGATGCCGACCTCATAGCCGCCGAACAGCGCCCGCCGCTGCCCCTGGCACGACGTATGTTCACCGTTGATGATCTCGCCTCGCCACCGGCCGTTCGCGCTCTTGTAGCAGCCGACATAGGAAAAGAACGCATCGCCGCCGCGGATTTTTCCGTCATGCAGGACCATGGTGCCGGTGCTGTCGCCGTCGACGCCGTCCAGCATCTGGATATGGACCGAATAGAGACCGTTGCTGATGCCGCCCGCAATATACGGGGGAACCGGAGGCGCGGCGGCTTCGCTGATCGGTTCGATCGTCACGTGGAAGGGAACGCCGGGTAGCTGGGCGACGGCCCCCTGGAAGCGGTAGTGGCCGCGCTCGCCCTCCGCTCTGCCTCTCAGCGATACGCTGACTTCGTCCGCCTTCAGCAGCGGCTGGAAATACGGATCGGAATTATGCCGCCTGGTCTGAATCTCGACCGCGATTTCACCGTCGTCCGACGGCCGCTGGGTGCCGATGAAGCCGTAAACCGAATTTCCGCCAAGGACCTTGTCGTCATAGCAATAGACCACGCCGCGGCGCGTCCCGTCCGCGGTGGACATGTCGACCCTGAAAAGTCCCCTCAACATGGCTTTCCGACTTCGCGCCTTCAGTCAGCAAACAACCGTCCTTCGCTCTCATATTGCATAGCAATGCGGTTCATGAATGTGGCCCGCCTCACAACTGGACAGGTTTCCCAATCCCGACCGCGTGAAGTGGCCCACGCTCCTGCTTGTCGCGGCATTGATCGCGCCTGAATGTGTCCCGCCCGCAGGATAGACCCTGCCCCGGCCGGTGATCAAATCCTTACCGCCGACGCGGCACGCGATCCGCTAAACTTGCCGGCACTGAGTCGCAGCCCCGGAGCCCGCGTGGAAACCGCGCTTTATCTGCCCGTCAAACGCTTTCTCGAAAAGCTCGGCTTCACGGTCAAGGGCGAGATCGGCGGCTGCGACCTCGTGGCGCTCAGCGGCGATGACCCGCCCATTGTCGTCGTCGGAGAGCTGAAACTCTCGTTCAATCTGGAATTGGTGTTGCAGGCCGTCGATCGCGCCGGCGCCTGCGACGAGGTCTGGCTGGCTGCCAAAATGTCTGTCAACGGCAAGGGCCGTGAGAGCGACGCGCGCTATCGCAATCTGTGCCGGCGCCTCGGCTTCGGCATGCTGGGCGTGACCGGCCGCGGCGACGTCGAGGTTCTGGTCAAGCCGCCCACGGCCAGCCCGCGCCGCGATCAGAAGAAGCGTTCCCGTCTCGTTGCCGAGCATCAGCGGCGTATCGGCGATCCCGCGCTTGGCGGCAGCACGCGCGCACCGATCATGACGGCCTATCGCCAGCAGGCGCTGGCCTGCGCCTCGGCGCTATCGGAAGGACCGCGGCGCGTTCGCGACCTTCGTCTGGAGATGCCGGACGCCGGCAAGATTCTTCTGCACAACGTCTATGGCTGGTTCGATCGCACCGAGCGCGGCGTGTACGAACTGACCGACGCGGGCCGCGCCGCGCTGAAGCGTTGGCCCCAGCAAGCGGTAGAACCCGCATCGGTCGTTGGTGCTCTGTGACCGGCAGACTGAGCTGGAAACCCCGTCAAAGCACTGTGACAGGATCGGCACAACGACTGTGGAAATGGTGAACGCATGGCTGGATTGTCGCACCAGATTCGTATTGCAACGCAACAACCGGCCGCCTACGTAACCGGGACCAAATGAGAGGCTCCGATGAGCGAAGAATGGGATACCAAATATGGATCGCGTCGCGTTCGGCGGGATCCGCCAACGCTGGACGAGGCGATTTTCGCCGCGGTTGGTATCACCGACGATCAGCAAGGGCAGGCTGAAATTGCCGCGGCGCTGATGGGAATGCCGTTCGACATCGTTCTCGCCGAGATCAAGAAGCAGGCCCGCGTCAACCCGCGCACCACCACGCGAGTGATCGCTGGAGAGCAAGGCGCGCAGCGTGCGGTGGTGGTCGAGCGACGCGTGGTGCGGAGATTCGCGACCGATAAGCGCACCGGCACCTGACGGCACTCGGCCGCCAAGTTCTCTTCAAGTCCTCCTCAAACTCCAGTTGAGTTCTCCTGAGTTAGCTCTACGCCTTAAGCTCTCCTGCTTTTAAGCTCTCCTGGCGGCAGCTTGGCGCGAGCGGCGCGTCAAGCCGCGCCTCCCATTCCATTCATCCCGGAAAGCAGCTTCCAGCAGGCGCGCTGCAGATTCAGCACGGCACGCGCGGCGGCCAGCGGCGCATCGACCGCGAACTTCGCGATGTCCGTCTGCGAGGGCGGCTTGATCTCGATGATTCCCGTCGACTCGCCATGGCGGAACACCAGATGCGCACCGAACTTGCTGGCGAGCGCGCGCATCGCGTGATTCTGGCCGCCTGTCGTCACACGAAGCCTCCGGTAACCCCGCCAGCGCGCCTCCGAGATCAAACGCTTGAACAGGACGCTGCCGATTCCCCTCCGCCGGACGCAGGGTTCGACGCTGAAAGCGACTTCCGGTAGCGCGTCGTCAGATTGCTCTGGCGGATGTAGCTCAGCCGCGCCGCGCACCATGCCGTTTTCCATATAGGCAACGATGACGGTGCCGTCGTTCGCACATTTCTCGGCGTAGCGTTCGATGAAGCCGTCATCCAGGAAGCCGTTGAAGCGATCGCGGCGACTTTCCAAATCGAGCCGCAACAGATGATCGCGCAGAAGCGGCAATTCCTCGTGCTGACTCAGCGTCCGCACATAGCCGAAGCCCGGCCGCGGGTGGAACGTGTCTTGGTGTGGCATAGTCAAAGCTCCTCTTGGCATCCCTCGAGGAGGCGTCGAATCCCTAGAACCTCCATAATATTGTGCATCGCAACATGGAATTCAAGACGCATCCAGGTTGAATATCGACGCGTACCGCAATGAGATGGTTAACAAATTTGCAAACCCGTAGTCATACGAGCACCATCTGCGTCTGGGTGACGAGCGCGACCAGCTTTCCGTCTTCGGTTTCGATCCTTGTTTGCCAGACCTGAGTGCGCCGGCCGCGATGCACGGGCGTCGCGGTGGCGATCACCGTCGTTCCTTCTTTTGCGCCACCGATGAAGTTCGTCTTGCTTTCGAGTGTGGTGGTGCCCTTGGCGTCTTCAGGCAGGTTGATGACGGTCGCGGCGGCGCCGACGGAATCGGCGAACGCCATGATGGCTCCGCCGTGAATGGTGCGGTTGAGGGTACACAGATCGGCCCTCACCTGCATGCGCGCCACCACCCGCTCCTTGTCGGCCGCGGTGAAAGTGACACCCTTCAGTTCCGCGAAAGGCATCTTCATCGATTGGATTTTCTCCAGCGGCGACATTTTTTCCGGAGTCATGGCTCCTCCCGTTGTTGTGCGATCTGCCATGAGGATGGAGCGCTCAGGTAAATCTGGCAATGACGTCGGAGGTAATGGCCATGGTGACAAGCTCGGCGCCATTCTGCATATGACGGCCATGCCCCACTTCCCTCCCCGCCGCATCGTATGCCTCACCGAGGAGACGGTGGAGACGCTCTATCTGCTCGGCGAGCAGGACCGTATTGTCGGCGTCTCCGGCTACGCTGTCCGGCCGCCGCAGGTCCGGCGCGAGAAGCCGCGGGTGTCGGCATTCATCTCGGCGGACATTCCGAAAATTCTGGCGCTCGAACCGGAGCTGGTTCTCACCTTTTCGGACCTGCAGGCCGATATCGTCGCCGAACTGGTGCGCGCGGGCGTTACCGTCCACGCCTTCAACCAGCGCGATATTGCGGGCATCCTGGCAATGATCCGCACGCTGGGTGCGCTGGTCGGCGCGAGCGAGCGCGCCGGGCAAATCGCAACGAGCTTTGAGCAGCGCCTTGCATTCATCGCTTCCACACCGCGCCCTTTGCCGAAGCCAAGAGTCTATTTCGAGGAATGGGACGATCCGCTGATTTCGGGAATCGGCTGGGTCTCCGAACTGATCGAGATCGCGGGCGGCGAGGACATCCTGCCCGAGCTGCGCGGTCGGCGAGCCGCCAAGGAGCGTATCGTCTCGCCGGATACGGTTCGCGCGGCTGCGCCCGACGTGATCCTGGCGTCATGGTGCGGCAAGAAAGTCGTGCCCGACAGAATTCGAACGCGGCCGGGCTGGCATGAAATTCCGGCGGTTCGCGACAATCGTATCGTGGAGATCAAGTCGCCGCTGATCCTGCAGCCCGGGCCCGCCGCACTGACCGACGGGCTCGATGCGATCGTCACCGCACTGTGGCCGAAGCCTGCCTGATCCCGCTCAGGCCTTCTCGATCCCGCACCACTCGGCGATGAACAGCGCCGTGGCCTTGGTCGATTTGCGCAAGGACTCGAGATCGACATATTCGTTGAAGCCATGCATCGCCGCGCCGCTCGCGCCGAAGCAGAGACTCGGGATGTTGTGGTTCAAGCCATAGAACCGGGTGTCGGTCAGCGCGGTGAAGACGAGGTCTTCGACGGCACCGCCATAGACCGCATTGAATGCCTTGCCGAACGCCGCTTCCGGCGCGGCCGAATCCTTCAATTCATAGCCCTCTGACAGGAAGCCCGACCATTCCACCTGCGGCGGGTTGTTGGAGAGGAAGCGGTGATCGCGCGCGGCGTTGGCAACGCAGGCGAGGATTTCAGCCTGCGCGTCCGCGACCGACCAGCCAGGCAGGATCGCGATCCGGCAATCGACATCGCACCATGCCGGCACGCTGGACGCCCAGTCGCCGCCCTTGATGATGCCGGGATTGAAATTGATCGGATGAACCAGATCCTTGAAATGGCGATCGCGCTTGGCGCGCTCGTTCCACTCGGCTTCGAGTTTCTCGACGGCCTGAATCAGATGATAAGCTGCCGTGATCGCGTTCGAGCCCGCGCCGGCCTCGAACACATGCACGGGGAAACCGCGCACCTTCAGCCGAAACCAGATCACGCCGACCTGCGAACGCACCATCTTGCCGCCGGTCGGCTCGGGAATGAAACAGGCGTCCGCTCGATAGCCGCGCTGCAGAGTGGAGAGAGCGCCGACACCTGTGCTCTCCTCCTCGATCACGGACTGGACGTGGATACGCGCGGTCGGCCTGTAGCCTGCCGCCTTGATCGCATCCAGCGCATAGAGCGCGCCGATCGTGCCCGACTTCATGTCGCAGGCACCGCGGCCATACATCCTGCCGTCCCTGATGACTGGGGAGAATGGGGGCGTCTCCCACATGGCGAGCGGGCCGGCCGGCACGACGTCGCAGTGTCCCTGCAGGATCAGAGATTTTCCCGCATTGCTCGCTGGCCGATAGGTGCCGACCACGCTGCGCGCCCTGGAAAAATCATGCTCGATCGGCCCAAAGCCGCGCAGATCCTTCAGCTCGCCGGGATCGATATGCCAATCGTCGACCTCGTAGCCACGCTGCCGCAGCAGGTCGCCGATCATGTCCTGGCAAGGCCCTTCGGCGCCGCGGGTCGAGGGAATGGCGACGAAATCGCGCGTGGTGGCAAGCTGCGCGTCGAAACCGGCGTCGACGGCGTCGAGGATTCGTTGTTGGCTCTCGCTAACGGTCATGTGCTCGATGGCCTTCCATGGAACCTTGCATCAAACCATAGTTTCATCGCGCCCGCAGGTCATTTGCGTCGCCTTTCAAAATCGCGAGCGCGCACCTACACTGCGAAAAGCGCATTGATGCCGCTTTCTCGTACAGTTTCTTGCACAGCCGGAGCATGGATGACCAACAACCGCAACGTTCTTTACCTCATCATCGGCGTGCTGGTGGTTGCGGTCGGCGTGCTCGGCTACAACCTCTATCAGTCCAAGAAAGAGCCGGAAGGCCTGCAGATCAATGTCGGCCCGAACGGGCTCAAGATCCAGAACAAGTGAGCGAGCCGGACATGATAGCCTCACGCACATTCCTTTGCTGCTTCTCCCTGCTCGCCGTGCTGTTCGCGACAGCGGCCGCGCATGCGCTGGGCCAACAGGTCGGACGCGAGGAGGAGATCACGGATATCCGGCTGGGACAGCGAATCCTGGTCGATGACGGCGTCTGCCCGGCGGGCCAGATCAAAGAGGTCTCCGGCGCAAAGATGACGCCGCAGGGAATTGCACGGGCGCGGAAATGCATCGCGCGCAACGGCCCAAAGAAATAGCGCCGTAACCGGCGCATTTAGCGATTTGGTAGGATCTGCCCGACCTGGATCAGTTCACGGGCTCGAACATGCATTGCAGTGTCGGCCGCGCGATCTTCGTGAAGGTCGGGCCGATCTCCGATTGCTTCGAAGCCGGCACCCACTGCGTCTCGATGGTCGGTACGCCTGTTTCGCTGATACCGCGCAGCAGGGCCTGGCGGAGATCGGTGTCTTCGACGACGGCAGCTGCGTGGTCATGCAGACAACCGCACACTTCCTCCGGATGCGCCCAGCGCCCGAGCATGTGCGGCGCGCACTGACGCACGAAATCGCTGCGTGGATCAGTCAGCCTCAACGCTGAGCGTATAGCGTGGCTCTGGGCACCTGCGGATTGATTGAGGAGTAGAATGGCGGCCAATGCGCCTACCGAGATGCGAAGGATCATGATGACCTAACGACCGATTTTTGATCTTGTTCGATGTGGACGCTAGCGAACAGCAACAACCATCGCCGGTGACGCGATCGGCGCGCCTCCGTAAGCGAATGTCCTGATCCCCGGCAGATCGCTCTGCACAGAACCGGCCATCGACGGTGCAACAAGCACAAAAGCAAAGGCTAGGATCAAACCGACGCCGTGCATCTGACTGTCTCCAAGCCCAGCTTCCAAAATTACCGTCGTGCCTGATAACGTTGTAAGGTTTCCGCAGTTCTGCGCGGCAAGCGAAAAATGGTTTCGTCGCGTCATGAAATTGTTTCGTCGGAACCCGCCCGACGAAACAATTCGGATAAAAATCCAACGATTTCAATGAATTGAGAATACTGCTTCATTGACCAGGTACAGAGCGAAGTTCCAGCGCGAAGCTGCGTCCTTTCACAACTTCGCCGCTGAACCGAAACCATCCGCCGGTCGACCTATGGGAATCGCGCAACTTCGGGGCTGGCTGCGCGTTGGACTTCACTTCCACAAAGAGGTGGCAGTCATGGGTGGTAACGACATCGTGGTTGGCAAACCCTCGATCCGAAAAACCTCAACTCCGGCCGCCGGATCTCGCACGTTCGAACAGCAAGATGATCGGCGAAAGGCTGACCCGCGCGAGCCTCGTCCGGTTTTTTGCGGAGCCATGTCACAACAGCGCGACGACAGCGGCTCTCAGTCGATGCCGCAAAAGCTCGTCCAGCTCGTTGGCTGCCGCAATTCCGAGGCAGCAAATCCCAGGGCGGAAAAACTCAAGGCGGAAAAACTCAAGGCAGAAAAGCTCAAGGCAGCGAATCCCAAAGCCGCGCCTCCGAAAACAAGCACGCGGCTCAAGCGATAGACGCGGCTCACTTCGTTACTGAATGAAATCGCTGCATTTCTGGATCTCGGTGTCTGCGGCCCCCCAAGGCATGATCGGAACGGTCGATGTCGAGTTCTTCGGCGACCCTTCGATCAGCCTGTCCGAATAGACCATGTAGACCAGCACGTTCCGCTTGCTGTCGCAGCCACGCACGATTTGCATCTTCTTGAAGAAAAGCGACCGGCGCTTGCGGAACATATCGTCGCCCTGATCCATTTTATCCTTGAAGCGGATCGGCCCGACCTGGCGGCACGCCAGCGAGATGTCCGAGACCTCTTCCGCAAGCCCGAGCCAGCCCTTGAAGCCGCCTTTCTCAGGTACCGTGAAATGACAGGCCACGCCTTCGACCTCAGGGTCGTCAACGCCATAGGTCGCGAGCTTGTCGTTGGGGCTGAGCCATTTGAACACGGTGGAGCGGCGGAAGATCAAATCCGGTTCATCGGCCGCATGCGCCTGCGATGCTGCCAGAACAACTCCTGTCAGCAACGTTAACGCCAGTCGCGTCACAGACCCGGTACGAAGGCTTTTTAGTCGCGATGGCATCAAATTCTCCAACTGCCGCCAATCCGAGATTCCCGCGCGCGGCAATGTCGATCGGGAAAAGCCGCTCCGGAACCATGAATTTATCCTCGGGTCTTACCATGCAGGACGATGCGACGTGGCATCGGCAGGGCAAGCGTTCGGACGCCGAATTTCCCCCATATGTAAGTGCACAAAATCATCACAGAAAGGCCACCCGGGCGGCACGATCGATGTCGTGTCGTTTACCGCTATGTGAGGCTTTTCTGTTACGGTTGCCTGAAAAGCGCAGAGATCGGAAGCGTACGCTGGTGAACGAGAATCGCGTTTGCGACAGTAAAACCTGAAGAGACTGAGGAATATCGACGATGGTGCGCGTAAACGGGAGTACCTCCGTGGTGAGCGGACGATTTTTGTGCGTGGCCGTTCTGACCGCGGTGGGTGCAATCGGTACCGCGTCCGGGGCCAATGCGGCCCTCTATTACGTGCAAGACCCCGACTCCGGGTTTTATCGACCGGTCCCGTTCGCCCATACGCACCGCCAGAAGCCACGGCAGCATTCGGGCAAGAAAGATACGCTGGAGAAGGAAGTCGCCGGCAAGCCGCAAGGCCCGCTGATCATCGCCGTGTCGATCAACAAGCAGCAACTGAAGATCTACGACGCCAACGGGTTCTACGCGCAGTCGCCGGTGTCGAGCGGCATGCCCGGCCATTCGACACCCATGGGCGTGTTCAGCGTGATCCAGAAGCACAAGCTGCATCACTCCAACATCTACAGCAACGCGCCGATGCCCTACATGCAGCGCATCACCTGGTCAGGCGTGGCGCTGCATGCCGGTGTTCTGCCGGGCTATCCGGCCTCGCATGGCTGCATTCGCATGCCGACCGGCTTCGCCATCAAGATGTGGAACTGGACGAGGATGGGCGCGCGGGTCATTGTCGCGCCGGGTGAACTGTCGCCCGCGAGTTTCTCGCATCCCTTCCTGCCTTCGCTCAAGGTCGCGCCGCAGGTTGTCGCCGAGATGCCGATGCCGGATGCCCCCGTCGCCGGGAAGACCGACAAGGGCGCACCGGCAGCGGTGAATATCGAACTGCGATCCACGGTCGGCCACGGCAATGCCGCGACGCCGGTCACGTTGCGCGAGCAGACCCATACCGCCAACGCGGCCGACGCAAAGGGTGCCGTCACGATGTCCGATGCGCCCCCCGTCAACCCGGCGTCATCACGCGAGGAGCGCAAGGCAGCCGATCCGGACGGCGCGGCATCGACCACGATCGTCAACGTCGTGAAAACCGAAGCCGTCGAAACCGCCAAGCCCGATGACGCGAAGCCGATCGCCGCGGACGACCAGCCAGCGACGGCAGACAAGTCCGCCAGCGTAAAACCCGACGACAAGCCGGCGGACGTCAAGGCTGCCGATGCCACAGGTTCGGACGCTAAGGGTTCAGATGCGAAGGGTTCGGACGCCAAGAGTGCTCAAGCCGGGCCTGTTCAAGCCGACGCGGCGAAATCAGGCGACAAGCCGTCCGACCCCGCCAACAAGGACCCCGCAAAGGCGGCAGGCAATGCTGCGGCCGCCGCTTCGGACGCGGATGCCAAGAAAGACCAGTCGCGAGTGATGAAGCCGGATATGCCGAAGCGCACCGGTCAGATCGCGGTGTTCATCAGCCGCAAGGACTCGAAGATCTATGTGCGGCAGAACTTCGCGCCGCTGTTCGAGGCGCCGGTGACGATTGCGGCGAGCGACCGGCCGCTCGGCACGCACATCTTCACCGCCGATGTCGACAGGGCCGACGCCAACGTCCTGCATTGGTCGGTGATCTCCCCGCCCATTTCAACTCGCAACGTCGTGCGCGGCGATGATGGCGTGCGGCGGCACAAAATTGCGGCCGCCGCCGAGGCAAAGCCGCTGCCGGTGGCCGACAGTCCGGCAGAAGCGCTCGACCGCATCAGCGTGCCGGCCGATGTCATGGCGCGGATATCGGAAGCATTGGCGACAGGCGGCTCGATCATCGTGTCCGACCAGGGCATCAACCAGGGCGAAACCGGCGAAGGCACCGATTTCATCGTTTCCCTGCGCTAGCGCGAACGGCGGACGGCGGTTAGAACTCCGCCGGTCATGAACAAGCGTTCCGCGCCCGTAGAAGCGACGCAACTGCAGATCGGCCCCACCCGCGACGCCTTCGAGCGGCTGACTTGTCTCGGCTGGTCACGGAGCCTCGCGGCGATCGTCGCGGGGCTTGTGGTTTCGTTTCTGCTGTTCGGCTATGCGCTGGTCTATTGGCGCAACGCCGACATGGATTTCATGGTGATCTACAGCGCACTCGCCATGAACGACGGCAAGCCGCAGCAATTCCTCGATCATACCGCCTATCTGATCATCCTGTCGGTCAAGTCCTGGTTTCAGCTCCTGCACGGCGGGGGCCTGCTGGACGCCTCCACGCTATCGGCCATTCCGCCGGCGAGCGACGTCCCCGCCTTCGATGCGGCGATGACTCACGCCGTTCGCGCCGGACGCGTTCTGGCGCTGCTGATCGCGACGGGCTGCGTTCTGATCTTCGCCACCCTGGCCCGCCGGATCTTTCGCGACTGGCGCGTGGCATTGATCGCCACGCTTGCCCTGGCGCTGTCCGGTGGCGTCGCGGTGCATTCCCGCATCCTGCGCAGCGAGCTTATTGCAGCAGCTCCGGTCATCTTCGCGCTGATGATCCTGATCGTCGTCGGCCGGCGCGCCAGCCTTGCGCGTCCGCTCGGCCTCGCGATCGCTGCGGCGTTGTGCGTCATCGGCCTGGAAAACAAGGTGCAGGCCGTCCTTCTGATCGGCACGCTGCCCCTCGTCATCCTGCCGTTCGGAAGCACGGCAGGTGCGAGCGTTGCTTTCTGGCACAATCGGCGCACAAGCTGGCTTGCGGCGCTGCTTGCGGTCGCGCTCGCCATCGCCGCGATCTTGGCGGCATGGCCGCTGATCGCGACCGGCTTCGACCGAAGCCTGCTCGAAGCCGCGCAGTTTCATCCGCTGCTGCTCAACCGGTTCGGCGTCTATCAGGCCGCCCTGCTCGCCCTGATCGCCGGCTGCATGATCATCTACGCGGCGATCTGGCGGATCAGCGCTGCGGAAACGATCGCGGCTATGGCGATGCTCGTCGCCGGCGCGGCCGTCGCACTGCTGCTGCTCGACATCGCCTACAACACGGCCGACGTGATCGCCGTGCTCAATCCGCTGGAAAAGATGCTGATGTTCGCGGACACGAACACGGCGAGCGCGGCGAACGGATCGAGCCCTGTTGCCGCTCTGCTCCTGCTTCTCCAGGGCGTCGGTTCTGTGCTCGCACGCTACAGTTTTGTGCTGCACTCCTCGGCGCGGCCGACCGTCTTCCTCATATGGCTGATCGTCCCGGGAAGCGTCCTGGCCTGGCGGCGCGGCGAGAAACTCGCCGCCTTGCAGGTGCTGGCGCTGATGCTCGCGGCGGTCGGGATCGACACGCTTGGCGTCCGCCGCGGCCTCAAGATCGAATATTTTATCTTCACCGATCCCCTCATCGTGCTCGCCGGAGCGATCCTGATCGAGGCGATGCCCGATCTGCGCTTGCACAAATGGGCCTATGGAATCGCCGTGGCATTATTCGGCCTGCATGTCGCGATCAGCCAGGCCGAGCCCGTCAAATACGCCTTCAAGCGTTCGGGCCCGGAGGGGGTCTGCGAGTGGAACTCGTACTACATGCCCCTGCTCCCGCTGCCCTGGTGCCCTCCCCGGCGGCCATAACGTGCTGTTGAACGGCGGCGATGTTCCCGCTGGGCTATGGTTCAATCACCGCGATCAGACCTGAAGGAGCGCCGCCATGATCGGCCGCAGGGCAATTGTCTTCAGTCCGTTCGCCATGCTCGCAGCTCCCACGGCGGGCGCGCTGGCGCAGGCGGGCATGAGCCGGATCACCGCCTATGCCTTCTTCTTTCCCGCGCTCGCAGGCGGCGACGACATCAGGCTCGCGCAATACGCCGGACATCCGCTGCTGGTGGTCAATACGGCCTCTCTGTGCGGATATACCCCGCAATATGCCGGCCTCCAGGCGCTGTGGACCGAGTTCCATGAGCGCGGGTTCGCGATTATCGGCGTGCCCTCCAATGATTTCGGCAGCCAGGAACCGGGTGGCGCGAGCGATATCGCGGAGACCGCGCAGCATCAATATGCGGTTACCTTTCCGATGGCGGCCAAGGCGGCCGTGACCGGGCCGAACGCCCATCCCTTCTACAGATGGGCCGCACAGGCGCGTCCAAAGGACGTCCCGCGCTGGAACTTCCATAAATATCTAATCGGCCGCGACGGCATGATCGCCGACGTCTTTGCTTCCGCCGTCGAGCCGACCGACACCCGCGTGAAGACCGCCATCGCACGCGTGCTGGCCGATAGCTGAGGAGCCGAAATTAACCGAGAATTCAGTGGTGTTGCCCTGCGGTCGTTGCCTTGGCGTCGCCAGCACGGCTAGGCTGTGAACTCAGGTGCGAATGGATCGGGCGACGGCAACGGAGCCGCGAGCGGCTAACAAATTCGAGGGGAACAAAATGCGTATTGCGACAGGACTGATCGTTGCGATTTCGCTGTGCGTGCCGAGCTTCGCGTGGTCGCAGACTGCGCTACCCAAGGCTGCGGCCGCGCCGCAAGCTGCCCCGCAGGGTGTGCCGGCCGCAGCCCCCGCTGCGGCGTCGGCCCAAGCCTCCAATCAGGTCCAGCCTGCACGGGCGCCATGCACCAATCCGAACGCGCTCGGCGTCGGACGCACCGTCGAGATCGACACAACGGGCGGCCCGGGCTTCGGCTTCGAGCATTTCAAGGAATTGGACTTCCTGCGCGACCACGAGGTCGTGCTGACCTTCGACGATGGTCCCTGGACGGAGAACACGCCGGCCGTGCTGAAGGCGCTCGCCGAAGAATGCACTACCGGCATTTTCTTCATCATCGGCAAGCACGCGACCTACTATCCGGAAATCCTGAAGCAGGTTTATGCCGCCGGTCACACCGTCGGCTCGCACACCTGGTCGCACGCGACGCTGACCAACAAGAAGCTCACCGAAGATCAACGCAAGGAAGAAATCGAGAAGGGCTTCAGCGCGGTGAAATGGGCGCTCGGCGGCGTGTCTCCGTCGCCGTTCTTCCGCTTCCCTGCGCTGCAGCATCCGCCGGAGATGGTGACCTATCTCGGCACCCGCAACATCGCGATGTTCTCCTGTGACCTCGACTCCTTCGACTTCAAGGCGCGTAACGCCCAGCAGGTGATCGATGTCACCTTCAAGAAGCTCGACAAGCTTGGCAAGGGCATCATCCTGATGCACGACTTCCACAAGCACACCGCCGAAGCGCTCCCCGAGATCCTGCGCCGCCTCAAGGCCGGCGGCTACAAGGTCGTCGCGATGCGGGCGAAGGAGCCGGTGCAGACGCTGCCGCAATACGACGAGGCGCTCATGAAGGATGTCAAGCTGCCGACCGTGAGCCAGCGGCCGGTGTCGAGCGTGGTCACCACCGTCTCGGAATAAGAGACGAGATCGAGCCGCGGAGCGGTGACGGCCCATGCGCTGTCCGCCGCTCGCGCGTCGCGAATGCATCCCCTCCCCGCGGGCTCTATCCTATCTGCAAGACGACGTCTCCGCACCGGAGTGCAGCGCCGCATGGACGGCGCTATGGGCTGGCGGGTAAACACGCAAAAACTGTATGCTCATGGCAGCCGGCCTCACCTGCGACGCCGGATGCGACAGAAATTGAGGCATGAACCTGAACCAGTCAGACCATGTGATCGTAAAATTGAAGAACGTGGTCGTCGAAACGTCCTGCGGGGTCCATCCCTGGGAACGGCATCCCGAGCGTCCCAACAAGCTCTCGATCGACGTGACGCTGTTCGCCAAGCTGGAGCACCGTCGCCTGCAGGAATTCGGCTATATCGACTACGACAAGATCCGGGATTTCCTGAAGCAATTCCCTACCCGTCCGCACACCGAGCTGATCGAAACCCTGTTGGACGAAATCGTCGACAAGTGCTTTGCCGACGATCGCGTTGACGCCTGTCAGGTGTCGATCATGAAGTTGTCCATCTTCAACGAGGTCGAGGCGGCAGGCGTGGAAGTCTATCGCACCAGAGCGCAGTGGAAGTAGCACGATGCCGATCGCGCTGGTGACGGGAGCAGGTGGCCGGCTGGGCGAGGTCATCGCGCGTCACCTAGCGAAAAGCGATTATCAGGTCATCGTGCACGTCAACTCGTCGCGGGCGCAGGGAAAGAAGCTCGTTCAGGACATCGTGCGGGACGGCAGGCAGGCGGCGCTGGTTCCTTGCGATTTCTCCAAGCCCGCCAATGTGCCGGGCTTCTTCCAGCGGGTTGCGGAACAGCACGGCGTCCCCGATCTCATCGTCAACAATGCGTCGGCGTTCGACTACGACTTCCCCGGCAAGGCTTCGCATGCGGCCCTGAGCCGGAGCCTGGCGGTCCATGTGGAAACTCCATTTCTGCTGATGGATCTCGCCTACAAGGCTGCGAGCAAGAAACGGCCGGTCACCGTCGTCAACATCCTGGATCAGAAGGTCGTCAATCTGAACCCGGACTATTACAGCTATACGATCGGCAAGTGCTGCCTCTATGCGATGACCCGGCTCTGGCAGTTGAATCCGTCGAACAAGTTCCGTGTGTTTGGAATTCTGCCCGGGCTGCTGTTTCCAAGCGGCAAGCAGAGCAAACAGGATTTCGAGCGGGTCCGGAACGACACGATCCTCGGCCAGAACCCCTCCCCGCAAGAGATCGCGGATGTGGTCCTGCTCGTCGCGCGCACCAGATCGATGCCCGGGCAGAATCTGGTCATCGACGGCGGCGAAAGCCTTGTCCCGAGGCCGCGCGACATCGCCTACGAATAAGCGATGCCGCCGGTGAATGCGGATCTGCCGACAGGCTAGACATCCCCATAAGCGGCTTCGGCGGCCTTCCGACCGCGGCCATAGCCGGCGATCATGAACAGCGCGCCGATCAGGGACAGGTTCTTCAGCGCGTCGATCAGCGTCCTGGCGTTGTCGGGCGTTGCCTGATTCCAGAAGTCGTGGAAATAGAACGTCACCAAGCCGATGAAAATGATCAAAAGGAACGCGAAGAAACGCGCGCCGAAATTGAGCGCGATCATCAAGCCGGCGATGACCTCGAACGCGCCGGCCGCGATCGCCAGCACCTGCGCCGTCGGCATTCCCGCCAACGCTTCCAGTTGCGCCGTATAGGGCGCGAGCGCCTCGGGAATGGCGACCTTCGAAGAGATCATATCCGCCGTCGCCTGAATGGCGAACAGCTTGGTCGCGCCGGTGTAGATGAACAGCACGGCGAACAAAACTCGCCCGAAAGTAATGAAAGCTGGCATGGTCGGCCTCATCGATAGCTTTAAGGGCGGGATGATGAACTGCGAGGGCAAGCGGATTATGGGCAATCCGCTCATGCATTTCAAACGTTCAGGCGAACGCACGCGCGATCTGCACGTGGAACCCGGCAGTTTCGAGGCCTAACCAAGGAGGTTTGGTTGCTGGCGGGCGGCCCGCTCCTGCGCCTCGACAGCGGCAACGGCGGTCATATTCAGCACGCCGCGCGCGGTCACCGACGGGTTGAGAATATGCGCCGGACGCGCCGGACCGATCAGGATCGGCCCGACCGGAACGGCGTCCGCCAGCACCTTGACCATCTGATAGGCGATGTTGGCGGCATCCAGCGTCGGCAGGATCATGATGTTGGCGACGCCCTCCAGCCCCGAATGCGGCAGGATCAGCTTCCGCGTCGCCTCGGAGAGCGCAGTATCGCCTTGCATCTCGCCATCGGCCTCGAGCTCCGGATGACGCTCCTTCAGAAGCGCCGTGGCGCGGCGCATCTTGCGCGAGGAGTCGGTGTCGTAGCTGCCGAAGTCGGAGTGCGAGAGAAACGCGATCTTGGGCTTGAGGTTGAAGCGCTGGACGTGGCTTGCCGCCAGCGAGGCGACCTCGGCGAGCTCTTCCGCGCTCGGGTTCGGCCGCACCTCGGTGTCGGCGATGAAGTAGGCGCCCTTGGTCGTGATCAGGAGTCCGAGGGCCGCGAAGTCGCTGACGCCCGGCAGGAAGCCGATGATGTCACGGACGTGACGCAGATGGCTCATGTAGCGGCCCTCGACGCCGCAGATCATCGCGTCCGCCTCGCCGCGGATCACGGCGAGCGCCGCGATCACGGTGGCGTTGGTGCGCACCACGGTGCGCGCCGTATCGGGGGTGACCCCGCGCCGTCCCGCGACGTCGATGTAGGACTGCACATAGGAGCGATAGCGCGGATCGTCCTCGGGATTGATCAGGTCGAAATCCTTGCCCGCCTTGATCGCGAGCCCGAACCGCTTGATCCGCGCCTCGACCACCGACGGACGGCCGACCAGGATCGGCCGCGCCAGCTTCTCCTCCAGCACGACCTGAACGGCACGCAGCACCCGCTCGTCCTCGCCCTCGGCATAGATCACGCGAACCGGCTGCGTCTTCGCTTTTGCGAACACCGGCTTCATCACCAGCCCGGAGCGGAACGCGAAGCGCTCCAGCAGCGCGGTATATTCGTCGAAATTCTTGATCGGCCGGGTCGCGACGCCGGAGTCCATGGCTGCCTTGGCGACCGCGGGCGCGATCCGCAGGATCAGCCGCGGATCGAACGGGCTCGGGATCAGCGAGCCCGGCCCAAAACCCTGCGTCTCGCCGGCGTCGAAGCCGTGGGCTGCGGCCTCCGACGGCGCCTCGCGCGCAAGCTGCGCGATCGCCTCGACCGCCGCATGCTTCATGTCTTCGTTGATGGCGGTCGCGCCGACGTCGAGCGCACCGCGGAAGATGAAGGGAAAGCACAGCACGTTGTTGACCTGGTTCGGGAAGTCCGACCGCCCGGTGCAGATCATCGCATCCGGCCGCGCCGCGCGCGCCTCGTCCGGCATGATCTCGGGATTGGGATTGGCGAGCGCCATCACCAGCGGCTTGTCCGCCATCTGCTTGACCATCGCCTGCGTCAGCACGTTCGGCGCGGACAGGCCTAAGAAAATATCGGCGCCGCCGATGACGTCGGCCAGCGTCCGCTTGTCGGTCTGCTGCGCATAGACCGCCTTCCAGCGATCCATCAGCTTGGTGCGGCCCTCATAGACCACGCCCTCGATGTCGCAGACCCAGATGTTCTCGCGCTTCGCGCCGAGCGAGACCAGGAGGTTGAGGCAGGCGATCGCGGCAGCGCCCGCGCCGGACGTGACGATCTTGACCTCGGACAGCGTCTTGCCGTTCAGCCGCAGCGCGTTGGTGATCGCGGCGCCGACGATGATCGCGGTGCCGTGCTGATCATCATGGAAAACCGGGATCTTCATGCGCTCCTTCAGGCGCGTCTCGATCTCGAAGCATTCCGGTCCCTTGATGTCCTCCAGATTGATGCCGCCGAAGGTCGGCTCCAGTGCCGCGACCGTCTCCACCACGCGGTCGATCGTATCGGCGGCGATCTCGATGTCGAACACGTCGATGCCGGCGAATTTCTTGAACAGAACCGCCTTGCCTTCCATCACCGGCTTCGACGCCAGCGGTCCGATATTGCCGAGCCCGAGCACCGCGGTGCCGTTCGAGACGACGGCGACCAGATTGGCCCGCGCCGTCAGCGAGGCGGCCTCGCCCGGATTCTGCGCGATCTCGGTGCAGGCGGCGGCGACCCCGGGCGAATAGGCCAGCGCCAGGTCGCGCTGATTGGCAAGCGGCTTGATCGCCTGGATTTCGAGTTTTCCCGGCCTCGGCAGCCGGTGATAGGCCAGTGCCGCGGAACGAAGATCTTCAGAATAGGACGACATGCGTGCTCCAGCGCTTCCGGCCAGCCGGGACAATTCAATTCAAACTCGGGGCGAGTTTTCCGGCGGATGGAAATTGCATGTCAAGCACGCACAGGTGCCTTCGCGCAACATCTGAACGGCTCACATCAACAGCCCCCGGGCCGGTCCTGATATCGGGGCCCACTGGATACATCCCCTACCCGCAGCATTCGGCCAAGATTGTGACCATGTCCATGGCCCAGCGCAACCTAAGTCCGCCCGCGCGGATGGCTCCCAAGCCGACCGTATCGGGCTCGGTCGCCCCCAGGTAGCGGTACTCGAGAACGACTACTTTGAGGCAAACGAAGCCCTCCCGCGACGCGTTCACGCCCGAGTGATGCAAGCAACTTGCCCCCGTTAAATCGAAGAGGGCGCAGGGAATGCCGGGTGATGGCCTCACCCATGGCCCGCCTGCAACAAGAAAAGCAGGCGGCAGTCACCACAGGTTCAGCCGGATCAACCGGCATTCCCTGCGCGATGGTTTTACGGCTTATACGTGATCTCCCCGGTGAGACCGGGCTTTGTTGCCACCGTCGCCAGCAGATCGTTCTACTGACTTAGCACCAGCATCGGGGCGCCGGGACCACACGACTTCGCCGTCCGCGCAAGCCACGTTCGTCTCGCGTGCCGCGCGTCCATCGCATCCCCGCCCCACGTATCGTGACGATCGGCCGAAACGTCCCTCTTCATCGAGGCGGGATGCGCGAGAGCATCGTTTTGATTTGCCCGACGCCGCAAGCGCCGATGTGTGCATGGCCCGCATGCGCAAAATGCCCGTCGGGCATGTGAGTGCATGAGAGCAATTCAGCAACACGAGTCCGCTCGTGGGCCGCAGGCGCACAACGCTCTAGATGTGAGCTTTCAGGAGGTTGTCCATTCGGCTCCGACCGAGGAAGCTGAGGTTGCTGAAGCTTCAGATTCCGAGGGGAGAACCGAATGGACACTCATAAGAATGCGCCTCTGACGCCGAAAGGTCGAGAGGCAATGGTGCGGGGTGTGATCGAAGGCAGCCTGACGAAAGCCGCGGCCGCAATTCAATTCAACACCACAGCGAAAACGGTCGCCAAATGGGTCGGACGCTGCCGCGTGGAAGGTGTCGATGAATTGCGCGATCGCTCTTCAAGACCCCTTTCATTGCCAAGCCAAACCCCGCCCGCCACGTGCGCGGCAGGGGGACGAGAGAGTCAGTCGGGCTGCCCGCCCCATTGCGACGAATTGTGGCCGCTGAAACCGCCGCCGCTAAAGCCGCCGCCGTAGCCGCCGCCAAAGCCGCCGCGGTAGCTTCCGTAGCTGTCGTAGGGGCTGGGGCCACCGTAGCGGCTATAGCTGCCGTAGCCGCTATAGCCGTGGTGGTGTCGCGGTTTGGAGTGCGCCGCAGCTGCGGAGGCGGAGGCGGAGGCGCAAACAGCAATCAGCAATCCCAAAGCCAAAAGTGAACGCATCGCATTTGCTCCTGTTGTAGGCTTTTCATGTGATGCACTGGCAGCACCGCCCCAAGCTGTAGCGGCCTCACGATCGATCACATCGGCGGGATCATACGAGATGACAAAGGTACGTCGGCTTGAGGCCCCATGCTCGATTGAAGAAGGAGCATCGACCTATACCGCGCGCACCACCAACGGGTTCGTTGTTGCGACGGTCTACCACGAGGATGAGCCCAGGCGGGAGTTCAACCTCCGCCTGGCGAAGAGGCACGGCGGGTTGCTGCACCCGGCTGCCCGAACCGCTCGCTATGGAAAAGGCCCTAACGTCGTTCGTTGGAGAGCCGCCGAGGATGACGACCTTGGCGGCGTTTTAGCGACCGACGTCAAGCCGATGTTTGAGATGATGCGCGAGGATTGAAAGACCGATGATGCTGGGTCTGTATCAACCCCCACTCGCTAATGCCTTGCTATCTCCCCGACCTAAAGTCGCTCGGCAAGTCAGTTCGCTTCGCAATTCGGCATCGGTGTATTCCGAAAGGGTTTTCCGCATAGGAAGTCTGACAGGATAGTTCGACGAATGGCCGCACTTGCAGCCAGTGGTCGTTTGGCATTCTGGTCTAAAGCAGGTGGTCATATGGCCTCGCCGTGAGCGTCATTTGCGACGGTCCCCCGTGGCGTTCCCGATCCCGTGCGCTCGAATCCTGCCCTTGCCGAAGCCTACCGCCGTTGCCGCGATTCGAGCCGGTACATTGCGACCACCGGCGGCTCGTTTTACGGGTCACCTGTGGATGAGCCTCGGTTGCTGAGAGGCTGTGTGAATTCCAACACATAATCAATCCGAGGGTTGGCTTATTCTACAAAGCTCCTCTCCTAGAACTCGGACCCGTCGCGAATGGCGGGTTCAATTTGTTGCTTTCGGCCTCGGGAGGCACGCTAAGCGCCACAGACACGGCCTTGGCGACTTTCCTTGCGCACCATGGCCAAGGTGTCGATTTCGCTAAACGCCCGCTATCGCAAATTAGGAACCGCCGCCGACGTGGATGAGGTCTCGGCGGAAAATGTGCTTCATCAGCCTCTGGTCGAACGTCATGACCGCGTCTTGTCCCATAGGCTCGAATTGCGCTCGCGGCCCCGGAATGGCTGATCGAGATCGAGGCCATCGCGGTTACGGACTGATGAGAGCTTGAAGCTCTGCCCTTAGAGGGCCGCCTGCCTATCGGGATTACTCTAAGTGCCTGTATGGTTGGCCTTCTTTTTGTACTCGGCGTCTTTCAAGCTGCGGTTAGTTCCGAACGGAACAGCGCGCGTCATGTTGCGCAGAATCCTCGCCCCGTGCCACTTTTATGTTTTCGTCCGGGATTCCTTTTGACTGTGCGCGGTGCCACATCGTTTGGTTCTCGCGGGGCTCGCAAAGGATGTTTGCGATGATCGAGATGGTTACTGCATTAATGGGCCTGGTTGGCGCCGGGATTTTTCTTGCCCACGCATTTGAGGGCGTTCTGTTTCGAGCGTAGTGCCTGGTTGACGGTCAGAGATGTTTGGCAAAGCTGTCTTACTCTATGGCGTATTTATCCTTGCGACTGCTGGCTGGGTCTGGCTTATCGTAAGCACGGTTTACTGGTTGGCCGACGGCTAGTGTCGCCCTTGATACCTAGCTAATTGAATCCAAGAGCGGCCCAATAATAGACGCTAGCATCCGCTGCCCAAATTCAGTTGGGTGTGTACCATCAAAATAGTAGCGCCGATCGTTCGCAGCTTGATCCGTGCCTATGTAGTGTGCTGAGAAATCGCAATATGCGTCGCAGTGTTTGCCAACCCACGACGCCATCGCGGCATTGCAAATCAATCGTTCTTTATTGAACCCTTGAGAGGCTCGCGGAAGCGACGAACACAACACCACTTTCATTCCCGCTACGCGCCGTTGGTCGAGGTAATTCGCCAGAATAGATAAATAGGACTCTCTCGATCCGCCCGAATTGACGTACTTCCAATCAAGATCATTCCCTGGAAGCAGGGACATAAAATTTCTTCCGCTTCCTTTATAAGTTTCTGGCTTCCGCCCTCGCCAGGAGCCACTGTCCTGCGAGCTCTGAGCGATATCATATAGCTTCACTTGAGGGCGCGCTGTTTGATAAATAACCGGATACGTCGGCCACTTAGCGGCCTTGCCGTCCGTCGTCGTTATGCTATCTCCTTCGGCAACATAGACATCCACTGGATCGGCATGGGCCGCGACGGGCAGCGAAGCCAGACCGACAAGAACTGCTCTTCTGTTCAGCAACACGTCAAGCCCCCTGCAAGACAGGATTCATCACCAAGCTACGCGACTTCTCTCGCCATGGCTGCTCTATCCTTCGATACAGAACAGCACTGGTAGTGATTACGATCAAAAGAACGATTGCTCCAGCGAACAATGCCTCGCCGCCGCTTGTAAGCGGCACCGTCTGACCATCCACAATATGCTCCGGTCTTCTCAGCAAAACTCTGAAGACCTGATTTGCAAGCCAGATAATGACTTCATGGCACATATAGACCGAGTAAGAGATAGCTCCTAGTCCAACCAATAGCTTAGTCTTAAGCAAAACCGTTAAAGGCCCCTCTGACAAAACCAATGCAAAAATGAGCAATGCGGATAGAATGTAAATCAGGGGATCTAAGGCCGCCTCCTTCTTGAGACACAAGAAGATGATCAACGCTGCGAAGATTAAGATCGGCGCGATCCAGGGCAGCCTAACCCTTGTTTCCCGAACACTCCAGGCAGTCAGACACCCGATGAAAAAACCGGCTTCACATCTGACGAGGTCAAAATATCCGGACCCTGGAATGCTGATAAGAAGCAGCATTGACCCGACTGCAACGATGCCGAAGACCGCACGCCTGTACTTCCCCGCAGTCATAACGATCAGCGCGAAGATCAAGTAAGTATAGAACTCAGTGCTGATCGACCAAGCTGCAGAATTGAAGCTGCTCTTGTTGCCAGTCGGTCCCAAGCCCTGAACGAGCAAAAGTTGCTCAACGAGTGCTATCGGATTGTTTTGGCCGAAGGGGGTTGAATTTGCGCTCGATATGCCGCGAAGCGCAGCTAGGTATTTGGCGCACTCGATCAGTAAAAAAACTCCCAGCATGACTAGATGAACGGGGTAAAGCCTTCCAAACCTGAGAAACTGAAATCGTCCGAGATCTGCCCAAGAGGCAATCCTCTCGGCATAGGTGCGATAGATGACAAAGCCCGACAGAACAAAGAAAAGATCGACCATCAGGTATCCGTTCCGGATCAACTGAAGGCCGTGAAGTGTCAAATCCCACCCCGGGAGATGGAAAAGCACGACGAGGAGCGCGGCCAGCCCCCGGACACTCTCCAGTTCCTCAAGCTTACCCGTCCCCATACGGAAAGGATATCACTTGATTGCACGCGCCCTCACGCACAAGTTTTGGGATATCCACAACCGGCGCCGGTTGACCCAACCCCTGCGAGAGGAGTGAGATGGACTGCGGTGATCACCCCGGTGAGACCGGGCTTTGTTGTCACCGTCGCCCTTCTACTGACTTAGCACCAGCATCGGGGCGCCAGGACCACACGACTTCGCCGTCCGCGCAAGCCACGTTCGTCTCACGTGCCGCACGTCCATCGCATCCCCGCGATCGGCCGAAACATCCCTCTTCATCGAGGCGGGATGCGCGAGAGCATCGTTTTGATTTGCCCGACGCCGCAAGCGCCGATGTGTGCATGGCGCGCACGCGGAAATTGCCGGTCGTATTACGATGACAGTGCACTCAACCTCACCAGCTGTAATAGAGTGCACTGTCACCGTAAGTCACCTCGGCTATGATGCTGATCGGTTTCATGGCAATTGGCTTCTTTTCAACAACTAGGCTTCAATGCCATCCCCGGCTATGCTCACCCCAATCACAACGCTCCGGGAGATAGCATCATGCCTAAGCTCGACCATCTGCGCCCCAGCGGCCTACACCACAATCCGGCCTATTCTCACGTCGTCACCGCCTCCGGCGCACGCACCATCTACATCTCCGGTCAGGTGTCCGTCGACGAGGAAGGGCGAATTGTGGGCGAAGGCGACCTCGCCGCACAGACGACGCAGGTGATGCAAAATCTCGGTCTAGCGCTGAAAGCGGCGGGTGCGACCTACGCCAACATCGTCAAGATCACGACCTTCGTCGTGAACTACAAGCCGGAGCTGCGACCCATGATCGGCAAAGCCCGCTCGGCCTTCTTCGAAGGCATGGAGCCGCCGGCCAGCACCCTCGTCGGTGTCTCTGCGCTCGCGGCCCCGGAATGGCTGATCGAGATCGAGGCCATCGCGGTGACGGACTGATGAGAGCGGCTTGAAAGAGGCCGTCTGCGTATCGGTATTAAGGGGACAGTGCACTCGACCTTACACCAGTTGTAATGAGAGTGCACCGTCACCGTAAATCGGGTCTGTATCAACCCCCACTCGCTAATGCCTTGCTATCTCCCCGACCTAAAGTCGCTCGGCGAGTCAGTTCGCTCCGCAATTCGGCATCGGTGTATTCCGAAAGGGTTTTCCGCATAGGAAGCCTGACAGGATAGTTCGACGAATGGCCGCACTTGCAGCCAGTGGTCGTTTGGCATTCTGGTCTAAAGCAGGTGGTCATATGGCCTCGCCGTGAGCGTCATTTGCGACGGTCCCCCGTGGCGTTCCCGATCCCGTGCGCTTGAATCCTGCGCTTGCCGAAGCCTACCGCCGTTGCCGCGATTCGGGCCGGTACATTGCGACCACCGGCGGCTCGTTTTACGGGTCACCTGTGGATGAGCCTCGGTTGCTGAGAGGCTGTGTGAATTCCAACACATAATCAATCCGAGGGTTGGCTTATTCTACAAAGCTCCTCCCTAAACTCGGACCCGTCGCGAATGGCGGGTTCAATTTGTTGCTTTCGGTCTCGGGAGGCAGCCAAGCGCCACAGACGCGGCCTTGACGACGTTCCTTGCGCACCATGGCCAAGGTGTCGATTTCGCTAAGCGCCTGCTATCGCAAATTAGGAACCGCCGCCGACGTGGAGTGATTGCCCATGTACTCGGTCGAGTTCGACCAGAAGTTCGTGGACATTGGCGATCCAGTCCGTTGAGAAGCGCTCGACATCAGTAAACCAATCGAGCAACGCGGAGATAGAGCCGGAAATACCGGAATGTTCATCGACCCAGGCGGACGTGATCAGTTCTGCGGCCGCTTCGACCTTGAAACCAGCACAGGCTCGAAACCGTTGATCAAACGCATCAATCAGGCGCGATCGGCCCTCGTCGCCAAAGAGTGCTCGGCGCTCGGCCTTGCGGTCCGATAGGAACTGATCGAATTGAATTTGCATTCCGAGCTGTTCCGTAAATTCAGAGGCGATCGCCTGTCGGATAGCCTGGAGGTGAAATTCAAGGATCACCGTCGGAATGCCACGGCTGGCTAACACGGTTCGCAACCATTCGAGAGCCCTTGTGACCGCGACCTCCCTGCGGGCGCGAGTCAGAGTGAACAGCCAGCAACTATCGCTATCGGTGAAGCGTCTTCCGCGTTCTCCATATCTGTGTTCGAGATATGGATATTTTTCCCAGGCCATTTTGGCGGCTCGTAATGCCAAGTCGATTTCGAGCGGGTTCTGCGGCATGGCGTGATCGCCCGCCTCAAGATTAATAGCCGCTATGTGATACTTATCGCTCAACCGAACTATCCATTCAATTCTGGCATCGGAAGCGTAATTCTCTATAGCACAATCTTGGCGAGGAGCGGTTGGTTGAAATGATGCGCCTTGCCAACGATTACGCCTTCACCGTCAAAATCGAACTGATGTCTGCTACTGGCGGCCCTTCGTGTCATTTGGCTGCGACCAGCATGCTGCCGGTCAGGCGGGTACTCGACAGCCGAGCGACCACAAGGCAAGCAATCGACCTTCTGCGTCGTCTGCCGCACGCCATGAAGTACTACTATTCGCTGCTCGATGCGGCGTTGCTGCGCACCTTCGCCACCATGCTCCATACCGGATGCGGAGAAATAGCCGGTCGAGTCACGCTATATCACGGGCAGCACCTCCACAAATCGACAAGAGTTTACTTTTACTGAGCTTCTCAGAACGCCTTATGAGGCGCTTGGTACAAGCATGGTTTCCGTCGAAACCGGGTTCCCATTGGAGAAGCTTTAATGACGGAGGGATGCAACCAAGACGAGACCGCCCGGCTTCGTCATCTCATCATGGGGTTTCGTTTGACCCAGCTAATTTACGTTGCAACGAAACTTGAGCTTTCCGAGCACTTGGCTCGCAGCCCGCTGACCGCGCAGGAATTGGCATCCGTGGTCGGTGTAGACGCAGGTGCCCTCTACCGGCTTCTGCGTGCGCTGGCGAGCCTCGGCATATTTGCCGAGACGATCGATGGCCGCTTTGACATGACACAAGCGGCGCAGCTGTTGCATCGCAATACACCCGGATCGCTCCGTAGTACTGCGATGCTTTACGGTGACGAAACGACTTGGCGAGCTTACGGCCAAATGTCGTATGCGATAAAGACGGGACGACCGGCGTTCGAACATGTTCATGGCAAGCCGTTCTACGACTATCTTGGCGAACACCCTAGCTCGGCCATGCTATTTGACGATGCCATGACCGGCTTCTCAGAAATTGAGGCTTCGGCGGTCATTCCGGCCTGTGATGTCTCTCAAACTCGTACAGTGGTGGATGTCGGAGGTGGGCAGGGCGCGCTGATGGCAGCTTTGTTGCGGGCCTATCCGCATCTGCAGGCTGTGATCTTTGATAGCTCCAGCCCGACGGCTGATACAAAAAAGAAATTTTCCATTGCGGATATCGCGGGGAGAGCCCGATTCATTCAAGGAGATTTCTTCGCGCGTGTACCCGAAGGCGGAGATCTCTACTTTCTCAAAAGCGTTCTCCACAACTGGGATGATTCCGCTGCTGCGGCCATCCTGCGGAAGTGCAGCGACGCCATGCCGAAACACGCTCGCCTGCTCGTCGCCGAACGCCTCGTCCCACCTGGTAACTTGCCGTCAGAATCGAAGCTTTTCGACATCAACATGCTGGTCACTACCGGAGGCCGCGAGCGTACGGAAGCGGAATTTGCCTTGCTGTTTCGCGCAGCCGGCATGAAGCTGACGAAAGTTACGCCGACGAATTCACACCTTAGCCTCGTCGAAGGTGCAATCTTTGATCAAGTTTGAGCTCTGAAGGTTCGGCCTTGATCGGTCCCTCGGGCTCACTTTTGGTTATGATCCAAGCCACACTCGCAGACTCTCTGCCTGAAACAGTCACTTCCGCATTTGGCCCATCGCGTCATTTGGCTGCGAGGCGGAATCCCGTCGCTGCGGGGGCATAGGCTTTCGCGGAGCCGCCAGTGCTCTGAATTTACTTTCCGCTTATGGCACCGTCAGCAGACATCTGAGCACCCTAGAAGTCGATCTCAGACCCTATCAATCCCACCGTCTGAACCGTTATGATGGTCATGTTTGCCAAGGCGGGTCGCGGGAAATCCCAGCGGAACCTGAAGCGCGATGACGATTCAACCTGATCTCATCGCGCTTCAGGCAGGAACGTACGTCAACCTAATTGCGTTCTCGCCAATTGGATCGCTGGCCACAAGGCGGAGCGGCGGCCGGGCGCCGGCGAAGAATGGCTTGCCGCGACCAAGCACGACGGGGCTGAAGTAGAGTCGATACTCATCAATAAGACCAAGGTCGGTCAGGCTTCGTGCCAGGTCTGGTCCGCCAACTGCAATCTCGCCGTCGAGCCGAGCCTTCAGCTCCCGTATCGCCGCATCGAGGTCGCCCTCGACCAGCGCGGCGTTGGGGCCGACGGACTTCAATGTGCGCGACACCACCCACTTCGGTTGGGCCCGCCACGCCGCTGCGAAGTCGCGTTCCTCCGCGTCCCAGTCAGGAAGGTCGTCGTCCCAATAGCGCATCACCTCGTACATGCCGCGACCGTGCACGAAGCCGGTCACGCCGCGCACATGCTCGATGAAGTGACGGAACAGCGCGGGACTTGGCGGCCCAAACGCCATATGGTCGACGTAGCCATCCAATGACAGGTTCAATCCGAAGACGAGCTTCGCCATGCTACAAAATCTCCATCCCAGGTTCTTCAGAACAGTTTGAGCCGCCGTTACGGACCATTCGGCATCTCCATGTCCTCTTCACGTCCAAGGACGAGCGAACGGCTTGCCTCCCGACATCACTGACAACTTTTTCGTCACCTCAGACAGAAAGAGGTATTCGGGGTAAAGCGGCCCGTTATGCTCAGAGTGAGCTCTTCCGAGTGTGACCCGAACCGGACACTCGGTCGGGGCGGGGCTACTTGGCTAGATCGGATCAAGGCCGCCATCTATCGTCGCTGAAGTCGGCTTCCCGCTTGGCCAAAGCCTTGACCGCCGCCGGGGTCGGCATAGCCTGCAGCGCCATCATTGGTCTTTACTGAAACCAGCTCGGTCGGATTTCATCACGCCAGTTTAGGTCAGTATGCCCAAGCAAGCGGGAGAATTGTGCCATGCCGAAGCGCTCTTCCATCGGCAAGCGTCGGAGCAAGGCCTTACCCGCCTTAGGGTTTGCCGGCATGTCTCTCTCGATGGCAAGCGGTGCGTGCGCCTCAACCAGCGAAGCGTCTGCGAATACATCACCGCCCTCGCAGAAGCACGAAATCTTTCTTGGTGAGGAGGAAATCTCCGACGTCAGTTTGGCGACGTTCCATGTCTTCGACAGGGAAAATGCCGGACCACCACCGCTCTTCCAAAAACTAAGGCTGGCCGCCGGAGGCGGTGCCGGCTGTGGCTGCAGCTTCGGCTGTGCCTACTGGCCGCAACCTCCGCAGCCTCCAAAGGCAACGCAGCCGACACAGCATCGAAAGAAGAAGCCTCCGCACCGCACGAACTAAATGGCGTCCGGCTGCCACAGCAGCGGACGTTGCGCGCCGACAGATTCGGATCGACAACACCATCGTATAATGCATTCATCTTCATGCTTCTGTAACGAGTGGCCCGCGCGGAGACTGATCCATGTCGCACCATTATTCCGGCCCTGACACTAGTTTTCCCCACGGCGATGCCCGGCTTGACCTGACCGACCTGTATGCCTTCCCGAAGCCAGGCAGCGCAGGCAAGTCGATCCTGATCATGAACGTGCATCCGTCCTCCGGCTTCAATCCGCCGGGACCGACCCGTCAGGATCCATTCGCGGCCGACGCGTTATACGAGATCAAGATTGACACGAACGGCGACAATGTTGCCGATATTGCATACAGCGTGCGCTTCTCTCCATTCACGGACGGGGCACAGACCGCAACGCTGCGCCGCGTCGAGGGTGCGCAAGCCGCCGGAACCTACGATGATGGGCAGATAATCGTCGAAGGAGCGCCGGTCTCTATGGACCGGGAGGCACGGATAACCGAAGCTGGCAACCACCGCTTCTTCGCAGGCTGGCGTAGTGATCCCTTCTTCTTCGACGTGATGGGCGCCTTGAACAACTTTCAGTTCACCGGCAACGATCCCTTCACCGACAAAGACGTGTGCAGCATTGTGCTGGAAGTACCCAACTCCGCTCTCGGGACCAAAGTGCTTGGCCTTTGGGCTCGAACTGTTGACGGCGCAAGCGGCAGCTGGGTTCAGGCAGATCGTGGCGCGAGGCCTTCGCAATCTGTCTTCCTTCCCGGCGACGAGAGAGATGCTTATCTCGCCGCGGGACCGGCGGACGACGCCGGTTTCATCGCCGTCTTTGCGCACTCGCTGGAGCACATAGGAGGATATTCTTCCGAGGAAGCACGGAGGGTAGCAGGGACGCTCCTGCCGGACATCATGCGCTTCGACCCCGCGCTCGCGGCGTCCTATCCGAGCAATGGCAGGGCGTTGACCGACGACGTCCTCGACGGCTTCATCTCGATCCTCACAAATGGAAAAGTCACGACGGACGGGGTGGGAGCGCACAACGATCTGCTCACCGAGTTTCCCTATGTGGGACCGCCACACAGGGCCGCAACTGCACAGTGAATTCGTATCACGGTGACAGTGCACTCAACCTCGCACCAAGGCTGTAATAGAGTGCAATGCCACCGTAAATGTGTCACCGTAAATGCTGTCACCGTAAATCCGAAGTATGACTATTAAACAGCCTCTAGCCCCTTGACAGCACGATATCGAAATTTAGCACGCGGTGACCGCATCCATCTTCCGATGGAACGGGCTTTGCGATGAGCAAATCCGGACGCAGCGCCGCGTTGAGCAGTCTGTCGCAGGCATTGAGCGGCTCGTCAGGAAAATACATCTGCGTGATCAACCGCTCGAACCGGCCGTGAACCTCGAAGTGAATATGCGGCGGCCGCATCCAGTCCGGACCTGCGGGATAGGCGCCGGGCTTTACCGTTTTGATCCGATAGATGCCGTCGTCATCGGATTGAACGCCGACGCAACCGACGAAGCTGGGGTCCAGCGGCGCGGGATTGGGATCATTGCCGTGGTCGTAGCGACCGAAAGTATTGGCCTGCCATATCGTCACGGGTACGCTGCGGACAGGCTCGCCAGCCAGATTTAGTATCCGCCCCGTGACTTCGATGATCTCTCCCTGCGCAAACCCATCGACCCCCTTGACGCAGGTCAGGTCGGCTTGCGTGACCGGTGTATGTTCCATCGGGAAGTACGGACCGAGAATCTGGTCCGGTGTCCGGTGCCGGTTCTCCCTCGCGTGCATTCCGTCTGTTTCCGTTGTGCTGACCATGACGCGCTTCAATCTTCCGGGGTAAAGCCGGAGGCCTGCACGATCGGTCCCCAGCGATCGAAATCGGATTTGACCAGTTGCGCGAATTCCTTCGGCGTTTCGCCGGCGGGGTCTATGGCAAGCTTGGCCAAGGCGGTTCTGTAGCCGTCGGTATTCACGACCGTGCGGATCGCCGTATTGAGGCGGCTTACTGTTACGGCAGGCGTATTTGCAGGAACGAAGACGCCAAACCATTCATTGGCTTCCAGCGCCGGATAACCGGCCTCCCGAACCGTCGATACCTCGGGAAGCCGTGGCGATCGTTGCGCCCCGGTGGTCGCCAGCGCCCGGACGGCGCCGGACTGCACGTGCGGAAGGGCCGTGCCGATTGGATAGATCGTCGCGGCAATTCGACCGCCGATCAGGTCCTGCAAGCCGCCCGGGCCGCCGTAGGGCAGATGCACGAATTCGAACCGGCCGATCTTGGCCAGGGTCACGCCGGTGAAATGCAGCATTGATCCCGCCGCCGCCGTGCCGTACGTCGCCAGCTTGGGATTGGCCGTGCACCATGTCACGAGATCAGCCAGCGTCCTGACGTCGGCCGGCACCATCGGGCCCACCGTGATCAGAAATGGAAACGAGCAGGCCGTGGTGACGGCAGCGAAATCCTTGAAGGCATCATAGCCCAGCGTCTTGTAGACATGCGGGTACACGGCGAAATTGGAGGCCGGCGCCAGGATCATGGCGGTGCCGTCCGCCGGACTGGTTTTCAGCGCACCGAGCGCAAGCCGGCCGCCGGCGCCGGGACGATTGTCGACGATGAACGAAGGGGCGTAGTCCTTCATTCCCTCAACCAGCATCCGGGCAATCACGTCGATCGCGCCGCCGGCACCGAAGCCCACCAGCATGCGTGAGACGGTCTCGGCCGCGGCCATGCGGATCGCGTCGGGGAAAACGGCAGCGAGGCCACCGGTGCACGCCAGTGATATGAGCCTTCGTTTCGTGATCATGGGATCGTCCTGATGTTGGGCTCTCTCCGGTCCGGTAATCACCGAACCGTCCCCACTCTGGTCGGTCGGGGCATTATCTGGTAGACCTAAAATTGCGACATCCCTGTAACCCCTTGGTTAAGGCTCGTCATGGATTGGTCGGATCGAATTGGCCTCCGCCTCAAGTTGCGCGACCTTCATATCCTGATGGCGGTTGCCGATGCTGGCAGCATGGCGAAGGCGGCCGCCAGGCTGAGTATTTCGCATCCCGCCGTCTCCAAGGCGATATCCGAAATTGAAGGCACGCTCGGCGTGCGGTTGTTCGATCGGGGCTCCCAGGGCGTCGAGCTCACGGCTCATGGCGAAGTGCTGCTTCGTTGCGGCATCAATGTCTTCGACGAGATGCAGCAAGGCCTTCGCTCGCTCGAACATCTATCCGATCCGAACTCCGGCGAGGTGAGGCTCGGATGCACCGACATCATTCTTCACAGTCTGGTGCCGCCTATCGTGCGAAAATTTTCAGCGAAATATCCCGGCGTGCAGCTGGACGTAAGATTGACCAATCCTGGCGAACATCAGGTCCAGGAACTGCGTGAGCGCAAGATTGATCTGCTGATTACGAGGGCCACAGGAAGGCAGGAGGACTTCCATTCCGATGTCCTGTTCGCTGAGCCGTTTGTGTTCGTCGTTGGAGCGCGCGGCGAATTGGCGCGAAAGCGCCGAATTACCCTTGCGGACATAATCAAGGGCAACTGGGTCTTGCCGCCCTATGACAGCGCGCCGGGCATTTTGGTTGCTGAGGTATTTCGAGCCAACGGCTTTTCGCCGCCGAGGCCGCTGCTCAAAACCATAGCTATCCAGCTCACGGTCTCGCTCATTGCAAGCGGGGAATTTGTCGGAATTCTTCCGATGTCGGTCGCGGCATTAAGCGCGCATCAGGCCTCTTTGAGGGTTTTGCCGCTAAAATCCCCCGGCCCGCGAATTTCGGCAGAAATCGTGTTCCTGAAAAATCGAACACTCAGCCCCGCGGTTGAAGCGTTCATCGACTGTACGCGAGAAGTCGCGAAATCGCTTGTCCGCTCGCCTTAATCAAACGCATGGCCGTTTTTGGCACTTGAGCCATGCCGGCCGACTGTGGCGATGGACCCGAGTGAATGTCGGCATCTGACCATCACGTCATTCCGCCATCGCGCGGAATGGCCTTGCTGGCGGGAACGGCGACATCGGCCAGTCACATGCGTTTCATGACGGCGCGTCAGGTTCCGCAACCAACGACCGCCGCTTTTGAGCTGAGCGGACATTCAACAACCACATTTTTGCCGCGACGCTCACGTGCTGTTGCGCTCGATCATCAAGGTTCACGACGCCGCCAATGCCTGTCTTGTCTTGAAGGGAGCCACGACAGACTCGACGGCCGCCGCAGACTGTTCCGGCTCGAGCGCGTGAGATCGTCAAAGCTGTTGCAAGGGAGAAGGCTGATGCAGTCGAAGCCGCTGCAAGCGCAGATCGGGATCCTGATTCTCGCGACGAGTATCATCCAGCTCGCCAACGGTTTCTTCGGCACCTTCATCTCCTTGCGTGTCGCAATCGAGGACTTCGGACCGACCATATCTGGTCTGGTGCTCAGCAGCTATTTCGCCGGCTTTACATTCGGCGCGTTGCGTTGCGAACGGATCATCGAACGGGTCGGGCACATCCGCGCCTATGCCGCCTTCGCGGGAATGGTCGTCGCCGCGACCGCGGCGATGCCACTGCTGACGGGGCCGCTGCCTTGGTTGATCCTGCGTGCGGTCATCGGTTTTGGTTGCGCCGGTCTTTTCATCGCCACGGAGAGCTGGCTCAACGCCAAGGCGGAGCCAACCGAGCGCGGACGGATCTTCTCAGTCTACATGTTCGGCACGTTCCTCGCGCTTGCGTTGGGACAGCTGCTGATCGGCCATGCCAAGGTTGAAACCGAGGGACCCTTCAATGCAATCGCTGTCCTGTTCGCCGTGGCGCTGGTCATCGTGAGCACGACGCGGGCCGAGCCGCCCCGCGGGACCGCGTCGGCTTCGCTGCCGTTCGGCCACTTGCCTCGCGCAGCGCCCGTCGCCGTCGCCGGCTGCATGGTGAGCGGGCTGGTCAGCGCCAGTTTCTACTCGCTCGTTCCCGCGTGGCTGCAGGATGAAGGCATCGCACACGAGACGATCGCGATCTTCATGCTGTTCGCCGTGCTTGGCGGGCTCGCATTCCAAATTCCGATCGGGCGGCTGTCGGATCAATTCGACCGGCGCATCGTATTATCGATGCTGAGTCTCGGCTTTGCGGTCACCGCGATCGCGCTGGTCAATTTGCCGCACTCTCGCGCGGTGATCTTGTCTGCCGCTGCGCTGCTCGGCGGTTTCATGTCGACCCTGTACCCGGTCTGCGTCGCCAACGCACACGACCAAATGCCGGCCGATCAGGTAGTTGCGGTGAGCGGCCAGCTCATCCTGGTCAGCGGGCTGGGCTCGATCCTTGGCCCGCTGATCGGCACGAGTGTGATGGCGCGTTTTGGCATCGACGGCCTGTTCTATTTCATGGCTGCCGCCGGCCTGCTCATGGCCCTCCTGGCCATAGCCCGTCAGTTGGTGACGGCGTCGCCCACACACCAGGAGCGAACCTTCGACATCCTGGCGCCGCAGGCAACGCCGCTCGCGCACGATCTGCTTGGCCCTCCGACGCGCGACCCGGCTTCACAGAAGCCCGAATAAATGCGCGCCGTGCGACACGCGAAAAGATCATTCTCACGGCTCGCGCCATAGCGGCTTACACAGGCCTTACAAGCCGAGGGCGACATTGCCGAAGCTCAATCTGACGACTTCCAGATCGCCGGTCGTGTCAGCTAAGATGTCGCGGAGGGCCGATCAGGCGGCGCCGGTTCATCACGCTTGTTGGCGGCGCAGCGCTGACACGGGCGAATGAGGATGCAGAGCGCGGCTTCGGAGGGCCCCATGACTGTGATGCTCGGGCGTTGGTTGCTTGGTCTTTCTTGTCTCATTGCATCGTGCCCTGCAGTCGCCCAGAATTATCCTTCCCATATCATTACGATAGTCGTCCCAAATCCTCCTGGCGGTCCTTCAGATCTGTTCGCGCGTTGGATCGGAAACCTGATGAGCAAGGAGTTGGGACAGCAGATCATTGTCGAGAATGTGGGAGGCGCCAGCGGTACGATTGGCACGAGCCGCGTCGCTCAAGCTGCGCCGGATGGCTACACGCTTCTGATGCATAACATTACGTTCGCGGCGGCGCCCGCACTCTATAAGAGACACACCTATGACCCTCTCGAGGACTTCGATCCGATCGGCCTTGCCACCGAGACACCGCAAGCCATCGTGGCCAAGAAGGCAATCGGTGCGAGGAATTTGCGTGAGCTCATCGCCTACATCAAGACGAACCAACAGACCATCAATCTCGCCGATGCGGGACGGGGCAGCGCCTCCTATCTCTGCAACCTGTTCTTTGCGCAGGCCATCGGCGCGTCAATGACTGCCATTTCCTATCGCGGAATGAATCCTGCCCTGATCGATCTGCTTGCGGGTCAGGTGGACCTGATGTGTGACCAGGTCGCCAATACTGCGGAGCAGATCAGGGCCGGAAACATCAACGCATATTGCGTAACCACGCGTGAAAAGCTGGACCAGCTGCCATCCTTGCCGACGTGTGACGAAGCAGGGCTTCCACATCTCGAAACAAGCGTCTGGGTCGCCCTGCTTGGTCCCAAGGGAATGCCGCAGAACGTTGTCTACAAGCTCGCCTTCGCCTTGCGGCACGCTTTGCATGACCCGGCGTTGGCTCAACAGCTCGCGACGCTCGCAACCACCATTGTTTCGGATGACTTGGCCACACCGGAGGGATCAAGTGCATTCCTCAAGGCGGAAGTGAACAAGTGGAACCAGACACTGAACGCGATGCACGTCACGCCCGAGTAGGACCTCAAATGACTATCCCGCCAGGCGAGAGGTGTGTCTCAGGCCAGTTCGTCGAGCAGCGCCTTGGCACCCCGCAGGACCGGCGTGTCGAAGCCTTCGCTGAACGAGCCATACGTCAACGCGAGGAGCTCGCGAGCTTCGGTGTACTTGCCTTGGTCGCGCCACAGGCGGGCAAGGCTGGTCGCGGCGCGCAGCCCATACGTCTTCGCACTCTGGCGCTCCGCCACGCCGAGCGCGCGATGATAATTCTGCTCCGCAGCGGCTTGGTCGCCTCGCGCATTCATCATATCGCCTCGAAGTCGATGCAGCTCGACCTCACTGGACCGCTCGTGGCTCGTCTCGATGAGCTGCGCAGCCTCGACGAGGCAATTCTGCCCTTCCTCCAGATGCCCCACCTTGGCGTGAGCCTCGGCGAGAGAGCAGAGTGCGCGCGGCGCGTGCACGACGGCTCCGGCAGCACGAAGCACCGAGAGCCCCCTCGCGAGCACCGCGAGGCCGTCTTGCGCCTGTCCAAGTGCTGTCAATGACCGACCATGCTGAAGAAGCCCGACGCCCAACCAGAGCGGAAAACCGTGCTCGTTCGAGAGAGCCACCATCTCCTCGGCGTGCCGCTGTGCGTCCTGCGGCAAGCCGGCGGCCGCCTCCACCGCACACACCTTGCTCAGCACAAAGGCCACCGTGAACGGATGGTCGAGCCGGCGGGCTTCCGACAACGCCTCGTCCGCGCGCGCGCGTCCCTGATCGATGTGGCCCAGAAGCGCCAATGTCACCGCCAGGTGACCGAGGCTCGCCGCGTGCGGATCAGCCACCGCGATCGCGGCGCAAATCGCGCGAGCGGCCGGATCATTCAAGCCATCGCACAGCTCGAGCAGGGCGCGCGCGGTCACGAACTCCCCGCGAAAGTAGCAGCTGGCGCCGTGGATATAGTGACCCAGCAGCAGCGTGGCTTGATCTTTTCTTGTCTCGCCCAATTTCTCCATCTGCTCGGCAAGCGACACCGCCAGCTCGTGCTCGGCCCGAACCATCCGGAAACCCCATTGGAAATACAGCAGCGGAGCGAGACAATCCGGCCGATCGAACCGCTCGGCGAGTGCTCGCGCCCTGATGAGGGTTTCGGCCACCGCCGGCGCCGAATACCCATTGGCCGCCATCAGGGCCCGCCCGAGGGCGATTTCCAGGTCGAGCTCGTGCTGCACGGGCCGCGACTCCTCGGGGATGTTCGCCAGCAATTCCAGCCCCCTCTGCAACTGCGCCACCGCTTCCGTCATCGCCGACCGCGCGACCGCCTGCTGGCCGGCCTTGAGCCGGTAGCCGACCGCCTTCTCGGTGAAACCGGCCTCGGCACAATGGTGGGCCACGAGTTGCGGCTGAGCGGCCACGATTTGGGGGAACTGGTTCTCCAGCGTCGTCGCAACGCGGGCATGAATCTGCTGGCGTCGACCGCGCAGCATGGTGCTATAGGCTGCGTCCTGCACCAGCGCGTGCTTGAAGGTGTACTCCGCATCAGGCGGCGTGCCCCGCTGGAAGACCAATTCGGCGCGTGCGAGCTGCGCCAAGGCCACGTCCACCTGTTGCTGCGGCATGGCCGCGACGGCGCTGATCAGCTCATGCGAGAACGACCGCCCGAGGGCCGCTCCGATCTGCGCCATCTCGCGCACAGGCGCCAGGCGATCGAGCCGTGCCAGGAGCGAGGCCTGGAGCGAGGTAGGGATGGCAAGCCGAGGCATGGGCCCCGTCGCATCAAAGCGGTCGCCGGCGTCGATCAGCATGCCGCTCTCGATCACCGTCTTGGTCAATTCTTCGATGAATAGCGGTACGCCGTCGGTCCGCTCGATGATCCGCTCGGTGACCTCCTGGGGCAACGCCTTGCCGCCGGTCACCCGCATGATCATCTCGGCGCGCAGCCGCCGCGGCAGGCGGCTGAGGCCGATCGATGTCACGTGCGAGCGCCCGGTCCAGGCCGGCACGAACTCCGGCCGGAAAGTCATGATCACCAAGACCCGGAGGGTGGCCACGCGGTCGACAATGCGATCCAACAGGTCGAGCGAGGTTGGATCGATCCAGTGCACATCCTCGAACACCAGCAGCACGGGCCGGCGCGCCGCCAGTCCCTCAAGCTGGGCCAGGAGGGCCCCGAGCGTCTTCTCCTTGCGCTTCTGCGGGGTGAGGCTGAGCGGTGGATAGCGATTGCCGGTCGGCACGGACAGCAGGTCCGCGATCAGCGGGACGGCCTCGCTGAGGTCGGCGTTTGCCTCCGCGAGCAACGCCTCGAGCTTGTCCAACCGTTGCTGGTCCGTATCGTCACGCCGGAATCCCGCCGCTCGACCGAGCTGTGAGATGGTCGGGAAAAGCGCGCTGTCCCGATGTTGCGGCGAGCAGAAACGGCGCAGGCGGATGTGTGGATCATCGCTCAGCCGCTCCAGCGCGGTCTCGGCGAGGCGCGATTTGCCGATGCCGGGCTCACCGGATATGAGCACGACAGAGCCATCGCCGCCTTTTATCTGCTGCCAGCGGCGCATCAGCAGCTCGATCTCCTCGTCACGGTCGAGCAGTGGCGTTCTGGCGACGCGCAAGGCCTCGAAGCGGCTGTCGACCGCGCTCGTACCGATGACTCGCCAGACCGGCGCCGGGTCGCTGAAGCCCGTGATGGATACGCTCCCGAGCGTGAGATACTCGAAGAGTTCCGCCGACGAGGCGGCGGGTGCCGCCGTCGATGACCACCGTATCCGGCTCGGCCAGCGCCTGAAGCCGCGAGGCCAGATTGGGGGTCTCACCGACCACCCCATGTTCCTGCGACGCGCCGTTGCCGATCAGATCACCAACGATCACCAGACCAGTGGCAATGCCGACTCGCACTCGCAATCTTGCCTCCGAGCCGGCATCGAGTGCTGCCACGGCCCCGACCAATGCCAGCCCGGCGCATACCGCGCGCTCGGCATCGTCTTCATCCGCCCGCGGATAACCGAAATATGCGAGCACGCCATCGCCCATGTATCTGGCAACGAACCCGCCGGATTTCTCGATTTGCTCGGCACAGCAGCGGTGGTAGGTGCCAATGATTTCCCGCAAGTCCTCGGGGTCGAGACTTGTCGAGAGCGCTGTCGAGCCGACAAGATCGGCAAACATCACCGTGAGCTGACGTTTCTCAGCCTCGGTCCGAGCGGCAGGCGCGGGTCTCGGTCCGGCCTCATCAAGCTGCGCAATCGCGCGCAATATCTTCTTGCGATGGCCGAGCGAGACACCGATTTTTTCGAGGTCATCGTCGGTCAGATCGCGCAGAACACCTGGATCGATGTCGTTCTCGGCAAAACGCTGCGCGTATTGCATCAGTCCAAGTGTGTCGAGCCAGTCCGCAATCTGCATGACGGCCACCACTTCCCTGGTGCAACCCGACCGAACCTTGAAGACGAGGGAGACTATATCCCTTTCTTTGGTGGATGGAACTGCGGTCGTTGGGATGTCTGCCGGCCCTCGATACCGCCGATAGCGCGAGAGCGACATCTCACGCATGTTGGTGGTGCCGCACAAACAGCATGACGATGCGATCGACGACGGCGGCCGTGCGGCAGCGCGCCGTGGAAGGCGCGGTACATGCCGCCGGGGTTGCGCGCGCCAAACTTTTGACGATTCGCTTGGCGAGAAAGAGGCGAATCTCCTGCGTCACTCGCAACTGATTGATTTTTCGGAACCATTGCCGCTCTTTCGTCTTGGCTATGGAGAGGGACAGGAATGGTCAATTCTTTGATGTTGCTGGCGTTCGAAGCAAATAGCGTCATTGCGCTGCGGATGATGAAGCTGATGCGCGGCGGCAGAGGCGCCCGTCGCGAAGCGGAATTGATGGTCAGCGAAAAGATTCATGCGGCGTTCGAGGCTTCCGCTAGTCTCATGGCTGGAGCTTCGGGCGAGGACATCGTCCATCGATATCGACGGCATGTCGCGGCAAATGCGAAGCGACTGGGCGGCCCTAGTTCGAGTCCAGGTCGAAAACGCGCGCGCAGGCGAACGCGGTCTCGACGGAAGTAGCTCAGCGGTTCTCGAGGAGAAAACGCCGTCTATCGCCGCCGCCGCTGGATACCAATGTGACATGCAACTCTTGGTGAGGTAGAACGTTCGGAACGTTGCAACGCACAACATGTTGTTGCTTGGCCAACGACCGTTGTGGCTCGAACCAATCATCGTTGGAGTGTCGGATGACCAAACGTACATCGGATTCGGCGTCAAAGCGGGGCGCGAAACCTCCAAAGCGTCAGAACGGCTCACAACCTTCGAAGCGTCATAAGGGCTCACGACAAGACGCGCTCCTTGTTGAGAATCCGGAGACAGCCTCACCGGAGACAGCCTTATCGGAGGCCGTCTTACCGGAGGCCGTATTATCGGAGGCAGCCTTACCGGAGACGGTCTTACCGGAGGTAGCCTTACCGGAGGCAGTCTCACCGGAGGCAGTCTCACCGGAGGCAGTGTTATCGGAAGCAGCCTTACCGGAGATAGTCTCACCGGAGACAGTCTCACCGGAGGCAGTGTTATCGGAGGCAGTCTTACCGGAAGCAGCCTTACCTAAGACAGCCTTACCCGAAACAGTCTTACAAAAAGCTCCTCAACAGACGACGGACAACAAGCCCAATGAAGCGATCAGGTTTTCCTACGCCAACATGAACGTGCTGGCTTATCAAGCGAAGCTGCTGGAAATGGCGCAAGCCAACATGCAATTTGCTTTTGAATTCGCTCAGAGGCTTACGACGATCCGGTCGGCCGTTGAACTCCCCGGTGTCGTTGCGGAATTGACAAGCAAGCGGATCGCCATGTTCTGGAAGCATTCGACAGAGATGGCTGAATTAAGCACCAAGCGCGGGAAATAGCGGACATCGGCCAATCACATACGTTTCCTGCGCACGCGCGCCATCGGCCGCGCAGATCGGCACCTCGTTCTCGCTGCCGAACTACCCGTTCGGCAAATTCGTCCGGATGTGCAGCGATGCGGTCGACGCCGGCGGCCATGCCGCCATGCGGCGGCGCGCCGTACTGGAAGGCGCGGTACATGCCGCCGAAGTGCTCGACCACGGCCTGCTCGCGATAGCCCGCGATTGCGCTTTCACCATCGCTTCCGGCCGATCTTTATGGATGCCGCGGAAGCTATAGCGTAATCGAAAGATACACAGATGGATGCTGGCTCGGCTTTCCTCACGCGGCCCTTCTTCGACTCGGTCTGATCAACACCTCCGCTGAGATGCCGAGCCGCTCGTGCAGGCGACGGATCATCGTGATCGAGAGCCCGCGCTTCCGATTCAGGACCTCGGCGATCCGAGTGCGCGTGCCGATGATCTCTTCCAGGTCCTTTCGCGTGAGCCCTTGCTGCTCCATCCGGAACTTGATCGCCTCGATCGGATCGGGCGGGTCCATCGGATAATGTTCAGTCTCATAGATTTCGATCAAGGTTGCGAGCACATCCAGCCGATCGCCTTTCGGAGTGCCCGCCTTCGCGCCCCACAGCCGCTCGATCTCCTTGAGCGCAGCCTCGTAATCGCGCTTCGTGCGGATCGGCTTGATCTCAGTCGTCGTCATATCGAACCTCTTTAACATCGATCTTGTTGTAGTCTCGGTGCGTGCCGATCCACTTGATCCACACAATGCCCTTCTCGAAATCGACGGCGACGATCAGCCGATAATCGTTACCCTTGATGTTGAACACCACCCGGTCCGCAGACACGATGCTGGCGGTAGCATAGCTGCGCTTTACATCCGCGGCGCTCGACCACCTTGCCTTCTTGACTTCATCGAACCAAGCATCCAGAGCCGCCCGGAGCGCAGCATGGTCCTTATATCCTTGCCGCGTATCGACGAACTCCCGCAACGTGCGCCGGGCAATAATCCGCATGCGGGAACGTACCATGCGCCCAAAATGGGCGCAACCTCGGCGAGCTAAAACACCGTCCGTTTTGCGCCGAGATTATGCGCGATAGAGGCCTACCCCTTGTTCGGCAAATTCGTCCGGATGTGCAGCTCTTTCAACTGCTTCGGCGTTGCCTCCGAAGGCGCGCCCATCAACAGGTCGACAGCCTGCTGGTTCATCGGGAAGAGCGATATCTCGCGCAGGTTGGTGGTGCCGCACAACAGCATGACGATGCGGTCGACGCCGGCGGCCATGCCGCCATGCGGCGGCGCGCCGTACTGGAAGGCGCGGTACATGCCGCCGAAGCGCTCGACCACGTCCTGCTCGCCATAGCCCGCGATCTCGAACGCCTTCACCATCGCTTCCGGCTTGTGGTTGCGGATGCCGCCGGAGGCGATCTCATAGCCGTTGCAGGCGATGTCGTACTGGAACGCCTTGATGGTCAACGGGTCCTGCGTCTGCAGCGCGTCGAGCCCGCCCTGCGGCATCGAGAACGGGTTGTGCGAGAAGTCGACCTTCTTGTCGTCCTCGTTATACTCGTACATCGGGAAGTCGATGATCCAGGCGAGCTCGAAACTATCCTTGTTGACGAGGTTCAGCTCCTCGCCGAGCCGGGTGCGCGCCAGCCCTGCGAACTTCCAGAATTTTTCGGGATCGCCGGCGACGAAGAACGCCGCATCGCCCTCCTTCAGGCCAAGCTGCTCGCGGATCGCCGCGGTGCGCTCGGGTCCGATATTGTTGGCCAGTGGACCAGCGCCCTCGCCGCCCTCACGCCACATGATGTAGCCGAGGCCGGGCTGACCCTCACCTTGCGCCCAGGAGTTCATGCGGTCGCAGAAGGCGCGGCTTCCACCGCCCTTGCCGGGGATCGCCCAGACCTGGTTCTTCGGATCTTCCAGCATCCGCGCGAACACCTTGAAGCCGGAGCCGCGGAAGTGCTCGGAGACGTCCTGCATCACGATCGGATTGCGCAGGTCCGGCTTGTCGGAGCCGTATTTGCGGACCGCCTCGGCGAAGGGAATCCGCGGCCACTTCTTGGTGACGGGCTTGCCCTCGGCGAACTCCTCGAACACGCCGCCGATCACCGGCTCCATCGCCGCGAACACGTCGTCCTGCGTGACGAAGCTCATCTCGACGTCGAGCTGATAGAACTCGCCCGGCAGGCGGTCGGCACGCGGGTCCTCGTCGCGGAAACAGGGCGCGATCTGGAAATAGCGGTCGAAGCCCGACATCATCAAGAGCTGCTTGTACTGCTGCGGCGCCTGCGGCAGCGCGTAGAACTTGCCGGGATGGATGCGCGACGGCACCAGGAAGTCGCGCGCGCCTTCCGGCGACGACGCGGTCAGGATCGGGGTCTGGAATTCGAAGAACCCCTGCCCCTTCATGCGCCGGCGGATGGAGTCGATGATCTCGCCGCGCGTCATGATGTTCTGGTGCAGCTTCTCGCGGCGCAGGTCGAGGAAGCGGTATTTCAGCCGGATGTCCTCGGGGTATTCCTGCTCGCCGAACACCGGCAGCGGCAGCTCGGCGGCCGGGCCCAGCACCTCGATGTCGCTGACATAAAGCTCGACCATGCCGGTCGGCAGTTCGGGATTATCGGTGCCTTCGGGACGACGGCGCACCTTGCCCTCCATCCGCACCACCCATTCCGAGCGCAGCTTCTCGGCGTCCTTGAAGGCCGGAGAATCCGGGTCGGCGACGCATTGCGTCAGGCCGTAATGGTCGCGCAAGTCGATGAACAGCACCCCGCCATGGTCGCGGATGCGATGGCACCAGCCCGACAGCCGAACCGTCTCTCCGATGTGGCTTTCGCGGAGCGCGCCGCAGGTATGGGTCCGGTAACGATGCATGGTGGTCCTGGTGGTCAAGATATCCGGGTGCTCAAATCGGAGGGAATCGGCGGCGGAACGCCTTAGCCGAAGCGGCTGTGGGTTTACCCGAGGCGATGCTGCACGGCAACCGAATGCGCGGGCGTTCTAAAGCGTTTTCGAGCGAAATCCAGCCCCATTTGAGGTCGGGCGGATATCGGTTCGCGCGGAGAAAGCGCGGCAAGCCGTCTCGATCCCCTCGTCCTGAGGAGCTTGCGCCGGCAAGCATCTCGAAGGACGAGGCCCCGGCGGCGGGGCCTCATGGTTCGAGACGGCGCTCGCGCGCCTCCTCACCATGAGGATCAATGACGCAGCCAGACGAGGGCTCGAAAAAGCCCCGCCCCGCGCCTATCTTACGGTGCATGACGGTGCATTTTCCCTTCCAGAACACCTATGCGGCGCTGCCGGCGGACTTTTTCGCTCGCGTCGCGCCAACGCCGGTCGCCTCCCCCCGGCTGATCAAGCTGAACCGGCCGCTGGCCGTGCAGCTCGGCCTCGACCCCGAGCTGCTGGATAGTCCCGAGGGCGCCGAGATCCTGTCCGGCAAGACGGTTCCCGTGGGCGCCGAGCCGATCGCGATGGCCTATGCGGGCCACCAGTTCGGCCATTTCGTGCCGCAGCTCGGCGACGGCCGGGCCATCCTGCTCGGCGAGGTCATCGACACGAACGGCGTGCGCCGCGACATCCAGCTCAAGGGTTCGGGCCGCACGCCGTTTTCGCGCCGCGGCGATGGCCGTGCCGCACTTGGCCCCGTGCTGCGCGAGTATATCGTCAGCGAGGCGATGTTCGCGCTGGGCATCCCCACCACCCGCTCGCTCGCGGCCGTCATCACCGGCGAGCATGTGATGCGCGAGACGGCGCTTCCCGGCGCGGTCCTGACCCGCGTCGCCTCCAGCCACATCCGCGTCGGCACCTTCCAGTATTTTGCGGCGCGCGGAGACACGGAGGCCGTGCGGCGCCTGGCCGATCATGTCATCGCCCGCCACTATCCGGAGCTTGCGGGCGCCGAGCGCGCCTACCATGCGCTGCTGGAGGCCGTGATCGGCCGCCAGGCCGCCCTCGTCGCGCGCTGGCTGCACATCGGCTTCATCCATGGCGTCATGAACACCGACAATACCTCCATCTCCGGCGAGACCATCGATTACGGCCCCTGCGCCTTCATGGATGCCTACGACCCCGCGACCGTGTTCAGCTCGATCGACGAGATGGGCCGCTATGCCTATGCCAACCAGCCGCGGATCGCGCTGTGGAATCTGACACGGCTCGCCGAATGCCTGCTGCCGCTGTTTGCCGAGGAGCAAGAAAAAGCGGTCGAGCAGGCCCAGGCCATTCTCGGTCTCTTCCCGGAGAAGTTCAGCGCTGCCTATCAGGCCGGTCTGCGGCAAAAGATTGGCCTGTTCACCGCGCGAGACGACGACGACGCGCTGGTGCAGGATCTGCTCAATGCCATGACCGACGGCAAGGCCGACTTCACCCTGACCTTCCGCCGGCTGAGCGAGGCCGCCGCCGAGCCGGCCGCCGACGCCGATGTCAGAGCGCTGTTCGCCGAGCCCGCGGCCTTTAACGAATGGGCCACACGCTGGCGGCAACGCACCGCCGAAGAGCCGCAGACACCCGGCGAGCGGCGGGCGGCCATGCGCGCGGTCAATCCCGCCTTCATCCCACGCAACCACAGGATCGAGGCGGTCATCCAGGCCGCCGTCACCGCCGACGACTATGCCCCCTTCGAGGAGCTTCTGGCGGTGCTGGCAAAGCCCTATGAGGACCAGCCGGCGTTCGCGGCCTATGCCGACCCGCCCGAGCCGCACCAGCGCGTGCTGCAGACTTTTTGCGGAACCTAGAGCTTCGGCAATCAGAACCGAAGCGCTAGGTTCTTGTTTTTGACGCGTTTTCTTCACGCGTACCGGTATCCACCCCGCATCAAGTGCGGGGCAGGCTTTCGCTGGAAAACGCTATGAGGCCGTTAACCCCTTGTCCACCACGCCGGGCCAGGGGCGCGGACCATTAAGAAACGATCAACGCGCCCCCTACAAACCTGACGGATCTGAAAGGGGACGCTGCCGTGGACGCACTGGTATTTGAATTCATGGGGCTTGCGATGCTCGCGCTTTGCGTTGTCGTAATCGCCGTACCCTCGCAAAATCGGCGGAGCGAACGGGCTCGCCACCGCTAGTCGGGCGACCGAAAAACGTCGTGATATCTCCTAAATGCAAGGCTTGAATTCGCCGCAAGACCCTTGACAGACTAGCGCTTTCGGCGGAACGCCTGTTTACATGGATTTGATCACTACAACTTCGGAACTCGCAGCCGTTTGCGAGCGTCTCGCCCAGCATCCGGTCATCACCGTCGACACAGAGTTCCTGCGCGAGACCACCTACTACCCGTTGCTCTGCGTCGTGCAGATGGCGAGCGCCGACGAAGCCGTCGTGGTCGACGCGCTCGCCGAAGGCATTGATCTCAAGCCCTTCTTCGAGCTGATGGCCAGCGAGAAAGTGCTGAAGGTCTTCCACGCCGCGCGCCAGGACATCGAAATCGTGTGGCACCGCGCAGGCATCGTCCCGCACCCGATCTTCGATACCCAGGTCGCGGCCATGGTCCTCGGCTATGGCGACAGCATCGCCTATGACCAGCTCGTCGAGCGCATCACCGGCCACCGGCCGGACAAGACCCACCGTTTCACGGACTGGTCCCGGCGTCCCCTGAGCACCGAACAGATGCATTACGCGGTTTCCGACGTCACGCATCTGCGCGACGTGTTCACCGCGCTCGACGCCGACCTGAAGAAGCGTGGCCGCAATGATTGGGTCAGCGAAGAGATGGAGGTCCTCACCTCGCCGCGAACCTATGACTTCCATCCCGAGCGGGCCTGGGAACGACTGAAAACACGGGTGCGCAAGCCGAAGGAATTAGCGGTCCTGATGGAGATCGCCGCCTGGCGCGAGCAGGAAGCGCAAGGCCGCGACGTTCCGCGCAGCCGCGTGCTCAAGGACGATGCCGTTGGCGACATCGCAACGCACGCCCCGACCAGCATCGAGCGGCTCGCCGGCCTGCGTTCGCTGCCGAAGGGATTCGAACGCTCGAAATGGGGCGCCGACGTCGTCGCGGCCGTGCAACGCGGTCTCGCGCGCGACCTCTCCGCGCTGCCGAAGATCGAAAAGCCGCGCAACAATTCCAATGGCGCCGCGATCGTGGAGCTCTTGAAGGTCTTGCTGCGCATGACGTCGGAGCGGCACGCCGTCGCCACCAAGGTGATCGCGACCGTCGACGACCTCGAGCAGATTGCCGCCGACGACGAGGCCGACGTGGCGGCCCTGCACGGCTGGCGGCGTGAATTGTTCGGAGAGGCCGCGCTCGCGCTCAAGCACGGACGGCTGGCGCTTGCGATCGAAAAAGGCCGGGTGATCCGGGTCATTCGCGATTGAGATCGGCGCCGCGGTCCGCGCCGCTGATCTCGGTGCGCTTCAGACCGCGATCCGGTCGCCGCTCGCGTCGATCAAATCGTCGCTGCGCACGATGCCGGCGAAATTGCCGATGACCTTGACGACCGACTGCTTGTAGGATGCGGCATCACCGACGCCGCTGCACCGGCAGGCCACGGCATCCCCGACCACCTGGTAGCGATGGCTGCGGTGGAATCCATCGACCACGGTCGAAAGCACTGTCTCGTCGAGCGAAAATCCCATCAGCACGCAGCGAATGGATTTCAGATGGGACATGTATTCGGCGTAACGCGTCGAGCTGTAGGCCGACGGCAGCGGATGCTCGAAAGCGAGCTCGCCGGGCCTCGGCTTCATCTCCGCGATCCAGTTCGTCAAATTCGACGCCGGATTGAACCACGCCGCCTGCGCGATGCGCTTCAGATGCATGACCGGCCAGAGATTGTCACGCCAGAGCGTCATCAGGTCGCGGCACCGCGATATGGTCGCATCCGCGTCGGTGATGACGTGGCTGCGTCCCTCGGTGAGATATTCGATCTGCAGATCGGCGCAGATCAGGATCGGCGGATCTTCATCGAGCAAGGCAACCTTCCTTCGATTGAAGCTCATGTTCGCGCCAGAGCCGTGTCGCGCAACGGCGATGTTGCTCGACGGGTTGACGACAGATCGAGAACGCCGGGTCGGTCCCAATCGCCCTCGGGGCGGATGATCACATAGGGATCGCTCTCCAGTGTGATCGCGTCTGCACTGGGTTCGATGTCGAGTACCATCTCGGTGTAAGAGAAATCCGAGAACGTCAGCTTGCGGTTGTGGCCCAGAGGCTTAGCACCGAAATGCGCCCAGAAATCGACCAAACGGTCCTGTGCCTGGCCATAGATTTTCCGAAAACCCTTGCGCTTGACGTAGTCGACGCTCGCCTGCACCAGCTTGAACGATATGCGTGAGCGCCGATACTTGTGACGGACCGCAAGCCGTTCCACCTTGGCGAACTCGCCGAAGAACCGCACGCGCAAACAGCCCGCAGGCTCCTTGCCGACAAATCCGATGAAATGCGCGGCGACGAGATCGTTGCCGTCGAACTCCTCTTCGATCGGGCAATCCTGTTCGGCGAGATAGACCGCCGAGCGGATCGCGGTCACCAGCATCAGGTCGTTCGGATCGCGTGCGATGCGAACCGAGATCGCCCGCGGATTGTTGGCCGGCGCCGACGCGTTAGATGCGTGCATCTGCATGACTCCTGACTGGTACTGATACATCGGGCGCTGGCACGATCGATGGGGCACGATTCCACGGACGCTGATAGGTCCAGAGGTTCGGCTGAAAACTTGGGACTGGCGCAAAACCGAGCGCGATCAAGAGATCGCGTCCGGCCACGCTCGAGGGCTGTGCGAAATAATCGGCGCTTGCAAATCGCTCGCGTCGCAGATGTTCGGCGACGTTGCCAAGCGCGACCGCGGCACGTCCATGACCTGCAAGCGCCCACACATAGATCGCCGACACATCTTCTCCCGGCCGCGCCAGATAGATCCGGCTCGGATTCTTCAGATCGATCTCGTCGAGCAGAAGCGCGTCATGACCGCGGCAATTGAGATAGAGAAACGCTATACCGCCAAGCACGCTCTCGTTGCGCTGGAAGGCGAAGATCAACTCTGGATCGTCGCGCAGGAACTGCAAGAGGCCGTCCTGCGACGCATTGACACCAGGTATGTCCTTTTTTGCGATGGCGGCGAGTTCGGCAAGCTGTTCGAATGTAGCAGGCTGTGCGGCGACCGTGGTGGTTGTTGCAAGATGATCCAGCTCATGGCGGCAGGCAAAATCGCCGCTTTTTCGTAAGGATTTCTGCATCTATTGTCCCTCTAGTCGGGTCAAATGATAGCTGACGGGATGTGCAGGTATGCCGCAAGTTTTGCATCGGGGTGCTGCATCCATGCAGCGCAGGAAGCTGGAAGAGACGCCGAACGCGTCGTGGGAAGACCTGCGCGCATTCCTGTTCTGCACGCGGCATCAGAGCTTTCGGAATGCCGCAGACGTGCTCGGACTTACCGGCACGACCTTGATGCGCAAGATCGACCGGCTCGAAGAAGAGCTTGGATTCAAGCTTTTCATTCGCGATCAGTCGGGGCTGTCGCTCAGCGACGAGGGAAAAGCCCTGCTGTTCGACGTGGAACAGATGGAGCGGCTGAGCTTCAACATCTTCAGACGCGCGTCATTGTCCACCGACACCAACGGCTCGGTGCGCGTTGCGGTGACGGAAGGACCAGGCAATTTCTGGGTGCTTCCGCGTCTGATCGATTTTCAGAAGACTTATCGCAAAATTATGGTGGACTTGCGTTGCGCGATGGAACAGGCTGATGTTTCGCGTCTCGAAGCGGATATTTCAATCCAGTTCGAGCGCCCGACCAATGCCGATCTCATCGTCACCAAGCTCGGCCGGCTGCACATCTATACATACTGCTCCGAAGCCTATCGCGACACTTACGGTGTGCCGACGTCGCTCGCCGATCTCAAGAACCACCGCATCGTCAAGCAGCATGGCGTGCAGCTCGATGAGACGGGTTACGCGCGCGTTCTCGGGCTCGAAACCCTCGAAGGTATCGTGGGCATCTCGACGAATTCGAGCGTCGCAGTTCTCTACGCCGTCGAGCGCGGCGCCGGCATTGGCTTCCTGCCGACATCAGCGATCGCGCTCGGCGCGCCGCTTGTTCCGATCGACCTCGGCATCAACTACCACATGGATCTGTGGCTGACCTATCACCGGGAATTTCGCTATTCGGACCGCCACAAGCTGGTGATCGACTGGCTGCGGAGCATCTTCGATCCCAAGACATATGCATGCTTCCGTGATGAGTTCGTTCACCCGAACGATCTGGTGCCGCTGATGGCGGCCTCACGTGAGAATTTCGGGCTGCAGGGCTACGTGGCGCCGAAGCCGTTCTGAATTGCTGCCCGTTGAATAGCTGCCCGCGATCTCCGATCGACGTCCCGGTATCCTGATGCGACACCGGGAGCTATTCCTGCTGCCACGAACATTCGGCCGGTCGGCCATTGGCCGAATTTCCTGAGCCCCGCCAGAGGCTTGCTAATGCCAGAATTTCGTGATGCAATCCCGCTCACAATCGGATTTGGCTGTTCGACTGTGCGTTTCGCGACTTGGAAATTGAGCAGGACTTCGGGAAGCCCGTTTGTGGCGTGGCACGCGGAAAACGCGGCCGCGTCTTTTTTACGTCTAGAGCAGGAGACAGGCGATGCCCAAGGGTACCGTCAAATGGTTCAACCCGACCAAGGGCTATGGGTTCATCAAGCCGAACGCCGGCGACAAGGACGTGTTCGTCCATATCTCGGCGGTCGAGCGTGCGGGACTCTCTACCCTCAATGAAAATCAGGTTGTGGAATATGACCTCGTGGAAAACCGCGGCAAAAGCTCCGCGGAAAACCTGAAGGTCTCCTAAGACCAAAACTTTACAATCGGCGAGCGCCATGATTGCGGCCCCCGGCCCACAAAGCCGGGGGATTTTGTTTTACCCGACGGCCAAGCCCATCAGCTCGCGACCGGCGAAATCAGAAAATTGCCGGAGCCCGCACCGGCTTCTGTTTTGCAGACGCCGTCCTCGAGCCGCACGCCGCCGCTGGCGAGCCATCGCAGGGCTTCGGGATAGATGTGGTGCTCCACTTCAAGGACACGCTCCGCAAGCGTCTCCGCCGTGTCGTGATCGCTGACGCCGACCGCGCCCTGCATCAGGATCGGACCCGCATCGGTCTCCGGGATCACGAAATGCACGGTGGCACCGGAAATCTTCACGCCCGCGCGCAAGGCCTGGCCGTGCGGATCGAGGCCGGGGAAGGACGGCAGCAGCGAGGGATGGATGTTGAGCATCCGGCCATACCAGCGCTGCACGAAATCCGCGGTGAACAGCCGCATGAAGCCGCCGAGACAGATCAGTTCGATCCCGTGCTGGTCAAGAGCTGCCTGCAGCGCCGCTTCGAACGCCCCGCGATCCTTGCCGAACGGCCTGCTCTCGACGACGAGGATCGGGATGCCGCTGGCTTTTGCTTTCTCCAGACCACCGGCATCCGCGCGGTTGGAGACCACGAGTGCGATCTCGGCCGGATAATCTTCCGCGCATGCGGCCTGGATCAGCGCGGCCATGTTCGAGCCGCGGCCGGAGATCAGGATGGCAACGCGGCGCTTCATGCCCTCACCGCGCCAGATCCAGATGGCCGTTATAGACGACGCGCTGCTCGCCGGCGGCTGAAATGACCTGGCCAAGCGACACGACGCTCTCACCGGCGTCGGTGAAGATTTCGGTGACCTGTTCGACGGCGTCCGGCTCGACCACGACGACCATGCCGATGCCGCAATTGAACGTGCGCAACAGTTCCAGCTCGGCGACGCCGCCCTGCTCAGACAACCATTTGAACACCGGAAGCACCGGCACGCGCGCCAGGTCGATGCCGACGCCGAGACCGTTCGGCAACACGCGCGGAATGTTGTCCGTGAAGCCGCCGCCGGTGATATGCGCAAGGCCCTTGACCGCGCCGGTCTCGCGGATCGCGCGCAGGCACGACTTCACATAGAGCCGCGTCGGCGTGAGCAGCGCGCCGCCCAGCGTCATGACCGGTGAGAACGGCGCCTGCGCGTCGAGGGGCACGCCCGAGGTTTCGACGATCTTGCGGACCAGCGAGAAGCCGTTGGAATGCAGACCGGACGACGCAAGCCCGATCACCGCATCGCCCGCCGCGATGTCGTTGCGCGGCAACAATGTGCCGCGTTCGGCCGCGCCGACAGCGAAGCCGCCGAGATCGTAGTCGCCGTCCTTGTAGAGACCGGGCATTTCAGCCGTCTCGCCGCCGATCAGCGCGCAGCCGGATTCCCGGCAGGCCTCGGCAATGCCTGCCACGATCGCAGCCGTCGCCTCGGGCTCGAGCCTGCCGCAGGCGAAGTAGTCCAGAAAGAACAGCGGCTCCGCGCCCTGCACGACGAGATCATTGACCGACATCGCGACCAGGTCGATGCCGATGCCGCCATGCATGCCGGTCTCGATCGCGATCTTGAGCTTGGTGCCGACGCCATCGGTGGCCGCGACCAGGACCGGGTCCTTGAAGCCCGCGGCCTTCAGGTCGAACAGTCCACCGAACCCGCCGATCTCGGCGTCGGCGCCCGGACGCGCGGTCGCGCGCACCATCGGCTTGATCATGTCGACAAGCCGGTTGCCGGCGTCGATGTCAACGCCCGAATCTGCGTAAGTCAGCCCGTTCTTGCGCTCGGCCATGGTTAATTCCACAGTAATGCCGGCCTGTTACGTCGGATTGCGCCGCCATGCAATGGCTCGCAAGCGCGATGATCAAGTACTATGTAGATAACGGTCGGTAGACCCCTTCAAAGGGCCGGATTTTCTTTGAAATCAACCCGCTAGCCGGGAAGCGCCGTGTGAGCATGCCAACCAGCATTCCGAACGTCATCACTCTGGGCCGCATCCTTCTGGTGCCGATCATCGTCTGGGCGATTGCGTCGAGCCAGATGGAGATCGCGTTCTCGGTCTTCGTCGTGGCTGGCGTCAGCGACGCGGTGGACGGCTTCCTCGCCAAACGCTTCAACATGACGACCGAACTCGGCGCCCTGCTCGACCCGCTTGCGGACAAGGCGTTGCTGGTCTCGATCTACATCGCACTCGGCATCGGGGGCGCGATCCCGCGCTGGATCGTCATCCTCGTCGTGTCGCGGGACATCATGATCGTGGCCGCCGTGATGGTGTCATGGCTGTTCGACAAACCGGTTCAGATGAAGCCTTCGATGGTGTCAAAGCTCAACACGGTCGCACAGGTCGGATTCGCAGCCCTGGTGCTGGCGTCGCTGAGCTTCGGCTTTGAGCCGGCGCCCTATGACCTGATCCTGATGGGATTCGTCACGGTCTTCACGCTCGTATCCGTCTCGCTCTACCTCGTGGACTGGGTGCGGCACATGAGCACGATCGAAGCAAGATAGCGTAGCGTACGCCGGCCAGCACCGGCATGGAGCAGTTCCTCGTGACAGGCCGCGTTCAACCCCGTCAACTGGCATTCGCATTGCCGCACGCGGAGAGCCTCTCGCGCGACAACTTCCTGGAAGGGCCCGCCAACGCCGCAGCGCTGGCGCTGGTCGACGCCTGGCCCGAATGGCCGAACCGGACCATGCTGCTCGCAGGACCGGAGGGTTCGGGGAAAAGCCATCTCGCGGCGATCTGGGCCGAACAGGCCGGCGCGCGCGCGACCTCGGCGCATGCGCTGACGGCGGCGAATGTGCCGGCTGAACTCGCGACCGGCGCATTGGTCGTGGAAGATCTGCGCGCGGCATCGTTCGACGAGCGCGCGCTGTTTCATCTGTTGAACCTTGCGCGCGAGGAGCAGGCCTACATCCTGATCACGGCGCGGGAGCTGCCTTCGGCGCTCGAAATCGAACTGCGCGATCTGCGCTCGCGCCTGCGCGCCCTGCCCGTCGTGTCGCTGCAGCCGCCGGACGATCATCTGTTCCGCGCCCTGATCGTGAAGTTCTGCGCCGACCGCCAGCTCGCGGTCGACGAGCAGGTCGTCAGCTACCTCTCGACCCGGCTGGAACGGTCCTATGCCGCCGTGCGACGGGCGATCGAGCTCCTGGACGCCGAGGGCCTGCGGCAGGGACGGCCCGTCACGCGGGCGCTTGCCGCCGAACTGCTGCGCACATCGTGAGGCAGGGCCATCTTGACGCGGCTCAGCCAGGGAACATCATGTCGGCAAAACTGTCATTGCCGGGCCATATTGTTTGTTGTTTGCGCCGCACCGGCCTAAACGCGCCTTCGCGCACTGTTTCGAGATGGATCGAACTCTCATGGAATCGCAACAAGCCATTGTAATCGAAGAGAAAACGGCAGATTCCGAGGTCTCGTCCCCGAGCATTGCGACGAGCCCGGAGCGATTCATCAATCGCGAGCTGTCCTGGCTGCATTTTAACCGCCGGGTGCTGGAGGAATCGGTCAATTCCGGTCATCCCGCGCTGGAGCGGGTGCGGTTCCTGTCGATTTCCGCAAATAACCTTGATGAGTTCTTCATGGTCCGCGTGGCCGGTATCAAAGCGCAGGTCCGCGAAGGTATCAGCGAACGCAGCCCCGACGGCCGCAGCCCTTCGGAGCAGCTCGTGCAGATCAACGAGACCGTGTCCAGGCTCGCGAGCGACCAGCAGGCGATCTGGCGCGATCTGCGCGGAATCCTTGCCAAGGTCGACATCGTTCTGGTCGACGGGCGGGACGTCACCAAGTCCGAACGGAGCTGGATCGAGGATTACTTCCTCAAGAACATCTTCCCGCTGCTGACCCCGCTTGCGATCGATCCCGCGCACCCCTTCCCGTTCATCCCGAGCCTCGGCTTCACCATCGCGCTGCATCTGACCCGTTCCTCCGACGGCAAGCCGATGAATGCGCTGATCCGCATGCCCGGCAAGATCGACCGCTTCATCCGCATGCCAACGAGCAAGGACGGCGCGGTGCGGCTGATCACGCTGGAACAGGCCACCGCTTTGTTCATCAACCGGCTGTTTCCCGGCTACAGCGTCAACGGCCAGGGCGCCTTCCGCATCATCCGAGACAGCGAAATCGAAATCGAGGAAGAGGCCGAAGACCTGGTGCGGCTGTTCGAGACCGCGCTGAAGCAACGGCGCCGCGGATCGGTGATCCGGCTCGAGATGGAAGCCAACATGCCCGAGGGGCTGCGCGCCTTCGTGCAGCACGCACTTTCCGTGGCCGACGATGAGGTCTTCCTGGTCGACGGTGTGCTGGCGATGAACGAACTGTCGCAATTGAGCCGGCTCGACCGGCCGGACCTCGAATTCGCGCCCTATGTGCCGCGTCATCCTGAACGCGTTCGCGAGCATGCCGGCGATATTTTCGCAGCGATCCGTCAGAAGGATCTGGTCGTCCATCACCCTTACGAATCCTTCGATGTCGTCGTGCAGTTCCTGCAGCAGGCCGCGCGCGATCCCGACGTCGTCGCCGTCAAGCAGACGCTGTATCGCACCTCCAACAACTCGCCGATCGTTCGTGCGCTCGCGGAGGCTGCCGAAGCCGGCAAGTCGGTGACCGCATTGATCGAGTTGAAGGCGCGGTTCGACGAGGAAGCCAACATCCGCTGGGCGCGCGACCTCGAACGCGCCGGCGTGCAGGTGGTCTATGGTTTCCTCGAACTGAAGACGCACGCGAAACTGTCGATGGTCGTGCGTCGCGAAGGCGGCAGCCTGACAACCTACGTCCACACCGGCACCGGCAACTATCATCCGGTGACGGCGCGCATCTACACCGACCTCTCCTACTTCACGTCCGATCCTGCGATCGGACGCGACGCGGCGCGGGTCTTCAACTACATCACGGGTTACGCGGCGCCGAGCGATCTCGAGAAGATGGCGGTCTCGCCGCTCACATTGCGCAAGCGCATGATCGAGCACATTCGAAATGAGACCACCCACGCCCGCCATGGCAAGCCGGCGGCGATCTGGATGAAGATGAATGCGCTGGTCGACCCCGATATCATCGATGCGCTGTACGAGGCATCGCAGGCCGGCGTCTCGATCGAGCTTGTCGTGCGCGGCATCTGCTGCCTGCGGCCGGGGCTCCCAGGACTCTCGGAAAACATCCGTGTCAAGTCGGTGATCGGCCGCTTCCTGGAGCACGGCCGAATCTACTGTTTCGGCATGGGCCAGGGCCTGCCGAGCGCGAAAGCAGTTGTGTATATCTCGTCCGCCGACATGATGCCGCGGAACCTCGACCGCCGCGTCGAAGTGCTCTGCCCGCTGCAAAATCCAACGGTGCATCAGCAGGTTCTTGAACAGATCATGGTGGCTAATCTGAAGGACAATGAGCAGAGCTGGCAGTTGTTGCCGGATGGGTCGTCTACGCGTATGAAGGCCGCGAAAGGCGAAGAGCCCTTCAATCTGCACAATTACTTCATGACGAATCCGAGTTTTTCAGGCCGTGGAAAATCTCTCAAGGAATCCTCGCCGCGCCGTCTCACGCGCCGTACTGAACGCCACCCGCCCCCATAAGGGATTGTCGAGGTGAAGCGGCCGCGCAAGCGTGCCTCCAGCGTCGCGGTCATCGACATCGGCTCGAACTCGGTTCGTCTCGTCGTCTATGAATCGATGGCGCGGAGCCTCGTCACTCTCTTCAACGAGAAGACGCTGTGCGGCCTTGGTCGCGAGGTGCAGAGCACCGGCCTGCTGGCACCCGATGCGGTCGCCAAGGCACTGACCGCGCTGCGTCGCTTTCGTGCGCTGTGCAAGATCCAGAAGGTCGGACGAGTCCACGCGATCGCGACCGCCGCGTGCCGCGATGCGTCCAACGGAGCCGACTTCATCGCCAAGGCGGAACGCATCTGCGGCGTCCCCATCAAGATCCTGTCCGGCCCGGAGGAAGCGCGGTTCTCCGCGCTCGGCGTGATTTCGGGCGTGCACAAGCCTGACGGCATCGTCGGCGATCTCGGCGGCGGCTCGCTCGAGCTGATCGACGTGCATGGCAATCAGGTGCGCGGCGGCGTCACCTTGCCGCTCGGAAGCCTCGCACTGCAGGATCTGTCGCATAAATCGCTCAAGCGCGCCGAGCGCATCGTCAGGAACGAGCTGTCCGGGGTTCCGCAGCTGAAGGCCGGCCGCGCGCGCACTTTCTATGCGGTCGGCGGGACCTGGCGCGCCCTGGCCCGCATCCATATCATCCAGAGCGAGTACCCGCTGCGTGTGATGCACGGCTATTCGATTCCGGCCGCAGAGGCACTGGATTTCCTCCGGCGGCTGAGACGGCTTGCTGCTACCGACATGCTCGCCAACATCGAGGCCGTCGCCGACGCACGACGGCCTCTTCTCACCTATGCGGCACTCGTTCTCGAATACATCATCCGCGTTGCGCGCCCGAAGACGATCGTGTTTTCGACCTTCGGCGTGCGTGAAGGCCTGTTGTATTCGATGCTGCCGGAGACGGAGCGGACCAAGGACGGGCTGATCTGCGCGGCGCAGACGCTCAACGAATTATTGTCGCGTTCGGCCCGGCACGCGAAGGAGCTGATCGACTGGACTGACCGGCTGGCGCGTGTCATCCACATGCGCGAGACCGAGGAGGATCGACGCCTGCGTCACGCCGCCTGCCTGTTGTCCGATATCGGCTGGCGCGTGCACCCGGACCATCGCGGCGAACAGACACTCGAAATCATCACCAATGGCAATTTCGGCGCGATCAGCCATCCGGGCCGCGCCTTCGTCGGGCTGTCGGTGTTCTTCCGCTACGCTGGCCTCAGCGAGGAAAACCAGCCACCTGCCGTGATCCAGGAGCGGATCACGCCCGCGATGCTGGAGCGCGCCCGCGTGCTCGGCGCAGCGTTCCGTGTCGCGCATCTGATCTCGGCGGCGCGGCCCGGCGTGCTGCCGGCGACCCATTTCCGCAGCCATGATCGCAGCCTGATGCTGGTATTCGAGCACAGGATGGTCGACCTCGTTGCCGATCGCGTCGGCAGCCGCTTCAGGCAATTGGCGCGGCTGGTCGGTCGCTCCGGATCGATCGTCAGGCGCTAAAACGAGCCAAGATTCAGCCCGCCATTTCGGCGCGCGGCTGTGACACCGACGGAATCCCGACGATGTCGGCGTAATTCTCGATCGGCAGCGGCCGCCCGATCAGATAGCCCTGAACTTCGTCGCAGCCCTCGCGCCTGAGAAATTCGAGCTGGCCCGAGGTCTCCACGCCTTCCGCCAGAACCGGCAGCGAGAGGCCATGGGCCAGGCCGACGACCGCACGAATGATGGCCTGCGACTGCAGATTTTCATCGAGTTGATCGATGAAGCTCTTGTCGACCTTGATCTTGTCGAACGGAAACGCCTGTAGGTAGCGCAGCGACGAATAACCGGTTCCGAAATCGTCCATGGCGACGCTGACACCGATCGACTTCAGGCGTCGCAGCGTATTGATGGCCCGTTCGAAATCGTTCATCAGCACGCCTTCGGTGATCTCGAGCTCCAGCCGTTGTGGCGCCAGACCGGTTTCCAGCAGGATCGAAAGCACCTGCGCCGGAAGATCACTGTAATGGAATTGCACCGGTGACAAATTGACGGAGACGGTGAGGTGTTTCGACCATGACGCGGCCTGCCGGCACGCCTCCTTCAGGACCCATCCGCCGATTGCAATGATCATCCCGTTGTCTTCAGCCAGCGGAATGAAGACGTTCGGGGGAATCCTGCCGCGAACGCCGTGTTCCCATCGCGCCAGCGCTTCGAAACCGACGATCTCGCCGTTGATCCGCGCCAGCGGCTGATAGAACAGCCTCAGTTCATTGCGCTCGATCGCCGATCCGAGCTCGTGCTGCAGCGTCGTGCGCTCGCGCTGCTGCTTGTCCATCTCGGCCTCGAAGAATTGCAGCGAGCCGCGGCCGTCGCGCTTGGCGCGCGACAGCGCCGCGTCGGCGTTGATCATCAGCATCTCCGCGTCGGGGCCGTCCTGCGGATAGATGGCGATGCCAAAACTCAGCACCGTGCGGATGACTTTGCCGTCGATGTTGAAGCCATCGGAGACGATGTCCTGAATATGGGTCGCCAGATCCTCGCTCGCCGCAGGCTGCTCACTGCCGCTCACGATGATGCTGAAATCGTCACCGCCGACACGCGCGAGGAATGCATCCCCCACCGCCGTCTTCAGCCGGTTGGCGAGCTTCTGCAGCAGCCTGTCGGCCGTCGCATGCCCGAAAATCTCGTTCACTTCCTTGAAGCGATCGAAATCGACCCAGATGATCGCAAACTGGGACTCGTCGACATTGGCCTGGTCGATCGCCTGCGCCAGGCGCTCGTTGAATGCGAACCGATTGGGCAGATCCGTCAGCGGATCATGACGCTCGGCGCGCTCGATCCGCGCCGTGGCCTTTCCAAGCGCTTCCGACAAGACCTTGACGGAATGGTCCGCCAACCGACGCTCGCTCGCGGCCTGCTCGTAGACGTCCACGACCAGACCTTCCAGAACCTTCAGATTTACTGCTCCATCCGGCCCGGTCGCTTCATCGAGCTGGCTCGCAAACAGTTGTTTTTCCATCGCCAGCTACCGCTCAACCATCCTGGTGACTGTCATGATGCGGGCGCCCCGCCCTTTCATGGCGAGGCGGCGCCCCTCTCCGGGCACGTGGGCGCGACGATAGGGATCGAGCGATACTTTTGAATTAATTTGCGGCGGTCGTAAAACTACTGACCGGGCGGTCGCCGTCGCTCCGGATCAGATGTACCACCCAAAAAAATTTCGCTTCCGCGCCGTTAGGCGTCCTGCAGGCGCGGCTGAACGTCGAGTTCACCAACGAGAACGGCAGGCAGGACTAAAGTAGCGCTGCGATGAGAGGAACGCTTTTCAGTCTCGTTCGTTTGTCAGATCAATCCCTAAAGCGGAGCGCTCCCATGCGCCGAGACCAGCGCACACAACGGATGCCCGCGTCTGCACCGATGGTGAAAGCGGCTACCGACCTTCCAAGCAGCGGCTTTGTGTTGATTGTGGATGGCCAAGCAAAGGCTGAGTTCAAGACGCAGGATCAAGCTCTCAGAACTGCAACAGACCTGAAGCGGCGGTTCCCAGTGCTGCAGGTTAAGATCTACGATGCCGAAAATAGACGGAGCGAGGCCATCGAATTGGCGGCGGCTTGATCACCCGTCGGGCGGATGAGCGGTGGCGGGATCGGTTTAAATCGTCCCGGTGGATCTTTGCGGTCCCACGACGCGACTCGTCATGGGACCCTCGTGATGGTCCCCGAGTGCCTTTGGGGCTGCAACTCTTTGAGCAACTTCGCCCGCCTCGTGCAGGCTTTTTTGTCTCACATGGCGTGTTTCCAGATGTGGAAGTCGCAGTCACAGCGCCATTCCGCAAAGCCGGCCTTGGTACGCTTGGCGAGGAAGATGGCCTCGAACTTCTCACGGGCGCTCGTGACTTCGCTGACCGCGGGCTGTGTCGTCTTCAGTATCTGCGCTCGGCGCGGGATGCTGTACTCGCGCAGCAGCACCTGCAGCGGTCGCGCATCTTTCAGGCTCAATTCCTACATGCCAGATCGGCCATAAGCTCTATCCCAGTTGTGGAATGGCGCTGCTCCCGGATTGTGATACCTTCGCGTCAATCAGCGAGCGGGTGTCGGAGTCCGTCATGGACAAATTCGTTATCGAAGCGCATTTTCGGCTGCAGGAATGGGTCGCCGAGGAGAAGGGTTACTTCGATGCCGAGGGCCTCGATTACGAGTTTCGCGAGCTGATCAGATCGACCGGCGGCCAGCATCACAACAAGGCCAACCAGGGCGCGTTTCAGAGCATCGAGAGGGGGCGCGAGGCCAATCTGAGTTGCGCCTGCCACTGGACCGTCAACGCCGCCGCCTCCAGCGGCCACACCAAGCTCTATTCGGATGCCTATTCCGTCGCGCCGTCAGCGATTTTCGTGCCGGCCGACTCGCCGATTCGAAGCCCCGAGGATCTCGCCGATGTGCCGATTGCGGTCGGCTTCCAGTCGGGCAGCCATTATTCCACCGTCCAGGCGCTCGAGCAGTATCTGTCTACGAACATGATCAAGCTGAACTTCCAGGACGGCATGCTGTTTCACCGGCTGGAGACGCTCCTCGACGGGAAGAGCTCTGCGACCGCGCTGTTCAACGGCCCATATTATCTCGCCGAGCAACTCGGTTTCCGCAAGATCATCGACACCACCTTCATGATCGCGACGATGATCAAGGGGACGCCGGAGCCGGAAGATGTCCGGCGCTATTTCCGCGCGCTCAGGAAAGCCCAGCGCGACATCGACCTGGAACCCGGGCTCTACACGGATTACTACAAGAACGAATTCCCGGAACGCTTCCACGCAATGATGGATACGCGGCGTTGGGGACCCGGCGAGCGCATCGTGTTCGAGCCTTACACGCGCGAAGTCTACGAGCGGGCTTTCCAATGGATCAAACGGCACAACTTCTTCCCCGAAGGGAAGTTGGGAACCGGGGACTACGACCGATCGACGATCTCCTTCGCCATGCCTGACCGCGCGGAAGCGGCTCAGGCGTGCCGTGTGCGTCTACCGAGCGAAGTCGACTAACGGACGTAACCAACACGCCCCAAGAACGACCTCACCGACGCAAATATCATTTGTTCTTGGCGCGATCGCCACCGCTTACAACTGCGGTAGGGAGATTTTTCTTGACAGAGCATCAGGCCGCTCGTCGAACCCAGGTGCTGATCGTCGGCGGTGGCCCCGTCGGCATGGTCCTGGCGCTGTTTCTCGATCGCTACGGAATCAAATCGACCGTCTTCAACGGGGAAGAACGGGTGCGTATGCATCCGAAAGGCAGCTCGCACAATGCGCGGACGATGGAGCACTATCGCCGGCTCGGGGTTGCAAATGCGATCCGCAAGCTCGGCCTGCCAGCCGACCATCCCAGGGATGTTGCCTACTTCACACGGCTCTCCGGCTGGGAGATCGCACGCTTCCACATGCCCTCCGAAGACGAGCTCCAGCGGCTGATCTCCGCCGCACAGCCGACCAATCAGATCCCGGAGCCGGGGCAACGCGCCAATCAGATGTATGTGGAAGACTTCCTGCTTCGACACATGCAGGCGCGGCCGAATATCACGCTGCGTTACGGCTGGAACGCCGAAGGCTTTGGGCAGGATGGCGGCGGCGCCTGGCTGACGGCCGCGCGCCGCGCAGATGGAAGTGCAGAGCGTTGGCAGGCCAGTTATGTGGTTGGTTGCGACGGTGGCCAGAGCACCGTGCGGCGAGCACTCGGCATTCGCTATGCCGGGCACGACCGGCTTGATCAGGCTTACCTCGGCGGGCGCATGATCTCCACATACGTGCGCGCGCCTACGCTCTATCGTGATCACCTCGGCCGCCGACGGGCCTGGATGTACTGGATCGTCAATCCGGAGCTGCGCAGCACGTTGTTCTCGTTGAACGGCAGCGACGAGTTCATGTTCTGGACCAAGCCGAATGTTGACGCAGCACCGCCTGATGAGCAGCACATTCGCCAGGCGCTATACCGCAGTATCGGCACCGAGGTGCCGGTCACGTTCATCGGCCATCAGCCCTGGACCGCCGGAGCCGCGCTCGTGGCCGAAAGCTTTGGCAATCGACGCATCCTGCTCGCGGGCGATTCCGTTCATCTGTTCACGCCGACGGGCGGGTTCGGCATGAATACCGGCATCGACGATGCGGCAAATCTGTCGTGGAAGCTTGCCGCCGTGCTGCAAGGATGGGGAGGACCATCGCTGCTCGACTCCTACGAGATCGAGCGCAAACCGATCGCGATCCGCAACACGCGTGTCGCGCGCGCAATCGCCAAGCAGGTGGGCAGTTTCGAAATTCCGGCCGGGATGGAGGAGGATTCGCCAGCGGGAGCGATCTGGCGGCAGGAGGTCGGCATGCAAATCGGGACTTATCTTGCTGCGCAATTCGCATCGATAGGCGTCGAACTCGGCGCACGTTACGATGGTTCGCCCATCATCGCCGGCGAAGAGGCGGCGCCCTCCGACAGCGTCGTGCAATACATCCCGACGGCTCAGCCAGGTGGCCGCGCCCCGCACGCATGGATCGGCGCCGGGCGCGATCTGGGCAACTCGCTGTTCGACGTCCTGGGCAACGGTTTCACGCTGCTGCGCCTCGGGCCGAGACCGCCGGACGGTTCTGATATCGTGGCCGCTGCGGAGCGGTACCGGATCCCGCTGAAGGTTCTCGACATCCCTGATCCAGTCATTCGCGATCTTTACGAAGCCGACCTCGCACTGATCCGTCCGGACCAGCACGTCGCCTGGCGAAGCGGAAGAGCTTCGGTCGAACCCGACGCCATCATACCTCGCGCCGTTGGCGCATGACCGGCCCGGCCGATGGCAACGCCCGGCGAGACGTTGGTCGTTGGTCGTTGGTCGTCGTTGATGACAACTGTAGCTCATTCGTCAACTTTTGAAGCGATGCCGTAGCGCGCCTTCGCTTTAACTGGTCGGGTTGATGAACAGCCCAAACCCAACATGCCTGCACGATAACGGCAGTTTCGGAGAACGTCTCCATGTCAATCCGCAATGCCACCGCCGTCCTTCTCGGGACGGCCTTGCTTATGTTTGCACCACAGGCTCTCGCCCAGAGCGCCGTCAAAATCGGCATGGTGGTGCCGATGACGGGCCCGTTCGCCTCGACGGGCAAGCAGCTCATCGCCGGGGCGCGGCTCTACATGTCGCTCAACGGCGACGTGGTTGCGGGCAAGAAGGTTGAACTCATCGTCAAAGACGATAGCGCCAGCCCGGAGGTGACCAAGCGCCTCGCCCAGGAACTCGTGGTCAACGACAAGGTGGCCATACTCGCTGGATTTCGGGGTGACGCCCGGCGCGCTGGCCACGGCGCCGATCGCCACCGAGGCGAAGGTCCCCGAGGTCGTCATGATGGCGGCGACCTCGATCATCACCGAGCGTTCGCCCTTCATCATACGCTCGTCCTTTTCGTTGCCGCAGATGATCGTGCCGCTGGCCGATTGGGCCGCCGCCAACGGCATCAAGCAGGTGATGACGGCGGTCTCGGACTTTGCGCCCGGAATCGAAATAGAGACGGCATTCAAGGCGCGTTTCGAAGCGATTGGCGGCAAGGTACTCACGTCCTTGCGCGTCCCGCTCGCCAATCCAGACTTCGCGCCGTACCTCCAGCACGTTGCCGAGGCGAAGCCCAACGCGCTGCTCGGCTTCGTCCCGACCGGCATGGGACCGGTTTTCATGCGCCAGTTCGTCGAACGCGGCCTTGACAAGTCGGGTATCCGGTTCATCGCCGAGGGGAGCCTGACGGAGGACGATATCCTCAACCAGATCGGCGATGCCGCGCTCGGCATCATCACCTCGGAAGATTATTCGGCCGCCCACGACAGTCCGGAGAACAAGCAGTTCGTCGCCGACTTCAAGAAGGCCAATGCAGGCATGCGCCCCAACATGGTGGCGGTGCATGCTTACGACGGCATGCACATCATCTATGAGGCGCTGAAGAAGACCGACGGGTCGACTGACGGCGTCAAGCTCGTCGACGCCATGAAGGGAGTAAGCTTCGTCAGCCCGCGCGGACCCGTGACCGTCGATCCGGAGACACGCGAATTGATCCAGAATGTCTATATCCGCAAGGTCGAACGCGTGGACGGCGAACTTTACAACGTCGAGTTCGCGACCATTCCGAACTTCAAGGATCCGTCGAAGGTGAAGAACTGAAAGACACGCGTTCCGCGGGCGAACCTCGAATCACGACGTTCCCTGCGCCACGCAGTTCAGGCTCCGTCGCCGCCAGATCGATCCCACGACCAGGACGATGATCACGCCGAGCGCGGCGCAGAGCATCTCGCCGCCATATCCGCCGACGAACAGCGGCGCAACGCCAATGACCGTCAGCAGTGCGTCAAGGTCGGCGCCGATCGCGCCTTCGAACAGGCTTTGCAGCTTGGGCTGCACGGCCGGGTCGGTTGCAATGACATCACCGGCGATCCAACCGAGCAGCGCCGATCCGGCCCATATCAGGATCGGCAAAAGCTCGAGCAACGCCATGATCACGGCCGCGCCCGCGATGATCAGCGGAATGCTGCTCGCCAGTCCGAAAATCAGAAGCGGAACGCTGCCGGCGGCCGCCGCAGCCACCGCGATGACATTGTCGAGGCTCATCACGATATCGGCGACGACGACGATCTGCACCGCTGCCCACAGATGCGACGCCGATCCGACCTGACCATCCTGTTCCGCGTTGTCGGGCACCAGGAGCTTGGCCGCGATCACGAGCAGGGCCAGACCGCCCACCAGCTTCAAGTAAGGCAATCCCATCACGGTCGCGACAATGACCGTGAAGATGATGCGCAGCATCACTGCAGCGGCAGAACCGAGCACCATGCCCCAGAGCCGCTGGCGCGGCGCGAGCCCGCGGCAGGCCATCGCAACGACCAGCGCGTTGTCACCCGACAGCAGGACGTTGATCCAGATGATCTTGGAGAGATTCACCCAGAATTGGGGGTGATGAATCTCGGAGCTGAACTGCGCAAAAAGGGCGCTGATGCCGGACCAGTCGAGCAAGGATGAGACGGAATTCAACAAAGCCTCCGAGAGCGGCGCGCGCATTCACTCGGTATCGCAAAAGTGCGGAGCCGTCCGGCGACTATTTGTCGCAAAACTGCGGCTCCATTCACCCCGGGAGGGAAGCTGCCGAAATCAAGCTCGCCGCCATGAGAGCGGTGTCAACCGGCCGCCTGCATTCCCTGCAATTTGCGGCGGCGCCAGATTGTTCCAACGATCAGAACGGCGAGCGCGCCGAGCCCCGAGGCGAGGAAGTCCATCAAGTCACCGTCGAAGCTCAGATGCGACACGCCGAAGATCGCCGAGGTCGCGTCGATGCTGAAGACCATCTGACCGTCCAGGACACGGTGCAGGAATGACTGATCCACCGGATCGCTGGCGATGACGTCGCCCGCGATCCATCCAAGCAGCATGGCGCCGAACCACACCAGAAGCGGAAAACGATCGAGCACCAGCATGATGAGGGCTGCGCCCGCGATGATCATGGGAATGCTGATCGCCAGACCGAGCGCCAGAAGCGAGATCTGGCCGTTCGCCGCGGCGGCCACCGCGATCACATTGTCCAGGCTCATGATGATGTCGGCGATCACCACGATCCGCACCGCGTGCCACAGCGTCGTGCCGGCCGCGACTTCGTCGTTCTCGTCCTCCGGCACGAGAAGCTTGGCCGCGATGATGAGCAGCGCCACACCACCGACCAATTTCAGGTAAGGCAGCGACATCAGGGTCGCAACAATACCGGTGAAGGCGATCAGCAGCACGACCGCGACACCGGCGCCAATCACCATGCCCCAGAAGCGGTGACGGCCATGCAGGCCGCGGCAGGCCATCGCGATGACCAGCGCGTTGTCGCCGGACAGCAGCACGTTGATCCAGATGATCTTGCCGACCGCGAGCCAGAAGGCCGGTCTCTGGATGTCAGTCTGAAACTGCGTGAAAAACGCGCTGATATTGGAGGGATCAACGACCTGCGTCAGAAAGTTCACAACCTGCCCCTACCCCTGACTAGAGCTTCGGTACTGATGGAATCAGAACCAAAGCTCCGGCTTCTTGTCTTGACGCGAACCGGTATCCACTTCACTCGAAAACGCTCGCGCCTCGGCGAGCCCGTGCCCTTGATTTGAGTTTGATCGTTTGGGCTCGTGGCATTCCGCTGCGGTCGTGCCGGATCCGAAGCGTCGGATTTGAAGACGTCAGACCGGCTTGCATGAGCCGGTCTGACCGCATGACACGTCGATCAGCCGACGATCTCGTTGCCGGAGAAAAACTGCGCAATCTCGATCGCCGCTGTCTCCGGCGCGTCCGAGCCGTGCACCGAGTTCTCGCCGATCGATTTCGCATGGACCTTGCGGATCGTCCCGTCCGCAGCCTTGGCGGGATCCGTCGCGCCCATGACGTCGCGGTACTTGAGGACGGCGCCCTCGCCTTCCAGGACCTGCACCACGACCGGGCCCGAGGTCATGAACTCGACCAGCTCGCCGAAGAACGGGCGGGCCTTGTGAACGGCATAGAACGTCTCGGCCTGATCACGGGTCATGCGGATGCGCTTCTGCGCCACGATGCGAAGGCCTGCCTTTTCGATCAGCGCGTTGACCGCGCCGGTCAGATTGCGCTCGGTCGCGTCGGGCTTGATGATCGAGAAAGTGCGTTCAATCGCCATGATTTCTGTCCTCAAAGAGCAGGGAAACGAGAGTTGCCGGGCTTATATCGGCGCGATCGGCGAACGGCAAGCGACCCCGAGGCGGTTGGCGCGTGCGCCACAAACCCTTCGTTAATTACGACAATTTCACGAAGCTGAACTCTGTCTGAAGGCGGCGTGCCACCTGCGTTCAGCCGGACGGCCGTAGCCTTGGCATCGATCGGGCGGCCGTGCGGGTCGATCTGGTGAACCATCCAGCAAGTCCCGCACGGCGTCCCGGGAAGCGATCCCAGCGATGGCGCCATGCGCCTCATTCCAGGAGACGACCATGTTACGTAAACTCTCGCTTGCTGCAGTTGCCGCGGTGGCCCTCGGTGCTGCCGCGCTGGCGCCAACTTCGGCCTCCGCCTGGGGCGGCGGCTTTCACGGGGGATGGCATGGCGGCGGGCATCCCGGCTGGCACGGTGGCTGGTATCATCGCCCCTATGGCGGCGGCTTCTACGGTCCACGCTTCTATGCCGGCGGCCCGGCCTATTCCGCCTATGCCTATGGCGGCTGCTACGTGCGCCGACTGGTTCCGACGCCGTGGGGACCCCGCTGGCGGGCGGTGAACCGCTGCTATTGATTTTCCAACCGCATGCACGACGCGCTCAGAACCCCGGCCCCGCGCCGGGGTTTTCTGTTGAGCCCATGGACGCGCAGAAGACGCCAGCTTCATACAATTTTTACTAGAACTGTTCGTGCCTTGCTGTCGAAGTGGAAACAATTCGGGCCCCAATGACTTGGTGAGTCAGTGCAACGAAAACACTGCCGGAACCCGCGATGAGCACCCATTTCGCCGAGACCTGCGAAGAGATCGATCGGAAGACCTGCCGATCGATCTGCGACGCCGTGGGCGAACGGCTGCAGCGCGATTTGCGGCCGGATTCGCCCAATCTGTCACCCCCTCTCCAGAGGCTGATGGACGAATTGCGACGGCGCGACACTCAGCCAGACCGATTCCGCTGATTGGGCGGAGGGATACGGCAGGTCCTTCAGCAGGTCCTTGGCTCGCGACAAAGCGGTTGCGTTTCGGCCCTGCTGCGGTGACAACCGCGCATGCTTTCCATCTCCGACATATCGATCCGGGTCGCCGGACGGCTTCTGATTGACAACGGCACGGCGCAGATCATCCCGGGCGCGCGCGTCGGGCTGGTCGGGCGCAACGGCACTGGTAAATCAACGCTGTTCAAGGCCATTCGCGGTGAGCTGGCCGCCGAAAGCGGAACCATCACCCTGCCGCCGCGCTGGCGGGTCGGCAGCCTTGCGCAGGAGGCGCCGGACGGCCCGGAGAGCCTGGTCGACGTCGTCCTGAAGGCCGATCTCGAGCGGGACGGGCTATTGCGCGAGGCCGAGACCGCAACCGATCCGCACCGGATCGCCGAGATCCAGACCCGGCTTGTCGACATTGATGCGCATTCGGCGCCGGCGCGCGCTGCCGCGATTCTGAGCGGTCTTGGTTTTTCGCCTGCCGATCAGGCACGACCCTGTTCGGAATTCTCCGGCGGCTGGCGGATGCGGGTGGCGCTCGCCGCCACGCTGTTCGCCGTGCCCGACCTCCTCCTGCTGGACGAGCCGACCAACTATCTCGATCTGGAAGGCACACTCTGGCTCGAGGACCATCTCGCCAACTATCCGCGCACGGTGATCGTGATCAGCCACGACCGCGACCTGCTCGATACGTCGGTCGACCAGATTCTGCATCTCGACCGCGGCAAGCTCACGCTCTATCGCGGCTCCTATACCTCCTTCGAGGAGCAGCGCGCCACGCGCGAAATGCTCGATGCCAAGCAAGCCAAGCGGCAGGAAGCCGAACGCAAGCGGCTGCAGGCCTTTGTCGATCGCTTCAAGGCCAAGGCCTCCAAGGCGCGTCAAGCGCAATCGCGCGTCAAGATGCTGGAGAGGATGAAGCCGGTCGCAGCTCTGGTCACGCAGGACGTGCGCGAGATCAACTTTCCCGCTCCCGAGAAGACACTGTCGCCGCCGATCATCGCCGTCGACAATGTTTCCGTCGGTTACGATCCGAACGCGCCGGTCCTCAACCGCGTCACCCTGCGGATCGACAATGACGACCGCATCGCGCTGCTCGGCTCCAACGGCAACGGCAAGTCGACGCTGGTCAAATTGCTCGCCAAACGGCTGGAGCCATTCTCGGGCGCCGTGACGCGCGCGGACAAGCTTGCGATCGCCTATTTCGCCCAGCACCAGCTCGACGAATTGAACGAGGACGGCTCGCCCTATGATCACGTCCGCAGGCTGATGCCGGAGGCACCCGAGTCCAAAGTCAGGGCGCGCGCGGGGGCGATCGGATTTTCCGGCAAGGCCGCCGATACGAAGGTCGGAAGCCTGTCGGGCGGCGAGAAGGCGCGCCTGCTGCTCGGACTTGCCACCTTCTTCGGCCCCAACATGATCATCCTCGACGAGCCGACCAACCATCTGGACATCGACAGCCGCGCGGCACTTGCCGAAGCCATCAACGATTTTCCGGGCGCGGTCATCATGGTCTCGCATGATCGCTATTTGATCGAAGCCTGCGCCGACCGGTTGTGGGTCGTGGCCGATCATGCGGTCACGAACTTTGACGGCGACCTCGACGACTATCGCCGCATGGTGCTGTCGACGCGGGGATCCCGTGTCAGCCCGCGCGATGACAGCGAACGCGGCCAGGGCCGTGACCGGCCGGCGCCGAACAGAATCGAAAAGAAGAAGCCGCTCAAGCAGAGAATCGCGGACGCGGAAGCCGAGATCGAACGCATCAACGGCATCATCGCCAAGATCGACGCCGCATTGGCGCTGCCGGATATCTTCACCCGCGATCCCAAGCAGGCCGCACAGCTCAGCAAGGCGCGCGCCGGCGCGGAAAGCGCGCTACAACGCGCCGAGGAGGTATGGTTGGAGGCAAGTGCGGAACATGAAGGCGCGTCAGGCTGAGTCGTGAGCGCGCAGGACTAAAGTCGGGCTAGGTTGCCGCGTTCTTCTTCTTGGCTTTCGGCTTCGCCGTCTTCGGCGCAACGACAGGGTCCGCTCCGCGCTCGATCGAGCTGAGACGCCCGGCCCTGAACGTGTAGATGCCCGCGCGCGAGCCGCTCGCCCACGTCACGACGGCAACGCGCTCGCCTCCGGGATTGTTTGAGAGATTCACGCTGTTGGGCGCGCCAATGCCACGCACGACATCGCATTCGGTATGTCCGAGCGCGACCGTTCCGCCGGCAGCGGGCGCTTGAGGAGCAGCCGCCGCACCGTCGGCGAGCGCGTTCGCGCTGGCTGTCGGGCCGGCAGGCGCCATGCCCGGACAGGCGCCATCAGCGCTGACGAGATCTTCCGCGGTTACCGGCTTGTCCGGCGTCAGCGGCGGCGTGTCGATCGAAACGCTTCTGATGAACAACCGGCCGGATCGCGAGAACCATTCCGCATCCTTCGACAGCAGGTCCGACTGAAACATCTCAGCCCCACCCGAGCAGCCCGCTACCGCCGGCGCGATCGCCAGCAATGCCAACAAATGCTTCGAAAGATGGCGTTTCACTCGCACGATGATGCAGGTTCCCCGGCTCGGCCCTTTATTGGCTGTCCCACCACCACTTTGCGGCACCACCGTGGCTGGAATCGCAATGTTCGACCAACGCATTACATTATCACTAATTATTCGGGATCGCTATTCCCGCCGCCGCCAGCGCCCATGTTCGTCAGCCTGCCAATAGGTCACCGCAAAGCCACGGGACTTGCAATCCGTCCAGGCGGCACGAGCGGCGGCAAGTGCGTCTGCGTCCTCGCCGTTGAAAACCAGCACCATCCGCTCATATGAGTCGGCGTCCGCCGGCATTGCGGCGTTATCCACTAGAAACCTGACCTTCGCGCCATTCGGATTGCCCTCCTCGACTGCGAGGATGATCGGCTGATCCTGCGCGTCGCTCGCGCGCCAGGTGGCGTGCGGCAGGAACGAATCGTCGCGATAGGTCCATAGATGCGCGTCGAGTGCATCGGCGCGCTCCGGCGAGGTCGATTGCACCACCACACGCCAGCCGCGCTCCAGCGATTTCTCGAGAAGCGGCGGCAGCACGCTCTCCAGCGACATGTTCTGCAGATGATAGAATAGGACTTCCGTCATTTTTCGTAGTGGTCCGCAACCAGCCGCTCCAGCAGGCGAACGCCGAAACCCGAGCCCCAGCTTTGATTGATCTCGGTCTTCGGCGCGCCCATCGCGGTGCCGGCGATATCGAGATGCGCCCACGGCGTGTCGTCGACGAATCGCTGCAGGAATTGCGCGGCGGTGATCGAGCCGCCATACCGCCCGCCCGTATTCTTCATGTCGGCGAACTGCGAATCGATCAGCTTGTCGTATTCCTGAGCCAGCGGCATCCGCCAGACCCGTTCGCCGGTGTCGAGACCCGCCTTCACCAGACGCTCGGACAGTTCGTCATTATTGGAGAACATGCCGGCATGCTCGGTGCCGAGCGCGACGACGATCGCGCCCGTCAGCGTTGCGAGATCGACCATGAATTTCGGCTTGAACTTCTTCGCGACGTGCCAGAGCACGTCCGCCAGCACCAGCCGGCCCTCGGCGTCCGTATTGATGATCTCGATGGTCTGGCCCGACATCGACGTGACGATATCGCCGGGCCGCTGCGCGTTGCCGTCAGGCATGTTCTCGACGAGGCCGATGGCGCCGACCGCGTTGACCTTGGCTTTGCGCGCGGCCAGCGCGTGCATCAGGCCGACGACGCAAGCCGCACCTCCCATGTCGCCCTTCATGTCCTCCATGTTGGCGGCGCCCTTGATGGAGATGCCGCCGGTGTCGAAGCAGACGCCCTTGCCGACAAAGGCGACCGGCGCCTCGCCGCGCTTGCCGCCATTCCAGCGCATGATCACGGTGCGGCCGGTCCGCGCCGAGCCCTGGGCGACGCCAAGCAGCGCGCCCATGCCGAGCTTGGTCATCGCCTTGACGTCGAGGGTCTCGACCATCACGCCGAGCTTGCGCAACTGGCCGGCGCGACGGGCGAACTCCTCCGGATAGAGCACGTTCGGCGGCTCGTTCACGAGTTCGCGCGCCAGCACCACCCCGTCGACAATATGTCCGGTCCCCGCAAAGGCTTTCCGCGCCGCAGCAACGTCCTCGACTGCGATTGAGATTTGCGCGCGCAACGCGCCGTTCTCGCCGTCCTTCTTCTTTGTCTTATAGCGGTCGAACCGGTACGCCCGTAGCCGCACGCCCGAGGCGATGGCCGCGGCCTGATCGGGCTGCATTGCCGAATCGGGCAGTTCCGCCATCACTGTGACCGCTTCGCTCCCCGCGTTCAGTTTGCTGGCCAACACCCCGCCGAATTTGAGAAAATCCTTCTCTTTGAGATCCGACGGCTTACCGATCCCGACCACGATCAAGCGCTGAATCTCGATTCCTTCGGGTTCCAGAAGATCGAGTGTCGATCCACTCTTTCCCTTGAACTGGTTGGTTGCGGCCGCCCGCTTCACGAGATTGGCGGTTGCGCCCAGCGTTTTGCGGGTAGCTGGCCCGAATTTCAACGTATCGTCGCAAAAGACCACCAGCGCGCCGCGCGGCGTGGTGGACAATGCGACGAAGCCGACCTTGACGGCGTCGGACATGGGTAATCCTCCAAAATTGAGCCAACCGCTGTGGCACGGGAAGCGCAGCCAATGGCCCAGAGTCCATCGGTGCCGATGCAAAGAATCCACACGGGAGCGACTATGGCCCGCCGCGCGCCCCGCTGCCAAGCGCGGCCGTTGCCGGGCCGCCACACGCAGGGAAATATTAAGCACAAACCGACCGCGCCACGGCTCAGCCATTTTGTTGACGGATCAAAGGGATGGTAGAGAGAATATGGCAGGCGGGACAAGTGGCGGCGCGACCAAATGGGGAGCCCTTTCAGAGGGCTTGGTCGCGGCTCGCCGTGCTGTCGTGACGGGGGCGGGGATCGTACGGTAACGATGGGGTCAATCGACAGATATATCTTCCGGACGACGCTGGCATCGTTCGTGCTGGTCCTGGTCAGCCTCACGGGGGTGATCTGGATTACGCAGGCGTTACGTGGCATCGACCTGATGACGAGCCAGGGTCAGACCATCATCACCTTCCTTGGGGTCACTAGCCTCGTGATCCCGGCGCTGGTCCTGATCATCTCGCCGATCGCGCTGATGATCTCGATCTCCCACACGCTGAACAAGCTCGCGACCGATTCGGAAATCATCGTGATGAATGCCGCCGGCTTCTCGCCGATCCGGCTGTTTCGTCCGTTCCTCTACGCCACCTGCGTGGTGGCGCTTCTGGTTGCGTTCATCGCCTCGTATCTGTCACCCGACGGCCTGCGGCGGCTGAAGCAATGGGACGCCGAAATCACCGCCGACGTGCTGGCGAACATCCTGCAGCCCGGCCGCTTCGCGCAGCTCGACCAGAACCTGACCATCCGGATTCGCGAGCGGCAACCGGGCGGGACGCTGGTCGGCATCTTCATCGACGATCGTCGCGACCCGAAAGAGCGGAATACCATTGTCGCCGACCACGGAACTGTGGTGAAAACCGCAGACGGTTCGTTCCTGATTCTCGAAGACGGCAACATGGAACGTTTCGAAACAGGAAAGCGCGATCCGGCATTGGTCGCGTTCCAGCGTTACGCGTTTGACATGTCGAAGTTTTCAAATCAGGGCCATGACGTCTCGCTCGGCATCCGTGAGCGCTATCTCTGGGAGCTGCTGGCGCCGAAAGAGGATGACCCAGTCTACAAGCTGAATCCCGGGCAATTCCGTGCCGAGCTGCACGATCGCTTCATGGCGCCGATCTATCCGTTCGCCTTTGCGGTGCTGACATTCGCCTTTCTCGGCGCGCCGCGCACGACACGTCAGAGCCGCAACTTTTCGATCACGGGTTCAATCTTTGCCGTGTTCGGGTTGCGCATGGCCGGCTTCGCCTGCTCCGTCATGGCGGTGAAATCGGCGTTCGCGCCGGTCGTGCAATATCTGATGCTGTTCGGAGCGATCGGCCTCGGCATCTGGATCATCGTCGGCGGCATCGTGCTGGAGCCGCCGCCCGCGCTGATCGAGGCGATCAACAAGTCGAATGCGCGCCTGTTGCGCCTCTTTGGACGGCCGGCCACCGCATGAGCATGATGACCAACACGCTTGGGCGCTACTTTGCAGGCCGCTTCGTGGTCTCGGCGCTAGGCGTCTTCGTGAGCATTTTCCTGCTGCTGGTGCTGGTCGATTACATCGAGATGGTCCGCAAGACCTCGGGCCTTGCGTCGGCCTCGGCGATCGTGGTGGCCGAGACGTCGCTGTTTCGTGTGCCGCAGCTGCTCGAAAAGATGATGCCGTTCTGTGTGCTGATCGGTGCGATGACCTGCTACCTGGCGCTGTCGCGGCGCCTGGAGCTGGTGGTGGCCCGCGCGGCTGGCGTGTCGGCATGGCAATTCATCGCGCCTGCGCTCGCGAGCGCGATCCTGCTCGGGATACTTGCAACCATCGCCTACAACCCGATGTCCGCGAATCTCCGTGAACTCTCGAAGCGCATGGAAGCGGAGCTGTTCGGTTCGGCGCCCGGTGGCGGCATTCAGGATGCGTCCGGCTTCTGGATCAATCAGATCAATCCGGACGGTCAGACCATCATCAACGCCGCCCGTAGCGAACAGCAGGGCGCGCGCCTGACGGGGCTGACGCTGTTTCGCTCAGATCCGGATGGTCATTTCAAGGAGCGAATCGAGGCGCGCGAGGCGACGCTTGAGGACGGCTATTGGCTGTTCAAATCCGTGCGGCGATACGCGCTCGACGCCCCTCCGGTCGACCAAGACAGCTTCCAGCTCCCCACAACGCTGACGCTGGCTCAGGTCCGCAACAGCTTCTCCACTCCGGAGACTGTATCTTTTTGGCAACTACCGACCTACATCCGCTCATCCGAAAATTCAGGCTTTGCGTCGGCAGGCTATCGACTGCAGTACCAAAAGCTTCTGGCACAGCCGTTTTTGCTGGCTGCGATGGTGATGCTGGCGGCGTCTGTGTCGCTGCGTTTCTTCCGGATGGGCGGCGTACAAAAGATGGTTTTGAGTGGCGTGGGCGCAGGCTTTCTGCTCTACGTTTTGTCGAAAGTGACTGAAGACTTGAGCAAGGCTGAGTTGATGCATCCGATCGCTGCGGCGTGGTTGCCCGTGTTGGTGGGCGGCCTCACCGGTTTCTTGGCCTTGCTTTACCAGGAGGACGGTTAGTGGCTGTCGTCACCGTCCGTCAGAGGGGCTTTGCTGCGGCCCGGCGTGATGCCGTGGCGCGCCGTAATTGCGTGCGCGCGTCAGTAGCGCTCGGCCCTCTGCTCGCCCTGGTGTTCGGGCTCGGCATTGCCGGCATGATCGATCTGGTGACGATGACACCGGCTGCCGCGCAAGGTTTCACCTACAATCCGCGGCCTCCCCGCCCCAAGGCGCCGCGCGTCGCCAATGACGGCCAGATGCTCGTCCAGGCGGTTGAGGTCGACTACGACTACAACAATTCGCGTGTCTCCGCGGTTGGCAACGTTCAGCTCTACTACAACGGCACGAGCGTCGAAGCCGACAAGGTGATCTACGACCAGAAGACCAAGCGGCTTCACGCCGAAGGCAACATCCGCATGACGGATGCGGACGGCAAGATCACCTATGCGAACGAGATCGATCTGAGCGACGACTATCGCGACGGCTTCGTCGATTCGCTCCGCGTCGACACCGAGGATGCGACGCGCATGGCGGCGACGCGCGCCGACCGCTCCAGCGGCAACTACACCGTTTTCGAGAACGGCGTGTATACCGCCTGCGCGCCGTGCAAAGACGATCCGAAAAAGCCGCCGCTCTGGCAGGTCAAGGGTGCACGCATCATCCACGACCAGAAAGAGAAGATGCTGTATTTCGAGAACGCGCAGCTCGAATTCTTCGGCGTTCCGATGGCGTACATGCCCTATTTCTCGACGCCGGACCCGACGGTGAAGCGCAAGACCGGCTTCCTGATGCCGGGCTTTACCCAGACCTCGACCTACGGCTTCGGCGTCGAAATTCCGTTCTACTGGGCGATCGCGCCCGACTATGACGCGACCTTCATGCCGCGCATCACGAGCAAGCAGGGCGTGTTGTTTCAGGGTGAATTCCGTCAACGCCTGGAAAGCGGCTCGTATCAGGTCCGCCTCTATGGCATCGACCAGCTTGATCGGAACGCCTTTGCCGGCCTGCCCGGCGACCGCGAGTTCCGTGGCGGTGTCGAAACCAGAGGTCAGTTCTCGCTGAACGACAAATGGGTCTGGGGCTGGGAAGGCGTTGCCCTTTCCGACTACATGTTCATGCAGGATTACCGCCTGTCCGTGTACCGTGATCCCTACGCCTCCTTCCTGAACCTGCCGACGGAAGCGGTCTCGCAGCTCTATCTGACGGGCGTGGGCAACCGCAGCTATTTCGACGCGCGCACGATCTATTATCTCAGCCTGTCGGGTAATCAGCAGACGGTGCCGGTCATTCACCCGGTCGTCGACTACTCGAACGTGATCAACAGTCCGATCCTGGGCGGCGAGGTCAGCTACAAGACCAACTTCACCAGCCTGTCACGCGAGCAGGCCGTGTTCGACCCGATCACGACGTTGGCCAACACCAACGGCCTGTGCCTGACCGCCTCCGCCGACCCGATGGCGCGAATTCCGTCGCAGTGCCTGCTGCGCGGCATGCCGGGTACCTACACACGGGCCACCGGCGAGGTGCAGTGGCGGCGTTCGTTCACGGATTCCGCAGGTGAGATCTGGACGCCGTTCGCGAGCGTCCGCGCCGATGCGATCGACTCGGAAATCTCGAACCAGCCGGGCGTCAGCAACTTCCTTCCCACCGGCAGCACGCAGGCGCTGCGGGTGATGCCGACGGTCGGCCTGGAATATCGCTATCCCTTCATCAACGTTCAGCCATGGGGCTCGACGACGATCGAGCCGATCGCGCAGGTCATCATTCGTCCGAATGAATCCTATGCGGGCAAGATTCCGAACGAAGACGCGCAGAGCCTGGTGTTCGACGCCAGCAACCTGTTCAGCGTGGACAAGTTCTCAGGCTATGATCGCGAGGAAGGCGGCGGACGCGCCAATGTCGGCGTACAGGCCACCACGCAGTTCGACCGCGGCGGCACCATCAATGCGCTGTTCGGCCAGTCCTACCAGTTGTTCGGCCTGAATTCCTACGCCGTGCAGGACATGACCAATACCGGCCTCGATTCCGGTCTGGCGAAGCCGGCGTCCGACTATGTCACCAGCGTCAACTATTCGCCGAACAGAACCTATACGTTCAGCGTGCGTTCGCGCTTCGACGAGCAGACGTGGAACGTTCAGCGGTTCGAGGCCGAAGCGCGGGCCAATTTCGACCGTTGGTCGGTCAGCCTCCTCTACGGCGACTATGCCGCGCAGCCTGATCTAGGCTACCTCACTCGCCGCGAGGGCATTCTGGGTTCCGGCTCGGTCAAGGTCGCCGCCAATTGGGTGGTTACCGGCGCGGCGCGCTGGGATTTGCAGGCCAACAAGATCAATCAATATGTTGTCGGCGCCGGCTACGTGGACGATTGCTTTGTGCTGGCGGCCAATTATGTGACGTCCTACAATTACGCGACGGTCACCACGCCGCCGGTGCTGGGCCACGCTTATATGCTGCAGATCGGCCTGCGGACGATTGCCAATACGTCCTCCGGCGGCACCGGGGCCGGCATTCAGTAGGGCCGGTCCGGTCGCCGGCCCGAAACCGGCAGCCGGGCGGTCTCAGTTTGAACCGGTTGATTCTCAGTTTGAACCGGTCGATAGAGCGAAGATTGATGATGATGACCACCTTCTCTCGCCACCTTCTGGCACTGGTAGTGGGCAGCGTCGCGGCGATCGTCGTGCAGGCAGGCATCTCGCCGCTGCACGCGCAGACCGTCGTTGTGATGGTCAGCGGCGATCCGATCACCGATTTCGACATCGAGCAGCGCACCAAGCTCAACTTTCTGTCGACTTGCAAGACCGCGAGCCGGCAGGAGATACTGAACGAACTGATCGACGAGAAGGTCAAGCTCAAGGAAGGCAAGAAGTACGGCGTCGATCCGACGGGCTCGGACGTCGATCAGGCGTTTGCTGACATGAGTTCCCGCATGCACCTGTCGCCCGACCAGCTGGCAAAAACGCTCGAGGGCCAGGGCATCCGCGCCGAGACACTGAAGGCCCGCGTCAAGGCCGACCTTGTCTGGGGCAGTCTGGTGCGTGGGCGGTTCAAGGAACGCCTCCAGGTGGGCGAAAAGGACGTTGCCGCGGCGGTCAAGGCGGAAGGCGGCGATGAGCAGCAGGCCGACGCGTTCGAGTACCGGATGCAGCCCATCGTGCTGATCGTTCCCCGCGGATCGGCGCAATCGGCGCTCGAGGCCCGGCACAAGGAGGCCGAAACCCTGCGCTCGCGCGTTCAGAGCTGCGATGAGGCGAACAACTACTTCAGGTCCATGCAGAACGCCGCGATCCGCGCGCCCGTGATCAAGACCTCCGCCGACATTCCGCCGAACCTGCGCAAGGTGCTCGACGACACGCCGATCGGTCACCTGACCCCGCCTGAAGTCACCAAGCAGGGGATCGAGATGGTCGTGCTCTGCGGACGCAAGCCGACGACGATCGATACGCCGAAGAAGAAGGAAATGCGGGACAAGATGTACGCCCAGAAATACGAGGCGACGTCGAAAAGCTATCTTCAGGACATCCGCAAAGCCGCGATGATCGAATATCGGTGACGATGGCAAAGCCGCTCGCGCTGACACTGGGCGAACCGGCCGGCATCGGGCCCGACATCGCCATCAAGGCCTGGCTGCGTCGCGATGAACTGAAGCTCCCGCCATTCTACCTGCTTGGCGATTGCGATGTCCTCAAGCAGCGCGCCAAGGCGCTCGACCTTGACGTCGAGTTCGCCGCGATCGACGCCGGCGATGCGAACGCTGCGTTCGCGAAGGCTCTGCCGGTGGTCGCCACCGATGTCGCCGCAACCGCCTCGCCCGGTCGCCCCGACGGCTCCAGCGCAGAGGCCGCGCTTGCCTCGATCCGGCAAGCCGTCAGCGACGTCCGCGCAGGACATGCCGCGGCCGTCGTCACCAATCCGATCGCCAAGAGCGTGCTCTATCGCGCAGGCTTCCGCCACCCCGGCCATACCGAGTTTCTCGCCGAACTCGCCAGCCTGGACGGGAAGGCGTTGCAGCCCGTCATGATGCTGTGGTCGCCCGTGCTCGCCGTGGTGCCGGTGACGATCCACCTGGCGCTGCGCCAGGCAATCGGGCAATTGTCGACAGACCTCATCGTCTCCACCGCGCGCATCACGGTGGCGTCGCTGAAGGCCCGCTTCGGCGTGGCGCGCCCTCGCCTCGCGGTATCCGGCCTCAATCCGCATGCCGGCGAGGACGGCTCGCTCGGCACCGAGGATCAGACCATCGTGGCACCGGCTGTCGCGATCCTGCGCGGCGAAGGCGTCGATGTCACCGGGCCGTTGCCGGCGGACACGATGTTCCATGACGCCGCGCGCAAGAACTATGATTGCGCGATCTGCATGTATCACGATCAGGCACTGATCCCGGTCAAGACGCTCGCCTTCGACGATGCGGTCAACGTCACGCTGGGACTGCCGTTCATCCGCACCTCGCCCGATCACGGAACGGCCTTCGACATCGCCGGCACAGGCCGCGCCAACCCCGCGAGCCTGATCGCTGCCTTGCGGCTGGCCGCACGCATGGCGGCCAAAGAAGCCTCGTGAGCGCGATCGACGACCTCCCGCCGCTGCGCGAGGTCATCCGCGAGCATGCCTTGTCGGCCCGCAAATCGCTGGGCCAGAACTTCCTGCTCGATCTCAATCTCACGGCGCGCATCGCGCGCGCGGCCGGCCCGCTCGATGATGCCACCGTCGTCGAGATCGGCCCGGGTCCCGGCGGACTGACACGCGCACTGCTGGCGCTCGGCGCGCGGCACGTCATCGCCGTCGAGCACGACGCGCGCGCCATTCCGGCGCTGGAAGCGATTGCCAGGCGCTATCCCGGACGGCTGGAGATCGTCTGCGCCGACGCGCAGACTTTCGATCCCCAGCCCTATCTCGGGAGCGCCAAAGCCAAGATCGTCGCCAACCTGCCCTACAACATCGCGACCGCGCTTCTGATCGGCTGGCTCTCGATCGAGCCATGGCCGCCCTGGTTCGACATGATGGTCCTGATGTTCCAGCGGGAGGTGGCCGAGCGCATCGTCGCGCGCGAGAACGAGGAGGCCTATGGACGGCTCGGCGTGCTCGCCAACTGGCACGCAGAGACGAAGATCCTGTTCGACATCTCGCCGGCTGCCTTCGTGCCGCAGCCGAAAGTCACCTCGTCGGTGGTGCGGCTGGTCCCGCGGCCGGCGCCGGAGCCCTGCGATCGCCGCGCGCTGGAACAGGTCACCGCCGCAGCCTTCGGTCAGCGCCGCAAAATGCTGCGGCAGAGCCTCAAATCACTGTCGGTCGATCCCGCAAGGCTCGCGGCCGCCGCAGATGTCGACCCGACGCGGCGCGCGGAAACCATCCCCATTTCGGGTTTTGTTGCCATGGCGCGTGAATTGGTCGATATACGGAGCGAAAAGAACAATATGCCCTGAGGAGAGACGTCATGGTTCAGATGCGCCGCCAGTCGCTGGTCAAGTTCGACGCGCCGCTCTGCGAGACCATCGTCGAGACGCCGAAGCCGCAAGGCCGCGAGGTGCTGGTGCGCATCGAACGTTGCGGGCTCTGCCATTCGGATCTCCACATCCAGGACGGCTACGCCGATCTCGGTGGCGGCAAGCGGCTCGACACCACGCGCGGCATGGCACTGCCGTTCACGCTCGGACATGAGATCGCCGGCGTCGTCGAGGAAGTAGGCAACGATGTTCCGAAGGAACTCATCGGGACAAGGCGAGCGGTGTTTCCGTGGATCGGCTGCGGCAAATGCCGCAACTGCCTGAGCGGCGACGAGAACATCTGCCCGCAGCAGCGCTTCATTGGCGCCTCCATCGACGGCGGCTTTGCCAGCCACGTCCTCGTTCCCGATGCCAGATATCTCCTGGAGTATGATCCTCTGCCCGTCAATCAGGCCGCGACCTTGATGTGTTCCGGCCTGACCGCCTTCGGTGCGCTGAAGCGTCTTGTCGACCGGCCCCGTCAACGCAATCTCCTGCTGATCGGGCTTGGCGGCGTCGGCATGATGGGCCTGTCCTTCGCCCAACAGATGTTCACGCAGAAGATTTCGGTCGCCGATCTCAGCCCGGCGGCGCGCGAAACCGCGCTCGCCAATGGCGCCAGTGCAGCCTACGATCCGTCCGAGCCCGAGCTCGCAAGGCGCATCCTGAAGGAAACCGAAGGCGGCTTCGACGAAATCGTCGACTTCGCCGGCAGTGAGAAATCGATGGCATTCGCCGTCTCCGTGCTCGCGCGCGGCGGCAAGATCGTGATCTCAGGGCTGATCGGCGGCAATTTCAATCTGCCGATGGTCCACTGGGTCTACAAGCGCATGACCATCGAAGGCTTCATGACGGGGACGCTCAGTGAGGCGCAGGAAATGATGGCGCTCGCGCGCGCCGGCAAGATCAAGCCGACGCCGATGCGCGAAGAGCCGATGACCGACGTGCAGAAATGGATCGATGCGTTGCGGGCCGGACAAGTCGTGGGACGGATCGTGCTGCGAAACTAAAGCGCGATGAGATCAGGTTGAATTGTCATCGCGCTTTAGGTCTTTGCTTGAGCATGATCCTTTCGGAAAATCGCTACACACTTTTCCGGATCATGCTCTAGAAGCAACTGCGACAAAGTCCTGCCGGCCCTCACCGCCTGTAAAAAATGGGAGGACGGAATGATCGGGAGGAGGCTTTTGGCGCGCGTCGCCTTGATGGCGCTTGCGCTCGGCTTGGCCGCGACATCGGCAATGGCGCAGAAACAATACGGCCCCGGCGTCACCGATAGCGAAATCAAGATCGGAACCACGACGCCTTACAGCGGGCCGGCCTCGGCTTATTCGGCGGGCGCGGTGTCTATCACCGCCTATTTCGCGATGATCAACGACCAGGGCGGCGTGAACGGACGCAAGATCAACTTCATCAGTCTCGATGACGCCTATAGTCCGCCGAAGACCGTCGAGCAGATCCGCCGCCTGATCGAAAGCGAAGAAGTGCTGTTCCTGGTCAATCCGGTCGGCACGGCGACCAACATGGCGGTCCTCAAATACATCAACCAGAAGCAGGTCCCGCATCTCTTCATCGGCACGGGCGCAACCGTGTTCAACGACCCCGAGCACCATCCGTGGACGATGAGCTGGACGCCGCACTACGCATCCGAAGGCCAAATCTACGCAAGATATATCCTCTCGAGCAAACCCGACGCCAAGATCGGCATCCTGTCGCAGAACGACGATCTCGGCCGCGACTACATCCTCGGCCTCAAGCGCGGACTGGGCGACAAGGCCGCAGCGATGATCGTTTCGGCCCAGACCTACAACACCAGCGATCCGACCGTGGACTCTCAGGTCGTGTCGCTGAAGACCGCGGGCGCCGACGTGTTCCTGATCTTCGCGGTCCCGAAATTCGCCGCGCAGGCGATCCGCAAGGCCTATGACATCGATTGGCATCCGCAGGAATTCGTCTCCAGCGTCGGCTCCTCGATCGCCGGCGCGATCAAGCCGGCCGGTTTCGAAGCGGCCAAGGGCATCATCTCGGCTGCCTATCAGAAGGATCCCGCCGACCCGCAATGGCGCGACGATCCCGCGATGAAGGCCTGGAATGTGTGGATGGACAAGTACAATCCGCGTGTCGACAAGAGCGACTATTACGGACCCTACGGCTACAATATCGGCTACGCCGTGGTGCAGATCCTCAGGCAATGCGGCGATAATCTCACCCGCGAGAACATCATGAAGCAGGCCACCCATCTCGACACGGACCTGCCTCTGCTGTTGCCGGGCGTTCGGCTGAAGACGACACCGACCGATCTGCGTCCGATCAAGCAGATGCGGCTGGTGCGTTTCGACGGCCAGCGCTACGTGCTGTTCAGCGACGTGCTCGCCAGCGAGTAAGGGCCTACCTGCCCGCGCAGAATTGGCTTCGACGCGCTCGTGCTTCGCGGGCATCGCGGAGCATGCGCCGTCTTTGCTTGAAGACGCACGTCACGGCACTTTCATAAAAAGAATCTTCTCCACATCGCCCGTCACGCAGGTGAGACCTTCCTCGTGTGAACGAATTCAAGCGCATGATTTCTACGAATTCAAATCTCGCTCGCACTTTGTTGAGTTGTTGTGTTTTGTGACGGGCCACAATTCATCCCACAAATGTCGGTCTCACGCGCTGTGTCGGTCACAATCGTTGCGCGTTGCACGCATAAATGGTGCAGCGGCGGGGGGACTGCTGCTGTCCAGCGATCCGTGACGGAAAGTTGAGTTGAGGTGGGGCCCCATGCTGCGAAACCTTTCAATCCGCGCACGCATCCAATTGCTCGCCGGCGTTCTTCTGTTGTTGTCCCTGGGCATCGCCGGCGTCGGCTATTACGCACTGTCAGCGGCCGAAACCGAATACACCCGCGCACTCCTCTATGGACGTCAGGGGCAGCTCTTCCTGCTCGGCGATCGCGAATTCGCCGGCGCCGGCCGCCGGCTTGTCGGCTACGTCCAGACGGCCAGTGACGACGACGAGAAACGCTATTTCTCCCGCAAGGCCAACACCGACAAGGCGTTCAGCGACGCCATCGAGCTTTTCATCGATCCCAACAGGAAGGCGCAGGCGACCGAAGCCCGCAAGGTGATCCGCGACTTCCTCGAACAGGCCGATGCCGTGATGGCGGAACGCAAGGCGCTGTCCCAACGGGCCGCCGGCCTCCGCGACGCCAGCGGCGGACGACGCGACCAGGATGGCCAGCCCGCGCGCGGCGGCGATCAGATCAGCGAGGCGGTGCGGCTGGTCGCGCTCGCGCCGTCCGACGTCACCCTCGCCCATTATGCGACGGTCACGACCTCCTCCTGGGCGGCCGGTTCCGCTCCGTCGGTGAACCAGCAGGCCAATAACGTGGCGCCCAGCGCGACTTCATCCGATGCCCCGCGCGGAACGCAGACCGCGCTCAACCTGACCGGCGCGGCGCAGACCATGCTGCAGAAATACCAGAAGGTGATCGGCACCGAGAATGACGTGCTGAGCAGGAGCGAGGAGGTCCGCAACCAGTTGATCGAACGCCGCGACGATGCCGTGAAGGCCGCGGTGGCCGGCACTTCGACTGCCAATTCTCTCCTGCTCTCGATCAGCATCGGCGCGGTGCTGATCGGCGGCTTCCTCTCCTGGTTCATCACGCGCGAGATCATCGTGCCGCTGAACGCGATGACCGGGGCGATGGTGCGGCTCGCCGACGGCGACGGCGCGGTGATGATCCCAGACATGGAGAGCAAGACAGAACTCGGCGCGATGGCGCGCGCCGTCGACGTCTTCAAGCAGAACGCCGATCGCATCAAGGCGATGCTGAAGGCCGAAGCGACCACGCGCGAGATCGGCGACGTCATCTCGCGCGCCGCCCAGGGCGACCTCACGGTGCGCGTGCCGGTCGCGGACAAGGTCGGCTTCCTCAAGGACATCAGCGAGCAGGTCAACCGGCTGCTGGATCCGACGCATGAGGCCGTAAAGGAGTTCGGCGACCAGGCGCGCCGCACCGCGATCTCGATCGAAGAGGCGAGCGCGGCGGTCGGGCAGGTCTCCGACGGCGCGCGATCGCAGAACTCCTCGCTGTCGCAGGTCGCGCTCGCGCTGAACGAATTGACGCAGGCGCTCAAGAGCGTGTCCGATAACACCAAGGCCGCGAGCGACAAGTCCAGCAACGCCGCGCAACTGGTGCAGAAGGGCCTCGCCTCGGTCGAACGTCTGTCGGGCATCGTCGATGCGATCGCCCAGAGCAGCCGCAAGGTCAACCAGATCACCGAGGTGATCGCCCAGATCGCCAACCGCACGCACATCCTGTCGCTCAACGCCGCGATCGAGGCGGCGCGCGCCGGCGAGCACGGCAAGGGCTTCGTGGTCGTCGCCCAGGAGGTCGGCAAGCTCGCCGAAAGCGCCGGCCAGAACGCCAGACAGATCGCCGATATCGTCGAGCAGGCGACAACGGAAGCGAACGAGGGCAAGGCCGCGACGGAAGTGGTGCGCAACGCCATGCATGGCATCGCCAGTGAGACCCAGCAGACGACGCAGATGATCCACTCCTCTGCGGCGGCGGTGGAGGAGCAGCAGGCCAGCATCACGCAGCTCGACGGCAGCATGTCGCAACTGCGCGCGATCGCGACCTCGAATGCCGCGGCCGCCGAGGAAATCACGGCGACAATGGTGCAATTGTCGCAGCTTGCCGAAACCTCGCGGGCGCGAGTTGCACGCTTCAAGACCGCATGAACATAAACCGACGCAAGCCCGCGTCCTGACAACCCGCGAGCCCGTGCGCCATGACGCTGATCGAGCCCTCCGTTGACACGGTGATTCCGCGCCTTGCCGACACGATCAACCGGCGGATCGGGTTCCGGCCGGCCGACCTCATGAACAAGATCGCATCATGCCTTGCGGCGGTCGAGACTTCGGATCGGTCCGCCTATGCGCACCGGCTGGTGATATCGCAGCCCGGCGATCTCGCATGGAACGCGTTCATCGAGCTGATGCTCGTGCACGAGACCTATTTCTTCCGTCATCCGGCGCAGATCGAACTGCTGTGCGACCACGTCCTGCCGCGCCTCGATTCCGAGCGGCGGCAGGCCGGACGCGGCGCGCTGCTGGCGTGGACGGCCGGATGCTCGACCGGCGAAGAGACATGGACGATGGCGCTGACCGCCGCTTACGCGCGCGGCGAGGCAGGCCGGGGCGGACCGCTGCCCCTCTCCGTCCTCGGCACCGATATCAGCGAGACCGCGATTACCGTGGCGCGTTCGGGCAGCTACACGCGCTTGCACGCACTCGACAGCTTCCGCGCCATTCCGCTCGTGGGCGGTGCGGCACTTCGCCGGCCTGTCGGAAGGAGACGTGTGGCAGGTGCCGGCGCATCTGCGCCGCGACGTCAATTTTCTCTGTCACAACCTGCTCGATCCGCCGCCGCTCAGGGGCGCCGATCTCGTGCTGTGCCGGAACACGCTGATCTATTTCGACGAGGCCGCAAACCGCCGGGCGCAAGCCAATCTCGCCGCCGCGCTGCGGCCCGGCGGCGTTTTGGTGCTGGGGCCGGCCGACAGCCTGCGCAACCCCAAGGCCTTCGAGCCGATCGAGACGCCGGGCGCCACCGTTTATCGCAAGCTGGCGTGATCGTGTCATGGCCAACGTCCTCCTCGCCTCACCATCGGCCTTTCTGCGCATCGGCCTGATGCAGCAGTTGCGCCGGCGTGAGCGCCGGTTTGCCTTCGTGGAAACCTCCACCACAGGGCAAACCGCGCGCCTCCTTCTCGACAACGCGATCGATCTCGCGATCGTCGACGACACGTTGCTGGCCGATGCCGACGGCGAGCGTCTGCGCGATATTTTGCTGCGGCATGCCCGCAAAGCCCTGCTGATTGCGATGGGAGAACCTGGTCAATCTGAACCTGCCGCGGGCGCCCTGCCGGTGATCGCCGGACGGACCGACGGCGTCCTCGACATGGGCGGCATCGCCCGCGCGCTCGATCACGCCCTAGATACGCCCGCCGCGCCGCGGCTTCTCCAGCGCTCAGCCGCGGCGCCGCCAAGCTCCGCGAGTTGCAGGCGGGAGCCGGCAAGGCCTGCCGAAATCATCCTGGTGGCGGCGTCCACCGGAGGTCCGGGGGCGCTGGCAACGCTGCTCGGCAAACTGGGGCCGCCGTCGGTGCCCGTGGTCGTTGCCCAGCACATGCCTGCCGACCAGACCGAGGCGTTCTCCCGGCACCTCGCCGTCGAAACCGGACTTTCAGTGAGCGAATGCGTGTCGGGACGATTGCCCGGCGCTCAGATCACGGTGCTGCATGGCGGCTCGGATTATCGCATTCGCCGCGCCACCGGGGCGGGATTCTGGCTGTCGACGGTCACGGTCGAAGGCAACGCCTTTCATCCCTGCGCCGATATGCTGTTCACGTCCGCCGCAGAGGCGGGGATCAGGGCCGCAGCCGTGGTGCTGAGCGGCATGGGCGAGGACGGCGCGCGCGGCGCAACCATGATCGCGGCGCGTGGCGGCGGCGTGCTGGTGCAGAACTTCGACAGTTGCGTCGTTCCGGGCATGCCTTCGGCGACGCGCGCCGCGTGTCCGTCCGCGATCGTTGCGAGCCTGCCGGTGATCGCCGAGCGTCTGGCGCGCTGGACTGCTCCCACCTACCGCCCCGCTACGGCGATGGCCGAGGAGAGCTGATCGCCATGACCGCGCTTGTCGTCGTGACCGAGGATGATGCGTTCGCCGCCGCGATCCGGGCACTCGCGGGCGCCGATCTCTCGGTCACCTGCGTGCATGTCGAGGAGGCCGTCGCATCCGCCCGGCACGACCGTCCCGACATCGTCGCCGTCGACGCGGATTCGATCCGCGACCCGCAATCCCTGATCGGCGCGCTCTCCCTGCTCACGCGAGCGCACATCGTCGCGATCGCGCAGCAAGCGTGGCCGACCTCGCGCGTCGCCGGCGAACTACGTATGGCAGGCGCAGATGCGGTTCTGCCAAAGCCGTCCGGCCGCGCCTCGCCAACATTGGCGGGTCTCGACCGCGACGACTACCGTTCCTGGTTCATCGCACTTGCCAGACGTTCCGCTGACGACATCGCGCGCGAGGCTGCGCCATGAACGATGTCGATCGGGACCTGCTGTCCCAGTTCACCGTGGAGGTTCGACAGCATCTGGTAGCCATCGAGCAGCATCTCGGCGCGGCCGATGCTGCCGGTATCACGGACGCCGACGTCGACGTCGTGTTCCGCGCCTTCCACTCGATCAAGGCGCTCGCCCGCGTGATCGCGGCCGAGGGCGTCGAGGAACTGGTGCATGAGGCCGAGAGCCTGCTGTCGCCGGTTCGCGCCGGCGAGTGCCCCTTCGACGCCACCGTCCAGCAAGCGCTGATTGCCGCTGCCGATGCACTGGAGGACGGACTGCGCGCGCCGCTATCCTGGCCTGCGCCCGCGTCCGTGATCGACGAATTGCGGCACGCGGCCGTTGCTGCCGAGCGGGACGGCGCGGCTCAGCTCTCGGCATTGTCCGGCGGTGAGCCGTGGCGCTTCCTCGGCGAGGACGTCGATCTCCTGCGCGGCTTCGCCGAGCTTCTCGCCGAAGTGCTGCCCGAGGCCGCCCAGGCGATCCTCGATGAAGACGAGGAGGCGTTTCGCGAGGCAGCAGGCATGGTGACTTATGCCAGCGCCCGTCTTGCGCTCGATCACGTTGAAGCCGTCGCCCGCGACCTCGAGACGGCATCGGATACGCAACGGCTGGTTGCCTTTGCCCGGCTCTCTCAGCAGACCGAACGATTTGGCCTCCTGCTCGGCGCGGATTGCGGCGCGACGGCAGCCTGGGCCATGCTGCGCGAGCCTTTTCGGAAGGCATTGGCGCATCGCATCGAGGAAGCACTTGCCGCGCCGGCATCGCGACGGCCGGCGCTGGCGGAGGATTGTGCCGTGCTGTGTCGCGCACTATCCCTGGTCGGCGGTTTCGCCCGCACGCTCGATGATATCGCGGACGCACCGCCACAAGTCGCAGACGCGGCTGTCCGCGACGAGCTCCTGCGGCGCGCGCTGGCTGCCGTCAAACGATCGCTCGATCCGGGCGCCGGCCCCGATGACGTCGTCGCTGAACTGTCCGAAGCCGCTCGTGCGCCGTTCGCCGCTGATGACGAGATCGAGGCGCATCTGCGCAGGCTCGGCCTCGACGCCACGCTGCTCTGCCCGGCCCCGCCGCGCCGGCAGGCGCGAATGGCCTCGCTGCTCGACGGGTCGGGTGCAACGATCAAGACGGCAGCCGTCGAGCTCCCCGATGCCGGGATGATGCCGGGGCTCGCGCAATACGACCCTCTGATCGGCCAGGCCACGACGCGCCATGGCCGTCCCGCGCTGGCGCTATTGCTGCTCACCGACGACGAGCCCGAGGCGCTCGCCGAGAAGTTGCGCGACGCCGGCTTCAGCATCCTCGACGATATTAGGCGGCTCGATCCCGGCGGCGCCGAAGGCGAGTTCGCAGTCTCGGCGAAGGCCGCCGGCCGCTCCGAGGCGGTCGACGAGACGCAGGTGCGCGTCCCCATCGAGGTGCTCGACAAGCTGTTCGGCCGCATCGGCGAATTCTTCTCCATTGCCAGCCGGCTCAACGTGCTTGCCGTCGAATCCGACGTCCCCGATGCGCTGCGCCGGCTATCGGATGTCGCCGTCACGCGTGCGCCCGAGCTGCGCGCCGATGTCGACAGGCTGGTGCGACAGCACCGCGACTTCTGCTCGGTCGAGGTCGATATCGGCCGCATCATCAGCCTGATCCATGAAAGCACGCTGGGCCTGCGCGTGATTCCGCTCGATACGCTTGCCGGCCGCTTCCCGCGCATGGTGCGCGAAGCCGCGCGAAGCCTCGACAAGCAGGTCCGCTTCGTCGCGGAGACCGGCGGCATCCGCATCGACAAGGGCATGTCGGACATGCTCGCCGATCCGCTCACGCACATGCTGCGCAACGCGATCGACCACGGCATCGAGCCCGAGGCTGAACGACTTGCCAGCGGCAAACCGCGCATGGCGACGTTGCGGCTCCAGGCTCAGCAGCAGGTCGAGCGCATCGTGATCGAGATCAGCGATGACGGCCGCGGCATCGATATCGAGCGGGTCAAGCAGCGCGCAGTGGCCTCACGGCTGGCCTCGAGCGAAGAGGTGCGCCAGATGAGCGACGACGAGGCGGTGCGCTTCATCTTCACGCCCGGCTTCTCGACGGCGGCAGCCGTCAGCGACGTCTCCGGCCGCGGCGTCGGGCTCGACGTCGCGCTCGTCAATGTCACCAAGCTCGGCGGCAAGATCGATGTCCTGACCGTGGCCGGCCAGGGGACGACGTTCCGGCTCGACATGCCGCTGTCCGCGGCGATCCAGCCGATGCTGCTCGCCGACACCGGCATCCAGCCGGTGGGCTTCCCCGAAGCCATGGTCAGCGAGGCGCTGATCTTCCCGACGTCGGGACTGCAATATGTCAACGGTCAGCGTTCGATCCTGCTGCGTGATCGTTTCCTGCCGGTGTTCCGGCTCACCGATCTATTGCGGCTGCCGCCGCCGCCCGAGGAACCGCGCACCGACCAGCCGATCGTGCTGTGCGAGTGGTCGGGCCAGCGCATGGGCATCGAGGTGCATCGCATCCTGCGCCGCGGCGAGATGCTGATCCGCGAGACCCACCCCCGTGTCGCCGCCCTGCCCGGCATCGGCGGCATCACCACCATGGGTTTCGACCGTATCGTGCTCGTGCTCGATCCCGAGAAGATTTTCGAACTGGCGCGCAACGCCTCGGTGTTCGGATTGCGTGTGCCGCCCGCGCGATTGATGCGCGAGCAGGTGCAAGGGGGCGCCCCATGAAGGAGTTCATCGAGGTCCGTTGCGGCGCCTACCGCTTCCTGGTCCCGAGCGAAGACATCGCGTCGATCGAATTCCTGGACGGCCGTCTCGACCCATCTCAGGACCGTCGTACGCCGCGCTCTCCGCTGATGATCGACGGACGCGCGCTGCTCGGCAATTGCGATGCCAAACGCATCGAGCGTGGCGTCGCCCTGCGGCTGAGCTGGCACGATCGCGTCGAGGCCGCGGTGATCGTCGATCAGGCCGGCACGCTGATCCGCCTCGAACCGGAGTCATTCGAGCCGCTGCCGCTCGCAGTCGCCGGGCTGCGGCCGTTCTTTGCCGGCGTCTGGCGCAACGTTGCTTTGCAGCAATATCTGTTCTGCCTGCGGCCGCGCCACCAGCTGCCGGTCGACGGCTTCGCCTGGCGGCGGCGGATCCGCCGTGCGGCCCTGACACGTGCCACCGATAGCGTAAGGACGATGTGACGATGGCGGCGATGATGATCTCCGGCGGTGGCGCGGATGGACGCAAGCGCATTCTTGTCGTCGACGACAGCCTGATCATGCGCAACCTGATCACCGAGATCGTCGACAGCGACCCCGACCTGCATGTTGTCGACACTGCGCCCGACGGCCGCGTCGCATTGCAGAAGGTCCGGCAGCTCAAACCGGATGCCGTTCTGCTCGATATCGAAATGCCGGAAATGTCCGGCCTGGAGACGCTGCGCCGGCTGAACCTCCGCTCGACCTGCAAGGTCGTCATCCTGTCCTCGCTGGTCGCCAACGAGGATTTCCACCAAGCGCGTCGAGGCGCTACGGCTTGGCGCGGTCGCCACGATCGGCAAGCCGTCCGGCGGGGTCAGCTTCGACCTGAAGCAGAAGCGCGCTTCCGAGATCGTCCAGACGCTACGCCGCGTGCTCGATCTGCCGACCGTGGGCGAGCCGATCATCCTGCCTTCCGAGACAGGCAAGCCCGACCGCGCCGCGCAGGCAGCTTTCGTCGACGACCTGCTCACCGGGCTTGAGACCGCCGTGCTCCTCTTCGATCATGCAGGCCGTCTGGTGCGCGCCAACGCCGCCGCCGCTCACATCCTGCAGGGAAGCGACGTCACGGTCGGCCGCGCAACGATCGGCAGGATCTGCGGTGATTTCAACCAGGCGCTCGGCGACGAGATCTGGGACGTGATCGGAGGCGGCGAGAACCGCGAGCCCGCAGAGGCAGACTTCGCCGCGCCCGACGGCAGCTGGATCGCGATCCGGCGAACCATCCGCTCAAGCGGCATGCCAAGCGAACCGCGCGGCGCGCTGGTCCTCATCGAGGACATTGCCGAGCAACGGCGGATGCGCACGCTGCTGGACAAGACGATGTCTCCCGGCGTCGCGCGGGACTGGCTTGCCGCACCGAATGAAGATCTCGGCGGCGAGCTGCGCGAGGCAACCATCCTGTTTGCGGACGTCCGTGGATTTACCGCGCTTGCGGAAACCCTGGGCGCGCACGCCGTCGTCGATATCCTCAACCGTTATTTCGCCTATATGGCGGACGTGATCCTGGCCGAAGGCGGCACGATCGACAAGTTCATAGGCGACGGCATCATGGCGCTGTTCGGGATTCCGACCGCCCACAGCGACGATGCCGATCGCGCGGTTGCGGCGGCGCGCAACATGCTTCGCGCGCTGTCGTTGCTCAACGAGCATCCCGACTTCCCCAACCTGAAAATCGGCATCGGTATCGCAACAGGACAGGTGATCGCAGGCCGCATCGGCTCGCCTGACAGGATGAACCACACCGTGATCGGCAATGCGGCCAACCTTGCCGCCCGCATCGAGGGCGTGTGCAAGACCTATGGGTGCCCGATCCTGATTTCCGGCGAGACGATGAAGCGCCTGCGCCGTCCGGTCACCACCCGCATGGTCGATGTGGTCGCCGTCGAGGGCCAGGAGAGCCAGACGCCGATCTACGAGGTCTTCGTCGAGCAGCCGGAGAACGCCGAACGATGGCTCGAGCCATTCGCGGCCGGCGTCGCCGCCTATCTTGCCGGCGACTTCGCAACCGCGGGGCGGCGCTTCGCCGATGTCGACACGATCAATCCTGATGATGCGACGACGGACTTGCTCGCGGAGCGCTGCCGGCAGCTCAACCGGCAGCCGCCGGAGATCTGGACCGGCGCGTGGAAGCTCAGAGAGAAATAGGTCATCGAATGCAGCGGCTCGATTTCCTTTGCGTACTGGCCGGACCGCGACGCATCGCGGTGCCGCTCAATCTCGTTCTGTCGGTCGAGGAAGCGGGTCCCCTGACGCCGCTGCCGTTCAGCCCTCCCCTTGTCGAAGGCCTGGTGATGGCGCTCGGCCGCGTGCTGCCGCAGATGCCGTTGGCAGCGGTACTCGGCGAAGAGAGCCGCGACGGCGGCGTGCTGGTGGTCCTGGCCTCGCGCGACGACGTTCGCGCACTGCGCGTCGATCAGGTGGCCGGCATGGTTCAGGTCGACGTCGAGTTCGTGCAGACCATCGACAATATCGAGCGCGCCGAACAGCCGCTGGTCAGCGCACGCTTTGCCGCGCTCGACGCCGAATGGTCGGTGCTCGATTACGGCAAGCTCACTGCCGAACAACCGATGGAGACGGAAACGACTGAAGGCGCTGCGCTGGTCGGAGTGTCGCGCGAAGAAACGACTGTCGCGCCGGCATCCGTCGATAGCGGCGAGCATCTGCCTCTGCTCCACATCGAGGTTTCCGGCGAGAGCTACGCGTTGCCGATCGCGGAAATCGTCGAGATCCTCGTGTCCGGCCTGATCCGCTCGATGCCGGCGGCGCCGGCCTGGGTGGCGGGACTGACCGACCGGCGCGGCACGCCGCTGCTCGTCGTGTCCGCGGCGGCGCTGCTCGGGCGTCCGCCGACGTGTGAACTCAGCACAGTGCTGGTCATCGAAATGCCCGGCGCCGGGGAAATCGGCATCGCCATCGATCGCGCGGTCGGCATCGAGCGCGCGCATCAGACGGAGATTCACGCGGTCACGCAGGACATGCCCGGCGTGACGCGCTATTTCGTGCTCGCGCGCGAACACATCGTCGGAATCATCGATTCGGCCTCACTGATCGGACAGGTGCGCGACACCGTTACCGCACTGATCCCGCGCAGGGAGCAACCCGCCGACAACATTCCGGCGGCCGAGACCGGCAAATCGTCGCGAAAGCTTCTGTCGGTGCGCGTTGGCCGCGAGCTGCTCGCGTTGCCGCTGGAGCGAGTTCGAGCGGATTCAGGCATCGGTGCTGCTCACGCCATTGCCGCAGCCTGGGACCGGATTTCACGCCATGACGGATGTCGGCGATGCCGCCGTCCCCGTCCTCGATCTGCGCCGGCATATTGCCGATGCAGGCTCGGCGCCGACACCGCCATGCACGTTGGTGCAAATCGAAGGCGCACTCGCAGGACTTGCGGTCGATCAGGTGTTGCGCATCGAGGACATTCCCGACAGCGACGTCGAAGACGTCGCGACCCATCCGCTGTTACCTGTTTCTCATGTCGCCCGTTCGGGCGAAAATCTGTTGTCTGTCCTGGTGATCGACCGCGTGTTGCCGCCGATCGACGAGGTGATGTCGGCCGATCCGCAGGGTTAAACCATCATCGCGCGGGGTCTTTCGTGACCTCTGTGAAATCCGCGTATCACTTCCATAAAAGATCGCGCGGAATTCGCGTGATGCCGCATGTGCTTGCGCGACGAAAAATAAAATGATCCGCCTTTCAACAGGCTGATCAAAATTCACGTCCTCCCCTGCCTTATTCGCTCCACGATCGGCATCAATACCACACTCAAGCTAGGATATCGGGCGCTGGATCGCTTCTAAACACGAACGCCTTCTTTCAGGCGAATTCGTTCGTTTGAAACAGCGAGAGGCGAGCCCGAAAGAAGCCCAATCCTTTCCGGATTTGTGGCCAATTGCGACCCAACTCTTTGTCGAGATTTGGGGTTGTACGACGTGTGTTGCGTAGCGTAGCCGGAGATGCGTATGTCTAGTCGAACCGCGGAATTCGCATCTGCCATTCTGATTGGCGTTCTGGTGGGAGTTTTCGCGGGCGCGTATCTGATCACCATGCCTTACGCCGCGTCCGATGATTGTCTGACGCAGCCCACCGGCGATACGCCGCAAGGCCAGCATTGGTTTTATCGCATCGAGCGCGGATCCAAGCGCCACTGTTGGTATCTGCGCAGTGAGGCCGATAAGCCGTCCCGTGTCGCTTCGTCGGAGAAATCGTCGAAGGCCGCCTCGCGCAAGCAGGATGGCGCATCGCAGCATTCGGTTGCCGACGCCCATGCCGAATTGCGATCGCGCGCCCGGATCGAAGACAATACCAGTGCAGCCGCGGCTCACCCTGGCGCGATCGTTGCCAATGCTGCCGCTGCAGCGGTGAATGCCCCGGTCGCTGACGACAATGGCGCCGGCTCGAACGTCTTGTCGCGCTGGCCGGACCCGATCGGACTAAATTCGTCGGCCGCACCGCAGCCGGATACCGCAGCGACCACTGTGGTCGCCGATGCGCAGCAGCCCGATTCGGCCCTCACCGCCCCACAGATGCCGGTCGCGGCAGCCCAGGCCGCCCCAGCTCCGGCGGACGCGACCGCTGTGGCAGATCAGCAGGAGGCCACGCCTGCGGCTTCAAACGGGCCCAAATATTCCGGATCGCTGCAGGAGCTCATGGTGGTCGCCCTTGCTGCGCTGGCGCTGGCGGGCCTCACCGGAAGCGGGGTCTATCGCCTGGCCGGCGCGGGCCGCGCGAGACGGCGCTACAACGCGTCGCGACGCAGCACCGATTGGCAGGGGCCGAAGAAAAAGAAGAAAGCGCGGAAAGCCCGGCGCGTCGAGCCGCAGCCGGTCGCCATGGACGCCGAAAGCTTCGCCCCCAAGGCCAAATATGCGCCCGAGCCTGCTGCCTATACGCCTGAGCCTGCTTTTGCGCCCGAGCCCGTTCACGAGGAGCCGGTTTATGAGCGCGAGCCGGTTTATGAGCCCGAACCGGACTATACGCATGCGCAGGAAGCGCATCACGAGCCGGAACCGGAGTATGAACCTGAGCCGGATTATGCGCCTCAGTCTGAATACGTGCCTCAGTCCGAATATGCGCGTCGGCCACAATTTGCGCCCCAGCACAGCTATGCCAACGCGGCTCACTCGGAAGATTACGAGCCGGTGTCGGAATATGCGCCGAAGCCGCGCGGCCGCGTGCTCGATGAAAGTTACGAGAGTATCGAACAGCTCCTGATCCGGCTTGCCAAATAAGGCGGACGCACGCGATCGGAAGGCCGAGAAGCCGGACGCCTAAAGCGCAGTGAGATCAGGCTGGAGCATCATCGCGCTTTAGGTCTTTGATTGAGCATGATCTCCGCGCAAACGCGTTCCGCGTTTGTTAGCTAAGGGAAAACCGCTACACACTTTTCCGGATCATGCTTTAGGTCTCCAACTGGCGCTGCAGTTCGCGGACGAATGTCGTCAGCCCCGTGCGGCGCTCGCGCTTCAGCCGTTCGGCCTTGAGGATGGACTGGACCTCGGCAAAGGCTTCATCCACGTCGCGATTGATCACGATGTAGTCGTATTCCGCCCAATGGCTCATCTCGTGGCTGGCGCGGCTCATGCGCCCCCGGATCACCTCGTTGGAATCCTGCGCCCGTGAATGCAGCCGCTTTTCCAGATCGGCGGCCGACGGCGGCAGGATGAAGACGGAGACGACGTCGGCGCGCGCCTTCTCGCGCAATTGCTGCGTGCCCTGCCAGTCAATGTCGAACAGAACGTCCTGCCCCGCCGACAGCGCTGCCTCGACCGGCCCGCGCGGCGTGCCGTAGCGGTTGTCGAAGACAGTCGCCCATTCCAGGAGTTCCTGCCGCGTCACCATCTGTTCGAAGCGGGCCTTGTCGACGAAATGATAGTCGCTGCCCTCGACCTCGCCGGGCCGCATCGGCCGCGTCGTCGCCGATACCGACATCCGCAGGCCGCCCATCCGCTCCATCAAGAGCCGCGACAGCGTGGTCTTGCCGGCGCCCGAGGGCGACGACAGCACGAACATCAAACCGCGCCGTTCAACGCCGTCGAAACGATGGCCGTGCGCCGTCATGGGTCACTCCAGATTCTGGACCTGCTCGCGAAACTGCTCGACCACATTCTTCATTTCGAGTCCGGTATTGGTCAGCTCGATGTCGTTGGATTTCGAGCAGCAGGTGTTGACCTCGCGATGGAACTCCTGCGCCAGGAAATCGAGCCGCCGGCCGATCGGTCCGCCCTTGCCGATCAGCTCGCGGGCCTGCGCGATGTGGGAGGCGATGCGATCGAGCTCCTCCCGGATGTCGGCCCGCGCCGCAATCAGCAGCGCTTCCTGGTTGAGCCGGTCCGCATCGAAGCGATCGGACGTCTCGAGCAGTGCTGCAACCTGCTCGGCAAGGCGCGTTCTGATCGCCTCGGGCTTGCGGCCCGGCGCAGTCTCGGCCTTCTTCGCAAACGCCTCCACCTCGTCCATCCGCTGCGAGAGAATCTGGCCGAGGGCTGTGCCCTCGCGCTGACGCATTGCGACGAGATCGGTAAGTGCTTTGTCGAATGCCTCCGCCGCGGCAGCGCGCGCGACCTTGTCTTCCTCTTCGTCGCTCTCCGGCTCGACCACCTCGATCACGCCCTTGATCGCGAGCAGGCCGTCGATGCTGGGCGCCACCGCGTCGATCCGGGCGGCGAGCTGGCCCGCGACTTTGACGATGGAAGCCAGCACGTCTTCATTGATCCGCACGGTCGAGAGCGAGTTGGCGCGCTTGACGGTGAGATTGGCATAGACGGTGCCGCGCGCGAGCAGTTCGGCCGCACGCTTCTTGGCGAACCCCTCAACCTCGTCCCAGCCCTGCGGCATCCGCAAGCGGAGATCAAAGCCCTTGGCGTTGACCGACTTCAATTCCCATTCGAACGCATAGGGGCCGCTTGCGCCGTGACTTCGGGCAAAGCCGGTCATGCTCGACAACGCCATGACGTAAATTTCTCCGGCAAAGATTGTGTCAGATTCGCGGGCAAACGCGCGCGGACCATAAGACGTTTTCAGGAAATGTGGAGTCCGGACTGGCCCGGCGGCGCGGGCTGCGCCGGGACACGGTTATTGTTGAACGACCGGCGCCGCTTGCGCCGCGCCCTGCTGGGCGGCGCCCTGCCGCGCCGGGGTCGTCGTCCTGGGTGGCTTTTTCGCCGCAGGCTTGGCGGTCGTCGTGGCCGTCGTCGGCGTGTCGCCGCCGGGCGGCGCGGCTGCGGCGGCGGGTGGCGGATCGTCGGCGGCCGGCTCGACCGTATCGTTCTGGATCTGCTTCTCCATCGCGCGCAGCCGGACGACGTTCTTCTGGTGCTGGTCGTAGGTCTCGGTGAAGGCGTGGCCTCCGGTTCCATCGGCGACGAAATAGAGATCGCGCGTGCGCGCCGGGTTGGCTGCGGCCTCCAGCGAGGCGCGTCCCGGGTTGGAGATCGGCCCCGGCGGCAGGCCCTCGATCACATAGGTGTTGTAGGGCGACGGCTGGCTGATCTCGCTGCGCTTGATCGGCCGGCCCAGCGTTCCCTTGCCGCCGACCAGGCCATAGATGATGGTCGGGTCGGACTGCAGCTTGATCCTCTGCCGTAGCCTGTTGGCAAATACCGCAGATACCCGGCTGCGCTCGTCGGCTTTGCCGGTCTCCTTTTCGATGATGGAGGCAAGCGTCACCAACTGCTCCGGCGTCTTGACCGGAGCGTCCTGGGCCCTGTGCTCCCAGACGTCCGCCACCACGCGTTTCTGCGCCTGCTGCATGCGCTGGATCACCTGCTCGCGCGTGGTGCCGCGCGGAAACTTGTAGGTTTCCGGCAGCAGCGTGCCTTCGCGCGGGATCTCGCGAACGCTGCCCGAGAAAATATCGTTGTCGGAAAGCCGGGCCAGGATCTGTTCCGAAGTCAGCCCTTCCGGGATGGTGACGGAATGCTGCACCACCTTGCCCTCGACCATGGTGGCGATGACGCCGCGCAGGCTCGCGCTCTTCTGGAAATTATACTCACCGGGCTTCAGGTCCGCACGCGCCTTCATCGCGAACACGGCGCCGATGAAGGCCCAGCGATTGGCGTCGATCACGCCTTCACGCTGCAGGACATCGGCAATGTCGGCCATGCCTGCGCGCGACGGAATGTTGACGACCTTGTCCTCCTGCAGCGGACCCGACGCATCGATCAACTGCCGGCCGTAATAATAGACGAGGCCCGCGCCGATCATCATCACGAGCACGATCGTGATGATCGCATTGCCGACGACGACGAAAGGATTGCGGGCGCGTTCCGAACGCCTCGGCGGCGGGGGAACTTTTTCAGGCTCCAGCGCGGCACGCGGGCTACGGGGCGAAATGGGCGGCCTTTCACTCATCGATGCAACCTGAATCCTGTCGCTCTCATCGCGGCCTCGCGCCTTGGCGAGCGGCCCCGCAGTCCACGCCCAATCCTACGATTTATTACTGAATGCGGGCGAAACGGTGGATTCCCGCCGGCATGCATCAGTTGCTTACGCGCTGCAAGATCACGGACGCGTTGGTGCCGCCAAAACCGAATGAATTGGACAGCGCGACATTGATCTCGCGCTTGCGCGGCGTCTGCGGAACGAGATCGATCGCCGTCTCCATCGAGGGATTCTCGAGATTGATTGTCGGCGGAGCAATATTATCACGAATCGCAAGAATACTGAAAATCGCTTCGATCGCCCCAGCCGCGCCCAACAAATGCCCGGTGGAGGACTTGGTCGATGACATCGACACTGTGGAAGCAGCATTGCCAAGCAGCCGCTCGACGGCGCCGAGTTCAATCTCGTCGCCGACTTGCGTCGAAGTGCCGTGCGCGTTGATGTAATCGATATCGGATGGCGTGATGCCCGCGCGCTTCATCGCCGCCGTCATGCTGCGGAAACCACCATCGCCGTCCGGCGACGGCGACGTGATGTGATAGGCGTCGCCCGACAAGCCATAGCCGACCACCTCGGCGTAGATCTTGGCGCCGCGCAGCTTGGCGTGCTCATATTCTTCGAGGACCACGATGCCGGCGCCCTCGCCCATCACGAATCCGTCGCGATCCTTGTCATAGGGACGCGAGGCGCGTTCAGGCGTCTCGTTGAAGCCGGTCGACAGTGCGCGCGCGGCGCAGAAGCCCGCCATGCCGATGCGGCAGATCGGCGATTCGGTTCCGCCCGCCACCATCACGTCGGCATCGCCGAGTGCGATCAGCCGGCTGGCGTCGCCAATCGCATGCGCGCCGGTCGAGCACGCCGTCACCACCGCGTGGTTCGGACCTTTCAGCCCGTGCTCGATCGAGACATAGCCCGAGGCGAGATTGATCAGGCGACCGGGGATGAAGAATGGCGACACCTTGCGAGGACCGCGTTCCTTCAAAATGATGGCCGTATCCGCGATGCCGGAAAGGCCGCCGATGCCGGAACCGATCATGGTGCCGGTCGCGCAGCGATCCTCCTCGGTCGCAGGATGCCAGTTCGCATCGTCGAGCGCCTGCCGCGCGGCCGCCATCCCGAAGATGATGAAGTCATCGACCTTGCGCTGATCCTTCGGCTCCATCCACTGGTCGGGATTGAAGCTGCCATTGCTGCCGTCGCCGCGCGGCACCACGCAGGCGATCTTGCTGGGCAGATCGGAGACCTCGAACGTGTCGATCTTCTTTGCGCCGCTCTCGCCGTTCAGAATGCGCTTCCAGGTCGGCTCGACACCACAGCCAAGCGGCGACACCATGCCAAGGCCCGTGACGACAACCCGCCTCATATGCAGCACTCCTGCTCGAATCGGCGAGTCACGACGGGCAGCCGGTGGACCGCGATCACGGTCCTTCCGGCGGCATCAGCGATCACCGCGCGTCGAGCGTCAGCTCTTCGCGTTCTTTTCAAGGAATTTCGTCGCGTCGCCGACGGTGAGAATCGTTTCCGCGGCGTCATCGGGGATCTCGCAGCCGAACTCTTCCTCGAAGGCCATCACGAGCTCGACCGTGTCGAGGCTGTCAGCGCCCAGGTCGTCAATGAAGCTCGCGTTGTCGACCACTTTTTCGGGCTCAACACCAAGGTGTTCGACCACAATCTTCTTCACCCGCTCGCCAATCTCACTCATCGTTCAACCTCGTGCTTGTTCCCTTAGACCCCGACCCCATGATGATACGAGCCATCGTGGTCGCTGAGCTTCCTTCGCAATCGCGCATTAACTGATTTGGCCCCGGACGCGGGCCCGGCGAACGTCGGCAGGCTCCGCCCCGCCAATATACAGGCTTTCGGAATCCTGCAATGGCGTTCTTTGCCGTCCGTATCTGGTCCGGTTATCATACTTCCCACACCTTGACCATAAGCCCCACCCGGTCCTCGGAAACGGCGTTTCGCCGCATCCGTGCCGCCGGTAAACGGCTCAAATCATGGCCATTCCCCCGTTCACATGGATGGTCTGGCCGGTCACATAGGCTGCTTCATTGGAGGCGAGATAGACTGCCGCCGCCGCGATGTCCTCGGGCGTGCCGAGTCGCGCCGCCGGAACCCTCGACAGGATGGTCTCGCGCTGCTTGTCGTTGAGCACATCCGTCATCGGCGACTTGATGAAGCCGGGCGCGATGCAGTTCGCGGTGACGCCGCGCTTGGCATATTCGGCCCCCAGCGTCTTGATCATGCCGATCAGTCCGGCCTTGGACGCGCTATAGTTGCCCTGCCCGGGATTGCCGGTGACGCCGACCACCGAGGTGACCGCGATGATGCGGCCGAACCGCTTGCGCATCATCAGCTTCGTCGCGGCCCGCGCGAGCCGGAAGGTCGCCGTCAGATTGACGTTGATGACGTCGTCCCAGTCCTCGTCGCGCAATTGCACGAACAGATTGTCCCGCGTGATGCCGGCATTGGCGACCAGAATATCGACCTGACCCATGGCCTGCTCCGCCGCGGGCACCAGCGCCTCGACTGCGGTCGCGTCGGACAGATTGCACGGCAGCACATGGACGCGCTCGCCGAGTTTCGTGGCCAGCGAATCGAGCGCCTCGCGCCGCGTGCCGGAGATCGCAACGGTTGCCCCCTGCGTGTGCAAGGCCAGCGCAATCGCGCCGCCAAGGCCGCCCGTTGCGCCCGTCACGAGCGCCGTCCTGCCAGTCAGATCGAACATCAACTTCTCCTCAACCCGAATGCGCAGCCGCCAGCGCATCCTTTGCGGCAGCAATATCGGCTGGCCCGCTAACTGCAACCCCAATTGCGCCGTCCGCGATGCGCTTGACGAGGCCGCTCAGCACCTTGCCGGCGCCGATCTCGAAAAACCGCGTAACGCCGCAACCAGCCATATAGGAGACCGATTCGCGCCAGCGTACCGTCCCGGTGACCTGCTCGACCAGACGCCGGCGGATCTCGTCGGGATCCGTGATCTCGCTCGCCAGCACGTTCGAGACCAGCGGCGCCGCCGGCTTCTTGATGGTCACACCGGCAAGCGCCTGGGCCATCGCTTCCGCGGCAGGCTGCATCAGCCTGCAGTGGAACGGGGCTGACACCGGCAACAGCATAGCCCGCTTGGCGCCCTTGGTCTTAGCGATTTCGACAGCGCGGTCGACGGCAGCCTTGTCACCGGAGACCACGACCTGGCCAGCGCCATTATCATTGGCGGCCTGGCAGACCTGTCCCTGCGCGGCCTCGCTCGCGACGGCGGCCGCAGTCTCGTAATCAAGGCCGAGCAGGGCCGCCATCGCGCCGGCCCCGACCGGCACCGCCTTCTGCATGGCCAGCCCTCGGGTCCGCAACAGCCGGGCCGTGTCGGAAATCGTCAGGCTGCCGGCGGCGGCGAGCGCGGAATATTCGCCGAGCGAATGTCCGGCGACGAAGGCGGCATCGCGCCCGACCGAAAAACCGGCTTCCGTCTCCAAAACCCTCAGCGTGGCGAGCGAGACGGCCATCAGCGCCGGCTGGGTGTTTTCCGTAAGCTGCAGGGTGTCCGCGGGGCCGTCCCAGATGGTCGCGGTCAGCTTCTCGCCGAGCGCCGCGTCGACCTCGTCGAACACCGCCCGCGCAACGGGAAAGGCTTCCGCGAGCGCCTTGCCCATACCGACCATCTGAGATCCCTGTCCCGGAAAAGTGAATGCTGCCGTCATCGGCGCTCCTTGAACCCCTGAATTCCCTAGACTTTGAGGCCGTAAGACACCGCTGTTAAGGGGCTGTCAAGCCGGAAGAGCCCTCCGGGAGGGCCTGGGACCGGGTTTGGAAACGGCTTTTTGCCACCTTTTCTCGCCTTGTTCTTGCCTTTGCGTGCTTGTCTTGCCGGCCAAAATCCGTATAAAACGCCGCATCCGTGGGTCCCGGCCGGGAACTGAACGGACGGTCTCAGCAATCTCACCTGATAGGCGACGTTGATGTGGCAGGGCCAGTCGGCCCGTCGTCCCGTGTTCCCGCCTTCTGAGCTATTCCCCGAGTCCTTTCCGAAGGTCTCGAAGGGCTTGACGCCGGGAGCCGCGCCAACATGAGGAAAGGACCATCATGCCTCTTTATGAGCATGTCTTTCTCGCGCGTCAGGACGCGAGCACCCAGCAGGTCGAGGAATTGACCGCCCAGATGACCGGCATTGTCGAACAGGCCGGCGGCAAGATCACCAAGACCGAGAACTGGGGCGTGCGCTCGCTCACCTACCGCATGAACAAGAACCGCAAGGCGCATTTCGTGCTGCTCAACATCGAAGCGCCATCCTCGGCGATCGCCGAGATCGAGCGGCAGGAGCGAATCAGCGAGGACGTGATCCGCTATCTGAGCGTCCGCGTCGAAGAGCACGAGGAAGGCCCCTCGGCGATGATGCGCAAGGCTGATCGCGACCGCGAGCGCGACGACCGCGGCGGCGGTTTCCGCGGTGACCGCGAAGGCGGCTTCCGTGGCGATCGCGATCGTGACGGCGGCGGCTTCCGCGGCGACCGCGGTCCGCGCCGTCCCCGCGAGGACGTAGTTGAAACGACGGACGGGGAGTAAGAGCAATGGCTGAAGCTGGTGCACGCCGTCCGTTTTTCCGCCGCCGCAAGACCTGCCCGTTCACGGGTCCGAACGCGCCGAAGATCGACTACAAGGATTCCAAGCTGTTGATGCGTTACGTGTCCGAGCGCGGCAAGATCGTGCCGAGCCGCATCACGGCCGTTTCCGCCAAGAAGCAGCGCGAGCTCGCACGCGCCATCAAGCGTGCGCGTTTCCTGGGCCTCTTGCCCTACGTCATTCGCTGAACGGCGTTGAGCGACCCGGTTCGCGGCGCTGGCGCCGCGGACCGACATCTTCAACCGATATCTTCATAAGGCTTCCGGGTCGTCCGGTCGCCGATGGTTGAGGCTCCCAACTCTTTAGGGGAAGAGAGCCTCTAACCGCTCGAAAGGAGCGGGACAGCTGATGAATGCGACAATTTTCATGGCGCTTGCCGCCGGCCTGACGTCGGCGCTGATGTTCGCCTCGGTCATTTCGGGCGCGCTGTTCTCGCTGCTGCTGTGCTATCTGGCGCCGCTGCCGCTGCTGGTCGCAGGGCTCGGCTGGGGAGCGTTGTGCGCGGCGATCGGCGGCTTGCTCGCGAGCGTCGCGCTCGCGGCGATCTTCGGTATCCCCTACGGCCTTGCCTTTGCCCTCGTGGTCGCGCTGCCCGCCTGGTGGCTCGGCCATCTTGTCCTGCTCGGGCGGCCGGTCGCTCATGATGCGCCGTCGGCCGGTGCTGACGTGTCGGACGAGCCAGAGCTCGAATGGTATCCGGTCGGCCGTATCCTGCTGTGGACCGCCGGTTTTGCCGGCCTGGGCGCGCTCGGGGCTCTCCTGACACTCGGCCTCGACGCCGCCACGATCACCGGCGTGCTCCATCGCGGTCTGCAGCGCTTTTTCACCGCGCAAGGCCTGGCCGCGAACGAAGACGTCGAACGTATCATCGACATGATCGTGACGCTTGCCCCGGCCGCAATCGTGTCGATCACGCTGACGACGCTGACGCTAAATCTCTGGCTGGCTGCGAAAATCGCCGAGACGTCGGGCCGATTGCGCCGCCCCTGGCCTGACCTGCGCAACACCACCCTGCCCCCGATGACGCTCGCTGCGCTGTGCGTCGCCATCGCATTCTGCTTTACCGGCGGCATGTTGGCCATCATCGCGGTCATCGCCGTCGCGGCGTTGATGCTGGCTTACGCTTTCGTCGGCTTCGCGGTGCTGCACATCCTGACACTGCGCCTGAGGAGCCGGCCGTTCTGGCTCAGCACCACCTACAGCATCGTCGTCGTGTTCAGCTGGCCAATTCTGGCGTTCGTGGCGCTCGGGATCGCCGACGCCCTGTTCGACATTCGCCAGCGCGCCCGGCGCAGCAAGCCACCGCCGCTACCTGCGGCCTGATTTCGTAACGTCGATCAAATCCAACCATCCGAAGGAGAACTCAAAATGGAAGTCATTCTGCTGGAACGTGTCGCAAAGCTCGGCCAGATGGGCGAAGTCGTCCGCGTCAGGGACGGGTTTGCCCGCAATTTCCTGCTGAAGCGCGGCAAGGCGCTGCGCGCCACGGCCGACAACCGCGCCAAGTTCGACGGCATGAAAGCCGAGCTCGAAGTGAACAATCTCAAGGCCAAGGGCGAAGCCGCGAAGGCGGCGGAGAAGATCGACGGCCTCGAGATCATGATCATCCGTCAATCCTCCGAAACCGGCCAGTTGTTCGGCTCGGTCTCGGTGCGCGACATCGTCGTAGCGCTGGAGGCGCAAGGCATCACCGTCAGCCGGCCGCAGGTCTGGCTAGACGCGCCGATCAAGGTGATCGGCCGGAAGACGGTCACGATCGCCGTGCATCCTGAAGTCGAGGCCAACATCCACGTCACGGTCGCGCGTAGCGCCGATGAGGCCGAGCGCATCAAACGTGGCGAGGATATTTCCAGCCGCCAGGAAGATCAGGACGCCGCCGCCGAGGCGCTCGCCGCCGCCGGCGAATTCTTCGATCCGGAAGCGCAGCCCGACGATGCCGAGCAGCCGGCGCCGGTGGCAGAAGAGAAGTAGGCCGCCTTCGAATGCCCAAACCCGGCCCGCTCAAGGCCGGGTTTGCGTCCCGTCACGGAGCTCTTCCACAATATCATGACCGGCCAACACAGCACGGGCCGGCCGAGGATTGTCGAGCGCTATTGGGAGACCGGCGGTATCGGTGGCCCTGCGGGGACCACTGCTGCCGCCGGTGGCGGAGCAGCCGCAAAGGCGGGCGGTGCAGACCCGGCGGTGGATTGGGTGGTCGAGGCCGGGTCTCCCCCGGACGCGGCCGCAGGAGCCGCTGACTGGGGGTTCGGAGATGGCGCGGGAGCCGAGATGGCCGGAGAGGCCTGATCGGACCGCAGCGCCGGCGCCTCGCTCTCCTTCGGGAGTTCGACCTTGGCGGCTTGCGGTGGAGCGTCGCCCGCAGGCCTCGCCGCGTCCGGCATCCCGGAATCGACCTTGGCGGAATTGCTTGCAGGCGGTTGGACCGGTGCAGGTTCATCCTTCGAGGGATCGGACTTCTGCCGCTCCCTGAAAAACTCTCGGAACGGATCCTTGTCGCGGTCTCGCGCGGCGTCCTCGCTGTTGCTCGGCTTGCCGCGCTTGCTCAGCTTCTGCTTGGCGGAATTCCTGCGGCCGTCGGCGCCACGTTCGCCTGACTGTGCGGGAACCTGACCATCCGCGTCGGGCTTGGCCTCTCCACCCGTTTCCGCAGGCCGGGCCATCCGTCTGGAATTACGGCCGTGACGACCGCCCGCGCCTTGCTTCGTCCCGTCTTGCTTCGTCCCCTCTTGTTTCGTTTCGTCTTGCTTCGTTTCGTCTTGCTTTCCTCGGCATCCGGCTTCGCCGCCGGCCGGGGCTCCGATTCGGGCTTGCCGGGCGCGTCATTCACGGAAGAGGCGCGCTGCCTGCGGCCTGAACGCTCCGGCTGATCCGGCCTCGCGTTCGATCTCGCCTCAGGCTTCGCTTCGGATCTGGTTTCCTTCGCGCCTTCCCTTGCGCTTTCCTTGGCGCTTTCCTTGGCGCCTTCCTTCGCACCTTCTTTGGCGCCGTCCTTGCCGCCCTTCTGGTTGACGCCGTAGCGCGTGTCATTCGCGCCATTGGACGCCAGGTAAGATGACAGCACGTTCGCCATGTCCGGGCTGGTCGTGTAGTGCTGGCGCAAGAAGCCTGGCAGCGACCCCGCCGGCACGGTCTTCAAAAGTCCGCGCGGGCTCTTGTGACAGGCGCTGCAGGTGCCTGCAAATATCTGGGAAGGGCTTTTGCCGGCCTCGAGATTTTGGGCCTGAGCGTCTGCCTGCTCCGCCGCAAAACCGCCGATTAGAAGCGTCACCGTCGCGAGACTGAGCACTCGGCTCAACATTCTCAAACTCTCCAGATGGACCGTTCTCGTATCACAGATACTCAACTCGGCAGCACGCGACGCGCATCTATTAAACCATTATTGCGCTAATGGAAGCGCACATGCGCGCGCAACCGCGTGATCGCATTTTGGAATATCCGCTTTGTCCCCAGCGCAATAGCGCCTTTCTGCAACACTCACTATCTTGATTGGCATGGCGCAGGGGAACCAACAGGTTCTGCAAGCCTCATGATAACGGCCGGGAAAATCAGCCTCTTGCGGGATCGCTTTTGCGGTGATTTCGATGGACCGTCTGTTGCGTCGTTTTCTGAGTGCGTTCATTCGCCGCGGTACGATCATTTTTACGACCGCGAGCGGCGCTAAATTCAGCTGTGGCGACGGCTCCGGCCAGCCGGTTTTTGCCCGCTTTCGCACAACATCATCCGAACGAAGGATACTCCTGAACCCCGAGCTTGCGCTCGGCGAGAGCTACATGGACGGCGACTTCGTGGTCGAGAAAGGCTCGATCGCGGACGTGCTCGCCATCCTGCTCAATCAGCCGGACGTGCTGCCGAGTTGGGCCAGGCCGCAATGGTGGATGCGCTATCTGGTCAGGCGTCTCCAGCAATTCAATGCGCGCGGCCGCGCGCAGCAGAACGTCGCACATCACTACGATCTCGATGCCAGGCTCTATTCGCTCTTCCTCGATGCCGACAAGCAATACAGCTGCGCCTATTTCGAGACGCCGGACGCGACTCTCGACGACGCCCAGCTCGCCAAGAAGCGTCACATCGCCGCGAAGCTGCTGATCCGGCGCGACCAGCGCGTTCTCGACATCGGCTGCGGCTGGGGCGGACTTGGCCTCTATCTCGCGGAGACTGCCGGCGCCGATGTCACCGGCATCACCCTTTCTGCCGAGCAGCTGCAGATCGCGAATGCGCGCGCGGAAGAAAGGCATCTCGCGCGCTCGGCAAAATTCCTGCTGCAGGATTATCGCGACGTCGACGGCTCGTTCGACCGCATCGTCTCGGTCGGCATGTTCGAACATGTCGGCGTCGACTTCTACGATGCATTCTTCAAGCGATGCGCCGAGCTGCTCGACGACAATGGCGTGATGCTGTTGCATTCAATCGGCCGCTCGACCGGGCCCGACGTGTCGAGCCCGTGGATCAGGAAATACATATTTCCCGGCGGCTACATCCCGGCGATATCAGAGGTGATTCCCGCGATCGAACGTGCCGGGCTGCTGATCTGCGACATCGAAATCCTCCGCCTGCATTATGCAGAGACGCTGAAGGCCTGGCGCGAACGTTTCATGGCGCGTCGCGAGGAAGCGGTGCAACTCTATGACGAGCGTTTCGCGCGGATGTGGGAATTCTATCTCGCCGCCTCCGAGATGTCGTTTCGCAAGCAGAACCTGATGAATTTCCAGATTCAACTCACCAAGCGGCAAGGTGTCGTGCCGATCACGCGCGATTATATCGGAAGGCAAGAGGCGAGATTGCGCACCCTGGAACGCATCGACCGGCCCTCGCTCAAGATGGCCGGGGAGTAGAAAGGCCCGGCAGCCGATCAGTTGCGGCGACTGAACGCGGTGGCTCCTTCGTGGTGGCCCCTTGGGGATGGAATGGCGCCGGACGCGCAAGCTGAGCCCGCAATCCGGCAAGCGTCGCGCGGTCGCATGGCCGCGCCCGGCGTTCCGGCCGCACGGCATCTTCCATGGCGTCCACCAGCATCGACAGCCATGACGGCCTATTGTCCGTGGAACGCCCAGACCGAAACTCGGGAACCGTGGTCGGCACTGCTCGCAACTCTCTAATATCTGCGAAAGGTCAAAAATATCGGCGAAAGGTCAAACACCCTGCCTTAAACAAACCGGGACGTATGTGAACTAGGTCACAAACACTCAGCCCCAGTTCTCCTAAACCACGAGCATGCCCGATCAGCCATTCAAACCGTCATTCGACATCCAGGACGAGCTGGGCACTGACTATGCCCTGATCCTGACCGGCGTTGGCTCCGCGCTGATCGCGCTCGTCTATCTCCTGTTGACCTGACTGCTTCGCAGCCGCGGAACCCAGAGATCGGCGCGCTCGGCGCGCTGAACCCTTGACGCGTCACCCATGACGTTAAACCCATGGCGATGGGTTTGCCCGCGACGTCATAAGGTTCAGTCCTCACTTCGATTTTTCGAACGAGTCGCTGCAGCGTTGCCCGCGCGCCGCCGGATTTTTGCCAAACCCCGTCAAGCTTGGCGCCTCAAGGCTTGAGGAATCATCCACATTTTTGAAGAACAGTGCATAGCCCCAAGCTTTCGCTTCCGGTTTGCGCGGGACAGGCGCTTTATCCCCGCCCCGCCGGAGACTACACACGCAGCCATGGCCTTGAACGATTCGAACGTCCTCAAGCTCGCTCCCGACGGCGCAACGCCGGCTTACCGGACCGCACCGCATAATATCGAAGCGGAACAGAGCCTTCTGGGCGCGATCCTGGTCAACAATGACGCATTCTATCGCGTCTCGGACTTCCTGGAACCGAAGCACTTCTTCGAACCGCTTCACCAGACCATCTATGAGACCGCCAGCAGCCTGATTCGCATGGGCAAGGTTGCCACGCCGGTAACACTGAAGACCTTCCTGCCCGCCGACGCCGATATTGGCGGCATGACGGTCGGCCAATACCTCGCGCGCCTGGCCGCCGAAGCGACCACCATCATCAACGCGCAGGATTACGGCCGCACGGTCTACGATCTCTCGCTGCGCCGCGACCTGATCCATATCGGCGAGGATATGGTCAACGTCGCCTTCGATGCGCCGGTGGATTTCGCGCCACGGGCGCAGATCGAGGATGCCGAGCGTAAGCTCTATGAACTCGCCGAGTCCGGCCGCTATGACGGCGGCTTCCAGCGCTTCGCACAGGCGCTGACCGTTGCCGTCGATATGGCGGCCAAGGCCTTCCAACGCGACGGAAAATTGTCGGGCATTGCGACGGGCCTGCGCGATCTCGACACCAAGATGGGCGGGCTGCAGCATTCCGACCTGATCATCCTCGCCGGCCGTCCCGGCATGGGCAAGACCTCACTCGCCACCAACATCGCGTATAATGTCGCGCGGGCCTATCAGGGCGAGTTGCAGCCCGACGGCACCATGAAGGCGATCAATGGCGGCGTCGTCGGCTTCTTCTCCTGCGAAATGTCGGGCGAGCAACTCGCCACCCGTATCATCGCCGAACGCACCGGAATCCCGTCGAGCAACATCCGCCGCGGCGGCATCACCGAAAACGATTTCGAAAAGATTCGCGACTATTCCATCGAATTGCAATCGCTGCCCTTCTATGTGGACGAAACCGGCGGCCTTTCGATCGCGCAACTGATGGCGCGCGCACGGAGGCTGAAGCGGCAGAAGGGCCTCGACCTGATCGTGGTGGACTACATCCAGCTGTTGCAGGGATCATCCAAGCGCGGCGAAAACCGCGTCCAGGAAGTCACCGAGATCACGACCAGCCTGAAGGCGCTGGCGAAAGAGCTCAATGTTCCCATCATCGCGCTGTCGCAATTGTCGCGCCAAGTCGAATCGCGCGACGACAAGCGCCCGCAACTGTCCGACCTGCGCGAATCCGGCTCGATCGAGCAGGACGCCGACGTCGTGATGTTCGTTTACCGCGAGGAATATTATCTCGGAAACAAGGAGCCGCGTCCGGGTACTCCTGAGCACGAAAAATGGCAGATCGACATGGGGCTCGCGCATGGCAAGGCCGAAGTCATCATCGGCAAGCAGCGCCATGGCCCGACCGGCACCGTCGACCTGCACTTCGAGGCGTCGGTCACGCGGTTCGGCGATCTCGCCCCCGACGGCCAGGTGCTGGACCGGGGTGGTGGGTATTAGGGCATGATCCGGAAAAGCATGCCCTCGGGCTACGACCCGACGGGTGTATAGCGGTTTTCCGTAGAGATCATGCTCAATCAAAGGCTCCCATCTCTTGAACCGGTGCGCGGCCCCGCGTAAAACCGGAACATTATGAACATTGTCTCCAATCCGAGACTGACCGGCGAAGGGGTAATCCCGTCGCCTGAGACCGACCCGGCAGCGGCACTTGCGGCCGCCAACGGCATCCTCACTGTCGATCTCGACGCCATCGTCGCGAACTGGCGCAAGCTCGAGAAGACCGCCGTCCCTGCCGAATGCGCCGCTGTGATCAAGGCCGACGCCTATGGCTGCGGAACGGGACCGGTTGCACGCGCGCTGGCCGCGGCCGGCTGCAACACGTTCTTCGTCGCAACGCTCGATGAAGCGCGCGCCGCGCGCGAGGCGGTGCCGTCGGCGGCGATCTATGCGCTTGGCGGCTTCTTCCAGAACACCGGCGATGCCTACGCCAAAATCAATTGCAGACCCGTCATCGGCGATCTCAATGAACTGGCCGAATGGGACATGTTCTGCCGCCGCTCCGGCTGGAACGGTGGTGCCGGGATTCACATCGACACCGGGCTGCACCGGCTCGGCCTCACGATCGAAAACGCGCATGGACTGATCCCGCGCATCAATGCCGGCGACCATGGCATCACGCTCGTCATGAGCCATCTTGCCTCGGCCGAGCAGCTGCATAATCCCTTCAACGCACGGCAACTCGCCGCTTTCCGGGAGATCGCGAGCCTGTTCGCGGGCGTGCCCGCCTCGCTGGCGAGTTCCTCAGCGATTTATCTCGGTCCGCAATTCCAGTTCGATCTGGTGCGTCCGGGCGCCGCGCTCTACGGCGTCAATCCGACGCCCGAAGCCGACAATCCGATGCTGCCGGTGGTTGACCTCAAGGCGCGCATCATCCAGGTCCGCAACGTCGAGCGCGGCGAGACCGTCGGGTACGGCGGCACCTGGACCGCGCGGCGGCCGACGCGGCTTGCGATTGTCTCCGCCGGCTATGCCGACGGCTATTTCCGGGCGGCCAGCGCCAATGACGGCACCCGCGGCGCCGAGGTGATGGTCGCGGGCAAGCGCTGTGCTGTCGCGGGCCGCATTTCCATGGACGCGATGGCGGTGGATATCACCGACCTGCCGCCCAACGCAGCGCGACGCGGTCACATGGCGACGCTGCTTGGCGAGGGCATCACGGTCGACGAGCTTGCGCATCACTTCGGCACCATCGGCTACGAGGTGCTCACCAGCATCGGCCGGCGCTACGCGCGCGTCTACAAAAGCAGCGCAGGCGAGGTCAAAAACGAACCGGTAAAAACCGACGCGGCGGCGCAAGGGCCGGCCGCCCCGCCGCGTGCTTGAATTTGCGTGCGCTTATTGCTTCTTGCGCGAGTCCACCACCTTCTTGCAGTCGTCGCTCAGCTGATCATGCTTGCTGTCGAGGCACTCCATGATGCGGCCGCCGCCCGGCTTGACGTCGCCGCAGAGCTTCTGAAAATCCGGCTTGCAGGCTGCGCGCTGATCGGCGGTGAGCCTTTGAGCGAAAGCGGTGCCCGGCGCAAAGGCGGCGCTTGAGAATCCGACGGCGAGGACGACGACGGTGAAACGCAGCTTGGACATGTGAACTCCAACGTGGGTACTTTGGCGCCAGCCTCTCTACAATGAAGATCGCGACCTTCAACATTAACAATGTGAAACGTCGGCTGCCCAACCTGTTGCGATGGTTGCGCGCGGCGAAGCCCGACATTGTCTGTCTGCAAGAGCTGAAATGCACGGACGCCGAATTTCCGACACAAGCGATCGAACGCGCAGGTTATGGCGCGGTGTGGCGCGGGCAGAAGACCTGGAACGGCGTTGCCATTCTCGCACGCGATCGTGAGCCGGTGTTGACCCGAACCGAGTTGCCGGGCGACCGCGACGATCACGAGGCGCGCTACATCGAAGCCGCGGTGAACGGCATCATTGTCACGAGCCTCTATCTGCCAAACGGCAATCCGCAACCTGGGCCGAAATTCGACTACAAGATGGATTGGTTCAGGCGGCTGAAGCTGCACGCCCGGAAATTCCTGAAACAGGACCTGCCGGTCGTTCTCGCCGGCGATTACAACGTCGCGCCGACCGAACGCGACATCTACCCGACGCGGTCATGGGACAAGGACGCACTGATCCAGCCGAAGAGCCGCGCCGCCTTCAAGTCGCTGGTCGAGCAGGGCTGGCTTGATGCGATCCGCACGTTGCATCCGGAGCAGCCGATGTTCACCTTCTGGGACTACAAGCGCAACCGCTGGCCGCGCGACGCGGGCCTGCGGCTCGATCATTTGCTGCTCAGCCCGGCCCTCGCCCCTCGCCTCGCCAAAGCCGGCGTCGATCGCAAGCTGCGCGGCGAGGACGGCGCCAGCGACCACGCGCCAGCCTGGATTGTGTTGGATTAGGCCGTGTACTCCGAGCCGTTGGCATGGCGCACTGAAGCCGATGTTCGCTTTGCTCCCGAAGCGACGCGGTTGCTGTGCAGTGGCAAGATGACGCGATGGACCTCAAGCCGCATCAGGACCTGCGTTCTTCGGTACCGAAAACGATCAGACGAGAGTGACGCTGCGTTGGGACAGTTCGACTGCCGGATTACATCGCTTGCGCGGCCGGGACTTTGAGCGTTGAATTTCGGTGCGCCGCTGCCGTTGTCTTTAATTTTGAATTTTGCGACGCGATTTTTCGAGCATTCATTCTGAAACTCTTTGCCTGCGGCTCTTTCGAGCGCAGGGCTGATCGAGGGACACGACACAAGAACAAGCCATAAAACGACACAGCACCGTGGAGGGAACAAATGTCACGAAAGCTTTCTCGGCGACAATTTGTAACCGTGACCGCAATGTCGTCCGCAGCGCTCATCGCTGCTCCGTATGTGCGTGGCGCTTACGCCGCCGGTAAACTGTCGATTGGTTTCTGGGACCACTGGGTGCCCGGCGCAAACAAGACTTCGAATGATCTCGTCAACGAATGGGCCGAAAGGGAAAAAGTCGAGGTTCAGATCGACTATATCACGGGCCAAGGCAACAAGCTGCTCGTAACCATCTCGGCTGAAGCGCAAGCCAAAGCCGGGCATGACATCCTGACGATGGCGGCGTGGAACCCGCACGCAAACAGCGATCTGCTCGAGCCCGTCAACGACATCATGGAGGCGAGCATTGAGCAGAACGGCGAGGTGAACCGAACGGTCCAATATCTCGGTCAGGCTGACGGCAAGTGGCTCGGCGTGCCCGCCTGTACCGGCAGCCAGATTCAGGCGCCATGCTCCCGAATTGATCTGATGAAACAGCACGCCAACATCGACGTGCAGGACATGTATCCAGCCGGAAGCCCACCAAAGGCCGACAACTGGACACTGGACACATTCCTGAAGGCAGCGGAAGCCTGCCACAAGGGCGGACATCCCTTCGGCATCGGGCTGGGGCAGACCACCGACAGCGTGGTTGCGGCCGGCGCGATCTTCCAGTCGTTCGGCGCGCAGCTTGTCGATGCCAACGCCAATCTCACGGTCAAGACCGACGAGGTTCGGCAAGCGCTCGAATACTACAAGAAGCTGATCGCGTTCCTACCCCTGGACGTGCCGGCGTGGGACGACGCCTCCAACAACAAATGGCTGATTTCCGGCAAGGGCGCGCTGATCTTCAACCCGCCGAGCGCCTGGGCAGTCGCCAAGCGCGACGCACCGCAAATTGCCGAGCAATGCTGGACTCACGGCTTCCCAGCGGGTCCCAAGGGCCGCTTCGCTCCCTACCTGCCTTTTTTCTGGAGCATTTGGGCATTCTCGAAGCGCAAGGAAGCCGCCAAGAGCCTGCTCGCGCACCTCTCGCAGCCCTCATCGATTGAGAAGCTGGTGGTCGCCAGCGGCGGTTATGATCTGCCGGCCTACAAGAAATTCACGACGCTAAAGGTTTGGGCGGAGGCGCAGCCGCCGAAGGGCACGCTCTATCACTACCCCAATCCCTATGACCATCAGACGCTGTCGATCGCTGCGGCGCCGGCTCCGCCAAGAGTCGCACAGCAAATCTATGTGCAAGCGACGATGACCAAGATGTGCCTCCGCTACTCGGGAGGCGAGGCTATGGAGAAGACCCTCGCCTGGGCGGAAGGCGAGTGCGAAGGCTTCTTGCGGAGCTGAAATCCGGAGACTGCTTCACGCCGTCTAACTCGCCGAGAGGCGCTTTGCGTTCGCCGCGACATGCTCGCGATAGCGGCCGATGATGATGCCGGGCGTGGCGCCCGACAACCAGTTCGCGGCCGCCTCGAAGGCTGCGGCGATCTTCTCGCTCACCATCAGCCGCGCTTCGTGGCCGGCGTCATCGTCGCAACTGGCTAATTTCTCCAGCCGCATGCGGACGACCTCGCCCGATTCGAACGCCAGCATGGAGGCCGCATACCACGGGAAACCATCGTCGCCCCCGGAGAGGACGGCGTGACGGTCGAGGGCGGAAAACCGATCATCGTGCATCGCATTGCTCAAGTTCTTTGACTGCCTGACGAATTGGATACAGCTTAAATTCTAAGGATCAAACCGCGAGATACCCGCGATTTTCGCCTTTGCCGTGACTTCGGGTTAACCAATCGAACGACCAAGGCATCTTCGGCGTCATTGCGAGCCAAGGGGTCGCGCTAAACGCGGCCCGATGACAGGCTCTGCGAAGCAATCCGGTCGGACCGCTCGCGGAATCTGGATTGCTTCGCTACGCTCGCAATGACGTAAGGAGCGACGACATCGTGTCTCCCGGAGATGTCCATTGGGCTTCCTCTTCATTCTCACCGTCGGCCTGATCGCCGGCACGCTGTCGGGCATCGTCGGCACCGGCTCGTCGATCATGCTGATGCCGGTGCTCGTCTATGAGTACGGCCCGAAGCAAGCGGTGCCGATCATGGCGATCGCCTCCGTGCTGGCGAACTTCTCGCGCATTCTCGCCTGGTGGCGCGAGGTCGACTGGCGCGCCTGCGCGGCCTATTCGGTGACCGGCATTCCCGCGGCGGCGCTCGGCGCGCGGACCCTGCTGGCGCTGCCATCGCACGCGGTGGACGTCGCGATCGGCCTGTTCCTGATCGCGATGGTGCCGGTGCGGCACTGGCTGGCGCGGCATCAACTCAAAGCGCAACTCTGGCACCTTGCGCTCGGCGGCGCGCTGATCGGCTATCTCACCGGCATCGTGGTCTCGACCGGCCCCTTGAGCGTGCCGCTGTTCCTGTTCTACGGCCTCACCAAGGGCGCGTTTCTCGCGACCGAGGCGGCAAGCTCGCTCGGCCTCTATTTCAGCAAATCCGTGACCTTCGAGCGCTTCGGCGCCCTGACGCCCGACGTCGCGCTGAAAGGCCTGATCGCCGGCTCCTCGCTGATGTTCGGCGCCTTCATCGCCAAGCGCTTCGTGCTCAAGCTCGAACCGGATATCTTCCGCCTCGTGATGGACGTCATCATGCTCGCGGCGGGCGCATCCATGCTATGGAATGCGACGCAATCATCCTGACCCTGCTCCCTGCAATTCCATGGCCAAGAACACCCTCTCCTTTGTCTGCCAGAACTGCGGCGCGGCCTATAACCGCTGGCAGGGCAAGTGCGAATCCTGCGGCGAGTGGAACACGCTGGCCGAGGAGGACGTCGACCGGCGCGACCTCGATGCCGGTCTCGGTGCGCTCCCGCCGCAAGGGCCGTACCTTTCAGCTCGAAAGCCTGACCGGCAAAAGCCAGGATGCCCCCCGCCTCTCCTCTGGCATGGCCGAGCTCGACCGCGTCACCGGCGGCGGATTCGTGCGCGGCTCGGTGCTGCTGGTCGGCGGCGATCCCGGCATCGGCAAATCGACGCTTCTGACGCAAGCGACCAGCCTGCTCGCACGCGCCGGTCACCGCGCGGTGTACATCTCCGGCGAAGAGGCGGTGGCGCAGGTCAGGCTCCGCGCCGAACGGCTGGGACTGTCGGATGCGCCGGTGCAGCTCGCCTCCGAAACATCCGTCGAAGACATCGTCTCGACGCTGTCCGAAGGCGCCGTGCCGCGCCTGATCGTGATCGATTCGATCCAGACCATGTGGACCGACACGGTCGAATCGGCGCCCGGGACCGTGACCCAGGTCCGCGCCTCCGCGCAGGCGCTGATCCGATTCGCGAAGAAATCCGGCGCCGCGATCATCCTGGTCGGTCACGTCACCAAGGACGGCCAGATCGCCGGCCCCCGCGTGGTCGAGCATATGGTCGATGCCGTGCTGTCGTTCGAGGGCGAAGGCTCGCAGCAGTTCCGCATCCTGCGCGCGGTGAAGAATCGCTTCGGCCCCACCGACGAAATCGGCGTGTTCGAGATGACGGGCCTCGGCCTGCGCGAGGTGTCCAACCCGTCCGAACTGTTCCTCTCCGAGCGCGATCTCGGCACGCCCGGCACCGCCGTATTCGCCGGCATCGAGGGAACGCGGCCCGTGCTGGTCGAGCTGCAAGCGCTGGTGGCGCCGACCTCACTCGGCACGCCGCGCCGCGCGGTGGTCGGGTGGGACCCGAGCCGGCTGTCGATGGTGCTGGCCGTGCTGGAGGCGCATTGCGGGGTCAAGCTGTCCGGGCATGACGTGTATTTGAACGTCGCGGGCGGCCTGCGTATCCAGGAGCCGGCGGCCGATCTGGCAGCGGCCGCGGCGCTGGTTTCATCCTTGGTGAATGCACCATTACCGACAGATGCGGTTTATTTCGGCGAAATTTCGCTATCCGGCGCGGTCCGTCCGGTGGCGCAGACATCGGCGCGGCTGAAGGAGGCGGCGAAACTCGGCTTCGGCCGCGCCATCCTGCCCGAATCGGCTCGCGGCGAGGTCAGCGGCGATGCGGGGCTTACGCTCAATACCGTCGGCGGGCTCACCACCCTGGTTGCGGAAATCGCCGCGCGAGGCCGCGCAAAAGGCGGCCAGACCAGCGCGCCGCCTGAGAAAAATGCCACACCTCAGAGATTCCGCCGCCAGGAGGGCTAGGTGGGCGTGACCTCACGAGCCCTCGCCGCTATACATCGCGCGCAAGGTTGATCCCCCCGCAGTTAAAGGTATGGGATCACGCATTTTCCGGCCTTGCGGGGGTGCCAATCTCACCCTCACTTAGAGCGGCCTGACGACGCCGATTCGGAACTTTTTGAACGAGCGACCACCAGCAGATGCCGATAACGATTCTCGACCTGATCCTGCTCGGCGTGATGCTGATTTCCGGGCTGCTTGCGATGGTTCGCGGCTTCATGCGCGAAATCCTGTCGATCGCGGCCTGGGGCGCGGCGGCGCTGACGACGCTCTATTCCTTCTCCAAGCTGCTGCCGACCGCCAAGACCTATTTCAACAATGACACGGTCGCGGCCGTGGTCGTCGTGGCCGGCGTCTTCGTTGGTACCCTGATCGTGGTGTCCATCATCACGGTGCGGATCTCCGACATGATCCTGGATTCCCGGATCGGCGCGCTCGACCGCACGCTGGGCTTCCTGTTCGGACTGGCGCGGGGCCTCCTGATCGTTGTGGTTGCGTTCCTGTTCTTCAGCTGGCTGGTCCCTGAAAAGCAACGGCCGGACTGGGTCACCGGGGCCAAGTCCCGGGTGGTCCTGCAAGGAACTGGGGAATGGCTGATGTCGCTCTTGCCTGACGACCCCGAGAACACCATTTTAAAGAAGTTCAAGAAGAATAAACCGGAAGATGAGCAGACTGACGCCGACCAGCCCTCTCCGGGCAGCGGCGATGGCTACAGCAAAACGGCCCGCGACAGCATGAAAAAGCTGATCGATAAACCCGCGGCGAAGTGAGCTTAAGCCACAAAAGAGAGGCGTGATGGACGAGAAATCAAACCCTGACCTCGACGCCCAACTCGATCTGAATCTCGGCCCGGTCGAATACGAACTGCAAGACGACCTCGAAGGGGACACGCTGCGCGAAGAGTGCGGCGTGTTCGGCATTTTCGGGCAGCCCGATGCCGCCGCCATCACGGCGCTCGGGCTGCATGCCCTCCAGCATCGCGGCCAGGAAGCCTGCGGCATCGTCTCCTTCGATGGCGGACGGTTTCACAGCGAGCGCAGGCTCGGCCTCGTCGGCGATACTTTCTCCCGCCGCGAGGTGATTGAGCGCCTCCCCGGCAATGTCGCGATCGGCCATGTGCGCTACGCGACGACAGGCGCGACCATCCTGCGCAACGTGCAACCGCTGTTTGCCGAGCTCAACGCCGGCGGCTTCGCGGTCGGCCACAACGGCAACCTCACCAACGGCCTAAGCCTGCGCCGCGAACTCGTGCGCAACGGCGCCATGATGCAGTCGACCACCGACACCGAGGTGATCCTGCACCTCGTTGCGCAGTCCCGCCGTCCGCGTTTCATCGACCGCTTCATCGAGGCGCTTCGCGCCATCGAGGGCGCCTATTCGCTGGTCTGCATGACCAACAAGAAGCTGATCGGCGCGCGTGATCCGCTCGGTATCCGTCCGCTGGTGTACGGCGAGCTCGACGGCTGTCCGATTCTGGCCTCCGAGACCTGCGCGCTCGACATGATCGGCGCGCGCTACATCCGCGACGTCGAGCCCGGCGAGATCATGGTGTTCGACGAAGAGGGCATGCACAGCCACAAGCCGTTCCCGCCCAAGCCGGCGCGGCCCTGCGTGTTCGAATACATCTATTTCGCGCGGCCTGATTCCATCGTCGGCGGCCGCTCGGTCTACGAGGTCCGCAAGGCGTTCGGTGCGCAGCTCGCGCGCGAGAGCCATGCCGATATCGACGTCGTGGTGCCGGTGCCGGACTCCGGCGTGCCTGCCTCGCTCGGCTACAGCCAGCATTCCGGCGTACCGTTCGAGCTCGGCATCATCCGCAATCACTATGTCGGTCGCACCTTCATCCAGCCGACCCAAAGCATCCGCGAATCCGGCGTGCGCATGAAGCACTCCGCCAATCGCGCCGCGATCGCGGGCAAGCGCATCATGCTGATCGACGATTCGCTCGTGCGCGGCACCACCTCCAAGAAGATCGTGCGCATGATGCGCGAAGCCGGCGCCACCGAGGTGCATTTCCGCCTCGCCTCGCCGCCAATCCTCTACCCCGACTATTACGGTATCGACCTGCCCGATCGCGGCGGCCTGCTTGCCGCCACCCATTCGCTGGAAGAGATGCGCGAGCTGATCGGCGCCGACTCGCTGGCGTTCCTGTCGATCGACGGCATGTACCGCGCCATGGGCTATCCCGGCCGCGATCCCGCCAATCCGAAATTCGCCGATCACTGCTTTACGGGCAGCTACCCGACCCACCTCACCGACCAGACCCAGGTCGAAGCCCAGCCGCGCCAATTGTCGCTGCTGGCGGAAGCGAGCTGACGCACGCATGTCGTCCCCGTGGAACGGGAACGCAGGTGCGGCCAACATCGAACGTGATATTTTCCCGTTCGGGCAACAAACTCGCTGTCGTCCCTGCGCACGCAGAGACCCATAACCACAGGCCGGAGTTTGTGGCAGCAACGGCGGAACGGCTTTCTTCCCAACAAGAGACATCATGCGGTATGGGTCCCTGCGTGCGCAGGGACGACGGCGGATGGAGTTCATTCAATGACCAAACCCCTCGCATCCCGCATCGCCCTCGTCACCGGCGCCTCACGCGGCATCGGCTACGCGACAGCATGCGCGCTCGCGAAGGCCGGGGCGCATATCGTGGCGGTCGCGCGCACGCAGGGCGGCCTTGAGGAGCTCGACGACGAGATCCGGAAAGATGGCGGCAGCGCCACGCTGGTGCCGCTCAGCATCGCCGATCTCGACGGCATCGCCCGCCTCGGCGCGGCGCTTCATGAGCGTCACGGCAAGCTCGACATTCTCGTCGGCAATGCCGGCGTGCCGGGTCCCTCCTCGCCGCTCGGCCATATCGAGCCGAAGACGTGGAACGACGTTTTCACGGTCAATGTGGCCGCGAACTTCCAGTTGATCCGCTGCATGGAGCCGCTGTTGAAGCAGTCCGATGCCGGCCGCGCGGTATTCCTCACCTCGGGTGCCGCGTTCAAAGCGCCCGCCTATCTCGGCCCCTATGCCGCCTCCAAGGCCGCGCTGGAAGCGCTGGTGCGGGTGTGGGCTGCGGAAACCGCGAGCACGAAGGTCCGTGTCAATTTGTTCAGCCCGGGCCCCCTCCGCACCCGCATGCGGGCCACCGTGTTTCCGGGCGAAGACCCGATGACGCTGGAGACGCCGGACAAGGTCGCGGGGCACATCGTTGAGATGTGTTCACCGGATTGGACCGAAACCGGCAAGCTCTATGACTACAAGAGCCGCACCCTGACGAGTTTTCAGCCGCCGGCGTGACGTGCGCTCCTTTTTCCGTCATTCCGGGGCGATGCGACAGCATCGAACCCGGAATCTCGAGATTTCGGGTTCGCGTCTTCGACGCACCCCGGAATGACGCGGCCATAATTGACTCCTTACGCTCCCCAAGATTGACTGCCTCCCCAAGCGGATAAACCGCAGCAAGAAAAACGGGAGGATGCCATGACGCATGTGCCGACGAGCACGCGTTCAGTCCGCGCGATCACGCGCTTCACGACAACGATCTCGCTCTGCATCACGGCCGCGCTCGCGATCGGCGCGTCGTTCCTTCCGCGCGCGGCGACCGCCGGCGACATCCCGGCCTTCGCCGTCGACGCCTCCTGGCCAAAGCCTCTGCCCAACAACTGGATCCTCGGCCAGGTCGGCGGCATCACCGTCGACTGGCAGGGGCATATCTGGGTGATCCACCGGCCGCGCTCGCTGACCGATGACGAGAAAGGTGCAACGCTGAATCCGCCGCGCTCGAAATGCTGCGTGCCGGCGCCGCCGGTGCTGGAGTTCGATGTCGACGGCAATCTGTTGCGCTCCTGGGGCGGTCCCGGCGAGGGCTATGAGTGGGTCGGTCGCGAGCACGGCATCGAGGTCGACGAGCGCGGGTTCGTCTGGGTCGGCGGCAATGCAGATAACGACAACGCGATCCTGAAATTCACCCTCGACGGCAAGTTTGTCTCGCAGATCGGCAAGATCGCGCCGAGCAAGGGCTCGAACGACACCACCCAACTCGGCAAGCCCGCGGAGACCGCGATCGACAAGGAGGCGAACGAGATCTATGTCGCCGACGGTTACGGCAATCACCGTGTCATCGTGTTCGATGCCACGACCGGCGCCTATAAGCGGCATTGGGGCGCCTACGGCCACGCGCCTGATGACACCAAGCAGGCGGCCTATGATCCGAACGCACCGGTCTCACAGCAGTTCGGCAATCCCGTGCATTGCGTGAAGATCGCCGACGATGGCCTCGTCTATGTCTGCGACCGCATCAACGACCGCATCCAGGTGTTCAAGAAGGACGGCACCTTCGTCAAGGAGTGGTTCTACGAGAAAGCCACGCTCGGCAATGGCGCGGTCTGGGATCTCGCGCTCTGGCCCGACCCGAAGCAGACCTATCTGTTGAGCGCGGACGGCGAGAACAACGAGATCAGGATCCTCAAGCGCGAGGACGGCAGCGTCGTCGGCAGCTTCGGCCGCGGCGGCCGCAACGCCGGGCAATTCCACTGGATCCACGCCATGGCGGTCGACAAGCTCGGCAACGTCTATACCGGCGAAGTCGACAACGCCAAGCGCATCCAGAAATTCAAGCTGACCTCGGACGCGCTGCATTGAATCCGCAGGGTGGGCAAAGGCGCTAAGCGCTGTGCCCACCATCCATCCATGTGGCGCGATGGTGGGCACGCTTCGCTTCGCCCACCCCATGGAATTCTACGCCCTACGCCTGCACCGTCCAAATAATGGACATCCGCGGCAAGACAGCGCGCTGAAATAGGCTTTCGGCGGATTGCCTGCGCGCGCCCGGCGCGTTATCGGGAACCATAGGAAGTCGGCCAAAAGCTCCGCACAAGAGAGCGTGGCCGGCGTCAACACTGGAGGAGACGATGAAAACGACACTCGCGCGCGGCACTTCCGCGCTCACTATTCTTGCTGCATTTGGTCTGGCGACCTCGGCGCTTGCCGATGACAAGAACGTCAAGATCGGCGTGCTCAACGACATGTCGAGCCTTTATGCCGACATCGGCGGCCCCAATTCGGTGGCCGCGATCAAGATGGCCGTGGAGGACTTCGGCCTGCTCGCGAAGGGCTGGAAGATCGAGGTCTTGAGCGGCGATCACCAGAACAAACCGGACGTCGGCGTCAACATCTCCCGGCAATGGATCGACAATGAGAAGGTCGACGCCATCGCCGACACGCCGAACTCCGGCGTCGCGCTTGCCGTGAACAATATCGTGCGCGAGAAGAACGCGGTGCTGCTCAATTCGGGTGCTGCGACCGCGGACCTCACCGGCAAGGCCTGCACGCCGAACACGGTCTCCTTCAGCTACGACACCTACATGCTCGCCAACGGCACCGGCAAGGCCCTGACCAAGGCGGGCGGCGACAGCTGGTTCTTCCTCACCGCCGACTATGCCTTCGGCGCGGCGCTGGAACGCGACACCAGTGCAGTCATCACCGCCAATGGCGGCAAGGTGCTCGGCGGCGTCAAGCATCCGATCAACTCGTCCGACTTCTCGTCCTTTCTGCTGCAGGCGCAAGCGTCGAAAGCCAAGGTCGTGGGGCTCGCCAATGCCGGCGGCGACACCACCAACGCGATCAAGCAGGCGGCCGAGTTCGGCATCGTCGCGGGCGGGCAGAAGATCGCCGCGCTGCTGTTGTTCGTCAACGACGTTCATGCGCTCGGCCTGAAGGTCGCGCAGGGCCTGACCTTCACCGAGTCCTTCTATTGGGACCTCAACGATCAGACCCGCGCCTGGTCGAAGCGTTTCATGGAGGTCTCGCCGAAACACACGATGCCCTCGATGACGGTCGCCGGAAACTATGCCGCCGTGCTGCATTACCTGAAGGCGCTGGAGGCGCTCGGCGGCAATCCGCATGACGGCGCGAAGGTCGTCGCCAAGATGAAGGAGATCCCGACCGACGATCCCCTGTTCGGCAAGGGCCCGCTGCGCGCCGACGGCCGCCGCATCATTCCAGCCTATCTGTTCGAGGTGAAGAAGCCGGAAGAGTTGAAATATCCGTGGGACTATTACAAGCTGATCGCGACCATCTCGCCGGAAGACGCCGCGAAGCCGCTGGAGGCAAGCGACTGTCCGCTGGTGAAGAAGTGACGGCGTAGCCGTTCATTTCGGGGCGCGCGCCAGTGCGCCCCGAACCTCCTTCAGACGGTGACGTAAGGCCCGGTCTGCGGGCGGTGGCCTGCCGTCAAGCGGCCAAAGAAATAACGCGGCGGCTCGTAATGTTCCTCGGCCGTGGCGGGGCTGAGAAAGTGATCGCCGGCAAGTTCATCCTGCACGAAGAAGGCGTTTGCGCCGCTGAAGCTGCAGCCCACGAGGCGGTAGCCCTTCTCCCGGCCAACCTTCACCAGAGCCTCGAGGCTGGCGCCGAAGTAGCTGGATCCGTTCCAGGTTTGCATGGGCTCGTAGGGGACGACCAGCGAGAGCGGCGGCCGCAATGTCGCGTTATATTCGATCACCACGACACGCGGCTTGACGACCTCGATCGCCTTCCAGACCCAATAGTCGTTGCGATCGATGTCGATGCTCAGCAGGTCGATATCGCCGGTGACACCGCCCTCTGCCAGCAGGGCATTGATGTTCTCGGCGGTGATGAACGCCTCGATCACCCGCAGCCGTCCATCCCTGACGAATGTGTCGAGGCTCTTTCGAATGTGCGCAACATGCGCCGATGAACCATCGAGCCAGAGGCCACGCCAGCCTTCCATCAGAAGCTTGGCGGAGTTGCATTCAATTCCGGTCTCGACACCGAACTCGACGAAAACCCGGTTTCCGTTTCCGATCCGCCGGAATATCTCCTGGATGATTCCGTCTTCGTCACATTGCGAATAGACCTTGAACCCGTAGCGCAGCAATCGTTTCGGATCGGCGTTCCGGGGCTTTGCCAATTCGTCGTCCCAATATCGCAACAACTGCATTTGCACGGCCCGGTCCGTCTGGACCGCGTCATGATGGGCCAATTGCAGAAGTGATTGGAGAAGATTGGCGTCGGACATCGAGTTTCCGAATAAGGTATCTGATTATGGAACGCTAGAAGGTCCGCCCGATTTCGGACAAGCGACGCGCTTCACCGCTTGCAAGCGAGAGCGTTTTTCGAGCGAAGCGGACGCCGGTTCGCGCAACGAAAACGCGTCAAGAACCAGAGCTTCGGTTCTGATTCCATCAGAACCGAAAAGCTCTAAAGCGCGATGAGATCAGGTTGAATCGTCATCGCGCTTCAGGTCTTTGTTTGAGCATGATCTCCCCGCAAACGCGTTCCGCGTTGGTTAGCTAAGGGAAAACCTGCTGCACACTTTTCCGGATCATGCTCTATCGGGCTTTTGTCCCCACCAGCGTGCGCGCTGCGATCGCGAGCGCGACGAGCAACAGCAGCGACGCCAACAGGAACGGCGCGCCGGGCAATTTCACCGGCGCGCTGGCGCCGATGAAATAGGCAAAGGTCAGCGTGAACAGGAACGGCCCGACAAGCTGGGAGACGCTCTGCACGCTCGATGTCGCGCCTTGCAACTGCCCCTGCTGATCAGGCGCGACCTGCTGCGTCAGCAGCGCCTGCGTCGCGGCGCCTGAGACGCCCCATAGCGCCATCACGGGAATTCCGACGAAGAACCACCACCCCGTCGGCGCCGCACCGAAGATCAGAAAGCCCGCGGCGCCGAACGCAAGCCCGAGCATCAACGCCCGGCGCTCGCCACACCGCCGCACGATCGGCCCGATGGCAATCCCCTGCACGATCATCGCGCAGACGCCAACGAGTGCGAGCGCCAGCCCCACCGTCCTCGCGCTCCAGCCGTAGCGATAGGTCGCATAGAGCACGAAGGTCGACGGCAGCACCACATGGGCAAGCTGGGCGACGAAATTCGCGAGCGACAATCCCGCGAGCGTGCGGGTCGTGCGCAGCAGATGCAGTCCGCCGACCGGATTGGCACTGGTCCAGCGAAACGGCGCGCGGCGTTCCTTTGGCAGCGACTCCGGCAGGATGAACAGGCCATAGAGCCCGTTGGCGAGGCTCAGGCCCGCTGCGGCCCAGAACGGCAATCGCGGCGAGAGGTCGCCCAATAGTCCGCCGAGCGCGGGTCCCAGGATGAAGCCGGCGCCGAAAGCGACGCCGATCTTGCCGAACACCGCGGCGCGGCGTTCCGGCGGCGTGACGTCGGCGATATAGGCGAACGCGGTCGAGATGCTCGCCGTGGTGATGCCGGAGATCATGCGCCCGACGAACAGCCAGGATAGCGACGGCGCAAGCGCCGTCAGCACGTAGTCGGCGGCGAGCCCGAAATTCGAGGCAAGCACCACCGGGCGCCGGCCGAAACGGTCGGACAGGCTGCCGAGCAGCGGTGAGAAGAGGAACTGCATCAGCGCCCAGACGGTGCCGAACAGGCCGAAAATGCGGGCCGCGCTCGCGGTGTCGTCGGCGACGAAGCTCTCGATCAGTTTCGGCAGGACCGGAATGATGATGCCGAGCGCCAGCGTATCGAGCAGGACGGTGACGAAGATGAACGCGACCGCGGCACCGCGCGCCGGCGATATGTCGGCGGTGCCCTCCGACACCCTCCCACTCATGAGGCCCGCTTGCGCTTATGTGCGAAGGGATTGGCCTTTTCGCGCAGCGTGATCCGCACCGGCGTGCCCGGCAGGTCGAATGCCTCGCGCAGGGAGTTGATCAGGTAGCGCAGATACGATTGCGGCACCGCTTCCGCGCGCGAGCAGAACAGCACGAAGCTCGGCGGACGCGCCTTGGTCTGCGTGATGTAATTGAGCTTCAGCCGCCGGCCCGAGACCGCGGGCGGCGGATTGGCCGTGATCGCCTGCTCGAACCAGCGATTGAGCGCCGCAGTCGGCACGCGCTGGTTCCAGACGCCGTAAGCAGCAATGATCGCCTCCATCAGGCGGTCGATGCCCTCGCCCATCATGCCGGACACCGCGACAATCGGCACGCCCGAAACCTGCGGCAACCAGTGGTCGGCGTCGACGCGCAGTGCGGAGATCTGCCCCGGCTTGCTGTCCATCAGGTCCCATTTGTTGACGGCGATCACCAGCGCCCGGCCCTCGCGCTCGATCAGGTCGGCGATGCGCAAATCCTGCTCCTCGAACCTGTTCTGCACGTCCATCATCAAAACCACGACCTCGGCGAAGCGGACGGCGCGCAAGGCATCCGCGACCGACAGCTTTTCCAGCTTCTCCTCGATCCGCGAGCGCCGGCGCAGCCCCGCCGTGTCGAACACCCGAAATCCACGGCCCTTCCAATCGATCTCGACCGCGATCGAATCGCGCGTGGTGCCGGCCTCCGGACTGGTCAGGAGCCTTTCCTCGCCGAGCAGGCGGTTGATCAGCGTGGATTTGCCGGCATTCGGACGGCCGACAATGGCCACGCGAATTGGCCGTTTTGAGGACTCCGCATCGGTCTCGTCCTCGTCGGGCGCATCTTCGTCGTCCTCGGCCGGTTCCGGCAGCAGCACGCGCAGTGCGTCATAAAGCTCGCCCATGCCCTCGCCATGCTCGGCGGACACCTGGATGGGATCGCCGAGCCCGAGTGCGTAAGCCTCCATCGCGCCGGCCTCGCCGTGCCTGCCTTCGCTCTTGTTGGCGAGCAGCAGCACCGGCTTGTCGGCGCGGCGGGCGAAATCGGCGAACGCCCGGTCGGACGGGGTGAGGCCCGCGCGGGCGTCGACCACGAACATCAGGGCATCGGCGAGCTCGATGGCGGTCTCGGTCTGCTCCTGCATCCGCGCGGTCAGCGAGCCCTTGGCGCCGTCGTCGAGGCCCGCGGTGTCGATCACGGTAAATTCGAGATCACCGAGCCGCGCCTGGCCTTCCCGGCGGTCGCGCGTGACGCCGGGCTCGTCGTCGACCAGCGCCAGCTTCTGTCCCACCAGCCGGTTGAACAGTGTCGATTTACCGACATTGGGCCGGCCTATGATGGCGATCGTGAATGACATGGGCGATCCCTGCTCACCTTACGATGCGCGTGTCAATCGGCCGGGATGAGGGAATTTACCGCGTGAAGCTGCCGCTCGGCATCGGCGCCGGGAAGCCCCCCTGCGACTGCTGCGTCGGCTGGGCGGGAGCAGACCCGTCGGCTGCATCCGGCGGCGGCGCGGTGGTGCGCTTGCGCACGATCTTGCTCGGCTTGGGCGCAGGCGGCGCCGCCTGCGTGGCCTCTTCCTCGGGCGCAGCCTCGCTATCCGGCGCCCTGCTGGCGGTTGCGGCCGGCGGCTTGCCCTTTTTGGATTTTGAGGCACGTTTCGCCTTCGGATCCTCCGCCGGAGGCGGCGGGGCGTTGGCCTGAGCAGCCTGCTCCTGTTGCTGCTTCTCGACCTCGCTCTTGTACAAGTCCTTCGGCACGCCCTGCTCTAGGCCGGGCACGCCCTCGGGAAACACCGGCTTTCGGTCGCCAGGCAGCTTCTTCTTGGTGTCGAGGAAGTCCAACAGGTCGCTCGGATCGAAGCCGCCGCTGGAGCAGCCGCCAAGCATCCCCGCAAACGCGACGAGGATGGAAGCTGCGATCAGACGTTGCGTTCGGCGCATGGTCGATCTCTCAAACAATTGTCAGTTTCCCGGTCAGCTCTTGGCGACCGGTGGCAGCAAGGCCTGCAGCGCTTCGGCGCGCGAGCGCAGGCTGGGCGGCGTCTCGCCATCGAGTTCGATCATGTCGAGCCATTTCCGCGCCGCCGTGGCATCGTTGGCGCGGTAGGCCGACAAGGCAAGCAGTTCGCGCGCGGCATGACGGAATGTCGCATCGGGCGCCGTGTCGCCCTGCAGCCGCTGCACCATGTCGTTGTAGCCCGTCGTGTCGAGCAGCAGGCCCGCGGCGCGGATACGCGCGATCGCCTGCTCTTCGGCGCCAATGCTGCGATCGGCGGCGATGTCGTCGAACATCTTGACGGCCGCTTTCGAGTCGCGGTCGGCCGCTTCTGCGGCGGCACGGATCCGCGACAGCATACGATAGCCCGCCGGCGCCTTCGCCGCGAGGTTGGTGAAGGCGGTTTCCGCCTCGGCATGCTTGTTCTGTTCCGAAAGCTCGACCGCCTTGTTGAAGGCGTCACCCGCCTCGGCAGCCTTCTGGGCCTCGGTATATTGGTAGTAACGATAGCCGCCGACCGCCGCGACGACCAGGATCGCGGCAGCGATGATGAAGAGCGAATACTTGTCCCACAGCTTTTTGAGCTGCTCGCGACGTACCTCTTCGTCGACTTCATCAAATAATTCAGACACTTATCGAAAATCCCATGCGTGCCGCCGAAGCGGCAGGCGGCGGTTCCGCGATTGGACCGATCCCCCGGTGGCGGCGCGATTACCTCATCGGTATGGCGCTGGCAAGGCAAAGCTCGCGGCGGATCAACGCGTTAACAGGGGAATCCGCCCCGCCGGGGCCGCTTTTCAGTGCCCTTTTAGGCCGCCCCGGGTGTCTCGCGCAACTCCCGTTTCATCACCTTGCCATTGGCATTGCGCGGCAGTGGCTCGGTGGTCACGAGCATCGTCTCTGGAACCTTGTAGTCGGACAGCCGCTCGGCGCACCAGGCGCGCAGCGCTTCGGCCGTGACGGCCTCGCGGGTCACGACGACCGCGTGCACGCGCTCGCCCAGCACAGGGCATGGCTTGGCGATGATCGCGCTCTCGACCACGCTGGCGTGGCCCGCCAGCACCGATTCAACCTCGGCGGAATAGATCTTCAGGCCGCCGCGGTTGATCATGTCCTTCTGGCGGTCGAACACACGGACGAAATTGTCGGCGTCGATCGAGCCGAGGTCGCCGGAATGCCAGAAGCCGCCGGTGAAGCTTTCGGCGGTCGCCTTCGGATTGTTCCAGTACCCCCTGATGACCTGGGCGCCGCCGATCCAGATCTCGCCGATCTCACCGCGCGGCAGTTCGCGGCCGTCGGCGCCCATCACCACGATGCTGGAGCCGGGACAAGGCAGGCCGACGCTGTCGATGTAAGCCGCAGTCAGTTCGCCGGGCATCAGCGTCGATGGCGAAGTGGTCTCGGTCGAACCATAGGCGTTGATGAGCTTCAGGCCGGGAATCTTCGCGGCCAGCCGTTCGATGGTCGCGACCGGCATCGGCGCACCGCCATAGCCGCCGATCCGCCAGGATGAGAGATCATAGGAATCGAAGTCCGGCTGCAGCAGGCAAAGATTGTACATCGCCGGCACCATCACGGTGTATGTGACGCGCTCACGCGCCGCCAGCTTCAGATAGTTGGCCGCCTTGAACTCCGGCATGATGATGAGCGCGCCGGCGCAGCGCGCCATGCTCGTGACGTTGACGACGACGCCCGTGACATGGCCGAGCGGCACCGCCGCAATCGAGCGATCCCCCGCGGTCAGGCCCATGCAGGCTTCATACATCATCGAGGAATGGATGATGTTGCAATGGGCGAGCATCGCGCCCTTGGGCCGCCCCGTCGTTCCCGACGTATAGAGGATCATCGCGGTATCCTCTTCGTCGACGTCCGCCGGGTCCTGCATCGACGCGCGATCGGTCAATTCGGAAAACTGCGAACGCGTCCTGTCGTTATCGACGGCAACCCGATGCACGAGATCAGGCACGTCCGCCGCATCCGGTAAACGATCCGCAAGCGCGGCCTCGTGGATCAGCAGCTTCGCGCCGCAGTCGGCGAGGACATAGGCGATCTCCGGCTTCTGCTGGCGGGTCGAGAGCAGCACCGTGACGAGCCCGAGATGGGCCGCGGCAAACACCGACAGCACGAACTCGATGCGGTTGCCGAGCAGCAGCGCGACACGGTCACCCTGCGCGAGGCCTTTTGTGCGCAAACCCGCAGCAATCCGCGCCGACGTCTCCGCAACCTCGCGCCACGTCATGCGACGTTCGCCGCAGATCAGCGCTTCGCCATCTGGATTTCGTGACGCGGCCTGCTCGACCATCGCCCAGATGCTTTTCGGACGCTCGCTGAACGCCGACACGACGCGGTCGCCGAAACGCGCTTCCATGCGCATCGGCGGAATGGAATAGTTCGACCAGTCCATCGGACCGTTTCCTCGTTCTCATTTTCTAATCGTGAGCTTTATTCTAGCTCTTTTATCCTAGCCCTTCGTTTTCATTCCATAGACATGCTCGGTGCCCGGAAACGCGCGCGTGCGGACATCTGTCGCGTAGGCCTCGACCGCCTGCTCGATCGCCGGTCCCAGATTGCCATAACGGCGGACGAATTTCGGCGTCTGTGGCGACAGCCCCAGCATGTCCTCCAGCACCAGCACCTGGCCGTCACAAGCGGCGCTCGCGCCGATACCGATCGTGGGGATCGCGATCGTCTCGGTGATCTTCCGCGCCAGCGGCTCGGCCACCGCCTCGATCACCACCGAAAACGCTCCGGCTTCCGCGATTGCGCGCGCATCGCTCTCGATCGGCTCCCAGGTCTTCTCCTCGCGGCCCTGCGCGCGGAACGAGCCGAGCGTGTTGATCGACTGCGGCGTGAGCCCGATATGACCCATCACGGGAATACCGCGCCCCGAGAGGAACGCGACCGTCTCCGCCATCCGCACGCCGCCCTCGAGCTTCACCGCGCCGCACTGCGTCTCTTTCATGATGCGCACGGCCGTATGAAACGCCTGCTCCTTCGACGCTTCGTAGGAGCCGAACGGCATGTCGACCACGACCAGCGCATGGCGCGAACCGCGCATCACCGCGCGGCCCTGCAAAATCATCATCTCCAGCGTCACCGGCACCGTGGTCTCGAAGCCGTGCATGACGTTGCCCAGCGAATCGCCGACCAGGATCGCGTCGCAATGGCGGTCGACCAGCGCCGCCGTATGCGCGTGATAGGACGTGAGCATCACAATCGGCTCGCCGCCCTTCCTGTTGCGGATCTCCGGCGCGGTCTTGCGCCTGACGACCGATTGAACCGACATGGCTTAGGCTCCAATCACAGGCACGCCGATCACGACCGGATGGAACGCGAAGGCCAGCGCCACATAGACGACGATCCCGACCACGACCGCGATCAAATCGTTGCCGATACCGCCGACCGGGATCGGCGGTCCGCCGGCATCAGCGCGGCGTTTCAGCGAAATCCGATCGAACACGGCCCACGCCAGGAACGATCCGAACAGAATGATGCCGCCGAGATCGCCATTGGCGAGCAGATGCCCGAACGCCCATAATTTCACACCGGCCAGCATCGGATGTTTCACCGCGGTGTAGATGCGCCCTCTGAGATAGGCAGCCACCACCAGAATCACCGCCGGCAGCATCAGCGCGGTGTTGAGATGCTTCAGCGCCCGCGGCGGTGACCAGACCGGCCACAAGCCGGCGGCGCGGTAATGCGCAAAGCCCCACACGATCAGCGCAAACCCGGCGAGCGACACCAGCGCGTAGGCGATCTTGTAGCCGCTCTCGCCCATCGACTTGATCAGCCGCGCCCGCAAGTCGCGTTGCGTCGTGAGCGTATGGACGCCGAGGAACAGCACGAGGCCGACGATCATCACCACCAGGCCCACAATGTCCTCCCTTTCGCGCCGGCACTTTCAACACCCCGCGTATCATTTTAGGGAACCGGACCGCAATGCGCCAGAACGCGCACGAATACGTCATTCCGGGCTGGCCCGGCAGGGCCAGACCCGGAATCCAGATGTTGTCTTGCGAAACTCGTTACTGGAAGGAGCAAGACAATTTTGGGATTCAGGGTTCGCGCTGGCAGCGCGCCCCGGAATGACGGAAAACCATGGCGGTGCCATCACTGCTTGTCCGACGTCTTGTTGCCGAGGTCGCGGTTGTCGACATAGCGGATCGCGATCGGGCGGCCGGCCAATGCGCCGCCGAGGCCGTTGGTGAACTTCATGGGAATGCAGGCATTCAGCGAGGCGTTGATGGCCTTCAAATACGTGTCACGGGTGTCCGCCGGCACGCCTGAGGTCGCGAAGGTCAGGCGCGGCGGACCGATCATCTCGCCGGATTTCTTGAAGCTGAAGCGCACCGACATCTGCATACCCTCGCGCGCCATGTCGGGCGGCGGCGGCGACCAGCACGAGCGCAGTTCCGCGAACAGATCGCCGATCGTATCGAGATCATGGTCGGGCTTCTGGTATTTGGGTTCGTCTCCCTTCGCCGGCACAGTCTGGACCGTGACCTGGAGGTTCTCGCCATAGGGATAGTCGATCTCGGGAATGCAGGGGCCATGGTTGAACACGCTGCAGAAAGAAGGCGTGCAGGGGCTGCGATCGAACACGCTGCAGGGCGTATGCGAGAATTCGAGCGGATTGATCTGGTGCCGCCGCGGCTCCGCCTGGCCGGTGACCGGAAAAGCCATGACGGCAGCAATAACAGCGATTGCAATGCGCGGTAGCATGCAACGAAACCTCGAGGTTGCCCTCCTGACAGAATGATGAGGCCGGCCGGCGGCATCAAGGCCACCCTGTTCACATCCGCGCGTTCACGACCGGGCTTATCGCACCCGGCCGGACTCGACCCGTGATCGGGAACTTGCTTAGATGAGTTACCAGCGCCGCACATCGCCGCGCGCAGGAAGGACAGAGACAACCGGATGGCCGAGCCCACGCCTGACCGCGCTTGCGTGATCAACGTCATCAATCCGAACACCACCGAGTCGATGACGGCCCTGATCGCGCAGGCGGCGCAAGCGAGCGCGGGGCCAAACACTGGGATCGTCGGGCGCACGTCGAGCTTCGGCCCTGCCTCGATCGAAGGCCATTACGACGAAGCGCTCGCCACCATCGGCATGCTGAAGGCCGTTGCCGCAGGTGATGCCGAAGGCGCCGACGCCCATGTCATCGCCTGTTTCGGCGACCCCGGCCTTTTGGCGGCGCGCGAGATCACCACTGCTCCCGTGCTCGGGATCGCGGAAGCCGCAATGCGCGCGGCGACTTTCGTCGCCATCCATTTCAGCGTCGTCACGACGCTGACGCGCACCCGGGTGATCGCCGAACACCTGTTGCGGAACTACGGCATGGAGCATGCCTGCCGCAAAGTACGCGCGGTCGACGTCGCCGTGCTCGATCTCGACAAGCCGGAAGCCAATGTGCGCGGCCTCCTGCTGCGCGAATGCCGCGACGCGCTCGAGCACGACGGCATCGGCGCCATCGTGCTCGGCTGCGCGGGCATGGCGGACCTGGCGCAGGATCTCTCTTTGGAACTCGGCATCCCCGTCATCGACGGCGTCGCTGCCGCCGTGCGTTTTGCCGAGGCGCTGGTCGGATTGAAGCTGAAGACCTCGAAAGTCGGCGATCTCGCCTTTCCGATTCCGAAGGCGCGCACACCTATTTGAGGTCATGGAAGTTGTTGCTCGACTAACCGTCATTGCGAGGAGCGAAGCGACCGAAGCAATCCAAAGTCACGGGCGGGGCTCTGGATTGCTTCGGTTCGCTCGCAATGACGAAGAGCTACTGCACTAAGTCGCGGCGGCCGCAGCCTCACGCCTTTTTCTTCACGTCCTTGACGTTGGAGAACACGATGCCCTCGGCGCGCTCCTTGGTGTAGCCGAGATAGAACTCGTTCTTGGCCATGAACACGGGATCGCCGTCGACATCGTCGGCGACGCCGGAGCCGTTGCCGGCGATGAAGGCTTCCAGCTTCTTCTTGTCGTCGGAAGAAATCCAGCGCGCCAGCGAGAACTCGCTGACCTCGAACTCGACGGGAAGCGAATATTCCGCGTCCAGCCGCGCCTTCAGCACGTCGAGCTGCAGCGGGCCGACGACGCCGACCAGCGCGGGCGCACCGTCGCGCGGGCGGAACACCTGCACGACGCCCTCCTCCGACATCTGCTGCAAGGCCTCTTTCAGCTTTTTCGCCTTCATCGCGTCGGTCAGGCGGACGCGGCGGACGATTTCCGGCGCAAAGCTTGGCACGCCCACGAAGGTCAGGTCCTCGCCCTCGGTCAGCGTGTCACCGATCCGCAGGGAGCCGTGGTTGGGAATGCCGACGACGTCGCCGGCAAAGGCCTCGTCGGCCACCGAGCGGTCCTGGGCGAAGAAGAATTGCGGGCTCGACAGCGGCATCGTCTTGCCGGTGCGCACCAGCTTCGCCTTCATGCCGCGGTTGAGCTTGCCGGAGCAGAGCCGGGCAAACGCGATGCGGTCGCGGTGGTTCGGATCCATGTTGGCCTGGATCTTGAACACGAAGGCGCTCATGCGCGGCTCGGCGGCCTCAACCTTGCGCAGGTTGGATTCCTGCGCGCGCGGCGCGGGCGCGAAACGGCCGAGGCCCTCGAGCAGATCGCCGACGCCGAAATTGCGCAGCGCGCTGCCGAAATAGACCGGCGTCAGATGGCCCTCGCGGAATGCCTCCAGCTCGAACGGCTTGCAGGCCTCTTTCACCAGCTCCAGTTCATCCCTGATGCCGCCGATATCGAGATTGGCGTTGTAGCGGCGCGAGCTCCTCGATCTCGATCTGCTGCGCGGCGCCGGTCTTGGCACCGCCGCCTTCGAGCAGCCGCACGCCACCGTCACGCACGTCATAGGTGCCGACGAAATCGCGGCCACGGCCGACCGGCCAGGTCATCGGCGTGGTGTCGAGCGCCAGCGTCTTCTCGATCTCGTCCATGAGATCAAACGTGTCGCGGCTCTCGCGGTCCATCTTGTTGATGAAGGTGATGATCGGAATGTCGCGCAGCCGGCAAACCTCGAACAGCTTGCGGGTGCGCGCCTCGATACCCTTGGCGGCGTCGATCACCATGACCGCCGAGTTCGACCGCGGTCAGCGTACGGTAGGTATCTTCGGAGAAGTCTTCGTGGCCCGGCGTGTCCAGAAGGTTGAACACGAGCCCCTCGAACTCGAAGGTCATCACCGAGGTGACGACCGAGATGCCGCGCTCGCGCTCGATCTTCATCCAGTCCGAACGGGTGTTGCGGCGCTCGCCCTTGGCCTTGACCTGCCCCGCGAGGTTGATGGCGCCGCCGAACAGCAGCAGCTTTTCGGTCAGCGTGGTCTTGCCGGCGTCCGGATGGGAGATGATCGCAAATGTCCGCCGCCGCGCCACCTCGGCAGCCAAGGGCGAGCGGGATGGCGATTCGGATGTAACGGCAATGTCGGACATGGCGGCAGCGTTTGGCAGGGAAAACCAGCGGAATCAAGGGCTGTTCGCGAGCCGCTGATATAGTGGCGCGCCGGGCAAATCGCCAATCCGCGCCGAGAACTCGCTATTTGACGAACGCCACCGCCCAATAGGTCAGCGCGGCCACGATCGCCGAGGCCGGAATCGTGATCACCCAGGCGTAGACAATCGAGCTCGCCACGTTCCAGCGCACCGCCGAGACGCGACGCGCGGCGCCGACGCCGACGATCGCGCCGGTAATGGTGTGCGTGGTCGAGACGGGAACCCCGAGCGCGGTCGCCATGAACAGCGTAATGGCACCGCCGGTCTCGGCGCAGAAGCCCTGCATCGGGGTCAGCTTGGTGATCCTCAGGCCCATGGTGCGCACGATCCGCCAGCCACCCATCAGCGTGCCCAGCGCCATCGAGGCCTGGCAGGCCAGCACCACCCAGAACGGCACCGAGAATTCGGACCCTAGATAGCCCTGCGAGTAGAGCAGCACGGCGATGATGCCCATGGTCTTCTGCGCATCATTGCCGCCATGACCCAGCGAATAGAGCGAGGCGGAGCCGAATTGCAGGATGCGGAAGGCGCGATCCACGGCAAACGGCGTCGAGCGCACCGACGCCCAGGAGACGATCGCGACCAGCACCATCGCCAGCAGGAATCCGATCAGGGGCGACAGCACGATCGCAAGCACCGTCTTCGACAGCCCGCTCCAGACCGCGGCCGAGATACCGGCCTTCGCCATGCCGCCGCCGACGAGCCCGCCGATCAGCGCATGCGAGCTCGATGATGGGATTCCGAGGCCCCAGGTGATCAGGTTCCACACGATCGCGCCGATCAGCGCGGCGAAGATCACCCTGGTATCGATGATCGCGGGATCGATGATGCCGGTGCCGATGGTCTGCGCGACATGAAGGCCGAACACGAGAAAGGCGACGAAATTGAAGAACGCGGCCCAGAACACCGCATATTGCGGGCGCAGCACCCGCGTCGAGACGATGGTGGCGATCGAATTGGCGGCATCGTGCAGGCCGTTCAGGAAGTCGAACAGCAGCGCGACGACGATCAGGCCTGTCAGGACGGGTAGACCCAGCGTGGTATCCACGGCGCGCCCTAGACCTGTTCTATGACGATGGAATTGATCTCGTTGGCGACGTCGTCGAAGCGGTCGGCCACTTTCTCGAGATGATCGTAGATCTCCGCGCCGACGATGAAATCCATCGTGTTGGCGTTGCGATGCTTGAGGAACAGCTCTTTCAGGCCGATGTCCTGCAGATCGTCGACGCGACCTTCCAGCTTCGTCAATTCTTCGGTGATCGCGGTCAGCATCGACACGTTCTGACCGATCGACTGCATCAGCGGCAATGCGCGGCCGACCAGATTGGCGCATTCGACCAGAAGACCGCCCATCTCCCGCATCGGCGGTTCGAAGCTCCTGACCTCGAAGAGGATGACCGCCTTGGCGGTCTGCTCCATCTGGTCGATGGCATCGTCCATCGCCGTGATCAGGTTCTTGATGTCGCCGCGATCGAACGGCGTGATGAAGGTCCGCCGCACCGCCGTCAGCACTTCGCGCGTGATGTTGTCGGCGTCGTTCTCGAACTGGTGCACGCGCTGGCAGTACACCAGGGTCTCCTCGCCACCCTGCAACATGCCCTGCAGCGCGAGCGCGCCCTGCTGCACCGTCTTGGCATGACGGGCGAACAGGTCGAAAAACCGCTCCTCCTTCGGGAGAAAGGCGCGAAACCAACGCAGCATGGCAAAAGTCCACCGTTACGGAGCTGCCGCGCGGGCGGCCCTTCATGGAATTGTCATATACGGAGTTTGGGCAGGAAAGCCCACCGGGCAGCCTGCCTGAAGGACATCATCCACTGCTTTATGAAGGCGAAAACACCAGAAAATTCTTCGACTTAGATCGAATACCTGAGGACGGGGCACGGTCAGCGTCTCCACACGCTGTCATTCCGGGGCAGCCCGTCAGGGCTGAGCCCGGGATCTCGAGCGAGCGGGCACAATTCTTTTCCCTCATCTCCAGGTTCCGGGCTCGACGCGGAGCCTGTCATCGGGCCGCGCTTCGCGCGGACCCGGTGGCGTCGCCCCGAAACGACGACGCCTGACTCCGCGCGAAAACGCTCTACAGCGACCGCTTGAGAAGATGCGCGATCTCGCCGACGATACCGCGGCGGAACAGAAGCACGCAGGACACGAAGATCACGCCTTGGATCACGGTCACCCATTGGCCGAAGCCGGCGAGATATTGCTGCATGGCGATGATGATGAAGGCGCCGACGACGGGCCCGAACACCGTGCCGAGGCCGCCGACCAGCGTCATCAGCACGATCTCGCCCGACATCGACCAGTGCACGTCGGTCAGCGAGGCGTTCTGCGCGACGAACACTTTGAGCGAACCGGCGAAGCCCGCGAGCGTGCCGGAGAGGACGAAGGCGACGAATTTGTACTGATCGGTCTTGTAGCCGAGCGAGATCGCGCGTTGCTCGTTCTCGCGGATCGATTTCAGGATCTCGCCGAACGGCGAATTGATCGTCCGGTAGATCAACAGAAAGGCAGCGAGGAATCCAACCAGCACGACGTAGTACAGCACGGTCGGCCGCGAGAGGTCGAAGACACCGAATAGGCGTCCCTGGGGGATGCCCTGGATGCCGTCTTCGCCATGGGTGAACGGCGTCTGCAGATAGATGAAATAGAGCAGCTGCGACAGCGCCAGCGTGATCATCGAGAAATAGATGCCCTGGCGGCGGATCGACACGAAGCCCGTGATCACGGCGAGCGCGGTCGCAGCCGCGACCCCGACGATGATGCCGAGCTCCGGCGGCAGGCCCCAGACCTTCAACGCATGCGCGCTGCAATAGCCCGCGGTGCCCAGAAACATCGCGTGACCGAACGACAGCAGGCCGCCATAGCCGATCAACAGATTGAACGCGCAGGCAACCAGCGCAAAGCACAGCGCCTGCATGACGAAGAACGGATAGATGCCGGTCCATGGCACGATCGCCAGCAGCGCCGCCATGATGACGAAGACGATCATCTCGTCGCGCATCGCGCGCGGGGTGATCGGCAGGGTGTTGTCGGTGATCGTTGCCATGTCAGGCCGCCCTTCCCGTCAATCCCGTCGGCTTCACCAGCAACACCAGCACCATCAGCACGAACACCACGGTGTTGGAGGCCTCGGGATAGAAATATTTCGTCAGTCCCTCGATCACGCCGAGCGCGAAGCCGGTGATGATCGAGCCCATGATCGAGCCCATGCCGCCGATCACCACCACCGCGAACACGACGATGATGAGGTCGGCGCCCATCAGCGGCCGCACCTGGTTGATCGGCGCCGATAAGACGCCGGCAAGCGCGGCAAGGCCGACGCCGAGCCCGTAAGTGAGCGTGATCATGCGCGGCACGTTGATGCCGAAGGCGCGCACCAGCGTCGGGTTTTCCGTCGCGGCGCGCAGGTAGGCGCCGAGTTGCGTGCGCTCGATCAGGAACCAGGTGGCGAGGCAGACGACCAGCGAGAACACCACCACCCAGCCGCGATAGACAGGCAAGAACATGAAGCCGAGATTCATGCCGCCCTTCAATTCATCGGGGATCGCGTAAGGCAGGCCCGAGGAGCCGAAATAGTTCTGGAAGACGCCCTGGATGATCAGCGCGATGCCGAAGGTCAGCAGCAGGCCATAGAGATGGTCGAGCCCCGTCAGCCATTTCAGCATGGTCCGCTCCAGGATCATGCCGAAGATGCCGACGATGATCGGCGCGATGATCAGCGCCGGCCAATAGCCGAGCCCGGTGAGGTGCAACAGGAAATAGGCACAGAACGCGCCCATCATGTAGAGCGCGCCATGCGCGAAGTTGATGATGTTGAGCATGCCGAAGATGACGGCAAGCCCCAGACTGAGCAGCGCGTAGAACGAGCCGTTGATCAATCCCACCAGAAGCTGTGCGTAGAGAGCCTGCATCGTCCCAATCTTTCGCGCTCGATCCCCTTAACCCCGGCTGCGTTCCGGTTGATCCGCCGGAGCGCAGGCCGTCTTTCCTATTTCTTCAGCAGCGCGCACTTGCTCTCGGCAAGCGGCGTGAAGGCCTGATCGCCGGGAACGGTGCCGACCAGCTTGTAGAAGTCCCAGGGCCCCTTCGATTCCGACGGCTTCTTCACCTCGAACAGATAGGCCGGGTGGATGGCGCGGCCGTTCGGCTGGATTTCGCCCTTGCCGAACAGGGTATCGTCGGTCGGGATCGACTTCATCTTGTCGACGACCTTGATGCCGTCATGCGGATTGCCGCCGAGCGCTTCGAGCGCCTTGAAGTAATGCAGCAGCCCGGAATAGACGCCGGCCTGCACCATCGTCGGCGGCGCGCTGTTCTTCATCCGCGCGGAAAAACGCTTGGAGAAGGCGCGGGTCTGATCGTTCATGTCCCAGTAAAAGGTCTCGGTGAAGCTGAGGCCCTGCGCCGTCTCCAGACCGATCCCCTTGACGTCGGTGATGAACAACAACAGCGCGGCGAGCTTCTGGCCGCCCTTCACAATGCCGAACTCGGCCGCCTGCTTGATCGAATTGGTGGTGTCGCCGCCGGCATTGGCAAGGCCGATGACCTTGGCGCCGGATGATTGCGCCTGCAGCAGGAAGGAGGAGAAGTCCGAGGTGTTGAGCGGATGCTTGACGCCGCCGATCACCTTGCCGCCATTGGCGACCACGACCGCGGTGGTATCGCGCTCCAGCGCCGCGCCGAAGGCGTAGTCGGCAGTCAGGAAGAACCAGGTGGTGCCGCCCGCCTTCACCAGCGCCTGGCCGGTGCTGTGTGCGAGCATATAGGTGTCATAGGTCCAGTGCACGGTGTTCGGCGAGCACTGCGCGTTGGTCAGGTCGGAGGTCGCGGCACCCGAATTGATGTAGACGCCGTTCTTCTCCTTCACGACATTGTTGACCGCGAGTGCCACGCCGGAATTCGGCACGTCGACGATGACGTCGACCTTGTCGACATCGAACCATTGCCGCGCGATCGAGGTGCCGATGTCAGGCTTGTTCTGGTGGTCGCCGGAGATGATGTCGATCTTCCAGCCCTTGGCGGTCAGCCCGGAATCTTCGACCGCCATCTGCGCCGCCAGCGTCGAGCCTGGTCCGGCGAGATCGGCGTAGAGGCCGGACTGATCCGACAGCGCGCCGATCTTGACGACCTTGTCGTCAGCCCGCGCAAGGCCGGCCACGGCAAGGCTCAGCGCCGTGGTCAGAAGCAGCGATGCAATCGATGTCCTTGTCATGGGTCCCACCCTCAAATTTTTTCGTGGTCAGCTAGACGCCAAGATAAGTGTGAAGCTTGTCCATATTGTCTTGCAATTCGGAGTTCGCGAAACCGTCGATGATCTTGCCGTGCTCGACGATGTAGTAGCGGTCGGCCACGGTGGAGGCAAAACGGAAGTTCTGCTCGACCAGGAGGATCGTGAAGCCCTCCTTCTTCAGCCGCGCGATGGTATGGCCGATCTGCTGGATAATGACCGGCGCAAGCCCCTCGGTCGGCTCGTCGAGCATCAGGAAGCTCGCGCCGGTGCGCAGGATCCGCGCAATCGCGAGCATCTGCTGCTCGCCGCCGGACAGCTTGGTGCCCTGGCTTCTCAGCCGTTCCTTCAGGTTTGGAAACAGCTCGAAAATCTGCTCGTTCGACAGCCCGCCCGCGCGCACCACCGGCGGCAGCAGCAGGTTCTCGCGCACGTCGAGGCTGGCGAAAATGCCGCGCTCCTCGGGGCAGAACGCGACGCCCATGCGGGCGATCCGGTCCGACGTCGTGCGGATGATTTCCTGATTGTTGAAGCGCACCGAGCCCGTGCGCTTGCCGATGATCCCCATGATCGATTTCAGCGTCGTGGTCTTGCCGGCGCCGTTGCGCCCGAGCAGCGTAACCACCTCGCCCGCGTTCACGTTGAAATTGACGCCGTGGAGGATGTGGGATTCGCCGTACCAGGCTTCGAGATTCTGGACCGACAGGATCTCCCCGCCGGTTGCCGTGGGCGTGGATTTCGTCGTGGGCGCGGCGGCCGTTTTGAGATCAGGCATGACCGGCCCCCAGATAGGCTTCCTTGACGCGCTCGTCCTTTGACAATTCGGCGTAGTTGCCCTGGGCGAGCACCTGGCCGCGGGTCAGCACCGTGATGATGTCGGAGAGGTTGGCGACGACGTTGAGATTATGCTCGACCATCAGGATGGTGTATTTCGCCGAGATGCGCTTGATCAGGCCTGCGATCTTGTCGATGTCCTCATGGCCCATGCCGGCCATCGGCTCGTCCAGCAGCATCATTTCCGGATCGAGCGCCAGCGTGGTCGCGATTTCCAGCGCGCGCTTGCGCCCATAGGGCATTTCGACCGCCGGGGTCTTCGCGAACTCGCTCAGGCCGACGTCGTTCAGGAGCTCCAGCGCGCGGTCGTTGAAGCGATTGAGCACGGTCTTGGAGCGCCAGAAATCGAACGAGCTGCCGTGCTGGCGCTGCAGCGCGACGCGCACATTCTCCAGCGCCGTCAGATGCGGGAAGACCGCCGAGATCTGGAAGGAGCGAACGAGCCCGAGCCGCGCCACGTCGGCCGGCGCCATCGCCGTGATATCGTGCCCTTTATAGAGGATCTTGCCCGCCGACGGACTCAAGAATTTGGTCAGCAGGTTGAAGCACGTCGTCTTGCCGGCCCCGTTCGGACCGATCAGTGCGTGAATGCTGCCACGGCGGACCTTGAGCGCGACATCGCGGACGGCGAAAAATCCCGCGAATTCCTTGGTCAATCCGTGGGTTTCGAGAATGAACTCATCAGCCAAACAAATTTCCCCCTGCCGCGCGGTCTTCGCGCATGGCTGTTCTTTTCGTGACCGGCCGGTTCCCAAACGACGCCTCCAACGACGCCTGGCCCGCCCGAACCCTCCTGCGGGCGGAATATGCCGTCAATACACCAACTTAGGCAAGGCGCAAGGTTGAGCAGCGGCGCAACCCGCCGAGCCGGCAAGCGACGAATGATCGCAATGGTATATTCGAACGGGTCGCGGCGCTGATCCTCCCGCAGAAAGCGAGATCAGCTTACGACTTTCGTCGCGCGCTCGTCTTGGACGACGGTCAGCCGTCGCCAGCATCGCTTGATGCCCATGGATCATGACCTTCCGACGATCCCGCGCGGTCGAATATCGTGACGAGAATGTCGCACTCGCCGTGCGATGCGCACTTGGTCCGTGATACTACGTGCCCGCCACCGGTACCGTCCGGTTTACACCATCATCGACATCGCAGATATTGGTCACAAGAGTTCGTTGCGTTGAGTGTGCTTCCGCCGGTTTCGGAAATGCCGCCGTCACGCCCGTGACCGCATCACCGACGACAATCTCCGCGGGGCTCGACATCACAAACCTGAAAACTGGACGACGACGTGGCCAACGCCGGGGGCCTCGCGCGCTGATCGACCTCGGCCTGTTTCATCGCGCAGCCAATCGCTGCGCGGTCCACTACGAAATCGGAATCAATCTGAATGGAATTTGCAAGTGCCGACCCCTCCGCGATCCGGTCAATCAAACAGCGCATGCTGCTCCAGAGCTGGATGCGCGCACTGCGCGGGGAAAAACTGCTTCCGCTGGTCGGCGATTTCCAGCCCGAGGGCATCGCCAACGAACTGGCCGACATGATGGCCTTCGACCTCGACGAGGACGATGGGACGGCGCGTTTCCTGATTACGCAGGAAGGATGGCGGCTGGCGGCGGCCCATGGCAACGAGCAGATCGATCCGGCGATCCAGCGAACAAAACGCTACCTCGACGACGTGGTCGAGCCTGAACGTTATGAATTCGATCCTTCCCTGCTACCTGACCTGCGTGACGCGAAAACGGCCCGTCTATTCCATTTCGCGCGTGCTGGACGCAGAGGGCAAGGACGTCTCGTATGAACGGCTGTTGCTGCCGTTCGGCAGGGACGACGAGGTGGAGCAGATCGTCGGCTCCTACAAGGCGATCAGCATCCCCACCGGTTTCCCGGTCAAGAATTTGAGGGGTCTCGGCGCGGACCCGTCGCCGGTCCGGGTGGTCAGCGCCGTGATCGACGGTCCATCCTCCGGCCGCACGAGCAATCGCCCGGCACAGGACATGATTGCGCCGGCAAAGTCGGCGCCGCCTCACCTTCCCGGCTTAACTTCCTTGGCGTAGACATCCGGCTTGAACCCGACGAGGCGCTTGCTGCCGAGATCGAGCACCGGACGCTTGATCATCGAAGGCTGCTCGAGCATCAGCGCGAGCGCCTTCTTCTCGTTGAGGCCATCCTTGTCGGCGTCGGGCAGCTTGCGGAAGGTGGTGCCGGCGCGGTTGAGCAGCGTTTCCCAGCCCAATTCATCACTCCACGCCTTCAGCTTCTCCTTGGCGATGCCTTCGCTCTTGTAGTCGTGGAAATTATAGGCGACGCCATGGCTGTCGAGCCAGGCGCGCGCTTTCTTCATCGTGTCGCAGTTCTTGATGCCGTAGATGGTAGGAGTCATGGGAACGCCTGCTGACTTGTGACGGCGCGCACTATTCCCAGCCACGGCTACGGGATCAAGTCCGCTGCAGGCGCTATCGACAGTTACCAGCCAATGCGCGCTCCCCGGGCTATCACATCGGGAAGTCTGCTCGGACAATTTCCGCGCGGCCCATCTTTCGAGGACGAGGGTCAAGCGTAAACGCTGCCCGCACAGCTCCGCCTGTCATTGCCCGGCTTGACCCTCAAGTATGCACACATCTCCAGCGGTAGCTCAATTCTCGCGCAGGGGCGGTGCGGAACGGAACCCAGGTGCGGCCGACATCGGGCGTTAGATGCTCCCGTTCGGGCCACAAACTCCCTGCGAACGCAGGGACCCATAACCACAGGCTCGAGTTTGTGGCACTACGGCGGGACGGCTTTCTTTCCAACAACAGACATCACGCGGTATGGGTCCCTGCGTTCGCAGGGAGGACAGACGAGATTGCCTTTCGAGATGTGTGAATGCCTTAGGGCTTGACCGGGCGACCCAGTATTCCAGAGCCAGCAGTACTTCACCGATAAGCCGCGGCGTACTGGATACCCCGCATACGCGGGGTATGACGAGCGGAGTGTAAGGCATCGCGAGAAGGCGCGACAGCGCCATCCCGAACCATGAGACATGGTCCCGCTATCCCTGCGGAATCGCGGCGACCGGCGACGTCGGCAGCGCCGTTTCGCCATGCACCAGCGAGGGACCGAACTGCGCGATCAAGAGCAGCACGACGATCACGAGCGCGCCGATGAGGACGATCCTGCGCATGGCGTTCCTCGTCAGGCTTGCGCGGCGACGTCGACGACGGCTTCGGCGAAGGCCTGCGGGGCCTCCTGCGGCAGATTGTGGCCGATGCCGCCCTTGATGTCGCGGTGCTCGTATTTGCCTGAGAACTTCTTGGCATAGGCCGCGGGCGGCGGATGCGGGGCGCCGTTGGCATCGCCTTCCATCGTGATTGTCGGCACGGTGATGACCGGGCTTGCCGCAATGATCTTGTCGAGGTCGGCATAGCGCGCCTCGCCCTCGGCGAGCGCCATCCGCCAGCGGTAGTTATGGATCACGATCGCGACATGATCAGGGTTGTCGAACGACTTGGCGCTGCGATCGAAGGTCGCGTCGTCGAACTCCCACTTCGGAGAGGCGAGCTGCCAGATCAGCTTCGCGAAATCGTGGCGATATTTCTCGTAGCCTTCCCGGCCGCGCTCGGTCGCGAAATAGAACTGGTACCACCATTGCAGCTCGGCGGACGGCGGCAGCGGCATCTTGCCGGACTCCTGGCTCGAGATGAGATAGCCGCTCACCGAGACCATGGCCTTGCAGCGCGCAGGGTATGCCGCGGCAATGATGTTCGCGGTGCGCGCGCCCCAATCGAAGCCGGCGAGCGTCGCCTTCTCGATCTTGAGCGCATCCATCAGCGCGACAATATCGGCGGCGACGGCGGCAGGCTGACCGTTGCGGATCGTGTCGTTCGTGAGGAAGCGCGTGGTGCCATAGCCGCGCAGATAAGGCACGATGACGCGATAGCCGGCCTGCGCAAGCAGCGGCGTCACATCGACGAAGCTGTAGATGTCGTAGGGCCAGCCGTGCAGCAGAATGACGGCGGGGCCATCGGCCGGGCCAGCTTCGGCATATCCGACATTCAACAGCCCGGCATCGATCTGCTTCAGCGGTGCGAAGGATGTGTTGGTCCCCGGCTTGACCGCAGGCAGCGACGATTTCGCCTTCGTCTGCGCATTCGCTCCGCCGATGGCGCCGAACTGGGCGGCGGCCAAAGTTGCCGCGGCGGCAGCAAAGAAGTCGCGGCGGCGCTGATTGATGTCCTCGGACATGTCGATCTCCTCTTTACGTTCGCCCCTGCACGCTCGAGCGAGGCCCGGAGCACGGAACGCGGCGACCATACCCCCATGCTGTGTCATGCGCTTTCAGAACGCATGGATTTGTGCTTCAGAACGCCGTGATTTCTGCGGCAGAGGGGGATGTGCTAGGGTCGCGCACTCGGTTGGCAGGGGCCGGCGGGGTTTGGAATTTGCCCTATCATTTCAGTGACTTCGTGCTCGATACCGGCCGCCGTGAGCTGCGCCGCGGCGAGGATCAGATCGCAGTCGAGCCGCAGGTCTTCGACCTCCTGGAATTTCTCATCCGTGCCCGCGAACGCGTGGTCAGCCGCGACGAACTGCTCGATGCCGTCTGGCGCGGGCGCACCGTGCTCGGACGCCACGCTGTCCAGCCGCGTCAACGCCGCCCGCACCGCGATCGGCGACAACGGCGAGGCGCAGCGGCTGATCCGCACGCTGCCGCGCAAGGGCATCCGCTTTGTCGGTGAGGTGCGCGAGACGCTGGGTTCTTCTCCGGAGCTGACAGAAGCGGAGCCGGCGAGCCCACCTGAACCTGAAGGCCCGTCGATCGCCGTATTGCCCTTCACCAATATGAGCGGCGATCCGGAACAGGACTTCTTCGCCGACGGCATGGCGGAGGACATCATCACCGCGCTGTCCCGCTGCAGCGGGCTGTTCGTCATCGCCCGAAACTCCTCCTTCCTCTACAAGGGAAAGCCCGTCGATATCCGCCAGGTCGGACGCGAGCTTGGCGTCAAATACGTGCTCGAAGGCAGTGTCCGCCGCGGCGGCGACCGTTTGCGGATCACAGGGCAGCTGATCGATGCGCTCTCCGGCCGGCATCTGTGGGCCGACCGCTTCGATGGCGAGGTCAGCGACGTCTTCGACCTGCAGGACCGGATCACCGAAAGCGTGGTCGCGGCGATCGAGCCGACCGTGCAGTTCGCCGAGGTCCAACGCCAGAAGGCCAGCAAGCCGAGCCAGCTCGACGCCTATGATCTTGCTGCTGCGCGCCTACGGACTCGAACACGAGTTTACTACCGAGAGCACGGCCGCCGCGCTGGCTTGTCTCAATCAGGCGCTCGCCATCGATCCGTCCTACGCACCGGCCGTCGCGATGGCGGCCTATTGCCATGCGCTTCGCCATTTCCAGGGTTGGATCGCGCCTGACGATACCCACGGCGCCGAGGGTGTCAGGCTGGCGTGGCGCGCGGTCGAGCTCGCGCCCAATGACGCCCAGGTGCTCTGGATGGCTGCGTTTGCGATCTGGAACATGTCGCAGGACCGACGTGACGCGGCGCCGGAATTGTTCGCGCGTTCGCTCTTGATCAATCCGAACTCGGTCATGGCGCTGACGCTCGGTGGCTGGATCGAGATCATGCGCGGCAATCAGAAAGCCGGACGCACGATGATCGAACGCGCCCGGCGGCTCAGTCCGCGCGACCCGCGCGACTGGTTCAGCTCAGGCGCGATGGCGATTGCCGCGGTCGCCGACGAGGATTATCCCGGAGCCATCGCCTGGGCCGAAAAAGCATTGACGCAGAACCGGCGTTTCGCCGTGGCGCTGCGGGTTCTCATTGTCGCGCTGGTCAAGCTCGGGCAGCACGATCGCGCGACAAGAGTCGCACGCGATTTGCTTGCGATCGAGCCGGAGCTGACGATCGCAGGCTTCTTCACGCGGATTCCCTTCCCCGTGGACGCGCTGGCCAAGACCTATGCCGGCGCGTTGCGGGCCGCCGGCGTGCCTGAGTGATCGGGAAGTCATTGTGCCCGCGCGCGATCGACTACGACGACTGTCTTGCCGATCGCGGATGTGCCCCGCTTCATGGCGGCGAGCTCCGCAGTGATGGCATCGACACTCGCATCGATCACCTTTCCGATACGCGGACGCACGCGTCTGTCCGTCGCCCACGTCATCGCCAATTGCAATGCGGTGCCGAACACTTCCTGCCTCAACGCATCGAGCAGCCCCGGCTCGGAGGCATAGCGCAGCATGGTGACATTGGGCGAAACACGCGACGTTGAGGGTCGCACGGTTCGCATCCTGCTTGACCCTGCAACCGCGTTATAATATAAACTCACTGGTCGTTTTTTTTAGAAAAGCACCATCAGTTAAAGCCAACTCGTCGACTAGCAACAAAGAAGTATTGTTCTTTTTGAGGGTCCATCCTTGCCCAAGATCAGCGATCCGAAGCGCGAATCCCGCGGCGGCAGATCCTCGAAGCCGCCCTCACCTGCTTTTCCGAGAACGGTTTCCACCAGACCGGCATGGCCGATATCGTCCGCCGCTCGGGCCTGAGCCAGGGCGCGGTCTACCTCTATTTCCAGAGCAAGGACGACCTGATCGAAGCGCTGGCCGATGACCGCCATCGTCGCGAGGCCGTGCTCAATTCGGTCGCGCAGGGGTCAACCAATCCGCTCGAAGGATTGCGCGCGCTGGTTCGCGTCTATGCCGATTGGCGCGACCGATCCCGCCGGCAACAAGCGGCGGCGGGTCGGCGTTCACGGCTGGGCCGAGGCGCTGCGCAGCCGGCGTGTTCACGACCGCGTTGTCGAAGGCATCGCGATGCCGCGTGTTGCAATCGTTGCGCTGGTGGAACGGGCGCAGCATGAAGGCCTGTTGCGTCGCGATGTCGGCGCGGACGCGGTCGCGCGCACCCTGATCGCGCTGTTTCAGGGCTATGTCCTGCAAGTGGTCTGGGGCGAAGACATCGATGTCGACGCCTGCATGCGCGCGGTCGACGTGATGCTGGAGGGCCTGCGCGTCGCGCCGGCCGGCGCCGAGCTCTCGCGCAACAAGCCGTCTCGCAAGGCGAAAAGCTGATGTCGTGGACCTTCGAACTCGCCGCAGGCGCCGGCGTCGGTCTCGCCGGCGGCATCAGCGCCGGCCTGCTCGGCGTCAGCCCGGGCGGTGCGCTTGTCGTCTTCTCGGTCCTGCTGCTCGGCGCCGAGCAGCATGTCGCACAGGGCACTTCGCTGATCGCGCAGGTGCCGCCGACGGGCCTCTCCGGGATCAGGCGCTATTGGGACAAGGGCAACCGCAGTCCCGCGCGCTGGATCGCATGGCTTTGCGTCGGCTTCCTGCTCGGCAGCGTCGCCGGCGGCTATACCGCGGCGGGCGTCCCGGAGACCGAGTTGCAATGGGTCTATGTCGTCTATCTCCTCGCGCTCGGCGCGCTCTTGATCCTGCGTCGCGAGCGCAGCGCGACGGGTGAGGCAGATGCGGCGGCACGGCCTGCCCTGCCCTGGACCGCCCTGCTCGCTGTCGGCGTCGTCGCCGGTTTCTCGTCAGGCTTTCTCGGCATCGGTGGCGGGCTGGCGATCACGGTCGGCTTGGTCGCAGGATTAAAAGTGCCGCAGCATCAGGCCCAGCTTGTGAGCCTGCTGTTCTCCGTTGTCCCGACGACGATCCCCGCCGCCTGGATCTATTGGAGCAAGGGTCTCGCGGTCAGCCTTCCCGCGCTCATCGCCATTCTCGCCGGCCTCTGGATCGGCACCGATCTCGGCGCACGCCTTGCCAACCGGGTCACCAAGACAGCCTTGCGCAAGATCCTGATAGGCTTCGTCTCGGCCATGACGCTCTATATGGCCTTCAAGGCGTCAGGCGGCGTGAGCCACACCTTCAGCCATTAGACTCCTCGCGCAATCGATCACCGTGGCCACGGCCGGCCGCGGTGAAAAGCCAAGAACGCGCCGCGCCTTGTCCGACGACGTCGCGGTCTTGCGTCCGAGCTCTGCCGTGAACGTCCGCAGCGGGGGAAGAAACAGCGACATGAACCGGACGACCACATCAGGCAGCCGGCGCGTGGAAACGACGGCGGCGCGCGGGCCGAGCTGCGCCCGCAGCGTGTTTGCGATGTCCTCCATCCACATGAAATCGCCCACGGCGAGGAAGCGCTCACCTGCTGCTTCTGGCGACGTCATGGCTCGGACATGCAAATCGGCGAGGTCGCGCACATCGACCACCCAGAGGCCGATGCGCGGAATGCCGGGAAGACGGCCATCGAGGAGCCGCCGGATGAGCTGCACGGACCCGAGGCTTTCCGTGGTCAGCACCGGGCCGAATACCGCGCCGGGAAGGATGGTCGTGAACTCGGTCTTTCCCCCACTCCGCGCCATGAAGTCCCACGCGGCGCGTTCCGCCAGGATCTTCGATCGCCGGTAGGCGTCGAATCTCGAATCTTCCGGATCCGCCCAGATCGTCTCATCGCTGACGAAGCTTGCATCGCGCGGCGGGCGCGCAGCCGCTGCCGCCGACGTCATCACCACCCGCTTGACGCCTGCCGCGGTTGCCGCGTGCAAAACCCGAAGCGTCCCATCGCGCGCAGGCCCGACCAGCGCATCCCTGTCGCGCGGTGCGTCACGGCCGAGCGGAGACGCGACATGAAGCACGTAGTCGCAGCCCATCATCGCCGCATCCCAGCCCTTGTCACTCGTCAGGTCGGCGGGCAGGAAGCTCAGCCGCTCGACCGGCACGCCGGCGGAGGCGACGGCTGTCCGCGCGGCTCGCGCCTTGGACATGTCTCGCAGGGTCGCGCGCACGACGGAGCCCTGCCGAAGCAGCTCGACGATGCACCAGCCGGCGACAAAGCCGGTTCCGCCGGTCACGAGTACGGTTTCAGTCATGTCAACTCCTTGATCACGTCAGAACGATTTGCGTGCGCTTGGTGCTTGGCCATCACATGTCTTCATCCGTATACTTGAGGTGACGAGCAAGCGTTCAGGTGCAACCTATGGCCAAATCAGCGGTTAAGCGTCCCCCTCCTCCACGGCGTCGCGACGCCACGGCAACACGCGCGGCAATTCTCGCCTCTGCGCGCAAGGCTTTCGCGCGAGCCGGCTATGACGGCGCCGGCGTGCGCGAGATCGCGGCCGGCGCCGGCGTCACGGCGATGCTGGTCAATCGCTATTTCGGCTCGAAGGAAAAGCTGTTCGCAGAAGTCCTTGCCGCCGCGGCGGCGAACCCGATCATTCTGAGCCGGGAGAATCTCGCGTCGTCCAATCTGGGCGAAGCTTTCGCCACCGCGCTCGTCGATATCACCAAAACCGGCGAAACGCCGCTGGAAGCATTCCAGATCATGCTCAACTCGGCGTCCAGCAAGCGCGCCGCCGCGATCGGCCGCAAGCAGATCGAGAGAGGTCACCACAAGCTTTTGACCGACGCACTGAAGGGAAGGCACGCGCCGCAGCGCGCAGCGATCCTGCTCGCCATCGTCGCGGGCGTGCAAGTGATGCGCCAGACGATCGGCCTGTCGGGACTTGCCGACGCCAGACCCGCGGATCTCGTGAAGATCCTCGCGCCGATCCTGCAGCGGCTCGTCGACGGCGACGCGTAACTCGCCCGGCCCATACGAAGGGCTGACGAACAGGGTCATGTTTTCCGCGCCGGCTGCCATCTCGCCACTGAGATAGGGTGCAGCATCGCATATGTCTACATACGTATACTTACAGAGTGGATCACGTTGACGTGCGCCGGTGCGCTCCCGACCGCGGATGAGTTTCGCTTGGCTTGCTCGTCACCGCGGACGCTGAAGAACAACCGCCGCCTCACGTTCTTCGAACAGCCGACGTCGACCTGGTTCGCCAATGCCGCAGCCGCCGGCGGCGGATCCGACAAGGCCAAGAAGACCACCGTGAAGAAAGCCAAGAAGACCAAAACGTCTTCGGCGAAGAAAACGAAGACCGCGAAAAATACTGCGAAGAAGGCCCCTGCCCGTAAAGCCAAGAAGACCGCGAAGACATCCCCGGTGAAGAAGAAGGTGACGAAAAAGAAAGCGGCGAAGCGCGCCGTCAAATCGTCCAAGAAGAAATCTTCCGCGACGAAATCGACGCGGAAGACGACAAAAAAGGCCAAGAAAGCGCGGCGCTGATCTGGCCGCCGGCTTACGGCCGTTTGGGAATATCCAGCCCGCGCTGCACGGCCGGCCGCGCCAGCCCACGCTCGAGCCAGGCTGGCACGTGCTTCAATTCGTCGAACGCGACGAGATCACGCGCGCCGTAGAAGCCGATCAGGTTGCGCACCCAGCCGAGCATGGAGATGTCGGCGATGGTGTAGTCGTCGTCCATGATCCATTGCCGCCCGTTGAGCCGTCCTTCCATCACGCCGAGCAGGCGCTTTGCCTCCGCGACATAGCGATCCAGAGGACGCTTGTCGGCGAACTCCTTGCCGGCGAACTTATGGAAGAAGCCGACCTGCCCGAACATCGGCCCGATCCCGCCCATCTGGAAATGCAGCCACTGGATGGTTTCCCAGCGCCGTGTGGGATCGGCCGGCAGGAGCTTGCCGGTCTTCTCGCCGAGATATTGCAGGATCGCACCGGACTCGAACAACGGCAGTGGCTGGCCACCCGGACCGTCGGGATCGATGATCGCCGGGATCTTGCCGTTCGGATTGAGCGAAAGGAATTCCGGCGTCTTCTGGTCGTCCTTGTTGAAGTCGACCAGATGCACCTCGTAAGGCAGTCCGGTCTCCTCCAGCATGATCGACACCTTGACGCCGTTCGGCGTCGGCAGCGAGTAGAGCTGCAGCAGCTCGGGATGCTTTGGCGGCCAGCGCCGGGTGATGGGAAAGGCGGACAGTGCGGACATCGTTCGACTCGCGTCATTGGTCCAGGCCAGTTTGGCAGTTCGGCCCAAGGGTCTTCAAGTACAGATAATGAACTTCTCCGGCATCCGCCGTCATGCGGCCGCCTGGCGCGCAGCTGCGAATGTCATGGAAAGTCCTGCACCGAATTATATCTTGCTCAGATATCGTTTGAAGGCAGTATTCGGCGAACAGCCTCGACATGTCTTCGGAACCGACGAGCGACCCAAATGAGCGATCCCAGCGCACCTCGCGTCCTGACCGGCCAGTGTCTTTGCCGCGCCGTCACCTATGCCGTTGCTGACGCTTTTCAGTATGCGATGTATTGCCATTGCTCCAATTGCCGGCGCACCACCGGCTCGGCATTCAAGCCCTTTGCGGGCATTCCACGAGAGAAGCTCTCCATCGTGCAGGGCGAACAGCATTTACGGATCTACGGCGGAGGCGAAAACTTCGACGCACACTGCCGCGAATGCGGTTCACTGCTCTATTCGGTCGTTCGCCAGGGGACGTACGTCCACGTGGCCATGGGGACCCTGGTCGACGAACCCTCCATCCGGCCGGACAGGCACATCTTCGTCGGGTCGAAGGCGAACTGGCACGCCATCACCGACGATCTTCCTCAGTATGAGGCTTTTCCGACCGGTAAGTCGTAGGTCTCTGCACCAAGACTTGAAATTGCGGCGCCCATTACCAGGGGAGCTAGCGGCGCTTCTTGCAATCAGTGGTGTCATCGGTGCCGGGCAGGTCCAGCGCGGACCGTAGCCGACCTCTGCCGCGCCGATACAGAGTGGCGTAGGCGGCCGATGCCAGAAAATCGACGTGAGGCACAAAAGCCGCGATGCGCTGGTTGAAGGGAATATCGCCACAGCCGGGCACGGCGCATTGCGGCTTGTCCTTGGGGCATGCGTTGAAATTGCAGAGCCGGCCGAGATACCGATCGGTTCCCGGTTCGATCAGAAAGATTTCGACCTGGTGACCGACCGTGCCCGGACCCGTTCCGGCCTGATAGGTCTCGCGCAGCGCCCGGTCGCGCGCGCGGCGCAACGCCCCAAGCCGATGCTGCGAACTGATCCATACCGCCAGATCGAGATCCTTGCACTCATGCCAAACTTCGATGCCGGCGCGGCGAAACGCTGAAAAGCGGGGGATTTCCTTCCACAGCGGCTTGGCGACCGAACCGATGACCGCAATTGCCTCTACCTCCTCGAAGCTCATCAGCGCATCGGTTACGATATCCGCGGCCCTTCGAAAATCCTGCTGTTGCCGCAAGAGATACCCGTTCTGCTCCTCGATCTTGGCTCGCCGCACGGATCACTCCAACAGCTTCATGAAGTTGCGCTTGCGTCCATGTCGTTGCCTGAGCGCTGCGAGATAGGCCGCCTGCTCTCCCGCGCCGCGCAATTTGGCCATTCGCCGGATCAGCGCGACCGCTTCGCCATAAGAGGTATGCGATCCACGTCCCGCGAGCAATTCCACCAGATCCTGATAAACCGCAAGCGCCCTGTCCCCGTGCGTGCGCTCGCTCGCTTCGGCGAGCCGTCGTTTCAAGTCGGACGAACCTCCGAACTTATCCAGGCTGATCCAGGCTTCACTGAACGCCCCGCTCTGCAAATGGATAGCGACCAAGAGATCGGCCGGCCTCGGCCAGCCTCCGGGCGCACCTTGCGCGCAACGCCTTTCGAGCGTCTGGAGCGCGCGGCTGCGTGCGGCATCGCCACCGAGTTCGCGCAGGCGGCCGTAAAGATCAAGGCTGGGCTCTCTCTCAAACAGGCGCCACAAATGCGCCTCGGCATCTTTCGACCGGCCGCTCTGCGAGAAAAGGTCCACCGCCAGCAGGATGAGCCGCCGGTCCTGCCGGCCGTCCTCGAACACCCAGAGGCCTTCCTCGACATAGCGGATAGCCAACTCCTTCCGCCCATGAGACCAGCAGAATTCGGCGAGTTCCAAATACCTCCAGGGAGACGACAGGTTCTTTGCACGCAATGCGATGCGCGCATCCGTGTCGCCGTCGCGCTCGGCAAAGGAGTCGAGAATATCAACCAGCCGATCGTACTCGAAGGAAAGATCATGCGGTAACTGCTGCCTGGGCGCCGGCATTTTTTGCCACGCCTGTTCGGCGAGACGGCGATATTCGGCGAGCCCATCCTCGCCCAACACCTCGGCGTAACGCTGAGCCACACCCGCAACCCCGTCGCCCTTCATGTCACGCTTGAACAGTGCTTGCGCGAACTGCACCGGCTCCGGCCTGAAGACGGCCGCCGCGGCGAGGTGAATGTCCGCTGCACGCTCCAGCAGTTCACCGCATTGCCCATCCGGATCGTCGATATTTTCCGAACCTTGCTCGATCCGGTCGATGACCCGCTCGGCGAGCCTGAACGCAAGTTCGGCCCGTGCGCTCGGCAGCGCCTCGATGGCGCCCAGGACCTCATCGACCTCGGCGATCCAATCGGACAAGGATGCATAGTCGATGTAGTGCTCCAGGCGGGTCGCATCGTCGACCGCTTTTCCCAACCGCGCTTCGACCGTGGTATCGTCGGCCTGCGACGTCGCAGCTTCCAGCTCGAGCTTGCGGAACAGATGAATGTCCTGCTCCGCCAGCATCACGATCAGGTCCGCAAGCGCATCGACGCCCTTCGCCTTCAGATGGTCGCGGATTCGCACCAGCGTCCCTCCGCCCGCCACTTCGTCGTCGGCGACGGCATTGGCCGCCAGACCGACCGCGACCATGTGCTTGCAGAAGCCCCAATCCTCGTAAGCCGGACAAGAGCATTGACCGCCCAGATTTCTGCCACGCCCGATCAACTCGGTGCGATAGTCCTCGCTGCCGCTCACATGCGCCAGCACTCGGGTCGGTTCAATGACCAGAATCCGAACATGGTCGTTTTCATAATAGGCTTCGCCACGCGCGAACACCCTGTCGCCCGCGCGCTGGCGCAAGGTGTCGGGGTGGAAATGCATCCGGCCGCTGGATGTCATGGCGAAAAGAAAGGCCGATTCGAAATCGGTGCGATAGTAGCCCCGTCGGGAGCTTCTACAAGAGACGATCTGCGGGTCGTGGACAAAATCGGACTTGCGATCGACCGCCCGAATTTCGAGCTCGCAGGCTGCGAGGCCTCGGCTTCACCGGCGCTCCAGCAACCGAGCGACGACCTCGATCTCGTTCGTCATGACGCCGCCGGCGAACGCTTTACGCAATCTGCTGACATCATCCGCCGCGTCGATACCCGATGAGAACTCGCCGCCACGATATCGCCCGATCACGAACACGCTGCTGCTGCTCGAGCACCGCCATCGCGGCAGAGACCGGCAATCTCTTCGGATCTACGCACCATGGCCGTTGCCTCTCACGTGCGCGCCTTTCGCACGCTGCGCGACGGCGCCGACCCGACGCCTCGCGGGCCATGTTACGGCCGTAACAAATCTCGACTATTTTGCTGGCTGGTGGGCTGGTAAGCCGTCGGACCAATCCAGCAATCTTCTGGAGGGGGGAAACCATTTTGGCGAACGATCGCGTGGAACGGCGGCTTGCGGCAATTCTGGCTGCGGACGTTGCCGGCTTCAGCCGCCTCATGGGTGTTGACGGCGTCGGCGCGCGCAAAGGGCTGGCCGAACGGCATGAAATCCTCGGCAGGTTTATTGCGGGACATAGCGGCCGTGTAGTCAACACGGCTGGCAACAGTGTGCTTGCCGAATTTCAGGAGTGCGGCTGAGGCGGTTCAGTGCGCACTCGAGGCGCAGACGGCACTCGCCGAAACGAACGCCAGTCTCCCCGCGGACAAGCGCATCAGCTTTCGCATCGGTATTCACATTGGGGACGTGATGGTGCGCAGTGGGGAACTGTTCGGCGACGTGGTGAACATTGCCGCGCGGCTGCAGTCCATTGCGAAGCCGGGAACTGTGTGCATCTCAGGCGCGACGTACGATCAGGTTCGGAAAGTCTTGCCGGTCACGCTGACGGATCTTGGTCCGCAGAAGGCCAAGAACATTCAAGAACCAATCAGAGCGTATGAAACGGCGGCATTTGGTGAGGCATATCTTGATGAGACGCCTCCGATCCCCCACAAGCCGTCTATCGCCGTGCTGCCATTTGAGAACATGAGCGGAGACCCCGAACAGGAATACTTCGCTGACGGAATGGTTGAGGAGATCATTACCGCGCTCTCGCGGTTCGAGTGGTTGTTCGTGATCGCTCGTAATTCGAGCTTTACGTTCAAAGGTAAAGCCGCCGATATCAGGGAGGTCAGACGCAGGCTTGGTGTGCGCTATGTCCTTGAGGGGTCGGTGCGAAAGGCGTCAGGGAGGGTTCGAGTCACGGGCCAACTCATTGATGCATCGACGCGTACGCACATTTGGACTGACAGTTTTGAGCGCGACCTGACGAACGTTTTCGCGCTCCAGGACGAAGTAGCGCTCGCCGTTGTCTCGGCCATCCATCCAAAATTGCTGCAAACAGAGATTGGCATCGCGACGCGGCAGGGTCCAGAACACCTCGCTGCCTATGACTTTTTTCTCCGAGCTACGCAGAAATTTTCTATGGCGTCCTCGGAAGCGGTGGCCGAGGCGACAAGGCTGGCTCATCGCGCTTTGGAGCTGGATCCCGGGTTCGGCCGTGCCGCTGCTCTGGGAGCCTATTGTCACGCCGCCAACGTCCTTTGGGCCTATGCGATCGATCCTCAATTCGAGCGCAACGAAGCGGGTCGGCTGCTTCGCTTGGCATTAAGTGTCGACGATGGTGATCCAGACACGTTAGCGTGGGCCGGCTTCACCTTGGCGTACATCATCGGCGATTGCGAACGTGCGATTGAAATCGCTGACCGTGCGGTCGCGCTCAACCCAAACTCGTTTCTCGCATGGAGCCGCAGGGGCTGGGTCTATAGAGTTGCGGGGCTGCCGGAGGAAGCACTCCCGAGCTTCGAACGCGCCATTCGCATGAGCCCGGTAGACCCAGGGCTGCACTCGACACTTACTGGGATGGGATATGTCCTTATCGAGCTTGCTCGCTTTGACGAGGCAATCGTGGCAGGGAAGAGGGCCCGACGTCAAAACCCCTGGTTTCCGCCAGCTTATCGCTGTCTTGCCTCCGCTTTCGCCCACCTCGGACGTGGCGCTGAGGCAAGAGAGGCGGCGGCTCGTCTGCTCGAGGCAGATCCCAGCTTTACGATATCGGCATGGATCGCCCGGGGCGGCCAATCAAAAGCGAAGCTCCTGATCGAAGGTCTTCGGAAAGCGGGGTTGCCTCTCGGCTCAATGTCCGCTGTTATGAGTAAACCGGATGGGGCTTGTCGCGGCGACTTCATTCCGCCAGGCATCTTCTGATCTCTTCTCGGATCATCTCGCGAAAGATGCTCTCGGCAGGCGCGCCACCACGGAACTCGATCCCGAAACGCTGACAGGGCATCGCCGCGCCGCATATCGGGGGTCGGATATAGCTTCGGCCAGACGCTTGCCGATTCTGACCCGTTGCAGACCTCAGCTGTTGACCGACATCATAGACATGACAGACCCGCAACCACCCTGCATTGATATATCCGGTCGGTGGGCCTTCCCGCATCGCAAAGACGACTGAGCCGCCTAATGTTCGCCAGGGCGAGAGGGCAATAGCGCTTTCTTCCTCTCACGCTGCTCGCCGCGCCACAATGCCAGTCCTACCGCACAGCTCAGCGCGCAGACGGCCAACAGGTAATAAAGATGCGCCAAAGGCTCCAACGGCAACAGCAAAGAGACAAAGATAGGCGTCAACCCGCCGAAGATTGCATAGGCGACGTTGTAGGAAAAGGACAGACCGCTGAAACGGACCGCTGCCGGGAACGCATGGACCATGACGTAGGGGACGCCGGCGCTGACGCCGACGAGCAAACCGGTCAGCGCATAGAGCGGCAGCAGAAGGGAGGGCTCGGCGACACCCTTGGTGTAGAACAGCCAGGTGCTAACGCCGAGGAGAAGGCTACCGACGGCAAAGAAACGCCCGGCGCCCAATCGGTCAATGATCGCGCCAGCGATGATGCAACCGACCCCCAGGCACAAAGTGGCGACGCTATTCGCCCGCAGGGCCGCGGCCATTGGCACCCCGTGCAATTTTTGCAGCAATGACGGCGTCATCAGGATGATGACCACGATCGTTGCGGCAAGGAGCCAGGTCAGCAACATCGACACAATCACCGCGCCGCGATGATCGCGTAGTACAGCCTTTAGCGGCAGCTCGGCTGCCAGCGCCTTTTGTGCCTGCATCTCCCTGAAGATTGGGGTTTCTTGCAGCAACTGGCGCAAATAGACCGAGCATAGGCCAAGTATGCCGCCGAATACGAAGGGCAGCCGCCAAGCCCAAGCCGAAATCTCGGCCGCAGTAAAATGGCTGTTGATCGTCGTCGCGACCGTGTCACCAAGCAGAATCCCGGCGGTCAGCCCCGCCGTCAGGGTGCCGCAGGCAAAGCCGATGCGGTTTGCCGGAACGTGCTCGGACACAAAGACCCACGCACCGGGTATCTCGCCGGCCACCGCCGCGCCCTGTACCATGCGCAGGAAGATGAGTGCGATCGGGGCCCATACGCCAAGCTGGGCATAGACCGGCAGCAAGCCCATCCCCGTTGTCGCGGCGGCCATCATCAAGATGCTGAAGGTAAACATCCGCTTTCGGCCGAGCAGGTCGCCAAAATGGGCGATAAACATCCCACCCAATGGACGTACAAAGTAGCCGACAGCGAAGACGCCGTAGGTCTGCGCCTGGCGCAGCCAGTCCGGAATCTCCGGCGGAAAGAACAATTGTCCCAACGCCTGGGCAAAGAAAACGAAAATGATGAAGTCGTAGAATTCCAGGGCGCCGCCGAGCGCGGAAAAGGCAAGAGTCCTATAGTCGTCCCTCGTCAGTGAACGCTTTGCGGCAGGAAGCGCGAATTCGGCACTTGAATTAAATGCGGCGGCCTCGCCGACAGAAATGCGCAAGTCAGCGCGCGCGGCGGGTTTGTTTTGCAAGTTGTTGATATTCATAAATATCCCCCCACCGTTCTGTTAAAAGTTAGACCGAGCCCGACTACAGAACGATTTCGCCGCTGGGCAAACGCATTACAGATGTAACGACGAGGGCCGCTCGCGAGCGGTGTCATTGGCCGATCAGACAAGAAAGTACTCGGTCGAGCCTTCGTGGCGGCGAAATCGGCTGCCAGCTAACCCGGCACTCGTCGCGGTACGCGGCGTGCTTTGCGAAAGCTTTCGATCCGCTCTGGCGCCGCTGGCGGCTGAGCAGACGGCCCCAAAGGTGTCTTGTTGCTTTTCCGAGTACATGCCCTGGCCCGTTGCCTGTCGGGCAAATCAGTTCGATTGTTAGGGATCATGTCGCACGAGGCGGCCTCGGGACGTTCAAATCCGGCTGCGCCAAAAATCGAAATTTGCGTGGTCGTTCAAGCTGATTTGGGTCGTCCAGTCCTCGCGCAAAAAATATTCCGCTTTGCATTCCCTTAATTCGCTGGCTTCCTCATCGCATCCCGCCTCAAGCAAGAGGGGCGTACGCGCGATCGTCACGACACGCGAGGCGGGGATGCGGTGGACGCTGTCGCGTCAGGCGCTTTTGCGCGAGACGACTGGCGAAATGGCGGACGGAGAAGTCGTGTGGTCCTGGCGCCCCAAGGCTGGCGCTAAGTTCGCAAAAACGCTTTCGCGTTTTGCGGGTGACGGTGACAACAAAGTCTGGTCACCGGGGAGAGCACGAAGGACACCGTTAAAACCACCGCGCAGGGAATGCCGGATGTTTCGGCTGAACCTGTGGTTCTGCCGCGTGCTTTTTATTGCACGCGGACCATGGGTGCGGCCAGCACCCGGCATTCCCTGCGCCCTCGTTGCTTTCGAGGGACACGACCAAGACAGAACTCGGGTGCGATCCGCACCGCGAGACCGTGGATACGTGTCTTCTTGCGGCTCTTTGACAATTGAATCAGACAAGCGCCTCTGTCGCGGCGCCTAACCCGCCTTGCCGTCATCAAGGCTGACGAGCACGGCGGCATTGGCGATGACGATCGCGTCACTGCCCTGCTCGGCCGGAATCTCGAGTCCGCCTTTCACCGCCGTGACGGTCACCGTGCCATAGGGCAGCTCCTTCGCCACCGCCGCGGTATCGACGGCCTCGGGGTTCGGCACGCCGATGGTGACGTCGACGAACATGTCGTGCGGCGTCTTGCCGACGAAGCGGACGAAGCCGAGGCTGGAATGACGGATCGCGTCCGAGACCGCGCGCTTCGCCGCCTTGGTCGCGTCCTTGCCGTGAACATCGACGCCCATGCCCATCTCGGTGATACAGCGAACCCGTGCCATTGCCTGCTTCCACTCCCATTCGATGATTCACATCGATGGTAGCGCATCAACTCCGCGAGCACGAGCCCGGAGTGAGCAGCGGGTCGTCAGGGAACCTCCGTGGGCGCTCACAAATAGGATTTCGGGAGCAGCATATGAATGCCCTTGTTGCCGTCGACGAGTTGAGTGACCCGCAGATTTCCTGCCAGCGAGCAGAGCATGTAGGCCTGGTTGCGCGACAGATTGGTGCGTTCGCAGATGTGCTTGACCATTTCACGCACCGCCTGCTCGGCCGCATCGTCGAGGTCCTCGTCGAGACCGATCGACATCAGGTGCGTGGCGCTTTCAGCGAACGGCCACGACAGCTCCATGTCCTTGCGCACGGTGAGACGGAACGTGCCGGTCACGCCGGTCTCCAGGGCCGTGATGCAGACCTCGCCGTCGCCCTGCACGCCGTGACCGTCGCCCGCGAAGAACAGCGCGCCTTCATTGTAGATCGGCAGATAAAGCGTCGTTCCAGGACGCAGCTCCTTGTTGTCCATGTTGCCCCCGAAGCAGCGTGGCACAGGCGACCCACAGCGTCCCCAGGCCGGCGGCGGCGCGGTGGCGATGATGCCGAAAAACGGGTCGAGCGGAATCTCCAGTCCCCACGGCATCACGCAGACATTGCGTTCATGATCGACCTTCGGATGAATGGTTTCGTACTCAGTGAACTCGTCCGGCAAAGTGCCGAGCAGCGGCAGGATCGACACGAAGCCCCAGTCCTGCCGGACCTTGACGCTCATGATATCGACCTGAAGAACGTCGCCGGGCTTTGCGCCCTTCACATAGACCGGCCCGGTGATGAAGTGAGGGCCCGGACCCTGCGCCAGCGTGTCCAGCGCCAGCAGGTAATCGGCCGGCACCAGGCTGCGATCCTCCGGCAGGCACTCCTTGCCGCCCGCCGGGAAGGAATGCAGCGTGACGGTGTCGCCGGATGCGACCTCCAGGACCGGTGGTGTGGTGCTGTCGAGATAGCCCCAGACCATGTTCTCGGGTGCGGAGGAGATTTCGTGACGGCGCGACATGGGCGTGCTCCCTTGTTATGATTTCAGATGGCGATATAGCGGCAATGGGCCTCATGCGTCGGACGGATAATGGCCGGCGTCGCAACCGACGTCGTCAGCACCGCCGCGCCAAGTCGGGTTTGATTTCAGATCACGGCATTGGGTCAGGCAACGCCAAATAGTATTCAGGCGTGCTCAAGCGGTCGGCAAAAGACTTTGCCTGTCGGGACCTGATGTCACTTTTGCCATTTGGTCCGAAGTGCGGGACGGCTTGCCTCTTGCCATGCGCGCAAGCATGGCGCCCCTATCAAGCGACTGGATTTTGTGCGATATACCCAAGTCGACCACGTATGAGGGTCTACGGCGATGCGCCGCTCTCAGCACACAGAGCACGAAATTTTGTTCCTTCTCGAAGAGGCAGATGCCGGCATCTCGATTGCCGAAATTTGCAGCACGGCCCGCATCTCGCTTCGAACCTTTTATCGTTGGCGCAAACGCTATGGCGGCCTGACCTCCCCCGCCCTTCATCATCTGCGGGAGCTCGAGATCGAGAACCAGCGCCTGCGGGCATTGCTCGACAAGCTGTCGGAAAGCCGCCACGATGGCCGCGCGCAGGCACCGCTGGACAAACCCCTGCGTCAGGATTTCGGATCCAGCCAGGCATCGGTAGAAGGTGCCAAGCAGTCGCGCGGCGCCTGTCTGGGCCGTTTTGCCTCCATCCGTTACATGCGCTGATCGCTGTCCGCAGGGCGGTATCTGTTTCCGTGCCCGTCATTCCGGGGCGATGCGGCAGCATCGAACCCGGAATCTCGAGATTCCGGGTCCGGTCCCTTGGAGCATGACGGAATGGCCGAACAGTTGCCAAGCCGCGAACGAGCCGCTTAATTGCAATCGAAAGCTGAGCAGGCCTCCTGCTTCCCCTGCCTGCCAGCGCTGGAGACGGTTCAATGATGACGGCGGGACGGCCCGCGAAACAATCCGATCGCGACGTCTGGCGCGTCGGCGTGCTGTTTTCGCGCACCGGATTGATGGCGGTCTCGGAATCCGAGCATTTCTTCGGCACCGCGCTCGCGATCCAGGAGATCAATAATGCCGGCGGCATTCTCGGCCGCGAGATCGAGGTCGTCGCCTACGATCCCGGCTCGAACCCCGAGACCTATCGCAAGATGGCCGATCGGCTTTTGACCGAGGACGGCGCCTCGGTGATCTTCGGCTGCTCGACATCGTCCGAGCGCAAGGCGGTGCTGCAAGCCATCGAACGGCGCAACGGGCTGTTATGGTATCCGTCGCTCTATGAGGGCTTCGAATACTCGCCGAATGTCATCTATACCGGCGCAGCGCCCAATCAGAACAGTTTTCCCCTGGCCGAGTATATCGTCCGGAAATATGGGCCGCGCGTCTATCTGATCGGCTCCGACTATATCTATCCGCGCGAATCCAACCGCATCATGCGCGACCTGGTCGAGTCCTACGCCGGTCAGGTGGCCGGCGAGCAATATGTCGCGATGGACGCAGACGAAGCCGAGCTGACGCGGGCGCTCGAGCTCATTCGCATGCGCTCGCCTAACGTCGTGTTCTCGACCATTGTCGGCCGCTCGGCGCAACGATTCTACCGGCTGTTTCACAAGATGGGCTTTGATCCGGCGCGCATGCCGATCGCAAGCCTGACCATGGCGGAAGGCGAAATTCGCGAGATCGGGCCGGAATTCTGTGCCGGCCATCTCACGGCGTCGGGCTATTTCGGCTCGTTGAAACGGGACAGCAACAGCCGCTTCAAGCAGGCCTTCGCCGACGCTTTCGGCGCCGACCGGCCTGTGAGCATGTGGAGCGCCGGCGCCTACGCGCAGGTCAAGCTGTTCGAGAAGGCGCTGACCCAGGCCGGCAGTCTCGACACGCAGCGGCTGGTTGACGCGGCGCTCGGGCTCAGCCTTGAGGCGCCGGAAGGACCGATCCAGATCGACCCTGACAACAACCATATCTGGCTTACGCCGCGGATCGGTCAGGTGCGCGCGGACGGCGAATTCGATATCGTCTGGGAGGGAAAGAGTCCGATCAAGCCGGACCCGTATCTGTCGGTCTCTCCGATCGGCGGACGCTGGCTGACCGAAGAAGCGGTGACCGCATGAAACCCGGCGTCCGTCGTCTCATCGAGGAGCTTCGCGGGGCGCGCGTTCTCGTCATTCACCCGCGCGACGCCGAAGGCGAAGCCTTGATCGATCAGCTCAAGCGGATCGGCTGCAACGTCCGCGGCGTCTGGCCGCCGCCGGCAACCATTCCGCAGGATATCGATACGGTTTTCCAGTTCGTCGACGGCTCCGAAGACTCCGATATTCCCGGCAACATCGAACGAGCATGCGCCGACATTGGTCGCGATCGTCGATTACGAAAATCCGACGATCCTGAAGCGGCTGCTCGACAGCAACGCCCATGGCGTCGTCAACAAGCCGATCCGCTCCTTCGGCATCCTCTCCTCGCTCGTGCTCGCCCGGTCGCTGCGCGGCTACACGCGGCGGCTCGAAGGCAAGGTTGCGAAGCTCGAAGAGACCCTCAAGGCCCGTCGTGACGTCGACAAGGCAGTCAAGATCCTGGTCGGCCTGAAGAAGATCAGCGAGTTCGAAGCCTATGAATTGATCCGGCAACAGGCGACGCAGAAGCGGCTGACCATGGCCGAGATCGCCGTTTCGATCATCAACGCGCAGGAAATGCTTGGCGGGCTTGGCGTTCTCGATGCGCCGGTACCGCGCTGACGTAGCTCATCGCTTGAGCAAAAGCGGCCTGATCTTTTTGCAGCTTTGGCCGTTGACTTGAGGAAGGCATTGGGAATTACTTGAGGCTAACGCGCGCGTGAAGTTGTGCGCGTCATGGCCGGTCGGCCATGTGACATAAAGGCTGTGTAGCCCTCGGATTGCGCCGCTTGGCGCATTCGGGGGCTTTTTATTTGGCGCAGGCGAAAGACGCGTCGCGCGAGGGAGTCGCTTGCCTTGTCGAAAGACGATGACACGAAGGTACGGATCGCCTGCATCCAGATGCAGCCGGTGATCGGAAAGGTCGAGGGCAACGTCGCGCACAGCATCGGCCTGATCAATCGCGCAGTCGAGCAAGGTGCTGAACTGGTCGTGCTGCCGGAGCTGTCCAACACCGGCTACATGTTCGAGTCGCGCGAGGAAGCCTTCGCGCTGTCGGAGCCGATCTCCGACGGGCCGACCGTCAAGGCCTGGAGCGAGGTCGCCGCCAGGCACAAGCTGCATCTGGTCGCCGGCATCTGCGAACGCGACGGCAGCAAGCTCTTCAACAGCGCGGTGCTGATCGGGCCGAACGGCACCATCGGCACGTTCCGCAAGGTCCATCTCTGGAACGAAGAGAACCTCTATTTCGAGCCGGGCGATCTCGGCTTTCCGGTGTACCACACCGCAATCGGCCGCATCGGTATGGCGATCTGCTACGACGGCTGGTTTCCCGAGACCTATCGCCTCGCCGCGTTGCAGGGCGCCGACATCGTCTGCGTGCCGACCAATTGGGTGCCGATTCCAGGCCAGGCGCCGGGCCGCGAGGCGATGGCGAACATCCTTGCGATGGCGGCCGCGCATTCCAATTCGATCTATATCGCCTGCGCCGACCGCGTCGGCACCGAACGCGGTCAGCCCTTCGAGGGCCAGAGCCTGATCGTCGGCCATACCGGCTGGCCGGTCGCGGGTCCCGCAAGCCGCGACAAGGAAGAGATCGTGATTGCGGATGTCGCGCTCGGCGAAGCGCGGCGCGCGCGGAACTGGAACGCTTTCAACCAGGTGCTGCGCGACCGCCGCTCCGATCTCTACGGCGAGATGCTCGGCAGCGACATCAAGCGCGGTTGGTACTGAGCGTGATCCGGAACGTGGATCCTGCTCAAGAATGAAGGCCAATTTTTCGAACACAATCACACGGAGGATTAATCCATGCGTTCGCGTTTATTTCTGACCTCGCTCGCCGCCGTCGCGGTGATGTCACCTGCCATGGCGGCTGATCCGATCCGGATCGGTGTGCCGGTCGGTCTCTCCGGCGCAAATTCGGTCGTGGCACCCTCGGTGGTGCAGTCCGCCGAGCTTGCGGTCGAGGAGATCAATGCCAAGGGCGGCGTGCTCGGTCGCCCATTGGCGCTCGACGTCGCCGACGACGGCTCGGGCGCCGCCGGCGCACAGAAAGCCTTCGACGCGCTGATCTTCCAGAAGAAGGTCAATGTGCTGATCTCGATGGAGACGAGCGCCGCGCGCAACGCCGGCCTGCCGATCGTGGCCCGCGGCAAGACCCCCTTCATCTACACCTCGTTCTACGAAGGCAAGTCCTGCAGCCCCTATCTCTACGTGAACGCCTGGGTGCCTGAGCAGCAGGTGCCGCCGATCGTCGACTATTTCAACAAGGAGAAGAAGGCGAAGAAATACTTCCTGATCGGGTCGGACTACGCCTTCGGCCGCGGCATGCTGTCCTTCACCAAGGCCTATATCGAGAAGACGGGCGGCAAGGTGCTCGGCGAGGAATATCTGCCGATGGACGGCTCCGACTGGACATCGATCATCTCCAAGCTGAAGGCTTCGGGCGCTGACGCGATCATCACTTCGACGGCCGGCGGCGCGCCGAATGTGACGCTGACCAAGCAGCTCCGCGCGGCGGGCGTCAATCTTCCTTACGGCAATCTCGCGGTCGACGAAGGCACGGCCAAGAGCATGGGCGCGGACGCCACCGGCATCTATATCTCCGCATCCTACGTGACCGGCATCGATACGCCGGCGAACAAGACGTTCCTCGCGGCCATGGGCAAGAAGTTCGGTTCGGACCTGAAGACGCCGAACGACCTCTCGGTACCGGAATATGAGGCCGTCTATGCCTACAAGGCCGCGGTCGAGAAGGCCGGCGGCACGGATCAGGCCAAGGTGCTGAAGGCGCTGGAGGAGGTGTCCGTCGACGGGCCGCGCGGCAAGATCCAGATGAACAAGCAGCGTCATGCGCCGCTCACGATGTATCTGGGCGAAGTGCAGGCTGATGGCGGCGTCAAGGTGATCCAGAGCTTCCAGAACGTCGATCCGGGCGCCCAGTGCCCGCCGAAATCCTGAGACTGTAACCGATCAAGCAGCATATGATCGTCATTGCGAGCCACCGGGTCGCGCGAATGCGCGCCCGATGACAGGCTCCGCGAAGCAATCCAGGAAATCACCGCGGCGATAGTCTGGCTTGCTTCGTCGCTTTGCTCCTCGCAATGACGAACAGATTGCAACCTATTTCTTGATCGCACTTGGAAACGAGAACAATGTGCGTGAGGCCGAATACAACGGATCTCAGGCACGCCCACCCGGAGCCACCATGCTGACCGTCGCGCTCGATGCCGTCACGACGGCGGCGCTGCTTTTCATCATCTCGTCCGGACTTCTCATCGTGTTCGGCGTGATGAAGATCATCAACTTCGCGCATGCCGCCTTCCTGACCGTCGGCGGCTATGCCGCGCTGGTCGGCGCACAGCTCGGATTGCCCTGGGTGCTCGTCCTGCCGCTCGCCTTCGTCGCGGGCGCGGCTTGCGGCGCCTTGACCGAGGCAATCATCGTGCGGCGGCTCTATCACCGCCCGCTCGATGCGATCCTCGCGACATGGGGCCTCGGTATCGTCATCGGGCAGCTCATCACGCTGGCCTTCGGCCGCGAAGTCCAGTTCGTCCAGGCGCCGATTACGGGAACGATTGATTTCGCGGGCCTGGACTATTCCGCCTACCGCATCGTCATGATCGCCGCCGCCGTGATCATCGGGCTGATCTTCACCGGCCTGCTCAGCGGCACGCGCCTCGGCCTTTCGACTCGCGCGGTCATCATGAACGAGATGCTGGCGCAGGGGCTTGGCGTGAACAGCGCGCGTGTTCGCCTTGTCACCTTCGCGATCGGCAGCGGGCTTGCCGCGCTGTCCGGCGCGCTGATCACGCCGCTGTCGAGCGTCGATCCGAACATGGGCCTGCCATGGCTGATCAGCGCCTTCATGCTCGTGATGGTATCGGGCGGATCGCTGCTGGCGCTTGCGGTGTCTTGTCTCGTGCTCGGCGGATGCCAGGTGATCGTGTCGACCTTCGTCAATCCGATCCTCGGCGGCCTGACGATCGCGATCCTGGCAGCGGTCGTGCTGCGTATCCGGCCGGAGGGCTTTGCGCGTGCCTGACGCCCGGCAGATGAACGAGACAGCCGTCCCACCGGCGACCAGTGGACTTTCCGCAAAATTGGCGCTCGCGGTGCTCGTGCTGCTGATGGCTGGGATCGTGGTCATCGCGCCGTCATTTCTCGACACCTATCTGGTCAACATCCTGATCCGCGCCTTCTTCGTTGCGATCGCCGCCATCACCGTCGATATCATGTGGGGCTATTGCGGCACGCTGACCTTCGGCCAGTCGGCGTTCTTCGGCATCGGCGTCTATGCACTGGCGATTACCTTCACCGAATACGGCTTCGGAACCTGGCAGGCACTGCTGGCGCTCGGCGCGACGCTCGCGATCACGGCCGTCGTCGCCGGTCTCACCGGCTGGCTGTCATTTTATCCGGGCTCGACGCCGCTCTATGCCTCGATCGTATCCCTCGTCGTTCCGATCGTCTTGGTGCAGATTCTCTATTCTGGCGGCACGTTCACCGGCTCGTCGAGCGGCCTGGTCGGCTTCGAGTCGTTCGATCTGGACTTCGAGACCTGGTTTCGCCTCGCCGGCCTCAGCCTGATCGCGGTCGCCATCGTCGCGCTGATCGTGATGCGCAGCGACACCGGCCGGTTTCTGACCGCCCTGCGCGACAATGACGCCCGCTGCACCTATCTCGGCATCGACACGTCGCGCACCCGCATCATCGTGCTGGTCCTGACCGCCCTCGTCGCAGGCCTCGCCGGCTTCGGCTATGCCGCATTCGGCGCGGTCGCGGCACCAGAGAATGCAAGCTTCACATTCGGCACGCGGCTGATCATCATGGTGGCGCTCGGCGGCCGCGGTACGGTCATCGGTGCGATCGTCGGCGCGCTGAGTATCGAGGTCGCCAGCGCCTATCTCTCCGGCAGCCTGCCTTACGTCTGGGAACTGATCATCGGCCTCGCACTGATCGCCGTCATCCTCGCCTTTCCGGACGGCCTCGTCGGCGTCTTCAAGAAACTCGTGCGCGGCTTCATCAAGTTCCGGCCAACTGATGCCATTCACCTTCAACCGCTCGCAACACATACCGTGACCGACGACAGAAGCGAAATCGCGATCGAGGTCCGCGGGCTCGGCAAGCATTTCGGCAGCCTCTCCGTCCTCGACGGCGTCCAATTCACCGCGCATCGCGCCGAACTGCTCAGCCTCGTCGGACCGAACGGCGCCGGCAAGACGACGCTGATCCGGTGCTTGTCGGACGGACGCGAACGCTCGACGCGGCGACGTCGCCATCGCGGGCCAGCCGATCGACCATTTGCCGCCGGACCGTATCGTCCGCTTCGGCCTCGGCCGCAAATTCCAGACGGCATCGGTGTTCGAGACGCTGACGGTCGCCGAATGCCTGCGCGTCGCACGCACCCAGCACGCGACCCCATCGCTGGTTTCGACATCGGCGGTCCTGGAATTGCCGGCCGCCGCGATTGCCGTGCTGGAGCGATCCGGCCTTGCCGAGCGCTTGAACGAGGAAGCGCGCAATCTGAGCCACGGATTGAAGCAGGCGCTCGAGCTTGCCATGGTGCTCGCACTGGAGCCGGAGGTGCTGCTGCTCGACGAACCGACGGCCGGCCTGACCCGCGCCGAACGGCAGGGTTTTGCCGACATCCTGACCACGCTGGTGGCGCGCGATCGGATCTGCATCCTGCTGGTGGAGCACGATCTCGATTTCGTTTGCGAGATATCCTCTCGCATCATCGTGCTGCATCAGGGCCGCATCGCCCTCGATGGCTCCGTTGACGAGGTGGTCAACAGCGCACTGGTGCGCGAGATCTATACAGGCCAGCCCGCCGCGGAGGCCGCGGCATGACCGCCGCGCTCGAAGTCGAGGGTTTGGCGAGCGGCTATGGCACGTCGCAGGTCGTGAGCGACGTGTCCTTTGCGCTGGCAAAATCCGAGGTGCTCGCGATCGTCGGCCGGAACGGCATGGGCAAGACCTCGCTCCTGAAGACGGTGTTGGGCTTCCTGCCAGCCTGGCGCGGCACCATCCGCCTCTCGGGACAGGACGTCACCCGCGTGCCGCCGCATCTGAAACGCCGGCGCGGTCTCGTCTATGTGCCGCAGGAGCAGGCGCTGTTTCAGGATCTCTCGATCCGCGACAATCTCAGGCTCGGTATTTTGTCCGATCGCGATTTCGATGCAACGCTCGATCAGGTCGGCCAATGGTTTCCGGTGCTGACGCAGCGCCTGCGCCAGCGCGCCGGTACGCTCTCGGGCGGCGAACAGAAGATGCTGATCGTCGCACGCGCGTTGATGGCACGGCCGGAGGTGTTGCTGCTGGACGAAGTCACCGAAGGCCTGCAACCCTCACTGGTCGATCGCCTATCGAACGTGTTGACCCAGGTCCGGCGCGAGATCGGGACGTCGATGGTCGTGATCGAGCAGCATTTGCCTTTCGCGCTCGGTATCGCGGGCCGCTATCTCGTCTTCAAGCGCGGCGAGATCGTCGACCGGGCCAATGTCGATGCTGATGCCGCGGCACGGATCGAAACGCACATGCGGATCTAGAACGTCCTCAAACCCGCCCTACTCTTACCGCGTCATAACGGACTCTATCCCCTCATCCTGAGGAGCTTGCGCCAGCAAGCGTCTAAGGACGAGGCCCGAAATCGGATACCCGGGCCTCATGGTTCTCGCGGCGATGTGAAGCATGTCCGGAGACGGCGCTAACGTGCCTCCTCACCATGAGGGATTGCCTCGTCACCATGAGGGACTAATGACGCAGGAAGACTACTGCGTGATCGAATATGTCTTGATGTCGAAAGACCAGTTGCTCGGCTGAAGCTTGCCGGTGCCGGCGTCCGGCACGCGCAACTCGTTCGTCCATTGGCTGAGATGGGTGACGATATCGGGTCCGGACCCCCGCGCCTGCACGCTGTCCGGCAAATCCAGGATTTGAACCCTCCGGTCGCTGAGGATTGCCACGACGGTCGCCGTACCCGAGGGCGGTGTCACGACATATTCGAACCCATGCGTCTTGGCTGCCGCGTTCGGGATCAGCAGTTCCTGTCCGGGCTTGATGAAATTGGTAGCCGCCTCCGGCGACTGCGCAATCATCTCCGGACTGGGAAATATCTGCGACATTCTGCCTTCGGCATCGATATCGACCAGCAGGACATAACCGGCCTTCTTCGCGCTGACCCGAAACGATATTTTCGTGCCGACGTCGACCGACTGCTCCGGGCTCATCTGCAGCGAGAGGCTCGCGCCGTTGGGCACGCTGGCCATGCCGGCGGCGCCATCCGAGGCGTTTTGTGCAATCCTCACGACGGCTGTTTCAGCTTGGGTCGAGCGCAATCCTGAAATCACGGCGCGCTCGAAAGCAGCTTCGGCAGACGCAGCCCGTGTGGAGGGGATCGCCGCCGGATTTGCAGTCGCCCCGCCAACCGATGCCAGCATTGCGCCGAGAGCGCATCCCAACGTCGACCTGCACGCCCGCGTCCTGTTGTCGCCGGGAACGGTCATGGCGCGGTAAAGAACCCGACCGAACCGATGCGCGCGTCGGCCGGCACGTATCGAGCAAGGCTCTTGACGATCTGGCCGGACGCACGCCGGCGATTGAACTGCAGAAGAATGTCTTCGAGATCGATCATGCGCTGCTGCGACGTCACGGCAATGATCTGTTCGGCGCCGAACGGCTCGCCCACACGCAACGACACGCGCATGCTGGCGGATACGGCGGATGGCGTATCAGTGCCTTTCGGATACAGCAGCTGAACGGTTCCATCGCTGGATATGTTGAACAATACCACCGCTCGTCCCTTCACTTCCGACAGCTCTATCTCGACCACCTGACTGCGGTGATGCACACGGTCGTCCGGCGAGACACGCAGAACCTGAGGCGACTGGGTCGCCATGCTCTTGAGCGAGCGCATCGCGGTCGTCCGCTCGATGATGTTCGGGAGATCCGCCAGGTCGACGCCATAGGCGACGACGTCGCCCCAGGCGATGACGTCATGCGACGACGGATCCCAGATCAGGTCGGGATTGTCCGTTGGCTGCACGGCCTGAAGCGTCGAGTCGCGGGTCTTCAAGGTACGAAAGTAATCCGCGTTGCCATCCAGCGCGGCCAGCCGGATCGGCGCGCCAGTCGGCGCCGCTTTCTGCTCATTCGCGCGGGGCAACAAGGCAGATACGATGTTGTTGGTGAGGCTTGCGGGCGCGGCGGGCTGAGGCGACGGCGGCCGGGACCCTGGCCCCGCGCCTTGCGCGACCCCTTGCGCCGTCCCTTGCCCCGTCCCTTGGGTCAGCGCGATGCCGCGGGTGAAAGCGAAGGCCACCTCGGTGTCCGGCGACCGGCTCGGCGAGTTGGTGGTGACGACGTTTTGCCGCTGATCGGAGAGCTGGTACACGACTTGCCGGATGTTGGCGAAAAGCTCCTTGAGCGTGACCTTGCCATCGTGATCGGCATCGGCGCTGCCTTCGATCGCCCGGGCAACCGCATAGCTCAGCGCGCCTCGCAATCCCTCGATACCGGGAACATGGATTTCGGGCGCCTTGGTGTAGCGATCGACGGCAGCCAGAAACGCGGTATGGTCGAGATCGAGCTCCGATCGCGGATCGCCCTGCCCCGACACCGGCTTCAGTTCGTCGATCAGTAATGTGTAGCCGGGGACTTGCCGAAAGCTCATTTCCGCCGCGCGCGGGTCGATATCGCGCACCATGCCGCCTCCATGGCATGTGTCGGCGACGAAAATGACCTTGGCGCCGCGCAACTCGAACTGCCGGATGAAGTGATTGAACTCGCTGCCAAGGATACGTTGTTGCGAGCCCGCTGCCGTTGGCTCGAAGCCGGGAAGCAGGAAGACGTCCTCCATGCCATCCGGCTGCGATCCCTTGATGCGCTCGGGCTCCTGCGTGCCATGCCCGGCAATCGACAGCAACACGACATCGTTGGCCTTGGTCCGCTCGACCATCGCGCTGATCTCGCGCAGGACGTCCGAGCGGCCGGCTTGCGCATTGATGAGAGCCGTCACATCGCGAACGCCCATCGTCCTCAAGCTGGACTCGATGTCGCGTGCATCCGCCGTCGCTCCCTTCAGCTGGCGGACGTGCTGATACTCATCGATGCCGATCATCAGGGCCCGCACCTCGCCGCCATCGGGGCTGCTGAGCTTGAGCTCGCTCGACGCCCGCGCGCCGTCGAAACAGGCGCTTGCTGCCGCGACCAGGGACAGGGTCAGAACGATCTTCCACACACCTGACATCTTCATGATCTCACCAAAGGTTGGTATCCTAACCACGTTCGCCGGCTTGCCGTTTTGCCGCTCTCGATTTCCGCGCGCGCCCGCCCGGCGATTCCGGCTCCTGATAGGCGCCCACGGGGACGCTCGTCTCATCGGAAGCCAGAGCGCGAAATCGCACGGGGATGAATCCGCGTTGCAGCAGGGACGCCAGCGGATAGACATTGCGGCAGACGCGTCCATTGCAGCCGCCGGTTGAGGCCTCCATCACCTCGGCCTTGCGGTCGGGCGTGAATCGCAGGAACAGCATGACGTGCGACCCCGGCTTGTTCAGTGCATCGCCTGGTTTCAAATCCCAGGGGTTCTCCACCTGTTTAGCGATCGCCGGGATCGCGGCTGTGGTGTAGTGCACAGACAGCCCCCACGCCGCGCTCACGAAAGCGGAACAGTCCACGCCGGCGGCATCGGCTCGCGGCGCGTCGTGGGTGCAGACGTTTCCGGCCTTGGTTCCGGCCTCGATGCGTTGGCGGAAGTTTGCAAGCGAGCCATGGCAGCCCCAGCAATAGGGCACGCCGCGGACTTCCTGATTGGTCTTCCCCTGCAGATACCAGGGACGACGAATGCGATCGAAGCCCGTGCAGGCCGTATCAGGATCGGCGCCGTAATTCGCCGGCGACAGCCTCCATTGCAACCCCTCGAAGGCAAACGCGGTTTCGATGGTCTGCTGACGATTGGCGGGCCGCACCGCTGCGGCAATGGTGTCGAAGATCGTCTCGATGATGGTCTTGGACGTCCGCGGCAGGCGGCGATCGATGACAGATGCGTTCTTGAGCGGACGAAAGCCGACCGCCACGACGTCGACGCCAAGCAGGGTGGTGCGCAGAAAGTAAACGTCGCCAGTACCGGACACCGTCACGAAGCGTCTTGTCACCGGGGTGTTTTCGAGCGGCAATTCGTAAACGCCTTCCAGCGCTCCACCAGGAGCATAGCGCGCCACGAAGGTCGACGGCTGTTGCCCGAGTCCGGAACATCCTCGCCAAGCACATAGAATCGATCATTGTTGTCGATTTCCAGAAACTCGACGGTACCGAGCCTGTGAGGCACCCGGAGGCTGAGCTGCGCGATCGTCTCGTGACTGTCCATGGTCTGGACTTCGATACGGGCGCTGCTTTCACCCTTGTTGGCGGGAATGACATCGGCAATGATCGATCCCTTGCCGCGAGACGCGACATACTGCCGGTCGGGCTGCCTCTTCTTCTTGATGACGGCAGCGCGGGTGTTCTGATCGAGCAACTCCGCTGCGCTTCCCGGCGCTTGCGAACCCATCTGCGCGAAGGCCGAGACGGCGGTCGGATCGTCCGTGCCTCGTGTGACGACTTCCTCGAGCTGCACGACATCGCCGCCGTCGACGCCGCGCGTTGATTGCTCATTGCTGGCCTTGAGCGTACGGATCGAGCCGTCCCAGACCAGGATATCGCTCTTGCGGACGATCAAATCGTTCGGCTGGACGTCCCCGGGCATTTTCAGGATGCTTGGATCGCTGCCCGACGGTTGCTTCGGATTGAACCGGAGAATGCGGCGGTTGATCTGATCGAGGATCAATAGATTGCCCTCCGCATCGGACGTCAGGGCTTGGGGGCCGAGCAGCTCCACATCCTCACTGGCCGCGGCGATGCCGACCGTGGTCGACGTGGCGCCGGCGGAAAATTGCCGCACCACGGTGTCTGCCGCCAGCGCGCCTTGCGTACAGACGACCACGCATCCGATGATGATTGACTGCAGCAATCCCATTCTACGAAGCATGTCGTGCTCCTCAACCAAACAGGTCTGCACCGATGTCGGACCAAACGATCGGCATGCACATTGATCTCAACTGCTCAGACGAAAATAGCGGGCGGCCGCGGACATCGTGACGTTGTTGCGCTGGGCCTCGCTGATCGCCTCCAGGAAGAACGTATCGGCGGCCATCGGCTTGGACTGCCGCAACGCGTCGAGAACCTGCGGCGCGGCGACGGCCATCACCAATTGCGGTCCGTCGCCGGGGCCGTTGCGCTGGATGCCGATCGAGAAGGAAAGCGAATCGGTTCCGGGTTTGAGCAGATAGGACAGGTTGCGCACCTCTCCACGATCCGACACCAGAAGCAGCTCGACGACACGGTTCGTAGCATTCTCGATGGTGCCGCTCAGCGTCTCGCCGTTCTTGACCTCGATGGAATCGAGGTTGATGCGCGGCGCCCGCGCGTGGTTGCTGGCGAGCTGATTCAGGAACTTGACCGCCGGACACTGCTCCGGCGTGACCTGCCTGACGCCGACGGACGCTTCGAAGCCCAAGTCGCGCCTGACGGCCTTGCCGAACGTATCGAATACCGCTGTCGATGCGCCAAATCCCTCGACGACCGCGGCGTTCGAGCTGATCGCAACCGGAAGAACGAAGAAGCAGTCGCCGCCATCATACTGCTCGACATAGTTACGGACACGGTCACGCGATACGACATCGTTTGCGGCCGGCGTCGCCACTGGCGCCGGCACTCTCACCTCGGCCAACGCCTTTGGCTCGGGCCGGGCGGTCTGCAATTCCTGGCCGAAGGCCGGCAGCGGAGGCGGCTGGAAGCCCGCCGGCGCCGACCAGACCAGGCTGTAGAACGCATAGCCCCCTACTCCCACCAGTGCCGCGACCGCAGGAGCCGCAAAAACCAGCCAGCGCGGGCGAGACTTTCCCGTCGAGACCTTGACCCGTTCCAGCCAGGGCGCAGAGGCCTTGATGCGATCGGACGGACTGACGGCTCGCTGCGACGGCGGCGTGTAGCTCCAATTCGCGATCTCAGCCATGGTTGCCGGCCGGTCTGCCGGATCAGGCTGCAGCATCCGTTCGAGCAACGGACGGATCCGCAGGTCCACGCCGCCGAGATCGGGCACCCGCTGGCGCTTCTCGACCAGTTGGAATTGGCTGCCGCCCATGTCGAGCTTCTGCCCGGTCAGCGCGTAGAACAACAACAGTCCGAGACTGTAGATATCGGACTTCGCCGTGACCTCGTTCCCGTAAAGGCCGACCTGCTCCGGTGACACATAGTTTTCCTTGCCGGCGAAGCCCGAGCCGATGATGGTCTTGTCGCCGAACTGTGTCGAACGGGCGATGCCGAAATCGATGATCTTGGCCCGCGTCACATCGCCAAGCGGAACGATGATGTTGTCCGGCGACACGTCGCGATGAATGATTCCACGTTCGTGCGCTGCCTGCAGGCCGGAGGCGATGCGCCGCATCAACTTGATCAGCGCCTCGAAGGTTAGCGGCCCCTCCCCCAGGATATCCGACAGCGGTCGTCCCTCGACGAACTCCATGGCGAGGTAGGGCCGTCGCAGCGCAGGCTCGACCGTGAAGACGAAGTACCGAACGATGGCGTCGTGCGGGAGATGATGCAGCGCCGCCGCCTCTCTGCGGAACAGCGCCAACGCCGCATCGTTTTCGGCCATCTCCGGCAGGAGCATCTTGATCGCCACGGCCGCGCCGGTCTGAATTTCATGGCATTTGTAGACCTCGCCCATGCCGCCGGCGCCGATCACCTGATCGATCTCATAGATGCCATTGAGCCGCGTCCCCGGCGCGACGCCGCGGTAGGAGGGCGCGAATGGCAATGCAGGGTTCACGACCGCCACCTCGGAACGAATGTGACCGGCGAATTTGTCGGTTCTGTCGACCGCGCGACGGCGGGCAACAAGCGAACGACGACAACGGTGACGTTGTCGACGCCACCGCGCTCCAGTGCGAGCTCCAGCATCGCTTCGCAGGCCGCGCGCGCGTTACGGCCAGTTGCATATTGAAGGATTTCATCGTCGCGCAGATGCTTGGTCAGGCCGTCACTGCAGAGCACAAACACATCGCCCGCCCTCACCTGTCCGGTCGCAATCTCGAGCTCGAGATGTTCGGCAGCACCGACAGCGCGGGTGATGATGTTGCTGGGCCATTTCCCGGCTTGCTCGCGGGATAGCGTTCCGGTCGCGACGAGCTCCTCGACCTCCGTGTGATCTCGAGACAACTGCCTGATCGAACCATCGTTGATCAGATAGATCCGGCTGTCGCCGGCCCAAACGCACGCATAGTGTGTGTTGCGGACGAGCAGAACCGCGGCTGTCGTGCCGATCGTCGCGCCATTGCGCGCGCGACTGAGATCCATGATCCGCTGATTGGCACGACGGATTTGCGCCTCGCACTGCTCCAGCAGATCGGCCGCCGCCTCGGGCCGCTCGATTGCATCGAGCGATTCCACCAGGGTCCGGCTCGCCACGTCGCCTGCTTCGTGCCCGCCCATGCCATCGGCCACGGCCCACAAGCCGACGTCGGTGCGCACCAGGCATGAATCCTCGTTGCGCTCGCGTACCTTGCCGGCATGCGTCGCGCTGCTGGCATCAAATCTCAACGGCGATACATCCATCTGCATGCGCTCGCCTCAGGACTTCAGACATGGCCGGGCGCGAACAGCGCCCGACATGGGCTGCTCGCCGAGATACCCCGTGAGCAGAACGGAATAGCGATATGGGTCCGGCAAGCCGCGACAGCTCAACGCGATCGGCGGGAAATCGCCGCCACCCGCCGTCCACCAGAAGCTCGCGGCCGCATAGACTTCGGGACTGGCGACGCGCAGCGCTGTCAGCGTCGTTGCGAAATCCGGTCCGGCAGACGCCACTCCGGACATGCCCTCTGCGAGCGATAGAATGCCGGGCTCGGCGGCGGCGCCGGATCGGGTGCGTGGGCCCGCTAGATGATCCAGCGCCGACGAAATATCCGCGAAGGTCGTATTACCGCTGAGCGTCGCGAGCAGAAACTCCTCGGCCATGCCGAACCACTCGTCCTGGGCATCGACGTCCGGCGGCAGGATCGGAGCAACCGGATCCGCAATCGCATGCAGCGTGAGCGGATAGTATCGGCCCAAGCCGTCCAGCGACGGCATGATCGCGCCCGCGACCGTCGTGCCGCAAATACCGGCACCGAGCCAGAACCGCCAAACCGGCGCGGTCAGAAACCCCTGTTGCCACCGCTCGCCCATCTGGTGACGGCTGGCCGCGAGCGAAGACTGCAGCCACGGTTCCCATGCTTCGAGGAAGACGCGCGGCGTCGCCAGCGCGATGAAGTCGCGCTTGGCACCCAACTTTCCAAACAGGCCGCAGCGCATGATCGTGCTCAAATTCCACTGGGACAGCGGAAGTCCCTGAGTGTCGAAAGGTTAAGTGGATTACGGATTGATCCGGTTGAGATCTGATAGTTCAGCTCCTGGCCGGCGACGATGAAGCTCGCGCTCGCCGTCTCGCCCTTTGCGCTCAGCGCGCCGGCCTCCAGCATCCGGAATAACGACCACGGGCCGATCCGCTCGAGGACCGCCGGAGGTCCGGTGTCATTGGTGACGGAAATGGCGGTGCGCGCCGATGGACCGGGCCACTGCACCGTGGTCGGCGGCACCGCGCCCGAGGCCGGCGGCGAAGACTGCGAGCCGAAGGCCAATGCCGTTGTCCCCGACGCAGTCGGGCTTGCGATCACGGTGCCGCCGATCTCGGTCTTGATGTCGATGCCCGCGGCGGGTGCGCGCGGCGGTTTGATCGCAAGCGACACCTGCGGCACGTTTCCGCCGGTCTGGAAAAACGCATCGCGAATGTAGGCGGCATTCTGGAACTGCTTCAGCGTATCGGGCGACAACGACCGTCCCACCGGGCTTTCCTTTCGCCATGTCCATTCCGGGCGAGACGTGTCCGCATACGGCGCGAGGAATTGCGTGAAGAACCTGTCCATGACGCCGTTCGGACTGAACAGCTTGGCAAAATCGCCGAGCGCCACTTCCTGATTGCTGCCACGGACGAAAGGATACCGATTGGCGATGGTCTGCTGGCAAACCGGCGTCACCTGGTCTCGCAACGATTGCAGCAATTGCCCTGCCGTGGAGGCCGCAATGCTGCCTTCGAACTCGGCGGCCGCGCCGCGCAGCATGTCGGAGAACGGCGGCGGCATGCGTGACGCGTTGTTGCGCAACGCAGCTACCTGCGTCTGCAGCGACGCGGTCGCCTGGGCGGTCAACTGAGGGTTCTCGACAATCAGCGTCAGGTTCTGCGCAATGTCGTTCAAATTGGCGATGACGGAATCGATCGGGCGCCGCGTGCTGTCGCCCTCCAGCACTGCATGAAAGGGCTTGAACTGCGCCTCGATCGCAGCGCCTGGCGAACCATCAACCGTCTTGAACAGTGCCGGCGCTGTGAGAGCATCTGCCGCCGGCGGGGCTCCCGCGGGCTTTGCCCGCTCCTTGGTCAGCGCGGTCTCGTCGCGGATCGATTCCAGGATCTGCCGCAGCGGCGACGTCGGCGCCGAGACCGCGCGCAGTGCATCATATCTCGGCTTGTCCGCCAGGAGCTTCTTCAGCCGCAGGTTTCCCAGCGCCGTGCGCCAGGTGATGACGAAATCATTGGAATAGATGTTGAGAAGATCTCCGGCGAGCGCGTCGTACTGCTGACCAATCGCGGCCTGCTGTCCGGCAGTCCCAAGTACCCAGCGGTCCCGTTGCATTCGCTCCGACAGCCCGCCGAGCTTGGCAAAGAACAGCTGCTGGAAGCCGTTATAAGTAAAGAAAGCCGGAACCCGGATGTTGTCCGGGGACTGTCCTGACGCGTTCTCGAAGACTGCCGATACGTCCGGTCCGCCCTTGCGCGTGACGATCCATTCCCCCGTGGCCGAAGCGCGCGCCTCGGATTTCAGGAACTCGTAGGCGCGTTGCGCCACGCTGAGACGGGCGAGCGAATTCTGAGCTTCCTGGATCAGACGGCCGTCGAGCTCGACCAGCGGCGGCTGCTCCGTTTCCAGATCGAACATCGCGTCGAGATGCTCTTCGAGCAGGCGGCGGCCTTCCGCATTGGTCGCACCCGGGTAGAGATTGTCGGCCCAATCGCGCTGCATCCAGGACTTGATCAGCCCCCGATCGGGCGGATGCTGGCCGCCAAGCATCAGATAGACCTTCAACGTCTCATAGACGAAGGCTGCATCGCTGAGCCGGGCATTGAGTTGCTCCTCCAGCCGGTAGAGCAGACGCGGACGGAAGATGCGTTCAAGCGCGGTATGATAGGCGGTATTCGACGCCGACAGCAGCCGCGGGCGCTGGCTCAGGCCATAGCGCTCGGCCAGCGGCACGGGCGTCGCGCGCGTGGAATAGCCCGCCGGGGCGTTGCGCAGCCGGTGCAGCAGCGGCAGGATTTTGTCCAGATCGCGGTCGGCGATCAGCGTCTGCTTGATGTGCCGCGACCCCGCCGCCGCATAATCATTGTCGACCTGAATGGCCTGCTGAACCAGATCCGAATTCTTCTTGTAGCTCGTGAGCCAGGCAACGCTGAGCCCGATCGCGACGGCGCCGATCATCGCCAGCGCCACGCTCTTGATGATCAAGTCACGCCGCACCGCGTCGCGATCCGTCGAGACCCAATCGGCTTCGCCGATGATGACTTTCTTGATCAAGTCGGTGAGAAAGAAGCTCTTGCCGGCGCCATGATAGGCGGCGGCGGACACTTCCTCCGCGCCAAACGTCCGCACCAGCGATCCGATCAACTGATCGATCGGCGTACCCTGTTGCGTTCCCGAGGTGAAATAGAATCCGCGCAGGCTGGCGTTGACGTGATAGCGGGTCGGCTCGAAGATCTGGTTGAGAAAATCATGGATCTTCGGCTTCAGCCGGGCCATTTGCGCGGCGAAACCAAACAACTGAACGCGATGGTGCGGTGTCGGCTCGTCCTGAAGCCGGTCGAGGGTTTCCTCGCTGAGCCGCTCCAGCAGGTGATCGAACTCATTGGGAATGTCGCCAACCAGGTTCTTCCCCTTGTCGGCGGTTTGAAACGTCGCACCCCAGACCTGCCGGCGGCCGGCCTCGCCGAGATAGCTGAAATATTCGGAGAAGCCCGCAACCAGATCGGCCTTGGTGAACAGCGCGTAGACCGGAAAGCTGACCTTGAGCCGCTGATGCAGTTCAAGCAGCCGCATCCGGATGGCTTCCGCATGGGCTGCCAGATCCTGGCGCGACAAGGTCAGGACATCCTCGATGCTGATGGCGACCAGAACGCCATTGATCGGCTGCCGCGGCCGGCTCTTCTTCATCAGATCAAGGAAGGAGAACCAGCTTTCCTTGTCGCTCCTGGCGTCGGAATCCTGCGTGGTATAGCGCCCTGCCGTATCGATCAGAACCGCGTCTTCCGTGAACCACCAGTCGCAATAGCGCGTTCCGCCGACACCTGCGACCGCCGCGGGCGTCGCGCCTCGCGCTAGTGGAAATTTCAGGCCTGAATTCACCAGCGCCGTGGTCTTGCCCGCGCCGGGCGGGCCGATGATGACGTACCATGGCAGATCATAGAGATAGCCGGACTTGTTGCCGCTCGCGGTCTTCAGCGTCGCAAGCGCATCCTTCATGCGGTCCTTGAGCACCGGCTCGTCATTGACCGTCTGCTCCGGGCCGCTGATGCCGTCGGCAAGCTGCTTCGCGGCCTTGCGGCGGTGAAACACGCCGAAGCCCGCGATGCCGGCGGCGAGCGCGACCAGGAGAAGAATCGCGATGTTGCGAACGATCGCGTTCTCGAGCGGATGCCAGTTGCCGATCGCGATCAGTGGGCCCGCCATGTAGATGACGGCAGCCAGAGACGACAGCCCGATGCCGTAAAGAACGATCCGGATGATTTGTTTCGGAAGCATGCTTTGGTGCTCCGGCTATTCGCTGCGTTCGATGAAGATTTCGACGCGACGGTTCCTGGCGCGTCCTTCCGGTGTCGTGTTGCTGGCGATCGGCGCGTCCGCCCCCTTCCCGTCGACGTCGACCCGGCTCGGATCGACGAGGCCGGGCTTGAGCACGGCGGCGACCGCCTTGGCGCGCTCGACAGAGAGCTCGAAGTTGGACGGAAACCTCGCGGTGCGGATCGGCGTGTTATCGGTATGCCCGACGATCTTGATGTGCTTCGGCTCCTTGTCGAGCGTGGCGGCGACGCGGGCCGCAACGGGCTTGAAGGCGTCAAGGACGGTGGCTTGTCCGGGATCAAAGAGGACGAGATCGCAGACCCGAATGATGATGAAGCTGCCCGTCTGGTCTGCGGTCATCGCACATGCCAGTTTTTCGACCGCAAGAGCATTGCGGATCCGCTGCAATTGCGTGATCCGGTCGGGCGGAGGCGGAGGCGGCGGTGGCGGCGCAGGCGCTTGCCGTTTCAATTCGATTGCGTCGCCCGGATGTAACGCCAGCGCGACCTGGGCGGCATTTTCAGAGTAACCGGACAGCAGCGTTCGCAGCGTGAAGTAAGTCACCATCAAGAGCGCCGCGACAGTCGCAGCGACCATCCAGACGGGCACGCGCACCCGCTGCCGCCTGTTCGCCAGTTGCAGCCCACGCCAATGCGGCGACAAATCGGAGTTGGACTTCGGTCGAACCCGGCGCAACATCTCATAGAGGTTGCGCTGAATGAGTTGCAGGCTCGCAAGGCCGTTTGCCGAGCTGCGGTGCATGCCCTGGAAACCAAGGGCCAGGCATGCGTGCTGCAGTTCGAGGACCGGATAGTTGACCAGCGGGTCGACCTTGAGCTGATCGAGCACCTCGAAAAACCGCACGCCGCCGACGCGCTCGCCGAAGAAGCGGCTGAGCATCGAATATTGCGTCCAGACGTGGCGCTCTTCCGTCGGAATATGTTGCACGATGTCGTCGGCGGTCGCGCACAGAATGTATTTTGCGGTGTTCGCCTGATGCTCGGAGACGCCGGCCGATCGAATGTCCCTCTCGAAGAACGCAACCGCATCCGCAACCTGCTCCATCAGGCTTGCGAAAGACGCGCGCATCAGAGCAACCCGCAGGCGTCCGAGCAGTTGCAGCACTGGACCTGCGGCACGCATGATCGGGTTGGCATTGGGCGCCACCAGATCATCGACGCGCAGCATCGGTCCCGCCGGCGCCAAGGACGGCGGCGGTTGCTGCGGTGCTGTCGGTGTCGATGCCCATTCTTCCACCACGTGGGTCGTGGGCGGAGGCGCATAGCCGGCCGCCTGCGGTGAATAGGCTGAGGACGGACTTGTCGAGGCAGGCGTCGGCGAATACGCCGCACGCGGCGGTACGAGCCCGGGGCTGCCAGACGCCGGATGAGGATCAGGAGCCAGCGGCAGCCTTCCACCGGGATTGGGACGGATGATCGTCCGTTCGACCCGGACGAAAGGATTTGCCGGCTTGTCCTTCTCGTTCATTGGCGGTCTTCCAAAATCGCCCACAGATGCAGTTCGAGATCCGGCCAATCGCCGGAGAAGTGCATGCCGGTCGATGCCGCCCTGCTGAACTCCGGCCACAGCGGCGATTTACGATCCAGATAGAAGTAGACGTGGTCGGTGATCGCCCGGATATGAGGCGGCGGCGTCGGCAGATGCACCAGCGGAACGCCTGGCAGGTTGGCGTGCACGATCTCGTTCATCTTGGTGTTGGGCCCGACCTTGAACAGGTGCGGAAAGTCGTTCTGGATTTCGACCAGCGGACGACGTGCGGCGACTTCGAGAACCAGCGTCGCATTGCGAAACAGCGACCGGTCGCGAATGGGCGATGAAAATGCGTTGGGCCGCAACTGGATGATTTCGAGCCGGATTGCGCGCCGGCCGAGCTGCGCACTCAGGAAATCCTGCAAGTCGCGCATCAGCGGAGCAAAGACATTCTCCAGATCGTCTTGATCGTACTGGGGATATGTGCGGGCGCGCCGCTCGGCGGTTGCAAACGTGGCGAGCTCGCCGACCAGCCTCAGAAACTCCTCGAACAGGCGCTCGGGATGGACATAACTCGAATTTCGGAAATGCGTGAGCACCGCAATGTGCCGATTCAGCAATTGCAGGACCAGATACTCGACGCTCTGCAGCCCGCCTCCCGCCGTCGGATCTGCCGCATAGCGCGCCAGTTCTTCAAGCTTGTTGTCGATCCAGCCAATCGCGCGATCGATCCATCCCTCGACGACGGGATGGGCGTGACACAGCAGCACCGGAGGCGCGTATTTTTCGTCAAAGACGATCGTCTTGTCGCGAACCTCGGTAATTCTGGCGATGCCAAGGCCGATGTAGCCGGGCTTGGCGGTCTTGCGCAGCTCGAAGCCGAGGCGCGGAAAGGCAAGATCGACCTCTTCCTCGACGCGTAATGGCGAGGCCGAATTGATGAAAGTCTCGGCGCCGATGACATAGCGTGTTGCGCTTTCAGCCTCGCTGTCATCCGCTTCACGTGTGTTGGCAGCGGCGATCGGCAGCGAGAGCCAGACGATCTGGCCGGCCGCCGTCTCCGGCACGACAATCGCCGGAGGCAGCGGACTATCGGCCGGGATGCTGAAAGGCGTGCCGTCCGGCATGATGCCGGCGGCCCGCCGCAACGCGAATTTGCTTTGCTGGGCCAGATCGCGGTCGATCTCGATCTCGGAGAAGCCCCACGGATACGGCGTCGACGCCCGCACCCGCGCTTCGAGCAGGTGCTCGTGATAGCGATCATTCTGTTGCAGATGATGCGGCCGAAGGAAGAGACCTTCCGACCACGCTACCTTTGTGTACCAGGACATTATTGCTGTACGTGTCTCGTGAGAATTCCGCAAAGATCTGACAGTGGAAAGCAGACTTCAGTGATCCGGCGCATGTTCATCCGCCGTCGTAGCATCGCGCAAAGTAGTCCATGAACGTATCGAGCAGCCCGTTGTCATGGCGCTGCCCGAGCGCCTGCCAGCGCGCCACATAGATGTCCCATAGCCGCGCCTTGCGTGAGCCCATCATGCCGGCAAGGCCTTGATCGGACGGTGACGCAGCCTCGATCGCGGCGGGGTCCACGTCTTTCATCAAGCAAGCGACAGCCTGCTGCATCGCTGCATAGGTTTTGATTTGATGCTTCTTCAGATCATTGAAGGCTTGGGCGAATGCTCTCTCGGCGTCGAGATAGCTCTGGCCCTGCGAGCCGAACATGATGCGAAGGGCGTCTTCCGCGGTCGGCGCGAACTTGAGCGGATTGTTGTTGATGGCTTGGACCGTTGTCTGGTTGGGACTGCGCGCCAGTCGCTTGGCTTGCTGACGGGCGTCGAGCAGTTGCTTCATATTGTCGGTGGCGAGCTTCATCAGCCGACCAAGCTGTTCAGCCAGTTCACCGGGATCGCGGCCTGCAAAGGCATCCTCCGGCAGACCGGCACCGCGCGCGACGAGCTGGGCAAATTTCGCCTTCGCGTCGCCATCCGCGTTGCGTACCGCCAGCTCCAGTTCGGGAACGGACGAAGGCCGTCTGGCATCGCCAGTGCCGGGACGCCTCGGCGTCGGCACCGGGATGATCTCCGGCTGCGCGGCGGGCGGCGGTGGCGACCCCTCCGCCCAACTGTCGTGTCCAGGCTCGGCGGTCACGAGCCTCTCATGGACGCTCGAAACGGGATCCACCACGCGCGGCGCTCGCTGCGGCATCGGCGCGGGCACGTCGACCGCCCAGTCGAGAAAATCCGGCCGAACCGGCGCCGCATCACGCGGTCCCTTCAGCTGCTGCGGGTCGATGGGATCGGGGACATCCGGCCCCCCGTTCCAGAGATCATCATCGCGGGGTGGTGCTTGCGGCGGCGTGGCCTCACAGGGTTCGGCGATATCCTCGTCCAGCGTCGCGGCGATCACATACTGGCCGATGACAAACCGGTCGCCATCGCGCAGACGATGCGGAGCTTTGAGCCGGCTCTCGGCTCCGTTCATGAAGGTGCCGTTTGTCGAGATGTCGTGGAGCCAATAGCCGCCGTCGCGCCACCGCACTTCGCAGTGCCGTCCGGAGACAAAACGGCTCGGGTCCGGCAGCGTCCAGTCGAGATAGGGATCGCGTCCAATGTCGAGGCCGCGCTTACCCCTGACCGAGACGCTCAAAGGCCCGCCATCCGGCAGGCTCGTCTCATTCTCGATGTGCAGCGTCAGCGTCATGCCATATCGCCGTCAGTCACAGCTCTCAGGCCCCAGTTTCCGCAAGCCGAATGCCCTCTGCGATGCAGACTTGCAGCCGTTTCGGGCGCTCGCTCACGCTCACGATCCGGCTACAGATCAGCAGCGCCACATACACCGCGCGCGCCGTCATATGGGCCGGCACCGGAAACGGCGTCGATGCGAGCGTGCCACTGCTCCATCCGGCGGCCAGCGCCAGCCATGTCTGCGGCTCGTTGCTGGCTGCCTTGGTGCCTATATCAAGTGCGACCCGCCTGTTCTCCTCAGTCGGCTCGCGCACCCAGGCTTCCGCTGCCATCAGCTCCGCGGTGTCGCTTCGCGATTGATCACCGAGCAACGTTCGCGCGCTCTCGCACCCCCACCAGACGGCCTCACGACGCGGCAACAGGTAGGCGCAGACCGAACTCGCCTGATCCGGCTTCCCTTCGGCCGCGAGCCTCTTGAGAAATGCGATCGGAGGCTCATCGGTCGGCGCTGCACCAATGTTTCGCAGCGCCTCGGGAAAGCTCTCAAACAATGCACGAACGGTAGCGAAGCGAATGCGGCTCATGACACGGGCATACAGGCCGGCCCCATTCCGATCCCCCCTTGAACCCACAGGTTGCCCTTGATGATGACAATGGGCGCGTCGATTTCCATGATCGCAGTCGCTTTCACAAAAATTCCCATCATGTTGAGTGTCTGCGACGTAAGGCTCTCCGAGACAACGGCCTGAGCAACTTCGAGGTCCGAGACTGCGCTTATCTTGGCTAGGGCGTGCGTACTCTGGCCGCCGAGCGAGATTTCGACGCTGCGGTTGCCTTTCTCGATCGTCAGGCTATCGTCACCGCTCTTCAGCGTCGTCGTGCGGGACGCACTTCCCTGTGGCGGCGAAAAGGCCTCGCCGATCGACCATGTCTCGGCATTGCGTACCGTGACGTCATGATCCTTCTGCGCATGCATGCGAACGAGTTCGTCGCCTTTCTTGTCCTCGAACATGAATTCGTTGTAGCCGTTGTGTCCCTTGCTCGAGTCGGACTTCAGGCCGGAGCGTGTTTTGTCCTCGGGAAGTGTGTAGGGATGCTTGTTGTCGCCGTTGTACACGCATCCGGTCACCAGCGGCCGGTCCGGATCGCCTTCCAGGAATTCGATCACGACCTCCATTCCGATCCGCGGAATGAATTGTTCGCCCCATTGCTTGCTGGCCCACGACTGCGCAACGCGGATGGGACATGACTTTTTCCGCGCGCGATCCCAAAAGAACTGGACCCAGATGTGACCGTGCTCGTCGGTCGATATCTCCTCGCTGTCTTCGCCTTTCTTGGCCACGACCTTGGCGGTCTGGATGCCGCAGATGCGCGGCTTCGGTGTCAGCGGCAGGCTGCGGAACGGGCGATCGCTCGGCAGGAATTCGTAATGTCCACTGTAGCCAACCAATCCGCTCTGGCCCGAGCGATAGAGCTGCGCGCCGTAGTGATGGCCCGCGCGAACGATGAGATATTCCTTGTTTTCGGCGCGAGTTCGGGTGCTTGTCCAATGTGACCAGGCCTCCCGCGAACAGCGACGGCGCTTCGCCCTCGGCATGGCGCCGACGGTCCAGCGCCTGCTCGGCCTCGAGGCGGAACTGAGCGAACTGCTTGCCCTTCTCCTGCTCATCATAATTGCCGGGGTAGTCGTAAACCTCGAATCTTGATCGCTTGTAATTCTCGGATGCTTCCTTCGGCGCCAGCAATCGCTTGGGCGGCACGAGGTAGTCGTAGTCGTTGAATTCGATCTTGCCGGTGGAGAAACGCCGATCCGAGATCCATGAGTTGACCTGCTGTTCGACGCGGTTATAGCCTTCCGTTTGGATGTGATACTTGACCTGCGGAAGGTCCTTGACCGCGCTGTGTGACGCACGCGAGTCGGCGAGCACCATCGTGTGCTGGCCATCCTGATGCTCGAAGTAGTAATAGATTCCATACTGCTCCATCAGCCGACACACGAAAGCAAAGTCGCTCTCGCGATACTGAACACAATATTTGATCTTGTCGTAGTTGCCGGTGGTACGGAACTTGAAGTCCGTTCCGCTCGAAAATCCGGCATCCGTGAACACCTGCTGAATGATGTCCTTGACGTTCTTCTCGAGAAAGATCTGGCAGTTGGCACGGTGATTCAGCAGCCAGAACCACGGGCGCAGCACCAGGCGGTAGCGAGAGTAATCCTGCTGGTCACCGACTTCGCTGCCGGCCCACTGCGCGTTGGTGAGGATGCCGCAGAAAACGCGCTGCTTCTGCTCATAGGTCTTCAGCCTCACCGTGCACGCCTGGCCAAGCGCCTTGTCGAAATCGATATTCTCCTGCTTGCTCAGCGCATCGACTTGAATTTCGAAAGGCTCACTCAATCCCTCAATGGCTGAGAAATTCCTGAGGACCAGAACATCCTCACCGAGCGGCGTTTTGAGCGCAGACGCGTGGTCGGCTTGCTTGAGTTCTCCCATCTGATCCTCGACGACTTCCACCACGGAACGCCAATTCGTCCGCAGCTCATAGTCTGCCTAGAGCACGCCGCGGTTCAATTCGAACACGATACAGACATTCAAAATGCAGTTCTTTCGCACGTCGCGAGCAACACTCGGACTGAAACGACAATGACGCGGCTTCAGACGACACAGTCATCCAACGCCGCGCGCACAATTTTTCCTCGCCGAGTTCAGCGATGATGCTCTCAGCCCTACACTCCGAATGCGTTGCGCGCATCAGCCGTTCGGATGACGCGCGTCGCATTGCTCCAATCACGACTCTGCGCGCGTTACACACGCATCCTCTGATTGGAGGATGCGCATCGCGTTCTATTCCGTTACGAGTTCGCGCATGCGCAACATATTTTTATGAACCTAACTTTTACCACGAGCACTAAACGTCGATCGCCCTGACGGCGACGCCTCTATTGTGATGACTCCCGCGCTGAGGGCTTGCGTTGACGGAACTGGCATTTTCGGCTGCTCCTGACGATGACGACGCGATCGCGATGCCGGCTGTCGCGGCGCGATCTCGTCTCCCACGACAGCGGATCAGAATGCGCCTGCCGCGGCCGTCAACGTCGCAATCGTTGATCCAACCATTTCGTCCGGACCGCGGGTCGATGCAGCCGCACAACCCACCATCATTGATCCCGCGGTTACCGAGCTGTGCGCTCGGCTCTCGGACACCGATCCGTGCGGACCTGATCTCGACCTCGCGGGCGACGCCGATTACCTGAACTTCTTTGCCCAGACCGAAGGAGTTCTCCCGACCTCGTTCTTTTCGAGTGACGATGGAAAGCCGTTCGACCGTGCCAGCGTCGATCTGCGCGGTTCGGTGGACGCGATCGGCCCTCTCTGGGAACGTTCTCGCGATCTGCGATTGCTCGTGATGCGAGCGCGCCTTCTGATCCTGGACCGGGATCTCGCCGGGTTCGCCGTGTCGATTTCCGCGATCGCGCAATGGCTCGATCAATTCTGGAACGATATCAATCCGCGCGCCGACGGCGGAGATTTCGGCGCGCGCGTTGCCGCCCTCGACGCACTCGATCTCCCCACCGTCGTGTTTCCGCTGCAATACGCTCCGCTGTGCGAAGGCCGCCGCATTGAGGCGGTCACCTACCGCGCCTGGATGATCGCGGTCGGTGAAGTCAAACCGCGTCCCGGCGAACAGAAACATTCATCGGCCGCGCTGACGGAAGCGATTGCCGATGCGTCAACTGGCGCATTGGCTGCGACGCGCGCGCAAGTCGCGATGATCAAGGCGTCGCTTGGCCGCATCCGCGAGATCTTCATGACGAAGGGCTGTTCGCCCGGCCTGGAGACCCTCGCGGCGCAGGTCGACAAACTGCAGGCGTTTATCGATCCCCGCGCTGCGATAGAAGAAAGGGCGACGACCCCAACCGCGCAAAGTGAAGAGCTTTCAACCGCCGCGAAAGATCGGAGCGCCGGGGCCATCGCCGGCTCGCCTGCATCGCTCGCGGAAGCGCAACAGGCGCTCGCAGCGATCTCCGATTATTACAGCCGCTCCGAGCCCTCAAGCCCGACACTGCCTCTCGTTCGCCAGGCCCATCAGCTCATCGGCAAGTCCTTCTTCGAAGTCATGAGCATTCTGGTGCCGACGCAAATGGAAAAGGCTGCGTTTCAGATCGGCGCCGCCGAGTTCTTCGAACTGCCGGTCGGCAAGCTTTCAAAGGCGGCCGGAGTAGCGCCACCCTCGCCCGAGGTATCGGACGAGGCAAGCCCCACTGCAAACCCCGAGCGCGACGGCTCTCCTCAATACCGCATCGAGTTCTCGTGCGCAGGCGATCGCGATGCTCGAACAAGTCCAGCGATTTTTTCGACACGCCGAGCCCTCGAGCCCGGTTCCGATGCTGTGCGATCGTGCGCGCGCACTTGCGGAGCGGGATTTCATGGGCGTGCTGAGGGAAGTCCTGCCGAAGGCGGCGCTAAAGAGTTTCGATCCCGAAAAGTGAATTGCCGATGCACCAGTGACCAGACAGCGAGAGAAATACGAAGATCTCCAGAGACGGCTCGATGGCGATCAATACATCCGGACGCACCTTCCGTTCTGATTCCAGTCGTTCAATTAGCGAACCCGAAGACGAGGTAAAACCCATGGCACGAGAAAGCGGTCAGAAATTCATTCGTCGAAATCGTCCTCCCCGGGTCCACATCACCTATGAAAATCCGGCAAATGCCGAGGAGAAGGTCGAAATACCCTTTGTCATGGGCGTGCTGGCCGATCTCTCCGGCAACACGCCTGGTGTCGAGAAGGGTGAGATCGTCCAACGCAAATTTCTCGAGTTCGATATGGACAATCTCGATGCACGAATGGCGGCCATCCAGCCGGGCGTCAGCTTCGCCGTCGAAAACAAGCTCATCGACGATTCCAAGGAAAAGATGGCCGTCGAGCTGCGCTTCGACAAGATGGCGGATTTCGAGCCGTCAGCCGTCGCCAGGCAGGTGCCGGCCGTAGCAAAGCTGCTCGAGGCCAGATCGCAACTGGCGAACCTGCAGCGCTATGTGGACGGCAAGGTCGCCGCCGAAGAACAACTGCGCAAGCTGCTGGCCGACCCGCAACTGATGCTGGCCTTGAAGAACCGTACCGTCGAGCAAGGCGGCGACGGCGGACAGTGATCGGGCGACATTCACAACCCAAAACATTAGAGCTGTATCATGGCAACTGAAATGGTCCGTTCCCAGCAGCAGGACGTGCAAACCCAGCCGCAAGATGCGGACGAGTTTGCTGCGCTGCTGAAGCAGAGCTTCAAACCTCGCACCGAGCGCGCGGCGACTGAACTCGACAACGCCGTCAAGACCCTGGTCGAGCAGGCGCTCGCCGATACCAGTCTCATCAAGTCCGACGTCCTCGACACGATCGAGGAGATGATCGCGCAACTGGACAAGAAGCTTTCGGCGCAGATGAACGAGATCCTGCATGCGCCTCAATTCCAGCAGATCGAAAGCGCCTGGCGCGGGCTGAAATATCTCGTGTTCCAGTCCGAGACCGACGCGATGCTCAAGATCCGCGTCATGAATGTCTCCAAGAACGAACTCTATCGGCACCTGCGGCTGTATCCGAACGCCGCCTGGGACCAGAGCCCGCTTTTCAAGAAGATCTACGAAGAGGAATTCGGCCAGCTCGGCGGACAGCCATATGGCTGCCTGATCGGCGACTACAGCTTCACGCATCTGCCGACGGACGTGCAGTTGCTGCGCGATCTCAGCAAGATTGCCGGCGCAGCACATGCGCCGTTCTTCGCTGCCGCAGACTCGACCCTGATGGGGATGGATTCATGGACCGAGCTGATGAATCCGCGCGATCTCAGCAAGCTGTTCGACACACCGGAATACGCGGCCTGGAGATCGTTGCGCGATTCCGACGACGCTCGTTATATCGGCCTCTGCATGCCGCGCGTGCTCGCCCGGTTGCCCTACGGCGCCAAGACCGAGCCCGTCGAGGACTTCGCCTTCGAAGAGGATACCGACGGCCACAAGGGCGAGAAATACGCCTGGATGAACGCGGCCTATGCGATGGCCGCCAATATCAACCGCGCCTTCAAGGAATATGGCTGGTGCGCGCGCATCCGCGGCGTGCAGTCCGGCGGCGAGGTCGAGGAGCTGCCGACTCACACGTTTCCGACCGACGACGGCGGCGTCGATATGAAATGCCCCACGGAGATCGCCATCAGCGACCGGCGCGAGGCTGAGCTGGCGAAGTCGGGCCTGATCCCGCTCATCCACCGCAAGAACACCGATCGCGCCGCCTTCATCGGCGCCCAGTCGCTCTTCAAGCCGAAGGCCTATCAGAACGACCCCGAGGCGACGGCCTCGAGCAATCTGTCGTCTCGTTTGCCCTACATGTTCGCCTGCTGCCGGTTCGCGCATTACCTCAAGGTCATGGTGCGCGACAAGGTCGGCTCATACTACGAAAAGGAGCAACTGCAGCGTTGGCTCAGCCGCTGGATCAGCGAGTATGTCGATGCCGATCCGAAGAACTCCTCGGAGGCAACGAAGTGCCGATGGCCCCTTGCGGGTGCGAAGATCTCCATCACGGAGAACGAGGAGAACCCCGGCTACTACGCGGCGACGTTCGAGCTTCGGCCTCACTTCCAGCTTGAGGGTATGGACATCGGCTTGCGCCTCGTCTCGCGATTGCCGGTTGCTAAAAACTAGCTTTCGCTCGAACCGTCTCGCCCGAATAGGCAACTAAGAACCGTAGCTCGCCGAGATAGCCGCCAGCTAGCACAGATCAACCGCCAAACTTTTGGAGACTCACAATGGCCGACCTCTATGCGTTTCTCGAGCTCGAAGGGATCGAGGGGGAATCCCAGGATTCACAATACAAGGACAAGATCGAGCTTCACTCGATCTCATGGGGCGCCACCAACAACAGCTCCTTCAAGCATGGCACCGGGGCAACCGTCAGCAAGGGTCAAATCCACGAACTTTCGATCAGCAAGTTCATGTGCAAGGCCTCGATGAGGTTGTTTGAACGCTGCGTGGACGGCCAGCACGTTCCGACCGGAAAGCTGACGCTATGCAAGATGTCCGGCGAGGACAACAAGATCGCGTATTTCGAAATTGAGTTTGAAAAAATGTATGTCACTTCCTACAGCCTGTCCGCCAGCGGCGGCGGCGATCTTCCAATGGAATCGACGACCCTTTCATTCGTGCAGGCGAAGACGAAGTACCTGCCCCAAAGCAACGAGGGTGACGCGTCCGGAAACGTCGGCTTTGGCTGGGACTTGCAACGAAACGTAAAGGTGGCGTAACCGCCACGGTCGCCGAACACTGCGGCGAGTGGATGCCATGTGATCCACTCGCCGAGCCTTTGAATGTCCAGTCATTAGAAGACGGCATCTTACTGTTCCCGATGAGATTTGTCGGGGGGCTCAACGCTCTCAGGCGAGGTTATTCATGCGAAATTCGAATAAGCAGTCGCGTCTCAGCCCGCCTTTGATGCACGTGTTTCGTAGCGCTCATGAGGCCAAGGACGCCAAGCGGGCCATCGATCAGCGCAACGAAGTGGGCGAGCGTGTCATTGCCGGCCGCCGATTGCGGGCGCGCCAGGTCATTACCGAGACCATGCTTCGCCGCGAGGTCTCGCGCGATCTCGATGCGCTCCTGAACACGATTGCACTGGACGCCACCGTCGACATGGAGCACGCGCCCTGCGTCCGCACGTCGATTCTGAACTTCGGGCTTCCCGACATCGCGCTCCGCACCATCGACGAGAACGGCGTCGACGATATTCCGGACGAGATCCGGACCGCGATCGTCAACTACGAACCGAGGATCGCGCCCGATACGTTGCGTATTGCGCGAGACAAGCAGGTCGATCCGGTCGAACTCAAAGTACGATTCTTAATTCGCGCCGAGCTGGTATGCCATCCGGTGCATGTTCCGGTCGAGTTCGTCGCCGACATCGTCGAATCCGGAAAAATCATCATCAATCGGTTGTGAGCGCGCATGAACCGGGAGTTTCTCGATCTCTACAACATCGAACTTCAGTTGCTCAATGAGCAGGCGCGTCAGTTCGCCGAAGAATATCCGGGGATTGCGGAGCGCCTCGGCGGCATCCTGGAGGACCGCATAGATCCGCTGATCGGCGGGCTGTTGGAAGGCGCCGCTTTCCTTGCGGCAAGGGTCCAACTCAAGCTCAAGCACGAGTTTCCCGAATTCACTGAAAACCTATTGGAGCAGCTCGTCCCGCATTATCTCGCGCCGACGCCTTCGATGATGCTCGTCAAGGCGAACCCGGTCTTTGGCGACCCGGCCCTCCGCGATGGGCGCACGATCGCACGCAACTCCTATCTTGACGCGAGTTACCGCCAGTTGGACCGCCAGATTGCATGCCGCTATCGGCTGTGCGGTGACATTACGATATGGCCCTTCGAATTGGTTGGTGCGGAATATTATTCATCTCCGGCGCCCATGCAGGCGCTCGGCGTGCCTGTCGGCGGCGAGGTGCTGGCAGGCCTGCGAATAACCCTGACACACCGTTCGACGGCGCGCTCCGAGGACGAACCTTCCGACGCCGAGGCGCACAAGAAGCCGGAACTCATGATTGCCGGCTGCCGGACGTCGCAACTGCCGCTGTATTTCGTCGGCGCGGAAGCGGACGCCGTTGCGCTGTACGAGCAGCTATTTGCCCATTGCAGAGGGATCTACTTCCGCCACCTCGATCATTTCGGCGATCCCGTTGTTGTCCAGGCCCCGCCGGAATGTCTGCAGCAGATCGGCTTCGATGCGGATGATGCGCTGTTTCCCATCGATCATCGGGTGTTCGAGGGCTTCGACCTGCTGCGCGAATATTTCGCTTTTCCGCGCAAGTTTCTCGGCTGTCGGCTCACCGGCATCAACGAGGCGCTATCTCGTGTCCAGGCAAGGACCGTCGAGATCGTTTTCGCTTTCGACGAACTCAACGTACGGCTCGCGGCCGCCGTTCGGCCGCAGACCATAGCCCTCTACACGGCACCGGCCATCAATCTGTTCGAGAAGGCCGCCGATCGCATTCAACTCAAATCAAGTCAGCACGAATATCACGTCGTGCCGGACCGCAGCCACTATCTGGATTACGAACCCCATCGCGTGCTGGAGGTTTATGCCCACTACCCCGGCGGACGGGAAAAGGTCCCGGTACGACCGCTTTACGCGGCGTCGCTCCACGATTCGGCATTTGCATCCGACACTCGTTTTTCAGTCCGCCGCTTGCCGCGACGGCGCACCGTGGAAGAGAAGCGTGCCGGCGTCTCGTCGGATTACACCGGCACCGACATGTTCATCTCGCTCGGCGAGCTCGGCGGAATAGCTGACCAGGACGGCGATTGCCGAGCTGAGCGTGCGCGCACTCTGTTCGAATCGCCACCTGACGGAGCATCTGCCGATCGGGGTTGGCGGCGCAGATTTCCGGCTGCTCGACGATTTCACCCTGGATCTCGTCTGCGTCGCCGGACCGACGCCGCCGCGCGAGCCCATCATCAGACAGTTGCGCAGCCGCAGCGAGACCGCGCACACGGGCACGGTCACCTGGAGGCTCGTGAACCTGCTATCGACGAACCACCTCGGTCTGGTGGATCGAGGTGCCGGACGGGACGCCGAGGCGATTCGGGAAATCCTTTCGCTTTTTGCCGAGATGGCCGATAGCGCCACCGAGCGCCGCATCCGTGGAGTCCGTCACGTCGATAGCCGGCCCATCGTGAGGCGCATCCGCCAGCGCAGCGGCGTCGGGGTCGCACGCGGAATCGAGATCACCGTCACGATTGACGAGAAGGCGTTCGAAGGCACCGGCATATTTCTCCTCGGCGCCGTGCTCGATCGCTTCTTCGCCGAGTATTCCGGCTTCAATCATTTCACCCAAACCGTGATCCGTTCCGTCGATCGAGGTGACGTCATGCGCTGGCCGCCGCGCATGGGAATGCGCAAGCCGTTATGAGCCGGGCGCACCAAATGGACTCGAGCCTTTTGCTTGATTTGAAAGCCGAGCCGTGGCGATTTGATTATTTTGCCTTGCTACGGCATCTCGAACGCGTCCACGACAACCAGCCTCGCATCGGCGACAGCGCAACCCTGCGCGACGAATTTGTCCTTCTCGGACAAGACCCCTTCATGGAGTTTCCCGCTTCAACTCTTGCCCGCGTCGAGCCGCCGGATGACAAGCCTCTCCAGATTTTTGTCAGGTATATGGGACTGCTCGGACCTCAGGGCGCGCTGCCGCTTGCGACGACCGAGGAAGCTCATCACTATGTCCTCGCCAACGACGACGCTTTTCCGCGCTTTCTCGACGTTTTCAACCACCGCTTTCTTCAATTGTTCTTCCGTGCGTGGGCCAATTCGCGCCCGATCGCCCAGCACGACCGGCCGAAACAGGATCGCTTCTTCGCCTATATCGGCTCGGCAATCGGCATCGGCTCCGAACCTTACCGGAGCCTCGACAGCATCCCGGATGCCGCCAAGCTCTCCTTTGCAGGTCTGCTGGGAGCGCAGGCGAAATCCGCATCGCGCCTGGCCGGTGCCGTCTGCGGCCTGTTTGAAGTGGAGGCCGAGATCGACGAGTTCGTCGGAACACGGCTGACGCTCGACGCGGCGGAACATACGATTCTGGGCAAAGGCCACAACTTGCTCGGCGAAGACGCGATGCTCGGCCGTAGCGTCTATAGTGTGCAGGACAAGATCAGGATCCGCATCTACACCCGGAACCTCGCTCAATATGTTCGATTTCTGCCCGGCGGCGACCTGTGCGAGCCGCTCGCGGACCTCGTCTATTTCGTCAACGGTGCCCAGCTCGATTGGGATACCGAGCTCGCCATTCCATCGGGCGCCGTTGAACCCATCCGTCTCGGCCAGTTCGGGCAACTCGGCTGGACAAGCTGGATGGCACCCGACTGGACCACGACAGAAGCATACCGGCGCGACGCCAGATTCCACCCCGCTGAGCGGATGGAGCGGAAGAGACGAATGCGGCTCGCCGACAGCCAGGGAGCCACCGATGGCCGACATCAACCTTGAAGCAGTCGCAGGCAAGCTCAACCGCATCGGCTACGAAGCCCTGTTCAAGGCGCTGCGTCAGGCCAAGGGTGCCGGAAATCGCCACGTCGAACTCGCGCACTGGCTCGTCCATATCTTGCAGGGCGAGCGCACCGACATTGCACTGACGGCCGATCACTTTCGGCTTGATCGTGGCAAGCTCCTGATGGACATCAACGCTGCGATCGGAGGATTTCGCAAGAACGAAACCGAAGTGCCGACCGTTTCCAATTCGGTCATCGATCTGCTCGACCGCGGCTGGCATTACGCCACTCTGTTCTTCGGCGAAACGCAGATCCGAACCGGACACGTCCTGGTCGGCGCGATGCAATCGCGCGATCTCGACCGTGCCCTCAAGAGCATCTCATCCGAGTTCAACAAGATGTCGGTCGACGTCTTGACCGGCGAATACCGCAAAATCTGGGCGACCTCCGAGGAAGAAACGCTGCGTCCGATCGATGGTTCGGGATTGGGAGCTGCGACGACGGCTGCGCCGCCGCAGGTCGGTGGTGCGAAAGGCACCACGCCGCTCGACCGGTTTTCGCAGGATCTCACCGCCAAGGCGCGATCCGGCGAGATGGATCCGATCCTCGGTCGCGACGACGAAATCCGCCAATTGATCGACGTGCTGATGCGCCGGCGGCAGAACAACCCGATCCTGACCGGCGAAGCCGGCGTCGGCAAGACCGCGGTCGTCGAAGGCTTTGCCCAGCGTATCGCAGCGGGCGACGTTCCGCCGCCGCTCAGGAATGTCCGGCTCTGTGCACTCGACATCGGACTGATGCAGGCCGGCGCCTCGATGAAGGGTGAGTTCGAGCAGCGGCTGCGCTCGGTCATCGATGAGGTTCAAAGCTCGCCAAGTCCGGTCATCCTTTTCATCGATGAAGCCCACACGCTGATTGGTGCGGGCGGCTCCGCCGGCACGGGTGACGCCGCCAATCTTCTCAAGCCTCCCCTCGCCCGCGGCACCTTGCGCACCATCGCCGCGACCACCTGGGCCGAATACCGCCAGTATATCGAGAAGGATCCGGCGCTCACCCGGCGCTTTCAACCGATACAAGTCGACGAACCCGACGTCGAAACCTGTTGCGTGATGCTGCGCGGGCTGCTCGGGCCGATGGAGAAGCATCACGGCGTACGCATTTCCGACGCCGCAATCGTCGCTGCCGTCAATCTCTCGCACCGCTATATCCCGGCGCGGCAATTGCCGGATAAGGCCGTCAGCCTCCTCGACACCGCTGCGGCCCGGGTGGCGATCAGCCAGAGCGCAACGCCGGCCCTGATCGAGGACGCGCGGGTCGCCATTGCGGCGCGCGAAGCGGAACGAGCCGCGCTCGTCAGCGACAGTGACCTCGGCGTCGAGGACGCCGATCGCATGACGACACTCGACGCGGATATCGCGGCGCTCAAGGAGAAACTCGTCGCCCTGGAGTCCGAATGGGCCGCGGAGCAGGCACTGGTCACCGATATCAGAAGCATCAGGCAGATACTGGCGGAAAAGCAAGGCGACGATACCGGTTCAAGGCGCGCCGAATTGCGCGGCAAATTCGATGCCCTGGAGGGCATCGCGCCCGAAAAGCGTATGATTTATGCCCATGTCAACGAGCAATCGGTTGCTTCGGTGGTGTCGGACTGGACCGGCATCCCCGTCGGCCGCATGGTACGCGACGAAATCGAAACCGTTCTCAGGCTCCCGGAAATCCTCAACCGTCGGGTCATCGGCCAGTCCCATGGACTGGCGATGATCGCGAAGCGGATCGAGACCAGCCGCGCCAGGCTCGACAACCCGTCGAAGCCGATCGGCGTATTCATGCTGGCCGGCCCGTCCGGGGTCGGCAAGACCGAGACCGCGCTGGCGCTGGCCGAGGCGCTCTACGGCGGTGAGCAGAACATGATCACCATCAACATGTCCGAGTTTCAGGAGGCGCACACGGTCTCCTCCCTCAAGGGCGCGCCACCCGGCTATGTGGGTTATGGCGAAGGCGGCCGGCTGACGGAAGCAGTGAGGCGAAAGCCTTACAGCGTGATTTTGATCGACGAGGTCGAGAAAGCCCATCCCGACGTGCACGAGATTTTCTTTCAGGTGTTCGACAAGGGCATCATGGAGGACGGCAACGGCCGGCGGATCGACTTCAAGAACACCCTGATCATCCTGACCACGAATGTCGGCACCGACTTGATCATGGAGCTATCGCGCGAGCCGACCTATCGTCACAATCCCGACGAGCTTGCGGTTCGGCTACGGCCCGAACTGCTCCAGGTCTTTCCCGCCGCCCTGCTCGGGCGCATCGTGACCATCCCCTATTTCCCGCTTTCGAATACGATGCTCGACGGCATCGTCCGGCTGCAACTCGGCCGTATCGATCAGCGCATCCGCTCCAATCATGGCGCCTCGTTTGTCTACGATGACGCAGTCGTCGATCATATCATTTCCAAGTGCAACGATCCGGATTCCGGCGGGCGCATGATCGACAACATCATCACCAACACGCTCCTGCCCGCACTATCCCGCGAGCTTCTGAAACGGTCCCTGGCGAAAGACAAAATCACGCAGGCGCGTGTAACGATCGAGGGGAGTGATTTCGCCTATGCCTGGAACTGACACCTCGATCGCGCACCGCAAGTATCTTTTGCCACCATTCGCGGAACTTATGACGGCTGACGACCAAAGGTCAGTGTCGAACGACCGCGCCGCTTTTTTTTACTAACGGAGAAATCGAATGGGAAATCCGAAGGGCGATTGGGCCCCTACTCGCGATCCTAAGAGGAACGCGCAGATTGCGCGCGATGCAGAAAGGCAGGCCGCCATTGAGGCCGCCTATCTCAAGCACCTTCAGGCCTTTCGAGAGCGCCGTGCACACAATCTGCCCGGCATTCTGACGTACATAAACCAGCAGATACCGATCTTGGTAGGTGCGTGGCAACAACAGGTCGATAACGCAATCACCGATGCCGATTACGTCCCGGTGGAGTCCGAAAGCAAACTTTATTGGTGGATCGCGCTCGGCGGAAACCTGCTATGGGCTGCAACCTGCCTGGTAAATCCGGAGGCCGCGCTGGCCGGAGTGCTGATCAAGGGCATGTCGTTTGCGGGGGCTGCCATTGGTTCTGGGGGCATTCAAGCTGTGGGCGACCTCGGTCCCCCTGAGCCGAAGAATCCTGAGGATGCCAAAGCGATGCTTCGGAAGAAGGTCGCAAAAGCGCGAGGGGGATTGGAGACATATTACCAAGAGAAACGTCAGGACTGGGGATCCAGATTTGAGCGGCTTCAGGACTGGGACCAGCCTGACGATGCGCTACTCAACCAGTTCAATGTCTACATCTGGCAACAGATGTTTGCTTCGATCCCTTATGACGATGATCGCTTTGATCGAATTCATGAGACTGCAGTTGACGCAGTGAAGAGCGCGGTAGCGGATTTCAATCGGCAATGGACGAAGTTCAAGCGAGACAATGTGTGGCTCGGTCCGAAAGAACTAAAGAAGCGCAACGTCGTATTTCGGCCAATACTCCGGATCCAGTTCGACGGTAAACCGCTTGGGAATCCAGGGACTGTTGCAGACTTGAAATTCCGGTGAGCGGCTCGCCGCGACTCGCTTGTTATGTCGCGACTCGCTTGGGCCATTATTCGGCGTTGCTTCCCCTGCTTCCGGCTCGATGGCAGCGCTCACAGGTCCAAATTCCAAACCAGCGTGAGGGGTATGGGCCGCATTCCCACGCTCCCTGCTCTCGAGGAATTGCAGCCGCGTTCGACCGCAATGAGGTCAAACATGACGTATTCCATGGCAACCTGAGCATAATATTACAATAGTAACATGATCTGGGGTCATCGAAATCGTTTTGTAACAAGGTCAATGCACCTCCCCTTGGGACCAACAAACAACGGTGAGAGATGGCACGGATCCCGTCTGGAGCGTCGCCGACTGGCCGGCGCTGCCGGCCGAGGCACTCGTCACCGTGCGCACGGGGTTGATGATTGTCTTGACACGCACGGGCCCTACAGCCTGCCACATCCAGCGCTTCAATCCGGGACGATAAGCGGTGGCCTTATTGTCGCGCCTATTCTTGCTGGTGGCGTTTGCGCTTCTGCCGGCAATCGCAATCCAGTCCTACAACGAGTTTGACCTTCGCCGTTCACGCCGATTGGAGGTGCAGGATCAGGTGCTGGGTCTTGCCAAGCTCGCTGCCGCGGAACAGCAACAGATTGTCGAGGGAATTCATCAGGTCCTGATTGCGCTCTCGGAACTGCCGGCGGTCAAGGCGAAAGACCCCCAGGCCTGCAGCGCTTATCTTCTGGCGATCAAGCGGCGATATCCGGCGTTCCTTGCCTTCATCGTCGTCGACATCGATGGCCAATCGTTTTGTACCACCAGTGGCCAAAGGGCGAGCGTCGCGGGCCGGGCCGACTTCGTCAACGCGACGAAAGCCGGTGAGTTCGCGGTCGGTGGCTATTCGATCGGCGTATTGACCGGCCTTAAACTCATTCCGTTTGCCGTGCCATTCTATGGTGAAGACGGCCAGGTCGCCGGCGCGATCATCACAGCCATCAGTCTGAAGTGGCTTGCCACGTCCATCGTTCAGATGGAGATTCCTGCTGGTGCTACGCTCTCCATTACCGACCGCAACGGCATCTATCTAGCCCGCTACCCCGATAATGACCGGTTCGTCGGCCGGAAGATGCCGCGCGATCAATATTTGAAGGTCGATCGTCCGGGCACGACCACAGCGCTCGATCTCGACGGCGTCGAGCGGATCGTAGGCTACGCCCCTCTGCAGGCCAATTCCGGTGGGCTTCTCATCACCTACGGTCTGGACAAGGCACTTGCGTTCGGCGAGATCCAGCGTCGGACGCGCCTCGGCGTCTTCCTGATCGTCCTCAGCACGTCACTGGTGCTGATGCTGACATGGTCCGGCGCCCGTCGCTTCATCCATCAGCCGCTCGGCCAACTGGTTGACGCCGCCAACCGGTGGCGGCTTGGCGACTTTGCGCGCCGGGTGCTGATCCATGATCAATGCTCGGAAATCGCCGGCGTCGCCGGCGCGTTCAACGCCATGGCCGACGCGCTCGAAGAACGCGAGCGCGAACTTTACGACGCCAAGGAGAAGGCCGAGGACGCGGCCGCCCGGATCACGACGATCTTCGAAAGTACGACCGACTGCGTCCTCCTCATCGACCGGAACTGGAACATCAGCTATGTGAACGAGCGGGCCAAAGCGGATGTCTGCGGCGCTCTCGTCGACATGAACCTCTGGCACGTCTTTCCGGACGCGGTTGGCACCGAAACCGAGGAACGGATCCGCAAGGCGATGTCGGAGCAATGCTCGGCTTCGTTCGAAGCCTACCTTCCGCTCCGGGCGGTCTGGCGCGAAATCAATGCATTTCCGTCCGGCGAAGGTCTCGCCCTCTTCAGCCGGGACATCACCGCGCACAAGCAGGCCCTCGAAGCGCGCCGCCAGATCGAGGAGCAGCTTCACCAGAGCCAGAAGATGGAGGCCATCGGCCAACTCACAGGAGGCGTCGCCCACGACTTCAACAATCTGCTGATGGTGATTTCCGGAAACCTCGAACTGATCGATGATCGTGCGGCGAACAGAAACGGCATCCAGGAGTTCGCAGTGGCCGCGCGTAAGGCCGCGGACCGCGGCGCGAGGCTGACAGCGCAGCTGCTCGCCTTCTCCCGCCGGCAGACGCTGAACCCGAAACCGGTGCACGCCGGCTCTCTCATCCGGGACTTTCAGGAACTGATTCAGCGCGCGATCGGAGAAGGCTGCAAGATCAAGCTCGTTGTCGAAGATCGATTGTGGCTGTGCCACGCCGATCCGGCACAGCTGGAGACTTCCCTGCTCAATCTGGCACTGAACGCGCGCGATGCAATGCCGGGGGGCGGCACCCTCGAGATCGAGGTACGCAACGTGACGTTGCGGGACAACGCCATCGCCGACGTCGCGGCCGGGCCATATGTCAGGCTCTCGGTGAGAGATACCGGTTGCGGCATGGCTCCGGAAACGTTGGATCGGGTCTTCGAGCCGTTCTTCACCACAAAGGAGGTGGGCCGGGGAACCGGGCTCGGCCTCAGCATGGTCTACGGCTTCGTCCGTCAATCCGGCGGCCATGTCGCGATCGAGAGCGAAGTCGGCGTGGGCACGACGATCAGTCTCTATCTGCCCAAATCCACCCAGGCGCCCGCGGAAGTCGCGGAGGTCGCCCCGATCCGGGACATACCAGCCGGCTCAGAGCGAATCCTCATGGTCGAGGACGACGACGATGTTCTCGACGTCACATCGGAGTTGCTGCGCCAGCTCGGCTATCAAGTGCAATGTGCGCGCAATGGCACCGATGCCGTCGAGGTGCTGAAGGCCGGCGCATCATTTGACCTGCTGTTCAGCGACGTCGTGATGCCACAGGGCATTAACGGCGTTGAATTGGCGCGCGAAGCGAAGCGGCTTTGCAGCGGCATCAAGGTTCTCCTCACCTCGGGCAACGCAGCCGATGTGCTGGCACGGCACGGGGCCGAAGATGAGTTTCCGATCATTGCCAAGCCTTATCGCCGCGCCGAGCTGGCGCAATATTTGCGGCTGGTGATGCGAGACATTTGAGAGCTTGGTGGCAGCCCTGTCGGCTGCCACCATTGTTCTCTAACCGCCAGGCGGGGTGTATGCGGCACGAAGCTGACTGGCTTTTTGACGGACTTGCATCACTTCGTCCTGCGTCAGCAGACGCGTGAGCTTTACATTCTGAAGGGTACCGGCTGCCACCACGACCCCACAAATTGCGGGCGCCGCACTAGGGTCAGGTACGTCCAAGATCGTCAAGACTCCGGGGCCGTCGGCGGCGGTGCTGTACATCGAGATCAGCTTTCCGCCTGCGGCTTCGATCAGTTTCTTGGCCGCTTCGTAGCGATTGGTTGTCGGGTTCTCCATGATGCTGTTGAGCGCTCGTGGGGTGTATTGTCCTGTCATACAGAAATGCATGGCAATCCTCTCCGTTGATATGCGCTGCAATCAATAAGATGATGCCCTCTTCCGACACGGTCGAAAGAAGGTTGGCCATAAGCGTGGAAATAAACAGACTGCAAGGCCCGCCGTGGGCACAGTCGCCGCCGATAGTATCGCGGGACTTCGGCACGTCCTGGTGGCGGCTCGCCGATACGTTACATCAAGCGGCTATCTTATGGAAGGAGCGTTGCTGCCTGCAATCGCAGGTCCGGAAATTTCGGCGCTTTCGCAACGGCATGCAGCAGTCCAGAGCCGCAGAAACTGGGGCGGACCAGGAGAGGCTGATAGCGCGACACGTTGCTCCTGATCATGTCTCACAAATGCGGTCCAACAACAGGAAATGAGTGCAGCCATCAACGACTTGCGATTGCTTCGCAAGCATTTCGGCGAGTCGCAGGACCTCTGCCCGTTTTTCGGGCTCCATGATGCAGTAGAAAGCTACCGCCAGACGCAAGGCTTCTTCATCTGAAGGACGTCCCAGCATTGCCACCTCCAACGGTCGTCGCTTTGAATTTCGCAAGTTATGGGTGTAAAACTCTATGCCCTTGGGAGTTCCCGCATGGCGAGAACCTTATCAGAACTATTAAAGGAAATTGCGGGTCAGGCATCCTTATATGAAGAGCCGGTCCTGGCTCACCTCTGCCGTATGGCGGCCCTCGAAGCCGACCAGACGGTCGTCCCCGTCCAACGCATAGGACACAACGTCATCGGTTTTTGGGACTGGGACGTCGCAAAAGACATCAACCACCTGGACCCGGGTTGCGCGGCGCTGTTTGGTGTTGCAGCCGCTCGAGCGCGCAAGGGTTTGCCGATCGGTGTCTATTTGAAGGCTGTCCACCCTCACGATATCCTGTTGCTGAATAGAGCGATTGGCGTTGCCTTGCGGGGGGGCGGCATCTTCGAAGCAGAGTATCGCATTATCACCGACGACCGTGTGAGATGGGTTTTTGCGAAAGGCTATTGCACTCTTGACAAGTCAAATCGGCCGGAACGCTTTCCCGGCGTGGTCATGGAGCTTGAGAACAAACTGAACTAACTCATCGCGCGTCAGCCACGTTCGCCCTCGCAACTTCTGCGTCCACCGCATCTCATCGCAACGTTCGTGACGATCGAGCCGCCTGTACGGCCTCCCAGATGCGGGCGGGCGTCGCGGGCATATCGAGATGCCGCACACCCAGCGGGCTAAGCGCGTTCATCACGGCGTTCATGATGGTCGCGGGGGCGGCGATTGCGCCGGCCTGACCGCTGCCCTTCACGCCCAGCCGGTTGGCGCGGCTTGGAAACTCGGACGTCAGCTTGCCTTCGAACGATGGAATATCGTCCGCTCGCGGCAGTGCATAATCCATCAGCGAGCCCGAGAGAATCTGTCCCGTCTCTGCATCGTACAGCGCCTGTTCGAACAAAGCCTGGCCGATGCCTTGGACCACGCCGCCATGCACTTGGCCCAGCGTAAGGCGGGGATCAAGCAGGCGACCATAGTCATCAAAGATCACGTAGCGGTCGAGCTTCACCTCACCCGTCGTGGTATCGACCTCTACTTCGGCGACGTGGCACCCGTTTGGAAACGTGTAATGGTCGCAGAGGTGCGTCGCCTTGTAAGCCAGACCTGGCACGACATCGTCGCTGGTCGCTTGGTGTGAGGCTCGCGCCACCTCGTCCAGGCTGATCTCCTGTCCCGTCGCGGCGACGCGCAAAACGCCCGCCTCGTAATGGACGGCCTCGACACTGGTCTGCAAGAGGCGTGCGGCGAGCCGCTGCGCATTCTCGATCATGCCTTCGGCCGCGAGCAGCAGCGCGGTGCCTCCCTGGTGCATGGAGCGCGCCCCGCCATGGCCACCTCCGCTGCCGAGATCATCCGTATCGCCCTGTCGAAACTGAAAACGCTCGAGCGGCAAACCGAGCGTGTCGGCCGCGATTTGCGCATACGTGGTCTCATGCCCCTGGCCATTGGAATGCGTGCCAACTCTCAAACAAATCCGGCCGTCTTCACCAAAATGCAATTCCGCCACTTCGTTCGGCTGGCCTCGCGCGGTTTCGAGAAAGCAGGCATAGCCGAGACCACGCAGCTTGCCCCGCTCTCGCGTGCCTTGCCGGCGTGTCTCGAATCCTGCTGTTGAAGCGACTGCGAGATCGATTGCGTGAGCAAAGCTGCCTTGCTCGACCGACAGCCCCATCGCGGAGCGATGCGGAAAACGACCAAAGATGTTTTTGCGCCGCAACTCCAGCGCATCCATCCCGAGCTCAGCCGCCGCGATGTCGATCATTCGCTCGATCAGATAGTTTGCCTCGGGCTTTCCGGCGCCGCGATAGGCGTCCACCGGCGTCGTGTTGGTGAAGACGCCTCTGGTCTGAAATGCGATCAGCGGGACGTCATACACGCCACCCATCGCACTACCCATTGCCATGGTCGGCACGATCGGCGCCACGGTTGAGATATAGGCACCCATGTTGGCCAGCACTTTGGCTTCGAGCGCCAGGAACCTGCCATCCGTGTCGAGCGCCAGGCGAGCCTGGACGAGGCTGTCGCGGCCATGCACGGAGGCAACGAAGTCCTCGCTGCGGTCCCCGATCCACTTCACGGGACGGCCAAGGCGACGTGCCGCCCACAGCACCAGCACCCATTCCGGATAAAGAACGTTCTTCATCCCGAAGCCGCCGCCGACATCGGGAATGCTGACGCGAAGTTGCTCACGAGGGACCCGAAACACCGCGTCTGCGAGCAGATCCCGGATCATATGCGCGCCGGCGGCCGAAGCGGTCAGGTGCAGCCGGCCGTTCGACGGGTCGAATGCGCCGAGCGCACCGCGCGTTTCCATCGGCGCGGCTACCACGCGGTTGTTGACCAGTTCGCATTCCACGACATGGGCGGCACCGTGGATCGCCGCCTGCACCGGCCCGATCTCGCCGCGCTGGAATTCAAATGCAATGTTGTTCCGGGCTTGCGACCAAATCGGCCGGCTTCCCGACAGAACGGCGTCTGCGATCGAAATGATGGGCTGCAGCGGCTCGTAGTCGACAACGATGGCCTCGGCCGCGTCGCGTGCGATTTCGGCGCTTTCCGCAACCACGAACGCTACGGGCGCCCCGACATGGCGAACGATGTCGCGAGCCAGCGCGTCATAGGGCGGGACAATCAAAGGCGACGCCATCGGGATGTTGGTCACCGCGCAAGGCAAAGGTCCGATATTGTCCGCGGCAAGATCCAATCCCGTGAGAACGGCCATCACGCCCGGTGTCCGAAGCGCCGCATCGATATGGATCGCGACGATGCGCGCATGCGCATGCGTCGAGCGGACGACGATGCCATGAAGAGCGCCGGGTACGGCGAGATCGGCGATGTAGTGTCCTCGCCCCCGCACGAAGCGCTCGTCTTCGAGGCGGTTGACGCTTTGGCCAAGCAACGGCTCTGTCATGCGAAGAGATATGGAACGAGAAGGCAGTAAAGGCAACGGCAGCGCTGCGGGCACGGATTGCGCTACGCGGCACCACGATCGATGCCGGGATTGCCGCCCGCGGCTGCAACTGCCAGCCGGCTGAGGTAATGCGCCCAGCCCTTGTCGTGATTGGCGCACTGGGTCGTGTTCGGAAGACCGCTGTGGGTCATGCGCAGCAAGGTGCCGTTATCCTGATCGATGAGATCGATCTCGATCAGGCTCGATCCCGGCGGCACCTCTTCGCGTCCGTCCCAACCAAAGCTGTAGGCGAGACGGTGCACCGGAACGACCTCCCGGAACGTTCCGCGCGCCACGTTGGTGCGGTCGCGGACGCCTTTGACGAGATAGAGCCCGCCGGGATGCGGCTCCGTCGTCGCCTCGGCGCCCATCCAGCTCACGATCTTTTCCGGATCGGTGAGGAAAGCGAAAACCGTGGCAGGCGGGGCCGCAATATGCATTTCGCGTCGGACCACGAACGGTTCAGTCATTGGTGCATCCTGAGAGTGCGTCCTGAGCCAAGCCGTGCGGAGGATAGCTCGTGACAAGGGCGGTGCGTCAACCCCATGATGGCCGGATGAAGCTTTCCTCGACGCTCGCCTGGCTGGTCGATTTCGCCGCTGAAACCGCTGGCGCGGACCGACTGCTGGCGGAACTCGGCGCGCATCTGCTCGAGGACGGATTGCCGCTCGCGGGCGGAGCCCTGACTCTGGACGTTCCGCACCCGCTCATCGCCAGGCGCACCTGGCTGTGGCGCGCCGAGAGCGGCGAAGTCATCGAGGCTTTGGGGTTCGCGCCGGGCGGACCCATGGCAATGCCGGGCGCAGGCCTGTCCGGCGATGCCGGTCGGCGCTGGCTGTCTCAAATCGCGGCCGGCCCCGTGCATGAGGACGTGATAGGCCGAAAGCGGGATGGCCCTTTGCTGAGCTGGATCGGGCCGCGTCCGTTCACGCCAGGCGAGACCGATGAATTGCGGCAGGCCACGCGCTTCACCGCAGCGCCGCTTGCCGCTCTCGCTGCGCGTGCCACATTGATGGCGGCTCTGGAGGCCTATCTCGGTCGGCGCAGCGCGGCGCGGATGCTGGAGGCGCCATTGCGGCGCAATGTCGGCGAGACCATCGAGGCCGCGTTGCTCTATGCCGATCTTCGCGGCTTCACGGCGCTGTCCGAAAGCAATCCCCCCGCGGTCGTCATCTCGGCTCTCGACGCATGGTTCGATCGTATCGCCGGCGCTGTTCACGCTTTCGGGGGCGAGGTGCTGAAATTCATCGGCGACGGCATTCTGGCGATCTTTCCGGTGGCCGGAGGTGTGCCGCGCGACGCCTGTGATGCTGCTCTGCGCGCGGTCTCCGCCGCACAGGTCGGGATGACGCATCTGGATCGAGAGCGACAGCGGCAGGGGCTGCCGCCTCTGCCCTTCGGTGCCGCCCTCCACCTCGGCGAGATGCTGTGGGGCAATATCGGTGCCGCTGATCGCCTGGATTTCACGGCGATCGGCCCCGCCGTCAATCTGGTCAGTCGGCTGGAGGGGCTGTGCCGGCCGCTCGGAAAGACGGTCCTGGTGTCGGGCGCACTCGCAGCAGAGACCGAAGCGCCGTTGATCGCGCTCGGAACACATGCCCTGCGTGGGATCGCATCCCCATGCGCTGTCTTCACCCTGCCCGAGGATTGAGCCGAGGCGTAAATAGCCGGACGGATGTTCAATCCAAACAATCATTCAACCAGGTGTCCATTTGCGATCACCGGTCGGCGGCGTTTCGCCGGCGGGAGATCAGTTTCAGCCAAGGCGCCAAGTGGAATGCGCTCATCAGCACGTACATCGGGACCATTCCGCCGAGCTGTGACACGCCATGCGCGGCCGAGCACATCATGTCCGTGCCTTCGCCGAGCACAGAGGTCAGCAGCGCCATGACGGCGAAGGTCGGCGCGGCCGCAAGGCCGAGCCAATCGGCCGCGCCAGGCGCCGCCGCATCGCTGCGGCGCCCGGTTTCATGTCCGACGACGCTCATCGCGCCGCCTGCTCATAGCTGTCGTGGTGACGCCACCAGACGCCCTGTTCGTTGCGGCCTTTGGGAGCACGGTCGAGCCACTGGTACATGCCCCATAGCCCGTCCAGTCCGCGGGCATAGGTCGAATAGGTGTGATAGACGACGCCGTCTTCGAGAACGAAAGCGCTGAGGCCCGGCCGCTCGCGCACATAGGCGATCGGCTCGGCGCCGGCCCGCGCCGCATTCTCAATCACGACGGGTGGAAGCGTCGTTTCGGTCATCGCATGGCCGCCGCGACGATAATTGTATTCACTGCCGCCGCTGCGTTGCTGCTCTTCGGTCATGGAGACGTTGAAGTCGTAGTTGAAGTCGCCCCCCTGCGAAGATGCCCAGGGAAAGGTCCAGCCCATCCGCTGCTTGAACGCCTGCAGCTTCGGCAGCGGTGCCAGCGACGCCGCCCAGAACATCACGTCGTGGTTTGCGAGGTGCACGGCGATGCCGTTGAAGCCGTCGGCGATCGACGAGCAGGAAATGCAGCCCGCTTTGTAGTCCGGCCCGAACATGAAGTGATAGACGAGCAGCTGCGAGCGCCCCCGGAAGAGATCCGCAAGCGAAGCCTTCCCCTGGTCGGTATCGAACCGATAGTCCCGGTCCACGCGGACCCAGGGCAGTTCCTGGCGCCTCTGCGTGAGTTCATCGCTCTGCCGCGTCAGCGTCTTTTCCGCATCGAGCAACTCGAGCCGCGCCGCAAGCCACTGTTCACGTGTTCCAGTTTTGTGTGTCGTCATCATCATTCTCCGTTGTCTCTACCGTGTGGGTTAGACTACGACCGGGCCTGGTCCCCCTGGGAGTTACAAGTGTGACGGGATTTCGATGGACTCGCTGATCACGGCGGCGGCCCGGGCGCTCGCGATGGGCGATCCCCTCGGCGCGCTGAACAGGGTGGCACTCCGCGATGATGCGCCGGCGCTCGCGCTTCGCGGCATCGCCATGGCCCAGCTCGGCGATCTCGACCGCGCGAAAGCGCTGGTGCGGCGCGCGGCGCGCGCCTTCGGCCCGGGAGAGGCCGTGGCTCGCGCGAGATGCGTCGTCGCCGAGGCGGAGATCGCACTCGCCTCGCGCGACCTCGCCTGGCCCACGAAGGCGCTCGCCGCGGCATCCGCGACCCTCGACGCGCATGGAGACAAGGCGAACGCCGACCATGCACGCTACCTCGAGGCCCGGCGCCTGCTCTTGATCGGACGCCTCGACGAGGCCGAGCACAAGCTTTCACAGCTCGATATCTCGGATCTGACGCCTGCGCTGCGTGCGATCCATGAACTCGCGATAGCCGGGATCTCGATGCGGCGTGTCCGCGCCAGGGCAGCGCATGCAGCGCTCGTCCGCGCCGAGGAAGCCGCGCGCTGGGCGCGCATTCCGGCGCTCGCGGCCGAGGTCGAACAGGCATTCACTGTCCTCGATACGCCGGCGGCGCGGCTGATCGCGCGCGGCGAGGAGCGCCCTCTCCTGCTGGAGGACGTCGAGGCGCTGTTCACCTCGAAGGGGCTCGTCATCGACGCCTGCCGCAATCTCGTGCGCCGCCGGAAGACCCTCGTGCCGCTCGCAAGGCGCCCGGTGCTGTTCGCGCTTGCGCGCGCGCTCGGCGAGGCATGGCCCGGCGACGTGCCGCGTGACGTGCTGCTCACCCGCGCGTTCGGCGCGAAGCACGCCGACGAATCCCACCGTGCCCGGTTGCGGGTCGAGATCGGGCGGCTCCGCAGGCTGCTGCGAGCAGTCGCCCGCGTGAGCGCGACAAAACAAGGTTTCGCGCTCACGCCGCTTGGCGCAAGCGAGGTCGTCGTACTGGCGCGCCCGGTCGAGGAGGAACATGCCGCCGTGCTTGCCTTCCTCGCCGACGGTGAGTCATGGTCAACGTCCGCGCTTGCGCTCGCGCTCGGCACAAGCCAGCGCACGGTCCAGCGCGCGCTCGACACCCTTGCTGCGTCAGGCAAGGTTCAGGCCTTGGGCCGCGGCCGGGCGCGGCGCTGGATGACGCCGCCGCTGCCCGGATTCGCGACGACCTTGTTACTCCCGGCGCCGCTCCCAGGTGGTTAGAGTCTTTTCCATTCCGATTGAAACGTTCAGGGATCGACCAATGAAAACCTCAAAGGCAGACATCATCCGCGAATACGGACCTTTCCCCGAGGCCGCACAGGTCGGCGGCGTCTCGTTCGACGGCAAGCATGTCTGGTTCGCGTCCGGCAACGGGCTGAACAGCTTCGATCCGGAGACTGGCAAGAAGCTGCGCACGCTCGACGTCGCCGGACATGCCGGCACCGCGTTTGACGGTGAGCATCTGTTCCAGATTGCCGAGAACCGCATCCAGAAGATCGACCCGAAGACCGGGCGCGTGCTCGCCACCATTCCGGCGCCCGGCGGCGGCGGTGACTCTGGCCTCGCCTGGGCTGAGGGCTCGCTCTGGGTCGGCCAGCATCGGGAGCGGAAGATCCACCAGATCGACCCCGAGACCGGAGCGATCCTTCGCACCATCGAATCCAACCGCTTCGTCACCGGCGTCACCTGGGTCGATGGCGAGATGTGGCACGGGACCTGGGAGGGCGACGAGAGCGATCTGAGGCGCATCGATCCGCAAACCGGAGAGGTGCTGGAGCTAATCGAGATGCCGCCCGGCATCGCCGTATCGGGGCTCGAATCCAATGGCAGCGATCAATTCTTCTGCGGCGGCGGAAACAGCGGCAAGGTGAGAGCCGTCCGCCGGCCCGACCGCAATACGCCGCGAGCGTGATACTCCGATTTAGACGTCAAACAGCGTGAGGCAAGAATGCGACCAGAACCCGACATGGCTTCACAATCTCGCGGCGCGATGCGCCCGAGCCTTGGTTGCTACTTCGGAGGTTGGAGGCCGGAACTTAGCGCCCACTTGTCGGCGTTTTCCCTCACCTCGTCTTGGCTGGGTCTCAAGGGAGGCTTCGGACCCTTGGGAATTTTCGGAAGCTGGATTTTTTTGTCCATGATCGATTCTCCTTGCTCACACGCTACGCTGGCGTAGATGAATTCGCAATGAACAAGTCATTGATTTTATTAGGTTATTTTACTAACTTGGGGATTTTGACGAGATTTGTGGAACTTGTTGCTGGCGCTCAGAGTTAGGTAATTACTCATTTTGAGCAGCAGGGTCTCATCATGAATAAAATCCGAGAAGAGCGAACTCCAAATCATGCTCTCGCCGGAAGAACTCTCAGTCATCGACGACTTTCGGTTTGTTCACAGGATGCCTACGCGTGCCGCAGCCGTCAGGGAGCTCTTGAAATTGGGTTTGGCTTCGGCCGGTATGACACACGCCGACGGCGGCAAGTCGAGTAACTACGGTGTTCTACGTCGTGGGCCCAATAGTCACACCGACGAAAGCGGCGTCTGACCCTAACGGCGGGATGGAATGTGTCGACACCATTGGTCGCGCCAAAACCCATAGGCCTCCTACCGGTTCATAACAATCGCGATGAGATTTCCTCAAATTGCTCTTCTGCAATCGCAACAACATCGTGGCTTGGATCGTTGATTAAATCGGGATCAAACGCCTTCAGTTTCATGATCCATGTTGCTTTCGGTATTGCCAGAAAGCGATAAGACATTTCCCTCAGAATCCTGGTGGATCTTCTGACCCTGAATGGCGGTTGGTTTTGCTCGTTGGGTTTCAAGCACGATCACAGCTGGTCGCTTCGGCTCCAATCGCACATCTGCCTCTGACGAGAGACGGAAGTTAATCCACCGATCCTACTGTCGTACGCTTCGTTGAAGGAACCCGACCGCGTCGGCGATCGATTGGGCGCGAACCGCCGCATCAAATCCCATCGAATAGCCGGGTGCTGCGGCGACGCACGCACCGAAGGCGGCCGGGTCGAAGGGCTTCGCCTCGCCGTCGATCAGCAAAGCCGGTTGCTTCGGCCCGAGCAGGATGAGCGGACATTTTTTCGTGCTGACGAAGTCGGGGTAGAAGCGCGCGGCGGCGAGGTCGGGAACCGTCCAGGCATGATAGGCGCCCGGATAGATCACGGTTTCGACCGGGGCCGGAGTCCCCGCGGCGCGCGCGTAGGCCAGATAGCTCTCGATCTTTGTCACCGGCAAATTGTCGTCTTTCCCGCCGAGCAGCATAAGCACAAGAGAGCCGGTATAGGCGCCGGGTTCGGCCATCGCGCCAAAATTCCCGCCGGGATAGAACGCGACATGCGCGGCAAACCGGCCCGGTCCCGGATTGAGCGCCGATCGCAGCGTCTCGAATGCCGCGAGATGCGCCACTTCACCGCCATACGAGAAGCCGATGATGGCAATGCGGTCGGCGTCGATCCGGGGCTCGCCCGAGAGAAGCCGCAGCGCGGCGTATGCGTCTGCAACGCCAACCGGCAGATAGCCTGATGATCCCTGCAGGGCGGCGCCCGTGGTCCCGCGCGCGGCAAAACTGTCATAGGTCAATGTGGCGAAGCCTGCCTTGCGCAATTCGGCCGCGGCATAACCTTCGTTGGCGTCACGATAGCCGGCCATGCTGTGGACGATGACAACGGCGGGATAGCGATCGCTCACCTGTTCGGGAAAACCGAGAGAGGCCTTGACCCTCACCGCTCCGGTCGCAGCCTCCCGCGCCAAAAGCTGGCGCATGTCGCTGTAGGTTGAAGATTGAAACGTGACCTCGGTCAGGCCGGGTTGAGAGCCTTGGCAGTGTCCAGCCGCTGTTCCATAGGCGATCGTCGCCAGCAGGACGCATAACATCTGGTACATGGGATTTCCCTTGCTTTGCCGATCGGACAGACTTAGCAGCGCGCTTAGTCGGACGCGAACTCTCCAGCCGCGACGTGATGCAGCATGGCCCGCATCATCGCGGCATCTTTGGCGCCGATTTCCTTCTCAAACGCCGATTGCGCACGCTCCCAATGCGGCCGCGCTTCGGCCAGGATCTTGCGGCCGGACGGTGTGAGCGAGACTTCCCGGCTTCTCCGGTCTTTGCCCACGGACAACGTCACGTAGCCCTGGGCTTCGAGCGGGCGAATGTTATGTCCGAGCGTCGCTCGATCCATGACCATCTGCTCCGCCAATGGATTGAGCGAGACCGGTCCCAGCCGTTCTATTTCGACCAGCAACGAGTATTGCGTCGCCCGAAGGTTCGTCGGCGCGAGCATGCGGTCGTAGAGCTGCGTCACCCGGCGGGTCGCCTGGCGCAACGAGTGGCAATTGCAACGGCCGAACATGCTTCACTCCATATTTGCTGCAGGAGCCCGAAAAGCCCCCTTGCCAACAATATGCTTATATGCCCATATTATACGACGGTCGTCGTTCGCACACAAGCTCCAACGGGAGCCGGGCGTCGCGAAAGCCGCGCATTGCACCATCCGAAGGCATCTCATGACACTTGCATCGAAATTCCAGGCCCGCGGGATCCACTACGGTTGGGCGGTCGTGGCGGTCACTTTCCTCACATTGCTGACGACCGCCGGTGCGATGTCGACGCCGTCCGTCCTTCTGGAGCCGCTGCAGCGTGAATTCGGCTGGTCGACCGCCACGATCTCGGTCGCGCTTTCGTTGCGGATGGCCGTCTTCGGGCTGATGGCGCCGTTCGCGGCCGCGCTGATGCTGCGGTTCGGGTTACGGGCCGTGATGGCGACTTCGACAATCATCGTGGCGCTGGGCATGCTGACGAGCACGCTCGTCAACGCGCCTTGGCAGCTGACGCTGCTCTGGGGCCTGGTGGTGGGCGGCGGAACGGGCATGACCGCCTTGGTGCTCGGCGCGACGGTCGCCAACCGCTGGTTCGTCAACCGCCGCGGATTGGTCATCGGAATCATGACGGCGAGCTCGGCGACGGGCCAGTTGCTGTTTCTGCCGGGCTACGCCGCGATCGACGCCGCCTTCGGCTGGCGGGCCGTGCTCTACGCCGTCTGTGCCGTCATGTTTCTGCTGGTCCCGCTGATCATCTGGCTGATGCGCGACAACCCCGCGGATGTCGGACTGACCGCTTACGGAGAACCTGCCGATCAGAAAGCGCAACCCGCTCCCGCAGCGGCCCCCGCCGGCGCCATCGCCGCCGCGTTCGGCGCGCTGCGCATGGCCGTCGTTTCAAAGGATTTCTGGCTGCTGTCGTCCGGCTTCTTCGTCTGCGGCTTGAGCACAAACGGCCTGATCGGCTCGCATCTCATCGCCGCCTGCTCGGACCACGGAATCGCGCAGGTCAAGGCGGCCGGGCTTCTGGCGCTGATGGGAGCCTTCGACCTCGTCGGGACGGTCGCGTCCGGATGGCTATCCGACAGGTGGAGCAATCAGAAACTGCTGTGCATCTACTACGCGTTGCGCGGCCTTTCCCTGATCTTCCTCCCGGCGGCGCTCGACAACAGCTTCGTGACGCTCTCGATCTTTGCAGCGTTCTACGGCCTCGACTGGTTCGCCACTCTTCCGCCGACCATTCGCCTGACGACGACGACGTTCGGCCGGACGCTCGCGCCATTGGTCTTCGGATGGATGTTCGTCGCGCACCAGGTCGGCGCCGCCATCGCTGCATACGGGGCCGGGCTTACGCGGACCGTGGAGGGCACCTACGCACCGGCCTTCATATCTTCCGGCGTGCTGTGCCTGGTAGCCGGCCTGCTCTGCCTGTTGATCGGCCGCCCTCTTGCTGGAGAAAAAGCGCCGACCGCCGCGGAGCCGGCTGCTACAGCCGCCGCCTGATACGAACACGCTCGGTAAGGAGGTTGCTCCTCTTGCGACCGGACCCGGCCTGACCGATCCGGGACCGGTGGACTGCCTGCCAGATGCTCTTCAAACTGGCTCGGACCGTCACTACATCCCCTCTCATGAAAAAGATCGGCTTTCTCTCGTTCGGACATTGGACGCCCTCGCCGCAATCGCTGACGCGCTCCGCCGCTGACACGCTCCTGCAATCCATCGACCTTGCCGTCGCCGCGGAGGAATTGGGTGCAGATGGCGCCTATTTTCGCGTCCATCACTTCGCCCGCCAGCTCGCCTCGCCGTTTCCCCTTCTGGCTGCCGTCGGCGCGAAAACCAGCCGCATCGAAATCGGCACCGCCGTCATCGACATGCGCTACGAGAACCCGCTCTATATGGCCGAGGACGCAGGCGCGGCCGATCTCATCGCGGGCGGGCGGCTGCAGCTCGGCATCAGTCGAGGGTCTCCCGAGCAGGTGATCGATGGGTGGCGCTATTTTGGCTATCAGCCGGCCGAAGGCGAGAGCGATGCCGATATGGGGCGGCGTCATGCGGAGGTCTTCCTCGACCTGCTGCGCGGCAAAGGCTTCGCACAGCCGAATCCGCGGCCCATGTTCCCGAACCCGCCGGGCTTGCTGCGCCTCGAACCCCATTCGGAGGGCCTGCGCGACCGCATCTGGTGGGGCGCCGGCTCGAATGCCACGGCGGGCTGGGCCGCGAAGCTCGGGCTGAACTTGCAGAGTTCGACTCTCAAGAATGATGAAACAGGCGAGCCTTTCCATGTGCAGCAGGCCGCCCAGATCCGGGCCTACCGTGCCGCGTGGAAGGAAGCCGGCCATGCGCGCGAGCCCCGGGTTTCGGTCAGCCGCAGCATCTTCGCGCTGATGGACGATCGCGATCGTGCCTATTTCGGCCGCGGGCGCGAGGAAGAGGACCAGATCGGATTCATCGACGAGAACACGCAGGCGATCTTCGGCCGCAGCTACGCTGCCGAGCCTGATGTCCTCATCGAGCAGCTCAGGAAGGACGAGGCGATCGCCGAGGCCGACACGCTGCTGCTGACCGTCCCCAACCAGCTCGGTGTCGCCTATAACGTGCACGCCATCGAGGCGATCCTGACCCATGTCGCTCCAGCCCTCGGCTGGCGCTGACGGGGATATATCCCGCACAGCTTGTCGACCCTCGCGCTCCCGTCAACACGTTACCTGCCAATGCAATAGTGGGTATTGCGGATCGACTTGGTGATGCTCGAAGACGCCTTCGACATCCTTCCCGATCGTGACGGGTGACCGCTGGTCCGCCGCTCGGGAAAAAGTGGCAATCCTTGGGAACGACCATAAAACAGGAGAGTTGTGCAGACGCGCCCGTAAGGGCGTTTCGGAAGCTCCTGCGCTGTATCCCCTGCCCCGGCGCCGGGAGCTTCCGTTCGCGTAACATCGCAAACTTGGAGGTTACCACGACACCTCTGGACTTCGTTCCACGTATGGAAAGAAAGATAATCAGGTGGTGTGCGCCGCCAGCGTATTCCACTTTTCCCGACGTCGATATGCGGCGAGGAGACCAGCCATGACTGCGCGTCGTAGCGATAAGCATTCCCTTGATGAACGCCTGGCCCTGGAAGCCATTCACCTGCGAGAGAAAGCAAAGACCTTACCGCCCGGCGTCGAACGCGACGATCTGCTTAAGAAGGCGCGCAGGCTCGACATCGCGACCCAGCTCGACAAGTGGCTGTCATCCCCCGGACTGAAATCGCCGAGTTAGAGTTGGGCATTGGCCGAAGACGGCCCTACTCCACTCGATCGTCCCCGGTGGCTTCGACGTCACGTCATAGACTACGCGGTTGACGCCCCTTCACCTCATTGATGATCCGCGTTGCCCTCGCGCCGCATTGCGAACGCGGTAGCGACTCGGATTCAGATGTCAAACAGCGTGAGGCACATGTGGCCGCGTTCTCGCGGCGCATGGCGTCCGAGTTTTTCGATCAAGTCGTCCCTCTTCGAAACAGAGGGCGCAGGGAAGACCGGGTGCCCACCGCACCCATGGTCCGCGTGCAACAAAAAAGCACGCGGCAGAACCACAGGTACGAGCCGAACAACCGGCCTTCCCTGCGCGATGGTTTTACGGCTTATACGCGCTCTCCCCGGTGACCAGGCTTTGTTGCCACCGTCGCCACTCGGATCATCACCCGAGCAACTTAGCGCCAGCCTTGGGGCGCCAGGACCACACGACTTCGCCGTCCGCAAGAGCCGCGTTCGTCTTTCGCAAGCCCTCGCGTCCACCGCATCTCACCGCAACGTTCGTGACGATCGCGACCCGCCCCTCATCCGCCGTGAGACGCGCGAAGTTAGACCAGTGATTTGCCCGACGTCGCAAGCGCGATTTGTGCGGCACGTTGGCACGACGGGCAAATTGCGAATGGCTTGCATGCGTGAATTGCCCGCCGGGCATCACGGCGCTTGGCTGCATTCGCCATTTGCGGACAGCCGATGCTGGCGCAGCGGTCGCGGAGCGCATGTTGTCCGACCACCGCAACCACGTCCGCATGCACGACGGCATCCGCCTACGCGGGACCGACCTGCAGTCCGGTGTTATCGACATCGACTGCCCCGTGATCGGAGGCACGGCTTGTGGAGTTAAATGCACCGTAATTGCTGCGTCGATAATATTTGACGTACTCAACGGTTGTTGGCCATCAACTTGAGCAAGGAGACTAGAACCGATGCGAACAGCAGTAGACTTGCTAGCAACGCCGGGAAGATCCACAAGGATGATGTAAAAGTTCGGCGTCCATTGGGGATGGCGCATATCAAGCCAAACGCGGCGGCGAAGAGCCCCAGCGATAGTGCCAACTCCAGTCCAGAAGTGAAATGCATCATCATCTTGCGGTAGCTATTCCTTCGACGTCGACCACCTGCCGTCGCCCTCTTCGGGGTAGGGTTGACCGGTCGGGTTGACCCATTTTAGTCATCCTCCTGTTCTTCCGGCACCTCCGGTACAAGGTCCGGTGACAGCCAGTGAAGGAAGGCAAAGGTGGCGACCACGATTAGGATGAGGCCCACCGTCAGGCCAACCGTAATTGCCCAACGGGGAATTCGCCGGACGAGTGTTGGCCATCTTCTCTCCAGGAGAAAGAGGCCGTAGGAGTATCCGCTGAGTACCGCAAACATGACCACTTGGCCGCATAGAGCGGACAGGTCTTCGAGCGTGAACATTCAGCCCTCCCTGAAACGCCGACCAGGGAAGTCCGTGGCGACGTATCCACGGGGCTCACCGTTGACGCCCCATACCAAAATGCTGCAAGCGACGACGGCGGAGAACACGGTCGCCGTAAATCCTCTCGCGTGATTTGGTGCCCATGCGAGCCAGGATGCGCCCGGCCACGATGGACGGGCAAGCCGCTACAGATTGCGGTGGATAGCGTGCCGGGCACAACGGGGCGACGCAGGGCGGCATCGTGAGCTTCGTTGAGGGAGACTGGTTGTGTCCTGACGATCGGCGTGGCACGCCAACCAGTAATTGTCCTTATGGACAATTGCACGCTTCGATTTCGTCGTCTTTTATGGTCGTGTGTATCACCCGATACGCCCTTGGCAACGGTCCCATAGCTGCCGCCAGTCGTGGGACTGTTGTTGGGGCGACCACATGCGCACCGAAATCATGAATGGCGTCGCGCAAGGACAGGGAGGCACTCATGGGGTCGATGGAAGAGTTCGTCCACTACGCGAACCTAATCTTCGTCAAGCGGCAGCTTGCCGATCCGAGCATCACGGACGAACAGCGGCGGATGCTCGCAAGGCTGGTCGCGCTGGAGCAAGCGAAACGCTTTGACGAAAAGGACGACGGTCACGCTAGTCCGACTTGGTCAAAGCGGGATTGATCGAGCTTCACGCTGCTGTCGCCGCCGATCGCCCGACGGCGCGCGCTCGGGGCAGCATCCGATAGGCCGGTGAGTGCTCGCGATAGGTCATCTCGCCCTCCGCCTGCCGCCCTTGCCGCCCACTCTGTGAAAGATTACGGCAAGCTCGCCGGCCGGAAGCTCATGGTTTTACAAGCGAGGTCGCGACACAATTGGAACCCCGGCAATTGCGCCGCCTTGGAAATTGCAACAGTGCCTGACTGGATTAAGTTAGCCGCACTCTCGCTATTAATTTCGATCGCCATCACCGCCGTCCTGGCCACCGTCGTCTTTGCAGTCTGGTGGGGTTTCGCCAGGTAGACGCCGGATTTGTTTCACCAGCGCCGCCGGTCGTCAACGGATCGGCACCGCTTTACCTGTCCTCACACCACGTCTTGCGCTGAAATTTTGGTACCAACCCGCAACGCAACCCGGAAAAACGCCAATCCAAATATGTTGAATGGGTGCCGTCGCACGGTCCCGGCATCGAGGGTGCGGCAGTTTCGATCAAGGCACACAGTTGACCGAGCAAGCAAATATCCCCTCAGCCGCCTGCTGCGGAACTCCCTGATGTCCGGTCCGACAGCTCCTAATGCAGGCGCGCGCACGATCGCTCCAGGCGCCCTTGGTTTGAAATTGCGAGATGCATCGGTTGTTACATTTCATGTCGCCATCGGGGCATTTGGTCAGACACGCTGCAAGCCCGCGCCGCTCCCGCTCTGAAATTGCAGGTTCTTGAGCATTCGAGAGTGTCACCGTTGTCGCCGCCGTATTACAAAGCACTAACAAAAGCACCGCCAATTTTTGGGGGTCTAACATGGCGGCTCCCTTCGTTATGGCCTGCAGCATAGAACCGACCATCAACACGCATCAAATTTAGGTCCGCGCGCACCGTAGTCTCGGTCAACGTACAGCAATTTCGCGACCTGCCGGTTCGAAGCCTTCGCGAAGCCTTCGACCGCAGCTCCTTAGCGGCTGAACTCGGGGTGGAAGTACTCAATTCTCAAGGCGAGGTAAAGAACACCCAGTCAATGGGCGCCGATGTCATTCGAGCCCTCAACGCCCGTGTGGGGAAGGGCTAGCGTTAGGCGAGCTACTTCCATCGGGTCGATCAGCGGCCGCGAGTCTGGCGTCACGGCGGTAGGCTGCAGGATCGAAGACGTCACCAATTGCGCCGGGGAAAGGCGCCAGCGTCGAGGCCACAGGAAGGCCCTATAGCGGGGCGCCAGCGTAGGGCTACAGGAACACCGGCCAAGCCGCGCCAGCGCACAGACTCTCCGTTGATCTAGGTCAACGTCAGCGATCATTTGGCGCTCACGCTACGTTCAGCCGCACCTGAGGCGGCTCCCGTCACCTTTCAGTGACGCAAGCGCGAAGAGGGAGGTCCGCCATGCATCCGAGGAAGCGTCTTTCGATTAAGTCAGCGACTGTTGCCGGGATTGCTGCTAGCGCCCTGTTGGGACTTGCAGGTCTCACTCTCAATCCAGCTCCAGCCAAGGCGGTCGTATACTGCCAGTACGTTGAATATCCGGTGGGTTGCGTTGCCCGGGCAGGCGTCGTGCTCAGGCCTCGTCCGGTGGCGCGCGCTGCGGTCCGTCATAACGCCGGTGGCAATGCGAATGGTGGCGTCAATCGCGTCGGGGCGGGGCGGTAAAGGCTTGTTTCGCTGGTCACGAGCCCTTGCGGCAGCCGGTTCGCCGAGGCTTGTGACCCGTCAATTCTTCTGCATCGCGTTTGCGGAGCCACCGCGACGCGCACGATCCGGTTGATCTGGATCAAGAGTTAAGCTCTCGGCGTTAGGTGACTTGCTTCAGGGCAGAAACCGGGAACACGAAAATGGATGAAAGTTCGGAGCCTAAGCGGGTTTGTCGTCGAAACGCTCTCGCTTTATTTGGATACGCGGCGGCATTTGGACTTGTCGCTTCGTCCGCAGTTCTGACGGGATCGCAGGCTGAAGCCCAAACCACCACACCCGCCACGCCGACGACACCGCCCACGGATACCGCGAAGTCTGGCACGGAGCGGCGTCAGGAACGGCGAACGGGACGAGCAGAACGCCGTCAGGAACGGCGCACGGGACGCGCAGAGCGACGACAAGAGCGGCGCACAGGACGCGACGAGCGACGGGACGCGCGCGACGGCACCACCACCGAGCAAAAAAAGTAATCGTTCGTTCGGGCCAACAACCGCAATCGGCTCGCCTCAGCGCGGGCCGTTCGCATGTGCATCACGCCAACCTCACGAAAAACTCATCTTCCCGGCAGGTCGCCGCGGCTTTTGAGACGTTTGAAACGTTGGTCCCCCATATATATGACGCTTATCAGATAACCGCTGACGCGCGATCACGAGGAGCCCGGCAACCATGATTCCTGCACATGAAACATTTGGCGGAACCTGGCGCTTTTTACCACGCTACTTTGAGGGAAACGGGTTTCGGATGCACTATGTCGACGAGGGCAAGGGCGATCCCATCGTTTGCCTGCATGGTGAACCGACCTGGGGCTATCTCTATCGACGCTTTATTCCACCGCTGTCGGCAACGCACAGGGTCATCGTCCCCGATCACATGGGGTTCGGCAAAAGCGAAACCCCTCGCGATCGCGAATATTCGCTGAAAGCCCATGTCGCCAATCTGACGAACCTGATCGAGGCGCTCGATCTGAAAGATATCACCCTGGTCATGCAAGACTGGGGCGGCCCGATCGGCGCGGCCTTCACGCTGCGACATCCGGGCCGGGTGAAGCGCCTGTTCCTTCTCAACACGTTGGCAGGCTACGGGCAAGCCGAGTTTGACGCATCGACGCCCTGGTTCCGATTTGTCCGCAAGCATCACGAAGCCGGCACGCTTCGCGACATCCTGGGACATCTAGATGTCAACGTTCTCAGCATCATGAAAATCCTCGGCTTCGAGAATCTGTCGGCAGTGAACGCCGACTGGCTCGCGGCCTACGGCTCGGCTTTTCCAACGATGGAGGACAGCATCGGGGCAATCGAATTTCCGCTCGACGTGCTGCTCGGCCGGATCGTCCCATACGTCACTGAAGGTTTCCCTCTCGTCGACAATCTGAAATCAAAGCCGGCGATGCTCGCCGTCGGCATGAAGGACCGAGCCATCGCACCCGAGGTCCAGCTCGCTGACTTCAAGGGAATATGGCCGGACAGGCCGATCGTGAAACTGCCGGATGCGGGCCACTTCAGCCAGGAAGACGCGCCCGACGTCGTGATTGCGCTGATCCAGCTCTTCGTCCAGGGCAAGGAATGAGCCCATAGAGCGGGTTAGCGAAAGCGTAACCGGCTCTCCGGCAGGGCGTCTCGACAAGTGGATGCGATGGATTACGCCTCCGGCTAAACCACCCTGCGAGCTACGAACTTTAACGAGTGCGTGACCATGTCTTGCTCCCGAGCCATGACCGCCTACCTACGAATTGTCATGAAACAGAAGTTCTTGTTCTCAATGCCGATGATGGCAATGGCGACCGCAGCGATTTGTCTTGCGATCTTGGCCGCGACAAACTTTGGACCTCGCCCTGCGAAGGAGACCATGGTCTCGTCGGCAACCACGGCATCATCGGTCAGAGCGGCGGGCGCACTCATCACTCCGACCGTCGACGCGGGCTTCTGATCAGAAGACCACTCGGTAGTCCGTAGGGCGGGTTAGCGAAAGCGTAACCCGCCATTCTCGCGCGTCCGCGTCCCTTAACGCCCCTTGAGATAGCAGAGCTTCAAGAGTGCGCTGGTAGGTGTAGCCGGCATAACGCCAAACATGCACATAGCCGATGCGTCGTCCGCCCGACTCAATGATGCGATTGCTGAACGGCCAAGGCCCCCCTTACGAGACCAACTTGGCGCGAAGACGTCCGTACTCGGCGTCGTTTATTGATCCCGATTTTTTCAGCTGATCAAGCTTAGTGATTTCATCTGCGACACTAAAGCCAACGGCATGACGCAATTCGTCGCGTGCCTCTTGAGCCCGCTGAGCGTTACGTTCGGCCATACCTCTCCCTTGGGTGATCAAATAGGCAAAGATACCGAAGTAGGAAGTTATGACCAGCGCTATCACCCATAGCGCTTTACCCCAACCGGAGATGTCATGACGCCTGAACAGGTCGCCGTAGATTACAATGAGAAGCCAGAACCATACGACAAATACGAATATCGCAATCATGTCCATCAGGAAATTGCGATAGGTGAAGCCCTCTTGAAAGAAGAACATCGCGATCCTCCGTTGTGTAGGCGCCGTTCAGCCCTACTCGCTATCTTTTCTGTGATTTAGTTGCCGCCCGAAACTCCTATTACTTCGCTCGCACGTCGCCAATACCGGGTTGAGCCAGCGGCAGGTCCGGGGATGGTCGCCTATGCCCACAGCGACAAATTCCGCAGCGCAGTGAAATGATGGGATGTGCCAGCATCTATCTGCACCACGCACTCGACCTGTGGGCCACGCGCTGGCAACAACACGTTGCCACTGGCGACACGATCATTGTGCGCCCTGCCGATGACTTCATCATCGGCTTCGAGCACTATAGGCCAACGGCCTCGCGCCGCTCAGTACCGATAGTACCCGTTCGGGCAAACCCAATTGCCGTAGGTGTCGTAGCCGCAGCCGCCGCCGTAGTAGGCCCCCGCCGCCGCGGCGCCGACCGCAGCGGCGCCCACCGCCGCTGCACCGACGCCGTAGCGGTAGCCGCGATAGGCGCCGTAGCCGCGATAGGCGCCAGCACGATAGCCACGATAGGCCCCTGCACGGTAGGCACCCCGATAGCCGCCGTAGCCTCCGGCCACGCGCCCGCCGCGCACACCGACAGCGCCGCCGCGGAAGCCTCCCGCCCGCATGCCGCCGCCGTGGAAACCTCCGCCGCGCATGCCGCCGCCGCCGCGCCCGCCGCGGGCAAACGCGTCGTCGGAATGGAAGCTAGTGACCAGCAGCATGGCTGCCGCTGCCGAAGCGATGAGAACTCGGCGTAACATCAGGCGCTCCTTCTTCAAGAGAGGAAAACCGCGGACACCTGCATCGTGGCGAACCGCGGGTTGGTCGAAGCCTCGCGCGCGGCAGCTTCGCGCTTTTGACCTAGATCAAACCTCCCGAAGTGGTTTGAGGCTGCGGTAGAGACCGCCTTCGCGCTGGCGCTGCAATCAGGGTATCCTGCCGCAACGCAACAGGAACGAACACGATGACTGAGACCGTCGGCAGTGATCACCCGCCCGTCGCCAAGCCTGCCTCTCGACCACGGTCCGCCAAGCCCGCGACCGTCAGCGCGTCGGCACTGGCGCTGCACCTCGATTGCAGCCGGACCTACATCGGCAAACTCGAAGAAGGCGTGATCCAGCGGCACGGTGCCGGCTTCCCGCTCGATCAAAGCCGCGTTGCCTATCTGCGATATTTGCGACGCGAGCGGCAGCAATCGCCACGCAGTGAGGCGGACGCTGATTTTCAGCGCGCGAAGTCCGAACTGATCCGGCTCCGCATTGCCGAGAAGCAACGGGAGTTGATCCCGCTGGAGCAGGCGACCGCCGACATGGAGCGGTTGATCGGAATGTTCTTAACGGGCCTGTCGGGCTTCGCAGCCCGGCGCGGCGGTCGTGATCTGGCCGCGCGTCGTGCGATCGATCAGGCGGTGTACGATCTGCGGCGCGAACTATCTGAAGAGTTCAACAAGCCAGCCGATCAGCGCGGCGGGCCGCTGGAGGGTGACGCATGATAACCGACCCTCAAGTCGCGGCACACGTCGAGCGAACGGATCGCTTCATTGACGAGCTTCGCGAACTGATCGGGACAACTGCCGTCGATCCTTGCAGCCACTGCGCCGACGCTCAACGTCACGCGCTCCGCCGGATCGCTGATACGCTAGACGAAGTACCTTACGGGACGATGTGCAATATAGCGACCATCGACGCGGCGATGGCCGGTTTGTTGCTCGACGTGATCGAGCTGCGGTTGACTTACGTCGGCTGTTTCCCAACCCTGGATTTTGCCGACGCTAAGGCGTTCTTCAGCGCATTCCAGCCCGTGATCGACAAGGCATTGCGAAGGCTGCTGCAATGACGCGACGCACAAGCATTCGCGCTTGCTTTTAAGTTGTCATAGATAAATACTACCACCTCAGTTGAGTGATGGGAGTTGGCCATGGTTGAGTGGCTAAAGCGCGCTGCGGTCTCCTTGCTGCTTTCCACGCTGTTGACCGCTGTGACGTTGCTACCCGTGCTGTTGCTCGCAGGCTGAGATGGCGTGGTCTCGCCCGCGCCGCTCTGCCGCCTCGCTAGGCGGCGGCTGCGATCCCGGTCACCGCAGCCACACTACCTGTGGTCTAAGAATTGCTTCAGATTTACGAAGCACTTTCTAGGGGAGCAGTGAATTATGCGCGGGATCACGATCATAATCGCTGCAATGTTGTCCATTTGGGCGGCGGCCTCACCGCCATCGCATCGCATTGCGCTACTGCCTACCGCACCGCTGCCTGCGGCGAACGTCCCGTGATTGATGCTCGCGCCTGTCCACAAGGCCCGGCTTATCAGCCCACGTCGCGCGCATTCCCCTTAACTGAGCAAGTCGGCCCCAGCGCGCTGTCCAGAGGATCGAAAAAGCGCCAAGGCCGCTCGCTCCGCCCCGGTCACTCAGATAACCGGCGCGAACACCGACCCTTGGTGCAGAAGCAATTGAACCATGCCCGTCAGGAGACGCGCCCTGACAATTGTTAGGAGTGGGCATCGCTACCGCCACTAGCGCGGTTGACGCCGGTGTTGGGGTCCTGCGTCGCCTCCGTTGTGACCGGCGGGCCATCCACCGCCATCAGTAGTGGCTTGCTTGTCCATCGTAGCCGGCGGCATCCTCTCCCGCATGGGCACAAAGTCGCGCGAGAGGACTTACGGTGCATCGATCCGGGCGGCGGCGGAGCGAGCGGCGCAAGCCCGCAAGGAAGCCGACCGGCTCGCCGCGGTCGTTGCACGAGTATGTCGAGCTTGTGAACGGCCGGGATGCGATCAAGATGCTGCGCCAAGAGGCAAGCTATAAAAGGGGAACACGATGAAATATCAAATCTGGTATATGAAACCATCGTTTCTTTGCGCCGTCGTTGGAAGCTCGCCCGATCCCAATAACCTCTCCGCTACTCATGTTCACTTGAAGGATATCGAAGCTGATAATCAGGAAGATGCTTTGTCTCGCATGCGAGCGGAGAACTGGTCGCCGAATGGTGAGGCTCTTGATTTGCTTCAGAGCAAGGGACTACAGCACACAACCATGACGATCGGCGACGTACTCGTGGATGAAAGCGATGCTATCTATCTCGTCACCGGCATTGGGTTCAGTTTGCTACCGAAACATGGGGAGCCGCGCCGATAATTATCATGAGGGCTGAATAGATGCCGAGAGAAATCCCCTAACGGAGATGGCTGACCGGCCAGCCGCATTCTTGTCTACGGCTTTCCTGACAACATCGCCGAACGCGGTGGTCGCGCCGATCCATCCGAAGGCCACGCCGGTGATCCTGACGACCGATGAGGAGCGGGGTGTGGTGCGTCGCTGTTCTTGACTTTGCACAAGGCTGCGACCCGTCAAGTTGATGCAGCCATAGATGCATTGCAGGCCGGAGATTACGACGTGCCGAAGTTCGCGATGGACTGATGCGCGACATGCCAAAAAAACAAGCCCGAACGACCCCATTTCGGAGGTTGGACCCCTAGCCCGAAGCCAGCCCGCCGTGCATTATTTTGGGTGACGACCACGGGGGGTCGCCTTGGGCATTTCGATGACCGGCGAGCGAGTAGAACGGCGACTGACAGCGGTTCTGGCGGCCGACGTACAGGGCTGTACCTCATGGCTGAAGCGGCTCGTTTATATGTTGGTCGTCGCCACCGTCGTTCTTTTGGTCCCGATTGGCGAGACTGCAGCTCAGGCTCAGTCTGGCGAGGCTGCCGCTCAGCCAAAACAAATCCTGTTCCTTTATTCGTATGGCCAGAGTTTCCAGCCGTGGGCCACATGGAGCAGCGAAATCTGCAAAGAAATAGTCAAACAGTCACGTTGGCCGCTTGACATTCAAGAACATTCCATCGTCACGGCTCGGGGGGGCGATGAGCCTTCTGAGGCCAAACTTGCTGAATATCTCGGGACGCTCTATGGACAACGACAGCCCGATTTGATCGTCGCTTTCGGTGCGGCCGCGGCTCGCTTTGTCCAGCGATACAGGGCAGACCTATATCCGGCAACACCGATGCTGCTCGCCGCAGTCGAAGAGCGCCGGGTCGATCAGTCCATGTTGTCCGAGAAGGACGTTGTGGCCGCGACCAGGGCCGACGTTGTCGTTCTTGGCGAAAACATTCTGCGACTATTGCCGGAGACGAAGGTCATCGCAGTCATTGCCGGAAACTCCCCCAATGAACGATTTTGGGCTAGCGAAACGCAACGGTTACTAGGTCCGCTGCTAGCGAATAGGGTTCAACTGATCTTTTACAACGACCGGTCGTTCGAGGAGATTTTGAAGGAAGTCGCAAGCTTGCCACCTCACAGTGCAATTTTTTTTCAACAGCTAGCCGTGGACGGCGCAGGTGCTACCTATGGAGACAAGGAGCCGTTAAAGCGCATCTATGAGGTTGCCAACGCCCCGATTTTTTCGTTCGACGAGACTTACTTTACCGGTGAGACCGTTGGCGGCCCGATGTGGTCACCGACCGAGGGTGCCCGACCGATGGCTGCCGCTGCCATCCGACTGTTGGGAAGAGAGAAGGCAGGTGACATCAAGGTTCCTCCGATTGAATTCTCCGTGCCGAAATACGATTGGCGACAACTTCAGCGCTGGAACATCAGCGAGAGCCGACTTCCGCGGGGGAGCGAAGTTCGGTTTCGGGAGCCGAGAGTATGGGAGCGCTATTCGTGGCAAATCGCCATGATCATCGCCGTTATTCTCGCGCAAGCTGGGCTTATCTCGACCCTGCTACACGAGCGTCGCCGGCGTCACCTCGCCGAAGTGCAGGCGCGACAGCGCATGGCTGAACTCGCCCATGTCAACCGCTTCTCGACGGCTGGCGAACTGACCGCCTCCATTGCTCACGAAATCAACCAGCCGCTCGGCGCTATTCTGACCAACGCCGAAACCGCAGACGCGATCCTGAAATCCCAAAGCCCCGATATCGCTGAACTCCCCGATATCGCTGAACTCAAGGATATCGTGAAAGATATTTTGCGGGATGACCAACGCGCCAGTGAAGTCATCCGGCGAATGAGTAGCCTGCTGAAAAAGGCACCCTTCGAACCGAAACGTCTCGATCTCAACGACGTCGCGCGGGAAACCATCGAATTTCTTTCGACGCTGGCCATCGCACGAAAGGTCGAACTGACGAGTTTGATCACACAGACTGCGCTTCCCATCCTCGGCGACCGCATTCAACTTCAACAAGTCATTCTGAACCTTGTCGTCAACGGTATCGATGCGATGAAGGACACGCCTGCCGAAAACCGCACCATCAGCATTCGGACTTCGTGCGTCGAAAAGTTTGTCGAGCTAACCGTGTCGGATCGCGGCCACGGCATTCCCGGCGACAAATTAAAAGAGGTCTTCGAGCCGTTCTACACCAGCAAGTCAGAAGGCATGGGGATGGGGCTGTCCATCGCGCGCACCATTATCGAGGTGCACAATGGGCAGATATGGGCAGACAATCAGGATCACGGCGGCGCGACGGTTAGGATCAAACTTCCTATTTGTACCAACGGCGCTGGACTTCACCAAATCGAAAACAGAACATAGGCGAGTACAGCCATACTGAGAGCGATAACGGCGATCCCGACAGCTTCGAGGGTTAAAGCCCGCCTTAGGTAAGATGCCATGCGCCATCGTTGGCGGCAGTCGAGCGGCAGCGTTGATCTGGATCAAGCCGTTCCGCACAAGAGCACCGTCAAGTGTCGCGCAAGCAACGCGGTCAGCGTGGCGCGCGCGGCCTCGATCACTATGGCCGGTTCGTCGGTCATGGGATGCATGGGTATTACAATGGCGAAACGTTCGCAGACGGCGGCGTTGACGGTGCCGTACGTGGTCGCGGGCTTGTGCGCAAAGCCGGCGAAATACTCCTGAATGAAGCCTTCTTTGGCTCGCTTCTCACCTTCGGAGGTCGCGTCGACGAACACCCCAATGCTTTTCAAAGCCATTGCACCTCTCCTCTTGGGAACGTCTGACATCTGCCCGCTCGTGGCGAAGCGCAGTTTGACGAAACAGATTGGTTCAACAGTGCGGTCGCGATCAAAGCCTCACCCGTTCGGGACTTCGTGCTTATCTCGGCAGCGCCGGATGATGTCTGATGCGCTCGCTTCAGCAGGGATCCTAAGCTGCGAACAACCCGCGCATCGTGCGCCGCGCGGTTAACCTGCGCGGCGTACAGGGCTATCGATCCGATATCCAGGGAAGTCCGTGTAACCCACCTCGCCGCGTCGCGTGTAATAAGCTGATCGGTCCGCGACGGCTAACGGCCAGCCGTGCTTGAGACGCTCAACCAGGTCTGGGTTCGCGATATACGGTCTGCCGAAGGCGATCAGGTCCACCAACCCGGTGTCGAGCGAAGCCTGGGCGCGCTCGCGGTCCTTGAAGCCCCCACACCAAATGAAGGCGCCAGGAAACACCGCCCGTGCCTTGGCAAGCAGAGCGTGGTCGAGGTACCGAGGCTTGAACTCCGCGGTCTCCATGTTTCCTTCGGGCAGCAGCTCGTAGAGCAGATGGATGTATGCCACGCCGCGGCGTCCCAGTTGCTCAGCAAGGTACAGAAACGTTTCCTCGGCAAGCGGCTCCGGCGGCATGGAGTTGTACTTGCCGAACGGAGACAGGCGAACACCCACGCGCCCCGGACCGAACTCAGCCACCACCGCATCGACGACTTCCATCAGGAAACGCGTGCGATCTTCGATGCTGCCCCCGCCGTAGCGGTCTGTGCGCGTATTGAGCACCGAGTTCATGAACTGCTCGAACAGATAGCCGTTGGCCGCATGGAGTTCGACACCATCGAATCCGACCTTCCGTGCATTGGCGGCGGCTTTGGCGAAGGTGCCCACCATGGCCGACACCTCATCCGTGCTGAGAGCCCTCGGCGTCTCTGCAGGCATATAGCCCAACCGACCGTCCGGGCCGTGAGCAAACACCGACGAGCCCTCTGCTCGCTGCTCGGTCGCGCCCAGCGGGGCCTGGCCGTTCGGCAGAATCGAGGAATGGGCCATCCTGCCGACGTGCCACAACTGCATAAAGATCGTGCCGCCATGACGATGAACCTCATCGGTCACCAGACGCCAGCCCTGCTTTTGGGCTTCCGAGTGGATTCCGGGTGTCCTCGCGTAACCGTGGCCGGACTGATCCACGTCGTTGGCCTCGGTAATGATCAGGCCGGCACTGGCCCGCTGGCCGTAGTAGGTCGCCATCAGCGCATTCGGAACGTCACCATCGGTCGGGAGGTCACCCTCGGACGTTCGCGTGCGGGTCATGGGCGGCATGACGATGCGGTTTTTGAGATGGATAGGACCTAGATCATAGGGGTCGAATAGGGAGGAAGGCATAGTGACAGCTCCATTGCTCGGGACGAGATTTGATGCTGCAATTGACCTAATCCCTCTTCCAGTACTTATTAGTTGGTCTAGATTCGACACACTGTTGCCCTTGCCGCTACAATTGGCCGATGGATGCACGTTTTGACGGTATCGCAGAGTTCGTCGCTGTGACGCGATTGGGTAGTTTCACGGCGGTGGCTGCGGAGCTTGGCATGACCAAATCCGCAGTCGGACGGGCGGTGTCGCGGCTTGAGGCCCGATTGGGCTCCAAGCTGCTACACCGAACGACACGTCGTCTGACCTTGACGCCTGCGGGAGAGGCTTGGCTCGAGCATTGCGTCGCGGCACTTGCCGAACTCGACCGCGGCGAGAGCGCACTCATAGTCGCTCGGGACACGCCAGGTGGCGAAGTGCGGATCGATCTGCCGACAGGGTTCGGGCGGCTGCTTGTGATGCCAGTGCTACTTGAAGTGGCAGAACGCTATCCGGCGCTGCATCTCAACGTGAGTTTCACAGACCGACGGGTCGACCTTGTTAGCGAAAACATCGACCTCGCGGTGCGCATTGGCAATCTTGACGACTCGACTGACTTGGTCGCCCGTCAGATTGGAATCCAGCACACGGTGATCGTTGGAGCGCCTGGCTACATCGCAAAGCGAGGCGTTCCTCGGTCCCAAGCCGATCTTAAAGTTCACGATTGCATCGTCGGGCGACGGCAAGAAAATCGCATTGCCTGGTTGCTGAAACAACCGGATGGCTCGATCGCCCGGCATGTTGTTTCTGTCAAACATGAATTCCAGGATTTCGAGACGGTACATAGGGCTGTGAGAGCAGGACAGGGCCTGGCGCAGCTTCCATTATGGATGGTTCAAGATGACATTCGGGATGGAAAGCTGCTGACCGCCCTGGATGGGATGTCCGGCGGCAAGGTGCCGATCAACATCCTTTGGCCGCGCACAAACGCGTTGCCGGCTAAGATAAGAGTTGTCGTGGATGGTTTGGTTCGCGGGGTGTGCGAACTACCGACCGCTATCGCTTAGACGACGTCGCATTTCACATTCTATTTTATCCCATTCTACCCCTACTCCCGTGTCTTGGGGCCAGAGAACGGCTCGTATCGAAGTAATGATCGCGCAGGTACCTCCCGATCACGTCCCGGACAGAACCGCGACTGCACGACTCAGCTGTGGGTCGTCTGACCCAGCGGAGGCCGCCTCTACCTGGATCTCGATCGTCGGCGTCACGCCCACGCCCTCCAGGCGCCCGCCATCGCCCCGCATGCCTGCGCCGGCGCCCTGCCCGCACTGCAATCGCGCCGAAGGCCAAGATCTGCCGCGGCCTCCCTTCACGCCAGACGATGAAAGCCAGACGGCATTGAGCAAGGGCTGGTCGCGCACCTTCGAGAGCCGATCGCGCTGCCCTCCGGACAGGCCCTTGAGAGCCTCAAGGACGCTGCCAGCACGTCATGGCGCTGCCCAAGGCCGAGCATGCCAAAGCCCAATCGACTTGAGCAGGATCGGCCCGTTAGATTATCCTTTGGTAACTAAGGGGGCCGGGGCCGCAACCGGATATTTGCCTACCGGGCTCTTGCCGACGGGATACTTACCCATGGGATATTTGCCGACCGGCGCGGCGGCCACCGGCGCAGGCTGAGGCCGTGGGAGATCGGCAGCAACTGCTGTTCCCACGAAAGCTAGAGAGGCGGCGCCGAGGATCACGAATCTCAACATCAAAGTCTCCACTGTGAATCAGGGTAGTTTGGCTTTACCGATCGACAAATAACTTAGCGCTCGCCACTGCAGCAACAACTAGAGTGAGGAATTAGCGGTCCCTACAACCGTATTTTGCCAGATGTTGCAAAAATGGCTTGGCATCTCTTCTCCTTTTCGCTGTCGGGATGTGCGAGATCGCGAACGCAGTCGATCCCGTGCACAGGATGGCCGCATCTTCATCGAGCTGCTCAATGGCCCGTTTCTGTTCGACCACAAAGGCAGCCCGGCAGAATATGGCGCCGGCCTAAAGCTCGCGATTGATCGCGGCTGGCTTTGGAAGCACGAGAGCGGCACCTATGTGAAGCTCACACAAGCCGGCGCGGACCTGTTTGCCTAGCCGGGATGAGCCACCAGCCGCTCACCGTTGTGCGCATCATCGCGCCGGATTTCGTAGCCAACTTCGACTTCCGCTGTCGACGAGGTTCGCGCGCTGCGCCGGTGTTAGGTCGCTGCGGATGAGGCTCTCGTTGGCCTCGGCCTCGGCGCGTAGAGTGAGGAGAATGTCAGTATTTCCGCGGTGAATTATGCACGATCAGGACACCGGCATTAACTCGCGCGGGGCCTATCAGGCTTAACTTGCGAACTCGATTGCTGCGACGTCGATCAACACTACGCTCGTCTGCAGCCGCGCGTAGTTCGCGCGTTTTGAGTATGGACCGCGCACAGTTAGGGAGCGGTGTCACGCACACCCATCCAGTGGCGCCGCTCCTGCCTAGGGGCGAGCGCGCGGTGACGCTGCGCCAGGCGCTGAAGAAGCTGCGCATTCTTGTCCTGCACCTCGATAACCAACCCCTATGCGTGGATTCTGCATCATGCGGAACCGGCAGGCCAGCCGACTCCGTGATTGACTCAGCCCCGGCGAGATTGGTGAGATGGAGCAACGTGACTTAATCCCCTTCGCATTTTCTATTTTAAGACTGGAGTAACGTTTGTCGGACGATCCCAGACTGGACGGAATTCCGCTATCGGCGCCGGATAAAGATCGGACGAAAGAACGAGATCAACGCCTCGCCGATCTGACTGCTCGGCTACGTGCTGACAATCGGCGCCTCGCACAACGAGCCATCGCCTCCCCTGCCGATATCGAATTCTCTGGAGGGGACGAAGATCACGCCCAAAAGCGCCGCTCGCGGTTTTGGGAGTTGATTCACATGCTGACCAACCGCGAACGACAGGGCCCAGAACGCGACACTACGCATGGATCGTTCCCCTCTAACGACCTCGTAGATGATCCTAGAATTGACGCAAATTCTGCTGTCGAACGTGCCGCATTGGAAGCCATAGCTGAGGCATTGGCAGCGCCAGACATATCACGCGATCTCGCTTCGCTTCAAAGTCTCGCAGAGCCACACCCCTACGAACCTACCAAGCGCGCTCAACGTCCGCTGCCTCTCATTGGAGAAGGCCCAGCATTCGTAACGCCATTCAAAGTCTCTGATAATCTGAATGACAGTGATCCCGATTGGCAGGAAGTCAAAGCCGAAGCGCTAAGCTTGCTAGAGGCCCGATCATTAGACGCCGCCTCTTCGCATTTAGCTTACATCCAAGAACGAATTAAGCCGGTATTAGACCATGGCGCCATGGAGTTGCGGAGTCATGACAATATTAGAAAGGCGGCTCAGGAGGTCGCAGACCATCTGACGGTTGTCGAACACATTAAGGCATTACAGCAAGGCCAAAAGCAGATGGCTGACGCGATAGCACTAATCGATATTCGTTTGCGGCAATTCGAAGCCGACGTGCCTGCCGCGAAGGCGGAAGCAAAGTTTGAAACTATAAAGGAAACCGCCCACTTGCTTCAATCGGCTCAAGGTGTATTGCACGATAGGCTAACGCATCTTCCCGCGAACGTCGCACAACTCGAAAACCGAGACGGTGCTAGTCACTCCCTTCCGTCTCCATCGGAAGAGGCCGCTTCAAGACGGCCTTCACGACGGAAGCGTCGACGGAATGATCAATCGGAAAACAACGGGGGGACATAGCGCAGCGGAGTGAGGCATGGGCAGACTAACCCTTCGAGATTTTGTACCATCCGGCAATGCCACTTTCTGATCCGGAGCATGACGTCGCTGCTGGCTGCCAGCGCAAAATCATCAACATCGACATGGACGCATTCTACGCGTCCGTCGAGCAGCGCGATGATCCGGATCTCCGTGGCAAGCCGGTGGCGGTCGGCGGTTCGGCGGAGCGCGGCGTCGTCGCCGCCGCGAGCTACGAAGGCCGAAAGTTCGGCGTCCGATCAGCAATGCCCTCGGTGACCGCGAAGCGGCAATGCCCCGGCCTGATCTTCGTGAAACCGCGCTTCGAAGATCTACAAGGCGATCAGCCGTCAGATTCGCGAGATCTTCGCAGAGCACACCGCCGTCATCGAGCCTCTATCACTCGACGAGGCCTATCTCGACGTTACCGAGAATTTGCAGAGCATCCCGCTGGCCAGAGAAGTCGCGCTGCGGATTCGCGAGAAGATCAAGGCTGAGACAGGCCTAACACCTATGTGAAGCTCACCCAGCCCGGTGCGGATCTGTTTGTGTGATCGCACACCGGTCGACCACGCCGACGTCGAACGTCGAAGACGAAATACCCCACTAGAATCAGAAACCGAGCGACATTGCTGTTGCTCCGTTTTCTTGGGTTGCCGGGTACTTCAAGCACCGAGCTTAATGCGTAGTACTTGCAATAGTTCTTTGGTTTACTTTCCCGACAAGATATCGACGAGAGCGCACATTATGAATTCATCTGTAAATAAGCTGGCATAAAGATCGCCTTTTGCGCTGAGCAATTCGAGAATGACGGCAGCATGCTCTCCAACATTGTGAAGAACCTTAAGGGACATGTTCGCACCAGCGGCGCGACCCTGCTTGATGCTCGCCTCTTACCCGCACCGTGGTTTCGATACGCGCGCTTGGGATCGCGAATGAGAGAGCCACTGAAGATGAGCTGCCGTAAGACAGGAAAGGCAGCCTGGCCAACCAGGCGGCCTTTTTCTGGACGACCTTATGGGAGATCGGGCGCCGGCCGAGGCATCGATGCGAGGCGAAGGACTGCTATGAGGGCGATGAGAAAGATGCCGAAGGCGTCGACCACGCGAAGCTCAGGGACGGCATTGGAGACCAGGTGGTCGATCGCGACCAAGCTGAATGCGAGGGCGGGAAGCGCAATGTAAAGCCGGGGCCTCGTGGTTTCGGGTTGGCCGGCAAGCACGTGGAATATGGCGCCGCTGCACAGATAGACCGAGAGCGTCGTCAGCACCCAGCCAACGTAATTCTGCATGGGAACGCCGAAATAGTTCCCGCCATTCTCCCAGATCCAGTTGCCGGCGCGCGCCATGCCGGGATCCATGACAACGTCCCAAGAAGTGATCGCCATGGCGGCGACGAGTGATCGCGCCGCCATGCCGCCCCATGAGCGCGGCGAACTGGTGCCGTCGAGGAGCACATGAGCGACGATCCAGGCGCAATAAATCATCATGAACCAAGCGAGCGGGATGATGATCGGGACCGCGCCAAGCTTCGGACCGAGCTTGTCGCTATAGTGATAGGCGCCGTAGACTAGGCCGGTTGCGACGCCCGTCTGCTCGAAACACCAGGAGATGGCCGCCGACAGGCTAAAGAATGTCACGGCGCGGCGCCAGCCGAGCAGGTCGATCGCATGCGCCAGCGAGAAGCCGGCAAACACAAGTGTAAACCCGATACTACCGAAGGTCGGTATTGGCCAATCGGTCGCTAGACGCGTCCATTGCAAGGCATACCGGGCGAGCAGCAAGACGAAAAACGCCCAGGTTATTCGACGGTTCATCATGAGGGGCAAGTCCATACTGAGTGACAACAAGATCGGCGCGAGTTCGGCCGTGTGCCGCGGCCGGTGTTGCACCCGCTCAATCGTGCCGCCGACCGAGACCTCAGCCCTGCCTCGAGCCGGACAGGCGCGAGCGGTAGAGGGCCCCTTGTGTATCTGAGGTGATCGCAATTCCCCACGCAGAAACACGTTCGTCCGCTCCAGATTGGTTACAGCGGTAACTTCTAGGGCGTGCATAGCTCCCGAGGGTAAAGCGGAAGCCGACCAGCTTGGTCGGCATCGACGGCTTATGGCTCATCTAAGACATTGGGTCGCGGCGGCTGGACCGACGGACCCCGGGCGCAGCGGAAGCGACAACCGCCGGTTTGTCGAAGCGGTGCTTTGGATCGTGCGGACGGGAAGCCCGTGGCGTGATCTTCCGCCGCTCTTCGGCAACTGGAACACTGTTTTCAGAAGGTTTAAGGGCGATACATGGGAGCTTTTCGGGCCGCCACTGAGCGACGAAATCGGGGGCTAGACCGTTTGCTGCGATGCATCGCAACGGACAGTCCGGCGCATTAGGCGAACGGACGGCTAGCCGTGGCTCACGGTTGCCCCCACGAGACCCTTGGGGGTAGGCCGATTTGAAGGTCGTTCAAGAAGGAGGTCGGCTGCTGGCACATCACTTCATTCTGTGGCGGCGCCGAATTTGGTCCCCATCGGGGGCACAGCGGACATGATCAAGCCGAACCAATCAACCTCGATTCACTGATACGCCTACTTAGACGAGCCGACAACCATGGGCCCAAAAGGTAGCGATAGTCCGGCGGTTGCTTCCTTTTTCGCCCGCGCAAGCATCTGGTCGACACCATTGCGGAACGGCTCGCCTTGCGGGCCTTGCTTGTCTGCAGTGGCAATATCTTGAGCTAGCTTGGCCACGGTCGAACCGGCCTCTCGAATCCATCTGTCGTGATGACAAGCCGCGGCACCACGATCGGCCTGTCCACAGGCGTCCGACAGTAGCGCGTCGCATGCCGCACGGCCAACCGCTTATCGAACGCTAGCTTCCCGGCGCGCTCGCATCGCGTAGTAATGTCAGCTTGTCGAGGAAGAACGGAAGCGAGCGGCCGAAAGTGGAAACGGCACTTTTGACCCAGGGCGGATATCAATTTTCCAAGCCGAGACTGACCAGCGGTCGGCGACGACAGGCGGCTGGCGCCCTCGACCTCTTCAAATCAATGATTACTTCGTGGCGGCGCCGGTCGACGGGGTCACCTGCGTCGGGTTGGTGACGCCATAGTGGTCAGCCAAAAAGTTTCCTGGGTGGGTGTAATTCGCCGGCCGGGACCGCTCCGGCAGCATCGTGGCGTCCCAGGCCTCCCAGTCGCTCTTCAGCCGTTCGAATACGTCTTTCTCCCGGTCCTTGAGGTTGGCCCGTTCACGCGGGTCTCTCGTAAGATCGAAGAGGAACTCGTTTCCGGCTATCCGCAAATATTTCCGATCGCCGTCGCGGACGGCACGCTGCGATCCCGCTTTATAACGCCAGCACAACTTCCGAGGATGCGCCTCGATACGGGTAGTCAAGACTTGTCCAAGGTCCTCACCATCGGAGGGATAACCCGCGTCCGGCGATGTGCCGGCGGCAGCAAGCAAGGTCGGCATCCAGTCCATCGTTATCATGACCTGGTCGGACACCACTCCGGGCGGGATCCGGCCAGGCCAGCGCACAATCGCCGGAACGCGAATGCCACCTTCGAGCAATTCGTGCTTCATGCCGGAGAAGGGCCACACGTTGGAGAATTGTTCGCCGCCGTTGTCGCTAGTGAAAATGACAATGGTGTTGTTGGCAAGACCGCCAGCATCTAGCGCTTGCAGCACGCGACCGATATTGGCGTCCAGACTTTGCACCATCGCCGCGTAGGTTTTCTGGGAGCCGCCGTCGCGGTCAATAATATTCCTGATCCGCCTCGACTCGGCCTCGTCATCCGGACCCTCCCATGGCCAATGCGGCGCGGTGAAATTCAGACTCAGCAGAAACGGATCCTTCGACTTGGCGTAGCCATCAACAGTCTGCACCGCTCGATCGCCGAGGAGGTTCGTCATGTAACCGTGACGCTCAACCGGTACCTCCTGCTCGTAGAGTTGATGCGCAAGTCCAGGAAACGGTAATACGTAGGCCCGGGCCGCCTCCGCTCCATGATTGAAATAATCGGCGCAGCAGCCAAGTATCCCGAAAAATTGGTCATAGCCACTTTTCAACGGACTGAAATCCGGCAGATCACCCAGATGCCATTTTCCGACGAGAGTTGTGCCATATCCCACCTTCTTCAGCAGTGATGGCAATGTGGGATGGCTTGGCGGCAAGCCAATTCCTTTGGGACTTAAGGGAGAAAGCGGCTCTTCGAGCCCAAGCGGCAAGCGAGCTTGATAGCGCCCAGTGATCAACCCCGTGCGTGTCGAGGAGCAGTCAGGTGAATTGGAGTAGGCCTGGGTGAATTTCAATCCCTCGGCAGCCAGCCGATCTATGTTCGGCGTGGTATAGTCCCGCTGACCATAGCAACTCACGTCCGCATATCCGAGATCATCCGCCAGGATGAAGACGATGTTCGGCTTCATCGATTGAGCCCTGGCGGGACGACCGCGGCCTATACCCGCGAGGGCCAACGAACTCGCGGCAGTCGTTTGGACAAATCGACGACGAGTAATTGCGTTCCGCTGCACCATGGGTGAGCCCTCCCCTGACCGTCACAATTCTCGCAACCGACATCACTCCAGAACTCCGTCCGCAAATTACACGTGAGTCATATGGAAACGCTTGCACAATCGGCTGTCCAAGAGCGGCGATTAGCCGCCCTTGAGAAGATGAACTCAAAGTCCATTGCGTCGACTAAATCATTCGACACGAGTGCGTGGCCTATATCTGAGTTTGGCACATCGCGTCATTTCGCAGCGGTGCCGAATTTGGTCCGGTGCAAAAGGCCTTGGTCGACGCCGGCACAAGCTCAAACAATTCGCCGGCGCGGCGCGCCGCTGTGTTCAAGCGACGACTTCGATGACGCCCATCATGCCCTTGTCTTCGTGATCGACTGCATGACAATGGTAGACAAACCGACCGACGATTACGGGATCAGTGAACGGAATGACGACTTTGAGCACGCCAGGGCCTTGGTCCGTTGCCGGCGGTACTGAAAACGTGTCGCGCAGACTATCATCGTGCCAAGAAGTGCCGCCTACTTCCGTCACCAGGAAGGGTGTCTGGTGAATGTGAAAGCTGTGATACTGCTGATCCGTATTGACCACCGTCCACTCTTCCGTATCGCCGAGCTTGACGGTTTGGTCGGTACGCGCCTCGTCGATGACGCGGCCGTCGATCATGAACACCTTGCGGTCTGCGGTGCGGGAATAAAGTAGCGTCCGGCGCCGCGCGATCGGTGCAGCGCGAACGTCGTCTATCCATTGCGGACCCGTGACCCGCTGGCGCAAGATTTCATCCTCGAGCGCTGCACTCGGCGGCGACGAACCGCTGGAGTTGATGACCGCCAATTGAAGCACCGGTTCCGGCGGCCTCCAAGCTTCGTTCTGAAAAGAAATGGTTCGCATCGGGTATTCCCCCGCTGATGGACCGACCGCAATTGCGTCAATCCGCTCGCCGGGACCGATGAAAACTTCTGTCACCTTGCGCGGCTGCGACAACGCATGCCCATCGGTTGCCATGACGTAAAGCGGCATGCCCTCGATACGGAATTTGTAGAAATCCGACGCTCCGATATGCGCGATGCGCCAAAATTGCATTTCGCCGGAGCGTATAGCGACGGCGGGATTGATCTGACCATTGATCGAAACTATTTCGCTTTCGTCGGCAAGCTTGACGTGCTTGATCAGAAAAAAGCGTTCTGGCAATCCGTGCAGCAGCGGGAAAAGTTGGTCAATGCCATCGACCACCAGAGCGCCCGACATACCGGCAAGGATTTGATCATTGACGAAGCCGTGTGCATGGGGGTGATACCAGAACAGGCCCGGACCTTGCCGGCCGGACGCCGGGATGCGCACCTGGTATTGGAATGTTTCACCGGGTTGAACGTGGACGAATACGTTATCGCTGCTGCCCTGTGGCGACACGCTCATCCCGTGAAAGTGCAGGTTCGACGGGGTGCCAGCACCAGTACAGATAGGGCCCACGTAGCCAGGACGATCGAGCCCAGAGGTCAGATTGTTGCGGAAAGTGATCCGCAGCGTATCGCCCAGGCGCGCTCGTAGCATTGGCGGCACATAGGCGCCATTGTAAAGCAGTCCGGTAAACGCGCGATCGCCGAGCTGCACCGGCCCGGGCGCTGCCGTAATCGTCGCATCAAGTATGCCGTTGGCGCTGCGCCTTTCGGGCGGCTGGATGAGCGGCTCGGGCGTTGGCGTTTTAGGCTGTGAACGCGCCCGGGCCGGCATCGATGGGCCAAGCGATAGTAGACTTCCGGTCGCGGCCGTCCGGCCCACGAAACGAATACTGGCCTTGATGAACAAGCGGCGGTTGAGCGTCGAGGACTGGCGCATTGCATCCCTCATCATACGCGTGGCTACCGGCAGACGATATTAGATATCTATGGAGCTAAATTGCACCCTGCCATCTGCGGCCGAGCCAGATTTTGGCGGTAGCCGATTGGGGACGTACCGCGCGTTACCGCTTGTCACAGTTTTCTGCAGGAGGCCGCCACCGCGATTAGCCCCGGAGAACGCCTCAAGGCGGACAGTGGGACTTCTGGTTATAGCACATCACATCATTTCGATCGTTGCGGGGGCAAGATTTGAACTTGCGACCTTTGGGTTATGAAGCTGCCGCCTGCGGTTCGACCGATTTCGTTCCACCGCCCTTGGAGGCATAGCGCGGCATGCGAAACGTTCGAGGCTGCCGAAGATCGCTCGGCTGTAGCGCACGAATGCTTGAAGGCAGGCATCACGCGGCTTCTCATCTCGACCGCCGTCACCGCGGTCGTGTGGTTGCTCCGGTAGGCCGCCTCAGCGGGTCTTGCCCTGGGCCGCCAAGGATCGGTGTCAGAGTTGCGAGTCGATCGGCAGCAGTTTCAACAGGTCGGCGACGAATCGCCGTCGAAAGCCGGTTTCGGGCTCGTCCTGGTAGCGCACCCTTTTGCCGTCCCTCACCGTCTCCCAGACGATCTTGCCGTTCGGGTCGAGGAGGACGCGGTAGCTGTTGGCGGGCACGACGCCAGTCGCCATGTAGGCCGTCAGCTTTTTGGCAAGCTCCGGGCTCTCGATATAGAGCCCGGCTTCGGTGTTGATCACGGCAGAGCGCGGGTCGAGGTTGAAGCTGCCGATGAACACGGCTTCGCCGTCGAAGGCCATCGCTTTGGTGTGCAAGGCGGCTGGCGACCGCCCGGAAAGGAACGACCAGCCCGGCCGGAAGGCGTCGGTATCCGGGCGCAGCTCGTATAACTCCATGCCGTTCTCGAGCAGCCGCCTTCGCGTCTTGGCATAGCCTGAATGCGCCGGCAGCATGTCGTTCGAAGCGAGTGAATTGGTCAGCACGCGCACCCGGACATTGCGCTCGTGCAGCGCCTTGACGGTTGCCTGCGCCCCGGCGGGCAGGACGAAGTACGGCGATTCGACGAGCAGCTCCTCTTTCAGCCTGGCGATCCGCCCGCGAATGAATTCGATGACGTCATCGCTCTCCTTGCCGCGGGCGATGGTTTCCGGGTCGTCGGCGATGATTTGGCCGTGTGCCCATACGAGATTGTCGCGAAGCTCGGCGCTCTGGGCCGCCAACTCGTCCAGGTCCTGATCGATAGGATAAGGGTAGTCGGCCGCGGCGATCGCCTCACGCAAACGAACCAGGATGCCATCGAGATCGGCTGCGCCATGGGCGCGATCGACGATGGCCGCGATCGGCACGGTCGAGGAGCTGTTCCAGTATTGGTCGAATACCCCCGACAGATCGCGGACGACAGGCCCAGCCGCCAACACATCCAGATCGCGATAATTGGCGATGGTGTTCACGCCATAATAGATGTCACCGATATTGCGGCCACCGACAATTGCAGCCGCATTGTCAGCAACCATCAACTTGTTGTGCATGCGGCGATTGACCCGGCCGAAATCGAAAATGAAGTCGAGAATTGACCAGCGCCGGTTGGTGAGCGGGTTGAACAGACGGATCTCGACATTGGGGTGAGCATCGAGGCAAGCCTTGATGGAATCGCTGTCCTTGTAGAAGGGATCGTCGACCAGGAGCCGCACCCTGACCCCGCGATCGGCGGCCTTCATCACGTGGTCGACGACGATCCGGCCGGTCGTATCGCCGTCCCACATGTAGTACTGCATGTCGAGGCTTCGCTCGGCCAGGTCGGCCAGCGCCAGACGGACGATGAAGGCCTCGCGCCCGTGGCTCAACAGGCTGAAGCCAGACAGGCCCGGATGCTCGTCGGCCGCCGGACCGAAGAATTGGCCGAGCCTGGTCGACGCGAAGCCCTCGAACGCCGTCGAAACCGTGCGTGGATAGTCAGGCCGGGTGCCGGTGGCGCGACCGGTGATAACCTGGGCAAGCCAAATCAGGGCCGGCAACGGCAAGCCGTCAAAAGCGCACTCGCGACCTGGTTTGGGAATATTCGAGCTCCACATCATTGGTCGCTGCCCTCGCAAGCGAAGGCAGAATGTTCCTGCAGATGCTCGCCTGTCCGGAAACGGCGCGCACCTGCAAAGCGCCGACCGGTCCGTTCAAGCCTGTTTGGCCACCGAGATCCTGCCACGCCGGGCCGCCGCCTCAAGTGCGCCATGGTCACGCTCGGTCTGCTCAAGATAGGCCAACGAAAATTTTCCGATGGCATCCGGGAGCACATCTCCGGTGCCGCAATAACCCGAAATCATCGCCGCGTCGCCCGACTTCGCATGAGCAAGTGCGAGCGCCCAACCGCACAGACCACAATACTTCGAGAGGCCGCCAAGTGCCTCGCGATCGCCTTCGTTCAAATTCAGGCCGCCTTTCATGTCGGCAAGTTGCCGGACATAGTAGTGCCTGCTGCCGTTGACTGCATTGACCGGCCCCCAGCCAAGGAAGATGTCCGGGGAGCCCTGGATCATTCGCTGTCCGATCACGACGCGCCGCCCCTGTTGCTTGATCGATCTTTTGCTGTCGAGATAGCGCGCCAGTACGGATTCACGCGCTTCCTTGATTTGCAGGAACAGAGGACTACCGGCTCCCTGCTCCTCAAGCAACACAACCCAGCAACTGGTGCCGACGCTGCCTACCCCAACAACCTTGCGTGCGACATCGACGATCCGGTAGCGCGACAGCAGGCGCCTGCGGTCCTCTGGCAGGGATGCGAGATAGGATCGCAACATGGTCTCCAGGGCTTCCGTCATCGGTCGTGCCGTCCGGGAGATGCTTCGCGCGAACGATCAGGGGCACATCCTCCACGATCCGATTCTCACCGTTGACCTCTTCTGTCAGCCGATCGAGCGCCCGAATATGGCCTCGGGCGCGGGCCTTGGCGAAAGTGGCCTGGGCGAGCTTTCTCAGGCGCTGCGGGGCCGCGGCGAGGATCGTTTTCTCGTCGATCAGGTCGTACCACACCTCCAGAAATCCCATCTCGGCATAGCTGCGAATCCTCCTGACATAGGCTTCGACCACCGCGCGCGCAGCCTGCTCGGCATCAGTCCGGTCGCCGCCGAGAAAGAGCGCAGCAACCGCAGCGCTCGCGGCCAGCCGCTTGAGATCCCACTCCCACGGCCCGGGAAGAACCTCATCAAAATCGTTGATTGCGAAAATGAGGTTGCGCTCCGCCGACGCGAACAGGCCGAAATTCATCAGATGCATATCGCCGCAGGCCATCACCTCGAGATCGGTGCGCGGGGAATTTGCGAGATCTCCCGCCATGATTGCGGCGCTTCCTCGCAAAAAAGCGAACGGCGAAGTCAGCATACGCGCCATCCGCACCGGCACGAGTTCCTTGATGCGGGTGGCATTCTGCGTCTCAAGGACCGAAACCGGATCGGGTCGTCCGCGCGCGGTCCGGAATTCCGCATGGGATGAGCGCGGTACATTGCGACGAAGCGCCTTCCCATTCGCCATCCGCTCAGCGCACGACAAACGGATGGCGTTGAAATTGCTGAGCCTCGCAAGCTCGGCCCGGCTCGCACTCAGTCGAAAGAAATCGTCGAGCCTGGGCATGTGCGTGGATCCTGCACCGTTCCCGCGCTGTCGCTGGCCAACGTCGCGCGACAACTGCAGCCGACGATGCCGCTATCGCAATTCGACTTCAAGCACGCTCGCGCATCGCCGACCTGTAATTTCATTCATGTCAAAGCGACTGGATTCCCTGATCGGCGTTCGACACGTGCGCGTAGTCCCAGAGCCGGGTATTGATTTAAGTCAACGCTGCCGCTGCCCGGCCGCGACGATCAGGTGATCGAATGAGTGACGGCATGTCGCCATGTGAGGGAAGCGGATATCGGCTGACCTCACGCGATCACCTGGTCTGGCCCAAGAGGATCAGCGTTCGGATCAATGCTATCGAACCGTCGCAACCATGGTGATTACTGACGTGCCCGAAGCCGTAGGCCCCTTACCTGTCACCTGAACGGAGAAGGTATCGATGCCCAGGTACCCGGCGTTTGCTGTGTACTCGAAAGTGGATTCGTTGAGTTGTCTTAACGTCCCGTGTTCGGGTGTTTGCACAATGCTCGAACTCGCTATTACGCCTTCTATCCTGAGGGGGAAGAGGCAAGCTCCTCCGGACGCGACGTTAAAGGCGCCCGTCGAATTGATGCCCCAAGTCGATAGTGTTCCCGCTACTGGACATTCAGAAGCGGCCTGCGCCGATGAGACTGACGCCAAACCCGGGATCGCAAGGACAATGGCCAAGGCAACCGCTTTTGACACGTACATGAAAAATCCCTCTATCTCTTCCTTCAATCGTTAGCGGATGCCGTTTTCCGGACGCCGAGTTGATTTGGATCAAAGAGGCTTCGGGCCAGGACCCGGACATCTCGGCCACCCGCAGGATGTCCGTTTCACCCCGCTCAATAGCTGACCTGACGGCACGGCGGCGTGATTCTGCGCCGTTGCTGCGATGAAGGAGAAGCATCGATGAGCGTCGGACTGATCGCCCTTCTGGACGATCTTGCGGCGATCGCAAAGGTGGCGGCAGCTTCGTTCGACGATGTCGCCAGCCAGGCTGCGAAGGCGGGGGTAAAGGCGGCGGGCGTCGTCATCGACGATGCCGCGGTTACGCCGCGTTACGTGATCGGATTTGCCGCCGAGCGCGAACTGCCGATCGTGGGCAGGATCGCGGCGGGATCACTTCGCAACAAGCTCCTGATCCTGTTGCCCGTTGCCCTGGCCCTTAGCTACTTCCTTCCCTCGACGATCACGCCGCTTCTCATGATTGGCGGCGCCTATCTCTGCTACGAAGGCGCAGAAAAAGTACTCGAAGCCGTCATGCCACATCGTGCACATCAGCATGAAGCGCAGCTCGGCACGGTCGCGTTGAATGCGAAGACGGTGGAGGACGAGAAGGTCGCAAGCGCCATCAAGACCGACTTCATCCTTTCGGCGGAGATCATGGCGATCACGCTGGCGGCGCTTCCCGCGGGAAGCTTCGTGACGCAGGTCTTTGTGCTGGCGCTCGTTGGGATCGGGATCACCGTCGCCGTATATGGCGTCGTAGCGCTGATCGTGAAAGCCGACGATGTCGGTACGGTCCTTGCCAACAACGACCGTGCCTCGGTCCTTGCCGGTGTGGGCCGGGCGCTCGGACGCGCCCTTGTTCGCGGGATGCCGGTGTTCCTGACAATTCTCAGCGCCGTCGGCACAGCCGCCATGATCTGGGTTGGCGGCGGTATCGTCCTGCATGGCCTGGAAGTATACGGCCCGCCTTCAATCGGCTCGACGGTCCACGCCGCCGCCGAGACCGCGGCTCACGCACTTCCATCGGTCGCCGGGGCGCTCGAATGGATCGTTGAGGCGGCCATCTCCGGCGTCCTTGGATTGTTGATTGGTGCGGCCACGATCCCGATCGTTGGATTTGCTGTTGCGCCTGCATGGAAAGGGTTGAAGCGTTTTCTGACGGACTGTCAGAAATGACAGCGTGGACTCTAATGGGCTGCAATAGTCGATGAACTATCCCGCAACCCTCTATTTTTCCTGCGCCATTCCTCTCTAGAACCCTCCAGGATATCCGGTCCCCTACTCCCGCGGACAAGTGCAATTCACTCCTTTGACTTCGAGGCAATACCCTCGCGAAGCCGCCATGAGGGCTCAATCGTCAACCCGTCCGCCAGTGCAAAAGAGAATACTGCGGATCAGCCTCGGGATGGTGCTCGAACACGCCCTTGACGGGGTCGCCGATTACGATGGGCTGCATGGGATCACCCAACAGGTTGCCTATCATGCGAACGCCGCCGGCATGCGGCAATTCGACGAGCACGGCGAGGTAGGGCCCGTGTTGCTTGAGGGTCGCATGCGAAGGGTGCCAGACGCGTTCCCAACTGAAGATGCGGCCACGAGCCTCGACCTCTGTCCATTCAGGATCAAATGCATGGCAGCGGTGGCAGAGCCATTCGGGACCGAATAGCCAAGTCCCACAACTCCTGCAGCGCTGCACCAGCAGCTTGTTCTGGCGTAATCCCGGCGGCTCGCGCCCTCGTTTATGAATGCGCACGCGCCGGCGACGCGGGCGATTGGAAGCGGCTGAACCTGCTTGCCAGCATGGCCAAATGCTTCGGCAGCGACATGGCGATGAAGGTGACGACCGACGCCGTCCAGATCTTCGGCGGCTATGGCTACACCATGGACTATCCGGTCGAGCGCATGATGCGCGACGCAAAGCTGACGCAGATTTTCGAGGGAACCCCCGCACGCCTCGGTCGTGCCGCTCTTCTCCTGATGGAGCCTTCACTGCCTGATGTAATTCGGCGGCCGGCCACGACCGTGCAACTTCTTCGCATGCAGGTAGTAAGGATTGATCAGGCATGTCGCTGGGAGGCCACGAGCCGAACCTGCACAGTGGTCGAGTGAAGAGAAAATGCAGTCCATCCGCTCACCAAGCTGCTCGCCGTAGACGTGCATGCAAACCGGATAGCTGGGATCGTACGTCTGAGCCGATGCCGGGACTGACGCCACCAGCGCACCAAGCACGACAGTTGCGGTCGTAAGTACTCTCATTACGAGGTCCTATTTTTTTGCGAGTTCTTTCATCCAGACATCCTCATCGGTCGTGAGGGTCACCGGCATGGCCTTAATTTGTTAGTGGGTGCGCGTTCGCATTGTCTGAGCACTCTGCCGGCCTGCCATTTGCTCGTATACAGGCGCGATATAGCCACGGCTCAACATAGCTGCCGGACCAAATCCCGCGCCTGGCACGCGCCGCCTCGCGCCGGGCAGCATTGTATCGCCGCCGCGAGTATTGGGGCCAGTCTAGTGCAAGGCCGCTATTTACCAACCATTCCTCCAGATCGACACCACCAACAGCGGGGCGCAAGTCAGAACAGCTGTCCACATAGCGGTGTTACTTTTTTGCCGGCTTGTCTTCAAGCTTCGTCACCGTTGGTTTCGTGTCGAACAGCTCAGATCGCCAAGAATTGGCCGGGCTATTCGTCGATCACTAGGTACCGGGGACGGCGATAACCAACCGGAGACGCCGTCATTCCGAAGGCCGGTGAATACGCCATCAAGTCAATTGCTTGAGGCCGGTGAAAAGCCGGCTATCTCGTATCGGGCGCGCGTCTTAGTCGCTATGTCCCTGACGGCGGTAGAAAAGCAGAAATCGCCGACGGGCCGAGTTTATCTGCCCTTCTGTCGTGTCGCCGGTGGCGAAGACAGCGCCTGAATGACACGACACTCCGCGATGCGCCCGCCCCTGCACGAGTTCAGGGTGTCGCGCAGCTCGCGACGCAATCGGGTCAGCGCCGCGATCTTTCGCTCGGTTGTCTCCAGATGGCGCGCCACGAGCTGGTCCACTTCTTCGCACGGCCTCTCAGCATGGGCGGCCAGCTTCAAGAGTCCACGCACGTCCTCAATCGAGAAGCCAAGTTCCCGTGCGTGACGGATGAAGCCAAGCCGTCGAAGGTGCTCGGCCTCATAGCTGCGATAATTGCCGGTCGTCCGGCGCGGCGCAGGCAGAAGGCCGATCTTCTCGTAATACCGGATCGTCTCGATCTTCGTATCTGTGGCTCGGCCCAATTGCCCTATCGTCAGCGTATCCATGCCTTGACCCTATAGCGACTACAGGGTCCAAATATAGGCCGCAAATCCATCGAGCGACAGGCCGATCATGAGCGCGCATTGTTGCGGACATCACCACGAAGATCCGGGCGGCGATCCGCTCCGCCAAGCTGCACACCGGCGGGTCCTGTGGTGGGCATTGGCGATCAACGCCGCGATGTTCAGCGTCGAGATCGGCGCCGGGCTTGCGGCCGGTTCGGCCGCATTGCAGGCCGATGCGGTCGACTTTCTTGGCGACGCGGCCAACTACGCGATCAGCCTTTTTGTCGTCGGCATGGCGTTACGCTACCGGGCAGCAGCGGCACTCGCGAAGGGAGCTACGATGGCGCTCTTCGGAATTTGGGTGCTCGGGGTCACGGCATGGCACGTCTTCAATGGCACGCTCCCGCATGCCTTCATCATGGGCGGCGTCGGACTTGCCGCGCTTGTCGCAAATGCCGTCTCCTTCTGGTTGCTGTGGCGACACCGCGCGGCAGACGCCAACATGCGCTCGGCTTGGATTTGTACGCGCAACGACGTTATCGGCAATCTCGCGGTGCTGATCGCGGCAGCGGGTGTCTTCGGGACGGGCACCGGATGGCCCGACGTGATCGTGGCCGCGGTCATGGCGATACTCGCCCTGCAAGGGGCAGCGACGGTCATCCGACAGGCACGGTTCGAACTCCGGTCTGACGGCCACATGACGCCCAGCACTCTTGATATTGTCGGCTTGCGTCACGGGGACGACCGCCTGGCGTCCTTGGATAAGCACCGGTGAGAGACTCTAAGGGGGACGAAGCATGGCTTGGCGACACGTGACGTTGTTCATTCTCGCGCCGCTGCTATTCACAGCGGACGCGCGAGCCGAGGACAAGGAGCCGACTGCCATCGTCGAACTTGGCCCCGCTGGCGAATGGGGGCTGCCGGGTACATCCAGCTACGGCCCGTCGCTCGCCGTCGAGTTCACGCCCATCAAGGATTGGCTCGAAATCGAGCTGGGTGCTGCTCGCATGTTCCATGGCGGGCGTAGCGAGTGGGACACGGACCTCCTCTTCAAGAAGCCCTTCACCCTATCAGACAAACTCGAGTTCATGGTGGGCATCGGACCGCAATGGACGTTCTCGCGAGAAGGCACTCAGACTGGCGCGGAGTTCGCCCTCGATTTCATGTTCTGGCCCACCGCGGATCGAAAGTACGGCTGGTTCGTGGAACCGGCTTACAGTTATTCGTTTGGCAGCGGACACGAGCGATCGCTCAGCACCACCGTCGGGTTACTCATTCCGATACCGTGATCGATCCCAGGCGGGAGCGGACGGCGCCCTTGGCGGCTGGCCGTTCACAGCCACGACATTGGCCGCTTACGCCGCGCCCCTCCCATCACACGGCAGTCCTCGCGTCGCCCGCCGTGGGCCCTAAGGGTTTAGCCGCGCGCAGTTGGAACGATCATAAACAGGTGCTAGTTTGCCCCCGTGGCAAGGAGGCCGACGCATGAAGATAGTGACTGCAGCGCTCGCTCTTGGAGTGGCCCTGGTGGTGAATAACCTGGGGACCTTCACCGTCGCCGCCCAGACGAGGAAGGACGTAGTCGTTCGCGAACCACGGGAGCGACTTTACGTACCCGCGGTAAGGCCAACTCCTTGGGATTATAATATTGTTCCGCGATATCGTTATCGCCCCGAGGACGACCGTATCGATCCATACGGCCCGCCGCCTGTGCCAGTAATCCGCTATGGGCCTCAAGAGTCCACGGTGATTTGGCCCCGGTATTGACGCCGGTTTCAAAGCCCGAGGCGGGAGCGATTGGCGGTTTGCCCGCCGCTCCCTTCGTGGTCAGAAGAATCGGAGCTTGCTCTCGATCTTCGTGATGCGATCCGCTAGCGATGGATCGATGACGCTAATCGCGGGCTGTCTCAGCGGGCGGCAATCGTGAAAGCCATTAGAGTTAGACAAGCACGGGTCGATGAGGCGCCAACGCTTACGCAAATTGCTGTGCGTGCGACAAAGAATGATGGATACGACGAAAGCGCCATTTCTCGGTTTATGCCTGGGCTCAATATCAACCTTGCATTGATCGCAGCCGGACTGGTCTTTGTCGCTGAGGACGATCAGAGCAGCGTTATACACGGGAGCAAATCTCTCATATTGGCTTTGCAGGCCCGCCGCCCTAGAATTGCGGCGATCGCAGGACGGGCGAAATGCAGTATGTTTGCGACGCGCCGAAGGGTAAGACCTGGTTCCGTATCGAGACGGAAGGTGAAGCGGCGCATGAGTCGCGCCTGATGAGCCACAAAGTCGAGAAGCATTTCTGCCGCGAGCGGGAGAAGGCGGTTCAGTCCTGGCGTCCGGAGCGGCCCAACGCGATCGAGCGCGACATCGGCCTCGAGGCCCATGTACAGCGAGAGATGCCGCTTTTCCTCACGTTGCGCGACAGGGAGGGCAGCGCACTGGCTACAGCGATGCTGCCACCGGGTGGCAAGGATCGCAGCGGGTTCCGGACCATGATCGTTGCCGCATCCAATGCCGATCCTTATCCTGAGCAGGACGCTGCCATCGCTGCGCTAGGAGCGCATTTCGGTCTCACACTCGATCGCGACCACTGCTTCCCCTACGGCCGCTAAGGAGCCTGACAATTAACGCTGCTTGATTGGATCGATGTCGGGTCATGGCCCAGGCCGTGTGAAAACTTCGCTTCTGCTATTATTCCCCGATGAATCGGCGGGGATGAGCAATGGCGGGATTCGTGGAAGGGGTTGATCGCGGCCAAAGCACGTTGTTCCCTGCACTGCTCGACGACTACGTGGCCGAGGACAATCCGGTGCGTGCGGTTGATGTGTTCGTCGACGGGCTCGATCTGGATAAGCTCGGCTTCGTTGGCGTCCAGCCACTCGACACGGGGCGACCCGGCTATCATCCCGGCACGATGCTCAAGCTCTACATCTACGGCTACCTCAATCGCGTACCGTCGAGCCGACGCCTGGAGCGGGAATGCCAGCGCAATATCGAGATGATCTGGCTGACCGGGCAGTTGGCGCCGGACTTTAAGACCATCGCGGATTTCCGCAAGGACAATGGCAAGGCCATTCGTGAGGTCTGCCGCGAGTTCGTAGCGCTGTGCCGCAAGCTTGATCTGCTTGTTGCAGCGAGCGTCGCCATCGATGGATCGAAGTTCAAGGCCGTCAATGCGCGGGACAAGAACTTCACCGAGGCGAAGATGAAGCGGCGCCTGGAGCGGGTCGACGAGAGCATCGCCCGCTATCTCTCGCAGCTCGAGACCGCCGATCGGCACGGCGACGCAGTGCCAGAGGCGAAAGTTGCGAGGTTGAAGGGCAAGATCGAGAAGCTCAAGGAGGAGACCGTCCGGCTCAACGCGATCAATGCGAAGATGATGAAGAGCGAGGATAAGCAGATCTCGCTGACCGATCCTGACGCGCGCTCGATGGCGACAAGTGGCAAGGACACCGGGATCGTTGGCTATAACGTGCAGATTGCAGTTGATACGCAGCATCATCTTATCGTGGCTCACGAGGTGACCAACGTGGGCACCGATCGTCACCAACTCGCCAACATGGCCGGGCGGGCTCGCGACGAGATGGCTGTCGAGACGCTCGAAGTCGTGGCAGACCGCGGCTATTACGATGGAGAGGAGATCAGGGCCTGCGAGGAAGCCGACATCACGGTGACGTTGCCGAAGCCGATGACTTCGGGCGCCAAAGCTGCTGGCCGCTTCGGCAAACAGGACTTCGTCTATATCGCCGCCGCCGATGTTTATCGCTGTCCCGCCGGCGAGCGGCTAACTTATCGCTATACGAACGTAGAGGATGGAAAGACACTGCGCCGCTATTGGACAAGCTCCTGCAAAACCTGCGCGCTAAAGGCTCAGTGCACGACCGGCCCCGAGCGCCGCATCTCCCGCTGGGAGCACGAGGCCGTTCTGGAGAAAGTTCAGAATCGGCTCGACCACAACCCCAATGCAATGGGTGTCCGCCGCCAGACAGCAGAGCATCCGTTCGGCACGATGAAGTGTTGGATGGGAGCAACGCACTTTCTCACGAAAAAACTGCCAAAGGTGGCCACCGAGATGGCGCTCAACGTGCTCGCCTACAACATGAAGCGCGTGATGACGATCATGGGCGTAGGCGGATTGCTGGAGGCGATGCGGGCGTGAGGCCGGCCTCTGCGCGACCAAATCAGCGCCTACATGAAGCTCCTGGTTGCCACTGAGATGACAGGAGGTCGATTCCACCGAATTAGAAGCTTGGCGACCGCGAAATGTGCCGGTGCGCTCCAAGTTGCGCGATTTTCGCACGGCCTAGGCCCAACGCGGAAGTCCCGGGATGTCCGCTTTCGCGCCGCTATCAGGCGCATAGCGGACGTCAAACGGCATCCCCGGATTTATCTATACACGCACTAATTCGAGGAACCGCAGCGCGTCCACTCATCGGCTATGTGCCGGATCATGCCGGTGATGCCGCCGCGCTTCCAAAGCACCGGCAGCGAGAAACCGTCGATCTCCTGCGCCGCGGTAATCAGCGACGCGCCGATGATCGCCTTTCGAAGGTCCCTCGGGAACGTGCTCGGTGCGAACGCGGATCAGCGCCACGATCTCGTCCGTGAGCGCTTTCACGTCTTCGACATAGACCCCGCCGGCAGCACCGCCGTAAATGGCGATATCAGCGGCGCTAGACAGGAAAAGTTGCTGAGGACCCGGTTGCGGACCAATGCGAACACTGACCGCGGCCGCGCTATCCTCTGCCGTTGTCGGCAAGGCGAAGATCGTCACCTGGGCGGCGGGTGCAGCCGGAAGATCCTTGCGATCCTTTCCGGTCAGCTCATGCTGGTGCTTGTTCGTGTAGGCGCCGCCCGATTCCTTGGCCGCCTGCTCGAGCAGCTGAGCCGCGAGCGGCATATTGCCCCGCTCCATCGCGGTCATGATCATGACGTCGAGCCGTTGGAGCCGGACGGCTTTGTGATACGACGGAATAGAGTCGAGATCCTACTTGGCCTTCTCCCGCATTGAACGATAAACGCCTTTACGGGCCCTGGGAGTTCTTCCGACGTGGCCATGAGCGTAAAACAGCGTCAAACGGAATCGGGATAGTGTCGAGATTGGGCAAAGAAGAGAGTCCTATGGAAAGTTCGACTATGCTTTGAATCGCCCAGCCGTGCTGGTCGGCTCTGTCTGGCCCGGGGCAACCAGGGGAAGCGTCATGCAGAGGGTCGTGCCCTTTCCTGGCGCTGAGAGGAGCGTGATTCTTCCGCCGAGCTGTTCCATCACGAGATTATGGACGATGTACAGGCCGAGCCCGATATTGCCCTGCGCACGTCTTGTGGTGAAGAACGGATCGAAAACGCGACGCTGAACTTCCTCCGCAATGCCGCTGCCGTCATCCGAAAAAGTGACCTCGACCCGTTCCATGCTTAGGCGACGCGCCTTGATCAGCATGTGCCCGCCAGGCCCATCGGCGAAGCCGTGAGTGATGGCGTTGAAGATCAGGTTGGTCAACACCTGCCCGTAGGCGCCCGGGTAGCTGTCCAGGATGATGTCGGAGGGCACCTCGAGCGCAAGTGAACCCTTGGATTTCGGCAGGCCCGGCCGCACGCTGGCCACGATCTGCTCGGACGCAACCTTGAGGTCGAAACTACGCCGATCGGCAAAGCTGCGATCGACGGCAACTTGCTTGAACGATTGAATCAGTTCGCCGGCGCGCTGGAGATTGACGACGAGCTGGTTCGCCGCGTCGCGACAGCCGTCGGTAAACTCGGCGAGCAGCGAACGGCGCACCGGGCCCGCGACGATCTGGTCGGCGAAGTTCGCGCAGCGGTGCGAGAGCGTCGAGGCCACTGTAAGGCTGATGCCGACCGGGCTATTGATCTCGTGTGCGACCCCCGCGACGAGACCGCCGAGTGCAGCCAGTCTCTCGGTCTCGATGAGAAAGCGTTGCGTTTCGCTGGCGTGCAGAGCTGCTTCGGCCAACCTCCTCTTCTCCCGGATTTCGGCAAACAGCGCAGCAAGGACCGACGCGCCGATCGTCACAAGAAGGATGCTGACCTGGGCCGCGAGCACGCGTTCGGCTATCGAAAGAGCGGGATTTCCGAAATAGCCGATGCCAAAGGTGGTCGTCCATACGATCGAAAGGCTGACGATCAACGCGGCTACCGCCGCAAAAACCGGTCGGCAACGAGCCGCAAGCCACAGCAACGGTGCGAACAGCACAGCGACCGGCCCAACCGTCGCCAAGAGCTCCGACCGCAGGAAAATGGCGAACCCACTCACGAACGCCAGCGCCACGACCGTCAAAGTACCTTCGACGAGCTCGCTCCACTCCGGCCGGTCGCGCGAAGCCGAGGCGAGTTCTATCAGCACCGGTGCGACCGTGATTATTCCCAGTCCGTCCGACGCGAACCAGTGCTGCCAGGTCGTCAATATCGGCGTCGTCGTGCTTTCAAACAATTTGAATGTGATAGCGCCGCCGACGCCAGAGACAGCGACCCCAGCCATCACTGCCGCTGCCAATCCCAACACGTTGCGCAGCTTGTTCAGCCTGAAATCCGAACCGAAGTAGTGCCCAACGAGCCATGCTGTGACCACGGCTTCCCCCGCATTGCACACGGCAAAGAGAACAGCCCCCCAGAGACTCCGGTCGCCCAGGAGGTTCGCCAGGATGGTTGCCGTCATCGTGCCGGCAATGACCGGCCATCGCGCGCGCGGCCCGAGTGCGATCAGAGCGCCGGCGGACACACCTGCGGCAGGCCAGAAAACGGCAACACCCTCAGGTTTGGTCAGCAGAGCAAGGCTGAGGCGCGCTGCCACGAAATATACGATTCCGATCGCGACAGCGAGGCCAATCGAGCCAACCCACCGCGTCAGCTCGATGCTGGTGGACAGCTCATGCTGAACCTGTCTTGCTAGGCTCCGCTGCACGGCGTGTTCCCTCCCCGTGCATCCAATGGAGCGGGTGATAGTGCAGTCGTTCACGTATATGAACGGCGAGGCTTGATCTAGATCAAGCACGCGAAGCTCCCGCGCGCTTGGGCATTCGAACAGATCGACGCGTAGATGCATCAAACGTCAGGATGAAATCCGGGATGTCCCGAACCATTCCGTGACCTGTAGTTCCGCGCGAGCTTTGGCCCACGTGCCCATCGCGATAGGGTCACCGCGTTCGGCCTGCCCCACGACCCGCCGGCCGTGGCGGGAATTCTCGATCGACGTCCAGAGCACCCCGATTTGCGCATAACGCAAATGGAAATGATCTGCGTTCCGCAGCGGTGCGCCTTCCTCGATGAACGTCGAGCGCAGCCAGCCAGCTTTCGAGTTCAGGCGCCGGCGCGAATGTCGGCCCCTCGAAGTTCTCCGGGTCGATCATGGCCGCCGGTGGCGCGGGCCGTTTGAGCCGGGAAGGCTCCGCGAGCAGCCTGATGACTTCAGCCATACCACACCAAAGGGGGTGCGGCCCGACCAGGTTCGGGACTGAGGACCAAGAACAAAAACCTGGCCGGGCCGCACAACGCGCCGGGGAAAGCGCGCTATCTCAGAACAAAGCCGCCCAGAGGATCGGGGCGCTTGTTTCGTTGAAATTCGTCGGCGGCGGCAATCATGCGCGCGGCCCACACTTTCAAATGAGCGTCGTCGGGAAATGGAGTGGTCAGGAAGCGCGGCGATTTCCTGCTTGCTCAGCGCGTTCATGATGACACCGCTTCTTTTTTCGTGCGGTAGTCGGCGCACGCGATCAGCGCGTGATAGACGCCCCACGCCTGTTCAAGCTGGTCATCGTCGAGATCGGGGCGCAGAATGCGAAGCGTCTGCAAATATGAGACTTTGCGCACGTCGATCCGCTTCGGCGGTTCCTCATTCTCAACCGCCTTCTCAATCTTCTTCGCTTTGTCCTTCTTCGGCTTATAGAATTTGATTTTTGGCGCGTCGGCATCGAACTTCTTGTTCCGTTTCGACTGATAATTCCTATCGTCGCGCAAGATCTCGAAGAAATATTGCAGCACGATCTTCAAGACTGGCAGCGACACCGGGTTGATCGGCCGGCTTGCGATGCAGACTTGCTCGACGATGTCGCGTTGGCGCGAACTGAACTCTTCCGATTTGGACCCGCTGCAGACGTGGGGCGCGGGAGCGCTACGGCCTATGCCGAGCACCGCGGTAACATGGACGTTATCAACACTTCCGCTAAAAAGTCGGAGCGTTGATCTGGGTCAAGCACGGCACTTAGGCAGGCAAGTAGGTGCGAGGTTGATTTCTTTGCTCAACGGAGAAAACCCATGAAACATGCACGAAAGACTGCCCTTGTAACTTCTGTCTTCACGTGTGCGGCATTGTTCTCCTTCGGTTGGACTGAGCAAGGCGGCATCTCGCTGTCAATCGAGAGCGCCCAGGCGCGGGTGGGTCGCCCGCTGACTCCCGTGAGTGTTGCGGGTGTTGCACGCCGGCAAAATCGGCGGGCTGGCTACGGCTACGGCTATGGTGCGGGCGTCGCAGGCGCCGCAGCGGTCGGCACGGCTGCCGCAGTCGCCGCCACCTCTCCTAGCCAGGGATGGGGCACCGGGCCCTACTACGGAGGTCGTCCTTATTATGGCGGTGCCTTCAGCGGAACTTACGACGCCCGAGCCTCCTATGGTGGACCGTGGGGCGGTGTGAGTAGCAGCGACCGTGATCTGTATTTCAAAAATCTACACAACTCTGGGTATAACCCGAAGAACAACTACAACGCGAACGGGACCATCAAGGGATGACCGCCAGGCACGCAACGCCATCGGCGTGCAAGCCCGGTACCAACGACGCGCACGCCTGCCAGCGAGCATACGAGAGATGAAACGAGGCGGCTCCAAAGCCGCCTCGGAGCGCGTCGTCAAACCGAAGTCACCGTCAACACGTAAGTCCGATTTTGGCATATCGCGTCCTTTCGCGGCGGTGCCGAATTTGGTCCCCTATCGGGGCCTAGCGGACATCGACCAAGCCAGACCAATCAATCTCAATTCATGAGCGCGCCTACTTCGACGAGCCGACTACCATCGGCCCAAACGGTAGCGATAGTCCTGCGGTTGCTTCCTTCTTCGCCAGCGCGAGCATCTGCATCACATTGCGAAACGGCTGGCCTTGCAGGCCCTGCTTATCCGCGGCGGCAACAAATTCGGCCAGCTTTGCTACCTCGGGCCCGGCCTCCCGGATCCATCTGTCGACGGTTTACCTTCGCGGCGATATCAGTGACGGCAAGCTGGCGCATTACGATCGCCTTGCCTTCGGTTGTCAGCCAATAGCGTGGCGCGTCGCGTTCGGCGAACTGCGCATCGCGCGCTGCCTTCCCTGCCCGTTTGAGCTTCAGATTCTCGCGCCGCCAGTGTTGATGGTCGAGCTACGTCAGGTCTTCCTTGTCCGGTTGTCGCTAATAAACCGCTTTATAAATTTCGGCGATCCTGAAGCCCGCCGAAACCTCCGCCGAGGTCAGCTCGTCATGCAGCGCCAAGCGCCCCAGCTCTGTGCCGAGCCGAGGGTCCAGTCCGATTTTCTGACCGTTGGTCTTGATGCGCTGCCAAAGCGTCGGAGAGATCGGTTGTTTGGACGTTTCAGCCGGTTTCAGTTTCCCGCATTTGTATCGCTCGCCCGACTTCGACGACCGACCGCGCTTTGCAACCATGATGCACCCCTGCCCACAGTCCTCATGCCCCTATTTCCCGATTTTCTCATGAGTGCGAGCGCGGGCCGCAGGATATTGTGGCGTGCACCGGATCCACACTGCCGAAATGTTGCACGAATCTCCCCTCGCCAACCCGGCCAATATAAATCGTCCCAATTGAAATATCCATCGAAATCAACGTGCTAGCGTGGAAGTAACGTTCCGGAATCGGAACGTCCTTACTTCGCTCGAGCCGGACACGAGGGACAATGCCCCTCCAGCTTTTGAATAATGAGGAGTTCGCGAGTGCCAAGCGCGGTCGGAGTTGTTCGACCGTGACGAAATCAAAAGAGGTAGGCCGTAGGAGCCTCAGCAGAACTCACCGCACAGCGTCTCATGCAGCCGTGCTTTGCTGAGAAAAGTCCAGCTATTGCGCTGTGGGAAGGCCGATGGGCCTGAAGCCGCCTTTCGCCAACACGGCTTGTCCTTCCGGCGAGACAATGGTGAGTGCAAGCAGGAGGGCCGCTGTTTTCGACCCCTTGAGTACGGCTAGGCCATATTGCGGACCGACACTTAGTTCTGACGGAAATTCCGTCACTGTGAGAGATGAGTCGAGTTTGGCGTAGCGGGCGCGGCTGGAGCAATAGACTATAGCGAGATCGACCCTGCCATCACGCATCGCGTCGAGCACGTAGTCGCCACTTTTCGCTGGCGGCGTGCCGGATGGATTGTCAAGCGTCACGGCCCTCGCCTGAAGCATTGCTCCGCTACCCTTGCGTAACCCGTCCGCAACCTTGAAGAGTTCGACGGTGTAGTCGCCGAGCGGATCGATCTTCGCCGGGGAAACGCCGATTTTCACCCCTTCCTTCAACATGGCGTCGAGCGCGCCAGGACCGATGCCCGCTTGCCCTGGCGAGAGGAGGCATAGCGCATTCTGCGCGAACATCGCCATCACGGACGCGCGGCCGTCCTTCACCAGCTTCGCGGCATGGCCGATGTCCGCCGACGTGAAGAGGTCCACCTTTTCACCGGCCTCGATACGCTCGCGCATCCGCCCGGAGGCGCCGAACTCGCTTTGTACCGCGACGCCGTGCGTCTTCTCGAACAGCACTGCAATTTCAGCCATCACCTCGCGCAGGCTGCCGGCACCATAAAGTATGAGCGTGTCGTCCGCTCCTGCGTTACGCGCCCCCACTGTGAGGCTGAGAGAGGTGACGAACACAAGAGACGCGAAGAACGTCAGTCTCATAGGCTATCCTTGACGGAGCAGAACGGGGAACGGTTAGACGAGGAGCGGTCACCTCGTTGTATTTATTAGGATATAACACTGGGGGCACCCCCGTCGAGTTCATTGCTTCTCGGAGCTGAACACATGCTGGGTGCCGATCTGCGGAGTATTCGCCAAGCGGAGAGGGTCCAAGCGGCCGCACTCTATATACGCCTAAGTTCAAGAGGTGTACGCCGGGATCCGCAATCGGCACCTCCGCCGCGTCCGGCTACTTGTTCGGTGGCCCTGTAGCGCCGCTATCGCGCATCTCTTATCGCTTCGGTTCGACAGCGTCTATTACTGCCGTTGCATTTTCCCCGCCGCAGATTTCGCTGCTGACTCTTGCCTTGAGGCGGTAAGTCAGTCTCGCCATTTCGGGCTATCCAAACTCAGCCTGTCTTATGCACGTCTTGATGATGTCGTTGCGCTCGAACTGAACGCAGGCTTAGCGAGATCTGGCGGTATAACCGTTGAAACCAAACCGGAAAACGCAACCGGCGACGCCGGCCCCGAGACCGACACCGCCGCTTTGCCAACCAATGTGCGGACAAACTGTTTCAGTTGCGGAACGAAAGCAGCAGCCCGCGCAAGAGGCTGCAAATTGCCTCTCGCGAGAGCTGGCCAGACCGATGGCTAGTTGCCGCCCGTATAGGTGATGGTCCAGATCACGCCAGACTTCGCCACGGTATAGAAAGGCGTCGGCATCTGGAAGTTGGTGTAGACCTCGCCGTAATCCACCACATACATCGTCTTGCCATCGTTGCTGAAGACGACCCTGTTCGGGCGCTCCAGTCCACCACGGTTCTCAGGTTTCTGATAGGCGTTCGGCCCGGGATCGATGTTCTGCGCAAATTTCGACCATTTGACACCTGCCGGCTCGAGAAACTCTACCCGCAACACCAATGGCCAGGTCGGGATCAGAACTCTCCGGGCCGGTGTCCAGGATCCCGTATACCGCCCCGAACAGATTGTTGTTGGCGCCGAAGTTCGACACGCTCCACGCGATCCCATCGATCGGATTGTTGCTATCCCATTCTAGCACCGGGTTGATGTAGCCGTTGGGATTCGGATTGGCGACGATCAGCGGCACGCCGCGGTAACCATCGACGTGGCGCTGGAAGTGGTAGGGACCGGGGGCTTTGATGAACGGCTTGTCCCCGATGTAGAGCTGCGGATAAGGACGGTCGACTGGGTTGCCGAGGTAGGGAAGCAGAGAGAAGCGCTTGTTGGAGACGAAGTTCATCCCCTCCTTGTCGGGGAATCCGCCGTCCTGGCCCTTTTCCGTGACGATCCAGAGTTTCTCCGCGCCATTGGCGATGCGGCGATGGCCGACATCATTGGCGCCGTTGTCGGAAACCGCGAGCGCGTTCTCCCACTTGGTTCCTTTTGGCCCGAACGCAACGCCCGACTGGTTTCGGAAGCCCATGGCGTAGACTTCCATCTTTTCGTGCGGATAGATGCCGTCGGCATCCTTGTCGCCGAGCTTCACCCGCATGACGGAGCCGCCGCAGGGCACTTGCGCTTTGACGATCTGCCCGGGCTTTGCCGGTACGCCGACCGGCATGAGAGCGCCGGTTAGCCGGCCGTCCGACGAGCGCACGTTGAGGCCGGTGTGAACGATGTCGCGGCAGACCGGATCGTGCGGAGTCGTCCCGAGGCCATCCTTGTGCTTGACCCAGAATGGATCATTCGGGATGTCGGTCCAGCCATGATTGTCGGGGTCCGCAAAGCCGCTGTTGCTCGGAAAGCCGAGCGCAAAATACAGATAGCCGTCCTTGCAGGTAATGCCGCCATTGCGGTGGTCGCCGATCGGCAGATCCTTGACGATGAGCTTGAGCTCGCCGCTGACGCCTTTCATTTCCCAGATCTTCTCGCCGTATTCCGGGATGTACATCGTGTCGTTCTCGGCGCAGTAGCCGATCTCGTTCATGACAGTCTTGAAGACGTCGCGACCGACTTCCTTGATCAGGTTTCCTCTCTTGTCGAAAATCTTGACGTGTGGTGGATCGAGCGTGTCAAGCGTGTTGAATGTCTGGCCTGAAATGGCAACCCACAGATTGTCGTCCTTGTCGACGGCAGCGGAGGACGGCGTGTCGAGCCCCGCCTTGAATACTCCTACCTTGTAGCCTGAAGGCACCACTACCTTGTCGGGATTGGGGGTGACAGGCGTACGCTTCGTCCAATCGCCGGCCTGGGAACTCCCCGGCTTGGCTTCCATATCGGCCTTTGCTCCGACGACTGGCAGAACAGCGACAAACGCAGCCAGCATCGTCCACGTCAGCATCCTCATGCGTTCCTCCTTGCGTTCGGTTTGTTTCTCGGTAGCCCCAGTTTTATTGGAGTGAATGACTCACTCGACGACAAAAGTTCGAATGAATGCGATGACGTCGGCGATGTCCTGTTCCGCCAGCGTCGTCTTCCAGGACGGCATGTATGCGCTCTTGCCGACGGCGAGGCCTCCTTCGGTTATCACGGCGGCCAAATATTCGTCGGGCATTGTCTCGATGTAGCCTTTGCGGGCAAGCGGCCCGACATGTGGCATGAAGCCCTTGCCGCCGCCTCTGCCGTCGGGGCCGTGACAACCTTGACAATATCGCAGGAAGATCGTTTCGCCGTGACGCGCATCCCCACCCGCAATCGCCGCAGGTAGCATGCCCGGCGACAGCGACGAAGCAACAACTGCCAAGCAGCAAAACAGCGCCGCCCGCGCGCCATTCCTCCCCATTTTCACGTACTCTTTTGTTTGTTGTTACGCTCGTTCCTGCTGCCGCTGCGGCCTACGGTGATCCGCACCCGAAACGACGTCAGGCCGTCCTTGCATCCTCACCTTGTTACTTCAGTCGAACTTTTGGTTCACCCTACAAACCGGCAAATTCTCGATTTAGCTAGCCGGAGCATATGCGGTCGATACAGGAGTAGATCAGTGGCCGTATAAGAGATGCACCGCCAGACTTCAGGTAATGAACAAATCATCCGCTGGACGACCAGGCTGCTCGATCCGCGGCGTCTGGCCGCCGCGGAGGACCGAATTGCCCTGGTATAACGTCCTCTGGTCGATCGCCGCCGGCGCAAGCCAATGCCGTTCGTCCATCTCGCCGTTCAGTCCATAGACGGCCAGCGCGTTGGCGTAGACCACACGATGAATGGCATCCGGGCCTATGCCACGCTGCGCCATGAGCCGCGCCGTCTTGGCGACAGCCAGTGGATCCGACACTCCCCAGTCGCATGCAGAATCGACGATGATCCTCTCGGGACCGAAGTTCTCGACGACAACTGCCATGCGATCGCTTCCCATCTTGGTCTGAGGATAGATCGAAAAGGCGCACCAGTAGCCGCGATCAAGCACCTCGCGAATCGTCTCCTCGTTGTTGTGGTCGATCACGCATCGCATGGGGTCGAATTCATGCTCTTTCAGCACGTCCATGGTGCGCAATGTTCCCGCCCGCTTGTCGCGGTGCGGGGTGTGAATCATGATCGGCAGGTCGAACTCCTTCGCCAGTTCGATCTGTCTCCTTAGCGCCTTGTCTTCCAGAGGCGTTTGTTCATCGTAACCCAGTTCGCCCATGGCAACGACGCCTTCCTTGACGAGAAAGCGCGGCAACATCTCCATGACCGCCTCAGCCAGATGCTCGTTATTGGCTTCTTTCGGATTCAGGCCGATCGTACAGTAATGGCGGATGCCGAACTGACCGGCGCGAAATCGCTCAAAGCCGGAGATCATGGCGAAGTAGTCCGCGTAGCTTCCGACATTGGTGCGGGGCTGCCCAAGCCAGAATGCCGGCTCGATGACCGCGACGATGCCGGCCTTGGCCATTGCTTCGTAGTCGTCTGTCGTGCGCGATATCATGTGGGCGTGAGGATCGATGATAATGCCCGCATGCTGATTTCTGGACGCGCCGTTCGACCCGCTGCGCGGCTGATCTTTCCCGGCGGTCGCGAGGCGCTGCACGTCGGCAAGCAGGCGCGCGAGCTTCTCGGCAGTCAACGGGCTATCGCAACAGGGACAAGTGATCGTCTTGTCTGCCATCAGTTCTTGAAGCGAGCCTGCGTCGCAGGCGAACGTTCCGATTGGAGGTGATCCTGTCATTTATCCAGAGTCCTCACATAGGCGATGATCCGGAGAATTTCGTCTTGCTTCATGCCGCGGCGATGGAACGATTGCATCGCACCACTGGCCCCACCATGATAATAGCAAATATCCCGGGGTCCGTCAGCACCTGTTTGTAAACCACGTCCTTGCCGACCAGCGTCGGACCCATCTTGCCGTCCCGTCGGCGCCATGACAGACGATGCAGTTTGATGTGTACAGCTTCTTGCCATCGGCGATCGCATCGGCATCAGCGCGATAGTCGTTGACCCCCGTTTCCTTGAATTTCTTGACGACGGGCGTTTCGACTTGTCCGGACTGAAGCTCGAGGATTATGGGGAGTTATCCAGCGGGCTTTTGAAGTCGGCCATATCCCCAGCCACCGCAAATCCGATAACCAACGCGTTAACGGCCAGTGCGGTGATCGCATTCACACCGCAACGATAGAAACGATCAAATGTCATGAATGTCGACCTCTTCACCTGTACAAGGCAATCATCGCCCGCGACCGGCGGGCGATGATGTCTGTTCGCATCAGCGTAGAGGCTCATTCGGCCTTGGCAATTTCGGCACCGGAAGGAACCTTGTCGGCCGGCAGAATACGCCAGAGTGCGCCGACCGGATTGGCATTTGGCCCCTTGTCGTCCGTGTAGAAGCAATAGCAGTTCACCGCCAAGACGGTTCCGTCCGCATCGACGTTACCTGCGGTGAATTGAAGCTGCGTCTGCATGAACTCCTGCATCTGCCACTTCTTGGCGCTGTCGTCCCAGGCGACGCCAAATAGGCGGCCCGAACACCAGGGGAGCTTTCATTCAAGCCGCAACCGGAGAAAATCCAAGGCTGAAACGGGAGTAATCCAAGCCAGGATCAGGAAGTGTCCGGGATTGAAAGGGCAAGACGGAAGGGAAAAAGCCGCACCGAGACTCGCGTGAACTTCCTACGCTGACATCTTTCGATCAGCACAGCCAATCGCTAGAAACGTCGCAACGACCAACAGCAGGGCACCGTTGACCGCATGAAGGCCAATACCCGTGGCCAATCGCCCTTCCATCGCACGATGTGCCAACACATACTGCAACGCAACCTGCATCATTGGAATGCTTGCGAACGCAGTGCGCCAATAACGTGGCTGGCCGCTAAGGAAAGCCAGGATGGGAAGCGGCACGACAAGCCACTGAAAGATTCCAACCCATGTGCTGTGATAGGTCCACCATTCGGGGTTCGTCATCGCGGCCATTCCCGCAATGAAGAACTGGATCAAAACAGCAAAGGACAGAAGGACTGACAGGATTCTCAGAGCAAGACGCGGCAACGTCCTGCTCATGCGAGCGACGTCCAGTCGATCTGCTCTTTTGCGAGATGCGATTGCAGCTCCGTGAGCCGGTCTCTCAATCCTCGCTGGCCGAAGGCGACGTCGACACGCTGTGACGATGATTGCTGCAACGCCAACGCCACCGAGAGGCGCTCATCGCCCCCGCCCCTCTCGAACGCACGGAGCAGCGCGGCAATTCCTTCGTCGTCCGCATGCGGAGCGACGCAACGCCACACTTCGCCGCTCACGGGTCGCCCCGCTGCCCACCTCTCTTGGGCGAGATCAACCAGCATACGCGCCAGCCGAGGATTGCCGCGCTGATCGAGCTGCTGGATCGGCCACAGACGCGAGCCAATGAAGAACGCCTTTACGACCATCTGATTCCATGCGTCTTCGCTGAAGACTTCAACGGGATATGGATTGCGATGGGCGATTGCCTCGAAGACAGGCTTCATTCCCGACCGTACCGCCTCCCGCGCTCTAGGCTCCAGCCGTTCCGCGGCCGGATAGAGCGGCAGCCCCCGACACAGTGCGATCAATTCATTGATTTCGGCCGAGCTGCAGAACGCATCGAACTGTGCGGCGAAAGCAGCCTCGTCTCCGGTGTAGCTCGCGACCATCAACGCGATGCGCGCCAGTTGATCGACGCTCCAGTCACTCGGATCGAGTCCCGCTCGCAATGACCTTGCGCGCGTCGTGTCATCCGGAGCCAGCGACAGATCAGCCTTGCCAAGGCGGCGCGGCGCAAGACCGATAGCGACCGCGAGCGCATTGCCGCCGGGCGCGCCCCTGACATTCTCGATCGCGCCGCGAAACCATGAGGCCGCATTGTCGCTGACCGCGCGCGCGATCCACTCGTCGGCCAAAGCGAGGAAGCCGTCGCAAACCGTCTGTGCGACATGCCCCTTCCCGTTATGATCGGAAAGATTTGTCACCGCCCGCCTCACGTTCCCGGAATAGCCGCCTGGAAAAGCTGCGTCAGAACGAAGCCGCTCGCGCAGACGCAGGTAAGAACGACCCCGCCCCCATGCAACGCCACGGCCAGGGCATCGACCAGGCAGATGGCGGCGATCAGCATCGAAACCGCGCGCGGCACCGCATCCCCCGTGGCGCGTTTTGCGAGCAGTCGTACGGCAACGATGTCGACAGTGCACAGCAATAGCGCTACGACGATGACAATCCATCCCGTCGAGATCCCTGGCAAGGCAAGCAGCAAGGGCACGGCCAGAACGGCCAACGGCCAAAGACGCCCGATGTGATTCAGGTTTTCCTGCTTTGCGGCGTAGGTCAATCCGACGACATGTGCGGCAAGCGCAGTCGCGCCGACGATCAGGGCCGGAAGAATGTTGCCGCTTACCGCCGCGCCAGTGCCCACATACACAAGGGCCCTGCACAGGCCCATGATGAGCGGTGCAAAGCTGTTGCCCTTGTGCCAGGCGTTGTAAAGGACGATCGCGGCAGCGAGCGCCAGACCCCAACCGGCAGTCAAAAAGCCAAAAGGCGCCAACAGCGCAACGCCCGCCGCGAGAAGCGCGAATCCGATGGCGGATACGGTGACTGCACCAATGTCGCCGGCATGAATTGGCCGGCCTGGACGCTCCCTGGCATCGATCTCCCTGTCGAAAAAATCATTGAGATACATGCCGCCGACGTAGAACGCCGTCATTGCCAATCCGACCGTCACGATATCGGCAACGGTCGCAGCCGTATTGGCGATCGTTGCGCCTGCGATGACATTGGTCCACACAGTCGGCAGATTGGAGACCCGACCCAGCCTCAAAAGGGTCTGCGCGCTGGGTGCTCGCACGACGGCGGTATTCATCCGACGAGTTCCTGGCGGCAAAATGCGATCTCGCGCGCGATGTCCGCCGACTTCGAACCGGTTCGAACGTTGTCGGGGAGAACATCCCAGGTGTACGTTTCCACCTCCAGATGGGACGAGCGAGTTCGCCGGCGGAGCGCCGCAAGTGTCGCGACGAGATCGCTGCGCGTCGAGCTGATCTCGCCGAGATCGGCGAGGAAAACGGGGACGTGACAATGAATTCGCCACTCACCGTTGGCGTGCCCTTCGCCGAAGGCCGTCACTGCGTCCGGTAGATCGACATGACGCGACAGGTTGTCGTCACGACGGACGATCGATTGATGCAGGTAGACGCCGTCATTGTAGCGCATGACGGCGTTGAGGAGACTCTTTGTCATCGCCGGGATACGCATGGCCGCTGAAAGCTGGATTTTCGGGATCGCTATGCCCGCTGCGAGCAGGCGATCGAGTGCGGCGACCGTGTCCTCATATTCGACCGAGCCGTGGCAGACATCGTAACAAATGCCGAGATGGCGGCGCAGCAGCCGCTCGGCTTCACTACGGTCAACGCCGACAATAGTGCTGAGCGTGTCGAGCACCTCTGGCTTTAAGAGCTCACCTTCGAAGAAGGCGATACTCTCATCCGTCGTTTCGAGAAAACAGCAGGGTTCCGGCTCGAGCGCCAGTGCGATGTGCTTGCCGGTGCGCCGCTTTACGTCCACGAGATCGGCAACAGCCATCATGAGATTGCGCGTCATTGACGCAACAGCTTCGCGCGACCGGCCATTCGGTTTGAAGGCGCCCGGAACCGTCGAAATGCTGCCCTCGAGTCCGTCCGGAAGGATTCCGGCAAGCACGGCAGCACTGTCCGCCGTGAACGCCACGCGCTCGCGCTCGCGCCAATCAGGCAAATAGACGTGTTCCTTCACCCGGACACCGTGGAACGGGCCGAAGGGAAAGGCATTGATGGTGAAAACATACGCGCCGAGCGCCGACAGTTGATCGCGGAACGCGGCTAACGCTTCCGGCTGCCTTACGGTGGCCGCGGCGGCGCCGGAGAGCCGCAATCCTATGCCCATCGGCTGGCTCGGGGCGACGGCCGATTTGATGGCCGGAACATGCTCATCAAGGCTTGTCCGAATATCCTGCCAGCTCTGGCCGGCATGAATGTTCGTGCAATAGGTCAGATGAACGTCACCGGAAAGCTGATCGAGTTTCATCCGCAGTCACGCCCGTTGTTCAAGCCAATCAATGCAATCGCCGACAATTCTCTCGTCGATCTCGTGCACTTCCACGCCACGGCCGATTTCGGCGAGAAGCGTAATGGTCAACTCGCCACCGAGATGCTCCTGGAAATCAGCGAGACCTTTCAGCACCAAAGGCTTGCCCCGCGAATCCCGTTGCCGCAGTTCGTCGTGCCAGAGGTTAAAACCAAGCCTCTGAAGAAGACTAACCACACGCCCGTCCTCGCCCGCGGCAAGACGGCCAGACAAAACCGAATAGCGTGTGTCGAGCGCGATTCCGATGGCGACGGCCTCGCCGTGATTGAGCTGATTTTTCGTCAACTGCTCTAGCTTGTGCGCCGCCCAATGCCCGAAATCCAGCGGACGTGCCGACCCCATTTCGAAGGGGTCGCCGCCGAGCCTGATTTGGCGCATATGGAGTTCGGCGCTGCCCTTGATAAGATGATCGAGATGCTGCCTGGAAAAGCGAGCAAGCACATCCGAATGGGCTTCGAGCCACTCGAAAAACTTTCTGTCGCGTATGAGGGCGACCTTCACAGCTTCAGCCATGCCCGCTCGCTTCTCGCGGGGCGGCAGCATATCGACGAATGCGCTGTCATTGATGATCGCCCAGGGCGGCGCAAAGGTGCCGATCAGATTCTTGAGACCGAACAGATTGACGGCGTTCTTGACTCCCACGCCGCTGTCATCCTGCGCCAGGACCGTTGTCGGAAAACGAATGTGGCGGACGCCGCGATGAAAGATCGACGACGCATAGCCGACCGCGTCAAGTACAGCGCCGCCGCCGATTGCAATGACAAAGGAATGCCGATCGATCGCCTGTTGCGAAAGGATTTCAAGCAGGTTGGGAATGGTCTTCGGATCGTTCTTGCAGAGTTCGCCTCCCGCAACCGGTACAAGTCCGGCCAAATCGACGCTCGCGGTGTGCGCCGCAGCGTAGTCCTCGATCTGAGAAGCAAGATCCGGAAGCGACGCCAGGACGCCTTCATCTACACAAACCAGGCATCGGTGCCGCTTGTGGGGTTCTCGCCGGGAGAGCGCATCGACCAGGCAACGATTCCCAAGCACAAAGGCATCGCGGGTAAAGACTACCGGATATTCGTAGGTGACGCTGAACGACTGTAGTCGAACGTCTTCGGCCCTTTGCGAGGGCGTATCGAGCATGGCATCCTCCCTCGCGGCGCCCTTCTTATTGTGGCGTAGACGGCGCTGGCGAATGGTCACGAAGCGATCCGAGGCTCCCGGGGAAACCGCCTCTACTTCCCATTTCACTGGACAGCGTGCCACTATGCTTGCCAGTTTGGCAAGCCGTTTCGCTCGGTCGTGCCGCAATGCGACTGCAGTGACGCGAGTTGTCGCGACTGCGGCAGGTGGGGAGGCAAGCGTTGAAAGCAGTGCTGGCGATGATCGTCGTCGGATTGACGCCACGATATCTGGGACCTTTGACGCCACGACTTTCGGCGCTTGCCCGCGAAGGCGGTATGGCCGCGCTTGATACGGTGACCCCAGCCGTCACTTGCAGCGTACAGGCGAGTTTCATGACGGGGCTGTCCCCGCAAGGCCACGGCGTCGTCGCCAACGGCTGGTTGTTCCGCGATCAGATGGAAATCTTTCTTTGGCGCCAATCGAATCGCCTCGTCGATGGCGAGAAGATTTGGGAGGCTGGCAAGAAGCGCGATCCCACCTTTACCTGCGCCAACATGTTCTGGTGGTACAATATGGCATCGAGCCATGATTTCGGTGCCACGCCGCGTCCAATCTATAAGGCGGATGGCCGCAAGCTGCCCGATTGCTACACCGTGCCAGGTCAGCTACGGGATCAGCTGACCGAACGGCTTGGCCCATTCCCGCTGTTTCAGTTTTGGGGACCTGCGGCTTCGATCGTCTCGACACGCTGGATTGCCGATGCGACCAAGTTCGTGATGGCCGAGGCCAACCCGACCCTTACCCTCGCCTACCTTCCGCATCTCGACTACGATCTGCAGCGCTTCGGACCCGATGAAACTCATCCGAACGTCCGGCAATCGTTAGCCGAAATTGACGCGGTCGCGGGCGACCTCATCGACGCGGCACGTGCCAGCGGGCGTTCCGTCGTCATTTTGTCGGAGTACGGCATCACGCCTGTCAACCGGCCCATCCATATCAACCGGGCGCTTCGCGACGCCGGCTTGTTGTCCGTGCGGGAAGAGGATGGCGGTGAATTGCTTGATCCCGTTTCTTCGAAGGCCTTTGCCGTAGCCGACCACCAGATCGCGCACATCTACCTTTCCGATCCGGAACTGGAAGCGAAGGTCAAGGACCTGTTGAAGGGATTGGCCGGCGTAGAACGGGTCTACGACGAAACCGACAAATCCCTTATCCATTTGGATCATCGACGATCCGGTGAACTCGTCGCGATCGCCGACGCTCAATCGTGGTTCACCTACTATTACTGGAATGACGACAACCGTGCGCCGGACTTTGCCCGCACGGTCGAAATCCACCGCAAGCCTGGATATGATCCAGTCGAGCTTTTCGTTGATCCTGGTATCTCATCGCCGAAACTCGCGATCGGCAAGCGTCTGCTCATGCGCAAGCTGGGCTTCCGCAGCCTGATGGATGTCATTCCGCTCGACGCATCGCTGGTGCGGGGATCGCACGGTCGCATCACCGACAAAGCCGAGGACGGTCCCCTCGTGATTTCGAGCGAGCCGCTCGGCAAAACGAGAGTGGCCGCGACCGACGTCAAGCCACTCCTGCTTGACCTGGTCTTTCGATCATAGCCAGACAGCTGGAATTTGGGGTCAGGAACGGCGCCTCCGGCTTCCTGACCCCACCCCGCCCTTATTCCCTAATTCTTTGGCCTGACCGCGTCAGCGGTACCCTGGATGAAGGCCTGGATCTTCACCACGTCCTCCTCCTTCAATTTGCCGGTGAAGTCGGGCATGCCGCGGTCACGGAACGGTCCGTTGAAGACAATGTCCTTCAAAATTGGTGATTTCTTCGGCAGGGACGTAGCCGAGATTTCTGACGTTGCCGCCCGGTCAACACCCGGCACGCCGTGACAGGTAGCGCAGGCAGCGTCATCCGTTCGTTGTGATCGACTTCGCCTTCATCGTCGTTCTTGCACTAATCCGGTCCCCACGCCTTTGAGCCGACGGCGGCAAGCTGCATCTTGACCACCGTCTGCCCGGTGCGATTGAGGAAGCGCGGACCATCCTCAGCCCAATGCGGTCGATGTGAGCCAACCCTCTTCAATACTGCCTCACCGCGATGGTGAACACATAACCAATGCCGCGCTCGGTCTGGATCACACGCGGTGCTCGCGGATCGTGTTCCAGTTTTCGCCGTAACCGCATGACCAACACGTCGATGCTCCGATCAAAGATATCCTCGTGGGCGCGGGTTGCCTGAAGAAGATGTTCGCGCGAGAGAGGCCGCTGTGGCGCCTCAAGAAAGGCTAACAGGAGGGCATACTCGCCCTCGCTCAACAAGACCGATGTTCCCCTGGGATCGACAAGTCGTCGGCCGAGGCGCTGAAGTTGCCAGCCTTCAAATCTGTATCCACCTCGGTCTGAATTGGGGAACCCAGCGATCCGGCCAAATTTCTGTCGTCGCAAAATCGCTCGGACACGCGCGAGTAATTCTCTTAGGCTGAAGGGTTTGACAATAAAATCGTCCGCGCCGCTTTCAAGGCATAGGACGCTATCGCCTTCCTCGAGGCGATGACCTGTCAAGATGATAACAGGCACATCTGAATTCAACCGAATCTCCCTCAGCACATCAAGGCCATCATCGTCGCCAAGCCGTAAATCGAGAACGATCAGACAGGCGGAGCCGCTTGCGAGGTGGTGCCTCAATTCACTTCGGTTAGATGCGGCACTCGCGGGTATATTGTTATTCTCTAGATAACCGGTCACCATACGTAGTATCGCTTCGTCATCATCGACCACAATGACGGGCGACCTCTTTTCGGTGGGCGACTTTTCAACGCAAACTCTGCCGGCGGATATCATGCTTCTGCGGACCTGTCGTTTGTGAAAACACACTGATACGCCGTCGCCCATCCATGGAGGCAGCCATTACGCCGCTTCGGCATCGGCACCGTTTCAAAGCCATTGCACTGGCGGCGCGAACACATAGCCGACGCCCCACTCCGTTTGTATTACGCGCGGCGAACCTGGCTCGATTTCGAGTTTACGTCGGAGCCGCATGACCTGGACATCTATAGTGCGGATAACCGTCTCTTCATGCACGCCGGTCGCCTGCAGCAACTGCTCGCGGGTGAGTGGCCGCTTCGGCGCGTTGAGAAAAGCAATCAGTATTGTGTACTCGCCTTTCGTTAAATTGACCCGGTTGCCATGAGGGTTGGTAAGACGCCGGGTAAGTGAATTGAGTTCCCAGCCGTTGAAGCGACAAAGTACTCGCTTTGCGTCCTGCAATGCTTCAACGGGTACATCCCTCGGACGCCGCAGTACCGCTCGAATACGTGCCAACAATTCGCCAAGAGTGAAGGACTTGGCAACGTAATCGTCGGCACCAAGTTCGAGCCCAACCACCAAGTCGATTTCATCGCTCGCAGAACCGGAGATGATGATGACAGGAACATCAGAGCGCAAGCGGATCTCACGCAACAGACCGAGGCCGTCCCCTGTTCCATGGCGCAAATCGAGGAGTACAAGATTTGGCTCGTTTTCAGCTAAACTGCGGATCAGTTCATGTCGCCCGTTCGTCAGCATGGCGCATAGGCTGTTCTCACAAAGATAGTCGACGACCATCTGCGTCGGCTTTGGGTCGTCGGCTACCACTAGAATGCGCGCCGGCCAGATGGTGTCTTCCGTCAAGCCCGGCATGAAGCATTCAGAAACAGCCTCGTGTGCTCCACGAAGAGCTCTGGATATTGAAATAGCGAACCATGCCCAGAATTGGGGTAGATGATCAATTGTGCATTCGGAATGTGCTGAGACAGCGAAATCGAGTTGACGGTGGGCACCATGATATCGTCGTTGCCGTTCACAACGAGAGTCGGCTGCTGGATTGTCTTAAGGTCGGCATAGCGTTCTCCGCGAGGTTGTCGCCATTCCGCCAAAGCCGCACGTTGGGCATGCATCACTTGAACCGACGATGGAGGGTCGGCATCCCTGCGCTGATGGCGACGTTCCCAAAATGCTCTCCCGGCCGCCTGGCTTTCCGCGGACGGGGAGAAGAATAGAAAAAGAAAGTCTTCAAGCGTCGGCACCTCATTGCCCGCGACTTTCGCGACAAGGGGGTTTTTCGTCGGGTCGCCATTGCGCGGCCCCGTTCCGACGAGGACAAGTCGCCTCACAAGACGAGGATGGCGAAGCACAACGCTCTGCGCAATATAGCCCCCGATAGAGAAGCCAAGCACATCCACCTGAGTCAGCTTCAACGCTTCGACGAATGCCGCAACGTCGTCACTTAACGCGTCGATTGTGGTCGGTGTCTCTCCACTTGAGCTTGCAACGCCCGCGTTGTTTACCAATATCACGGGCCGCCCCTCCGCAAGACCATCCGTCACGAGTGGGTCCCAGTTATCCAGATTACCCCTAAAATGCTGAAGAAAGACTACCGGTACTCCGTCTTTCTGGCCGAATCGCCTGTACGCGTATCGAACACCATTAGCTTCAACGAAACGCGTTGGAGCTGTGACGTGGGTATCTGTGGCCATTTTCTATCTCCGATTTTATTGATCTTATTCATGATAGTCATCATGATTAAAGTCAAGGTTGTTTCTTTCCGCCGTTTGATTGTTTGCCGTCACAAATGCGCCCACGCCACACGGAGACGTGTGAACCCGATTCTGGGGGCCGCAAAATCCATCTGACATCCCGATACCCTTTTTCGTCTCGTTCCCCTTAATTTCCGCGACGGTCAGGACGCCTGCACCGTCACGTCATCGGCGCGCATACCCGAAAGTCGACTGGCCCGACGACAATCGGGTTTCGTCAAAAAATAGTCACCCCGTAAACATCGTAAGAATCGGGCTCCCGGGGGGAACCTCTTTCACAAATTTATGGGCATCAGCAAACGCACTTTGGAAAGCAGATCGTTCTGCAATTCTCGATGCATAGTCCTCGAAAACCATGTGTGAGCATAAGCCGTATGCCCTGCCCCACATTACGGCATACCCAACCATGCAATCGGCGGCTGAGAAACGAGACCCACATAGAAACTCGTTTTTCTCTAACCTGTCGATCAACTGCGGCTCAACTTCATTCGAGAACTTCTTGCGATACCGCTCGGCCGTCCGAATATCCCGCTCGTGGAGTGGTAGAACGTGCTCATGTATGCGGATTTGCCAGAGCATCATATCCATCGATGCTCCACAAAAATGGATCATCTGCAGGTAATCCGCGCGCTCACGAGAAAGGATACCAGGAGGCGGCGCCAAGGATTCCGTCGGAAAAATATCCGCAAGGAACACAATCATTGCGCCACTTTCTACCATACGAATGACGCTCCCATCATCTGTCGAGATTTCAAGGGTTGGCACGCAATGGTTCGGATTTAGCTCAAGGTATCTCTGGCTATACTGTTCGGCGTCATACAACTCAACGACTTCAACTATGAACTGATCGCCAACAAGTTCGTGGAGTATCCACTTTACGCGCGCGCTACGAACCGCTGGATAATGATACAGTTTGAATTTGTAAGGGTACATTTCTTCGACTTCCTCGCATCGTGGACATCACTTCGAGGAAGCTAGGCGGATGGATATATCCATATGATGTTAAGTCAGTTGCAGATGTGACACGGCGCCGCCGTCCTGTCTTCGCTATGATCGTGGAGCACCGCTAACTTCGCGATGCGTACCTCAGAATGCTCAGCCAAGAAACGGACGATCCCCGCGTTGCCACCCTCATCAGACCGGGCATTTTGTTGCGGCAACGCCGCGCCGGTGTCGTCCATGGGACACGGCTTCATTTCGTCAGCATCGTTGGCATGAAACCTCATCTCTCGGTGAGCCCATGCAAGTGCCTTGACGTCCTACAGCCGTAACACAGCTCGATATCGACCTGTAACCTATAGCTCGCACACTGTCCCCCGCCGGGCAGCAGGAGGTAAGTCATATTTCTCCTGAAGCGTCCCTCGATACGTTCGGGGTGCAGCACATTTGTCAGTGTCGGCGCGTGCCACCAGTGAGGACTTAAAAGGCAACCTTCCGATTGTCTCGATACAGACTAGGGCTACGCGTTTCGCTCGTGAGACGCGCTCGTATGGCAATGATCTCCAAAAACCGATCTAGAAACGCTGAGAAAGGCTGAGAATGTATAACGGTTTCGATCTTTCTGGAAAAATTGCGGTAGTAACCGGCTCAACGACCGGTATTGGCTTTGCGATCGCTAGAGGGCTCGCGCAGTGTGGCGCAAAGATCGTCGTATCAAGCGATACTCAGCAGGACACAGACCAGGCAGCGCACAGGCTTGCAACGGAAGGTTACGATGCCAAAGGCGTGCGATGCGATATTCTGAAGGATGGTGAGATCGCACTTTTCGCCAACGGAGCCATTCGTGCTTACGGTCGCGCCGATATCCTCTTCTGTCTTGCTGCAGGGCCAGCACCGATCGGTCCCATAACCGAGCTTGCCCCTTCATCTCTCAGCGAAATGCTCGTTACGACGGTGAGCAATAATCTCGCGTTGATACAGCAATTTCTTCCCGGAATGGCCGAGCGACGAGATGGAAGTATCGTGGTTATGTCGAGCATCGCGTCGATGCGCGCCAACCCAATTCTGGGCGGCTATGGAGCGTCAAAAGCCGCGTTGAACGGATTGGTTCGAAGCCTCGCAGTGGAGTGCGGCGGTTCGAACATCCGCGTGAATGCGTTGGCGCCATCGGTCGTCCGGACCGCATTTTCGAAGGATCTTTGGAGCGATCCGGAGCGCGAGAAAATAATACTGGCCAAGATCCCAGCAAAACGAATTGCGGAAGCCGAAGATATCGTCGGCGCAGCAATTCTGCTCGCGTCGCCGGCAGGCTCCTACATTTCCGGGCAAGTCCTGCGGATCGACGGTGCTCGCTCAGTGACTTAACACCGAACACAAACGAAAAGACAAAACGCCTTGAGAAACATGGAACAGCTAGAAAACGTTCACGTTAGAGCTTTCATCGATGAGAGAGCGCTGAGCCGACAGCAACTTTATGTAATGGTACTTCTCGTGCTGATCGTTGCGTTCGATGGGATGGACATCGGCATTATGGGATTTGTTGCTCCTGAGATCATTCGGACGTGGGCTATATCCAAAGCGCAGATGGGTACGGTATTGAGTTCAGTTTTCGTTGGAATGGCTGCCGGAGCGGCTGTCACGGGACCGATGGGAGATCGGTTCGGGCGCAAACTTTTGATAGTCGCCAGCGTTTTATGGTTTGGCCTGATGACGTTGTTGACCGCGTTGACAACAGGCCTTCCAAGTTTGGTCGCTATGCGCGTTCTAGCCGGCATTGGTCTTGGCGCAGCTGTACCGAGTGCATTGGTACTGACGGCGGAGTATGCCCCTCAGCGGAAGCGTTCGCTAATGCTCACGATTGCTTTCAGCGGCTTTACCGCCGGAAGCACGGCTGCGGGATTTTTAGCGACGTGGATGATTCCGAGCTTTGGTTGGAAGGTGACGGTCGCCGCCGCTGGCTTGCTGCCGGTTGTTTTCGTCGGCGCGCTCGTCAACTGGCTGCCAGAGTCCGTTGCGTTTCTTGCTCTCAGGCATCGTACGGCGAGCATTCCCGACATCTTAGGAAGGATTGACTCCCGCGCTTCCTTTGCCAAGGGCGCCACGTTCTGGTTACCGATCGCAGCGGACGAGCCAAACGGGTCTTTTGCGATCCTTCTGTCGAAGCGATATTGCGTAATCGCCTCAATGCTCTGTATCGCCTACTTCATGGGAGTTCTCGTAACCTACGTCATCGTCGGCTGGCTGCCGGTCATCACGAAGGAAGCGGGATTTACATTAGCGGAGGGCGCGGTCATTGGATCGATTTTCACGCTTGCTGGCCCCCTCGGATCGATCTGTCTGGGCTTTGCGATGGATCGGTTGGGCACGCATAGGCTGCTCGTCGCGAGTTTTACGATTTCTGCCATACTGCTCGCGTTTGCAGCGACAATGCCCAAAGGGTTTGCGGAACTTAGCGTCTTTATGCTGACGTTGGGCTTCTTTATCCACGGGACCATAGCGGGGTTGCAAGCGTTGTCGCCGCAATCGTTTCCTACCTCTGCTCGATCAACGGGGGTAAGTTGTATGCACGCGGTTGGTCGAGTAGGCGCGATAGGCAGCGGAGTTTTGGGAGGCGTGTTACTCAGCTTGGGTTGGACATTGGAGCAGATCTTTCTTGCCCTTGCCGGTGCAATGCTCATCGGCGGGTTGGCAATGGCCTTTATGGGCATCTGGGTCCGTGTCGCAGTGACGCCCAATTCGAATTCGGTGTCCTCCGCTTCTCCCGACGAATAATGAAAAAGCGCGAACGCGTCGGCCACTTAAGTTCCGTTTTTGGGTTCACTGGCTCGAGGAAACCACTTGCGTTTCCCCGACGCCTGCCTATCATTACATATATAATGATTACGTGATCGCAGGCAGGCAAGGATGAAGGTCTCAAAAGAGCAAGCGGCCGAGCATCATCGATCAATTATCGAAGCTGCGGCTCTATCGTTTCGTGAGAACGGTTTCGATGGGGTAAGCGTGTCCGATATCATGCGAAAAGCACGACTGACCCATGGTGCGTTTTATGGTCACTTTGGTTCGAAATCCGCTCTGGCCGCGGCCGCGTGCCAATTCGCGTTCGATGAACGCTTGGGCGGATGGACGAATGACGTTTCGTTAAGTGATTATCTTGATCGGTACGTTTCGGTTTTACACCGGGACAAACGAGGGCGCGGATGCCCGATGGCGGCGTTCGCTTCAGATATCAGCCGTCAACACAAAACCGTGCAGAAGGAATATGAAGCTGGTGTCTCGAGATATCGGGAACGGATTGCGTCTTGGCTTTCCAAAACTGGTTCGAACAAGGCGGCACGCGACGCTGACGCCAGCGCCATCCTGGCGACTATGGTTGGAAGCATTGTTTTGGCAAGGTCAACCTTTTCAAATGGACCGTTGTCTGCTCGCATTTTGACTGAAACCAGATCCGTCATCGCTTCACGGTTTGGAGTCTAGAGTAAGCGCCTTCATGCCCGGCGTGGAATTTTTGGATTCTCTCAAAGCTCTCGAGAGCACTGAGAACACAACTCTCATCAAGCGAAGAAGAACAGCCATGAAACGCAAAATCAAACTCTCGATCGCGACAGTACTCGCGGTCCTGTGCGGTACGGTCGTTTACGCGCAGGACAAGTAGGCGCTGAAATCGCCGAGCGGAATCGCGTTCTCCGACTTCAAGGGATACGAGGATTGGGCAGTGGTCTCTTCTGCCGGACCGACGAAGTGCTCAAAGTGATCGTCGCCAATCCGACCATGATCGAGGCGTACAAGGCCGGTATTCCGAACAACGGCCAGCCTTTCCCGGATGGCTCCAAGATCGTGAAGCTGCAGTGGAAGCCGAAGAAGAGCACGGAGGCTCCCTTCGTCGTGGATGTGCCGGACGTCTTCACGCAGGCTTTCGTCATCGAAAAGGATAGCGCGAGATTTCCGAACAGCGGCGGATGGGGATACGCGCTGTTCAACTACGAAGCCGCATCCGACAAGTTCACGGCCGATCCCAGCCCCTCAGACTGCGGACACGCGTGCCATGTGGCCGTGAAGGCGAAGGACCACATCTTCCACCCGTACCAGAAGCGTTGAACCGCGCGTGCCCCCGGCATAGAGTACCCGGCCTTTACAGCTTGTTATCCGAAAATGGCATATCGCGTCCTTTCGCGGCGGTGCCGCATTTGGTCCCCTGGGGCCTAGCGGACATCGACCAAGCCGGACCAATCAATCTCAATTCATGAGCGCGCCTACTTCGACGAGCCGACTACCATCGGCCCAAACGGTAGCGATAGTCCGGCGGTTGCTTCCTTCTTAGCCAGCGCGAGCATCTGCGTCACACCGTTGCGAAACGGCTGGCCTTGCAGGCCCTGCTTATCCGCGGCGGCGACATATTCGGCCAGCTTTGCTACCTCGGGCCCGGCCTCTCGGATCCATCTATCGATGGTAACCTTCGCAGCCATGTCCGTGATGGCAAGCCGACGCAACACGATCGCCCTTGCCCGCAATCGTTCCATAGTAGCGGGCGCGTGCCGCACGGCGAACTGCTTATCGAATGCTGGCTTCCCACCGCTCGTATCGCGGTAGTAATGTCAGCTTGTCTAGAGAGACCGGAAGCGAACGGCCAGGAGTGGAAACGGCGCTTTTGACCCAAACTGTATGTTGTCCTCAGCCCAGTGCTGTGGAACCTTCCTCGCTGTGGAACCTTAAATAGCTGGGGCGCTCTGCGTCACGCGCCAAATTTCCTCGTTGATAACATTGGGTTTTTGATAGCCGCAGAATGGTTGATGCTTCCCGAGTTCTTTACTTTCTTGCCGGGGGCGGCGAACTGGCCGAAGCGATAGCGGCCTTCGACTGGTCCAAAACCGCGCTTGGCCAGATCGACAACTGGCCCACGTCCCTCAAGACGACCGTAGGCCTCATTCTCCGCTCTCCGGTCCCCATGGTCACTCTTTGGGGCGAACCGGGGATCATGATCTACAACGACGCGTATTCGATCTTCGCGGGACGTCGACACCCCAAGCTGCTGGGCTCTCCCGTGCGCGAAGGTTGGCCAGAAGTCGCCGACTTCAACGATAACGTCATGAAGATCGGGCTGGCCGGCGGCGTGCTTTCCTACAAGAATCAAGAACTCACTCTTTTTCGGTTAGGCGTCGCCGAGCAGGTATGGATGAACCTGGATTACTCTCCGGTTATCGGCGAGAGCGGTAAACCGATCGGCGTGATCGCCGTGGTCGTCGAGACAACGTTGGCCGTGCGTGCGGAGGCTGAACTACGTCGTTCCGAGGCGGAGGTGCGCGCCAGCGAGGAGCGCATTCAGATGGCGCTGTCCGCGGGAAACAGCATCGGGACTTGGGATTGGGACGTCGTCGCCGACCGGGTCGTCGCCGATGCGCGGTTCGCCTCGCTCTACAACGTCGATCCCGAACTCGCGAAGGCCGGCGCTCCGATCGCCGAGTTCTTCGAAGGCATCCACCCTGACGATACCGAAAGGGTCCAGGCCGAGGTCGCGAATGCTCTCGAGACCGGCGAACCTTTCGCCTCCGAATACCGCATTACACAACCTGACGGGAGGGCCCGATGGATCGCCGCATACGGGCGTTGCGCTCTATCGCCGGACGGGCAGCCACTTCGATTTCCGGGCGCAAGCTTCGACGTCACCGATCGAAAAAATGCCGAGATCAGGCGCGACGCACTGGTGACGTTGACCGATTTCATCCGCGATCTCGACAACCCGCAAGACCTGGTCTTCGCGGCCTCCACGATACTCGGTGAAACGCTTGGAGTCAGCCGGGCCAGCTACGGCACTATCGATCAGGACGCCGAAACACTGACCGTCGATCAGGGATTGGTTGGCGCCGGGCGTAGAATCGCTGGCGGGCACGCTGAACCTGCGCGACTACGGATCATTTATCGACAGTCTCAAGCGAGGCGAATTCATCGCCATCGCTGATGTCGATCAGGACGAACGAACGGCCTCCGCAGCCCAAGCATTGAAGAACCGCAGCGCCAACGCCTTTGTCAACGTACCGGTGATCGAGCAAGGCCGCCTTGTCGCCGTGCTGTTTCTGAACAATGCGAAAGTACGCCATTGGTCGCGCGAGGATCTTGCGTTCGTTCGGGAGATCGCCGAGCGGACAAGGACGGCGACGGAACGGCTGAAGGCGGCGGAGGCACTTCGCCAAGCGAACGCGACCCTCGAAGCCAAGGTCGATGAACGAACGGCCGATCTGGTGGCGGCGTCTGAGGCGTTGCGACAATCGCAGAAGATGGAAGCGGTGGGGCAACTCACGGGCGGCATCGCCCACGACTTCAACAATTTGTTGGCGGGGATATCGGGAAGCCTGGAATTGCTCGACAAGCGACTTTCGCAGGGCCGCTTGGAGGGCGTGGCTCGCTACATAAATGTTGCTCAGGAATCGGCCCGCCGCGCAGCCTCGTTGACGCAGCGGTTGCTGGCCTTCGCTCGGCGCCAGACCCTCGATCCCAAGATCGTGGATGTGAATCGCACGATTGCGGGCATGGCCGACCTGCTGCAACGCTCGGTCGGACCCGATGTCCATGTAGAGGTCGTTCAGGCCGGAGGGGTTTGGGGCGCAAAGCTTGATCCCTCGCAGTTGGAGAACGCGATCCTCAATCTCTGCATCAACGCCCGCGACGCGATGGCGCCAGATGGCGGACGGATCACGATCGAAACCGCGAACAAGTGGCTGGACGATCGAGCCGCCAAGGAGCGCGACCTACCGCCCGGACAATACGTATCGCTCTGCGTCAGCGACGCCGGCGCTGGCATGACGCCCGACGTCATCGAAAAGATCTTCGATCCGTTCTTCACGACGAAGCCGCTCGGTCAGGGGACCGGTCTCGGCCTGTCCATGATCTATGGCTTCGTGCGCCAATCCGGAGGCCAGGTCCGCGTCTACTCCGAGGTCGGAAAGGGCACGACGATGTGCATGTATTTTCCGCGCTTCGCGGGCGATGTCACAGACGAAGACCGGCCGGACGACTCGGCCATCGACGTCGGTGATGGCGAGACCGTTCTGATCATCGATGATGAGCCTGCGATCCGCATGGTGATTGCCGAAGTCCTTGACCGACAACGGCTACCGCGTGCTCGAGGCTGCCGACGGTCCCTCCGGCCTGAGAACACTCCAGGCCGCCGGCCGCATCGATCTGCTGATCACCGATGTGGGCTTGCCGGGAGGATTGAACGGCAGGCAGGTCGCGGACGCCGCCCGCAGCAAACACCCCGAGCTGAAGGTGTTGTTTATTACCGGCTTCGCAGAGAACGCGGCCATCGGAAACGGCCATCTCGACTCCGGGATGTCCGTCATCACAAAGCCATTCGTGAACGCGGCAATAGCCAATAAGGTCCGCCAGCTCCTCGACAAACAAACCTAGCCGGGATCGTAATCGTCTAGGATGGTTGCAGCGGGTAGCGTCAGTCGTCTACCTTCGGCGGCTTCTAGCGGTTTGAACGCAACATCGTCTATTTGTGCTGTCTGTTCACCAACAACATCTCAAGCAGCGGCCGTAGTGGACTTTTCCTGCTTGGAGGCTGCGAGAGAATGGCGCGCCACACCCGTCGTCTCGATGCAGAGCTTGACGGTATCGCCTAGGCTCGCTGCTACGAGATCGGCTTTCGCATTGTCCCGCAAAACTTCCAGCGATGTTGGATCGATGTCGTTGACCCAGCAACCCAAGATTATGATTGCCTTTGGCAACTTCCGCCTTAAGCGCCGAACGGAATAGCGCATATGGGCCGGTCCACTCGTATCGAGATAGATCAGGCACACGATCGCAACGCCGGTGGTCTCAAGCCGGAAGACGTTTGTGCTAGAGAGCGATTCTGCCCCTTCGACCCGTGCTGCGAGACCGTGTGCAGTCGAAAGCTGAGCCAGCATGATCGCGGCCGCTTCATCGATGAGATTACGTCCAGCCATGCAAAGGACGGGATGCTCACCGAGCCAATCGGACGGCAGGTCTTCTCTGCTGATAACGGGTAAGTTTTCGTGCGCCGCATCTTCCGCGACGCTTTCTACTGCGGACGAGGCTTCCGCATCGTTGGTTAAATGGACTTTCGTCGGCGGCCGCTCATCCTGATCGGCAAGGTCGCCGGCAAATTCTCTGACGGCATCTCGAATCTTAGTGAGACGTTCCGGGTCAAGTGCTCCGCGCTCGGCATCAATTTGCGCGAGTTGCAAACCCTTCAAGGCGACCTCATCATAGTAAGAGGCCAGAGAACGTTCTTTCAAGAATTGTTCGGCTTTTTCGGCAGCTTCTGCCGGGTCACCCGCGAGCATGCGCTGATAGAAGATTTCGGGGGGTGAAAGGGCCGGCCGGTCCCCGAACATGACGTCAAGGAACTCCAACCGTTCTACATGGCGCCCAAGCACTACAAGGCATACCGTCAAAGGGGTCGCGAGCACGAGCCCGATGGGCCCCCAAAGTGCCGTCCAAAACGTCGCCGCCGCAACCACAGCAACGGGGGAAAGCCCCGTGCTGTGGCCATAGACCATCGGCTCGATGACATGGCCCACGACCGGCTCCACAGTGAGAAAGAGCGCGAGCGTCCACAGCAGCATGGACCAGCCAGGATCGACGGCTACCGCCAGAGCAAGCGGGAACGCGGCCGCGATGACGGCACCGATGTAGGGCACGAAACGGAGGACTGTCGCCAAAATACCCCACAGGATCGCGCTTGGCGTGCCTATGAGCCATAGGCCTATTCCAATCACCACGCCAAATGCACCGTTCACAATGAGCTGGGTCAGGAAAAGCCGACTAAGGCGCCCCGCTGCGTCGTCCAGCGCCGCCGTGGTTCGTTGCAGGTCGTAGGATCCGGCTAGGCGAATGAGCCGGTTACGGAGATCTTCGCGTTGAAGCAGAATGAAGATGACAAAAATGATGATGATGCCGGTTGTCGCGAGCGGATGAACAAGCGGGGCGATCAAAGTCCGCAGGCTCTCCAGCGCACCAGGATCTGGCTGACGAACCTCCACCGGAACGGGTGCCTGTGGTCCCGGGCCTTTAGAATTAGCGATCGAGCCTGACGCAGGCGTAGACGCGGTATCTTTCGGCTTATCGATTTCTTTGCTGAGATCCTTCAACATATCGGAGGCGCGTTCGAGCGTCCCCCTGCCAGCTTTTGTATCCCGAAAAGACTGGATCTTTTCGCTTATCGTCGATTGATAACGGGGGAGATCTCGGGCGAGTTGCGTCAATTGCGTGGCGAGAAGACTCCCCATCGCAAAAATGAGCACGAAGGCAAGTATGGCCACGCTCACGACCGCCAGCGCGCGCGGCACACGGATATGTTGCAGCACTGCCACCACTGGCGCCAGCACGAAGCTGAGAAGTATCGCCAATGCCATGGGTACGAAGATCTCACGACCAAAATAGAGCATCGCGATAATGATAACAGCGAGGATCGCAGTCGCCACCGCGCTGAGCAGTGCCATAACCTCTTCAGTAGTACGCGCTTTGAACGGCTGCCTGATCACAGGCCTCATCTGCTTTGCCTGGCTTGAGGGTGTCACTGAATAATTTGGTAATTCCGAGTCAAATGATAACGCGAGCCGATCTCCATAAAAGGTGGCTAGGGGCACGACTCCGCAGGGCCTTCATATATGAGCCGCGCGTCGCCGGCGTTCAGTCATTACCAACGAAAAGGCCTCGATACACGACCCATGTATTGTTATTCGACAATCTCAACAATACGGCGTGTTCGCGGTTGGTGGGGATTGGTGAGGGAACAAGTACCAAGCCGACAATAGGTTCCTATGGATTTGCCGCCAGCAGCCCCGGCCCGGTCGATGGCCGATCCCCACCTCTCTTCATCGCTATTCTGAAAGGTTCAGCGGCGATCTAGACCAATGCAAAGATATCCTCCCGTCTTGGAACCATTGCTCTCCCTGCCTCTTGTTGCGGCACCACGAACAATGTTTCACCGCAACGAGGATAGAGCGCCATGAACGATGCACTAGTCGCACAATCAGGTGCAGCAGTCCTGACAGAACCGTCCACGGTTGGCGTGTCTTGGGCCGCCGTTGCCGCCGGAGCAGTCGTCTCTTGCGCATTGACATTGGTTCTCCTCGCATTTGGGGTCGGACTGGGATTGTCGGTTGTCTCTCCGTGGAGCGGTTCGGGCGTTACGGCCACCACGTTCAAGATCGGGACCGGCCTTTATCTTATCGTTATTGCCATGCTGTCGTCTTCGATTGGCGGATACATCGCTGGCCGGCTGCGATCTCGGTGGGTAGGCATTCACGCGGATGAGGTGTACTTCCGCGATACGGCACATGGCTTCGTCGCATGGGCTTTTGCGTCCGTCATCGGTGCCATTTTGTTGGCTACGCCTGCAACCAGCCTGATCGGCGGCGGCGTGAGCGCCGTTAGCCAGAGTGCTTCGGCGGCCGCAAACCGCTCAGGTCCGATGGATAGCTATGTCGATACCCTACTCCGGGCAGATTCGCCGTCCGCGCAAGCTCAGAGCGCCTCAGCCGACTCGCGAGCCGAAATGTCGAGATTGTTTACTTCGAGTTTCCGCAATGGCGGGGAGTTGAAGTCGAATGATCGGGATTACGTCTCTAAGGCCGTTGCTGCGCGGACAGGCCTCAGTCCGGTGGACGCCGACAGGCGCGTCACCGATGTCGTGACGCAAATCAAGGCGGACACTGATGCAGCAAGAAAAGCCACGGCACAGCTCGCTTTCTGGCTGACAGCGTCGCTGTTGCTCGGAGCCTTTTGCGCAAGTCTCGCGGCAACCGAAGGCGGGGGCCTGCGTGACGGTACCTGGGGATCGCGGGCCCCACTTTCACCCGCAGCACGAACCTAACAGGAGTAAGCAATGCCCATTCTTCTCTGGCTGGTCGGAATTCCGATCCCCCTCATCATCCTCATCCTGCTTTTGCGCTGATATCCACAAAGCCGCCCCCAACCGAGACAGGAATTGAACATGGCCAAAAAGCCGATGCTATTGAGCGACCTCTTTCACGAGACGCTCAAGGATATCTATTTTGCCGAAAACAAGATCCTCAAAACGCTTCCAAAGATGGCGAAGGCTGCGCAGTCGAAAGAGTTGCAGAAGGCCTTCACGAAACATCTTCGGGAGACCGAAGGCCAGGTGAGGCGTCTCAACCAGGTCTTCAAGATCATCGGCAAGCCACCACGCGGGAAAACCTGTGCGGCCATCAATGGCATCACCGAAGAGGGCTCTGAGATTATGAAAGACTTCAAGGGAATGCCGGCGCTCGATGCAGGCCTTCTCGCCGCGGCCCAGGCGGTCGAGCATTACGAGATGTCGCGCTACGGCACTCTCCGAACCTGGGCCGAAGAGCTCGGACTACCTGACGCGGCCAGGCTTCTCCAAGCGACCCTTGACGAGGAGAAAGCGACGGACTCCGCTCTTACCAAGCTCGCCGAATCGCTCGTCAACATCGAGGCCGAACAGGAACTGGCGGCTTAAAACAGACGTCACAACACCGCAGCAGTGTTCAAAGGAGTGGTTGACCATGACCGATATCAAAGAGCACATGGAAGTCATCGGCGCCGACGGCGTTCACGTAGGCACTGTCGACAAGATTGAGGGCAACCGGATCAAGCTGACAAAGAAGGATAGCGGTGAAGGATCGCACAAGGGCCATCACCACTATATCGATCGCGGCTTGGTCGCTGGCGTTGAAGGCGACAAGGTACGGCTCTCCGCGATCGGCGCGATCGCCGTCACGATGGAAGAAGAGCAAACATAACCATTTGATGCCGCCCGACTTGCTACAAGTCTGTTTCGAGGCCTGCATTCCAGGAACAGCGTAAATTAGGGGCCTCTGTTCCTTAATCGGCGCACGACCAAGCGCACGAGGAAAGCAACTTGGCCTATTTCCAAGCTCAGAGACCTGGATAATTTTGCCTTGGGGCCTGTTTCGAATGACCCATCATCGCCATATCAAGACTATCGTCGCCCGGCCCCTGGCAGTTTCGGCGACTGAGAGTGTTGCGCTCCCGCCTCCCTCAACTGCGGAGAAGCGCGATGCGGCGGCGTCGTTTCAAACAGACAGAATCCCTTCAAGAACGCATCGCATCTTTCGCCCGGGAGGCCAAAGAGAGAGCCTCTCAACTTCCACCTGGTCCGGAGCGCGATGCCTTGCTCAAAAAAGCAAGGCTGGCCGACACTGGAGCCCACTTAGAGGATTGGGCTAACTCGCCCTCATTGCAACCGCCGAGCTAGGCCGCATTGGTGGAACATGCTGCGGCTTTGCAGCTTACCCTTCCATGCCCCGGTTTTTTCACGTCTACCACGATCGCGACGAACTCGGCGACGAGGGCTAGGAATTGCCGGATAAACACGCCGCTTGGCAAGAGGCAACCGTCACAGCCGGTCAGATACTGCAAGGCCTGGACGGCAGGCTCAAGGGTCGGGAGTGGCGGATGGAAGTAATGGACGAGTTCCAGAACCCGCTCTACGTCCTGCACATTAATGCAGAGAAGCAGAAGTAAGGCCGCTCAGCTGGCGGCCTCCGCGATTTTCTTGGCTTCGTCTATTGCTTCTGACAAATCGTGAAACGTCATTGTTTGTCGAACGTGGCCGCTTCTCTGGGAATGATCTCGAAGTCTCCACCCTGGAGCCACTTCCAGTGCGATCATCGAATCGCTTCGGACTCAAATCGATTTTGTCCATTGGCTGGCTGGCCTGAATGGATGATCTGAAAGACTCTCTCGCTATCGGTCAAGTGAGAGGAACGAACACTGCGCTCACCGGTTCACCCTGCACTGCAACATTTCTCATGAAGCTTGGGTCATCGTGCAGATCAATGAAGGAAGCTGCAGATGGCAATCCCGCGCATACGGTCAACCTCGTTCCTGTCGAACTGCGTCGCCATTTTCAGGCAGTACCCTGCGGCAACTGCCGTCGCTGCGGCAGCAAGTTTTCTTGCTGCAACGGCCGTCGTAAACGGCCAGCTTGCCCGGAAGGCACAGCGCGATAATCCTCCCAAAGGAAAGTTCATCGAGATCGACGGGGTACGACTGCACTACGTGGAACGTGGAAAGGGCCGGCCCCTGGTTCTGTTCCACGGCAATGGCAGCATGATCCAGGATTTCGAATCCAGCGGCCTGATCGATCTGGCGGCGAAGAATTACAAGGTGATTGTATTCGACCGGCCGGGGTTCGGTCATAGCTCGCGGCCCCGGAATGTGGTGTGGACTCCGGAGGCCCAGGCCGATCTTTTCGCGAAGGCACTAGATAGGCTGAACGTTCCGCGAGCGATCGTGCTTGGGCATTCCTGGGGAGCATCGGTTGCCGTCGCTTTAGCGATAAAGCATCCATCTTTGGTGGAGGCATTGGTACTCGCGTCGGGATACTATTTCCCCACTGCCCGCGCAGACGTCCTGGCGCTGTCAGGACCAGCCATACCCGGTCTTGGCGATATCATCAGTTCCACTATCGCACCGATCGTCAGCAGATTGATGTGGCCTGTGATGTTGAGCAAGATGTTCGGGCCGCGTTCAGTTCCGGAGAAATTCGCCGGCTTTCCCAAGGGAAATGGCAGTTCGGCCGTCGCAGATACGTGCCAGTGCTGCAGAAACCGCACTGATGATCCCCAATGCGTTTGCCTCCTCGAAAACCTACGACGAACTTGCCATGCCGGTGATTATAATTGCCGGCGAAGACGATCGCCTGATCGATATCGACGAGCAGTCGGCCCGACTGCATAGCGAAGTCAGGCAAAGCAAAATGCACCGCATTGCGGGCGCCGGCCATATGGTCCAACAGTCCGCTACAGGTGATGTGATGGCAGCCATCGAAGAAGCTGCTGAAACGCTGCATTAGACGAGGTTTCTCGCTGCCGAACGAAAACAGGCGATTTTTACTTTTGCTTTAGGAACGTTCGTGGTGAGCCTTGATTGGTCTCACTCTCACCATTTCTTTCCTCGGCTCGAATTGAGGTCGTCAATGTATCATCATGTCAAGAAGCTTATGTTCACCGTACGTGTCGATGAGCCGGACCCCCGCTTTGGCAACATGTTGCTCGAGCAATTCGGAGGCGCCAATGGCGAGCTTGCGGCTGCCATGCAGTATTCAATCCAGGGCCTGAACTGCGAAGATCCGGATCGCAAGGATCTGCTGATGGACATCGGCACCGAGGAGCTCAGCCATCTTGAAATAGTGGGAACATTGGCCCGGATGCATCTGAAGCCCGCCAAGTTCGATCGGCAGGCCGCGGAAGCGGATCCGCTCATTGCGATTGCAGGCGGCGGTGGCGTCAATCTGTTCAATTCGCAGGGCAATGCATGGACGGCCGATTATCTCAAGATCACCGGCGAGCTGGACGTCGATTTGCGCAGCAACATCGCCGCTGAGGCCCGGGCCAAGATCGTCTACGAACGCCTCATCAATTTCTGCGACGATGCGGGTACGAAAGACGCGCTGCAGTTTCTGATGACACGGGAGATCACGCACATGAAAGCGTTTTCCCTGGCGCTCGAAAGCATGGGCAAACCTCAGTTCAGCATCGGGCGCATCGCGCCCACGCCGGGCCTTGTCAATCAATACTTCAATGATTCAACCGGCACTGGCGATCACGGGGAAATCGATACGCGTGGGCCCTGGAATGAAGGCACCGATTGGGTCTTTACCGACTCGCCTGCCTTGCAGGCCGGGGATGCTGCTCCTTCGATCGTTGCCGAGAGTTCACCCCTCGAGAGTCCGGAAGGTCTGGATGATCTGCTGGTGAACGAACTCCGCGACCTCCTTCACGCCGAAAAGCAACTCACCAAGGCGCTGCCCAAGATGGCTAAAGCAGCACGGTTCGACCGGCTTCGCGAACTATTCGAACTGCACCTCGCGGAGACGGAAGGTCAGGTCCAGAGATTGGACGAATGCCTGGAGCTTTTGGGCCAAACCGCTCGGGCAAAACCCTGCCGTGGCATGATGGGGCTTGTCGAGGAAGGCCAGGAAGTCATGAACGAGGCGGAAAAGAAAGAAGATGCGGCGGCCGACCTGGCGCTTATCGGAGCCGCGCAGCGCGTGGAACATTACGAGATTTCCGGATATACGACGGCCCGTAACCTCGCGCAGCAGCTTCGCCACACCGCTATCGTGGCCCTGTTGTCGAAATCGCTGGCCGAAGAAGAAAATGCCGACCAGCTTCTTAATCAGGTGGCACGCTCGCTGATGTCAGTCGCAAAAATGCCCGCCGCGATCGAGCAATCTAGCGAAGCGGAATAGCCATCGTTTCTCGGAATGAGGGCCTCAGCCAGCCGTGAGTGGCTGGGGTCAGGTTCCGGCGCTGTCCCTCGATGGAGCCAGCCTGGACGACTGGGCTCCCGTCTCGCCGACCCGATGCGTCAGTATTGCGACAGCTCGCTCCGGCAATTTCCGTAATCGTAACGTTCTAAGGACGTGGGCTCAGCAGCAAGCAGCCAAATTTGGATTGATGCGCGTTTGGCGAATTAACGAACCGTTCGACCATTGCGCGCGCGATAGAGACATGCCAACGGCCCCCGAAAACGTTTGCTCGTGAGGGAAGTCCGGAAGTCATCGGCCTTGGGCCGAAATGGCGGACGTTCGACCGTTAGTCGATCAGGAACGATGGCATCAGCCCGCAGTTCAATGCCGACGGCTCATAGAATGGCTAGCGGTACAATCGCGAACCTTCCAGCCGCCAAGCCGAGTGATCAGACCATCAATTGTACGCCGGACGTAGTCTGGAACGGCGTTCTCAAAGTCACTGTGTGCGCTCTTGAGACTGAAATTTAGATTTGCCATTCGTCAGATCTGTTCTAACAAGACATCAAGATCCAAAGTGGAACGGCATCCAAGATTCGATGCATGACTCTCCAAAAAGACTTGTGCCGACCTTCGCCCCTCATCGCGCAGCAAGGTGAAGAATTCCCATTCCGCGTTGAGCTTGGAGGAAGCGCCGAGTTCGGTCAATATCTCGCTCGCAATGCGGTGGATGCGCATGCCGGCCCATTGCGCGCCCTCGCTGTTGCCCGGATCGGCGACTTGCCGAAGCAAGGCGATCATGCGCAGCTCCTTCAGCAAAACTGCGTTAAAGGACACTTCATTCAGTCGGTTGAGAATCTCTGAGGCGGAGCGCGGCGAACTCTCGCGTTCAACCGGATTGATCTGAACGAGAATGGTATCCTGTGACTTGCACTCTCGAATGAGAGGCGTGATCGTGGGATTGCCAGAATAGCCTCCGTCCCAGTAGGGATCGCCGTCAATCTCTACAGCCTGAAACATGGTGGGCAGACAGGCGGAGGCGAGCAAAACGTCCGGCGTAACAGTGTTGTTCCTGAACACGTGACCGCGGCCGGTCCGGACATTGGTTGCCGTGATGAAGAGTTTCGTCGGTGCTCCTGCCAGCCGCTCGAAATTGATTGTTTCTGCCAAAATCGCACGCAATGGATTTTTGCCCATCGGGTTCAAGTCGTAGGGCGAAACCAGGCGAGACATGAGATCCATGGCGACATAGATTGGCGAAGAGTCCAACGTCCAGCGGCCGAGAATCACATCGAGGGGGCCGCGCCGCAAAGGACTGAAGCGAGCCGCCTCGGAGACGCGGCGCCAGAAATTCTCCAGCGCTGTTCGGGCACCCGCGGCTCCGCCTTCGGCATGACCATCGACAAGCACCGCGGCATTCATCGCTCCCGCCGACGTGCCGGAAATGCCATCGATGCCAAGCCACGGTTCCTCGAGCAGACGGTCGAGTACGCCCCAAGTAAATGCCCCATGCGAGCCACCTCCCTGCAACGCAAGGTCGACAAGGATGGGATCGTGAGCGACGGCTGCTCTAACAGCGTCGTTGACCATTAGACCCTCCGAGAATAGCAATCCCTGCAATCGACCAAGATTAAATATGATCGATGGGATCGCGATTGCGAACGGCCCCAGCGAAGTCAGGGTTGTTTGTATTCAAAGCTCATTCAGTTTGAAAACTGAGCAATATTGCTCATCGGAGCCATGCTCGGCTGTCTATCCTGGGGAACTAGCGAAACCTCAAGTGTCGGCCGACGACTGGAAGGTGATCAGGCCCGGATGTGCTCGATGCAGCCAACTGTTCCATTTTGCTCATTTTTGAAAACTTAACGCACAACGCCACCAAGCCAAATAATGCCTGGTGGCGCTGGATAGATCCGGACAGCGCAATCCCCCGGTGATCACCAACACAGCACGCGGCGTGGGCCCTCGTCTGCTCAAAATTGCTCACTTTCAAATTAGGCCACGCCGTTCGGAGACAGGCCAGCGCCCCTATCCGGTCGCTGTCCCAGTCAGGACACCCCGCTCCAGGAAATTGTGACATGAGCAAAATTGAACATCGGCCGCGAAATGGATGTGATCGGCTGCAGCGGAACAGCCCGAGCCGCCCTCGCGCCATTCCGGTGCCAGATCGTTATCAGCGCGGAACTGGGGCCGTTTTGCTGAACACTCGCGGCAGGGATCGCTCGAAAAATGTCGTTGAGGCCGCTTCGTATCGACGCTCACGAACGGCGAGTTAGGAGCCGTCCGGCTTTAATGCGGACTGTTGCTGACCGAACGGAGCTTGGCAGTCAGGAAGTCGAAATCTAACATCGTGATCCGGCGTGCCTTCCCTAAGTGTCACACAGCCCTTGCGCCTCAGTGTCGCAGGCTTATGTGAAGAACGATTAGCACTCGCGTATCGCGACTGCCAATTCAGAACTAATCACAAAAGCCGAGGAGGACCGCATGAAATTCCGTCCGCTCCACGACCGCGTCGTGGTCAAACGCATTGATGCCGAGGACAAAACCGCAGGTGGCATCATCATTCCGGACACGGCCAAGGAAAAGCCCTCGCAGGGCGAAATCACGGCGGTCGGACCGGGCGGCCGTGACGAATCCGGCAAATTGATTCCGATCGATCTCAAGGTCGGCGACCGCGTGCTGTTCGGCAAATGGTCGGGCACCGAGGTCAAGATCGACGGCCAGGAGCTGCTGATCATGAAGGAGAGCGACATCATGGGCGTTCTCACTGACGTTCCTGCCGCCAAGAAGGAGGCCGCTTAAGCGGCAGTAAGTTTTCCTTATCCTGAGGAGCCGGCGCAGCCGGCGTCTCGAAGGATGAGGCCGCAAGCCGAAATCTCATCCCTCATGAACTCGCGCAGTTGCGCGACCTTTGGGATTGGGACAGTTGAAAACGGAGATCATTATGTCGGCTAAAGAAGTCAAATTCGGCGTCGATGCCCGCGATCGCATGCTGCGCGGCGTGGACATTCTGAACAACGCCGTGAAGGTCACGCTCGGCCCGAAGGGCCGCAACGTCGTTCTCGACAAGTCGTTCGGCGCGCCCCGCATCACCAAGGACGGCGTCACCGTCGCCAAGGAGATCGAGCTCGAGGACAAGTTCGAGAACATGGGCGCACAGATGGTGCGCGAAGTCGCCTCCAAGTCGGCTGATGCGGCCGGCGACGGCACCACCACCGCGACCGTGCTCGCGGCTGCGATCGTCCGTGAAGGCGCCAAGGCGGTTGCCGCCGGCATGAACCCGATGGACCTCAAGCGCGGCATCGACCTTGCGATCGAGTCCGTGGTCGCGGATCTCGTGAAGAACTCCAAGAAGGTCACCTCGAACGAGGAGATCGCTCAGGTCGGCACCATCTCGGCCAATGGCGACGCGGAGATCGGCAAGTTCCTCGCCGACGCCATGAAGAAGGTCGGCAACGAGGGTGTCATCACCGTCGAGGAAGCCAAGTCGCTTGAGACCGAACTCGAGGTCGTCGAAGGCATGCAATTCGACCGTGGCTACATCTCGCCCTACTTCGTCACCAACGCCGACAAGATGCGCGTTGAGATGGAGGACGCCTACATCCTCATCAACGAGAAGAAGCTCTCCAACCTGAACGAACTCCTTCCGCTCCTGGAAGCCGTGGTGCAGACCGGCAAGCCGCTCGTCATCATCGCGGAAGACGTCGAGGGCGAAGCGCTCGCGACCCTCGTGGTCAACCGCCTGCGTGGTGGTCTGAAGGTCGCAGCCGTCAAGGCGCCGGGCTTCGGCGATCGCCGCAAGGCCATGCTGCAGGACATCGCGATCCTGACCGGCGGCCAGGCGATCTCGGAGGACCTCGGCATCAAGCTCGAGAACGTCACCCTCAACATGCTTGGCCGCGCCAAGAAGGTGATGATCGACAAGGAGAATACCACGATCGTCAGCGGCGCCGGCAAGAAGGCCGACATCGAGGCACGCGTTCAGCAGATCAAGGCGCAGATCGAGGAGACCACTTCGGACTACGACCGTGAGAAGCTGCAGGAGCGCCTGGCCAAGCTCGCAGGCGGCGTCGCGGTGATCCGCGTCGGCGGTGCGACCGAAGTCGAGGTGAAGGAGCGCAAGGATCGCGTGGATGACGCGATGCATGCGACCCGTGCGGCTGTCGAGGAAGGCATCGTTCCGGGCGGCGGCGTCGCGCTACTGCGTGCCTCCGAGCACCTTAAGGGCATCCGCACCAAGAACGACGACCAGAAGACCGGCGTCGAGATCGTGCGCAAGGCGTTGTCGTACCCGGCCCGCCAGATCGCGATCAACGCCGGTGAAGACGGCTCAGTTATCGTCGGCAAGATCCTGGAAAAGGAGCAGTATGCTTACGGCTTCGACTCGCAGACCGGTGAGTACGGCAATTTGGTCGCCAAAGGCATCATCGACCCGACCAAGGTGGTTCGCGTGGCGATCCAGAACGCGGCCTCGGTCGCGGCACTTCTGATCACCACCGAAGCGATGATCGCCGAGCTGCCAAAGAAGAACGCGGGCGGCATGCCTGCGGGTGGCGGCGGCATGAGCGGCATGGGTGGTATGGATTTTTAAGTCCTCCAATCGTGCAGCGCTTAAAAGAAAGGCCGGGCAGTGATGCCCGGCCTTTCTATCGTCGATAATGATAACGGACTGAAGATGACAGGTCTCAGGAGAGCAAGCCGAACTTTGAACACGCCGATTTTCAAGGATCGCGCGAAACTCTGGACTGGACCATCAACAAATATGTGCGTGAAATCCTGGCAAGCGAGTGCGCCCCCCGGCCACGAGACGGCCAAGTTCGTTAGCTCAACAACGTCCGGACCTTATTGGTGGCGTCATAAATCTCAAGCTGGAGCCTTGGAAAAGCCGACTTCAGCTCCCGACCCGATGTTTCAGCAGCCTCCGCAGTGTCGAACTCTGCCTTGAAGTGGCCATCGACGATCGTCGCGAACCCTTCGGTGGGAGGCCGGTCGGCTCGTATTGCTTTCTTCGGCTCTGGCTCGTCAATTGAGAGAGCGGATTTCTTCATCGCGGTTCCTTCACGGTCGCTGAGATCATTTCCTTGATTGGATCACGCTCGCAGAAGCGCTTAATCGACGGCTAACGGCGTAACGTTGCCAAAGATCAAAGGCCGCTGCTGCGTAGAACCCTCCGGGCCTCCAACTGTTGCCGTGGCTTGTGAGCCGTTGTTTGATCAATCAAGCTCAAGTAAGCCTATGAAACGCTAGTGGCGACGGCTCGCGTACGAGTCCCGTTAGATTAGTAGCCTGGGCGAGCGGTGATAATGAAGATATGGTACCCTTCGCCAAATAACGAGGCTCGCCGCGGCCTATTTGTTCGGCCAAGATTGGGACAGGGTTGTAATTCGATTTCCGAATAGCCAGTTGTAAGAGAGTGCAAGCGGATCGCTCCAACATTCTCTCCCTTTGCGTCAAATCGGTTCTAGACAATGATTGAGTTTCCGAATCATAGTCGCTCATACGATCGAACGCGGCATGCTGTGCGGTTTTGGGGATACGATAGCGCGATGGAGGCGTCCTTTTTCATAAACGAAGACGCACTGCGGCGCATTCAACCGGATACTCGCCCAGATGAATCGGGTTTTCTTAACGCGTTCGATTCCAACCGTGACTTGATATGCGCTGCGGCTGCCAAGGTTTATATTCGCGGAAGCCGGGGTTCTTACGATCTAGTCGCCACTAATTTTTGAAACGAGAACTCCGGTGCTTGTTGCCTGAAACGGCGACTCCGTTCGACGAACGGCAAAGCAAACTCCCGACCTCGCATGATCTGCGCCATTTTGAAACCGCGTCACAAGAAAACGTCGCGAATTTCTCTGCGGCCTTCTGCGTAAGACCTTTTGCGCGCGGCGTATTCGCGGGATCAAAAGAACCGCAACGAATTAGTCGGCACGCATTTCAGGCAGGCTCGTTCCGGATCAGGTAGAGTTGCAATTGTCCCAACCGTCGCGAGCGCCGATCCACGAGGCGCGCCCGCGGCTAGCTAGCCAAAATTCCTCAACATGCTGGGCGCTGGACCTGCTAAGTTAAACGCCAGCACCGGGCACCGAACGCCTCATGCCAAGAGCCGCGAAACGCTTTGACCCAAGACTCTTTCTCGCCAAGGTCGGCGAGGGCAAAACCATATTGCAATTTGACAAGAACGCTGTCGTTTTCTCGCAAGGAGACGCCGCTGATACTGTTTTCTATATCCAAACGGGAAGGATAAAAGTTCTCGTTGTCTCCGAACAGGGCAAGGAAGCAGTGGTCGGGATCCTGGAACCCGGACAATTCTTCGGAGAAGGATGCCTGAATGGTCATCCCTTGCGAATTTCAACAACGATGGCAATGGAACAATGCGTAATCACTTCCATCGCGAAAGTCGCGATGCTGGCGGCACTTAAAAGCGAACCAAAGTTTTCCGAATTGTTCATGGCGTATCTTCTTAGTCGGAATAGCCGCATCGAAGAAGACCTGATAGACCAGTTATTCAATTCCAGCGAGAAACGGCTCGCGCGTCTTCTCCTGCTTCTGGCAAATTTCGGGAAGGATGGCGCCCCTCAGCCAATCACGGCGCAGGTTAGCCAGGAGACACTCGCGGAGATGATTGGGACAACCCGCTCGCGTGTCAGCTTTTTCATGAACAAGTTTCGCAAGCTCGGCTTCATAACCTATAACGGAAAGATCGAGGTTCATAGTTCACTCTTGAACGCGGTCTTGTATGACAAGCCCGAGATAAAGAGCGACGAGTGAGGCAGCTGGGCGAAAGGATCGACGCCTTGAGCTGCATCCCCCGCGTCGCTGAGCATCAAGCGCCCTGTGTCGTTGCCAAATGAAGTGCGACGGTCGTTGCCCTCGATTCCCAGTCGGGGTCTGCGGCGGGTAGCCGCATTACCCGCGGAGGTCTACAGCCTTCTCGCTACCGAGCGTTTGAGCACAAGCCCTTGCAACCGCCGAGTCTGGCTCAGTGCTTCCCGGCATCGTCGCCCAACCGCCTTTTTCAATGAACCTACTCTGGTCCGATGCATAAGTTGACTTCTTCATTTCGGCCAAGCTCGCTGAGGCACCAGCCGCTTGTCGGAACTTCTCCACGCAGATCGGTGCGAGAACTGCGACGACAGCCGTTGCAGCACGGTTCTTCGCGATCGTCTCGGCGGTTCCACCCGTTACCCAGCCGCCCCAATTGAAGCCTACTATCGCGAGAGCAATTGCTCCGGCTGCTGCGCCCCACAGTGCGGGCTTAAGGGCAGCTTTTGTCTCCTCGGTGATTTCCATGATTTTCACCTTTGGCTTAGAGGTATAGAGAAGGTCGATGATGTTAGACCCACCGAGCGCTCGACGTCTGTATAAAATTGCTCACTCAAAGCGCGCCAAGAACTTCAACCTGCGGCAGGGTGCTGACGATCTCTTTCTTGACAGGCCATATTGTGTGCAAATGGATGGCGCGTTCTGGCGGGCGCTGGCGTGATCTGCCGGAGCGGCTGGGCAACTATCAATCGGTGAAACGACGTTACTATCGCTGGATTGCGATGGGCGTTCTCGACGATATGCTGGCGGTTCTTTCGCGCGAAGCCGATCTGGAATGGCTGATGATCGATTCGACGATTGTGCGGGCACATCAGCATGCCGCTGGCGCGCGCAAAGAAAAAGTAGGCCGGATGCCCAGGGCCTGGGCCGGCCTCGAGGCGGGCTGAACACCAAGATCCACGCCGCAGGTGATGCGCTCGGCAATCCGCTCCGCCTGATTGGTACGCCGGGGCAGCGTAACGACATCGCCTTCGCACATGAGCTTGTCGATGGCTTCGACGCGGGCGCCACGATCGGCGACAAGGGCTACTACGCCGATCATCTGTGCGACGCGATTGCCGAAACCGGAGCCGAAATCGTCATCCGGCCCAAGCGGAACCGCAAGGTCAAGCGCGCCTACGACGTCGATCTTTATCAGGAGCGCAACATCATCGAGCGCTTCTTCAACAAGCTCAAACAGTTCCGCAGGGTCGCGACGCGATATGACAAATTGCTCGTCAACTTCATGGGCTTCGTCAAACTTGCCGCTATTGCCATCTGGCTCAATTAGTTAATTGGTCACCACGCCCTAGCAAGCCGCCATCATCGCGCTGTTTCGGGTGGTCAACCGCGATGTCGGTAACCTGCCGATGCCGGACGTGTTTCCGGATTAACCGGCGCCCGTGATCCGCAACGCCGGGAGCGAACGCGAGATGGCGCTGATGCGCTGGGGAATGCCGCCGCCACCGCGCATCGGTGGCCCGCCGGTGACCAACATTCGCAATACCGGCTCACCACATTGGCGCGGCTGGCTGAAACCGGATGTGGTTTGGTTCGCGCTGAACGACACCCGCCCGCTTACGTCCTTCGCGGAGATCTGGACCGAGTTTAAGGGGGACCGTGGAACGAAGTCCAAGCCAGTCCCCGGCCCGCACCGGCAAATTCGCGGGCGTCCTTGCTGAACTCCCTCCGCCCAAGCACCTTCGAAGAGCGAGGCGACCCACAGCCTCATCGGCGCCACACGCGGCAAATGCCAACGGCCGGCTGTGGCACAAGAACTCCACCGCCGCGCCGACCGGCTGAAGGACCGAAGCGATTGCGACGCCGGCGATTATCTGGAGCGGGACAGCGATGAATACGACAACTTCCGTGGCAATTGCCACCGGCCTGACGCCGGCGCAGATCCGCGCGGCAATGTGCGGCCTCATTCGCGGATCGGCGGCTGGCTTCCGCGATCTATGACGTATCCTTCTCACCGCAATCGGGCAAAGGCGTTGAGCTGGTCGGGGGCTTCGCACCTTGGCCCGCTGCGTCGTTAATGCCAGCAAGGATGACCCTCGGCTACGTGACCGGCCCAGATGCCGTCGCTTGGCGTTCTGAATCCGGCTCCGGCTCGACCTCATAGAATTGCACTACTTTGGTGCGATGCCATTCCGCTTCCGGCCGCCATGACAGCCATATCATGTCGGCTGTCCGAAAGCGCCGCATCGAGGCAATCATCTCGTGCTCGCGTGGATTGGCGTAGGCCAGCCGCAGACGGCGCGGGGCACGATCGAACGAATTCAGGACTCGCGTCAGCGCTGTCTTGAGCACCTCTCCGCTGAAAGGATTATAGAGAAACACGACGGTGATGTCGTCGGGCACGCGATATTTCGCAGCGTCGGCGCAGACGATCTCGGGACGAACTGCGTATCGGCGGAGCCGACTCGCGTTTCGCTCGGCCAATGCACATAACCTTTCGTCGATCTCGATGCCAATCACTCGGGAGAACGGATACTGTGCTGCGACGCAGATCGCACGCCCCGCTCCACACCCCATATCCAAGAGCGCGTCCGCCCCGCTCGGCTCCAGCTTCCGTATCAATCGTTCGATGCCGAGATAAGAGATGGCCCGGCAGCCAAACCGGTAGTCATTATCCGGCGCGCGGCCGAGTTCACGAGCAACCTCCCCATCGCTCGTTGTTATACCAAACCTACGGTCGCAAAACCGTGCGGCAGCGTGGCCGGCCCGAAGATAGGCGGGCCGGACGATTCGCGCGTATTCTCGGAAAGCTTTCAGGCTCACAGGGCAAACCTTTTCAAAGAGAACGCAAGCCCTGGGCAGATGAAGGTCCCGAAGCCGCTGGCGGGCGTTTCATCAAATCATCCCCGAAGACATTTGCGTGAGGATCGAACCAACGCCGGCCGGTTGGAGCATGATACGGAAAAAACCATGCCCGCGGGCGATGCCCTAAGGAAGGACAGCAGTGACGCCGAATGCGTTTTGATCGAGACCATGTCTAACCAAAAACCGAAAGCGCGATGACGATTCAATCTGATCTCATCGCGCTTTAACTCTTCTTTGCTGCGAACACGATCCACGGGCTGAAGACGGGGAGATGACGAAGTCCGATGCGGGACTCGGCCGTCGTGCACAAGGTCACAAGCGGTGAGTTGCTGGTTCGCGAAAACGGGAACCAGCACAGTCCTTCTTCAAGCAGCACTTGAAAGCCGGCGTGTCGAAGCTCACGTCTCCACCCGTAGTATGTAGTGCTATAGTAATCGAATCGGTTGCGGGCTACGGCAAGAAGATGGTGGATGTACCCCCTCCACGACAGTTTGTTGTTAAACACTCCGACTATGAGACCATTCGGCTTCAACGTTCTCGACGCCTCTGAAATAAACCAAGCAGTCGGAATGACCTGAAACACCTCGATGCACAGGAGCAAACCGATGCTCTCAGTCGCGCACGGCAACGTCGTGTCGCGGGGATCGGAGCGTATGCATGTCGCTAGCGGGACGCGTTCGCGGCACCGCTGCAGCGAGGACGGATTTATGTCTGTACAGATCATCTCCCACCCTTGTTCGGCAAGGAGCTCCGACCACCGGCCCCCCGCCGCTCCGATATCGAGGGCGACGGTCGGGGCGCCACACAATTGCTGCGCTGTGAGGATAGCGTCCCTTTCCACCTCGCTCAGATACTTTCCCCATCTCGTCTCGGCGACTCTGTCGTAAAATTGGTAGTCGGACATCGCTGCTCCCCTCTGACGACGTGCTCCGCAGTTTCGCTCCCTGCACTGCTTGGCGAGCATGACCCCGGCAAATCGACGCCGGTCAGATGCATCACCGGCGATCACCGGGCTGATGCGGGCGGATGCAGACCCGGAAACCGTCCGTTGCGGAGGTGTTGCGCCAGTCGGCGCGCCCCCGAACTGGCAAACAAGCGCTGCGCTGCTTTGCCCAATACAAGGTCGACAAGCTTGGGCAAGAGCAGGAATCGCGCGCGCGGAAACAACACCGCGGTCCCGCCGAAGCTCAATTTATAAAAGCTCGGCGAATGGTGAAAACCATCGGGCATCGGCCGGCAGCTGGCGAGGCACTCGGCGCTGCGGCGGTCGAAACCGCCGAGGTCATAGGTGCGGTCACCGTTGGTCCGCGCCCACTGGATCGCCGCCCAGTGCACCGCATCGCTGGCGTGAGGTGGTGCCGGGCTGCTCGCGTCCCAGCCAGCTAACTTAAAGGTGACGGTGCCAGCAAATCGCGTGGCCCAGATCCCCGCTGCAGGCACCCCGCGGTAACGCGCGATAAACATCGTGCAGTTCGCGTGGGGCGCCAGCAGATCCCACTGGGCCCGCAGGTTCTCACGACTTATGGGAACGAAGCCCTGGCGCTTCGCGGTCGCGGCGTACAGGCGGTGAAAGAGCTCGATGTCATTGTCCTGGCACACCTCCAAGCCGGCCCGCAGCGCCTTGCGAAGGTTCCGACGTCGCATTTGGGTCATCGAGCCGAGAAGCTGTTCGTCGCTGCGCCTGAGATCGAGGCGTATCGTCGCTTCGGGGGCAACGCTGGGAACGTCCGGACGAAACCCGAGCGTCATCGTCGCCTCTTCCAGCGCGGGCGCGGCTTCAGGAAGTTGAATAACGAGGACGCGAACGCCACCTCGTCGGGCCGACGCCACGATCTCGCGCATGACGGCAGAGGCCGCGCTGCATTCCGGCGTAAACACCAACGGCCCGCGCGGTATGGAGGCAACCCACCATGCGGGCGCCACGCGCTTGACGTACATGAGGCAGCCGCCAAGCAGCTCCTGTGCGGCTGTCGTGATCGTTATGCGATAGGCGCGAAACCCCAGCCGTTGCCGTGACGCCGCCCAGAGGGTCGTTTGGGCCAGGTCCCCACCCGTCGCCTCGACAAGAGCATCCCAGGCCGGATCGACGCTGGCCTCGACGCACGTCACACCATACCCCGTGCCCTCGAATTCCATGACCGGAGCTCCGCACTCAAGCTACCAGCATATTCCGTGATATGAAGCGCCACCTAGCTGTTGCAGCAGATCAACTCCTACTAGGTCTATTATTTGTTGCCCGTTGTAGCCCATCTGTATCGCCGCTATCTCATCAGCTATCGCGTGACCCACGACAATGATCTCTTTACCCTGCATTGCCGCCGCTGGCGAAGGAGCCATGAGCCTCTCAAGATGTGGGATCTCCCGCTCAATGAAATCACGGTTTTTTCCCATGAGACGCGAGAGCTGCACGTCCCGATCGAAGATTTCGATCGGATATCCTCTTCCGATGAGCCTCTCGGCAAGAACAACCAGGGGAGATTCCCGCAGGTCGTCAGTGCCTGACTTGAACGCCAGGCCGAACAGCGCCACCGATCGACGACCGCTCCCGGTGATCAATTTGTAAGCGCGATTGATGTGACCCTCGTTGCTTGCCAGTATTTGCTCCAACAGAGGGAGCTTGACGTTGCTTGTCCTGGCCAAATGAACGAGAGCCCGGGTATCCTTGGGCAGGCAGGAGCCACCGAAAGCAAAACCAGGCCGAAGATACGCCCCAGACAGATTCAACTGGCGGTCTTGACAGAACACATCCATGACGCGCCTGCTGTCTATACCCTTTGCCTTCAAAAGGCTGCCGACCTCATTTGCGAACGTGATTTTGAGAGCGTGATAGGTATTGCTTATATATTTTACTGATTTCAGCAATGCTCCAACTCGTGCGTATAACGGGTGACTGTATGTCCCTGTAGATCTCCTCAGTCACCAGAGGACCTGTTTCTACAAGGCTTCCGACCATGTTGAACGGCGGATGGTAGAAGTCGCGACCGCACTGCCCTCCCGCAGAAACTCGCGGATTGCAGCGAGCTCTAGGTCAGCTCAATACAGCGGCCCGATGCTTTCCAGCGCCGGTGCCAGCCGCTCTTGGGTCGTCCCGGGAGGCACCGTCGACCGCACCACGACAGCATGCGGACTGTTCTTGGCTCGCAGAGCAAGACCGATTTGCGCTATTACATTTTCCACTGCTTCGAGCGACACGCCCTCGGCGTTATCACTCGGCGTTCCGACGCAGATCAGCGAGATGTTGCTAGACATGATCGCAGTTTCGGCGTCCTGCGTCGCACGCAGCCTTCCATCCGAAACTACAGCGCTGATCCGGTCTTGCAGCTCCGGCTCGAGCACCGGCGCTTTCCCCTCATTTATCATATCCACCTTGCCGCGGCTGACCTCGACCCCTACGACCCTGTGCCCCAGTTCCGCAAGACAGGTAGCGGTCACCGCGCCGACGTAGCCCAAGCCGAAAAGAGAGATATTCATAGCTGTCCTGACTCTCACAAGCGACGGACCCGTTCGGCTGATTCCCTTAGCGAGCCGGCCGCAATGATGTCCCGCCCTTAAGCTTTTGTTCAGCGCTCTCTGGCCACAGCGCGTCGTAGGCAGCCAGCAGAATCGGCACTTGATGACTCCAGGCCAGTTCGCGCTCAACACGCTTACGCCCATACTTGCCCATGGCTGCTCGCCGCCCAGGGTCATCCAGCAGGTTTAGAATCTTTCCCGGCAAAATCCATGTCATCGCCCGGCCTGGCATACAAAGAGGCATCGCCAGCCGTAATGCGGCCCTCCGTCAACGCAAACTGGACAATTGGCTTCCCAATGGCCATGTACTCCATGACCTTTATCATCGTCGATTTGTCATTCAATGAGTTGTAGTCGTCGGGACCAACACACAGATCAGCCGTACCGAGATATTCTAGAAGCACTTGGTCTGAGACACGCCCTGTGAATGTGAAATAATCATCGACATCGAGAAATTCCGCCAGTCGGCGGTTGCTATCGAGATGAGAACCGCTGCCAATGATCGCAAAATGAATGTCACGCCTGTGGCAGTCATGGACGATGAAGGCCGCCGCGTGGATCAAATGATGCAATCCCTCTTGCACGCCGATGACGCCGACATACCCTACGAGGTATGAACGCCCGTGCTTCAGCGCTGGAACTGGATCCAGCGGACGCAAGCGCTCAAGGTCCGGCCCGTTACGGACGACGAAGACGCGTGACGGGTCTTTTCCGCCTCGTTCAATCGCAAGTCTGCGATAGAACTTGTTTGTGGAGATGACGATATCGGCTGCCTTGATCGACCACCTTTCAAGGTGGCGGAGCACCCAGAAGAGCAGACCTTTTCTGCCGAATTTAGCCTCGTACAGCTCAGGACAGATGTCATGGTGATCAAACACAAGCTTCTTTGAGAACAATGCCTTGAATAATCCTCCCACCAAGAACAAGATATCCGGCGGATTGCTTACGTGCACCACATCGAAACCCGATCGAAAGAATACCCTCCAGACAAACAACGTCTCCCAGAAAATGGCCATGCTGTATTCAAGGGCGTAGCCGATCGGCCCCGATGCATCCGGTAACGCTGGATGTCTGTACACCTCTATCCCATCCAGTAGTTCCCACGCCGCTTGTCCGGGTTCGCGTGGAGAAACAATGCAGACGTTGTAACCCGCGTCCCGTAGAGCCTCAGCCTCCTGCCACACACGTCGATCAAATGGAACGGAGCAGTTCTCGACAAGAAGCAGCACGGAACGTTGCCTCCGCTTTCCCTTCTGGCTCCGTTAGACTCTCGCTGCCGACGCAAGCGGATCCCGTTCGCAGCAGCTTGATGGGCAGCTCGAGGAGCCAACGAAGAGGCGCTTTCGGTCGCGATGCCATCATCTCCTCCGAGACTCTTCAGGCTATCTTTGGTCACAATTTTTCACGGAGAAGTCTGATCTTCTCTGAACCCAAGCACCCGATTGCAATGAATTTCTGATAAGGGCCGCCGGCTCCACTTCACCAGAAGCCAATTCGGAAAAGCAAGAGCGGTGTCCTCCAGCTTCGAGAGTCAACCAATGAGAGCGCAAGCAACGGGAAAAACAGATCCGCCGATCCGCGCAGCGTGAGATGCGGATCAAAAAGCATCGTCACGATCATCGCAACCAGATATGAGAACGCTGATACTGCCGCAACACCAATGGCATCTGTTCTCTCCCGAGCGACGTGCTGCAATGTCCTAAGCGATACAATCGCGAAGAAGAAAAAGGCTGCCAAAAAGGGAATACCGCCTATCCATAGCAGCCAGAGATAGCCGCTTTCGAGGTAGACCCATTCCCGCCAAGTCTCGAAAGCCGGGATCCGTGGTGCCGGGCGAACCCCCAAAAACCAGTTTCCGTGGTTAAAGAGATCGGGAAAGAAGTACGTCTGTAGATTGTCCCAGCGCCCAGCCCAACTTTCAGGCATGCCGCCCTGCCCCTGAAACCCCTCAAGCCTGGACGCAATGAACTCGCCGCAGAAAAAGCGCAGCCAGGCCACCGCCCGCAATACCGACAGGCAGCAGCTGATCGAAACGGCCGGACATGACACCAAAGGCGAGTAGGGCCACAACCAAACCAACGTACCCTGAAAACTCGCCGGCTGCGATGCAGCCGGCAAGCAGGATGAGCGTAACAGGGAGGAGCAAGCCAATCGCTGACTAACCCGACTCTTGGCCAGCACAATGATGATGTTCATGATCATCAGGTCTGCAAGTCCGAACGCAGACGCCACAGTCGACGTGGCGCGTTCGGTCATGACGGCGGCGTGACCCTCGAACGGCTGATCGTAGTAAGCCAACAGAAACTCGGGCATACCGAACAGGTCGCTGACCTGAAGAGACTCCTATGACTGCCACGATGAGCGCGGATGCGATTGACAGTATGAGGCACACTTCAACTTGTCTCCGCGTTGTGACGGCGTACCTGAACACGCGAAATAACGCGTAGTACTTGAGGAGCACGACCGCATACAGCAGGTCATCCTCAGAGAGCGTGAGGCCCCTCGCGTAGCGCCACAGCACGGGTACTGCTGACCCTGCGGCGACGAGGAGAAGCAGAGCAGTGTCCACGCGATCGTAGGACACGTAGCTGCGCCTTTGTCCGAGTACCAGAAGAACGGCTTGTACGCAGATGGCAATCAGGACAAAGGCGATCAGGAACTCGTTGGGGCGAAGTACCGAGCCAAGCTGACCTCGCGCAATCCCCACTATCAAAGGGTTGGCCAAGAGGATGATGTAAGCCCCGTATTCAGGGCGAGCCACTATGATCGGGAAAACGATACAGGCCAACATACCCGCGACCATGGCCATGGTTTGCCTATCAACTCTAATGGAATTCCGAATCTGTTTCACTGGCCGGTCGGGCTGCAGCGGCCGCCGGTCGACGTGGGGAAATCCGCCCGAAAAACCGTACTTGCTCGATACTCGGAAAAACCAGCTTGAGCTCGAGCGACCCGAGGAGAAAATGCAAAGAAAGATATACCGTTACGCTGCCGAACAACGCCATGAGGGCAACCAACACAGTCCGGAAGATGCTGGCGTGATCGCTTCCAAGCCAATTCGCAAGGAGTACTGCTGGCACGACCGACACGGCAGCGAGTATCAGCTCAGCCACACCAATCGCGCCCGGGAGGTTGATGTTCGGCAAAGCACGCCGCAGCCTCAAATGCAGGTATGCCCCGGCGGCAATGTTGCCCGCAGATACGACTGCGCCCAGCGTCCAGAGCAACTCTGGGCCGGCCAGTGCAGCCCGGGCGATCGCAACACCTATTCCGATGACGACCAAACGCAGCAGCATAGCCCGGAGCGGTGTGGATTTTTCGTTTCGAGCGTAGCAAGAGGACGTAACCAGAGTGAATATCGACTCGCCAACGACGCCAATCCCAAGGCCGCCGATGCACGCTGCGAGCAAGACAATTCCAGTCGGACTATGCATATGCCCGAAGGCCAGAGCGCGAGCCAAAGTCTGCGGGATGACCGCGAGTATCAGGCTGGCAGGCAGGGCCAAGAATATCACGAGCCGCAACCCGGCCCAGTAGGTGCTACGAAACTCGGCAAGTTGATTCCGGTGATGGTTGCCGGATAGGCGGGGAAGTTGCGCTGACGCGAGCGGCAGGGCAGTCAAGGCCACAGGGAATTGACAGAGATTGCTGGCCATCTGGAACGCAACCAGCCCGCCGGGGATAGCTCCAGCGCTGACGAGCGCGGACAAGAACGCACTCCAATATAGGCCAGTATACCCGATCGTGGCCCTTCCCTGCCGGAGCATCGTCCGCACCTCTGTCTCGCGCCAGTCGTCGGGTCGAGGCACGAGCGGAACACCCAGCCGGTATGCTCCCCACCACTGCACGCCAGCGTGGATAGCCACCGCCGCCGTCGTGCCCAAGCCGAGGAGCATGATTTGCAGAGTACTTACCGCATTGACGTCGACACCCGTTCCAAAGGCCATCGCCGATGTGATCAGTACCACGGCCACGCCAATGTTTTCGATGGCGGGCGCCGCCGCGGCGAGCGCAATCGGCCATGTGCCTGCTGCACGGCGAACTCCGGTCCCGATAATGCCATAAAACATGACCTGCGGCATCTGCATCAAAGCAAGCTGGACACCCAACTGAAGATGCTGACTGCGAACTAAGGGATCTTCTACGTCATAAGTGATGGCGCCTAGAAGGAGTGGCAAGACGAGGATCGTGAGGACCCCCGCGCCAAAAAGCACAACGATCATTGCGCCCAGGGCCGCATTCGCAAACCGACAAACTGCCTTTGGATTTCTTCCAGCGATATGCCGTACAAGTGGTGGGACGAGGAGCGCCGACATAAGCGCCCCCATGAGAAAGCTGTACAAGGTAGTGGGAAGTATGGAGGAAAACTGGAATAGATTGCCAAAATAGGTTGGCCCTAAGACGGCCGCCATGACAGTTACACGTCCAAATCCCGTAACACGGCTCGCAAGCATGCCCATGGCCACCGTACGGGAATTGGCGGCAAGACCATCGAGAGTCCCGGTGTTGTTGCCTGGTCGGACGGCTGGGCTACTGGATGTCATTGCTCGCCTGCCAATCGGAGACGGTTCAAGTTCTTTCGATAGAATGGCCCCAGCCTTTCGAATCCAGGACGGAGGTCATTTCCAGCTTTTGAGCGATAAGTTCGCGATACAAGATGCTCTCGGAATGCGATTTCTTATTCGACCAAACCGCGCGTTCAGCAAAACAAGGCGTAAAAGTCGCCTCCCGCAGCCTGAGTGATCCGATCCGGCACACTGGGATCAGTGAGCCAATGCGTAAGGGATCTCAGCGTCTCGTTGGCCACCGATGCTCGTCGATCGAGATAGCCCTCTGGCTCAAACTGCAGCCGGACAATTCTCCGTTCGGTCGTAGCAAATTTGCGCTTAAATCGAAGCAAACCGAGTTGATCGAGATCAGATGCGCCAAAGTCGAGGAGCTTGAGGCCACGACGCTGTCCCATTCTGATGCCTTCCCAGACAAGAAGGTCATTCGGACACACACCGCGTTCCACGGACGCGTTGAACTTATAATAAAGCGTGTCTCCACATTCGAGGAATACAGTGGCGGCAACGGGTGATCCGTCGACTTCGGCAAGAAGAACTGTCAGACCATCGTTCTCTGCAAACGAAGCGTGCAGATGCTCGAAAAATGCAAAGGGCTGCGGAAGAAGGCGATACTTCGATTTTCGTACATGACAATGCATCTCATAAAAGACATGCAGGTCATGGAGCTGCCGGCTAGCACGGACCTTGACGCCACTCCGCTGAGCCTTCCTGATATTCTGACGAACCGCTCCCCCAAAAGCCGCCCCATACTTCACTCTCCGGCGGAGCGATGTCGACGCCATGCCAAGCCGCTTCGCTGACCTTCACAAAGCGCCCGTCTTTTGCAGGCAGTTGATTGCGCAGACAGCGAAGCGTTATCGGAACACCCATCGAAATCAGCGGGGCGACAAGCTCGCGCCAAGTGTCGACTTCACTGATCAGCGGATCGCAATAATCCGAAAACGGGCCGCAAACAATCCGCTCGCCCTTCAGATCGGAGAGCCGAGAATACAGGATAGCCCCGTCGGCCTCGCCGTCGTTTCGCGTAGACATCGAGACCTTGAATTCGTACGTCCGGGCCACTGCCTCCGTCCAACAAGGCGACGAGAATAGACTGTTTAACGGATGATCCGCGATTGCTTGCCACGTTGCGGACTGTCCATCGACCATCCCAAGCATGAATATCCTCCACCATCCCTGCCCCGGGTTCACCGCCTCCGAGCCGCTCTTCGGCTCACCTGGTGGCCCTATCGAATAGAACTGCTCCAGGAGTGCGGCAAAGGATCCAGAGATCGAGCCTTAGCGATCGTGATCGAGCATAGGCCAGGTCCAGTGCCAGCATTTCTGGCATCGACAGTCGGTTGCGGCCACTGACTTGCCACAGGCCTGTAATGCCGGGGGGACACTCGTGCCTCCTGCGTTGCTCGGGTGTGAACAGTTCAGCCTCCCATGGCAATGATGGCCGAGGTCCGACCAGTGACATCTCGCCACGAAGCACATTGAGCAGTTGTGGCAACTCGTCCACGCTGAACCGCCGAAGCAAACGGCCCACGTTGGTGATCCGCCGGTCTGCCTCTAGTTTGAAGACGCCGTCGCTGGTTCTTGGATTTGGATCGCCCAATAGTTCCCGGATGTTCATCTGCTTTAGAGGCGTGTCGTCAGCGTCGCGATACATCGTTCGGAACTTGAACATAGCGAATGGCTGCTCGTTCTGGCCTATTCGGATCTGGCGAATGAGAGCCGGCCCGCGGCTGGTAAGCCGGATCAACACGGCCACCCCGATCATCAGTGGTGCACATAACAAGAGCAGCGCGCAGGCGACCGCGAGGTCAACAATGCGAGTTCCGGCGCCGCTGGTTGGTCCATAGGTCTCCCACAGCCGGCGCATCTTGCGACTTCCGGTCTCGAGCTACGGCTATCCCAGCTCCGATTGATAGGCGACGATGCAGGTTCATGGTCGACGTGCTCCTGAAGCGGTTCGCCGATAGCTGAAGACAGTCACCAGAGATCAATCAGTGTCGAACGACACAGCTAATAGCTACATCCGGAAAGCCGCATTCTGCGAATAAAGGACCTGAGGCGCGTCATGACAAGCGACTTTTGACAACGCCCGGAAAATGGCATCGGCAACGCACCTGATTTGCGTGTCCGTAAGATGAGGAAACATTGGAAGAGATAAGATCCGGTCCGCCGCCGTTTCCACGACCGGGAGGGCTGATCCTCTCCCGGTCATGAACGGTGTTTGGCGGTGGCATGGAATTGGATAGTGGAGTCCGGTTGATATCTGCTCAGCGGCCAACGCTTGGCGCACCTCGTCGCGATGGTCCATTTGGACGACCAAAAGATGTTGGCAGCTTGATGCATCGGGAGCCGTGTGAACCAGTCGCACTGGAAGACCTGTGAGTGCTGCCGCATACGCATCCGCCGCCCTGTTGCGAGCGGCGTTCCAGGCATCAAGGCGCTTGAGCTTGACCGACAGAATGGCCGCCTGTAGCGCGTCCAATCGATGATTGGCGCCAACCACTTCGTACCGGTACGGGTTGTCGTGTGACCTTCCGTGATTGCTTAACGATCGAACTCGTTCGGCAAGGGCTCGGTCGTTCGTAACTACCGCGCCTGCATCGCCAAAGGCTCCGAGGTTCTTGCCCGGGTAAAAGCTGAAGCATCCTGCGTGGGAGAGGCCGCCTGTTCTCTTTCCTCTCCAACAAGCCCCGTGCGCTTGCGCAGCATCCTCAACGACAGCGATCCCGGCGGAAGATGCCGCCCGAGTGATGGCGTCCATGTCGGCCGGTTGACCGAACAAATGAACGGCAATCACCGCAGCGGTCCGTCTCGTAATTGCTTGCTTGAGGATTTTAGCGGTAATGAGGAGCGTTGATGGGTCCACATCGACAAACACAGGTCGGGCTCCGACTGCAGCGACCGCTGCCGCCGTCGCAATGAATGTATTAGCCGGCACAAGGACCTCGTCACCCCTGCCGAGACCCAACGCGGACAATGTAAGCGCAAGCGCGGCCGTTCCACTGCCGACACCGACACAAAATCTGGTGCCGCAATAGTCTGCCCATTGGTCCTCAAAGTTCTCGACAGACTCTCCACCAATGAATTGGCCCGACGAACTTGCCTGGCGCCAAGCCTCATCAAGGTCTTCGCACACTTCCGCATGCATGGACCGTAAGTCGACAAATGGGATACTCATCCGGAAGCCCTCAGGGACACGCCATTCGAATTTAAGCGGCGGGAAGTCGCAACGAAATTCGGGACGCGTACCAACCGACCTTGCAGCATCGACATCTGGAGTGCTTCAAGAACAGCAACTATCGCAAGTCCGGTCGTCCAGCTTGTCTCTGGTTCAGTGTTTGTCCGGATGCTATCGATAAAATGTTTATCCTGAACCGCGAGCGGTTCATCCGATCGGATGTAAGGCACGATCATGTCGCCATATCGATACGTCGGCGGCCGTTCATGCAATGGCGTTCCGTCGATATCGGATTCCAATCCGCGGTCGTAGATCCGCAAGCGTTCTTCGGCGAGGTCGTCGTAGACCGCCATTTTCTCGCTGCCAACGACCGTTACCGTCCGTGTCTTCCGTGGATCAAGCCAGGAGAGATGGGCGTAACCCGTAACCTTGGGGCTCGTGTACTCGAGCCGGACGTACGCGAGATCGTGAATATCACCAAACGCAAGAGCGTCACCCCACGCGATGACCGCATTAGGTTGAGAATCAAGCAAATAGTTCAGGATTGAGATATCGTGCGGCGCAAGATCCCAAACGACGTTCACGTCCGGTCTATATAACCCAAGGTTTAGTCTATCAGAGTGAATATAGTAAATCTTCCCAAGTTCGCCGGACGCGAGCCGGCGTCGCAATTCGCGCACAGCCGGGTTGAACTGAAATGTATGCCCGACCATCGTGATTGACTTTGCCAGACGCGCAGCCTCAACCAGTAATTCCGCATCGACTAAGGAGGTGGCTAGCGGCTTCTCGACCAGGACATGCTTGCCTTCCCGAACCGCCGTCAGCGCGAGTCTTGGCATGAGTTTGCGGAGGCGTGGCGACTACCAGTGCATCAACATGCGGTAACGCCGCTTGTAGACTTCGAAACGAACGTGTCGCAGGAAAGGTGCGCTGCAGGCGTCTACAGAGAGACTGATCACGTTCGACAATGGCAATCTCGCTTACTCCAGCAGTCGCGCTGAGCACACGAACATGCTTAGACCCCCAGTAGCCACAGCCTACTACTCCAACACGAAATCTCTCGTTGACTAACGGCCATCGGCAAGGCGCAGGCAGCGCCCTCCGCGCCATTGCCATTCGATTGGATTTGCTTAAAGCTCCGACCGTGTCCTTTGCGTAAAAGCATTGACGCGACCTCCACTGAACTTTCGAACTACAACAATGCGAAATGTTAGGTCGTGAGGCGCTAGCGCGCATAGGTGCCGTGTACGGTGAAGCGGCCCCTACCACATCTCTTCAATCGCGTGCCGGCGCTACAATTCCAAAGGCAACAGTCGAAGATACTCCCGCCCGAACTCACCGTTCGACTGCGAGGGACTCGAGCGTTCTGTCTGGCTCTGCGGCAACGCCGGCCTGAGCTGGGCAAAGAGATTGCAGATCACGCCAACAGCACGGGTCGGACGGCTAGCGCCACTCCGAATCGCATGGGACCTTGTTGACGGATAATTCCGGCCAGGCGCTCGGCGATATGATCGCATCGCGCCCACACTGCTTCGAGATCAGTTATCTTCGTTCGCCCCCACTCCGCCACCAATACGACGAGATCAAGCTGGTCTGCCGATGCACAAGCATCTACATGGTCGATTGCCGGGGGAAGGTCCAGCACCACATAGTCAAAGATCGACTTAGCACTATCGACCATCTCCCGCATTTGACGAGAACTCGAGATGTCTGGCGGCCGCCGGGGGACACGGTCCAACGGTTGAGGCAATACATGAAAACCTACTCCCGGCATGACGGCGACATCGGTTAGCGCGAGAGCGCCTTTGAGAACCTCGGGAAGACTCGCACTTACTTTGGGGAGCCAGTGCCTTTGTAAGTGACAGACTTCGTAGATCGGCATCGATAAGGAGCACACGCTTGCCGCCATCAGCGATGCACTTGGCGAGATGGAAAGCTACTGTTGTTTTCCCCTCGCCGAAGCGCGGCGAAGTAATACCTACACTGGTTCCGGTTGAGGAACGGCTACAAGCATCCAGAGCGACTCTCACGCCAATCAACGATTCGCTGGCGCTCGCAGGACATTTATGAACGTTGAGCAGTTTGCCTCTTTTGCCCGAACTATCGACCCCGAAAGGCCGCCACTTCCATTGCTGACGCCGCCCTAGCCGTGGGAGAAAACCAAGGCATCTGACGTTCAAGTCGCGCTCCACATGCTGGCGCGTCCGCACAGTCCGGCCGAGATGTTCGCTCGCGTAGGCAACCACCATCCCCAATCCGCCACCGACCATCACAGAAAGGAGCAGCGTCAGCCCAATGGGCGGCCCGCTCCTAGTCAACGGCGGCTCGGCCGAGGTCACGACCCGGGCCTCGGTCGCTGGAAATGTCTGTTGCTCGACTGTCTGGGTGTAACGACTGAGATTTTTGAAGGTGTCGTACGCCTGCCCTTGTGCTTGAGCGGCGGCAAGGAGACTCTGAAATTGTCCTTGGCGCACGCTATCGAGCTCTCCCGGATTCTCTCTCCTGAAGTCTCCCATTGCCTGGTTGGCCCGGTCTACCTGCGTTTTCAACTCATTGAGGCGACGGGCAAACCAAAGACCCGCCTTGGTCGAATTCAAGATCTTGGCGTCCAATTGATCGTCGATGTAAGCATCGCAGACCGCATTCGTAATGCGGGCGGCCTTGTCGGGATCGATTGACGTAAACCGGATCACGGCCACGTAGCTACGACCGGCGAGGAAGACATTCAAAGCGCGTCTGAAGCGATCAATGGCCCTTCGTTGCCGACGGTGCTGGGAATTTGCGGCGGCTGTAGTTCCTGCCTCGGTCCAGGCAGCCATGCGAGAAGTCAGGTCCGGCTCGATGAACTCGGGATCGCTGTCCAGGCCCAGCTTGCTGATCACAGTCCGAGCAATCGTCTCAGACTTCAGTGTTTCTATTTGGCTTGCAATGACGGACAGGTCGACCGCGCTATTTGGGGCGTCAAGCGGCGCCCTGGAACGCTGAGTATCGATCAGTAATTCCGCCACAGCGGTATAACGTGGCGACACTACTGAGAGGTAAAGCAGCCCGATGCCGAATGCAGCGATGATTGCTGTCACTATGACGGCAATTTGCCGACGAGTACCGATAAACAGCTCATGAAGCGCCAACTGCGGCACACTACGGGCGGCTGGCCGACCGCCAAGCGCTGTATGCGACAGCCGTGTCGGTGCATTAAGCATGGCCGCCTTCAATCTGGCTCAGATCGTCGCGCCGCACGGTCCGCTGTGGCGCTACTGAGACCCGCCCGCAAAGCCTTCCATTCGCAAGGCAACTTCGACGACGTCTCCGGGAAGGAGCTCCGTGTCTTCGTTGGCACTCAAACTTTGTCGCGTTTGGTTTTGGTCTCGGAAGACGTGCACGTCGGGTGTCCCTCCTCTACCGCGAACCAACTGAGAGCGAACGAGCCCCGCATACTCCAGCTTTTCGCCTACTGTCTGGATACGAACGCGAATTGTCTCTAGCCGCACTCGGGCCTCCTGCAGCTCTCGTGTCAGGTCGATTTGCCATCGGCCATCCGTCTTCCGCAATTTTCGTTTGAGTTCCCCCTGCTCGCGTTCGACGGTAGCCAGCAGCGCCGTCGTTTGCAGCGCTTGCGTTGCCGAAAGCAAACTCAGCCGGCGCACTTCGCTCAACCGCATAACCGGCACCACGCCTTTCGCGAAGTACTGTCTCATCTCGTCTAAGTCTTTGGCTTCGGCTTGCGCGCCTTCCTTCTCCTTCGCCTCCGTATCGGTCAGGATGGATATGCGGCGATCCTCCTGTTCGATTGCGTTGCTGAGGTGCGCTTTCTCATCCTGATGGTCTGCAAGTTCTGCCTTGAGCTGTTTTGTCTCAAGGTCCGCAATCCCGGCGGCGACAGATGGTGAAATCGGCGTCTCGATACGACCCTGCTTGTCTAGGTCGGTCTCACCCGCGAGTTGAGACTTCAGCCGAGAAATGTGAGCCTCTTCCTTCGCAAACTCAGTCCACAACGTATAGTATTCAGCTCGGAAGTCGGCTGCCTCAAGAAAAGGATCTCTGCCCCGAAATCGCATGACATCGTACCCACCAGCGAGCGCGATTGCTTGTCGGACAGTCAAACCGGGTCGATAAGCCTGTGAACCCGGTTTCGCCACATCTCCATCGAGATAAATCGGCCTGTATTGGGCGACGGCGATATTCACTTCGTCAGCAGAGACAATAACCGGATAGTCCCGCCCGTCCTGAGTTCCTTCGGCGGAACACTTTGCTCGGAAGCAATTCGCGGACCTTATCCCGCAATTCGGGGAGCGACATTCCGGCCGCTCTCATCTGGCCCAGAACGGGAAAATAGGCCTGCCCATCTACATCTATGGTCGTGCTCTGCCTTAAATCCGGCAGGCTGAGAGCGGTGATCTCCAGAACATCCCCGGGAGCGAGCAGATATTCTGCAGACGAGCGATCCGCGAATGTAAGGCCAAGGACGGTCGTCAGGATTCCAGCCATTCGGCGTAACCTGGCCGAGCGCATGCCGAACATGTCTCTGCCTCGCTCAGCGATTGAAGCTGCCACCTCTAGTCTCAACATTCTCTTTGACATGCATGCGACCTAAACAACCTCGCGAGCCACGCCTAAAAGTCCGGCTCCAGCCAAGGCTTCTGGGCATAGAGGCGAAGTATTCTTTGGATGTAGTCTAGCGCATCATTGTCCCAAAAATATCCAGAGTACCAACTTCCGAGGCAACCCCACAGTAACTCGTCTCCATTCGCATCGGCGTAGCGTGAATGTCCAGAAGCCGGCTCGTGATTGAAAAGGTACGTAATCGACTTGTTCATGCACGCGCGAAAGTAGGCGAGGCGATAATCGACCGCAAACGCTGTAGAATTGTAAGAGAGGCACGATGGTTCACGGGCCAGGTACTGCTGGATGGAGTGCGCGCTGGTTGGATCGACAACGGATGGAAAGTGCGGAGATTGAGGACATGTCCCCGGATAGTATCGTGACTTGATCTGCAAGATCCCCAAGCTCACGCCGTTTCCGATATCGCCGATCATGTTCTGACGCCAGGAGCTCTCATCAACCGCATTTGCGCGTACCAAGTCTGGATCGAAACCCCACTTGTAGGCGCCCCATTGCAGGATTTCGTCAGTGGTTCCGATGAAGTGTCCCGTCACGGCGTGCAACGCAGCGTGTCCACGCGCATCCATGTATGGAAGAACCTCGATCCGTCTTAATTGGTCTGGAGTTGGTACCGTATGATTGAAACGGGCATTACCAGGCCGGGGCTCCCAGTTTTTCCGCAGCACGTGGGACGCAGCTTCTAGGTCACTTCGCGGATAAACTTCCGACCCGGTGTTGGCAACCGTCATGGACTGAGAATTGGTCTCGATCGTATAAGTCCCGCTGGGGTCAGGCTTGACGGGTTCAGAAAACGCGCCGACCCCGACCAATACGCTGATCCCGATCAATACCCAAATCAAGATAAAGGCCTTCGTATAAATCTGCACGTAGCCCCGCACTAGAGCGGTGGACATCGAAGGAGCCCGCGACGACGCGTCCTCACGCCTGCCACCAATACGGTGTCTCTCGCTGCTTCCCGGTGACGAATCGTGCTGCGCCACCTCCTCAGAACGAGCACATGACTTGAACCATTTGCTGCGGTTTACGAACGCGCCTAGATTGTCGCGGAAGGCATGCGGCTCACGGCTAGTGATATTTGGCGCCGCACTTGCGAATGGTTTTGCCTCTGCCTTTCACCTCCCCACCGCGCGCACGGGTCAACTGTGGTTCAGGCGGGACGCCAAACTCGCTCTTCGAGATAGCGCTCCGCCGAGCGGGCCGTGACTGTGTGAAGGCACGGCTACGCCGCATATCTCCCGTTTCGCTAGTCGCTGGCGCAAAGTTATTGTTCATCGCCCAAATCGCTGCTTGTGTGCGATTTTCTGACTCCTATTCTTCGAAGCAGTCGTTTCATGTGCACTTTCACTGTCTCCTCTGCGATGCGGAGCTTGCGTGCGACAACTTTGTTCGAAGTCACCGTTCACCAGGCTTTTAAGAATTATTGCTTGGCGGTCCGTAGGACCACGTTCGACCGCGGCAGCCACTGGCGTCGCGGCCCGCGAGGACGCGGTCTTCTCTGAAACTCCATCAACGTCCTTTCCCGCACGTGCAAACCGCTGTCCCCTCTTCGGCGTTGAATACCTGCCCTCTAACGTCTCACCGTCGGGGAACCAACCCATCGGATAGAGAGTCCTAGAATATGTGAGGTGACGGGACGTTTCCTCGTAGCTTCTATTCACCTCGACAATCGAAACAGTCTGGTACTCACATGCAACGTCTTGCAGAAGTGCCATATCAGCATCGCGCACCGAAGTTGCAATTCGAAATCCAGCGACGCGCAGAACGAATGCAATTTGTTTCTTGACCAGCGGGTCTTGTCCGATCAGGACAATCCCACAGGAGGTGCGTTTCAATCCGCCAGCACGATCAGAAGCCATTGCTTTGCCTCGTTGACTCAGGCGGCGGGAACAACGCCGCTGTCATGGATCTCGGTCGGAATATGTGCGCCCATCATTTCGATCAGAACCCGAACGCGGCCGGAACGACTGAGATCCCTTAGGATTCCGAGCTGGCCGGCAAAGGGTCCAGCTACCAGGCGCACGCGGCTTCCAGGCGCCATCTCGGAACAGAAGTTCACCTCCCCCTCAGACGTACTTGAATCAAGAAGGGTTTCGACTACCCCGCTTCTGATGGGTGCCGGCAACCCCTCACGCATGATGAGTGAGGTAACCCCACGCGTGCTGTTGACGGTCCGCCATCGATCGCGCTTGAGGTCAAGCACAACAAAGAGATAGCGGGGAAAGAGGGGAGCCAGAATGGTTTGGCGTTTGCGAGCGTGGTGGACCGTCTTCGAATGCAGCGGCAGAAAGGTACGAAAGTTCTGCGCTCTGAGGCGAAGCTGCGCAGTCGATTCCCAATGCGGCTGAATGTAAACGGCGTACCAATGCTCCTCTTGGTGAAGAACGTGATCGGAGTGCGGCACTGGGCTGAGGCCGACTGCCATGTGAGGGCTCTCCTCATTCCGGGGGTCGGACCACGAGGTCCCACGCTGCCGCAGATCGGGTGGTACGGCCCGCCCGAACAAACTTGAGAAGTCGACACTTCCAGCCCCACGCAACCAGCGGGAAAGTCCACGTACGATGTAGGGTGCCACTGTTGCAAGGCGCGAGCGTGGTTGACTTGGCGCCCCCACATACCCTGCTCACGCCTATCAAAAGGCCAACTCAAACCTAACGCAGCGACATCGGTAACTCTACTCAGTATTGTACGATGCGCAATTACCTCGGATTAGGTAAGCAGACGCGGCCGCTTCGTCATGCTGCGAAGCATGTCATTATTGTCAATTCTTGCGCTTAATTGAACGGAAAGTTCCCAAACTTGCCACGAACGGTTTCCGACAGAGCCGCTGACCAAGAGAGGTATCCTACCCAACGGGAAAAAATGGCAATCGAAGGAGGAAACGTTCCCGATCTCGCGCGTTACCCGACCGGAGCAACTGGAGGAAAGCTCCTATGCGAACCTCAATTCTCACGATGATTGTCATTGCCGGAAGCGCGGTCGCGTTCCCTGCAATGGCGCAACAGCCGCAGGCCGCACCTAGCGAGCAAACCAGAGACCAGATGCACCGTGGTGCAGACAAAGCGCTCAAAACTAACGAGCCCAGCGAGCAGATGCAGCGTGATGCCAACAAAGGGGCGAAGACTCGCAACTCCGGAGAGTCGGGATATGTAGCCGATCAAGACAAGCCGGGCGCTTCTGCCCATCCTCCAGGTCGACCGAACCAGACCACCGGTTCGAGTAGCCAGACTGGTGCCGCGAAAGACAAGAGCCGTTAGCGATTGCTCTCGTCCCCCAGGAAGCTGCGCCAAGGTCAGCATCACGGCTGCAGCGCAATTGAGCCAAAGGTCGGCGATCTTAATCTCGCCTCGAGTAAAGGCGCACTCTAGGAGTTCCTTGACCACATCGTCTAGCCGATGCGTTGTCCCATTCCACGCCATCGCCGCGAGCTCGAGCAGATCCGCGCTTAACGTCATGCTCCGCATTCGCCAACGCGCATATAGTCCGTTGGCGAGGCTGAAATATGGACGGCTTCCCAGGCATGCAATCAACCGTAGACCGCATGCCGGCTGGTACAGCGGTCAACTCTAGCAGCATCATCGGAACCAATCACTTGGCGTTCTTCAAGGTTGGCACATGGAACGGACCGGGAAGCGCTCTCCGATCGAAAATAGCGCTTTGGCTGACAATCATTTCCCCAATTACCCAATGGGCGGCCTTAAAGACCGATCAACTGGCTCACAAGCGTGAACTGCTTCGACTGCAACAGGAAGAAACGCTCACGGAGATTGCAACTCGTGCGAAGGCCAGAATAAAAGCGATCAGATCGCAAAAACCCGTTCCAATGAAGTTTTTGGTCCCATTTCTGGAGAAGGCATCTTTGGAGAAGGCGGACAGCGAACTGGTTGACTTGTGGGCAGCTCTACTTGTTTCCGCCGCCGAAGACTACGATCCGCATTTTTATACATTTCACACATATCATCTCGCAAATGTCCGGTCGGCAAGTGCAAATATTACTGATGTAATTGCCACCGATGCAGCGAACGAGCTCGAACTTTCCCTTGAGGCGTTGTGGTCAGGCTTTCTGCATAATTTTTTGCAAGGGTATCTTTCTCAGAGCTTCAAGAGCTGCTCGCCAAAACCAAGTACATTGAAGGCCATGTGGCAGCTTATGGAGGAAGCTTTAAATGCCGTAGGGACCGAGATTGTTCAGGTCGAACTCGAAGATACAAACGATGGAAGATTCGAAATTGGCCAGATTTCAGCCAGCAATTATCAGGATGAACAAGAAACCGACTTTGCAATCCTCAATGCCACCGGTCTAATTCGCTACGTCGATACGGGATATTTCAATCTAAGCGCCCGATGGAGGATGAAGGTGATGTTTTATTACGTCACCAAACTAGGTCGAGACTTTGCCAAGGCCTGTGGCATTACCAAATAAACAAGGTAAAACTAGCACACTGTTGCAAATACAACCTAACGGGCGCAGCATATCTCGGAGACACACCGGCATTTTTCCCGAATTCTGCCGGATATATTGGAAGAAGCAGATAACCCGCGCAATCAGCCTCCTTCTCTTCGAAGCCAAGCGCTTCAACAGCGTCCGCAAACTTCGCTGTTGTGTTCGACTCCACCAATCCCTCATCCGTGCTGGACACCGACGCGTCGGACGCGCTGGGCCTCACCGCCCACAAATCGGTGGCGGGCTGCCCAAGCCTGATGTATCCGAGGCCGACTTGCGCAGCACGCCCAGGGATTGCCGCAGAGACTCGTCGTCAGCAAAGAAGCCTGAACACCGCATCTACGTTCATGGCGAGGACGTCGGCGATCGAATTATCCCGAATCTTGATCTCAAGGGGGTCTGGGCGTTGTAGCGCGCACCTTTGCAGGTCGGACACGGAGCATAGACGCTGGGCAGGAAGAGCAGCTCCACGCAGACATCCTTCGCCCCGGCACGTCTCGCACCGACCCTTGGCGACATTGAACGAAAAGCGGCCGGCGTCGTATTTCCTGGTGCGCGCCTGTTTGGTCGCTGCAAACAGTCGTCGCCCATCCACCAGATCACGGATGCGCCAGTCGCTCCGCCCCGTCACCTTGGCAACCACTGGGTCGCGGTAAAGCCCCAGGAAGCTCATTGTCGTCGACAACACGCCTGAGCGCTCATTCTCGCTCTTATTGAGCAATTCGCGCGCCGACGAGGCCACTAACGGATGAGCGCGCTCCCCGAGGTGCGGCGTCGCCAAAATCGCATTCAACGTCGCATCGATCGGGCGTGATGGATCGGAGAGGAAGTTCGCGACGCCTGCTTCTGCATAGAGGACATACAGGATGGCGCCGACGAGCAGTGAATGGCTGGTTTTCTCCCAGTGATTGCGGCGTTCGAGCGCTCCTTCGGGGTCAACGAGAATGTCGGCGATATTTTGCGCGTCGCGCGTACCTCGCAGTCGCCTTTACGGATCTCAAGCAACGGATTGTAGGCGGCGCTCGTAGGGGTTGGTCAGATCAACAGAGAGCACGGACCCAAACCGCGCACGCGGGCGATGAGGCGGCCGATCACGGGCTCGCCATGGCGTTCGCCTTCGAGCGCCCAGGATGACGGCGCGCGTGTGGCGTCATCCTTGGTGAGCGACTTGTGCAGGCGCTTGATGATATCGCCGCGCTCGCCCAGCCTTCCCGTAAGCGCTGCTCCGCGTCGACCGCTAGCACCTGGCCCGGCAGGTTCAGCCAAACCCAACCGCTCCAAGGTTCGCATTCGGCCAATGCGAAGCTCCGCAGCGGGTCATCCACGGCATCCCGCCTCGGCCGGAGATCAATGACCCCATCCGCCGCCCCCGCTTCCCGGGCAAGCACCCGATCGATCCGGGTCCAGCGTTCCGCCGTCGTCTCCGCCTCAAGGCCTTGGCGGGTTTCGAGTTCAGATCGCGGGCCGAGCTCGCGGGTGACGAGATCGCCGGCGCGGGCACGAAAGCCCGTTCGAAATAGTCCCGGCTGATGACGAGGTCTTTGCCGTCGTCGGCCCGGCCTCGCACGAGGATGTGGACGTGTGGGTGCTCTGTGTTCCAATGGTCGATGGCGACCCAATCGAGCCGAGTGCCGAGGTCCCGCGCGGCCTGGTCCATTGAGCTCGCGCGGTGACGCCCCTTCACCTCATTGATGATCCGCGTTGCTCTCGCGTCGCATTGCGAACAAGGTGCAGCAACTCGAATTCGGATGTCAAACAGCGTGAGGCACATGTGGTCGCGGTCTCGCGGCGTGAGGCGTCCGAGTTTTTCGATCAAGTCGTCCCTCTTCCGGCTTATACGTGATCTCCCCGGTGACCGGACTTTGTTGCCACCGTCGCTTCGCATCATCCGCGAAACTTAGCGCCAGCCTTGGGGCGCCAGGACCACACGACTTCGCCGTCCGCAAGAGCCGCGTTCGTCTTTCGCAAGCCCTCGCGTCCACCGCATCTCACCGCAACGTTCGTGACGATCGCGACCCGCCCCTCATCCGCCGTGAGACGCGCGAAGTTAAACCAGTGATTTGCCCGACAAGTTAAGCGGAATATTTTTGCGAGAAGGGGTGGACAGGGTTTGGCGACGAGAGAGTGATTTGCCCGTCGGGCAATTCGCAGTGCCCTGCGCTGCGATGGACTCGCCTCTGGGCGAAAGCCTGCTCGATCATCCGATCATGAGCGCGATGCTGTACCTGCGCGAGGGTAGCCAGATGGGCACGCTGATGCCCACATGAAATGCGCTGTCGATGCGTTCATTTCCTTCGGCGTCAACCGTCGCAATATAGGCTAGGCATGGTGCGTAGCGCCGAAATAGATTCTGAATTCTGGCGGATTGAAAAAAGCCCAACTGGTTGCAACTCTCTATATGAAGCTAAATGTGACGAAAATATCGATCACTTGCTTTGGCTTTTTTTCCAACCTGGAAAGTCTTCGATCGACCGTTTTCGGATCCCTCTCTCAGCGTTCTTGCAGAATGGTTGCGTTTGGTTGATTGGCTCGTCCACCCAAAGCGCTTCCTTCGATCTGCGGCTGATTGTGATCGTGGTTTTGAAACAATTGGTACTTCCGTCGTCCACGGCAACGACCTCGTAAGGCGACCATTTTAAGACAGCAAAGCTGTAAGGCGCATCCATTCGACCGATTTGCTTGGGACCAATTTGTTCAACCGACGTAACCCAGCACAGCTTCTGATCCTTGTAACACCCAATGCTGAACGTGTTGTTGGGATACGCCAGGCTGTCGCCGCTCATAGTGCCTGACACATTGACCGAGGCGTCATTATCGAAAAAGGCCTTTGGGGCAAAAGTGATATCATCGGTTTCGGCAGCCTTGTTTTGTAATATGAGATAAAGCAAGCTGCCGGCGCCGCACAATAATCCGATCAGAAAAAATGAAGTCGAAAGTAACCATCGCATTCAAATGCTCTTCTTTCGTGGGGAAAGATTCCGCTTCTTAATGGGCGGCCAAGTTGAAAAGTCAAAGCGGTGCGCCGAATAGAAGTGACCATAACCCAGGATCGCTGCGACGGTTACTAGCAGGTCGAGAAGGGTAAAAAGGAACATCGAGAGAAACTGCCAAGTTAGATGGACATCCAAAGGCAGTATTACCCGCCCCAGCGTCATCCCAACCATCACGAGCCAAATCACGTCGGCGCTGGCGCTCCGATCAAACGACCGATCCACCCCATCATGTCGTCTCCCAATATTGAAAAGCCGCAGCTCCTCGAAACCACTTTAGCGCGCTTGGCAAAAAACTAAAACCACAGATCGCTTTTATCCCCGCCTAGGACAATTTTCGAGATGAGCCATGACCGTACTTCCATTCGATCGTCCTCGGTGCGTTGCTCGTCATGTCGTCCACCGCCCGGTTCACACCCACCTCATTAATGATCCGCGTCGCTAGCAGCGCCCAGAAAACTGCATGTCAAAGGATAAATGTCCTCGGTCGAGGCCACGGCGCGCGGGCCACGTAGTCATAAGTGCGTGCGGCCGTCGCCCATCACGCCGCAGCGGCACCGCGAAGGCTTGCCACGGGGACAGCTGAGCCCGATATTCATCGCACGGTGCCTATCAAATGGAGTGACTAGCATGCGGGTCGCGAAATGGGGGAGCAGTCTGCAGTTCGCCTCCCCGTCGCGGTAGTCGAAGCGCTTGGTCTCAAGGAAGGTGATGAGATCGAAATTCATGTCGCTGGCTCCCGGCAGCTCAATGTCGCGCGCAAGCCGGGCCGCGGCGAACTACTGAGGCGTCTTCGCGCGTTCCGCGGCCACTTGCCTGCCGATTTCAAATTCGACCGAGACGAGGCAAATGCCCGTTAGTTTCGATACTAATGTCCTTATTTTTACGTCCCGTCAGGCGACGCAACAACGACTGCCTCACTCCCACTCGATCGTCCCCGGCGGCTTGCTGGTCACGTCATACACCACCCGGTTGACACCCTTCACCTCGTTGATGATCCGCGTCGCGACGCTTCCCAAAAACTTCATGTCGAACGGGATAGAAGTCCGCCGTCATGCCGTCGGTCGAGGTCACCGCGCGGAGGCCCACGACGTAGTCATAGGTGCGGCCGTCGCCCATCACGCCGACGGTCTTCACCGGCAGCAGGACCGCGAAGGCCTGCCAGATCGTGTCGTACAAAACCGGCCTTGCGGATTTCGTCGATATAGACCGCGTCGGCCTGGCGCAGGATGTCGAGCTTCTCTTTGGTGATGTCGCCGGGGCAGCGGATCGCGAGGCCGGGGCCCGGGAATGGATGGCGGCCGACGAAAATCTCGGGCAGGCCGAGCTCGCGGCCCAGTGCGCGCACCTCGTCCTTGAACAGCTCGCGCAGCGGCTCGACCAGCTTCATGTTCATGCGCGCCGGCAGACCGCCGACATTGTGGTGCGACTTGATCGTCACCGACGGGCCGCCGGTGAAGGAGACGCTCTCGATCACGTCGGGATAGAGCGTGCCCTGCGCGAGGAAATCGGCGCCGCCGACCTTCTTGGCCTCGGCGTCGAACACATCGATGAAGAGGCGGCCGATGGTCTTGCGCTTCGCCTCGGGGTCGGTGACGCCGGCAAGCTCGCCGAGGAAAAGCTTTGAGGCATCAACATGCACCAGCGGGATGTTGTAGTGATGGCGGAACAGGTCGACGACGCTCTCCGCCTCGTTGAGCCGCAACAGGCCGTGGTCGACGAACACGCAGGTGAGCTGGTCGCCGATCGCCTCATGGATCAGCACGGCCGCGACCGCGGAGTCGACGCCGCCTGACAGGCCGCAGATCACCCTGCCCTTGCCCACCTGCGCGCGGATCTTCTCGATCGCCTCCTCGCGGAAGGCGCGCATGGTCCAGTCGCCGGCGAGCCCTGCGATCTTGCGCACGAAATTGCGGATCAGCTTCGCGCCATCGGGCGTGTGCACCACTTCAGGGTGGAACATCAGCCCGTAATATTTGCGCGTCTCATCCTGGATCACCGCAAACGGCGCATTGGCGGACACGCCGGCCACCACGAAGCCCGGCGGCATCTTCGTGATGCGATCGCCATGGCTCATCCAGACCGGATGCCGTTCGCCCAGTTGCCATGCGCCATCGAACAGGCGGCTGTCGCCCTTCACCTCGACATCGGCGCGGCCGAATTCGCGGTGGTGGCCGCCCTCGACCTCGCCGCCGAGCTGGGCCGCCATGGTCATCTGCCCGTAGCAGATGCCGAGCACCGGCACGCCGGATTCGAAGATCAGTTGCGGGGCGCGCGGCGAGCCTTCCTCGTGCACCGATTCCGGACCGCCCGACAGGATGACCGCTTTCGGCTTCATCTCGCGGAAGGCGGCCTCGGCCTTCTGGAACGGGACGATCTCGGAATAGACGCCGTCCTCGCGCACGCGGCGGGCGATCAGTTGCGTCACCTGACTGCCGAAATCGACAATCAGAATCTTGTCATGCGCCGAGGCCACCGAGGGCGCCTGCTCCTGAGCTTTCTCTGCTGCTGTCATGGACAGGAGTTACGCGACCGGAGCCGCTCCCGCAACCCTCCCGGGGGCGGGATGGGCGGGGTCGTCCAACGGTTTTTTGGGGCGTCCCACACCGTCATTCCGGGGCGATGCGTCAGCATCGAACCCGGAATCTCGAGATTCCGGGTTCGCGTCTTCGACGCGCCCCGGAATGACAGCCGCTCTCTACCCCCGCTTCAGCACCGCGACGAAAAACCCGTCCGTGCCGGTGCGGCGCGGGGTCATCAGCCAGCCTTCGGGCGAGGCAAGTGCTGCCTGCGCAAAGGCCTCGGCCTTGTCCCGGAGCGCGCCAACGGTCTGCTCGGGCGGCACCACCGAGAATTCCGGATGACGCGCGATGAAGCTGCGCACCTGCGCCCCGTTCTCCTGGACCAGCACCGAGCAGGTGATGTAGGCGATCCGCCCGCCCGGCTTTACCAAACCTGCCGCGCGATCGAGCACTTCGACCTGGTCCTTGATCCGGATCTCCAGCGCGCCCGGGCGCATCCGCCACTTGGCGTCGGGATTGCGCCGCCAGGTGCCGGTCCCTGTGCAGGGCGCGTCGATCACGACGAGATCGGCGGACGCCTTGATATCGGCGAGCGGATCGGCCGCGCCCTTCGGGCTGCGCACGTCGGCATTGTGGACGCCGGCGCGCGACAGCCGCTCATGGATCGGCGCAAGCTGGCGCTTGTCGCGGTCGGTTGCGATCAGCCGGCCCTTGCCTTGCATCATCGCGGCCAGCGCCAGCGTCTTGCCGCCGGCGCCCGCGCAGAGGTCGATCACCTGCTCGCCGGGCTTGGCCGCGGACAACAGCGCCGCGAGCTGCGAGCCCTCGTCCTGCACCTCGACCGCGCCCTTGATGAAGCTCTCCTCGGCATGGACGCCCGGATTGCGCGCATCGGCGCCGAGCTCGATGCGAAGGCCGATCGGCGACCATGGCGTCTCGCCGGCGCCGAGATGATCGAGCGCGGCGAGCACCTTTTCGCGCTTGGCCTTCAACGTGTTCACGCGCATGTCGAGCGGCGCCCGGCTCGCCATCGCGGCAGCCTCGGCCGCGCGATCCTCGCCGAACACCTCGGCGAGATAGGGATCGAGCCAGTCCGGATAATCGCCGGCGACCGACGCCGGCGCATCCTCTGGCGAGCGCGAGGCAAGCGCGGCACGCTCGGCATCGGATAGCGGTTCAGGCGCAAAGCGGCCGCCGTCGCAGAGAGCGCCGATCGCCTCGGCATTCAGGCCGCGCTCGACCTTCAGCATGCCCAGCACCCGCGCGCGCGGCGTGTCGTCCTCCATCACCCAGGCGCTCGACGCGCGCCGGCGCAGCACGTCCCACACCAGCCCGGCGATCGCGGCACGATCGCCGGATCCGGCAAAGCGATGCGCCGTGCCCCATTCCTTCAGCGCGTTCGCAGCGGGGCTGCGCTGCGCTTCGATATTGTCGATCACTTCGATCGCGGCGGACAAACGGGCAGCAGGCGTCATGGCAAACTTTCGGTTGGAGAACGGCGCTCAGATCAGAAGCAGAATCTTCAATGCGAAATAGACCCACATCGCCAACAACACCAGCACGCCGGCGAACCATGCGCTGGAACGCTGCCGCAGCTCGTTCGAGCTGACGAAGATCCCGGCATGGACGAAGCGGGTCACCACGAACACCCAGGACAACATCACGATGACCAGATCGGCATGTCGAAGCGGCAGCGCCAGCGCGATCAGCACATAGAACAGAAGCGGCAGCTCGAATTGATTGCGAAAGCAGTTGCCGATCTGGGTCGCGCGCTCCGGCCAGTTCGATTGGCCGAGCGCAATCTCACGGCTCTTGGTCTGACCGCTGGACAGCGCCTTACCGCGTGCGCCGGCCATCCACAACAGCAGCGCGAAGGTCAGCCCCACCTGCACGAAGAGCGGCAGCAAAACCATTTGAAGCGACATCGGAATTCTCCCCCAACCCGGAACGGGCCAGCCAGTCAATAGCGAGCGCGCCGGCCCGCGGCAACACAACCCGCGCTCACTTGAACCGCGATCGTCAAAGCCGCGGCTAACGCATGATAATTTCAGTCATTTTTGCTCCCCCTCCGCGCCGAATCCCATCACTACGGAGCCGTTGTTGCCTGGACCTTACGACCCGCGGCGCGCGGTGGGACGACATCGGTTGCCCGGCTTTTGTGAACCACATCATCTTTCTGCCGTCGCCCCATGGTATGATCCGACCGGAAGGATGACGAGATGACACTGTTCCGCCTCACCCAGATCTCCGATACCCACCTCGCGCGCCGCCAGCCCAAGCTCACCGACAATTTCGACCGGGTCCGCAACTACCTCGACACGACCCGTCCTGATCTTGTCGTCAACAGCGGCGATCTCGGCTTCGACGCCCCGTCATCGCCGGACGATCTGGCCTTTGCCAAAGAGCTCCACGACGCCCTGCCCGTCCCCTGCCGCTATCTGGCCGGCAATCACGATGTCGGCGACAATCCCACCCAGGTCGGTCCCGTTCCCGCCAAGCTCGTGAACGAAAAGGACCGGCAGGCTTTCATCGCTGCTTGCGGCGACGACCGCTGGCGTTTCGACGCCGCCGGCTGGTGCTTCATCGGCCTCAACTCGTTGGTGATGAACTCAGGTCTCGCCAGCGAGGCCGAGCAGTTCGATTGGTTCGCATCCGAGCTCGCGACGACCGGGGGCAAGCCGGTCGCGGTTTTCCTGCACAAGCCGCTGTTCCTGAATACGCCGGAGGATCCGGAGCTGGCGGCGAGCGCGATCCGCTACGTTCCGATGCCGGCGCGACGCCGGGTGGTGGACATGCTGCGCATCGCCGATGTGCGGCTGATCGCCAGCGGGCATGTCCATCAGCGCCGCGACTTCACCTTCGGCCATATCAGGCATGTCTGGGCGCCCTCGACCGGCTTCATCATTCCAGACCCGCTGCAGGAGCGGATCGGCACCAAGGAAGTGGAACTCGTCGAATATCGCTTCCAGCCCGACAGTTTCGAAGTCTTTCACGTCAGGGCGCCGGGCCAGATCGATGTCGATCTGGATGATCTCTTCGGCCGGAAAGCCGAGTGAGGCCGAACATTTAAAACCACATCGCGGGGCTTGCCTCTGCGGCCTCAGCGCTACCCCTCGTGATAAGCGCCAGCGTTCGCATCACGCCGAAATTCATTGGATGGCGGTTCCAATCGTATGAAGTTGTTGCCTTGATCCATCGCTTGTTCGCGACCGGCAAGCTTTCACATCAAGGCAGGGGGCCATGCAGCACGAGACGTCCGCATCGTCGAACATCGATCTTCAGAGCGAGGAATTCGCAGCGCGTGTCGAAGCCAACCAGCGCGAGCTGACCGGCAACCTTCGCAACGGCTACGATTTCATCGTCTGCGGTTCGGGCTCATCCGGCTCGGTCGTCGCGCGACGGCTGGCCGAGAACCCGGCCGTCAGCGTGCTGCTGCTCGAAGCCGGCGGAACGGACACGCTGCCGGAAATCCATGACGCGGCACGGTGGCGCGACAATCTCGGCAGCGCGCATGACTGGGCGTTCAAGACCCGTCCGAACCCGCATCTGAACGGGCGATCGCTGACGTGGTCGATGGGCAAGGTGCTCGGCGGCAGTTCGAGCATCAATGCGATGGTGTGGGCGCGCGGGCACAAGAACGACTGGGACCATTTCGCATCGGAGAGCGGCGACGACGGCTGGTCCTACCGCAGCGTGCTGGAGATCTATCGCCGTATCGAAGACTGGCGCGGGGCGCCTGATCCCGAACGACGCGGCAAGGGCGGGCTGATGATCGTCGAGCAGGCGTTCCGTCACCCGGTCGTCATGGCCGCATGCGAGGCGGCGAAGTCGTTCGGCATTCCTCACTTCGACGATCAGAACGGCGAACTGATGGAAACAAAGGGCGGCGTCGCGCTCTGCAATGTGCGGACGCGCGACGGCAGGCGTCTGTCGGTCTTCCGCAGCTATGCCTATCCCTACATGGATCGGCCGAACCTGACCGTGCTGACGCATGCGCTGGTCACGAAGATCAAGTTCAAGAACACGAGGGCGACAGGCGTCGAGGTGATCCACGATGGCGCCTCTCGCAGTTTCGAGGTCGGGCATGAGCTGATCCTCTCGCTGGGCGCGATCCACACGCCGAAAGTGCTGATGCAATCGGGGATCGGCGATGCGCACGACCTGCGTCCCTTCGGCATCGACGTCGTGCAGCATCTGCCTGGCGTCGGACGCAATCTTCAGGAGCACCTGCTGCTCGGCGGCTGCATGTGGGAATGCGCAGAGCCACATCCCGAAGGCCGCAGCATGGGAACCGTGTTCTGGAAGAGCAATTCCGCAATCGACACGCCGGATCTTCAATGCATCATCGGCACTGCCCCATTTCTCAGTCCCGACGTCAGTTGCCCCGAAACGACCGGCGCATGCTGGTCGATCGTGCCCGGCCTGGTGCGTCCCATCAGCAGGGGCCAGGTCCGCCTCACCGGGCTCGATCCGATGCATCCGGTCGATATCGACACCAACCTCCTCAGCGAGCCGGCCGACCTGAAGGCGGCGATACGGTCCGTCGAGTTCTGCCGGGAGATCGGCAACTGCGCCGCGCGCTCCTCTCGCGCAACGCGTGAGGTGCTGCCGGGCAGCCTTAGCCGATCTGAATTAGAAAATTTCGTCCGCAACGCGGTCATACCATTCTGGCACTACACCTGCACCGCAAAGATGGGTCGCGATGAGACGTCGGTCGTCGACGCATCGCTGAGGGTTCATGGCATCGAGGGGTTGCGCATCGCCGACGGCTCGATCATGCCAAGGGTCACCACCGGCAACACGATGGCGCCGTGCGTCGTCATCGGCGAACGCGCGGCCGCGATGATCCGCAAGGCGCACGGCGTGTGAGAGTGATGCACAATATCCAACAACCACGTCGTCGCCCGCCACCGGGTCTCGCCTTTTGGCGAGCCCGATGACAAGCTCCGGCGGGCGATCCAGTATTCCAGAGACTGCAGTGCTTCACCGAGAAGCCGCGGCGTACTGGATACCCCGCTTACGCGGGGTACGACGAGCAGTGTGTGACGCGCGACCCTGGTCACCAGCGGGGCTACTCAACTCACGCCTTGTCGGGCCCGACGCGAACGAGCTGCTTTCCGAAATTGGCGCCCTTCAGCAGCCCCATGAAGGCCGTGGGCGCGCTGTCGAGGCCTTCCGTGACGAACTCCTTGTACTTCACCTTGCCCTCGCGCACCCATGCGGACATGTCGCGCAGGAAATCGGCGTGCAGCGCGGCGAAATCGCTGACGATGAAGCCGCGGATGGTCAGCCGCTTGGTCAGCACCGCGCGCATCATCGAAGTCGCCCATTTCGGCGCGTCGGTCGGCGCGTGGTTATATTCGGCGATCAGGCCGCACACCGGCATGCGCGCGAAATTGTTGAGCCGCGGGAATACGGCTTCGAACACCGCGCCGCCGACATTCTCGAAATAGACATCGATGCCCTTCGGGCAGGCATCCTTCAGCCTAGCGGCAAGATCGGGATCGCGGTGATCGAGACAATCGTCGAAGCCGAGCTCCTTTTTCACGTAATCGCATTTGTCCTTGCCGCCGGCGATGCCGACGGCACGCGCGCCCTTGATCCTGGCGATCTGGCCGACTGCCGAGCCGACCGCGCCGGATGCGGCCGCGACGACGACGGTCTCGCCCGCCTGCGGCTTGCCGATCTCCAGAAGGCCGGTATAGGCGGTCATGCCGGGCATTCCGAGCACGCCGACCGCGGTCGAGATCGGCGCGAGCTTCGGGTCGATCTTGCGCAGCGCCTTGCCGTCGGAGAGCGCATGGGTCTGCCAGCCGGCGCGCGACAGCACGATGTCGCCCTTGGCGAAGCCGGGATTGTTGGAGGCGATCACCTCGCTGACCGTGCCGCCCTCCATCACGCCGCCGACCGGCACCGGCGTCGCATAGGACGCCGCATCGCTCATGCGTCCCCGCATATAGGGATCGAGCGACAGCCAGATCGTGCGCAACAGCACTTCGCCTTCACCCGGCGTGGGCGGTGCGTAGTCCTCGATGCGAAAGTCGGATGATTTGGGCTCGCCGACGGGGCGAGACGCCAGAACGACACGCTTGGCCTGTGCCATGGTTGCTTCCTCCGGTTTTTATTTTTTCGTCATTGCGAGCGAAGCGAAGCAATCCAGCCGCGTCAAGCGGAAAGACTGGATTGCTTCGCTTCGCTCGCAATGACGTGGAGGGAGCAGCGGCCTTTAGCGAAAGCCGTCATTCCGGGGCAGCCCGTCAGGGCTGAGCCCGGAATCTCGAGATTCCGGGTTCGCGCTTCGCGCGCCCCGGAATGACAGCGGCAATGGTGACGCCGAACTACATCCCGCCCGGATAGTTCGGGGCCTCGCGCGTGATCGTCACGTCATGGACGTGGCTCTCGCGCAGGCCCGCGCCGGTGATGCGCACGAACTGGGCCTTGTCATGAAACTCGGCGAGATTGCGCGCGCCGACATAGCCCATCGCGGCCCGCAGGCCGCCGGCGAGCTGATGCATGACATTGCCGACCGGCCCCTTGTAGGGCACCTGGCCCTCGATGCCCTCGGGCACGAGCTTCAGGGTATCCTTGATGTCCTGCTGGAAATAGCGGTCGGCCGAGCCGCGCGCCATCGCGCCGACCGAGCCCATGCCGCGATAGGCCTTGTACGAGCGGCCCTGCCACAGAAACACTTCGCCCGGCGTCTCGTCCGTGCCGGCGAGCAGCGAGCCGACCATCGCGATATCGGCGCCTGCGGCCAGCGCCTTGGCGAGATCGCCGGAATATTTGATGCCGCCATCGGCAATCACGGGCACACCGGCCTTTTTGGCGGCCTCCACCGCGTCCATGATCGCGGTGAGCTGCGGCACGCCGACACCCGCGACGATGCGCGTGGTGCAGATCGATCCGGGGCCGATGCCGACCTTGATCGAGTCGGCGCCGGCATCGATCAGCGCCTGCGCGCCTTCCTTGGTCGCGATGTTGCCGGCAATCACCTGCACCGCGTTGGACAGGCGCTTGATGCGGTTGACGGCGTCCAGCACGCGCGAGGAATGTCCATGCGCGGTATCGACCACGACCAGGTCGACGCCGGCGTCGATCAGCCGCTCGGTGCGCTCGAAGCCACCCTCGCCGACCGTCGTTGCCGCCGCGACCCTCAAGCGTCCCTGCGCGTCCTTGCAGGCCAGCGGATGGGCGACCGCCTTCTCCATGTCCTTGACGGTGATCAGGCCGACGCAGCGATATTGATCGTCGACGACGAGGAGCTTCTCGATGCGATGCTTGTGCAGCATCCGCTTGGCCTCGTCCTGGCTGACGCCCTCGCGCACCGTGACGAGGTTTTCGTGCGTCATCAGCTCCGAGACCTTCTGCTTCGGATCGGTCGCAAAGCGCACGTCGCGGTTGGTGAGGATGCCGACCAGCTTGCCCGGGCTGGTCTTGCTGCCGCCGATGACGACGGGAATGCCGGAAATGCCGTGGTCCTTCATCAAGGTCAGCGCGTCCGAAAGCGTCGCGTCCGGACCGATGGTGAGCGGATTGACCACCATGCCGGATTCGTACTTCTTCACCTGCCGCACCTGGGCGGCCTGGCCCTCGGGATCGAAATTGCGGTGGATGACGCCGACGCCGCCCGCCTGGGCCATCGCGATCGCCATGCGCGCCTCGGTGACCGTGTCCATCGCCGACGCGATGATCGGGATGTTCAGCGGAATGGCGCGTGTAACGAGCGACCGGATATCGACGTCGGACGGAAGAACGTCCGACAGGCCGGGTTTCAGGAGCACATCGTCGAACGTAAAGGCTTCGCGGATTGCCGGACGTCCCTGCTCTGCCATTGTCAACTCCTTCATCTGCGGCCGGGCCGCGGCATCATTCGGGTATGAGCGCCATCACCGGCGAAGCCTGCGGCGGCGCCGTCGAATCGAAGCCCATCAGTGGGGTTGACGCTGGTCGATAGCACGCTGCCGTGACGAATCAAAGCGCCGTACACAGCCTTTTCATCGCCCCCGGCCTGCGTCCCGCGGGGGTCGGCCGAGAGGCAGTTGGGGGGGACAGTTGGGCTCACCAGGCTCAGCGGTAGCCTGGCGGCGGGCCGTGCTGGCGGATCGCCTCCACCACCTCACGGTGCCGGCGCTCCTCCCGTTTCATATGGACCGAAATGACCGCATGCGCCGCGGGCACCAGCAGCAACGGGTGGAAAATCAGCCCCAAAATCACGCAAAAGACCAGCAGGACGAGGTTGAAGATCGCCGAAAGCGGCTGGCCGTTCAGAAGCAGGCCGAGCGGCGGCAGCAGCGCGGCGAGGACGTAGATCATCGGACACTCCTGCGTTTTCCGTGACGCAGGATCTAGGTTTTTTCGCAGCTTCTGCAATAGCCTGTATGACAGGGGGATGATACAGCCACCTCTCCTGCCTCTTGCCATTCCTCCCAAATTTTAATGAACAAACAACGCCTGATTCCGCTCATCGTGGCGACCGCGCTGTTCATGGAAAACATGGACTCGACCGTCATCGCCACCTCGCTTCCCGCGATCGCCGCCGATATCGGCACCAGCCCGCTGACGCTGAAGCTCGCCATCACCTCCTACCTGCTGTCGCTGGCGGTCTTCATTCCAGCCAGCGGCTGGACGGCAGACCGCTTCGGCCCGCGCGTCGTGTTCGCGCTGGCGGTGGCGGTATTCATGGCGGGCTCGATCGGCTGCGCGGTGTCCTCGTCCGTCAACGATTTCGTGTTCGCGCGCATCCTGCAGGGCATGGGCGGCGCGATGATGACCCCGGTCGGGCGGCTGGTCCTGTTGCGATCGATCGACAAGAGCGCGCTGGTCAACGCGATGGCCTGGGTCACCATCCCGGCGCTGATCGGCCCGGTGATCGGTCCGCCGCTCGGCGGTTTCATCACCACCTTTTTCTCCTGGCACTGGATCTTCCTGATCAACATTCCGATCGGTCTGCTCGGCATCTTCCTGGCGCTGAAATACATCGATCCGATCACCAGCGAGGATCCTGAGCCGTTCGATCTCTACGGGATGGTGCTGGCAGGCATTGGCCTCGCCGGCATCGCGTTCGGCCTGTCGGTCGCCGGCCTCAACCTGCTGCCGTGGAGCGTGGTCGCCTCGCTGGTCGCGGTCGGCTCGATCTCGATGACGCTTTATGTGATCCATGCGCGGCGGACGGGATCGCCGGTGCTCGATTTCTCCCTGCTCCATTTGTCGACGCTGCGCGCCAGCATCATCGGCGGCTTCATGTTCCGTCTCGGCATCGGTGCGCTGCCGTTCCTGCTGCCGCTGTTGATGCAGGTCGGTTTCGGGCTGTCGCCGTTCCAGTCGGGCCTCGTCACCTTCGCATCGTCCGTCGGCGCGATGTTCATGAAGACGCTGGCCGCGCGTATCATCCGCACCTTCGGCTTCCGCTACATGATGACGGTCAACGCGGTGGTCAGCTCCGTTTTCCTCGCGGCCTGCGCGCTGTTCACGGTGACTACGCCGCTGTTGCTGATCATGATCATCCTGGTGGTCGGCGGCTTCTTCCGTTCGCTGCAGTTCACGGCGATCAACACGGTGGCCTATGCAGAGGTCGAGCAGGCGCAGATGAGCCGCGCCACGACGCTCGTCAGCGTCAACCAGCAGCTCGCCGTCTCGGCGGGCGTCGCGGTCGGCGCGTTCTCGGTGGAATCGACCCTGTGGTGGCACCAGGCGACCGAGCTCAGCGCAAGCTCCTTTGCGCCGGCCTTCGTCGTGGTGGCGCTGATCTCCGCGGCCTCGTGCTATTTCTTCTGGCAGATGCCCGATGACGCCGGCCACGAAATCTCCGGCCGCAAGGCCATCGCGATCTCCAGCCGCAAGGGCGCCGAGAAGGTCGCGGCGACGGCCGCGAGCGAGACGACGGAGGATGCGCGGGATCAGCGGTTGGGGTGACGGTACCTATAAATCGACTTGATTGGTGCGGGCTTCAATGTCCGCTATGCCCCGGTAACGACCGAATTGCGCATCGCAACGAAAGGACGCGATGCGCCAATAAGCGACATGCGCAGGGGAGTTTCTCATTACTGACGACTGCATTCATAGGTCGCCGCTCGGCAAAGTGACCACGAAGATCGCCCCGTAAGGTTGGTTTGCTAACGCTGCGAGGCTTCCGCCATGGGACTCGACGATCACCTGACAAATGGTAAGCCCTACTCCGGTCCCGGCGGACTTTGTCGTAAAAAACGGTTCGAAGATACGGTTCTTGTCCTCACCCCCCAGTCCCGTACCAGAGTCTTCCACGGTAACCACGACATCGGAGGACTCCTGGACGACATTGGTGCGCACCTGCAAATTGCGGGCACGATCGGTCACGGAGCTCATTGCTTCGATCGCGTTCGAAATTAAATTCAGAAATACTTGCTGCAATTGGCCTCGATCGCCCGACAGTTGGGGGACGCCGTTGCGTAGATCAGTTTTGACCGATATTCCACAAGTGCGCAGATCGAGATCGACCATTGTGAGCGTCTCTCGAACTAGCTCGTTTACGTCTAGCAAGATTTGCCCGTGGGCGCCCTTTTTGAACATGGACCGGATGCCGGCGACTATCTCATTCATGCGGCGGCCGTCGTTCACGATGTCGTCGAAGGCAGAACACGCCTCATTCAGGTCTGGCGTCGTGCTCTTCAACATACTCAAGCCCGTTTCGGCATTTATTATCATCGCCCCTAAAGGTTGGTTGATCTCGTGAACGATCGACGCCGCCATGGCGTCCATGGCAATCTTCCGTGCATGGCGTTCGTTGCGCTGCCTGATGATTGAGCGAGCGAGGCTTGCATAAAGTACGAGCGTCTCGGAAAGTAGCACGAGCAAGACAACGAATGTTGCGGCGATACCGAAGCTGCGGCCAGCATACCAACCAAGTTCGTATCGAGCGCCGACAAAGAGGGTGGCGGTTGTAGTTTCAAGCAACCACGCGCAGCACACCACCATCAGCCATAGATCGAGCACAGAGCGCCGCCTAATCCATAACAGCGCCAGCGCGCCGCCAGCCAGCACCATGATCAAACCACTAAGTGAAGAAGCCACACTTTGGTTCAAGTGAATGCCGTCAGGTAGGACTATTATTGGCAGGAGCCATTCTCCTGCGATCGTAATCCAGGTCAGCCCGCCCACCGTCGCGATAGCCACAGCTATACTCAGACCGACGGCTGCGGCCGGAGAGCGCCGAGATTCGCTTGGTTTGCTATCCGAATCTTTTAGGAGAACCGCGGCAATGAGAATTAGTGGTGACCCTATGTGCCAGGAGGTATAGAGCCATGCCGTGGTCTGTAACCCAGGGCCGAGAAGACCGGTAGGCGAGAATAATCCTGGAAATGTGAGCGCCCACGGAATGACTATTAATGACGTAAACAAATACCCGCTGGCAAGGACCAACAGTGCGCTTCGGCGCACGATGCTGTACATAGAAAATAACAAAATCGCGGTAATGAGATCGTTGATGAGGGTTGTGATTGCATGAATTGGAATGAAGGCGTCAACGCGCGGGAGCTGAACATTCACATACCTCAGCGTGACGACGAATAAGACGAGCATGGTCAAGACGATGCCGCATGCCAATCGAGTCTGCAGCTGGGATGGCGGCAGAGTTGCCAGAAGTAGTTGCCGTTGATCGAGCGCTTCGTGCACCACGGCCGAAAGATCCCCCCGCACGACTAATTCATATGTAGCATGAGACGACGCCATGGTGAAAGGACCCGGGGCCGCCCGCTCATCTCAGGAAGCTTATGCGTCGTGCCGTGCACTGAAAGCTCTATAGGGGAGGCTGGCGGGTATCGCCGCCAATCAGCGCCATTTCCAGACACTCGATCAGGCTTTCGCCATTGAGTGGCTTGCTCGGAAATCCGTACGCGTCTTGAATATGGGCGATATGTCTCTTGCTCAACAATGCACTCATCTGGCCAGGCATGCCTGCCTTACCCGATGCACCGCGATGCTTGCTTCACGGCACACCTCGCGCCACCGGAGAAACCCTTCGCACGGCATCAATCCGAATTTAGCTGCGTGCAAATGACTCCACGCCCTAACTTGACGCTTTCTCGCCGCCCCGAAATCCCGTCGCCAGCACGTAGCGCTCCGCGGAATCCTGCCGGCTCGCGGCGGGCTTGACGTGGCGCACGGTCGCGTAGTCGCGCTTCAGCTGCGCAAGTAGCTCCGTATCGGCGCCGCTCTGAAACACTTTCGCCAGAAACGCCCCGCCGGGATTGAGCACATCGGCGGCGAACGCCGTTGCGATTTCGACCAGGCCGACGATGCGGAGCTGATCGGTCTTGCGATGGCCCGTCGTATTGGCCGCCATGTCGGACATCACCACGTCGGCGCGGCCGCCGATCATCGCGGTCAGCCGTTCCGGCGCGTCATCGGCATGGAAATCGAGCTGCGCGAAGGTGACGCCCGGAATTTCCGGCATCTCCAACAGGTCGATCGCGACCACTTTGCCCTTTCCGTTATCCGCGCCGACCCGCCTGGCTGCGATCTGGCTCCAGCCGCCGGGCGCCGCGCCGAGATCGACGACGGTCATGCCGGGCTTGAGCACGTGATATTTGTCGTCGATCTCGAGCAGCTTGTAAGCCGCGCGGGAGCGATACCCGTCCCGCTTGGCCTGGGCGACATAGGGATCATTGAGCTGGCGCTCCAGCCAGAGCTTTGACGACAGCTTGCGCTTGCCGCCCGTCCTGACCGTGACGTGCAGCCGGCCGGTCTTATCCTTCGCCATGATCGATCAAACTCCGAGCGCGCCGTCCTCGCGCATCATCTCGACCAGCATGCCCTCGCGTAAGCCCCGATCGGCGACGCGCAGGCGCGGCAGCGGAAAGGCCTGGCGGATGGCGTCGAGGATAGCGCAGCCCGCCAACACCAGATCGGCGCGATCGATGCTGATGCAGTTGTTGTTGGCGCGGTCCTGATAGCTCATGCCGAGCAAACGCGCGATGGTCGTCGATATTTCGGCATCGTCCATCCAGATACCATCGACCCGGCGGCGATCATAGCGGGCAAGATTGAGATGGATTCCGGCAAGCGTGGTCACGGTGCCCGACGTGCCTAGCAGATGCATGTCGTCGAGATCGCCGCCATGGGCGGCTGCGAACGGGCCGATATGCCCGGTGACCTCCTCGACCATCCGGGCATAAATCTCCGGCGTGACGTCCCGGCCACCGAAAAGCTCGGCCAGCGTCACGACGCCGAGCGGGATCGACATCCACGCTCTTATGGCCGGTTCGGCGTTCTTCTGCTCCGGATCACGCGCGATCCGCACCAGTTCCGTCGAACCGCCGCCGATATCGAACAGGATCGCGCCGCGCCCCCTGGGGTCGAGTAGCGGCGAACAGCCGATCACGGCAAGCGCCGCTTCGGTCTCGCGATCGATCACCTCCAGCTCGATGCCGGTCTCGGCCGCGACACGGTCGCGAAACCCATCGGCATTCGAGGCCGCCCGGCAGGCTTCGGTGGCGATCAGGCGCAGGCGCTTGGCCTTTTTCGACTGGATTTTGTCGCGGCAGATGGCGAGCGCCGCGATGGCGCGCTCGATCGCGGCCTCGCTGATGTAGCCGGTCGTAGAAATGCCTTCCCCGAGGCGTACGATCCGAGAGAATGAATCGACGACGCGAAAGCTGTCGCCGGAGGGACAGGCGATCAGGAGCCGGCAGTTGTTGGTTCCGAGGTCCAGCGCGGCATAAACGCCGCCATCCGGAGCAAACCTTCGACTTGCTCCGGGCGCGCGTCGGCCCTCTACGGCATCCAGCTTCTGCAGGTCCTCGCATGGCATCAGGCCATCGCGAAGCCGCGTGTCGTCCGTCATTCACAAATCTTTCGCGGCCAATTCGGCCCGGAACTCGGTTTCACGGAAACTTTAGCAGCGCCGGGAGAGCGTGCAACAACCCCTCACATAGGATTGTTGCCGAAACGGGCGTTGTCGGGGGCCGGTCGGTGGTCTATCTCAATGAGAACACCCATGAAATCGCGCTAAAGTCAGGCATTTCCGATGCAAGATCATACTTCGCCCGCCTCCCTCGAAAACGCTATTGCACTGCAAAAATATGGCGTTGGGCAGCCGGTCCGTCGCAAGGAGGACGACACGCTGGTGCGCGGCAAGGGCAGGTACACCGACGATTTCAGCCTGCCCGGGCAGGCCTATGCCTGGATCGTCCGCTCCAACCATGCCCATGGCCTCATCAAGGGGATCGACACCGAGGCGGCCCGGACGATGCCGGGCGTGCTGGGCGTCTGGACCGGGGCCGACCTGGCGGCGGCCAACTACAACCCCTTCACCTGTGGCATGCCGCTGAAGAACCGGGACGGCACGCCTCTGCTGCAGACCAACCGATTGGCCCTGCCGACCGACAAGGTGCGCTTCGTCGGCGATCCCATAGCCTTCGTGGTGGCCGAGACGGTCGCGCAGGCGCGCGACGCGGCGGAAGCGGTCGGGCTCGACATCGAGCCGCTGCCGGCCGTGACCAATGCGGCGGAAGCCGCCAAGCCCGGCGCGCCGCAGCTCTACGACCACATCCCCAACAATGTCGCGCTCGATTACCACTATGGTGACAGCGAGAAGATCGAGGCCGCCTTCACCGGCGCCGCGCACGTGACCAGGCTCGACATCGTCAACACCCGCGTCGCCGTGGTGTCGATGGAGCCGCGCGTCGCGCTCGCGCATTACGACAAGAAGACCGAGCGCTACACGCTGCAGGTTCCGACCCAGGGCGTCTCCGGCAACAAGGCGACGTTGGCGAAGATCCTCAACGTCCCGCCGGAGAAGGTGCGCATCCTCACCGCCAATGTCGGCGGCTCCTTCGGCATGAAGAACCTCAACTATCCCGAATATACCTGCATCGCGCATGCGTCGAAGGAGCTGGGCCGCCCGGTGAAATGGACCGACGAGCGCTCGACCAGCTTTCTCTCCGACAGCCAGGGCCGCGCGCAGCTGATCCATGCCGAGCTGGCGCTTGACGCGGAGGGCAAATTCCTCGCCGTGCGGCTCTCGGGCTATGGCAATCTCGGCGCCTACATCACCGGCGTCTCGCCGGGGCCGCTGTCGCTCAACACCGGCAAGAATCTCGCAAGCGTCTACCGCACGCCGCTGCTCAGCGTCGACATCAAGACCGTGCTGACCAACACCACGCTGATGGGCGCCTATCGCGGCGCCGGCCGGCCCGAGGCCAATTACTACATGGAGCGGCTGATCGACAGCGCCGCCGACGAGATGGGCATCGACCGGCTGACTTTGCGCAAGCGCAATTTCATCAAGCCGTCGCAACTACCCTTCCCGGCCGCCTCCGGCGTCACCTATGACAGCGGCGATTTCGCCGGCGTGTTCAACAAGGCGTTGGAGATTTCCGACCACGCGAATTTTTCCAAGCGCAGGCGCGAAAGCAAGAAGAACGGCAAGCTGCGCGGCATCGCCGTGGGCTCGTATCTCGAGGTGACGGCACCGCCGAGCGGCGAGCTCGGCAAGATCACCTTCGAGGCCGACGGCACGGTGAAGCTCACCACCGGCACGCTGGATTACGGCCAGGGCCATGCCACGCCGTTTGCGCAGGTGCTGTCCGCGCAACTCGGCGTGCCCTTCGAGAAGATCACGCTGGAGCAGAATGACAGCGACCTCGTGCGCTTCGGCAACGGCACCGGCGGCTCGCGCTCGATCACCGCGACCGGCATGGCGATCGTGGAATCCTCCGCGCTGGTGGTCGAGAAGGGCAAGCAGGCCGCCGCGCATATGCTGGAAGCCTCCGAGGGCGACATCGAATTCGCCGACGGCCGCTTCACCATCGCCGGCACCGACCGCAGCATCGGCATCATGGAGCTTTCCGAGCGCCTGCGCGAGGGCAAGGTGCCCGAAGGCGTGCCCTCCTCGCTCGATGTCGATCACGCCACCAAGGAGACGCCGTCGACCTTCCCGAACGGCTGTCATGTCGCGGAGGTCGAGATCGATCCCGACACCGGCGTCGTGAAGATCGTGCGCTACACCGGCGTCAATGATTTCGGCACCATCGTCAACCCGATGATCGTCGCGGGCCAGCTGCATGGCGGCGTCGCGCAGGGCATCGGCCAGGCGCTGATGGAAGAGGTCAGCTACGACACCAGCGGCCAGCCGATCACGGGCTCCTTCATGGATTACGCGATGCCGCGCGCGGAGGACATTCCCGACATGGCGGTCGGCGATCATCCCTCGCCGGCGAAATCCAACCCGCTAGGCACCAAGGGCTGCGGCGAAGCCGGCTGCGCCGGCAGCCTCGCCACCATTGCGAACGCCGTGATCGACGCGCTGTCCGACTACGGCGTCAAGCACATCGACATGCCCTTGACGCCGGAGCGCGTCTGGCGCGCGATCCAGAACGCCAAGGCGAAGGCAGCGTAGGGCTCGACACATGAGCTCGTCATGCGCGGGCCTGACCCGCGCATCTATCAATCTTCGAAGAGCTTCGTCAGATGATGGATTGCCGGGTCAAGCCCGGCAATGACGAGTGTGAGTTGCTGCGATGATTTGCTTGTCCCTCATGGTGAGGAGGCGCGCGAGCGCCGTCTCGAACCATGAGGCCCGGCTTTCGGCCTACGCCCTTCGAGACGCTTGCTGCGCAAGCTCCTCAGGGTGAGGGTCTGGCTTGACGAGGATCTGGCTTGATCCCTACGCCGCGGCCTGCTCGCGCGGCTGGTAGATTGCGATATGCCAGCAATGCGCGAGCGGCGTCTCGCCGTCGGCGACGACCAGCGCGTCCAGCTCGACGAAACGGTGGCCTTTTTTTTCGTAATTGCCGATCACCTTCGCCCGCGCCGTGAGCTCGTCGCCGGTCTTCGCGGCCGACAGAAGCTGCATCCGGCTGCCGACATGAATCCAGGGGCCGAGGATCGCGTTGTCGACCAGCGCCTTGTTCATCATCCGCTGCAACAGCCCGGGATGGCCGAGGTTTTCACGCGCATAGATCGGATCGGCTTCCCTAATATCGGCGAGATACTGCGTCGCCGCCTCACCCGCCCAGTCGCGCGGCAGGGTACCGAGCCATTTGCCGACCTCGTAGGAACCCGCGCTCACGGGCTTGCGCTCGACGACCGGCGCGGCCTGGCTGTAATCGCCGATTGCGACATCAGGCACGGATGCTGGCAGTGACGCCGTCCCGGTGGCGCACAGCTCGCCCCGGCTCTGGACCTCGATCGTCAGCACGCCATCACTCTCGACGCCCGCGACCTCCGCCACCTCGCCGTCATAGACCGGCTTGACGAAGCGCGCCTCGATCAGCCCGCGTTCCAGGAACGCGCGCCCCCATCGCGCGACCGGCACGTGCATCATGTAGGCCATCACATCGACGCCGGGCACGAGTCCGCCGGAGAAGCCGAACCGCCGCGCGACCGTATCGTCGTGAATCTTGTTCTCGGACTGTTTCGAGGTGTTGTGGGCGGTGACGCGATAGGTCTCGAGCCGGCTCGTCATGCCTGTCTCCCTGTTTTTGTCGTGTTGTTAGTTCTTGTTTGACGCGTTTTCTTCACGCGAACCGGGAACCACTTCGCTCGAAAACGTTATTGCCGCGATCGTAACCTGTCAAAATGCACTGGCAAGGCCTTCGTTCTGCTCGCAATTCCGGCAGCGATGGGGTACCACCCGCTCAATCCGCGAGATGCTCGCAACGCCACCAAAGACGATCCATTGAATCCCACCCGCATCTATGTCGACGCCGACGCCTGCCCCGTCAAGGACGAGATCTATCGCGTCGCGAACCGGCATGGCCTGCCCGTCAGCGTGGTGGCCGGCAACTTCATCCGGGTGCCGCAGGACCCGCTGATCGAAAGGATCGCCGCGGGGTCCGGAATGGACGCCGCCGACGACTGGATTGCGGAACGCGCCGGCAAAGGCGACATCGTCATCACCTCGGACATTCCGCTGGCCAGCCGCTGCGTGAAGGCAGGCGCCGAGGTCATCGCGCCGAACGGCAAGCCGTTCACGGAGCAGTCCATCGGAATGACCTTAGCGGTCCGCAACCTGATGACCGATCTGAGGTCGTCGGGCGAGGTCACCGGCGGTCCAAGATCCTTTGCGCCGCGCGACCGTTCGACCTTCCTGTCGGCGCTCGATCAGACCATCCGCCGCATCCAGCGCCAGCGGGCGGACCTGCCAGCCGAGAGGCAAGGCTAGCACCATGGCGCCGCCGCTGATCCAGTTGAAAGACATCGCGCTGACTTTTGGCGGGACGCCGCTTTTGTCTGGCGTCGAGCTCTCGGTCTCGCCGTCCGAGCGCGTCTGCCTGATCGGCCGCAACGGCTCCGGCAAATCGACGCTGCTGAAGATCGCGGCCGGCCTTGTCGAGCCCGATCGAGGCAGCCGTTTCGTGCAGCCCGGCGCGACCATCCGCTATCTGCCGCAGGAACCGGACTTCGACGGCCACCCGACGACGCTCGCCTATGTCGAGGCCGAACTCGGCCCGGGCGACGACCGCCATCCGGCGCGCTATCTGCTGGAGCAACTCGGCCTGCATGGCGACGAAGACCCGACAAACCTCTCCGGCGGTGAGGCCCGCCGCGCGGCGCTGGCGCGCGTGCTGGCGCCCTCGCCCGATATCCTCCTGCTCGACGAGCCGACCAACCATCTCGATCTGCCGACCATCGAATGGCTGGAAAGCGAGCTCGGACGAAGCCGCAGCGCGCTGGTGCTGATCAGCCACGACCGCCGCTTTCTGACCAATCTGTCGCGCGCGACTGCGTGGCTCGATCGCGGCCAGATCCGGCAGATCGACCGCGGCTTTGGCGCGTTCGAAGCCTGGCGCGACGAGGTGCTGGCCGAAGAGGAGCGCGATCAGCACAAGCTCGACCGCAAAATCGTCAATGAGGAGCACTGGCTGCGCTACGGCGTCTCCGGCCGCCGCAAGCGCAACGTCAAGCGGCTCGCCAATCTGCACGCGCTGCGTTCCCAGCGGCGCAACTATCGCGGCGCGGCCGGCAACGCCAATCTCGCGGCGGCGGAGGCGGAGAAATCCGGCCGGCTGGTGGTCGAGGCCAAGAACATCGGCAAGTCCTATGGCGAGCGGACCATCGTCGATGATTTCTCGATCCGCATCCAGCGCGGCGATCGCGTCGGCATCGTCGGGCCGAACGGCGCCGGCAAGACCACGCTGGTCAATCTGCTGACCGGCGCGGATCAGCCGGACAACGGCAGCATCCGGCTCGGCGTGAACATCGAAATGGCGACGCTCGATCAGCACCGCGAAAGCCTCGATCCGAAATCGACGCTCGCGGAAGCTTTGACCGGCGGACGGGGCGATCACGTGATGGTCGGCGGCAAGCCCAAACACGTCGTCGCCTACATGGAGGACTTCCTGTTCGGACGCGAGCAGATGCGCACGCCGCTGGAAGTGCTCTCCGGCGGAGAGCGCGGCCGGCTGATGCTGGCCCGCGCGCTCGCCAAACCGTCCAATCTGCTGGTGCTGGACGAGCCGACCAACGACCTCGATCTCGAAACCCTCGACGTGCTCGAGGAGATGCTCGGCGACTATGAGGGCACCGTGCTGCTGATCAGCCACGACCGCGACTTCCTCGATCGCGTCGTCACCTCGGTGATCGCGCCCGACGGCAACGGCAAGTGGATCGAATATGCCGGCGGCTATTCCGACATGCTGGCGCAGCGCGGAGCGGACCTGAAGCGCGAGACGCCGAAAGCTGCTTCGCCCGCCGAGGAGAAAAAGGACACCAGGGCCGCGGCGCCGTCAGCCACGCCGAAGCGGCGGCTCAGCTTCAACGAGAAGCACGCGCTGGAAACGCTGCCCAAGACCATCGCCAAGCTGCACGACGACATCGCAAAACTGCAGCGCACGCTTGACGATCCCGATCTCTACCGGAAGGATCGTGAGAGGTTCGATCAGACATCATCCGCGATCGCCAAGGCGCAGCAGGATCTCTCGGCGGCCGAAGATCGCTGGCTGGAGCTTGAAGTGCTGCGCGAGGAAATTGAGCAGGCGTGAGGCCGAGATAACCCGCTCGTCATTGCGAGGAGCGAAGCGACGAAGCAATCCAGATCTATGTTTGCGGCCTCTGGATTGCTTCGCTTCGCTCGCAATGACGCAAAAACTGAGGATAGAGGACACTCATGACCACACCCCTTGCTGCCAAGATCGCCCGTGAGTACGGCACGCCCTGCGCCGTGATCGACATGGACAAGGTCGAGCGCAACATCGCGCGTATCCAGGCCCAGTGCGACGCAGCCGGCGTTTCCAACCGCCCGCACATCAAGACGCATAAGAGTCCAATGCTCGCCAGGATACAGATCGAGGCCGGCGCCAAGGGCATCACCTGCCAGAAGATCGGCGAGGCTGAGATCATGGCGGACGCCGGCATCGACAATATTCTCATCAGCTACAACCTGATCGGCGAAGAAAAGATGGCGCGGCTCGCGGCGTTGCAGGCCAAGGCCAGCATGACGGTTGCCGCAGATAATTCGACCGTGATCGCAGGCCTGCCGCGCGCGGCGGAAATCTCCGGCCGGCCGTTGTCCGTCGTGGTGGAATGCGACACGGGCCGCAAGCGCGCCGGCGTCGAGACGCCGAAGGAAGCGATCGCATTGGCGCGCGAAATCGCTTCCTCGAAAGGCCTGACATTCGCGGGCTTCATGTTGTACCCGACCGAGACCGGCTGGGCCGAGGCACAAAGCTTCTACGACGAGGCGCTGGCCGGCGTCCGCGCGCACGGCCTTGATGCCACGATGGTCTCGACCGGCGGTTCGCCGAACCTGAAGAACCTCGGCAAGCTCAAAGGCGCCACTGAGCACCGCCCCGGCACTTACATCTACAACGACCGCATGCAGGTCGCGGCCGGCGTCGCGAACTGGGACGATTGCGCGCTCAACATTTATTCGACGGTCGTGAGCCGCGCCGCGCCCGAGCGCGGCATTCTCGACGCCGGCTCAAAGACACTGACCTCGGACACCGGCGGCCTCGACGGCCACGGCCTGATCCTCGAACATCCCGAAGCCAAGATCGCGCGCTTTGCCGAGGAGCACGGCTTTCTCGATCTCTCCCGCAGCAACACGCGTCCAAACGTCGGCGATGTCGTGCGCATCGTACCCAACCACGTCTGCGTCGTCGTCAACATGATGGACGAGGTGGTGATGGTGCGCGGCGATGAGATCGTCGGTGTATTGCCGGTCGCGGCACGGGGGAAGTTGCGCTGAGCGAATGGCCAGTAGCGAATGGCGAATGGAAGCGCCCTGCTCTATTCGCTACTCGCCATTCGCCATTCGCTTCAAGGCCGCCTTGCCCGCGGCGGCGCCCGTCGCAAAGCACGCCTGCAGCAGATAGCCGCCGGTCGGCGCTTCCCAATCGAGCATCTCTCCAGCCGCGAACACGCCCGGCAGGCGGCGGAGCATGAAATCGGCATTCAACGCGTCGAAGGCAATGCCGCCTGCCGTGGAGATCGCCCGGTCGATCGGCGCCACGCCGGTGAGACGGATCGGCACGGTGTTGATCAGATGTGCGAGATCGGACGGCGACAGCGATGCGAGCCGGCGGCCCGACGCGATCGCCGTTTCCTGCAACAGCCCGATCGCGACGGGCGAAAGTTGTGCGGCCTTGCGCAGGAAGTTCGCCAGCGATTGCTTGCCGCGCGGTGCGGACAGACGCGCGATCAGATCCTTTGCATCGAGATCGGGCCGCAGCGCGACATGCAGTGTCGCTTCACCTGATTTCGCAATCTCCTCGCGCAGCTCCGCCGAGAGCGCGTAGATCGCGCCGCCCTCGATCCCGCGCCGCGTGACGATGGCTTCGGCTCGCACTGTGTGAGGACCGAAGCTCAGCGCAACACCCTTGAGCGGCTGGCCTTCGAAGCGGTCGCGAAAGATGTCCGACCAGGCGACAGTGAAGCCGCAATTGGCCGGCCGCAGCGGCGACAATGTCACGCCCTTCGCCGCCAGCATGTGCGCCCACGTCCCGTCCGAGCCGAGCCGCGGCCAGCTTGCGCCGCCGAGCGCCAGCACGGTGGCACGAGCGTCCACGACGCGCTCGCCATCCGGTGTTTGAAGTCTCAAGCGGCCTAGCGCGTCCCAACCGGTCCAGCGGTGACGCAGCGCGAACTGCACGCCGGCCGCATCGAGCCGCCGCAGCCAGGCGCGCAGCAGCGGGGAGGCCTTGAAGGCTTCCGGAAAGACGCGGCCGCTGGAGCCTACGAAGGTCGGCTGGCCCAGCTCCTCGCTCCACGCGCGCAGGCGTTCAGGAGGAAAGGCCTCGATCGCGGCCTTCAGACGCGGCGCAGCCTCGCGATAGCGGGCGAGAAATGCCGGCAGCGGTTCGCTATGCGTCAAATTGAGTCCGCCGCGGCCGGCCAACAGGAACTTGCGCCCCACTGACGGCATCGCGTCGTACACGGTGACACGCGCGCCACCCTGCGCCAGCACCTCGGCGGCCATGAGGCCGGCCGGGCCGGCGCCGATGATGGCGGCGTTCGCCGTTCGAGTTCTCGCTTCCGACAAGCGCCCTTCTCCGCGCAAACGACCTCATCCTGGGAGCCAAACAGCAGCCCCGTCATTGCGAGCGATAGCGAAGCAATCCAGAATCTCTCTGCATCAACAGCCTGGATTGCTTCGTCGCGTTGCTCCTCGCAATGACGATCGTGGCCCTGAGGGGATACAGTGGCGCCTTACAACTTGATCCCAGCCCTCGCCGCAGCCTGCGCAACGTATTTCTGGGTCTGCTGGAACGCGCCTTCCAGTGCCTTGGCTTTCGACATGTCGCTGATCTCGGCGAAATGCGCCGCGACCGCGTCGGGAGTCCAGTCTGATGGCGGCAGGTTGATGCCCTCGCTCTCCACGATCTTGATCACCGCGAACGAGCCCGCGCCGGCGCCCATGATGGTGCGGGTCGGCGCGTCCTCGCTGAGCATATATTCCACCGCCGGCGTGATCGATTCCGGCTTCATCAGCTCCAGCGCCTGCGGCGGCAGCAGCTCTTCCGTCATGCGGGTCGCCGCGGTCGGCGAGATGATGTTGATGCGGATGTCGCTCTTGCGGCCTTCTTCAGCGAGCACGTTCATCAGGCCGATCATGCCGGATTTCGCCGCGCCGTAATTGGCCTGGCCGAAATTGCCGTAGAGGCCGGACGACGATGTCGTCAGCACGATGCGGCCGTAGTTGCGTTCGCGCATGCCGTTCCACGCCGCCTTGCAGCAATAGAAGCTGCCGACGAGATGCACATCCAGCACCTTTTCGAAATCGGCGGCCTCCATCTTGCCGAACGACTTGTCGCGCAGGATGCCGGCATTGGCGCAGAGCAGATCGACGCTGCCCCATTCTTTCGTCGCGCGCTCGACCATCGCCGTGACCTGCTCGAAGTCGGAGACGTCGGCGCCGTCGGCGATCGCCGTGCCGCCGGCCCTCCTGATCTCCTCGACCACGGCCTGCGCCGGCGTCAGCGATCCGCCGGTGCCGTCGCGCGCGCCGCCAAAATCATTGACCACGACCTTGGCGCCGCGGCTCGCCAGCCCCAGCGCATGCGCGCGCCCGAGACCATTGCCCGCGCCGGTCACGATCGCGACGCGTCCGTCAAACCTGATTGTCATGCATTTTTCCTGGATTTCTTGTTGTCATCATGCCCGTTCGGGCCAGAAACTCCCTGTCGTCCCTGCGGACGTAGGGACCCATAACCACAGGCTTGAGTTTGTGGCGGCACGGCGGGATAGCTTTCTTTCGAACAACGAATATCACGCGGTATGGGTCCCTGCGTTCGCAGGGACGACAGATGAGATGAGGTGTTCAAGCGAAATAGATCAAACCGATCCAATCCGCCACGATCGCGGGCTTGTCCTCGCCCTCGATCTCGACGGTGACGTTGGTGCGCGACTGCAATTCCTTCGGCTTGCGCAGCTTGGCTTCGGTGAGCACGAAGCGGCCGCGGACGCGTGAGCCGGCGCGCACCGGCGAAATGAAGCGCAGCTTGTCGAAGCCGTAATTGACGCCCATCGTAGTGCCTTCGATCACGGGCATCACCTCGTAGGACATGATGCTCATCAACGACATCGTGAGGAAGCCGTGCGCGACAGTGCTGCCGAACGCGGTCTCGCGCTTGGCACGCTCGGGATCGACGTGGATGAACTGGTGATCCTCGATCACGTCGGCGTAGACGTCGATCCGGCTCTGATCGACCAGATGCCATGACGATATGCCGATCTCCTTGCCCACCATGGCCTGATAGGCCTCGAGCGACACCGGCGGCTTCTTCCAGACTTCGTTCATGTCCTAATGTCCCGCCTCTGAACCGGCTGTCCGCACCCGCTGCAGCTCCGGAAAATCTTCCTCGCGGAATTCCAGCCCACGCAGCGCGTCGTCGCGATTGTTGTCATGCTCCAGCCGCCGCAACTGCACGCGGCGGATCTTGCCCGAGATCGTCTTCGGCAATTCCGTCACGAACTCGATGCGCCGGATGCGCTTGAACGGCGCAAGGCGCGTGTGCAAATGCCTGAAGATGGAGAGCGCGGTGTCCGGCGTGCGCTCGACACTGCCGACCAGCAGCACATAGGCCTTGGGGATCGCGAGCCGGATCGGATCTGGACTCGGCACGACCGCGGCTTCGGCGACCGCGTCATGTTCGAGCAAGACGCTCTCCAGTTCGAACGGGCTGATGCGATAGTCCGACGACTTGAAGACATCATCGGAGCGGCCGACGAAGGTGAGATAGCCCTCGTCGTCGACGAACACGACATCGCCGCTGCGATAGAGCGCCCCGTCGGCGCCGCTCAGCTTGCCGTCCTCGCCCTGATAGCCCTGCATCAGGCCGGCCGGCCGGTCGGCGCCGAGCACGAGCGTCACCTCGCCCTCCTTGGCGACGTGCCCGTCGATGTCAGTGATCTGCACGCGATAGCCGGGCAGCGGGCGGCCCATCGAGCCAACCTTCACTGCCTGTCCCGGCGAGTTGCCGGCGAGCGCCGTGGTCTCGGTCTGGCCGTAGCCGTCGCGGATCGTGAGACTCCAGGCCGCCCTGACCTGATCGATCACTTCAGGGTTGAGCGGCTCGCCCGCACCGCAGACCTCGCGCAGCGAGACCTTGAAATCAGCCAGGCGCTCCTGAATGAACAGTCGCCACACCGTCGGCGGCGCGCAGAGCGTGGTGACGCCGCAGCGACCGATGGTCGCGAGCAATGCCTTGGCATCGAAGCGCGGCTGATTGACCACGAACACGGTCGCGCCGGCATTCCATGGCGCGAAGAAACAGCTCCAGGCGTGCTTGGCCCAGCCGGGCGAGGAGATGTTGAGGTGAACATCGCCCGGTTGCAGGCCGAGCCAGTACATGGTCGAGAGGCCGCCGACCGGATAGCTGCGCTGGCTGTGCCGCACCAGCTTCGGCTTCGCGGTCGTGCCCGACGTGAAATAGAGCAGCATCGGGTCGTCGGCCCTGGTCGGGCCATCGGGCGCGAAGCTCTCGGGGAATTCGGCTGTGGTCTCGAAGGGGAGCCAGCCCTCCTGCGCAGCGGAGGCGCCGACGACGATGCGGATCAGATTTTCAGCGCGCAGGCTCGCGAATTTCGCGACCTGATCCTGGCTCGCCACCACCACCTTCGCCCGGCCGCGATCGAGGCGGTCCTGCAGCTCGTCCGGCGTCAGAAGCGTGGTCGCCGGAATGACCACCACGCCGAGCTTCATTGCCGCAAGCATCGTCTCCCAGAGCGGAACCACATTGCCGAGCAGCAGCAACAGATGATCGCCGCGCGTCAAACCCTGCGCGCGCAGCAAATTCGCGACCTGGTTGGAGCGGCGCGACAGCGTTGCGAAAGAGAGCTTGGTCTGCTTGTCGCTTGCTGCGTCCACGATCCACAGCGCCGCACGATCCTTGCTGTCGGCATTCTGCGCCAGCTCGGCGTCGAACCAGTCCAGCGCCCAGTTGAACGGCACCGGGTCCGGCCAGCGGAAGCCTTTGACGGCCGCGTCATAGTCGGTGCGATGTTTCAGCAGAAAGGCACGCGCGTCCTGAAATGTGGTCATCGCTATTTTCCCGCGAGATCACGGACGTGCTGGATGATCCCCGAGAAATCCACCCCGCCATGTCCGGCGGCATCAAAAGCCTGATAGATCTCCTGCGCATGCTTGCCGAGCGGTGTCGCCGCGCCCGCAGCCTTCGCCGCATCCTGCGCCAACGTCAGGTCCTTCACCATCAGCGCCGAGGCGAAGCCCGGCTTGTAGTCGTTGTTCGCGGGCGAGGTCGGGACCGGGCCCGGCACAGGGCAGTAGGTGGTCAGCGACCAGCACTGGCCCGACGAGGTCGAGGCGACATCGAACAGCGCCTGATGCGACAGGCCAAGCTTCTCGGCGAGCGTGAAGGCCTCGCTGACCGCGATCATGGAAATGCCGAGGATCATGTTGTTGCAGATCTTGGCCGCCTGCCCCGCGCCGGCGCCGCCGCAATGCACGATCTTCTTGCCCATCTTTTCGAGCACGGGCTTAGCCGAAGCAAACGCCTTCTCCTCGCCGCCGCACATGAAGGTCAGCGTCGCCCCCTTGGCGCCGCCGGTGCCGCCGGAAACCGGCGCATCGACGGAAGCAACGCCGTGCTTGGCTGCCAGCGCATGCGCCTGCTTGGCGCTTTCGACATCGATGGTCGAGCAGTCGATGATCAGCGTGCCCTTGGGTATGGTCGGGACGACGTCACCCCACACCGCAAGCACGTGCTTGCCGGCCGGCAGCATCGTGACCACGACCTCAGCACCCTTGACGGCGGCGGCTGCGCTCTCGGCGATCGCCGCGCCATCGCTCCTGGCCTGATTGCGCGAGGCCTCCACGAGGTCGAACGCAATCAACTTGTGGCCCGCCTTCACCAGATTGGCCGCCATCGGCCCGCCCATATTGCCGAGGCCGATGAATCCGATCGTTGCCATCCCTGTTCCTCCGCTCGAGCGCTTTCTTGTTTGTCTCTGTCTTCTATTATTTCTATTGTTTCGCCGGATCGAATGTCAGTTCGTCGGCGCCGATCTCGGCGAAGTATGGCGCAATCATCGCCGGTGTCACGTCCTCGATACGCGGCGGCGACCACTGGGGATTGCGGTCCTTGTCGATCACGGCCGCGCGCACGCCTTCGCGGAAATCATCGCTCCTGAACACTTCCAGCGCAGCGCGATATTCGCGCACGAGGCACTCTTCCAGCGAGGATGACGTCCGCGCCAGCCGCAGCAGTTTCAGCGTCACCACCATGCCGCGCGGCGACTTGTCCGCGAGCGCCTTCAACGTCGCCTGGGCCAGCTCCGAGCCGTCCTGTTTCAGGGCCGCGACGATATCCTCCATGCGGTCGTGACCGAACCATGCATCGATCGCGGACTGCTTCGCGGCCACGGGGCCGGATGTCTCGCCGGTCGCAAAACCGTCGATCAGAGCCTTGACCTCGCGCGACATCGTGCCGGGCCGGATTTTCGTCAACACCTCGCGCAGCGCCGGCAGTTTCTCCGACGGCACCACTGCGTCGGCAAATCGGGCATGGATTGCATCCGGACCATTCATGGTCTGGCCGGTGAGGCCGAAATAGGTGCCGAGTTCGCCGGGCGAACGCGACAGCAGCCAGGTGCCGCCGACATCGGGGAAAAAGCCGAGGCCAACCTCGGGCATTGCGAGCTTGGTGCGTTCGGTAACGACGCGGTGGCTGCTGTGCGCCGACAGGCCGACGCCGCCGCCCATCACGAGGCCATCCATGAACGCGACATAGGGCTTCGGGATATTTCGCGATGCGCGCGTTCATGACGTATTCCTGCCGCCAGAACCGCTTGCCGAGATCGCCGCCCGCGCGTGAGCTGTCATAGAGCCCGCGAATGTCGCCGCCCGCGCAAAGCCCGCGCTCGCCGGCGCCTTCCAGCAGCACGACTGAGACCGCGGGATCCGCCTCGAACTGATCGAGCGCCTCGTCGATGCCCATCGACATCTCGAGCGTCATCGCATTGATGGCTTTCGGCCGGTTCAACCGGATGATGCCGGCAGAACCCTCGCGCCGGACGATCAGATCCGGCTCAGCGGCGATCGACGCATCCATCATCGCGCGCCCTCGATCAACTTGCGCGACACGATCACCCGCATGATTTCATTGGTCCCTTCCAAAATCTGATGCACGCGCAAGTCCCGCACGATCTTCTCGATGCCGTATTCGCTCAAATAGCCGTAGCCGCCATGCAGCTGCAGCGCCTGGTTGGCGACGTCGAAGCCGACATCGGTGCCGAAGCGCTTGGCCATCGCACAGAGCATGGTCGCGTCCGCATCCTTGCGGTCGAGCGCCGCGGCGGCGCGCCACACGAAGGTGCGCGCGGCTTCCAGTTCGGTCGCCATGTCGGCGATGCGAAACTGCAGCGCCTGGAATTCGTCGAGCCGCTTGCCGAATGCCTTGCGCTCTCTCATATAGGCGAGCGACTTGTCGAGCGCGCTCTGCGCGCCGCCGAGTGAGCAGGCTGCGATGTTGATGCGTCCGCCGTCGAGCCCGGCCATCGCGATCTTGAAGCCGATGCCCTCATCGCCGAGCCGGTTCTCGACCGGCACGCGCGCATTCTCGAACATCACCGCGCGGGTCGGTTGTGCATTCCAACCCATCTTCCGCTCATTGGCGCCGAACGACACGCCCGGTGTGCCGCCCTCCACCACCAGCGTCGAGACACCGCCGGGGCCGTCACCGCCGGTGCGCACCATCACGACATAGAGATCGCTGCCGCCGGCGCCGGAGATGAACTGTTTCTGGCCGTTGAGCACATAATGATCGCCGTCGCGCACCGCGCGGGTGCGCAGCGCCGCCGCATCCGAGCCCGAGCCCGGTTCGGTCAGGCAATAGCTCGCAAGCAACTCCATGCTGCAGAGCTTCGGCAGCCATCTCAAACGCTGGGTGTCGTTACCGAAGGCGTCGATCATCCAGGACGCCATGTTGTGGATGGAGATGAACGCCGACACCGTCGGGCAGCCCGTCGCCAAGGCCTCGAAGATCAGAGCGGCATCGAACCGCGTCATCGCCGAGCCGCCGACATCGTCGCGGATGTAGATGCCGCCCATGCCGAGGCCTGCGGCCTCGCGCATTACGTCGACCGGAAAATGCTTCTCCTCGTCCCAACGGACTGCGTGCGGCGCGATCTTCTCCGCGGCGAAGTCCCGCGCCATCTCGCGAACCGCAATCTGGTCCTCGTTGAGCGTGAACTGCATGCGCTGTCTGCGTGTCCTCAAGCTTTGGGTTAAGCCGCTACACCGCCCCTGTAGTCATTGCGAGCGAAGCGAAGCAATCCAGTCCTGCCGCATGGACCGTTCCTGGATTGCTTCGTCGCTTGCGCTCCCGCAATGACGGCGGAGACTCGTGCCGATCAATTCATAGTCGGGATCGAGAACTCCGCGCCTTCCTTGACGCCGGACGGCCAGCGCGAGGTGACCGTCTTGGTCTTGGTGTAGAAGCGGATCGAGTCCGGGCCGTGCTGATTGAGATCGCCGAAGCCGGACTTCTTCCAGCCGCCGAAAGTGTAGTACGCGATCGGCACCGGGATCGGCACATTGATGCCGACCATGCCCACATTCACCTTGGCTGCGAAGTCGCGCGCGGCGTCGCCGTCACGGGTGAAGATCGCAACGCCGTTGCCGTAATCATGATCCGACGGCAGCGCCAGCGCTTCGGAATAGTCCTTGGCGCGCACCACCGACAGCACGGGACCGAAAATCTCTTCCTTGTAGATGCGCATGTCCTTGGTGACGTTGTCGAACAGACAGCCACCCATGTAGAAGCCCTTTTCGTAGCCCTGCATCTTGAAGCCGCGGCCGTCGACGGCCAGCGTCGCGCCTTCCTTGATACCGATGTCGACATAGTTCCTCACGCGCTCGACCGCCTCGCGGGTGACCAGCGGGCCATAATCCGCGGACGGATCGATCGAGGTGCCGATCTTCAGGCTTTCCACGCGCGGGATCAGCTTTTCCATCAACCGGTCGGCGGTGGTCTTGCCGACGGGCACGGCGACCGACACCGCCATGCAGCGCTCGCCGGCCGAGCCATAGCCCGCGCCGATCAGCGCATCGACCGCCTGGTCCATGTCGGCATCCGGCATCACGATCGCGTGGTTCTTGGCGCCGCCGAAGCACTGGCAGCGTTTGCCGCTCGCGGCAGAGCGCTCATAGATATATTGCGCAATCGGCGACGAGCCGACGAAGCCGACCGCCTTGATATCGGGATCGTCCAGAATGGCGTCGACGGCTTCCTTGTCGCCGTTGACCACATTGAGAATGCCGGCCGGCAGCCCGGCTTCGATCATCAGTTCCGCAAGCATCATCGGCACGCCGGGGTCGCGCTCGGACGGCTTCAGGATGAAGGCATTGCCGCAGGCGATCGCCGGCGCAAATTTCCACATCGGGATCATCGCCGGGAAATTGAACGGCGTGATGCCGGCAACGACGCCGAGCGGCTGGCGGAGCGAATAGATGTCGATGCCGGGCCCCGCGCCTTCGGTATATTCGCCCTTCATCAGATGCGGGATGCCGCAGGCGAACTCGACGACCTCGAGCCCGCGCTGGATGTCGCCCTTGGCGTCCGGAACGGTCTTGCCGTGCTCGCGCGCCAGGAGGTCCGCGAGCTTGTCGTAGTCGCGCTGGGCGAGTTCGAGGAATTTCATCATCACGCGGGCGCGGCGCTGCGGGTTGGTCGCCGCCCATTCCGGCTGCGCGGCACGCGCGTTCTCAACCGCGGCGCGCACTTCGGCCTTGGAAGCCAGCGCCACCTTGGCCTGGACGTCGCCGGTCATTGGCTCGAAAACGTCCGCTGTCCGTCCTGATGTCCCCTTGACCTCGCGGCCGCCGATGAAATGTCCGATTGAGCGCATGTGTTCCTCCACGAGATGCGGAATGCCGGTTTGGCCGGCATCTTGCAGTCTTTGCGGCGTTTGGAAAGGGTCTATGCGCGCAGCGGTTTTGCGAAAATGCGCACCTCTTCGCCCGGCGGATAACGCTCTACGACCAATGGCGTAGGGCGATACCTTGACATCTCGCTTCAGTGCCGGGCGGAAGCTGCCTTTCCGGTTTTTTTGGCCGCAGCCTTGCGGCCCCCGGAATGCGGCGTCGCGACGCGGCCAAGCACTGCCTCTCGCCCCGCGGTAAGGATATCGTCCGAGAACTCCCCGCTCCCGGCGACGCGGGCCAGCACCAGTGTTCCCATCATGGTTGCGAGCGCGGCGGCCGCCTGCTTGCGCGCCGCCTTGCGCGGCACTTCGGGAATTTGGTCAGCCATCATGTCGATCATCTGCTCGAGCTTGGCCGCGAAAGCCTTGCGGGTCCTCGGGCTCTCGCGCGCAATGTCCGCACTGAGCGCGGGAACCGCGCAGCCATGGCCGGCATCGTCGCGATGGGACGCCGTCAGGTAGTTTTCCACCATCGTGGCCAGCCGCTTCTCCGGAGGCGTCTCGCTGACCATTTTCCGCCAGCGCTCGGTCGAACGGTCCATCGCATGGGCGAAGGCTTCTATGACCAGCGCGTCGCGGGAATCGAAATGGGCGTAGAACCCGCCATGGGTGAGCCCCGCTTCCTTCATCAGGTCGGCGACACCGACGCCATGCGCACCCTTCTCACGCAGCCGCACCGAGGCCTTCCGCACGATCCGCGCGTGAGTCTCCTGCTTGTGTTCCTTCGAATAGCGCATCATCGGTCCTATGAGATGTTCCCGGTCATATAATAGCAGCTTTCCCCAGGAAAAGCCGCATCTTTTACTTTCTCGCGCCTGCGAAGGTCATGACGACACGAATACCGTTCCGCTCGCGCGCGGCTCTTGACAAGGCTGCTTATTGACCGGGAAGTGGCTATCCCTTTTCCTCTGCAGCGGCAAAACGATCCATGGACATGTTTAACAAATATTGCGGCGTCGACCGTGATCCACGTGGCGTCGTCCGCCTCACGATCTGCAACGCAGGGTCGCTCAACATTCTGGGCTCCGCCGTTACCGACGGCGTGCGCGAGGGGCTGGAAGCTCTCGCCGCCGATCGCGATATCCGTGCCCTCGTGCTCGCCGGCCAGGGCGAAAAGAGCATGATCGGCGGCGCCGACATCAAGGAGATGGCGACCCTCGACCAGACAACCGCCGAAGCCTTCATCACCCGCCTGCGCGATCTCTGCGAGGCGGTGCGCGCATTTCCCGCGCCCGTCATCGCGCGGATGCCGGGCTGGTGCCTCGGCGGCGGGCTGGAAGTCGCAGCCGCCTGCGACATCCGCATCGCCGCGCACGACGCCAAGTTCGGCATGCCCGAGGTGCGGGTCGGCATCCCCTCCGTGATCCATGCCGCGCTGCTGCCGCGGCTGATCGGCTGGGGCCGCACGCGCTGGCTGCTCCTGACCGCGGACACCATCGACGCGCCGACCGCGCTCGCCTGGGGACTGGTCGATGCGGTCGCGCCATCGGGCGGCCTCGACGCCGCAGTCGAGCATGCCATCGAGTCGCTGCTCGCCTGCGGCCCCGAAGCACTGCGGTCGCAGAAGGCCCTGCTCCGCCAATGGGAGGAAATGCCGTTGAAGGAGTTGGTCGATCTCAGCATCGGCGTGTTCGGGACATCGTTCCTGACGGATGAGCCGAAGCGGCTCATGCAAGGGTTTATTGATCGGAAGCGGTAGCCCGGCCCCGCTGTCATCGTCCGCGAAGGCGGACGATCCAGTACGCACCGCTGGGTGATTACTGGATACCCCCGCTTTCGCGGGGTATGACGAAATGGCCTCACGAGAACTTTTGAAATCCGCATGACCATTGCAAATTTTGCGGCGCATCATATGATGAATGTCATGTAACAACACTCTCCAGACATCGAGGAGTTCCGCCATGGCCGCCGTCTCCGATCCCGTCGTCATCCTCTCCGCCGCCCGCACGCCGCTTGGCCGCTTCATGGGCGACCTGACCCCGTTCAGCGCGCACAAGCTCGGTTCCCATGTGATCAGCGCCGCGCTGGAACGGGCCAGGCTTGCGCCTGAGCGGGTCGACGAGGTGTTCATGGGCAATGTGCTGCCGGCAGGCCAGGGCCAGGCCCCGGCGCGGCAGGCGGCGCGCGGCGCGGGTCTTCCCGATGCCACCGGCGCCACCACGGTCAACAAGGTCTGCGGCTCCGGCATGAAGGCGACCATGCTGGCGCACGACATCATCAATGCCGGCTCAGCCGACATCGTCGTCTCCGGCGGCATGGAGAGCATGTCGAACGCGCCTTATCTTTTGGCGAAAGCACGCGGCGGCTATCGCGCAGGCCACGATCGCATCATCGACCACATGATGATGGACGGGCTCGAAGACGCCTATGAGACCGGCCGCTCGATGGGCGATTTCGGCGAAGCAACCGCGGAAGCCTATCAGTTCACCCGCAAGGACCAGGACGCCTACGCGATGGAGACGCTGACGCGTGCACGCAAGGCGGTCGAGGGCGGCGCGTTCAAGGCCGAGATCGCGCCGATCGTGGTGACCGAAAAAGCAGGTCCCCGGACCATCGCCAATGACGAGCATCCGCTGAAGGTGGACCCCGCGAAGATTCCCGGACTGAAACCCGCGTTCCGCGCCAACGGCACGATCACGCCGGCCGCCTCCTCGGCGAATGCAGATGGCGCCGCCGCGCTGATCCTCGCCAAGCGCTCGCTCGCCGATCGCGACGGCCTCTCTTATCTCGCCGAGATCAAGGGCCACGCGACCCACAGCCAGGAGCCGCAATGGTTCACCACCGCGCCGATCCCGGCGATCCGGAAACTGCTCGACAAGGTCGGCTGGAGTGTCGGTGACGTCGACCTGTTCGAGATCAACGAAGCCTTCGCCGTGGTGGCGATGGCCGCGCAGCGCGATCTCGGCATCCCCCGCGACAGGCTCAACATCAATGGCGGCGCCTGCGCGCTCGGCCATCCGATCGGCGCGACCGGAGCGCGGCTGATCGTGACGCTGTTACATGCGATGGAAGCGCAGAATCTCAAACGCGGCGTCGCGGCGCTGTGCATCGGCGGCGGCGAAGCCACTGCGATTGCGATCGAGCGCGCCATTCACTAAGCTTGTGGCAGAACGTCTGGAATCCTTAGAACCTTTGGGGCATCATGATCTCGAATTGGCTCGCGGCGGCGCTCGCCCGCCGCAACATCCACTACGGCTGGGTCATGGTCGGCGTGACCTTCCTCGCCGCGCTGATCTCCGCCGGCACGGTCGGCGCGCCCGGCGTATTCATCGTGCCGCTGCAGCAGGAATTCGGCTGGAGCACCGCCGAGATCTCCTCGGCGCTGTCGGTCCGCCTGATCCTGTTCGGTCTGATGGCGCCGTTTGCGGCCGCCCTGCTCAACCGCTACGGCCTGCGCAACATCACGCTGCTCGCGCAGCTCACGATCGTCTCGGCGCTGGTGGTATCGCTCGCCATGACCAAGGTCTGGCAGTTGATGCTGCTGTGGGGCGTGGTGATCGGCATCGGCACCGGCATGACCGCGATGGTGCTTGGCGCAACGATAGCCGCGCGATGGTTCGTGGCGCGGCGCGGGCTCGTAGTGGGCATCCTCTCCGCTAGCGTCGCCACCGGCCAGTTGGTGTTCCTGCCGGTGCTCGCAAGCCTGACCGACCGCTATGGCTGGCGGATCGCTCTCGCGCTGATCTGCGTCATGCTCGTCGTGTCTGCCTCCGTCGTGCTGCTCCTGATGTGCGACCGTCCAAGTGACCTTGGTCTCAAGCCATTCGGCGACACCGGCACAGAGCCGGTTGCGGCGCCACCACCCGCCAACGCGCCGATCATGGCAACCGCGCTCGGCACGCTGCGCGATGCCTCGCAGACGCGGGTGTTCTGGATTCTGTTCGCGACCTTCTTCATCTGCGGCGCATCGACCAATGGGCTGATCCAGGTGCACCTCATTCCGATGTGCGGCGATTTCGGCATTCCGCAGGTGCAGGCCGCGAGCCTGCTGGCCGCGATGGGCGTATTCGATTTCGTCGGCACCATCATGTCCGGCTGGCTGTCGGACCGTTACGACAATCGCTGGCTGCTGTTCTGGTATTACGGCCTGCGCGGGCTGTCGCTGTTGTTCCTGCCCTTCACGGATTTCTCCTTCTATGGGCTGTCGTTGTTCGCGATGTTCTATGGGCTGGACTGGATCGCGACCGTACCGCCGACGGTGCGGCTCACCGCGCAGCGGTTCGGCGCCGAGCGCGCCAATCTCGTATTCGGTTGGGTCTTCACCGGCCACCAGCTCGGCGCGGGCACAGCCGCCTTCGGCGCCGGCCTGTCACGCACGATGCTTGCGACTTACCTGCCGGCCTTCTTCGCCGCGGGCGCACTCTGCGTGATTGCCGCGCTGATCGCGCTCGCGATCTCACGGCCTCCTAAACCGGTGCCGGCTCAATAGGTGATGGTGGTGCGGACGCCGAGCATCACCGCGTCCTTGATGCGGTGAGTTCTGGGTGGGGTCGTAGGGGTCGACCGCCCCACCCGCCGGATGGGCGATATATTGAAACACCGGCTGCACCAGGACGCCGGGCCTGATCTCGGCCTGGTAGGTCACTTCCAGGATCGCCTCGAAATCGCGGATCGGATAGGCGGTGCCGGTGAACAGCTGCGTGTCGCGATCGAGGTCGCGGGCGCGATCGGATATCCGCGCATAGGTCGCCGCGACACCGAACTTGTCGTTCGGCCGGGCGTCGCTGAAGCCGGTGAACAGAAATCCGCCGTCGAGATAGGTGCTGATCAGGTTGCGATCCGAAGGGCTGACGGAGGCGCGTATGAAAAAGGCGATGCCCTTGTCCGAGCCCGGCGCCGCGCGCGCCAGCAATTGCTCGTAGACCATGAACAGGCCGTTATTTTGCCGCAGCCAGAGCGGCTCGCCTGAACTGTTGGGATCGGCGAGCGACAATCCGTCGGCCGAGAATCGCTGATCGGGAAAGGACATCATGTGGTACCAGGCGCCGCCCGTGATCGTCGCCGGCAGATTGTCCGCGCCGACCTCGAACCTGTATTTGAGCTGGCCGATCCACCACGGCGGATCGTTGACACGGAACAGCACGCCGTTCGGGTTCGCGATCTGGGGATCGATCGGCCCGGGTGGCCCCGCATCGCCATCGAACAGAGCGAGATAGGCGGTGATGCGATCGGAAAGCTCGGCCTTGACGCGGATGCCCGGCACCGCGAGCGGCGGCGAAGGTCCACCGCCCGGCAGATTGATGCCGGTGATGCCCGGCCAGCCCAGCGCCGAGTTGATGAAGATATCGTCGTAGCTGCTGTCGAAGAACTCGACGTCGGAAGCCTGCTGACCAACCCGAACGGCGACCTTGCCGCCCCAAAGCTTCTGCTCGATCCAGAGTTCATAGAGCCGGGTCGCAGGCAGCGCCTCGACGCCGCTGACCAGCATCAGATTGCCGATATAGCTGCGCGACAGGCCGTCGCCGTGAATCTGGAACATGTTGGCGTGGAAGGTGGCGCCGGTCCACCCGGCTACCTTCTCGAGATCGATCGTGGTGCCGAGGTCGAGGCGCCCCGTATAAATCGCGCCGGTGCGGATGCCGCCGGATACGTTGGAAAGCGCCTCGCCGATATAGGTCACGCTGAACTGGACACCGGCATCTGCCAGCGCTTCGCGCGGATCCTTCGCGGTGCTGCCTGCATGCGGCGGTTCGGCGTCGTCGGCATGCGCCATCGGCAGCGAGCCGAGACAGGCGATGGCCGCAAACACCGTGGCCGCGCGAACAAGTCCTCTGCCCATTTCAGGATACCGCGGCCGGCCGTTCTATTTGACGATGCCGAGGCGCCGCATGATCAAATAGGCGGCCCCGGAAGAGCCGAGTATCAGCGCGGCCGCCCAGAGAAATCCGCTCTCGACGTCGGTCAATGGCAGCCCCTTGGTGTTCATGCCGAAGATGCCGGTCACGAGCGTCGGCGGCAGCAGCATCATGGTGACGACGGACAGCGCATGCAGATGTCGGTTGCTCTCCTCCTCGGCCCTGAAGCGCAGCTCTTCTTCCAACAGGCGGCTACGCTCGCGCAATTCGACGATGTCATGGTCGAGGCCGTCGAGCCGTTGCGCCAGCTTGCCGGCCTGCAGCCGCAGCGCCGGATTGAGATCATCGGTGTTCTTCTGTTCGAGCCGGTGGAACAGCACACGCAGGCCGGTCAGCTGCCGATGCAGCCGCACGCAGGTCCGCCGCAACCGGCCGAGGTCGCGGCGCATGTTCGTCCTGCTTTCGCCTGCGAGGATCTGCTCCTCTATATTGTCGATGTCGGTGCCGATGCGGTCTGCGACCCGGTCCATCGTGTCGGCGACCTCGTCGATGATCTTTTCGAGGAGAGCTGCGACATTCTCGACGCGATGACCGCCTTCAAGCACGCGGCGCGTGGCATCCACCGCGCAAAGCGCCTGGTGGCGGCCGCTGATCAACAAGCTTTCGGTCATGGCGAAACGGAGAAATCCGGTCTCCTCGCTCGCCGCATCGATGTCGCGAACCAAGTCCGAGAACACGCCGTAGAGGCAGTCGTTGATGACATGGAGCTGCTGAAAATTGTCCTTGGACAACAGCAGATCGCGCGCGAGCTGCGGCACGCCGGATGATGCGAGCCATGCACGCGCCCGCGCATCGGTCAGATTGAAATGCAGCCACAAGCGGCCGTCGTGGGTGAACTCGATCGGCCTGTCGACCGGCAGCGCTTCCGCGCTGCCGTCGCCGTGCAGGCGAAAGGCCCAGACCAGCCCCGGGGGCGCCGTATCGGTATTCGGCGCGAGGAGCTCCAGAGCTTTCGCAGAGTCAGCCATCAATCCCACCCATCCGTCAAAGATCTCACAGCCCCGGCTAGAGCATGATTCGGAAAAGCGTGTAGCGGTTTTCCGAAGAAATTTGCTCGATCAAAAACCCAAAGCGCGATGACAGCGCGCTTTCGCGCATCAACCAGCCGGTCAATTCAATTGCGGGCATGTGACAGACAGATGAAAGCTTTGTCCGGCCCGCGGCCTATTCCGCGGCAAGACCGCGCGCAGCGAGCGGTTCCGCTTCCTTGTTGTAATCATGCACCACACGGCCGAACGGCAAGGTGAGATCAGCAAGGAAATGATGCGCGCCCAAGACTCGCCGCACCGGGAAATCGGCAACCGGCGCATTGACATGCGGTACCAGATGCAGGCGCCCCGGCCCGTTCCACGATCCCTTCACGACGATGTCGGTGAGGTTGATGGCCACGAGCTGGCAGATTTCCAGATGGCCGTCGACGCCCGGGATCATCTTCAGATTGATCTGGGTCTTGGACAGCGTCGCGTGTGTCAGGTCCTCGTTGCCTGTCATGCTCTCATGCTCGTAGCCCAACGTGCCCATCGCGACGAGCTGGCCGGCATATTCCAGCGTGTCGGTCAGCGTGTCCTTCACGATCTCCAGTTTCGGATGCGCGTACTTATGCCCGACGAAGGCATGGGGCTCGTCGTCCATGACGTGCATCGCGAGCACGAATATTAGCTTAGGGCGTGTACCTATAAACTTGATGGCGTGACGATGCCACGTCCGCTTTGCCCCTGTTAGCGGCTGACGGCACGCCGCGGTACAATATGTCACGAAGGGTCAGAGGGCGACATTGGATGCATCCTGACGCAATCGGGCCGGCAAGGGCCCAACCTGCGGCAGAAACTGATAACTATCAGTGCGAGGCGGCGCACCGGGCCGCGGCCGCCCGGAAGCGCTCGATCACCCCGCCGAGTCTCCCGGAAAACGGCATCAACGATCCTGAACGAGATACAACAGTTCAGTGCTTCGCTATGAATGCAAGCACCGTCTCATTGAACGCTTGGGGGTTCTCAAACTCTAGCCCATGAGATGCCGCCGGAATCATTGCACGCTCTGCGCTCGCTAAGCAGTGCTCCAACATGTCGTTGATGAGATGGAACATCTTAGGACTGAGCTCCCCGTCGAGGAGCAATGTTGGCGCTTTCACCTTCTGCACATCTTCGCATGTGGTGGGCGGGTGGAGGTCTCGCGATGAGGTCTCGCCTTTTAGTTCTTGGGCATTGTCCATGAGGCGTTTCTGAACGGGAGGTGGGAATTTCTCGTACCAACCCTCGCCCAACACGCCGTTCACAAATCGACGCACACCTTCTTCGTCATTCCCTTGCTTGAATGCTTCGCTCGAAGGCACGATTGATGTCGTGATAAAGTTGGTAAGAAGAGCATCTCCTTCAGGAGTAGTTTTTAGTAACGGCATTACGGGCGGTTCGCCCAGCGTCAGACTGCGAATGACCTCCGGGTGATCTCGTGCGACCAGGAACGCAATAAACGCCCCATACGAATGACCAATGAGATGAACCGGGGGCAGATTAAGTGCCTTGATCAATGCAGCCAGGTCTCTCGCATGTATGGTGACAGAAAAATCAGTTGAATCTTTGGTCCATTCATTTGGATAGTGATACCGACGACTGTACGAGATTAGTTGATATCCCTTCGAGAACGCCTCAAGCTGCCCATCCCACGTGCGGTAGTCCTCCAATGTGCCATGCACCAGCACCACTGGAGTTCCTTGCCCGCGTTCAATATAATGGAGCGTAAGGCCATTAACTCGCACCTCTTTTGTTTTCATCTCCGAAGAGGACGCGCCTTTCTGCTGCGCGAACGACGGACTCGCGACGAAGAACACGGCCGCTACCGATACGAGGACGATGTGTTTCAAGAGGAGCGTTCTCGGTTGCATATGACTCTCCTTGGTGTTGTGAGACCTTTCTGCTTCGGTTTTGCTTACTAAGCTGTAATCTAAATCCGCGTTTCTCGACGGTAAGGTGTGACACTAGGAGTCGGATTACACTCTTTAATCCGTTGGTTCGGGGTTCGCGTCCCTAGTGGCCTATGTGCGCGACTAAGGCGGAGGATTCAAAACAAGCGAAATTCAAGGGCCGCGCCGATCCGGCGGGTCTGGCCGTGGGCAGGGAGCCGCATCGGCAAAGGGGCAATGAGGTGAGCCCGCTGCCTATACCATCAGTTCAAACACGCGCAGGGGGTGCACAAAACGTCACACCGCTTGCCGCAGGATCGCCTCGCGAACGATTGCGCAGCTGACGGCTGGTCGACGTCGGCTCGGGGTCAGAATCGGAAGAATTCAGTTCGAGCAAATGCCTTCCGGCTTGCCCGAGAAAGCGCATATTGCTCGAAGCAGCCGGCACCTCGCGTTTGTGCCAACAAGAGACGTCGCGGGCTTGGGTTGATATACAAGGCCTCCAGAAGAGCTTGACTGGAGCAGAGCTTTCAAAGGTCCGCAATGGGTCATTTTCGACAGATTCAGCGGCGGCTGTGGGCTAGTCGATGTCCGCTTTACCCCGAAAGCGCCGAAGCCTAGTCGGAGCCGGGAGCGTTTGCGTTTGGCCGAACGCCTGTAAATCAAAGCCACAGCTGGGGGCTCGAATCATGCGCTACGAACTCGCCGATTATGAATGGTCCGCCATCAAACCGATGCTGCCCAACAATCCCTACTCGCCAATCGCTGTCTATGGCCTGATCGTCATGTTCTTCGCCAACCCCGGCGTGCGCAGCGGTTCGGCGAGCCGCGCAAACTCGCACAGCAGTGAGCGGGTCTTGCGGGGATCGATGATCTCTTCCACCCAGAATTTTTCGGCCGAGCGGAATGGCGAGCGAAGCTTGTTGAGCCGGTCCTCGATCTCCTTCAGCTTCGCCGCGGGATCGGCCGCAGCCTCGATCTCGGCCCGATAGGCCGCCTCGATGCCGCCCTCCAGCGGCAGCGAGCCCCAATAGGCCGACGGCCAGGCGTAGCGGATCGAGAAGCGATCGGCCGGCTGATGCACGACGCCGGCGACGCCGAAGGAATTGCGGATGATGACGGTGCACCACGGCACGGTGGTCTGGTTGACCGCGGCCATCGCGCGTACGCCATGACGGATGGTCGCGGACTTCTCCGCCTCCAGCCCGATCATGAAGCCCGGACAATCCATCAGATAGACGATCGGCAGATGGAAGGTTTCGGCGAAATCGACCCAGCGCACGACCTTCTGGCAGGCCTCCGCAGTCCAGGAGCCGCCATAATGGAAAGGATCGCTCGCAAGCAGCAGCACGGCGCGCCCCTCAAGCCGCGCCAGCCCCACGATCATCGGCCGGCCGAAATTGCTGTTGACCTCGAAGAATGAATCCTTGTCGACCACGGCCTCGATGATCGGCCGCATCTTGTAGACCTGCCGGCGGTTGCGCGGCACCGCCTTCATCAGCGAGTTCCTCGGAGCGTTCGGGATGATCGGTGCAGGGCAGCGTCGGCGGCAGCTCATGCACGGACTGCGGCAGATAGGACAGGAAACGCCGGGCGCGCGCGAAGGCTTCCTCCTCGGTATCGACGGCATCGTCGACGCCTCCGGAGCGGGTCTGGATATCCGCGCCGCCGAGCTCCTGCTTCGACAAGTCCTGGCCGAGCCGCTTCACCACCGGCGGCCCCGCAACGAACATCGCGGACGCCTTGGTCATGATCGAGTAATGCGCGGCCGCAAGCCGCGCCGCGCCAAGGCCTGCGACCGAGCCGAGACCGAGGGCTACGACCGGCACCCGCGACAGGTTCTCCGTCGTGTAGCGATACCAGCGCGTGCCGCCGATGCCGCCCGGCAGGTTGGCCGCGCCCTTGGTCTCGATGGTCTTCACCGAGCCGCCGCCGCCCGAACCTTCGATGATGCGGATGATCGGCAGGCGGAAGTCATGCGCCATTTCCTCGGCCATCAAGGGCTTGGCGGAAATCGAGGCATCGGCCGAGCCGCCGCGCACGGTGAAATCGTCGCCGACCACGACCACGGTGCGGCCGTCGATCTTGCCGCGGCCGAACACGCAGTTCGCGGGCGTCAGGTGCTTGAGTTCGCCGTTCTCGTCATATTCGCCGACACCGGAGATCGCGCCGATCTCGTGGAAGCTCTCGGCATCGACCAGTCCGTCGATGCGCTGGCGGACGGTGAACCGGCCCTGGTCGCGCTGTCGCTTGACCTTCTCAACGCCTCCCATCTCGCGCGCGAAGGTTTCGCGCCGAGCGAGCTCGTCGAGTTCGGGCTTCCAGATCATTCGCTTCCTCCGTCTTGATGATCTTGTCGTTTGTCCTGACTGCGAGCGATTTGCGCTCCAGCCGGCTGTTGAACAGTTCGCCTTCGGCGCCTTCGAGTAAGCCGCCGACCGCGCCCGCCAACTCGATCATCCGCGGAGCTACCTCCTTGTGCAGCCGCTTTTCGTCATACATCGCCGAGAGCAGCCCGATCGTCACCACGACATAGGTCTGATATTGCGGCGACCACAGCGGCACCGCGCAGCCATTGATATGCGGCGACCACAGGCCGCAGGCGACGACATAGCCATGCTCGCGAAGAAACTGGCGGTTGCCCTCGATGCGCGGCGTGAGCAGCCTCGCCGCTTCCGGGATCTCCCGCTCCATCTCCGCGACCAGCGCGTTGCCGACCTCGGCATCGAGCGCCGCGGTATAGGCGTGGCCGGCCGCCGTGCTCGCCATCGCGATGCGGCTGCCGGTACTCTCGTGCAGGCCAAGCGCGTTCGCGGCGCGGGCATGTTCGAGATAGACGAGATGGAAACGATCGGGAATGACGAAGCCGACGGTGCCCGGCAACTGCTCGGCGAGATCCTGCAATCGCAGCCTGATCAGGTTGCGTAGCTGCAGGCCCTTCATCATCGCGGTGCTCATCGCCACCGCGCTCGGCCCGATGCGGTATTTCTGGTCGCGCGGCAGATAGACGAGCTGCCCCATTCGCGTCAGCGTGTGCGTGAGGCGCGAGACCGTTGACCGCGGCAATCCGCAGCGATTCGAAATCTCGAGATTGCCGAGCCGCGTCTCATGGCCCTCGAAGCATCGCAGGACGTCGAACGCACGCGATACCACCTGAATGACGTCACCTTCGCCTGCAAGATCGCCGGCAAGCATGCCCTGCCTGCTCAGCCGCTCCGAGCGTCGTCCCATGCGCTCTCCCTCACCTATTCCGTTCTGCGGAATGAAATTCCGCTTGCAGAACAAGCTACCTCAGGCAATCTGCGGCCACAACAACGAAGCCGATTGGTATGCCAGATATCAGAGTGATCACGGAAGTCGCCGGGCGCGTGTGCGCGCTTCCTCTCGAAGCCGGAGCGCGAGTTGGTGACGGCGACGACATCGCTTTTGTCGAGGCCATGAAGATGGAAATTCCGGTCGCTTCTCCCGCGGCGGGCAAGCTGAAATCCATTCTCGTCGCGATCGACGACGTCGTCGCCGAGGGCCAGGTCGTCGCGATCATCGAGGCGTGAAGGCGCTTGACGCGCTTGGCATCGCGGACTGGCACGACCACGCTATACTCACCACGGTAGAACGACCGGCATGTCGCCTGCATGTGGCAATGGCATGCGGAAGAAAGCTTGCGCGGGCAGTTTCTGTGTGGCCCATCCTTCGAGACGCCCGTCTGCGACGGGCTCCTCAGGATGAGGTCGTTATGTGTTATGCGATCCCAGACCCTCATGGTGAGGAGGCGCGTCCAGCGCCGTCTCGAACCATGAGGCCCCGCTCCTGCTTGGCGCGAGAGCTCACTCAACGCAGGACTGACAACAGATGAATACGATGCGATCGGCGGCGGTTCGGCATACCGGCAACTGGGCCGCTTCGATGCCGCTGCAGCGATTTCTGGCGGCCTGCCATGCCGACTTCGCAACCGACCATGGCGGTGAGGTCGCCCACTACATTCCCGAGCTGTCCAAGGCCGATCCCGATCATTTCGGCATCAGCCTCGCAACCCTCGACGGACATGTCTATGAGGTCGGCGATACGCGCGAGCCCTTCACCATCCAGTCGATCTCGAAGGCCTTCGTGTTCGCGCTCGCGCTCGACACGCTCGGCGCCGAGAAGGTGGAAAGCGCGATCGGGGTCGAGCCGTCCGGCGACCCCTTCAACTCGATCCGGCTCAATGCGGAGAACCACCCCTTCAATCCGATGGTCAACGCCGGTGCGATCGCCTGCTCCGGCCTGATCCGCGAGGCCAAGGGCGACGGCGCGTTCGAGTATATCCGCCAGGCGCTCGGTCGCTTCGCAGGGCGCGAGCTCGATGTCGACGAGGCCGTGTTCGCGTCGGAAAGCGCGACGGGCGATCGCAACCGCGCCATCGGCTATCTTCTGCGCACCTCCAGCGTGATCAAGGAGGATGTACGCGCGGTGCTGGACGTCTATTTCAAGCAATGCTCGGTGCTGGTGACCGCGCGCGACATCGCGATCATGGCGGCGACGCTCGCCAATCGCGGCCTCAATCCGGTGACGGGCGAGCAGGTCATGACGCCCTACGCGATCTCGCGCACGCTGTCTGTGATGACGAGCTCCGGCATGTACGACTTCGCCGGCGAATGGATCTACCGGGTCGGCATTCCCGCCAAGAGCGGCGTCGGCGGCGGCATCCTGGCGGCGCTGCCGGCACGGCTCGGGCTCGGCAGCTATTCGCCGCGGCTCGACGGCCACGGCAACAGCGTGCGCGGCATCAAGGTCTGCGAGGCACTGTCCTCGCATTACGACCTGCACATGCTCAACCGCAGCGATGACGCGCGCAACGCCATCATCGCCGACTACAATCTCGGCAAGAGCGCCTCGCGCCGCAGCCGCAGGCCGCATGAGCAGAAGCTTCTCGCCGAGCATCATCGCGAGGTCCGCGTGATGGAGCTGGTCGGCACGCTGTCCATCTCAAATGTCGACTATCTTTCGCGCCAGATCGCGGCCAAGCCGCGCCCGCAATTCATCATCTTCGACCTGCGCCGCGTGACCGCGCTGACGCCCGCCGGCACGCGCCTGCTGTCCGAAGCCTTGCACGAACTCGCCGCCTTCCGCGTCACCGTGATTTTTGCCGGCATCCGCCGCTCGTCGCCGGAATGGGCCAAGATCACCGAGCGAACCGGTGACATTTCCAACGTGCGCAACTTCTATCTGCTCGACACCGCGATCGAATGGGCCGAGGACCAGATCGTCTACCGCCATGGCGGCGCGATCGACTTCCACGACACCACCGAACTCGCCGAGCAGCCCTTGCTCGCCGGGCTGACGCCCCCCGAGATTGCCGAGCTCGATGCGCTCGCGACGATCAGGACCTATCAACAGGGCGAACGGATCGTGGCAACCGGCGAACCCGCGACATCGCTGTTCTTTCTCCGCAGCGGCGTCGTCCATGTCACGCTGCCGGACGGCGTCCGGCTTGCGACGCTGACCGCCGGCACGGCGTTTGGGGAATTGGCGCTGCTGGAGACGCACCGCTCCGCCGACGTGTTCGCAGACAGGTCGGCCACGGCTTACGATATCTCGCTCGCCGACTTCGAGCGCTTCCGGGGACAGCATCCGAAAGCCGGTGAGCGCATCATGCGCAACCTCGCGCAGCTTCTCGCCGACCGGCTGGTGGCCGCCAATACCAGGCTGGATCTGCTGACGGCAGGCTAAAGCATGATCCGGAAAAGTGTGTAGCGGTTTTTCGAAACGAATCATGCTCAAACAAAGGTCTAAAGCGCGATGATGACTTGGCCTGATCTCATCGCGCTTTAGCGGCGCCGTCACACCACTTCGGACGCCGGCTGCATGTCGATGTCGAAGGTCTCCAGGAATTTCGACGTCATGATGTAGAAGCCGACGGCGAGCTGCAGCTCGACCAGCGCGCCCGGCGTCAGTTTCGATCTGATCGCATTGAAGGTCGCGTCCGTCGGACGGCGCAGGCGGACGATCTCGTCGGCGAAGGCGAGCGCGGCGCGCTGCACCTCGTTGAAGCAGGTCGCCTGCTGCCAGTCCTCCAGCGCTTCGTTCTGCTCGTCGGTGACGCCGACATTCTTGCCGATCCGCTTGTGCGCCACGACCTCGTAGGGCGCCTCGCAGAGAAGCCCGGTACGGGTGATCGCAAGCTCGCGCACCACCGGATCGAGCTCGCCCCTGCTGCGGATCGCGCCGCCCAACCGGCAGTATTGTTCGAGATAGCTCGGCGAATGCGCCATCATTCTGAAGATGTTGGCGTTGCGGTTTTTACCGAGAAGTTCGCGCGTGCGGTCGCTGGCTTTGGCGGGGTCGGCGTACGCGATACGGGCCATCATTCACCTTGGACTGTCATAAGTTCTTGTTGGTTTTGCCAAAACTGTATCCGCGGTTTGACGCGAGAGCAACATAGGTGAGCCCAATTGCCGCCTTATTACTATTCGAGTTTCAGCCCGTCGATATTCGCGGCATGGGGTTCAAATCCGCGGATACTCGTCGAGGGGTGTTCCGAGTAAAAAATTCTGACGGTCTAGCGTGTCTTTCACGCAACGACGAGTCATGCCCAAGTCTAGGGAGAGAACGGCATGAAAGAGGCCACCAAGAGGGCGACCTCGGAAGCTTTTGCTCACATGCTGGCGGTAACGGCAATGCTCGTGATCGTCAGTGTACTGTTTTACTGGCGGTGAGGCGTCATCGCGGGAAGTGAATGCGTACGTGCAATCCAGTTGGTCGAGCGTAAAGGGTTGTGTCGCAGAGCGGGACGATGGGTGTGTAAAGTAGCGTAGAGTTCAGTAAAGTAGCGTATCTGCGTAACCCATTGTCCCGCATATTCCCCTTCTTCTTATCTCCTCTCTTCAGTTGACCCTTTCGAAAGCTTGACCCTTTCGAAATAAGGGACGATTCGTCCGGCGAATTGAACGAAGCGCGCGGTCACGCGATCGCCGATCGCAAGATCGTTCTGGCCATGGGCCATCATGCGGAAGCCTTCCGCAGTATCGACCAGCACGATGTTGTAGGGCACATGCGCGCGCGTCTCCGGCGTCGCGGCGCGGGCGACCAGTGAGGTCGCATAGACCGTCCCCTCGCCGCTCGCCTGATTCTCGGTCAACTCGGTCGCGCCGCAGGCCGCGCAGAAATTGCGGCGGAAATATTGCGTGGCGCCACAGGTGCGGCAAACCTGATAGCGAATCACTTCGACACCACGCGTCCAGTCGGCCGGCCGTTCGTTCATCGCACGCGCTCCAGAAACATGCTGACATGCGACGACAGCACGCCGCCGTCGCCATGAAGCAACGCAATCGACGCGTCCTTCACTTGGCGATTGCCGGCGCGGCCGGTCATCTGCAGATGGGTTTCGACCAGATGCGCCATCGCGCCGCCGACGCCGCAATGGCCGTAGCTCAAGAGCCCGCCATGGGTGTTCAGCGGCATCGCGCCTTCACGGCTGAAATGGCCGGCACGCACGCGCGCCGCCGCCTCGCCGCGGCCCGCCAGCCCGAGATCCTCCAGCAGCATCGCAAGCGTAATCGTGAAGCTGTCGTAGACCGCAGCATAGCGAACGTCGGAGATCGCGACGCCCGAGGCCGCCTTGGCTTTTGCAATCGCGATTTCGGCGCCGAGCTCGCTCAAGGCCGGCGCTGCCGTGACGTGCTGATGGGTGTGCGCCTGCGCGCAGCCGCGGATGCGCACCTGCGCCGCACTGGTCGCCTCGCGGCTGATCACGACGGCCGCGCCGCCGTCGGAGACCGGGCAGCAATCCAAAAGCTTCAGCGGCAGCGCTACCGGCTTCGAGGCCATCACGTCGGCGACCGTGATCGGCTCGTGGAATTGTGCGCCGGTATGAGCCAGCGCATGCGCCCGCATCAGCACTGCGAATTCCGCCAGGTCCTCCTGCGTCACGCCGTATTCGTGCATGTAGCGCGTGGCGACGAGGCCGTAATAGGCGGGAATGGTCGGCCCCAGCGTCACCTCGTAATCGGGATGGCCGACCTGGGCGAGCGCGACGATCGAGGCATCGCGGCTCTGCCCGGTCAGCCGGTTTTCGCCGCCCACCACCAGCACATGTTTGGCCACGCCGGCATCGACCAGGTGATGCGCCAGCATGGTCATCGCGAGCCCCGTCGCGCCTCCGACCTGCACGGCATGGGCGTAAGAGGGTCGAATCCCGAAATGCTCGGCAAACACGGTCGCCAGCATGATGTGCGGCGACACGGTGGAGTAGCCGCAGAGAATGCCGTCGATCTCGGCACGCTTGAGGCCGGCGTCCGCAATCGCAAGCTCGGCCGCCTCGCTCATGAGGTCGAGCGAGGACGAGCCCTCGTGCTTGCCGTAGGACGTCAGCCCGACGCCGGTGATGTAGCTCATAACGTCACCTCGTCGGCGGCCGTCATTCCGGGGCGGCTCGAAGAGCCGAACCCGGAATCTCGAGGTTCCGGGTTCGATGCCTTGCATCGCCCCGGAACGCCACCCCACATCGTCATTCCGGGGCGCGTCGACAGACGCGAACACGGAATCTCGACGTTGGGACGTATGCAAGCCAATCTCGGCATTTCGGGTTCGCGCGTTGCACGCGCGCCCGGGAATGACGGGCAAGGTTCGAAAACCATCATTTCAATACGACTTCGGCAGGCCGAGCACCTTCTCGGCAATGAAACTCAGGATCAGCTGCGGGCTGATCGGCGCGATGCGTGGGATCAGCGACTCCCGCAAATAGCGCTCGACGTGAAATTCCTTGGCGTAGCCGAAGCCGCCATGAGTCATCACCGCCTGCTCGCAGGCATGGAAGCCGGCCTCGGCCGCAAGGAACTTCGCCGAATTCGCCGCTGGGCCGCACGGGTGGCCCTGATCGTATTGCCAGCCTGCCTTCAGCGTCATCAGCCAGGCGGCCTCCAGCTCCATCCAGTTCTTCGCAAGCGGATGCTGGATCGCCTGGTTCTTGCCGATCGGCCGATTGAAGACGTTGCGTGTCTTGGCATAGGCGGAGGCGCGTGACAGCGCGAGATGGCCGAGGCCGACGGCTTCGGCCGCGATCAGGATGCGCTCGGGGTTCATGCCGTGCAGGATATATTCGAAGCCGCGGCCCTCTTCGCCGAGGCGATCCTCGACCGGGATCTCGAAATTCTCGAAGAACAGCTCATTCGAGTCGACGGCCTTGCGGCCCATCTTCTCGATCTCATGCACCGCAATGCGCTTGCGGTCGAAATCGGTGTAGAACAGGCTCAAGCCGTGCGTCGGGCTCTTCACCTCCTCCAGCGGCGTGGTGCGCGCGAGCAGAAGGATCTTCTCGGCGACCTGCGCGGTCGAGATCCAGACCTTCTGGCCATTGACGACATATTTGTCGCCCGATCGCACCGCGCGGGTCTTGAGCTGGGTGGTGTTCAGCCCCGTGTTCGGCTCGGTGACCGCAAAGCAGGATCTCTCCCTGCCCTCGACGATTCCCGGCAGCATGCGATGGCACTGCTCTTTCGTGCCGAACACCACGACCGGATTGAGCCCGAACACATTCATGTGGATCGCGGATGCGCCCGACATGCCTGCGCCGGATTCCGCGATGGTCCGCATCATGATCGCGGCATCGAGAATGCCGAGGCCGGAGCCGCCAAATTCCTCGGGAATGCAGATGCCGAGCCATCCGGCATCCGCCAAGGCCTTGTGGAAGTCGGCGGGGTAACCGCCCTCCTTGTCCTTCTTCAACCAATAGGCGTCGTCGAAGCGCGCGCAGATTTTTGCGACCGCATCGCGGATGGAATCCTGGTTGGCGGTGAGTGCGAAATCCATGCAGTTACCTTGGGGGTTACCTTATGCTGCTGGCGGCGGCCGCGTGACGCCGTCGCGCACCATGGCGGCGATCTCGTCCTCGGAAAAGCCGGCCTCGCGCAGAATCTCCTCGCCATGTTCGTTGAGCCGCGGCGCGAGCCGGACCGTCTCGGCCGGCGTCTCCGACCATGTCGTCGACACCTTCATGCTGCGGATCCGGCCTTCGGTCGGATGATCGACGACGGGAAAGAAGTTCGTGGCTTTCAGATGCGGATCCTCGAGGATGCTTTCGAGATCGTGCATCGGCATTACGGGCACGTCGGCCTTGGTCAGCAACTCTGTCCATTCGGCGGTGGTGCGCGTCGTGAAGATGCGCGCAAGCTCGCCATAGACGGTGTCGATGTTGGCGGCGCGGCCGGCGAAGGTCGCGAATTTCGGGTCCTTGCGCAGATCGTCGCGGCCGGTCGCATGGAAGAAGTTCTCCCACTGCTTGTCGTTATAGACGATCACGCTGATATAGCCGTCGGCGGTCTTGTACGGCCGGCGGTCGCGCGACAGGTGCCGCGCATAGCCGCCCTTGTCGAGCGGCGGCTCGTAAGTGAGGCCGCCCATGTGGTCGCCCATCACGAAGCCCGCCATGGTCTCGAACATCGGGATATCGACCCGCTGGCCCCGTCCGGTGCGGTCGCGATGAACGAGGCTCGCGCAGATCGCGCCGACGGCGGTGAGGCCCACGATGCGGTCGACCAGCGCATTCGGCACATAGCGCGGCACACCATCACTGGTCTGCGCCATCAGGGCCGGCAGCGCCGTCGCACCCTGGATCAGGTCGTCATAGGCGGGTTTCGCCGCATAGGGACCGCCCTGGCCGAAGCCGAACACACCGGCATAGACCAGGCGCGGATTGCGCTTGGCGACGGCGTCATAGCCGAGATCGAGCCGCGCCATCGCCTGCGGCCGCACATTGTAGATAAGCACGTCGGCCTGCTCGGCCAGCCGCAGCACGGCGTCGCGGCCGGCGGTCTTCTTCAAATCGAGGCAGATCGAGCGCTTGCCGCGGTTGGTATTGAGAAACACCGGCCCCATGCCGGGATGCCGGGTCGGCCCGATCAGCCGGGTCACGTCGCCGTCGAGCGACTCCACCTTGATGATGTCGGCGCCGTAGTCGCCGAGCGTCTGGGTCGCATAAGGCCCCATCAGCACGGTCGTCATGTCGATGACCTTGATGCCTTCCAATGGGCCCATGATGACGCTCGCTCCCTGTTCCGGTCTCGACCTGGTCTTGACTTGCTCTTGGGCCAACTAACGGCAGGGGGTCGCCGAGATCAAGGGCGCCGGACGTATGGAGGCATGCGCCGGGCTTGACCACGTCCGGCTGCCGGAGGATGCCAATCAAGTGTTCCCCGGACCTTATGGCTGCTCGGCGAGGCCGCTCCCGTCTCGTTGAGTACCTTGATCTGCATCAAACCCGCCCTGCCCTGAGCTGTCGCAGCATCCCGGATGCCAGATGCCTGGTTCAGGATAGGAGCAATGAGATGAGCATCATTTGGACGATCATCATTGGCTTTATCGTTGGCGTGATTGCCAAGTTCATCATGCCCGGCGACAAAAGCGAGCCGAGTGGCTTTATTCTGACGGCCATTTTGGGAATTGTCGGCGCGTTCGTCGCGACTTATCTCGGTCAAACCATCGGCTGGTATAAACCCGGAGAAGCTGCAGGATTCATGGGTGGCATCGTCGGCGCGATCATCGTCCTGTTCATCTATGGCCTGTTCGCAGGTCGCCAGCGCGCGACCTGATGGAACACGCAGGACCGGGATAATCACGCCGCGCCGCTGCCACGATCAGGGAGCGGACCGAAACGCCATCGAACCGCATGACGATCCATGCGCGATCCGGCGGCGTCACGGCGCCCGGCCAGAACTGCAGATCCATCGGCCTGGGGCCGATGACATAGCTGAGCAGCACGTGGCGAGATCGCCGGACGCTTGTCGTTGAGACACGAGGATTGCCATGGCCGAAACGACCAAACTCTCAGTCGAAAAAACGCTGAAAAAGCTCCGGGGCAACGACGAGGTAAAATCCAGGACCGAGCGACGCGACGAGGACATGCAAGCACTTGATGAAGAGACAAAACGCATGAGAGCGCAAAGACTGCGCCTGGAGCGGCTGCAGCGAAAGCGCGATTGAAAATCGATTCATCAAGGCGGCTCGCCGTTCTGAGGAACCGCTTGGCCCGGGGCATCCTGACCGGCTGCGCCAAAAGGCGACGTCGAAATGAATGCCAAAGCCGGTATGATGGCGTTTGGCAATGACCTGACGCGAGCAACCGACATGCCTGCCAGCCTGGCTCAGACTTATCGTGCGTTTGCCTTCAACAACGCCTGGGCCAACCACCGGCTGCTCATGCGCATGCATGAAGCTGAGCCAGCAGGATTTCGAAGCCGAACGGACCGGCTTCTTCCCCAGCCTGCAGCTGACGCTGAACCACATCTACGTCGTCGACCTGTTCTACGTGGATGCGCTCGAGGGCGGATGGCTCGGTCCCAAGGCATGGGCGAACGACGTGCCACATCGGACCGCCGCAGAACTCCGGCAAGCGCAAGCTGCCATCGACAAGCGCCTGGTCGCAATCTGCAACGCGCTCACGCCCGGCGCGCTGAACGAAATCGTGCGGGTCAATCGCGACACACGGGTTCAAACGGAGCGATGCGACCGGCTTCTCATGCATCTCTTTCAGCACCAGATCCATCATCGCGGCCAGGCGCATGCGATGCTGTCCGCAACGGGCATCGAACCACCGCAACTCGACGAGTTCTTCGCCATCGACGAGGCGCCACTGCGGGCAGCCGAGTTCGCCGATCTCGGCTGGACGGAAGACACGGTGTGGGCGCGCTAAGCACGCCGCCTAAAGCGCGATGAGGTCAGGTTGAATCAGCATCGCGCTTTAGGTCTTTGATTGAGCATGATCTCCGCGCAAACGCGTTCCGCGTTTGTCGCGAGGAAAACCGCTACGCACTTTTCCGGATCATGCTCTAGTATTTAAACGACACCACCTTGCCCTTGTCGGGTCCGGCCGCCGAGACGCAGATCGGCGAGCGGTAGAGTGGCGCGAGGAAGGCGGTACCCGGCATCTCGGCGCGGATCTTGTCGAACAGCGGCGCGAGGCCGAGATCAACCCAGGTCGGCGGCAACGCATCGTGATGCGCGGGCAGAAACAGCTTCGGCTTGAACAACGCGATGAATGGCCAAGTGTATTCGATCTGGGTGTCGGAGACCGCATGCACCTGATAAGCGGCGATCGCGACATCGACCGGCCCGAGCTTTTCGGCCAGCGCCCGCACGCCCGGCGTAATCGGCCCTGTGCTGCCGATCAGCACGGCCTTGAAGCCCGACGGGAACGTGAGCGCATAGGCCAGCGTGCCCTCCTTGATAACCTTGGGATCGAAGGTCCCGCGCGACCTTACCTCCGCAAGCTCCTTGTTCTCGTCATCCGTAAACGGCGGCGAGTCGTTCTTGTAAAGGCTCGCATAAATGTCGATGAGACCCGGCTGGATCGTCGAATGCTCCGCAAGCGCGATCTCGACCGTGGCATCGCCGAACTTCATGGACTCGCCGCCGTTGGCAACGACGATCTGCTGCTCCGGCGTGCCAAGCTTCTTGGCGATCTCGGCCGTGATCGGTGCACCGACGACGGGCGCGCCGGTCTGTCGCGAGACGGGACCGATATCCGAAATATGGTCGAAATGCGCGTGCGAGACAAAAATCCCCGCGGCCGTCTTTACGTCGGCGGCCGTGAAGCCGAGCTTGTGGCTGCGCGGCGTGCGATCGAAATAAGCGTCGAACAGATAGACCTTGCCTTTGTAGGCAAATTCGTAATTGGCGTTGCCGAGCCAGCGGATCACCACCGTCTCGGAGTCCTGCGGCGGCAGCGGCCCGCCGGTGACGGCGGCCGTGTAGCTTTCGCAGGCGTCAGGCACATCCGCAGCAAATGCCGGCGCCGCCAGAGCGAGCGTTGCGCTCAAGATGCAGGTGGTCAGAAGCGCCTTCCGAAACGATGTATGCACATGGTCCTCCCAGTGAAACGCAGAGCCCCGGTCGGGGCCTTGGAGTCAGAGTTTGTTCTCTGAATAGTAGCGGCTTCTGCGCTTTTCGTAAGAGCCTTTACCTGCATTGCCTCATCGATAGCACAACGCGGTATGGGTCCCGGCGCAAGGCCGGGACGACGATGGAGTGTGCCCGAACCAGGAGTCGATAGGGTGCGCAAAGGCGCATTGCGCCGTGCCCACCGTCTATCCAAAAAATATCACAAGAGCGGTGGGCACGCTTCGCTTTGCCCACCCTACCCCGTTTGTTGCTGTCGCGATCAAGCGGCATCAGCGAACGCGCACCATGACCTACCAAAGAAAAAGGTGGGCACGGCGCTTCGCGCCTTTGCCCACCCTACTCAGTTTGGCCTTTCGTATCAGCCGGCGAGATCGAAGCGATCGAGGTTCATCACCTTGGTCCAGGCCTTCACGAAGTCGTTGACGAACTTCTCCTTCGAGTCGGAGCTCGCATAGACTTCCGCGAGTGCGCGGAGCTGCGAGTGCGAGCCGAAGACGAGGTCGGCGCGGGTGCCGGTCCACTTGACGTCCTTGGACTTCCGGTCGCGTCCCTCGAACACGCCTTCGGAGCCGGCCGACGGCTGCCAATGCGTGCGCATGTCGAGCAGGTTGACGAAGAAGTCGTTGGTCAGCGTCTCGGGCCGGTCGGTGAGGACGCCATGCGTGGAATGCCCGGCATTGGCGCCGAGCACGCGCAGGCCGCCGACGAGCGCCGTCAGTTCCGGCGCCGTCAGCGTCAGCAATTGCGCCCTGTCCACCAGCATCTCCTCGGCGGAGGCGTATTGCTTGCCGCGGAGATAGTTGCGGAAGCCGTCAGCGACCGGCTCGATGACGGAGAACGACTCGATGTCGGTCTGTTCCTGAGACGCGTCGGTGCGGCCCGGCGTGAAGGGGACCTTCACGTCGTGTCCGGCTTTCTTCGCCGCCGCTTCGACGGCCGCGCTGCCGCCGAGAACGATCAGGTCTGCGAGCGAGACCTTCTTCTTTCCGGCGGAAGCATTGAACTCCTTCTGGATGCCTTCGAGCGTCTTCAGCACGTTGGCGAGTTCGGCCGGCTGATTGACCTCCCAGTCCTTCTGCGGAGCGAGGCGAATGCGCGCGCCGTTTGCTCCGCCGCGCTTGTCGGAGCCACGGAACGTCGAGGCCGACGCCCAGGCCGTCGAGACCAGCTGGGACACGGACAGGCCCGAAGCGAGGATCTTCGCCTTGAGCGCAGCAATGTCCTTCTCGTCGACCAGCGGGTGATCCACCGCGGGGACCGGGTCCTGCCACGGCAGCTCTTCCTTCGGAACGAGCGGGCCGAGATAGCGCACGCGAGGACCCATGTCGCGATGCGTGAGCTTGTACCAGGCGCGGGCAAACGCGTCCGCAAACTGATCCGGATTCTCGTGGAAGCGCTTCGAGATCTTCTCGTAGGCCGGGTCGACCCGCAACGCGAGGTCGGTCGTCAGCATCGAGGGCGCGTGACGCTTCGACTTGTCGTATGCGTCCGGCACCGTGCCGGCGCCGCCGCCATTCTTCGGTGTCCACTGATGGGCGCCGGCCGGGCTCTTGGTCAGCTCCCATTCGAAGCCGAACAGATTGTCGAAGAAGTCGTTGCTCCACTTCGTCGGCGTCGTGGTCCAGGTGACTTCAAGGCCGCTGGTGATCGCATCGGCCCCAAGGCCCGAGGCATATTTGCTCGCCCAGCCGAGGCCCTGCGCCTCGATGTCGGCGCCTTCCGGCTCCGCACCTACCAGCGTCGCATCGCCGGCGCCGTGCGTCTTGCCGAAAGAGTGACCGCCGGCAATCAGTGCGACCGTCTCCTCGTCATTCATGGCCATGCGGCGGAACGTCTCGCGAATGTCGCGCGCAGCAGCAGCCGGATCCGGCTTGCCGTTCGGCCCTTCCGGATTGACGTAGATCAGGCCCATCTGCACGGCGCCGAGATGGCCCGAGAGCTCGCGATCGCCGCTATAGCGCTCGTCCGCCAGCCATTTGCCTTCAGGACCCCAATAGACGTCCTGCTCGGGCTCCCAGACGTCCGGCCGGCCGCCGGCGAAACCGAAGGTCTTGAAGCCCATCGACTCCAGCGCGACGTTGCCGGTGAGAATGATCAGGTCAGCCCAGGAAATCTTCCGGCCATATTTCTGCTTGATCGGCCACAGCAGCCGGCGAGCCTTGTCGAGGTTGGCGTTATCCGGCCAGCTATTGAGCGGCGCGAAACGCTGCTGGCCCGCTCCGGCGCCGCCGCGGCCGTCGCCAATGCGATAAGTGCCCGCGCTGTGCCACGACATGCGAATGAACAGCGGCCCGTAATGGCCGAAGTCGGCCGGCCACCATTCCTGCGAGTCCGTCATCAGGGCATGCAGATCCTTGATCACAGCGTTGAGGTCGAGGGTCTTGAATTCCTTGGCGTAATCGAACGCCTCGCCCATCGGGTCCGACAGGTTGGAGTGCTGATGGAGAACGCTGAGGTCCAGCTGGTTCGGCCACCAGTCGCGATTGCTATGTCCGTGGCTGCCGCCCGAAAACGGGCACTTGGTGACGTCATCCATGATTGTCTCCTGCCGTGCTGTGCATGGTTTGGTTGCTCCGAGTTGGAGCCTTTCTAAAGAAACCAAGCGATTAGGTAAAATCGAGTTTGGTGATCGTGGGGATAAGCTTTCCTGATGGAAGTTGGGACGATTTGTCGCCGACCTCTCAGTGTTTTGATGCGCGCGTGTCCGTCGCGACCAACGCTGTCGTCCCGGTCAACCGAGCATTGGCGAGACGCCGCCACTTGCGTCGTCCCCGCGAACGCGGGGACTCATGACCACAGGCGTCAGTTGTTTTACGCCGAACCTCCGCAGTCATCGCATCACGGATAGGACAACGCCGTATGGGTCCCGGCAAAAGGCCGGGACGACGGTGGCGAGAGACCTCGCCTTCTTACTTCTTACTTCGCCGGCTCGAGCACCGAGACGTAATTTGCCACCGCGGCACCGCCCATGTTGAAGATGCCGCCGAGCTGGGGATTCTTCAGTTGCATGCCTTCGGGCGCTTGCCCGGTGAGCTGCATCGCCGTCATCACATGCATGGAGACGCCGGTCGCGCCGATCGGATGGCCTTTGGCTTTCAAGCCACCGGACGGATTGACCGGCAGCTTGCCGTCCTTCTGCGTCCACCCTTCCTTGATCGCGCGGGCGCCCTGCCCCTTCGGCGTCAGGCCCATCGCTTCATATTCGATCAGTTCGGCGACCGTGAAGCAGTCATGCGTCTCGACAAAGGAGAGATCGGAGAGCGCGACGCCGGCCTTTTCCAGCGCGCGCTGCCAGGCGACCGTGCAACCCTCGAACTGCAGGATGTCGCGCTTGGACATCGGCAGGAAATCCTGCGCATGCGCGGTGGCGCGGAAGTTGACCGCCTTGCCCATGCCCTTCGCGGTCTCGGAATCCGTCAGCACGATCGCGGCCGCGCCGTCGGACACCAGTGAGCAGTCGGTGCGCTTCAGGGGACCCGCGACGTAGGGATTCTTCTCGCTTTCCGCGCGACAGAACTCGAAGCCGAAATCCTTGCGCATCTGCGCATAGGGATTGGCAACGCCATTCTTGTGGTTCTTCGCCGCGATCATCGCCAGCGCATCAGACTGGTCGCCATATTTCTGGAAATAGCTTTGTGCGATCTTGCCGAACACGCCGGCGAAACCGCCGACCACCTCGCCGTCTTCCGGCAGGTACGACGCCTTCAACAGGTTGCGGCCGATCTCGGGGCCCGGGGTACGCGTCATCTGCTCGACGCCGACCACCAGCACGAATTTGGCCGCGCCAACCGCGATCGCGCGGACGCCTTGATGCACGGCCGCCGAGCCGGTGGCGCAGGCGTTCTCGACCCGCGTCGCCGGCTTGAAGCGCAGCGCCGGATCGGCCTGCAACACCAGCGAGGCCGTGAAGTCCTGCGCCGAGAAGCCCGCGTTGAAATGCCCGAGCACGATCTCGTCGACATCGGCGGCCGAGATGCCGGCATCGGCCATCGCCTCGTTCGCAACCTTGACCACAAGGCTCTCGACGGTTTCGGTATCGAACTTGCCGAACGGCGTATGCGCCCATCCGACGATGCTGGCTGTCATGACTGATCTCCCGGGACGTTCCTGATGTCAGGAAACGAACTTACCACCCAATTCGTCCTCGATGTGAATACGGATGATGTCATCGAAGCTATGCTCTGCGGTCGTGAAACCAAGCTCACGCGACCGTTTGGCCTCGAAGTTCCGCGGCCAGCCTGCGACGATGCCCACGATGAAGGGATCCGGCTCACGCTTGATTCTTGCTGCGACCTTGTCGCCCGCCACCCGTTTCAGCGCCGCGATCTGCTCGCCGACGGTTGCGGAAAGGCCGGGCATGGTGAGGTTGCGGCGCGGACCGACCGCCGCGAGATCCATGGTGCCGGCATGCAGCAGGAACCCGACCGCCGAGCGCGGCGTGGCGTGCCAGTGGCGGACATCTTCCGATACCGGCAGGATCGCCTCCTTCCCGGCGAGCGGTTCGCGCAGGATGTTGGAGAAGAAGCCTGAGGCCGCCTTGTTCGGCAGGCCCGGCCGGATGCAGATGGTCGGCAGGCGGATGCCGATGCCGTCGAGGAAGCCGCGGCGCGAATAATCCGCGAGCAAAAGTTCGCCGATCGCCTTCTGGGTGCCGTAGCTCAGCAGCGGCGTGTGGAAGAACTCGTCGCCGATCGCATCGGGAAACGGCGCACCGAATACCGCGATCGAGGACGTGAACACCACGCGCGGCTTATAGCCGCCGCCGACCAGGCGGATGGCGTCGAGCAGCATCCGGGTGCCGTCGAGATTGATCCGATAGCCCTTGTCGAAATCGAGCTCGGCCTCGCCGGAGACGATCGCCGCGAGATGGAAGATCACGTCGGGCCGGCCCGCGATGAGCTTCTCGGCAAAGCCTGCGACGGCGAAATCGCCCGCGACGATGTCGACCGCGCATCCCGCCTTCTCGGGCTTGTTCGGTGCTACGACGTCCTGAAGGGTCAGACGGGTGATCTCGGTTTTGCCGAGCCGGCCGTCGTGCAACAGCCGCTCAACGAGCTTGCGACCGACCATGCCGGCCGCGCCCAGGACCAATACGTGCAAGAGCCAACTCCTTTTTTTGTAATTCTTGTGCGCCGGCCCCGCGCGCCTATTCCTTCACGGCTCCGGTCATGGCCGACACATAATGCTCAACGAAGAACGCGTAAAGGATGACCAGCGGTAGCGAGCCGGCCAGCGCGCCCGCCATCAGCGCGCCCCAGCGGTAGATGTCGCCATCGACGAATTCGTTGACGATCGCGACCGGCACCGTCTTGTTCTGGGTCGATTGCAGGAAGGTCAGCGCGTAGATGAACTCGTTCCAGCACAGCGTGAAGCAGAAGATGAAGGCCGAGATCAGCCCGGGGATCGCGAGCGGCAGCACGATCTTGACCAGGATCTGCCAGCGGCTCGCGCCATCGATCAGCGCGCATTCCTCCAGTTCGAACGGAATGGTCTTGAAATAGCCCATCAAGAGCCAGGTCGAGAACGGAATCAGAATGGTCGGGTAGGTCAGGATCAGCGCGAGCGGCGAGTCGAACAGGCCGTATTGGAAGACCACCGTCGCGAGCGGAATGAACAGGATCGACGGCGGCACCAGATAGGCCAGGAAGATCAGCCCGCCGACGACATGGGCGTACTTGTAGCGCAAGCGCACGATCGCGTAGGCCGCGAGCACGCTCGCGATGATCGAGAGAATGGTGGCGCACACCGCGACATACATCGTGTTCCACAGCCAGTGCGGATAATAGCTCTCGAACAACAGCTTATGGAAATGCTTGAAGGTCGGATTCCAGGTCCAGAACGGGTTGAACTTATCGAGATCGAGAAGCTGGTCGTCCGGCTTCACCGAGGTCAGCGCCATCCAGTAGAACGGAAACAGCAGGATCACGACGATGATCGAAAGCGGCAGATAGAGCGTGACCAGCCGCTTCGGCACGGACTGCAGATAGCTCATGCCTTCGCTGTTATCGACCCGTGCCGGGGCCGAGAGGATGGACTTGAGGTCGAGCTTTTGGGCGGGAAGATCAGTCATGGCGCAACCCTCTCACCGTCGTCCCTGCGAACGCAGGGACCCATAACCACAGGACTTTGTTTGGGACAAAGGTCGTCCGCCAGCTCAGGTTAACCGATAGATTCCGCGGTATGGGTCCCTGCGTTCGCAGGGACAACAGCACATCAGTCATTGCTCTCTCCCTGCTGCCACTTGCGGCAGCGCGCGCGGGGCTTGCCCCGTTCGCGACAAAATGACTCAGCGCCGCCGAGATCAGTCATTGTTTTCACCCTGCTGCCATTTGCGGCGCTGCAAGCCGAACCAGGACACCATGATCGCGGCGAGCAGGAACGGGATCATGGCGCTGGAAATCGCGGCGCCCTCGCCCAATTGCCCTGCAATGATCGCGCGCTGATAGGACAAGGTTGCCATCAGATGCGTGGCGTTGACCGGGCCGCCGCGGGTCATCGCCCAGATCAGCTGGAAGTCGGTGAAGGTGAACAGCACCGAGAACGTCATCACGACCGCGATGATCGGGGTGAGCAGCGGATAGGTGATGTGGCGGAACATCTGCCAGCGCGTCGCGCCGTCGAGCGTCGCGGCCTCATAGAGCGAGGGCTGCACGGTCTGCAATCCCGCGAGCAGCGTGATCGCGACGAAAGGCACGCCGCGCCAGATATTGGCGAAGATCACGCAGATCCGCGCCCATGTCGTATCGCCGAGAAAATTGATGTTCTGCGTGATCAGGCCGAGATGCTTGAGCGACCACGAGATGATCGAGAATTGCGAATCGAAGATCCACCAGAACGCCAGCGCCGACAGCACGGTCGGCACGATGAAGGGGATCAGCACCATCGCGCGCAGCATCGCCTTGAACGGCATGTTCTCGTTCAACAGCAGCGCGAGATAGAGCCCGATGGCGAATTTGAAGGCGCTGGCGACGAAGGTGTAGAGCAGCGTGTTGAACACCGAGAGCCAGAAGATCGAGTCGTCCCACAGCCACTCGTAGTTCTCGGTGCCGATGAATTGCCCGATGCGGCCGATGCGGGTGTCGGTGAAGGAGAGCCAGACGCCGAGCCCGAGCGGATAGGCCAGGAAGAAGATCAGGAACGCCATCGCCGGCATCATGAACCAGAAGCCGAGCCAGTTCTTGTTATGCCTGAGCTGATCCCACGCGGTCGCTTCACGGATTTCCGGCTTGGCGCGCTGCGGCGCGAGGGCAAGATCAGCCATGGCGTTCCCCGATGTCATTACAGTGTGAACGGGCGGCGGTGATCCGCCGCCCGCACGTCTTCAATTTAGCCGCGATAGATCCGCTTCAACTGCCGCTCGGCTTCGGAGACAGCGCCCTTGGCGTCCTTTGCGCCGGTGCAGTAGTTGGCGAACATGTCGACCACGATGAAATCCGCGATCGCGGTTGCCGCCTTCTCGCCGGGCGTGCCGATGCCGGAGGCCGGCAACGCGCGCTTGGACGCCTGACCGAACACTGCGTTCTTCGGGTCTGCCGTCCAGACCGGCGCCGCGTCATAGGCGTTGAGCGTATGGGTGAGATAACCCCGCGCTCCTGTCAGCCACTTATCGAAGTTCTCCTTCTCCAGCATGAAGGCGATGAAGGCCTTCGCTGCGTTTGGATATTTGGTGAAGTTGAACGCGAGGATCGGCACCGCAAGCTGAAGTTCGGTCGGCTTGCCCAGCGGTCCGACCGGCCACAGCGCGTGATCGATGTCGTCGGCCAGCTCCTTCTTGGCGGGATCGTCCTTGGCCGCGATATAGATCGAGATGCCGTTCGAGGTCAGGTACAGTTCGCCCGACAGGAACGCCTTGTTGTTGGAGGAGTCGTTCCAGGAGGCGACGCCGGGAATGAAGGTGTCCGACAACTGCTTGGCGTATTCCAGCGCCTTCACCGTCTCCGGCGAGTTGATGCTGACCTTGTCGTCCTTGTCGACGGTCCAGGCATTATGGCCCCACAGGATGTTGTGGACCCAGGCATTGGCGTCGCCGGTGGCATGACCGAGCGCGAAGCCGGCCGGCGTGTTGTTCGCCTTCAACGCCTTGCAGAGTTCGAGATAGGCCGGGAAGTCGGAGGGCACCTGCTTGAAGCCGGCCTTCTCGACCGCCGACTTGCGATAAGTCAGGTAGCCGCCGATCGTAGCAACTGGAATGCCGAGCCAGTCGTTGCCGCTCTTGCAGGTCTTCGCCGCTGCTTCGGTCCAGCCGCCGTATTTCTGGCCGAGATAGTCGGCGACGTCGTTCATCTTCAGAACCTTGGTCGGAAAGAGCTGCGGCAACGTGTGCAGGCCCCAGGCGATATCGAGGCCGGAGCCGGTGTTCGCCGCGACCGATGCTTTCGGCTGCACGTCCTCGAAGGATTCGCTGAACACGTTCATCTCGGTACCGGTCGCCGACTTGAATGCGGCGACCATCGCGTTGAAGGCGTCGTCCTCCGCCGGCACGAAGCGCTTCCAGCGCATCACCGTCAGCTTGGCGCCCGGCTCTGCCTTCCACGGCGCGCTCTGCGCCCAGGCTTTGGCAAAGTCAAACAGCGCCGGCCCGGTCAACGCGCCGGCCGCCGCCAGCGCGGTGCCGCCCTGAAGCAGGGTACGGCGGGTAAAGTCCTGCATGGTCGTCTCTCCCTCTGATTTAATTTTGGATTTTAATTTTGATTGCTTTTTGGTCTTAAGAGTTCAGCCGTTTTCCGGACGACTCGTCGAACAGATGGACGAGCCCCGGATCGGGCTTCAACCGGACCTTGTCGCCCGGATTGAACTGGTGTCGTTCGCGGAACACGGCGACCACTTGCTCGCCGCCGAGCTTGGCGAAGACCTGTGTCTCCGAGCCCGTCGGTTCGACCACGACGATCTCCGCCTCCGCGCCGTCGTCGGCGATGGTGAAATGCTCGGGCCGCACGCCATAGACCGCGGGCTGGCCGTCGGAACTGGACGGCGCCGATTTGAGCGGCAGCTTGACCCCGTTCGGCCCCTCGAAACCAAGCGAGCCGTTCGCCTTGACCTTGCCCTTGAGGAAATTCATCGCGGGCGAGCCGATGAAGCCGGCCACGAACTGGTTGTCGGGCTTGTCGTAGAGTTCGAGCGGCGTGCCGATCTGCTCGACGATGCCGTCATGCATCACGACGATCTTGTCGGCCATGGTCATCGCCTCGATCTGGTCGTGGGTGACATAGACGGTCGTGGTCTTCAGGCGCTGATGCAGCTCCTTGATCTCGGTGCGCATCGCAACGCGCAGCTTGGCGTCGAGGTTGGAGAGCGGCTCGTCGAACAGGAACACCTGCGGATCGCGCACGATGGCGCGGCCCATCGCCACGCGCTGGCGCTGGCCGCCGGAGAGTTGCCGGGGATAGCGCTCGAGCAGCGGCGTCAGTGCCAGGATCTCGGCGGCGCGCGCCACGCCCTTCTTGATGTCGGCGGTGTTCGCGCCGCGCAGCTTCATCGAGAAGCCCATATTGTCGGCGACCGTCATGTGCGGATAGAGCGCGTAGTTCTGGAACACCATCGCAATGTCCCGCTCCTTGGGCTGGACATTGTTGACGACGCGGTCGCCGATCGAGATGGTTCCGGAGGTGATGTTTTCGAGCCCGGCAAGCATCCGGAGCAAGGTCGACTTGCCGCAGCCGGATGGGCCGACCAGAACGACGAATTCGCCGTCCTCGATCGGGATGGTCACGCCGTGCAAAACCTCAAAGCCACCAAACGATTTTCGCACGTCGCGAATTTGCACGGACGACATATAATCCCTCCCGATCTGACCAACCCTCGCGGTTGAGGCCGCGGTCTTGCTGTTGTTCGTCAGGCTCTTATCAGACTTTTTTGAGGATGTCGTTGGATCAAAGTCGTACGTCTTGCCCCTCGTGCCCGAATTTGCGAAGTGGTGTAAACATTGGTCCAAAATCAGAACGACGCACGATCGCACAATAAAAAGGCGTGTGCGCTGCGGGAGAAACCATGAACAAGCCCGTCACCGGCGTCACCAGACGCAAACTCCGTTCCCGCGAGTGGTTCAACAACCCCCACAACCCCGGGATGACCGCGCTCTATCTGGAGCGCTACCTGAATTATGGGCTGACGCGGCAGGAGCTGCAATCCGGCATGCCGATCATCGGCATCGCCCAGACCGGCAATGACCTGTCGCCGTGCAACCGCCACCATCTCGAACTGGCACACCGGGTCCGTGAAGGCATCCGCGCCGCCGGTGGTATCGCGATGGAGTTTCCAACCCACCCGATCCAGGAGACCGGCAAGCGGCCGACGGCGGCGCTGGACCGCAACCTCGCCTATCTCGGGCTGGTCGAAGTCCTGTTCGGCTATCCCCTGGACGGCGTGGTGCTGACGACCGGGTGCGACAAGACGACGCCGGCCTGCCTGATGGCGGCGGCGACCGTCAATCTGCCCGCCATCGTGCTCTCGGGCGGGCCGATGCTGAACGGCTGGCATGGCGGCGAGCGCACCGGCTCCGGCACCATCGTGTGGAAATCCCGCGAACGGCTGGCGGCCGGCGAGATCGACTATGAGGAGTTCATGGACATCGTGGCCTCCTCGGCCCCCTCGGTCGGCCATTGCAACACGATGGGCACCGCCTCGACCATGAACTCGCTGGCCGAGGCGCTCGGCATGTCGCTGCCGGGCTGCGCGGCGATCCCGGCGCCCTATCGCGAGCGCGCCCAGATCGCCTACGATACGGGCAAACGCATCGTCGACATGGTCTGGGAAGACCTGAAGCCGTCGGACATTCTGACCCGCAAGGCGTTCGAGAACTGCATCGTGGTCAATTCCGCGATCGGCGGCTCGACCAATGCGCCGATCCATATCAACGCGCTGGCCCGCCACATCGGCGTGGAGCTGTCGATCGACGACTGGCAGACGCACGGCCACGACGTGCCGTTGCTGGTCAACATGCAGCCGGCCGGCTTCTATCTCGGCGAGGAATTTCACCGCGCCGGCGGCGTGCCGGCCGTGGTGCGCGAGCTGATGGCGCACAAGCGCATCCATGAGGATGCCAAGACGGTGAACGGCCGCGGCATGGGCGACAATTGCCGCGAGGCGCCAAAGCCCGACGGCGACGTGATCCATGCCTATGACAAGCCGCTGGTAAAGGACGCCGGCTTCCTGGTGCTGCGCGGTAATCTCTTCGATTCCGCGATCATGAAGACCAGCGTCATCTCCAAGGAATTCCGCGACCGCTATCTGAGCAATCCGAAGGATCTCAACGCGTTCGAGGGCCGCGCCATCGTGTTCGAGGGGCCTGAGGATTATCACGAGCGGATCGACGATCCCGCGCTCGAGATCGACGAGCACTGCGTGCTGTTCATCCGCGGCGCCGGCCCGATCGGCTATCCCGGCGGCGCCGAGGTCGTGAACATGCAGCCGCCGGCCGCGCTGATCAAACGCGGCATCCTCGCTTTGCCCTGCATCGGCGACGGACGGCAGTCGGGCACGTCAGGCTCGCCGTCGATCCTCAACGCCTCCCCGGAGGCCGCCGCCGATGGCGGGCTCGCGATCCTGAGGACCGGCGACAAGGTGCGGATCGACCTCAACAAGGGCTCGGCCAACATCCTGATTTCGGACGACGAGGTGAAGAAACGCCAGGCCGAGCTGAAGGCCAAGGGCGGCTTCCCCTACCCGGCGCATCAGACGCCGTGGCAGGAGCTCTATCGCCAGACCGTCGGTCAGCAGTCAACCGGTGCCTGCATGGAATTGGCCACGCGCTATCACGACATCGCCGGCAAGGTCGGCGTCGCCAGGGATAATCATTGAGGCTGTCGCCGTCATTTGCGAGAAGCCATCGCCATCATTGCGAGCGCAGCGAAGCAATCCAGAAATCCCTCCGCGGTGACGGTCTGGATTGCCTCGTCGCTTTGCTCCTCGCAATGACGGAGCAAGAACAAGGAGAAGAAAAATGGCAGATCGCCTCAAGGGCAAACGCGCTTTCGTGACCGCAGCCGCCGCCGGAATCGGGCGTGCCTGTGCGCTCGCCTTCGCGCGCGAGGGCGCGACCGTTTACGTGACCGACATCGACGAGAAGGCCCTTGCATCGCTGAAAAATGACGGCATCGCCGACGTGGCCAAGCTCGACGTCCGTGACAGCGCGGCCGTCGCGGCGGCCGCCAAGCGCGTCGGCAAGGTCGACATCCTCTTGAACGCCGCGGGCTTCGTCCATAACGGCACGGTGCTGGACTGCTCGGATGAGGACTGGGACTTCTCCTTCGACCTCAACGTCAAATCGATGCATCGCACGATCCGCGCGTTCCTTCCCGGCATGCTCGAACAGGGCCGCGGCGCAATCGTCAACATTGCCTCGGCCGCCGGCGTGTTCAAGGCCGCGCCGAACCGCTACGTCTACGGTGCGACCAAAGCCGCCGTCGCGGCGCTGACGAGCTCGGTCGCGGTCGACTTCATCGGCAAGGGCATTCGCTGCAACTGCATCTGCCCCGGCACCATCGAGACGCCCTCGATGCTGCAGCGTGCGGCGGCGGCAGGCCCCGGCGGCCGCGAGATGTTCGTCTCGCGCCAGCCGATGGGACGGCTCGGCACCGCCGAAGAGATCGCTTCGCTCGCGCTCTATCTCGCCAGCGACGAAAGCGCCTTCACCACCGGCGTCGCCCATGTCATCGACGGCGGCTGGACGCTTTAGTTCTTTCTTCGCCTCGCCCCGCTTGCGGGGAGAGGCCGGCGCGAAGCGCCGGGTGAGGGGCTGCCTCCGCGAACTCGGTCTATCGAGTGTGCGGAGACAGCCCCTCACCCCACCCTCTCCCCGCAAGAGCGGGGCGAGGGAGACGACTGCCGGTGCCAAGACAAAGAATTAAAATGAGAGGATTAATCCTATGAACAAGATCGATCTGAACGGCAGGAGCGCCGTCGTCACCGGCGGTGCGCAGGGATTTGGGCGCGCGATCGCCGAGCGCTTCGTGGCGTCCGGCGCCAAGGTCGCGATCTGGGATGCCGACCAGCCGCTTGCGGAAAAGACCGCAAAGGAAATCGGCTCGGCCGTCACCGCCTTCAAGGTCGACGTCACCGATCCCGCGAACGTGGAAAAGACCCGCGACGAGACGCTGAAGGCACTCGGCAAGATCGACATCCTGGTGAACAATGCCGGCATCGCCGGCATCAACAAGACGGTGTGGGAGACCGATCTCGAGGAATGGCGCAAAGTGCTGCGCATCAATCTCGACGGCCCCTTCATCTGCTGCAAGGCGATCGTGCCGTCCATGGTGAAGCAGGGCTACGGCCGCATCGTCAACATCGCCTCCATCGCCGGCAAGGAAGGCAATCCCAACGCGGCGCATTACTCCGCCTCGAAAGCCGGCCTGATCGCGCTGACCAAGTCGCTCGGCAAGGAATTGGCCGGTCATGACATCCTGGTCAACGCAGTGACGCCGGCCGCGGCAAAAACCGCGATCTTTGATCAACTGACGCAACAGCACATCGATTTCATGCTGTCGAAGATCCCGAAGAACCGTTTCGTTCTGGTCGAAGAACTGGCGGCGATGGTCGCCTGGCTTGCCTCGGAAGATTGCTCATTCTCGACCGGTGCAGTGTTCGACATCTCCGGTGGACGCGCGACTTATTAAGTGGGGCATGATCTCGTCCGAAAACCGGTTCCCACTTTTCGGGATCATGCCCGACGAATTTGGCTGGTGAGATGATGATACGTGAAGGCGGTTGCCTGTGCGGCGCGGTTCGCTTCAAGACCGAGGGCGAGCCGCTGAACGTGCGCATTTGCCACTGCAGCCGCTGCCAGAAGTCGACGGCGGCGCCGTTCTTCGCCCGCGCGTTGTTCGACAAGAGCGCGCTGACGATCGAGGGTGAACTCGCGAGCTTTCCCTCGTCCGAACGGACCGACCGGGTGTTCTGTCCCCGATGCGGCACGCGGCTGTTCGCCTGGCGCCGGAGCGGCGGCACCATGGCGGGTGTCTCCCTCGCCGCCTTCGACGACCGCAACGCCTTCAAGCCGACGGAGCACATCTGGGTTTCGGACAAGGTGGACTGGGTCCATCTCAACGACGGCTTGCCGCAATATCCTGAAGCTGCGCCCTAAGCCGAGGCTCCGCCACCTTGATCTGCCTCAAGGCGGCAGCCATGCTATGTTCGAGCATGACCGGAAAAGTGTGGAGCGGTTCTCCGAAAAAGATCATTCTCACGAGAACCAAAGGCATGATTGGGGATAAACCGCTTGAACATGTCCGCTTATGACCTGTCGGTCTGGGTCTTGCCGCTGATCATTGCCATCACTCTTCACGAGGCAGCGCACGGGTTCGTTGCCTATGCGTTTGGCGACGACACGGCGATGAAGCTCGGGCGCGTCAGCGTCAACCCGCTCCGCCACATCGATCCCTTCGGCACGCTGATATTGCCGGCGATGCTGCTGCTCGCGCATTCGCCGTTCCTGTTCGGCTACGCCAAGCCGGTGCCGGTGAATTTCCGTAACCTGCATCCGTTGCGGGCCGGCATGGTGCTCGTGGCGCTTGCCGGGCCTGCAACCAACATCCTGCTCGCCCTGATCGCCGCGGCGGCGTTCCATCTGCTCGGCCTGGTGCCGCCGGGCGGGGCCAAATGGGTCGCTGACAACTTACAAAATTCCGTTCTCATCAATGTTCTGCTGGCGGTCTTCAACATGATGCCGATACCGCCGCTGGACGGCGGCCGTGTCGCGGTCGGCGTGCTGCCGCGCGTTCTCGCCATACCGCTGGCCCGACTGGAACCCTTCGGGATGTTGATCTTGATCGGAATTTTGATCCTGCTCCCCTTGGCGGGTTCGCAGTTCGGTCTAAATCTTGATGTTATTTCCACAGTGCTACGGGAATCGACCGACGCTATTATTCGGCTACTCCTTATTTTAACCGGTAACGCCTGACCGGAAGGATGGGCGGAAAAGACCCGAGGGCCTCTTGGTCAAAGCTGCTGATATGATGATCGCGCGGCGCGCTGATACACGAGCACGCGCCGATTTCGCGACATGGAAAATGATTGCCAAGCTGAACGGCGCATCGTCGCTGCCTGCGGAGGCTCAAAACTTCCTGGCAAGCTACAAGGCGTTGCTCAATGACATGCCGGAGGCGGAGGCGACCGAAGCCACTATCCGCCTGATGTATGGGACCTATTACGCCGATATGGGCGGCGTCGGAACGCCGCCCGAGATGCGGTCCAGCCCGAAGGAACCGGTGGTCGACAATGTCACGGCGTTTCGCCGGCCTCCAGCCACCCGGCCGAAGACCGCGGTGACGGGCGGCAACCCGAACGCGAAGCCGCAGCTTCCGGTGGCGCTGATCTTCGCCTGTCTCGTCGTGGTGTATGTCGCCATCAGGTATTATTGGCGGTAAATTAAAACCTTGACGATAGCGGAACGGCTGGTCATCCGAACATGATCAGGCGGGCATGATAAGGCCGTCGGCCCCTGCCCGAACCTCGTGGCTTGAGCCGTCGAGATCGTTGCCGGCCGGTTCGCAGGCGCCGCCAAGATGCCGCGCGAAGAAGCCTTCGGTCATGGCGATATAAGAGAGGCGGTTGGCCGGCTTCGCAAAGCCGTGGCCCTCGTCGGGATAGACGACATAGCTCACCGGGATGTTCTTCGCCTGCATGGCGGCCACGATGGTATCGCTCTCGGCTACCTTGCAGCGGACGTCGTTGGCGCCATGGAAGATCAGCATGGGCCTTCTGATGTTCTCGACCTTGTTGATGGGCGAACGTTCCGCCAGCAATCGGCGCCCCTCCTCGGTGCGGGGATCGCCATAGCTGCGGTACATGTACGCGGCGAAGCCGGCCCAATAGGGCGGCATGGATTCCAGCAGCGTCTTGAGGTCGGAGATGCCCACCACCGGAACGTGGCAGCAGAACACATCGGGCGTGAACGTCGCGGCGACGAACGAGGCGTAGCCGCCATAGGACACGCCGAAGATCGCAACCTTGTCCTTCTGCGCGATCCCCTCCTTGATCGCCCATGCGACCACGTCGAGCAGATCGTTGTGCATGTTGCGGGCGTGCTCTTTCTCGCTCGCGGCGACGAAGGCTTTGCCGAAGCCCGTCGACGCCCGATAATTGACTGAGAGCACCGCATAGCCCCGATCGGCCAGCCACTGATGGTCCGGCCGATAGGCGAACATGTCGCGTCCCCAGGGGCCGCCGTGGACGATCAGCACCATGGGCAACGGTTTTGGCGGCCGATCGCTCGTGACGTCGGCCGGCAGCGTCAGGTAGGAGACGAGGTTCAGGCCGTCGCGTGATCGGGTGTTGACCACCTGCATCGGCGCCAGGCCATACGGCTTCAATTCGGGCCGCGCCGTGAAGAGTTCGGTGAGCGTCTGGCTGTCCCGGTCAAGGAGGTGATAGGTGGCTGGCTGCTGCGGTGAGTAGCTCATGACGATCCAGCGGCGATCGTCATCGGTCTGGCTCTGGACATGGAAACTGTGGCCCGGCAACGCCGCCTTGATCAATGCGAGTTCGGTAGCCACCGCCGGCGTCAGCGCCTCCCACTCCTGCTTGCCCGGATCGATGGCCGCCGCGAGCGGCTCGAACGTCCGCCCATCGAGAATGAGATCGACGATGTCGGCCTTCTCGCTCGCAAACAGTACCCGCTGCTCGCCGGTGGCCCATTCGATCTGCATCAGCGCGGTTTTGTCGCTCTCGAGGCACGACAGCATGTGCAGATGCCGGTCCGTGTCGTCGAACATCATCACGCGTGTCGTCCAGCTGGCCTCGAAGGGAACGTCGCACCATTGCGTGGCGGTCTCGCCGTCCAGCCGCCACAACCGTGCGCCGCCATCGGGCGCATAGCTGCGGGCATGGCGCGGCTTGAATTGCCAGTCCAGACCGACGAACTCGAAACCTTGCGTATTCTCCCAGACCAACGACCTCTCGCCGGTCACCAGATCAATCAGAAAGACGTCGGGCCAGCGCGGATCGCGGTCGTTGAGGGTGACCGCGACCTTGCCCGGCACGAGGTGCGACCAGAGCGTCGGCACGGCACGAACCCCGGGATAGGGCGACAGGTCACGCAGCTCGCGCGTCATGGGATCGACGACGAAGAAATGCAAGTTCTCGTCGCCATTCTCGTCGTTGACGAACATGATGTAGCGTCCGTCCGGGCTCCAGTCCTGCCAGTTGATCGGGCGTCCCCTGGTGCGGGTGACCGGCTGGCCTTCGGCGATGTTGTCCGACGGGGAGACCCAGACGTTCATCACCCCGTCGGCGGGCGCAAGCCATGACAGGAAGCGGCCGTCCGGCGACAGCTTCGCGCCGAAGAAGGTCGGATTGTCGAACAGCTTGCGTCTGGGAATGAGGGGACGAACGGACATCGCGAACGCTCTCGTGCCTGGCCGGTACAACCCGGCACGATAAACGAAAAGATGATGACCTCGGGATGAAATGCCGACCTGCTCGCGAACTGTTGTGCGGCCCGCGGATCGGTTCAGGAAAGCAAGCCGCAATTCCACAAAGCGCGCCGGCCCCAGGCCTACGGCATGCACACATCTCGAAATGCAATCTCGTCTGTCGTCCCTGCGAACGCAGGGACCCATACCGCGTGATATCTGTTGTTGGAAAGAAAGCCGTCCCGCCCTAGTGCCACAAACTCAAGCCTGTGGTTATGGGTCCCTGCGTTCGCAGGGACGACAGCGAGCTTGTGGCCCCGAACGGGAGCATCTCACGCCCGATGTCGGCCGCACCTGAGTTCCGTTCCGCACCGCCCCTGCGCGAGAATTGAGCTGCTCTTGAAGATGTGCATACATTAGGCCCCAGGCGGGTCCGTCAGCTCTTGCCCTTGACGCGGAAGATCACCGGCAGGGTGAAGGTAAGCCCGTCGTCGGCGACGACCGGCGGGGGCTGCGGCACGGGATCGGAGCGCTTGATCATCGCCAGCGCGGCCTGGTCGAAGGCCGCATCGCCTGATCCTTTGACGACGCTCATGGAGAGCACGTGGCCAAGCCGGTCCAGCGCGAAGCTGACGACGATCTCGGCACTCTTCAATGCGCGCTCCACCGGATAGCGCTTGTGCTTGTCGAAATGCGCCATCAGCTCGCGTTGCCAGGTCGCCCGCACGCGCCGGGCGCTCTCGCCGATCCCGAGCTCAGGTGCGACCGAGCGCTTGCCTTCCGGAATGTTTTCGGAGCTCGGCATCGCCGTCGCCTCGGCCGCAACCAATTCCTGCGAGGCCTGCGTCTGCACGGTCGCGACCTTAGTGTCGTCCTCGATCGGCTTCTTGACGTCGTTCGGCGTCACCACGCGATCGGGATCTTCGGTCTCGGTCGGGATGTCCTTCGGCAGCTCGGTGTCCTTGACCTCGGCCTTCTGTTCGGCGAGCGCGGGAGACGCGACGGACGCGTTGGAGTCCGGACCCGGCGGCAGGTCGGTCTCCTCGTTCCGGGGCGCGCTCATTTCCAGCCCGACCTCGATCGCCGAGGCGCCGAGGTCCGCCTCGTTCTCTTCCTGCTTGAGATAGTTGAGGGCAAGCGCGGCACCGCCGACGTGAAGCGCAACTGCGATCACGGCGGCGCCGAGCCGCAACCACAAAAACGGCCGCCGCGACCTGTTGTCTCCGATGTCGAGCTCGCTCATGCGGTCCACCGGTGCATGTTTTACGGTTTTGCTGGAGCTGGGGCCTGCGGCGCTGCCGCGGCTGGAACTCCCTCCAGAGCCACAAGCTTGATCTTGGTGTAGCCTCCGGCGCGCAGGATCTCAAGCACGTCCATCAGCTCGCCATAGGGAACCGCGCGATCGGAACGCAGGAAGACGAAACTGTCCTTGGTCAGCTCGGCCATCGCATCGAGCGAGCGCACCAGATCGACGCGCTTGACCGGCGTCTCGCCGATCGCCACCGCAAGATCGGGCTTGATCGAGACATAAGTGGGCTTGTCGGGCTTCTTCTGCGGCGTCGCGGTCGAGGACGGCAGATTGATCGGCAGATCAACGGTCGACAGCGGCGCTGCGACCATGAAGATGATCAAGAGCACCAACATGACGTCGATGAACGGCGTGACGTTGATCTCATGCGTCTCGCCGAAATCGTCGTCGTCCAGATCGTTCTCCGAGATCGAGATGGCCATCGGCTACTCCGCCGCCCGCGCATGGATGCCGCCGTGGCTGCGATCGAGGTCACGCGACAGCAGCCGCGCCGCCGCGCCCGAGGCCCGGCCGACCAGTTCGAGATAGGACTTCGTCACGCGCGAGAAGTGGTTGTAGATGATCACGGCCGGGATCGCGGCCGCAAGACCGACGGCGGTCGCCAGCAGTGCCTCGGCGATGCCCGGCGCGACGACGGCGAGATTGGTCGTCTGCGATTTCGAGATGCCGATGAAGCTGTTCATGATGCCCCAGACGGTGCCGAACAGCCCGACGAAGGGTCCGGTCGAGCCGATGGTCGCGAGCAATCCCATGCCGACGCGGATGCGACGGGATTCCGCGCGCGTGATCTCGGCGAAGCTCGACGCCGCCCGCTCCTTGATACCGCCGTCGCTGGAGATGCCGCCAGACAGCCGGGCCTCGCGCATCGCCGCGTTGAGGAACGCCGACAGCACGCTGTCCTTGCCGCCGAGCGCAAGCTGCGCCTCCGCGAGCGATCGCGACTCGGCGATCTTGCGCAGCGCCCTGCGGACCCTGCCCTGGAGCACAGACAATTCCACCGTCTTGGCGATCGTGACCGTCCAGGTGGCGAGCGACGCAAAGATGAGGCCGATAATGACGCCCTTCACGATGACGTCGGCCGACATGAACATCGACCATGGCGACAGGTCACGCAGGCCCGGCGCGATCGAATTCAACACGCGCGACGCGCCGTCCGGCGATGCGGCGGACGTGTCGGTCGCGGTGGGCACGGATTGTGGCGCGGCAAGCACGGGCGGAGCGGCGACTTGGGCAACAGGAGCGACTTGGGCAGCAGGCGCGGCCTGGGCGACAGGCCCGGCAGGCCCGGCAGGCCCGGCAGGCGACGATACCGCGGGAGATTGTGTCGCGGGAGCTTGCTGAGCGGATATCGCCGGCTGTTGCGCCAGCGCCACCTGTGTCAGCGAGATGACAACCAGTGCGGCCAGAGACTTAAGAATGATTCTAAACATTACCGCACCGTCTTCCGCTTGCGACGAGCCCTGTGCATAGGCCGGTTAAGTTGACTGTTTCAAGGTCAATTCCTACCGCACCGCGATGTTGAGAGTGAATCTAATGCATGCGGCGCCATCACCGCGAACACGATGCCGTCAGGATGAGCGCATCACGCGCATGACGATCCTTTGAGCACGACGCCGGCCTGACTGCAGAACGTCGTCACGAAAGAACCCGCCCCGCGGTGCGGAGCGGGCTTTTTTGATCAATCTAGAAGTTATAGGTCGCCTTTACGCGGATGGTACGTCCCTGCCCCGGCGAGATGTTGTTGTTGCCGTCGGCCGTCGCCCAGTAACCCTTGTTGAAGATGTTCTCGATGTTGAGCTGGGCACGCCAGTGCGCATCGATGGTCGCGTAGAGCCCTGCGTCAAAACGGACGAAGCCCGGCAATCTGACCGTATCGTCGTTGCTTGCGAAAGAATTGGAGAAATAAACGATTCCGAGCGCGGCTGCCCAAATTGGATCGATCTGGTATTTGTTCCACCACGAGAACTGATTGTAGGGCACGAGCTGAACACGATTGCCCGCCACGATGGGAGGTATGACGCCTGACGCCGTCAGATCCTTGGCAATCCTTGCGTCGGTATAGGCATATCCAAATATCGATTGCCAGGCGTCCGTGACATAGCCCGTGACGCTCGCTTCAAAGCCACGCACCCGCGTCGCGCCATCGGGAATGGCGAGCCCGGAGCCGGCCGGCGCATTCGGAACAGGGATCGGCTGATTGGTGCGGTCCAACTGATAGATCGCCGTGGCCAAGATCAGTTTTGGATTGATGTTCCACTTTGCTCCGACTTCGGTGTTCTCGAATTTCTGCGGCTGAAGAATCAAGGTACCGGGACTGAGCGTGCTGAACTGGTCGCCGGATGCCGGCAAATAGGAGATGCTCCAGGCCGTGTAGAGCGACACGGTCTCGACCGGCTTCACGATGACAGCCACGCGCGGCGAAATCTTATCGTCAATCCGGTTCCGCTGAATGTTGGTGTTCAGGTCCAGGGCGGACATATCAAAGCTGTCGTAGCGCGCGCCGACCAGCAGCTGCAGCCAGCGCGTCAGCTCGATCTGGTCCTGCGCGTAACCTGACGCGATGTTCAGCCGGTATTTGCTGTTGGCGTCGGTCGCGAGATGGTTGAAAACCACGGGGCCGAAATAGGTCGGATCGAAGGGATTGACGACGTCGAAGGCCTTGTTGGCGTTGTTCGGAAAGATCCCGGAATTGCGCCGCGACAGGCCGGTCTGACGGCCGAACTCGGTGCCGAACGCGACCGTGTGGAACACCGGACCGGTTGCGGTCTTGTAGATGAAGTCGGTCTGATTGAACGCGTTCTCGCGCGGCGTGTTGTTCTGGTACGCATTGAGCGAGACAAGGGTTTGATCCGGGGTCACCGCGCCGCCACCGGGACCGCCGCCGGTGCCGCCGGGATAGACGTTCTGATAGCCCCTGTTGTAATCGGCGTAGAGCGAGGAGTTCTTGACGGTCAGTCCGTTGCCGAAATCGTGCTCGACCACGGCCATGCCGGTCTGCACATCGACCTTGGCGTAGTTGTAGATCGGGCTGCCGAAGAACGTTCTGAAATCGCCATTGGGAGCGAACGGCTCCGTCGGGTTGAAGCGCGTCGCACCGGGACTCGGAAACCCTTGCGAGGGATTACCACGGTCGGCGAGGCGGAAGTCGTGAGAGAATTCGTAGCTCAGCTTGACCTTGGTGTCGTCGGTCGGCGCCAAGGTCACGGTCGGATTGATGCCGTAACGTTCGAAATGGCCGAAGTCCCGGAACGTATCGCTGCCTTCGTAGAAGGCGTTCAAGCGCACCGCGACATTCTCGTTGACGGCCTGCCCTGCATCCAGCGTGACACGGCGGTCGCCCCAAGAGCCGGTCGTGGCACTGGCTTCATAGACTTCGTACCGTCGGCTTCCTTGAGCGTCCGATTGACGAGGCCACCACCGGCGCCTCGTCCGAAGATCAGCGCGCTCGGTCCTTTCAGTACCTCGATGCTTTGCGTGTTGTAGAGATCGCGGAAATACTGGACGTCATCGCGAAATCCGTTGACGAAGAAATTGGCGCTGGAATCGACGCCGCGAATGACCAGCTCATCGCGATTGCCTTCGCCCTGATGGATCGCGACGCCCGGAACGTAGCGCGTCACCTCGGTCAGGGTCTGGAAGTTCTGATCCCGGATGAACTCCCTCGTCACGACGTTGACCGACTGCGGAATGTTGAGGATCGGGGTGTTGGTCTTTGTCGCAGCGGACGTGCTGTTGGCGTACACGCCGACCGTCCCCGTGCGCGCATCCTGTGATACCGCAAACGCTTTCGGCACCGCGGGCGCCGGCTCGGGGTTCCGCGCGGCCCGCGTGACGCGGCGCGCGCCACCCCGGTCGGCCCGGCGCGCGGGCGACGTGTTGGCGCGACGCTGCTGCGTCGGCGCGGTGATCTGGACCGGCGGAAGCTGAGAAGTCCGCCTTCGGCCGCGCGTCGCCCCCGGCCGACTGCGCCATGGCCGATGAAAGGCCAAGCGAAGCAATCACGGCCACACTCGCCGCGGCCAAAAACGTTCTGCTCAAACGAAGCTCGCCGGCCGTTACCGTGTTCTCGGCCTGCCCAAGCGAAATCGTTTCTTGTTTTGTCTTGTTCATTCCAGCGCCCCAATACGCGATCAGTCAGTTCAGCGATGCAAGACTCGCAGCAGCGTTGGATTCGAAAATCGATCAACGCCGATACAAGCCTTGCCGCTACGAACTCCACCCACGCAAGTACATTTCCCCACGCGGTTTTTGAATCGTTCAAGTCTAAAATGAATCTAAGCTGAGCGCGTTCTGCTCACACGTTGCCGCGCAATCACACGCAATGCGTCATCATAGATTCGATCCGCGACCTAACAGCGCACCAGGTGGTGATGGATCACTGTGAACCTTGTCGCACTCGTCACGCGCTAACCAGCGCTGATCGATCCTCTTCCCGACAAAGGCGTCGAAGCGCCAGTAGCACGGGGTCTGTGCGCCGGTGTTGGTGCTGACCGGCGCCATGCCGCGCGATCGACAGCGAACGCTTCGCGGCAAACTTCAGACTTCGGCCCAGTGGCGAATCAGGTTGTGATAGATGCCGGTGAGCTTGACCGTCTCCGGATCGTCGCGTCCGAGCCGCTCCGCAAGACTTTGGATCGCGGTGTCGAGATCGAAGATCATGCTGCGCGCATGCGCATCGCGGATCATGCTCTGCAGCCAGAAGAATGACGCCACGCGCGCGCCGCGCGTCACCGGCGTGACCAGATGCAGGCTCGATGCCGGATAGAGCACGAGGTCGCCAGCCGGCAGCTTGACCTCGTGGGTGCCGTAGGTGTCTTCGATCACGAGTTCGCCGCCGTCATATTCTTCAGGCTCGGCGAGAAACAGCGTCACCGACAGATCGGTGCGGATGCGCAGGCCGGTGAGCGGATCGCCGCGCACGGCATTGTCGACATGGATGCCGAAATGATGCCCGTCGCTCGCGACATAGCGGTTGAACAGCGGCGGGAAGATATGCAGCGGGATCGCCGCCGACAGAAAGCGTGGATTCTTGGTCAGCGCACTGATGATGCGCTGACCGAGCTTGCGGGCGATTTCGCTGTCCGGCGGCAATTGCTCGTTGCGCTTGACCATCGCCGACTGCGCTCCGGCGGTAGAGCGGCCATCCTCCCACGAACAGCCGTCCATGACGCGGCGGAAATCCGCCACGTCGGCCTTGCTCAACACGCCTTCGATGCAGGTCAGCATCGCGGGACAGCCGGCATCGGGCTTAGTACCGCGCCGACAGCACGAGATAGGCGGCGCGGCCGGGCGCCTCCAGCACGAAGGGCGTCGCACTCTGATACAGTGCGTCGTAGTAACGCTTGTCGAAGATGTTGTTCACGAACAGCTTCACCGTCCAGTTCTTGTTGACCTTCGCCTCGGCGAAGGCATCAAACCGCCAATAGCTCGGGATCGAGGTGCCCTGGTTCGCCGCAAGCAAGGTACCGCCATAAATCTTCGAGCGGTAGACCGCCTGCCCGCCGATCTCCCACATGTCGGTGAGCTGATATTTCGTGAGCATGCTGAAGGACTGATGCGCGACATTGGCGAGCGGCAGTCCGACATTGCTGGCGTACAGCAGAGGCTGCGGCGACGGCGCAAGTGACTTCGTCACTTCCGACTGCATCAGCACGAGGCCACCAAACACGCTCCATTTGTCGGTGATCTTGCCGCCGACGCCGAGGTCGATGCCGCGGACGCGATAAGCCGCGCCGGCGGTAATACAGGAGACGGAGCCGGTCGTCGGCGGAGTGGTGACGGGATAAGGACAAGTCGCGGTCTGCGTCGCCACCGATGTGATGTTCTGCGCCTCGCGCGCGTTTTCCTTCTCCGTCTGGAACAGCGCCGCCGTCAGCAGCAGATGGCGGTCGAACAGCTCCCACTTGGTGCCGAGCTCGATCGCCGTGTTCTTTTCCGGCCCGAAAATCTGGTTCGAGTTGCCGTTGAGAACGGGAGACAGGCCGCCATAGGCGGTGCTGGTGCCGTCGAATTCGGCGCCCACCGGATTCGACGAGGTCGCATAGGCGACATAGACGCTGCCGTTCGGTGCCGGCTTCAGCGTCAGACCGAGGTTGAAGTTCGGCAACCCGAAGTCGGCGGCCTGTGCGCCGAACACGCTTCTGCCGTTGACGGTCCCGAAGCCGCTGGTCTTGATGTTGTAGTCGTCGAAGCGGACGCCACCGTTGAGAATGAGCAGGTCATGGTAGTTGGCGCTATCCATGACATAGCCGCTCGTCGTGTCGATCGCGATCTTCGTCGGCAAGCCGGACAGCGACGGCGTCGACGTGAATGGCGCCTCCATGAATTGCGGATAGAACACATTGGTTCCAGGGACGGAGCCGCTGCCGGCCGAACCGCCGGGCAACGCTTCGGAGCTCAAGCCGGTATACTTGTCGATGCTCGAGATTTCCCGCGAGATTTCCACGCCGCCCAGCGCGGTGTGCCTGAAACCAAGACCATCGTCGAACTTGTAGGTCAACTCGCTCTGGTTTGCGACGACGTCGGTTTGCTGGAAGCGGCTCTGCGGGTTGGCGCTCAATGTCCACCGCAAGGGATTCGTGCTGGCCGTAGTGATGGGTGATTCCGGCAGCGTGCCGATATAGTTCTGGGTCGACCGCGACAGCCTGAGCTTGTCGCTGAAGGTGAGATCGGGCGTGATCTTGACCTCGGCATTGATGGTCGCGAAGTCCTGGCCGGTCCTGAAGAAGTCGCGGTTGAGCAGACCGTAAAAATTACCTCGGTTGACGCCAACGTCGGGGAACGGTGCACCGGCCGTGCTGCCGTAGATGTTTCCTGTCGCGGGAGAGCCCGGCCGGTAATACGGCACGCCGAAATCGGGAATCCCGGTCAGTTCGGTGTGAACGTAGTTGGCCGTCACCTTCACCGGGTCGATCGGCGTCCACGTCGTCGCGACGAAGGCACCGTTGCGGTTGTCTGTGACGGCGTCGCGGCCGGCGACATTGGCATCCTGGAACAGGCCGCCCGCACGCACCGCGAGCGTCGGACTGATGACCTGGTTGACGTCGAGCACCACACGCTTGGTATGGTCGGTCCCAAACGTCGTATCCATGTTGTAGAAACTGCCCGCAGTCGTCGCCTGCTTGGTGACGATGTTGATCGCGCCACCTGCGGTGCCGCGGCCGGCGAAAGACGAGGCAGGACCGCGCAGGATCTCGACCTGCTCGGTGAAGAAGTTCTCGCGGACGCTGACGCCGGGATCGCGCACACCGTCGATGAAGATGTCGTTGCGCACGTCGAAGCCGCGAATGAAGAAGCGGTCGCCGAAGGCGTTGCCGCCCTCCCCGGTTCCGAGCGTGACGCCGGCCGTGCTCAGCACCGCCTGCTTCAGGTTGGTGGCGTTCTTGTCCTCCAGCACTTCCTTGCTCAGCACCGTCACCGATCTCGGCGTGTTCAGGATCGGCTCAGGGAATTTGCCCGACGCCTGCAGGTGATCGACCTTGTAGGGCGCCGCGGCATCCGCATAGGGGTCCCGGTCCGCCGACAAGGCGCCCGCGTTGGGATAAGGCACCGGCGCGACCTGCGCGGTCTGCCGCTGCGCCGCGCGACGAATCGCATTGCGCACGCGAATCTGCTCCGCCGACGGCTTTGCCGCCGCAGGACGCGGCCGTGCCACCGGCGCGTCGACCGTCACCGGCGGCAGCTTGGACTCCTGCGCCTCGGCGCCCGAGAACGATGCCACCGCGATCAGCCCCGCGACCGCGGTCACCTTTCCGGAATTACTCTCGAATGACTCACCAACCATCTCGACCGTCGCAACCGAACGCAACGACCGCGGTGCTTTCGCCCGCCCCATTTCAAATGCCCCAAAATTCTTGTTGTCCCACCCGCACGCTCGGCTCACTCCGTCGTGCGACAAACTGTGGTATCGAGCAGGAAATTTCAGGTCAATTTGAAGGGTTCGAAGAAAGCTTTGAATCGATCCAGATCAAAACGATTCTAAGTGTCGGGACTGAAATCCGCTCAAAAGCTTTGTAAGCGTTCTAAAATCGATCTCGTCCCTGGCATCGAATGCGACCGCTCAATCAGGCCGCGCAGGATTTTCGAGTCAATCGGTGCTCGGCGGCTTCATCAGCGAGAACAATTCATCGACGGTCTGCTGGGCGACGAGCCGCACGCGATCGGTATTGTCCATGCCGACGATGTTGATTCCCTTCACGACCGCTTTGATCTCGTCGCGGAACTCGGTGAGGAAGCGCAGAGGATCCGGCTTGTCGTTGGCCACCCGCGCGATCAGCCCCGTCACCAGGATCTGGCAGGCGATCAGCTTTCCGTTCAACTCATCCATCGCGCGGCTCCGCACACTCAATCTGCCGTCGTGGTATGGACGAGCCGCGCGCTAGTCACAACCGTAAGGCCGTGCGACGCGGTTTAGAAAAGTTCGCAAGAGAAACCTGTGCCGAGTTCGATTCGAAGGATGCGCCGCGGCCGGTATCATGATCACCGATTGCAGCCGCTTGCCGAGACCAATCCGCGCAGCCCTACTTCGCCGCGATATGGCCGGAAGGATCGGACAATCCCTTGATACGGTCCTTAACGTCGCGCAATGTCTGCAGGGTGGTCCGGATCGCGTCCGTTGGCACTTCCTGCAAGACATCAGTCGCAATCGTATCGCGCAGGCTGTCGAGATCGTCGACGAGCTGACGGCCGCGCGTCGTCAGAAACAGGCGATTGGCGCGCCGGTCCTTCGGATCGTGGCGCCGCTCCAGCAGACCGTGCTCGACCAGACGGTCGAGCAGCCGGACCAGCGAGATCGGCTGCAACTCGAGGACATCGGCGAGATCGACCTGCGAGAGGCCTTCCTGCTCGCGCAGGCGAAACAGCACGATCCACTGCGCGCGCGTCGTGCCTCTGGTTTTCGCTCGATGATCGATATAGTTGCGCAACAGCCTGGAGCTTTCGACAAGTTGTGCCACCAGCTGGCGTTTGAGATCGAACGACATCGGCCTTGAAGTCCCGAAGCTTGCCAATTGTTTAGAATTCTCAAGTCATAGTGTGTTTACACATTAATTGCATGCACATTATAGCTATGTATGGTGGGAACACCTTAAAAGAGCTGCTACTCGTGTTCCCTGAGCAAATGGGCGATGATGAGGATGTCGCGGGCGATCCGTTGGATTTTGGTGCTCGCAGCGATCGGCGCTGCGGGCTATTTCGGCTGGCAGCATTTCTACGGTCCCGAGGCCGTCGCGAAGGCTGAGAACGCGAAAAAGGCGGCGGCCCACAAGCCTGCTGTTCCTGTCACCATTGCCGCGGTCGAGAAAGCGGATTTCCCGGTCTTTCTGACCGGGCTCGGCACGGTTCAGGGCTTCAATACCGTGCAGGTCCGTACGCGCGTCGATGGACAGATCGACAAGATCGCATTCCGGGAAGGGCAACTCGTCAAGGAAGGCGACCTGCTCGCCGAGATCGACCCGCGGCCGTTCCAGGCGACGCTGGATCAGGCCAAGGCGAAGAAGCAGCAGGATGAAGCCAATCTCGCCAACGCCAATCTCGACCTGCAGCGCTACACCAAGCTCGGCGAATTCGCGACGCGTCAGCAGACCGACACGCAGCGCTCCACCGTTGCGCAGCTGACCGCGCAGATCGCCGCTGACGACGCGGCAATTTTCAATGCCCAGACCCAGCTCGATTACACCCAGATCAAGTCGCCGATCACCGGTATCGTCGGACTGCGTCAGGTCGATCTCGGCAACATTGTCAACGCGTCGACCCAGACCGGCATCGTGACGGTCGCGCAAATCGAGCCGATTGCAGTGATTTTCACAGCGCCGGAAGATCAGCTGCCTTATATTAGCGAAGGACAGAAGATCAGCCCGCTGAAAGTGATCGCGATCACAACGGACGGCAAGAAGCCTTTGGCGGACGGTACCCTGGCCGTGATCAACAATCAGGTTGATACGACCAGCGGAACTATTCGGCTGAAGGCGGTGTTCGACAACAAGACCCATGTGCTATGGCCGGGCCAGTCGGTTTCGACGCGGCTCCTGGTCAAGACGTTGAGGGATGCTACGGTGGTCCCGGACGACGCGATCCAGCACTCGACGAACGGCCTTTATGCTTATGCCGTCGGTCAGGACAACAAGGCCGAACTACGCAAGGTCAAGGTCAGCCAGTCGATTGATGGGCGATCGGTGGTCGACGAAGGATTGAAGCCGGGTGAGCGCGTGATCACGGGTGGCCAGTTCAAGGTTCAACCCGGAACCGTTGTGACGACGGCGGTCGCGAGCTCCGACCAGGCGCCCAGCAAGGTGCAGCAGGAATGAGCGGCGACGGAATCTCAGCACCCTTTATTCGCTACCCGATCGGTACCTCGCTGTTGATGGCGGGGATTTTGTTCGTCGGCCTCGTCGCCTATCCGATGCTTCCGGTCGCCCCGCTGCCGCAGGTCGACTTCCCGACCATCCAGATCACCGCCACGCTGCCGGGCGCCAGCCCCGAGACCATGGCCACATCGGTGGCGCAGCCGCTGGAGCGCCAGTTCGCCCAGATCCCCGGCATCGCCCAGATGACGTCGACGAGCTACCTGGGTACGGCGGCCGTCACCATCCAGTTCGACCTCAACCGCAACATTGATGGCGCCGCCAACGACGTGCAAGGCGCGATCAACGCCGCCAGCGGCCAGTTGCCGAAGTCCCTCCCCTCGCCGCCGACCTATCGCAAGGTCAATCCGGCGGACTCGCCCATCCTGCTGCTGTCGGCCACCTCTGACACCCTGCCGCTGACGACCGTCAGCGACGCCGTGGACGCCCAGCTCGCCCAGCAGATCAGCCAGATCTCCGGCGTCGCGCAGGTCATCATCGGCGGGCAGCAGAAGCCGTCCGTCCGTGTCCAGGTCGATCCGGCCAAGCTGGTCGCCAAGGGCGTGTCGCTGGAAGACATCCGCGCCCAGATCGCGATCTCTACGGTCGACAGCCCCAAGGGCAATATCGACGGCGAAAGCCGCGCCTACACGATCTACGCCAACGACCAGCTTCTGGACGCCAAGAAGTGGAACGACGTCATCATCGCGTATCGCAACGGCGGCCCGTTGCGGATCCGCGACATCGGCCAGGCCGTTACGGGGCCAGAGGACGCCAAGCAGGCCGCCTGGGCCAACGGCAAGCGCGGCGTGTTCCTGGTGATCTACAAGCAGCCGGGCGCCAACGTCATCGACACCGTCGACAAGATCAAGTCGCTGTTGCCGCGGCTGGTGGCTGCGATACCGCCCGCAATCAAGATCGGCGTGATCAGCGACCGCACCCAGACCATCCGCGCCGCGGTCGAGGACGTCCAGTTCACGCTGCTTTTGACCATCTTCCTGGTGGTCATGGTGATCTTCGCCTTCCTGCGCAGCTTCTGGGCCACCGTCATCCCGACCGTGACCGTGCCCTTGGCGCTGCTTGGCGCCTGCGCGTTGATGTGGGTATTCGGCTACACGCTCGACAATCTGTCGCTGATGGCGCTGACGATCGCCGTCGGCTTCGTGGTCGACGATGCGATCGTGATGCTGGAGAACATCTCCCGCTATATCGAGGACGGCATGCGTCCGCTCGAGGCGGCCTTCAAGGGCTCGAAGGAGATCGGCTTCACCATCGTGTCGATCAGCATTTCGCTGGTCGCCGTGCTGATCCCGCTGCTCTTGATGGGCGGTATCATCGGCCGCCTGTTCCGCGAATTCGCGGTGACGCTGACGATGACGATCTTCGTCTCGATGGTGGTGTCGCTCACGCTGACCCCGATGATGGCGTCGCGCTTCCTGCGCGCGCATGGCGACACCAAGCACGGCAAAATTTATCAGTGGAGCGAGCGCGCGTTCGACGGGATGCTCCACGCCTATGAGCGCGGCCTCGATCTCGCCCTCGGCTGGAAACGCGTCACGCTGCTGATTTTCTTCGCCACGCTGGCCCTGTCCGTCTATCTCTTCGTCGTCATCCCCAAGGGCTTCTTCCCGCAGCAGGACAACGGGCTGATCACGGCGACCTCGGAAGCCTCGCAGGACATCTCCTTTGCGGCGATGCAAAGCCGGCAGGAGGAGCTCAGCAAGATCGTGATGGACGATCCCGCGGTCGCCACTGTCGCGATGGCGATTGGCGGCAGCGGCCGCGCCGGCAACAACGGCAACATGTTCATCACGCTGAAGCCCCGCAACGAGCGGGACGCGTCCGCGCAGCAGATCATCACCCGGCTGCGTCCGAAGCTGGAGAAGGTCCTGGGCGCCCGCCTCTATATGCAGGCGGCGCAGGACGTGCGCCTCGGCGGCCGTCCGACCCGCACGCAGTTTGAATTCACGCTGCAGGATGCCAATCTCGACGAGCTCAACGAATGGGCGCCGAAGATCCTGGAGAAGATGAAGACGCTGGCGGAGCTGCGCGACGTCGCCACCGACCAGCAGAGCGAAGGCACCACGCTGCAGCTCACGATCAACCGCGACACCGCCTCGCGCTATGGCATCCAGCCGCAGCTGATCGACGACACGCTCTACGACGCCTTCGGCCAGCGCCAGGTGACGCAATATTTCACACAGCTCAACAGCTATCACGTGATCCTGGAGATCCTGCCCGAGCTGCAGGGCAACATGGACACGCTGAACAAGATCTACGTCAAGTCGCCGACGACAGGCGACCAGGTGCCGCTATCGACCTTCGCGAGCTGGACCAGCGTGCCGGTCCGGCCGCTCTCGATCAGCCATCAGGGCCAGTTCCCGGCGACCACGATCAGCTTCAACCTCGCTCAGGGCGTGGCTCTCGGTCAGGCGACCGATGCCGTGCAGAAGGCGATGACCGAACTTGGCGTGCCGGCGACGCTCAATTCGAGCTTCCAGGGCACGGCCCAGGCATTCCAGCAGTCGCTGGGGACGGTGCCGTTGCTGATTCTCGCAGCGCTGGTCGTGGTCTATCTGATCCTCGGCATCCTCTACGAAAGCTACATCCACCCGATCACCATTCTGTCGACGCTGCCCTCGGCCGGCGTCGGCGCGCTCGCGATCCTGATGGCGTTCGGCTACGACTTCAGCCTGATCGCGCTGATCGGCGTCATCCTGCTGATCGGCATCGTGAAGAAGAACGGCATCATGATGGTCGACTTCGCGATCGCTGCCGAGCGCGACCAGCACATGACGCCGGAGCAGTCGATCCGGCAGGCTGCAGTGCTGCGCTTCCGTCCGATCATGATGACGACGATGGCGGCGCTGCTCGGCGGCGTACCGTTGATGCTCGGCACCGGCACCGGATCGGAAATCCGCCAGCCGCTCGGCTATGCGATGGTCGGCGGCCTGATCGTCAGTCAGGCGCTGACGCTGTTCACCACCCCCGTGATCTATCTCTATCTCGACAGGCTTTCCAACGCGTTTGCCGGCTGGGGCCGCTCGGACAAGAGCGAGGACGATCACGGCGCGGATGAACGTGCCGCGGTCAAGGAAGCCGCCGAGTGACCTGACTTTCGCCGCTCGGCGATACATCCGGACCCGATGCCGCTTGCCGATTTCAAGTAGCGCGGCGGCGCGCGCCGGCCGGCGGCTTTCCCGCGTCCGGCCACCATGGCTTCGAATTCGCGATCGTCCTGCCGATCGTCCCGCCGAAAGCCCTGTCGCCGCCCGCGCTCATGCCGTCCCCCTTCAATCATGGCGACGGCCGGCCGGGGCTTGCGCTATGATCCGGATGCCAACTGCCAGAATGATAGCCGTTACTATCATTATTGGCTGGCTGACAGGGGGGAGACAAGTGGGGACGCGGCCGCCAGAATTGGATTTTCCCGGCGTGATGCCGGCGCGACAGAAGCGGAGCCGCGAGACGACCGCCGCATTGCTCAAGGCAGGCGCCGAGATGCTGCGGACCCACAGCTTCGTGGATTTGTCGATCGAGGCGCTGTGCAGGGAAGTCGGCGCCACCGTCGGCGCCTTCTACAGCCGCTTCGAGAGCAAGGACGCCTATTTCCATGTGCTGATCGAGCTCGCGGCGCGCGACGGCAGCCGCGCGCTGGCACGGGTGCCTTCGATCGGCAAGCTGAAGGACGCCGACCTCGCGCGGCTGTGCGGGGCGATCGCGCAAGGGGCGACGGGCTGGATGCGCGACCATGAGGGCGTGCTGCGCGCTGCGCTTCAGCACAAGGATACGCGGCCGGACAAGTGGACGCCGTTCAAGCGCCTGGCCCGCGGCGCCACCGCGCGCGCGACGCCGCTCCTGCTCGCTGCGATGGGCGGCGGCAACAAGGCCGCCAAGACGCAGGCCATCGCGTTCGGCTTTCAGGTGATGTTTGGAACGCTGGTCAACGCGATCCTCAATGATCCCGGCCCGGTCTCGATCCGCGATTCCGAGATGGAATCGCGGCTCGGCGCCTGCCTGTATCGGCTGCTGCAGGCGGAGATGACGCCGCAGGCCCGCCGCAAAACATGAATTAGTACACGGTGAGATTTCCGTTACCGTCGGCTTTCACCCGTCCATCATCGGCGAGCGCAAGAAATGCGGGCTGCGGCACGGTGAACATACTCTTGTCGATCTGTTCGACCTGAGCCGTGAGTTCTGGTGCGCGTGCGGTCATGGCACCATAATTCGCACCGGGGGTTCGACTGCTCAGCATTGCCTTGGACATTTGGTTCATTTCACACGCGCGCGCCGCAGCATGCAGCGAGGAATGTCCGCTCTTGGGGGTAATCCGGAAGACATTTGCTCTAGTTCTTCCGACTTTGACCCGAAGCGGTCACTTGCGATTTAAAGACCAATTGGTCTATATCTCAGCAATGAGCCGCCAAACGCCAGTGCAGTTACCCCGTGGCCGCCCCCGAAGTTTCGACACGGAAGCCGCTGTCGAACGCGCGATGGGTGTATTCTGGTCGCGCGGCTATCACGCCACGGCGCTCCCGGACCTTCTTCGCGCGACGAAGCTCTCGCGTGGCAGCCTTTACGCCGCTTTCGGCGACAAGCACTCGCTCTTCTTGCGTGCGCTTGATCGCTACATTGCGGACGCCCTGACACGGATGGATATCGAACTTGACCCCCGCAGAGAGCCGGTCGACGGCCTGCGGGCCTACCTTGCCGGCTACGTTGACCGCACGAGCGGTGCTAGTGGTCGGCGCGGATGCCTGCTGGTGGCCACAGCCATGGAAATGGCTGGCCGTGATGCTGAAGTTGATCGTCGGATCGCGAGCTTTTTCAAAGCCATGGAGGCCAGGGTGGCGGATGCGCTTTCCCGTGCGAAGGCTACAGGCAAGTTGGCCAACGGTGTTTCGCCTTCGAGTGCCGCCCGAATTCTCGTCTGTTTCGTCGAGGGGCTGCGAGTGGTCGGCAAAACGGCACCGACACGGATCACGTCGCAAGCCGCCGTTGACGCTCTTCTCGACCGCTTCATGAAGTAGACAACCCGTGGACGCCTCCGCTGTCAGCGCGTCTATATCTAGACCAAATGGTCTTGAAAGGAAGAATGCCATGTCTGCCATCCAGATCGTCTGCGCGGTGGCCGTCCCCTTGCTCTGGGGTTATCAGTTCGTGGCCATCAAAGTGGGCGTTATGGAGTTTCCGCCTCTCTTCTTCCTCGCACTGCGCTTCCTGGCCATCGCGCTGCTGCTTGTTCCGTTCGTCAAAAGGCCCACACGCCAACAGTTCGGCCCTATCGCAGCTATTTCGATTTTCCTTGGTGGACTGAACTTCGGGCTGTTCTATGTTGGCCTTAGGCTCGGCTCGGGAAGCATGTCGGCCGTCGCATATCAACTCGCAACGCCCTTCACCGTCCTGCTAGCCTGGCCGGTGCTCGCGGAGAGACCGTCTCTCACCACGTCCGCCGGAGTGCTGCTTGCATTCGTCGGCGTGATCGTGTTGGCGGCCGAGCCTGGCCTGTCGGCAAACACGCTTCCGCTGCTGCTTGTGGTCGGAGCAGCCTTCGCTTTCGCGGTATCCAACATCTTGACGAAACGCTACGGCCCTTTTGATCCTTTGATGTTGATGGGGTGGTCGTCGCTACTCACGGTGCCGCAGGTCATGTTGATGTCGTTACTCATTGAACATGGACAACTGGCAAGCCTTGTCACGGCGGATGAACGTGGCTGGCTGGCACTCGCCTACACAATTTTCATCGGAGGAATTGTTGGGTTCGGACTTTGGTTCTGGCTGATTGCCCGATGCTCCATGGGCCGCGTCGCACCTTTCGGCCTGCTGCTTCCGGTGTTCGCCTTGATTTCGAGCGTGTTGTTCCTTGGCGACCGCATGACAACAAAGTTGATTGTAGGTGGGCTGCTCGCGATCTCCGGCGTCGCCATTACACAAGTAAGACCGAGCGCTCGCGAGAGCCCGATCGCCCAAGCGGCAACTCGCACACTGCCAAGGATCAGATAGCGGCAACAGCCGGCGAAACTCACCAACCCGTGAACATCGTCTTGACTTGAATCAAACGACCGCAGTGGCCCCGATTGCCACCTTCTGCGCGGGGCGAACGACACGAGATCCGGGAGTTCGCGATGATGATCAAGAATTTAGCGGTTGCAACGACTGCAATCCTCATAACGGCGTCACCTCTTGCCTACGCGGCAGAAAAGTCTTCCAACACTGTAGGAATGACGCATCCGACTGCCGCAGACCTCAACAGCCTGACGGATGCGCGTGTGGGAATGGTCAAGGCCGCCTTGCAGCTGACACCCGACCAGGAAAAATACTGGCCGGCCGTGGAGGATGCCATCCGGACCAGATCGAAGAACCGGCAAGCCCGGATGGAACGGGTGGCGGAACTGCGCGATAGCGGCCCAATGGAGGCCCTTCGCGAGCGCAATCCGATCGAACTCATGCAACGTCGGGCAGAGGCACTGACTCAACGTGCGGCCGACCTCAAGAAGGAAGCCGAGGCGTGGGAGCCACTCTACAAGACGCTAAGCCAGGATCAGAAGAAGAGGATGGCTTTCGTGACGGTCGTGGCCATGCGCGGAATACGGGATACGATTGAACGTCGCATCGAATCCGAGGATGAAGACGACTAAAGCATGATCCGGAAAAGTGTGTAGCGGTTTTCCCTCACGACAAACGCGGAACGCGTTTGCGCGGAGATCATGCTCAAACAAAGACCTAAGCGCGATGACGATTCAACCTGATCTCATCGCGCTTTAGGGTCGAAAAGAAGCGGCCTTCGAAACACTGACCTCGCAGATTTCAAACCCGAAGGACAACGTAATTCCGATAAGTCGGAACCCCGCCTCGGCTTCATACCGGGGCGGCGTTCCTTATCTATTAACTGATTACGTCCGCATTATTCTTCAAGCCGAACCGAGATAAGCCTTCTGCACGTCCGGGTCGACGGCGAGCGCGGCGGCGGTGCCGGACAGCACGCTCCTGCCGACCTGCAGCACCGTCGCGAAGTCGGAGACTTCCAGCGCGAGTTCGATCGACTGCTCGGCGAGCAGGATCGTCAGCCCTTCCCGGTGCAGCCGGCCGAAGGTCTCGTACATGGATTCCACGACCGCCGGCGCGAGCCCAAGCGACGGCTCGTCCAGCATCAGCAATTTCGGATCGCTCATCAACGCGCGGCCGACCGCGAGCATCTGCCGTTCGCCGCCGGACATGGTGCCGGCGCGCTGGTTGCGCCGCTCCCTCAACCGCGGGAAGATCTCGTAGACGCGTTCGAGCAGCGTGGCCGTGCGCGCCTTGTCGCGCAGCGGCGTCGCGCCGAGCAGGAGATTGTTCTCGACGCTCTGCTGCACGAACAGCCGCCAGCCTTCCGGCGACAGCGCGAGCCCCTTGCGCACGATGGCAAACGCATGGCCGCCCGCGATCTCCTCGTCGCGAAAGCGGATCGAGCCCGCATGCACGGGAATGAGCCCCGCAATCGCGTTCAGCGTCGTGGTCTTGCCGCCGCCATTGGAGCCGAGCAACGCCACCACGCTGCCCTCGGGCACCTCGAACGAGACGTCGGCGACGCCGATCAGGTCGCCATAGCGGACTTCGAGATGTTCGATCTTGAGCAAGGGCGCGCTCATGTCGGGGGCCCGCCCATCAGCTCGATCGGCGTATGGCCGGCGGCGGCCTTGGCCGCGCGGGTGCCGAGATAGGCCGCGATCACGGCGGGATCGCGCACCACATCGCGCGGGTTGCCGCGCGCGATCTCGCGGCCCTGGTGAAACACCATCACCCGGCTCGCCAGCGACATGATCACTTCCATGATGTGCTCGACGATGACGAGCGTGACGCCGGAGCGATGGATCTCGCGCACGAGCTCGATCGCGAGCTGCACCTCGCGCTGCGTGAGGCCGGCCATCGCCTCGTCGAGCAGCAGCACTTTCGGTTCGGTCGCGAGCGCGCGCGCAATTTCGAGCCGCTTGCGGCCGGGCGTGCCGAGCGTGCGCGCCGGCACATCCGCAAGCCGCCCCATGCCGACGCGCTGAAGCACCGCACGGGCTTTTTCCTCGGCATCGGCGCGATGCGGATGGCGCAGGAACGCGCCGATCATCACGTTCTCCAGCACGCTCATGCCGGTGAACGTCTGCGGCACCTGGAAGGTGCGCGCGAGCCCAAGCTCCGCCCGCGCTTCCGGCGTCGAAGCCGTGATGTCCCCGCCCTCGAACAGAACGCGGCCCGAGGTCAGTGCGAGATCGCCGGTCAGGCAATTGAAGAAAGTCGACTTTCCGGCGCCGTTCGGCCCGATCAGGCCGAGGATGTCGCCCTGCTCCAGCGTCACGGAGGCAGCATCGACCGCCTTGAAACTACCGAAGGCCTTTGTGATGTCGCGCGCCTCAAGAAGCATGGCCTGCTCCCGCGACGGCCGCCTTGTTCTTCGATTGGCCGCGCCGCTCCCACAGCCGCTTGATCAGCGTCAGGATGCCGCCGGGCTGGAAGCGTGCGATCAGCAGGATGATCGCGCCATAGACCACGAAGGTAAGCCCTGCCCCCTTGCCGCCGAGCAGGCTGTTGGAGATTTCCTCCAGCGGCACCAGGATCGCAGCCCCCACCAGCGGCCCGAACAACAGGCCCGCGCCACCGAGGGCTGCCATGATCAGCATCTTCACCGAGATCAGGATGCCGAAACCCGAGTCCGGATCGACGAAACCGAACATCATCGCGTAGAGCGCGCCGGCGACGCTGGTCAGCCCCGCGCTCAGCATGAAGGCGTAGAGCTTGGTGCGGCTTGCCGGTGCGCCGAGCGACCGCGCCGCGCGCTCGGAATCCCTGATCGCGCGCAGGTAAAAACCCATCCGGCTGGTCGTCATCCACCAGGTGATCAGCAGCGTCAGCGCGAGCACGGCCAGGAACAGATAGTAGTAAGGCAGCGCCGATATGAAGGAGAGATCGAACACATTGCGCGGCACGGTCGGGCCGCTGAGACCGACGGCCGCGCCGAGATAGTTCGTATTGGTGACGACGAGCCGCACCAGCTCGGCCACCGCGATCGTCGCCATGCTGAAATAGTGGCCGGACAGCCGCAGCGTCGGCACGCCGATGATCGCGGCAATCCCGACCGCCAGCACGATGCCGGCGGGAATGCCGACCAGTGGCGACAGCGCGAAATGCGTGTACGCCCCCATCGCCGCATAGGCGCCGCAGCCGAAGAACACGACATGCCCGACCGAGACCTGCCCGGCATAGCCGCCGACGATGTTCCAGGCCGACGCCGCGATCGCATAGAGCAGCACCAGCGCGCCGAGCCGCTGCTGGAACGGCGTCGAGAACACCAGCGGATAGGCGATGATGATGACCGCGAGCAGCGCGGGCCAGAGAAAGCGGCGCATCAGCTTTTGCCCATCAGGACTTGCCCATCAGCATCTTGCCCATCAAGCCTTGCGGCCTGAACCAGAGGAAGAACAGAAACAGCGCATAGACCACGATGTCCTTGTAGACCGCGCCGATCAGGTAACCCGAGAGCGACTCGATCACCCCGATCAGAAGGCCTGCGACCAGCGCGCCCGGCACGCTGCCGAAACCGCCGAGCGAGACCGTGACGAAGGCGACGATGCCAAGCGTCTCGCCGACCGTCGGCACGATATAGAAGAACGTCGCGATCAGCGCGCCGGCCAAGCCCGGTGGCGCCGGCTGCGATCGCCCAGGCGATCGCCTGCATGGTGTCGGGGCGGATGCCCATCAGCTGCGCGGCGGTGGAATCTTCCGCCACCGCCAGCATCTTCGAGCCGAGCGAGGTGCGCGTCAGCAGCAGATGCAGTCCGAGCGTGACCAGCAGCGCAACCACGCCGGCGAGCAGCCGCGAGGCCTCGATGCGCAGGCCGAGAAACGCAAACGTGCCGCCGACGATATCCTGCGGCAGCGACAGGAAGTTCGCGCCGAACCACCAGAACACGGAATAGCGCAGGAGCAGCGCAAGCCCGAAGGTGCCGAGGATCTGCGCCAGCATCGGCCCCTTCATGATGTCGCGGATCAGGCCGAAATAGACGATGACGCCAACCGTCGCGAGCAGCAGCGTCGCGATCGGCGCACCGACCAAAGGTCCCGCGCCAAACAGCGAGAACACCACGAAGGCCGCATACATGCCGAGCATGACGAAATCGCCATGCGCGAAATTGACGATGTTCATCATGCCCCAGACCAGCGTGAGGCCCGAGGAGAACAGCGCGTAGACGGCGCCCAGCAGAAGCCCGCCGACGATCACCTGCACGAGTACGAAGGACATGGAGCCGTGCTCTGTTCAAGGAGGCGAGACGTTGGTCTCGCCCCTGAGATCATCACCAGCCCTTATAGGGCACGACCGGCGCCTTCTCGGCGGAGGCCTTCGGCCACACCGAGACGTAGTTCTCGCCGTCCTGCAGCTGGATGATGACGCCGGAGGCGAGGATGTTCTGGCCCTTGTCGTCGAACTTCACGCCCTTGTAGCCGATCATGAGCTGGTTCGGCTTCAGGTCGGTCGCCTTCAGCGCAGCCTGGATTTTCGCCGGCTCGGTCGAGCCGGCGCGATCGATCGCGTCGACCAGCACGAAGAAGGCCTGCATCTGCCGAGCGACCGTGTCGTCCATCTCGTCGCCGCTCTTCTTCTTGTAGAGGTCGGCGATCACAGCGGTCGGCGAGCCGGGCGCGCCGACGCTCCAGGACGAGCGGTTGAACGTGCCTTGCGAGATCTTGCCGACTGCCTTGATGAAGGACGGATCGGAATAGCCGGCATCGTCGGCGATGCATCATCGGCGGCTTGTAGTCCTGCGCCTGCATGGTCTTGGCGAACAGGATCGCATCCGACGTGTAGCTGATCATGATCACGACGTCGGGCTTCTTCTCCTTGAGCTGCAGCACCTGGCTCTGCACGTCGGTCGCGTTGACGGCATAGGCGACGTCGAGCGCGATCGCCTGCCCCTTTTCCTTGAAGGCGGAGGTGATCGTGTTGGCGACCGAGGTGCCGTATTCGGTGTTGTCATGCACCAGCGCGACGTTGTCGGTCTTGGCGCCGGACGCCTTCATGTCGGTGAGGAAGTCGTAATAGATCTTGGCGAAGTCGGACGCGATCGGCGTGGTGCGGAAGAACCATTTGAAGCCGCGCTCGGTGAGATTGGCCGCGACCGACTCGCCATTGACGAAGGGGATGCCGTATTTCTCGGCGATCGCGCTCGACGTCAGCGTGATGCCGGACTGATAGGCGCCGGTCAGCGCGACCACCTTGTCTTCCGTGATCAGCCGCAGCGCCTGGTTCTGCCCGGTGGCGGGGCTGCCCTGGTTGTCGGCGAACACGACCTCGACCTTGGCGCCGCCGAGGCCCGCGAGCCCCGCATTCTTCGCCAGCGGCAGATCGCCGAGCTCGGGATGGGCGTTGTTGATGATATCAAGCGCGATCTCGATGGCATATTTGGCATGGACGCCGGCGCTGGCCGCGCCCCCCGTCATCGGAAACACCGCGCCGATCTTGACCACCTTGTCCTCGGCCGCGGCGTTGCCCGCAAGCGCAGCCGATAGTGCGGCCGCGCAAAACAGCCCGAGGAAATGCCTTGGAATCATCTGATCGTCTCCCGCCGTACGGCCCGCTATTCTTCGAGGCGCGCGACGAAACGCAGCGCCCCAGCCCTTCATTTTGGAAAGCCCCGGACCATTACATGCCGAATAGGCACGGGCAAGCCGGGCGGAAGTCGCATATCGCAGAGACCGCGCAACCCAAGACGCGCAACCATGGATCGGAGCGCGCGCGAGAGCTTTACCTCAGGGATGCTGCGGGACGTTATTGCTTGGTTCGATACCCGCCGCGCACGTCAGCAGCGATGACACGCCGAGGCACACGCCGGCCCTGACCTCCAGTGCAAATACGATGGCCCCCTCACCCACCCGGTCTCCGCAGGTCGAGACCGCCTCAAAGGGTCCGCAACATCCCTGAAAACCGGGCAAGGCCGCCCTCGCCAAGCCCCGGAGCGACCGAGTAGAACCACTCCGCGCCACGCAAGCGATCTGCATCGCCGCGCGATTGCCGATAAATTCTTCAACTTATTGAAATTTCTTCACAATCACTCAATCGATGCCTGAATGGGACGGTCTCAATTTGCCTGACCGAGCAAGTACCGTTAGCCATTGAGAACCTGCTGTTCCAACGGTGATCCCATGTCGCTGAACGCCGATCCTGCATTTTGGGCGTCCGCCCGCAAGCATCTGACACGCTACGGACCCAGCTTTGAATCGATCATCGTCGAGAGGGCCGAGGGCAGCTTCGTCTATGACGCGGACGGGCGCGGAATCCTTGACTTCACTTCAGGCCAGATGAGCGCCGTCCTCGGCCACACTCATCCCGACATCGTGACGACCGTCGAACGGCAGATGAGGTCGGTCGCGCATCTTTTCAGCGGAATGCTGTCTCGTCCGGTTGTCGACCTGGCCTCACGTCTTGCCGCGCTTGCGCCCGGTCTCGACCGCGTACAACTCCTCACGACCGGCGCGGAGTCGAACGAGGCGGCTATTCGGATGGCCAAACTGGTGACCGGCAGACACGAGGTCGTCGCCTTCGCTCAGAGCTGGCACGGAATGACCGGTGCGGCAGCTTCGGCGACGTACAGTGCGGGGAGAAGAGGCTACGGACCAGCCGCGGCCGGCTCTTTCGTCATTCCCGCACCCAACTCCTATCGCCCCCGCTTCAGGCATCCGGATGGCTCGAACGATTGGCTCGCCGAGCTTGACGACGCCTTCTCGTTGATCGATCGGCAATCGACGGGCAACCTTGCGGCATTCATCGCCGAGCCGATCCTGTCGAGTGGCGGTATTCTCGAGCTTCCGCTCGGCTACCTCGCCGCGCTGAAGCGCAAATGCGAGGAACGGGGCATGCTGCTGATCCTCGATGAGGCCCAAACGGGGGTGGGGCGAACCGGGAATATGTTCGCGTTCCAGCGCGACGACGTGATCCCTGACATTCTGACGCTGTCGAAGACCCTCGGGGCAGGCCTGCCGCTCGCCGCCGTCATGACGTCGGAAGAAATCGAGCAGAAGGCCCATGAGCGAGGGTTTCTGTTCTACACCACCCACGTTTCAGATCCGCTGCCGGCCGCGGTTGGCGTGACAGTCCTTGATGTCGTCGAACGCGACGGCCTGGTCGGGCGGGCAATCGCATGCGGCGAAAGGCTCCGGGGCGGCCTGCTCTCCCTCCAGCAGAAGTTCGAATGCGTGGGGGACGTGCGGGGACGCGGCCTCCTTCTCGGGCTCGAGATCGTGACGGATCGGCAGACGAAGGCGCCCGGCTTCGAGCTTGGCGCCGAGATCATGGAGGAGGCCATGCGCCGAGGCCTCAGCATGAACATCGTCAAGCTCCCGGGCATGGGAGGCGTTTTCCGGATCGCACCTCCTCTCACCGTATCCGATTCCGAAATCGACCACGCACTGGAGATCATGTCGGACGCGCTCGATGCCGTGGTCAACTGAACACGAGGAACGCGACCCCAGTCGAAACGCCTATATGGACGCTCGGGGCCGCGCTCTATTGCGAGCCCTGCAGCGAGGGGGCATTACGACCAGCGCCAGCGCGCTCATATTCTCGGCATTACATGCGCTTCAAGGATAAGATGAGGGTCGGCGCCGACGGTCAAAAGCGGCTTCGCGTTGTGAACACCAAATCCGACAAGGACTAGACCGCGAACGCCGACACGGTTATATGAGCGGCGGCAATCGCCGGGTTTGCAAAACGCCCGGGCCAGATCGCAAAACTTCCGAAAAAAGTACTGTAATATCAGTGCCTTCGGTGGGGAATGGTGTAACGGTAGCACAACAGACTCTGACTCTGTTTGTCTTGGTTCGAATCCAGGTTCCCCAGCCAGCAGTCGAATCCTTGAAAATATTTGCGTTTTTCAATCTCCAGCTCCCCTGAACGGAGCTTCTCCATGTTGCGCTCTTCTCCCTTTGCCGCATCTGCCGCCGCGCACATCGCTGTCCTGATCAGTCGCCGTCAACTTGACTTCATCAACTCCCCTGCAGATCGCCGAGAGCAACCCGGACGCGCCGGCTACGGCCTTCGATGAGTTCGAGCGGATGCGTGCGCTGGCTCACCGGCATCTATTGGCGAGTTACGCGAATCTCTTTGGAGAGTCGCGATGATTGTGCCGATCGAAAGTTGAGATTGATCGGCGAAGTATCAAGCTCGCCGGTCGCGGCCGATCGGCAGAACACCGAGCGCGCGCTACCCCGCGTAGATTGGCGCCAGCATTTCGCGTGCAGCCCTGTGCTTGCGAAAGCGGTCCCGTGCAGGACATTTTCCCGAATATATCGGGAATTATTCCCGACGGAACAATGATATCCCTGCTGCGTTTGCCGTCACTTTGCCTAAAGACTACGAAACAAATTGTTCCGTGTGCCGTAGACTACCCGACATATCCTGTCGGTTTGGATTTCGCTCGTGCGATGGAGCGTCTGTAAGGCGTGCACTCGGCGAGGCATTGTGCAGAATGCTGGATTGACGTCGGGTCGAGTGCAATCGCGAGGTGGATCATGCTTAACGCTCAGACCCAACGCAGACATGCTGTATGGCACGCAAGAGTTGGCCTTCAGATATTGCTGGCTGTCGCAGTTTTCCTGATGTCGTCCGGCGTGCAGGCTCAACAACCGGCTACAGGGACGAACGACGGCCGTCCGGCAGGAGCGGCTCCCGCCGTGTCAGCACCAACCAGTGCAGCTCCGGCGGAAGCAAGCCGCACGATCGGTGCTCCCGCGGCAGCCCCTGCTCCATCACAAGCTGAGCCGGCGTCGGCCGATTCCGCTGGTCCTCCACCGTCACCGCGCACCTCACCCTCAACGGACGGGACAGTTATCGTCTCCCCGCTGCCCGATGCCCTGTCGCCCCTGAGCATGTTCATGCAGGCGGACATCGTCGTGAAGGCGGTCATGATCGGTCTTGCGCTGGCGTCAGTCGCAACCTGGACCGTGCTTCTGGTCAAGACGATCCAGTTGCGGGCCGCGCGGCGCGAGGCACGCGGCGCGCTCGCCACCATTCTATCAGCTCGCTCGCTGGTCGATGCAGTCCGGCAGATCGGGCAGCAGAACGGCCCGATCGCGCGCCTGCTCGCCGTGGCGGACGACGAGATCGAGAAATCGCGCGGCCTTCCACCCGACGGAATCAAGGAACGCGTTGCCTGGCAATTCGAACGGATCGAGGCGGCCGCCGTGCAGCGCATTGGGCGCGGCATGGGTATTCTGGCCACTGTCGGCGCCGTCGCGCCGTTCGTCGGCCTGTTCGGCACGGTCTGGGGCATCATGAACAGCTTCATCGGCATCTCCCGGGCACACACCACGAACCTCGCCGTGGTCGCGCCGGGCATTGCGGAAGCGCTGCTCGCCACTGCCTTCGGCCTTGTCGCCGCCATCCCCGCCGTCGTGATCTACAATGCTTTCGCGCGTGCCACCGGCAGCTATCGCTCCGCTCTCGCCGACTCGTCGGTCGGGATCCTGCGCCTGCTCAGCCGCGATCTCGATCGCAAATCCCTTCCGGTCGAAACCAGGCGGCCCTTGCGTGCGGCGGACGCGCCGGCGCTGTCGATCGCCAACCCCGCGGAGTGAGCCATGGCCATCCGGCTCGCCAAGCGCGACGACGAATTCGCGGAAACGCACGAGATCAACGTGACGCCGTTCATCGACGTCATGCTGGTGCTGCTCATCATCTTCATGGTCGCCGCTCCACTTGCGACGGTCGATGTGCCGGTCAACCTGCCCTCGGCCTCGGCCGAGCCGGCGCCCCGCCCCGATAAGCCGATCTTCGTCACCTTCAAGGCGGACCGCTCGCTTGCGGTCGACGATGAAGCGGTCACGCGTACCAACCTTGCCGCGGCGCTGGACAGCGCGACCGGGTCGGATCGCACGCAACGAGTGCTGCTCCGTGCCGACCAGGCGCTGGCCTATGGCGAGGTGATGGAGTTGATGAACCTGCTGCGCAACGCAGGCTACGGAAAGGTGGCGCTTGTTGCACTGGAGATCCGGAGCGGATCGTGAGCGTGGTGACGATCGATCCCTACGAACGGGAGCAGCAGGCCAGGGACACGGCGCTGTGGACTGTGGCTGCACTTGTCGTCGCGGCCCTGCACGTCGGAGTGGTCGCAGCCTATCTGCTTCTTAGACCCGCGCCCGAGGGCATTGCCACGGCACCGGTCATCGATGTCGCCTTCGTGCCGTCGGAAGATAAGCAATCCGAGGCCGCCCCCGAAGCTCAGCCGGCCGAACCGACGCCGCGGGTCGAGCAATCCGATCTCCCGCCGCCGAAGGACGAATTTGTCGCGACGCATGAGTCCGTCACGGAGCCCGAGCCGCCCCCGGCAAAGGCAGAAACCGTCCCGCCGCCTGAACCCGTTCCGCCGCCTGTCGCGCTGCAAGTGCCCGAGCCGACACCAGAGTCCGTGCATCCGGATGAAGTCACGGTCGTCCCGCCGCCTCCCCCGAAGCCCGCCGAGCAGGCGCCTCAAGCCAAGAAGCCCGCCCCGGAGCGTGCTGCGCGCAAACCCGCCACCGAGGAAAAGGACGAAAAGAAACATAAGCCGGCGCCCCCGAAACCCGCCTCCGAGCAGGCGTCGAGGCGCACACAGGTTGCGACGGCGCCCAATCCCGGAGCGGACAGCGAAGGAGCACGCGCCGGGCGAGCATCGTGGGAGAGCGAAGTGGCGGCGCGGGTTCGGAGCGCAGCCAGCTACCCCAGCGGTAGCAGGGACAGTGGCACCGTGCGCGTGGGCGTCACCATCGATCGCAACGGGCGGCTGGTGTCGCGGCGGCTCGCAGGCAGCTCAGGCTCGCCTGCGCTCGACAGTGCCGCATTGGCCATCGTCGCACGCGCAGCGCCCTATCCGCGCTTTCCGCCCGGCATGAACCAGGCCCAGGTCGCGCTCACCGTTCCACTTCACCTGAGGCCGCAATGAGCGGCGGCGCCGAGATGGACCTACGACGTTCTTCGACGAGAAGAACCGTGCTCATGAGTATGGACAGGTGTGGCCAACACGCATCAGCGCGCGCATTTTTTGCATCGGGCCCCGCGATCGCCGCGAATCCATGGCGACAGAAAGCGGCTTTAAACCTGTGTAATCAGCTTGTTTTTCGATATCGGGAAAATCTCCCGAATACCTTTGGAATAATCCTGGTTGCGGCCGAGGCTGCCGATTAGCAGTATTATTTCTGTTTGTAACAAAATGAATTCGGCCGGAGTGACGCTGTTTGAGGCTCAGGGGCACTGGGCGGCCGCAAACAGCAAGGTCGAAATAAGGACTGGGGGGACGTTTTGACCAAGCTCAGAGCGCTGAAAAGCGCGCTACTCTTGACCTGTGCCGTGATGCCCGGAGTTGCTTCGGCGCAAAGCACCTTGCCGACCATCGAAGTCGTCGGCGTGGCGCCTGTGCCGGGCGGCGGCGAGATCGAAAAAGATAAGGTGCCGTCGAACGTATTGAGCATCGGCGCCGCTGACCTCTCTTCCACCAAGTCGTCGTCGCTGCTGGACGGCATGGTGCAATACCTGCCGGGCGTCTCCTTGAGTGACCAGTCCGGCAATCAATTCCAGCGCAATCTCGACTATCGCGGCTTCACCGCCTCGCCGGTGCCCGGCACCCCGCAGGGCATCGCGGTCTATCAGAACGGCAACCGCATCAACGAAGCGTTCGGCGACGTCGTGAACTGGGACTTGATCCCGCAGATGGCGATCGCGCGCATGACCTTGATGCCGAACAACCCGCTGTTCGGCCTCAATGCGACCGGCGGCGCGTTGTCGATCGAGATGAAGAACGGCTTCACCTATCACGGCACCGAGGCGGAGCTGTGGGGCGGATCGTACGGGCGGATCACGGGAGGCGCACAGGCCGGATACCAGGATGGCAACGTCGCCGCCTATGTCGCGGCTGACAGCACCTATGACCGCGGATGGCGCGACTTCTCATCGTCCTCCCAGGTCCGGCGCATGTATGTCGATGTCGGCGCGCGCGGCGACCAGACCGAATGGCATGTCTCCTTCACCGGCGCCGACAACAAGCTCGGCTCGGTCGCAGGCACCCCGATCGAGATGCTGAACCAGCGCTGGTCGAGCGTCTACACCTGGCCGCAGAACACCCATCTGCAGCTCGCCTTCCTGCAGGCCAACGGCAAGTGGACGCCGACGGACACCTTGACCGTGCAGGCAAACGCCTACTTCCGCGCCTATCGCGCGTCCCATATCGATGGCAATGGCACGGATGCGCAGGCCTGCGACGACCCCACGCAGCTCTGCATCGGTGACGGTGCGACTGCCATCAATCAGAATGGGGTTACACCCAACTTCCTCCCTCCCAATACCGGGCTCGGCGAGATCGACCGCAACCAGACCAGATCGAACAGCTATGGCGGCTCGCTGCAGGCGACCTCGACCTACCAGCTGTTCGGACATGACAACCATTTCGTCGTCGGCAGCAGCGTCGATCACGGCCGCTCGAATTTCCAGGCCACGTCCGAGCTCGGCGCGGTCGATCTGAACTCTCTCTTCGTCAACGGCACCGGCGTGTTCATCGATCAGCCCGACGCCGACATCACGCCAGTTAACATAAACACCACCAACACCTATATCGGCCTCTACGCGACCAACACCTTCGATATCACCTCGCAGCTTTCCTTGACCGCCGGCGGGCGCTTCAACTACGCCCAGATCGACGTACAGGACCAGACCGGCACCACCCCGCAGCTTACCAGCAACAACAATTTCCAGCGCTTCAATCCGGTGATCGGTGCGACCTACAAGATCACGCCGAACCTCACGGCCTATGCGGGCTATTCGGAGGCCAATCGCGCGCCGACGCCGCTGGAGCTCGGCTGCTCCAGCCCTACGACGCCCTGCCACATCGACAACTTCCTGATTGCCGACCCGCCGCTGAACCAGGTGGTGTCGCACACGATCGAGGCCGGCTTCCGCGGCGAGTTTTCAGGCGGCGCTGCGGCCGCGGCGCCGCTCCCGCTCAAGGCCCCGAAGATCGTCGAGAATGGCTGGCGGTTGCGCTGGGGTGTCAGCGTCTTCCACACCGAAAACACCGACGACATCATCAATATCGCGAGTCTCTGCGGCTCCGGGATTCGGCTTCTTCTCCAATGCCGGCACCACCTTGCGCCAGGGCGTCGAAGCCAAGGTCGACCTGAGCTGGAATCGCTGGACCGCCTACGCGAACTACACCTTCGTGGACGCGACCTTCAGGAGCACGTTCGACGTTAACGACCCGAACACGGGCGACGTTCGTACTGTCATGCCCGGCGACCACATTCCCGGTATCCCGGCGCATCGTTTGAAGCTCGGTGCGGAATATGCCGTGACCGACGCCTGGACGATCGGCGGTGATGTCAACTACTTCGGCAGCCAGTATCTACTGCGGGACGAGACCAACATCTATCCGATCGTGCCGGCCTACTGGGTCGTCAACCTGCACACGTCCTACCAAATTACGAAGAACATCCAGATATTCGGGCTGATCAACAACCTGTTCAACCAGCACTACTATTCGGCGGGCACCGTGTTCGATCCCGGCGGCTTCAACAATTCTTCGGGCAACACCAATCCCAATGTGTTCAGCTTGAACGATCCGCGCAGCATGCTGCCGGGCATGCCGCTTGCGGCCTATGCCGGCATCAGGGCGACGTTCTGAATTCCTGTCTTCCGGCCGGCGCTGCGCCGGCCGCGCTTGCAACTGATAGGCGCCGTGCTGCCATCGTCCTGGCAGCACGGCACCTATCGTATCTGTTGGCTCTCTCGAGCAGAGATCAACGGAAGAGCGTGATATACGCCGCGGTTCGGCTGCGCGGCGCTGCACTCAACAGGATTGTGCCATTGCGACCGGCTCGATTGCGACAGGTCATCGGTTAGCACGTTCGACGGCGCCAGCCTGCTGCGGCTGCATTCCGCTCCTGTCAATCAGCGCTTCTGCAGGCATAGCCGCGCTTGAAGCTCCTGGCGAGACAGGATAGCTGTTACGAGGCAACATTCGATCTGTGCAGGTGTTTCGTGGCCGAGCAAGATGCCGGTGTGGTCAAACGTGCGCCGCGGAGCGTCGCGGTCGTCGCTTGCCTGCTGGCCGTCGCTGCCATCGTCTCGATATTCCGCGATCAGCTCGGGCAAATCATCTCTGAGGCACGGCAACCCGACAAATCAACCCGCGCCGAGCCTTCTCGAAGGGAAAACGCCGATCAGGCGACGGTCAGAACTCTCTCCTGATCAGCAGAAGCAGATCGGCCTTGAAACTGTAGTCCTGACGGCCGCGTCCCATCCGGAGCAGTTCCGGGCCTACGGCACCGTCCTTGACATAGCCCGCATCACCGAACTCACCAACAGCTACGCCAGCGCGCAAGCCCAGCTTCAGACCGCGCAGGCCAAGTTCGGAGTCGCGAAGAGCTCGTTCGAGCGGGCTAAGAACCTCGTCGATTCCGCGGCACTCCCGAAGAAGGAGGCGGAAATCGCCGAAGGAACGTTCCGGACCGATCAGGCGGCACTCGCCGCCGCGGAGTCGCAGGTTCGGACCTTGGCAGCGACAGCGCAGCAGGAATGGGGTCCTGTGCTCGGCAAGGGGATCATCGAGCGATCGGCGCAGGTGGTTCGGCTGATCGAACGTGATGAGTTTCTGGTCCAGGTTACGCTTCCGCCCGGCGTCATTTTAGGGGGACCTCCGCGGACCGCGCTGGCGCAGGCGCCGACCCGAGATGCGAACATCGACCTGCGGCACCTCTCACCGGCAACCCGCACGGACCCGCGCATTCAAGGACTAAGCTACTTTTTCGCAGCGCCGGGCGACAGCGGTCTATTGCCCGGAATGAACGCCACTGTCTACGTACCCTCGGGCAAGACGTACGACGGTGTCTTCGTGGAGGACACCGCCATCGTGAGGTGGCAGGGGCGGTCGTGGGTGTACTTGCGCGTCGGTCCTGACACCTTCAAGCGACACCCGATCAATACCGACCAACCGGTATCTGACGACGACTACGTCGTGCGCGACATTCCGGCCGGATCAGAAATCGTCATACGAGGCGCGCAAGTCCTCCTGTCGGAGGAAGCCAAGAGCGAGCTTCGTGATGCCGGTGACAATGACTGACGGTCGTTCCCAGACTATCGGCGGTCCGCAAGCAGCCTTGGTCGGATTCGCCATTCGTTTCAGGGGAATCGTACTGGCGATCGGCTGTGCACTCTTCGGCTACGGGTGGTTCGCGCTCGGTACTGCGAAGTACGATGTCTTTCCGGAGTTTGCGCCTCCCCAAGTCGCGATCCAGACCGAAGCACCCGGCTTGAGCCCGGAGCAAGTCGAAGTTCTCGTCACCCAACCCATCGAAACCTCGGTGAACGGCCTCGCCGGCGTCGAAAGCATGCGATCCGCATCAATCCAGGGATTATCAGTCGTCACCGTCATCTTCCGGCCGCGCAGTGACATCTATCGGGCCCGGCAGTTGGTGACCGAACGGCTCGCGGTTGCCGGCAACCAACTCCCGCAAGGTGTCCGGCCTCCCGCGATGACTCCACTCACGTCGTCGGCGAGCACGGTGTTGATCATCGGACTTACATCCGATCAGCGCTCACTCATGGATCTGCGCACGATGGCGGATTGGACCGTGCGTCGCCGGCTGCTGGCGGTACCTGGCGTCGCCCAGATTTCCACCTATGGCGGAGACGTGAGATCGCTGCAGATCCAGGTCCGTCCGGAGGATTTGATCCGATTTCGGGTCAGCATGAACGACGTCCTTGTGGCCGCGCGCAAAGCCACTGGCGTGCGTGGCGCCGGCTTCGTCGACACGGCCAATCAGCGGATCACGCTGGAGACCCGGGGCCAATCCCTTACTCCCGAGCAGGTCGCGCGTACCGTCCTGCTGCATGAAGCCGGCGCGAGCATCGTTCTCGGCGACGTCGCCGATGTGGTAGCCGCTCCCGAGCCTCCGATTGGTGCGGCTCTCATCAATGGCAAGCCCGGCATCATGCTCATGATTGGTCAGCAATACGGCGCGAACACGCGCGACGTCACGGCCCGGGTCGACGAGGCAATTCAAGAGCTGCGGCCGGTACTGGAAGCAGAACAAATCCAACTTTATCCTGACCTGTTCCGCCCGGCGAACTTCATCGACACGGCGACCGAGAATGTGGTGCAAGCTCTCGCGATCGGCGGCGGCCTGGTAGTCATTGTCCTTTTTCTGATTCTGTTCGATTGGCGCACGTCGGTGATCAGTTGCATCGCGATCCCGCTGTCGCTGATAACGGCAGTCCTCGGCTTGCAATGGATGGGGGAGACGCTCAACACGATGACGATGGGCGGCCTCGCCATCGCCATCGGCGAGGTGGTCGACGATGCGGTGATCGGCGTGGAGAACGTCGTGCGCCGCTTGCGCGAGAACCGGCGATCGGCCGAACCGCGACCTGAAGATCGCGTCGTACTCGACGCCATGCTCGAGGTTCGCAGCTCCGTCGCATATGCGACCTTCGCCGTTATTCTGGTGTTCCTTCCGATCCTCGCGCTGTCCGGAGTAGCCGGCCGCTTGTTCGGGCCGCTGGGCATTGCCTACATATTTGCGGTACTTGCCTCTCTTGCGGTAGCACTGACAGTGACGCCCGCGCTCTCGATGATCTTGCTCGCCGGCAGGCCGCGGCAACAGTTAAACGATCCGCCGATCGTCCGTTGGAGCCGCCGGATCTACAAGGGCTTGCTCGGTCGTATCGAGCGGTTTTCCAAGCTGGTCATCGCGACGGCGGTTGTGCTCACGATTGTCGGAGGGGCGATGCTGCCGTTCTTCGGCAGCACCTTCCTCCCGGATCTGAGAGAGGGACATCTGATCCTGCACGTGTCCGCCGTGCCCGGCACCTCACTCGACAAGTCGCTGCGCATCGGCAAGCTGATAAATGACGCGCTTCAGCAAATACCCGGCGTGAGAAGCGTCGCGCAACATGCGGGACGTGCGGAGGCAGGTTCGGATACCGCCGGCACACACTTCAGCGAGTTCGAGATCGACTTGCAGCCCGGCCTTCCGGGTCGAAAGCAAGCAGAGACCGAGACTCGGATCCGAGCGGCCCTGGCAAATTTCCCTGGCGTCACACTTTCGCTCAAGACCTTCCTGACGGAACGGGTCGAGGAAACCGTATCAGGCGTCACCGCGGCTGTGGCGGTCAACATATACGGCAATGATCTCGAGACACTGGACAGGACAGCTCGCGACGTCGAACGCGAACTCCGTGAGGTTCCCGGGGCGGTAGACGTCCAACAAAGGTCTCCACCCGGAATGCCGCAGATCAGCGTGACACTCCGTCCGAGCGACCTGCAACGGTGGGGACTCGACGCCGTCGAAGTGCTCGAACTCATCCGCACCGCCTATCAAGGCGACATCGTGGGTCAGGGATACGAAGGCAACGCCGTCTTTAATGTCATCGTCATTCTGAACGGCCCCACCCGCGCGCGGCTGACCCAGATCGGCGATCTTCCTCTCCGGACGCCTAGCGGCGCCTACGTTCTCCTTCGGCAAGTGGCCGACGTCTATGAAACTTCCGGACGCTATCAGTTGCAACATCACGCAGCGCAGCGTGTCCAGACCGTGACCGCAAACGTAAGCGGACGCGACGTGGCCTCATTCGTCACCGATGCGAAGTCGAAGATCGCAACAGAAGTCACGCTGCCGCCCGGCGCGCATGTCGAGTTTGCCGGCACGGCGGAGGCGCAAGCCCAGTCCCAACGCGATCTTCTGGTCAACGCCTCACTGGCCGCCATCGGCATCGTCATTCTGCTCTCGATCGCGACCGCACACTGGCAAAATCTCGCACTCGTGCTGATCAACCTTCCGTTCGCCCTTGTGGGAGGAGTTTTCGCCGTTGCAGTTACTGGCGGCGTGATTTCGCTCGGATCCATGGTCGGTTTTGTCACTCTGTTCGGGATCACCCTGCGCAACTCCATTCTGATGATCTCGCATTACGAGCACCTGGTCGTCGTCGAAGGACGCGCGTGGGGCCCTGAAGCCGCCGTTGATGGCGCGGCAGACCGCCTCATCCCGATCCTGATGACGTCTCTGGTGACAGGCCTTGGGCTGTTGCCCCTCGCGGCCGGGGCTGGCGAACCGGGACGCGAGATCGAAGGCCCGATGGCGATCGTTATCCTTGGCGGTCTCATGACCTCGATGGTTCTCAACCTGCTGGTTCTGCCGACGTTGGCCCTTCGCTTCGCGCGTTTCGACACCAAGGCGCCCGGTGCGGGGCGGGAAAAAGCAATCGCATGACGGTGAAAGTTTGTTGTGACGGTTTGAATTTTTTTTGTTAGGGGCCTTTAAACCCTGCCCGCCCTTCGGGTCGGATGTGGGTTCGGGATTGGTATCAGTTTGGCCATCCGAAGCTTCGGGTGGTTGCTGCAAGTAACGCACCTAAATTCCAATCTATACATCTCATGGATGGATTGGCTAAGGTCCGGAAGAACTCGCTGTATCGGGGCGCGTATGGAACCGCCCGAACGTCATTTGGGAGGAATTCATGGCCGCCATCTATTCGGATCTCGCCGGCAAGGTCGTTCTGGTCACCGGCGGCGCATCGGGCATCGGCGAAGCGATCGTGCGGAGCTTCGCGCAGCAGAAATCCATTGTCGTGTTCTTCGATATCAAGGTCGAGGAAGGTACGCGCCTCGCGCGCGAGCTCTCGAGCCAGGGTCTCAGCGCGCACTTTCTGAACGTCGATCTCACCGATATCGCAGCGCTGCGCGCCGGCGTCGCTGACGCGCGCAAGGCCCACGGACCCGTCAATATCCTCGTCAACAATGCCGCCCATGACGAGCGGCATCCGACGGAAGAGGTGACGCCGGAGTATTGGGACGAACGCATCGCCGTCAACCTGAAGCATCAGTTCTTTGCGGCGCAAGCCGTGCTGCCGGACATGAAGGCGGCGAATGGAGGCGCCATCATCAATTTCGGCTCGGTCTCGTGGATGGTGGGACAAGGCGGCATGGCGGCCTACACCGCCAGCAAATCCGGCGTACTCGGTCTCACCCGCTCACTGGCGCGCGACTATGGCCCCTACAACATTCGCGTCAACGCCATCGCGCCCGGCTGGATCATGACCCAGCGCCAAATCGAGAAGTGGCTGACGCCAGAGGGCGTGGAAGAGCTGATGCACCGCCAGTGCCTGAAACGCAAGCTCGTCCCCGACGAGATCGCGAAGTTCACGATGTTCCTTGCGTCCGACGAAGCATCGGCCTGCACTTCACAGCATTACGTCGTGGATGGCGGTTGGGTGTGAAGGTTAGCGCGCGACTCCACCGACCGCCTGCTCGCCCGGCGTGAACACCGGGCGTCACTCTGTGTTCGCCTGCTCGATCGGTTTTGGCGCAATATTGGCCTGCGTCCGTCCCTTGGTGGTCGTCGCGCGGCCGCTGCGCTGCACGAGATACTGGTCAGCGAGCACGCCGATGAGGATCACCGTCCCCATCACCGCAAAGTTGAGCGAACTCGGAATTCCCAGCAGGTTGACGAGGTTTTGCAGCACCTGGAGCAGCACGGTGCCGAGCACGACGCCGATGATCGAGCCCTCGCCGCCGCGCAGCGAGCAGCCGCCGAGCACGGCGGCGGCGATGGCGTAGAGCTCGTAGAAGGAACCGTGCACCGCCGGCGAGATTGAACGCGTGTACATCGCGATCAGGATCGCGGAGAACGCCGTCAGTCCACCGCAGATGATATAGGCGGAGATGACGACGTGGTTGGCACTGATGCCGGAATAGCGCGCCGCTTCCTCGTTCTTGCCGACCGCATAGAGGTAACGCCCGAACACGGAGCGGTGCAGCACGACCCAGGCGACCGCCGTGACGATGATCAGCGCCACCACGCTGTGTGGCAACGGAAAGCCCAACACGTTGGTCCGGCCCGCGGTCAGCCATTCCAGCGTCGGAAAGCTCGCGCCGAAGCCAAAGCCGGCCGTGGCATCCTCGGTGTAGTAGCGTGCGGCGCCACGGTAGATCAGCAATCCGCATAGCGTGACCACGAAGGGCTGGATACGCATCTTGGTGACGAGTGTGCCGTGCACCACGCCGATCGCAAGCCCGCCGGCGACAGTGATAGCGAAGGCTGCAACCCAGTTGACGTCGTGGTTGACGATGAGGTCGATGAACACGACGCCGAGCAGCGCGATCACCGAGCCGACCGACAGCTCGATTCCGCCGACGATGATGACGAAGGCCTCGGCGATGGAAAAGATACCGAACAGCCCGACCTGGTTGGCGGTGTTGGAGAGATTGCCGACCAGCAGGAAGCGCGGATTGATGAAGCCGACAACGGCGCCGACCACCAGGATCAGGACGAGCAGGCTCAAGTCTTTCTTGTGCAAGGTTTCCTCGCCTAGACTGTGTGACCGACGGCAAGCTGGAGCACATTGTGCTCGCTGAACTGACTGCGATCAAGAAATCCTGAAATCGCGCCCTCGTGCATGACCGCGATACGGTCACTGACCCCGATGACCTCCTCCATATCGCTGGAGATCATCAGGATCGCGACGCCGGCGTCGGTAAGGCGGCGCAGCATGTCGTAGATCTCCTGTTTGGCCCCGACGTCGATGCCGCGCGTCGGCTCGTCAAAAATCAGAACTTTCGGCCGCATCGAGAGCCATTTGGCGAGCACGACTTTCTGCTGATTGCCGCCGGACAACGAGCCCACGGAAGTGGCCACATCAGGCGTGCGGATCTTGAGGCGCTCACGCTGGCGGTGCGCGTTCTGCGTCTCGCGCGCAGTGTTCACCAACCAGAAGCGCAGATAGGAAGCAAGGTCCGGCAGCGAGATGTTCTCTGCGACCGAGACGTCGAGCAGCAGACCCGATCTCTTGCGGTCCTCCGGAATCAGATAAATCCCATGCTCGATCGCCGCTCGCGGCGTATCGATGCGGATCGGTTTGCCATCGAGCTTGATCGCGCCGCCGCGGAGCCGGATCGACCCCGAAGATGGCGCGGGCGAGCTCCGTGCGCCCGGAGCCGACGAGCCCTGCGAGACCGAGGATCTCGCCGCGGCGGACCGACAGGCTTACGGCGCGTTCCGGGTAGGTGTCGGTAACGGCCTCGACGATGTCGAGCACGCTATCGCCGGGAGGGGCCGCGGGCGGCACGTACAGCGATTTGAGGTCGCGCCCGATCATCAGCCGGATCATCGCAGCCGGCGTAAGTTCGGCGCGGGTGAGCGCGCCGACCATGCGCCCGTCGCGCAAAACCACCGCGCGATCGGCACATTGCATCACCTCGTTGAGGCGGTGCGTGATGAAGATGATACTGACGCCGTCGGCCTTGAGTCCCGCGATGACCCGCATCAGACGGTCGGTCTCGGTCAGGGTCAGGCTGGAGGTCGGCTCGTCCATGATGACGAGGCGCGCATCGAGCGACAGCGCCTTGATGATCTCGACGAGCTGACGCTGGGCCAGCGACAGCTCGGCGAGCGGCGCATCGGGCTCGAAATCGGCGCCGAGGCGGTCGAGCAGCGGCCGTACCTGGGCATAGAGCCGTTTGCGGTCGATGAGTTTCAGCGGGCCGCCATGCAGCGGCTCGCGGCCGATATAGACGTTACCGGCGACATCGAGATTGTCGAAAAGATTGAGCTCCTGATGGACGAAGGCGATACCCGCCTTGATCGCGTCCGCCACGGTGAGAGACCGCCGCTCGACGCCGTCGACCCGGATGACGCCGCCGCTCGGCTCTACCACGCCGCCGAGCACCCGCATCAGCGTCGACTTGCCGGCGCCGTTCTCGCCGATCAGGGCAATCACCTCGCCGCGCGACACGGACAAGTCGACGTGGTCGAGTGCGACCACGCCGGGATAGATCTTGCTGATATCGACCAGTTCGAGAAACGGCTCTGACATTGGCGGCTGCACCGCGAGCAGCGCTGAACACTCCCGAGTTACTTGCGAAGCATCTGCTTCATCTGACCCATGAAGTCGTCGACGTTTGCCTTGTCGATGACCTTGCCGGGAACGATGATGATGCCATTTGCGGGAATGCCCGACTTGTCGCCTTCGAGATATTTCGCCATCAGCTTCATGCCCTGATAGCCCCACTCGAACGGCTGCTGCACGACGGTGCCGACGATGCTGCCTTCCTTGACGCCGCCGAGCGTGATCGGATCCTCGTCAAAGCCGATGATCTTGATCTTGTCGAGCTTGCCCGCTTCCTTCAGCACCTCGTAGATGCGCGGCGTGTTGTAGGAGTAGAAGCCGACGAGGCAGCTCACGTCGGGCATGGCGGCGAGAGCGTCTTCCACGTTGCGCTTGGCCCGGGTCTGGTCGATCTCGTCGCCGCGAACGTCGACGAGCTCGACCTTCGAGCCCTTGATCGTCTCCTTGACGCCTTCGATGCGCTCACGCGCGTTGTCGGCTCCAGGCAGTCCGACGAAGCCGACGCACTTGCCGCCATTCGGCAACGCCTTCAGCATCAGCTTGCCGGCTTCCTTGCCGAGATCGGTGTTCGACGAACCGATATAGGCAACACGCTTCGATTGCGGCGCGTCGCTGTCGGTGGTGAACAGCACCGTCTGGGAGGCGACCTTGTTGAGCTGCTCCGTCTGGTTCTTCGGATCGACGGCGCTGACCATGATTCCGGCGGCGCCCGCCGCGACGAGGTCGTCCATCACGCGCTGCTGCACGGCGGCGGCGGCCTGTTCAGGATATTTGAACTGAAGGTCGTAATTGGGCAGCTCGCCCTGCGCCTTCTTCACGCCGGCCTCGGCGATCTTCCAGAAGTCGGACGCGCCGTTGACGACGAAGGCCAGAACCTTCTTGTCAGCCGCGTTCGCCGAGCCGAGACCAAGCGCCATCGCCAACGCAACGGACACACCTGCAACCACCAGACGCTGCATTAAACCCCTCCCTTTAAGTGGCTGGCCGCTCTGCGACCAACTCTTCATATTGTTGTGCGAAGCCCCATCCCTGCGGTCCACGAGAAGAAGCCACCATCCGCATTTGCGGAAGAGGCGGCATCGTCAGCTCGAGCCCGGTAAGGAAGAAAAATGAGACACCCACATCAAAATACCAGAAGCACGCGGGGTGTGCAACTACAGGCGGTACGTGTCTCCGGCACGCCTCGCTGAGGCTCGCGACCACCGAAGCGCAAATTGGCCACTTCTTGCCGTTAATCGGCAGAAGGCCTCACATCGGCGCTGATTTCCGGCATGTGGCTATGGTCCGATAAGCGGTTGCGGTGAGGTATGAGCCAGTCGTAGTTTTGGTTAGACTGATGAATATCCTGATTGCCTGGAGCTATGATGGCCAACACTCGCGTGACCGACACCATTCCTGAAACGTCCGCGGCGGCGATCCCCAATCTGGGGGCGTCGAAAGCCGAGATTCAGGCCCACTACGACCGCGAGCCGCGACTCTATGAGCAGTTTCTCGGACCCAATCTTGCCTATTCGGCCGGCATTTGGAACGAACCCGCCAACCGCGACACGCTTGAGGCGGCGCAACTCCGCAAGCTCGACTGGCACATCGATATGTCCGGCGCGGACAGCGCGCAACGCATACTCGACGTCGGGTTCGGCTGGGGCAGCCTCACCAAGCGGCTGATGGCGCGCAGGCCGGATATCGACTATGTCGGCCTGACACTTGCCGACAACCAGGCCCGGTACGTGCGGAGCTACGCTCCACAAAATTTCGTGACTGAGATTTCGGCCTGGCAGGACTACCAGTCGAATCGCCCGTTCGACGCGATCGTGAGCCTCGAGGCGATGGAGCACTTCACCGGCAAGACTGCGGATCGTCAGCAGCGTATCGAGGCCTACCGGCTGTTCTTCGAATTCTGCGCTCGCACGCTCAGAACCGGTGGCCGGGCTTCGATCCAGGTCAACGGTTGGGGCAACATCGAGCTCGGCAGCGAGGCCCGCCATATTCGCGAAAGCGGAATTGACGGTTTTTGGCTTGAGGGCAACCTGCCTCACGCCAGTGAGATGCTGCTCGCCAGCGAACGCTGGTTTGACCTCGTGCATCTGGAAGGAAAACCACGCGATTACGTCTATACGCTGCGCGCCTGGCTAAGGAACCTGCGGAGCCAGGAGGCCGATCTGGTTGCGCTGGTGGGGCGGGAGATGGTGAGCGATTACATGCATAATCTCAAGACATGCCTGGACGCCTATCTCGCCGGCGCCCTTACGCTCTATCGACTGGTACTCGAGCGCAAGGGTCCGGTCCCCCGCTGAGCGGCCCGCGCTGCAATCAGGTTCGGGGCAGGCACGTGCACCCTTGACACCCAGCCCATGGCCACGAAACCGCGAAGCACCCAATAGCCGGGGTCGATCTCGCCCGGGAAGAGCGCGAAGCTCGCCGACCACGGAAAGGCGTGGTGGTTGTTGTGCAGCCCCTCGCCGTTCATGGCGAGAGTGTTGACCAGCGCGCTGTTGCGGCTGTCCTCGCGTGTTTCGAAGCGCCGTCGGCCAAAGCAATGCGCGATCGAGTTCACCGCCCAGGTGCAATTGAGCTGCCAGAGCGTGCGCAGCGGGCCGCCCGCGAAGAATCCGGCCCAGTATCCGTCCACCGTCCCGTACCAAGCGAGGCCGATGAAGCCGGATACGACCCAACTGGCGGCAACCCACAGCCAATACCAACGGTCAACCCAGCGAACGACCGGATCGCGGCGTAGATCCCGCACGTAGTCGACATAGACGCAATAGGCGTCGGACATCACCCATCCGACATGGCCCTGGAAGAAGCCTCGGACGGCGCCGGCAATGCCGGTTCCGAGCGGGCGTGGCGAATGCGGATCGCCGGGCCGGTCGCTGTATCGGTGATGCTTGCGATGGATCGAGACCCACGCGGAGATCTGGCCCTGCATGGTCATCGCGCCAAGAATCCCGAGCGCTGCGGCGAGCCACGGACGCGCGGTAAAGGCGCGATGACAGAACAAGCGGTGGTAGCCGAGTGTGACGCCCAGGCCGGTGACGAAGGTCACGGACAGCAACAGTAAAGGCTCAAACCAGGTGATGCCGTGGACGGAGAACCACCATACGCCGGCGAGGCTGCCCGCCGCCACCAGGACAAGACTGAAGATCGACAGGACCTGCAGTAGCTCGATGCGCAGAACGCGGCCGCTGGCCGGGCGGCCAATGACAATCGTCGGCGGCCACCGGCGCTCAGCGGCAGAAGATGTTTCCGATGTATCCGTCATTTGAGGCGACAATTCCACAACCTTGCGGGCATTGGGAACCTCCATCGATGTCCCGGACGATAGTCCTGCGTCGTGATTGTCTTTCAAGTCAAGCTCTGCGGCCGTGTCCCACTTGCAATGCTTCCAAAACAAGCTCAGGGCACAGATAGCCCGGGAGTTCGCTCACGACCATTAGCACCTCGAACACCGCCGCTGGGCAACTGCTTCCCAGCACCTTTTGGGAAATGGGATCCTTGAAGGTCGCGATGGCGCCCACGAAGAGGTCGACTATTCTTCCCGTTCGGCTACGGGAAGACTCATATCCGTCAGTGTCTGAGGGCCTCCATTCGGGTTGAATGCGGCGCGCATAAGGCTAACGCCGATTTCACCTTCAATACCCGAGGCGACTTTCACCCTATCCTCAACAAGGCCGAAGGCCAAGGCATCCGCTCGATTGAGCCCGGCCGGAACTGCCTTGCGCTCGATGATAAGCGCACCCCCAGTACTTGCGCTCAAATGACGCAACTACTCCTTTGACCGCTTCACCACTTCGCCGACGCGGATAGCTCAAAGGTCCGTGGCGCGCCGAGATAGACTTGATCCTGATAGCCGGGATCGGACGCGACGGCGTAGACGGTGTTCGTCACGTTGCGCACGCGAAAACCCACCCTCATCTTCTCCAAGCCTTGCCACTGCAGATCTCGGCCAGGAATATCCACGAAGGCGAAGAGATCGGCCGTGGTATAGGGCAGCATAGCGGTGAGATTGTCCTCAAACAAATAGCGCTGTCCGACATGTCGCACCGCGCCGCCGACCTCGACCGGCCAGCGCCAGCTATCGAACCGGTATGACGCGCCGGCATTGATGATAACGGGTGCGACATTCGAGGGCGTATTGCCGGTCCACACGTCGAAATCGCCATACGTTGCCTGCGTAAATGCGACATTGGCCCAGATCTTGAGGTTCTCGATCGGTCGCACGGCGCCGGCAAGCTCCACGCCTTTGGTGTGCACTTCACCGGCCTGCGTGGCCACGGCGTTGGTTAGCGCGACATAGACATTCCGCCGCTCGATGTCATAGGCCGAGAATGTGAGTTCGGCTCGCTTGTCGTCCGAGATCGCCTTGACGCCGGTCTCGTAGATCCGGGCGCTGGTCAAGTCGAGCGTCGTGCCCGGCGTCACTGAAAAGATACCCGCGGCCGCCGGATCGTATGCTGTGGCGTACATGCCATAGAACATCAGCCCCTTGACGGGCTCGAAGGTCATGGCGGCACGATATGATACTGGCTGCCAAGTTACGGTGAAAGGCTGCCCCGTCGGAATCGTACCGTCGAAGTTGATGCCATCCCGAGTCAACGTCATGTCCTCGACGCGAATGCCCCCGATCAGCGCCAGCATCGGCGTAATTTTGAGCTGGTCTTCGACCGTGATGGCGGCATCGTCCAGGCGGCTGTTGCGGATGCCCGGCTGCGGGGTCAAGCCATAAACCCCAGGGACTGGATTCACCACGGTCACGGAGTCGAACGGAAAATCATCGGGGTTCTGCTCCTGGGCGAACTGGATCTCGTTCCGGCTCACCGACAATTGCGTCGCGAAGCGATTCTGCATGCCGAAAAAGGACGAGTTCCAGATCAGGTCGGTGTTATCGCCGATGACCTGCTGCTTGTGACTAACAAAAAACCGGTCGCGATCGATCATCGAGGTTCCGGTGTTGAACGCATAAGTTTCGCTATCAAACCAGTGACGCTTGGCCCCAAATTCATAGGCTTGGTTCTTGATCGTAATGTCCTCGTTCAACTCCCATTCGAAGCCGCCACGCATCCAGAGACCATGTGAGCCGATGGAATTGTCGGCGACATTGTAGTTCGTCCTTAGCGTTCGCGAGTCCACCGTCACAGGCGAAATAACCGAACCATCGAAGGTGCTGATTGCCGATCCCGAGACGACACTGTGCGTGGAAAACGGTCCGGAGAACGTTGTCGTCGTTAGCGGCGTGCCCCAATAGGCGTGGCCGTAATCTTGATTATATTCGACGGCACCGAACACTTTGAAGGAATCACTCAGGCGGTAATTGAGCTGGCCTGAGATGTTGTTGAGCTGTTGGTAATCGCCGTCGATGAAGCTGTTGATCTTCGAAGAGCTGATGTCGAAGCGGTAGTCGAGCCCATCCACCGCCGTGCCGCCGCCAGAGCCAAAATGCGTCCGATAGGTGCCGAGTGTATCAATCGAAGTGTCGAGTTCGTTCTTGATAGGGCCGGTCGTCGGCTGCCGGCTTACGTAGTTGACGGAGCCGCCGATCGTGGCGAGCCCCGACATCAGCGACAAGGGTCCCTTCACGAATTCGACTTGCTCGAGATTGGCCGTATCCAGGACACGCGAAGTGATGCTTTGCGGCCCGATCCAGATGCCGTTGTAGAGCACGGTCACCTCGCCAAAGGAAAAGCCGCGCATTGAAAAGCCGGCCGGCGCCCCTGCCACATCGACCGCCAGCACGCCGACAGCGCCCGCTACTGTCTCCGGCGTTGTGCGGTAGCCCTGCTCGCGCATGGTTTGCTGACTGACAACTTCAACCGTAGCCGGCGTCTGAAAGACGGTAAGGCCGAGCAGGTTCGAGCTGGTCGCGACGACATTGCTGTTGAGAGGTGTCGGCGCGCTCGCGGGGCTGGAAGTCGGCAACGGAGCGGGTTTTGCGGACGTATTGCGCGCAGTACGCCTGGCGCGCTTGGGGACACCGTGCTGGTCACCACCCGCCGACGTCGCTGTTTGTGGCTTCGGCGGCGAAACAACCACAGGTTCAAGCGGTTTTTGGCCCTGTGCAAGGTCCTGGGCGCCGGCCGGTCCGGTCATAGCAAGCAGCGGGACGACAATGCCGATAGGCAGTGCGGGAAAAAAGCGCCAGCATTGAACTAGTGAGTTCAAATGAAACAAGTGGACGCACGCGTGCGACCGCGCTTGAAGTCCAGTGATAATTGAGGTCGGCATGGTCGGACCCGACGGCGAACAACAAACCGTCACGCACACTTGCCGCCAATCTGCCTTCGCCCCAGTGCGACAGATCGACTAGCTCCTGCAACGCTTCGGAGAACCCCGCCGACGCGTTTGCGCATGACCATGGCTGGTAGCAGGTTTCCTGGCTCGCGGGTCGCTGCCTCGGACCACCTTCCCAGGACCGTTATGACCCCAGTGGCTTATGGCCGTCGGCTCGCCGCTTACAGTTGCGGGGGCAGCTGCGGCATGGTCCGGCTGGACGCACCGCATTCCCTTGATTAGCCCTTTCGGGCACTACCGAAGTCAAGGATCGCACCGGCGCTGCGAAGCTGTCAACCAGAAGCGGCTAACTCTTCCCATTCGTGCGACGTTCTCAGTTCGAACTAGACAAAAACGCAACAGGAGCCGGCTGAAGCGGCCCCTGTCTTCGTCGCACAACCATTCAAACGGCCGGATCTCTCCGAGCCAGATCGCCTCTATCGCCAGCCCCGCTTTTGATAGCGGTAAGATCCTGCGCCAATTCTCTGGTCAAGACTTAGTCTCTCGTCAAGATCTGGTCTCTGGTCAAGATCTGGCCCGCAATTCGCGGGCGGCGGCGACCATGTTGACGAGCGCGGGACGCACCTCCTCCCACTTGCGGGTTTTCAGGCCACAGTCCGGATTGATCCAGAGTTGCGAGTCCGACAGCCGTTTCCGGGCCAGCGTCATCAGCTCTTTCATCTCGCCTGTCTCCGGAACGCGCGGCGAATGGATATCGTAGACGCCGGGGCCAATCTCATTGGGATATTTGTAGCCTTTGAAGGCGTCGAGCAATTCCATTTTCGAACGCGAGGTCTCGATCGAGATCACGTCCGCATCCATCGCCGCGATCGCATCGATGATGTCGTTGAATTCGGAATAGCACATGTGAGTGTGAATCTGAGTTTCATCGGCAACGCCCGACGAACAGATGCGGAAGCTGCCCACGGCCCAGTCGAGATAGCCTTTCCATTGCGATTTGCGCAGCGGCAATCCCTCGCGGAGCGCGGCCTCGTCGATCTGGATCATCGTCGCGCCGGCCCTTTCGAGGTCCGCCACCTCCTCCCGGATCGCGAGCGAAATCTGCCGGCACGCTTCGCTCCGCGGAATATCGTCGCGGACAAACGACCAGTTCAAGATCGTCACCGGCCCGGTCAGCATCGCTTTCATCGGCTTCTTGGTCAGCGACTGCGCATATTGCCACCAACCAACCGTCATCGGCTTTGGCCGGGAGACGTCGCCGAACAAGATCGGCGGCCGGACGTAGCGCGAGCCATAGGATTGAACCCAGCCGTGCTTGGTGAACGCGAAGCCGGACAGTTGCTCGCCGAAATACTGCACCATGTCGTTACGTTCGAACTCGCCATGCACAAGCACATCGAGGCCGATGTCTTCCTGCCAGCGCACGGCGCGCGCCGTTTCCTCCTTGAGGAACTGTTCGTATTGCGCGTCGCTCATTTTCCCCCGCGCATGAGCGGCTCGGGCGTTGCGGACATCAGCCGTCTGCGGGAACGATCCGATCGTCGTCGTCGGAAATGTCGGCAGCGCGAACCGCGTGCGCTGGACCTCGGTGCGCTGGACGAACGAACTGCGACGGCGACGCATGGTATCGTCAATCGCGGCCATGCGCCGGGTGACGCTTGCATCGTGAATCTTGGGCGACGTCTCGCGAGCGACGGCCGCAGCTTCCGAGGCTGCAAGCGCATCCGCCAATCCGTCACGGCCGACGGCCAGCACCTTGCCCAGCGTTGCGAGCTCCCCGATCTTCTGAACGGAGAAGGCGAGCCAGCTTCTCACGTCGGGATCGAGATCGGTTTCGAGTTCCAGGTCGATCGGGACGTGAAGCATCGAGCATGAGGGCGCAATCTGCACGCGCGCCTTGCCGAGCTTTGCGATCACAGGCTCCAGCCGGTCGAGCAACGCCGAAAGATTGGAACGCCAGACGTTGCGGCCATCGACGACGCCGAGAGAAATCACGAGATCCTTTCGGGCGCCCGCGACGATCGCGCTCAACTGGTCCGGGGCGCGGACCAAGTCGACATGAAGGCCCGCAACCGGCAACGCCAGCGCAGTTTCCAGATTGTCACCGATCGCTCCAAAATAGGTTGCGACCATGATCTTGAGACCGGGCACGTCCTTGGCAAAACAAGCATAGGTCTGACGCAGCGCGTCACGTGACGCATCGTCGAGGTCCAGAACCAGACATGGTTCGTCCAACTGAACCCACTCGGCACCCCGCGCGGTGAGTTCGTGGAGAACATCGACGTAGACCGGCAGCAGCCGATCGAGCAGCGATAGCGGATCAAAGGCCGGATCGACGCTCTTGCCGAGCTTGAGGAAAGTGACCGGACCAACCAGCACTGGACGGGTCTGATAGCCAAGGCTCTTCGCTTCCTCATATTCCTCGATCGGCTTTCGAGAGGAAAGCCTGAAGGCCTGATCCCTGTGAAATTCGGGCACCATGTAGTGATAATTGGTGTCAAACCACTTGGTCATCTCCTGCGCCGCCGCGCCATGCCCGTGATGGGCGTGACCGCAATTCGCATCGTGATCGTCGCCTTGCGCGCCGCGCGCCATGGCGAAGTAGGTCTTGAGCGGCACAGGCCCCGACGTCCAACCGTAGATTTCCGGAATCGCGCCGACCATCACGCTGGTATCGAGCACATGGTCGTAGAGCGAGAAGTCGTTGGAGGGAATGACGGTTGCGCCGAGCGATTTCTGCCGCGCCCAGTTGGCGGCCCGAAGTCCTGACGCCGCCTCGAGAAGCTGCGTTTCGTTGGACTTTCCGGCCCAATAGCTCTCGAGCGCGAGTTTCAATTCGCGGCGCGGACCGATGCGCGGCGTGCCGAGTGTAGCAACAGGAAGCGAAAGAAGAGACATAGCTTCAACCCCGTGATTGGGGCAAAGGCCATGGCGGATGCGTGCAGGGGACATCGCGCGAGCGACGTCTGCTTGGCGCACCACCGGGACACCCCGCCCGTGGACGAATATGTTGTCGGGGCAGGTCTCCTGGCTCACGGGTCGTTGCTGCTGTCCGGCCTTCCCGAAGCCGCGTGGCTTCAGTGACTTGTGTTGGACAGCGGCTCGCCGTTTACAGTTGCGGGGGCAGCGCCGGCATTGCACCGGCTTCCCTCTTAGCTCCGGATCAAGCGGGACCCGGAGAACCTCGACGATTCCCGATTAGCTGGAAGAGCGGGGCTGCGTCAAGCGCGCGGACATAGGCATAGACCATGAGCGATGCGAACCTCCAACTGGTCGAGGCGGGGAAAAACAAGTTGGCCTGTTCGTGTACTCTCCGGACGCGATTCGTGAACTGGCGGCGCGTCCGGGTCAGATCGCCCGTTGGCGCAGCCATGACAAGGGAACTCCCGCATTCCACAGGCAATCGCCGCCAGCCCGCTAATCGATCATTGACACCTTGCCGCGAATATCACCACATATGGATGTCACGGTCCGCCATATCTCAAGATTTGGTGGCTAAGAGGGAAGCCGGTGAATTGCGCAATTGCCGCGAAATTCCGGCGCTGCCCCCGCAACTGTAAGCAGTGAGTTGCTTCCGAACCTTGCGTCACTGATGCGGCATGGCATCGGGAAGACGAGGGAGCAACAGCGACCTGCGAGCCAGGAGACCTGCCGTGACGACCTGAACGTCCACGGGCGGGGTGTCCCGGCGGTCGCTTGCATGCATTGTCCGGCGTTCGTTGCCGGCGTTTCTGCAGCGTCCCCTGTCGCCCCGTCCAACTGCAACGCGCGCATCACGGGGACCTTTGATGTCATCGAACCTGCACCACGCGGAAGCCACTTCCGCTCCCATCATCCAGTTGCGTCCAGAACAGCTCGCCGCTGTCCCGAGCGAGCCCGCCATGCAAATTATCCGGCGCAACGGCAAGGTGACCCCCTTCGACTCCGCGAAGATCGCGGTGGCGATGACCAAGGCGTTCCTTGCGGTGGAAGGAAACTCCGCAGTCGCATCGCGCCGCGTGCATGAAACCGTCGAGAAATTGACCGCCGAGGTCGTCGCGGCGCTGACGCGCCGGGCCGGCGAAGGCCGTACCTTCCACATCGAGGATGTGCAGGACCAGGTCGAACTCGCGCTGATGCGCAGCGAGAATCAGAAGGTCGCGCGTGCCTATGTGCTCTACCGCGAGGACCGGGCCCGCAAACGCGCCGAGGAATCCGCTGTCCAGACGAGTGCTGCAGACGAGCAGACGCTTCACGTCACCTTGGCCGATGGCTCACGCGCGAAGCTGGACAGTAGGCGCCTCGAACTCATCATCAAGGAGGCCTGCGAGGGCCTGGACGGTGTCTCCCCTGCCCCGGTGCTGGCTGAGACCAACCGCAATCTCTACGACGGCATCAGCCAGGACGAACTTGCACTGGCCTCGATCATGGCCGCGCGAACGCTGGTCGAGCGGGAGCCCAATTATGCCTATGTCAGCGCCCGCCTGCTTCTGGACAAGCTGCGCGGCGAAGTCCTCAGCTATGTGCACCACCACCCGACGGCGGCGACCCAGGCCGACATGGGGACGCGCTATGCGGAGTACTTCCCGGCCTATGTGAAGACCGGTATCGCAGCCGAACTGCTCGATCCGGAGCTGGCCCGATTCGACCTCGCCCGCATCGCGGCGGCGCTCGAGCCGCAACGCGACCTGCAGTTCCAGTTCCTTGGCCTGCAGACGCTCTACGACCGATACTTCCTGCATGTCGGCGGCAACCGCATCGAGCTGCCGCAGGCCTTCTTTATGCGGGTGGCGATGGGGCTCGCGTTGCGCGAAATCGACCGTGAAGCCAAGGCGATCGAGTTCTATGAGCTCCTGTCCTCGTTCGATTTCATGGCCTCGACCCCGACGCTGTTCAACGCAGGCACGCTGCGGCCGCAGCTCTCGTCCTGCTTCCTGACGACCGTCGCCGACGACCTCGACGGCATCTTCAAGTCCGTCAAGGACAACGCGCTGCTCGCCAAATATTCCGGCGGCCTCGGCAATGACTGGACGCCGGTGCGCGGGCTCGGCGCGCACATCAAGGGGACCAACGGCGAGAGCCAGGGCATCATCCCTTTCCTGAAAGTCGCCAACGATACCGCGATCGCCGTCAACCAGGGCGGCAAGCGCAAGGGCGCCGTCTGCGCCTATCTCGAGACCTGGCATGTCGACATCGAGGAGTTCCTCGACCTCCGAAAGAACACCGGCGACGATCGCCGCCGCACCCACGACATGAACACCGCCAATTGGGTCCCCGATCTGTTCATGGAGCGCGTGGACAGCGACGGGGAGTGGACATTGTTCTCTCCCGACGAGACGTCCGATCTTCATGATCTCTACGGCGAGGCGTTCAAGGCGGCTTACGAGGCCTATGAGGCGAAGGCCAGGGCTGGCGGGCTGCGCGTGTTCAAGACCGTCCGCGCGTCCGACCTCTGGCGCCGCATGCTGACCATGCTGTTCGAGACCGGCCATCCCTGGATCACCTTCAAGGATCCCTGCAATCTGCGATCGCCGCAGCGGCACACCGGCGTGATCCATTCGTCAAACCTCTGCACCGAAATCACTTTGAACACCTCGGCAGACGAAGTTGCCGTTTGCAATCTCGGCTCGGTCAACCTGCTCAACCATGTCGGACCAGCGGGCATCGATCATGCCAGGCTGAAGCGGACGGTGACGACCGCCATGCGGATGCTCGACAACGTCATCGACATCAATTTCTACACGATCCCGGAAGCGCGCCGGTCCAACATGCGTCATCGTCCGGTCGGCCTCGGCCTGATGGGATTTCAGGAGGCGCTGCAGATTCAGCGCATCCCGATTGCTTCCGACGAGGCGGTCGCCTTCGCCGACGTCAGCATGGAAGCGATCTCGTTCCACGCGATCGAAGCCTCCTGTGATCTCGCCGTCGAACGCGGACACTATCCGAGCTTCGACGGCTCGCTCTGGTCGAAGGGCATTCTGCCGATCGATTCCATCGAGATTCTCGCCGACGCCCGCGGCGGGCTGGATCTCGACCGCTCGTCGACGCTGGATTGGCGACGCCTGCGCGAGAAGGTCGCAGCGAAAGGCATGCGGAACTCGAACGTCATGGCGATTGCACCGACGGCGACGATCTCCAACATCTGCGGAGTTTCGCAGTCGATCGAGCCGAGCTACCAGAACCTGTTCGTCAAGTCGAACATGTCGGGTGATTTCACCGTCGTGAACGAGTTTCTGGTGCGCGATCTCAAGGCCCGCGGACTGTGGGACGAAGTCATGGTCTCCGACCTGAAATATTTCGACGGCAGCGTCGGACAGATCGACCGCGTGCCTGATGACCTCAAGGCGCTCTATGCCACCGCGTTCGAGATCGACAGCGCCTGGCTGATCGAGTCCGCGGCGCGGCGGCAGAAATGGATCGACCAGTCGCAGTCGCTCAATCTGTACATCGCCAACCCGTCGGGCAAGAAACTCGACGCGCTCTACCGGCTGGCGTGGCGCCGCGGCTTGAAGACCACCTACTATCTGCGCTCGCGTAGCGCCACGCATGTCGAGAAGTCCACGCTCAAGGGGACCGACGGCAAGCTCAACGCGGTCTCCGCGTCGAGCGGTGTGACGCACGCTCCGATCATGATCCCCTCCGCTACGGCGGTTCCGGACCTCGATGGCATCAAGGCATGCCGGATCGATGACCCGGAATGTGAAGCCTGCCAGTAAGGAGGCGACGATGCTCGACTGGTCCGATACCGAAACGGCGGTTGCTCCGGCCGCCCCCATCCTCACCGCCCTCCGTCCGCAGATCCAGCTGAAGCTCGAGCCGGCCGATCCGACCGGCCTCGGCACGATCGACCGCACCGGCGGCCGGGTCTCGGTCGACGAGAAGCGGATGATCAACTGCCGCGCTGACGTCAATCAGCTGCTTCCGCTCAAGTACAAATGGGCCTGGGAGAAATACCTCGCCGGCTGCAACAATCACTGGATGCCGACCGAGGTCTCGATGCAGGCCGACATCGCACTCTGGAAGTCACGCGAGGGCCTGACGGACGACGAGCGGCGGGCGATCAAGCGCAATCTCGGCTTCTTCGCGGCGTCGGAGTCATTGGTCGCCAACAACATCGTGCTGGCGATCTACCGCCACCTCACCAACCCGGAGTGCCGGCAGTACCTGCTGCGGCAGGCCTTCGAGGAGGCGGTCCACACGCATACCTTCCAGTACATCGTCGAGAGCCTCGGTCTCGATGAGGGCGAACTGTTCAACATGTACCGGGAGGTGCCTTCGATCACCGACAAGGCTGCCTGGGCCTTGAAGCATACAAAGAGCCTGGAGGACCCGCAGTTCTCGACCGGCACGCCGGACAGGGACCGCGCCTTCCTGCGCGATCTCATCGCCTTCTACGTCGTGTTCGAAGGCATGTGGTTCTATACGGGTTTTGCGCAGATCCTGTCGCTCGGCCGCCGCAACAAAATGGTCGGGATCGCCGAGCAATATCAGTACATCCTGCGCGACGAGAGCATCCATCTGAACTTCGGCATTGACGTGATCAATCAGATCAAGATCGAAAATCCGCATCTTTGGACAACGGCGTTCCAGGAGGAGGTCCGCGGCATGATTCGCGAAGCCGCCGAGTTGGAAGCCGCCTACGGACGAGATACGATGCCGCGCGGTTTTCTCGGACTGAACGCCGCGCTGTGCGAGCAATACATGCACTTCATAGCAAACCGCCGCTGCGCCCAGATCGGACTGACGCCGGTGTTCCCCGATACGGAGAACCCGTTCCCGTGGATGTCGGAGGCCATGGATCTGAAGAAGGAGAAGAATTTCTTTGAGACGCGTGTGATCGAATATCAGAACGGCGGTGCGCTGAGTTGGGACTAAAGCGATCAGATCAGGCATGATCTTTTCGGAAAACCGCTACACGCTTTTCCGGATCATGCCTTAGGCTGTCAACATTGTGGGATCAAGTCTTGAAGGACCAAGCACTTTGGCGTTTTGAGATCGATGCACTGATGTTCCCGGTCCATGAACACGCGGCCCTTTGCGCCGTGCATCGCAGGGCGTTTCGAACCCTTCTCGCGGCCGAACCGACGCCGGAGGACTGTCTTATCTATTTTGAGGAGTTCGAATCTGCATTCAGGGCCGCCGCAAACTCCAAGATCGCTCAAGAAAGTCTTCCGGCCGGGCGGAATTTTCATCTTACGAGTTCGTGATATTGCGCGGAAGCTAGTAGAGTTGGAACCGAAAGATCAAGGAGACCATTGATGGCACATTCTGAAACCACTCATATGCCGGCCGCGGCCAGCCATGTGAGCCGGCTGACGCAATCCCTGATGGCCATGACGCTCGGCCTCTTCATCGTGGGATTCGTCGGCTTCTCCCACATCGATGTGATTCACAACGCAGCGCACGATGTGCGCCACTCGAACGCGTTCCCCTGCCACTAGTCAACGTGAGATGGGCGCCTTTCGGTCGATCGTATTCTCATCGGTCATTGCCGGTTTCATCGTTGGCATGATCGTCACTGTGATCCAGCAATTCGGCACGGTGCCCCTGATTTTAAAGGCCGAGGTCTTCGAGAAGGCCGCCGAGGCCCATCAGGATGCACCTGCCGCAAATGCCGCGCATGAAGTGGCCGCCGGCCACGACCATTCGGGTCATGAGCACGCCGCCGAGGCATGGGAGCCCAGGGACGGGCTGGAGCGCAACATCTACACAGCAGCCGCGAACGTGCTGACAGCGATCGGTTTTGCACTGCTGCTTGCCGGCTTCCTCGCCATGCGAAGCGGCATGACGGGCGAGAACGTGTCGTGGCACGAGGGCCTGATGTGGGGGCTGGCAGGTTTTGCCGTATTCACGGTTGCTCCCGGACTTGGCCTTCCTCCCGAATTGCCGGGCGTGCCTGCGGCGCCATTATTGCCTCGTCAAATCTGGTGGATCGTGACGGCGCTTGCCACGGCCGCAGGTCTTGGACTGATCGTTTTCCGCCGCTCTGTGCCGGCCTCGATTGCCGGGCTGGCCCTCATTGTGTTGCCCCAGCTCGTCGGAGCGCCGGAACTAGAGCATGTCGAAACCAATGTGCCGGGCTCGCTAACTCACCAGTTCGTGGTCGCCGTTACGCTAACAAGCCTGGTTTTCTGGTCGACGCTGGGCAGTCTGACAGGCTTCGTTTTCGCCTATTTTGACCGAGCGGAAACTAAGCGCTGAGCGGTTCCACGCTTCGACCGGTGCGCCACCACTGCACCAAAGGTCAGCGTTGCGGCCCTCGCCTCACAACGCACGGAGGGACGCGGGCTTAGCGTCATGCATCCCGCGAACCGCTCCGCCCGAAGCAGGATTACTTCCGCAAACTTGCCCAGACGCCGCCCAGGATCAGCAACCCGCCGAGAAAATGGATCGCGGTCGGCGGTTCGCCGAGAATTGCGAACGACAGCAACGCGCTCGCGATCGGCCCTATATAGAGGACGAGCGATGTCCGCACCGAGCCGAACTTAGCCCCGAGCCACGCAAACCCGGCATAGGCGATGAGGCCGGGGACGAGCCCGGCGAAGACATAGGCGGCGAGCGCCCTGGTGCTGAAGACCCGCGCCGGCTCGGTCCACATCTCCCAGATCGCCTGCGGCAGTGAGCAAAGCGCGCCGGCCGCCGCGAACAGGCTGATGCGCGCGAGCAGTGACGCCCCGGGCGCGACGCGCGTTTGCATCAAGGTGTAGCCCGACCAGCCCAGCATCGCGAGCACGACGAGAAGGTCTCCGAATGCAGCGCTCGACTCCGTCAGCGCCTGCAAATGGCCGCCCGAGATGATGAGCAGCGCGCCCGCGAGCGCCAAGCCCGTGCCCAGCCATTGCAGCGGGCCGATCCGCTCCATGCCGAGCGTCGCGGAAATCAACAGCACGGTGATCGGCGACAGCGCCATGATCAGCGCAATGTGGATCGCCGTCGTCGAAATGCCCGCGACATAGACCGGGCCGCCGCAGAGATACATGCCCATGAAGCCGGCGGCCAGGATCGGCCAGATGTTCTTCGCCAGCGGAATGCGGCCGTCGCGGATCTCGGCGATAGCAATGGGTGCTAATCCCGCGGCAATGATGCTCCAGCGGAAGAAAGCCAGCGCGAATGGCGGGACGGAGCCCGCAAGCCCGCGCGCCAGGATCTGATTGGAGGCCTGCGCCGTCGCCACCAGAATGAATCCGACCAGCGCGACCGTGCCATACCAGCCGGCGACGGATGGCGTTGCGGCCGCCGCCGGATCGCCGCCCTCGGATGTCACCTTGCTCATGCAGAACCACATAGCCCACGCGCGTCGTTGCGAAAACCCAGGAGCCGGAAGCCAAGTGGAAATGGCGCGATGACTGTCGGCAGTGATTTGCACGCACATCCCGGCGTGCAGACCGAAATCTGGCAATTCCGTGGCGACGTGCTTTTTGAAGCCGTCGGCAAAAGAAAACAGATTCTTACCGCGCCGCCCGCGCGTTAACGATCTGTTAACCATCGCGGCCTAGCCTGCGCGCATCCTCCGGTCGTCGGCTGATGACCGGTCCGGTTCGTTCCAGGAGAACAGCCGATGCCCATTGAGGCGCTGACATATGCGGCACTTGGTGCCCGCCTGAACATCTCGCCAAAGGCTGCTCGTTCGCTTGCCAAACGGCTCCATTTGCCATGCTCGCTTTCGGTCGACGGCAAAGCATTGGTGAGCGTCGATCTCGCCGAAATACGGCACAGACCACGGCCGCCGAGTCTTCGGCGGGCGCACGACGCCACGCTGCTCACGGCAAAGATCGCGGCACTGGAAGTCGAGGTTGCGCGGCTCCAAGCGCTGGCAACCGGTCACCGGGCGGATTTCGAGCACGAGCGCGAGCGTGCCGACCGTTTGCTGGTCGAGCTGATGCAGGCGAATGCGGAGACGATGGCGGCCAGGGAGGCATTGGCGCGGCTGGAAGCTTCCGTGCGGAGCGGTGGTCGAACGAATGGTTCGGTCGACGGCCAAGGCCACGTCGCGCGCCGGCTCGGGCATCTCGCTGCGGACCTGGTGGCAGGAGACCGCAAGGCTTCCAGGTAAGATTTGCAAGTTAAGGCTCGTAGGTAGCGTGTCCTCATTCCCGGCTTGCCGGGAGCAATCGTGAGGGAAAAGTATGACAGGCGGCACCGATATTCGCGAGATGAAGGCGCGCATTGTCGTGTTTGGGGTCGGCGGCGCCGGTGGCAATGCCGTCGACAACATGATCGCGGGCGGACTGCAAGGCGTCGACTTCATCGTCGGCAATACCGACGCACAGGCGCTCACCCGGTCGAAGGCCGAGCGCATCATCCAGATGGGCACCCAGGTGACTGAAGGCCTGGGCGCGGGCTCGCGGCCCGACCTGGGTCGCGCAGCCGCGGAAGAGGCAATCGATACGATCCGCGATCATGTGACCGGCGCTCACATGGTGTTCGTGACTGCCGGAATGGGCGGCGGCACCGGCACCGGCGCTGCGCCTGTTGTCGCCAAGATCGCGCGCGATCTCGGCATTCTCACCATCGGCGTCGTCACCAAGCCGTTCCACTTCGAGGGCCAGCGCCGCATGCGTATTGCGGAGACCGGCATCGCGGAACTGCTCAAGGAAGTAGACACCCTGCTGGTCATCCCAAACCAGAACCTGTTCCGGGTCGCCAATGAGAGGACGACATTCACCGATGCGTTTGCGATGGCCGATCAAGTGCTTTATTCGGGCGTGGCCTGCATCAGCGACCTGATCGTCAAGGAAGGTCTGATCAATCTCGATTTTGCCGATGTTCTCGCCATCATGCGCGAGAAGGGCAAAGCCATGATGGGCAGGGGCGAGGCGTCCGGCGAGAAGCGCGTGCTCAATGCCGCGGTGGCTGCGATTTCCAATCCATTGATCGAGGATCCCTCGATCAAGCGCGCCAGCGGCCTCATCATCTCCATTACGGGTGGCCGCGACCTGATGTTGTACGAGGTCGACGAGGCCGCCACCCGCATTCGCGACGAGGTCGACCAGGACGCCAATATCATCGTCGGCGCCACTTTCGATGACAGCCTTGAAGGAATCGTCCGCGTCTCGGTCGTGGCAACCGGAATCGATAATCTTGGCTCCACGCAGCAGACGCAACCGGCGCAGCCGACGCAACCGGCCGAAAACTCGCTCGCGCGTCTCGCCGGCAGATTGATCAACGACGATGGCCGCCGCCTCCGCGACCGGATCGAGCCCAGTGTAGCGCTGCCGCAAATCGAGAGCCCGCCGCTCCGCGCGCTGACCCAGCCCCCCGCGGCAAGACCGGCGAGGCCCGTGGCAGAATATGCGCGTCCTGCGGCTCAACAGGTTTTCGATCCGTACGGCCGCTCGGCTGCTGCTGCGCGCAATTCGCTCAAGCAAAAAATTCTCGAGATTCCGGCATTCCTGGGCCGCAAGGCCAATTGAGCGTGCGCGCTCGGGCATTTCGTGCCGCGAGAATGCGGGCGTTTGCCGATGTCGTCATTGCGGGGAGCAACGCGACGAAGCAATCCAGATTGCCTCCACGGAGATAGTCTGGATCGCTTCGCTACCGCTCGCCATGATGATGTCGTCCTCGCGTGCCCGAGGACCGCGGCAGCGTCGGCGCCCGCCGCCCAACGATCACCCCCAGTCAACGCGAGCTCAATGCGACGCAGAGGGCGGAGCGAAGTTTGGTTAACGGCATTTTAACGCGGCTTGCGACAAAGTGACACCGGGGCGAACGTTGCGGACGTGGAGTGGCGATGTTCGATACGATCATTTTGCTGGCGGGACCGGCGGAACAGGACCCGCTCGGGCTCGTGCTGCGCGAGCACAATCCGGGGCTGACCATTCGGCCGATCGGGACGAAAGAGGATTTTGCCGCGCTCGATCAGGCCAGTCTCAGTCGCGCGCGGCTGGTCGCGTTCTCGACGCCGATCATCGTGCCGCGGGCGATCCTGCGAAGCCTCGGTTACGGCGCCTACAATTTTCATCCCGGCCCACCGCAATATCCGGGCTGGGCGCCGTCGCATTTCGCGCTTTACGAACAGGCGACCGAATTCGGCGCGACCGTGCATCTGATGGCCGCACGGGTTGATTTCGGGCCCGATCGTCGACGTCGCGTCCTTTGCGATTCCGCCCGGCACCGGCGTGCTCGCGCTCGAAGGCATGACTTACGCGCGGCTGGCACAATTGTTCTGGACGCTGGCGAAGCCGCTTGCGACCTCGGCCGAGCCGTTGCCCACGAAACCCGTGCAATGGAGCGGAAGGAAAAATTCGCGCCGCGGCTATGCGGCGATCTGCGACATCCCCCTCGACATCGGCAAGGACGAGTTCGAGCGGCGGATGCGGGTGTTCGGCGGCAATCATTTCGGCGTGGCGCCCACAATCCACCTTCACGGCGTGGAGTTCCGCGCCGTGGTCTGAAGGACGCCCACCCTCTCCTATCCGACGCGGACGCGCGAGACCGTTTTGAGGGACATCCGCTCGGCCAGGAGCTTCATGTCCTCGGGTCGACCACTGCGGATGAGCCGCGCGAATTCTTCGGAGGTGAAGGGCAATGTCTCGGCGACGGGGGTCCGCCGGACGGCCGGACCGAGAACCCGTCTGAACCAGAACTTCAATCGTCGCATGGAAAGGACTCTCGCCACCGGCAACTAAACGCAGTTCGGGCGCAGACGTTCCCCGGTTAGGCCGCGACCGGCAGCTTTTCGATCGAGCGCAGGCCGGGCCGCCTGCGCCAGCGGATGTCGGCAGGCGCGACAGCCAAATGCAGCTTCGGCCAGCGCGTGAACAGGCCTGAAGCGCGCACATCGCCTCGATCCGTGCGAGCTGATGGCCGAGGCAGAAATGGATTCCGGTGCCGAAGGACATGTGCCGGTTCGGCCGCCGCTCCAGATCGAGCGTTTCGGGATGCTCGCTCTCCTTGCGGGTCGAGGTTCGCCGCGACGAGCATGGCCATCACCCTGTCGCCCTTGCGCAGGCGAACGCCGTCAAGCTCGACATCTTGCCGCACGACGCGCGGCTTGGTGAATTGCACAGGCGAGACGAAGCGCAGGAATTCCTCGACCGCGAGCCCTGCCCTGCTCCAGTCCTGCTCCAGCCAGTCGCGCCGGGCGGGATCGCGGAGCAGCTCGAACACCGATCCGCTGATCAGATGCGTCGTGGTCTGCGAGCCCGCCGCGAGCAGCAGAAACAGCATCGACACCAGTTCGTCGGCGCTGATGCGGCCGCCCTCCGCCTTCGACCCGCACCAGCTCGGCGATCAGTCCCTCGCCGCCTTGTTCGCGCGCCTGCTCGCAGCCGCTCCTGCAAATAGCGCCGCATCTTCCCGATCGTGCCGATCATGCGCAGAAAGCTGAACATGCCGGTGAACTGCGCCATCTCATTGGCCCAGCCGATAAAGGTCGGCCGGTCGGCTTGCGGAAGGCCCAGCAACTCGGAAATCACCGACAGCGGCAGGATCTGCGCGTAGCGCGCGACGAGATCCGCCGTCGTCCCTGTCGGCGAACAGCTTGTCCGCGAGATCATCCGCCAGGCTGCGGATGCGCGGCTCCATGTCGACCACGGCGCGGCGGCGGAATGCTTCGTCGACGATGCCGCGCAGGCGGGTGTGATCCGGCTCGTCCATCGTCAGCATGTTGTTGGCAATCGCCGCGACCGACGCCGGCATCCACCAGCGCAGTCCGGCGACGTCCCCGCCATCCTTGCGCAGCGTGAAGGTCGCGCTGTCCTTCAGCACGCGCGCCGTCGCCTCATGGGTCGTAGTGACCCAGACCTTGCCGACGATCGGAAATCGGGTCGCGACCACGGGTGCGGTGGCGCGAAGCGCGGCGACGGTGGCACCCGGATCGCGGAAAAAGGCTTCGCTCGTAAAATCGACGCGCTGTCGCCATCGTCCACTCTCCGCGCACTGTCTTACCGGCAGGAAGATGGTGCGCGGCCCGGGTGATGCAAGCCGTCGACGGCTCGAGTTCCTGTCAGGGCCCGGCCGCCACCCTGCCCCGGCAGCCACATCGCGATCTCCGGGAACAGCACCAAAAGCCCGAGCAGCACGAACATGATCAGGTGGAACGGAATCGTGCCCACGACGACGTCAGCTCAGCTTGCCGTTCCAGATGCTCTGGATCACGAACAGATTGATGCCGATCGGCGGCGAAATCTGGCCCATCTCGATGAACAGCACCAGGATCACCCCGAACCAGATCGGATCGACGCCATATTGCTAGCAGCACCGGATAAAGCAGCGGCACGGTGACGACGATCATGCCGAGGCTTTCGACCAGGCAGCCGAGCACCGTGTAGAGCACGAACAGCGCGCCGAAAAATTCCAGCCGCGACAGTTTCAACCCGACCAGGAACTGCGTGATCTGCTCGCCGACGCCGGCGTAGGAGATCGCATAGGAGAAGACGTAGGCCGCATAGACGATGAACAGGATGTTGCCGCAGACCCGCACCGTCGTCTGCAGCGCATGACGCAGCACCGACAAATTGAACTCACCCCAGAACCGCGCGATGATCATCGCGAGCACGCAGCCGACGGCCGCGGCTTCCGTCGGCGTCACCAGACCCGAATAGATGCTGCCGATGGTGCCGCCGATCAGCACCACGAAGGGAATGACGTCGACGAACGCTGTTCCAATCTCGCTGCGCGGAATGCCTCTTGGTCACGATCGGGCTGACGCCCGGCCGCGCCAGCGCGTGAGACCGCGATGTACAGCATGAACATCGCGGTCAGCAGCAGGCCCGGCATCACGCCGGCCATGAACAGCTTTGCCACCGACGTCTCGGTGAAGGTGCCGTAGACGATCATAGCGATCGACGGCGGAATCAGGATGCCGAGCGTGCCGCCGGCCGCGAGCGAGCCCGCCGAGAGCCGTGGACTGTAGTTGCGCCGCTGCAATTCGGGCAGCGCGACGCGGCCGATCGAGGCCGCCGTCACCACGCTCGAGCCCGAGATCGCGGCAAAGATCGCGCAGCCCGCGATATTGGTCTGCAGCAAGTCCGCCGGGCATCCAGGCGACCAGGATCGAGAGGCCGCGATAGACGCGCATGCGAAAGCTTACTCTCCTGCAGAATCTCCGCCATCAGGATGAACAGCGGGATCGCGCGACAGCGTGAAGCTGTCCATGCTGCCCCAGCTCACGAGGCCGAGGCCTTTCAGTCCGGCGAGGCCGGCATGGGTCAACAGATAGAGCACGGACGGCACGAGGATCGCGAACGGGATGGTCATCCCGACGCACAGCAGCGCCAGGAAGACGACGAGGATGAAGACGAGCTCGACGCCAGGGGTCATGCTAAGGGTCATGCGCAAGCGTCATCGCGCGCCGCCTCCACTCAAATTCTTCACCTTGGCGACGATCGTCCGCAACAACGCGAGGCATAGCAGCGCCATGCCGATCCCCATCGAGGTCTGCGGCATCCAGAGCGGGGTGCCGAGCGGCGTCGGCGCGACGTCCTCGGCCCGGCACGAATTGAGCGCGAGCCGGATCGAGCTGCCAGGTGACGAGCGCGGACGCCGCAAGCGACATCAACTCGAAGACGATCTGCGAGACGATCCGCGCCGGCGGCGACAGCCGCATCTGCACGAACTCGACGCGGTGGAAGCCGCCATGGGACTTTCGGCCACCGACATGCTGAGAAAGGTCAGCGCCACCAGGAGATAGCCGCCGACCTCATCGGTGATCTGCAACGAGGTGCCGAACACATTGCGCGCGATCGCTTCGGCCGCCGATCATCACGATCATGGCCAGCAGGAACAGGCCGCAGAGGCCTCGCCGGCGATATCGATCAGGCTCGCGACCCGCGCTCGGCACCTCGATGCGATGCGCCGGCGCCGTCCTCGGAAACCTCCAGATGATCGGACATGATCAGCGTCCGAGCGCCGCGCGAACCTGCTTCACGGCGTTCGCCGCATCCGGCCCCTTCGACTTGGCCCAATCGTCCCAGAAGCTCGCGACGATCTTCGCCGCTTCGTCCTGATCGGCCTGGTTCGGCTCGGTGACGGTCATGCCGCCCTCGGCGAATTTCTTGGTCAGATTGTCCTCGTCGTTCTCCATCGCGCTCGTGATCAAGCGGCATGTTGTCCTTGACGATCTTCTTCACCTTGGCCTGCACGTCCGGCGGCAGTTTTGCGAAGCGGTCCTTGTTGGCGATCACGACCGAATTGAAATAGTTCACGCCGAGCCGGTAGTTGTACTTCAGCAGATCCTTCCAGGTATTGCCGCCGCCGGTATTGGCGGTCAGCACGCCGTCGACCACGCCGCGGTCGAGCGCGGACGGCACTTCGGGCGCGCCCAAGGTCACGGGAACGGCGCCGAGCCGCTTGATGAACTCGCCCTGCTCCGGCGACGTGACGCGGATCTTCTGGCCCTTGAAGTCGGCGAGGCTGGTCAGCTTGTTGCGGGAATAGGCAACCTGGAACGGATAGAGATACTGGCCGAGCACGACCAGGCCCTTCTTGCCGAACGCAGCCTCGAGATAGGGATCGACCACGCCTGCCGCCTTGGCATATTCGTCGCGGGTTCGGATCAGCATCGGCAGCCGCAGGATGCCGGCGATCGGCACGTTGCCGGTGAAATAGCCGTCGTCGCCCATCTGCACGACGTCGTCGCTGACGGCCTGGCGTGATGTTGGTGGTGTTGATCGGAAGCGAGCCGCCGAGATGCAGGCGAATCTTCAGTTCGCCGTTCGTCTCCTTCTCGATCTGCTCGATGATGTCGTTCATGCCCTTGACGGCGGCGACCGTCGCGACGGGATTATAGATGTAGAGATCCCAGTTCTCCGCGGCCAGCGAGCGCTCGGGGCTGAGCGGCCAGAATTCCGAACGCGAAGGCGGCGATGGCGAAAAGCCGGCTCAAGGCGCGGGCAGACGAGCGCATCAGTTTCTCCCTTGGTATTCTTGCTTCGTTATGCGCGGCAGTGTCGCCAAGCGGACCGTCGGCATCAAGGGACCAAAATGGGAAACTTTGCAGCCCATGTCGACATGATGGCTGCATCATGCGCTGGACGCGACCACGCATCGCTTGCTGGCTTACTCGCCGACCGGCGGCGTGCCGTGGGTGTGGAAGGACTCGATCGTCTTCAGGCCCCAGGCCTGGCCCTTCTTGCGCTCCTCCTCGGTCCAGACGATCGGCTTCCAGTCCGGCGCAAGGATCAGCCGCGCGCCGGCATTGGCGACCTCGACGCGGTTGCCGCCGGGCTCCCAGACATAGAGGAAGAAGGTCTGCTGGATCGCGTGCTTGTGCGGGCCGGTCTCGATATGGACGCCGTGCTCCAGGAAAATGTCAGCAGCGCGCAAAATCTCCTCGCGGCTGTCGAGCGCGTAGGTGACATGATGGAAACGGCCGGCCTTGCCATAGTGATCGCGCGTGTAGGCGAAGTCGTAGCTCTTGTTCGACATGGTCATCCACATCGCCGCTTCCGTGCCGTCATTGAGCACGATCTGCTCGGTGAGCCGGCAGCCGAGATAGTCTTCGAAGAAGACGCGGTTCGCCTTGATGTCGACCGCGAGGCAATTGAGATGGTCGAGCCGTCGCACATTGACGCCGCGCGCGGGGAAGCGCTGCGCCTGGTTCTTGAGCGCGGGCTTCAGTTCCGGCGGCGCCTGATACCATTCGGTCTCGTAATAGAGCTCGACGATATGGCCGTCGGGATCGCGGCAGCGGAAAGCCGGCCCCTGCCCCATGTCGCCATCGACCCAGCCGATGTCGAAGCCGGAGCCCTTCAGCGCGGCAACGCGCCGCTCCAGGGCCTGCGGGCTGCGCGCGCGCAGCGCCATGTGCTCCATGCCCGAAGTTCGTCGATCCCGTCAGCTTGAGCGAATAGCGCTCATAGTCATCCCAGCCGCGCAGATAGACCGAAGAGCCCTTCGCGCCGCTGACCGTCATCCCCATCACATCGACGAAGAATTTCAGGCTCGCTTCCGGCTTCGGCGTCAGCAGCTCGATATGGCCGAGATGGGCGAGATCGTAGATCGGCTCGGGAGTGCATGGGCGTCTCCATCAGAGCAAGGTGCGCGTCACGTCGTCGAACAGCTCGTCGACCGTGAAGGCGTGCGGGATCAGGCCCTGCTGCGCGGTGTAGTGGATGATCAGCTCCAGCGAGCGGCGCATCTCCTGCGCCGAGAAGCGCGGCGATGCGGCCGATGCCGCGTTGCGGACTCCCGAAGCAGCCGATGCACCTCACGCACCGCCTCGGGATGGTTATCCGACAGCTCCTGCTTCACCACGACCATGTGGTTGATCGGCAGCACGCCGTGCTTGGCGAACCATGCCTTCTCCTCCGACGCCGCATCGGTAAACAGCGGCTTCAGCTCAGGATGTTCCACCTTTTCGCCCAGCACCGCGTCGAGCTCGCCATCGAGCAGCATCTGAACGATCTGCTTGCCTGCCGGCGCGCGCTTGGTGGTGTCGTTGAACTCGGCGACATGGGCATCCTCGAAGGTGACCCAGTCGATCGAGTTGAGATCGACGCCATAATCGTTGGCGAGAATGCCGCGCAGCCACGCGCCGGTCGTCGTCGTGAAGGAGCGGATGCCGACGCGCTTGCCGTTGAGGTCGCGCGGGCGTCAGCGTTCCCTTGTCGCGTTGTAGAGCGCGTGGCCATGCTGGAACCGCGCCACCACGACATCAGGCAGCAGCACCATCGGCTTGCCGAAGCTCTTCGCCATCAGATAGGTGACGATCGCCATTTCCGAGACGTCGAACGCCTGCTCGCGGACCATCGGCTTGAAGCCCTTGTTGGTCGGCGAGTAGTCGACGAAGTCGAACGCGACCAGATCGGAGCTGATCGCGCCGTTCTTCAGCGCCGCCGTACCGGCGATGGTCGCCGAGCAGGGTGCGCAGCCGCATCGCCATGTCAGTCGACTCCGGGCTCGTCGAGATAGACGAGGCCGGCCTTCTTCAGCGCCTCGCGCATGTTGTACATGTCGAGCCCGAGCGCGCCCGAGGCCAGCTGCTTGCGCTTGCCTTCCTCGTCCGCATGACGCTTCTCGCCCTTGGCGACGACGTCGGCGGCATCCTTGCGGCTCACCACCACGACGCCGTCATCGTCGGCGATCACGGCATCGCCGGGCATCACGTTGACGCCGGCGCAGACCACCGGGACGTTCACCGAACCGAGCGTCGCCTTCACCGTGCCCTTGGCGGAGATCGCCCGCGACCACACCGGAAAGCCCATCTCGCGCAGCGACTTCGCATCGCGCACGCCGGCATCGATGACGAGCGCCTTGACGCCGCGCGCCATCAGCGAGGTCGCGAGCAGATCGCCGAACATGCCGTCGGTGTTGTCGGCGGAGCAGCCGACGACGAGGATGTCGCCGGGCTGGCACTGCTCGACCGCGACATGGATCATCCAGTTGTCGCCGGGATGCGCCAGCACGGTCACCGCCGTGCCGGCCGCCTCGCCGCCCGCCCAGACCGGACGCAGATAAGGCTTCATCAAGCCGCTGCGGCCATAGGCCTCGTGCACGGTGGCAACGCCGAGCGTGCCGAGCCGCTTCACCAGTTCAGCATCGGTCCGCTTGATGTTGCGGACAACGACAGTCTTCATACCAATTCCTCCACCGCCATCGGAAACAGCCGCTGATAGGCCTCGCCATAGGTCATGGCCTTGCCCGAATTGCGTCCGCCCTGCATGCCGCGCTGCAGCGCGACGCGCTCATAATAGGCCCACAGATGCTTCTGCGCCGCCAGGATCTCGAACGTCTTGCGCTTGATCGTCCCAGACCTCGTCGATGTTGAGGATCACCTGCGGCTTGAAATTGCACATCTCCGGCTGATGCGGCTCGAACAGGAACACCGGCGGCGCAGAATATTGATACTTCGCATCGGGCTTGTGGCCCATCGCCTGCGCCACGACGCGGGTCTGCTGCGCGAAATGCGCGGCATCCGGATGATCGAAATTGTAGGGATCTTCCAGCGCATGCGTCAGCACGAAGCTCGGATTGAGTCTCGCGGTAGATATCGACCATGCGGTCGAAATGGGCATCATTGAGCTTCAGCGGATAGTCGCCGCAATCGAAGAACTCGATCTCGGCGCCGAGCATCTTCGCGGCGCGCTCGGCCTCGTCCTTGCGGCCGGCCTTGACCGAGGCCAGCGTCGCGCCCGCCTCCTTCCAGGCGAACTGGCTTTCGCCGCGCTCGCCATAGGACAGGCAGACGATCTTCATGCGATAGCCGCGTTTGGCATGCAGCGCGATCGCGCCTCCGGCGCGCCAGACGAAATCTCCGGGATGGGCGGTGACAACCAGACCTGTTTTCATGAGAGCTCCATTCTTTATCCGTTCTTTGTCGTGTGTCTGTGATCTCAGGCGCCGAACCCGAACAGCCTGGCCGGGATTGCTGACCAGGATCTTCTCCTGCAGTTCGGCCTCCGGCGCGAACAGCGGAATCGAGATCGACGAGATCACCGTCATTCGGCATCACCTTGACGTTGGGATGCGGCCAGTCCGTTCCCCAGATGACGCGATCGGGCGCCGTCTCGACGATGCGGCGGGCGAACGGCACCGCATCGGTGAACGGAGGGCCGGCCGAGGAGACCCGCTCGCAGCCGCAGACCTTGACCCAGCATTTCTCGTCGCGGCTGCATCAGCTCGATCAGCGTCTTGAACGGAAGCTGATCGAGGCCGTCGGAGGCCTTCACCCGTCCCATGTGATCGATGGTGTAAGCGCAGCGGCAGCTGCGCCAGCATATCGGCATATTTCGGGCAGGTCGATCGCATCGAAGTGCAGATCGACATGCCAGCCGAGCGGCGCGATCATCTGGATCACCCGGTCGAACACGCGCTTGTCGGGCACGCCGCCGAGATGCCGCACGAAGTTGAACCGGCAGCCGCTGAAAGCCGCCCTCGTGCAGCTCGCGCAGTTCGCGCTCGGTGATCGTGTCGTCGATATTGGCGACCGCGCGATAGGTGCCGCCGCTTGCAGCGATCGCGTCCAGCGCGACGCGGTTGTCGGTGCCGTGCACGCTGGCGTTGACGATCACGGCGCGGCCGACGCCGAGCTTGGCATGCAGCGCGCGAAAATCCGCCAGCGGCGCGTCCGGCGGCGTATACGGCCGGTCTGGCGCATACGGATATTTCGCGTCGCGGCCCGAAGATGTGGCAATGCGCGTCGCAGGCGAGCGGCGGCAGCTTGAATTTCGGCGTCTTCGTATCCGGATCGGGGCCGGGAATGGTCGGTGTGAGCATCGTCGCCAGATCGCCTCGCTCCCAGGGACTTGGGCCGATCCGCGAACGCAGATCGCAGACCAGCGCTGTCCTTGTCAGTTCTTCGTTGTTGCCGCCGACAGCCTGCGTTGCCTCTGTGGCGGATCGAGCGCGGGCGCCTGCAACGAGGCGACCGTCGCGCGCACCAGCTCCTCGATCGCGTGTCCGGCATCGGCGCCATCGGCCGCGCCGCGCGACAGGCGCGAGACGCGCTCGGGCGTCACCAGCGTGTAGTAGAGCGCGCCGAGCAGGAAATGGCTGCGCCAGACGATATCGTTGCGCGGAATATGCGGCAGGCTGTCATGGATCGCGTCGATGAAGGCGTGGCTGGTGTCGTCGAAGGTCTGCGCGATGATCCGGCGCACCACCTCGTTGCCTTCGGCCGACATCACCGCGCGCAGCCGCGTGAAGCGCGCGCCGCCGCCGGCAAGATCGCTGCCTGAGCTGAACGCCGGCAGCACATAGGCGCGCACGATCGCCTCCAGCCGGTCCTGCAGGTCGCGCACGCGTTTCGCCGCAGCCAGCAGCTCGGAGCGGCGGAGGTTCATCGGCCCGCAATGCCGGCGGTAGATCTCGAGCAGCAGGCCGTCCTTGGTCTTGAAATGATAGGTCACGCTGCCGGGATTGGCGCCGGCGGCCTGCGCGATGTCGCGCACCGACACGGCGTTGAAGCCGTTGGTCGAGAACAGCTCCTCCGCCGCGGTCAGGATCGCCTCGCGCAAATTCGGCTTACGCGCGGCAGCTTCACGGCTCGGAGGCTTGCGGATCATATTTGTACTATCGTACAAGAAATCCGGTCGCGTCAACGAAAAACGCGGTCGTTGGCACGGAGGTGCCGGTCACAGCCGGCACGACGCCAAGGCGCGGTCGCGACACGTTATTTGCGTAAAGGAATACGGATGTTGAGTTTGAATAAGGCGATTGGTCCACTGGTTGCCGGAGTGATGCTGCTGGCCGGCGCAACTGTGAGAGCCGAGACGTTCCCGACCAAGCCGGTGCACATTCTGGTGCCCTATGCGGCGGGCGGCGCGGTCGACGTGCTGGCGCGCACGCTCGGTCAATCGCTGGCGAAGACCTGGGGCCAGCAGCCCGTGATCGACAACCGCCCCGGCGCCGGCGGCATCATCGCCTCGCAAGCGCTCGCGCAGTCGCAGCCGGACGGCTACACGCTGATCCTGGTCGCGAGCGGCCATCCGCTGAACCAGTTCATCTATCCGAGCCTGCCTTACGACACGTTCAAGGATTTCACCGCGATCACCGAGGTCGCCTCCTCGCCGCTTGCGATCGTCGCTGCGAAGACGAGTCCTTACAGGACCCTGCAGGACGTCCTTGCCGCATCCCGCAAGGAGCCGGACTCCCTCTCCTATGGCATGGCCGGCAACGGCACGTCGGCGCATCTCGCCGGCGAGCTCCTGAAATACATGGCGAAGGTGAAGATCGTCGCCGTTCCCTACAAAGGCGGCTCGCCGGCACTGACCGCGGTGATCGCGGGCGACATTCCCTTGAGCTTCAATCCGCTGGCCGAGGCGATCGGCCAGATCGAAGGCGGTCCGGTGCGCGCCCTTGCCGTCACCTCGGCGCAGCGCTCGCCCGCCCTGCCCGACGTTCCGACGGTGGCGGAATCCGGCGTGCCCGGATACGACGTCTCCGTGTGGTGGGGCTTCCTCGGCCCCGCAAAGATGGCCCCCGACCTCGTGGCGAAACTACAGACCGATCTGAAGGCCGCGCTGCAGGATCCGAACGTGCTTGCGACGCTCAACAAGATCGGCGCCACCCCGGTCGGCAGCACGCCGAGCGAGTTCGACGCCTTCATGCATGCCGAGGTGACAAAATGGGAGCCGGTGCTGAAAGCGGCGAACATCCAGGCGCAATAAAATAATAATCACCGGAAACCGCTCGTGCCTGTTCGCCCGGCCTTTCCGAGCAAGGTGAACGAAGCGTTAAACAGGCCATCCCGCGGCTCGAGCCGATGTAAATCCACGGCTTTTCCAGACTTCTTGGAACCGCAGGCGGGAGAACCTCAGGTCCATCCCGCCATCATCTGGAGCATTTGACGGAGCGGAGCGTTCGCCGGCTTAACTCTTTGTCCAATCACGGCCTCCATAGTGCGGTTCCGACCCCGATCATTGAATGCCAGGTTCAGCTGCCGTGACTTCCTTCGGACGTGTGATTTCCGTGCGTGGATCCCTCGCCCGAGTAGGACTCTTGGCGACAAGCCAGGCATCTCTCCCGGAAATACGGGCGACCGTTGGAAAGTTCGTCAGCATTCGCTGCAACACCTCCACCATCGTCGCCATGATCACGGACGCGAGCTGCGAGGACATTCCGACGTCGGATAATTACATCGCCAGCGCAGGTGTCGATCTGCTCGGCGAGATCGTCGGCGACGAACGGCCCAAATTCCAGCGCGGCGTCACCAACTATCCGACCATCGGCGATGCCGTGGAGCTGATCAGCAATCAAGAGCTGCGCACGGTCTACGCCCCGAGCGGCTCGGACCAGATCGATGTCGGCACCCTGCAGCAGGACCGCTCTGTCACTGCCTATGTCGATGTCGAGGAAATGCTCTCGAAGCACTTTGCGGTGCTCGGTTCGACAGGCGTCGGCAAATCGACCGGCGTGTCGCTGCTGCTGAACGAAATTCTGAAGGCGCGACCGAATCTGCGCCTGTTCCTGCTCGACGTACACAACGAATATGGCCGCTGCTTCGGCGATCGTTCGCTGGTTCTCAATCCGCGCAATCTGAAACTGCCGTTCTGGCTGTTCAATTTCGAGGAAATCGTCGACGTGCTGTTCGCCGGCCGGCCCGGCGTCCCCGACGAGCTCGACATCCTGGCCGAAGTGATCCCGATGGCCAAGGGTGTCTACACCCAGTACCAGAACTCCGATCGCCTCGGCCTGAAGCGCTTGGACCCCAAGGGGGTCTATACCGTGGACACGCCGGTGCCCTACCGGCTGGTCGACCTGATCAACCTGATCGACGAGCGCATGGGCAAGCTCGAGAACCGCTCGTCGCGCATCATCTATCACAAGCTGATCTCGCGCATCGAAACCGTGCGCAACGACCCGCGCTACGCCTTCATGTTCGACAACGCCAATGTCGGCGGCGACACCATGGCCGAGGTCATCAGCCATCTGTTCCGCCTGCCCGCCAATGGCCGGCCGATGACCGTGATGCAGCTCGCCGGTTTCCCGGTCGAGGTCGTCGATTCCGTGGTGTCGGTGCTCTGCCGCATGGCGTTCGATTTCGGCCTGTGGAGCGACGGTGTCTCGCCGCTGCTGTTTGTCTGCGAAGAGGCCCACCGCTATGCCTCCGCCGATCGCAATATCGGCTTCGGACCGACGCGCAAGGCGATCTCCCGGATTGCCAAGGAAGGCCGCAAATACGGCGTCTATCTCGGTCTCGTCACCCAGCGTCCGGCCGAGCTCGACGCGACCATCATTTCCCAGTGCAACACGCTGTTCTCGATGCGGCTCGCCAACGACCGCGACCAGGCGCTGTTGCGCTCGGCGGTATCTGATGCCGCGGCAAACCTGCTCTCTTTCGTGCCCTCGCTCGGCACCCGCGAGGTGCTGGCGTTCGGCGAAGGCGTCGCACTGCCGACCCGCCTGCGCTTCAAGGAAGTGCCGCCACACCAGCGGCCGCGCAGCGAAGCCACCATTGCCACCGTCACGTCCGTGACCGCCGGTCATGACATGCACTTCGTCAGCGCGGTTCTCGAGCGCTGGCGCGGCGCGACCTCGCAGCGCGACGTGCCGAACGATCCGGGTGACCGCCCGAGCACGCGGACGCCGACGATGGAATCTCCGATGCTGCAGCCCTCGCAGGGCTTCGATCCCGACCGCTTCTCGGTCCTGAAGAAGCCGTTACGCTAAAGCATGATCCGGAAAAGCGTGTAGCGGTTTTCCCTCGCGACAAACGCGGGACGCGTTTGCGCGGAGGTCATGCTTAATCAAAGTCACGCTCTACGACGAAATGCGGGTTTCTCGTCGCATTAGAGCTGAGCTTCGATGGCCGCCTTGTCTATGATCGACCATACCTGCGCGATCTTCCCTTGCCGAAATTCATAGAAAACATTCTCGGTGAAGGAAACTCTCTTCCCGTTGACCTCAAGGCCGAGGAACGTCCCCTTCGGCGTACAATCGAAGCGCAGCCGGCTCGCGACATAAGGCGGATCGGACATCAGCAGCTCGATGTCAAAATGAAGGTCCGGAATTTGAGAGACGTCTTTCACCAGCATCTCGCGATAACCCGATAGTCCGATCCGCCGACCGTTGTAATGCACCTCGTCATGAACGAACTGTTCTAGTTTCGGCCAGTTCCGGCCGTTCAGGCAGGCAATGTAGTCTCGGTAGATGCCGGAGAGATCGGTCTTCGTCATGGCAACTGCGCCCTGTGCTTGTCTCCGTCGCAACGGACCGCGAGGTGAAATCCTACGAAGACCAACATCGCGGAAATCGACTCCGTTCCCCCCGCCAAAGCTTGCCCCAAGCGCGTCATCGACTATGGTTCGTCCACGGCCGCAGTCCTGCGGCATCACGCGGACCCTTCGCGCGCACCCCCTTGCCGGGCGGCACTATTGCCAAGCGGATTATTGCCAAGCGGATTATTACCATGACGCAGCCGATCGCAAAGCGCTTCCCCGTCCCGGCCATCGACTCGCTGCCGGAGGACATCCGCAGCCGGCTGCTCGCGGTGCAGGAGAAATCGGGCTTCGTTCCGAACGTGTTCCTGACGCTGGCCCATCGGCCGGACGAGTTCCGTGCGTTCTTCGCCTATCATGACGCGCTGATGGACAAGGACGGCGGCCTCACCAAGGCCGAGCGCGAGATGATCGTGGTTGCGACATCCGCAGCCAATCAATGCCAGTATTGCGTGATCGCGCATGGCGCGATCCTGCGCATCCGGGCGAAGAACCCGCTGATCGCCGATCAGATCGCGGTGAACTATCGCAAAGCCGATATCACACCGCGCCAGCGCGCCATGCTCGACTTCGCGATGAAGGTCGCGCTCGAAGCGCATCTGATCTCGGACGCTGATTTCGCCGCAGTGGCAAGCCACGGCTTTTCCGACGACGACATCTGGGACATCGCCGCCATCGCGGCGTTCTTCGCGCTGTCGAACCGGATGGCCAATGTCACCGGCATGCGTCCCAATGACGAGTTCTATCTGCTCGGGCGTTTGCCGAAATAACCGGTCGGCGGATCCGACGTTGTTGCGGCGCAAACTGCGCCATGCGCGAAACTCCCATGGACACGCCAACGTTCGTTTCGGACACCGCTGTGCAGATGTCCTCCCCCTCTCCGAGGATGGCCACGCCAGGGCCACAGAAAGTTCCGCGACAGGCTTGCACGACAAGTCTGAGGGGCAGAACGGCATGCGGGGGGCAAACAACATGAGATCGCCGCCTCCCTGCCATGACAACATTTTTTATGAGACGCCGCCGCGACCGTGCTAGAAAAGTTGAGAGGGACATCCCGGAGCCGGAACGTGAAGACTCAGCGGCCCATCGCTACCGAGGAAGAGCATCGCGTATTGCAGTTTCGCCCACGCAATTCGGTGCGCTCACCGGGTTGGCTGGGAAATGTAGGTGCGCAGCCCGGACGCCCGAGGACGCCATCCGAATTCCTCGACCTGTCGCGCTATGAGAGGCCGCGCCAAGACGCGGACCAAGAGCCCGACGAGTTCCGGCAGCGCATGCTGGCCAATATCGCGGGATTTGCCTTCACGATCGCGCTAATGGCAATCGGCATCTGGCTCGTGATGAGCATCGCCGACCTTCGCCGGACCCAGGATTGCGTGCTGATGGGACGGCGTGACTGCGTGCAGATTTCCACCCCCTGAACCCCGCTGGATCAGGCCGGCTGCCCTGCCTGAAATCTGCTCTGCTTGCGTCTTTCCGGCTCCATTGAACTCGGAGCGGCGCTCCGTTATACGGGCATGCGACTCCCGGGCGGCAGGAACCAGGGGTGGTTTGGGGCGCAATGCCCCCCTGCCGCACCGTTCCGGAATTTATCTCCAATATATCAAAGGCTTAGTGATGTCCTCCACATTCGATCAGGTCGCTACGATCATCGCTGAAACCTGCGACATCCCGCGCGACACGATCACGCCGGATAGCCACGCCATTGACGATTTGGGCATCGACAGCCTGGATTTCCTGGACATTGCCTTTGCCATCGACAAGGCCTTCGGCATCAAGCTGCCGCTGGAGAAGTGGACGCAGGAAGTCAACGACGGCAAGGCCACGACGGAGCAGTACTTCGTGCTGAAGAACCTTTGCGCCCGCATCGATGAACTCGTCGCCGCCAAGGGCGCGAGCGCTTCGTAGCGCATCATGAAGCTCGAATATTTTCAGCTCATTGACCGAATTCTCGACCTGAACATGGACGAGAAGACCATCGCGGTCGAGGCACAGGTTCCAACGGAGAGCACGATATTCGAGGGGCATTTCCCGGGCTATCCAATCATGCCCGGCGTGCTGCTGATTGAATCGATGGCGCAGGCGTCGGGCTGGCTGCTGCTCGCGATGCTGAAATTCGAGCGGATGCCGTTCCTGGCCGCGGTCAAGGAAGCCAAGATGCGCGGCTTTGTCGCTCCTGGCGAATTGTTGACTATCGAGGCGGGCATCGTTCACGAAGGCTCGGGCTATGCGATCACCGAAGCCAAGATCAAGGTGGCTGGCAAACTAAGGTGTAACTCGACGATCATGTTGAGCTATGTTCCCTTCCCCAATCCCGACATGCGGGGCCACATGGATGCCGTCGCCAAGCGCATAGGCTTTCCAATGCAGGCGCTCCAGTCATGACTGAGACTTCAGCTTCGGGGCCGATGGAGGTCTGGATCACCGGCATCGGTCTCGCCACCTCGCTCGGCGAAGGCCTGGACGCGAACTGGGACGCGCTCAATCAGGGGCGCCTCAATGTCGACGAGAAAAACTTCGCGCCCTACGTCGTTCATCCCTGGGCGCCCGTCAATCTCGACACGCAGATTCCAAAAAAGGGCGATCAGCGCCAGATGGAAGCCTGGCAGCGGATTGGCACCTATGCGGCCGGCCTCGCACTCGATTCCGCCGGCGTCAAAGGCAACAAGGAGATCCTCGGACGGATGGACATGGTCATCGCTGCCGGCGGCGGCGAGCGGGACATGTCGGTCGACACCAGCATTCTCAACGCGCAGGCGAAGGGTAACTCCGCCCCGGGCTTCCTCAACGAACGGCTGATGGGCGATCTGCGCCCGACGCTGTTTCTGGCGCAGCTCTCCAACCTGCTCGCGGGCAATATCGCGATCGTGCACGGCGTGTGCGGCACGTCGCGCACCTTCATGGGAGAGGAAGTCGCCGGCGTCGACGCGACGCGGATTGCTCTGGCGCGCATCGCAGCGGGCCAGAGCGACATCGCGCTGATCGGCGGCTCGCATAATGGCGAGCGCAAGGACCTGATGGTCCTCTATGAGTTTGGCGACTTCCTGATGCGGGACAAATTTGCCTCGGTTTGGAATCGCAGCGAACATCCCGGTTTCGCGCTGGGCTCCGCCGGCGCATTCATCGTCATCGAGTCCAAGGCGCATGCCATCGCCCGGGGCGCAAAGCCCTATGCGCGCCTGCGCGCTGCGGCCGCCGACCACAGCCACCGCAGGCAACCCGGCGAAGTCACCGCAACGCTCGAAAAGCTCTGGTCCGAGCTCGACGGATTGGAAGGCGGCGGCGCCATCATCACGGGTGCGACCGGCGCCGAGCCGATCACGTCGGAAGAACGCGCCTTCCTCGAAAAGCACAGGGATTTCGCGGTGCGGTCGACCGGCACGAAGTTCGGCCATACGATGGAAACACAGTTTCCGCTCGGGCTGGCGCTGGCCGCAATGTCGATCTCGCGCGGCGCCCTGTTTCCACCGGCGGATTCCACCGGCATGGAGATTGAAATGACGGGATCACCGACCCAGATTGTGGTGATCGGAACGGGTCATTGGCGGGGCGAAGGCATGGCCCTGGTCGAGGCAATCAAGTAGCGCGGGCGTTCCAGCTGGCGGGGGACAACATGACTGCTGCACGTGATAAGTTTGGTCGGCCGATCGTCGTCGTCACCGGCATGGGCATCGTCACCTCGCTCGGCGCCGGTAAGTCCGACAATTGGGCGAAGCTCGTCGCCGGCGAGTCCGGCATCCGTACCCTCACCCGGTTCCCGATCGATGGCCTGAAGACCACGATGGCCGGCACCGTCGACTTCGTGCCCGTCGACCCCTTCACATCGACCGGCCTATCCGAGCGGCTCGCCGACCTCGCGGTCGAGGAAGCGATTTCGCAGGCCGGCATCGGCACCAAGGGCGATTTTCCGGGTCCGCTGTTTCTCGCGGTCGCGCCGGTCGAGATCGAGTGGCCGCAGCGCAGCGAGCTCGGTCGCGCCGTCGGCACCTCCGACATCACCTATGACGACCTTCTCCGGGTGTCCGGCGGTGGAAAATACCGCTCCTATCACCACCGCTTCTCGTTCGGTTCTGTCGCCGATTTCCTCTCGGCCAAGTTCGGCACCAAGGGCTCACCGATTTCGCTGTCGACGGCCTGCGCATCCGGCGCGACGGCGATCCAGCTTGGTGTCGAAGCGATCCGCCGCGGCGAGACCGATGCCGCGCTGTGCGCCGCGACCGAAGGCTCGGTCAATCCCGAAGGCCTGGTCCGCTTTTCTCTCCTGTCGGCGCTGTCGACACAGAACGATCCGCCCCAGTGCGCGTCAAAGCCCTTCTCGAAGAACCGCGACGGCTTCGTCATGGCCGAAGGCTCCGGTGCGCTCGTGCTGGAAAGCTACGAGGCGGCGCTTGCGCGTGGCGCCACGATCCTTGGCGTGGTGACCGGCTGCGGCGAGCTGACCAATTCATTCCACCGCACCCGCTCGAGCCCCGACGGCAAGCCGATCATCGGCTGCGTGCGCAAGGCGCTCGCCGACGCCGGGATGACGCCCGACCAGATCGACCACATCAACGCGCACGGCACCGCTACGCCGGAAAACGACAAGATGGAGTATCTGGCGATTGCAGCCGTGTTCGGCGAGCTCGCCAAGCAGATCCCGGTGTCGTCGAACAAGTCGATGGTCGGCCACACGATTTCCGCCGCAGGCGCGGTCGAGGCCGTGTTCTCGCTGCTCACGCTCGAACATCAGCGGATTCCGCCGACGATCAATTACGAGGTCCCGGACCCCGCGATCCAGTTCAACGTGGTCGGCAACAAGGCGCGCGACGCGAAGGTCGCCGCTGTCATGTCGAATTCGTTCGGTTTCGGCGGCCAGAACGCCTCGCTGATCTTGACCCGCGAGCCGGCGTAACCGGCGCACTGCATTCGGATGCACTCTCTGTTGGCTCGGACCAAAGCCCGGCTTCGCGACGCGACCAAGTCGTTCGGCGGAGCCGCGGTCGGCGCGCTGACCGTCGGGATGCTGCGAACCACCCGCTATTTCGATCCCGACAAGACCGCCAACCTGTTCGCGAAGATCGCAGGCTTCATCGGACCGAAACTGCACGAGCAACGGATCGGCCGCGCCAACCTCGTCGCCGCCTTCCCGGAAAAAACGCCTGAGGAGATCGACGCGATCCTCGCCGGCGTCTGGGACAATCTCGGTCGGGTCGGCGCCGAATTCGCCCATCTCGATCACATCTGGGATCATATCGATGAGCGGCCGCTCGATGGCCGATGCGAGCTCTCGCTGCGGACGCGCGAGCTGTTTCATGAATTGAGACTGGACGGCAAGCCCGCGCTGATCTTCGCCAGCCACCTCGCCAATTGGGAGTTGCCGGCGCTCGCCGCCGTCGCCCATGGGCTCGACACCGCGATCCTGTATCGCCGGCCCAACATCGCCTCCGCCGACCGCATCATCCAGGAGATGCGCCAGGTGAAGATGGGCACGTTGATCCCGGCAGGGCGTGACGCGCCGCTGCGGCTCGCTGAAGCGCTGCGGCAGGGCCAGCATGTGGCGATGCTGGTCGACCAATATCTGACGAGCGGCGTCGAGGTGACCTTCTTCGGCCGCAAGACCAAGGCCAATCCGACGCTGGCGCGGCTGCTGCGGCAGGTCGAGTGCCCGGTTCACGGCGTGCGCATCATCCGCCTGCCCAACAATCGCTTCCGCGCCGAACTGACCGAAGAAATCAAGCCGGCGCGCAACGGGCGCGGCGAGATCGACATTCAGGGCACCACGCAGGTGATCACGTCAGTCGTCGAAGGCTGGATCCGCGAATATCCGGAGCAATGGCTCTGGCTGCACCGGCGATGGCGGTAGGCGCCAGCCCAACGCCCTTCACGTCATTGCGAGAAGCAGCGTGACGACGCAATCCAGACTGTTGTCGCAGAGGCCGTCTGGATTGCTTCGCTTCGCTCGCAATGACGGCGCGCCGTCTTTCCTGGGCGATGCGAAGCATCGAGCCCGCAATCTCGGGATCCGGGCCTGGTCCTTCGGACCATCCCGGAATGACGCCAATCGTTGCTCGTCCTTCCGGATTGATGCGCCCGGCCAGCGGGCCGATATGGCGAATCCTCAGCGCAACAACTCACTTACGCATCTCGCCGATCCCCGCTACCATCGATCTGCTTGACGATCGATCCTTCCGAGCGGCTACGCCAGGACATCGGCCGAGCATTATTGGGCAACGTCACCCCGGCGAACGTTCGGGGACACAGAGGACAAGGATGGGCAAAGGATGTTTTCGCATATCATGATCGGAACCAACGACCTGGAAAATGCCAGGGCGTTCTATGACACGCTGCTCGGGACGCTCGACGTCAAGCCTGCCAAGGTCGATGGCCATCGCATTTTCTACTTCACCAAGACAGGCGTTTTCTCGGTGTCGAAACCGATCAATGGCCAGCCTGCGACGCCCGCCAATGGCGGCACGATCGGCTTTACCTGCAGCTCGCGAGAACAGGTCGATGCATGGCATTCGACCGGTATCGCCACTGGCGCGACCTCCTGCGAGGATCCGCCGGGTGTACGCGAAGGCTCCGCGGGCAAGCTATATCTGGCATATTTGCGCGATCCTGACGGCAACAAGCTCTGCGCCTTGCATCGGATGATTTGATCGGCCGCGGCGGTCGCCTGCGAGATCGCCCGCATTCGTGGGCGATCTCGTATCACTCGTGAGAACGCTCACCGCCCTGTCTTCACCTTCGTCCAGAGCCGGTTGATGACGCGCTGCGTCGCGGGATCGCGGGCGGTGATGACGAACAGCTTCTTCAGCGTCGCATCGTCCGGATAGATGTTCTTGTCGCCCAGGATTTTCGGATCGATCAGCTTCTGGCTCGCCAGATTGCCGTTGGCGTAGGACAGGAAGTCGGAGTTCTTCGCCGCTACTTCGGGCCGGTAGAGATAATTGATCAGCTCATAGGCTTCCGCGACGTGCTGCGCGTCGGTGGGGATCGCGAGATTGTCGAAGAACATCTGCGCGCCCTCCTTCGGGATCGCGTAGCCGATCTCGACATCGGTCTTGGCCTCGGCCGCACGGCTGCGCGCCTGCATGATGTCGCCCGACCAGCCCACCACGAGGCATATCTCGCCGGTCGCGAGCGCGCTCAGATATTCCGACGAATGAAACTTGCGAACATAGGGCCTGATCTTGCCGACGAGATCGGCGGCCTTCTCCAGATCCGACTGCTTGGTCGAGTTGGGATCGAGCCCGAGATAGCCGAGCGCGGCCGGAAAAATATCGTCAGCCGAATCCAGCATGTGGACGCCGCAATCTTTGAACTTGGCGAGATTCTCAGGCTTGAAGACGATGTCCCAGCTATCGATCTTTGCATCGGCGCCGAGAATTTTCTGCACGGCCTTGACGTTGTAGCCAATCCCGGTGGTGCCCCACATGTAGTTGGCGGCGTATTGGTTGCCGGGATCGTAGGTGGCGAGATGCTGCGTCACGACCGGCCATGCATTGGCGAGGTTCGGCAGCTTCGACTTGTCGAGCTTCTGGAACACATGCGCCGTGATCTGGCGCTGCAGGAAATAGGCGGTCGGCACGACGACGTCGTAGCCGGATTTCCCCGCCAGAAGCCGCGTCTCCAGCGTCTCGTTGGCGTCGAAGGTGTCATAGACCACCTTGATGCCGGTCTCCTTGGTGAAGTCCTCAAGGACCGCCGGCGCCATGTAGTTCGACCAGTTGTAGAAATTGACGACCCGCTCTTCGGCTTCCGCGGGCGACGCCAACAGCGCCAGGCAGGCCGCCGCTGCGATGACAAAACGAGCAAGACGACGGCTGACGATGCGGACCATCACCGACCCTTTGACCTCCGATGCACCGCGTCCGACAGGCGCTCCAGCGCGGTGTCGAGCGTTTCATCTTTCTTCGCGAAGCAGAACCGCACCACCGACGTCACTGCATCCTGCTCATAGAAGGCCGAGACGGGGATCGCGGCCACCTTGTAGTCGGTCACGATTCGCCGGCAGAACGTCTCGTCGGTCTCGTTCAGCCCGAGCGGCGACAGGTCGACCGTGAGGAAATACGTGCCTTGCGACGGCAGCACCGGAAAGCCGATGCTCTCAAGGCCCCTGGTCAGGCGGTCGCGGCTTTTCGCGAGCTGCTTGCGCATGTCGAGGAAGTAGTCGTCCGCCTTCCCAAGCCCGTAGGCCACCGCAGCCTGCAGGTTCGGCGCGGTGGTGAAAGTGAGGAATTGATGCACTTTCGCGGCCACCCGCAACAGCGGCGGCGCGGCGCAGACGAAGCCTATCTTCCAGCCCGTCAGCGAGAAGATCTTGCCGGCCGAGCCGACCTTGATGGTGCGCTCGCGCATGCCCGGGATGGTGATCAGCGGGATGTGCTCGCGGCCGTCGAAGATGACGTGCTCCCATACCTCGTCACAAATGGCGACGCTGTCGAACTCCTGGCAAAAGCGCGCCAGCAGCTCCAGATCCTCGCGCGGATAGACCACCGCGGCCGGATTGAGCGGATTGTTGAACAGCACCGCCTTGGTCTTGTGGTTGAAGGCGGAGCGCAGCATCTCCTCCGACAGCCGCCAATGCGGCGGCTCGAGCCGCAGCAGGCGCGGAATGCCGCCGGCCTGGCGGATGATCGGCAGATAGGAATCATAGACCGGCTGGAAAACGATCACCTCGTCGCCGGGCTCGACCACGGCGAGAATCGCCGAGGTCAGCGCCTCGGTGCCGCCCGAGGTCACCATCACCTCGCTCATCGGATCGAGCTCGAGCCCATGCCAATGGCCGTAATGCGCGGCGATCGCCTGGCGCAGCTCCGGAATGCCCATCATCGACGGGTACTGGTTGTAGCCATTCAAGGACGCGTCGGCCGCGGCGCGGCGGATGTCCTCCGGGCCGGGATCGTCCGGAAAACCCTGCCCCAGATTGATGGCGTTGTTGTCGCGCGCAAGCTGCGACATGGCTTCGAAGATCGTGACCGGGAGATCCCCGAAGACCTTGTTGAGCGATGTCATGGCAGAAGTCAGCCGCCGGTCTTGGTCGGCAGGCCCGCAGCCTTCCAGCCGATGATGCCGCCGGCCAGATGCTTGTCATAGGGCAGCCCGGCCGCCTGGGCGGCGAGCGAAGCCGTCACCGAGCGTTTGCCGGAGCGGCAGGCGAACACCACGTCTTTGCCCTGCGGGTCCGGAATGGCATCGGGATCGAAGGTCGAGAGCGGCACCACGACGCCGCCCGGATAGGCCTCGACAGCGACCTCATTCGGCTCGCGAACGTCGACAAGGAAATAGCGTCCTTCAGCCATTCCCTTCGAGACGTCTTCCGGCATCAAATCCTGCACCTTGTGGTCCGCCACGCAAAATCCTCCAGACAATCCATCCCGGACCGGCATGCCCGATCCCGCCGCTCATCCCTGCCGGCGGCGCCAACCTCGCCCCGGACGATCCGAAAATCAAGCGTTGCGAGACGGTTAGCTCACAAATCGGACGCGGAACATGATCCGGCGCCGAAGTCGCGGTTTTGCGAGAAGATTTTGCCGGGACAACGGGGTAGCGCCGAAACGGGACGACTACTGTCAGCAGCTCTAAATCGTCACCTGGGTGCCCACCTCGACCACCCGTCCGCTGGGGATCTGGAAATAGTCGGTGGCGTCGTTGGCGGTGCGGCTCAGCGAGATGAACAGATGATCCTGCCAGCGCGGCATGCCGGAATGCGCGGCCGGCTTCAGCGCACGGCGAGACAGGAAGAACGACGTCGACATGATGTCGAACTGCCAGCCGAGCTTGCGCGCGATCGCGAGCGCCCGCGGCACATTGGGCGACTCCATGAAACCGAACCGCAGCGTCACCTTGGAGAAGGTCGGGCTGATCTGCTCGAGCCTGACGCGCTCGGACGGATCGATGCGCGGCGTCGGCGCGGATTCGATGGTCAGGATGACGTTCTTCTCGTGCAGCACCTTGTAGTGCTTCAGGCTGTGCATCAGCGCGGTCGGCGCGCTCAGGGGATCGCTGGTGAGAAACACGGCCGTGCCGGACACCCGCTGCGGCGGCCGTTTCTCCAGCATGGCCACGAGATCGGCGAGCGGAAATTCCAGCTTACGCGACTTCTCGAACAACAAGCGGCTGCCGCGCCGCCATGTGTACATCAACAGCATCACGAAGCCGCCAAGCGCGAGCGGCACCCAGCCGCCCTCCAGCACCTTCAACAGGTTCGCCGACAGGAAGGTCAGGTCGAGCAGCAGGAACGGCGCGATCAGCGCGGCGGCCGCGAACGGCGACCACTTCCAGACCTTCCAGATTACGACAAAGCCCATCATCGCCGTGACCACCATGGTGCCGGTGACGGAGATGCCGTAGGCCGAGGCGAGCGCGCTCGATGAACGGAACAGCGCCACCAGCAGCAGCACCGCGATCAGCAGCAGCTTGTTGATGCGCGGAATGTAGATCTGGCCGGAATGCGCTTCCGAGGTATGGCGAACTTCAAATCGCGGCAACAGCCCGAGCTGGATCGCTTGCCGCGTCAGGGAATAGGCGCCGGTGATGACCGCCTGGCTCGCGATCACGGTCGCGGCAGTTGCCAGGATCACCATCGGCAGCAGCGCCCAGTCCGGAAACATCAGGAAGAACGGATTCTCGATCGCCCTGGCATCGCCGATCACGAGCGCGCCTTGCCCGAGATAGTTGATCGCCAGTGACGGCAACACGATGAACAGCCACGCAGTCTGGATCGGCCGCTTTCCGAAATGACCGAGATCGGCGTACAGCGCCTCCGCGCCGGTGACGGCGAGGAACACTGCGCCGAGCGTCACGAAGCCGATGATGCCGTGATGAAGCATGAACGACACCGCGTAGAGCGGATTGATCGCAAGCAGCACCTGCGGCTGCCGCACGATCGCCGGGATCGCCGCAACCGCGATGATGGTGAACCAGACCGCCATGATCGGTCCGAAGAACGCGGCCACGCGCGCCGTGCCGCGCGACTGCACCGCGAACAGCGCAAGCAGGATGACGACCGTCACCGGCACGACATAGGGATCGAGCGCCGCCGTGACGAGCTTGATGCCTTCGATTGCGGAGAGCACCGACAGCGCGGGCGTGATGACCGCATCGCCATAGAACAGCGCGCCGGAGATGATGCCGAGCAACACGATCACGCTGGCCCCGCGCGTAACCGCGCGTTGCGCCAGCGCCATCAGCGCCAACGTGCCGCCCTCGCCCTTGTTGTCCGCGCGAAGCAGGATGACGACGTATTTCAGCGTCACCACGATGATCAGCGCCCACAGGATCAGCGAAATGACCCCGAGCACCGCCTGTGTTGTCACTGCCCCGCCGGCACTCGCCGCGACCACGGCTTCGCGCAACGCGTAAAGGGGGCTGGTGCCGATGTCTCCGTAGACGACACCAATGCTGCCCAGCGTCAGCGCGCCGAAGCTAGCGGTGGTGTGGGCATCGCCATGCCCGTTGACCGCCGCCGTTTCCGGGGCGGGAACTACAACATCGGTGTTCATGGGAAGCTGGGCCTCAAAATGCTTCACTGCAGCAAAGCGGGCGGCTTATAGTCCTGCGCTTCAGACATAGCATAGCGTTATTTTGGGCCTATACCATGCAGATTTGCATGGCTTGCCGTGCGGCATCCCGACACCGGCCCCATGCCGCCTCGGACACGCGCCCGCAGGCGCGCCAGATCGTAACCTTGGATCGTTACGCCAGGTTGTCATTCTAGATTGTAACTTGGGTGCCGACTTCAACCACGCGCCCGGTCGGGATCTGAAAATAATCCGTGGCATCGTTCGCGGAGCGGCTGAGCCCGATGAACAGATGTTCCTGCCATCGCGGCAGGCCGGAATGCGACGACGGCTTCAGTGAGCGGCGGGACACGAAGAACGACGTCGACATGATGTCGAACTGCCAACCGAGCTTGCGCGCGATCGCCAGCGCCTTGGGTACGTTCGGCGATTCCATGAAGCCGAAGCGCAAGCGCACCTTGGCGAACTTGTCGCTGATCGCTTCCATCCGCACCCGTTCGGCAGGATCGACGCGCGGCGTCTGTGCGGTCTCCACCGTCAGGATCACGTTGTTTTCGTGAAGCACTTTGTTGTGCTTCAGATTATGCAGCAATGCCGTCGGCGTGAAACCGGGATCGCTGGTGAGGAAGATCGCGGTCCCCTTGACGATATGCGGCGGGCGCTTTTCCAGGCTCTTGATCAGATCGTCCAGCGGCACCTCGGTGCGCCGCGTCTTGTCGAGCAGCATCGCCGAGCCGCGCCGCCAGCTCCAGATCAGGACGGCCATGGTCACGCCGAACAACAGCGGCACCCACGCGCCTTCCAACAGCTTCAGCAGGTTCGCGGAAAAGAACGTCATGTCCACCACCACGAGCGGAACGATGAGCGCGGCGGCACTGGCCGCGCGCCAGTTCCACAATTTCCAGATCACCACAAATCCCATGATGCCGTCGGCGACCATGGTGGTGGACACCGCGATACCATAGGCCGAGGCCAGTCCGCTCGAGGTGTGGAACAACAGTACCAGCAGCACGACGCCGATGAATAGCAGCCTGTTGACGCGCGGCAGGTAGATCTGGCCCGCATGGGCTTCCGAGGTGTAGCGAACCTCGAAGCGCGGCAAGAGGCTGAGCTGCACCGCCTGCCGGACCAGCGAATAGGCTCCGGTGATCACCGCCTGGCTTGCGATGACCGTGGCCGCGGTGGCCAACCCGACCAGGGGCAGCAGCAGGATGTCCGGCACCATGCGATAGAACGGATTTTCGATCGCGGCCGGATTGGACAGCACCAGCGCGCCCTGGCCGAAATAATTGAGCAGCAGCGACGGCAGCACGAAATAGAGCCAGCCGGACTGGATCGGCTTGCGGCCGAAATGACCGAGATCGGCATAGAGCGCTTCACCGCCGGTGACGGCCAGGAAAACCGCGCCCAGTGTCACCAGCCCGATAGTGCCATGTGTCAGCAGGAACTCGACCGCATACAGCGGATTGATCGCGGCCAGCACGGACGGGTCGTCGCTGATGTGAACGACGCCCATGACCGCCAGCGTCGAGAACCACACCACCATGACCGGCCCGAAGGCGGAAGCAACGCGCGCCGTGCCGCTGCTCTGGACCGAGAACAGCAAGAAGAGGATGAACAGGGTCAGCGGCACGACATAGTGCTCGAGCGCGGGGGCCGCGAGCTTGAGACCTTCCACCGCGGACAGCACCGAAATCGCCGGCGTGATCATGGAGTCGCCGATGAACATCGACGCGCCGACCACGCCAAGCCCGAGCAGGAACAGGCTGCGCCGGCCGAGTGCCCGCTGGCCGAGCGCCATCAGCGAGAGCGTGCCGCCCTCCCCGTTGTTGTCCGCGCGCAGCAGCAGCAGCACGTATTTGGTGGTGACGACGACGAACAGCGCCCAGAGGATCAGCGAGAGCACGCCGAGCACCATGATCCGGGTCACCGGCTGCCCATGCGCGGCGCCGCCGACGGCCTCGCGGAAGGCGTAGAGGGGCGAGGTTCCGATGTCCCCGAAGACGACGCCGATGCTGCCGAGCGTCAAAGCCCAGAAGCCGGCCGTTACCGAGCCATCACGGGCTTCGTTCGATGCGGCGGTGATTGCCATGAAACGGAAGGACGCTCGATGATGGGACCCGAAACGGCTATCGACGCTTCCGCGAAGCCTGTCAATTCATCTGAAATACGGAATATGTCCGCAGCACGAATGCAGTGCGCCCCGCAAGCACCCTTGACGTCGCACGTATTATTATACCTTAGTCTACGGCTTGAGATCAGGCGGCAGCGGCGGGTCTTCGCGCATCAAGGTGATGGTGACGCGCCGGTTGGCCGACAGGGACGGATCATCCGGAAATAGCGGCTGGGTGTCGGCCTTGCCGGCGACCGCGTAGATGTGGCCTGCCGGCAGGCCTTCATGTTCCAGGATCTGGCGGATCGCGTTGGCCCGGTCGGCGGAAAGGTCGAACGACCCGTAGTCGCTGCGCGTCGGCACGAAGCCCGCGGCGGTGTGGCCGGTGATCTGGACGCGGAGCGGCGTCTGCTTCAGCGGGCCCGCCAGCTTCTCGATCAGCCTGCGCGTCCGGTCAAAGGGCACCTTGGAGCCGTCGGCGAACATCGAGCGGCCGTCCTGATCGACGATCTCCAGATTGAGGCCCTGCTTGGTCTCTTCAAAGATGACGTGCTTGGAGATTTCCGTCAGCTCCGGCATGTCCTGCAGCGCCTGCCGCAGCGAGGCGGAAGCCAGCGCGAACTCGCGATCGACCTTGAGCTTGGCGCCGTTGATGCGGTCGCGCTCCTGAGCGTCGGGACTCGGCGTGTTGGAGGACTCTTCGGGGCTGATATGGTCGGCATTCTTCAGCTTCGGCCGTGTCGGAATGCCGTCGGTTTCGACGATGCCTGAGAAGCGCGACTGGGTCTGCACGCCGAACGCGTCGCGCATCGAGCCGGCGACGATCTTCAGCTTCTGCTGATCCTGCGTGGAGAAGGCGACGAGCATCACGAAGAAGCTCATCATGAGCCCCATCAGGTCGGCGAAGGTCACGAACCAGCCGTGCCCGCCGCCATGCGCATCGCCGCGCTTTTTCTTGGCCATGATTTACGCTCCGGACCGCCGATGCCTACCGTCAGGCCGGCACCGGCTCGCCCTCCTCATGGCGGTGCTTCTCCGGCAGGTATGCGAGCAGCATCTCCCGGACCAGCGCCGGGCTCTTGGAGTCGCGGATCATCAGGATGCCGTCGATGATCAGCGTGCGGTTGGTTTCCTCGTCGAGCAGCTTGCCATGCAGCTTGTCGGCGATCGGCAGGCAGAACAGGTTGGCGACCAGCGCGCCGTAGAGCGTCGCGAGCAGCGCGGTCGCCATGAACGGGCCGAGCTTGGAGGGATCGGTCATGTTGGCGAACATCTGCACCATGCCGATCAGCGTGCCGATCATGCCGAAGGCCGGCGCGCAGTCGCCGATCGCGCGATAGATCTTGCTGCCCTCGTCGAGATGCATCAGGAAATTGTCGCGGTCCCGCTCGAGGTTGTCGCGGATGAATTCGAGATCGTAGCCGTCGGCGACATAGCGGATGCCCTTGGCGAGGAACGGCTCGTCGGTCTCGACCTTTTCCAGGCCGACCGGGCCCTGCTTGCGCGCGATTTCGGCGATGCGGGCGAGTTCATCGACCAGGTCGCGCGCGGACAGCCGGCTCATCGTGAAGGCGAATTTCGCGCCAAGCGGCAAGCCGTGCAGCATCGCGCCCAGCGGAAAGCGGATCATGGTGGCCGCGATCGAGCCGCCGAAGATGATGATGATCGCATGCTCGCTGATGAACATGTGAACATCGCCGCCCAGCAACATCATGGTCGCGATGACGATGAAGCCCGACACGAGCCCGACGCCCGTCATAATATCCATGGAAGACTCCAACGCGCGCGAACCCGCCGTCCCACCGAACAGCGCGCGGCTCGCCCCTGAACCACGTGATGAGGACCCTACGTGGGTGCCATTAAAGAGGCGTAAAGGCTAAGTTCGCTGCCACGTCGGGCAGCTCCGGCTCGGACCACCGTGCACACGATCCAGGCACGTGCAGAAGTCCGGGGGTTGTAGCCTGACACAATATCAACTTTCTGCTAACCATACCGGGCTGCCCGTCGGGGTCCTGCGGCACCTCAAGCGAAAATCTTAAGCTGCGAAGCCTCTCGCGGCCAAACCTCTTGCGGTCATGAGAGTTGAGACTGCTGCAACGCCCGGCAGACACCAATCCAATGCCTGGAAGGCGACGGACGCCGTGAGGCGTCATTGGGAGCGAAGGTATGATCAAGTTGCTCTCAGCTCCTATCCGGAAGCTATTGAAGTTCCCCCTGGTTCAGTTTGCCATCGTCGTTTTTCTCATCCTGGTGATGCAGGCTGCCGACGAGCAGACGATGCTGGGAAAAGTCTTCAACGCTTTGGACAAGATCGTTGACGACTCGGTCCGAACCACGTCGGCCATTTTCACGGTCAAATCCTTTACCAAGTCGTGGCTGACGTTTGGGTTCATGATCGGCTATGTTTACCTGGCAATCTGGCTGATCCTTTCCCTCGCGCGCACCGCAATGCGGCTCCTTCTCGACTTCGCCGGGCGCAGGAACATCTTTTGGCTGCGCAGCGCGATCGCGCGTGACCGTGGCATCGATGCATATCGAGCTTGGCTGCCGCTGGAGAAAATCCGGCCAACCCAAGTCCGGCAACAGGAATGGGAAGAAACCTATGCCTGGCCCAGAGACAACAAACCGCCGTATCCGCCATTGCCTCAACGGGCGTTACGCACGATCGCAGCCTATCTGGGTGCGTTTTTCATATTAATCGTATTGCTGCAGGTCTTGACGCCTCTGCCGGCGCTTGCATGGCTTGTCGATGCGCTGAAGCGAATGGCGGGATTCTGACGCAGGCTAAAGGGGAGCGATATGCCCCCTTCGTCGGCGACCTAAAGCGCGATGACGATTTAACCTGATCTCATCGCGCTTTAGATCGCCAACGCCAGCCCGGCAATGATCAGCACGGTCAGCATGATCCGCCGGAACAGCACGTCGTTGATCTTGCGGAACATGACGATGCCGAGCGCCACGCCGCAGGCCAGTGCCGGCAGGCTGATCACGAGATCCGTCATCGCTTGCCGGGAAAGGCCGCCGCGCCAGAGCATCACGGCCAAGGCAAGCAACTGCATGGCGGCGATGAAGGGCTGCACCACGCCGCGCTGCTGGTTCTTCGGCATGCCGCAAAGATCGCACCAAATCGTCGGCAGCGCGCCCGGCATCGCCGTGAGGCCGCCGATGAATCCGCCGCCGAAGCCGATCGCGGCGTCACGCAACCGGCCCGGGCCGGCCTGTAGAAGAGCGGCCGCGGGGCGAAGCAGCATGTAGCCGGCATAGGCCGCGAGAAACAGGCCGAATCCGATCCGGAAGATGCGCGCATCGACATGCTGAAGCAGATAGAGCGACGGCAGGATGCCGAGCGCACCACCCGCCATCAGCAACAGATTGCCTTTCCATTGCACCGAACTGCGCAAGGCCACCAGCGAGAACACCTGAGTGACCGTGCTGCACGCCATCATGAGCGGGACGGCGTCGGTCGGCGGTAGAACATGCAGAAGAACGGCGCCGGCCACGGCCGAGAATGCGAAGCCGACGAGGCTGGAAACGACTGCGCCGGCGAAAATGCCGGCGCTGACAAAGATCAGGGAAAATGGTTCGACGAAGCTCACAGGTCAATCCTTTGTAACTCGCACGCGCGCGAGACAGAGCCGCGGATGGAGCGAAAACAATTTGATGTTCTGGAAACGGCCGTCGCCGAAATTGCGACGTACGACATTCGAATGGCGTGAGAGGCTGACAATCGATAACCGGCGTTACTAGCGGCGGCGGCGCGCTCATTCTTGGACAGTCGCGTCAATCGGCGAGACTGCGACGACATGCGATCGTCGCAGCGAAGTGCACGTCTTCTCGCGCGCACGTCAGAGACGTGCACGACATCATTTTCGAAAAACTATTGAACCAAAGCCGACATTGCCGCGACTTAAACGGACCACCTGCAACAGGTCTTCGCTTTCCGTCGCGGCTGATGCAGCGATCGTGCGACGCGTTAGTTGCCCGGCAAACCGGTGAGCGCGAGGCTGAGCGTCCGCAATCGCTTGCGGGCTGCGGCATCATAGGCCTGAGGATTGGCCTTCATCTCGTTCATGCCGTTGAAGAACAGGCCGCTTCGCGCGGCGACATCATCGCCACTGACGAGATGCAGGATCGCCGCGCCGCCCTGCTCGACCGTCGAGATCGGCGTGATGCCGCCGGCGCGCACCATGGTGGTGTTCATATAGGTCGCCGGGTGCAGCGAATTGACAGTGATGCCCTGATCCTTCAGCTCCGCGGCGAGATCGACGGTGAACATGATCTGAGCCAGCTTGCTTTGCGCATAGGCGCGCGAACCGCTGTAGTTCTTCGTGATCATCACATCGTCGAAGTCGATCGGATGCTGGCCGAGCGAGGCAACATTGACGATGCGCGCAGGCGCCGCCGCCTTCAACAGCGGCAGCAGCCGATACGCCAGCAGGAATCCCGCGAGATAATTCACCGCGAACCGCAGCTCGTGGCCGTCGGCGCTGGTCTGCCGCTCCGGCCCCTGGTTCTGCGAGCCGATGCCCGCATTGCTGACGAACACGTCGAGCCGATCGTGATCGGCGATCACGGCGTCCGCCAGCCTGCGGACATCGGCGAGCGACGACAGGTCGGCCTGATAGAACGTCGGCGCTGCATGTCCATCGCGCTTGATCTCATCGATCAGCGCCTCGGCGCGTTTGGCATCGCGTCCGTGAATCAGCACCTTCGCGCCGTCGGCGGCAAGGCGGGCGGCGATATAGCGCCCAACCCCGTCGGTCGAGCCGGTGATCAAGACGGTCTTGCCAGCCATGTTCATGGGCTGCGTTCCCCAAGCCTCAGTGAATCTCTGCCGAGCGCTTCAGCGCCTCTTTCAGCTTCTCGAGCGAGAAATCCTTGCTCCGGGCGATCTCCAGGATCGGCGTCTCGCGGCGGCCGCAGAGCTCGGCCGCGTCGGGCAGCTTGGCGGCGAGATCGTAGGGGATCACGATCGCGCCGTGCCGGTCGGCGTGGATGAGATCGTCGGAGCGCACGGTCATGCCGGCGACGCGCACCTCGCCGCCGAAGCTCTCGGCATGCACCCAGGCATGCGAGGGGCCGATCGAGCCGGCCAGCGCCTGGAAGCCCGGCGCCCATTGTGGAATGTCGCGGATCGATCCGTCTGTGATGACGCCGAGGCAGCCGAGCGCCTTGTGCACGTTGCTCTGCACCTCGCCCCAGAATGCGCCATAGCCGACATCGGGACCGTCGATATCCTGGATCACGGTGATGCGGGGTCCTGCGCCCGTGCCGACATATTCGTAATAGTCAATGCGGCGCTTGGACTGCTCGGCCGCGGGCAGATTGGATTTCAGCACCGAGCGGATGGCGACGGTGCGCGCATAGCCGACCATCGGCGGCAGATCGGGAAACGGGCAGACCAGCGGCTTTACGGTATAGCCGATCAGCCGCCGCTCCGGCGCGATCACCTCCATTGCGTTGCAGATCGTCGGCGTGTCGTAGCGCGCCAGCGCCTCGAGGATGGAAGCGTCGAGCGGAGCGGATTTGGTCACGGGCGTTTCTCCAGATCGTTGGGCACGGCCTCAGCTGGGCCATCCGGTTGCTCAGGCCCTATAGCCGAGATCGGGGGCGAACCCAACTCGGCGCACGATCATGGCAGATATTTGGAAGCGACGATGAGGTCGGTCAGTGCAGCCGGTCCGGACGATCGTCGCGGGGGGTATCAGGGACCGCAGGGGCAAAGGAAGCCTGCGCGGGGGCCGCATGCGCCGACGCGCTCGCTTCCGCTGCGGACTTGGCCGCGGCGAAATTACGTGCGTGATCGCGATAGGACTTCCAGCCCCACGGCAGGCTCAGGAGATACAGCACCGTGCCGGCCGACAGGATATGCCAGGGATAGCCGATCAGAAGCGCGATGAAGATGACCACTCCGACGAACACCGGCAGCACCAGCTCAGGCGGCACGCGCATCCGCCCGCTCTTGCCCGAGAAGACCGGCAGGCGCGAGACCATCAGGAAAGCGATCACGAGCGTATAGAGCGCCGTGAGGATCGCCGGCGGCTGCCACAGGCCGAGAAAGGTGAGATAGACCGGAAGCAGCACCGTGATCGCGCCCGCGGGCGCCGGCACGCCGGTGAAATAGTTGGACGCGAATGGCGGCTTGTTCGGATCGTCCATCGTCGCGTTGAAACGCGCAAGGCGCAGGCTGCCGCTGATCGCGAACACCATCGAGGCGATCCAGCCGCCGTCATGCAGCTCGTGGAGCTGCCAGAAATAAAGGATGAGCCCCGGCGCGACGCCGAAATTGACGAAGTCGGCAAGGCTGTCGAGCTCGGCGCCGAACTTGGATTGCCCCTTGATCATGCGCGCTACGCGGCCGTCGATGCCGTCGAGCACGGCGGCGAACACGATCGCGGCGATCGCAAGCTCCATCCGGCCTTCCGTCGACAGCCGGATCGCGGTCAGGCCGGCGCAGATCGCAAGCAGCGTGATGACGTTGGGCACCAGCATCCGCACCGGGATCGGACGAAACCGGCGGCGGCGCAGTTCGGGATGGCTGGGGTCGTAGGGCGTCTGCATGGCTCGCCTGAGTATAGCAGTTCCCACCCTGCTCCGCCATCGCGGCGGAACCTCAATCCTGACCGGCGGATGGGTTAATTGGTCCTGTATGTGCGTCCGGGGTCACTCGAGCGGAAATCGGCCAGGATGGTCTCGCCGGCGATCGCGGTCTGGCCCTCGCAGACCAGCGGCTGGGTGCCCTCGGGAAGGAACACGTCGAGCCGCGAGCCGAACCGGATCAGGCCGAAGCGCTCGCCCGCCCCGATGGTCTGGCCTTCGCGGACAAAGGACACGATGCGGCGCGCCACGAGACCGGCGATCTGGATCACGCCGATCTTTCCGTTCGGAGAGGAGATCACCAGCGAATTGCGCTCATTGTCCTCGCTCGCCTTGTCGAGTTCGGCATTGACGAAGGCGCCCGGCCGGTAGGCGATGCGGTCGATCCGCCCCGATACCGGACTGCAATTCACGTGACAGTTGAACACGCTCATGAAGATCGAGACGCGCGGCAGCGGCTTGTCGCCCAGCCCAAGCTCGGCCGGCGGCAGCGCATGCGAGATCATGGAGATGCGCCCATCGGCCGGCGCCACCACGATGCCCTCGCGCACCGGGGTGACCCGAATTGGATCGCGGAAGAACAGCGCGCACCAGATGGTGAGGATGGTGCCGATCCAGCCGAGCGGGGTCCAGATCCAGAAAAACAGCAGACTTATCGCCGCAAAGCCGCCGATGAACGGATAGCCTTCGGGATGGATCGGCGGGATTTGCCCGCGAATGGAATTGGCGATGGACATCGTTCTCACTCGTCGTTCCGCGCCGTCCTGCCGGCGCAGCGAAAGGTTCGTGGAGGTTTTAGAGCATGATCCGGAAAAGTATGTAGCGGTTTTCCGAAGAGATTGTGCTCAACCCAAGACCTTGTACTCAACCAAAGACCTTGTGCTCAACCAAAGACTTGGAGCGCGATTTCGTCGCGCTCCGGCTATTCCGCGGCCGTTGCGATGGGGTCCTCGACCGGCGGCGGGGCGCGGTTCGGCGCCTCGTTGTTATCATCGATCTGCGCCAGCCGCTCACGCGCGGCCTCGGCTTCGCGCTGCCTGTTCCACATGCTGGCATAGAGCCCGCCGCTTGCCAGAAGCTGCCCGTGGGTCCCGCGCTCGGCGATCAGCCCCTGATCGAGCACGATGATCTCGTCGGCGGCGACGATGGTGGACAGCCGGTGCGCGATCACGAGCGAGGTGCGGTTGCGCGAGACGCGGTCCAGCGCCCCCTGAATCTCGTGCTCGGTGTGGCTGTCGAGCGCGGATGTCGCCTCATCCAGCACCAGGATCGGCGGACCCTTCAGCACCGTGCGCGCGATCGCGACGCGCTGCTTCTCGCCGCCCGACAGCTTCAATCCGCGCTCGCCGACCTGCGTCTCATAGCCCTTCGGCGCCATCCGGATGAAGCCGTCGATCTGCGCCAGCCGCGCCGCCTCTTCGACCTCGGCGTCACTGGCCTCCCAGCGGCCATAGCGGATGTTGTAGCGGATGGTGTCGTTGAACAGCACGGTGTCCTGCGGCACCATGCCGATCGCAGCGCGCAGCGAGGCCTGCGTGACGGTCCTGATGTCCTGGCCGTCGATCGTGATCCGGCCGCCGGAGAGATCGTAGAGACGGAACAACAGCCGCGAGATCGTCGACTTGCCGGCGCCCGAGGGACCGACGATCGCGACCGTCTTGCCGGCCGGCACCTCGAAGCTCAGCCCCTTGAGGATCTGACGCTCGGGATCGTAGGAAAAGCGCACATCCTCGAAACGAACGCTGCCCGACGTCACGGCGAGCGGCTTCGCGCCCGGCGCATCCTTGACCTCGGGATTGCGCTCCAAGACCTCGAACATCTTCTCGATATCGATGATCGCCTGCTTGATCTCGCGATAGACCATGCCCATGAAATTCAGGGGCTGATAGAGCTGGATCATCATGGCGTTGACCATGACGAAATCTCCGACCGTATTGTGCCCGCTGCGCACCCCGATCGCGCACATCAGCATGGTCGCGGTCAGGCCGAAGGTGAAGATCAGCGCCTGCCCGGCGTTCAGCAGCGCAAGCGACGTGTAGGTCTTCACGCTCGCATCCTCGAAGCGTGCCATCGAGCGGTCATAGCGCGCGGCCTCGCGGGCCTCGGCGCCGAAATATTTCACGGTCTCATAGTTCAGCAGCGAGTCCATCGCCTTCGCATTCGCGTCGCTGTCGGAATCGTTCATCTTGCGGCGGATGCCGATCCGCCACACGGTGGCGGCATAGGTGAAATACATGAAGACCACGACCGTGATCAGGGTCGCGAGCACATAGCGCCAGTCGAACTGCCACAGCATGACGCCCATCAGCAGCGACACCTCGACGATAGTCGGGATCAGCTGCAGGATCACCATCCGCACGATGTTCTCGATGCCCTCGCGGCCGCGCTCCAGCACCCGCGTCAGCCCACCGGTCTTGCGCTCCAGATGGAAGCGCAGCGACAACTCGTGCATGTGGATGAAGGTGATGGTGGCGAGCTTGCGCACCGCGTGCATCGCGACGCGGGCGAAAATGCCGTCGCGCCACTGCGTGAGCACCGCCATCACCACGCGCAGGCCGCCATAGCTCACCGTCATGATCAACGGCGAAGCGATCAGCCACATCGTCCAGTCGGACGGAGCAACCGGCGCGCTGCCCTGGCCGGAGAGCGCGTCGGTCGCCCATTTGAAGGTGAAGGGAACCGACAGGGTCGCGACCTTGGCGATCAGCAGCAGCACCACCGACCACAGCACCCGCGCCTTCAGATCGGCGCGGTCGTTCGGCCAGATGTAAGGCCATAGATGAAGCAGCGTCCCGACCAGGGTCGCCCGTTCGTCCGCTGATGTCTGGGGAGGCAGCGCATCAGTGTCGGGCAGGAGCGAATCAGTCTGAGCCATTTAAACCGGGAGCCTGGAGCATCGTTTGCCGGATACAGGGCCTCGTTCATCCGGTGCGGTCCCCGTCATATAGAGACTCCGATCGCCCGGCACACCCCGAACCGGAGCAAATTCTTTCGTCATTGCCGCCTGTTAAAGGTAGTTTTGAGGGAATTCGCGAATCATTCCCGGACTTGACGCCTTCTCCGCTGCAGTGCCACATGAGCCAATGACCAAGATCAGAACTGTCTGTGTCTATTGCGGGTCCGGCGCCGGAACCAACCCGCGTTTCCTCGAGGCAGCCGTTGGCTTCGGCAAATTGCTGGCCGAGAACGGCATTCGCCTCGTCTATGGCGGCGGCTCCGTCGGCATGATGGGTGCGGTTGCGGCCGCCGTGCTCGACCATGGCGGCAGCGTCACCGGCATCATTCCCGAGTTCCTCACGCGCAAGGAAAACGCTCTCAACCGCGTGCAGGAGATGATCGTCACACCCGACATGCACGAGCGCAAGCGGCTGATGTTCGAGCGCTCGGACGCCTTCGTGGCGATGCCCGGCGGCATCGGCACGCTGGAAGAACTGGTCGAGCAGCTCACCTGGAAGCAGCTCGGCCGGCATGAAAAGCCGGTGCTGCTCGCCAATATCGATGATTTCTGGGAGCCGCTGTTTGACCTGCTGGCGCATATGCGGACGACCGAGTTCATCCGGCCGGGTCTCAGCTTCGACGTCCTGAGAGCCGAGCGGGTCGAGGACATCCTGCCGCGGCTGCGCGCAGCGGTCGCAAGCCTGCCCGAAGAGGCCAGGGAGATGGCACCGGAGGTCGCGCGCCGGCTCTGATCCGAGACCGCACGGCACCGGGCATCTCGGCCGTGGAGTTCGGTTATTGCGGCTGACCGAAAAGCGACATCTGCAGTTCGTTAGCCCGATCGGCGAGTTCGCGGGCCTGCCGCACCCGTGGATCAGAGGGGTCCTGGCGCGTTCGGACAGACGCGGCGAACGGGTCGGGTGTCAGAAGCGAAACCTGATTGCTTTCCTGCCGTCTCAGCCTCGGAGACCGCCCCTCGAACATCCACCAGACGAGACGCGCGCACAGGAGCGCGATAACGACGAGCACGACGGCAACAACAATCGCAAAGCTCACGTCAGCGACGATGGGACGATACGCCTGCCAGTCGGCCGGGTGCGCCACCGAGGAAAAAATGTCGCGTAGCCGATCCACCATGCCCGTGGTTTGACCGGGCTGCTTTGTACTGTCGTGGAGCTTGGCGCAGTTGCTGTCGAGCCAATCCCTGTCGACGCCGAGGTTCAGCACGCAAGGCGGCGCGCTCGCCGGACGCGTTGTCTGGTCAGCAGGACCAGCCTGCGCCGCGCTGCCGTCGTAGAGTTTGGCACAGTTGCGGTCGAGCCAATTTCTGTTGACGCCGAGATTGAGTGTGCAATGCGGCGTAGGCGCAGCCGGCGTTGTCGGTTCGGCAGGAGCAGCTTGCGCCAAGGTCTCGTGGAGCTTGGCGCATCTGGCGTCGCTCCAATTCGTATTGAGGCCGAAATGTGGTGTGCAGGGTGTTTTGGCAACGACGACCCGCGGAAGTGGCGGCGCCGACACCGAGTGCCACCGCCGCGGGTAAGGCGGCGGGCAATCGTCGGCCCAACCATCGTATGGCTCGTCGTTGACCCCGAACACAAACCTACCAGCTGCTCCAGCGGCGTCGATAACCCCAACCGCCATTTAGTAAACGCAAGATCAGGAGGAGGACAACCGCCCCGATGAAGGCATTCAATATTGCGGCGACAATTCCAACACCGAGATGAATACCAAGCCTCGGCAGCAGCCAATTTCCGATAAAAGCGCCGACCAGACCAACGAGCAAATCGCCAATCAATCCAAAGCCCCCGCCCTCCATGACGCGGCCAGCCAGCCATCCGGCGACGATTCCGACCAAAAGAATAACTAGCAGACTCTGATTGGACAGGTGCATGACATTCTCCTCCAGTGCTGGCTGAATGAACGTCCGGTAATTTGGATTTGTTCCGATCCGGGGGCCGCGCCGAGAATTCGCGGCGAACAATCGCCCGGCTGCCCAATGATCCGCTGCGCCATCGCTCCACGGCCTATCCGCTCGGGAACGTCACCGCCTCGACGCGGTTGCCGTCGGGATCGACGACGAAGGCGGCATAGTATTTGACGCGGTCATGCGGCCTGATGCCGGGTGCGCCATCGGACGCGCCGCCGGCGGCAAGTGCTGCGGCGTGGAATGCGTCGACCTCCGCTGTGGTCTTTGCGCGCAGGCAGATGTGCACGCCGCTCTCGGGCGCGACCTTTGCCATGCCCGGGCGCAGATTGATCCAGAACTCCGGATAGTTCTTGCCGAAGCCGATTGTCTTCGACCGCGTCACGAGCCGCGTCAGGCCGAGGGATGCAAGCACCGCCCCATAGAACCGCGCCGCGCGGTCGAGATCGGCGACACCGACGGAGATGTGGTCGATCATGGGCAGGCTCCCTCCTTCGCTTCTCGGAAATACGCGCCGCCTAGCCCGTCATTGCGAGCGAAGCGAAGCAATCCAGAATTCTTCCGCGGAAACAGTCTGGATTGCCGCGTCGCTTCGCTCCTCGCAATGACGGGTGTAGAGACATCGCGAGCCGCCCCACACGCCGTCATTCCGGGATGGTGCGTAAGCACCAGACCCGGAATCTCGAGATTCTCAGGTGCGCAATTGCGCACCATAGCTCGATGCTGACGCACCGCCCCGGAATGACGGCCTCAACGTCTCCCGGAATGACGATGCCCCTCACGCCGGCGCGCCGGATTTCACCAACTTGTAAAAAATCGAATCCATCAGCGCCTGGAACGAGGCGTCGATGATGTTCGGCGACACGCCGACCGTAGTCCAGCTTTCGCCGGCCTCGTCCTGGCTCTCGATCAACACGCGCGTGACGGCTTCGGTGCCGCCATTGAGGATACGCACGCGATAGTCGATCAGCCTCAAACCTTCGATATATTTCTGGTACTTGCCGAGATCCTTGCGCAGCGCGACGTCGAGCGCGTTCACAGGACCGTTGCCCTCCGCCGCCGAGATCAGCCGTTCGCCGGCGACATCGACCTTGACCACCGCGAGCGCGACCGTCACCTGCTGGCCGTTGGCGTTGTAGCGCTGCTCGACATTGACGTCGAACTGCTCGACCCGGAAATAGTCCGGCACCTTGCCGAGCGTGCGCCGCGCCAGCAGGTCGAACGAGGCATTGGCGGATTCATAGGCATATCCCGCCGCCTCGCGCTCCTTCAATTCCTCGACCAGGCGGGCGAGCTTCGGATCGTCCCTCGCATAGGGAATGCCGGCGCGGTCGAGCTCGGCCATGACATTGGAGCGGCCGGCCTGGTCGGACACCAGCACCTTGCGATGGTTGCCGACCGATTCGGGGCTCACATGCTCATAGGTCTGCGGGTCCTTCAGCACGGCGGAGGCATGGATGCCGGTCTTGGTGACGAAGGCGCTTTCGCCGACGTAAGGAGCGTGACGGTTCGGCGCGCGGTTGAGCATGTTGTCGAGCGTGCGCGACACCTTCATCAGGCTTGCGAGCTTCTCATCGGTCACGCCGATCTCGAACGCGTCGGCGAACTCGCGCTTCAGCCGCAGCGTCGGGATCAGCGAGCACAGATTGGCGTTGCCGCAGCGCTCGCCGAGCCCATTCAGCGTGCCCTGGATCTGCCGCGCGCCGGCACGCACAGCGGCGAGCGAATTGGCGACGGCCTGCTCGGTATCGTTATGGGCATGGATGCCGACGTGATCGCCGGGAATGTGCCTGACGACCTCGCCGACGATGGCCTCGACTTCGTGCGGCATGGTGCCGCCATTGGTGTCGCACAACACCACCCAGCGCGCGCCCGATTTATAGGCTGCCTTGGCGCAGGCCAGCGCAAACTCCGCGTTCTCCTTGTAGCCGTCGAAGAAATGCTCGCAATCGAGCATGACCTCGCGGCCCGCCTTTTTCGCGGCACCCACGCTGTCGCGGATCGAGGCGAGGTTCTCCTCGTTCGTCGTTTCCAGCGCGACGCGCACCTGATAGGCCGAGGATTTCGCGACGAAGCAGATCGCATCGGCCTTCGCTTCCAACAGCGCCGCAAGCCCCGGATCGTTCGAGGCCGAGCGGCCGGCGCGGCGCGTCATGCCGAAGGCAGTGAAGCGCGCGTGATCGAGCCTGGGCTTCCTGGAGAAGAATTTCAGTGTCCGTCGGGTTGGCGCCGGGATAGCCGCCCTCGACATAGTCGATACCGAGTTCGTCCAGCATCCCCGCGATCACCTGCTTGTCGTACAGCGTGAAGTCGACGCCGTTGGTCTGCGCGCCGTCCCGCAGCGTGGTGTCGAACAAATAGAGGCGTTCCCTGCTCATGCCTGGGCCCCCCCACTATCGAGCGCCTTCTGCATGGTGGTGTTGGCGAGCCATTCGCCGTTGATGGTCACGGAATTGCGCTGCTGGGCGACATAGCCGCGCTTCCTGAAGAAATCCACCGCGGTGTCGCTGGCGTCGACCGACAGCCTGGTCGCGCCGCGGGCGCCGCCAAGCTTCTCCAGCGCGTCGCACAGCATCGATGCCACGCCCTGCCCCGCGACGCTCGGATGCACATAGAGCATGTCGATCTGGTCCTTGCCCTTCAGCGCGGCAAAGCCGATGGGCGCGCCCTGCATCGTGGCAATCAAGGTCAATTCGCCGGCGAGCCGCGCGCCGAACGTATCCTCGTCGTCGGCGACACTGGCCCACGCCTCCTGCTGCTCTTCGCTGTAATCGTCACCGGTCAGTTCCTGGATCGCGGCGGCAAAGATCGCGGCAAGGATCGGCGTGTCGTCCGGCAGGAACGGCCGCAGCGCGAAGGTGTTCGGCCGCGTCATCGCGCGATCTCCCAGGTGGTGCCTTCCTTGGAGTCCTTGATCGCGACCCCCATTGCGGCGAGTTCGTCGCGGATGCGGTCGGACTCCTTGAAGTCCTTGCGCGCACGCGCCGCCGTCCGGGCGGAAATCAGGCCTTCGACCTTGCCCGTGTCGATGCCGCTCGCCTGCTGCTTGCGGCCCTCCCATTGCGCCACGCTCTCGGACAGGAACCCGAGGAAGCGCAGCGAGCCGGCGAACGCACCGCGATCGCCGTCCTGACCCGACGCAGCCTTGCTCCGCAGCGCGTGCAGCGCCGCTATCATCTGCGGCGTGTTGAGATCGTCCGACAGCGCGTCGATGACGGCGTCGGCCGGCCTGTCGCCTCGCGCATCGGCGGCGACGCGATACCAGTCGTCCAGCGTCCTCGCGCTCTCCTCCACGCCCTTCAATGTCCAGTCGGCCGGCGAGCGGTAATGCGTCTTCAGCATGTTGAGACGCAGCACCTCGCCCGGCCAGTCGTTGAGGAGCTCCCGAATGGTGACGAAGTTGCCGAGCGACTTCGACATCTTCTCGCCTTCGACCTCGACAAAGCCATTATGCATCCAGTAGTTCGCCATCACGGCAGTGCCGTGCGCGCAGCGCGACTGCGCGATCTCGTTCTCATGATGCGGGAAGATCAGGTCAAGGCCGCCGCCATGGATGTCGAAGACGTCGCCGAGATAGGCGGCGCTCATCGCGGAGCACTCGATGTGCCAGCCCGGACGGCCCCTGCCCCATGGGCTGTCCCAGCCGGGCTCGTCCTCGGAGGACTGCTTCCACAGCACGAAGTCGGCGGGGTTTTTCTTATGCGCATCGACGGCGACGCGCGCACCGGCGAGTTGCTCGTCGAGCTTGCGGCCGGACAGCGCGCCATAATCCGGCATCGACTGCGTATCGAACAGCACCTCGCCCGCGGCCTCATAGGCATGGCCGCGCGCGATCAATTGCCTGATCAGCGTCACCATGTCCGCCTTGCCATCGCTGCGCGGCAGCACGAAGTCGGTCGCGCGCGGCTCGAAGGTCGGCGGCAAGCAGCCGAGCGCGGTGGCGTCGGCGAAGAACTGCGTGGCCGTCGTCTCCGTGACCTTGCGGATCGCCTCGTTCAGCGGCAGGCCCGGATAATCCCGCACGGCGCGCGCGTTGATCTTGTCGTCGACGTCGGTGATGTTGCGGACATAGGTGACGTGATCGGCGCCGTAGAGGTGCCGCAGCAGGCGGAACAGCACGTCGAACACGATGACCGGGCGTGCGTTGCCGATATGGGCGAAGTCATAGACCGTCGGCCCGCAGACATACACGCGCACGTTCTTGGCATCGAGCGGCACAAAGGTGCGCTTGTCTCGCGTCAACGTATCGTAGAGGCGCAGTTCCATGGAACACCCATCCCTGCAGGCCGGGCGTCCAGTACTCTCGATAGGAGAAAAGACGGCCTCAGCCAGCGAATTGCTAGCTCATAATCTCGCGGCAAATGCAGCAAATGGCGAGGAAGCCGTTCATGGCGGCCACAATGGGCCATGGACAGGCTTGACGTCAAGAGCCGCGAAAAAGCCATTTTCGGCTTCGAAACGGTGCGCCCCTTCGTCCCCCGGTTAATGATCCTTAACCATTTGGCTGTATTCGAATGAGAGCTGATCCCTCTCATTCATGTGGTGCATCATGCGTTCCCTCCCGGCGCTATCGGCTTGTGCGTTTCTCATCGCCACGACGGCGGCGTCAGCCGAAAGCCGTGTGTTCATCGTGGCCAACCAGGCCGACGGCTATGGCGTCGACCAGTGCCTTGCCGACGGCGACAAGTGCGGCGCGCCCGCCGCCCGCTCCTACTGCCAATCACGCGATTTTGCGCAGGCCTCGTCCTATCGGCGCGTCGATCCCGATGAAATTACGGGATCGGTGCCGAAAATCGCCGGGAACTGCGCGCGTGGTCCCTGCGACGAGTATGTCGCGATCACGTGTCAGCGGTAGTCCGGGCCCCGCCGCCACACTGGCGCCGCGGAAACGACGTGACGCTGCCCCCGGAAGCGGCTAAACGGAGCCGCCGCGAGGTTGAGGCTCGCGGAACTCCCTGAATGGCCGGATATGCCTGAAACGCTGATCGTATTCTCTCGACGACTCCTAGCCTGCATTGCCCTGCTCGGCGGCGCTGCGTTGAATTCCTCGGCCTTCGCCCAAACGGGTCCGGGACCGCAAGGCGGCCCGCCGGTCAATCCGATCTGCCCGCGACTCGAGGCGCAACTCGCGACCATCGACCGCGGCGGCAGCAGCGATCCCGCCAAGGACGAGCAGATCCGCCGCTATCAGGACGCGGCCTCGCGGCAGCAATCCGAGCTGGATCGCGTCACGCAGCAAGCCAAGCGCATGGGCTGCGACAGCTCCGGCTTCTTCTCGCTGTTCAACAACCAGTCGGCGCAGTGCGGTCCGGTCAACACCCAGATCCAGCAGATGCGCCAGAACCTCGATCAGATGACGAGCAGCCTGGAACGGCTGCGGACCGGCGGTGCCGGCGGCGGTCAGGACAGCCAGCGCCGTTCGGTCCTGATCGCGCTCGCGCAGAACAATTGCGGCCCGCAATATGCCAATGCGGCACCGCCGCCGCCCTCCTCGGGCCCCGGCAATTTCCTCGCCAACCTGTTCGGCGGCGGCAACAACAATCCGGCTCAGAGCCTTCCGCCGCCCAGCCCCGACATGGCCGCGCCGTCCGGCACCTATCGCACCGTCTGCGTGCGGAGCTGCGATGGCGGCTACTTCCCGATTTCGTTCGCAACGGTCCCAGCGCGTTTTCCCGACGACGAGAGAACCTGCAGGGCGCTGTGCCCGGCGACCGAGGCGACGCTTTTCACCTATCGCAATCCCGGTGAGGACATCAATCAGGCTGTCTCGGTCAGCGGTCAGAACTACCCGTCGCTGCCGAACGCGTTCCGCTTCCGCACCGAGTTCAATCCGTCCTGCTCCTGCAAGGCACCCGGCCAGACCTGGGCGGACGCGCTGAAATCGATCGACGACAAGGCCGCAGCCGCCGAGCAAGGCGATATCATCGTCACGGAAGAAAGCGCCAAGCGGATGCAGCAGCGCTCCCAGGGCAAGGCGCCCCCGGCTTCGACCAGGAAGGGTGGCGCACCGGCGACCGCCGACAGCTCGACGGCTGCGCCCGAGGCATCCACTCCGCCACCACCGGCCGCCACGACCGGCGCCAGCTCCGACAACAAGCAGATCCGATCGGTCGGACCGACCTTCATCCCGGCGAACAGATAGACGGGCGTACAGCGAGAGCGGCCCCCGGTCGAAGCCGCAGCTCAGGCCCTCATCCCTCGAACACTTCGGCCGATGCGCGGCCCGCGCGCGACAGCAGCGTCTCGTCCGGCTGCGGCAACGGCTTGCCGGCATCGCGGAAACGATTGGTGATGGGATAGCGCCGGTCGCGCCCGAAACTGCGGGTCGTGACCTTTACGCCCGGCGCGGCCTGCCGCCGCTTGTATTCGGCGATATTCAGGAGATGATCGATCCGCGCCACGACGGCGCGGTCGAAGCCGGCCTCCACGATCGCGGCCAGCGGCTCCTCGCGCTCGACCAGCCGCTCCAGGATCGCATCCAGCATGTCATAGGGCGGCAGCGAATCCTGGTCGGTCTGGTTCTCGCGTAATTCCGCGGTCGGCGGACGCGTGATGATGTTGACCGGAATCACCTCGCCGACAGGGCCAAGCGCGCCATCCGGCTTCCAGGAATTGCGCAGGGCGGAGAGCCGGAACACCTCGGTCTTGTAGATGTCCTTGATCGGGTTGAAGCCGCCATTCATGTCGCCGTACAGCGTGGCATAGCCGACCGACATTTCCGACTTGTTGCCGGTCGTCACCACCATCGCGCCCGTCTTGTTGGAGATCGCCATCAACAGCGTGCCGCGGGCGCGCGCCTGCAAATTCTCCTCGGTGATGTCGCGCGGCAGGCCCTTGAACGTCTCGGAGAGGATCTTCTCGAAGCCGTTCACCGCGTCCGCGATCGGCAGCACCTCGTAGCGGATGCCAAGTCTCTTCGCGAGCTTCGCGGCATCGTCGAGGGAGACCTGCGCCGTGAAGCGGAACGGCAGCATGACGCCGCGCACGTGCTCGGCGCCGAGCGCATCGACCGCGATCGCCGCGCACAGCGCCGAATCGATGCCGCCGGAGATGCCGAGCAAGACGCCCGGAAACTTGTTCTTGCGGACGTAATCACGCACGCCGAGCACGCAGGCCGCGTAGTCGGCCTTGTCGCCTTCCAGCACCGGGGCGATCGGTCCGTTGCAGCGCCAGCCGTCGTCGCCCTTGGTCCAGCGCAGCGTCGTGATGCTCTCGGCGAAATCGGGCAATTGCGCCGCAACCGACAAATCGGCGTTGAGCGCGAACGAGGCCCCGTCGAACACCAGTTCATCCTGGCCGCCGACCTGGTTGAGATAGATCAGCGGCAACCCGCTCTCGGTGACGCGGGCGACCGCGATCGAGAGCCGCACGTCTGTCTTGTCGCGCGCGTAGGGCGAGCCGTTCGGCACCACCAGGATCTCGGCGCCGGTCTCGGCGAGGCACTCGACGACGTTCTCGTAGTCCTCCGATTCTTCCAGCCAGATGTCCTCGCAGATCGGCACGCCGACCCTCACGCCGCGCACAGTGACCGGCCCCGCCGCCGGACCCCGTGCGAAAAGCCGCTTCTCGTCGAACACGCCATAGTTCGGCAGGTTGGCCTTGTAGCGGATCGCGGCGATGCGACCGCCGTCGAGCAGCGCGCAGGCATTATAGAGCTTGCCGTCTTCGACCCAGGGACTGCCGATCAGCATCGCAGGCCCGCCATCGGCGGTCTCCCGCGCCAGCGCCTCGACCGCCCCGCGGCACGCCGACTGGAAGGCCGGCTTCAGCACCAGATCCTCGGGCGGATAGCCGCAGATGAACAATTCCGGCAGCACCACCAGCGCTGCGCCATCGGCCTGCGCGCGGGCGCGCGCGGCGCGCGCCTTCGCGGCATTGCCGTCGACATCGCCCACGGCCGGATTGAGTTGAGCCAATGTGATGAGGAGTTCGGTCGCGCGTTCGGTCATGACAAAGATGGTGCACCGCAGAGGCACAAACTGCAATTGCTAGCTTGAGATCACGCCCATGCGTTCGGCGATGGCGAACAGCCAGAACAGTCCGCCGACGATCAGCGCCACGCCGACCGCCGCGGAGCCCAGATCCTTGACCCGCCCGATCTGCGGATCATGGTCGGTGGTCAGCCGGTCGGCGAGCTTTTCGATTGCGGTATTCAATAGCTCGATCGCCAACACAAATAGAACGGTGGCGACCAGCTCGATGCTGCGCATCGCCGTCGCGCCGATCAGCCACGCCAGCGGCAGCGCGATCAGGAGCGCGACCACTTCCTCGCGGATGGCCTGCTCCGAGCGGATGGCAAAGGCCAGACCGTTGTACGAATTAATCGTGGCTCGCCAGAACCGCAGCAAATTCAGAATCCCGAGGCTGCCGGGACCGGCTTCACCTTGCCCGCGCGCTCCTGCTTGAGCAGCTCCGCGATCAGGAAAGCCATGTCGATCGATTGCTCGGCATTCAGCCGGGGATCACATGCCGTGTGGTAGCGGTCGTTGAGATCCTCATCTGTGATGGCGCGTGCGCCGCCGACACATTCGGTGACGTCCTGTCCGGTCATCTCCAGGTGGACACCACCGGCGTGTGTTCCCTCCGCGGCGTGGATCTCGAAGAAGCTTCTGACTTCCGACAGCACGCGGTCGAACGGACGGGTCTTGTAGCCCGAAGTCGAGGTGATGGTGTTGCCGTGCATCGGATCGCACGACCAGACCACGGTGCGGCCTTCGCGCTGCACGGCGCGGATCAGGCCCGGCAGATGGTCGCCGACCTTGTCCGAACCGAACCGCGAGATCAGCGTCAGCCGCCCCGGCTCGTTGTCCGGGCTGAGCACCTCGATCAGCCGCAGCAGATCGTCCGGTTTCAGCGACGGGCCGCATTTCAGCCCGATCGGGTTCTTGATGCCGCGGAAATATTCGACATGAGCATGATCGAGCTGACGAGTGCGGTCGCCGATCCAGATCAAGTGACCGGAGGTGGCGTACCAGTCGCCGGTCGTAGAATCGACGCGGGTGAAGGCCTGCTCGTAGCCGAGCAGAAGCGCCTCATGGCTGGTGTAGAAGTCGGTGGCGCGCAGCTCAGGATGGCTTTCCAGATCGAGCCCGCAGGCGCGCATGAAATTCAGCGCGTCCGAGATACGGTCGGCCAGCTCCTTGTACCGCCGTGACTGCGGCGAGTCCTTCAGGAAGCCGAGCATCCATTGATGCACGCTGGCGAGATTGGCAAAGCCGCCGGTCGCAAACGCCCGCAGCAGGTTGAGCGTCGCCGCCGACTGCCGGTAGGCCATCAACTGGCGCTGCGGATCGGGCACGCGCGCTTCCGGCGTGAACGCGATGTCGTTGACGATGTCGCCGCGATAGCTCGGCAGCTCGACACCGTCGACCTTCTCGGTCGGCGACGAACGCGGCTTGGCGAACTGGCCGGCGATGCGGCCGAGCTTCACCACCGGCAGCGCGCCGGCATAGGTCAAGACGACCGCCATCTGCAGGAACACGCGGAAGAAGTCGCGGATGTTGTTGGCGCCATGCTCGGCAAAGCTCTCGGCGCAGTCGCCGCCCTGCAGCAGGAAGGCCTGGCCACCCGCGACGCGTGCCAGCGCCTTCTTCAGGTTGCGCGCTTCGCCCGCAAAGACCAGCGGCGGAAAGGTCGCGAGCTGCGCCTCGACGTCGGCCAACGCCTTCGCGTCGGGATAGTCGGGCATCTGCAGCACCGGCTTGGCGCGCCAACTGTCGGGCGTCCACCGCTCGGACATGATGTTAACTCCTGAGCAAAAACTGCTACTTATGGGCGGCAGGAAGGGTGCCGCGTTATACACAGGCGCTCGGAGGACCGCCACTCGGATTTTAGGCGGCCGGGCCAAACCATTGTGGCGAAAGCCGAATTCGTATCTGCCCCAAAATGACCTTGGAGGGGCGTGAAATTGCGGGGGACTGGCGGTGCTCGAAGCTGCGCTGGATGACGTCTTTACCGACGACATTACCGTCCCCGCCGTCGACGGATATCAGCTCGCCGCCACGCTGTTCCTGCCGCGCGGCGCCAAGCGGCACGCCGTGCTGATCAATTCGGCGACCGCCACCCCGCGCAAGATCTACCGCCGCTTCGCCGCCTATCTCGCGCTCCAGGGCTGCGCGGTGCTGACCTACGACTACCGCGGCATCGGCGGCAGCCGGCCGACGGCGCTGGAAGACGACAACCGGCCGAAGCCGCTGGCCGGTTTCCGAGCGTCGATGGCGGATTGGGCCGCGCTGGACATCACGGCCGCGGTCTACTGGATGCGCGAGCGCTATCGTCACATTCCGCTCCTCTATATCGGCCACTCCTTCGGCGGCCAGGCGCTCGGCCTTCTGCCCAACAACGGCGAGGTGTCGCGCGCGTTGCTGGTCGCGGCGCAGGCCGGCTATTGGAAGCTGATGACAGCGCCGGAAAAATACCGCGTCTACCTGATGCTGAACTACGTCGGCGTTCCGGTGACGCAATGGCTCGGCTATGCGCCGGGCCGGCTCGGCATCGGCGAGGATCTGCCGAAGGACGCGTTTCTGCAATGGGTCCGCTGGGTGATGAGCCCGCGCTATCTGTTCGACGACATAAGCCTCGTCAGCGTCGCCAACTTCGCGCATTACCACGGCGCGCTGCGCGCGATCTGCCTCGCCGACGATCCCTGGGCGACACGGCCGGCCGTTGAGCTCCTGTGTTCGGGCTTCACTGCGATCGAGCCCGAGATCGCCACCGTGGCGCCCGCCAACGTCGGGGCAACACGCATCGGCCATTTCGGCTTCTTCCGCCCCGAGCACCGCGACACGCTATGGCGCAGCGCCGCGGAATGGCTGAAGCTTGGCTCCGAGGGTCAACTTCCGGACGGCGCGTAGCAACTCCTGATCGAGCCGAGCTTCGCCCGCTCCGGCATCTGCAGCAGCGCTCCCGGCGGCCTGAATTGGGCCGCCTCAGAGCATCACGAGGACGCCGGCTATTCCGCTGCGGCTTCGCGCACGTGGCGCGCGGTCGGCGTGCGCATGGTGACGAGCTCTTCCGCAGCCGTCGGATGCAGCGCGAAGGTCGCGTCGAAATCGGCCTTCGTCGCCTTCATCTTCACGGCGATCGCGACCGCCTGGATGATTTCGGCGGCGGTGTCGCCGACGATATGACAGCCGAGCACGCGGTCTGACTTGCCGTCGACCACGAGCTTCATCAGGATTCGCGTGTCGCGGCCGGACATGGTCGATTTGATCGGCCTGAACGCGGTCTTGTAGATGTCGACATGACTGAACCGCGCGCACGCCTCGGTCTCCGTGAGCCCCACGGTGCCGACCTCCGGCTGCGAGAACACCGCGGTCGGAATATTGGCATGATCGACCTCGACCGTCTTCTTGCCGAACACGGTGTCGGCGAAGGCGTGGCCCTCGCGGATCGCGACCGGCGTCAGATTGATGCGATGGGTGACGTCGCCGATGGCGTAGATGTTCGGCACCGAGGTCTTCGAGAAACTATCGACCGAAATCCCGCCGTTCCTGGGATTGAGCGCGACGCCGGCCTTCTCCAGCCCGAGACCACCGACATTCGGATGCCGTCCGATCGCAAACATCACCTGGTTGGAAGCGATGCTCGATCCGTTCGACAGATGGGTGATCAACTCCTTGTTGGGCTTGTCGACCTTCGTGACGGTGCAGCCGGTCAGGATCGTGATGCCCGCCATCTCCATCTCGCTGCGGACATGGGCGCGGACGTCCTCGTCGAACCCGCGCAGGATGTTGTCGCCGCGATAGACCACGGTCACGTCGCAGCCGAAGCCGGCGAAGATGCAGGCGAATTCCAGCGCGATATAGCCGCCGCCCTGGATCACCACGCGCCGCGGCAACTCCTTCAGGTGAAACGCCTCGTTCGACGAGATCACGTGCTCGATGCCCGGAATCGCCGGGCCGTGATTGGGCGCGCTGCCGGTCGCGATCAGGATGGTTTTCGCCGTGACCTTTTCGCCGGTGGCGAGCCGCAGCGTATGTGCATCCTCGATCACGGCGCGGGTCTTGACGACGCGGGCGCCGGATTTCTCGACATTGGTGGTGTAGAGGCCCTCGAGCCGCGCGATCTCCTTGTCCTTGTTGGCGACCATGGTCGCCCAGTCGAAGGTCGCTTCCGGAATGGTCCAGCCGAACCCCGCGGCATCGTCGATCTCGTGACGGACATGCGAGCCGATCACGAACAGCTTCTTCGGCACGCAGCCGCGGATCACGCAGGTGCCGCCCATCCGGTATTCTTCGGCGATCACCACTCGCGCGCCGTAGCCGGCCGCGATCCGGGCGGCGCGCACCCCGCCCGAACCTCCTCCGATGACAAACAGGTCGACGTCGAATTCAGCCATGCTCCACCTCGACCCGTTTTGTCACGATCCTGCGATCAGATCTGCTTGCCCCGCTTGCGCATCTCGGCGCGGAACGCCGCGTTGACCTGCTCGGCGAACTGCTGGGCCCACTGCTGCATATAGGACATGCTGAGCTGGATTGCCGGGGGCTCGGCGGAAAGCAGCTTCTGGCCGAGCGGCGACTTGTAGAAGGTGACGAGATCCTTCAGCTCCTGCTCGGTGAACTGGTTGGCGTAGACCAGTGCCATGCCTTCGCCGATCTCCTTCTCGCGGCCGGCCATGCTCTGCGCCACGACGACCGCGACCTCGTTCAGATCCTTCTGATAGTTGAGGTTGTTCTGCAGCAGCGAGTCCTTGGTCTGCTGGACGATGTTCGGCACCGCGCTGGCGTACATCGCGCTCGCGTTCTTCATTGCAAGGATTTCCTTGGCCGCCGCGAGCGCCGCCGGCGAAGCCTGCTTGAGCGGCGGCGGCTGTTGCGCCCCTGCCGGCACGGCCGCGAAGGCCAATCCGAGCACAAGGCCCGCAGCCGACAATAGTCTCAAAACGCTCCTCATTCCGCTTCTCCTTGGAAGTTACGGCTCAACGCCGCTCAACAACGCGAATCCCTTGCGCGCCCGCCAGAACCGCCGTGCTCGCCAGTGCGATGAACAAACCGTGCTCGACCACGCCGGGTATTGTGCTCAGCAGCCCCGAAAGACGCGGCGGGTCTTGTATTCGCCCGAGATGGGCGTCGACAATCCAGTGGCCGCCATCGGTGACAAAAAAGTGGCCCTCTTGGCCCTTTCGCAACACCATGCGTCCGGAAACGCCGCATTCGGCGAACGTCGTGGCGATCGCCCGCTGCGTCGCCGCAAGTGCAAACGGAATCACCTCGATCGGCAGCGGAAAGCGCCCGAGTGCGTCGACCCATTTGGATTCATCGGCGATCACAATCATGCGATCGGACGCCGCCGCCACGATCTTCTCACGCAACAAGGCGCCGCCGCCGCCCTTGATCAGATTGAGCGCCGGATCGATCTCGTCGGCGCCGTCAATGGTGAGGTCGAGCCGATCGATCTCGTCAAGCGTGGTCAGAGCGATGCCGCAGCGCTCGGCGTCCGCGCGCGTCGTCTCCGAGGTCGGCACGCAGACGACGTTCAGTCCGCCGCGCACCCGCTCGCCCAGCAGTTCGACGAAATGCTTCGCGGTCGAGCCGGTGCCGAGGCCGAGCTTCATGCCGTCGCGCACCTCTTCGAGTGCGCGCGCTGCCGCCTGCCGCTTCAATTCGTCCATGGACACAGTGAGACCCATCCGAGGCTGCGCCGACCGGAACCGGCGGCGCCTATCTAGCCTCGTTTGGCCGCCGGGAATAGCGCGGAATGGCTCAGACCTGTGACTTTTCAGCCACGTTCCGTGACCGCATCCATCGCCGCCTGGATCGCCGCGAAGCGCCCGTCGACCATCTCGCGCATGTTCGGATGGGTGAAAACATAGAGTTCGTCGTTGCGGATCGCGGACAGCACCCGCGCGGCGACATCGGCCGGACTAATGCCGGCCTCGACGCCCTTGGCGATCTCAGCGAAGACCTGGGCAGCGCGGCTTGACGGATCAAGCGGCTGCGGCTGACCGTAGCGCGCCGGCCGGTTTCGCCCGCTGTCGGCGATCCCGGTGCGGACGAAATGCGGACAGAGCACGCTGACGCCGATGCCATGCGGCTTGAGCTGCGCCGAAAGCCCCTCCGACATCCCGACCACTGCGAACTTGGTCGCTGCGTAGGGACTGAAACCGAGGCCACCGCCGCTGATCATGCCGGCCATCGACGCCGTGTTGACGATGTGCCCGCCCTCGCCATGCGCGCGGATATGCGGCAGGAAACTGCGGATGCCGTGCAGCACACCCATCAGATTGACGTCGATCACCCATCGCCAATTGTCGAGCGAGATGTTGTCGATGCCGCCGGCGGCGGCGACGCCGGCATTGTTGCAGACCACATGGACGCGTCCGAACGCGTCATATGTCGCCTGCGCCGCGCGCTCCACGCTGTCCGCATCGGCGACGTCGCAGGCGATGCCGCGCACATCGGGCGTGACGTCGCGCAGGCCTTTGACAGCCTCATCGAGCACGCCCGTCTCGACATCGGCCAGCATCACCTTCATGCCGGCTTCCGCAAAGGCGCGGCCGAGCGCAAGGCCGATGCCCGATGCGCCGCCGGTGATGAATGCCGTCCTGCCGTTCAAGTCGCGCATGATTTTCCTCCCCCTCGCCTGCCCATTCTGGTGAGGGCCCGGTCGGCGCATCTTGCATAATCGCGCGGGTCTCGATAGCGCATCTCCATGACATCAGCTCCGACCATCGCATTCGATCTCGACGGCACGCTCGTCGACACCGCGCCCGACCTGATCAGCGCGCTCAACCACATCCTCGACCGTGAGGGCCTGCCGCCGGTGCCGCTTCAATCCGCGCGCAACATGATCGGCGCCGGCGCGCGCAAGCTGATCGAGCGCGGCATGGAATTGGAGGGCCGCGTCACGAGCGTCGAGGACCTCAATCGCCTCACCGCCGATTTCATCGCCTATTACGGCGACCATATCGCCGAGGCTTCGCGCCCCTTCGACGGGCTGGAAAATGCGCTCGACGATCTGGCCGGACGCGGCTACCGGCTTGCGGTCTGCACCAACAAGCTCGAATGGCTATCGAAGCGGCTGCTCGATGAATTGGGATTGAGCCCGCGTTTTGCCGCGATCTGCGGCGCCGACACATTCGGCGTCTCGAAACCGGATCCCGCGATCCTGCGGCAGACCATCGCCCGCGCCGGCGGCGAATTGTCGTCTGCGATCATGGTCGGCGACGCCGGCACCGATGTCGGCGCCGCCCGCCGGGCCGGTATCCCGGTGATCGGCGTCACCTTCGGCTATACCGACGTACCAATCGCCGAGTTGAAACCAGACCGGGTGATCGCGCACATGCGCGACCTGCCCGCGGCCGTCGAAGAGCTGATTCGGCGTCCTCAATCCACAGCCTAAGACCTTGGTCTAATTGCGCATTCCAAGTTGCTGCGCTGCGGTATCAAGCAACCGTCGACTATCCGATTCCACTGGTTGCGCGGGTGTGCCGCGGCTCCTATGGTCGAATTCGAAGATTGTGGCAGTTTGCCGCAGTCAGGCCGTTTTCGACCGAAATGAGCATCGGTTTCGCGTCAAGAAAACGCGTCAGAACAAGGGGCTGCAGTTCTCGACCGTTCCGATCGAAGCGGAACGATCAAGGCGCAGAGGTGGCAAATTGAAGATGCGTCGGGTCATCGCGGTGGCGATAGCGGCAGTGAGCCTCGGAACGAGCCTTGGCGGCTGCTCGTCTTTTTCCTTTGATTATTTCAAGTCCACGCCGCCATCGATCCAGGTGCAGCTTGAATCGACGCCACCGGGCGCCGACGCAAAAACGTCGATCGGACCGGGCTGCAAGACCCCCTGCTCGGTCTCCGTCGCGGCCCCCGATAGCGGGTTCTCCGTCGCCTATGCGCTGGACAAGTTCGAGCCTCAGACCGTGCAGGTGAAGGTGATCCGCAATCCCGGCGACGCCACCGGTCCGGCCACCACGGTGACCGATCCCAACCCGGTCTTTGCCGAGCTGCAGCCGGCCGCGCCGGCTCCAAAGGCGCACAAGCCGTTGCGGCCGAAAAAGCCGAAGCCGCCGAAGCCTACCGCGGCAGCGCCCGCGGATTCAGGCTTTCCCGATCCGAACGCGGCGCCTGAGGCGGCCGCTCCTGCGCACTGATCGCTTTGCACCGCACAAGGGTTGAAGTGGGGAGAAGGTACAAGGCGGCGCATTGTCCGCGCCGCGCAACATGCTTAGATTGCTTCTAGCGTTGTGCCGCGCCGATCCGGTCCCGGCCACGCTGATCCGAACAAGGCCTCTTGCATGACCGGAACCAGCCTCAGTCCCGCCCCGTCTTTGTCCCGTCCGATGACCGATCCGTTCGGTCGGACGATCAGCTATCTGCGGGTTTCGGTGACCGACCGCTGCGACCTCCGCTGTTTCTATTGCATGGCCGAGGACATGACGTTCCTGCCCAAGGCCGACCTGCTGTCACTGGAGGAACTCGACCGGCTGTGCTCGACCTTCATCGCCAGGGGTGTGCGCAAGCTGCGTCTGACCGGCGGCGAGCCGCTGGTTCGGCGCAATGTCATGTCATTGGTGCGCTCGCTGTCGCGTCATCTTCAGACCGGCGCCTTGCGCGAACTGACCATGACGACCAACGGCACGCAGCTCGCACGCTTTGCCTCCGAATTGCGCGACTGCGGCATCCGCCGCATCAATGTCTCGCTCGATACGCTGGACCCGCAGAAATTCCGCGCCATCACCCGCTGGGGCGATCTCGACAAGGTCCTCGCAGGCGTTGAGGCCGCGCGCGCGGCCGGGCTCGCCGTCAAGATCAACGCGGTGGCGCTGAAGAACCTCAACGAAGAGGAAATCCCATCCTTGATTGAATGGGCGCACGGCAAGGGCATGGCGCTCACGCTGATCGAGGTGATGCCGATGGGTGAGATCGGCGAAGGGCGCATCGATCAATATGTGCCGCTGTCGCTGGTGCGCGCGCGTCTCGCCAAGCGCTACACGCTGACCGACCTGCCCGACGACACCGGAGGACCGGCGCGTTACGTCCATATCGGCGAGACCGGCGGCAAGCTCGGCTTCATCACGCCGATGACGCATAATTTCTGCGAGTCCTGCAACCGCGTGCGCATCACCTGCACCGGCACGCTGCACACCTGTCTCGGCCAGGAAGATGCCTCCGACCTGCGCAGGCCGTTGCGCGCCTCGGTGGACGACGAACTGCTGTCGGCTGCGATCGACCGCGCCATCGGGCTCAAGCCGAAGGGCCACGATTTCATCATCGACCGCCGCCACAACCGTCCGAGCGTCAGCCGCCATATGAGCGTGACCGGCGGCTAGATCCCCAAAAAAACCTGCCCACACTGGACAGCGAGCTGCTGCCGTTTTGCGGCTGGTTGCAAATGCGAACGCGTTTGCGGCAGAGACGCTGCCCAAACAGCGAGCCGCGCCCGTAAGGATTTACCAAGCCGCGGCAACGCGTTGGCGTGGCGTCAATTTATCCATTTTCTGATTGACAGGAGCAGAAACGCGCTGAAATGGTGCGACTGCTTTTTCACGCCTGCCCGGCCGGATAGGCCGCTGCGCCGGTCTTCGCAGCCAAGACAGCAAGAAGCATTGGGGAGGAGGATTCTTGTCAATCGCTCCCATTGATAGGTTTTTGCCGCACGCTGTCGCGTGGCGGTGAAGCCATGTCTGTTGAAGTGGTGTCTGGTGAAGTAGGACCTGTTGAAGCAGGGCCCGTTGAAGCATTGGGCGCGCCGTGTCGAGCGCTGCCGCGGAGAACATTATGCGTCCTTTGTTGGCGGTGAGCTCAACCATCGACCTGCTCAACGAAAAGATCGGCTATGTCTGCAATCTGCTCGTGCTGATGGCGTGCCTGGTGAGCGCCGCCAACGCCATGATCCGTTATGCCTTCGACTACAGCTCGAACGGCTGGCTCGAACTGCAATGGTACATGTTCGCCATCCTGGTGATGTTCGGCGCCTCCTATACGTTCAAGCGCAACGAGCACGTTCGGGTCGAGATCTTCTATCTTTTCCTGTCCGAGCGCGGCCAGCTCTGGCTCGACATGATCGGCACGCTGTTCTTCCTGATCCCTTCCTGCCTCCTGCTCGCCTACCTGTCCTGGCCGTTCTTCATGCAATCCTATGCGGTCGGCGAGATGTCGGGTAATGCCGGCGGCCTGATCCGCTGGCCGATCAAATTCGTGATCCCGTCCGGCTTTGTCATGCTGGCCCTGCAAGGGGTCTCGGAAGTCATCAAGCGCATCGCGGCACTCCGGGGAGAAACGACGATCGACGCCAAATACGAGAGGCCGACCCAATGATCACGCTGGAGATGATGCCGCCCATGATGTTCGGCGGCCTGGTTCTGGCGATGCTGATCGGCTTCCCGGTGGCGTTCACGCTGGCGGCCGTCGGGCTCTCCTTCGGCTTCCTCGCCATCCATCTCGGCTTCTTCGACATGAACTTCCTGCAGGCCATTCCCGGGCGCGTATTCGGCAGCGTGCTCTCGAACGAGCTTCTGCTTGCGATCCCGTTCTTCACCTTCATGGGCGCGATCCTCGAGCGTTGCGGGCTTGCCGAGGACATGCTGGACTCGATGGGCCAGCTGTTCGGGCCTATCCGCGGCGGGCTCGGCTATTCCGTGATCATCGTCGGCTTCATCCTCGGCGCGATCACCGGCACGGTGGCGGCGCAGGTGATCGCCATGGCGCTGATCTCGATGCCTGTGATGATCCGCTACGGCTACAACATTCGCTACATCACCGGCGTGCTGGCGGCCTCCGGCACCATCACGCAGCTGGTGCCGCCGTCGCTGGTCCTGATCGTGCTGGCCGATCAGCTCGGCAAGTCGGTCGGCGACATGTATCTCGGCGCGTGGGGGCCCTCGGTCTTCCAGATCCTGCTGTTCGCGGGCTACACCTTCGTGCTCGGCCTCATCAAGCCGAACCACTTGCCGCCGGTGCCGAAGGACGCGCGCACGCTCACCGGCTGGGCGCTGTGGAAGAAGTGCCTGATGGGCATCATCCCCTCGGCGGTGCTGATCTTCGTCGTGCTCGGCACCATGATGATGGGGCTTGCGACACCGACGGAAGCCGGCGCCATGGGCGCTGTCGGCGCGATCGTGCTCGCCGCGATCCACCACAAGGATTTCTCCGCCGCCGGCCACAAGATCCTGATCATCGGCATCATCGCTGCGGGTATCGGCACGATCACCGCGATGATGTTCAGCGAAAACATCGTCTTCAAGATCGCATTCGCCCTCACCTATCTCGCTGTCGTCTGGGTCTGCCTGGAAGCGGTCCGCATTCCCGAACTGCGCGACCTGATCAAGCAGGGCTACGAGACGACGATGCGCATCACCTGCATGGTGACCTTCATCCTGATCGGCTCGACCTGCTTCTCCGTGGTGTTCCTCGGCGTCTCCGGCGGCGTCTGGCTCGAGCATCTCCTGACTTCCCTGCCCGGCGGCGTCTGGGGATTCCTGCTCTTCATCAACATCTTCATCTTCTTCCTGGCGTTCTTCCTCGATTTCTTCGAGATCGCCTTCATCATCCTGCCGATGATCGCGCCGATCGCGCAGAAGGTTCTGGCTCCCGTGGTCGGCGCCGACGCCGCGCTGATCTGGTTCGGCGTGATGCTCTGCGTCAACATGCAGACCTCGTTCCTGCATCCGCCGTTCGGCTTCGCGCTGTTCTACCTGCGGGGCGTCGCACCGAGAGAGGTCAAGAGCTCCGACATCTATTGGGGCGCGATGCCCTGGATCGGGCTGCAGGCCATCATGGTCGTTCTCGTGATCGCCTTCCCGATCACGGTGACGGGCCTCCTGGACAAGCCGACCAATGTCGACCTGAACAAGGTCAAGATCGAAGTGCCGGAGATCGAACTGCCGCCACTCGATTTCGGCCAGCCGAAGCAATAGCCGCAGCGTCTCTCGTCCTTCGTCATTCCGGGGCAGCCCCACCGGATCGACGCTTTGTGTCGCTCGATGGCAGGCTCCGGGCTGAACTATTGTGCGCAATTGCGCACCTGAGAGATTCCAGGCTCACGCCTCGCGCGCCCCGGATGACGGTGGAAAAAGGGTGATCGTCATTGCGAGGAGCAACGCGACGAAGCAATCCAGACTGTCGCCGCGGAGACAGACTGGATTGCTTCGCTGTCGCTCGCAATGACGGCGGAGAGAGTGCCGCATACACCCCCATGCGCAAATGGCGCGGCGATGAATGAAAGCGCGCGAGCCACGTCCTCGCCGGGACAGACGTTATCCGGCCTATCCTATATCGCGCCTATGAGCGAGGGTCTGAGCCTCTCTCGATTTCCTATATCTGGCGAACCAACTCAGCCTGGGGCGATTGTAGTGACTGCAGGAGCATAACCATGACCCCGAAGGGCCTCGCCTTAGCGGCATCCATCATCGCATTCGGTGCAATCTCAGGAATGTCGCACGCAAACGCGGCAATCCACGAAAGGAGCGACAAGGTAGAACGTACGAGTTCGCTGTCGCAAATACAGAACGAACCTTCGAGTTCTTTCGCATCGATGCGGTCGGACGCGCCTGAGAGCAATACCCACGTGTATCACGGGGGACCAAAATCGAACGATTAGCAAATCGTCCACACCACTTGATATGGGTTTGACAGCGTCCCTGCGAATTCGCGCAATGACGCGATGGGAACGGTGCTGCATACACCCCATGCGCAAATTGCCCGTCGTGCCAAGGTGATGCAAATTTTCCTCTTGCGCCGTCGGGCAAATCAAAACCATCCTCCCGCGCGTCCCGCACCCATAAGAGGGGCGTATCGCGATCGTCACGGACGTTGGGCGCGGGATGCGATGGACGCGGCGTGTTGTGAGACGAACAACATGACGCGGACGGCGAAATCGTGTGGTCCTGGCGCCCCAAGGCTGGCGCTAAGTTTCGCGGATGATGCGAGGCGACGGTGACAACAAAGTCCGGTCACCGGGGAGATCACGTATAAGCCGTAAAGCCATTGCGCAGGGAAGGCCGGTTGTTCGGCTCGTACCTGTGGTTCTGCCGCGTGCTTTTTTGTTGCACGCGGACCATGGGTGCGAACGGCACCCGGCCTTCCCTGCGCCCTCTTAGAAATTCGAGGGTGATTTGCTTGGAAAACTCGGACGCATCGCGCCGCGAGAACGAGATGGCGTGTCAGCAATTTTGTCGCGGCCATCCTTCGAGACGCGCGCTCCTCAGGATGAGGTCGTCATGCGCGGTGCAATTCTAGATCCTCATGGTGAGGAGGCGCGCAAGCGCCGTCTCGAACCATGCAGGCCCCACTCTCTCCCCGTCGTCCCTGCGAACGCAGGGACCCATAACCACAGGAGGATGTTGTTGAAGCAGAATGGAGTCACCGCCGTTCCCGACAGCACAATCCCGTGGTTATGGATCCTCGCATGCGCGAGGACGACAAATGCATGAGTGGATTAAGCGCCAGCGCGCCGCACGCTTCACCACGCAAACTGAAAAGGCGGGCACGGCATTCTGCGCCTTTGCCCACCCTCACCTGCCCTGCCTCAGGTCTGCGCGTGACGCGCCATGAAGTTGTCGTAGCCGACCTCGGCGACCTGGAACCACTGATAGCCGGTGCTCGAGAAGGCGCTCAGCGATTCAAAGAGCTTCTTGAAATTGGCATTGCCCGCAGCGACCTCGTTGTGCAGCTCTCTCGCGGCCTTGAAGCTTGCTTCCATGATCGGCGGCGAGAAGCCATGCAGCTTGGTGCCACCCGCCAGGAGCTTCTTCAAGGCAAGCGGATTCACCGTGTCGTATTTCGCCATCATCCAGTTGTTGGCGAGATGACCCGCCTGCTCCAGAATGTTCTGATAGGATTTCGGCAGCGCATTCCATTTATCGAGATTGATGAACGCGAGCAGCATCGGGCCGCCTTCCCACCATCCCGGATAGTAGTAGTGCGGCGCGACCTTGTAGAGCCCGAGCTTCTCGTCGTCATACGGCCCGACCCACTCGGCGGCATCGATCGTGCCCTTTTCCAGCGCGGGATAGATGTCGCCGCCGGCAAGCTGCTGCGGCACGCAGCCGAGCTTCTGCATCACTCGTCCGGCAAAGCCGCCGATGCGGAATTTAAGACCGTTCAGGTCCTCGACGGTGTTGATCTCTTTGCGAAACCAGCCGCCCATCTGGCACGTCGTGTTGCCCGCGAGCAGCGAGGTGATGTTGTAGTTCTTGTAGAACGCGTTGAGCAGCTCCTTGCCGCCACCCAGCATGTACCAGGCCTGATTGAGACGGGCATTTGGCCCGAACGGAATCGACGAACCGAAGGTGAAGGCCGGGTCCTTGCCGAAATAATAGTAGGACGCGGTGTGGCCCATTTCGACGGTCGCGCTCTGCACGGCGTCAAGCACCTGCAGGCCGGGCACGATCTCACCCGCCGCAAAGGTCTGGATCTGGAATTTGTTGTCGGTGGCCTCGCCGACCACCTTGGCCATCACCTCGGCGGCGCCGTGCAGCGTATCGAGCGACTTCGGCCAGCTCGTGGTCATCCGCCATTTGATCTCCGGCATCGATTGCGCAATCGCCGGCGCAGCGACACTTGCAGCACCCGCCACACCCAATCCCGTGACCTTGATGAAATCTCGACGTTTCATGATGTCTCCCTGAATGATCTGTTGTTTGCGCCTTCTTTTCCGAGGCTTCACGTCGAGCATGGAACATCCGCTTCCGGATTGCCATCCCCTGCAATAGCCGCAAGACGCAAAAAGCCCGGCCTTCCGAGAAGGCCGGGCTTTGCAAGCTACGACTTAAGGCTGAGCGCGGCGTGCCGACGCGACCGGAGATCAGCCGCGCGTGCGCGAGCGGATCATGAAGCTGTCGAAGGTATATTCGGCGACCTGCCACCACAGATATTCATCGGAGCGATAGGCCTGCATCGCGTCGATCGACTTCTTGAAATCCGGATTCTTCGCCGAGATCTCGCCCCACAATTCGTTGGTCGCCTTCAGGCAGGCTTCCAGGATTTCATTGGTGAAGGGACGAAGCTGCGTGCCGCCGGCGACCAGCCGCTTCAACGCGGAAGGATTCTGCAGATCGTAACGCGCGGCCATCCAGGTGTTGGCATTCGCCGTCGCGTTGGTGATGATCGCCTGATAGTTCTTCGGCAGCGAATTCCACTTCTCCAGATTACAGAAGGCGTGCACGGTCGGCCCGCCTTCCCAGAAGCCCGGATAGTAGTAGTATTTCGCAACCTTCTGGAAGCCGAGCTTCTCGTCGTCATACGGTCCGACCCACTCGGCCGCGTCGATCGTGCCCTTTTCCAGCGCCGGATAGATGTCGCCGCCGGCAAGTTGCTGCGGCACCACGCCGACCTTCTGCAGGACCTGGCCCGCGATGCCGCCGATGCGGAATTTCAAGCCCGAGAGATCGGCGACCGTCTTGATCTCCTTGCGGAACCAGCCGCCCATCTGCGTGCCGGTATTGCCGCAGGGGAAGCCGATGACGCCGAACTTCTTGAAGAACTCGTTGCCAAGCTCCTGGCCACCGCCCTGATACCACCAGGAGTTTTGCTGACGCGCGTTCAGGCCGAACGGCACCGAGGCATAGATCGCAAAGGTCGGGTCCTTGCCGACATAGTAGTACGAGACGGTGTGGCTCATCTCGACGGTGCCGTTGGACGTCGCGTCCAGCGCCTGCAGGCCCGGCACGATCTCGCCCGCCGCGAAGACCTGGATCTGAAACTTGTTGTCGGTCATCTCCGCCACGTATTTCGCGAACTCAGCGGCACCGCCATAGATGGTATCGAGCGATTTCGGAAAGCTCGAGGTCATCCGCCACTTGATCTCGGGGGACGACTGGGCAATGGCCGGCGACGCCACCGCGGCCGCCGCCGCGGCGCCAGTTGCCGAAACCTTCAAAAAATCACGACGCTTCATCTAAGGCATCTCCTTGTTGGGGAATGTTTCCCTTCGTCACAGCTTGCGCTCATCCGGCCGCGCGTTTTTTCGCCTCTAGGCCGGCCGCCCTGGCCGGGGCGCTTTAACACGAATGTGAACTTCACCCAAACGCGACATAAGAATGAAAATCAGCTTAATTCCGGTGATCGTAGACCCTTCCGCGGGCGATTTTGCGAATGCGGAAATCAAACGATCCCTCGCAAATACACATCTCTGGTAGGCTTTTTTGATTTGGAGCCGGACCGCCATCCCCTGCCGCCGGGATGGTCGAATCACTCCCCGCGCGTCCGATACAACCAAAGTCGCATGAGACCGGCGGCCGCAGGCTCAGGCCGCTGCGATCGCGCCTTTGAGTTGATCGCGGACCTTGGCGCCGATCGCCCGGTAGATCGCGGCATGCGGTCCATCGGGTTCGCTGACCACCACCGGAGTGCCGGCATCCGAGCTCGTGCGGATCGCCATGTGCAGCGGAATTTCACCGAGGAACGGCACGCCGAGACGCTCTGCCTCGTGCCGGGCGCCGCCGTGACCGAAGATATCGGAGCGCGTGCCGCAATGCGGGCACTGGAAATAGCTCATGTTCTCGACAATGCCGAGCACCGGCACATTGACCTTCTTGAACATCGCAAGACCCCGCCGCGCGTCGATCAGCGACAGATCCTGCGGAGTCGAAATGATGATCGCGCCCTTGAGCGGCACGTTCTGCGCCAGCGTCAACTGCGCATCGCCGGTGCCGGGCGGCATGTCGACGACGAGCACGTCAAGCGTGCCCCAGGCGACATCGCGCAGCATCTGCGTGATCGCGGACATCACCATCGGCCCGCGCCAGATCATCGCGGTGTCTTCCTCGACCAGAAAGCCGATCGACATCACGGCGAGCCCGAAGCGTTCGATCGGAATCATCTTCCGCTCGTCGTTGAGTTCGGGCTTCTCGCGGATGCCCGTCAGCCGCGGCACCGACGGTCCGTAGATATCGGCGTCAAGAAGGCCGACCCGCAAGCCAAGGTCACGCAGGCCGAGCGCCAGATTGAGCGCCGTCGTCGACTTGCCGACGCCGCCCTTGCCGGAGGCCACCGCGATGACGGCGGCAATGCCCGGTATCTCGGCCTGCCGTGCCATCGGCGAACCGGCAGGACTGTGCGGCGGCCGGTGCGCAGCCGCGGGCGGCACGCCCTGCCCCGGCCGGGTCGGCCGCGTCGGTGTCGGGCCGGCCTTGCGTTCCGCGGTGAGCGCGATCATCGCGCTCGCAACGCCGGGAATCGCGCGCACAACGGTCTCGGCCTGGGCGCGCACGCTCTCCCATGCGCGGGCCTCGCTGGCATCGACATTGATGGACAGAAACACCTTGCCGTCACTCACGGTGATCGGCGACAGCACATCGGCATTGGTCAGCGCCACGCCACGCGGCGACCTGACGCCGGCCAAAGCCTGAAGAACCTGCTGCTGCGTCACACTCAAAGCGCATCTCCTAGAGAAATCCCGGATGCGATCCTTAGAGCCGTTCCGCCCAAAAGGCTACCTTGCGCCGACGTCGTCGTGCCGCTCCTGCGGCGCAACGCCCCCACCTTCCTTGGCGGCCTCGTAGTTCAGCTCGATCATGACGCCGTTGGGGTCGTTGACAAAGATTTGCCAGAGATCGCCGCCGGGAACCTGCCGGGAGTCGAACGCCATCCCTTTGGATTGGAGGCGCTGTTTCATGCCGGCGAAACCCTCGCTGGCGAAGGCGACGTGATGAACGACGCCGGAGTCGGGCTTCTGCGGCTCCTGGGTCTTCGAGATGTCGACCAGATGCACGACAGCCTTGCCCTCGCTGTACATCCATGCTCCCGGGAAGGCGAAGTTGGGCCGGGCGCCCTTCTCCAGGCCCAGAACGTCCTGGTAAAACCGGACCGTCTCGTCGAGATTCCGGGTCCGGATGTTGAAATGATCGAGCACGCCCACGCTGATGCCCATGCGGTACACTCCCTTTTTTGTGAGTTTGGTGGCGGTCCGATCCTAGCACAGAAGCGGCCTGCCACAGCACACGAAGCCATTCCCTTCGGTTCCGAGGGGTTCACGAAGCCGTTGCCCTTCGGTCCCGAGGAGCTATGGTGGCCCTCCTCCCGACAACGCCGTCCGGCCAGTCCGATGTCGCCGGCGAAACCCCAAGGTCCAAAAACAAGGTAGCAGACATGGCTAAAGTCGCTTTTCTCGGTCTCGGCGTGATGGGTTTTCCCATGGCGGGACACCTGGTGAAAAAAGGTGGCCACGAGGTGACGGTGTACAACCGCACCGCCGCGAAGGCGAAGGAATGGGCCGGCAAGTTCGGCGGCAAGACCGCGCCGACCCCGAAGGCCGCTGCCGAAGGCCAGGATTTCGTGATGTGCTGCGTCGGCAACGACAACGACCTGCGTGCGGTCACGATCGGACCTGACGGCGCGTTCGCCGGCGTGAAGAAAGGCGCGACCTTCGTCGATCACACCACCGCTTCCGCCGAGGTGGCCCGCGAGCTCGATGCCGCGGCGACCAAGGCCGGCTTCAAATTTGTCGACGCTCCCGTCTCCGGCGGCCAGGCCGGCGCGGAAAACGGCGTGCTCACCGTGATGTGCGGCGGAGCGGAGGACGCTTATGCCGCCGCCGAGCCGGTGATCGCCGCCTATGCGCGGATGTGCAAGCGCTTGGGACCGGCGGGCGCCGGCCAGCTCACCAAGATGGTCAACCAGATCTGCATCGCGGGCCTGGTCCAGGGGCTCTCCGAGGGCATCCACTTCGCCAAGAAGTCCGGCCTCGACGTCGCCGCCGTGATCGACACCATCTCCAAGGGCGCGGCCCAGTCCTGGCAGATGGAGAACCGTTACAAGACCATGAACGACAGCAAGTACGATTTCGGCTTCGCGGTCGAATGGATGCGCAAGGATCTCTCGATCTGCATCGCCGAGGCCCGCCGAAATGGCGCGAACCTGCCGGTGACCGCGCTGGTCGATCAGTTCTATTCGGAGGTCGAGAAAATGGGCGGCAAGCGCTGGGATACGTCCAGCCTGCTGGCGCGGCTGGATCGCTGATCCGGCCCGGGGCTGTCGACGTTAATTTAATCTCGGGTTAACGAGATTCTTTAGCTCTTTAAGGCAGCTCTTAAGGATTTGGCGCCACACATAGGCAATGCAAAGTGCCCGCGGGACGCGGGTGGGGTTTGTGTTGCGTGATGAGTAAACCCGCCGATAAGCCCGAGGTTGTCCAGCTTCCGGCCGAGCCGCCGGCTGCTGTGCCGGCGAGCAGCCGTCGGGCCGCCTCGCAGCGTGTGCGCGAGGCGCGGGACAAGTTAACGTCGACCAGCGGAACCCGCCCCGCCTTCGACCGCGAACTGCTCCGGCAATACGCCCAGACGCGCATCTCGGCATCCTATGTGGTGATGCTGCTGGTGGTGGCGACGGGCGTGCTGTTCGGTTTCTGGCTGCAGCCGGTCTCGGCTGCGACCTGGACCTGCGCCGTGCTTTCCATTCACGCGGCGATCGTTCGCGCGTGCTTCCGCTTTTTGGCCGAACAGCCCTCGCTCGCCGCAACCCGCAAGTGGCGCACGCGGTTCATCCTGCTCGACCTGCTCTATGGCATTTCGTGGATGGCGATCCTGGTGCACCCGGCGCTGGATACCGTTTCCGACACGTTGATGATGTTCCTGATGCTGCTCGTCATCGCGGTATCGAGCATGCTAGCCGCCAATCTGCCGGTCGCGGCGCTCGCGGCAACCGTCCCGGTCACCGTTGCGATCTCGCTCAACTACGCGGTCAGCGGCAAGTTCGACAATTACGTGCTCGCCGCATTCGCGGTCGCGGCCGAAGGCTATTTCGCGCTGTTGGCCCACCGGCTGCATTCAACGACACTTGCGACCCTCGAAGCGCGAGCCGAGAAGGACGCGCTGATCGGCGAGCTCGAGCAGGCAAAATCGATTTCCGACGAGGCACGCCATCGCGCGGAATCGGCCAACGTCGCAAAGTCACGTTTTCTCGCGCAGATGAGCCATGAGCTGCGAACACCGCTGAACGCGATCCTCGGATTTTCCGAGGTCATGAAGAGCGAGATCTTCGGCGCCCATGCCGTGCCGGTCTACAAGGAATATTCGGCCGACATTCATAATTCCGGCGTCCATCTCTTGAATCTCATCAACGAGATTCTCGACCTGTCGCGCATCGAGGCCGGACGCTACGAACTCAACGAGGAAGCCGTCTCACTCGTCAACGTGGTCGCGGACTGTCATCACCTGATGAAGCTGCGCGCATCGAGCCGCGGCATCACCATCCATGAGGTGTTCGAGCAGGGTATGCCGCGCGTCTGGGGCGACGAGCGCGCCACGCGCCAGATCGTGCTCAACCTCCTGTCCAACTCGATCAAGTTCACCCCACAGGGCGGCGAGATCTGGCTCAAGGTCGGCTGGACCGCCTCCGGCGGACAGTATCTGAGCGTCAAGGATACCGGCTCCGGCATTCCCGAAAATGAAATTCCGATCGTGCTGGCGTCATTCGGCCAGGGCTCCAACTCGATCAAGTCCGCCGAACAGGGCGCAGGCCTTGGCCTGCCGATCGCCAAGAGCCTGATTGATCTGCACGGCGGTACGTTCACATTGAAATCGAAGCTGCGCATCGGCACCGAGGTGATCGTGACCTATCCGCCAGAGCGCGTGATGTCGGCGCTGGCACCGGTTGCCGAGGACTTTGCGCCGCCGCTGCAACCGGAAACCCCGAGCGTAGCTGTGACCGATGACAAGCATCGCCCACGTCATAGGCCAATCATGAGCGCCGGCACCGGATGATCCAGAACGCGCTTGCGCCGAAACCGAAACACCCGTCACACTCCCGAAAATGAGCAAAGAAACGCCGTGCATCGCCGTCTGCATGATCGATCCCAGGACCAGCCTCTGTTTCGGCTGCGGTCGTACGCTTCCCGAAATCGCGCGCTGGCATCGCATGGACAGCGCCGAACGGCACACCGTGATGGCGCTGTTGCCTCAGCGCATGGTGGACGCCGGCCTATCCCCGCCGGAACCTCGCCGCGAATCGGATTGACCGTTGGCGCGGCCGCCGTCGTCGGAGGCGCCCGATGACGCGCATGCTGCTCATTATATCCCTGTTTGCAGCGACCGCCGCCCTGGCGTTCACCTACAGAAATCCCGAGGCCGTGGCGCGCGCCAGCGACAACGTCGCAGCCATGCTGCGCGATCGCGCCTCCTCGAAGGCCCGTGCGGTGCAGATTGCGCGCGGCCAAGGCGGCGAGTTCGCGCTGCGTGCCCGGATCAACGGCGCCGCGGCGCCGATGGTCATCGACACCGGCGCGACCTCGGTGGTCCTGACATACGAGACCGCAAAGGCCGCGGGCCTGCCGCTCGAACTCCTGGAATACAATGTCGACGTCGAGACGGCCGGCGGTCACACCAAAGCTGCCCGGCTGACGCTTGATCGTCTCGCGATCGGCAAGCTCGTCGAGCGTTCGGTGCCGGCGCTCGTGGTACCGCATGGCCAGATGAAGACAAACCTGCTCGGCATGAGCTTCCTCGATCGGCTCGAACGTTGGGAGGTGCGTGCAGACCGTCTGGTGCTGCACGGCTATCCCTAAATCTTCAAGCGTCAACGGCATGAAGATCAAATCGAGCCATCGATCGAACTTTCGGCCAACGGACTTGAGTGTAGATTACGCTGCCATCGAAGCTGCAGTTCGATCCTCGACCAGCGCGATCGCGTCGCGCAGTACGCTGACGCCGGCACCCGGCCTGACGCCGTTTTCGGCAAGATGGCGGCGGAACGCGCGCGCGCCGGGGACGCCATGGAAGGCGCCGACGAAGTGCCGCGTCATCGCATGCAATCGAGTGCCTCCCGCGAGTTCACGCTCGATATAGGGCATCATCGCCTCGAATGCGTCCGTCATGCGCAGGTGCGGTGCGCGTTCGTCGAAGATGTCCGTGTCGACCGCGAGCAACCGCCACGGCTCCCTGTAGGCCGCACGCCCGAGCATCACGCCATCGACATGCGCAAGGTGCTGCTTCGCCTGTTCCAGACTGCCGATCCCGCCGTTGATGATGACGGGCACGTATGGCAACGCCGCCTTGAGCCGATAGACGCGATCGTAATCGAGCGGCGGGATGTCGCGGTTTTCCTTCGGCGACAAACCGCTGAGCCAGGCCTTTCGGGCGTGAACAATGATGGCGTCGGCGCCGGCGGCCACGACGCCGCGCGCAAGCGTGTCCAGCGCGATTTCCGGATCCTGATCGTCGATGCCGATGCGACATTTTACCGTCACCGGGACATCGACGGCGCGCTTCATGGCGTCCACGCAAGCCGCAACCAGAGCCGGTTCCGCCATCAAACACGCACCGAAGCGACCGTCCCTCACCCGGTCTGACGGACAGCCGACATTGAGATTGATCTCGTCGTATCCGAAATCCTCTCCGATCTTGGCCGCGGTCGCGAGATCGCCGGAATGCGAACCGCCAAGCTGAAGCGCGACGGGATGCTCGCTTCGATCGAAAGAGAGCAGCCGCGAGCGATCGCCATAAATGACCGCGCCGGTCGTCAGCATCTCCGTGTACAGCAGCGAGCGGCGCGTCAACAGACGATGGAAGACACGGCAATGCCGGTCGGTCCAGTCCATCATAGGCGCCACGGAAAAGCGATAGTCTTGATATTTCAAACGTTTACCCTACTATTTCAAAGGACTAGATCGGGAACAATGTGCATACGTGTGCACTCCAACTAGCCAAAATTGCACACGTTTGTACCTCATTTGATCTCTCGGTGCACACGTAGCGCACACGAATTCAGAGCGGAGTGCACACGCAATGCCGACCTCTGCGAAGCTCAAGTCGGGAAGCTAGCGTGTTCAGGTCAGGAGGAAACGTGAGTACGTCGCGAACACCTTCGTCCGGCGGCGTGACGCCGAAGAGTGGGCAATTGAAATAGAGCGCTCAATCAATCGAGACGCGCCGATCGTATGCTCCCGGTCTCATGAGCAGCCACGCATTTTTTCTGATTTGATCACGTTGCATCTCGATGATCTTGCTGAGGTTGGTAAGCCCGTTCGCCGATCGAAATCTATGGTGCTTAAAGCACTCAAGGCTTCCAGTCTGATGTCGACATGAAGAAGCGAACGGTCACTATCCGTGATCGCAAAGACCCGCGACGGAAGGAAGGAAATCATCAGAAAGTCCCCTCTCCTCAACTCCACGGGGTACGATGCATGGCAGATCATTCTCGAGCAGCGTATTGTTACGCGCGGCATGGGGCGCGTGTTCTCCCACCACTCCAAATCCGTTGGCTTGATTTCATCAGCGCACGACCTCGCGTGGCACCTCGCCAACGCCGTCAAGATCAGGCGCCCGCCCGTAGCTCATACGTCTCATCTGCTCATGGACTTGTGCCATTTCGGCCTCGCTGAGGTACGGCGGCTCGCCTATCGCGAGCGCATGGACATACATCTTCGCCAGGGTCTCCACTTCCACGGCAAGCCAGAGCGCCCTTTCAAACGTCTGGGCCGTCACGATCAGGCCGTGACGGCCGAGCAGGCAGGCATTGCGATTCTCAAGAGCCTTGACGGCATGATCCGACAGTGCCTGCGTGCCGAAACACGCATATGGCGCACAGCGGATATCATTCCCACCGGCAACCGCGACCATATAATGGAAGCACGGGATGCCCCGCTCGTGCACGGCAAGAATGGTGCTGAAGGTGGAATGCGTATGGAGCACGACATTTACATCATCTCGCGCGTGCAGAATATCGCGATGAAAACGCCATTCCGATGAGGGACGGTGCTTGCCCTCGTAATTGGCGGCAAAATCCATCGCAACGACGTCCTCCGGCCGCATGCGATCGTAAGCGAGACTTGTCGGTGTGATCAGCATGCCGCCGGGAATCCGATGTGAGACATTGCCCGACGTGCCCTGGTTGAGACCGTTTCGGTTCATCTCGAGGCAGGTATCAACGATGCCCTGACGAAGATCGGCATGTTTGCAGTCGTTCATGGTGCTTGCTCCGACAGGGTGATCCACGATTGATATGCAGCGGAAAGTTGGCGGCGGTCGAGCCCAGCCTCGCCGGGCGGGCTGACGGCTTCGAGCACAACGCTTGTAACCGGATCCTTTCGCGAGTGTCGCCGCCAGAGCAGCGCCGCGCCGAGCGCCGTTCCGTCGCGGGATCGACTCACGGAAACATCCTGAGAGGGCCGCAACGCGGCAAGAGCGCGGGCAAACGGGAGGTTGCCGGCGAAACCGCCATCTACGACGATGCGCTTCGAGCTGCCGAGCACATCCAGACAACGGTTTGCGCTAAATGCCGCGTAAAGGACCGCAAGTCCTTGCCATTCAGCAGGCGTTCTGGGCGAAAGGCCAATGATGCGGCCGCGATGCGCGGCGCCAGGAAACAGCCCTTCATCCCCCACGAATGAAGGGAGCGCCAAGGTCCCTCGCTCGACCAGGGTCGGCAACGCGGCAAGAACGGCGGCATCGTCAGCGACCTGACCTTTGCTGATCAGGTCGTATTCGCGCCCGGTCATGGTCAGCGTGGAGGGTACATTCTCGCCATCTACATCGATATTGAGCACCATCGCACAGTTGGCAGCGAGTCGGTCCAGCTCCAGGTCGCGCTGAAAGCCAATCATCCAGGTGCCGGTCGACAGGATCGACGCATCGGCCATACCGGCGGCCTTGTAGCGGAAGAGGTTTGCATTCGAATCATGCACGCCACACAGAACTTCCGTCGATCGCGGAAGGCCGGTGCGCTTTGCGACGGTTTCGGAGACAGTCCCCAGCGATGCACCGGCGGGTGCAATTTGGGGCAAGAGGCGGGCCCAGCCACGTTCACGCATGACGGACGAAGGCTGACGGCGGCGCAGGTCCCAGATATGTCCCTGGGCAGCAAGCTGGGAGATTTCGCTCGCAGCACGCCCCCCGAGCCGCATTGCGAGGAACTGGGCGGTGGTGAGATAGGCACTTGCGCGATTGAATTCAGAGGGAAACGCGCTTTCCTGCCACAGGAGCTGCTTGGCGAGCCGCATTGCGCCTGCGCCGATGCCGCAAAACACCTCGCCATAGGACGGCGCGATCCGCGCATAGGCTTCGTCGACCGCGGGCGGAGCAACCGCATCATAGTCCATCATCGGAAGGACGGGCTCGTCATCATCGACGAGAACCGCGCCGCATCCGTGCGCCGTTGCGATCACCGCGCCGATTGCATGACGTCGTGATACGTCGGCAAGGGCATCCAGAAACCACTCCTCCAATCCGGCGAGGTCGTAGGCGAGGTAGGGACCGGACGTGATGGCGGCGTTCGGAATCGAATGAGTTTCCAGGGGTCGGCCGTCGTCGCTCGCCACCAGCAATTTCAGATTGGTCTTGCCGATGTCGAGCACTGCGATCCGGGCGGCCTGGGTCGGCGGCATCATTTCCGTCTACCTCGCGAACTTTCCGCGAAGATAGGGAACGGCGGCAACTGCAATCAGGATTCCACCCCAAATGGCCAGGGTGAGGAATTGACTGAGATTGAGCAGATTGAACGCCGACGAGATCACCTGCAGGATGATCAGCGCCAGGATGAGCCCGCCAACCTTGCCGAAGCCGCCAAAGGGATCGACCCCACCGAGGACTGCCGCAAGAATGGTGACGAGCAGATAGCTCTCGCCATACGCCGCATTGGCCGAATTGAACCGTGCCAACATGACCACCGCCGCGACACCGGCCAACAGGCTCGATAGGACGTAGAGCTTGAGAAGGACGGCGCGGGTGTCGACGCCGGAATAGCGCGTCGCCTTCTCGTTTGACCCGATCATGTAGACCTTCGCCCCAAACGGCGTCGCGTTGAGCAGGGTCGCGACGGGCAACGCGCAGAGCGCCAGGACGATCAACGCGACGGGCACGCCCCAAACCGTTCCGTTGCCAATGAAAACAATGGACGCAGGAAACCCCGAGATGACGTTGCCGTGGGTAAGGCCGATCGCGAGACCCTTGCAGAGCGTCATCGTGCCGAGCGTCGCCAGGATCGGCGAGACGCCGAGATAGGCGATGACGAACCCGTTAATGAGGCCGATCAATGCGGCAACGGCAAACCCCGCAGCAAGCGCCACTACCTGCACTCCGACCCATGCGATGCCGTCGGTGCCCGGAATATAGCGCGTCAGCAGGAACGCGATGGTCAGTCCGGTGAGATTGGCGGTGGCGATGATCGAGAGATTGAGTCCACCCGACAGCAGCGCAAGCATCATGGCAAGCGAGAGGATGCCGAGCTCCGGCATCTGGAACGCCATGGATTGCAGCGTGTCGATGGAGAAGAATCGATCCCCGATGACAATCGCGAATCCTGCCCACAGCGCCAGCAGCAGCGGGGCGAGTGTGGCGACTGTCCCGCTGCCGACCCGACGGGACATGCGCCTGAGAAGAGCCACCGGCGGCGACTTGTTCATGGGCCCGCCCTCTTCGTGCGGCGCTCGCGCTGCGACCATGCCGTTACCGAAACGGAGATGAGAATGACGAACCCGACAAAAAGCGGCGACCAGTAGGACGAAACACCCAGCAGGATGAGTCCATTTTGCAGCACCGCAAGCAGTGCAAGGCCCAAAAACGTGCCCAGCACCGTGCCGACACCCCCCATGAGACTGGCGCCGCCAAGCACGACCGCCGCAACGACATCGAGCTCCTTGCCCACCAGCACGGTCGGCGCGACGGATTGGGCGAGTTGCGCCTGGACCAGCGAGGCAACGCCCGCCATGACGCCCATGTAGCAATAGACCAGCATATTGAGCCCGAATATGTGGAAGCCGAGCCGTCGCGCCGCATCCGCATTACCGCCCATCGCGTAGATCTGCCGGCCAATATTGGTGCGGTTGAGCACAAGCCAGGTGACGAGAAAGCAGACGGCAAGCGCGAATATCTGCAGGTTGACGCCGTATGACGAATCCTTCCCCCAGTCGAATTCGAACCAGAATATCCCCGTCGCGAACCAATCGGGCAAGGAATAGATGTATTTTCCGCCCGTGAAAAAAATCAGCAATCCGTAAAAGACATTGAGCGTTGCGATCGAAACGATGATCGACGGGATTCGAAGTTTCTGAATCAGGATCGCGTTGACTGCGCCAAGCGCTCCCCCAATACCGATCGCCATGGCACAGACGCTGATCCAGTTCGCGCCGTAGGCGTTCGCGACCGCGAGCGCCACATATTGCGCGACCGATGCCGTGGCAGTGAAGGAGATGTCGATCCCGCCGGCGATCAGCACCACGAGCAGCCCGAGCGCAAGAATACCCACGAATGCGTAGGATGTGAGCAGATCAAACAGATTCTGCATCGTCAGAAACTGGGCGTTTGCCAAGCTCAGGCTGGCGCACAACACGAGGATCACGATGAGCAGCCAGAACTCGTGGCTTCGCCGAAACCTGCTGAATGAAGCAATGAACGATTTAGGCATTGACCGCCTGTCGAAGCGCATCTTCGGATGTTTTTTCCGCGGCTACGTCAATCGTCAGACGGCCATCGTGCATCACCAGCACGCGATCGGTGTGATAGAGCACCTCAGGGATTTCGTCAGAAATCATCAGTATTGCGACGCCCTCGCGGGCCAGCCGTTGAATGATCTCATAGATTCCATGCTTCGCGCTGATATCAACGCCGACCGTCGGGCTGTCGAGGATCAGCACACGCGGGTTGGTAGCCATCCATTTGGCGAGCACGACACGCTGCTGATTGCCGCCGGAAAGTGTCTTCACCGGATTTTCCGGATTCGATACCTTGATTGCGAGATCAGCGATCCATCGCGCAACGTGGCTCCGTCGCGCGTGCGCACGAATCAGACCAAATGTGCCGGCAAGGCGCTCCAGCACGGTCAGCGTGATGTTGGCCGCAACCGACTGGTTCAGAATGAGGCCAAGGGTAAGCCTGTCCTCGGAAACATAGGCAATACCCAGGTCTATCGCGTCGCCATTTGTGTTCAATGCTATCGGCCGGCCTTGGAGGGCGACCGTGCCTCGATCGGGCGTGTTCATGCCGAAGAGCGATAGTGCGAGCTCGGTTCGGCCAGAACCGAGCAGTCCAGTGAGACCGACGACCTCTCCGGCCCGCAATTGAAAGCTCACATCCTGATAGTCACCATCCCGGCAGAGGCCGTTGACCTCGAGCACGACCGGGCTTGCAGTAACATCGCGCGTCTGCACCCGATAGTCGAAAGCCTGCCCTGTCATCAGATGGCTGAGTTTGCGGCCGTCGATCGTTTCAGCAGCGAAAGTGCCGACCTTGGCCCCGTCCCGCAGCACCGTCACACGGTCGGCGATCTCAAGGACCTCGTCGAGCCGGTGGCTCACGAAAACGATGCAGATACCGGAGCGTTTCAGATCGCCTACAAGCTTGATCAGGGAATCGACTTCATGGCGCGTCAGCGATGCTGTCGGCTCATCCATGATGATGACCTTCGCATCCGCCGACAGTGCACGGCAGATAGCGACCAGTTGACGGCCGGCGATGCTGAGCTCGGAAACCTTTGTTTCCGGATCGAGCTCGACGCCGACCTTTTCCATCGCGGCCATGGCCGTCGTCTTCATCGCGCGCCAGTCAACCCGGTGGAGACCGCCAAGATGGTGGGCCATCGCGATATTCTCGGCGACGTTGAGGTTCGGAAACAAGGAGAGGTCCTGATATATGACCTGGATGCCGCACTGGGTGGAGTGCACCGGGTTCAGTTTCAGGTACTCCCTGCCGGAGATGGCGATCAAACCGCCCCGCTCCGGCTCTTCCACACCGGAAATGATTTTGATGAGGGTCGATTTGCCGGACCCGTTTTCGCCGACGATGCAATGCACCTCGCCGGCATCAAGTGTCAGATCGACATCGCGAAGCGCGTGCACACCGCCGAAGCGCTTGGAAATGCCGGACAACTCCAGGAAAGTCGCCAAGGGCTCGTCCCTAGAGTCCCTGGGCAATCAACCCGTCGAGGGTCTCCTTGTTGATCCGCATGATCTTGTCGACCTTGATCTGCTTGCCGGGAACATCGACCGCCGCCTTGCCGAGGCCCGGGATCTCGACACCGTCAGTGATCGGCTTGCCGTCGAGCACGAGCTTGGCGACTGCAACCATCGCGTAACCCGCGTCTGTGGGATTCCACAGGAAACCTTCGCGGATGATATCGTCTGTAATGAGTGACTTGGCCTGACTCGGCAGCACGGTCCCCACCACGGCGATTTTCTTGGCGAGGCGCTGCTGCCGCACCGCGTTGCCGGCGCCGATGGGCCCGTTCGAGCCAAAGCCGAGAATGCCGCGCAGGTTCGGATAGGCCTTGATCACGTCGAGTGTCGTGCGTTGACTGGTATCGATCTCGTCGGCGCCGGGAAAACGATCGGCTGCGAGCTTCATCTTCGGGAAGTTCTTTTGTTGATAAGCAATTGCGGCGTCGGCCCACTTGTTGTGAAGGGGCGTCGTCAGCGTCCCAACATAAACCACGTACTCGCCCTCGCCGCCCATCTCCTTGGCGAGGCGCTCCATCTGCGCTTCACCGAATTTGACGGAGTCGATGAGCTCGACATTCCAGTCGCGGCCTTCCTGTTCCGGACCTTCATGCGTGATGACCTTGATTCCAGCGCCCTGGGCACGCTTTAACACAGGCTCGCATACCTTCACATCAAGCGGCACCAGGCCGATTACGTTTACCTTCTTGGCGATGAGGTCTTCGAGCAACTTGACCTGTTGCGCCGGATCGACGTTTGCCGGGCCGACCATCGTCGCATTGATGTTGAAATCCTTTGCGCCTTTCTGAATTCCCTTTTCGACGGCGTTGAACCAGGGAATTCCCGCGATCTTTACGACCGTGACCATTTCCTTCTGCGTGTCCGCGAAGGCAAGGCCAGGAAAGCCCGCGCCGGCCATTGCTGCAGCGCCACCGAACAGTTTGAGTGTCTGGCGTCTATCCATTGGTGTTTCTCCTCCCCGGAGGCGATTACCGCTGTCCTTCCCCGACAGGACCTACGCCTGGCAGGAGCAGGACGCTTCGTTGTTTGTTTCTCGGCAGAAGCCTCATGCTTCCAACCGAATTTTGTTTGGAGATTAGTGACCAACGCTTTGAAGGTGTCAAGCAACCGATCATCTGGGATTGCGATCGCAATTGGTGAGTGGCTCACACCGTTGGCGGCCGAACTCGGTCTTCCCTATGCGTTCGCTGGCGTGCTGATCGGCTTGTCCCCCGACCCGGGCCGCTGGGATACGCCCGAATATCAGGCTGAGGAGGCCCGAGTGCGGCAACACCTCGGAGCGGATTTGTTCTTCGACCGCATGCGGCCGAGCGGACATATCGCTGTACCCGCTTGGGACCCGTGAAGTCGCGCGCTGCAGAGCGCGCGACACCAAGGCAGACATTCCGGGTCAACTCCTGGCCGTATCCTCGGACCGACCGAAGAAGAAATCCGCATCCGCGCTTACCTCAGAGCGACGCTACCGGGGTTGCTTTCCCACTGATCATTGGTGGATGCCTCTTTTCCGCGGGTACAAGCAATTCCTCCAGACGAGGCAGCACAAGCGCGAGATAGTCTTCGTTGATCTGCGTCAAGCCCTTCAACAACCCTTTAGTATCGGCATAATTGCCGGTGCGATCACCTTGTTTGGCGGCCTCTTCAAGCTTATTCCAGATATCCACCCCGCGATCTCGTATTTCCTCATAGCGGTTTTGGGCGGATCCATCGAACAATGTCGGTGCCTGACCGTCTGGCCTGACGCCGTGCGCGGCCGCTTCCCGAACAATGGCGTTGAGCGTCTCCACCAGGCGCGCGCCGAGATCGCGACCATCTCTGTCACGCGCACTCAGTTCAGGCTGTGAAAGAGAGCCAATAAATGGGTCTAGGATCTCCAGCCGGGTCCGAACGGCGAGACGCGCTCCGATGGACAGGCGCTGCAGCAATCCTGGCGAGTCAGTAAGAGGCGTTCCGAAGGCGTCTGCGAAAATTACACGCAGTTTGCATACCGAGTCACTCGCAGATCTGTCGTAACCCACGACCACGGGACGCAAGATCCTTCCGGTTTTGTGCCGAAAATATGCCTCCTCCTGGAAATTAGTATCTCCGGAAACGGCGCTCCGCAGTGACTCGAAGAATTTCGTAATCCAAAACTCAATCTTGCCGGACTGCCTGCGCGGTTGCGCTGTTGGGTCGCTGGCGATACGGCGTAGGAATGGCAGCAGCTCGAGGTTCTGCGGGGGATCTGAGAGGTTGAGGTCCCTTGCGGAAGTCTTGTCGATATCCACCAGAGCGTTGGAGAAATCGATCTTGCGTTCACCGCCTTGTTCGTTCCAATCGCCCGATGCTTTTGGCATGATCGAGATGTAGGGTTTGAGAATACCCTCGGTGGCTGGCATACCGCTTACGAACTGTTCGATTGCCTCGACGGCGTGATCCAGTTCGCGCTTGTTTGGGAGGCGAGACCGGACGCCGCGGAAGAAATCGCCTTTCAACCAGTTCCGGATATCATCTGGCTTTGCAGGTATTCCCTGAAGGTTCGCTAGCGGACTGGGCAGTTCGACGTTTTTGGGATGAAGGCATCCAACTCGACGGGGCTTACGTCCCTTGCGCAAGAACCTACCCGCTTCATAGAAGCACCAGGACCAATCTTCTTCGGGACTCGTGTACAGCAAGACAAAGCATTTCGCATCGTCCAGTTCGCCATCGATCATCTGCCTCCACTCTTTTCCTTTATCGATGTCCTCCGACCGGAAAACGGTGGCGCCAGGCACACCCACCTTCAAGGCAGCCTGCAGCTCGCCTGCCTGCATCTCAAACTTTTGCTTATGGCTGAGGAATACCTTCATGGCTCTGGCCGAGTTAGACTTCTCTCATACCATCAGTAGATGATAATCCTTAAGTTGAGTGTGAAATGGATCACTCGGCCTTTGGTACGCGCCGTGTCGACATGGCGTTCGAGCCCTGATCGATCCTGCCGGTCATCATCAGTCCAGGAAGCGAACCGGAATAAGTCAGCTCTGGAGCGGCTGGACAACCCAGCCTAGGTCAAGCACGGCCAGCGATTTGCATCTGCAAGCCGGACACCGCCTCGAAGAAACAACGCCCGCAGCTGAAGATTGCGGAGTTTTCGGCTCGGCGCCGGCGCAGCCTTGACCGCACCATCCTTTAGCTCAGAGGATTGAATTTGAACTGGCGGGTTGTATTCCCGGATATGCATGACCCGAAGATTTGTTGCGTTGGGAGGTGCAGTGGCAATTCCACTGTGGTCGCCTACTCGAGTGCTCGATGTGCGGATAAAGCGAGCAGTTCGTCAAAATCGGCGGTGATCTTCGCCTCTCTTGATACTTGAAGCAGAACATCGCGTTCTGATCCGGCGGGCAGCGCCTCCGCACGTTCTTTGAACGTGCGAGCAGCCACCAGAAGCCGTTCTTTGAGGGGCATGGCCATTTTGGATCTCCGTCAAAAGTGCTTTCTCCCCCGGAGAGTTTATGCACCAGATCGCGCTCAACTGGAAATCATCAGGCAGCGACGCCATCGTATCTTGGCATCACGCGATGGTGGGAGCACGGCAGCAAAATCTAACTGATAGTTTCTCTTGTAGCCCCTCGTTTTCGGCGGACGCTATTACCTTACCTGCTGATGCTTCTCGAGCGATCCGCCCCGTGGGCGCGATTTGGCAACTAATCGGCTTCTAATCCATTGAGCCCCATCACCGGCAACGGATCACCTAAAGCTCCGATTTTTGCTGTGACTGGGACCGGTGTAGCGGAGCGCGAGGCCACGGTCGTGGCCCTTGAAATCGCTGACGAAGGGGAAGTGCTCGAAATTGGAGAGCGAATCGCGGCCCTGACCGGACGGGCCGTAGCGGTACTTGATGCCGACGGAGTTACCCTGGGAACCTTGGCGGGGGGCTCAGGATGCAGGAGGAACGTGCTTCGGCTCTAACGCCGAGGTTCGACTCTCACGGCGAACGCGCGCAGGGAGCGCTGCTGCCATGCGCCTTTATACGTATCGCGACGAAACCCGCTCCCGGCACTTCCATTTAATCGGCGGAGGCTGCCAACCCTGGTCGATTGACTTGGTCGCCATATCGGCTTCCGGCATGCTCGTGCTGGGCCTCGCTGGTGCCGTTGTGGCCAAGGGTGCTCCAAAAAATGGAAAGACCGCAGGAGCGGTTTTGCCAGCCCCACCTGCGGTCATATCCAGGCAAACGAAAACACGCCTTTGGTACTAAAATCGCCCTGGTGTTCCGACTATAGAACACCCCTGTCCAAAAATGGACTCCGGGAATCTACGGGAAGGCCTTAATTTGGGCCTGAGTGGACTGTTTTCGTGTCGGCGGCAAGGCCAGCCTAGGCCCCTTGCTCCGGCCAAGTGAAAGGGGGGACGTCCAGCCAGCCCCGACGTCCCCTTTCTCACCCCTACGAGTTTGAGCAAAGAAAAACCCCGCCCAGGGAGAGAGATCAGGGCGGGGCTTGAGTTGTAACGGGTAGTATGGCGCCGACGCCGGTGAAACGCGGCGCGAGAAATCTGTATCCGGTCCCGCTTACATGGACCTTACAAGCGAGGTCCCACCGAATCCTCTTCCCCGGACTTCCGCCAACGCGGAATGAAGCGACAGGCGCCGGACGGGCTTGTAGAGAGCGATTAAGGGACGATCGAGAGCGACGAGTTCGCTGCCATGATCCCGCGTCGTCCCTTCCAAACCAGCGAGCTCCGCGCGCTGGAACCATCTCCACATCGTGCCATTAGTCTCCAGACACTGGAGATTCACATGGCTAGGCATATTACCCGTGCCCGGCTGGCGCGCTGCGTCACCGGCGCATTTTCGGCGCTGGTAGTCTGTACCACCGCTGCGTTTCTCGTTGCGCACCATCTGGCGCGGTTCTGATCGGACCCTCGTCGCAGTATCGCAGCACGTGAGGTCCCCCATGGAGTATGTGTTCTTTGTTCTCGTAATTGTCTTTTTCACGGTCGTACAGCAAGCCGTGCGAGGTCGTTTGTGGCAGCGCCGGCATACGTACATGGAAGAATTTTGGCACAGCAACGGTTGGTAGCGTTGCCATCATGGACGGTCCTCATTCGAGCCCAAACCGTTCGAAATATCTCTTCACCAGCTCGCTCGAGCGATCTCCCGCCGGATAAGCGCGCAAGGCCTTGCGATCCCCATCCAGGAACATCGCCAGGGCCACCTGGCTGATCATCCAGACGCCACCTCCAACCCGTCATCCAATGTGATGCTCCGCGCACCAGTTGCGGATTGTTGTTTCCTCTTTGCCAGCACGGCCAGCAGCCTTCAGCAGACGGATCGCTTCCGCGGGATCAAAACGCGCCTCATCCAGCCGGTGAGTTCGGCCGTCTCAAGCACCAGGTAGCCGCATCGCAAAGGCCCTCTCGGAGATATGACGCGCTGACAGGTGGTGCCCGGCTCAACCAGAGTGGCTTCTGATCAGCCAGTTTTTGCGGGGCCCATCCGCCCCCATTCCGCTTGTTTTAGTTTTTTTTCCGAGTTCTAATCGGCGCCGAGGCGATTGTTCGTCTGTTCGCACGCTTCGATGCTGCAGCGTGTCCTCGGCAAAGGCTGCCAATCCCATTGCGAAGGGATGGTGGCGCTCGACCAGGTCTTGCCATCAGTCCTTCGTCTATCACGGAGGATGTAATGTCTCTCGACCCCTACCGGATCGCCGCCGAGCCCTACTACCAGCCGCAGGGCAACGAGATCGAGACGTTTCGGGCTGCCTACACCGAGCGCCTTCCTGTCATGCTGAAAGGGCCGACCGGGTGCGGCAAGACGCGCTTTGTCGAACACATGGCCTGGCGTCTCGGCAAGCCACTGATCACGGTCGCCGCGCATGAGGATATGACTGCGGCCGATCTCGGCGGGCGCTATCTGCTCGAGCCATCAGGCACCGTCTGGCATGACGGTCCGTTGACGATCGCCGTTCGTCACGGCGCAATCTGCTATCTCGACGAGATCGTCGAGGCGCGGCAGGACACCACCGTCGTGATCCATCCGTTGACCGATGCGCGCCGCATCCTGCCGCTCGAAAAACACAACGAGATCGTTCCGGCTCATCCCGACTTCCAGCTCACGATCTCCTACAATCCCGGCTACCAGAGTGCGGTGAAGGACCTGAAGGAGTCCACCAAGCAGCGCTTTGTCGCAATCGACTTCAGCTATCCGCCGGCTTCGACGGAGGCCGCCATCATCGCGCGCGAGAGCGGGACCGACGAGGATCTCGCCGGGATTCTCGTGGCCATTGCGCAGCGCTCGCGCAATCTGCAGGGGCATGGCCTCGACGAAGGCGCGTCCACACGGATGCTGATTCACGCCGGCCGGATGGTTCGTGCAGGCCTGCCGCTGGAGGCGGCGGTGCAATCGAGCATCGTGCTGCCGATTACCGACAATCCCGACATCCGCGCGGCGCTGAGCGACGCCATCCAGGCCTGCCTGCCGTGACCGCCATCAAACAGCCGCGCGCTGCATGTCGTTGCCTCGGATGAGGATAACGCGACGCGCCGGCTGCATTCTCTGATGCGGCAGCGCGAGACGCTGCGGCCGGTCTTCCGCGCGACCTGGGATGCCCTCTGCCACCATTTCGACCCGGCCGAACTGGAGGCCTGGGCCTCGGCCGTGCTCGCACTCGCCAATGTCAATGCGGGACCGGCCTGCCTGATCGCCTATTGGGACGCGAGCAAGAATGCCGCCCCGCGCGAAGAGATCGCGCCACTGCTCGCGGCCGCACACAGTGTCGCCGATATCTGCCGTCACGCCGGCGCGCGCGCCGCAACCGCGGCGCTGCACGCACTGCCCGTCGCTGCGCGCGCTTTGGGCACCGGACCGTCGCTGGCGCGCTGGTGGCGGGCGATGGAGCTGATGTCGCGTCAGGCGGCGGAATCCGTCGAGCCGACCGCCATTCGCATGGACGACATCCTCGCGCCCGGTACGATCGACGCGTTCGAGAATTTCGTCGCAGCAGGCTTGCGCGCGGCGTCTGACAACCGAGCGCGGCGGATCGCTTTCTTCTCGCTGGAGGACGAGCTTGCGCGCCGCATGATCACGCGCGAGATCGGCAACATCGGCTTCCCTGAGATCGAGGTGGAACTCAAGGCGTTTGTCACCGCGCTGTGGGGTCGTGTTCCCCTACTGCGCAGTGTTCCGGCCGGCAATACGCAGGGGCCTCAGCGGCGCACATCGATCGCGGGGCCGCTGATCCGGATGCCGGAAACTTATCGCGGCATCCAGGGCGAGACAGCGCGGACACTGTATCGCGCCGCCGCCGCGCATGGGCAGGCTCATCTCGTGCTCGGCCAGGGCCTGTTTCAGGCTCTTACGCTAAAGCCGCTGCAGGTCGCGCTGGTCACGCTGATTGAAGATGCGCGGATCGAGACGCTGGCGATGCGCGCCTTGCCGGGGCTGCGGCGGCTGTGGTCGCCCTATCATGTCGCGAGCCCCTCCGGCGTCGTCACCGCGCCCACGCTGCTGGCGCGGCTGGCGCGCGCGCTGTTCGATCCGGCCTATGCCGACGACAATGCCTTCGTCGCCAAGGGCCGCGCGATGTTTGCGGTCGCGCTGCCGCGCCTCGGCGATCCCGCGATCAGCCGCGAGATCGGCATGCTGCTCGGCAACGACCTTGGCCAGATGCGCGTGCAGTTCAACGCCAAGACTTACGTGGTCGAGCCGATCTATCGTGATGACGGTCTGGGGCTGTGGGACTTCGGCGAAACCGCGCCGCCGTCGGGCGAGGTGATCGATTTGCCGGTCGACGCAATGCGCATCGAGCGGCAGGAAAGCCCCGATGGCAATGCGACGACCGACGACGGCAATCCGACGATTGGCCGCGGCCGGCCGGTCGCACCTGACGAACGCGGAACCGTCATCGCAAGATATCCTGAATGGGACCGCGCGCACGGCGTCGAGCGCGCGGAATGGACCACCGTGCGCGAGGTCGCGCCGCGCCTTGGCATGGCCCGATCGATCGACGACGCGCTCGACCATGCCGACGTCCTGCGCAGCCGGATCGGGCGGCTGGTGCGCGGCGTCAGGATCGGACGGAAGTTCCGCTTGAACCGGCAGCATGACGGACATGATCTCGATGTCGACGCGATGCTCGACGCCGGTATTGCGCTCCGAACCGGCCGCGAGCCCGACCCGCGCGTGTTCCGCTCAACGACATCGATGCATCGCGATCTCTCGGCGCTGCTCTTGATCGACGTCTCGGAATCGACGCGCGACCGGCTCGCCTCCGGCGCGACTATTCTCGACGTCGAGCGGCTCGCAGTCGCAGTGCTCGCCGAGGCGATGGGAAGGCTCGGCGATTCCTTCGGCCTGCTGGCGTTCGCCTCCGACGGGCGCGAGGACGTCCGGATGACGACCGTGAAGTCGTTCGACGAGCCATACGACCGCGCCTGCAAGAGCCGCCTAGCCGGGCTCACATCGGGACTGTCGACCCGTCTCGGCACCGCGCTCCGCCACGCGGGCCGCGTGATCGGCGCGACGGACTCGGCGCGCAAGCTCCTGATCGTATTGACCGATGGCGAGCCGTCCGACATCGACGTCTCCGATCCCCTCGATCTGATCGAGGACGCGCGGCGCGCGGCGGTCGGGCTGCACGCAGCCGGCATCGATGCCTATGGCGTCGTGCTCGGCCAGACCGGCATGCCCGCCGCATCGCGGATGTTCGGACGCGGCAATACGATGATGGTTCATCGGGTCGAGGAATTGCCGGATCGCCTCGCGCAGCTATATTTCCGCCTGGCGCGGCGATAGCACGGCTTATTTCCGGCGACGGGCGAGGTCCACGCCGAGCGCAGCGCCGCCTGCGACATGAAAGGCCGCCTCCATCCCCCGCGCAAGCGCGCCACCGTCCGGGGCCAAGATGCGCATCACCTGTCCCGCGCCATTTGGCGCGGGCGAGCAGCCCGCGAGACACAGACAGTCATTCGCAGCCCGCTCCATCTCTTCCACCTTCGCAAGCCTGCCGGACGGTGCGATGACGACAATAGTCGCCGAGGCGGCCATCGGGCCGAGCGCGCCACCATGCAAGGCCTCGCCGCGAATGCGCCCGATATCCTGCACGAGCAGACGGCCGTCAGGCCGCGTGATTTTCAGCCGGCTGGCGAATTGCGCGAACGCGCGTCCCATGGCCCTGGGATCATGGACGGCAAAGCCTTCCGCAAGAATCAGCACGGCATCGTCGGCGACGCTGGCGATCGTGTCGAGTTCGAGGTCCGCGCCGGGAAACAGCACATAGGGATCGCTCGCGACCGCGCAGAATGCACCACTCCCGACTGCAATGGATTGGCACTGCCGCGATCCGGCGGCGCGGCCTTCGTGCACGACAGTCGCCGCCTGGGTCGTAAGATGAAACGCGGCCTCCGCGCCGACGCTGACATTGAGCTTGAGCCGATCTCCCGCGTAGAGGCCGCCCGACGCCGACTGCAGATAGATCGTCAAGAGGTCGGGCTGCGCTACGTCGAGATAGAAGCCGCGCGTCATATGCAGGGGATAGCCGACCCGCTGGCGGCGCAGCGTGGTCCGGCCGCCTGCGACATCGACCGCGAGATGCGCCTCGACGTCGCGTCCCAGACCAGGCTCGCTTGGACCCGACGCGCCGGGACTAGACGCGCGAGGACTAGACGCGAAAGAGGACAGCGGCTGAAATCGCATCGGCGACCGCCTCCACTCCGATACTGCCGCGCAGATTCGTCGCGATGACCGGCCGGCCAGCCCTCGCGCGTCCGGCTTCCGCCAGCATCTTCTCCAGATCGACGCCGACATAGGGCGCAAGATCGATCTTGTTGACGACCAGCAAATCGCAGCGCAGCAGGCCCGGCCCCTTCTTGCGCGGAATATCGTCGCCACCGGCGACGTCGATGACGAAAATCCACCAGTCGACGAGATCGAGCGAAAAGGTCGAGGCAAGATTGTCGCCGCCGGATTCGAACAGGATCAGTTCCAGCCCTGGAAATCGCGCTTCCAGTTCGTCGCCGGCCGCGATGTTCAAGGTCGGATCCTCACGGATCACCGTATGCGGACAGGCGCCGGCTTCGACCGCCGACACGCGCGCCGGGTCGATCAGGCCGGAGCGGCGCAGCCGTTCGGCATCCTCCTTGGTCACGAGGTCGTTGGTTACGACCGCGAAATCGATACCGCGCCGCTGCAGCGCCGGGATCAGCACCTCGATCAACGCGGTCTTTCCCGAGCCGACCGGACCGCCGATGCCCACCCGCGCCGCGCCCACTTGGGCGCGCCATGCCCCTTGCTCGCTCCTCGTGCTATCGAGCATCGCGTCACCTCAACATGTAGCGGCGCGCCAGCGGCAGTTCGCGGGCGGGCTCGCATGTCGCGAGCGTTCCATCGACGAACACGTCGAAGGTCTCCGGATCGACCGTGATCTTCGGGCAGGCATCGTTCCACAGCATGTCGCGCTTGGAGAGTTTTCGCGTACCTCGCACCGGCAACAAGTTCTTCGAGAGCCCCAGCGCACCCGCGATATCCTTCTCCAGCGCGAGCGGATGCACGAAGCAGGCGGACAGTGCCGCAGGCGCGCGGCCGAACGCGCCCCATTGCGGCCGCATCAGAATCGGCTCGCAGGTCATCAAGGAGGCCGCGCTATCGCCCATCGCGCCCCAGGCGATGAAACCGCCTTTGATCACCAGTTCGGGCTTGATGCCGAAGAATGCGGGCCGCCACACCACGATGTCCGCGAGCTTACCGTGCTCCAGCGAGCCGACGTGATCGGCGATGCCGAAGGTCTTGGCGGCATTGATGGTATATTTTGCGACATAGCGGCGGATGCGCGCGTTGTCGCCGAAGCCCGGCTTTTCGTCCGGCAGCGCGCCGCGCTGGTCCTTCATCTTCGAGGCAAGCTGCCAGGTTCGGCAGATCACCTCGTGGATCCGGCCCATGCCCTGACTGTCGGAGCCGAGCATAGAGATCGCACCAATGTCATGAAGCACATCTTCCGCAGCGATCGTCTGGGCACGAATCCGGCTCTCGGCGAACGCCACGTCCTCGGGGATGGCCGGGTTCAGGTGATGACAGACCATCGTCATGTCGAGATGTTCGTCGAACGTATTCACCGTGAATGGATTGGTCGGATTGGTCGAGGACGGCAGGCAATGCATCTCGCCGGCGACGCGGATGATGTCGGGCGCGTGCCCGCCGCCTGCGCCTTCGGTGTGATACATGTGGATGGTGCGGCCGCCGATCGCTTCCAGCGTGTTCTCGACAAAGCCGGACTCGTTCAGCGTATCGGTGTGGATCTGGACCTGGAAGTCGTAGTCGTCCGCGACCCTGAGGCAGGTATCGATCGCGGCCGGCATCGAGCCCCAATCCTCGTGCAGTTTCAGCCCCATCACGCCGGTTTCAAGCTGCTCGATCATCGGCGGTGCACGGTGAGAATTGCCGCGTCCCAGAAAGCCGAAATTCATCGGCCACGCTTCCGCAGCCTGCAACATCTTTCCGGTGTTGAACGGACCGCCGGAATCGATGCCGACCGTGATCGGACCGAGCGAGCCGCCGATCATGGTAGTGATGCCGCTCGCAAGCGCATGCTCGACCAGACCCGCGCTGTCGAAATGCACGTGAACGTCGATCGCACCGGGCGTCGCGATCAGGCCCTCGCAATCCCTGACCGTCGTGCCCGTCGAGACGATCAGGCGCGGGTCCACGCCGTCCATAATTGCGGGATTACCGGCCTTGCCGATCCCGACGATGCGGCCGTGGCGGATGCCGAGATCGCCCTTGACGATGCCGAGCACGGGATCGATGACAAGCACATTGCAGAGCAGGAAATCGAGCGCGCCTTCGGCACTTGTGATCCCGGCCATGCCGATGCCGTCACGCAGCGTCTTGCCGCCGCCATGCAGGCATTCGTCGCCATAGACCGCGTGATCCTTCTCGACCACGGCAAGCAGCGAGGTGTCGCCAAGCCGCACCGAGTTGCCGGTGGTCGGGCCGTAAAGGGCGGCGTAATCACGCCGGTCGATCATCGCCAACGGATCGCCTCCTTGTCACGCGCCTCGAAACTCACGCGCTTTCGCCCGCGCCAGTGCCGCTTCGCGAACGCGCGGATCGGAGCCAACGCCATTGGTCAGATTGTTGAGCCCGGTCAGTTCGCCGCTGCCGCCGAACTCGACCAGCGAGACCTCCTTCGACGCGCCCGGCTCGAAGCGCACGGCCGTGCCGGCGGGAATATCGAGCCGCATGTTGAACGCCGCGGCACGGTCGAATTCGAGCGCCTTGTTGACCTCGAAGAAGTGGAAATGCGAACCGATCTGGATCGGCCGGTCACCGCTGTTGACCGCCGTCATCTTCAACGTGCGGCGTCCGGCATTGAGCGCGATCTGACCGGGCTTGGGCTGAACAAGACCGGGATGCTCGGTGTCGGCCGCAGCGCCCGGCGCGGGACGGACCGGCTCGTGCACCGTGACGAGCTTGGTGCCGTCGGGAAAGACACATTCGACCTGGATAATGTCCATCATCGCTGCGATGCCGGGCAGCACGTCGTCGGTCGTCAGAATGGTCGCGCCATGGCCTATCAGATCGGCGACAGAGCGGCCGTCGCGCGCGCCTTCCAGGATTTCGTCGGTGATGATCGCAACCGCCTCCGGATAGTTGAGCTTCAATCCCCTCGCCCGGCGGCGGCGCGACAGCTCCGCCGCGTTGAAGATCGTCAACCGTTCAAGTTCCGTCGGCGTCAAAAGCATTCCTGCTCACCCTCAATTGGCAAATAATCGGAGATCGGCCTGCGCATGGCGCGCCGACGCAATGTCGAGAAACGGGAGAAAGCTTTCCATCTCCGTCCCATCGGCGACCGGGCGCGCCGCGAGGCTCTCGATCAGCGGCAGGCAGTTTCGCAACACGACCTGTCCCTGCAATGCCCCGATCGCGCCGAGACGGACGGCGGCTGTGATAAGGCCGGACGCGGCCGTGTAGCCCGAAATCATCTGCACCAGCGCTTCATCGAGCCCCAGCGCGGACCAGATTACGCCCTGCATCACAGCGATATGCCCGAGACACTCGCCCGATCGCACCGCGTCGCGCAACGTGACCGCCAGCTCATCGCCAAGCCGCGCGTGTGAAGCCAGGAACGAAGCGCCATTGCGGCGCGAACCGTTCCGCAAGGCCTCGGCCAATGTGGAGGCATCGACCTCGCGATCGAGGACGGCGATGGCCGCTAGATCGCTTTTAGACCGAAACGATCGCAACAGCGCGACGCGATCATAAGTCGCCCACCTCTGCCGGAGAATCGCCGCCACCAATCGTTCGAGTTCGCGCGCATTCATGCCGCGATGCAAGTCTATCGCGCCTTCGAGCCCGTAGGAGAACGCGAACGCGCCGCTCGGAAACGTTCCGTCTGCCTGCCAGATCGCATGCAAGGTGGACAGCATGGTCAGTGATCGTGATGGTGAGAATGCGGCGCGCCATTGCCGCCGCCGGCCGACGTGGACTCCGCCGCGCTGGTGGAATCGTCTTCCGCGTCGAGCACGGTGACGCCGACCCGGCGCGACGCGATCAGGTTTTCCAGCCGCGCAGTATAGTCCTCCGGCCGTCCCTCCAGCGCGACCAGCAGCACTTCGCCGCCGAAGCGGACGCGCCAGTGCAGATTGCCGACGTGATAGCCGAGCTCGACCGCATCGCTGATCGAGCGCGGCTCCAGCCGCAGCCAGCGCTCGGACGCCGCCCGCACTACGATGGCGCGATGATCTTCAAGCAGCAGCACCGCGCCGTCGAACAGTTTTTCCTGGCGCGGTAGCGCGATTGCCAGTTCCTCGCCGCCCTGCGTCGTAATCAGGAGCCGCCGCCGCGCGAGATCGGCGACTGGTACCTGGACGACGTCAATCGCCCCGCGATGCTCGAGCCGGTGAAGCGCCTCGGACAATTCAGGCTCCAGCCGGCTGCCCAGCACGCGGTCGATGCGCAGCATCGCAAATTCCTCCTGAGATTGTGTTCTGATTGAGCAGGGTGCCACGGCAGCGATCGGTCCGTTCGCCGCCGTGGCCCCAACGCTAGCGATGCGCGACCTTCTTTGCCGGGATGCCCTCGATCGGACATTCCTCGGTGCCCACCGTCGGCCGTGTGAAGGACTTCGACCATCTCGCGCGTGCCCTCGGGATCGGCGATCCACTTGCTATAGAACTCATAAGGACAGGCCGCGACGCCGCGATCGCCTTCGCCTGAATTGATCATGCCGGTATAGCCGCGATGCACCAGCTTGAAGAGATGGTTCTGCGACTGGCCGTTCTTGCGAGCGTCGCGGATCAGCGACTTCGAAAGCTGCGCATATTGTATGCCGTAGTCCTCCTCACCGCATTCGCCGAGCGTACGGCCATCGAACCCGATGATCGCCGAGTGACCGAAATAGGAGTAGACGCCGTCGAAGCCCGCGGCATTGGCGACCGCCACATAGACGTTGTTGGCCCAGGCCATCGCCTTGGCCATGATCACCTGCTGATCCTTGGCCGGATACATGTAGCCCTGGCAGCGCACGATCAGTTCGGCACCCTTCATCGCGCAATCGCGCCAGATCTCGGGATAGTTGCCGTCGTCGCAGATGATCAGCGACACCTTCATCCCCTTCGGACCCTCGGAGACGTAGGTGCAGTTGCCGGGATACCAGCCCTCGATCGGCACCCAGGGCATGATCTTGCGATATTTCTGCACGATCTCGCCCTTGTCGTTCATCAGGATCAGCGTGTTGTAGGGCGCCTTCTTCGGGTGCTCCTCGTGACGCTCGCCGGTCAGCGAGAACACGCCCCACACCTTCGCCTTGCGGCAGGCTTCGGCGAAGATCTCGGTCTCGTCGCCGGGAACGACGGATGCGGTCTCGTACATCTCCTTGGAGTTGTACATGATGCCGTGGGTCGAGTATTCCGGGAAGATCACGAGATCCATGCCGGGAAGACCGGTCTTCATGCCGACGATCATGTCGGCGATCTTCCTTGCATTGTCGAGCACCTCCGCCTTGGTATGAAGGCGCGGCATCTTGTAGTTCACGACGGCGACGCCAACCGTGTCGTTGCTTGAAGAAATATCTCCGTGCAGCATATCGCTCTCCTTGCGGCTTGCTCATCAATTCCCGCCGATGCGTCGCCACCGCATCGTTGCGTCTTGCTCCCGACGTTCCCGGTCACACCGCCATGTGACGATGGACCAGGTCGTCGCTGAGGCCTCCGATCTCGCCCGACGCCACCACCCGCCCCTTCTCCATCATCGCGAAGCGATGGGCGGCGTGGCGGACGAACGACACATTCTGCTCGACCAGGATCACGGTCAGCCCGACCTCGCGGTTGAGCCGGATGATCACGTTCTCGATCTCCTCGACGATCGAGGGCTGGATGCCCTCGTTCGGTTCGTCGAGCAGGATGATTTTCGGGCTCGGCGGCCAATGCGCGCGCGATCGCGAGCTGCTGCTGCTGACCGCCCGACAGCACGCCGCCATTGCGATCGAGATTGTTCATCAGATAGGGAAGCAGCTCGGCGACCAGCGGCGGGATCTCGCGCTTGCCGTCGGCGCGCGCGAAGGAACCCATCAGGATGTTCTCGCGGATCGAGAAATCCGGAATGATCTCGCGGCCCTGCGGAACGTAGGCGATTCCGGCGCGCGCCCGGCGAAAGGTCGGCTCGCTGCCGAGATCGGCGGCGTCGAGCCTGATCTCGCCGTCCATGCGGTCGGTGAGGCCCATCAGTGTCTTGAGCAGCGTGGTCTTGCCGGTGCCGTTGCGGCCGAGGACCGCCGTCACCTTGCCGTCGGGAACGTCAAGGCAGACATCGTGCAGGATGTGGCTGCGATCGTAGAAGCTGTCGACATGCGCGAAGGACAGCATCAGGAAATTCCCTTCGAGCCGAGATAGGCTTCGCGTACCTTGGGATTGCTCTCGATCTCGCCGACGTTGCCCTCGGCGAGCACCTGGCCGAGATGCAGCACCGTGATGCGCTCGGCGATCTCGCGCACGAACGCCATGTCGTGCTCGACCACGATGATCGTATGCCGGCCCTTCAGATTGTTGACGATCACGCGAGGTCTTGTGCGTTTCCGCCTGGGTCATGCCGGCGGTCGGCTCGTCCAGCAGGATGATCTTCGGGTTCTGCGTGATCAGGAGCCCAAGCTCCAGCCATTGCGTCTGGCCGTGGCTGAGATAGGCGGCGACCCGATCGGCCTCCTCGGTAAGCCCGATCAATTCCAGCACTTCATCGACGCGCTCCTTGGCCTCGCTGCCGAAACCGAAGCGTAGATTGGCGAACACGCCGGGCTTCCTGCAGCTCGCGACTTCGAGATTGCGGCGGACGGTCAGCTCCTTGAACACGCTCGGGATCTGGAACTTGCGGCCGACGCCGGCGCGCGCGATCTTGTGCTCCTCCCAGTTCGTGATGTCGGTGTCGTGCAGGAACACGCGGCCGCCGGTCGACTTGGTCTTGCCCGAGATCAGGTCCATCAGCGTTGTCTTGCCCGCGCCATTGGCGCCGAGCAGCACGCGCAGTTCGCCGTCGTCGATCGATCATCGAGACCTGGTTGACGGCCTTGAAGCCCTCGAAGTCCACGCTCAGTCCGTCGATGGTGAGTGCCGCCTGCGCCATCGCCCTATTCCGCCAACTGCGACGACGGGCCGCTGACGCGAAGCGTGCGAGCCGCCTCTGCCGGGCTTTCGCGCCAAGATCCGGTCGATGAGATCATGGGCGAGCCCGCCAAGGCCGCGCGGCAGGTAGAGCACCACGAGGACGAAGATCAGGCCGATGATGGCCTTCCAGGCCTCCGCAAAGCCTTCGGTCTCGCTGACCGTTGCCGAGATGACGTTGATGAGGATCGCGCCGATGCAGGCGCCGAGGATCGACGCGCGCCCGCCGACCGCGGCCCACACCACCATGGTGATCGAGAAGGTCAGATCCATGAAGGTCGGCGAGGCGAACTCGGAGACGATCACATAGAGCATGCCGGCGAAGCCCGCGATCGCCGCCGACACGGCGAAGAAGAATGTCTGGTAGGACGGCACGTCGAAGCCGAGATAGCGCGCTCGGTTCTGGTCGTCGCGGACTGCCTGCAGGATGATGCCGGCGCGGGTCTCGACCAACAGCCGCGCGCCAGACCAGCACGAGGCTGAGCGAGACCGGCGACGAGATAATAGGTCGGAACGATATAGGGATCGAATTCGAGGCCGAACACCTTGAACCAGCCGAGATCGGTGAGGCCGTTGAAGCCGTTGGTGATCGGCTGTGCATCGATCACCACGAGCCGGACCAGCAGCACCAGCGCCAGCGTGATGATGGACACGAACACGCCGGAGATGCGCTTGCGGAACACGATGGTGCCGAGCACGAAGGCAATCGCGACCGGCAGCACCATGCCCATCGCGACGCCGAACCACTGGCTCTGGAACGGCAGCCACAGGAACGAGGCCTTGTTGATGCAGCACAGCTCGGTCGGCGCGCCGGGCTCGGCGTTCCACAGCATGAAGTCCGGCACCGGCTTGTCCGAGCCCTGCTGCAGGCTGGTCTGGCTCGCCAGCTTCAGCGACATCGCCAGCATGTAGGCGCCGGCGCCGAAGAACAGGCCCTGGCCAAGATTGAGAATGCCGGCGTAGCCCCACGACAGCGCGATCGCGACGCCGAGCATGCCGTAGACGAGATATTTGGCGACGCGGTTGAGCCAGAACGCCTCCATGCATCAGCGGCGCCACCATGATCGCCGCCACGAACAGCGCATACATCGCCCAATCGATCTGCCGCTTTGACAACCCCATGATCAGCGGCCCTTCAGGGCGAACAGGCCCTTCGGCTTGAGGACGATGATCGCGATCACGACGCCGAACACCACCGCGCGCGCCAGAATGTCGTTGGTCGCGGCGGCGACGAGACCATTGATCTCGCCAAGGATGCCGGCGGAGAGCACCGAGCCGAGCAGGCTGCCGACGCCGCCCATGACGACGACCAGGAAGCCGTCGACGACCATCGACGTGCCCATGTCGGGAAACACCGTCTTGAAACCGGACATCATCACGCCGGCGACACCCGCAAGCCCCGAGCCGAGCGCGAAGGTCAGCGCATTGACTCGCGCTCACGTCGATGCCGCAGGCCGCCGCCATTTTGCGGATTGCGGATGATGGCGCGCACCTGCGTGCCGATCGTGGTGCGGTAGATGATGAACCAAGTGGCGAGCGACGAGAATCGCAGTGACGACGATGATGAAGGCGCGATAACGGTTGATGTCGGCGCCGCCGATCGAGAACGTGCCCTGCAGGATCGCCGGCACGCTGACATTCTGCAGTCCCGGTCCAAGCCCCTGGATGTGGATGCCGAAGAACGACAGCCCGAACTCAAGCCGCACCGCCTGCTGGATCAGGATCGCGATGCCCCAGGTCGCCAGCAGCGTGTCGAGCAGCCGCCCATAGAGCCGCCGCACCACCACGCGCTCGATCAGGAGACCAAGCAGCGCGGTGACGATGAAGGCGAGCGGAATGGCGACGAAGATGTTGGTGCCAAGCCAAATGCCCGACAGCACCGTCACATAGGCGCCGATCATCACCATCTCGCCATGCGCCATGTTGATGACGCCCATGGCGCCGTAGGTGATGGCGAGGCCGAGCGCGACCAGAAGCAGGATCGATCCGAGACTGAGACCGATGAACAGGACTTCGAGCATGACACCACCCTGCCATCCACCGCGCGCCGGCGCGCGGTGGATGATGCCGACCGACGATCAGGTCTTGTTGAGCTTCGCCGTCTCGAGCCCCTTCGAGGTGCAGAACAGGTTGGTCGGCGGTCTCGCCATAGGCGACGTAGGGCAGCGGCATCATCGGCTCCTTGTAGGCGTCGATGATCTTGCCCTGCCCGTCCGGCAGCCACTGCGCGATGCGCGGCGTGAGATAGGTGTGCAGGTTCTCCGGATCGATCTTCACATGACCGTTGGGCGCGTCGAACTCCTGGCCCTTCACGGCTTCGCGGATCGCGACCGGCGTGATCTCGGCCGCCTTCTCCACCGCCTGCTTCCACAGGAAGACCTGGAAGTAGGACGATTCCAGCGCGTGATGGGTCACCGCCTTCGGGTCCTTCACGAAGGCGCGGTAGCGCTCGACGAAGGCCTTGTTGAGGTCGGTGTCGATCGCCTGGAAGTACGGGAACGAGGTGTAGCTGCCGACCGCATATTCGGCGCCCATCGCCGCGATCTCGATCTCCGAGGTCACGGTCGCGCAGATCGGCAGCTTGTCGTGGGTGAGGCCCTGGTTCTTGTACTCGCGATAGAACGCGACGACGGAGTCGCCGACCACGTTCGACAGCACGACGTCGCAGCCCGAGCCCTTGATCTTGTTGACCATCGAGCCCCATTCGGAATGGCCGAGCTCGAGATATTCGTCGGCGATCCATTCGCCGCCGTTCTTCTCGATCAGGATCTTGGAGACCTTCGCCATCTCGCGCGGATAGATGTAGTTCGATCCGACGATGAAGAACTTCTTCTTGCCGAGCGTCTTGATGATCCAGGGAATGAAGTTCGAAAGCTGCTGGTTGGGAACGGCGCCGGTGTAGACGACGTTCTTGCGAGCACTCGAAGCCTTCGTAATAGGTCGGGTAGAAATAGAGATTGTTGCGCTTCTCGAACACCGGCAGCACCGCCTTGCGGCTCGCCGAGGTGTAGGAGCCGAACACGGTCGGCACGCGATCCTGAATGACGAGCTTCGAGGCCTTCTCGTTGTAGGTCTTCGGATCGGATGCGCCGTCCTCGGCGATCGCCGCGATCTTCATGCCCTTGACGCCGCCCGACGCGTTGATTTCGCTGATGGCCATCATCGTGGCGTCATGCAGCGACTTCTCGATGATCGAGAGTCCGCCGGTCAGCGAGAACAGCACGCCGACCTTGATCTCGCCTGCCGCGCGTGCCCCCGTGCTGAAGACCCAAGGCGACGTGATCAGCGAGCCGCCCGCGAGCAACCCGTTCTTCAGAAACCTGCGTCTATCGACCGCCATACTCAGCTCCCCTTTGCCATGCAGGCACAACTCATCCTTCGCGCCGAAGCACGTTGTTCCGTAGCGAAAAGCGTCCAAATCAGATCGATCGCCAAGAACGCGACAGCGTCGGCGAAGGCTTTCGATCCGCAAAACAAAAAAGCCCGACAGATCCTCGCGGACCCCTCGGGCTACCTAGCCGTGGCCGAACCAGCAACATCGATGGTCCGGCGAAAGTCGCGTTACAACATCGCGACATCAAAAAACTAATCACCTTTCGGACGGTATTGCAACAGCTCATTTGCGTGGATGATTGCTGCCGCCATGTCGTCCATCGACAAGCGTTTCGACATCGCCTGACGGCTGAATGCTTTCGTAGGCTTCGGCTTCGTTCAAGCCCTGCCCGTCCATCAAGATCACCTTGGCTTTCTGAATCCGCTGGATGCCTGCAAGCTTGCGCTCGAGCTTGCGCACACGCTTCTCGGCATCGCGCCGCTCGAGCCAGAGGCTGCGCGCGATCGTCAGATTGGTGAGCAAGCCGAAAGGCCGGATCGGCCGTTCGATCACCGCGACCGCGCCGGCTTCAAGCACGAGTTGCAGCGTCGACGGATCTTCGTAGCAACGACGGCGATCAGGGTCGGCCGGTGATCGGGATCGGACTTCAACAGCCGCTGGATATCCGTCGCGCACGTCATGCTCGATCGCGAGCAGCACGATGTCGGCCCCCTCCGCCCAGCAATCGGGCACCGGCCACTGGGTCTCGACCATGCAGCCGATGCGGCGCAGATGCTCGACGAGCTCGTGTGCGCTCCGAGTCCGGCGGGATGCACCACATGGACACGCAGGCCGCGCAGGTCACGAAGGATTTGGATCGCCACGTCCCGTCCTCCGCCACAAGACCTATGGATGGAGAAGCGGCAGGTCGTCGGCCGACCAATCGTCGAGGCTCTGCACGACACAATAAGGATCAGGCTTCACGCGCACTCCCGGGATTCCACACGGTCTGAAAGCGGCCGTTCCGGTCGAGCCGTGCGATCCGGGGCCAGAGATAGGTGTGATTGTTTTCCGGATCGATCCTGACGCGTCCCTGCGGCGCATCGAACTCGGTGTCGCGCAGATTGGCGAGCACCTGCTCGGGATCGTCGGTGCCGCATTTCGCGACCGCGCGCATCGCCAGATGCAACTGAAAATAGGCTGCCTCGGCGCTCGGCCGTCACCGGTGCATCGGCGCCGTATTTTTCCTTGAAGTTCGTGACGAAGCGTCGGGCCGCTGGCGAGGACAGCGTCTCGAAGAATGGTGCCGCGGTGATATGCCCCTCGGCCGCCTCGGCACCCATCTCGGCGACTTCGGCCTCGCTGGTCGTCAGGCTCGCGATCGGCATCTTCGTCGGATCGAAGCCGGCGGCGCGATAGGCGCGGTAGAGCGTGGACGTGCCGGCTGCCGACAACGGTGGAGAAAATCACATCGGGCGAAGTCTTCTTGATCCGGCCGATGACTTTGTCGAAGTCCTTGTCGGCCGGATGCAGCGGGATGTACATCTCGTCGAGGATCTTGCCCTTTCCCTGCACCACGAAGTCGCCCATCACGCGGTTGGACTCGTAGGGATAGACGTAGTTCGAGCCAACGAACAGGAAGCGGTTGCCGAAGGCGGACAACAGGAATTTCGCGAGCTGCATGGAGTTCTGGTTCGGCGCAGCACCCGTATAGATGCAATGGCGCGAATATTCGAAACCTTCATAGAGCGTCGGATAGAACAGCAGTCCGCGATGCGCTTCGACGACCGGCAGCACGGCCTTGCGCGTGCTCGACATGTAACAGCCGAATAGCAGCCTGATGCGGTCGAGCTGGAACAGGCGCTCGGCAAAGTTGCGAAATTGCTTCGGGTCGGATGCAGGATCGTACATCACAGGCTCGATCGGCCGGCCCAGCACGCCGCCGGCTGCATTGATCTCCTCGATCGCGAGCAGCGTGGCATTCAGCTGTGTTCGTTCGATCGTCGAGGTCACGCCGGTGTTCGAAAACAAAACGCCGACACGCCAGGCACCCGAATTATCCTCTTTCAACGCCATAATGAATCAGACCGTTCCATGAATCAGACCGTTCCAAGTCTCCCCGCGGCATGATCGTCCGCGTCCTGAAGCTTATTACCAATTTTTCCGGATTGGAAAGCCGCACGCTGCCGGGCACTCGATTTGCAGCAATGCTGAGGGAAAAAGAAGGCTGAGGGAGCAAGAAGGCCGGGAGAACGTTGCTGCGAGGGTTGCGACGAGGGTGACGACGAGCGGTCATTGGGCCTGTTTCCGGAGTGATGCATGTGAGCGATCTGTTGACGAACCATAACCTCGCCGATCCCCGTTCAAACTGGAGGAGCCTTTCCAAGGCCGCACGCGATGCCGCCTATGACAACAATGCCGCGGTCAAGAATAGCGCCGCTCTGATTGCAGAACGGAACGCTGCGTCCGAGAAATTGCGAGCGAGACGCAAATCGTTCCTCGACTTCCCTACGGTCGTTCCGCGTCACCTAAGCACCTCGGGATCGATCCAGATCTGACCGCTGTCGACCCTGACCGGGTAAAGCCGCAGCGGCCGGCTCGGCCATCCATAGGAGATGCGGCCGTCTCGTAGATCAAACGAGGCCGCATGGCGCGGGCAGCACAGACGTCCTCCCGCAACACGCCCGCAAGCGAGGTCGGCCTGTTCGTGGGGACAGGCCCGTTCGCATGCAACCACGCGGCCATCGGACCAGACCAGGATCATGTCGATGCCTGCTACGCGAACGGCGACGATGCTCTGCGACATCAGCCTGCTCAGACCACACACCGGAAGCCAATTTGCGTCACCCGCGATCGGCTGGTGGTCCCTATCCACCGAGATAGGCCTTCCGGACATGCGCATTCTCGATCAGCTCGGCGCCCGATCCGGAGAGCACGATCCGGCCACCTTCCAGGAGATAAGCATGGTCGCACATCTCGAGCGCCGCGAAAGCATTCTGCTCGACAAGAAGGACCGTCGTCCCTGCATCCCGGATGCCGCGGATGATGGCGAAGGTCCGCTCGACGATGTTGGGCGCGAGCCCCAGCGACGGCTCGTCAAACAAAATCAGGCGTGGCCGAGACATCAGCGCGCGGCCGATTGCGAGCATCTGCTGCTCGCCGCCCGACAACGTGCCCGCCGCCTGCTTCCGGCGCTCGGCGAGGCGCGGAAACTCGCCATAGATTCGGTCGCGATCCGCGGCGACGCCGGGCCCGTCGCCTCGCAGATAGGCGCCCATATCGAGATTTTCCTCGACCGTCATGTGCGGAAACACCCGGCGCCCTTCAGGGCAATGCGCAATCCCCGCGGCAAGCACGCGCGGCGGCCTGGCGCTGGTCAAATTCTTGCCGTCGAACATCATCGAGCCCGCGCGCGGCGGCACCAGCCCGGAGATCGCGCGCAAGGTCGTGCTCTTGCCGGCGCCGTTCGCGCCGATCAGCGCGACGAGCTGCCCGGCTTTGACATCCAGTGAAATACCTCGCAGCGCAGTGATGCCGCCATAGCCGCAAACCAACTCGCGGATCTCAAGCATGTTTCGCGCCCTGCCCAAGATAGGCTTCGATGACGGTGGGATCGTTGCGGATCGCCTCCGGCGGGCCTTCCGCGATGATCCGGCCGTAGTTCAACACCACGATGCGGTCGGACACGCTCATCACCATTGGCATATCGTGCTCGACCAGCAGGATCGTGATGCCGCGATCGCGGATCTTGCGGACCAGTTGCACGAAGGTGTGGGTCTCGGACGCGTTCATGCCCGAGACCGGCTCGTCGAGCAGCAGCATCGACGGCTCGGCCGCCAGCGCCAGCGCGACGCCGACCAGACGCTGCTCGCCATAGGACAATGATCCCGCAAGGTCACCGGCGCGACGTCCGAGCCCAACCCATTCGACGAGCTCGGCCGCACGCTGCCTGAGCCTGGCTTCGGAGGCCCGCGCGCGCGGCAGGCCGAGAATGGCCTGCAAGAGGCCGTGCCGACCCTGCCGGTGCAAACCGATCAAGATATTGTCGCGGACGGTGTCGTTGGGGAAGACGCTGGTCCGCTGGAATGTTCGGATCAGCCCGAGATCGGCAATCTGATGCGGTTTCAGTCCATTGAGGGACTTGCCGTGATAACTCACCGCGCCATGGGTCGCGTTGAGGAAGCCGGTCATGACATTGAAGGCCGTCGTTTTGCCAGCACCGTTCGGGCCGATCAGGCTGACGATCTCGCCCTCGCCAACCGTGAATGTCATATCCGACAGCGCAACCAGCCCACCGAAATGCACGGCGACGTTCTCGATGCTCAACGCGGCCGGCGGCGCCATCATGCGCCCTCCTTCACACCACGCTCGACGAACGTGTCGGGCGCCGTTGAAGTGCTGCGCAGACGCCGCGTGGTCAACGACGGAACAATCCCGCGCGGCATGACGAACAGGATGGCGATCAACGCGCCGCCATAGGCGATCCACTGCGCTTCCGGCGCCATCACCGGCCGCAGGAACACGGGCATCAATCCGAAGACCAAGCCACCCACGATCGGGCCCGCGAGCGATCCCTTGCCACCGGTGACGACCATGATCACCATCGTGACCGTGTTGATGAAGGCGAACACCTCGGGATCGATGATCTTTAAGTAGTGGGCATAGAGGCTACCGGCCGCGCCCGCGATGCCAGCCGAGACCACCGCTGCAAGTGTCAGCGTCCTCGTCACATCGATGCCGACGGAGACGGCGAGCGTTTCGTTCTCCATCAACCCGCGCATCGCGCGGCCGAAATGCGAGCTGACCAGCCGTGCGATCAGGATGTAGGAGATCACCGCGACCACGAGCACTAGATAATAGTTCTGCAATTTCGTCCGAAAGAAAAAGCTACCGAGACCCGCCCATCCGATCTCCATCGGCGGAATGTTGGTCAGCGCCAGTGGACCCTGCGTCAGCTCGACCCAGTTCAGGGCAACGAGCCGCACCACCTCGGCGAAGGAGATCGTCACGATCACGAAGTATGCACCACGGACGCGAAACGACAGCCGCCCGACCAGATAGCCGCAGAACGCTGACGCGAGCACGGCAAGCGCGAAGCCCGTCATTGGCGGCCAGGGCTCGTGCACGATGCGAAAACCGCCGGGAAGCCCGACATCGAAACCGAGCGACGTCAGCGCGCTGACATAGGCGCCGATGCCGAAGAACGCGATGTGGCCGAGGCTGAGCTGACCGGTAAACCCGAGCAGCAGATTGAGGCTCATCGCGCAGATAATGAAAATGCCGGTCGTAATCAGCGCGTTCAACAGATATGGATCGTGAAGCCAGAGCGGCACTGACGCCAGGGCCGCGACCGCGACAATGCCAAGCCACGATTTCATCCGACACGCTCCGCGCGCGGGAACAACCCGGTCGGCTTGAAGATCAGAACAGCAATGATGATGAGAAAGCCCATTGCGTCGCGATAACCGGACGAGACGTAGCCCGCGCCAAGTTCCTCGGCGAGCGCCAGAATGAAACCGCCAATGACGGCGCCGGTGATGTTGCCGAGACCGCCCAGGATGACGATGGCGAATGCCTTGACCGATGCGAGGTCGCCCATCTGGGGATAGACCACGTAGACGGGGCCGAGCAGCGCGCCCGCCGCCGCCGCGAGGCTCGAGCCGATCGCGAAGGTTGACGTGTAGATCAGGTCGACATTGACGCCCATCAGTGAGGCCGTGTCCTGATCCTGAAACGTCGCCCGCATGGCGCAGCCAAGCTTGGTCCGGTTGATGAGGAGATAAGTCAGCACGATCAGAAGCGCCGCGGCGGCCAGCACGAACAGCCGCAGCCACGACACGGAGACGGCCCCGAGCACGAGCGGCTCCTCGGGAAACGGCGCCGGCACCGACTTAGCCACGCCACCCCAGATCCACAGGGTCGCGGACTGCATCGCGATCCAGGCGCCGATCATGACCAGCATCGTTGTGTCGATGTCGGATCCGCGCAACGGCCGCAGCAAGGTCAGCTCAATCACCGCGCCCAATAGCCAGCCGGCCACGACCGCGACCGGCAGCGCCAGGAAGAAATTCAGTCCAGCCTTCTGCACCACGATGAACATGATGTAGGCGCCGAACGTATAGAGAATGCCATGCGTGAAGTTCACGACATTCATGATGCCGAAGATCAGCGTCAGTCCGATGCCCAGCAGCGCATAGGTGCCGCCGAGCACCAGCGTGTTGACGAGATGTTGCAGGAATTCGTTCAAGGACGTCACACTCGCCTGAGGCTAGCGAGACGCCTGACGCGCCCCGCCAGCGGAACGATCGGCTCAGAGGCTCTTCATGTCGACTTTGCCGTCGCTGATCTCGATCAGATAGACGTTCGGCTGGCTCTGGCCGCTCTCCTTGCCTGCGGGGCCGGACTTCTGGAACACGATGTCGCCGTTCAGGCCTTTCACATCGATGTCCCATAGCGCCGCCTTGATTGCCGCCGGATCGGTCTTGCCGGCTTTCTCGATCGCGGCTGCCGCGGTACGAATGCCGTCATAGCCGCGGAAACTCTCGGTGCAGCCGGCGAAATCGAAGCCCTTCTTCTTCCATTCGGCGATGAAGTATTTCGTCGCCTCCGGGTTCGGCGTCTGGTCCGGGAACCATGGCAGGAAGGTCGTCAGATGCATCGTGCCGTTGGCGGCGGCACCCGCCTGCGCGATGATCTGATCGGGGTTCTGCGATCCGCCGGTCGTGATGATCCGCTTCTTCAGACCGAGTGCCGCGGCTTGCTTGAAGATCAGCGTGAGCTGATCAACCGCGGTGGTCACGATGATGGTCTCGGACTCGGTGCCCTTCAGCTTGGAGAGCTGCGCGCTCATGTCCTGCGCGCCCTGGTCCATAGTCTCGACCAGGCCGACCTCGATCCCCTTTTCCTTCATCATCTTGCTGAAGTCCTCGGCGGTGCCGCGACCCCAGTCATTGTTGATGACGAGAAAATCCACCTTCTTCAGACTGAGCTTGTCGACGATGTTCTTGAACGCGGCGGCCTCGACCGATGACGGCGGCGAGATTCGGAAAATATAGGGATTTCCGGTCGTGGTGATCTTGCTCGACGACGAGGTCTCCACCACCATCGGCGTTTCGTATTCCATCAGCTTCGGCATCACCGCGAGCGTCAGGCTTGATCCCCACGCGCCCATCATGATCGGCGTCTTGTCGCTGGTGATCAGCTTTTCGGCCACCGCAGCGGCTTCCGTTGGATTGCTCTTGTTGTCCTCGATCACAAGCTCGATCTGCTTGCCGAGAATACCGCCCTTGGAATTGATTTCCTCGGCGGCGATCTTCGCACCGTTCACGACATAGGTGCCTGACGCGGCAAAAGCGCCTGTCAGCGGCTCGTTCACGCCAATCTTGATCGTGTCCGCCTCGGCCATGCCGCCGAGAAGAGCACTCGTTAGAGCTATAAGAGAAACCGCTCTGTAGCCTCGTATCATGTCTTTCTCCCTCACACGCAGTTCATCGAAACGCAGTCAAACCTTCGTCTTGCCGTTCCACGGTCAGCGGCGAAACACGCTAAACCATTGCCGCATCCGCTCGCGCAACACACCGATCACCAGCGATAGTCCGTTAAGATCAGGCGGCGGCCCTGGCTCGGTCGCCGCACGTCCCGAAAGACGCCGGTCGAGATTGTCGGCAAATTCGGCAATGAGGCGCTTGGCGAGGTCACGCATCAGGCCGGTCCGCCCCATTTGTGCCAGCACGCCCGTCAGCGTGTAGCCGATCGAGAGATCGACCCGCGTCGCGGCACCCTGCTCGATCGGCACCAGCCGGTAGCGGATTTCGCCTTGTGTCGACGACCGGCTGCGGCGGTCGCTGCCCATGCCGACGATCCGGCCGGACATGTCGGCCACATTCTGTTCGACCCGCGCCGCACCAAGGAAGGTCGCCGCGATGGGCCCGATCCTGACGCGAAGTTCGCCTTCGACGCGGTTCGGATCCGGCGGGCCGATCAAGGACACGCCGGGCAGACAGGCTGCGACCGCCGCGATATCGGCGAACATCGCGAACACCTTCTCGGGCGGCTGCGCCACCGTGAACTGCTGATCGAGCGTGTTGGCCGGCGTAAAATCAGCGATGACCGCGACTGGCACTGCGGTTTTGAGTGTCCGTTGCTCGGCCGCGCGCGGCACGCGCGCGCCGGAATCTTCACCGTTGACGGCATGGCCTGACCCCGCGGGCCCGAGACGCTTGCGGCCCCGATCCAGCTCAGGCGCAATGCCTCGCGCGCGGCGCTCCGAGATGACCGCCTCAACGGCGCGAACGATTCCGACATAGCCGGTGCAGCGGCAGAGATTGCCGCTCATCCCGATCCGGATCTCGCGCTCATCCGCCTTCGGCAGCCTCAACACCAGGTCGCGGGCGGACACCAGCATTCCCGGCGTGCAATAGCCGCATTGCAGTGCGTGCTCGCGGGTGAACGCCGCCCGCAGCTCGATGGCGATCTCGTCGTCGTCGAGCCCCTCGATCGTGGTGACCTCCGCGCCCGCGCAAGCCGCGGCATAGGTGATGCAGGATCGTACCGGCACACCGTCCAGCAGGATGGTGCAGGCCCCGCAGACGCCGTGCTCGCAGCCGAGATGCGTTCCCGTGAGGTCGAGCTTGTCGCGGATGAAGTCCGCAAGATTTGTCCGCGGCTCGGCAAGCGCGTGCACCGAACGACGGTTGACCGTGAGCGCGAGCGTGCTCATGCGGCCTCCCGGATCGCACGCCTGAGGACGCTCAAATGGATATGCCGATGGGTCCTGTCCGCTATACCAGCCGCTTCGAGCAGGCCATCGGCGGCACGCGCATCGAATTTGGCCTTGTAGTCGCCCGCAATGCGGCCGCCGAACAACGTCTCAGCGTCTGCGATCGCGATCGGCGCGGCATCAACCGCGCCGATGACGATGCGTCCGGAGCCGAGCATCCGGATCGATCATGACGGCGCACAGCGCATGCGCGAACTCGCCCGTCTTACGGCAACTCTTGACATAGCCCCAATGGGCCGAAGCCGGACGCTTCGACACATGGATCGTGACGACGATCTCGCCCGGCTGGAGACAGCTTTCGAGCGCGCCCGTGACGAAGTCCTTCATCGCGACCTTGCGCAGCCCTGCCGGACCACGCAGCGTCAATGTCGCCCCGAGCGCCGACAGCGCCGACACCCAGTCGGCCGAGGGATCGGCATGACTGATCGACCCGCCAATAGTCCCGCGATTGCGGACCGCGCGATAGGCGATATTGGCCGCGACATCCCTCATCGCACCGCGCGTGACATCGGGAACGCGGCCATCCTCGATGTCGGCATGGGTGACGCAGGCGCCAAGGACGAGCTCTTCGCCGCTTGCCTCGGCCTGCTTGAGCTCATCGATCGCGGTGATATCGACGACGAGTTCGGGCTCGACCAGCCTGAGATTCAGCATGGGCCCGAGCGACTGCCCACCGGCGATGATCTTGGCCGACGCGCCCGCCTGCGCGAGCGCTGCCAAGGCAGCCTCAAGATCGCGCGGACGTTCATACCCGAAGGGCGCCGGTTTCATGCCGCCGCCCTCCCTGCGTCGCGCGCGGCGAGAACCGCTTCAACGACGCGATAGGGCGTAATCGGAGAACGCATCAATTCAACGCGGAGCGGTCGCAGCGCATCGTTGACGGCGTTGGCGATCGCGGCCGGCGGCGCGATCGCGCCACCCTCGCCGATCCCCTTCACGCCGAACTGTGTATAGGGCGACGGCGTCTCCATGTGATGCAGGCGCGGCGCGGGCACCTCGGTCGGACCGGGCAAAAGATAATCCGCAAGCGTCGTCGCCAGCGGCTGGCCTTTGGCGTCGAAGGGCATCTCCTCGTAGAGCGCAGTCCCGATGCCCTGCGCCACGCCGCCATAGATCTGGCCGTCCACCACCATGGGATTGACGAGCACGCCGCCATCCTCGACGATCACATAGTCGAGGATTTCGACCTCGCCGAGATCGGGATCGACGGCGACAAGGGCCGCATGCGCGGCATAGCTGAAGGTGCCGCTGTCGCGCTCCGGCTTGTAGCCGGCCGTCACTTCCAGCCCGCTGGGATCGACATCGGCCGGAAGATCCTGCGGACGGCGATACCAGGTGTGGGCAATCTCCTTGAGGCTAACGCTGCCGTTGACGCCGCGCACCTCGCCGTTCTGCAACACCACGGACGCCGGGTCGTGCTGCAGCAGCTTGGCGCCGATGCGCCGGGCGCGCTCGCCAAGCTCACGGCAGGCGGCTGCGACCGCGCCGCCCGCCATCACCATTGAGCGCGATCCCCAGGTGCCCGTCGAATATGGCGTCATCGCCGTGTCGCCGAGGATCACGCGGACCTTGGCAACGTCCACGCCCAGCATCTCATGGGCGACCTGGGCGAGTGTCGTCTCCATGCTCTGTCCGTGCGAATGCACGCCGGCGCGGATTTCCAGTCCGCCATCGGGCGTCAAGCGCGCGAACGCCTGTTCGTGGCCGGGCACCATCGGAATGCCCCAACCCGCATAGACCGAGGTGCCGTGGGCCGCCTGCTCGCAATAGATCGAAACGCCAAGCCCGATCCGGCGCCCGTCCGCCTCGCCGTCGCGCTGACGCACACGCACGGCTCCGACATCGATTGCGTCCAGCGCCCGCCGCATCGCTTGCGGATAGTCGCCGCTGTCGAAATGCTTCTTGGTGATGTTGTCGAACGGCATCTGCTCGGGCTGCACCAGGTTGCGCAGTCGCACCTCGCCCGGCTCAAGCCCGGCTTCGGCCGCGACGAGATCCAGCATCAGCTCCAGCGCAAAGCACACGCCGGTGCGGGCAACGCCGCGATAAGGCAGGATCGGGCATTTGTTGGTCGCGACCGAATAGGTCCGACAGCGATAGGCCGGCATCACATAGGGCCCCGGCAGGATGCTCGCGACCTGCGCCGCCTCCAGGCACGCCGAGAACGGATAAGAGGAATACGCGCCGGAATCGACGGTCGCTTCGCAATCGATGCCGCGCAGCCGGCCGTCGCGATCCGCATAGACCGTGATCTTGTAATGATGCTCGCGGCAATTCGAACTGGCCGTCAGATGTTCGCGGCGATCCTCGGTCCAGCGGACGGCATGGCCGCGGCGCATCGTGAGCCAGGACAGGCAGACTTCTTCCGGAAGCAGAATACCTTTATGGCCGAAGCCGCCGCCGACATCGGGCGATATGATCCGGATCATGCCTTGCTCGACGCCAAGACATTCGGCGAGACCGTTGCGCGTGATGTGAGTCATCTGCGCGGCCGAATAGAGCGTGAGCTGGTCGAGGCGATGGTCGAAGGTCGCGACCACTCCGCGTCCTTCCAGCGGCGACATGCATTGTCGCGCCGTCTGGATTTCACGCGACACTTTGATCGGCGCATCCAGCGCTGCGGAGATATCAACCTCGAAATTGGTTTCGAGAAAGATGTTGTCGCCCCAGTGCTCATGTACCAGAGCCGACCCCGCCTCGCGCGCTTTCAGCATGTCATGGACGGCGGGCAACTCCTCCAGGTCGAGGGTCACGGCCGCCGCGATATCCTCGGCCTCGGCGCGCGTCGGTGCCACGCACATTGCGACGAGTTCGCCGACCTGCCGGACCTTTCCCGTGGCGAGGACCGGTTGCTCGGAGATCTTGAAGCCCGGCAATCCTGAGACCGCGCGGATCGGATTGACGCCAACAAGGTCATTCGCGGTGAAGACGCAATCACGATAGCGCTCCGGCACATGAATGCCGCGGATCAGTGCATGCGCCAGCGGGCTGCGCACGAAGGCGACGTCCTGCAATCCCGCAAGGCGAATGTCGGCAACGAACTGGCCGCGCCCGCGCATCAGGCGCTCGTCTTCCTTGCGGGGCAGCCGTGCACCGACGCCCTGCGCCGCGCCGGGCTCCCTCGCGGAAGAAAAATCGCGCTCGCTGCGCACGCGTCGTCCCTCCTGACAGTCGAGTGAGTGTTGAACTTAGGCAGCGACAGCCTCGGGAAGGATCGGCGCCACGGCGTCGTAGCGCATCCCTGCCCGCACGCAGAACGCCGGTTGCAGAAGCCGCTCGGCGATCACTTCGTTGTTCTCATTGTCACGGAGCGCAAATTTTCCGCTCTGCTCCGTCAGCACCGTGATATCCGCATCCATCCCGACCTTGAGCGCTCCGATCTCGTCGGACCGTCCAAGCATCTTGGCCGGATTCGAAGTCACCATCGGCACGATCTGTTCGAGCGACAGGCCGAGCGCCATCATCGAGCTCATCGCCTGGACGAGACTGAACTTCGCCTGGCTGGCGAAGGGATGGTTCTCCTCGTCCTCGTGCTGATCGGGCGTGCCGGCCGGCGCAGGGACATGTGTGTTGTAGCCGTGAATGTCGGCGCCGAGTGTCGTCGGAATGATGCCGGCGGCAATCGCTTTCTTGGCGAGCCGATAGGAGAAGTGGCTGCCGTGGCCGACATCCACCTTCAGCCCGCGATCAAGTGCGGCCTGAATCACCGGATGCACCTCGCCCTCACGGTTGACAAAGCCGCCGGGATGCCGCGTGAACGGATGCGCGAGCACGTCACCCTCGCGTAGCAAGGGAATCACCCGGGTCAGGATCGTATCGGCGTCCTCGCCATTGGCGCCGCTTTCCGGCAGGCCCCAGAGCTGGCCGAAATGCACATAGACCGGCAGACCGGCGCGACGCCCGATCTCCGCAGCCATTTCGATCACGCGGATGCCCCAGCGCGCGAAGCCGCCGATCTCGGCATGGGCCTTGATCCCGCGCACGATGTCGGGATTGGCCGTTGCTGCTTTCACGGTTGCATCGATATCGACGCCGTCAGGACTATAGAGTTGCGGATAGTAGTGGCCCTCAAGACCACCGACCAGATAGGCGGAGAGGAACGCGTAGACACGCGACTTCGCCGGCTCCGCGATGAAATGCCGGAAGCCCGGCAGCGTCATGCAGGATGGTCCGCCCTGATCGACCAGCGTCGTCACGCCCGACTGCACGCCGACCATGTCGGCATTCATGCCAAAACGGCCCGTGACATATTGGTAGATGTGCGCATGCGTATCGATCAGCCCCGGCAACACCAGCTTGCCGGCGACGTCGACCGCCTCGCGCGCGCTGCTCGGCAGGATGTCCGGCTGCACGGCCGCGATCTTGCCATTTCGAATGGCGACATCCCTGATACCGTCGATGCCAGATGCCGGGCAGATCATGCGACCGCCGCGCAGAAGCAGGTCGAAGCTGGGGCTGATGGACATCACTGCACTCCTCTGGTCTGCTGGCGGGTTCGTCCCGCTCTCGCCAACACTTTTGCCGAAATACGAAGCATGCTTCGTATTTTACAAAAGCAAACTTCGTGCCATGATCCGCCGTTGTATCTACCCTTGGCGGGCGCGTTTGAATCATGCGACGACCGCCAGGCTCCGAGTTGGGGAGAGTGTGCATTGCGGCAAGCAAAGAAGCGTCGTGGCGAGAGCAGGCTTCGCCCGTGGCCTTTGTCAGAACGTCCCGGATTCCTGATCCGCCGGTTGCATCAAATCCATGTCGCGCTGTTCCAGGAAGCGTGCGGCAAGTTCGATGTTACGCCGCTGCAATACAGCCTGCTTTCGGCGCTTGCGGTCCGGAAAACCGCCGATCAGACGACTTTGGCGGCTGATATCGCGCTGGATCGGACGACGACGACCGGCGCGCTGAAGCGCCTCGCCACGCGCAATCTGGTCGAGCGCGCCGTCAATGAGGACGACCGACGCGCGCGGCTCTGCAGATTGACCGCGGCGGGAGAAGCCCTGCTCGGCAAGATCGAAGTCTCAGCGCGCGCCGCGCATCAGGCCACGATCGCAGATCTGTCCGCCCGCGAGCAGGCTCACTTCATCAGGATGATGCAGCGCGTTGTCGCAGGCAACGCCAATCGCGACAGCACTGCTGCCTTATTCGATTAGATGCGCTTGCCGCCTGTTTCGGCGCCGCTGCTCATTTTATGATCGGTACGGCGCCTCATCGACACGACTCTTGACGCGCGGACCGAGCCGCAACGACCGCTGTAGCGGGCAGAATTCGCGATCGTCCTTCGTCAGCCGCAGGCCTCGCTTCGCCATTGAAAAGACAGCGTCAATCGGGCGACCCGCAATCGTCTCGCCTCTTCCCGCGGCACCACGGACGCTCCTCAGGCGAAAGCGACAACCGGCATGGCACGGTTGTTGCTGACCCTAATGCGAAGTGTACTTCGTATTGGAGGGGCGTCATGACGGATTCCGAGCTGCGTGCCGATATTCATAGCATCGAGCCCATTCCGGATGCCGACCGGGATTCCACCGGCCTGCAGCAGATGTGGATCTGGGCGGGTGCGAACATCGCGCCGGTCAACTGGGCGCTCGGCGCACTCGGCATCGTGCTGAAGCTCGGATTGCTGGAAACGATCGCGGTCATCGTGCTCGGGAACATCGTCGGCTGCGCGATCTTCGCGTCATTCACGGTGATGGGCCACAAGACCGGCGTCAACCAGATGGTCCTGAGCCGCTCGGCGTTCGGTATTCGCGGCGCCTATCTGCCCAGCATCCTGATGTTCCTGATGACGCTGTGCTGGATCGGCGTGAATACCTATTTCCCGGTCAAGATTTCGGTCGCGATCCTCGGCCAATTCGGCGTCCCGAACTCATGGCTGCTCGAGATCGCCATCATCACGCTGGTGATGGCGCTGCAGGTCTCGATCGGCGTCTATGGTTTCTACGCGATCCGGACCTTCGAGAAATACACTGTGCCGCCGACCATCGCCATCATGGTTCTGATGAGCGTGCTGGCCTGGACACGTCCCGGCGTCGTCAATTGGGGCCTGACCACATCGCTTCCGCCGGGCGCGCATCTTGCGATGCTGACGCTGCTCATGACGGCGATAGGTGTCGGTTGGGGGATTTCGTGGGTCACGTGGGCGTCCGACTATTCGCGGTTCGTGCCGCGCAACGTGCCCTCGCGTTCCGTGTTCTGGTACAGCTACATCGGCATGTTCGTTCCGACCGTGTGGCTCGCCATTCTCGGTGCGACGATCGCCAGCACCACACTCGACACCGATCCGGCGAAGATGGTGAGCGCCGTGTTCGGCGGCCCGATCAGCATCCTGGTCCTGCTCATGGTGCTGCACGGCCCGATCGCGACCAATATTCTGAACGTGTATTCGGCCGCCCTCGCCGCACTCAGCGCAGGCTTCCGCCTCTCGCGTATCGCACTGGCGGCAATCGTCGGCATCGCCGGCTATCTCGTCACGCTCTATTTCATCTTCGCGCCGTCGTTCGCGAAGGCATTCGACAACTGGATGATCAGCCTGTTGATGTGGATGAGCCCATGGGCGGGCGTCGTACTGGCCGACTTCTTCATCAGACGCAAAGGCAAGATCGACGTCGCCGAGCTCTACCGGATGCCTGAAACGAGCACCTATGGCGACATCAACTGGAGCGGCGTTGCGGCCTTTTTCGCCGGCCTCGTGGCGGGCTGGCTGGTGCAGGACGGCCTCGTCGGCGCGCTGCAGGGTCCGCTCTCGATAAATCTGCTCGGCGGCGCGGATCTCAGCTGGCTGTTCGGGATCGGGGTGGCGGCGTCCGTTTACCTCGTCCTTGAGAAACGCGTTCGTTCGTCCGCGTCCGTGGCCATGAGCAGCGCCGGAAGATCGTAAAACGACTTTGGGATGGTGAGACGGCTTGGGGCCGGACACCGCGATCGAATGAACCGATGTGACGATCGGCGATTGCACGACTTGTTTGTCGGGCAGACGCCGCTCTCATCCCTGCCCCGCGATGCGAACAGCACGCGATATACTCTGGGGGATTGCTACTCCCTTCGGACTACCTCAATCGCGACATCGACAAACGGCTGGAGAAGGCTGTGTCATGGGATGGAAAATGACTATGCACTGATGATTTATTTTGAGTTATCGCGATGGGCTCGCAGGCAATTGGTGCGGGATGCAATTACGGAAGCCCGGTTTCTCTGGTGAACCGAGATACAGGTGACAGGACCACCGTATGTCGGTTTCTTGGGGTCATGTTGCAAAGGCTCGGCGCATCGATTTTTTTGTGCCCGGCCCGTTGGTTGCCGAAATCCAAAGCCGTCGAGCGCTCTTATGAAAGAGGCAGAGTTGCTTCCGGCGTATCCGTCACTCTTGCAGTCTGCTTCCTGTGGCCTTTCATTGGAGCCGCGGGGAACGACGCGCGGTGCGACGACAGCGATTCCCGCGCCAAGACTTTCATTGCGAAGCAGGCGTCTGAACACGAACAGCAATGGGACAAGGCTGACGCCCTTGCACGCGCGCTTACTTCGTCGCTGCATGGGGAGCTCGATGCGGTGCGGTCTACGGCCGAAGTGGAGAGACTTAGGCAAACGCAATTGCTCGATCAAGAGCGTGACAGAGCAGACACCCTTTCGCGAGAGCTTGCCGCCCTCCAGGCAGAACTCGACAAGGTGCGGATCATAGGCCTGGACGCCACACAAGCCACCGAGGCGGAGACCATGCAAGAACACGGGCTTGTCCAGGAGCGAGGAAGGGCAGACGCCCTCGCCCGTGAACTTATCTCCGTCCGCGCAGACCTCGATACGGCGCGTGCGGCGGCCACAGAAACCGCGCAAACCGTTGAGACGGCGAAAGTCGAGCAAGAGCGAGCATTCGGGAAGGAACGCGACAAGACCGAGGCGCTTGCCCGCGAGCTTGCAGCCGCACGGAAAGAGGTCGATGCGCGTTCGGCACTTCTCGCTGCCGCGCATACCGAGCTTTTGAAGATGACGGAGACCGACAAAGCCCTGGCAGCCGATCAGAAACAGGCTCTCGCCAACGAGCGCGATCGTACCGACATCTTGGCTCGTCAACTTGCCTCGCTACGGGCCGAACTCGACACTGAACGGACGACAGGTGCGAAAGCCGCGAGAGCAGAGATCAAGCAGAAGCAAGCCTTACTGGATCAGGAGCGCGCAAAGGCCGAAAATCTCAGGCGCGAACTCAGCTCGGTCCGAATAGACCTCGATACCGCGCGTGCCGCGGCCACAAAGGCCGCACAAAACGCAGAAGCGGCGAAGACCCAGCAAAAGCGAGCACTCGGAAAGGAACACGACAGGGCCGAGGCGCTGGTGGGCCAGCTTGCCACCGCACGGAAGGAGGCCGATGCGCGTTCGGCACTTCTCGCTGCCGCGCACGCCGAGTTTTTGAAGATAGCGGAGACAGGCAAAGCCCTGGCAGCGGATCATAAACAGGCTATCGCCAACGAGCGCAATCGAACCGACACTCTGGCGCGTCAACTTACCTCGCTACAGTCCGAGCTCGACACCGCGCGGATGGCAGGTCCGAAAGCCGCGGAGGCAGAGATCAAGCAGAAGCAAGCCTTACTGGATCAGGAGCGCGAAGAGGCCGAAAATCTCAGGCGCGAACTCACCTCGGTCCGAACAGACCTCGATGCCGCGCGCGCCGCGGCCGTGAAGGCCGTACAAAACGCCGAGGCGACGAAAATCGAGCAAAAGCAAATATTCGGAAAGGAACAGGACAGGGCCGAGGCGCTAGCGAACCAGCTTGCCGCGGCGCAAAAGGAGATCGACGCGCGTTCGACTCTTCTGGCTGCCGTACATGCCGAGATATTGAAGATGGCGCAGACAGACAGAGCCCTGATAGCGGATCAGAAACAGGTCCTCGTCAACGAGCGTGATCGTGCCGGCGCCCTTGCGCGCGAGCTTGCGTCCACCAGAGGCGAACTCGAAGCCGGCAAACGGCAGATTGCTAGCTTGAATACCCTGGTGCGGCGCACTCACGCCGGTCGATTACTTGCCGCTCGCGGGAAGGATTAACCGGGTTACCCTCGATCACGATCGAAATCGGCGCACTCGTTGCTCAAGCACAGCGATTGCGGGGAACGGGATTTCCCGGAAGGACACCCGCGCCGTCACTTTGCGATATGGCAAGCGCCGCCAGCACCGTCCGGTTGCTGATTTCAAGCTTCTGATAAACGTGATGCAAATGAACCTTGATCGTGCCATCGGAAATTTTTAACCGACGCCCGATTTCCTTGTTCGACAGCCCCTCTGACACCAGAGCCATGATCTGGCGCTCGCGATCTGTCAGTGCCGCGAGCACATTCTCCGTGATCGCAACGTTCCTTTGTTCCGGCTCCGGAGCTACAACCTGGTCTGAGGAGGGCAACCGCAACCTGTGGCCGCCCACAACCTGCAGCAAGGACTGCACCAAAGCCTCGAGCGATACATCCTTCAGAATGACACCATAGGCGCCCGCGGCGGCCGACATAACCAATTCGCGATCTTGAACGGATGCGGTAAAAAAAACCATCCGCGTGGAAAGTCCCTCGGAATTAGCGATGGCGAGGATTTCCAGTCCGGTTAGGCCAGGCATTGAGATGTCGAGGATGGCGATATCTGGCGTCAAGCCTCGGATCGCTTCGATGCAGCCAGGACCATCACTGCAGCATGCAACAATATCCAGACCACTCTGCGCTCCGAGTACGCTCGTCAAGCCTTGCAGAACGATGGGATGGCGGTCCGCAATCACCAGACTGGTACGGTGCATGGACAGTCCTCAGGTTCTCCCCTCATTAAACCTTGCGCTCCCCATCTATTCCTCATGACCTTCTCACAGCAGCTGTAATTCTTCAAGGATGCTGCAGCGACGCTGACCCACGCAGCAAACGCCGAGGAACGCGATGTATCCGCTCGTAAAGTTACCGCTGCTTCGAGAGTTTGTTCGCTGCAATGGCGTTCCCTCCAGCGCGGTCGGCAGCTTGAGCGAAAATCATTCGCATCGGCTCATCTATAACCAAAGGTATATAGGGATAATGTGGATTAGGCTTTACTATTCACAAAATCGTCATGAATCCAGAAGCTCGCATGATCGAATTTAAAGCAAAACGTCTATCGCTGCTGTGAAAGCGGAGAGTTCCACGGACTGAAGAAACCGAAGTATTTCAACAATTAAAACTCCAAAGAGAAGACTTCCCTGCACGCCATTTGGCGGATGTCCAAATTGGCGAGTGTAGGCTTTTGCCGCCGCCAATCATTTTGCGAAATGCCGGGAGGATTACCATGCTGGGGCGACAATCTTTCGCGACGATACTCGTTGGCAAGAACATCTTGCTCAGAGCCGGATTGGCCAGAATCTTACACTCAACAAGTTTCCGCATCCTGGCCTCGGTTTCATGCGCCGACGAAGTTCTTACGAGCAACACCCCACAACAGCAGCCGCTGTTCATCGTCGTCCATATCGGCAATGATTTTGACGCCGCGCTCGAACAAATCGAACTTCTCAGGGACCAGCATCCGGGTAGCCGCGTCGCTATCGTGGCCGACCATCATCGCCCGAACGAACTGGTTTCAGCATTTCGAGCAGGCGCCAACGGCTACTTCGTCGATGTGACGTGCGCTGCGTTCGTCAAGTCTTTGGAATTGGTGATGATGGGTGAGATAATTTTTCCACGGGCATTCCTGTCGATCGTTCTCGACCCCGAAAGCGAACGCCTGCGCGGGGCGGCGCTGGATGACGAAAAGGCGATAGTCGTCACGACCAGCGACGGCGCACTCGCACCGCAGCTTTCCTCGCGGGAGAGATCGATTTTGCGCTGCTTGATCGAGGGCGACTCCAACAAATGCATAGCCCGAAAGATGGACATCGCCGAAGCAACCGTGAAGGTACACGTCAAGGCGATCCTTCGTAAGATCCGCGTCCAGAATCGAACCCAGGCGGCAATTTGGGGGGCCAACAACAGGTCACTGACACGAAACAACGACTCCCCACCCGAAACGGTGAGGACGTTGCTTCCACAGCCTGTCCCGGCGATCTCCGAAATCGAGCAAATCGGAGCACTGGATCCACAAGGCTTGATCCAAGACACGACCCACGTGTCTCGGATTGATCACCTGCTCCGCAAGGGCATCAGAAACGCCCCTGGCACGGCGGGCAAATAGCCTCGGTCACACGGCATGCTGACAGCCTCATTCGCGGTCGGCGCCAGGATTTGACGGTAGCCAGCGTCAAGACGATCAATGGCTACCGGACGGCTGTGGTTCTGCACCTGCCCGTGCTGATCCAAGATCATCGCAAGCCTGCGATACCTCGACGAGGACACGCTCCGGGGCCGTCGTCGTGGCGCGCGAGCCGCCCCCATGGGCTGGGTACGGATATTACCGGTGCCTCTTCTGAAACCGCGCGAACGCCCCTACTCCGTTGGAGCGAACAAATCGCCGTCCCTTCTCAAAAGGAATTCGGAAGATGGCCAGTATGCCAGGAGACAGATTCAACCGCCGCCATAGGAAGAGTGCCATCGCCAGATTCCAGACGACCAAAGACACCGCGGTGCCGATCGCCGCGCCGGTCAACCCAAACATGCCGACAAGCACGGCACTGGCGCCCGCATTGACCGCAGCGCAACACGCGAGCAGCACCGCCGCATTGCGCTCGTGGCCGGTCATGGTCATGACGTATAATTGCGAACCTGCGCTTGCGGCCAGCACCTGACTGATAAGAAGAATACGCAGTGCCGGCACGCCGGCGTCGTAACCGGCGCCAAACCAGGCAAGAAGGGGCTCAGCGAGGACGAAGAGCACCGCCGCGATGCAAATTCCTCCATAGAACGTCCAAGACGCAGTCCTGGTGATCAGGACCTGCATCATCTCCTTGTCGCGACGGGTATAAAGATTCGATATCATGGGAGCGAACAAGGTATTTACTGCGATGCGCGGCATTGTAACGACGAGCGCAATATTGAATGCCAGACTGTAAATTCCCGCATTCTTGGTATCCGCAATCCAACCGAGCAGGATAACGCCGGTGCGGTTCATCAGCGCCTCGGTGGCGCCAAGGATGACGAGCGGAATTGCGGCCCTGCGCCAAGCGGCCGCGTCGTACGCCGGTGAGATGTTATCGACGGCGGGGGGGCGGCGATATCGCATGGCAAAGCCGGCACAGACGAGCCCAAACGCAGAGCCGATCAACGTGGCCACCATTACGAACGGTGCGCTGATGGTCCAGCCCAGGCCAAAACCTGCGACAACGAGCAGACCGATCAGCGTCCCGTCCCGTACCACGCGGTCGGGTACGAGCGCCGAAACCACACCGCCAAAAGCACGCACGGCTGCGCAGCGGATCCGCACGAGTGCCAAAATGGGCACCAGCGCGAAGCCGGCAAAAAACGTACTTCGGAGTTCGGGCGACGACGCCCAGGCTTTGACGACCCAGATACCGACAAAGACGACGGAGAGGCCGACGAGCATCGCCCGTCGTTGTGCATACTGGATCACTCCTCGGAGCAGAGGCCAGGCGCGCTCCGCCTCGTAAGCGGCCACAAAGCGAAGAAGCCCGACATCAAAGCCGAGCGTCGAGAAGTACGCCAACACGACCATCCAGGCGAAGACATATGCATACACGCCATAAGTATCGACGCCGACGACGCGCGCGATGATGAGCTGTGAGCAATAGGTAAGCCCAAAGCCGACACCATAAACGAAGAAGGCGGTAACGCCACCGCGAGCCACCTGGCTCACCGGTGCGCTTTCAAATATTCCGTCACGCATGTCTGTCTCTTCCGTGATGTGACGCAGCAGTTCTGGCCGTTGTTAGAACGGAACTCCTCGGCACTCGGTTCTGAAGCCTCCTGCCGACTTCCCTCTCGATCAGGTTCACGCTCTCGTCGAGCGAATGCTGGTCAAGGGACGAGACGCTCAACACGGATCGACCTCGCTGCAACAACAGCTGGTGCAAGCGGTCGATCATTGAGATCGACGCCAAGCTCGTCTTAAGGTCAGATTCGAACAGCTGCTCGATCGTGCTTTGACGGCTGCGCCGATCGTGAAGGCGGGTTCTCAGGAGCTCCAAGGGCGCAACCATCCGGATCAACAGGTCGGATTTCGGCGCATATTCGAGCGCATCGGCAATCAGCATGTCATCCGCCACGCCCGCCAGCAGCGCCAACGAGCACACCGCCTGAACGAAGCCCTGATCGAACAATACGACACGCGCGAGACGCGATTCGTCGTACCAGGAGTGGGACAGTCGCAACAAGTATTGCCCCTCCTTGATCGATGCCAAGATCTTCGATGGCGGCAGAAGCCGTACCAGATGAACTGCCGTCATCACGTCGCGAGAATTCGCAAGCGGGTGACGCGCGATCGCCATCATCTCGATGAGCGGCCGCCTCAAGCGATCGACCACAGCATTCTGATATCGCCTGGCGATTGGCCGGCGAGAGTTGAGCGTTGCCAGACGTTCGCTCGGTCGATAGCTGAGCCTGAGCTCAGCGGAATGGCCACGCTCTCGCAGCCGAGCGATGAGCGCGCGTGAGAGCGTAGTCTTACCGGCTCCTGGAGGACCAAACAGCTCGATGATCATGCTTCGCCCCTGCCCCGTGCGAGAACCGCCTACATCAGGCGCCAGATTTCACGCTTGACCGCGCGGATGACCTCCGCCAACGGCTGTTCGGCGTCTACGCAAACGACGCGCGCCCCAGGAAGCTCGAGTCGCTGCAGGGCAGCAACGCGCTGCCGGATCACCGCCGGGTCCATCGTGGGCTCACGCCTTGCCGCGGTCTCAGGCGTTACCACCAGCTTGATGACGAGATCCGGCGGAAGGCAACGCGCAAGGTGATATGAGGCGCCTTCGAATCGACGGAGCCATTGGGGCACCTTGGTCAAACGCGACAGCAAGGGACCGTCGTTGAAGCCGAGGATTTGATTTTGCGGATATCGGTCGGTGAGGACGATGAGCCCTCGGTTGGTCCCACGCCGTGCCGCAGCGAGCTTCTTTCGTTTGTCCAAGGCCACAGCCGTGGCCCAGACCATCAGCAAAAGGCTATAGAGCGGCCCGGGAGTGGGTCCGGAGAGCTTGCCGTGCGACGCAACCCGCGGCTTGCTCCTCAGCACACGCCTCGTCATGGGCATCATCAGCTTGAGCGGCCGGAGCAACAACGACGGCCTGCCGTCGCCGGTGCCGAAATAGATCGGAACGACATCCACCTTCGCGCCAAGCCAAGCTCGCATGGTAGTCACCGACGTGCTCTTGCCGCTGCCGTCGACACCGATCATCGCCACCATGCAGCCGCCGCCGGGCGCGCGCCGGCTCCATGGTCGCGGCGCGTGGAGAAAATGCTTGTTCAGGCTGCCTGCACCCCAGAGCAGCGCCCGCCCCACGCTTCGCATCCGCGCCTCGACGGCGTTGTAGCTGCGATACGCGGCAAAATGCCTTTGCATGCGCCGGCGGAGCCTCGCCCGAGTTTCCAACGGCTGCTCGCTGTACAAGGCATCCACGACGAGTTCTGCCAGGTCCGCATTCAATAACTCGGCCGCAAGGTCGCGAACTTCACGGCGGTCGAGGCGCGCCGCAAGCTCCGCCCGATCAAGCGCGAACTTGCGCGTTGTCGCCTGCCAGACGCAGAGCGTCATGAGATCCAGTCGCCGCAACTCGAGGCAAGCGCGTACGACCAACAACACTGCTTCGCTCGTAGGCTCGAGTATTCGGATCGGCAGTGTCGGGTGGAGGATGGCGCGGGTGAGAAGCACATGTTCCCAGGGAATCCGGTAGTTCTTGATAAGCCGTTCGCCGACGATCAGCAGGAAATGGAGATGAATGTGGACCAATTGGCCACTGCGTTCGTCGTAGCCGAGAAAGGTCATCGTCGCCGGATGATCGCGGTCAGCCACAGACGGAAAAAGCTTGAAATCGCGCTCGGTCAATATCACCTGAACGCGATGCTGGTCGGCTCTTTCCACCAGCAGGTCGACATCCCCCGCGCCGGCCAAGACGTCATGGATGCGCCTGCTGCTTTTCCAATAGCAGTAGGACACATGCTGCCGATGAAATTCGTCAAAGACCTCGGCCAGCCCGACCGGCACCGCATCTTCGGCACATGATCGACGGATCATGTCCGTGTCATACAGAGCATCCATCTGTCTCATCTCCCGGCACCCTCGGCTTGTCCGGCTGCTCGCCGCGAGTTCTCGCTCTCGAGCCCTCGCTTCCCGTACCCGATTGCGCTTCAAAGAAGCGGGCGCGGCCCGTCCCGTGCTTCGCGAGAAATTCGCCGACATCACCATAGCGATATCGAGCGTGTCTCTTGAGATCGACCTGTGTCACGATGGCGGTCACGCGGTCGCCATGATCGTTGTCGAGGCAGCCGGAGTCATGAAGCAGACTCAACGCATTCTGCGCCACCTCGCGCCTCGTGCTTCCCCATTTCACGACGAGGAGCACCTTGTCTACGATTGAAGGCAGTAACCGCGCCTCGATGGAACCGAGCAGGGGCGGACCGTCAACGATCACGCAGTCATAACTTTCGCGCAGCTGACGAACGAGGCGCGGCATCTGCTCTCGGGCAAAGAGCACCAGCGGATCAAGGCCGCAATCGGCCATCGGGAGGTAATCAAACCTGGCCTCCGCTATGTGCCGGATGAGTAGCCCGGTCGGCCGATTCTGCAGAGACAAATCGAGTGCTGCTCTTTCGCCCGCATCGTGGAATGCGCCAAACGGCGAGCTCCGGCCAAAATTGAGATCGAGCAGAAGCACACGTCGCTCGAGGATACCAAGATACGCCGCGAGGCTCAGCGCCAGCGTCGTCTTGCCCTCCCCGGGAACGCTGGAGCTGATTAGAACGACTTTGGACGCGCGAGGCGTTCCTGCCGCGAATCCCAACGTCGCAGCAGCCGACCGTATCGCCTCGACATATGCGGAAAATGGCTGCTTACGAAGATACCGATAGGGCCGAGCCGCCTGCCGTCGTGACAGCGAGGGCACAAGACCAACACAGGAGATACCGAGCGCATCGCGGGTTTCCTGCGCGCTGCGCAGTCCTCGATCGAGCTGTTCGAGAACGACGGCTAGCCAACTTCCGCCGACCGCGAAAAGGATAAACGCGGGAAAGATGAAGAGGATTGGATTGTGAGAGCTTGGCCGGTTCGGTACCCCGGCGAGCAAATGTATTCCCGCGCCAGGCGCGACGGTTTCCTGCCTGTCGCGCGCCTCTTTCCGGCGCCGCAGAAGGCCGTCATACAGCTGCGCGCTGCTCCCCGCACGATGCAGGAGCTCGCGCAACTGCCCATCGGCGTCCCGCATCTCGCCACCGGCATTCTGCTCGGGGCCGGGTCTTTGCTGGATCGCCCTCTGCACGGCGGCCGCGGCCTTCTCCGTCTCGTTCTTGGCTTCGGCAATTCGTTCATCCAGCCGCGCCATTTCACGGCTTGCGGAAATCTGCTTCTGCTCTACCAGGCCATCGACATAGAGTTGAACGATACGGTTGGCGAAAGCTGCAGCTTTCTCCGGGCTCGTCGATGTGACACCGACGGAAATGACGCGAGAGCGGCGTTCCTGGATGACTTTGGTGTTGCGTTCGAACTCTTCGATGGACGGCACTGCCGAGCTACCGCTCCTGCGAAGTGCTCCAAGCCAGATATTCAGCCGATGTTCGAGTTCGCCCAAGGTGGTCGTCTGTGCCGCTATCGAGCTCGCCGGCGTAGTCGAAGCGGCCACTTGCGGCGCATCGCCACTGGTACTCGGTGGCGTTGATCCTGGGGTGGCCGGACTGCTTGCTGCCGGCCGAAATTCCGGGTTCTGCTGCATGCTTTCGATAACATGCTGCAGGTGATCGCGCGAGCTCAGCAGCGTCACGTGGGTATCGATGTTCTCGTCCATCACCGACACTCCTGGCGCACGCTCTGCAGCGCCATTAGCAGGCGCGTCAATCACCAGCTGGGCGATTGCGGTGTATCTGGGTGGGATCAGCAGCCCGACGATAATAGCCAGCACCGTACCGAGCACGGCGATCGCGAGGATAAGTGCACTACGGCGACGCAAGATGGCGACAACTTGATTAAAGTGCAGCTCGCCGACGGGCCGCGGCTTGCCGACCCGTTGCACGCCCTTCGCCTCGTGCTCGGCCATCGGAGCCTTATCCAAATGTGCCGTGCCTTGAGCCGCATAATCGTCTAAACGCACCTGCAACATCGCTGAGCCTCGTCTGGCTATTGGTATTTCGCCGCGGATCGGAACGACCTCAGGGCCGGCGTCATTGCACTTGTCCCACTCGCGTCCGCGATCACGCGCTCGACCGCCAAGAGTCCGCCCTGTTGAATCATTTGCGTTTGGGTGACACTTCCGCAGACGCGCTGCATGGCCTCAACCTCCCGCCCGAATTGTCAAAGCTCTGCGCGGATCGGCAGCAGAGACCAGGCAGAGTGAGATTGCGAACCAGAAAATCGGATGGCGTACGATCAAATGAAAGATGCTGAAAATGGCGAGCCCGCAAAGCAATATCGTCAACGCATCCAGCCTGGCCTGATACGTCACAATGACAGCCGTTGCCACGAGCCACGCCAAACTCAGGATTGCGAGCAATCCACCCTGGATAAACAGGTCCAGCAATGTGTTATGCGCTTCAAAATTCGGGACGAATCCAAACTCCGGATGCTCCACATGCTTTGGATCATTCGTCGAGTCCCGCCTGCCGGCTACGATAGAGGCAGGGATTTCCAGATGCGGTCCAGGCCCCAGGCCAAGCATGCCGGTCTCGATGCCCCGGCGCACCGCCGCGCTCCAAAGATGGATGCGTAGACGAGCGGTCTCCTCGGTGTCGCGGCCGCCGCCCCCCTTCGTCATTCCCTTGATGAAATCCTCAACCTCGCTGGCGGCGGATGCCCCGATCGGGACGGCATAAGCCGTGACAAGCGGAAGAGCGAGAACGAGGATCCAGGCGGACGCGGAACGGAAGCGCATCGGCCGATCCCGCGACATCAGCCATCTCCGCAGTTTGAGAGCGAAAAAGACCGGGCCGGCAAAAACAAGCACGAGCAGGAATGCGTCGCTCATCGTAAGCCGGCCCACAAAGATCGCGACAGCCATGCAGCTCAGAGCTGCGATCCTTTGGCCGAATCCGTTCGCGACATCAGCAAGATGTAACGAGAGCAGACCGAGCACCGCGCAGAAGAGCGCAAGCTGGTTCGCGTTGTCTGTCAAGCCGCGAAACCGCTCCCATTCCCAAGTGTCGAAATCTCCCAGGTCGACCCATCCCCAGCCGACCGCGACCTGAACAGCAAGCCATGCGGCGCCAAGCGTCGCCAGCAACCAGGCGACGCGCCGCAGGCGAAAACCGGCCCCGGGTTCGACCACGCTCAGGCAACTGACGGCCGCCAGCAAAGGATAAGCCAGCACGTCATGCATGAACAAACCCGAATCGTGACGGTCGCCCAAGGCAAATCCCGTCATCGTGCCGACACACTGCGCAAGAGTGAACACCAGCCAGAAGATCAGCAGCTTTGACAAAGGCGGCGTCAGCGGGGGACCGAGACGGCACACCTCGCGAAAGAACATCAGCAGGACCCAACCGGCTAAGCATATTTCACCTGGTCCAACGGGTAAGTCGCCGGGCCTCAACTGCGAGGCCGTCGACGATAGCAGCAGGCCGAGGGTGAGCAGCACATCCAGCACCACGTCACGCCTCCGTGGACGTAGCGTCGTCGACATAGAGTTCAGGCTCGAGCGCGTCCTTGAGCATCTGCCAGCCGCTCCGACTGGAGCGCTTCACCAGATCCTCGTACACCGCGGCATAGCGCGCCACCGTAATCTCGAGGTTGAACTCCTTCCTCACCAGCTCCGCGGCGCGGGTGCCCATCACCGCCGCGGTGACCCGATCACGAAGCAGATCGAGAATTCTCTCGGCCAGGAGCCGGGGGTCATGCGGCGGGACGAGAAAGCCATTCCAGCGGTCGCGAATGACGTCGGTGCAGCCCGGCATCTTCGTCGTGACAATGGGACGCCCCGCCACCGCTGCCTCGAGGAGTGCACGGGGTACCCCTTCCAGATATTCGGTCGGAAACGCGAACACGTCGGCGACGCCGAGCAGGGCCGGCACATCGGATCGCGGACCCACCGCCAGTACATAGGGGGCATGGCGGTCGATCTCGGCTTGCGTCACCGCGAATGGCCCCTCGCTTTCGCGCGGTCCGACCAGCAGAAAGCGCACGTCGGGTCGATGCTGGTGGACCAGCGCCGCCGCGGCAAGCAGCGTCGGAATCCCCTTCTGCCGAGTCATGCGCGTGACCGTGATCACGACCTCTGACGCGCCCAGACCGAGGGCTTCGCGAAGCTCTGCGGGCGCTGATCCCGCGGCTCCGGCCTGCTCGAATTTCTTAATATCGATGCCGGAGCCTGGTATCACCACATGATCTCCTCTGCCGACCATCCGGTGACGCTTGAAGAAAGCCAGATCGTCGCGGTTCTGGAACACGGTCACCGCGGTCCAGCGGTCCGCCAACCGCTGGAGCGAGCGGTAGACGGGGCGCAGCCCTAATGCCGTCGGTGAGGACGATGAATAGAGCCAGCCAAGTCCATTGATCGTGCTAACGACCTTCACATCGCGGAGGCTTCTCGCTGCGATGGGAACCAGCACATTCAGCTTCGTGTCGAAACACTGGACAAGGGCCGGTCGCAAATCGGCGATCAGCTTCGAGATCGTTCGGAACGCCGCCCAATCGGTCAGCGGGTCGACGAACCGGGAGAAATGGAAGGGATGATAGTCGAGGCCCGCCTGCACGAATGGCGCCGGATCGCCCGTTCCCGCAGCACTTATCCGAAAGCCCTTCTCACGCAGTGCATGCAAAAACGGGATGCGAAGGGAATGGTCCACTCCTCCTATGCAGAGCAGATGCGGTATCACGAGAGCGTCCTCATTTGCTGCCCTTCCGGATCGATCGGCGTCAGACGCGCAATCAGTGCAACTGGGATGATCCACGCCCGGTGTTCGACGCGTCGATCAGATCGCAAAGCGGCATCCATTCGCGTGCACCCACAAGCGCTGCGAAGCGCTCCTCACATCGTTCAAGGTTGACGCGATGACGAAACTCACGTGTGGGTTTGATGCCGGTTACGCGGGGTTGCCCCGCATCGATCTCCCACGGGTGGATATAAAAGACGTAAGGTATCCCCGACCGCAGGATCCTGCGTACGCCCCAGAGCCACAGCAGATAGGGAACGAGCCGAAAGTAGCCGCCACCGCCCCAAGGGATCCCGCGTTTGCCAAGCCGGATGCACGAGATACAGACTTCATGGAAGCCATCGCGGAGCAAAACGATCGGCTGGCCCGCATCCATTCCGTTCAGCCGGCCATAGCGATGATGCGCGACGGTCGGCACGACGGACGAATCGTAATCAAAACCCACATCCTGCAGGATCGGGATCGCCCATTCGGTGATCGAGAAACTAGGCGCGCGGTAGCCGCGGACAGGCTTGCCGGTCAAGTCTTCGAGATATTGCTTTGACCGCACGACGTCCGACCGGAATTCGCTTGGCTGGAGCGAGTAGACAAGTTCGTGCGCGTATCCGTGAGAGGCAACTTCGTGGCCTGCTGCGGCGATCGCGCGCACGAGCTGTGGGCATTTCTCGGCTACCCAGCCCAGCACGAAGAACGTCGCGCGGGCATCGCATGCGCCGAGAATTTCCAGCATTCGCATCGTGTTATGCTCGACCCGCAATTCGCATTGCTCCCAGGCCTCGCGCGCGACGTTCAGGTTGGCGGCGTGGAACCAGTCCTCGACGTCGATGGATAACGCTGCCTTGCCTGAACCCGGACTGTCCGTGATCATGCTCGCCATCGCTTCCTCCTTCACAAAAGCCCCTACGCCCGTTCTCGCGTCACTCGCGCGGGTCTTGAGAATTTGGAAATGGCCCGATCGGGAGAACCATGGGCCGACTTGTTTCATGGGCCCAGGGCGCAATGTCTCCGTGCTCGGAAGAGAAGAACTACCACAGCGAGATCAGGATTGTGCGTGTATGACGGGGTACCCAGGCGGAGGTATACCGCCTGCGCGCTTCCGACCTGCTGGCGCCGTGCAATGCCTACCGGCGCGCCGACTCTGTCTCTCCCGCATAGCCCACCTTGCCGGGTCAATTGAAAGTTGATCGACCGCACCCCTTTGTAGGTAGTGGAAGCTCGGCCGTTCCCTGAGTACGAATCCTGGTGGTAGTCCGGCTTGGTCATGCATGAACCACGAGAGCGAGGGTAAGCTCCGCTGCCTCAGCGCCGCCGCTGAGGACGTCGAAGCGCGGCGTTAACGCGCTTCCGGCTGCGAACGGGACCGCGGAAGCCAGCTCCGATCAATTCGGATGACCCACCACATGAAGCATTTCGAAATCGTCGAAGCTGCGGACGTGGAGCGCGAGGCCAAGTGGCAGAGCTACGTACAGAGCACGCCACGCGCTTCCTTGTATCACGGACTTGAATGGCGGGATGTCTTGCGACGCGCCTTTGGCCATCGAAGCTGGTATCTGATGGCGCAAAACAACGGCAAGGCGCGAGGCGTTCTGCCCTTGGTCGAGATGAAGAGCTCACTATTCGGGCACTTCTTCGTATCTCTGCCGTTTCTCGACTATGGCGGCATCGTAGCCGATGCGCCGGAGTATGAGGCCGCGCTGGCAACTGCCGCGGCAGACCTCGCCGCAAAGAGAGAGGCCCATCACATCGAGTTGCGGCAGTCATTCGCTGCTGCGAAAGGCCTGGAGGCGGGATGGAAGCTGCGGCAGCACAAAGCCGCCCTCGTTATCCCGCTGAACAGCGATCCGGGCACACACTGGTCCGGTTTGAGTTCGCGCCTGCGCGGCAAGATACGAAAGGCCGAGAAATCCGGGGCCACATTTTCGGTAGGGGCGGCTGAAGAACTCGACGACTTCTATCGCGTATTCGGCTTGAATATGCGGGATCTAGGAACGCCTGTTTACGGCCCCGCACTCTTTCAGAATGTCCTGCAATTCGCAAAGGATGCCTCGGTACTGATTGTTCGCCGCGAAGGGCAGCCGGCGGCCGGAGCGATCGCACTGCGCCGCGGCGAACGGGTGGAGCTACCCTGGATCTGTTCCGATTACTCACAGTCGTCCTTCAGTGTGAACGAATATTTGTACTGGAATGCGATTCAGTGGGCCTGTCGTTCAGGCGCCCGCGAGCTGGATCTTGGACGGTGTTCAATCGACGGAGGGACGTTTCGGTTCAAACTTCAATGGAACCCCGAGGTCCGGCCGCTGTTCTGGTACTACTGGCTGGCGTCCGGAAACGAGTTGCCCGAGTTCAGCGCGAACAATCCAAGATATGCGCTCGCCGTCCGTTGCTGGAAAAAGATGCCTCTGGCACTCGCGAACCGCGTGGGACCGTGGATCGTGCGTAATATTCCATAGCGCCGACGACCTGCCGCGTCCTGGCTTCCCTCGACCTTCGACTTTCATTCCTTTGACGATGACTTAGGCCACGACAACCGCGAGACATAGTCCGCGACCGGTCCACCGGCTTCACCCCAGTTGCTGGACCAGATCACTTGCGAACCATCGGGCGACGGCGAGGCATGCGTCTCGCTGTAGTAGTCGCTCTTGGCATTGCGTGTCAGTGCGACGCGCCGTATCTCGCTGCTCCCATCGATCCGCAGCGCGACGACCTCCTGGTAGAATGGCGCGTAGCCACGGTTTCCGACCACCTTGGAATAGCTTCCTTCGTAGCTCACGAAGACCCAACCCGGCCGATTGATATTGCGCGCTGAGACGTGAGTACCATAGCCAGCCGGCGCCAGATCGGTAACCCTGCCGTCGTCAAGCCGGCGCTTGATGACATGCCACTTGTCAGGATCGGCTTTGCTGATGCCCACATAGACATCGCTGCCGTCCTCATCGATCGCCATGTCACCATGGCCTGGCCGGTGATGCTCAGTCCAGTGCTGCAGCTGCACGCCGTCCACGGTGAAGATATACGTGACCTCCGTTCCATCATCCATTCTGCCGAAACAGTATATGTACCGTCCGGAGGGCGAGATACCGCAATAAGAGTTGGTACCCGGCAAATTGCCGAGATTGATGTCCGGATGTTTCTTCCGCACCGAAATATCATAGGCGAAGGCCACGAGCGCGCCAGAGCTATCGGTTGCACGCAGCACCAGTCGGTTGCCATCACGATCTGGATTTCCCTTGTTGGGCCCGAACCGGAGGTTTGCGTAGTCGGCCGGAGCGTAGACGATCGTGCTGACATTGCTTCGCGGCGCCCAAGTGTAGAGCGCGCGACGGGACACGCAAATCATGAGCGCAGGGTCGGTCGGATGCCACTTGCAATCATCGTCCACGCGACGATGAAACGCCGGCTCGTACGTTCTCCCATCCAGAAAGCAGATGCCATTGCAGCCATTGATGATCGCCAAGAGGCTCTGATCGGCGTTCCAGGCCTGAGTGCTTGAGTATCGGTGCCGGCAGTAAGCTGCTCCACAGGACATGTCCTCGGCAAGCACCCGCCCCGGGTCCGTGACACGGGTGAAACCCGTCCCGAACGTTGGGTCCTTCGCCGCCTGAAGGTAGTCGGGACGAAGCATCTGCGGAGCGACGACAACCGAAGTTGTCGCCAATTCGTCAAATGCCAGTGTCCCAAAACCTGACGCCACCAGCAGTACGACTGCGCACAATAACTTCGTTACCTTCGACGAAAGCGCTTTGGCCGCGTAACGTCGCAAGGACTCCGGCTGCAAGGTGCCAGGAAGACTGGCAGACGATGACCATGCCTCGCGCCCCGAGTGCGGAATAGGACCCCGGATCACGGCCAGCATCCTCCCATTCGTTGTTGCACCAGAGCAGACTGCCCGCGCGAGCGATTATCACGGCCGCTAGGCGGTCGCACGTGCAGAAAGAGTATTATACCATGCGGTATAGGTCACACGGCACCAAGCTCCGTCAGTTACTAGCTCAATAGCAGCAAGCTGGATCGCGCGGCAACGACCGCCCTCTCAACGCAATCGCGCCTGCCCCGCCCCGATCAACGGATGTCTACCTAATTGTGGGGATCCCCAATTTGACATACTCCTCTAACGATTGCTGATCATAACACGTTTTAGTCGCGCAGGCTGAGTGCCGGCGACAGTATGATCGCTCCATTGCAAGCTGACCAAACCACAAGCTGACACAAGCTAACAAACACAAGCCGACGGACGTCTCGCACGCGCGAATTTATCGCTCGGGTCGCTGTGCACGACTGCGTTTGCGGTTGTCGCCCAAGTGACCGGCAACGATCCGACCCCAGGGGAGCGACACAGGCAAGGAGCGACACACGATGGCCATGCTGACGCCGACTCCGTTTACGATTAAGCCGACCTCATTTGAGCACTTCGCCTTATTTCAAAACTTTTCCGGGTTGCGACCGACCCTGGGCACAGTCCTCCGTATCACAGCAGATGTCAGCTCCATCTGGATCGCATTCCTGTTCGGCTGGCTCATCGTGGAACGTAACGACCTTGCCGGGCTGATCACCGACAACTCAACGAGCATCATTGCGCTGGTCGGGTTGTCGTCCATCCTCGCTTGCATCGCCTATACCAGCGCCGGCCTGTACAAGCTCGGGCATAAATATGACCTGTTGACCAAGATCGGTCGGATCACCTGCATCAATCTTGCCCTCTTTGTCATCACCGGCGCCGCCCTCTCACTTGCAGGATGGCCCGCCGGCCTCACGCGCGGTCTGCTGCTCACGACGGTCATCGGATCGACGATGTTGCTTTCGTTTGCACGCGGCGTGTCGGTCGTTCTGCGTTCGGAGGACTGGTACGGTGGCACGACACCGCCGGAACTGGCCGACGACAACAAAGTCCTCGTCATAGGCGGTGCCGGTTACATCGGTTCGGCACTGGTCGAGAGGCTCCTGGATCTCGGTCTGGAAGTCTCGATTCTCGACGCGATGCATTACGGCGAAGAGACGCTCTCGCGCGTCGCCGGACATCCGAAGCTCTCCGTCATTCGCGAAGACTTCCGACACATCGAGGCCCTCACGCGTGCGGTGAGCGGTGTGGGATCTGTGATACATCTCGGCGGCTTGGTCGGCGATCCAGCCTGCGCAGTCGATACCGAGCTTACCGTGGACGTGAACGTCACGGCGACCAAGGTCATCGGCGAAATAGCCAAGGCGCGCGGGGTCCGGCGGTTTATCTTCGCGAGTTCCTGCTCGGTCTACGGTGCTTGCGATGACATCGTGGATGAGGACTCCCATTTCAATCCGCAGTCGCTCTATGCACGCAGCAAGGTCGCCTCTGAAGCGGTGCTCGGCGCTCTGAACAGCCAAGACTTCGCGGTGACGTGCCTGCGCTTCGCCACGATCTACGGTATTTCCGGGCGGACGCGGTTCGATCTCGTCGTCAACCTGCTTTGCGCGAAGGCGGTGCGCGACCGGATGATCACTGTCTATGGCGCCGACCAGTGGCGGCCCTTCGTTCACGTCGCGGATGTCGCGCGCGCCATCACGATGACGCTGCAGGCTCCGACCGAGCTGGTCGCGGGCGAAGCCTTCAACGTCGGGAGCGATGCTCAGAATTACACGCTTGGCGACGTCGCAGAGCTCATCAACAGGCAGGTACCGGACGCCGAGATCACATCCGACGACACTTTCGTCGACAAGCGCAACTACCGTGTCTCCTTTGCCAAGATCCGGTCGCAGTTGGGCTTCGCGCCGGCTTGGACGATCGAGCGCGGCATTGCCCAGGTCGTCGCGCTCGTCCGCTCGAACGAGGTCGGCCACTATTCGCTGCCGACATACAGCAACGTTCTCTATTTGAAGGAACGCGGGGCCAAGAGCTTCGGCAGCTTCAAGATCACCGGCTGGGAGAACGAACTGATGAGCATTGATCGGATCGTCTCGACCCACGCGGTCGATCGTTCAGCGGCCTAGGGAGCGGTTCATGCAATACCTTCGCCCACACCGCTTATCGACACAGTCAGGCGTCCGTAACCGTCCGCGACGCGTGTCGAAACCATCCTCACCAAGCACACGGGCAGCCCCCGTCCCGATACCGTGCTTCCGGCCCTTCATCGGTGAGGAAGAAGTCGAGGCGGCAACGGCCGTGCTGCGGTCTGGGTGGCTTACCACCGGCCCTAAGGCCCGCGAATTCGAGCAGAAATTCGTAGCCTTTATGGGCGATGGTGTAGAGGCGGTCGCCGTGAATTCGGCGACGGCGGGACTACATCTCGCTGCCGAAGCGTGCGGAATCGGTCCAGGCGACGAGGTGATCCTGCCGACGCTCACGTTCACGGCGACTGCTTCCGTCATCCGCTATCTCGGCGCGGACGTCGTGCTGGCCGACGTCGAAGAGGGCACGCGCTGCATCGATCTCGAAGATGCCGAGCGCCGTTTGACCCCCCGCTGCAAGGCGATCATGCCGGTCCACTTTGGCGGCCTGCCCTGTAACATGACAAAAGTTCTGGCATTTGCTCAGCGTCACGGTCTCAAGGTCATCGAGGATGCCGCGCATGCCCTGCCGGCTCGCTGGGACGGCCGCCTGATCGGCTCTTTGGAGTCCGATGCCTGCGTGTTCAGCTTCTACGCCTGCAAGCCGATTACTACCGGCGAGGGCGGCATGATCGTGACGCGCGATCCCAAAATTGCTGCGCGTGCGCGGGTGATGCGTACGCATGGCCTGGACCGGGATTCCTTCGATCGATTTCGCAAAGTCGGCGCCTCCTGGGCCTACGACGTCGTAGCCCCGGGTTTCAAATACAACCTCACCGACGTCGCTGCAGCCATCGGCGTCGTTCAGCTCTCGCGGGCCGCGGCGTTGCAAGCATCGCGGCAACGGGCCGCCGAACGGTACCTTGAGAAACTGGCGGGGCTGCCGATCGAATGTCCTGCCGCCGCACCTCCCGGCGGTCTCAATGCCTGGCACATGTTTCCAGTGCGCGTCCACGAGAGCGCGCGTGCCAATCGTGACGACCTGATTACGGCTCTCGCCGCTGACGGCATCGGCACATCGGTCCACTATCGGCCCTTGCATGAGATGACCTACTGGAAGGAGCGCTATCACTGCCAGCCCGGCGATTTCCCTGTCGCCAGCCGCTATTTCGCCGGCGCGATCACGTTACCGCTGTTTCCCGGCATGACCGATACCCAGGTCGACCGCGTCGTCGCCGGCATACGCAACATCCTGGAGTGACGCGAATGCGATCCGACTACGATCGCCTCTTGCCTGCATGGCCATCACACGGGACGATGGTCATGAAACGCACGCTCGACATCGCGGGGGCGGCATTTGGTCTCCTCTTCCTGCTCCCGGTGTTCATTGTCGTCGGGATCATCATCAGGCTCGACGGCCCCGGCCCGATTTTTTTCCGTCAGGACCGAGTCGGGCTGCGAGGCCGCCCGTTCCGAATCTTCAAGTTCCGCTCCATGGTGGTGGGTGCGGCGCGCGCGGGTACGGCGCTTACGGTGAGCGCCGACGCAAGGATTACACGGGCAGGAATGTTCCTGCGGAAAAGCAAGCTCGACGAGCTCCCTCAGCTCATCAATGTCCTGGCCGGTGATATGTCGATCGTCGGGCCGCGACCCGAAGTTCCCGAATTCATGAAGTTCTACTCGCCAAGCCAGCGCGCGATCATCCTCTCGATGCGACCGGGAATCACCGACTACGCGGCCATCCTGTTTCGCGACGAAAGCTCGCTGCTCGATGGCCAACGCGATCCTATCGAGGTCTATCGGCGCGAGATTATGCCAACCAAATTTTCCTATTACGAACGCTACAGTCGCGAAATCAGCGTGCTGAACGATTTGCGCATCATCCTGGCGACGATCTTGCTGCTCGTCATGGGGCAAGTGCCGCACTGGCTCGGCATCGAGTACGGACGGCCGATACCCACATCGCCACGCGGGAACCAAGCAAAGGTTAATCCATGACTGCTTTCAGTACCGAGACGGCAAGGACCGACGCGACAAGAGTGGACGCATTGCGCGGCAACTCTCTCCGGAAGGGGATCGCGAGGCTCGCACGCTCGCTCGTCGCCTCGCAGGTCGCTCTGAGCCACGCGTTTGATCGGCTGTTACCGGAATCGTTCCGCATCGACGGTTCGAAGGATTTCAAGCAGCGGATCGTCCCAAGCCATCTGCGGCCAGGATTGGTCGTCTATGACATCGGCGGCGGGGCGCGGCCGTGCGTAGATCTTGAGACCAAGCGCCGCCTGGATCTCAAGATGACCGGGGTGGATATCGACGAGGAACAGTTCGCAAAGGCGCCGCGCGGTGTTTACGACCGCGTCGTTGTCACTGACATCACGACCTATCAGGAGCGGAATGCCGCCGATCTGGTTGTTTGCAAGTCGACCCTCGAGCACGTCCATGACACCGGTGCCGCCGTCGCCACGATGGCGCGATTGCTCAACCCCGGCGGTATGCTGCTCGTGTTCGTGCCATCGCGCAATGCTCTCTATGCGCGACTTAACGTGCTGTTGCCGCAACATGTAAAGATGGGATTGCTGCGAGCATTCATGCCCGATCGCGCCGATCACCTGGGTTTTCCGGCGGTCTACGATCACTGCACGCCGCGCGATTTTTGTCGCTTCGCCGCCAGCAACGGCCTGCAGATCAAAGAGCTCCGACCGTATTACATCAGTTCCTATTTCTCCGTTGTATTCCCCATATACGTCCTCTGGCGCATCTGGATACTCGCATATCGAGCGGTGGCGCGAGAGCACGCCGCCGAGTTATTCATATTAATTGCCCGAAAGCCGGAAAGTCCCGCACGCGAGTGACAAAGAGCACCTTCATCATCTGAGCGACGAGGACCGAGGCGCGGAACTAGGGCTGGCATTTGGCCGCGACGACGAGAAGTTTCTTCTCGAAAATCGCGTGTCTGGATAGAGGGAGGCATTACCGTGACCTACTCCTCGCAGATCAAGACGGTGTTCTCCGGCCCGTCAGTCACAAGCACGTATCCGCCGCATAACGGTCTTGCAGTCGGACCGAACAACATCGTCATGGTGGAGGGCTCTCGGATCGAATGGACGAACCTCACCGGCGGATCGCCGACGCTGCAATCGACCTACAATTTCTTCTCGTCGCTCTCGCCGACGGGCGGGTTGTATGATCAGCGCGCCATATATGACAGCGTCAACCAACGCTACGTCGTGATCATGCAATATGGAGCAACAGGCGCCAGCAATATCGACATTGCGATTTCCAAGGATTCCAACCCGAACGATGGCTGGTACTTCGCCTCGCTGAATACCTTGCTTACCATCAACGGTCAGTCGACCGGCTCCGACCGTCCGATGCTGACAAGCGACGGCACAAATCTCTACATCACGGCGGCGCAGTTCGGCATCGGTGGATCGGGCTATGTGGGGACTGAAAGCTGGGTCATCGGCGATACGGCCGGCCCGGGCGGCGGCCTCTATAATGGCGGGACGCTGACCGTCACCGCGAACCAGTTGATGCCGTCCAATCAGGGCGTCTTTACGGTCGCAGCCAGCGGCAACGGCAAGACCTACTACGCTTCCGACTATTCCAGCGGCGGGCAAATATTGCTGGCGCTGCAGACCTACGACAAGACCACAAACACGTTCGGGTCCATCAGCACCCTCAGCCTCGGCAATATCGATCAGGGTGGCGCCTACACCGTCCAGCAGAAAGGAACCAGCCTGCTGCTGGACGCAGTCGACAACCGGATCGCCAACATCGTTTACGCCAACGGATTCCTCTACGGCGTGGCCGACATGAAGCCGATCGGCTCCAGCGTGCCACTGGTCCACTGGTTCAAGGTCGACGTCAGCAATCCCAACGCGCCGACACTGGTCGCGCAAGGCGACGTTTCCGGCGCCTCGATCGGCACCAACGTTGCGACATTCAACAGTTCGATTGCCGTCGACGCGACCGGCGATGTCATGATCAATTTCACCGCCAGCGGCCCCAACAACTATCCGTCGGATTATTATGTCTTCCAAGGCGCCACCGATCCGACCGGTTCCTTCAGCGCGCCCATTCTGTACCAGGCGAGCACCGGCTTCTTCAACTCAGGCGACGGCGCCAGCGTGCAGCGCTGGGGCCTTAATTCCTCGACGACCGTAGATCCGAACAACCCCAATTCGTTCTGGCTTTCGAACGAATATATCGCAAACGGCTGGTGGCAAACGTCGGTCGCGCGGATCTCGATCCAGAATGGGACGAGCGTGACGTCGATCGCGGCCTCCGGCGCCGGGATCACCAATGGTAGCGGCAACCTGAACGCCGGCAAGGTGATCACGCTGAGTGTCAATTTCAGCGCGGCCGTGACCGTCAACACCACTGGCGGCACGCCGACGCTCACCCTCAACGACGGCGGCACGGCGACCTATGTCAGCGGCTCGGGCACCTCTGCCCTCGCCTTCAACTACACGGTCGCGGCCGGGCAGAACACACCCGACCTCATCGTCTCCTCGTTCAATCTCAACGGCGCCACCGTCAGCGATGGCGCCGGCAGCGCCGCCAACCTGTCCGGCGGCACCAACTATAATCCGGCTGGCTCGTTGACAGTGAATACGACGGGCATACCAAACTATAGCCACATAGTGGTCGTCGTCGAAGAAAATAAGAACAACAACGAGATCACTGGCAATAGCGCGCAAGCACCGTTCATCAACAGTCTCATGTCCAACGGCGCCTCGTTAACCAATTTCACCGCGGAGACTCATCCGAGCCAACCGAACTATTTCGCCCTTTATGCCGGCTCGACATTCGGCATCGCCGACGACGCCGATGGCCACAGCCTTCCGGATCCAACACTGTACACGGTATTGCAAAACGCGGGCCTCACCTTCACGGGCTACGTGGACGACTCCGGAACAGGCAATAGCTCCGACCACGAGCCCTGGGTTTCATTCCCCGAGGGCCGCTCGGTTCAAACAGATTTCACCAGTTTTCCAGCACTCTTTGCGAACGGCAATTATTCGAGCCTGCCAGCCGTTTCGTTCGTCATTCCCAATCCGCAAAACGACATGCACGACGGGACGATCGCGCAAGGTGATACATGGCTTCAGCAGAACCTGGGCGCATATGCTCAATGGGCGCTCGCCAACAATTCGCTCCTTGTCGTGACGTGGGACGAAAACGATAACGAGGCTGCCAACCAGATTCCAACCCTGTTGTATGGTGCCAACGTCGTACCGGGAAACTACGGTGCAGCCTACAATCATTATAACGTCCTCAGCACGATCCTCGCCCCGTTCGGCTTGACCGGCCCCAACAACGCCGCGACAGCCGCGCCTGTTCAGGTCTTTGGCGGCGTCGCTGTGGTTTCTTCGATCACGTCGAGTGGGCCGGGCATTACGAGTGGCACGGGCGATCTAAACGCTGGCAAGGTGATCACGCTGACCGTCAATTTCGGCGCGGCCGTGACCGTCAACACCACCGGTGGCACGCCGACGCTCACCCTCAATGACGGCGGCACAGCGAGCTATGTCAGCGGCTCGGGCAGCTCTGCCCTCACATTCAGCTACACGGTGGCAGCCGGGCAGAACACGCCCGACCTCACCGTATCCGCCTTCAACCTCAATGGCGCGACCGTGAAGGACGGAGCCGGCAACACCGCCAATCTGTCGGCCGCTACGAACAACAATCCGGCCGGGACGTTGCAGATCGATACCATCGTGCCGAGCGTGAGCTCCATCGCCGCCTCCGGCGGCGGAATCACCAATGGCAGCGGCATCCTGGGCACCGGCCAGGTGGTCACGCTCACCGTCAACATGAGCGAGGCACTGACGATCAATACCACCGGCGGCTCGCCGACGCTCATCCTCAATGACGGCGGCGTCGCGACCTATACCGGAGGTTCGGGCACCACCGCCCTCGCCTTCAGCTATACTGTCGCAGCCGGGCAGAACACGCCCGACCTCGTCGTGTCCTCCTTCAACCTCAACGGCGCGACTGCGATGGACGGAGCCGGCAATATCGCCAACCTGTCGGGCGCCAACAACTTCAATCCGGCCGGCACGCTGCAGATCAACACGACGGCGCCTACGGTGTCCTCGATCGCGACCTCCGGAACCGGGATCACCGGCGGCACCGGCGACCTCAACGCCGGTAAGGTGGTCACGCTGACCGTCAACTTCAGCACGGCCGTCACCGTCAACACTACCGGAGGCACGCCGACGCTCACCCTCAACGACGGCGGCACCGCGACCTATATCAGCGGCTCGGGCACTGCTGCGCTGACGTTCAGCTACACGGTGGCAGCTGGGCAGAACACGCCTGACCTGACCATATCCGCGTTCAATCTCAATGGCGCGACCGTGAAGGACGGAGCCGGCAACACCGCCAATCTGTCGGCCGCTACGAACAACAATCCGGCCGGAACACTGCAGATCGATACCGCTGTACCGACCGTTGCGTCGATTGTGACCTCGGGACCGGGGATCACCAATGGCAGCGGCAACCTGGGCACCGGCCAAGTGGTCACGCTCACCGTCAACATGAACGAGGCGGTCACGATCAACACCACCGGCGGCTCGCCGACCCTCACCCTCAACGACGGCGGCACCGCGACCTACACCGGCGGTTCGGGCACCACCGCCCTCACCTTCAGCTACACCGTCGCAGCCGGGCAGAACACGCCCGACCTCGTCGTATCCTCCTTCAACCTCAACGGCGCGACTGCGACGGACGGAGCCGGCAATGTCGCCAACCTGTCGGCAGCGACCAACTACAATCCGGCCGGCACACTCCAGATCGGCACGACGGCGCCGGCACTGACAATTTCTTCGATCGCGACCTCCGGCACCGGGATCACCGGCGGCACCGGCGACCTCAACGCCGGCAAGGTGGTGACGATCACGGTCAATTTCAGCGGAGCCGTGACCGTCAACACCACCGGCGGCTCGCCGACCCTCGCCCTCAACGATGGCGGTGCAGCGACCTATGTCAGCGGCTCCGGCACCTCTGCCCTCACCTTCAGCTACACGGTCGCAGCCGGACAGAACACGCCAGACCTCGCCATATCGTCCTTCAATCTCAATGGCGCGACCGTGAAGGACGCGGCCGGCAACATCGCCGACGTATCGGGCGCGACCAATAGCAATCCGGCCGGCACCCTGCAGGTCGATACGATCGCCCCGATTCCGATCTTCAGCCAGGAACCCCCGTCGGTCACCAGCAGCAGCACCGCAGCCTTCACTTTCTCGACATCGAACGCGGAGACGAACGGGGTCAGCTACGCCTACAAGCTCGACGGCGCGACCACATGGACGACGGTCACCGGGAGCGCGCTATCATTGTCCGGTCTGGCGAACGGATCGCACGCGATTCAGATCCAGGCGACGGATGGCGCGGGGAACATCTCCGGCTCCCCCGCGAGCTACAACTGGACCATCGCCACCGCTGCAGCCGTGGCGCAGATCGAGACGCAGTTCTCCGGCCCCTCGGTGACATCGACCTATCCGCCGAACAACGGTCTTGCGGTCGGGCCGAACAACGTCGTCATGATGGAGGGATCGCGGATCGAATGGACCAACCTCGCCGGCGGATCGCCGACGCTGCAATCGGTCTACAACTTCTTCTCGCCGCTCGGGTCAACGGCGGCCAGTTCCCTGAACCATCCGCGCGCCGTGTATGACAGCGTCAATCAACGTTACATCGTGATCATGGACAACAGTGCCGTCCGGCCACACGATCAGCAATATCGACATTGCGGTGTCCAAGGACTCCAATCCCAACGATGGCTGGTACTTCGCGTCGCTGAACACGTCGCTCACGATCAACGGTCAGTTGACCTCGGCCGACAGCCCGACGGTGTCGGTCGACGGCACCAACATCTACATCACAGCGACCCAGTACAACGTCAACGTCTCGGGCACGGCCGGTACGGAAGCCTGGGTCATCGGCAAAACCGCCGGCGCGGGCGGTGGCATCTACAACGGCGGTGCGCCGACCGTCGTCGCCAGCCAGCTGTTGCCGTCCAATCAGAACATCTTCAAACTCGTGGCCGGCAACAATGGCAAGACCTACTACGCAAGCACCTACTCCCCCGGCGGCAGCCAGGTCGTGGTCGCGTTGCAGACCTACGACGCGGCCAGCAACACGTTCGGACCGTCCAGCACCATCAGCCTCGGCAATATCGATCAGGGTGGCGCCTATACCGCCCAGCAATTGGGAACGAGCCTCCTGCTCGACGCCAGCGACAAGCGACTTCGCAACCTCGCTTACGCCAACGGCTTCCTCTATGGCGTGACCGAGATAAAGCCGATCGGCTCCAGCGTGCCACTGGTCCACTGGTTCAAGATCGACGTGAGCAATCCCAATGCTCCGACTCTCGTGGGACAAGGCGACATATCCGGCGCCGCGATCGGCACCAATGTGGCGACCTTCAACCCTTCCATTGCGGTGGATGCCTCGGGCGATGTCATCATCAATTTCACCGCCAGCGGCCCGAACATGTATCCGGGAGACTACTACGTCTATCAGCAGGGCAGCGCCCCGGCGGGCTCGTTCAGCGCGCCCACCCTGTATCAAGCGAGCACCAGCTTCTTCAACTCGGGCAACGGCGCCAGCGTGCAACCATGGGGCAATTACTCCGCAGCAACCGTCGACCCCAACAACCCCAATGCGTTCTGGATATCGAATGAATATGTCGCCAGCAACTGGTGGCAGACGTCCGTCGCTCAGGTTGCGATCGAGACCGCGGAGGTACCGACGCTGACGATCGGCACTACGTCATTGAACGTCACAGCGGGCGGATCAATTCCGCTCGGGCTTACGGCGACACCCGTCGATTCCGACGACACGATATCGGTGAAGATCAGCGGCGTGCCGACATATGAGACGATAACGGCGCCGACCGGGAATACCGTCACGAGCAGCCTCCAAGCGGATGGTACGAACACATGGACGATCACCGAGGGTGCGTCCGTGCTCGGAAAACCGCTGACCGGGCTGACACTGTCGTCCCAATACACGGGCACGGACCATCCGGTTGCCACGTTCACCGTCACGGCGAGCAACACGACGACGGGAGAAACGGCGACCACAGCGGCGCAGACGATCACCGTGACCGATCCTCCCGCGGCTATGTCCGCTGCCGCGCCCAACGCCTTGCCGCGCGGAGGAGCCGTCGCGTCGACCCCGAACCGGGACCAGATCGGCCATCTTGCGGCGCTGATGGAGCAATTCACCGCGGCGGGCTTCCACGAGGACCACACCGGCGCTGGAGCGATCACTTCGATGCTCGGTTCGATCGGGGGCCACGATAACCTCGCATTCCTGGCTACACCGCACCCTCACCACGCCTGAGCGCGGTGAGGGTCGAACGAATGGAATTGGCGGCGACCGAATGACGGATTGCGTGGTCTGCTGGGAGCCATGGAAACCCGCGCATGATCCAAGACAACGACCAACGGCTCAACGACCAGGGGCTCTTCGCCCTTGCCATGTTGTTGCGACTTCACGGCGTTGCTGCCGAGCAAGCGCAGCTGCGTCATCGTTTGGGCACGGCCGCAGTCGGCATCACGGAGATGCTGCGTTGCGCAAAGGAGTATGGGCTCAAGGCTCGGACGGTCCGGACGACTTGGGCGCGCCTGGCGCAAACGCCATTGCCGGCGATCGCGGCACTCAAGGACGGCGGGTTCGTGGTGCTCGGTCACGCCGGAGCAGACCGTGTGCTCGTTCAGCGTTCCTCGGCACCACGCCCGGAAGCGCTGAGCCGCGCTGACTTCGAAGCATCGTGGGACGGCCGCCTCGTCCTCATGGCGCGCCGCGCATCACTCTCGGACCTCACGCGCCGATTCGACATCACATGGTTTATTGGTGCGATTCATAAATATCGTCATCTCCTCGGCGAAGTGCTCATCGCGTCGTTCTTCCTCCAGCTCTTCGCGCTCGTCACTCCCTTGTTCTTTCAAGTCGTGATCGACAAGGTACTCGTGCATCGCGGGCTGAGCACGCTCGAGGTCCTCACGATCGGCCTTGCAACCATTGCCGTTTTCGAAGCAGTTCTCGGCGCGCTACGTACCTACCTGTTTGCCCATACCACCAATCGCATCGACGTCGAGCTGGGCGCGCGCCTGTTCCGCCATCTGATGTCGCTTCCGCTCTCTTATTTTCAGACACGGCGCGCAGGGGATTCGATCGCTCGTGTACGCGAGCTCGAGAACATCCGCAATTTCCTTACGAGTTCGGCCCTCACCCTGGTCATAGACCTCGTGTTTACAGTCGTGTTCCTGGGCGTGATGGTCATCTACTCGCCCTTGCTCACCCTGATCGTCCTTGGCGCCTTTCCCTTCTACATCGGCATCTCGGCGGGTGCGACGCCATTTTTCCGCCGACGCCTAGACGAAAAATTTCAACGCGGAGCCGAAAACCAGGCCTTCCTCGTCGAAAGCATCACCGGCGTCGAGACGCTGAAAGCCATGGCGGTCGAACCGCAGATGCAGCGCCGCTGGGACGAACAACTCGCCGCCTATGTGGCGGCCAGCTTTCGCGTTCTCAGCCTCGGCAACGTGGCGAGCCAGGCCATACAGTTCGTCAGCAAGCTGGTCACCGCCGCCATTCTGTTCTTTGGTGCCAAGCTCGTCATCGAGGGAAACCTGACTGTCGGTGAACTCGTCGCCTTCAACATGTTGGCCAGTCGCGTCAGCATTCCGGTGCTGCGGCTCGCCCAAATCTGGCAGGACTTCCACCAGGCGCGTCTTTCCATCGAGCGGCTCGGCGATATCCTCAACACCCGTCCAGAGCCGACGATTGGTTCGGGTCGCGCGGCGTTGCCGGCGATCCGTGGCGACGTCACCTTTGAGCACGTCGGCTTTCGCTATCGCGTCGACGGACCGGAGATCATGCACGACGTCAGCTTTCACGTGCCTCCGGGGCAGGTCGTCGGAATCGTCGGGCCGTCGGGCTCCGGCAAGAGCACGCTCGCAAAACTCGTTCAGCGCCTCTACGTGCCGGAAACCGGGCGGGTGCTGGTCGATGGCGTCGATCTTGCGATGGTGGACCCAGCCTGGCTGCGCCGACAGCTCGGCGTGGTCCTTCAGGAGGACATGTTGTTCAACCGCTCGGTGCGCGACAATATCGCGCTTGCCGATCCGGCCATGCCGATGGAGCAGATCGTCGCCGCGGCGTCGCTCGCGGGAGCTCATGAGTTCATTCTCCAGCTGCCCGAGGGCTACGACACGCTTGTTGGCGAGCGTGGCAGCAGCCTGTCCGGTGGACAGCGTCAGCGCATCGCAATCGCCCGCGCCCTCGTCACAGACCCCCGCATCCTGATCTTCGACGAGGCGACGAGCGCTCTCGACTATGAGAGTGAGCGGATCATCCAGGACAACATGCAGCAGATATGCGAGCGCCGCACCGTGTTTGTCATCGCTCACCGCCTGTCGACGGTTCGTCGCGCAGATCGAATCATCACCGTCGAGCGCGGCCGGATTGTCGAGGACGGCACGCACGATGAGTTGATGCGCACGAAGGGTTCCTACGCCAACCTGCATTACCTGCAAGCGGGGATCCAATGACGCCAATCAGAAAGGTCGTCGAATTCCCCAACCAGCGAGACCGCCGCCGCGGCCACGAGACGGCGTTCCTGCCGGCGACGCTCGAGGTCATCGAAACGCCGCCGTCGCCGATTGGCCGCGCCATTGGCGCGACGATCATTGCAGTGTTCTGCGTTGCCGTGATCTGGGCGTCACTCGGCAAGGTCGACATGGTGGCGACGGCTCCGGGCAAAATCGTTCCAAGCGGCCGGATCAAAGTCGTCCAGCCGTTCGAAGCCGGCATCGTGCGCGCAATCCGCGTTCGCGACGGCGCGTCAGTCAAGGCCGCCGACGTGATGATCGAGCTCGATCCCACCATCAGCGCCTCGGACGTCGAGCACGCCCGGAGCGACCTCGTCGGCGCCGAGCTCGACGTCAGCCGGCTCCGATCGGCGCTTGCGGGGCGGAGCGATGCGGCCGCAGATTTTACGCCGCCGGCGGGCGCAAGCGAAGGACTCGTCGAGATGCACCGCCGATTCCTGGCAACCCAGATCGCGGAACACAGGGCCAGGATTGCCGAGATCGATGGACAACTCACCCAGAAAGCTGCGGAACGCGACACAATCACGGCCATGATTGAGAAGGTCGAAGCGACCATTCCGCCGCTTCTCGAGCGGGTGAACGTCCGTCGGACCCTTTATGAACGCCAAGTCGGCACGAAGCTCGCTTATCTCAGCGAATTCCAGGATCTCGTTGGACAGCAGCACGAGCTCCTGGTCCAGCAAAGCCGACGACGCGAAGCGGAAGCCGCGATTGGGGCGCTCGCCGAAACACGTTCCAAGGCGAATGCGGAGTACCGTCGCATCCTGTTCGATGAGTTGACCAAAACCGAACAAAAGGCAGCCGGCCTTGCCCAGGATGTGATCAAGGCTGAACGCAAGGCCACGCTACAGATTCTGACCGCACCAATCGACGGAATCGTCCAGCAGCTCGCGGTGCACACCGTTGGCGGAGTGGTCACGCCCGCGCAGCCGCTTGCCGTGGTCGTCCCGCGCGACAGCGAACTCGAGATCGAGGCAATGGTGTCGAACCGCGACATTGGCTTTGTCGTCGCCGGCCAAGATGCCGAAATCAAGGTCGATGCGTTCAATTTCACGCGTTATGGTCTCCTCCATGGGAGGGTGCAGAGTATTTCGCACGACGCCATCGCCCGCGACAGGCATGACGGGCCTGCCCGAACGACGCCACCCGGAGGGCAGAGCGCCACGAGCGAACCTAACGGCGAGGACCTGGTCTACGCCGCGCGCGTCGTACTCGATCGCGCGCAGATGGAGATCGAGGGGGAGCCCGTTCAGCTTCTGTCCGGCATGGCCGTTTCAGTCGAGATCAAGACCGGTTCGCGCCGCATCATCAGTTACTTGCTTTCTCCGCTCGTACGCTACCGGCAGGAAGTCTTTCGAGAACGATAGAAGCGCGCGAACCCGAACAAACCGTTCCGTCTTTCAAGTGCCACGTGAATCTTGCCGCCATGCGGGAAAGCAGTCTTATTCATTTGTACGAGACGACGAACTTACGTTCGTGAACCCGCCTGACGAGCACTGTGATCACGAGACCGATCCACGCACCAATCGTGGCGCTCACGAAACCTCCGACGCTTGCGGTCCGAGCGGGAATCCACCATTGGGCGAGCTCCAATGAGCCGGCGCACACGGCGAACAGGACTGCGCCCGACAGTAATTGGCCAGGGCGCGGATATCCGACCGCAAACAGGCTGCCTGTAACAAAATACGCGATGAGATGCTCATAATAGTCATTTCCCAACAGATGCGGACGCATTGGCATAATCGATAAAACAACGATCGTGAGCGCGGTGAGCCCGGTGCCGATGCGGGCGAGCCTTGTAACTTTTGTCATCTCACCTTTTTTCCTCCCGCAGGCTGTAAAGGGACCCGCCGCTCAGCAATTCAGCCGGCGTAGCCGCTATCAATGCTTGCGCTCGTCGGTTGTCGCAGCGGCCGTTGTTCGAGGCGGCTCATGGTCCGTCACTCGGGGAAGGATTTTCTGCCCGGCCCCCGTTTCAGCGGCAGCAATGCCCGTTCGTGGTGTCTCCACCGATGGCGCCGCGGCCGTTGGTGGCGTCTGCGCCGGAGACCTGGCAGTCTGCGCGATCTTGTCCTTTCCAGCCGTATCGTCCATCCGCAAGGTAACCTCGACGACATCGCCGGGCTGAAGCTCGGAGTCCTGATCCACGGTCATGCGCTCGGGGCCGCTCTTGCCCATTCTGATGACCGCAAGGTCGGGCTTGAGTTCGTTTCCGCGCATGACTTGCGACCTCGCCGCCGTGTACAGCAACTTCTCGCCGACACTCTGCAGCTTCGCTCGAAGCTGGCCGAGCTTCGTACGGGCGTCCTGAAGGTCCTGAAGCAGCTTGATTCTCCGCTGATCATCGATTCGCTCGAGCTGTCTTGCAATGTCGTCCTGCTGTTTCTTGACCTGCATCAACTGTGCGGCCGTCTGCAGTTTTCGTGTCGATGATAGCAGCACCGATCGTCGGGCGTCGGTTACGCGCGGGCTCGGCAGGGAGCCCTTACCGAAGAGTTCGTTGATCCTCTGCAGTTCCTCGACGTCGGCCTGCACTCCCTGTTCCTCCTTGGCATTCTGCTCCGAGAGAACCTTGATTTGCTCATTGCCCTGCTGGATGGAGTGTTGAAGGAACGCCTTTTCGCGCTCGTAGTCGGCTTGATCGGTCCGCAAATACTCGGCTTCGACGCTTACGATCTCGGCCTTCCGAGATGGAGAGATAGGCACATCGGCCAGAAGCTTCTGATCCAGAGTGTCGTTCTCTCCCAGTCCGATGTTCAACCGCGATACGCGCGCCCTTTCTTTGGCGAACTCGGTCCAAAGCGACTCATACTCGCCTCTCAGGTCTGCCGACAGAAGAATGGGATTCTCCATTCGGAGCCGCAGGATGTCGTAGCCACCCGAGAGAGCTATGGCTTGGCGCGCGGTCATAAATGGACGGAAGGCCTGCTCACCGGGCTTGGACACGTCGCCGTTCACATATATCGGCTTATGCTGCACCACGACGGCGGTGACCTCGTCAGGCTCTATCGCGACCGCGTTTTCGCGCCCGTCTGGTGTTCTCTGCCGAAAGATCTTGGTAGCCAGCCCGGCCTGAATATTGGCTTCGACCTCCGATGGAAGCAGGCCAGCTACGGGAAGTGTGCCCAGCAGTGGAAACGAAATGGTGCCGTTTGATCTCACGGGAACACGACGCTGCAGCTCGGGCACCCTTGCGACCATGATCTCGATCACGTCTCCGACGTCGATCTTATATTCGGCTGCGCCCTCCGACATGATCGAACAGAAGAAGCCGACCGTCAGCAGGCCCATTTTGATGAAACGGGACTTGGACACTGCAATCCCTCCCCGGCGCGCGACAGCGCGCGATGCAATCAACGACGGGATCGCCGGCCCGATCTCACCGCGCGACCATCGCCGCCAACCGCGGCGCTAGCGGATCAATCACTGGTCCTGCGAAGACCCTTGCGGACGAGACGTACGATGTTGGGCAACGCGATATGGTTCGCCCCTTCCCGTTTAGGTGTCGGCGAAAACATCGATCTGTCCTCTTGCCCCGCAGACCGCACTCGCGCGACATCCAAACTGGGGGACGGTTCAACCGGCAGCCCGTCCAAGGCGGGCAAAGCGTCGTCCTTGGCTGAGGTGAAAGGACCGGTGCTCATCGCCCAAATCGCGGCCTGCGTGCGGTTGTGAACCCTAATCTTCCGAAGGATCGCTTTGACATGAACCTTCACCGTTGCCTCGGTGATGGTCATTTTGCGCGCGATGGTCTTGTTGGAATCACCCTGGATCAGGCAGCCCAGGATGGATTGTTGTCGGGCCGACAGCTGCGGCGTATAGCTCGGCACCGCATGCTGCTCATGTCCATTCGTTACAGGTTCGGTCCCGACCATTTCACGATCGTCACCGCCATCATCGTCATCTGCATACCCGTTGTCAGCGTCATCTTCGCCGACTGCGTGGCCGTTGTAGCCGGTTGCGTGGCCGTTTTGATTGCGGTCGTGCCGGTCAGAGATGAAAGTCAGAACTTCAGGAGGTAAAAGCGTCACGCCGAGCATGACCAACTCGAGGGACTTGATGAATGCATCGCAGGTCGCGACCTTGACCAGATATGCGTTGGCACCCGCTCGAAACGCCGACAACATCTGTGTCAGGTGCTGCTGATGATCCAGCACGGCGACGCGCCCCGCCGGATACCGTTGCTTGAACGACTCGATCAATCGCAATGCAGCATCGAAATCATCGCTGACGTCGATGACGAGCAAGATCGGTTGCTCTTGCGGGAGCGAGTTCAAGACGGGATCGTTCACGGACGACACCGAGGCGAGGATGCGAAAACCAGCCGCACCCAGGATCCGACCGAGACCCTCCCTCAGCAGCGCACTTGGCCCGACAAGAACGGTCCCAATAGGTTCCCGCTTCATGGTAGCCTCGCTGATCAGGACAGCCTCGCGGCCGGCCCACTTTCTTGCCCTGCCCCCCTTCAAGTTCAATCAGCGAAACGCCACCCCGCGCTCCGATTAGCCGCGCCCGTTCTCAGCGATGGTTTCTTTTCAGCGATGGTCTGGACCGCCGCCCGCGTCATACGCCCGTCTCAAAGTTAAACGAAAGCCAGCCACAATCAAAACGATCAAAGTGGTTACCCCTTTCGCTATACGCGCCTTACTATTCTGCGCATCGTGGCGAGCTACACCATAACGAGATACCTGAATTCTGTTCGCCGCCGGCCATCGTGGAAGTTTGTCCGCCACAGTATTCGCGTAAGAACGGATACCTGTTTCCACTAGCGATCGCGTCATACGATCCTGCTCTGACGCTCACGACCACGTATGCGAAGTATTTTGAAGTCATCGACCGTGATTTGACCTGAGCGAGTATTCGATTGTCCAAGAAGGACTGCCTTCATTGCAAGTTCTCTTGCGTTTTGGTTTCACGTTTTGAAAATGATCACCCATGACATTGCGCGCCATCGGTTTTCCGGGAACTTCGCCAGCAACGGGCTCCGCCGTCCAAGGTCCAGCGCGGCATCCACCGATGCGATTTATCGGTCTTCGCCATCCTCACCCAACCATGGAGCAATCCACAGAGCGAGATCAGCGTAAGCATCGCTGAAACGCATGAGAACCTTGGCGACAAATGTCCGCGTCCTTCTGAAGGAGCATCGCCTCGACGCGTATGAGCCTAGTCCAAAATTCCGGGCATTCATGACCGAACTCTCCCGCACACATAGCGCGTCGTACTTAGCCAGTCTGAAAAGCTCAATGAGCGTAATAAGCGACGCCGGTTGTTTCGTCCGCTCAAGGGTATTGTCGAGAGCCATGGGCCTTTGCGTGTTCCAGTCCCGCCGGACTTATCACCAAGTTGTTTCCCTCCGCAGCGCATCGCTTAGAGGTATGGCCCGACAATCACCGACCTAGCGAGATTGCGACGTTTTCTGATCCGTTATGCAAAGCGTGCGACGTTCGCGAGCGATCACCTCGTCCATGTTCGATATGCTCTTTTCGAAGCTCGTGTCGGTGCTGATCGCGCAAATATCAGCCAGGGTTACCGCAGTAATCGATAACTCGTGAGCCTCGAGTACGCCGGCTGTAGCGCGTGCCACAGCGTAGTCATGCGTAAATATTCCGGTCAAGAAAACCTTCGGTCAAATGAGTGCGCGATCTACTTAATTGCCGCGCTTGATGCACCTACTCCCTTATTACTACCTCGATTGCGACATCAATAGCGGGAGGAAGGTCTCTGCTTGATTGCGCGCTTGGCATCGACACGGCGGATCACGGCCAAAACGGTTCCCGCAGACAGCGACTCGCGCTTTACGTCCGAGCACCGGCGATCGGTGCATCGAAAACAGACTCGGGCGGGTGCTCCGCGAACGCCGTTGTCCCCGAGTGGCACCTTTGAGACATGCCTACCGCATCGAACGATGTCCGCTTCCGAGGGCAATCCGGAAGACATTTGCTCGTACCGAGCTCTTCTGAGTTTGACCCAAAGCAGTCGTGGAAAGGCGCTACCATGGACAGTCGGTATCGATTAGGATTATGGCGAGGTGGGGAACTGCGGGGCGCCGCAATGGATGTCGGAGGTTGGCTGCGGAGACTGGGCCTCGAACAGTATGAGGCGACATTCCGCGAGAATAGGATCGACGACACGGTCCTGCCGAGGTTGACGGCGGAGGACTTGAAGGACCTTGGTGTCGGGTTTGTCGGAGACCGCCGTAAGCTGCTCGACGCGATCGCCGTTTTGCGCACTGAAGCAAGCGCACCAACGCCTGCGCTATCGGATGCCGAGCGCCGCCAGGTCACCGTGATGTTCTCGGACCTCGTCGGTTCGACGGCGCTCTCCGCCCGTCTCGACCCAGAAGACCTTCAAGTGGTTATTTCGACTTATCAGAGGTGCGTCGCCGAGACCGTGCGCCAGTTCGGGGGTTTCGTCGCGAGGTACATGGGCGATGGCGTGCTGATTTACTTCGGCTATCCGACAGCGCATGAGGATGACGCCGAACGTGCCGTCCAGTCAGGACTTGCACTGATCGATGCGATCGCCGCGCTCCCGGTTCCTGAGCCCTTGCAAGTACGGATAGGGGCTGCCACCGGAATGGTGGTCGTCGGCGATTTGGTTGGATCGGGGGACGCGCAGGAGCGCGGCATCGTCGGCGAGACCCCGAACCTCGCCGCACGCCTTCAGGCCATCGCCGAGCCGAACACGGTCGTCATAGCGGAGGCCACGCGCAGGCTGTTGGGCAACCTCTTCGAGCTGCAGGACGTCGGGCTAAAGGAGTTGAAGGGGGTCGCCGGGCCCGCCCGAGTTTTTGCGGCGCTGCGGGCAGGTTCTGTCGAGAGCCGTTTCGAGGCCATGCACCCCGGCGGCCTGACTGCGCTCGTCGGACGAGAAGAAGAACTCGACCTATTAATGCGACGGTGGTCGAAGGCAAAGATCGGCGAAGGTCAGGTGGTGCTGCTGTCCGGTGAGGCCGGGATAGGCAAATCCAGACTGTCCGCCGCGCTCATGGAGGGCCTCGCGGCCGAACCCCTTACGCGCTTGCGTTATTTCTGCTCGCCACAGCACACGGACAGCGCTTTTTACCCACTCATCGGGCAGTTCGAACGTGCTGCCGGGTTTGCACATGGCGACGCGCCGCAAACAAGGCTCGACAAGCTCGGGGCGCTGCTGGCGCAGACTTCGACGTCCAGGCAAGACGCGGCGCTCTTCGCCGAGATGTTGTCCCTTCCCAACGACGGACGCTACCCTGCATTGGAGCCTGCTCCCGAACAACGCCGGCAGAAAACGCTTGCAGCCCTCGGCTTACAATTGGAAACCTTGGCGCGCTCGAGCCCGGTGCTGATGATCTTGGAGGATGCGCACTGGGGCGACCCCACGAGCCTGGAAGCGTTCGGCCGCACCGTGGACCTGACCAAAACCCTTCGCGTGCTCTTGATTGTGACGTTTCGGCCGGAGTTCGAGGCGCCCTGGGTCGCGCAAGCCCACGTAACAGCCGTTGCCCTTAACCGGCTGGGACATCGGGACGTCGGCAGCATGATCGACCGCGTCATCGGCGACAGGCTGCTGCCGGCAAACATCAGGCAAGACATCATCGAGCGAACCGACGGCATTCCCCTGTTCGTCGAGGAGATGACAAAGGCAGTGTTGGAGGCCGGGACCGAGCGGGAAGCGATGCAGACTGCGGCCGCAGTTCCCTCTCCGGTGCTGGCAGTGCCTGCGAGCCTGCATGCCTCCCTGATGGCGCGGCTCGACCGGCTCGGCCCGGCCAAGGAGGTGGCACAGATCGGCGCAGCGATCGGTCGTGAGTTCTCTCACGGATTGTTGGCCGCCGTGGTGGGCAGGCCAGAGGCGGAACTCACCTCGTCGCTCGAGCGTCTGAACCGTTCCGGTTTGCTGTTTCGCAAAGGCGTGCCGCCGCACGCGACGTACCTGTTCAAGCATGCCCTGGTGCAAGAAGCGGCCTATGGCACCCTGCTGCGCCAGCCGAGACGCGCACTCCATGCTCGGATCGCCGAAACCATCGAAAGCCAGTTTGCGGACATGGCTAATAGCCAGCCCGATCTGCTGGCGCGGCATTACACCGAGGCCGCGCTGATCGACAAGGCCGCTGGTCTGTGGGGCAAAGCAGGATTGCGGTCGCTGGAGCGCTCGGCGCTGGTCGAAGCCGCCGAGCAGCTCACACGTTCGCTCGCCCAACTCGCGACCTTACCCAGCACGCCGGCGCTTCGTCGCGAAGAGATCAGGCTTCAGGCTGCGCTCGTAGCCCCTCTTATGCACACTAAAGGCTATGCGGCACCCGAAGCCAAGGATGCGGTGGAGCGCGCGCGCCTTTTGATCGAACAGGCTGAAGCCCTCGGAGAGCCTCCCGAAGATCCGCTGCTATTATTCTCGGTCCTCTATGGCTTGTTGGCCACGAACTTTGTGGCCTTCAACGGCGACGCGGTATGCAAGCTGGCGACCGAGATCTTGGCGCTTGCCGAAAAACAAGGTACGAGCGCTCCGCTCATGATTGGGCATCGCATCATGGGCAGTTCCTTACTGATGACCGGTGACATCGCGGAAGGCCGTGCGCACTACGATCAGGCGCTCGCATTTTACAGTCCTGCCAAACATCGTCCGCTGGCGACGCGGTTTGGCCAGGACGTCCGCGTAGCAATCTTGTCATTTCGGCCCTTGGCTTTGTGGTTGCTTGGTTATCCGAAAGCCGCGCTCGCCGACCATGAGCAGGCGCTCAGGGATGCGCGCGAGATCGGCCACGCTGCGACTTTGATGTACGCCATGTCTAACGCAGCGATGACGCATATTTTTTGCGGAGGTTTCGCAACAGCAACTGCGCTAACCAAGGAGCTTGTCGCCTTGGCAGATGAGAAGGGGGCCTCGTTCTGGAAGGCATATGGAATGATGCATCAAGGCTGCGTATCGGCCTTGACCGGCAAAGCGCCGAAGGCGGACCGGATGCTTACTTCCGGGTTCAATGCGCTGCGGGCAACGGGAACTACACTGTATATGCCGTGGTACTTGTCATTGCTGGCGGTGGCCTATGCCGAACTTGGACGAAACAATGACGCTTGGCGCTGCCTCGGCGAAGCAACAGCGACAATGGAAACAGGCGGGGAACGTTGGTTCGAAGCAGAACTGCACCGGACCGCTGGAGAAATCGAGTTGATGGAGCCGGAGCGGGGCGCGGCGAAAGCAGAAGCGTATTTCGAGCGCGCGCTCGCGGTCGCCCGCAAGCAGCGGGCAAAGTCCTGGGAACTACGTTCGGCTATGAGCATGGCGCGGCTCAGGCGTGGTCAAGGCAAACGGAATGAGGCCCGAGAACTCCTTGCTCCAATCTATGGTTGGTTCACCGACGGCTTTGAGACGTTGGACTTGAAGCAGGCCAAGGCCCTACTCGACGAGCTAGCATAAGACGTGTGGCGCAAGCGCCTCGGACGCGTCAACAAGGTGATCGAATAACCCCCATTTGCAGCGTACATGAGTTCCGGTATTGGCGGATGTGTGCGGAGGGAGCAAGTTCCTTCCCGCATCTTTCGATAGGCAAAGGACAAGGTGTTCGATTCCAAGACAAGAAACGGAGTTTGGTCCAACTGGATTGAAGTTAGATCGGCGCGCAGGTCACCGATCGAGATCGGTGATCGCATCAGTCGATTAAGGAGCTTTTCCATGAGCAAAGAAGATAACAAGGCGCTCGTCGGCCGCTGGTTCACTGAATTCTGGGGCAAGACCGTCAATCTCAAGGTCATCGACGAGATCGCCGCACCTGACATGCTGCTGAAATACTCGCTGCATGAGCCCCGCCGCGGCCGCGAGGACATCAAGGCATTCATGACCGGCTTCCGGGCCGCATTCCCTGATCTTAATTTCTGGGGCACAGCGGACCTGATCGCCGAAGGCGACTATGTCGTCGGTCAATGGGAAGGCGGCGGTACTCATACGGGACCGGCATTCAACGACTTCTTGATTAGCGGCCTTCCGGCAGCAACCGGCCGGAAGATGCACTTCACCGGGACCACTATCCTGAAGGTGATCAACGGAAAGATCGCCGAGGAGATCGGTCTCGATGACGGTGTGACCGCGCTGACTCAGCTCGGGTTGCTCAAGGCGGCAGCCTGATCGAAATGCATCAGCACCATCAGTTCATCTGATTTCTCGTTGAACGAGGCTCGCACTTTGTGCGGGCCTCGTCTGTTTTTGTAGCGCGAGAACGCGTAATTCTGTGAGCGATGTTGGATTGCATCGCAGGAAGCGGAGCGTGCCCTCGCCATCGTCACAGTAGTGTTTGCCACACTGAAACCCACGGTGAAAACAGGACGCACTTCCGATCCGCATTGGTTACGCGCCGGGCGCATACGATCTATTTCACATCCGCCATCTTAATTTGCTCCGTCGCGCCAAGGAACACTGCGAATATCTGATCGCGGGCGTCGTGGCAGATGAAGTGCTGATCCGGCACAAGGGGGTGACGCCGGTGATTCCTCTTACCGAGCGGATCGAGATTGTCCGCAACGTTCGTTTCGTCGACGCCGCGATCCCGGCGTTGACGCACGACAAGGTCGAGATCTGGAAGGATCTTCGCTTCAACGTGCTGATCAAGGGGAACGACTGGCAGGGAACCGAAAACGGCAACAAGCTCGAGCGCGACTTCGCGGCGCTCGGCGTCGAGATTGTCTACCTTCCCTACACGCTTTCCACGTCGAGCAGCGCGCTTCGTCGCGCCCTGCAGAACATCGACGCCGTGGCCGGCCATTCGTCTTCAGTGACGCCATTCTTGAGCGCGCCGCCTGAGGGCTTCGCCAATCCTGCGAAAGAGATATCCACTGCTCGCGGTCAGCGTCTTTACCGTGCGGTTGGCTCTATCCCGGACTAGCTAGGGCATGGGTTCCAAACGGTAAATCAGCCCGCGACCGTTCCGTCGCTGGCCTTCGATTTGAAAGCAAGGATTGGAGTGCGCCCTCGGAAATCGGGTGGCAACGTCTCCGATATCGTGGAGACCTAAAAACCGATGACCGCAACGCCCTTTCAGTTCCGGAAGCAGATGCCCCTGCCGGTCGCAGATGACCCGCGATGGGCCCGCGTCCTCGCGCGTGATAAGAAGGCCGATGGCCACTTCTGGTATTCGGTTTCGACGACAGGGGTCTATTGCCGGCCGTCCTGCCCCTCGCGAACGGCAAACCCGAAGAACGTCGAGCTCCACGATAGCCTGGCGAGCGCCAAGGCAACTGGTTTTCGGCCCTGCAGGCGCTGCAATCCGGACGGGCCCTCGGTCGAGGTCGAGAACGCCACGCTGGTCGCGAAGGCTTGCCGCATCATCGAGACCAGCGAAGAGGAGCCATCGCTCGAGGAGTTGGCCGAGGCAGTCGGATTGAGTCCCGGTTACTTTCATTGCGTATTCAAGGCCGCCACCGGGCTGACGCCGAAGGGCTATGCCGCCGCACACCGTGCCAAGAGGGTCCGCGAAGGTCTGGTTTCCGGCAATTCCGTCACCGAGGCGATATACGACGCCGGCTTCAATTCGAGCGGGCGGTTCTACGAGAAATCGACAGACATGCTCGGCATGACGCCATCGAAGTATCGCGCCGGAGGGGAAAACGAAGAGATCCGGTTCGCTGTCGGTCAAAGCTCTCTGGGCGCCATTCTGGTGGCATCGAGCAAGAAGGGGGTCGCCGCGATCCTTATTGGGGAGGACGCGGAGGAGCTCGTCCACGACCTTCAGGATCGCTTCCCCAAGGCGAGCCTGATCGGCGCCGACCGGGAATATGAGGCGATGGTCGCGCGCGTGGTCGGATTCGTGGAAGCGCCGGAGATCGGTCTCGATTTGCCTCTCGACATCCGCGGCACCGCCTTCCAGCAGCGGGTCTGGCAAGCGCTTCAGGAAATCCCCGTCGGGGCGACGGTTTTCTATGCCGAGGTCGCGCAGCGGATCGGGGCTCCCAAAGCGGTGCGCGCGGTCGCTGGCGCCTGTGCGGCGAACAAGCTCGCGGTCGCTATTCCGTGCCACCGCGTGATCCGCAACGACGGATCGGTTTCCGGATATGCCTGGGGCGTGGAACGCAAGCGCGCCCTGCTGGACCGGGAAGCCTCGCAAGCCACTGAACCGCGGCGCGCCGGCTGGTCCCGATGACGAGTTCGCCATCTGCATCCTGAGAAGCTTCGCACGAGCCGGGACTCGCGTTTCTCGCAGCGACCTCACTGACTTTTTTGAAACCTCTGCGCCGCGCCGCCCGCCTCCGCCGCTCTTTCTTTGTGCGGAAGGCTTCCCGAGCATTCTCAGTTTGAAAGCAAACATCGGAGTTCAGGCCAGAGCGAGTGCGCGTAGCGTCGATCATGAGGACAAAGAGGGAGTGACATCATGAACCTCATGACATCCGAAGCCGCCTCGCGGCTCCTACCGGCGGCCGAGCCCGCCAACACGGCGGCCGACGTTCTCTTCTTCGGGGTCGGCGACAGCGCGTTAGGCAAGGTTCTGCTCGCTCGCAGCGCGAAGGGCGTTTGCGCTATTCTGCTCGGCGACGCCGCCGGTGAGCTGAAAGCGGACCTCGCGGGTCGCTTTCCCAAAGCCACCCTCGTCGCGAACGAGGTGATAGTCCGCGACGACCTTGCGAAGGTGGTCAGTTACACCGAAAGGCCCTCCGAGGGGCTCGATCTTACGCTCGACATGCGCGGGACGCCGCTTCAGCGGCGGATCTGGGAGCAGATCCGTGCGATCCCCGTGGGTAAGACGATCAGCTATATGCACCTGGCCCGGTTGATCAACAACGTCTATCCGAAGGTCGCCGCCTACGTGATGGCAAATGCTTGCGCCGTCAATCCGATCGCGCTCGCCGTTCCTTGCCACCGTGTCACCCGCACGGATGGTCTGCCCGCAGCCCGCCGCTGGGACATCGCGCGCAAGCGCGACCTGACAATTCTCTTGTCAAACGGTGAACGCCATGAAACTCGTCAAAATGGCCGATGACAAAATTGGCATCTTCGTGCAGTTGCCCAGTGGACCTTACGCGATCGACATCGCCGCCAACTTGGGCTTCTTCTTCCATGACCCGCTCTCCTACGGTCTGCTCAACGGTGCATTGAAGGATGGCCATGATTGGTCGCTTCTTGTCAAACACTGGGCCTATTTGCGTGGGCCTCTGAAGAAGCTGCAGAAAATCCCGCTCGCATGTCCGGACCATTCCCTGATCTTACAATCCCTCACCGGCGCCACGCGAACGGTAAGCGCCGCCAATCCGATCATCGCCATCGAAATTACCGATACCGAGACCTTCGAGGAGCAGGATCCGACAGGTCGGCGCGCGATGGAGCGGCAGTTTATGCCACCTCCAGAGAGCGAGGCGCCACGCGACTCAACGGTGACGAAAACTGCGCAGGTAATCGACTTCTCTTCTAGTAGAGGTGATTCGTCGCGGAAGTAGCGAAGCCCGCGGTGGTTTTGCCAGAACGATACAAAGATGCGTTTGGCGGCGAAGCTCAACTCGAGCGTCGTCGCCCTTTGCGTTTCATGACGGAGGCGCTTCGCAAGCGCATCTCGACTTCGTTTCTTTCCGATTTGAAAGCAAGGAGCGGATCGGCTCTCTCGAAAACGCAAGCTCGAGCTGCTCGCGCGCGAGCGACGGGCCAAATCCTTCCGAGCTTCAAAAAAGAACACGAATAAAGCGCGAAACGCGACTGCGGAAGTCAGCGAACGATCGTCACCGCCTGGCGCCGGTGCTCAACCGGACGCGATGACTCGCCAAAGAGCAGTACATCCAACCGCTTCCGGAGAGCGTCGCCCTCTCGGCGCAAGACGAGTTCATGTGGATTAGCGAAGTCGGAGAAAAGGCCGCCCGACGCATTCCTGAGCAGGGCCTGGATATCCGGTCTCAAGAATTGCCCGCGCGCGGTCGCAAAAGCGTAGAGATTGAGGGGAGAGAAACTCATTTTGAGGGCCTACTACTGCGAAGGAGCTCCCAATTTGCAAGGCGTCAAGGTCGCGGCACTCCGATCCTTGCTCTGACATTCGAAATCATGCCGAGAGCTTGGAAACGGCCTTGGCGCGAGTGACGCTCAGTGCACCTTAGCGCGATGTCCGCCGCCTTTGAGGTGCGCCCTGCCCAGCTCTTGCGAGAGCTCCTCCGTCAGGCTGAAGGAGACCGTGAATCCGTCCGGCGTCCCGATCGTCAAAATACGGAGGTTGTCGGGTGCCAGCTCGATTTGGAACTCTCTCAAGGGATATGTGATCCGAACGTCTGGATCGTTGTTAGCGCACTTCACTGCGCTCGATGCCATGGCCGGCAATGTCATCAGCAATGCCGTTAACAGATCCACTGGGAGAATGATCCCCACGGTACAGCTCGTGGTATCTTCGACGACCAGCTTGACGGCGGCGCCATCGGTCGCCGTTTCGAAATTGATCAGCCTACAGACTGCGATTTCGTCTCCCATTGCACGCTCTTTTCTCTTCCCAGCGCGCGTAAACTCTCATTGCGGACACAGCACTCCGTTTCGTTGCTTCAAATCGAATTAGCATCGGTCCCCAGCCTCAATTTGGAGTCAAGAATCGGAGTGTCAAAGCGCTGCTGACAATTCAGTGTCTCGGCGGTCTCAAGATGCATGGGAGCCCCGGCATGACCTCCTTAGGTGACTTCAGCGCGTTCGCGGCCTTGCGTGGCGAGGGCCTACATCCAGAACTGCGCGAATTCTTTGAGCGCGCCGCCACTTGTCCTTTTTCGAGCGTCATGGTTCGTCCCGACGGCATGTTGCAGGCCGGACCGAATCCGAAGTCGGAGGCCGAGGTCGCAATCCTCAATGCTGACGACGACACGCGCCAGATTGCGGGCGTGCTGATCGCTTTAGAAATTATAGCCAAAGGATGATCAGCCTGCGCTCATCGCGCGACCGTTCGGATCAGCGCCTCGACGACCTCGCGGTAGGAGCTTAGCTCAGATCTCCGCATACACCGATGTTGAGAATTGCGCCTGAGATACCAGTAAGGTCCGCTGGGACGTCTTTCAGTCTTGAGTATGGTCCAGCCACCTCGAAGCCCGCCTCTTCGGCGTGAGAGGTGCATTCGTCTCCGAGAGTAATTTCATCTTCCACGATCAAAATTCTGCGTCGGGCCACGGGACCCTTCAGTGATGGATGTCGGCAATAACGCTTGAGATGCCGGTTAGTGCCGGGCGCCACCGGGCAAATCAGGGTCGTCGGTGCGATCGACAAGGCGTATGAGCGTGACGCACGCTCGCTCAACGTCGGCCATCCATGTAGCGTCCTGGTAGAAGGCAATTATTTTGTTGTTGACGTCCCGTTTAACCGATCCTGGATTTCCTCCGTCGGACCAGCCAAAGAAGCTCATATAGCTTCTGACTTCATCGAGAGTTGTACTCATATCAGAGCATTTCCTCCCGGTTTGTCCCTGCGCTTGAATTGCATGCGCCTCCGAGCTGGGTAGGATTGATATAAATCAAGCCGCCTGCGGTTCGACCAATGGAGGCTCCCGGCGATCTGGCAATCCCATAATGCGCCAGAGCTCAGCGCGGCAGCCAATCATTCCGGATGTGGGCAAGCGTGCCGCGACCGAGGCGTAGCTTGGTGAACAGACGGCTCCAGATGCGTTGACCTCTTTGTTCGGAACGCCGACTGCAGAATAGCACATGCTGGATCAGTTCGACCGCCGGCGCCGTTAGCGTGCAATTGAAGTGAGGATGACAACGTAAGCAACCAGCCAAGGAGAATTAGAATGGCCAGCAAAATGCCATCGATGACAGCACTTTTGGGATTGCTCGCGATTGCGGGCTACCAAAACCGCGACAAAATCGTCGAGATGCTCAAGGGCGCAGGAGCAGCCGGAGACAAGCCCGGCAGCGGCACGCAACCGGGTTTGGGCGGCGTGCTCGGTAACTTGGGTGGAGAAGGCGCCACGGCCGGCGTGGGAGGTCTTCTGGGCGGCGGTCTTGGTGAATTGCTCGAGCGATTCAAGCAGAGCGGTCAAGGAGAGGTTGCTCAGTCGTGGGTCAATGACGGCCCCAACAAGGAGATTGCTCCACCTCAACTCAAACAGGCGATTGGGGCGGACGTCCTGGCAGCCCTGGAGAAGCAAACCGGCCTTTCGCAGGACGAGCTTCTCGCCAGGCTTTCGCGCGAATTGCCGGCGGCCGTCGACAAATACACGCCGGACGGCCGCCTTCCCGGTCAGAACACTTAAACGCTTAAACCGTTAAGGAACGCGAGATGGGCATCATCTGGACGATCATCATCGGGTTTATCGCGGGCGTTATCGCCAAGTTCATCATGCCGGGACCCAATGAGCCACAAGGGTTCATCCTCACCGCCATCCTCGGCATCGTTGGCGCTTTCGTAGCCAGCTTCCTCGGACAAATGCTCGGCTGGTACGGACCGAACGAAGGAGCCGGTTTGATCGGCGCGGTGGTCGGCGCGATCATTGTTCTTTTTGTGTACGGGTACATTGCTGGCCGGAAAACCGCCTGAATGGTGATCGCTTGCGCAAAGCCGACTTCGCAACAATGGAGGAGAGAGCGGAATAGGCGAATGGATCTGGATGCCGCCCAATTTCGCGGGCATCTTCTATGCGATTTTTGTACGCGCGAGGAGCTAGCTCAACCATTTTTTCTTTGCGTCGTGACCTGAAAACCGTGCTGCATTCTCACGGACGAGGAGCTGTCCGATTTGACTGTGCAATTGTCCTGCAAAGGCACTCGGCCTCACCGTCCCCGTCTCATCGCTCGGCCGCGCCGACGAGGAGAGAATTGCTGCGGTGCACGAGTCCGTTCATGGCACTTTTGAGCGTCGGCACCTTGCTGGCCGACCTTGCTCGGCACGGCCTCACGGCGGACACCTGCATAGGTCGCCGTGAGATATTCGCTGGACGAAGCAAGCAACGTCCTCAGCGTCGACATACAGGCCAGTACCTTTGCAAATCAGGTCGGTGACCCTACCGAAAAGCGCACCATTACCTCGCTGACCGAGTACGAATTGAAGTTCACAAGACATGGAGTGTTACCCAACACGAAGCTTGAAGTCGTATTTAAGCGAGCGACGTGTACATGCACCTTCACGTCACGTTCTGGCACAAACGCGAAGTGCCGGCTGCGTCGAGCAATGTCCGAATTGAGCAACAGAGCGGAAGGCATACGCGCGTGCCGAGTTCTTCTCAGTTTGTACCCGAAGCGGTCATTCACCCTCCGGTATCCCAGCCTTTCGCATACCCTCATAGTAGCGCTTGCGTTTCGCCAGATAGACCGGATGGTTGCCTTTCGCGTTGATCCGATATCGACGGACGGTGAAGCCGGGATCAAGCGCCAGCCCGGCTTCCGCAACGGATTTCGCTTCTCCTAGATCCCCCACGAGCGCCAGCGCCGCGGCGAATTGAAAGTGGGAAAGCGCGTGATTTCGATTGGCCTTGATGCTCCGGCGAAACCAATCCACGGCCTCAACGTCTGCACCGGTTGTCAACTTGCCCATCCCGACAAACATGAACCAAAGGTAGGCGCGCGTATCGCGGGGAGACAGTCGAAGGGCCTCTTGAACGTGCGTCTCGACTTCCTCGCCGCGCCCCAGTTGATACTTGCCAAGTCCGATGAACCCGTGCGCATCGGCCAGGTTCCGATCTAACGCCAACGCCTGTCGGCATTCGGCGATACCATCGGCAACGCGACTGGTCTGTATTTGAACTGCGCCGAGCAACATGTGGGCTCTCGGATGGTCGGGCGCACGGAACAACACACTGTTCAAGGCGGTCTCCGCGGCGTCAAAATGTGCCTTTCCGTCATCGGCCATGAAGGCCGAGCCCACCGATAGATCGACCTGGGCTGCTGCAACCGCGGCTTCGATATTGCCGGGATCGAGAGCCAGCGAACTTATGAACAAATGCCTTGCCTGCGTCGTGAACGCAGGTGTCACGCCCTTGTTCTGGAAAGCCCTGCCCCTGAAATATAGATCCATGGCGTCCGGGAGAGGCGATCGCTCCGCGCGCCGTGCTTCGGCATTGATCAGTTCGGCATTCAACGTATTGGCCAGCCGGGACACGATCTCGTCTTGCAACTCAAACACGTCTGCGGCCGGCTTATCGAAACGTTCGGCCCACACATGGCCTTCGGTCTCGGCGTCGGTGAGCTGAACATTCAGGCGAAACCGGTTGCTACTGCGCTGCACCGACCCTTCCAGCACGTAACGCACATTGAGTTCACGGCCGATCTGCCTGGCGCCTACGGCCTTTCCCTTGAAGGTAAACGCCGTATTGCGGGCAATGACGAACGCGCCGGCTATGCGCGACAAGTCCGTCGTAAGACTTTCGGTCACGCCATCGACGAAATATTCGTGTTCAGGATCGCCGCCAATGTTGGCGAACGGCAGAACAACAATCGACAAATGAGGTGTCGACGATGAAGCTGAAAATTCGCCAATGCTGGACGGGACCGAGGCCACGCCGCTGGAAGCGGTTGAGCTATCTTCTCGCTCTTTGTCGACGACCAGCATGTAGCCGCGGCGAGGCAAGGTTCTCAGAGACGATCGGCCCGCGTCTCCCAGAGCTCGTCTGATGTCGCCGATGGCCTGGACAAGCGAGTCTTCCGTGACCTCACAGTCCGGCCATACTTCATCTAATATCTCGTCTTTGCTCACCAGGCGCCCAACCCGGTAAGCCAGCAGCCGCAGCACCAGCCAGGCTCGCGGCCGCAGGGGGACCATTTCGCCACGTCCGTCGAGCAGCAATTCACGAGCCAAATCCACCGTCCGGTCGCCGACGACAATCGAAGGCTGTGATGACTTCAACAAGGACGCCTCGTGCGTTCGGTTTCGGAAAATTTCGGGAGAACTTCGGGACGCAGTCTGGATTTTACAGCATCCTCCTGCAGGGCGGGAGAGCAAAGCTCTCCCGGCAGACGATCGTCAGAGCAGCCAACAAAGAGACATGTCCCATGATCCGTCCGGTGGCTCATATAGCGCTAAGTCTTTCAATTCTCTGTGTTTCGCCGGTTGCGGGGGCAGACAAGCGGTACGGTCCCGGCGTCACCGATACCGAAATCAGGATTGGGCAAACTGTTCCGTATAGTGGGCCGCTCTCTTCACTGAGCGTCTTCGGCAGAGTTGAGGCGGCCTATCTGAGGAAGATCAACGCGTCGGGCGGCATCAATGGACGCAAGGTCACGCTGGTGTCGCTTGACGACGCCTTCACGCCGTCCAAAACGGTTGAGCAGACGCGAAAGCTTGTGGAAAGCGATGGCGTTCTTGCAATCGTAGGGTCGATAGGAACCCCGACCAACCTGGCTGTGGCGAAATACCTCAATAGCAAGGCGGTGCCGCAGATCGCCTTGCTTGCGAGCACCCCGAAACTGGACGACCCGGACAACTTGCCATGGACAACGACGTTCATGATACCACAGCCCGTCGAGACAAGGTTTTACGCCGAGTATCTGCTGAAGTCCCGGCCCGTCGCGAAGATCGCTGTCCTCTATCAGAATGATGATCTGGGAAAAGGCAACCTGACCGGCTTCAAGGCCGCTCTCGGAGCAAGAGCCTCGACCATGATCGTTGCAGAGGCCGCCTATGATATCACGGAGCCGACGATCGATTCGCAGATCCTGGCACTCAAGGCCTCCGGTGCCGATACGCTGTTTCATGCGTCCAACGCGCGATTTGCGGCCCAGGCCATTCGCAAGGCCCACGAGATTGGGTGGAAGGTCCAGCATGTGCTGTTATCCGGCGTCAGCGTCATCGCATCCGTTCTGCGTCCCGCAGGGTTTGCAGCGTCAACCGGCGCGGTCACGGCGTTCTGGCTGAAGTCACCTGAGGATCCGATGTGGGATGCCGACGACGGCATGAAGGAGTATCGAGCCTTCATGAAAGAGTGGGCGCCGCACGAGCAGATCGAGGAGACGGCTTTCGCATACTCGACCGCTCAATTCATCGTCGAGATTTTGAAAAACTGTGGTGACGATCTATCTCGCGAGAACCTCATAAGGCAGGCGACCAACATCCGAAATCTCCAGTTACCGATCTTCCTGCCGGGCGTGACGATAAACATCAGCCCATCGAACCGGATCGGATGGAGAAAGGCCAGGATGGCGCGGTTCGACGGCAACAGATGGGTGCTGCTCGAAGATGTCATTGGCGACTGACAACTGACTGACGATTGCGACCTCAGGACCACGTTCGATTGCCGGATCGTGTCAAAATGAACGACAGACTGAACGTTGCCATTGTCGGAGCCGGAATCGGCGGGTTGACCGCGGCACTGGCGCTGACTGCACGGGGCATCAATGTAACGCTCTTCGAAGAGGCAGCATCGCCGCGTGAGGCCGGCGCCGGCATATCCATTTCCCCCAATGCCGTCGCCTTGCTCAAGCGCCTCGGTCTTCGCGACGCGATCGAGAAGATCAACACGCGGAGCCAGGGCCTCTCGCTGCGAACTTCGAAAGGATATCCTGTTCCGACGGCACCTGCGTCGGTTGCGCCGCAAACCTATCAGATCCACCGCGTCGAACTTCTGGACATGCTGCTCAGCGCGGTCAAAGCCGAAGTGAATCTCGGCCATCGATGCGTCGGCGTCACTGAAACGGAAATCGGAGCGCGGCTGATTTTTGCCAATGGCAGGGATCACGTCGCGGACGTCGTCATAGGTGCGGACGGCATCCATTCGGTTGTGCAGCGCGCGATCGGACTGACGACCCACCCAACCAGCGAAGGAATCATGGCCTACAGGGGTCTCGTGCCGACACAGCGGCTTCGACGAGGCGCAGAGCTGCGCGGCTTGAACATGTGGATGGGATCAGGCCGAAGCTTCATCTGTTTCCCGGTTTCACAGGGGCGCTTGATGAATATTGTCGCGTTCGTACCAAGCTCTCTTGATATGGAGGAAAGCTGGCGTGCGCCCGGTGACGTCAAATCGCTCGCGCGTGAATATGAAGGCTGGGACGCTCCCGTCCATGACCTGATCGGTGCGCTCGATCAAACCTTTCGCTGGGGTATCTACGACCGGCAGCCGTTGCCATACTGGTCGAGCGGGCGCGTGACTTTGCTCGGTGATGCCGCGCATCCGATGGTGCCGCATTTCGGCCAGGGCGCCGGACAAGCCATTGAGGACGGCTTTGCACTCGCCGTTCTGCTCGAGCGCGCAAGCCGCGACGAAATTCCGTCGAGACTGAAGGCTTATCAGCGTCTGAGGCTGGATCGTACCAGAAAAATTCAAGCCGCCTCGCGCCAAGCCGGCCGGTTCTACCGATCAGCAGGCGAGAACCCCTCGGAACACGCCGAAAGGATGCGGGAATGGATGTCGGTGGCGGCATGGATATTTCTTCCATACGATGCTGAGGAAGCTGCTGCGGCGTCGCTGTAGCACGCGACCGCGTCATAATTTCCGTCTGGTGCAAAACGAGCTAACCGCGCCGGTTGGTTGATGTCCGTTGATGGCACTTTTGAGACATACAGACCGCCTCTGAAAAGGTCTGCTTGTGGGGGAAGACCGGAAGACATCGGCGCACGGTCAAAACGACGCGGATGACCCAACTGCCGGATGGCGGATGAGCCTTCGGTCGTGATCGAAGACCGCAAGAACGCAGGCGTCAGCGCGCCGCCTGCGATCCAATCGGTCTTATCCACAACCAAAAGCCGATGCCGCCTAGCGAGGAGCAGAACGCCGCCACCTGCAACACCCTGCGTAGCGCGTGTTCGAATGCTGCCGTTGCGTGCTCGGTGATGCCGGCTTGTCCGGCCAATATTGCATTCAGCGCTTCGTTGGCTTGCGCCGGCAGCGTCACGGAAAGATGATGCGAAAAGCTGGCGAACAAAACTGCGCCGAGCGCCGCAACTGCAAAGAGACCGGCCACGCGGGCGACCGCGTTGTTGACGCCCGAGGCGACCCCGGCGTGGGCTTCGCCCACTGACGACATCACCGTCGAGGTCAGCGGCGGAACCGTGGTGGTCATGCCGATGCCAAATACGCAAATCGCCGGAAACACTCCAGCCCAGTAGGATCGCCGGAAATCGGCAAAAGCCAGCAGCGCCAGACCGCAGCCTGCGATAATGGGTCCCAAGGCGAGCGACCGCCGCGGCCCGAAGCGGTCGGAAAGCTTGCCCGAGAATTGCGCGCCGAAACCCATAATGAGAGCAAACGGAAGCAGCGCCGCGCCGGCCTGCGTCGCGGAGTAGCCGCCGAGCCTGATCAAGCCGAACGGCAGATAATACAGCGCGCCGCCCAGCGCGAAGTAGAGCAACAGCGTCAATGCGTTGGCCGCGGAAAAACTGCGCGAGCGATACAGCGATAGCGGCATCATTGCCCGCGCGCCTAGCGGGGCTTCGATTGCGAGAAACAACGAGAGCAATACAAATCCCAATCCGAGCGCGCCGAGTACGGTTTTGTCAGAAAATCCCAATGCGGGAATAGCGCCGAGCCCCCAGGTGATCGCGGCCAGACCCGCGGCGACCGTGGCCGCCCCGGCCCAGTCCAGTGATTTTGCCTTGTCATCGCGGCTTTCGGCTGCGAAGCCGGCCGCGAGTCCCGCCGCGACGATCGCCAGCGGCACATTGAGCAGAAAAATCGCACGCCACGAGACCTGGTCGACGAGCCAGCCACCCAATACCGGACCGATGGCAGAGGTGAGCGCGCCGGCACCCGCCCATACCCCGATCGCATGGTTGCGCTCGTGCTCGTTAAAAGTCACTCCCAACATCGCGAGGCTTGCCGGGATGAGGAGCGCGGCGCCAACCCCTTGGATCGCGCGGCTGGCGACGAGTGCGGTGATGTTCGGCGAGAGGCCGCATGTAATGGAGGCTGTGGTGAATACGGCAATGCCGAGAAGAAAGATGCGTCGACGACCGTAAAGATCGGCGGCTGCCCCTCCAACCAGCACCATTGCGCTCAGCAGCAGCAAGTAGGCATTGACGATCCACTGCGTCGAGGCCGCGCTTGCATGCAGGGCGTGCTGAATTGCAGGCAGGGAGATATTCACCGCCGAACCATCGACCAATGCCATGCTCGACCCGAATATGGTCGCCGCCAGCGTCAGTCGCTTGCGTCTTTGCGACAGTGTTGCGTCAAAAGCCGGTGTCGCCTGGATAACGTTGGCTTCGCAGGGCGGCTGTATGAAACCAACCATTGGGAGCTCGAGAAGTGTGGCTATCGCTGCCAGCGTGCGCCTCGCATGTACGGTTGGCAACCGCCGGTTTCGCCCATTTCGCAGGGGTCGGTTGTCCGGGGTAATCGGCAGATCCGGCAGGATGCCCACTCAGGCCAATGTCGGCTTTTGGCACGAAACGGACCAACTGGGCCGGTCAGATGATGTCCGTTGATCGGGGAAGACCGGAACTGATCGACCGATTGTCAGAACGGCGCTTTTGACCCAATGCTGACAGCCGCGGGTTCTTCGGATAACTTCCGCATTTGGATCAACCGGACATCTCTTCCCTTCGGCGCTTCGAGATCACGCCGTACCTCTACGTACCAAGATCGGTAAGGACCTGTGACGTGGTGATGGCCATGAGTCGGTACAGCGACGAACAGTGGCAAGACGTTCTCGCGATGATCCGCGATACGCTGCAGCGCGTTGATGCAACACTGACGGATAGATCGCACGGCCAAATCGGCGATGATGCTCAAATCCGACAAGTTGTCCGGTTTGACGAGCCGCCGCTGAAGGATCACGAGCGGTGGAGGCGCGAGGCAACTGAGCAGGAGGAGCGGTTCGCGAGAGAGCGCGCGGCAAGGGCGCGCAACATGCAGCTCGCGCAAGCCAGCACCGCAGCGATTTACGAGCAGCGGACCGCCAAGGTCGAGGCGCAGCTGCTCAGTATCGTTCGCGCCATGGGCACAGTCACGGATAACGTAGAGGCTGAGCTGCGCGAATTACAGCAGGAAAGTACCGAGGCACGACAGGCCTATCTCGAAACAAAGCTTGCCGAGGCACTCCTCCAGATAAGCCAACTGTGCGAAACCGTCGCCGCCGACTGCAGGAACATCCTCGATCTGCCGCCATTGCTACCGACGAGTTGCGAAGGCCCCGATGACCACGACAACAATGGTCCAAAACGCACCCATCACGGGGCCTAGTCTAGGATGGTCTGGTCGCCGAGTTCGCTAATCGCTTTGGATTAAAACAGCCGCGGTGGAAGCAAGTCGGTTCTTGGCCCCTTTGCGAGATGCGGACTTCCTCCGAGAATGTCCGTTGATCAGGGAAGACCGGAAGTGATCGACTGACTGCCAGAACGGCGCTTTTGACCCCCAACGGACACTCGGTCGGCATCTGAGCGGGACAGAAATGCTGTATCTAAAGGCCCCTAATAGTAAGTCTGTCGGTGTCCTAATTTTTTAACGATCGCTGGTAGGATGTCATTTGGGATTGTTTGAGGTGATCGCTTGAGGGCCCATGTGAAGACCATTTGCTGGATTGTTGCCCTGTCCGCTTGGTGCGGGACAATGTGGAACAACGTTTGAGCCGCGAAGCAACTGCGTGCAGCCGGTTACAGTTTTTGGAGCTTCAATCCGAACCGTAACAGGCAACAGCAGTGAGGCTCATATGACTGACTGTAACCACACGGCGAAGGCTTGAATACTCTTCTCTCGTGGATGATCGGGTGTGCGAACGAGGTAGAAGCGATATCCCGGCAGACACAGATCAAAGGGTCTTACCAGCGTGCCGGCCGCGAGTTCGCGCGCCACGAGCACGTCGCTAAAAATTCCGATGCCCTGCCCGGCAATCACTGCCTCGATTGCATGCAGCTCCTCCCTGAAGCTCAGGTGATCCATGTGCTTGGATTCCGGCACGTCGCGCCACTTGCGGCGCGCAGTGTCCAGCCATCTCTGCCAGGTTGGAGCCCCAAGATCGGACGGTGACCACCAGCAATGAACGAGGACTTGTCCGCGAAGGCCGGCGGCGCGCTTCAGGCCCGAGGCAAGCAATTCAGGACTGCAGACGGGCCAGAAGGAATCGCTTAGAAATTCCTTAGCGATACCGTCTGTTGGCAATTTGCCGGCATAGCGGATGGCGACGTCGGCGTCGCCGGCATGGAGGTCCAAAACGCCGTCGGTGCCGATCACGTCGAGAGGCGCATTGGGGCGCGCCTTCCTCCAGCGGGGCAGGCGTGGGACAAGCCAGCGGCTCGCAAAGGCGTTTGTCGTTGTCACACGAAGAGGTTGCGCATCCCCATCGCACTTCACGGCGGCGAAAGCTGTGACAAACGTTTCGAGGCCGTCGCGGATGATTGGAAACAGGCGGGCTCCTGCCTCGGTCAACGTGAGCGGCCGCGGCCTCCGACGAAAAAGGGCGCGCCCGCAATAACGCTCCAATTGTCGTATCTGATGGCTGATCGCTGTTGGCGTCACGCCGAGTTCGGACGCGGCCTTCTTGAAACTCAAATGCCGTGCCGCAGCGTCAAAGGCGCGCAACTCGATCAGGGGCGGCAGCTTGTTCATCGTAGTAGTGTAGATGAAAATACTTCACCCTGGGCTGAATTATTCGCGTTTGCGCCTGATGCGGCCGAGGCGGAAGAAGACATGGCGGCCCAAATGAGGAGTGCCCCATGAGCTCAGTTCGATCCGTTGATGAGGTCGCCGGTGAATTTTCCGGCACGTTCTCCGGGCAACTCCTGAGGCCGACGGACGCAGGCTACGATGAAGCGCGAAGGGTCCACAACGGTCTGGTGGACAAGCGCCCGGCGTTGATCGCCCGATGTTGTAGCGTCGCCGACGTGGTCGATGCCGTCAACCTGACGCGCAAGCTAGGCCTCGAAGTCGCCGTTCGGGGTGGCGGTCACAACGTGGCAGGGCGCGCGACTATCGATGGCGGACTGGTGATCGACCTGTCGCTGATGAAAGGAATTCACGTCGATCCCACAAGCCGTACGGCACGGGCGCAGGGTGGCGTCACCTGGGCCGAGCTCAATCACGAAACGCAACTGCACGGTCTTGCGGTCACGGGCGGGGTTGTTTCGAGCACAGGCATCGCTGGGCTCACCTTGGGTGGCGGGCTGGGCTGGTTGATGGGCAAGCATGGCCTCGCCCTTGATAATCTTCGATCCGTCGAACTCGTCACTGCCGAAGGCAAGGTCGTGCGGACCAGCCAGGACGAAGAACACGATCTGTTCTGGGCTGTTCGGGGCGGAGGTGGAAACTTCGGTGTGGCGACTTCGCTCGAATATGAGCTCCATGCGGTAGGTCCCGCGGTTACCGCCGGTCTGATCGTCCACCCGTTCGACGCAGCCCGCGACCTGCTGAGGTTCTTTCGCAACAGCACAGCATCCCTACCCGACGAGCATACGATCTTCGGAACCCTCACTCATGCTCCGGACGGGTCGGGCACGAAGGTGGCGGCCATGGCGACGTGCCACTGCGGTTCACTTGAGGCCGGCGAAAAAGCAATGCGGCCGCTTAAGCAATTCGGGTCTCCGGTGCTCGATGCGATCGGTCCAATGCCCTACTGCAAACTCAACGGGATGCTTGATGGTGCCTATCCGCGTGGGGCATTCAACTATTGGAAATCGAGCTTCCTCGCCGGGTTGAGCGACGACGCCATCGACACGATGATCGAGTGCTTCGCGCAATGCCCAACCCCGATGGGCCAGTTGCTCCTTGAGCACGTCCACGGCGCCGCGGCCCGGATCGGTGTCGCCGACACGGCTTTTCCGCACCGCGCGGAGGGGTATAACTTCCTCGTTCTATCCCAATGGACAAATGCGACCGATACCGACGCGTGCATTGCCTGGGCGCGAGAGACCTATGCCGAGATGCAGCCCTTCGTCGCCTCCGGCCGGTACGTGAACTACCTGGATGACGACGAGGCGGGCGATCCGGTCCCCACCGCATATGGAGCCAACTACCGGCGCCTCCAGGAGCTCAAGACAAAGTACGATCCGAAAAACTTCTTCCGCATGAATCAGAATATTCGGCCGTTGGCCTGAGCCTCATGTGACAGCATCGGGGAATTGTCCAATGCCGATCCTGTGCCGACCCGCCCGCGAGGAGGATTTGGAGAGAAGTGATCGGCTTGTCGTGGCCAGCATCAACGACCTCACCCAACGTCACGGCTTTGGGCCAATGGCCGCGGCGCATCCACCCGAGTTTCAATTGTTTTCTCTGAAAGATGATGCCGGCGGGCTATGGGTCGCGGAAGAGGCTCGTGAAATCCTCGGGTTCGCATGGAGTTGGGTGTGCGGCGACTTGTGGTTTCTCGCGCAGCTTTTCGTGTCGCCCGAACATCAGGGCCGCAACATCGGTAACGAATTGCTGAAACGGACATTCGAACATGCGAAGAAATCCGACGCTACCAACAGGGCGCTGATCACCTTCACGTTCAACACCGTATCGCAGGGACTTTACATTCGGAACGGCCTATTTCCGCGCTTTCCCATCTACAATTTCAGTGTTTCGCGTGATCTCCTGATCAGCCGCTTGCAGCGCCCGCAATTCCGCCCGAAATCGCTTGAGGACACAGCTTCGGACCTGCAAAAACTCGCCATTATTGACGCCCGGGTTCTGGGTATCTCGCGAGAGAAGCATCACCGGTATCTACTCAACGACGGGACGACGAGAGGCGTCGGCCTTTATTCCGCAGACGATTGCGTTGGTTATACCTACGTCAGCACCGGCGGCCACATCGGACCACTCGCCGTCGCGCGGCCCGACGCGCTTGGCTCTGCGTTTACGACTGCGCTGGCTCTTGCGGCGGAGGTTGGTTCTCCGCGCGTGACGGCCTTCCTTCCCGGCGCGAGCGAAGCGGCTCTAAAGATCGCGGTCGAGCACGGGATGCGCATCACCTTTCCGATGCTGTTGATGTCGACAAGCGATTTTGGCGATTGGACCGGATATCTGCCCCGCAATCCGGGTTTCATGTGAGGCAGCGATTACTTCTGACGCACTTTTCTGATGTTGACGTATGACCAATGTGAACTCTTGGCCAAACCGGTCACTCACGTTTGGCAAGAATGGACATTAGCTCGACTTGGCACGTTTAAGGCTGATCACACCTGCGGCCGACCGATTTCCCCCAGAGGACGACGACTAGCCCCCTCAAGACCGACGCAGCGAAATGGGCTCAAGGTCCCTTAGCCAGTGCCTCCGCCGGTCCTCTAAGCAAGCTGTGGACCATGAGATCTCTGTCTCATCGCCCCATTTTCGAGATATTCGACCCCGTTAGGGCCCGAGCTGCTGATGAATTCAGCGACAAAAGCGCGCCCGATATCGTTCTGCTCAATCGTGCCAAAACGTCCCGGAATCAGACGCCCCAACCAAGCCACATAGCTCGGCGTGTGAGCATTTCCGGCGATAATTCCCGGACGAAAAATCGCGAGGCGTTGAAAGCCGATCCTTTGAACCGCCTCCTCTTTCAATCCCATGACGCGCACGTAGCGAATCCGGCTTTTGGCGGTGCTTCCCACTGCAGAGAGGAGAGAAAACCGTTTGATACCGCCGGCCCGACAACCACGTGCAAAGCCACCGACCACGCCAATTTCGAGGGCCTTTAATTCGTCCTCGCTCCACTTCATGCTGCCTTTGCCGACGCCAACACAAGATGCCCCATACACGGGATCGCCTTGCGCAATCATACTCTGCGCAAGCTTAGCTACTTCCGCGGGAAACTGAGCATCCGCTGTATCCAAGATTACCTGCCGCTCACGCAGATCGGCAGTCAGAGAAATCGCCCTGCGATTGACCATCACGACTTCCGCGCACGACGGCTCTGCAGCCAATGCACGCACCACCGTAGCTCCCACCTGCCCCGTGCCGCCGATGATCAAGACACGAAATGCCATTTCAAGCCTTTTCCATTGTTGAACTGGCCCAAAGCGCCATGAGATTAGGTTGAATCGTCATCGCGCTTTAGGTCTTTGATTGATCGTGATCTCCGCGCAAACGCGTGCTGCGTTTGTCGCGAGGGAAAACCGCTACACACTTTTCCGGATCATGCTCTAGGCTGACTTCCGCTGTTAGTTGATGTTCTCCATTCTACTAGACTAGGAGCCGAGATCATTATTGGTGCCGGCGTTTTCCTAAATTCACATAACCGCGAGCCGGACTACACGCCCCAACGCAGCGCCGCGGTATGAACGGGTGCATCCCAGAGGCGTTTCATCTCCTCATCGAGCAGCGATACTGTCACCGAGCAGCCGGCCATGTCGAGCGAGGTGACGAAATTGCCGACCAGCGAGCGCGAGATCTTGCAACCGGTAGGTAAGAGATATTTGCTGATCGCGTCGTACATCAGGTACAGTTCCGACAACGGCGTTCCGCCGAAGCCGTTGACCAGGAGAATTATCTCGCCCCGCGCACGATCGCCCAGATCGGCAGTGATCGCACCGACCATTTCCGCTGCGATCTCGTTCGCTGACTTGAGCTTGACCCGGCGGCGTCCCGGCTCACCGTGAATGCCGACACCGACTTCCATTTCGTCCTCGCCGAGATCGAAGGTCGGCTTGCCGGCGGCCGGAACCGTACAGCTCGTGAGCGCAATGCCGATCGAGCGCGTGGCCGCATTGACGCGATCACCCAGTGCCTTGAGGTCATCAAGTTTGCGTCCTTCCTCGGCGGCCGCGCCGACGATCTTTTCCACGATCAGGGTGCCGGCGACACCGCGCCGTCCGGCTCGAATAGGTCGATCTCTCTACCGCGACGTCGTCATCGGTGATCACGGTCGCGGCCGTCTTACCCGACATCTCCCGTGCCATGTCGAAATTCATGACGTCGCCCTCGTAGTTCTTGACGATAAACAACACGCCTCCACCGGTGTCGGCGGCCTCGGCGGCCGCGAGAATGAGATCCGGCGTCGGAGAGGTGAAGACTTGGCCGGGAACGGCCGCGTCGAGCATGCCCGTTCCCACGAATCCTCCGTGCAACGGCTCATGTCCAGAGCCTCCACCCGACACGAGTGCGACCTTGCCCTGCTTGAGGTGACGGCGCAGCACAACGGGCGCGGTTTCGCCGAGGCACACGATGTCAGAATGCGCCGCGCAGAAGCCGGCGAGACTTTCGTTCACCACGTCGTCGACGGCGTTGATCAGCTTTTTCATGCCTTCCTCCCACTCTTATTGTTCTGGGTATCTTCGACCAGCCTTGCGACCTTCTCCGCGAATTCGCTCAGCAGCGCGTCGAGCTCGTGGTTTTTTTGTTCGCTGCCGAGATCGGGCAACATCAGTGTGAGCCGTCGGCTCCGCTCGCGTTCTTTTAGGAGCAGCAATCGCCGCGGATGCGCACGATGATAGGCTGCAAGGAAGCGCTCCTTCTCCTGTGCCGAGAAATGGCAGACCTGGACGATGGCGTGCACATGCTGGGCGGGAATCGGCGTCTGATAGACCGGGTTCGCGATCTGGGTGATGAAGCTGCGGTTCTTGCCGAGGGCTTCGGCGAGCCGCTGCCGCATGCCGGACGGCCGCCGATCGAGGATGTCGCGCAGGATAGCCTTATAGGCCGCAATCAGACCCTGCGAATTTTCCGGCGTGACCTGCGTGCTCATGCGGCCTTGCCGGAATAGCGGGCGATCGCGGCCCTGACCGGGCCGAGCGCCCCGGGCGCGACCGAAAAGCTGCGCAAGCCCTGATCGAGCAGAGAGGCGACCTGCTGCGGATCACCCGCGAGGTCGCCGCACAGGCTCGCTTCGCGGCCGCAACCGTTCGCATGCTCCACGACATGCCCGATCAGATTGTAAACCGCGCGCGAGGGACGCGCGAGATCGGCGAGCTGAGGTTCGTCGCGGCTCGCCGCCATGACATATTGGATCAGATCGTTGCTGCCGATCGAATAGAAGTCGGCGTTGAAATCCTCGACCGTAAGCGCCGCGGCCGGCACCTCGACCATCATGCCGAGCGGCGGCATCCCGGCCGCGTGCCCCTCGCCGCGCAGCTCATCGACCACATCCTGAAACAGCGCCCGACAGCGATCGAGCTCGCCCGGCACCGTGACCATCGGGATCATCACCTTCAGATTTCCGGCGACCGCCGCGCGCGCCAGCGCCCGCAATTGCAGGCGGAAGACGTCGAGCCGCCTGAGCGACAGCCGTACCCCGCGCACGCCGAGAAATGGATTGACGTCGCCTGGCTCCGTCAAGCCCGCAATGGGCTTGTCGCCGCCGGCATCGAGCGTACGGATGGTCACCGGTTTGCCAGCGGCCCATTCGGCCATCTGCCTGTAAATTTGGTACTGCTCTTCCTCGGTCGGCGGCTGTTCGCGCTCCTGAAACAGAAACTCGGTTCGCATCAACCCGATGCCATCGACCTTCAAGGAATCCATATCCCTGAGTTCGGCGAGCCCGGTCACATTGATCATGAGCCGGACCGGCTCGCCGTTTGCCGTCAACACCGGTCCGCTGAAGGAGGACGCCGCCTCTCGTGCCTCGGTCTGCTCGGTGAGGCGCCGATCATAGTCGGCCCGAAGCCCGGGATCGGGATCGACAATCAGGGCGCCGGCATCGCCATCGAGCACGGCATCGATGCCGCTCTCGAGCTGATCGATATCGACGCCGACAATCATCGGTACGCCGCGCGATCGCGCGAGGATGGCGACATGGCTTGACGGACTGCCCCGGCGCAACGCCAGACCGCCATCGCGCCAATCGGTGGCGAGAAACACCGACGGCGGTATATCTTCCGCGACGACGATCACGCCTGAGGGCACGATCTGATCGACTTCGCCAGCAAGGCGTCGCAACACGCGGTCGCGCAAATCGCGCAGATCGGACGCCCGGGCGCGAAAATAGGCATCGTCGGCCTGATCATAGCCCGCGATTTCAGGATCGATCGCGGCGACCCAGGCCTTGCTGGCAACCTCGCCATCCGCGATCAGCTCGAAGGCGGGTGCAGCCAGATTCTCGTCCTCGAGCAGCGCGATCTGGAACGAGAGAATGGCTTCGGCATCTTCATCTTCAGCCTTGCCCGCGAGCCCGACAAGATCGAGCCGCGAGGCCTCGAGCGCATCGGCAAGTGCCTTTTGATCTCCGGCCGCGGAGCGAGAGTGGCGCATTTCCGGCTTCACCGTGATCAGGCGCAGAAGCGGTCCCAGCGCAATCCCTGGGGCGGCGGATCTCCCCTCGACGCGATTGGTGGCTCGTTGCGTCCTATGGTCCATCCTGGAAATCTCCATCAACCAGCATCACTAGCGCGTCCAGCGCCGCCTTCGCATCCGTGCCCTCCGCCCGGAAATAGATCGTCGAATCCTTCGGCGCCTCTGGTTGCCATGACCTTGACGATGCTCTTGGCGTCGATCCAAGGTCCGTCCGGCGAGAGCCCGAGATCGATCTTCGATTTGAACGCTTTGGCAAGTTTAGTCAGCTTGACCGAGGGCCGGGCGTGCAGCCCAACTTCGTGTCGCATAAGAACCGATGCCTTTAGTTCATTCATTTCGATCGTCTCGCATCACACAGGCGTCAGCTCTTCGGCCGTGCGGCGCACAGCTTCCAGCGGCGCCCCCGACGCCGCCTCGGTCGCCGCCATCACCGCGCCTTCGACGACCGGCGCATTGCACACGACGACGCGGTCGCGCCGTGCTTCGGGCAACATCTCGATCGCCATTTCGCTGTTAGTTTCCGCGCCCCCGAGATCGACTAGGATGGCAACGCCTTTCTCCGACCACGCCTTGTCGATCGCTGCCATGATCGCTTCGACGCTAGTCCCCAATCCGCCATCCGGGTCTCCGCCGCACCAGCCGAGCGGCACTTCGCGGCCGACCATCTGTTCGACCATCATCGCCGTCCCGCGGGCGACGTCCGCGGAATGAGAGACAATGACAATTCCTACATTTTCATTCATGCATAACCTTCCATGACGTCTGCAACCGCGTCGACGATCAGCTCGGACGATCTTGCGCCGGGATCCATATGTCCGATGCTGCGTTCGCCAAGAAACGACGCGCGTCCGCGGATCGCCTTCATCGGGATGGTATTCTCGGCCGCGAGGCGGGCGATCGCCCTTAGTCGCGCCGGAAACCCCTCGCCGCCCTCGCGCAACCCGGCAAGCACTGGAAATAACACGTCCAGCATCGTCTTCTGGCCCGGCTCCGACTTGCCGCGCGCCTTGACCGCGTCGATCGCCGCGGCAAAGGCTTCCACAACTTGTTCCCGGCTCACCTCATCGGAGAGCGATTTACCGAGCGACAGAAACAGCGTGCCGTACAGCGGACCGGCAGCGCCGCCCACCTTCATCACCAGCGTGGTGCCGACACCCTTCAGGGACTCGCCGAAGCTTTTGGCCGAGAGCTCGTCGGCAGCGGCGAGCACCGCTGTCGAAGCCTCGGCGCATATTGGTGCCGTGATCGCCGTCGCCAATGGCGCGGTCGAGATCGGTCAACTCGTCCGCGCTGGCGATGACGCGGTTGGCCACAGCTACAATCAGACGCTTGCGCGTTTCACGATCGATCATCATGCGAGCATCCTGTCGGTAGCGATTCGATCGCCGGACTGATCGAAATAGAGCGGCTCGCATGAATTCGAGCGAGACCTCATCTCCCGCCTTCAGCTCCTGGGCAGGATCGGCAAGGGTGACGAGCGAATGGCTGTCGAGCTTGAGGTGCACATGGTTTTGGTCGCCGAGATGCTCGACCCAATGCACCCGTGCACGCGGTCCCGGACGATCTGCCGAAAAAATCCGGATATGCTCGGTACGTAGTCCCACTGTGCGCGCCTGCGGCGGCGCGACTGGTCCGCCAGCAACTCTGCCGGAACGAGGTTGATGGCGGGCGTTCCGAGCCGGCTCGCCACATAGGCGCTGTTCGGCCGCTCGTAGATTTCGCGAGGCGCGCCGAGCTGAATCAAAACTCCCTCGCTCATGACGCCGATGCGATCGGCCATGGTCATGGCCTCGATCTGATCATGCGTAACGTAGAGGATCGTGGTGCCGAGCTCTCGCTGGATACGCTTGAGCTCGAGACGCAATTCGGCGCGGAGTTTGGCATCGAGCGAAGACAACGGCTCGTCCATCAAATAGACGGCGGGTTCGCGCACCAGCGCACGCCCGATCGCCACCCGTTGCATCTCGCCGCCGGAAAGCGCGGTGGCGCGATTGCCCAGCTTCTGTTCGATATGCAGCAGCTCAGCCACCTGCTGGATCCGGCGGCGTGATGAAAGCCTCGTCCATGCGACGCGCCGGCGAACGCAGCGGAAAGGCCAGATTGTCGTAGACGGTCAGATGCGGATAGAGCGAATATTGCTGGAACACGAAGGCGACATCGCGCTCGGCTGGCAGTTCCCGGGTGACGTCCCTGCCGCGGATCACCACGCTGCCATGATCGGGCCGCTCCAGGCCCGCGATCAACCGCAAGCTCGTGGTCTTGCCTGCGCCGGTCGGCCCGAGCAGCACGACGAATTCGCCATCGGCGATGGAAAGCGAAAGATTGCGAACTGCCTCCACCGCGCCAAATCGCTTGCTGACATCGACGAGCGAGACATCAGCCATGGCGCGCTCCCGCATCTAGCGCCGAGGAGAGCACCTGTCCGCTGGTTGCGTCGAACAGCGAGAGCTTGTCCGGCCGCAATTTCAGCCCGACCGTCTCGCCGACCTGCACCGCCTTGCCCGACGGCAGGCGCGCCTTCACCCGGCCGCTCGATGTGGTCACGGTGACGATCTGCGTCGTGCCAAGATATTCGGCGCCGATCACCTGGCCACGCAACTGCGAGCTGTCGGCAAACGACACGTTTTCGGGGCGTACGCCCAATGCGAATTTGCCTTCCGCCCGATCTTCGAACAATTCCGGCATCTCGACGGCAACACCATCGATCGTGACGACGCGATCGCCCCGCCGCAATGCGGTGCGGACATCGAGAAAGCTCATCGGTGGCGCGCCGATGAAATCAGCCACGAACATCGTCTTCGGACGATCGTAGATCTCCTGCGGCGTGCCGATCTGCTCGACACGTCCCTGGTTCATGATCGCGATGCGATCCGCCATCGCCATGGCTTCAAGCTGGTCGTGGGTGATATAGATCGAGGTGGCGTCGATCCGGTCGTGCAGCTCGCGCAACTCGCCGCACATCAGCCGGCGAAACTCGGAATCCAGGGCCCCCAGCGGCTCGTCCATCAGGAAGGCTTTGGGCCGGCGCACGATGGCGCGCCCCAACGCGACGCGCTGCCGGTCGCCTCCAGAAAGACCGCCGACCCTGCGGTCGAGCAGATGATCGATCTGCAGCAGCTTTGCCGCCTCCTCGACGCTCCTCCTGATCTCAACTCGCGAAAAATTCTGGCAGCGCAGGGGAAAGCCGATGTTCTGGCGCACATTCATATGCGGGTAGAGCGCAAAGAGCTGGAACACGAAGGCGATGTCCCGCGCGGACGCGGGCAAAGCGGTGACGTCCTCGCCGTCGAGCAGAATGCGTCCAGACGTCGGCAGCTCCAATCCCGCGATCATCCGCAAGGTCGTGGTCTTGCCGCAACCAGACGGGACCGAGAATGACGAAGAACGAGCCGTGATCAACCGTGAAGCTGACGCCCTTGACGGCGCTGAACGTTCCGAAGGATTTGGCGACCGACTCGACTTTGATCTCCGCCATGGCGCTAATCCGGAAAATGGCTGACCATCACGAATCCCAGCGTTCCCACCAGGATGGTGATGAAGGAATAGCTGAACAGGTTCAGCGAGAACGGCTGCATCAGCATCACAACGCCAAGCCCGATCAGCGCCATGGTGACGGCCTCGCACGGACCGCGACGCAGCCACGACGGAAATCGCGATGTACGGCGTTCGAGCTGTCTGTTCATTTGCGCACCGCCCCGAAGGTGATACCGCGCAAGAGATGGCGACGCAGCAGAACGGTGAAAAGCAGGATCGGCAGGAAGAACAGCGTCGTGGCGGCAGCGACCGCAGGCCAATCCTGGCCGCCTTCGCCGATGATAAAGGGGATGAATGGCGGCATGGTTTGCGCGTCACCGCTGGTGAGTAGGACCGCGAACGCATATTCGTTCCAGGCAAAGATCAGGCAGAAGATCGCGGTCGCGGCGATTCCGGTCGTGGCCTGCGGCAACACCACCTTGAAGAAGGCCTGCAGGCGAGAGTAGCCGTCGACCATGGCGGCTTCCTCATATTCGCGCGGGATTTCATCGATGAATCCCTTCAGCAGCCACACCGCCAGCGACACATTGACGGCAGTGTAGAGCAAGATCATTCCTAGCTTGGTGTCGGTCAGCCCAAGGTTCCGGAACATCAGATAGATCGGGATTGCGACGGCGATAGGCGGCATCATCCGCGTCGACAGAATGAAGAACAGCAAGTCGTCGGCAAGTGGAACGCGGAAACGCGAAAAAGCGTAGGCCGCAATCGTACCGAGGCACACCGCCAGGAACGTCGATCCAAACCCGATCACCATCGAGTTGATGAAGCGCGGCACGACCTTCGAGGGACCCGCGATCACCATGTTGCGCGAGCGCACCAGGCGCTCGTACCAGGTTTGCGGCGGCGGCAGGCTTGCCAAAAATTCCGGCGTCTGCCGCGAGCGGGTCGTGAACAGGTTGACGTAGCCTTCAACCGAAGGCTCGGAGATAATCTTGGGCGGATAGGAAATCGAATCTGTCGGCGTCTTGAAGCTGGTGAGAAAAATCCATAGCAGCGGCAGGATCGCGATGACGGCGTAGGTGGCCACGATGATTCCGCCGATCGTCTTGGACAAAGACGACGGCTCGGCTACGGAATGGGCGGTGATGGTGGTGCTCATCGCTGCTTCACTCGATCAAGTGCCCTGACATAGATGTTGGCGGCGCCGAACACGGTGACGAAGAGAATGATCGCGAGGGCGGACGAATAGCCGGTGCGCCATTTCTCGAAGGCTTCCCGCTTGAGCGTGATGGAGGCGACTTCCGTGGTCGATCCCGGACCGCCCGAAGTGAGCAGGTTCACCATGTCGAACATCTTGAAATTCTCGATCGCACGGAACAGGATGGCGAGCATCAGGAACGGCATCACCATCGGCAGCGTGATCGACCAGAATTGCCGCCAGGGGGAGGCACGATCGACCTCCGCCGCTTCGTAGATGTAGTCCGGAATCGAGCGCAGGCCGGCTAGGCAGATCAGCATCACGTAAGGCGTCCACATCCAGACATCGACCATGATGATCGCCCAGGGCGCCAGCGCCACGTCACCGATCATCTGAAACGAACTGGGGTCGGCCCCGGTAAAGAAGGCGACCGCGCTATTGAATAAGCCGATCTGAGGCTGCAGCAGGAACGTCCAGAAGTTGCCGACCACCGCGGGGGACAGCATCATCGGCAACAAGATCATCGTGGTCCAGAAACCGTGACCGCGGAAGCGACGGTTGATCAGAAGCGCGAGCCCAAAACCTATCAGCATTTCAAGCACGATCGACCACAGCACGAAATGCGCGGTCGCCTGCATGGCGTGCCACACGTCGGGATCGCTGAGGATGTCGCGATAATTGTCGAGGCCGATATATCGGAGCGGCGCGTTCGGGCGGTTGGCCCGATAATTGGTAAAGGAAAGCTGGATGGTCCATAGCAGCGGAAAGATATTGATCGCGAGCAACAGCAAGACCGACGGCGTGATGAACAGCCAGGCGATGGCGCGGTCCGACATGCCGCCGCCAAGCCGGAACGCCAATCTGCGCGGTGCCCGGGCGTCAGCCCGTTCAGCCAAGGTGCTCATGGGATTCCTATCGTTCACGGATCGCTGAGGGGGTTCAAAGAAGGATCTCCCGGCCTAAACCGCCGGGAGAACTTAGAGAATAAGCGGGCTAGATCTTACCCTCTTCTTTGAACACTTTCTGCCAATCCTTGACCAGAAGATCGAGCGCCTCTTTCGCCGTCCCCTTATCGGCCACGACGTAATCATGGACGCGCTTCTGCATGTCGAGCAGGAGTTCTGCGTAGGCGGGCTCGGCCCAGAAGTCTTTCACCATATCCATCGACTTTAGGAAGTCCGAGGCGAACGGCGCACTTTTCGCAAAGCCCGGGTCGTTCAGTACGGCCTTGTGGCAGGAATAGCCGCCGAGCGCCCACCACTTTTTCTGAACGTCGGGCTGCGCGAACCATTTTATGTAAGCCAGCGCATCATCCCGGTTCGGCGAATAAGAGACAACCGAGATGCCCTGCCCGCCCAACTGAGTGTAGTGATATTTCTCCTTCGGATTGACGAAGAAGCCGATCTTGTCGCCGCCGACGTTGGGATCCTTGTAGAGGCCGGGGAAGAACGCGAAGAAGTTCATCTGCATTGCGACTTGTCCGGACTTGAAGGCATCGAGTCCTTCCGACATGTAAGCATTGCTCATGCCGGGCGCGGTGCAGCACTTGTACAGCGACTTGTAGAATTCGAGCGCCTTGACCGCTTCCGGCGAGTTGACGAAACCCTCCATCTCATAAGGTTTCTTCGGATTGTCGTACTGGAAGCCCCAATCGTAGAGTACGTTCGTCACGCCCATCGTGATGCCTTCGGAGCCGCGCTCGGTGTAGATGTAGGCCCCATACACCTTCTTGCCGTCGATCTCCCTGCCCTGAAAGAACTCGGCGATTTCCTTCAGCTGATCCCAGGTCTCCGGCGGCACGAGGTCACGGCCATACTTCTTTTTGAAATCGGCCTGGATCTCAGGCCTGGCGAACCAATCCTTGCGATAGGTCCATCCGATTGCATCGCCCATCGCCGGCAGAGCCCAGTAGTTCGGCGTGTTCTTCGGCCACTCTGAATAGCCGACCACCGTCGCGGGCATGAAATCGTCCATCGTGATTCCTTCCTTCTTGAAGAAATCATTCAGCTTGACGTAGTGACCATTCTCGGCGGCGCCGCCGATCCACTGGCTGTCGCCGATGATAAGGTCGCACAGCTTGCCCTTGGAATTGAGTTCGTTCAGGAAGCGATCGGCATAGCTCGTCCACGGGACGAACTCGTATTTCATCTCGATACCGGTCTTGGTGGTGAAGTCCTTGCCGAGCTCCACCAGGGCGTTGGCCGGGTCCCACGCCGCCCAACACAACGTCAATTGTTTGGCCTCGGCGGGAGCCTGGCCAACTAGACACGAAGCGACCACAACCGCGGTCGCCGCCAACGCACGCATTGTTCGGATCATCACACCCTCCCTGTTGTTGCAGGCTATCGCCCACCTGCCCTGCCGTTCACTTCGCCGTGCACGCAGATCAGTCCGGTCTTCTCAGAAGTCGCGGAAACTCATGTTTAGTATTATTGTTAAGCGGAATAGTTCCACTAAACAAATTCGCTGTCAATCAATACAGGGGATCGATTCCGATTTGAGCGCGGAGCACGGTTATTGCTGCAGCGCAGCGTTTATTTTCTGTCCCCTTTGCGAAAGTGAGACGCAAAGCCAGGACTGGAACCCAATGGAATCTGTTTAGTAAATTTACCGATTTGTCGGAGTGTCCATGGTCGTGCTGCGCAGTCTGGCCACGGCGCCCGGCGGTGCGTGGCGCGGCGATCTTCTGATGATCTGCGCAGCGCTATGCATGGCGCTCTACAGCATCTGGCCCAAGCCGTTCATCTAGCCCCATTCCGTTCACGACGCCGGCGATGGCGGCCAGCGCCGCCGTCCTCGTCACCCTCTCCATGCGCCGCGGCGGCTTTGCGCCGGTCGAAGCCTTCGGTCTGCTACAATAGTTTGGCGCGCTCTATCTGCAGCCGCTCGAGCTTCAGACCAATCAGCCTTTCCCGAGCAAGAACAACAAGCGCGACCAATTGATCGTCACCGACGGCTCGGTCGACCTTTACTTCAGACCGAAGGCGCCGGCAGGCAAGGATGCCAACTGGACCCAAACCGTTTCCAGCAAGGGCCGGTATACGATCTTCGGTCTCTACGGCACGCTCGAGCTGTGGTTCGAAAAGGCCTGGCGGGGCGAAATCGAAGAGGTGAATTAGTCGAAGGCGGACCGGGAGACGTTTCGTCCCGATCACCCCCATACCGATACGGCATCGATTGCCCTGAAGGGCGTTATTTGGGAGGTTTCCTTAGGGTGTTTGATCAATACGCTGACAAGTCATTATAATGAACAATCCACCAGGGAAAAGCTGAAGCCGCAACTGATCGCGAGACGCGAATGCCCGATTTCAGGAAGCGCCCCCTCATCCTTACGGCCATCACGATGCTGGCCCTGTTCGCTTGGAGCGATCCCGTCCGCGCGCAGACGCTAAAGGCCGTCAAGGAGCGCGGCACACTCAATTGCGGCGTCAGCCAGGGATTGCTGGGCTTCTCGAGCATGGACGACAAGAATGCGTGGACAGGTTTCGACGTCGATATTTGCCGCGCCGTGGCCGCGACGATCTTCGGCGACCCCACCAAAGTGACGTTCGTGCCGCTCGATGCGACGGCCCGCTTCACGGCGCTGCAATCGAACACGATCGATGTGCTGTCGCGCAACTCGACATGGACGATGTCCCGGGAGAGTTCGCTCGGCCTCATGTTCGCCGGCGTCGCCTATTATGACGGCCAGGGCTTTTTGCTGCGCCGGGATACCGGGATCGACACCGCTTTGCAGCTTGGCGGCAAGACGGTGTGCACCCAGACCGGCACCACGAGCGAACTGAACTTGTCGGATTATTTCCGCGCTAACGACATGCCGCTGAAGGTTTTGGCGCTCGGCACCGCGGATGAGAGCCTCAAGGCCTACGACGATCGCAAATGCGATGTGCTGACAAGTGACGTTTCGCAGCTCTATGCCGAACGTCTCAAGCTTGCCTCGCCGGACAGCCATATCATCCTGCCGGAGGTCATTTCGAAGGAGCCGCTCGGACCGGCGGTACGACAGGGGGACGACCAGTGGTTCAATCTGGTCAAGTGGACGCTCTATTCATTGATCAATGCCGAGGAACTGGGGGTAAAATCGGTAACGATCGACGATGCGTTGAAATCTCCCAACCCCAACATACGGCGCCTGATCGGCAACGAAGGTGGATTCGGCGAGCAGCTGGGCCTTACGAAGGACTGGGCGGCGCGCGCCGTCCGCGCGGTCGGCAATTACGGAGAGATCTACGAGCGAAACGTGGGAACGCAGTCGAGACTCAGCATCCCGCGAGGACTGAACGCGCTGTGGACACAAGGCGGAATCCAATACGCACCTCCCGTCAGGTAGTTCTTCAGGGGGCACACCATGACCGTGGACTATTATTCGCTGCTGACGAAAGCGGTTACAGGCAAGGACGCCGCTGCGCGCGACCTGATTTACAGGGATGCCTACAGCCTCATTAGGAGGTCGTCCCACCTCACGCGCGAGGCCGCCGCATCTCATGCCGCCGCGCTCGAGGACGCCATCCGGCGGATCGAGGATGACATCGCCGCCGAAGAAACGAACCACGCGGCGGCAATCAACGAGGTGCTGTCGACGGGCAGAAACTGGAAGCCGCTGGTCTTCGCGGCCTTCGCGGTCGTTACCGTCATCGCCGTGTCGGCCTTGCTATACGGATATATCGCAACCAAGGGTCCGGGCATCGTTGGCGCGGGCGCGACGGCGTCATCGTCAAAGGCGCGGCGCGTACAAGAAGACGTCGTCATGGCGGACCTCAAGCCTGGCGAGGATGGCGGCTCCACGGGCGAAGGCCTGCCGTTTGCGTTACAGCGGCAAGTGGTATTCTACCGCACAACTGTCGTTCCCGGCTCGATCGTGGTCGATCGGGAAAACCGCTTTCTCTACCTGATTGATGCCAATAATTCGGCGCGCCGCTACGGTATCGGGATTGCGCAGGAGTGTCTCAAGGGAGGCAGCTTCTTCCGCGTCACCAACAAGCTTGAATGGCCTGACTGGCGGGCTTCGGGTGGGAACATGAGGGACCCGGATGCATTGCTCGGGGCTGCCGGCCGCCCCGGTAGTCTGCTGGGCGCGCGTGCGCTGTTGCTGGACAAGCCCGGACTGCTCATTCACGGCACCAATTCGCCAAAAACCATCGGACATCTTGTCGCTTCCGGATGCATCCGACTGGTGAACGACGACGTCCAGGATTTGTACCGTCGTGTTTCGCTGGAAACACGCGTCGTCTTCGTCAGCTAGGCATCTTTTGAAAGCTCGAATGTGCAGCTTCCATAACCACATTAAATCCTTTTTTTGTGAGACCAACAGTGCGACTGCGCCGATCCAGGTCCGAAACGTTCACGGCAATCAAACCGTCACGAGCGCTTCATGAGGCGTCACCGGCCCTGCTGCCTCTTCCACTGAAGAAACTGTTGGTAAATCACGACGTCGTTTTGTGGAAGGACAACAGGCGTGCCCGAGCCCGCAGTCCCATCTGGTTTCGCAGCCTGCGGAAAACCTGGCCCTCTCTCCGCACTTGCCTGCGTGGCTTGGTTGCCTTGGCCATCGAGCCAAGCCTGTGCCGCTTCGAACCGGGTCCAACCCCGTAATTGGGCGGCAAGGTTGACCTCGCGCCATTTCGCATGGCGCGGTGGCTTCTGGAACTCGGCGATCTTGGGAAAGAGGGCTTCGACGAACCGCTGAACCCGCCGGTAGCGATCCACATTGGTCTTCGGCCAATTATACGCGATCAAGACCGCACTAACTGCAATCGTATCGACGGATTGACCGAACGGAATGATCTCAGGGTAATCGCTATGCGTGAGCGTGGAGGGATAATAGTCGTCCATAAGCTGCGAAGGGTACGGAACTGGAACAAAGCGTAAGCCATCTGCCGGACCGAGCTTGGTCATCGACCGTACCGGTTTGCCGGCAATCAGAACCGTGGCGGCGATCTCGCCGCTCTTGACCTTTTCGAAGGCCTCGGCCTGCGACATGCTGACTTCCTGGATCTCGATGTTGAGCGCCTTGAATACATCGCGCATCGAGTAGCTTGTGCCGCTGCTTTTTGCATCGAGATTGACCTTCTGGCCCCGCAATTGCTCGATAGACGTGACATTGGCAAGCGCAACGAGATGGACCTCCTCGTTGAAAAGCTTGGCAATATAGACGATCTTATTGTCGGTCTGTCCCATCCGCTCATTCGAGCGACGGAAGTTATTGAGAATGTTGGTTTGGGTAAGGCCGATATCGATGCCTCTCAAGTAGCGCACGTCACGAATGTTTCTCGGACCGCCAATTCCGGCGATCGGCAGAATGCGGAGATTGTCGCCATCATTGAGCACGTCGGCGAGATCGTACGCGATCTGCAGGTAGGTATCGTCTGAATTTGGACTACCCGAAATGAGACCGATTGTATTCTCGTTGGGCTGCTCGTTTTTATACACGCCAACCCCAACGAAATAATCGCCCATTCTTTCGATCCAGGCCGATTTATCCTCGATGGTTTTCGTGACCGGATTGAGCCATCGGTAGTCGACCCAACCGCGTCCCGGAGGATTGCTGGCAGTCCTGACGAACTCCTGGATCATGAACTTGCCGTCTTGATCCTTGAGATCGAGCAGGTTCTTTCCCCGCACAGCAGGAGTGACCCCGTTGGCAACGCAAAGACCTGTCAGTTCGGTCACAAAAGGATAAAGATCGCGATCGGCAAATCCCGGCGCTTTATTGTTGATGGCCCGGAAGGCGGCGTCGGCCCCCTCCTTCTTGAATTTGTCCTGCACACGTCTGACCATCGCCATCGCCTCGTCTCTGGTGCCGAACTCAGCAGCACCTGCGGGCAGTGCCGCCGCGAGCGAAGCCAATACGATCGCCAAAACCGTCGCAGCACGAGACATGGGGTTCTCCAGAGGCTGGGCAGGCACGTAGATTTGAAGTCAAAGAGGCGAGTTGTCGTCAACACTCTTCCACTGGTTGAAAAATGGCGCGAAAGTGCTGCAACAGCTCCGTACACCTGGAGGTAGGCAGCGAATACGGCGATTTTCGGTCCAGTGTTACGCGTGAAATAAACGCGGAGCACGCAATCAACTAGACGGTTAAATATGAGACTGAAAAGCCGGACGTCAGCAGAGGCACGGATCCGTTTTCCGCAGCTCGATAAATGTTGCGCCAGATCTTGGAAAAAACCGTGGGCTGATCAAGACGAATATCGGCGTCGCCAACCGCACTCATTTGAGCTTCATCACCAAGCTATTTTCGTCAACCGATCGGGTAATTTGGCCAAGGTCTTTCAGCACGTTTCACCCAAACAGCGAAGTCCCGCGGGTCGAGCGAAAATCGATACGTTACAAACGGAATCTTTTGGACCACAGCCTCAGGCAGCTTGGTATATTTAGCGAGGATAGCGCGGGCTTCCTGAGGATTTGCGTCCATGAATTGCTTGGCCTGATCGAGCGAGGCAATCCAGGCTTCGATCACCGCATGATTGCCTGTCGCCCATTTTCGTTTCAGATATCCAGAACGTGTAGAGGACCTCATCGCTTACGAAAAGCAGCGGGTCGCCAAGCGACCGGTTGCCGGCCGCGAGAATATAGGCGGCTCGCACCGGCGTCAGTTTCGCGGCGGTGACGGGTGCGATGAACTCCGCAGCAATGCAAACAACGCCCACAATCAAAACAGCAAGCGAACGAGATCGTCTTGACGTTTGCACGACCATACCCCCCGAAACATCAACGCTGTTACTTCTTTGCGGCCTTGACCATGTCGAACGGGCACGGCGGACTGGACCTGATATCACTGACTGGAGCATGATCCGGAAAAGTGTGTAGCGGTTTTCTGAAAAGATCATGCTCAATCAAAGAGCTAAAGCGCGACGATGATTTAACCTGATATTATCGCGCTTTAACAGGCGATTTGGGGCGGCGTTCTCCGCACTGCTCGGACGGTGGAGTGTTTCGAAGTTCGATCACCATGTAAACCGGCATCCGAAACGACTAACCGATCAGGCGGACAAATTTCTTGGCAGCCAATTTGAGTTCACGCATCGGCTTTCCATTGATCGAGACGTCAATGCTCTTGGCAGGTCCGACCGCCGCCAACACCGCTACGAGGTCGTTCTTGAAGTCCAGGACGGGCACGGCCATGGCATCTATCCCGCGTATCAAGTCTCCTCTGACAAGGCTGAAGCCGCGCGCGCGAACATCGGCCAGCTTCCGGGCTGCATCCTCTTCGCTTTTCACGGGGAAATCCAACCCCAACCTCTTGTGTTCGGCGATCTCCTTCGCGATACGACGCTTCGTCAGATCCGGCGGAAGGTAGGCCGCACAGACGAGGCCGAGCGCCGATGTGAGAAGCGGGAGGATCGAGCCGGGCCTGATGATGACAGACACGGGCCGCGGCACGTCAAGCCAGTAGAGCACGGTCGGCCCCTCGTTGCCCCACACACCCAGGAAGACGGTCTGCTGGAGCACGTTGCGCAGGTCGATCAGCAGCGGGGTGCCGATGCGCATGATGTCCAGCCGATTGATCGCGGCCCGGCCGATTTCTCGAGCGGCGCCGCCGAAATCGTAGCGGCCGTCGATTGCGTTCTGCTCTATCAAGCCTTCTCGAATGAGACTGACCAGATAACGATGCACCTTGGCGGGAGACAGGCCTGCCGCGGCCGAAAAATCCTTGAGCGTTTGAGGTCCCTTGAGCTGCGCAAGCGTCTTCAAAAGGAGGCCCACGATCTCAACAGATTGAACTCCGATCTGACGCCCGTCAGCTCTGCTCAAGCTTCTCTCACCTCTTCCTGCCTATCCCGCCGAGCGCCCCTTCGGCAACGGTTGCCCGGCCACGGAGCATCAGTTTCGCAATTTCGGGAGCACATATTCTCCGAAAAGCTCAACGGTCCGGACCGGGTCCGACGCCAGACTGACCGTGAGCATCAACCGCTTGGCGCCCGCGTCCCTGGCGGCCAACGCCTGCTCCAGGCATTGTTCCGGCGTGCCGCAAATCGCCAGACGTTCGGAAAGATAGTCGAACAAGCCGAGCTCGCGCACCAATCTGATGTCCGCGTCGCCCGGCCGGGTGCTGTAGCGCCGGCGTAGTTCGAGAAGCGGCTCGCGAAGATGTTCGGGCACCCCGCGCGTTTCAAGGTTCTTGTCGCCAATGACGTATCCGGCCAGGAACGCCAGCATGGCCCCGACCTTGTCGCGCGCGACGTCTCCGTCCACGGCACAATCCAGAGCCGCTATTTGCCATATCTCGACGATCTTCCGCGGACCGGCCCGCTTCCGAAATTCCCTTGGCGACGATGGCCGTCGGATTGAGCGATGTTGTCCTTGCCCAGGCCGAAATTGAGAAAGACGCCGTCCGCGGTCCGTCCGGCTGCTGCCAGACCGAGCGGATGGGAAGCCGCGAGAAACACCTTTGACGGCTTCTTGACCCACGGCAAATGCGCCGTTGCCTCATTGAGCGTCGCGGGTTCGCCCCGCAGTAGCGTCTTGATGAAGTTGACACCCTCACCCAGCTCTTTCGCGGTAGATCTGCTGCGGCCAAGGTTCTTGGTTCCACTGTGCCCCGCACCGATGCCGAGAACAGCCCGACCTTCGATGATCTGATCGATCGAGGCGATCGCAGCGGCACTGACCGCGGCGTCTCGAGTCACAAGGTTTGTCACGCAAAGCGCCACCCGCGCCTTCCTGGTCACGCGCGCCGCGAGCGCCGCCGAAACCCAGGGGTCCATCGCATTGCCCGGCGTATCGGCGATGCCAATCATGTCGTAGCCATATCGGTCTGCGCGATCGGCAAGGTTTTCAATCAAGCCGGGATTGTAGGGCCAGAAGAAGAAGCCGACTTCCATATCTTGAACTCCTAGAAATTCTCGCTCTGGGTTTTCGGGGGCCAGCGACGAAGCAGGATGGCCTCAAAGACGGCGAAGACATTATTCACGAGCAATCCAAACAGGCCGATCAGGACAAGAAGTCCGTAAACCTGCGGAGATTGAAAGTTGCGCTGGGCCCCGATCATGAGCGCACCGATCCCCTCGATCGAGGTCAGTATCTCGACCAGAAGCGTCACGACAATCGCAACGGGCAGCGCGACGCGAATGCCGAGCAATATCGCCGGGACCACCGACGGCAGGATGATCAGCCTCATGCGATCGACTGCGGACAGCCGAAACGAACGCGCGACGTCGAGCAGCAGCGGATGAACGCGTTCCGCGGCGGATGAGGTGTTGAGGAGAATGGGCCAGATCGCCGCGAGCACGACCACGGTCAGCTTCATTCGCTCGTCATAGCCCATGAAAAGGATCGCCACGGGGACGATCGCCGGCGGCGGGATGGCCCTTAAGAACTCGAGCAGCGGTCCGATGGCGCGTCCAAGCCGTGGAAATACACCAATAAACAGACCAACTCCGGTTCCTATCGCGACCGCGAGAACCAATCCAAGCAACAGGGTTATTGTCGTGGCCGACAAGGCCGGATACAGCCGCCCGCTTCCCGAAAGCAGCATCAGGCCGTTCCACCAGTCAGAAGGTGGCGGAAAATAGGGAGAATTGTCGGTCTGCAGGAGTTGCCAGGCACCGAGAAGAACAACGAGCGGGAGCAGTCCCCTGGCCGATGGCAAGCGCGGTCCACGACGAGCTTGAAATATTGTCTGCCAGGGACGAGTGTACCTCATTGCCTGCCCCGCAACTGACGGAAGGACGGAAACAAGGCCTCCGCCAGCGCCAGCATTCCGGCATTTAGAACAATGCCAATAAATCCGACCGTCACGATATAGGCAAACATGAGGTCGGGACGCAACGCTTGCTGCTCGCGGACGATGCCGTAGCCGAGGCCTTCCGGATTGCCTACCATCTCGGCGACGACAGCTAAGCACAAGCGCCAGGCCGAGACTGATACGCGCACCGACGACAATCGGCGGCATCGCCGCCGGCAAAATGATGCGCAGGATGGTATCCCTGCGGCTGAGACGAAAGGTCCGGCCGACGTCATAAAGTCTCTGATGAACTCCGGTGACGCCTCCCATCGTGTTGACGAGCACCGGCCAGAGCACGGGGAGGATGGTGACAACCATTTCGGTTTTCAGGGAGAAGCCGAACAGCAAGAGCCCGACCGGCGCGAACGCTACCCCCGGCATCGGTCGCAAAACCTCGATGCTCGCAAGGCTGTAACGGCGGGCGGTCGGCGACAAACCAAGCAGGAAGCCGAGCGAAATGCCAATCACCGATCGCCACCGTCCATCCGATCGCGACGGAAATCAGCGTGTGCGTGATATCGGGCGCCAAAATCCCTTGCCTGGCGAGTTCGCCCAAACCCGAGAGCCGATGGCCGATGGGGCCGGCAGATATTCGTATTCGAGCAATCCCGATCGGACGGCCGCTTCCCATGCGAGCCCGACGAAGACGAGGACAGCGGTTCCGGGCCAATTGATCCCCGCGATGAAGCGATCCCTTATCCATGTTGACGCCCGATGGCCTGATGCACGGCGTAGCGATACTCGAGAAACTTTGGCAGCTGGCGCGTCGATAGCTGATCGCGCGGCGCCGGCAGGCCAACGTCGAATATCTGCTCAATTCGACCGGGCGAGCCCTTCAGTACGATGATCCGGTCACCGAGGTAGACAGCCTCCTCGATATCATGGGTGATGAAGACAAAGCTTGTCCCGGTCCGATCGCGAACCCGGAGAAGTTCGTCCTGCATCGATGCTTTGGTCATGGCATCGAGCGCGGCAAACGGTTCGTCCATCAGCATGACGGCGGGACGCAGCGCCAGCGCACGCGCGATTTGAACGCGCTGCTGCATGCCGCCCGACAATTGCCACGGATAGTCCTCCGCGTTCTTTTCAAGACCCACCAGGGCCAGCGTGTCGCGCACGCGTCGTTCGATTTCCCTTCGATCGAGGGTCCGTTCTATTCCAAACGCAACGTTCGCCGCGACCGTGCGCCACTGCAACAGCGCGTTGGAATAATCCTGGAATACGATGACGACGTCGTCGGGCGGACCGTTGAGCTCCTTGTCCATGCACCAGGACTGAGCCGCTCGCTGGGCGGCGTCAGACCTCCCATCGCCCTCAAAAGGGTGGTTTTTCCGGTTCCCGAAGGACCGACGATGGTCACGAACTCGCCGGATCGAACCAGAAAAGAAATATCCTCGATGATGCGCTTGCGGCTGAACTTGTGAAGAAATTCGACGGTGACCGATCGGCACTCGAACGCCGGACTTGCGGCCTTCTCGCCTGGATCAGATCTTTTTTCCGCCGAACCCATCTATGGTGTCACGACCAATTTGGAGGAATCGACCTCCTTGTCGAGCTGACCGACGTCCTTGAGCGCGGCGGCCCACACCTGGATATCCTCCGGCTTGATCGCAAAGCGGTAAGTCGGAAATGGTGTCGCCTGCACCACCGCTTCAGGCAATTTGGTGTACTGCGCCATGATCTTGCGCGCCTCCGCGGGATTCTTCTCGATAAAGCTTTTTGCATCTTCGAGCGCTGCAATCCAGGCCTTGATGGTCGGAAGATTGGCGCGCGCCCACGCGCCTTGCGAAATCCAGAACGGAAACAGCACATCCTTGCCGACCGACAGCAGAGGGGTCGCGATCGACACATTTCCGTTCGCACGCAGGGCGCCGGCGAACGGTTCCAGGGATTCGACGGCATCGACGCGCTTCGCCTTGAGTTGATCGGGCATATTCGGAAACGGCACTTCCACGGCTCTGACACTCGCGGGATCGACACCGTTTTTCTTCAGCCAGTACAGCACCGAGACGTGGATCACACCGCCGATCGTGGGGGTCGCAATGAGCTTTCCGGCGAGATCCTTCGGCCCGGCGATGCCCGAAGTCCTTCGCAACAATGACATGCGTCGAAGGATTGTCCTCGGTCTCAAAAACCTCAGAGGCGACGGCAACAACATCTAGCCCGGAGGCGACCGATTTGAGCAGATCCGGCGCGGTGCTCGGAACGAATTCAAACTGTTTTCCGACCGTTCCCGGCAATATCGAAAGGTTTTGCGCGACGCTGAGCGTCACATCCAGCCCATGCGCTGCGAAAAACCCCTTCTCTTTCGCGACCCATGCCGGAAGCCAGGTCACAACCGGAATATAGGCGGCCCGGACTGCAACCGGCGATTGGGTTTCAGCGAAACTTTGGTGTGCCAGCCCCGTCGTGACCGCTGCCAAAACCAAGATGCACGCCGCCTTCGCGTGCAGACGGATCTTCGACGACAGAGCATCGTGTTGCACTTCGCGGCCTCCCCAAATCCATAATTGATTTCACATTGCATAATCCTACAATGGAGCTTTCAAATACCGCAAGCGCGAACGCGTCGCCCCCAATTGAAGGAAATCAAGCATGGGTCGATTTCCAACTATTGCGGTTCTCGGGGGGCAGGCGAACTGCGATCAGCGCTGGCGCGGCGATGGGCGCAAGCCGGCTACCCGTCATCATAGGTTCGCGAACAATCGACCGCGCCATCGAGGCCGCCGCGAAGATCAGTGAGCAAGTGCGTGGCGCAGCCGGCAAGATCGTCGTTGATGTCGTTGTACCCCTTGTTCCGCCGAAGATTTCTGTTGTTCAGCCGCCTCAAGAAGGCTCGGCCGCGCTTGAAGCGAAGGCGATCCTCGGCGCTGACCTCAAATTCGTTTCCGCGTTTCATCATGTGGGAGCCGCTAAACTGCACGCGGGCGGCGAGGTCGATTGTGACGTTCTTGTGTTCGCCGAAGACAAGGCTGCTCGGAATTTAGTGCTCACGCTTGCGAAAGCCACCGGAATGCGCGGCATCAACGGCGGGGTTTTGGCTAACGCTGAAGGAAGAGAGTATCACGCGTGCCGCGGGCGCGTCTCATGGCGTCACCTGAGCAATTCCTGACTAGAATGCCGACAGCCCTTTCGATCCGCGGGTTCGAATGGCGCCAAACCTGAGGGAGTTCGCGATGACGGGGTTTGCCTTTAGCATTCAGGGCCACATTGCTAGGATCACTTTCAATCGACCCGACGAACAGAACCTTTTGTCCCGCGATCTGCTGCTGGCATTGCGGACCGTTGCCAACGATCTGACCTCGAATCCGGATATCCGGGTCCTGACGCTCATCGCCGAGGGAACCGAATGCTTCTCGACGGGCATTCTGACGCCGGCGCTGCGGGGACGGCTAGCCAAGGATGAGGTTCTACGGCTGATCCGGCTGGCCAACGACACTTTCGATGCGATCGAAGCGTTGCCGCAGATCGTCATCGCGGGCCTGAATGGTTACGTGCGCGCCGGCGCTGTCGAGCTCGCGCTTGCCTGCGACATCAGGATCGCCGGCAACCACGTCCGCCTCTCCTCACCAGAGGCAAAATGGGGCGGATTCCCCGGCGCGGGCGCGCCCGTACGGCTTCCAAATATCGTGGGCGCCGCTCGAACGCTCGACTTGCTTTGCACAGGTCGTGAAATCGATGCGACCGAAATGGAAAGATATGGTCTGGTCGAATTTGTAGTTCCGCGAGACCGCGTTCACGCGGAAATGGATGCTCTTGCTGAAGCCATTGCAAGCAATGGACCTCTTGCAACGCGGGGAACGAAACGCATTGTAAAACTCAGGCAAGCGGTCGGCTCTTGCGCCGCGCGCGAGCTGTCAGATGCGCTTCGTTCTGCCCTTGAGTTTTCGCAGGACGTTGATGAGGGTATTGCCGCAACACGAGAAGGAAGAAAACCTCAATTTACAGGAAGATAACGCAGTCAAGGCGTGCACGGCCTTCGTGGCGGTATCCTCTCGCGTCTTATGCTAGAAAGGTCGGCGCCAGTCTGACCTTTTAAGCTCTGCCGCATCCGAGCAGTGCAATGTCTTACCCGTCGGGCGCTTGAGCCCTACGCCAAAACAAGGACGCCACAAGGGAGAGAATGATGCGCATTGGCGCGGCCATGTTTTTCACCGACTACTCGATGTCGCCGACCGAACTTGCGCGGTCGCTGGAGGACCGGGGCTTCGAGTCGCTCTGGGTGCCCGAACACTCGCACATTCCGTTGACGCGCAAGTCGCCCTTCCCGAGCGGCGGTGATCTCCCGAAGAAATATTACGACGTGATGGATCCGTTTGTGATGCTGGGTGCGGCCGCGGCGGTGACCAAAACCCTGCTGCTCGGAACCGGCATTTGCCTGATCGCTCAGCGCGACCCGATCCAGACCGCCAAGCAGGTCGCCTCGGTCGACCAGATTTCTGGCGGCCGTTTCCTGTTCGGCGTCGGCAACGGCTGGAACGAGGACGAGATGGCGAACCACGGCACCGCTTTCGCGAGCCGCCACAAGCTGGCGCGTGAGCGCGTCGAGGCCATGAAGGTGATCTGGACCCAGTCAAAGGCCGAGTATCATGGCGAGTTCGTGAACTTCGAGCCGATGATGGCCTGGCCAAAACCAGTCCAGAGGCCGCATCCGCCGATCATCGTCGGCGGCGCGTTCCCGTACGGCGCACGGCGGGCCTTGCACTACGGCAACGGCTGGATGCCTCACCGCTCACGCACCCAGTACGCTGACGTGCAGGCCCTGCTGCCGAAGTTCCGCGAGATGGCGGCCGAAGCCGGTCGCGACCCGGCGTCGGTGCCGATCACGATCTGGGGCGCCAGGGAGAACCTCGATATGCTCAAGCGCGACCGCGATGACGGCGTGTCACGCCTGGTCGTCAGTCTCAATTCCGGCAAAGCCGACACCATCTTGCCGGAACTCGACCGCTGGGCGACGTTGATCCGCCAACTCGGCAGCTGAGTGGGTGACGATGGTAGGTTTCACCCACTTCCGGGAATCGCTGCTAGACGAGCGGCAAGACCTCGGTCCTGAATTTCTGCATGCCTGCGAGGACTTCGTCGGCCGTCGAACCGCCGAACCCGAAATCGATGCAGCCGACACCGATGTCGCGCAGCGCCCTGATGTCGGCGGCGACGAGCGCCGGCGCACCGGCGAAGCAGGCGATGTTCGCCATCACCGGCCTGCGGCGGCGCGGTCTCGCCGAACACCGTGCAGCGCAAGCTCAGGCCGACCGCCTTTGGATCGCGCCCCGCCTCGGCGGTCATCTTGCGCAGGCGCGCCACCTGGGTCTTGAAACGCGTCAGGCTATCGAGCGGATTCTGCGGGTTGGTGCCGATCGGATACCAGGCATCGCCGATACGGGCAGCCCGCCGCAGCGCCGGACCGCTCTCGCCTCCGACCCAGATCGGCGGATGCGGCTTCTGCACGGGCTTCGGCTCGAAACCGATATTGGAGAATCGGACATGCTTGCCGTCGAACTTCGGCGCATCCCTCGTCCAGAGTTCGACGAAGGCGCGCACATATTCGTCGGTCACCGTTCCGCGCGCATCGAAGTCCGGCGCGTCGATGGCCTCGAACTCCTCGCGCATCCAGCCCGCACCGATACCCAGCGTCAGCCGGCCACCCGAGAGAACGTCGATGGTCGAGAGAATCTTGGCGGTCAGCACGGCTGGTCGATGCGGCACCACCATGACGGAGGTCACGAGACGCAGGCGCGTCGTTTTCGCGGCGATCCAGGCGATCTCCGTCAGCTGTTCGTGCCGCTCGCCGCGGGTGCCGCTGGGGAATTCCCCGGAGGCGCTGTAGGGATATTCGGCCGCGATCGCGGTCGGAATCACGACGTGGTCGCTGAACGTCGCGTAGTCGAAGCCCATCGCCTCGCCGCCGACCACGATCTTCGTAAGGTTATCCGCGGCCGACAGGGGTCCGGCGGTCGGTGCGTTGAAGCCGATCAGCATTTGTTGCATCCTTCCTTGCATTGCATCGCTCGCGTCGATGCGACACCATGCGGCCGCCAGCGGGTGGCGGCAAGCGCGTCCCGCGACGACATGCGACCCTCTGCGGGCGGAGACGACGGATCATGACGGCGGCCGGTAGACAGGCGACGCGGCAGCGGTTCGACGCGCCGCTGGCCGAACTGATAGCAGAAGCCGCGGCCTTGCGCGATTCCGCGCACGGCCGGCTGATCTCCTACTCGCGCAAGGTCTTCATTCCGCTCACCAAACTCTGCCGCGACGTCTGTCACTACTGCACGTTCGCGGAGGTGCCGCGCGCGGGCAAGCCCGTCTACCTCTCACCCGACGAGGTGCTCGCCATCGCGCGCGCCGGCGCGGCCGCAGGTTGCACCGAAGCGCTGTTCACGCTGGGCGACAAGCCCGAGCTGCGATACCAGGCCGCGCGCGACGCATTGAAGGCGCTCGGCCACGAAACGACGATCTCCTATCTGACCGCGATGTGCGCGCTTGTGCTGCGCGAGACCGGATTGCTGCCGCATGCCAATCCCGGCGTGATGACGCGCGAGGAGATCGCCGGCCTGCGCGAGGTGACGGCCAGCCAGGGCATCATGCTGGAGTCCACCAGCGAGCGGCTCTGCAGGCAGGGCGGCGTTCACTACGGTTCTCCCGACAAACATCCTGCAGTCAGGCTGGAGACCCTGCGTCTGGCCGGCGAACTGAAGGTTCCGTTCACGACCGGCATCCTGATCGGCATCGGCGAGACACGCGACGAGCGGATCGACGCGCTGGAGGCGATTCGGGATCTGCACGCCGCCCATGGTCATATCCAGGAAGTCATCGTCCAGAACTTCCGGGCCAAGCCCGACACCAAGCTCGCCAATTCCGAGGAACCCGATCTCGACGACCTGCTGTGGACCATCGCGACGGCGCGTCTGATTCTCGGGCCCGACATGAATATCCAGGCGCCGCCAAATCTGTCGCCCGGAGTCTATCAAAAGCTGATCGACGCGGGGCTCAACGACTGGGGCGGCATCTCGCCGGTCACGCCCGATCACGTGAACCCCGAAGCGCCGTGGCCTGCCATTGCCGAACTCGCCCGCAAGAGCGCGGACGCCGGCAAGCTGCTGGTGAACCGCCTGCCCGTCTACCCCGCCTACGTGCGCGTCGCCGATACGTGGCTGGCTCCCGACATCGCCACCCGCGTGCGGCGCATGAGCGACGCTGAAGGCTTCGCGCGCGACGACGACTGGGCACCGGGCAACACCAAGCCGCCACCGGCGCCGCTGGTGCTCGCCCGCGGCGTCGACGCCGGAATCGCGGAAATCGTCGAGCGTGCCACATCGGGCGAACGGCTCGCCTCGAACGACATCGTGCGCCTGTTCGCGGCACGCGACGCCGACTACCGGCACGTCACGCAGGCCGCCGACGCGCTGCGACGCGCGGTCAGTGGCGACGTCGTGCGCTACGTCGTGAACCGCAACATCAATTACACAAACATCTGCTACTTCCGGTGCAAGTTCTGCGCCTTCTCGAAAGGCCGCACGCACGAGGATCTGCGCGGCTCACCTTATGATCTCGCCATCGAGGAAATTACGCGTCGCTCGATCGAGGCGTGGGATCGCGGGGCGACGGAAGTGTGCCTGCAAGGCGGCATCCATCCCGACTACACCGGCGCCACCTACGAAGCGATCTGCCAGGCGATCAAGGCGGTCGTCCCCGAGATGCACATCCACGCCTTCTCGGCTCTGGAAGTGACGCAAGGTGCGGCCACGCTCGGACTGCCGATCCACGAGTTCCTCGCGAAGCTGAAGGCGGCCGGTCTCGGCACCCTGCCCGGAACGGCGGCCGAAATCCTCGACGATGACGTACGCGCCATCATCTGCCCCGACAAGATCAACACCGGGCAGTGGCTCGACGTGCAGCGCGCCGCCCACCAGGCGGGATTGCGCACCACCTCGACCATCATGTACGGGCACGTCGAGACCTCGAGTTCGTGGGCGAAACATCTCCTCGCGCTACGCGACTTGCAGGCCGAAACCGGCGGCTTCACCGAGTTCGTGCCGCTTCCCTTCGTCCACATGGAAGCGCCGATGTACCGCCTCGGCATGGCGCGCCCCGGCCCGACGTTCCGCGAAGCCGTGATCATGCATTCGGTCGGGCGGCTGGCCCTGCATCCGCTGATCCCCAACATCCAGACGTCCTGGGTGAAGATGGGGCCGGCGGGCGCCGCAGTCTGCCTGAAGTCCGGCGCCAACGATCTCGGTGGCACGCTGATGAACGAGAGCATCTCGCGCGCCGCCGGCACCCAGCACGGCCAGGAGTTCCCGCCGCACGAGATGGAAGCGCTCATCCGCTCGATTGGCCGCGAACCGATGCAACGCGACACTCTCTATCGGCCGGTGCCGGAAGACCGTCGAGCGGCATCCATGATCGCGGCCGACCTGGAGCCGATCGTGCTGACGCCGCCGCGCAAGAAGGCGGCGGTCGGTTAGGCGATACCCCGCTTGGCCAGCAGCGCGGGCACGCCAAGTTCGTCGAGCAGCGTGCGGGTACGAGTGCCGGCTGATTGCGGCAGGCGCAGGAAAAGCGCCAAATCGACCGGATGGTCGATATCCATCGCGATTCCGGGCTGACGGATCACAGTCGGCTCGATGCCCTGACGACGCGCGGCGTCGAGGTGCGGGAAGTAGCTGTTGTCGCCGAAGCGAAGCGGCACCGATTCCGGCGGCGAGCAGACGACGGCATTGGATCCGAGATCGTCATGCGCCGGCGAGATCGTGAAAGAAGGCGCTGCGAGATGCGCCGATAACACCGCGTCTATCTCGCCGGCGCGGGTGGCTGGAATGTCTCCGGGCATCGTGATCATGCCGCCACGCCCTTCGCCCGCGAGAACCCGGCGGCCGGCGTTCACGCTGCCGGTATGTCCGTCCCGCGCGCCCTCGGTCACGATCCGCGCACCGATCCTTTCGCCAAGAGCCGTCGCATGTGGATCGAGCGTGACGATCATCACGCCGGCCAGAAGCCGGGAGCCGGCAACGGCGTCGAGCATGTCCGTCAGCATGGTCTCGGCGAGAAGACGGCGTTCTGGCGGCGACAGCAGGCCCGACAGCCGATGCTTGGCGCCATTGAACTCCTTGACCGGAATGACCGCCCAGATGTCGCTCATCGCTGTGAGGCCAGTGCGTCCGCCGCGTCGAGCGTCACGCGCGCCAGCGTCTCCCGGTCATGCAGGCTCGTCATCAGGGTTCTGGCGATCGTGACCCGCGCGCCGACATTGCCGATCCCGTCGGCGTCGGCGTGGTCGACGATATAGCCATCGAGCAGGTCGCCGTAGCGTGCGGCGACGCCGGCGGCACTGGCCTCGAGGCCAAGTTCGCGCATCATCTTCGCGGTCGGGCCCTTGACGGCCTGCCCGCCGATGATTGGCGACACCGCGACGACCGGTGCGCCACTCGCCTTGATCGCATCGCGCATGCCGGGGATCGCCAGGATCGGCTCGACGCTGATGAAGGGATTGGACGGACAGACGATCACGGCCCGCACGTCGCCCGAGCGCAGCGCCGCCGTGATGTCGGCATGCGGCCGGGCGAGCGTCACGCCGTCGAAAGCCAGCTCATGGACAACCGGCCGGCACTGCTGGCGCACGAAGTAGTCCTGGAAGTCGATCCAGCCCGCGTCGACGCGCACGCGGGTACGCACGCGGTCGTCGCTCATCGGCACCACGCGGGCACCGATGCCGAGGCGCCGGCAAATGTCGGCGGTCACCTCGGACAGTGTCTGCCCCAGGCGCAGGCGACGGGTGCGCTCGACATGCAGCGCGAGATCGCGATCGCCGAGCCGAAACCAGTCCTCGCCGCCGAGCGCGCCGATGCTGTCCATGAACGACCACGTCTCGTCACGCCGGCCCCAGCCGGTGACGGGATTGTCGATGCCTGCGAGAACGTAGGTCAGCGTGTCGATATCGGGCGAGATGCTCAGTCCAAGATGCTCGAAATCGTCGCCGGTGTTGGCGACCACGAGCAGTTCGTCGGCCGGCAAGACGCGGCTCAGACCGAGCGCCAGTTTCGCGCCGCCGACCCCGCCGGACAGCGCCACGACAAGTCGTTTGCTCATCGGAACATGTCCTCGGCGGCCGGGCGCACCAGCTCGGACGCATCATTGTCGGGACCGCGCCATGTCAGACCGCGCACGACCACGACAGGCTGGCCTTCGGCCCCCTGCCCCATCACGAGCGAGGCTGCTGCGGCGATCTCGTCCGCATGCCCGGTGATGCTGACCTGAAGCTCGCGGCCGAACAGATCGGGCGAGCCACGCAGATCCATCAGCGACGGGAGGCCGGCGGCCCCGATCGCAACACCGCAGGTCCCGCGCCGCCAGGCACGGCCGAAGCTGTCGCTGATGATCACCGCCACCGGCACGCCGAATTTTTGCGACAGGCGCCTCCTCAATATCGCCGCGCTGCCGTCGGGATCGAGCGGCAGTAGCAGTGCTCGCTGGGGGTCATCGGGCGAGGCCACGTTGGACTGGTCGATGCCCGCATTGGCCATCACGAAGCCGAGCCGGTGCTCGACGATCAGGACGCTCGGCCTTGCCCGCACGACGCGCACCGATTCCGACAGGATCAGCTCGACGAGGCGCGGATCCTTCTGGACGTTGCCGGCGAGTTCGATCGCCTCAGCCGAGGGTTCGACGGTCGCGAGATCTACCAAGCGTCCTTCGGCCTTGGACACGATCTTCTGCGTCAGCACGAAGACGTCGCCGCGACGTGGCACGATGCCACCGCGCGCCAGCCCGTCGCCTATCAAGGCGACGAGATCGTCATCCTTGCGCACCAGCGGAATGCCGGGGACGGCGAGGAGCTCGACGGCGTTGCTTCGCTTCATCGGCCGGTCTCGCGCACTCAACCGAAACGCTTGCGCAGCCGCGGCAGCACGTGCTCACCGTAGAGTTTCAGGAAGCGCGCCTGGTCTGGTCCCGGCGCGTGGAACACCAGATTCCGGAAACCGAGACCGACATAGTAACCGATCCGCTCGACGTGCTCGTCGGCGTCGCTGGAGACGATCCATCGACTGGCGGCGCGCTCCAGCGGCAATGCGTCGGCGAGGCGCTGCATCTCGACGGGATCCTCTACCGTCATCTTTTCCTCGGGCGTCAGCGCCAGCGCCGCCCAGTGGCGCGTATCCTCGAGCGCTCGCATCTTGTCGGTGTCGAACGACACCTTGATCTCGATCATGCGATCGTAGGACCGCGACGGATCCTCCGACGCCGCGATGCCCTCGGCGACCTTCGGCAACAGGGTCTCGGTGTAGAGCTCCGGGTTCTTGCCGCTGGTGCAGATGAATCCATCGGCGGAGCGGCCGGCGTAACGCGCCACGAGGGCACCCGCGGCTGCGACATAGATCGGCACCGGCGTGTCGGGGCGGTCGTAGATCGTCGCCTTCTCAGTCCTGTAGTACTGGCCTTCGAAGCTGACCCGCTCCTGCGTCCAGAGCGCTCGAATCAGCGTGATGGATTCACGTAAGCGAGCGAAGCGCTCCTTGAATTCCGGCCAAGGCTGGCCGGTCGAAGGCACTTCGTTGAGCCCTTCGCCGGTGCCGACGCCGAGCACGACGCGTCCCGGAAACATCGCGCCCATCGTGCCGAACGCCTGGGCGACGATGGAAGGATGGTAGCGGAAAGTCGGCGTCAGCACGCTGGTGCCTATCACGACGCGCGAGGTTCTGGCGCCCAGCGCGCCCAGCCATGTCAGCGAGAAGGGCGCATGACCGTCGACGTGCTTCCACGGCTGAAAGTGGTCGCTGACGAAGACCGAATCGAAGCCGACTTCCTCAGCAAGACACGAGAAGCCCAGCAACTTGCTTGGCGCGAACTGCTCCGCCGACGCCTTGTATCCGAGCTTGATCAACGCACGCCTCCTGGCTGGCGCCGGTCAATGCCGATGCCATGGTACCCATCGCGGAAATCTATAGATTAGCGGGAAACCAGCAACCAGCCAAAGCGAGGAAACGACCATGCATCTCGGAATTGCCCTGCCCTTCGGCGACATCGGCGGCGATGGCCCGATCGTGCGCGAGTTCGCTGAGCTCGCCGAGGCCGAAGGTTACGACGGCCTGACGCTGGCGGACCACGTGCTCGGCGGCAACCCGGCGAACCCCGCCAGCGGCCGTGCGGGTGGGCTCGGCCTGTTCCACGACCCCTTTGTGGCGTTCGGTTTCATCGCCGCCTGCACGAAAAAGGTCGAACTCTCCACCCAGGTGCTGATTCTCGCGCAGCGCCAGACGGTGCTGGTGGCCAAGCAGGCTGCCAGCCTCGACGTGCTCAGCGGCGGCCGCTTCCGATTCGGCATCGGCGTGGGCTGGAACGAGATCGAGTTCGTCGGCCTCAACGAGAATTTCCACAACAGGGGCAAGCGATCCGAGGAGCAGGTCCAGGTGATGAAAGCGCTGTGGGCCGATCCTTACGTTACGTTCGAGGGCAAGTGGCACCGCCTCCCGGACGCCGGCATCAATCCCCTGCCGCCGCGCCGCAAAATTCCGCTGTGGTTCGGCGGTCACATGGATGTGACGCTGCAGCGAATCGCAAAATGGGGCGACGGCTGGATGATGCTGTCTGAACCGCCGGGGCCCAAGGCTGTCGCGGATTTCGACCAGCTGCGCCGCCTGGTGGAAGCCGAGGGACGAGATCCGGCCTCAGTTGGTCTCGAAGTCTGGACCTCAACCGGCACAGGCACCGAAAAGGACTGGCGCGAGGAAGTCAGCTTCTGGAAGAAGGCGGGCGTCACGCACATCACGCTGCACAACACCTTCGGCGGTTACCACCACAAGCGCATGGCCGGCCGGAGCATGACCGACCATGTTGCCGCAATGCGCCGCTACCGCAACGCCGTCGCCGATCTGCTCTGAGGGAGAGCTGCACACGCGCGCGTCAGGTATCGGCGAGCGCGGCCAGCATGCGGTCGCGGGCGGCGAAATCGCCGTCCGCGTGGACAGGCTGCAGACAGACATGCGTGGCGCCGGCCGTGAAGTGCGCCCGCAGGCCGCGCTTGATCGTGTCGGCATCACCCCACAACACCATCGCGTCGATGAACCGGTCGTTACCGCCGTCGGCGAGGTCAGCCTCGGTAAAGCCTTGACGCAACCAGCTGTTACGGTAGTTCGGCAGCACCATGTAACGCGACAGTTCCTTGCGCCCGAGCGCTCGCGCCTTCGCGGGATCGGTTTCCAGCGTTACCTTCTGCTCCACCGCAAGCCATTTCGAAGGCCCGAGGATCGAGGCGGCCTCGGCCGTATGTTTCGGTGTCACGTTGTATGGGACAGCGCCCCGCGACTTGGCGCCGCTCAGCGCCAGCATCTTCGGTCCGAGTGCTGCGACCACCACCGGCGGCGGTTCGCCCGCAGGCGCGAACTTATTGATGCCGTCGAGATAGGCGCCCATCGCCGCCAGTGGTTTGTCGTAGCGATGGCCGCGCAGACCCTCGACCATCGGAATGTGGCTGACGCCGAGACCGAGAACGAACCGGTCGCCGTAGAGCGCGTTCAGCGAGACCATGGCGCGCTGCGCAGTAAAGGAATCGCGTGCATAGATGTTGGCGATCGAACTGCCGATCGCCAGCTTCTCGCTGCACGACAGTAGCCAGGCCGCCAGCGACATCAACTCGTAGCCCCGTGATTCCGGATACCACAGGGTCGAGTAGCCATTGTTCTCGACCGCACGCACGAAATCTCGCAGCTGCGGTCCGTCGAGCTTGTCGGTGCCGTACCACACGCCAAGGCGTCCGAGTTTCATGTCGATCTCCTGTTGAAAGCGTGCGCAACACCTCTGCAATCTAGCACGCCAGGGCTTCCGGCCAAGCCGTCGCGGGAACTCCGGACTGCCGACAGCGGCTGGCGGGCCGCTCGCTCAATGACGGTCACGATCCGCAATGCACATTGGGTCATGAGCGTCGATGTAATGGCACGAGCTGACGTACTTGAAATTTCGAACCTCTTCAGCTTCGGGCCAACAACAGACTTATCCACGGCAACGCAACAACGTCGTCGCTCTATAAGCGCGAAATGGCTTGCTCTTTAATCCGGAATTGGCCGATCCGACGTCTGATGGTATGGTCCCCTGCAGCTTTGAAGGAGAGCACGATGGCTGAAGCAAAACTCGCTCCTAACCTGCCGGACTGGATGGTCGAGCACGCGAACCGCTATCTTGCCAGCGGCGGAACCGATGGGCACATGTACAAGGTAACCGTGCCCCAGCGAGGTGAGATCACGGCACCTGCGCTGCTGTTGACCACCACAGGCCGCAAGTCTGGAGATAAGTTCATATTCCCGCTGTTTTACGGAACGGACGGTGGCAGTTATTTCGTAATTGCCTCAAAGGGAGGCGCGCCCCAACACCCGGGGTGGTATCGAAATATTCTCGCGAACCCCGACGTCGAAGTACAAGTCGGGACCAAGAAGATGAACGCTCGGGCCAGGACAACGGCGGGCGAGGAACGCCTCCGACTTTGGGAAAAGGCGGTCGAATTTTGGCCGCCCTACGCCGACTATCAGCTCAAGACCGAGCGCGAGATACCGGTGGTCGTGTTGGATCCGGTCCATTAGGCTACGTGGCCGCCGGCCGCGGCGGCGACCGCATGACGCCGTCGCACGGCATTGTCACTTTGGGACCTCATCGGCCCTTCAATTCAGCCCAATGCGACCGGTCGCGTTCTGTCCCGAAGCTGCCGAACAGCGCCGGATCGCGTCCATCAATCGTTAGAAGCCGTTTTTGGCCTCAAGTCCGTCGGCGAACCTGTCAGCTCGCCGTCCGAGCCTACGACACGGTACAAAGCGCGATGATTGCAATGGGGGCGCCATTTGGCGGCGCCGACTGCACGCGTTGCCGCCGGCTTACCGAACTGGCGAGCAGCGCAACAGACGATTGTGACTCCGAGGCCGTTCGCCGTATGTTTTTCGCATGAGCGACTGCCGTCGCGTTCCGCCCCCGCGCTTTAGCCCTTTCAGACTACTCCCATCCACCTCACGACCGCCTTCACCGAAGCCCAAACGGCCCACCCTAGACCCAGCAGCGAAATGACCGCCGCCAACACCGCTATTGCCAACAGCAGCCCGTCTTCCTGCAGGTAGGCCACCGCGATCAACACGATCAAGATTCCGGGGATCACGTTGATTAGCGGCAGCGGCCAGCCTGCAGATAGTGCCAGCAGAAAGACAAGCAATCCGACGAGGCGGTCGGTTACGTCATGACGGGCGCTCCACCTTGGGCCGCTCACACTTTCGATCGCCTGCAGTAGAGGGCGAACTCGGACGGTGAACCGCTTGAAACGCTTGAAGTCGAATGGCCGCTTCGACAGAAAGCGCGGGAACGACGGTGCATTGTGGCCGAGCATCATCTCGACCGCCGGAAACAGCAGCGCCAACGTCGCGACCGTCGCCACGCCTGGGATGATCACGAGAAGTCCCAGTAACAGAAGAAGCAGCCCAAACGAGCGCCTGGCTAGATGACTGAGTAGCCATTCTAGATCGACGGGGCCGTCAGGCGCTTCAGCAACGAGTTCTTCGAGCAGTTGAGAGGTATGTGTGGGTGCCAATGGGGTTCCTGCCGAAGTTAGCATGGTGACCAAGGTAGCCACCCTCGCCGATCATGCACCGCACCGCCGACATCTCGCAAACCTAAGTTTTGCGACCATTTCGTATCACTCGGCGACACATTTGACTGGCCACAGCATCATCAACGGGCCGCGAATTAGCGCGGGTTGATTAATTTTATATCGGCGCCCTCCGGCCGAGACCGCTCGACTGTTTCGCTCCTCTGCCCCATAGATCAATCTCGCAACCGCGAACGGCCAACGTTCGGCGGCGCAGGTCTACCCTCGCCGTTTTTTGCTTTCTCCTTGTCAAACCGGGCCAATCAGGTCAGATTTTAAGGACACCGGCGCGCAAAATGTGCCAGCTTAAATTATTTGGGGCGGAAACCATGAATAGATTTTCTTTTGCATACGCCGCTTTGATGGTCTGCTCACTCGCAGGGACGAGTAACGCGCAGCAGGAAATCAAGCAGGAATCCAAATCCGCATCGGGCCAAGCGAAGGTTTCTCCGGTTACTCAGGCCCAGCTCGACGCAGCAGACAAGAACACAACTAATTTTTTGCTGACCAATGGCAACTATGCGCAGACACGTTTTCACCCGGCACGGCAAATCAACCGAGACAATGTGAAGAAGTTGCACGTCGCGTGGATTTTCCAGGCGGACGTCAAGGAATCTTTAGAGACTTCGCCCATTGTGGTCGATGGAGTCATGTTTGTGACGACGTCGTTCAGTCATGTCTATGCGCTCGACGCCAAGACCGGCGAACAGCTCTGGCATTACAATCACAAGATGGGGCCCCTAACGACCTACTGCTGCGGTCCCAACAATCGCGGCGTCCAGGTCCTTGGTGACCTCGTCTATCTCGCCACGCTCGACTCCAAGCTCGTTGCCCTGAATGCAAAGACCGGCGACGTTGTCTGGAAAACCGACATTGCGGATCCAGAGCTCGGTTATAGCGAGACGATGGCTCCGACCGTCATCAAGGACAAGATTCTGATTGGAACGAACGGCGGTGAATACGGCATCCGGGGTTTTGTCAGGGCGTACGATGCGAAGACCGGCAAGCTGGTCTGGAATTTCGACACGATTCCTGAGAAAACGGTCGGCGTCTGGGCAACAAAGGATGCCACCGGACGCGACATGCACCGTGATATTCAGGCTGAAAAGGACCAACTCGCCAAGATCGGCGACCCCTACCAGAAACTGGGTGGCGGTGTCTGGCAAAATCCAGCCATCGATCTGGCAACCAACCGGATCTATTTCGTGGTCGGCAATCCCTCTCCCGATCTCGATGGCTCGATACGCCCCGGCGACAATCTCTATACCGACTCACTGGTTTCGCTTGATCTCGATACCGGCAAGTATGTCTGCCACTTTCAATACATCGCCCACGATGTCTGGGACCTCGATGCTGTAAGCCCCCCGGTACTGGTGGATGTGAAGGACAAGAACGGCAAGACTATCCCCGGCGTAATTCATGCCGGCAAGACCGGTCACATCTACGTTCACGACCGGAAGGATTGCAGCCTGGTCCGGTTCTCCGAGGCCATGGTACCGCAGGAAAACATGTGGGTGCTGCCGACCAAGGAGGGAGCCCGCATGCTTCCGGGCGCGAATGGCGGTGTCGAATGGTCGCCGATCGCCACTGACCCCGGACAGGAGCTTGCCTACGCCATCAACCTGCATCAGCCAATGCATTACCGGGTCGAGAACTCGCCTTATCCCAACGGCAAGCTGTGGCTGGGTGGCGCCTTCACCGCAATCTCGGGCGAAAAGCAGTCGGGCAACATCACCGCTGTCAACTACAACACCGGCAAGGTCAGATGGCAGGTGAAGACGCCGGAGCCAATGATCGGCGGCATTCTTGCAACCGCTGGCGGTCTTGTTTTCACTGGTGAAGGCAATGGCAAGTTCGCGGCCTACAACTCCTCCAACGGTAAGGAATTGTGGAGTTTCCGTGCGGGTGCAGGCGTCAATGCACCACCTTCCACCTATATGCTCGGTGGCAAGCAATACATTGTGGTCGGCGCAGGCGGCAACACCCAAGTTGACTTCAAGCGCGGCAACAACATCATCGCTTTTGCGATCGATTGAACGGACGCGCGTTAAATAAGCATCAAGCGGGGCCGATCGCGGCTCCGCTTTTTTAAGGCCTTACTGCAATGAAATTGAAGGGTGACAAGTTGGGTTGGTTGATTCCTGGCGGGGTCATGCTCGGAGCATTGTTGGGCGCGAGCGCGGCGCCGGCAGTTGCTCAAAGCATCACCGAAAAAGCCGAGGTCTGCACCGGCTGCCATGGCCAGGACGGCAAGCCGATCGACAGAACTACTCCTATCATTTCGGGACAACAACTCGGATACATTTACGTCCAGCTCCGCGATTTCAAACGCGGTGACCGCAAGAACGAGATCATGCAACCGATCGCTGCATCCCTGGAGAAGGACGACATGCTAGCGATTGCTGAGTACTTCTCAAAAAAGAAATGGCCTGACCTGGGCCAACCCCGGTCGCCGAAGGAGATTTCGGAGCGAGCCTTGAGTGCCAATCGTTCGGTAGGCTGCACCGGCTGCCACCTTGATCAATTCCAGGGTGACGGCACCGTGCCCCGGTTGGCGGGCCAAAGCAGCGAATACCTGAGTAAAACAATTGCCGACTTCCGCACCCGCGCACGCGGCAATAATCCCGGCATGTCCGACCTGATGCTAGCCACCGCGCCTGACGATCTGGCGGCGCTGGTCGGGTTCTTGTCGGGCCTGTAGTTGGCCCTCAGCGCGGCGTCAGACGTTCACGCAGCGAAGACAGTCGGGTGAGATCTGCAGCGCGTTTTCCGGCCTTATCCTGGAGAGTCGGATCGGCGCCTCGCGCCAACAGCAAACCGGCGATTTCGGCATGTCCGCCTTCGGCCGCGATCATGAGAGCCGTGCGGCCGCGGTCGTCGCAGTCATCGAGATTTGCTCCCGCGTCCAGCAAGTAGGACACAACTTGCATCGCCCGTGCTTCCGGCGCCTTTTCGTCCGGACCCGACGCCCACATCAGCAAGGTGAGACCATTGGGATAGCGCGTGTTGATATCGACATTTCGCGCCAGCAACCGCTTCACGATCTCGATCCGTGCGCCCGCGGCCGCGTAAACGATCGGCGGCTTGCCGGTTTCGTCCGGCGCGCGCTCGTCGGCACCGCGAGCGAGCAGCGCTTCGACGACGGAGTCGTTGCCCGCATAGGCGGCGGCAGCAACCGGCGATACCCCACTGCGCCCGGTAAGGTTGACGTCCGCACCACGTTCGATCAAACGTTGCACGACCGACATATGGCCACCTTCGGCAGCAAAGTACAGCGCGGTGGCGCCGACGAGATTGCGTGCGTCGATCGGAGCGCCGTGCGCCAGCAAAAGGTCGACCATCTCAAGATGGCCGAACCTCGCTGCGTGGCTAAGTGGCCGAGCGCCAAACCGGTCACGCGCGTCGACCGACGCGCCGTCGTCCAGTAGTTCAGTCGCCAACTCAATGCAATCTCCGTCCGCCGCCGAAAATAGCGTCAACGACACCTCGATTGCGGTGATCTGCGGCTTAGCGGTTCGGAACCGGCGACCTTGCTCCTGGCACCGTTCGGTGTCAGCAGCAAGAACAGCCGACGCAGTACCCCACACAGCGATCGCGACCAAACATAGAAATGAGATATGGCGGTACAAAGTGGTCTCCTGCCCCTCCACACTTGTTCAAGCAGGGTGGCACGGCCGCCAACGTGTGCCAAGTCACCAGCCACCTAGACAGAATGGCTCTTCGGAAGTTCACCTGATATCGCGTCGGCGAGAGTCGCCTTCGGCATGTCGGCTTTGGCGGTAAGCCAGAAATCTTCCGCTCAATCGGAGCACGCCGATTTTGACCCCTTTCAGCAAACACTGGAATCGATCACGGCCGACGATAGGATCCTTATCCCGCGTACACAAAGTTGCCGGGCTCGTGCAGCAATCGGCGACGCCAACGAACGAGCACCCGTGTGCCGCGAACGCTTAGGCCTTGTGATAGACCGTTTGCAGACCGTAGACCGGAGTTGGGATCCCCTCGTAGCGTGCTTTCAACTGTAGGGAAAGGAATTGCGAGTAATGGCGCGACTGATGCAGATTGCCGCCGTGGAACCACAGGCCTTCCTGCTGCGTCGGTTTCCACATGTTACGCTGTTCACCTTCCCATGGGCCGGGGTCCTTGGTCGTGTTCGAACCGAGCCCCCAGACCTTGCCGACCTTGTCGGCCGTTTCCCGGCTGATGTGGTCGGCCACAAAACCGTTCATCGAACTGTAGCCGGTGGCGTAGACGATCACATCGGCGGGCAGTTCCTTGCCATCGTCGAGCCTGACGCCGTTAGGCGTGATTTCCTCGACCTGGCCTGCGACCAGCTTGACCTTGCCGTCGATGATGAGTTGCGAGGCGCCAACGTCGATGTAATAGCCCGAGCCGCGACGCAGGTACTTCATGAACAGCCCGAAATCGTCGTCGCCGAAGTCGAGCTGGAAACCGGCTCTCGTTAGCCCCGCATAGAAATCGGCGTCGTCCTCGCGGATCTTATCGTAGACCGGCTTCTGAAACCCAGCCAGGATCTTGTAGGGCAGCGAAGCAAAAATCAGATCGGCCTTCGCCGTCGTCATGCCGCCGCGCACGGCGCGTTCGGAATAGAGATCCGCTATCGATTCCATCAGCGAACCCGAGCGTACAATATGGGTGGTCGAGCGCTGCACCATGGTCACGTCGACGCCGGCCTCGTATAATGCGGCGCAGATGTCATGCGCGGAATTGTTCGAGCCGATCACGACGACCTTCTTGCCCTTGTAGCGGTCGGGACCTGGATGGCGCGAGGAATGGTGTTGCTCGCCCTTGAAAGTGTCCATGCCCCTGAATTGCGGCATGTTCGGCTTGGCGGACATACCGGTCGCGAACACCAGCTGCTTCGGCTTGAGCGTGATCTCCTTGCCATCGCGCTCGACGACGACAGTCCATTCCTTGTTGGCGTCGTCCCAGTCGCCATGTTTGGCCGTGGTGCCGGTCCAGTAGTTCAGCTCCATGACCTTGGTGTACATCTCCAGCCAGTCGCCGATCTTGTCCTTGGGCGAAAATACCGGCCAGTTCTTCGGGAAGTCGACGTATGGCAAATGATCGTACCAGACAGGGTCGTGCAGGCAGAGCGACTTATACCGGTTACGCCAGGAGTCGCCGGCACGGTCGTTCTTCTCGACGATGATGCTGGGCACGCCGAGCTGGCGCAACCTCGCTCCGAGCGCGATGCCGCCTTGGCCGCCGCCGATGATCAGCACATACGGTTGGGTCTTGACGCCGAGCTGCTCGGTTTCCTCGTCGCGCAATTCCTTCCAGGTTTTGGCGCCAGGATTGACGCCGTGCCGCGCGCCGAGCGGCCGGGTGAAGCCCGCCTTTTCCTCGTGACCTTTCAGTTCGACCATCGTAGTCAGAAGCGTCCAGATCTGGCCGTTCTGGAGGCGGACCAGGCCGTAGCCGCGCGCGACCTCAGTCTCGAACGAGATCCAGCACTCGGTTACGCCGCCGGCTTCGGTCGCGCTTTCCCCCTCGGCGATTTTCCAGTTGCGCGGCTTTGCACACGCAAGGCAGGAGCCGAGCATTTCGCGAACCTGATCGCGACCTTCCATGGTCTTTATGTTCCAGGTGAAAGCAACGAGGTCGCGCCAGTAGCATTCCGGTGCGAACATCGGTACGGCGGCGTCGAGATCGCCAGCCGCAAGCGCGGCTTCAAACTTGTCGAGAAAAACCTGCACGCGCGCGTTAAGCGTAGTGTCGAGCATCATTTCCTCCCGGCGGTCGATTTCAATTTTTTTACAATTGTCGCAACCTTATCCCAACCATTGAACGAATCCAGACTTTCGCGGCCCATTTTCCGAGCAGCGCCATTGTCTCGTGATACACTGAATTACCGCTTCTAGAGGCATGTCTGCCTGCTGGCGCCCTCGCACCCGTCGCAACGTGGCCTCACGCGTGAATTCCACCTCCAGCACGGGCCAGTCATTCGATGTCGAGACGCCGCGCATTACTCGCTCGGCGGCGTAGACGCGCAGCCATCGGTCATATCCGTCCCAGCGCGGCTTGAAATCGGGACGCATGTGCAAGGTTCGCCAATTGTCGAGAATGACGATATCGCCTGCCTCGACATCGAGGCAATGAACGATCGTGCCGTCGTCAAGCGCCCTCGCCATCTCGTCGAGCGCCGCACAGGCGGCAGGATTCGTGCCACGCGCCGGATTCTACCAGTTCGCACAGAGCCGCCGCGGCCGAAGATCAGGCGGGCAGGTTTGCAAAGTTCGGCGGCCGGCGTTCCGCAAACGCGGCAAACGCTCGCGCGCTTCCGGAGTTTTCAGCCGTTCCATGAAGAGATCGGCCTCTGCGCTGATCTGCGCCAGGATCCACTCGATATCGCGCATCAAATTCTTCGTTGCGTTGAGCGATCCGGCCGGTCGCTTGGTCAACGTGACACCCGCGGCGATCGCCTTTTGCCGCACCTCTCCTACCGGGACGACGGCATTCGCAAGCGCACAGGCAACAGCCGTCACCGCATCCATTGGCTCGCCCAGGTCGAACATCTGATAGGCTCTGACATGACCGATCCGCGCCGGCAGGAGCCAGTTCGACGCGCGAGCGGCTCCACGGTCTTGCGGCTTCAGGCCACAGCACGTGCCCGCTTCTTTTCCGGCACGCCATCGAGGAACCCGACCAGCCGCTGCCGGATAATGTCCTCGGCTTCAACCATGGTGCGGTCAATCAATTCCTTCACCGTCGGAACGTCGTTGATCAGCCCGACCACCATGCCGCAGCTCCAGGCGCCGGCATCCATGTTGCCGTCGATCATCACCTTTGGATAGACACCGGCGACCTCGTCGAGGATGTCGTCGATCTTCAGCGACTTGCCTTTCTCCCGCTCGATCTCCATCAAGCGCTCGACGCCCTTGTTGGTGAGCACGCGCTCGGTATTGCGAAGCGCGCGCATCACCAGGCGGGTATCGAGCTCGGTGGCGGCGACGATGGCTTTCTTGACGTTGTCATGGACAGGCGCTTCCTTGGTCGCGATAAAGCGGGTTCCCATGTTGATGCCGGCTGCGCCGAGCGCCAGCGCCGCGACGAGGCTGCGCGCGTCGGCCATGCCGCCCGAGGCAACGAACGGCACTTTCAACTCGTCCGCGGCGCGGGGCAACAGGATCATATTGGGCATGTCATCTTCGCCGGGGTGACCGCCGCACTCGAAGCCATCAACGCTCACGGCGTCACAGCCGATCTGCTGCGCTTTCAGCGAGTGACGGACCGAGGTGCATTTGTGAATGACGTTGATGCCCCCCGCTTTCAGCGCCGGCATATATTGTTCCGGGCTGCGGCCCGCCGTCTCGACGATCTTGACACCGCCTTCCCGGATCGCGGCGATGTATTCCGGATAGGGAGGCGAACTCAGCGTCGGCAAGAAGGTGAGATTGACGCCGAACGGCTTGTCCGTCATGTCGCTGCAGCGCGCAATCTCCTTGGCCAGGAGCTCCGGAGTCTTTTGCGTGAGACCGGTGATGATGCCGAGCCCGCCCGCATTCGACACGGCCGCGGCGAGTTCCGCGAAGCCGACATAGTGCATGCCGCCCTGGATGATCGGATGCTCGATACCGAACAGTGCGGTGATGGCTGTTTTCACGGAAAACTCCTGCGTGCTGGTTCGCGTGGGATCAATTGATGATTTCGAGAAGACCTGCGGCGCCCATGCCGCCGCCGACGCACATGGTGACGACGGCGTATTTCGCTTTCCGCCGCCGGCCTTCGATCAGCGCATGACCGGTCAAACGGGCGCCGGTCATGCCATAGGGGTGACCGACGGCGATCGAACCGCCGTTGACGTTGAGCTTGTCGGGATCGATGCCGAGCTTGTCGCGGCAATAAAGCACTTGCACCGCGAACGCCTCGTTCAGTTCCCACAGATCGATGTCGTCGATTTTCAGGCCGTGCCGCTTGAGCAGACGGGGAACGGCATAGACCGGGCCCACACCCATCTCGTCGGGTTCGCAACCCGCCGCAACAAAGCCCCGGAAGATGCCGAGCGGCTTCAGCCCCTTCTTCGCCGCGAGCTTGTCGCTCATCAGGACGGCCGCGCTCGCTCCGTCCGAAAGCTGACTCGCGTTGCCCGCGGTGATGGTGAAGCCCGGCCCCTTGGCCGGCTTGATCTGGGCAAGCCCTTCGGCCGTCGTGTCCGGCCGAATCCCCTCGTCGGCCGACAGCGTCACCTTCTGGAAAGAAGTTGCGCCGCTTGCCTTGTCCGTGACCGCCATCGTCGCGGTGATGGGCGCGAGCTCGTCGTTGAAGCGTCCGGCCTGCTGGGCGGAAGCGGTGCGGCGCTGGCTCTCCAGACCATACTCGTCCTGGCGCTCGCGGGAGATATTGTAGCGCTTCGCCACCACTTCCGCGGTATCCAGCATCGACATATAGATGTCGCCTTTCATCGCGAGCAGCTCTGGATCGACCGCGTGGAACATGTTCATCTTGTCGTTCTGAACGAGGCTGATCGAACTCTCCGCCGCCGCCTACGGCAACCTCGACACCGTCGAAGATCACCGAGCGCGCCGCCAGCGCGATCGCCTGAAGCCCGGAGGCACATTGACGGTCGATGGTCGTTCCGGCCGTCATCACCGGCAGGCCGGCACGCACCAGCGCCCTGCGAGCGATGTTGCTTGCCGTCGTGCCCTGCTGCATGGCACAGCCCATCACGACATCCTCGACCTCCGCGCCGTCAAGCTTCGCACGCGACACGGCTGACGAGATCGCATGCCCGAGCAATGTTGCGCCTTCAGTGTTGTTGAGCGCACCCTTATAAGCCCTTCCGATCGGAGTCCGGGCCGTGGAGACAATTACAGCGTCCGTCATATCTCACTCTTCATGTTGGTTGTTGCTGCGCACGCGCCTCACGCGTGAACGGACTGTTCCTGTCGCGCATAGCGCGTCAGGTGATAACTGGGGTCGCCGAACTGCACGTTGATCGAGGTGATACGCTTGAAATAATGGCCGACATTGAGCTCATCGGTCATGCCCATGCCGCCGTGAAGCTGAACCGCCTGCTCGGCGATGAACTTGGCGGCATAGCCGACTTTGGTCTTTGCGCCCGAAGCGACCTTGGAAGCCTGCGGCTCCCCAGTCGCGATGCTGAGGTTCAGATATTGTGTCAGTGACGTGGCTTCCTCGAGTGCGATGAACATGTCGACCATCCGGTGCTGCAACACCTGAAAGGTGCCGAGCGGGACGCCGAATTGCCTGCGTGTCCTGGCATATTCGAGTGTCGCCGAATTCAGCTCACCCATGGCGCCGAGTGCCTCGGCGCACAGCGCGGCTATAGCCCGATCGCGGCATGCTTCGAGAACGGCCACACCCTCGCCTTCGCTTCCGAGCAGATGATCGGCGGGTACCCGCACGCCATTCAGCGCAATTTCCGCAGCCCGGCGGCCGTCGATCGTCTTGAAGCTGCGCAAGCCAAGATTCGGCGAATAACGGTCGACGATGAACAGGCTGACACCGTCGCGCACGCGCTTCTCGCCGGATGTCCGCGCCGAAACGATCAGCTTGTCAGCCCACGGCGCGGCGATCACGGCGGTCTTGGCGCCGTTCAGGACATAATGATCGCCCTCGCGCCGGGCCGATGTAGCGACGCTTGCGAGATCGTAGCGGCCCTTCGCTTCAGTCCATGCCAAGGCCCATATGGACTGACCGGTCATGATCGCAGACAGAAATTTTTCGCACTGCGCGGGCGAACCGACTGCCTCGATCAGGCCGCCCGCCAGCACCACCGTTTCGAAAAACGGCTCGACCACCAGCGTGCGGCCGAACTCGCGCATGATGATCATGGTCGCCATCGATCCGCCGCCGAGACCGCCGCTTTCCTCGCTGAACGGCGCGGCACACAACCCCAGCTCGGCAAAGGCATGCCAGTGTTCCCGGCTCCAACCTTCATCCGTCGCGATGATCCTGCGACGGACGTCGAAATCATACCGGTCGTTCAGAAAGCGCTGGATGCTGCTGCGAAGCAGCTCCTGTTCTTCAGTCCACTGAATGTCCATCCTGCGCCTCCCTCACAGGCCCAGCACCGCTTTGGCGATGATGCTGCGCTGAATCTCGTTCGACCCGCCATAGATGCTCAATTTGCGGGAGTTCAGATAATGCTCGGAAGCCGTATGGCCGTACTCGGGTCCCGGCATGAAGTGGTTCGCGCCTGCCGGCTGCTCGCGGATCGCGAGGCCGTAATTTCCGATCGCCCGATGGGTCAGCTCGGTGATCTCCTGGAATATTTCGGTTCCGCGGATCTTGAATAGCGACGCCGCAGCGCCGGGTTCAATTCCGCGCGCCATCTGGGCGACGACGCGAAGCTCGGTCGCCTCGAGCGCCAGCACATCGAGCTCGATCCGCGCGATCTCCTTCAGGAAGTCGACATAGGCAGGATCGGATTCATCCATCTCGGCGCGGACGATCTGCTTCAGCTTGTTCAAATAGCGCGTCGAGCGGCCGATGCTGGCCATGCTGGTGCGCTCGTTGCCGAGCAGGAATTTTGCGTAGGTCCAGCCCTTGTTCTCCTCACCAATCAGGTTTTCGGCTGGGACCCGTACGTCTTCGAGAAAGATATCGTTGACCTCGTGCGATCCATCGATGGTGATGATCGGCCGCACGGTCACGCCGGGGGACTTCATGTCGACCAGAAGAAACGAGATGCCGGCCTGTGCCTTCGCGGCCGGATCGGTGCGAACGAGGCAGAATATCCAGTCGGCGTGCTGGGCGAGCGTGGTCCAGGTCTTGTGACCATTGACGATGTAATGGTCGCCGTCGCGAACGGCCTTCGTACGCACCGATGCAAGGTCGGAACCGGAGCCCGGTTCCGAGTAGCCCTGGCACCACCAGTCATCGCCGGAAAGAATTCGCGGCAGGAATTTCTTTTTCTGGGCGTCATTGCCGAAGGTGTAGATCACGGGACCGACCATCGTGACGCTAAAGGCGAGCGGCGGCAGCGTACCGGCGCGCGACGTCTCCTGTTCGAAGATGAAGCGTCGGGTGATCGACCAGCCCGGGCCTCCATATTCCTTCGGCCACAGCGGCGCGATCCAGCCCTTCCTGTGGAGGATGCGATGCCAGAGCAGCATCTGCTCCCTGGTCAGGTCGGTCTCGGGATTCGGGACGCGCATTTCCGAGGGATATTGCTCCGAGATGAAGGCACGCACTTCATCGCGAAAGGCCGCGTCCTCTTTGGAAAGCGCAAGGTCCACGGGCCGTCCCCTCTCACCACTTCTCGCCGAAGGGGCGGATTTCCAGCTCGAACGTCCAGGCGCTCTTCGGCTGCTGGTACAGCTGCCAATAGGATTCCGCCACGGAAGCCGGCGGCATCAAGAGGTCGGGATCATCGAGCGCATTCGGCCCGAGCGCTTCCACCCGCCGCTGTCGTACCCATTCGGTATCGACGCCGGAGTCGATGATGAGATGGGCAACGTGGATGTTCTGCGGCCCAAGCTCTCGCGCAGTTGCCTGCGCGACGGCGCGAAGGCCGAATTTCGCGCTGGCAAAAGCCGCGTAACCAGCGCCGCCGCGCAAGGACGCAGTCGCGCCCGTGAAGAAGATGTTGCCCTTCCCACGGGGCAGCATCAGCCTGGCCGCTTCGCGCGCGGCCAGGAAACCGGAATAACAGGCCATTTCCCAAACCTTGCGGAACACGCGCTCGGTCGTGTCCAGAATCGGAAAATTGACATTGGCGCCGATATTGAAGATGCAGACTTCGAGTGGCGCGTGCTTGTCCGCGTCGCCCAGGAAGGAGATGATTTCTTCCTCCTTACGCGCATCCAGCGAGCGTGCGTGGATTTCGCCGCCCGTTCCTTCAATCGCCTTCACCAACGGCTCGAGCTTGGCGCCGTTTCGCCGGCCAGCGAAAACCGTAAAGCCTTCCGTGGCGAACTTCTTGGCGATCTCGGCACCGATGTAGTCACCGGCGCCGATGACGGCCACAGTTGCGTTTCTCTTGGGCAAAATCAGTCTCCATCTCTTGATCCACGCCTAGTTGAGCGTGGTCATTTTCTCGAGCTCTGTCAGGGATTGTGCGAGCTTGTGCTTGAGGATCTTGCCGGTCGAAGTCGCCGGCAGGGCGTCAAGCAGGATGATCTCCGACGGCCGCTTGTAAGCCGCAAGTTCATGTTTGAGGACATCCATCAGATCCGCGGCCCTGGTTCGGGATCCCCGGATCAGCTGGACGAACGCGACAACCTCCTCATTGCCTTCGACCGCTCGACCAACCACCGCCGACTGCACGACGTCCTTGTGCGAGTTCAGGACCGCTTCGACTTCCGCGGGATAAACGTTGAACCCCGAGCGGATGATCATCTCCTTGGTGCGCCCGACGATGTAGAGGCAGTCACCCACGAAGCGCGCGAGATCTCCGGTATTGAACCAGCCTTCGCTGTCGATAACCTTGGCCGTTAGGTCCGGCGCGCGATAGTAACCGCGCATGACATTGCGACCGCGCACATGAAGCTCGCCGACCTCGCCATTGCCGAGCGGGATGCCATCGAGCGTCCTGACGCGCGCTTCCACGCCCGGCAATAGGTGGCCGACCGCGCCGTCCGAACGCGGCGCATCGAACCGGACACCGGAAATTCCCGGCGAACATTCGGTGATGCCGTAGCCATTGGAGAGCGGCAGGCCCAATTCGGTCTCGACCCGCGACTTCAGCGCGACGTCGAGCGGCGCCCCGGCGACCGCGATCACCCGCAACGAACCGCGCTCGAGCTTTTTCATCCCCGACAAGGTCTTGTATTCCAGCAGACGCTGATAGGTCGCGGGCACGCCATTGAGGACCGTGACGCCCTCCTCCGCGATGGCTTTCGCCAGCGCCGCCGGGTCATATTTGCTCACCAGCCGCACGGTTCCGCCAACCATCAGCGTCATGGTCAGCAGGGAAATGCCGACGATGTGGGAAATCGGCAGCACCACATAGACCTTGTCCCGCGCATCCATCCTGCGGAAATGGGCGGTGGTCGCAGCGCTGATCAGAAGGTTCTCATGCGAGAGCATCACACCCTTCGGCGTGCCGGTCGTGCCCGACGTATAGATCAGGACGGCGACCTGCTTTGCCGCATCGTCTTCCACGGGCTCGGCATTCGTGTTCTCGTTCAGCGCGCTGACGCCGATTTCCTTAAGCGGACCGATCTGGCGAATCTCGCCGCCAAGGCGCGCGGCATGCGCGGCCGCCTCCTTTGAAACCGCAGCCGTAAAGAACACCCGGCGCGCGCCGCTGTGATCGCGAATTTGATCGATCTCTCGCCCAGCCAAGCGGGGGTTGGCCACGATCACCCAGGCATCGAGCCGGCCTGCCGCGAGCAACAGGGCTGCGAGCGCGATGCAATTCTCGCTGACGATCATCACGCGATCGCCGGCTCTCACGCCGAGCGCGGACAGATCACGCGCGACGTCACGCACATGCCCGTCGAGTTCGCGGTAGCTCCATGCCCACCCGTCCTCCACCAGCGCGACATGATCGGGGGTCTCGGCAACATATCGATCCACGATCGCGTGAAGACGGCGCGGCAGGGAGGCGGCGAACTCCTCGATCCCGATCGCTTGCGAGACTTCCGCCACAGCTGACCTCCCGAAAAAGATATCAACCGCCGAGGCGGCTCCTCATCAACCACCATACAGTTCTATTTTAGAACTCGTCAAGTGCAATCCGCTCGACGCCGGCACCAGCGCAAGGCTGGTAACGCCAGACTCAAATTGTTTTGCGTATCGCAGCAAGGAAATTTCCGTTTACAACGGACGACCATCATCTTATCAATAAGGTACTAAAATAGAACTTTGTGAGGTATGGCGATGACCAAGGGCCGCGGCGTAGCGATACTGGTCGGTGCAGGCGATGCGATCGGGGCAGCGGTCGCGCGCCGTTTCGCAAAAGGGGGGTATATCGTCTGCATTTGCAGACGCGACGCCACCAAGTCACAAGGCCTTGTAGACGAACTCAAGACCGCCGGCCACGAGAGCTTTGCCTTCAGCGTCGATGCGCGGCAGGAGGCCGAGGTCCAGCAACTCTTCGATCGCGTTGAAAAGGAGATCGGTCCAATCGAGGTCTGCCTCTTCAATGCCGGCTCCAACGTCAACAAGCCACTGCTGGACACAACGGAAAAGCTGTTCTTCAAGGCGTGGGAGCTGGCCTGCTACGCCGGCTTTCTGGTTGGCCGCGAAGCCGCGCGCGTGATGATTCCGCGCGGCAGCGGCACGATCCTTTTTACCGGTGCCACCGCGAGCCTTCGCGGCGGCAAGGGCTTTGCAGCCTTCGCGGCAGCGAAATTCGGTCTGCGGGCCGTCGCCCAGGCCATGGCCCGCGAGTTGGGGCCGAAGAACGTCCATGTCGTCCATCTGATCATCGATGCCGCCGTCGACAGCGACGCCATTCGCGCCCGTCTCAAGGCGGCGAGCGGCATCGAGGCCAAGGACATCGCGCCCGACAGGCTCACCAAGACGACTTCGATCGCCGAGGCGTATTGGTTCGCGCACCAGCAAGCGAAGGATGGCTGGACTCACGAGCTGGATCTCCGGCCCGCCGTGGAGAAATGGTGAGATGGCCGACGCTCCCGATCTGACCCTGTGGGGCGTAGGCACCAGCCGCACGATCCGGCCCCATTGGGCCATGCATGAGCTGAACCTGGCCTACAAGACCAAGCCGATTGGCCCGAGGACCGGCGAGACCAAGACGCCGGAATATACGAGGCTCAACCCGCGCCAGAAAGTTCCGCTGCTGCAGGACGGCGATTTCTGCATCGGCGAAAGCGCCGCGATCGTCGCCTACTTGTCGCAGACCTATTCGAGCCCGGAACGCGCGCTCATCCCGGCGACGCAGCGCGACTACGCCGCCTGGCTCGAATGGTGCTTCTTCATCGTGACCGAGCTCGAACTCGACAAGCCTCTACGTGATGCGCCGACACAGCGCCGACGCGCTGGGACCGATCTACGGGATCGCGCCCGACGTCGTTGCCAAGGCGGGCGAATATTTCCGCGAGCAGCTACGGCATGTCGAAACGGCACTGCGCGATGGTCGCACCTATCTGATGGGCGATCATTTCACCAGCGCCGACATCCTGCTGACGACCTGCCTCGACTGGGCGATCGCGTACGGCGTCGGGATCTGCGAGAACGCGCATCCCTATCGCGATCGCATTCACCAGCGGCCTGCCTACAAGCTCGGAACGCAGGCCAATCGGCCGTTGGCGCCGATCACTGCAGTACCCCCGAAGACGTGAGCCTCCGGCGCGAGGCGCGGAACGCAAGGACGGCATTAGCGAAGAGAGGGTCCGCGTCAGCGAGATACGTTACAGCAAAAATGAGAGAGCACTGCCGATGGCGTCCTAGCTTGCCAGCCGGATCGCCTTGTCCTCGATCATCTTGTTGATGGCGCCCTCGTCGTAGCCGAGCTCCACCAGCACGTCGCGTGTATGCTCACCGATGCGGGGAGCCGGCCCTGCGATCGCCGACTTGTTCAGCTCGAAGCGCGCCGCGGGTTTGGGCTGCCGCACCTTGCCGACACTGGGCTGATCGATCTCGACGATCAGGCCGCGCGCGACGACCTGCTCGTTGTGGATGATTTCGGAGCGGCGCAGGATCGGCGCGCAGGGCACGTCGGCTGCGTCGAGCCGCTCGAGCCATTCAGCCGTGGTGTGCTGGCCGATATATTCCTGCATCTTGTTGATGCGCGCCGTGGCGTTGACGCTTCGGCCGCCCGGCGTCGCGAAACGGGAATCCTTGGCGAGCTCAGGATCGCCGGTGGCGCGACAAAACCCCTGCCACTCCGAGTCGGAGATCGTGCCACATGTGAGATAGCCGTCGCTGGGTCTTGAAGACGAGATCCGGCCGGTCGTTCGGATCGGCCGCTGTCACCTCGGAACCGACCACGGTGTATTGCATCATGCCTTCCGGCCATAGATAGGAGATCATCGTATCGAGCATCGCGACCTGGATGTGATCGCCCTGCCCGGTCTTCTCTCTCGCATAAAGCGCGGCTGCCACCGCCTGCGCTGTCATCACGGCGGTGGTCTTGTCGCAGACGATGGTGCGGATCATCTGCGGCCGATTGGTCACCGGCTGCGACTGGATGTCGGCGAAGCCCGACAGGCCCTGGATGATCGGATCGTAAACCCGCTTCTTGACGTAGGGACCGGTTTCACCGACGCCGCTGATCGAGACATAGATCAGCCGTGGATGGCGCCGGCGCAATTCCTCCGCGCCGAGCCCCAACCGCTCCATCGTACCGGGGCGGAAATTCTGCACCAGGACATCCGCCTTCGCCACCAGCTTCGCCAGAACCTCGCGCCCGGCCTGGCTTTTGATATCGACGGAGAGTGAGCGCTTGCCGCGGTTGGAAGAGATGAACAGCGCCGAGAACTCGCCTTTCTTGTCGATCGTCGCCCGGCTGCGGCGGGTAATGTCGCCGCCGATCGGCTCGATCTTCAGGACATCGGCGCCCTGGTCCGCCAGGAACATGGTCGCGAACGGGCCGGATACGACGCCTGTGAGATCAAGCACGGTGACGCCATTGAGTGGACCGGGCATAACGCTCTCCTAAATCCTTTATGTTCAGGCCTGATCGCCGGCAGACGAGCTTTTCGTCTCAGCCTGCCTTCGCTATCCGGCCCTTCTGCTCCATGATCTCTTCCTCGACGTCGCGCAGCTGGTCCTTGCCGAAGAACATCTCCTCACCGACAAAAAAGGTCGGCGACCCGAAGGCGCCGCGCGCGACGGCGTCATTGGTCAGTTCGATCAGGCGCTTCTTGACGTCGTCCTGCTGCGCACGCGCGATCAGGCGGTCGATATCGATGCCGGAGGATTTGAAAGCCGCACGGAAGACCTCGACGTCGTCCATCTTCTTCGGCTCCTCCCACATGTGATGGTAGGCGGCACGGAAATAGGGCTCGAACAGGCCCTCAAGCTGGGCGGCAACGACGCCGCGCATCAGCATCAGCGTGTTGACGGGAAAGAACGGGTTTTGGCGGAATTTCGTGATGTTGTGGCGGCGAAGGAAGCGCTGCGTCTCGAGCGCCTGATATTCCGGCTTGTTCTTGATGCCACGCAGCGAGTCGCTTGGCGACATGTTGCCGGTCGCCTTGTAGATTCCGCCGAGCAGAACCGGCACATAGTCGAATTTCACGCCCGTCCGCCGCTCGATCGACGGGATCAGATACTCCGCCAGATAGGCATTGGGACTGCCGAAATCGAACTGAAATTCCACCTTAATGGGATTTGCCACCGGGCTCTCCTGGCGAGCGTGGGTCATGTTGCGCGGACGAAAGCCGAAGCGCTCGCCCTGCCTCTTATTTCCATATAGTTCTAAAATTGAACTGTCAATTCCCATTGCATTAATCAAGCTTTAAACTACGTCGGCGATTCCATTTAGGTGGTTGTTTCGTCGTTAGTACCTATTTAGAATGTTATTGCCGGGCCGCAATCCGAACCGTGTGGCGAGGTGGAGACAGGAATGAAGTGGGATGCCCTAGAGGAAGAGCCGTGCTCGGTGGCCCGGACGATCGGCGTGATCGGCGACCGCTGGACGCTTTTGATCTTGCGCGAGTGTTTTTTGCGCACCCGGCGCTTTGAAGGGTTTCAATCGGCGCTCGGCATTACGCGCCATCTGCTCGCCGAACGGCTGAAGAAGCTGGTCAGGACAGGCATCTTGCGCCGCATTCCCTATCAGGAATTGCCGAAACGCCACGAATATATCCTGACCCAAAAGGGACTTGATCTCTATCCGATCATGATGGCGATCGTGCATTGGGGCGATACGCATATGGTCGACGAGCGCGGACGGCCGCTGCTGCACGAACATCGCAAATGCGGCAAGATATTCAATCCCGTGATGGTCTGTTCCGAATGCGGCGAACCGCTGATGGCCAAGGAAGTGACGACGCATCCCGGTCCCGGCGCGCGCCCGGCTGCCGCCAAGCACACCGCGGAGCGAAACGCCAAGGCCACCGCTTCGCGAACGGACGCGGCCTGAGCGAGACATCATTCCGCGAGCGCGCTGAACGCAGGCCTCTCTGGATTGAAGCGCCGTAACCTGTCGATCTTTCCAGCCGCCGGTTTCGCCGGGCGCGGATGATCGTCAGACATCGGCGCCAGTTCTCGCGGGCGTAACATAGTGGCCTGCGAAACGCTGGCGCAGCTCCATCTTCTGGATCTTGCCCGTGGCGCCATAGTTCAGAGCTTCGGCGAAGACGACATCATCGGGAATCCACCATTTCACAACCCTGCCCTCTAGATAGGCCTTGATCGTGGCGACCGACAGACTAGTCCCGGGCTTCGGTACCACCACCAGCAATGGCCGCTCTTCCCACTTCGGGTGCGGGACGCCGATCACTGCTGCTTCGGATACGCCAGGGCAGCCGGCGACCACATTCTCGATGTCGATCGAGCTGATCCATTCGCCCCCGGATTTGATGACGTCCTTGGCGCGGTCGGTCAGCCGGATATTGTTGTCGCTATCCATCACTGCGAGATCGCCGGTGTCAAACCAGCCGTCATGAAGCACCGCTCTGTCATCCCGGAAATATCCGGCGATGACCCAGGGCCCACGCACCATGAAGCGACCGCTCGATTTGCCATCCCGCGGCATCTCTTTGCCGTCTTCGGCCGCGATCTTCACGTCGACGCCGTAGATCGGCTGTCCCTGCGACGTCTTGCCGTCGCGCTGATGCTCCATCGGCAGGGCCACGACCCGCCGCGAGGGTTGCGGGCTGGTGCCGCACGGGCTCGTCTCCGTCATGCCCCAGACATGGTTCACGGCAACACCGAGCCGCTCAAACCCCTCAATCAGGCTCGGCGCCGGCGCCGAGCCTGCGACGACGATCCGTCGCAGCGTCCGCGGCTTGATACCGGCGGCCTCGTAATGCCGCAGCAAATTCGAATAATGCGTCGGAACGCCTGCCGTGACCGTCACGCCCTCGTCCTCGACAAGTTGCGCGATCGACGCGCCGTCCATTTTGGGTCCCGGCAGAACCAGCTTCGCACCCACCATTGGCGCCGCATGCGTCATTCCCCACGCGCCGTTGGCGTGGAACATCGGCGTCATCGGCAGAATGGTGTCGCGCGCCGAGAAGCCCATCGAATAGGCGCCGGTGATGGAAAGGCAGTGCAGTACGTCGGAGCGATGCGAATAAAGCACGCCCTTTGGATTGCCCGTCGTGCCCGACGTGTAGAACAGCGAAGACGCCGAAAGCTCGTCGAAGTCAGGCCATTCAAAGCCATCGTCTCCGCCTTCGACGAAATCCTCGTAGGTGCGCAGGCCCGGCAGGGCCGCCGACGCGGGCATCTCCGTTCGATCGGCCAATAGTACCATCAGGCGAACACCTGGCAATTCCGGCGCGAGCTTCTCGACAAGCGGCAGGAAGCTGGCGTCAAAAAACAGCGCCTTATCTTCCGCATGATTGGCGATGTAGGAGATCTGCGCCGGGACGAGCCGGGGGTTGATCGCGTGCCATACGGCCCCCAGTCCGGTCACGCCGTGCTCAAGCTCGAAATGCCGGTAGGTGTTCCAGGCTAACGTAGCCACGCGATCGCCGCCGAAGATGCCGTGGCGGCGCAGCGCATCGGCGAGTTTGCGTGTGCGCCGGGCCGCCTCGCGGTAGTCGTAGCGGTGAACGGGTCCTTCGACGGTCCGCGACACGATTTCGGTGTCGGCGTGAAAGCGATCCGCGTGCCGGAGCAGCGACGACAGCAGGAGCGGCTGGTTCTGCATCAATCCTTTCACGGCGTCCCCCTCCCGTTTGATGCTGAAGTCAGGCGTTGATTACTCGGACGCCGCATCCAGCACCTCGCCGAACAGATCCCAATGCGTGCCTGTCCAGCGCTGCAGCCGCATCTGGGTGAAGTCCATGTTGACCTTGTCCGACGTGTTGACCTTGATGCCGGGCTGCACCGTCGGAAGCACGACGTCCCTGAAATTCCTGGCCTGCTTGGCGATGTTTTGGCGCGACAGGTCGTCGCCGCACTGCTTGATCAGCTGTTCGAGCAGCATCCCCTGCGTATAGCCGAACAGATAGTTGTTGTCGGCGATATCGATGCCGGGCATGTATTTGTCGACGAAGGCGCGGAAATTCTTCATGCCCTCATCCTGGTCCCAGATCGAATTGGTAGCGTCCTTCGTGATCGTCCCGACGACGACGCCGGTTGAAATATCAAGACCTGCCGGCTTCAGCGTCGCGCCGACGGAGCCGGACGGATAATTCAGGACGATCAGCGCCTTCCAGTTGAGTTCGTGCGCCTTGCGGATCGCCTGCGCTGCAAATTTCGGGGTGCCTGCCACAAGCAGCGCGCCGGCGCCGGAGCTCTTCAGGCCGACCACCTGCGAGTCCACGGTCGGCTCGGTCACCTCATAGGAGGCCGTCACCACCTTCTTGTCGAAATCGCTCTTCAGGAGCTCCTTGAACGCGTTGACATAGTCCTTTCCGAGGTCGTCGTTCTGATAAAGGATGGCATACTTCGCGTCGGGAAGCGTCTTGGTCAGGAACTTTGCGTAGATCCTTGCTTCGGTATCGAAGCTCACGAGACTCGTTGTCGTCAGCGGAAAATTCGCGACATCGGTGAACTTGCTCGACCCGGAGACGATGGCGATCGTCGGCACGCCCCTCGACTTCAGATACTTCGCCGTCGCCGTGTTGCCGGGGGTACCGAGTTGGCTGAACATGAACGCTACCTCGTCGCTCTCGACGAGTTTGCGGGCATGCTCGACCGACTTCGGCGGACTATAGTTATCGTCATAGGCAACGTAGGTGATCTTGCGTCCGTTGATGCCGCCGCGGTCGTTGATGGATTGAACGTAGGCCAGGATACCTCGGCCGACGAGCCCGATCGACGATGCCGGACCGCTGAACGGAAAGATTTCCGCCTACCTTGATCTCGGTTGCGGTAACGCCCGGGGCATCCGCGGCAATGGCCGACGTCACCAACGCGAGGGTGAACGCACATACGGTCGTGAACGCTCTGCACATTGGCCTTCCTCCTTCGCTATCTCGGTCGGGACCGCTACCCAGGAGCGCGGCGCTTCTTGTTGGCGCATGGACGATGCGCCCATGACGGCCGCAAACTTACAGTTCTTTTTTTGAACTTGTCAAGCAATCAACTCATGTGACGCGGACCCCCTATCGGATCATCGCGTCGCAAACAGACTTTTCGTTCAACATAAATACCTCGATAATATACGAAATCTTATGCCTGCTTCCACCAGATAGATCGAGCATGATCGCCCAGATTTCGGACTTCATTCCTATTCAATCTAAAGTTCTTTTTTTGAATTAATAGACGTTCTTGGCGCGATCGCCGGCATCGGCACGATAGCGCTGATCAAACGTTGAGGCTCCGTTGCCGAGCATCTGCTCGCGCCAGCGCTTCGTTGGACCAATCTCCTCGGCGACCTGCCGATCATGGTCGACGGGCCGATCCTCGGCGCCATCGGTGCGGGATCGGGCACCGGGCCGGAGGATCTCGCGGTTGCCCGCGCCGGAGCAACGGCGGTCGCCGGAGCCGACATGTTCGCGGACTTCGAGCCAATGGGCGCCGAAGACACCGGTATCATTCGCGGCACCGCGCCGCGATAAATGCCGCCATCATTTTCGGTTGCAGCTCGATTGATCGAGGCGGCAATTAGTGCGGCCGAAAAGCTGCTGGAGTTAGCAAAGGAAGACCCGGCCCGCCAAGACTAGAAGGAAGGGAGCGGTGCTCCCTCGCCTATTTCCTGTCCTGCTGATGCGACAATGATCGTGAGCGTCACCAGAGGGCTAGTCATGATGACGCCTACCCCACGTGCTGCCCGCGAGAATGATGTAAGCCCCGACCGCGAACCAGAAAGCGTAGTCGCTAACAAGAGGAATCTCAATGAATACCCCGACGACCGCAAGGATCACCAGTATGAGCGAAAGCACAAATCCAAAGTTCACTATGCGTCTCCTCTGAGATGCGTGCATCGCCCGAGGCGTATCACTTTATCGCGCCGAGAAGCCTTTCGTTGCAGTCACCTTGATCGTATGGGCGGGCCGGGTAGAGCCGTTGCGGCATGATCAGCATTGAACGACGAAAATCAAATAGGGCATACCGGAACGCCGGCTGTGCCAAACTCAAAGCGAGGTAGGCCGGCGGCGGGGTTGGGGGCGGTCCGACGCCGGCCTTCGCTGCCTACTTGTTTGGGGGGTAATTTGGCAGCGGGGTCTCGTGCACGCAAGCCTGCGACACGGCGCTTACCAGCCCTTTAATCAATTCTGACGGGCTCGGGTTCTTTTCCAGACAATATGTGGGCGGCCGTAAACCGGCTGGCCGCCTGCCGTCGCGCAGCTCATGCCTATGCAGCACCGTTGTTTGTTCGATAATGAGCCAGTGTTCGATAATGAGCCAGAAAATCGCGACGTTAACTTTCTCTTAACGATTTGACCTCACCTTTGAATTGTTCGTGTCCGGACAAAGGCCTCTCTGCGGCAAGCTCGATAGGCCCTGTCCTGACAATCTGCTGTATTTTTGATCGTTCACCTTGGGGCGACGGGCAAATGTCCGTGGGGGGCTTCGAAGGCGTAACGATATGTCTGTACGTGAGGTTCGAGCCGAAACGCCGGTGCTTTCGGCCTTTGTGACGTTGATGATGATAATTCTCGGCGCGGTGGGCGTCGGTTGTCCGGTTGCGCTGATCATCATACTGATCTGCCTGGCCACCGACGGAAGTCGGCTGCCTTAGCCGCAATCATATGGATCGCGCGTCCTCAATCTCGTTACAATTCGCAACAACATCGTCCGCGTGATGAGCAGGGACGAACAACTCGAATGTCAGCGCAGAGCGGAGGTCGCCATGCAGATGGCGATTGCCGCGCGAGGCTATGAACGGCATGTATGGGTTCGAATGGCCTTGCTCTGGCAGTCTCTCGGTAACGACGGTAGATGCGGGGCGAACGATGCGCGAGCTATCGTCCCTCATCAGGGTGCTCCCCACTTGTAAGGCGTGATTCCCGCGTTGCCGCCAACTTGATCATGTGAACCGGCGGGGCATAGCAGCCCTTGCGGCATGATCGGCATTTGAACGAGGGCTCAAGCTTTCAGAGCGGCGTACCGCGCGGACGGTGGACCGGGTCAGGCGGGACGCGCGCGCATTTGCACCGGTTGCATTCGACTTCAAGCCATCCAAGGCTGCCGCCGAGACATTGGCCTATCGTTGTCGAGGGCTGGGCCGGGCCTAGTCAGGCTGGCCGTTAAGATGCTGCGATACTGGAATAGACACCCACTCGTGCTTGAACCGCTCCCATATCGACATAGTAGGAGGCGGGAAGTCCGGATGGCCGAAGGCGCCCCCGGCAATTGCGAGCCAACCGGGTCTTAGATCGGGAATCTCCCAATAAACTGTCGATCCGCATTGTGGACAAAAATAGGAGACAACACGTCCTCCGCTATCGGCAGTACGAACAAAGCGAGTGGCATTGCCTTCTATTTTGACTTTGTCCGGTGACCAGAATGTACCAATCCCAAACGCCGAACCCGTTCGCCGTTGACATTCTTGACACGAACACGCTGCCACGACGATCGGCTCGTCGATCGTCTCTGCTCGTAGAGCACCGCAGCAACAATGCGCAATTCTTTTGCGGGCGGATGGCATGCAATCGGTCATTATTCTAGCCTTCAGAAAGCGTTGTCGCGCCATGGCGTGCCTACGTGTGGGACGCCTCAACAACGAAAGCGCCACAGGCCCATGATGGAGCCATTCAAAAATTTCGAGCGCGTTTCGACATCGGTGGACATGGTTACACCTGAAACAATCATATCTTCCTTCATCTTGATCCCGCGAGAAACCCGGACCGCACACCGCGGAAACCGATCTTACGCGATTGGTGCCGCTATAGCGCCGGCTATCGCCATCTCGACCATCCGCTATCGGCGACGTGTGCCAACAATCGACTCTGCGGTCATCTTCGCGATGCCATGAATGATCTCGGAGATGGTAATCGATTTGATGGTACCCGAACCGCCGTCACCACTTCCGGCAGTTGTTGCGCCAACTCGTCGAAGCAAACCATGTGTTTGATCTTCTACAAGGCGGCGTCCCCGAACCATCGACTTGGGCAATGATGATCTTGGGCTTCTGCGGTCTCGGCTTCATTACATATCAACGGAGGAATCAGGCACTCCCCCAAGCCTGATCGTTCATTCAGGACACAGAAAGACCGCCCGAAGGTGGTCTTTCTGTTTCCAGCGCATCTCCGCCAGTTAGGCCGATTTTTCCAGATGCGCGAGCGCGCAGCGCGGCTGCCTGGTTTTCTCATTTTCGACTGTCAAGCTACTGGAAATCACCCCCGGGGCGACTTCTGGCTGGGGACCTGACGCCCTGCGCGACAGCCTGGTGTGGCTAGATTCCAACACTGGCGGAAAATCAGCTCGGTTCACATTCGGGACACACTTGTGCCTATTGGCATCCCCGCGGCTCCGGGAAGCTGTCGGCGAGAGAAAACCCGGAGTTGTCTATGAGGGTCATCCCCTTGGAACTTCAAAGAAGATGTGAACAGCGGTGGGCCGCCAGATTCCTCGAACCCGCGCCGACCACACCTCAACGTCAGTTCGACAGGAAAGATCGGGAGCCGCCCGCTCCTGGTCAGGCCAAAACGATGATGCGCCTTGTCAGCACGCTGGGCTTCAGATCTGCCCCAACGGGGTGAGGCGTGGGACCGAAGCCCCTGCCCTAACGGAAAACCCCGCCCAGAGAGAACGAAGGGCGGGGCTCAGTTCGAGTAGTGCTCCGCGGCGTTTCTCCAAACGGCGCGCTTGAGCATTTTTAGACCGACAAGCTTACATCAGCTGTTGTTCCCAAATCGACGTCCCGTGCGACAAGCGTAGCATCGCCATGCTTGTGAGCCGGTCGCGCACACCTATTGTTTGCACATCCGTTTGGACCGGGCGTCGAACCTGGCTACGGGCCTATCCATCTGCCAAAGCTCCACGTCGTGGCTGTCGACGAGCCGACGGGCGGATTTGATGGCGGACTCATCATCAGTACAGTCCAATTGAACCACGCCGATGGATCGGTCGTGTAGCCCAACGATGTGTGCACGATAGACTGTCATCTAGCCTCCAAGTAGCGCGAGATGCCTCATTAGCGAATTTGCAGAATCCCGACGCGCAGAACGACGCGAACAAGTCAACCGCGCGATCAGGACGCCGGGCCGTTCGTCGGCAGCCTGCCGCGGCCGGTGAATGCTTGCCCGGAAGATGAACGGGAGAGCATGTGAATTCGAGGGGAGCCGCTTTGTCTTTTTCTAAAAACGGAATAGTGCCGCCCAACCGCAGATATCCCTCCGAAGCAGTTGTGGCGAAGGCTCCCCCATAGCGACCTTATGCGGCTCATATAAAACCGAGGTTGCAGCGCTCTCGAAATTAAATCTCGCCCGGAAGATATTGGCCATGTGAGTCAAGCCACTCGCACGACACGCCGTCTGTAGACATGCAAGCGGAGCAATCGACAGCGCGGAAGCCTTGCCGCTTCGCAACCGATCGATCTCCACAAGGCCGCGATCTGCGTGTGACGCGCGAGAACGAACGAAAACAGGTGATGTTATGTCTTCCCCTCAGGTCACCACTGGCGACAGAATTATAGATCCGATGATCACGCTCGCGGGCTGCTCGACACGCCAGCGTATCGTGGTAACCGGATCGAAGAGCATGGAATTGATGCTGGAGCTGCACCGGCGCGGATATTTGCTGGCGGCAGCGGCGGGTAATTGCGGCCGCCCAACCGGTCAGTACCACGTTGCGCTTGTGGATTGGCGCCGACGCACGCTTCACGCGCTCGAGACAACGATGGACTGGCTGGTGAATTTCCTCGGCCCTTGCGCTGTGCTGGTGGTTTGGGTTGACGCACAGAAACCAGCCGCGAACGAAAGCCTTCGCGCGTTGGTGGAGAAACGCGGCTTCGTTATCGTGCACGGGACCGTGCATGAATGCGGCTGCGCGCTTTTGGCGCGACGATCGCAGGCCTATGCCGTCCAAAAGGCGGCGTAGCGTGCCCTCAGGTAATCGGAATAGCCGCACAACACGGCTCAATGATGTGGATCTACCGGGATAGAGTGATGTGGCCTAAGGTTGTAGAAAACAGGTGGCACGTCTGGCAAAACCGACTGATTACTAAGATACCGCCTTCTACCCTCATGGGAAGACAGCAAATTTGCAAGATCATCTCGCATCTGGATCGATACTTTAACTCGTCAGGCGGGCGAGATTAGGTTTCGCTCAGGAACACCTGGAGTGGGCCTTCCGTGAAGTCTTCCATATTCACGACGCAAAACTTGAAGCCCTCGGATCAGCTCGAAGTCTTGGCAAGAATGGTTCTTCCCCGCTTTTGACATTACCCCGCTGGAGCCTGGCTATCCATTTGAAGCGCAAAACTCACTATGGAAGCTTGGCGATCTGATCGTGAGCCGGGTGTCGGCCCCCTCCGCGCACGTCAAGCGAACCAAAGCAAACTTGAAAAAGGCTGCCGGTGATCACTGGGTACTTACGTACTGTCGGCAGGGCGACACCACGGTCAGAACCCCGAAGGGAGAGTTCACTGCACCCGGCGGCGTGCCATTCATCTGGCTGTTTGGAGATGAGTTCGAAAGCAAGCGCACCCGCGTTGACAGAATCCAGGTTTTGCTTCCGAGAGAGAGATTCAACAACTTAGCACATGTGCTTGATGCAGCACGCGGCTCAGCATTTCAAACTCCTCTTGGAGCATTGCTCGGCGACTATATTCTTGCCCTGGGGCGGCAACTACCATCTCTAACGGAGGATGATGCCTCGACGCTGGCAACAACCTCATGTCAAATGCTTGTGGCGTGCATTGCCCCATCGGCTGACAGGCTGCGATTGGCGGAACAAGGAATATCGATAAGCCTGTTTGAGCGCGCAAAGCAGATCATCGGTGGTCAACTGCAGTCTTGGAAGCTGCAACCAGCAACGCTGTGTCGGCAGTTGGGCGTTTCGAGATCCCAACTCTATCGCCTGTTCGAAAGAAAAGGCGGCGTTACCCATTATATTCAGCGGCAGCGGCTGATCCGAATTTTCGATGCATTGTGCGACCCCGACGATCGCCGCCCAATCTCTGCGGTCGCTTCCGATTTCTGCTTTGAAGATTCGTCAAGCTTCGGACGAGCATTTCGGCGTGAATTCGGGTGCAGTGCGAGAGATGTGCGGGTCTCTGCAGCGGCCGGTCTCCCATTGCAAATGCGCGAGCGAACTCTCTCCGAAGGCGACTCTTCCTCCTTCGCTCATTTTTGCAAGCTTTAACCCGAACGGTCAGGGCGGAGATTCGGGCTGCCGTGCGCAGTCTCAATCCCGCAACTCGGCGGGATTTATGAGCAAGCGCTTGTCGCGAAACGCCCTTTATATGGGAGGCTCCATCAAGGACTGACGAGCTTCTTGCGAATGGCGTAGCGTACGAGTTCGGCTGTCGACGACATGCCGAGCTTACGCATTGCGGATGCGCGATGGGTCTCGACCGTCTTCACGCTCAGCTTCAGGACGGCGCTGATGGATCTATTGGTGTGTCCCTCCGCAATGAGCTGGACGACGCTCTGCTCACGCGGCGTGAGCAGCATGTCCGACTTGTTCTGCTTGTTGCTCTGGTAGTCGTGCAGTAGCTTTTCCAGCAGGACGCTGGTGAAGTAGGGTCTGCCGTCGAGCAGCGCCTCGATTGCGGAAATCAAGTGCTTCCTGGCGTCCGACTTGAACAGGAAGCCGCGGACGCCGGCCAGAATGGCTTCGGTCAGCAATTCCTCATTTTCGTGCATCGTCAAAATCAGGACTTCGGTACGCGGATGAAGCGACCTGAGGCGGCGGCTGACCTCGAGGCCGTTCATCAGCGGCATTGAATAGTCGACGATCACGATGTCCGAACGCGTCTCCAATGCCAGCGCGACGGCCTGCTCCCCGTTGGTCGCCTCTCCACTGACGATCCACTCAGAGCGAGTTTCAACAATAGCTCGGAGCCCAGAACGTACGACTTCATGATCATCCGCAATCACGATGCGCTTCACGGCGTCGTTCCCGTATTCCAGCCCGCGACCTGTCGGGCGATCAGCGGCAGGAAAATCGCGTCAGCATACCAGTCGCCATTCAAAGGGGTAATCCAACAAAACCCGCAGATTTCCGGACGAATGTACTGGAAAAAATACGCCGAGGGTTGACTTGATCAAAACCCAGTACGAAACGTTGCCAATACAACTGCCGATCCAGTATCCGAGCGCAGAGAAAAATCCCGGATAGTCGCCGAAGCCAGCCTTCGCGTACGCATAGACACCGGCATCGATGTCCGGCTTGCGCTCTGCGAAGCAGAGACACCCGGGCCAGTGTGTACATGCCGCCTGCCGCGATGCACCATGCGACGATGGCTCCGAACGGCCCGGTCGCGATGCCGAATGTTCGTGGTAGTGAGAGGATGCCCGAGCCAACCATGGAGCCGACCACCATCGCGGTCAGCGCGAATAGCAGAAGTTTCTGTGTCGACGGCGTCGCACTCATGTGAAGACCTCGAGCGGAGGGTGGCACGCCGGCCGGTCAGCCTGTCCGTGGCCTGCACCGTGCGTCCTCCGAGCGGCTCGGGATATCAGGTAATTACCTAGTCGGGAGTGAGGATTCTCCCAGCCGGCTTTGTCCTCACCCTTGTCATGGCATCTGCGGCGCGGAAGAGTCGGCTCGCTGTTTTTCGCCGAACCACGCCACATAGAGTGTAGGCAGGAAAATCAGCGTAAGGACAGTCGCAACCAATAAGCCGCCCATGATCGCGAATGCCATCGGTCCCCAGAACACCGTGGGCGCGATTGGAATCATCCCAAGAACTGTCGATACGGCCGTCAACATGATCGGCCGAAAACGAGAGCTGCTGGCGTCCACCGCAGCGTCCCAAGGCGTCTTGCCCAAGGCGCGTTCGGCGTCAATCTGACCGATCAAAATCACCGCGTTCTTGCTGATCATGCCGAGAAGCGCGAGTATGCCGAGAATGGCGACAAAACCCAAAGGCCTGCCAGAAAGCATCAAGGCTGCGACGACACCGATCAGGCCGAGCGGCGCCACGCTCAGGACCATGAAAAGTTTTGGAAAGCTTTGGAGCTGTACCATGAGGACCGTGAACATGACGAACAGCATGACGGGCACCACAGCCAGCACAGATGCCTGCGACTTCTGACTTTCTTCCACGGTCCCGCCCACGGCCACGCCATATGAGGGAGGAAGAGTTCTTCTGAGGTTCTCGATCGCCGGCGACAGCGAAGTAACTACGCTCTCCGGCAACATGTCACCCGCGATGGCAGCCTGGACGGTCAGGGTCGGAATGCGGTCACGCCTCCAGATGAGTGGAAATTCCTGGTCATATTCGAAGGAAGCAAACTGACTGAGAGGAACGGTCTGTCCGCCCGGCAGCGGCATCTGCAGACTGCGGAGACTATCCAGTGAAACTCTCTGCTCGTCAGTCGCGCGCGCCACTACATTGACGAGGTAAATATCGTCGCGGACCTGGGTGATGGGTGTGCCGGATATGACAGCGTTCAGGACGGTCGCGATCGCTTGCGAACTGAGACCGAGAAGGCGCGCTTCGTTCTGGTCGACACGAATGCGCACCTGGCGATCGGGCTCCATCCAATCGAAATTAACCTGTTTGGCGTCCGGATTGGCGGCGACGATTTGTCCGACCTTGAGCGCGATCTCGCGTACCCGTTCCACGTCAGGCCCGCTGATCCGATACTGTACTGGCCATCCAACAGGCGGTCCAAGCTCAAGGGGAGAAACGAACGCAATGGCTTTGGGAAACTCCTGCGCCAGCAGCTTGTCGAGCTTGAAATGCAGGCGCTCGCGTGCGGCCACATCCTTCGCTATAACGACGGCCTGCGTGAAGAAGTCGTTTGGGAGTTGCACATTTAGGGGCAAATAGAAGCGAATGGCACCGCGTCCGACATAGGTGCTCCACCTCGCCACATCGGGATCGGTGGAGAGCGCCGCATCCAAGCGCTTCGCCGCCGCTTCGCTCGCATAGATTGAAGCATTCTGCGGCAGACTGATGTCCACTAGCAATTCTGGACGATCCGACGACGGAAAGAACTGCCGCGGGATCAATGGCAGCGCAAGAACCGAGGTAACAAAGAGCGCCAACGAGACTGCGATCGTCAGCCATTTCGCGCGCATCGCTAAGGTCAGGAAGCTCCGGTACATGCGAAAAATCCTGCCCGGAGCCGCAGTGCTCTCTTTCCTCGGCGGAACGAGGATAGCTGCTCCCAGAAGTGGCGTGAAAATGACCGCAACGAACCAGGAAACCAGTAGTGCGATCGTGACTACGGCGAAGAGTGAAAAGGTGTATTCGCCGGCCGAGCTCGCCGCAAAGCCTACCGGTATGAAACCCGCGATCGTCACCAGCGTGCCCGCGAGCATCGCCATTGCATGAGTGCGGTACGCGAAAGTTGCGGCCTCGAGCTTGCTGGCCCCCTCTGCCAAACGGGTAAGCGTCGCGTCAGTCGTCGTCATCGCATCGTCAACCAACAAGGCAAGGGCGATGATTAGCGCGCCAAGCGATATTCGTTGCATGTCAATGCCCACGAGGCCCATGATCGGAAAGACAATTGCGAGCGTGAACGGTATGGCGAGCGCGATGATCAGGCCAGGTCGCACGCCGAGACTGATGAAGCTGACCACCATAATGATGGCGATTGCCTGTAGCAGCGAGACCATGAACTCGCGGATGGCCTGGTCAACTACAACGGGCTGGTCCGCGACCAAACTGGGCTCAATTCCGATCGGGAGATCCGCGGTGATCTTCGCCATTGCTTTCCGGACGTTGGCACCAAGGGCAAGAATGTCGCCGCCATCCCGCATGGCGATTGCAAGCCCTATTGCCGGTTGACCATTGATTCGAAACATCGGCTGTGGCGGGTCAGTGTAACCGCGTCGCACCCGCGCAATATCACTCAGACGAAGCATGCGCTCGCCGGCGGCAAAATTGGTGTTGGCGATGTCCTGCTCGGACTGGAAGCTGCCTGACACTCGAAGCGAAATACTTTCTAGGCTGGTCTGTATCGATCCCGCCGGCCGCACGATGTTTTGCGACTGGAGCGCCGCAATAAGAGCGGACCGATCAATTCCGAGGGTCGCTAGCTCCTTCGTGGAGAACTCGACGAAAATCACCTCATCCTGTGCGCCCAGAAGCTCGATCTTTGACACATCAGGGACGAGAAGCAGCTTAGAACGGATGTCCTCGACCCGATCGCGCAGCTCACGCTGGGTGAAGCCGTCGCTGGTAAAGCCGTAGATGATGCCGAACGTATCGCCGAATTCGTCATTAAACCCGGGGCCGATTACGCCGGCAGGCAGCGTATGTCGCATGTCTCCGATTGTTTTTCGTACATGATACCAGGTGTCGGCGACCTCCTTCGCGTTGGCGCTCCCCTTTAGATTCACAAAGATGGTTGCGACGCCTGCCCTTGTGAAGCTTCGCAGGAAGTCCAGATGAGGTGTTTCCTGCAGGTGACGTTCGAGGCGCTCCGTTACCTGCTTCATCGTCTCTTCCACAGATGCGCCGGGCCAGGCGGCCTGCACAACCATTGTCTTGATGATGAAGGCAGGATCTTCATTGCGCCCCAACCGGAAATACGACAGCGCACCGGCGACCACCGCAATGATCATCATATAGACGACCAGCGAGCGGTGTTTCAGCGCCCAATCAGAGAGGTTAAGTCCGCTCATGGCTCTGACCCGAGCACGCGCACTTTCTGGCCTGGATGAAGTGCCTGAACACCCGCGGTGACGATAATCTCCCCGGCGTCCAATCCCTGCGAGATAATGACCTGCGCCTGGTCGAACCGCAGGATATCGACGTTGCGGGACGACACGATATTCGTCGACGGATCGACAATCCACACAGCCGGCTGCTGATTCATCCGCGTCAGCGCGGTTGCCGGTATGTCGATCACCGGACCGGAACTGGTTTCGACTTGCCCATTTACGGTCGCGCCGAGCCGCATTGCGGCCGGCGGATCCGTCAAGCCGACCTTGACCTCGAACGTCCGGGTGACAGGATCGGCTTGCGCCGCGACCTCGCGAATACGGCCTTGCGCCGTGACCTTCGGATCGTCCGCCAGGCTGACGGTGACCCGCACATCGGCTGGCGTGGACCTGACCATCTGAGCGGGAACGTCGAAGACCGCATCACGACCGTCCTGTCGCGCGATCCTTGCGATCATCTGGCCAGCCTGTACGACCTCGCCGGCGGACGGCCCCGTCGCGGTGATCTTGCCCGGCGCGTCGGCTTTGAGTTCGGTGAAGCTGACGAGATCGTGGGCAGAACTCAGTTGAGCCTCCGCCGCGTCGACCTGGGACTGAGCGGTTTGTTGGGCCTGCGTCGCCGCATCGAAATTGGCGCGCGTGGTCCACCCCTGTGCCAAGAGAGTCTCTTGGCGTTCGTAGTGGTTGCGTGCTTGCGTCAACTGGCCCTGGGCAGCGGCAAGAGCCGCCTGCGCCTGCCGCAACGTGTTCAGCTCGTTCTGCGACTCCAGTTGCGCCAGCAACTGCCCGCTCTCAACCCGATCACCAAGCTTGGTGTCGTTCGCGAGGAGGCGCCCCGAGATCCGGAAAGCGACGCTCACTTCGTCCTCGGCCTCGATCCGACCAGTGAAGGTCAGCGGTATCAGGCCATCGCGCTTCTCGACCGTCGCCGTCCGCACCGGGCGTGGCGGAGGCGTATCTTTCGTTTCCGCTTCTCGCCCACACGATGCCAACACCAACGAGCACGCTGCTGCCACGAGTCCCAAGGAGAAAGCTTGTCGAGGCGTTGTTCGGCTGCCACGCATCCCAGGAGCCCCTCGAGTTTCGAAAATATTGCCGAGAAAGTCAGCCTTCGAAGGCCAGCCTTCCCGCGATTGCGCTTTCCGCATTTTTGCCAAAGAAACCGACCGCTGACATCGGTAAATCTACTCGGTGCGTCGGGATGCAATCGTGGTCATCGAGAGGCGCGTTCGGGGAATTCCTGATGCCGGATCGGGCAATCACCCGATATCACCCGCTCCATCAAAAGCGCACGGTGCGATAGCTATCGAACGAGTACCGCTTGATGCAGCGCGGAACCAATGGTGGACCGACGACGTGACCTGATGCAGATCGGAAAACCGCATGAGAGGATCCTCAGGACAACGAGATATGCGCGCCGGTGTTACGGCCGGAGGATCGTGGTCGATCGCGGCTTCCCGAGCGGCATGGTTTCTTTGCCTCTGGCTCGTGCTTGCCGGTGCCGACCTCGCTGATATTCCTGCCGCGGCAATCGCGATTGCCGCAGCGACCTGGACGAGCTTGCGTCTGCTGGAGCCGAGCGCCTCACGGCGCTCGCTTCGTGCCATCTCCCGACTGGCGTTGCTTTTCCTGTACCACTCCGTCGTTGCCGGAGCGGACGTCGCAAGGCGCGCGCTCGATCCTCGGTTGCCGCTGCTCCCAGGATTTGTCACTTATCCAACCCGTCTTCCGCGTGGCGTACGTCGCAACGTGTTCACAACGCTCACCAGCCTGCTGCCCGGCACGGTACCGACCGGAGAGGAGAACGGGAAGCTCCTCTATCACTGCCTCGACGTCGAACAGCCCGTGATCGCGGAGCTTGCAGCAGAGGAAACGGCTTTGATTCGAGCGCTTTACAATGACTGAGTTCCTGACCGCCGCAGTCGGCCTCATTCTGGCAATACTGGCGCTGGGGTTGGTGTCGATCCTGCGTGGTCCGGGAGATGCCGACCGTATGATGGCGACGCAGCTGATCGGGACCGGTGGCATTGCTACGTTGCTGCTGCTCGGTACCGTGACGGGCGTCCCAGCGGCAATTGACGTGGCGTTGACTTTGGCACTTCTCGCCACCTTCGCATCCATCGCATTCGTCAAGAAGGGGCTTTCCCGCCTCGAAGCCGACGAGACCGGAGCAGTGGAGGATAAATGAACCTCGCACGCGACGTCATGACGATTGCAGCGGTGTCGGCCGGCGCATTCTTCTTTCTGGCCGGCACTGTCGGTCTGCTTCGCTTTCCCGATACGCTGACGCGCCTGCACGCGCTCACCAAGGCGGACAATCTCGGCCTGGGTCTCGTCGTGCTTGGATTGCTGCCGCAAACCGGGAGTCTGCGCGACGGGTTGAAGTTGGTCAGCATCTGGCTGCTCGTGCTGCTCGCAGGCGCGACCGTCTCGCAACTGATCGCGCGCACCGCGCGACAAGGCGAGACGGCAAAATGAGCATCGCAACAGTCTTCGAGGTCATGCTCGCCGGTGTGGTGCTGGGCCTCGGCATCTGGACAATAGTCGTGCGCGAGACCTATTCAGCCACGGTCGGTTTCGTTGCTTACGGACTGCTGGTCGCACTCATATGGGTGCGCCTCGACGCTGTCGACGTCGCTCTCACTGAGGCGGCGATCGGCGGAGGGCTGGGCGGCGTATTGCTGTTGGGTGCGGCCGCGCGGCTAAGGGACGCCAAGTTGAGCGCTGCGGAAGCGCCCGGTAAGGTGACGCGGGTGAGCGCGGCCGCGCTATCGGTACTAACCGCCATGGCGCTGGCCGTCGCAGTCCTGCTCCTGCCCGATCCCGCTCCAACGCTTGCTCCGACCGCGATTGCGAATGCCTGGGCGACCAGTCTGGCCAACCCCGTCACCAACGTGCTCATGGCGTTCCGCGCGATGGATACCATGCTTGAGAAGGTCGTACTCTTGCTGGCCATCATCGGCGTTTGGTCGCTTGCATCTGATAGTGCGTGGGGCGGCCGTCCGGGGCCACGCCACCAGGCCGATTCCGATGGCATTCTCGTCTTTCTGGCGCGCTTGTTGCCGCCCGTCGGTATCGTTGTCGGCATCTATATCTTTTGGACTGGAGCCGATCATCCCGGAGGAGCATTTCAGGGCGGCGCGATCCTCGCGTCGATGTGGCTGCTGGTTATTATGGCCGGATTGACGGACACGCCGCCGGTGAGCGGTCGATGGTTGCGGTTCATCCTCGTCGCCGGACCTGGCCTATTCCTTGTCGTCGGCCTTGGAGGGCTCTGGTTTGGCGCTGCATTCCTTGCTTATCCACCGGCGTTGGCCAAGCCACTAATACTTGGCATCGAGGTCGCGATGATCCTGACGATCGCAGCGACCCTCGGCCTGCTACTGGCTGGCGTACCCGAACGGAGCGCGAAGCGATGACCAGCGTCACGGTGTTCGGATTGTGCGCCGCTGCCGCGGTGGGACTTGGGCTTTACGGCCTGATCACGAACCCCCAGCCTCTTCGCAAGATCATCGCCTTCAATCTGCTGGGCAGCGGCGTATTCCTCCTGTTCGGCGTCGTCGGACGGCGCGGTGCGGCAGCGGGCATTGGCAATGACCCGGTGCCGCAAGCCCTGGTGATTACCGGCGTCGTCGTCGCGTTTTCCGCCACGGCTTTGGCGATCGCGCTGCTGTTGCGGCTGTTCCAGACGGCCGGCTCCACAACGCTGAGCAGTGGCGCGCCGCCGAGCGTCGGCTCTGATCCGTCCGGTGGCTAATGCTGCGCTCCGCCCTGACGCTGGACGCGACAACGACCACGAGCGGCTTCCTGCTGGTGCTGTCGATCGTCGTTCCGGTCGCGGGCATTTTGCTGGCCTTCGTTCTAGGCGATCGGTACGTCAAGCTGGTCTCATGCGCGATTATCCCGCTTGGGTCGGCGATCACCGTGGCGATTCTCTTAGCGCTGCCGCAGAGTGAGGGCCCTATCGTCTACCTGCTCGGCACCTGGTCACCACCGCTGGGGATAGCGCTGCGAGCGGACGGATTGTCGGCGGTGATGCTCGCAGCAACTGCAGTCGTGATCTGCGCGGTTGCCATCTTCGCCGCAGCTGATTTCTCCCCGACGGCGACCGAAACCCGTGCGCCATTCGCGTTCTGGGTCTTGCTGTTGGCCATCTGGGGAGCTCTAAACACGGTCTTCCTTGGGGGGGACCTCTTCACCCTCTACGTTGCCCTCGAATTGCTGACATTTGCTGCGGTGCCGCTCGTCTCCCTCGACGGCCGTGCGGAGACACTGCGGGCCGCGCTGCGATATCTGCTCTTTGCTTTGCTCGGCTCCGTCCTCTACTTGCTTGGCACCGCCCTTCTCTATGGCCTCCACGGCACCCTTGACATCTTGCTGTTGTCGCGTCGTTTCGTCGCAGAGCCTGCCGCGATCGTCGCAGCGGCATTGATGACAACGGGTCTTCTGGCCAAGACCGCGCTCTTCCCATTGCACCTTTGGCTGCCGCCCGCCCACGCCGGCGCGCCGGCGGCCGCCAGCGCTATTCTGTCTGGTCTGGTCGTAAAGGGATCTTTCTTCATCATCGTACGGCTCTGGTTCAACGTCATGCCTGGCCTGCCGGGCTTTGCTGCCACGCAGTTGCTCGCTGCGCTTGGCGGGGCAGCCATTGTATTCGGCAGCATCGTCGCTCTGCGTCAGGAGCGGTTGAAGCTCCTGATCGCTTATTCGACGCTCGCCCAGATCGGGTATCTGTTCTTGATGTTTCCGCTCGCGTTCGGTGCCTCGGGCCGGCTTGAGAGTGGTGGCGCCCTGGCTGGCGGTCTGTTGCAGGCGGTCTCTCATGCTACCGCGAAGGCTGCGATGTTTATGGCGGCAGGGTCGATCTATGCAACGCTCGGTCACGATGGCATCGCGCGGCTGGGCGGTGTCGGACGGATACTGCCCATCAGTGTACTCGCGTTCGCGCTGAGCGGTCTTGCGCTGATGGGCGTAGCACCGGGCGGCGCCTACCTCGCGAAGGAGCTGCTGCTTCAGGCGGCAGCCGAGAAAGGGCAGTGGTGGTGGGCTGTCGTGCTTCAGGCGGGCGGCGTCTTCACAGGTGCATACGTTGTACTGGTGCTGGCACATGTGCTGGCGCCTGCGAGCGAGCCGTCGACTAGTCTGCACACCGCCGCATCGCGTATTCGAGAGACGGCCGCGCTTACGCTGGCGCTATGCTCTCTATTGCTCGGCCTTTTACCTTGGGAGCCCTATCTACCGCTTCCGCCCGGCGTCGCGTCGGACGGGTTTGGCCTTGGAGCACTTGCAAAGTCGCTTCCCACCATTCTGGGAGGCGCGGTAGTGGCGGTCTTGCTGGGACGCTGGGAACGCCCGCCCGGACATTCATCGCGCTGGAAGGCGCTCATGATGGTGGTTGGTCCAGCCCGTCGCATAGGGCTTGCATTGAGCGTCTCGGTTGAAAGGTGCGACAACGTTCTCCGCCAGTGGCCCACCGCGTGCATCGCCGTTTTGACGCTGGCGACGTTGTTCGGCGCATCGATGCTCGTAGCCTTTTGATGACCTGCCCCGGAAAAGCGCTGGGACCCCCGAACATCCGGAAACATTCATCCCTTGCGCTTGAGGGTTTTCTCGGATGTCGCAGCAGGGGCTTGCCGGATAGCCTCAAGCACAATACGCCCCGTCAACCCTTCCTCAGTCTTAATCGACGGGAGCTTCGTCGAGCAGGAGGCTTTCATGTCCGATCTCGTGGCGATCGTGTATCCATCTGAATCCAAAGCGGAAGAAGTGCGTCAACGTCTTCTCAAATTGCAGAAGGAATATCTGATAACGCTAAGTGACGCCGTTATCGCAGTCAAAACCGATTCAGGCGACATCAAGCTGAACCAACTTGTCAATACGACCGCGACGGGTGCGGTCGCGGGAAGCTTCTGGGGGCTCCTGATCGGCGTGCTGTTCCTCAATCCGATCGTAGGTGTCGCGCTGGGCGCCGCCTCGGGCGCGCTTGGTGGCGCGCTTACCGATTTTGGTATTGACGATTCTTTCATGAAGGGGTTGGCGACGGAGATCCAGCCCGGCAACGCGGCCTTGTTCGTCCTGGTCAAGAACATGACCGCCGACAAGGTACTCAGGGAAATTCAAGACGCCGGCGGCGTTGTGCTGAAAACATCCCTGGATGACGCAAAGGAAAAAGCCCTGCGCGACGCGCTCGCTGCGAGCGCAGCAGCGAAGCCGACGGCCTAGAATGGTCGACGGCAAGCGAGTCTACTCATCAAGCGTCGCTAACGCCGCGCTCGCGACCCAGGGCGCGGCACCTGTTTCAGGGCGCGCGTCCCGCGCAAAAGCAGGTTAGCGCCGCCCCCCAGCGAGGCGCAGCAGCATCATGAACAGGTTGATGAAGTTGAGGTAGAGCGAGAGGGCCGCGATCACGGACTTGCGGCCCATGGAGGTTTCATCATCCGTACTGTCGTACATCGCCTTGATCCGCTGCGTGTCGTAAGCGGTCAGGCCGGCGAAGACACCGACACCCACGACCGAGATCAGCCAGTCAAGTCCGGTCGACCGCAGGAAGAGGTTGACCAGGCTTGCGATAATGATGCCGATCAGGCCCATGAACAGGAAGGTGCCCAATCCGGAAAGGTCGCGCCTGGTGGAGTAGCCAAAGAGGCTGAGCGCTCCGAATGTCGCGGCTGTGATGAAGAATACCCGTGTTATCGAGGAATTGGTGTAGATGTGGAACAGGGTCGAGAGCGAAACGCCGACCAGGGCTGCATAAGCGAAGAACAGCGACCGCGCCGTCGTCACCGACAATGTATTGATGCGGGCGCTGATGAAGAACACCAACACCAAGGGCGCGAGGATGAATACCCACATCAGCGGACTCTGCAGGAGTGCCGGACCCGTGAGCTGGTATGTCAGCCAGGCGACGAGCGCGGTCAGGCCGACACCAGCAGCCATCTGGTTGTAGATGCGCAGCATGTAGCTGCGTAGGCCGGCGTCGATCGCGAGCGCACTCCCGGCCCTGGAGTCCGCCAGGTTTCGATCGTAATTTGACATCACGTACCTCCTCTCGCATCAGCAACAGGCCATGCTAGTCCCCAGGCCCTGCCCGGGGACATCGGATGATCACCCGAGTCCGGCCGACAAATTACCCTAACCCTGTAGCCTTCATGCTGGCCGGCCACCCCGACCACTTTACAAAACCGTAACCTGAGGCGTCCGCGGATCTTCCTATCCCTGTGCCGGAGGACCCTTACACGTTTGTCACTGGAAACCAGCAATGCTCCGGCCTAATTCGGCCGCATGCGATACTTCTTTCATATCGTCGACAAATACGGCCTGTCCCTGGACCGAACCGGACACGAGCATGCCGACCAGGAGGCGGCCGTTCTCCACGCCAGGCGCATCGCGGCCGAACTCGCGAAGGCCGGTGAATTCTTCCAGCCGAGCTTCGTGCTTGTCACTCGGGATGCCGTTCGCTGATCGATCCGGTCGCGAGCAAAACACCTCCATGCTCTTTGCAGAGGTAGTTCCGACGGAAACCTGGCACGCCGGTTTCGTAGCGCCGCTCTCTACACAGAAACCCTGATTTGCCGGCCTGAAAGCTGCCTCTAAGCTCATCCCCAAGGTTGGCCAGCATCCGGCGATGAGGCCACCCATCGCGCTCGCCCAAATCCGACTGGAAGGCCATCCTCCGTCATGGCTCCTTCGCCGAACGAGGCCGATCAGAAGCTCTCGCGCAGCGCGCTCATCGGACCACGCGCCGGCGTCTATGCGCTGGCGGCCGGAGCGATCTCGATCTGAGTTCTGTTGTCACTTGGAGGCTAGCATGAATATCCCGGCCGTCTGCGGAGCTCTGATCCTTGGTGGATTGGTGGCTGTGATCGCACCATCAACCGTGTCTCTGGCTCAGTTGAACGACAAGGGTGTGTCACCGGCAACCAGTTCGACGCCCAATACCAACACGAACCCGGCGAAGCATCGCTACTGGCGTCATCGCGGCGGCGCGCATCCACACTATGGCAGCCGCCGCGTTCGTACCTAGGGCCGCTCGCGATGTCCGATCATTTCAGCCCCTTCGAGTTGGCCGGTCGATGAGCGATGCGAGGACAGGACAAGAGCGGCTCCGCGAGCTTGTGCCTCGCGACGAGTTCGCCGAACTTAGCGCAGTCGACGGGCGGCGCAGCATTCTCGCGACCGGGCTCGCCTTGCTTGCCACGTGCGTCGCTCTCTTTCTGGTGTGGCAAACGGTCTCGAGCCTCCTGATCGTCTTCGCGGGCGTGCTGTTCGCAGCCTTTCTTGATGCTGCCGCGAGGGCATTGGCGCCCGTTCTTCCAATCAATCGCGTATTGCGGCTGACGCTGGTGCTTCTGTTGCTCACCGCTTTGGCGGGACTTGGCCTGGCCTGGGGCACGGGCAAGCTGCCGGAACAAACGCGTCTGCTTCTGAAGGTCATGGATACTCAACTTGACGTTCTTCAGAAGCATCTTCTGACGTACGGTGTCGACCTGCTTGGCCCGGAATGGGGCCAGGACTTTGCGCAATGGCTGTTTTCCGATCAGGGCCGCTTTCTTCGTCATGCGCAGTTCGTCCTTGGCGGCGCATCGACCATTCTGACCGGCGCGCTCGTGATCGTGTTCCTCGGTATCCTCTTCGCATTTGATCCTACCAGCCACCGCGAAAGCCTGGTGATGCTGGTGAGGCGGTCATATCGCGCCCGGACGCGAGCGGTGATGGACGAGATGGGAAACGTCCTGCGGCTCTGGTTCGTCGGACAACTCATCCGCATCACTCTGATGACGCTGTGCGTGTGGATCGCGCTTTATCTTATCGGGCTGCCCGGACCCTTCGTGCTGGGGCTCCAGGCAGGCCTGTCGAACTTCATTCCCTATCTTGGGCCCATCGTCGCCGCAATCCCAATCGCGCTCGTAGCCATGCCGCTCGGCGGCTCACTGCTTATCTGGGCCGTTGTCATCTACACCATCATTCAGTCGATCGAGGGTTATGTGATTGGCCCGCTGATTCAGCGCCAGGCGGTCGAAATCCCTCCCGCCTGGACATTGGTCGCGATCGTCCTGCTGGGCGCGCTGTTCGGCGTCATGGGCATCGCGCTTGCCATGCCGCTGGTCGCCATCGGCCGCGTCGCAATCATCAGATTTTACGTCGAGGATTACCTTGGCGACGACCTCGGAGCAGACGTCAAGCAAAGGACAATCGTAAGTGGATGACCCATGAGCGAGATTGAAGCCAGGCGGAACGATGCTGCGGAATCTTTCCCGACGCATTCGGCGATGACCCGATTTCTTTGGCAGCAACTGCCCTACGTTGTTGCGCTGGTGCTCGCCATCGCGGGCGTCGCCTATACCAACGCTTCGCACCAGCCTCTCGTTGGCTATTGGGAGTTTCTGGCGCTTGCAATCGGTGTCGTCTGCGTCATCAACAAGTGGCCGGAGGTCGACGGCAAAGAGGCCCGTTGGCGACTGATCTGGACCCAGGCGCTGCACTGGGTCGCGGTCCTGGTCACGATGAACATCATGCTTGTATCGGGCGTTCAACAATTGCTCCCGACGCCGGCAACCAGCCTTGTCCTCCTTACATTGCTTGCGCTCGGAACGTTCCTCGCAGGCGTTAGTCTTCTGTCGCCGCAAATCGCCTTCCTGGGCCTTGCGATGGGCATTGCGGTTCCGGCGATATCCTGGCTGCAGCAATCCGTCATCTTCTTCCTGCTGGGCGCCGTCCTGCTGATCGGCCTCGGCATCACGTTCTGGCTTCGCCAGGACCGCAGGCCGAAGACCACGCCCGCCAGCCAGAACCAGGTGGAGACCTGAATGCGACCAAGGCGTTTTCTTGCAGCGTTCAACGCGACCGCGTTGATCTGCGCCACTGCGCTGCCCGCGCGCGCAGAGAGGTTCAGGATCGGCAGACTCCTGTGCGCGAGTTCGCCACGCGTTGGACTGGTGCTTGGATCATCGCAGTCGCTTCGCTGCGTGTTCCATGCGATAAATTCGCCTCGGCACTATGTTTACGTAGGACGGATCAGACGCGTCGGTCTCGACCTCGGTGTGACCAGCGCAGGTATGTTGTCCTGGGCTGTTTTCGCCAGGAATTCGCGCATTGGCCCCGGCACCCTGCGCGGCAGCTATGTAGGGGCGAGCGGCAACGTTGCGGTGGGTCCTGGCCTTGGCGCCAATGTCCCGATCGGCGGTTCTCGCCGAACTATCGCCTTGCAACCGCTGTCGGTCGAGCGAGCGATCGGCTTCAACCTCGCGGCGGGAGTCAGTAACCTGACGCTCGACGCCCGCGGGACGAGGTAATTCGGGCATCCGCAATACGACGGCATCGCCATTCGGGAAGCCGGGAATATTCCCGCCCTGCCAGTCAGGGTTTCGTCTGATGTCGGCGCTCGAGGTTCGTGGCCACCATCGCTAGCGAGCCAGTCGAATTGTCGCCTGGGTTCAGGAGATGACCGTCAATGCGAATCTGGTTCGACTCGCAAAGGCTCACCAGCCTCTACGCCCTTCAGTCCGAGAGGACGACTGCGTGAAGAGAAGTACGACGATGCGCCTTCCACCCGCAGCACTTTCCTTGGCTTTGCGTAGAATGCCGTTGCCGCCGCAGCAGTCGGCGCAATCGGCGTTCGTTTCATTGCGGTTGCGCGGGCGACGCCGGCCGCCCCGATCCCGGGCAAGCCGAGACACTGCCGGATCTCGTGACGCAAGTGCAGTGGGGACCGGCTCCGGAGCGGGGTCGGCCACCGCCGCGCAGGCGCCGCTGGGTTTGCTGATGGCATCGCGGTCGCCGGCGTCGCGGTTGGCGATGGTTCCGAGGCCCCGATCGCAACGCGCGACGGCATCATTGCCGTGCCGAGTTTGTTGTGAAGACCATGATCTCTCATCCAAATGACGGAGGACGCCGCGAGCAACAAGAATCAATGGTTCCTCGTGGCCGTGCTGTTGGCGCTTCTCGTCGCCGCGCTCTGGTACTGCGTGACGATCTGGCGGGCGACACCATCGATGCCGCTTTACGGCAACATCATCGTAGGCGTGGCCGCAGTATTGGCGGTGATGGCCGGCTGCGGGCTGACTGCGCTGATGTACTATAGCCTGCGTAAGGGCTACGATGAACCTACCCGCAGTGACAGGACACCGCGGGAGTAAGCGAGGTTTGATGATGCGTTGAGCCCGCAACTCCCGGCCTGGAGCAAGACCCAGCTCTTCTGCCGGGATCAAGGTCGCCGGCCGTAGTCAAAGACAAATCGGCTTCGCGGTTCGGGCCGAACGCAACGTAAGGCCGTGATGTCCGGCCCGCTTAGTTGGATCATACGGTCTGAATTTCCGGTCGATCAAAGGCCGCCTTGGAGGAAGTCGCGCTGTGGGCGAAATGAAAAATTCGGCCTGGACCAGCAGGCGGCCGATGCAATCGCTATGCGGCGTCGGGATCGTTTTGGGAGCATTGTTCTTTGCAGCCTCGCTCACGCCAACGCTCGTTCCGAGGAGCTATCTGACTCAAGGTGCCCTTGCCGGGACCTGCTTTGCTATTGGTTACGCGGTCGGCATCTTCTGGCGTTGGCTATGGCGCTACCTCGAGTTGCCCGAGCCCCCGGCGCGCATCCGATCAATCACCAACGCGTTGGTCACGGTCGCCTGTCTCCTTGTCGTCACCACGTTTCTTTGGCGGGCCACGGAATGGCAGAATTCGATCCGCTCAGCCATGAAGATGGATCCGGTCGAAACCGCTCACCCCTTCAAGGTATGCGCGATCGCGCTGATCACGTTCTTCGTACTTTTGGCGTTGGCGCGGCTGTTCGGGCTGGTGACCAACTTCCTTTCCTCGCGTATCCGGCCCTTCATTCCGAGGAAGGTTGCAAATGTCGTCGGCGTCCTTGTGGCAACCCTGCTGTTCTGGTCGATCGCCAACAATCTCCTCGTTCGCACGGCTTTTCGCGCGCTCGATTCTTCCTTCCGCGAATTCGACGCTCTGCTTGAACCTGAGCGGCCGCAGCCGACCGCTCCCGGAAAAACGGGAAGCGAAGAATCTCTGGTAAGGTGGGATAAACTCGGTCGTGCCGGCCGCGAATTCGTGGCATCTGCGCCAACCAGCGATCAGATCAGCGCACTCACGGGGCGGGCCGCCCGGGATCCTGTACGCGTCTATGTTGGCCTGCGCGGTGCCGATACGCCGCGAGCGCGCGCAAAATTGTCGCTCGATGAGCTCAAGCGTCAGCACGGTTTTGAACGCGCTACGCTCATCGTCGTTACGCCGACCGGCACTGGCTGGATCGACCCCTCAGCCATGGATGCGGTCGAATATCTTCACGATGGCGATGTTGCCAGCGTCGCGGTGCAATATTCCTATCTCAGCAGTCCGCTTTCGCTGCTGTTTCAGCCCGAATACGGCGCAGAAGCGGCGCGCGCCTTGTTCGCGGAGATCTATGGCTATTGGACGACGCTACCGAAGGACAAGCGCCCCAGACTTTACCTGCATGGCCTAAGCCTTGGCGCCATGAACTCGGAAAAATCCGCGGAACTATTCGAGACGATCGGCGATCCGATCGCCGGAGCCCTCTGGAGCGGGCCGCCGTTCGAGAGTTGCGTTTGGCGCTCGATCACGGCGAACCGCAACGAAGGCTCTCCGGCCTGGCTGCCGGAATTTCGTGACGGCCGTTTCGTGCGGTTCATGAATCAGAACGGACCAACGGTGGCCGGTGATGCCCCATGGGGGCCGATGCGTGTCGTCTACCTCCAGTATGCGAGTGACCCGATCGTGCTGTTCTCGTACCGTGATGCATACCGCCCTCCGGCCTGGATGAAGCCACCGCGCGGTCCGGACGTTTCACCGGACCTGCGATGGTATCCAATCGTGACCATGCTGCAGATTGCGCTCGACATGGCCGTCGCGACCACCACTCCGATCGGCTATGGCCATGTCTATGCGCCAAAGCATTATGTCGAGGCCTGGGTTGCCGTAACCGACGTGCGGCACTGGTCGCCCGAGTCACTCAAAAGACTCAAGGAGCATCTCGAAAACGTGGCGAGGAAAGCGATCATCGACGCCGCGACCGACGACAATCCCTATGCCCATCGGGGAGGATAGAGCTGGGCTTCTGTGCCAATTGTTCCTGCTTCTCCGTCCATTAAATACAAGATTCAAACTCAAGGGACGACAAAGAGAGGTTCCTGTGGGACATCTCAACAGGTCAGCAAAAACCAACAACCTTCATTCTTGTACGGAGCCGCCCGATCCAAATTCCACGAACGATCGGACACAATCGTTCATTGTTCGATCAACTTAGCCCTCACCGCGTAGCGCACCAGTCCAGCGATCGAATTTACCCCTAATTTGCCCATGGCTGACGCCCGATGAGTTTCCGTGGTTTTCACGCTTGAGCTCAAGATAGCGCTAATGCTCTTGTTGCTATACCCCTCAGCCACGAGCTTGACGACGAGCCGCTCTCGCGGGGAAAGCTTCGCATGTCCTTCGCTTATCTCTTCCACCTCTCGGCGCGACTGAACACAAAATCGTCCGCCGATAAATGGCCTCCGCGCCATGAGGGCCTCAACGGCTGCTAACAGGAGCTTGTTCGCGTCGGACTTCGCCAGGAATGCACGGGCGCCGGCTTGAAACGCCTCTTGGGCTAGCACTTCGGATTCATGCGCGGTGAAAATCAGCACCTCCGTCTCCTGCAGATGCTTTTTAATCCGCCTCGTTACTTCCACTCCCGTCATACGCGGCATGTAGAAATCGACGATCGCAACATCGGGCCGCTCTTCAAGAGCAGCTTCAAATGCAGTTCTTCCGTCGGCCGCCTCAGCAACGATATTCCAACCTGGACGCTGCTCCAGCACGGCTCGTATTCCACATCGTACTGCATCATGATCGTCAGCTATGAGGATTCGCTTCATGAGGCCCTCTTCGATGATCCGTGGTCAGAAAAACAAAAGAGCCGCGAGACCGTGACTAGAGCATGATCCAGAAAAGTGTGTAGCGGTTCTTCGAGAAGATCATGCTTAAACATAGACCTAAAGCGCGATGATGATTTAACCTGATCTCATCGCGCTTTAGTGGCTTTTCTTGAGTGCACCCCTGCGCCCGTTCTGTTCGGTCGCAAAAGCATATGGAAAGGTCGCGCGCAGAGTGGTTCCTCTGCGCACCGTTGTCGGCGCGGATAATATCTCGAGGTGCCCGTTCATCTCTTCCAGTCTGGCCTGCATGATGCGAAGCCCCGCCCCAAGCACCGGCGGGCGGAAGCGACATACACGATTGCCGGCAATCATGCCTTGTCCGTCGTCTCGGATCTCGAGATGGAACTTCCTTTCCCTCACCTCAATCGATATGTCGACCCTTGTCGCCCTCGCATGACGGTAAACATTCGTCAGAGCCTCCTGAACAATTCTCATCAACGATCGTTGCTTCTCGCGTGGCAGACTGTCCACCACGGGTGATATCGAGACCTCGACCACCAACGATGTTCGATCTGCGAACCCTTCCGCATATTGCTCGATCGTAGTCTTAAGCCCTTCCGCAAACAGGTTCTGCGGATGCAGCAAATATGCGAGAGAACGTAATTCTTGCAATGCGTGGTTTATTGAAAGGTCGACTTGCTCGCAATGTTTCTCCGCGTTCAGTGGATCCCCCAGCGCGTTTCTTATCCGCATCACGCAAAGGCTGGCCGCTATTAGATGCTGGCATGTTGAATCATGAAGCTCCGACGCAAGTCGCCGATGAAGGTTCTCTTGCAGAGTGAGTAACTCCGAGTCCAACTTACATGTCCGCCTCACCCCTGCAGAGGCACTTCGAGAATTTCGGCTAACCGGCGAATTTTGAACGGCCATGACACACTCACTTTTCTCCAGCGCCGAACAGGCTGCTGGTTCAGAGGCATATTCAGGCAATTTTCCGATAAGTTGCGCAGATCATAGGGCTACAGGCCATTAGCCAACTACCATCAGTATAAACCACTATGCTGAAATCCTGTAGGTTGAGAATCTCAGCGATGTGCTGAATGTCCCAAGTTTGGATGCCCATCCTCCGAGGCGCGGCAGGATAACGGCTCATGTGACAGGGGTCGACAGCCAGGTGACCACTTCGCGGGGTTCGCCGAACAAGCTCAATGATCAGCCGATGCTTGAACATTGAAACGCGATCAAATCGCGCAGAATTTTACGGAATTCTGCAATTCGAAATATATGTCGGTGCGGGAACCCCAGCTAAGTGGCTATGCACCTTGCACTGTTTCCTTCTATCAGATACAATTTAAGATTGTCGCCAGGGGGGAGACGCTTAGCGGATATTCCTATGGATTTTCGCATCTCAGTCGACGGCTGTAACGGCATTCCCTAGCTCAGGTAATGGGAACCTCCGTCGCCCGCAAGCGCAAGACGGCACGACTGCCCATTTGGCTCGGCTGCTCATAAAGCGGGGTAGCGGCATTGTCACCGCGAATCGAACCCTCGACAGAAGGCAGGCGGCGGCAACCTGGCTTGAGAGAAGGGAAATAGATTTCCGGCACCAGACACTCTGGAGCGAAGGACTCGCCGATCTTCCCCTCACCCGACGCTATCGACGGTTACGTCGCTGGATCAACGAAGGATATCGGTCGGACCAAGGCACAGGCATCGAGTACAATAAAGCGCTACGAGATCGCAAAACCGACAATGCTCGACAATCACCGGTGCCGAACTTCTAGCTTTCGCCAACCCACTCGTGATGAAGGTCAAGCCTCAGACAATCAGCAATTATCTCTCTCATCTAGCGGCCATCGCCGCAATCGAACGTCCAGCTTGGGGTTACCCGCTTGATCAAGCAAGAGCCGCTATCAAAACCCCATCCCGAACCAACCAAATTGCGGTTGCCTCGCCACGAGGCGCATGGGCGATGTCGGATGCCTCCTTGCAATCTTGCTTTTCCGCTGCAGCTTCGGTTCTTGCTTGTTTGCATCGGACCGTCGCAGTTGCGCAAATGCTTCCTGAGCCTTGGGCATTTCAGTGACAGTCTCCGCGGCTGGAATGTCGGCTAGCGCATTCGCAGGCCCTGCAGGAATGATGGTCGGAATGCTGGTATTGTAAACAACACGCTCCGGCCATTTCTGATCGGAGTGAATGTGGATGGTCGGAAGATGGAAATCTGCTCGTTCCGCGGATGGCGGTTTTGGCAGATATGAATCCACAACGAAGAGCAGCGCGAGCAAGACTCCGCCGACATACAGGAAATAACGCGCTAGGGGCATTTGACGCTCCACACCCCCCCTTTACGCACATTGCGGGCCGCGCACCAATTGATGCATTCTAGACGATATCGAATGAGCCGTCCGCGTTTGACCTCAACCAATCAGACGTCCCCTAACGCGTCCGATAGTTAAGGGCGCAGAGAGCTCTAGCGATTCGTCAGCGCCTGCCGATCCGATCGACCGGGCCACCTCGATTTATCGGCGTTCCAGGCTGGACCGCCTCTCTTGCCGCAGCTCGCGCGACCGGCCGCGGTCACAACACTACGCCGGCTCTCACGGCGCAACCGGCAGGATAATCCACGTTTTGGCAGTACACCACGGCGGCGTTGGCCTCCTTAGTGCTTGCGGCTATGAACCCGGTTATGAGCAGGGCAGCTGCGAATGCGATTGAGAGCTTCATTTGGGCCTCCACCCGCTGGGAGTTTCCAACCGATTCCCAAAAGCCGATCCGGGTGTTGATGTAGATCAATCGGTCGCTTCGGTGTGAGATAGTGGGACTTTCCGTATTGTTAGGTCGCGCACACGTTCGGCCTGGGTTATTCGTACCGTTTTGACGATCTGCCGATCACTTCGTGTCTGCCACCGCCCACCGTCAGGACGTCTCGAATGTGCCAGAAAGCGAGATTGCCTCTCAGTTTTTCGCGCTAAATGCGCCCAGCGGCCACGGCCGGTCTACGGGTAAACGCGCTCCCAATCTAGAAAATCGATCTGGTCGAAGGTACGGCGCGGCTCATTGAGGAACAGGACGAGCCGCAGGCCGTCGGTTAAATAGAGCTCGCCGGTGAGATTTACTCTTGGAGCGGGCATGGACGACACGCCCACGCCACGTACAAAGCCAAAGCGTGAGACAGCCCCGGACAAGAACAAGTCCTGCATCAAATAGAAACGGTCCTGATCTACTTCCGGGCTAATACGATGGGTCGTGAGATACCAAGATTGTGTGGTCAACTTAATGCCGATGTCGCGGCTGATTTGGCCAACCCACACCTGAAGTCCGTCTATGGTGAACGGTGCCAGCCACAGCCGTAGATGATTGCGCAGGCTGACAGTGTCGCGCGCTTTCTGCAGCGCGACATCCTGCTGACGCCCGAAGACATAAAGTGGGCTGACCGGTGCATTGAGATATTCGCTGCCAAATAAGAAGGCCCGTATTGTCCGGTAAATGCTGTGAAGATCGAACGGCTCATCAAGCCTCCAGCCTCTCTCAATGAAGGCAAACAGCGCGTCGATGCCGCGCCCAACGACTACAATATTGAGTGGATCACCGTTGATGTTGCCGGACTTGTCGGTAGTGCAACAACGCAGCTGCGCCAGCTTTTCGCGTAGCGTGGCGAGATCAAGGGCCTCGACTGTAGCGGGCGGATAGATGCTTCCAAAGTCAACTTTTTCGATCGCGTATGAGCCGTTGACCGGCAGCACGAACCTGAACCGAAGCAGCTGCCTATCGGTCTCGAACCCAATCTCTAGCAGCTTCAAACCGCCTTCACGGTGCGTGAAGATGAACCCGGCAGCTGTTTGCCCTTGCGGGATCACATCCGGCATCGGGGCTCGCGCTACTACCGCGGCAATCGATGCGTTGGTATTGCCCCGCCACCAGACGCGAAGTAACCGCTCGACTTCCGGGGCCGAGAAGTAATTCGGGTCGCTTACAATCGGCAGAAAACGCAGCCGCAAATCGCCGAGATTATCCACGCTCAGCCAAACGACCTGGATGCCATGGTCAGCCAGCGATGCGCCGAAATATCGCTCGCTTTCGTTGTCTGTCAGGACCGCAGCGCGAACGGTCACCGCTCCCTGCTGGCGAACCTCAGCTCGGGACATGAAGGGCCGCTCCGCCGTCACGTCAGGGCCAGCGCCAGCGCCGTTGGATCGACTGAACACCGCGAGCAGTGAAAGCAGCACCACGGTTATGGACGGCCAGCACCATCTCTTCATGATTTGCCAATCCGATGCGGCCCATTTTGGACTAACCTAGGGCTCGGGAGGTCCTGACAGCTTTCAATCTGTTTATGAATACCGCGTGCGCTCCATTGATCCGGGTCAATGTGGTCGCCCTTAATGTCCGGCTTCGCGTCGTAAACGGACTGTTGTCAAACAGTCCGACCCATGTCCGCGTTGCTCCATTCGCGTTTTCTTGGCAGGTTAAATTGCCGGATCGAACCTGCCCGGTCGCCCAGCTGGAATCTTCAACTTTTAAGCCTTGATAATTCGATCCACACAATAAGCAGCACAGTTGAACATGGTCGATAGGTTCGGGCGATAAGCCGCGAGCCCGCCAGCCGAGTGAATAGGCCAGTTGTTGGCAAGACAGTATGCAGTTCGAATTCTGCAATTCGGGGCGGCAATGTTCGGGACGGAATGCTTCCGAGCGCCGCGTCGTTCGGTCGTATTCAGCCGTCCATAATGGCCCGTTCTCCGTGGATGTACTGCTCGAGCTGAACAATGACGAACTTCTGATCACCGATTATGCTCTTGACGAGATCACCGATTGAAACAATCCCAATCGGCTTTTTTCCCTCAAACACCGGCAGATGGCGCACGCGCTCCTCACTCATGACAGCCATGCATTCGTCAACGGATTGTCCTGACTGTGCAATGACGACGTGTGTTTCCATGATCTCCCGCACGGGCGTTGCAGGAGACGTCTTACCCTTGAGAACAACATTCCGCGCATAGTGCCTTTCGGTTATGATGCCAACGAGTTCCTCGCCCTCCAACACTAGCAGCGATCCAATGTCTTTTTCAGCCATTTTCGCGATGGCGTCGAAGACGGTAGCATCCGGGTGAATAGACCAAATGCTCCTGCCCTTCTGATCAAGCAGCTGTCGCAGCGTAGTCATTTGGACCTCCTTCGGACGCATGCTCCGGCAATTTCTTTGACAGCAGCCTGTCAGATTTCCATTGCCGCAGCTTCGTAACGGCGATTGTAACGCGGCCGCAAGGGTATCTTACCCCCACACAATCGAATTGCTTATGCTGTGCGGCAGCTTCTCGCTAAATCGGCCGTGTCGTGCATTTTCCATCAAGCGAGCAAACTGCGCGTGACTTATATGGAGCAGCGTCTCGTGATCGCCCGCCTCCATATAGATCTCTGGCTGAGCCTCGATGCTGTTGTCCACGATCAGAGGCAGGGCGTAACAGTGACCGAGGGGCGGAACAGCCCCGTGCGTGCAATCTGGGAACAGCGAATCGATCTCGGTTTCCTCGGCCATTTCAACATTATCGCCAAGCTGGTTCCTCAAATCCGAAAGACGAACGTGATGCGACGCTGGCAAGACAGCGAGCATGTAGCCGGCATTGCTCCGCAGGACGATCGCCTTGGCCAGACGATCCCCCGAAATCCGACAAGCCTCGGCGGTACGTGCGGATGACATGGTAGGGTCATGCGAAATCACATCGTATTGGATGTTTTCGGCAGTCAAGTATCGCTGCAGTGTGGGAGCTATGGACATGATGAACCTCCGCTGCGGCCACAAGCCTCGTATCACCTGCTCTCACTTCTCACGGCTCCAGGGGAAGAGAGAAGCCGGGAAATCCGCCGCATAGCGGTGACCTATCGGCGGACGGGGCTGTTCTTGTGGGGGATTAGGGTCGGGCTCCACCACTTTCCGATAAAGGTGCCAGGTGGCGTGACCGAGCACCGGCAGAACGACGGCGAGGCCTACGAAGAACGGTAGCGAACCGACCGCAAGCAATACTGCAACAATCAGCCCCCATGCGGCCATGGTAATTGGATTCTCCCTCACCGCCCGGAGCGACGTCCGGATCGCGTCTATCGCGGTTGCATGCCGGTCGAGCATCAGCGGAAACGACACGACACTGATGCACAACGCGACCACGGCGAACAGGAAGCCGACGCCGCAGCCGATGATGATGAGCGACCACCCCTCCGGCGTCGTCAACACGCGCCTTGCGAAATCAGGGATGGTTGCAGCCGGAGCATGGCCGAAAGTTGCAATGTAGATGGCGTCGGCGGCGGCGATCCAGGTCACGAACAGGGCGAACAGGAACGTACCGAGTCCGAGGATGGCGCCGAAAGACGGTGCGCTCAGCACGTGCATTGCGTGCCACGCAGCGGCTTCCTCTCCGCGCTCGCGGCGTCGGCTGAGTTCGTAGAGGCCGAGCGCAGCAAAAGGGCCAATCAAGGTAAAACCGGCGGCCAGCGGAAAGAGCAGCGGCAGCACGGAATAGCCAAGGACCAATCTGAACAGGACAAAACCGAGAACCGGATAAATCACGCATAAGACAACGGCGTGAGTTGGTATGGCTTTGAAGTCTTCCCAGCCCAGGCGCAGCGCGTCTATCAAGTCGGAAAAGCCGATCCTGCGAACGACGAATGCGGTGGCGACGCCGAACAATTGTAGTTTAGGTCGTGCGAAATACTGTGTGGCCATGGCACCGGTCTCCTTGTTCGTGGTCGCAGGGTGAAACGGCGCGCCCTCAGTCGCGCGTATCCGCCTCATGCGCGAAAATCGCGATGGAGCTCGGCAAACCAGGTTCGATGAAAGGAGCCTTTGCCGGACAAACCTGTCGCGACCGGTGCATTGAACTTAGCGCGGCACGCGGGAGAAGCAAGATAGCGCTCGCGGCTGGCTGAGCTGTGCATCTGCACAAATCGCCTATTGCGTTGCATCACCTGCGCCGAGGGATGCTCGCCGGATTGAGCACCGCACGCGCCAGATCAGGGCGTAACACTGTCCTTTATTGCGCTATTGACGGCAGGTGCAACGGGTATCATCTTGTGATTGTAGACGCCCCCAGCTCCGACGAGATGAGCGGCCGTGACGCGCCTTCCTTGTGTCTGTTTTGACGTCGCGACCGGCTGAATGGGCGAGGTAAGAGGCACGACGCTGGCGTAATCTGCCGTCGCGAAAAACGTGAGCTCCGCCCTTTAAATTCGTATCCGCGGCCTCAGTGGCAAGGATGCATAAGGGATGGCTGTAGCGCTCATACTGCTTTTGATTGCGGTCGCCTCGGTGCTGTTTCACCTGTTCAGCCCGTGGTGGTGGACACCGCTTGCCTCAAACTGGGGCTACATCGACGACACGATTACCCTGACGTTTTGGATCACCGGGGCGGTTTTTTCCGCGGTTGTCGTGTTCATGGCTTATTGTGTCTTCCGCTTTCGTCACAAGGAGGGAAGCCGGGCAGCCTACAATCCCGAAAACAAGAAGCTCGAATGGTGGCTCAGCGTCGGCACCGCAATCGGCGTCGCAGCCATGTTGGCACCCGGCTTGGTCGTCTGGCACCAGTTCGTCACGGTTCCTGCCGGTGCGACCGAGGTCGAGGTCATGGGACAGCAGTGGATGTGGAGCTATCGGCTTCCCGGAAAGGACGGCCGGCTCGGCACTACCGATGCCCGCAACATCAGTTCCGACAATCCTATGGGGTTGAATCCCGACGATCCAAACGGACAAGACGACGTCGTCGTTCAAAACGACGACCTACACCTGCCGATTGGGAAGCCAGTGAAGGTGTTGCTCCGCTCAATTGACGTCCTGCATGATTTCTATGTGCCCGAGTTTCGCGCGAAGATGGATATGATACCGGGCTCGGTTACATATTACTGGTTCACGCCCACCCGCACCGGAACATTCGAGGTTCTCTGTGCAGAACTCTGTGGTGCCGCGCATGCGCAGATGCGGAGCAAGGTCATCGTTGACGAAGAAAGCGAATATCACGCGTGGCTGGAGAAGCAGCGGACATTCGCCGAGTTATCGGAGCAGCGCAGCGTCGCGAAGGCGGCGTACAAGACAGAAAGCGAATGAAGATGCCGACGAGCAGACGCCACCTACCGTAAGGCGAACTCCTCGCTCAACAGGAGGCCAAGGAGGCTATTCCGATGGTCGATATCCCGTTTGACACAGTCGCAGGCATCCCGCCGGCTGAAGTGGGTGAGGTCGAGCTCTATCATCCGAGAAGCTGGTGGACGAGGTACGTCTTTTCACAGGACGCCAAGGTGATCGCCATCCAGTACTCGATCACGGCGATGTCCATCGGAATGGTTGCGCTGGTGTTGTCGTGGCTGATGCGCCTGCAACTCGGATTCCCCGGCACGTTCTCGTTTATCGATCCGAACGAGTATCTCCAGTTCATCACCATGCACGGCATGATCATGGTGATCTATCTGCTCACCGCGCTCTTTCTGGGAGGGTTCGGAAACTACCTCATCCCGCTGATGGTCGGCGCCCGGGACATGGTTTTTCCCTACGTCAACATGCTGAGCTATTGGGTGTATCTGCTCGCAGTCGTGGTGCTGGCCTCGACCTTTTTCGTGCCCGGCGGGCCCACCGGCGCCGGCTGGACGCTGTACCCACCTCAGGCGATTCTCTCTGGCACCCCAGGGCAGGATTGGGGCATCGTTCTCATGCTGGCCTCACTGATCCTGTTCATCATTGGCTTCACCATGGGCGGGCTGAATTATGTGGTGACGGTGTTGCAGGCGCGCACACGCGGCATGACGTTGATGCGCATGCCCTTGACGGTGTGGGGCATCTTCACGGCCACCGTCATGGCCCTGCTGGCTTTCCCGGCGTTGTTAGTTGCATCGGTGATGCTACTGCTCGATCGCCTTCTGGGAACCAGCTTCTTCATGCCCACACTCGTCGAGATGGGCCAGCTGACCAAGTATGGAGGTGGCAGCCCGATCCTGTTCCAGCACCTCTTCTGGTTCTTCGGCCATCCCGAGGTCTACATCGTCGCCCTGCCGGCCTTCGGCATCATTTCCGATCTGATCAGCGTCCACGCGCGAAAGAACATCTTCGGCTATCGCATGATGGTTTGGGCTATCGTGGGAATCGGCGCCCTCAGCTTCATCGTATGGGCGCACCACATGTATGTGAGCGGCATGCACCCGTATTTCGGGTTCTTCTTCGCTACCACGACGCTCATCATCGCCATCCCGACCGCCATCAAGGTTTACAACTGGGTGCTAACCCTGTGGCGCGGCGATATTCATCTCACCATCCCGATGCTGTTTGCCCTCGCGTTCATCGTCACGTTCGTGAACGGCGGCCTGACCGGCCTGTTTCTCGGCAACGTGGTTGTGGACGTACCACTGTCCGACACGATGTTCGTTGTCGCGCACTTTCACATGGTGATGGGCATTGCGCCGATCATGGCCGTGTTTGGCGGCATCTATCATTGGTATCCGAAAGTCACCGGACGAATGCTCAATGAGGCGCTTGGACGATTCCACTTCTGGGTCTCGTTCCTCGGGGCCTATGCGATTTTCTTCCCCATGCACTATCTGGGCCTGCTCGGCATGCCCCGGCGCTATCACGACATCGGCGAAACGGCCTTCGTCCCGGCATCTGCCCATGACCTCAATGCCTTCATGAGCGTGGCGGCCTTGATCGTCGGCTTCGCCCAGCTGGTGTTCCTGTTCAATCTGATCTGGAGCCTGTTCAAAGGAAAAGAGGCCGGCAGCAATCCCTGGGGAGCCGCGTCGCTGGAATGGCAAACTCCGGAGACCCCGCCGGGGCATGGCAACTGGGGCAAGGAGCTCCCGATTGTTTATCGCTGGGCCTACGATTACAGCGTACCCGGCGCCACCAGGGATTTCGTGCCGCAAAATGAGCCGCCGGCCAGACTATCGGCGCAGGGGGCCCACCCGTGAGCGCCATTATCCTGTTCATGGCGGCAATAGCGGCGATTGCGGGATGGTGGCTCTCGCAGCAAGGGCTGACAGCGAAGCCGTGGCTGGAGGAAGGCGTGATCGCCGATTGGCGCGAGGAGAGTCCTTCGTCCGTGCCGCCGGCGAAAATCGGATTGGGCGTGTTTCTCGCGGTCGTCGGCTCGTTGTTCGCTCTGTTCATCAGCGCTTACTCCATGCGCATGAACATGGTGGACTGGCGGACGCTGCCCGTGCCCAGGCTGCTGTGGTTCAACACGGGCGTTCTGGTCACGAGCAGTATCGCGCTGCAATGGGCATACATGGCCGCGCGCCGGAACGACATGGACGGCGTGATCATCGGTCTGCTCGCAGGGGGAGCGTCCGCCGTCATATTCCTGGTCGGGCAACTCTTGGCTTGGCAACAGCTGAACGTCGCGGGGTATTTCGTCGCGTCCAATCCAGCCAATTCGTTCTTCTACCTCATCACCGCGATGCACGGGCTGCATCTGATGGGCGGGCTCGTGGCCCTCGGCAGAACGACTGCCAAGGTGTGGTGCGGCGCTGAGGTGACACGGATTCGCCTGAGCGTGGAGCTCTGCGCCATCTATTGGCATTTCCTGCTGTTGGTTTGGCTGGTCTTGCTCGGTCTGCTGACGGGCTGGACAGACGATTTCATTGACATCTGTCGCCAGTTGCTCACCTAGGGAGCGGGACGCCATGGCAGAGACGGCACTAATAGACACCGGAGCGTCCACCGCGCGGCCTGAAGGCTGGCGAGGCATCGCCGCCGACTGGTCCTCGGATCAGCGTGCCTTCAAGAATGTTTCCTGGGGGAAGGCCATGATGTGGATCTTCCTCCTCAGCGACACCTTCATCTTCAGCTGTTTTCTGCTGTCGTACATGACGGCGCGAATGTCGACGACCGTGCCGTGGCCCAATCCCAGCGAGGTCTTCGCCCTCACGATCGGAGACAAGAAAATCCCGCTCATTCTGATCGCCATCATGACCTTCATCTTGATCAGCAGCAGCGGGACGATGGCGATGGCCGTCAATTTCGGTTATCGCCGCGATCGCACGAAAACCGCAGCCTTGATGTTGGCCACGGCGGCTTTCGGCGCAACGTTCGTCGGAATGCAGGCCTTCGAGTGGACCAAGCTGATCATGGAGGGCGTCCGGCCCTGGGGCAATCCTTGGGGTGCGGCGCAGTTTGGCTCAAGCTTTTTCATGATCACCGGCTTCCATGGCACCCACGTCACGATCGGTGTGATTTTCCTGATCGCCATCGCGCGAAAGGTTTGGCGGGGAGACTTCGATGTCGAAAGGCGCGGTTTTTTCACGAGCCGCAAAGGGCATTACGAGATCGTCGAAATCACCGGCCTGTACTGGCACTTCGTCGATCTTGTGTGGGTGTTCATCTTTGCCCTGTTTTATCTCTGGTGAGGTCGCAGCATGACAAACGTCGCGGTACATCTGGAAGGACAGCAGCATTCGCTGCAGGCTCACGTGCATGACGCACCCGCATCGGGAACCACGCACACAAAGGGCCAGCAGCATCCGATCAAGCTTTATCTCGTGGTCTGGGGATGGCTGTTCGTTCTCAGCACCTGCTCCTATCTCGTCGACTACTTTGGTCTCCAAGGCTATCTCAGATGGTCGCTGATCCTGCTGTTCATGGTGTTGAAGGCCGGCCTGATCGTCGGTGTCTTCATGCACATGGCCTGGGAGCGGCTGGCCCTGGCCTACGCGATCCTGCTGCCGCCGGTACTGGTGCTGGTATTTGTGGCAATCATGGTGTTCGAATCCGACTACACGCATCTCCTTCGGGTGATATTTTTCGCGCCAACGGCCTAGAGCACGATGTGATTAGATTGAAACGTCATCGCGCTCTAGCTCTTTGTTTGAGCATGATTATTTCGGAAAACCGGTTTCCACTTTTCCGGATCATGCTCTAGCTGCCATTGCCTCGTACCAGAAGAGGTGGCCATGTCGCTTGCAAGACGAGGCATTAATCTCGTGCAAATCAATCGTTCAATTCTACGCGGGAGCTACGCCAACATCGGGGACTATGTCGCGCTGACGAAACCGCGCGTTATGTCGCTGGTCGTCTTTACCGCACTGGTCGGTCTCATGGTCGCACCGGGCGCCATGGACCCCTTCACCGGTGTCGTTGCTCTTCTTTGCATAGCCGCCGGAGCTGGCGCCGCAGGTGCGCTCAATATGTGGTACGACGCCGACATCGATGCGGTGATGGCGCGCACCGCCATGCGTCCAATTCCCAGCGGCCGTGTCTCGCGCTCGGAAGCATTGGTTTTCGGACTGTTGCTCGGCATGTGCGCCGTTGTGGCCCTCGGCACTTTGCTGAACATGGCCGCGGCTGCGCTGCTTGTTTTCACAATTTTCTTCTACGTCGTCGTCTACACGATGTGGCTCAAACGCCGAACACCGCAGAATATCGTCATTGGCGGTGCGGCTGGCGCACTCCCTCCGGTCATCGGCTGGGTTGCGGTCACCGGAAATATCGGACTCGAACCGTTCATCCTCTTCCTGATCATTTTCCTTTGGACGCCACCCCACTTCTGGGCATTGTCGCTCAATCTTGCTGGAGAATATGCCCGCGCCGGTGTGCCGATGTTGCCGGTCGTAGCGGGCAGGCCCGAAACAAAGCGCCAGATTCTTCTCTACTGCGTTATTCTCGTTCCGATCTCACTGTTACCCTGTGCACTGGGGTTCGCGGGAGCCATTTATGGCGCGGCTGCGGCGACGCTTGGAGCGATCATGATTTTTCTCGCATGGCAAGTACGTCGGAGCTACGACAACGAAAGGCGACCTGCGCGTCGCCTGTTCGTGTTTTCAATGCTCTATCTGGTCCTTCTTTTTGGTGTGCTGCTGATGAACGCTCCGCCCTACCCTCAGTCCTACTAACCAGACGCATTCGAACGCCCGATTCTAAGGGTGAAGTCGCGGCAGCTCGCTCGCAGGCGCTCTCGACCAGTGCGAGTGACCTTCAGTTCGACCGCCGGAGACCGCCACCACGCCGTTGCGGTCAGTCTCGAAAATATTCTGCCGAGCGTAAGCTCGATGCGATGAAGCATGCGCCGCAATCGCGCGCGAGCGGGCTCGCGGGGAGTCTCGGGCTACGGCAGGTGGCAGTGACGTCCCGTGCGACGGCGCCTTGAGCCGCCGCCAGATAAATCAGTAGCGCAAGACCCTTGCGCAGGTTCACCTTGATCGGGCAGTTGTCACCGTGGATCACCGGGAACTCGAGAACTGAAGCGAGAACCCAGTCATCAAAATCACCGCTTGCCCTACCGCCCCCCAGGGAGACGCCCAGGGGACGGTCCAGTGATAGCAGTTAAGCCTGACTGAGCCCGCTCGCCATCGAACGGCTCAGGCTCTTGCATTCGGCACCGCTGCCACCGGCACAATAGGGAAAGCATTCATGCTCGCACGTCTCCCGATCCTGTTCTACGCCATCGTGAGCTATGTCGTCTTCCTTGTTTCATTTCTCTCCGCGCTCGGCTTCGTCGGCAATTATCTCGTGCCAAAGTCGATCGACGTCGGCAGCCCGATGAATTTGAGCGAGGCCATCGTCGTCGACCTGCTGCTGCTCGGCCTATTCGCAGTTCAGCATAGCATCATGGCGCGCCCAGCGTTCAAAAAATGGTGGGCCAAGATGTTTCCGGTCGCCTGCCAGCGCAGCACCTACGTGCTGCTCTCCAGCCTGTTCCTTCTGCTGCTATTCTGGCAGTGGCGGCCGATCCCGATACCCGTCTGGCAGATCAGCGGAATTGCGGCTTGGTTGCTGATCGGCGTCTATTGGCTCGGCTGGTTGATCGTGCTTGCCTCAACCTTCATGATCGATCATTTCGATCTGTCCGGCCTGCGCCAGGCCTTCTTCGCACTGCGCGGGGCCGAGGTACCGGGTCAATCGTTCAAGACGCCCCTGCTCTACAAAATCGTTCGTCATCCGATCATGCTGGGCTTTCTTCTCGCATTCTGGGCCACGCCTGAGATGACCGCCGGCCATTTGCTGTTCGCGATCGTGACCACAGCCTACATCCTGGTCGGGCTGCGGTTCGAAGAGCGGGACTTGATCGCTCAGTTCGGCGCGACCTACCAGCAGTATCGCGGGCGCGTTCCCATGCTGCTGCCGCGCATTTTCGGTCGTCGCCGAGCGGAAGATCGCCAATCCGTAGCACGCAGCGCAATCCGTTAGCCGGGTTAGCTAACGCGCCCATACGGCGCTGCCTTTCCAGTACTTGCGTGTTGATACAGATCAATCGTCAGCCACTTCCCGGACGCAACGTGCTCGGGCGCAATGTGCGCCTTTTTTCGAGGAGATGAGCGATGGGAGACGCTGGAGTGGGCTGGATCGCAGCCATCATCATCGGAGGGATCGCAGGCTGGCTAGCAGAGCAATTCATGAAGAGTAGCATGGGAATGATCATGAATATCGTGCTCGGTATCGTGGGAGCGGCAATTGCCAGCGCCATCTTGAGTTACTTCGGCGTCGTCTTGGGGGGATGGATCGGATACCTGATTTCAGGGTTCATTGGCGCGGTCTTGCTGATCTGGATCGTCCGGGTCGTAAGGCCGGCTTGAGAACATCAAAGCGCACAACGCGAGAAGACATTGCTTAGCCGCGGTTTAGACTGCACGGCGATGAGGTTCCCCGTTGGGTCGATGAACTCACCCCAACGACCCATACCCAAAATGTCCGCATTGCCTCGCGAACGCAGGTGGCCCGGCCGTTTGGTCGGCAACAGCTACGTTCGCAAGCAGTCATCGGGCTCAGACCGCAGTCGAACGGGCATACCGCCGAACAAAACGGTAAGGAGGATATTATGACCTATGTTCTAATCGTCGTCAGCTGGCTCGGCGGAGTTGTCAATGGCGCCGTAATATCGACCCAGGAATTTACGAGCGCTGAGCGCTGCGAAGCAGCCCGGCTGGCGCTCATAGAGGACGCCAAGGCCCGTGCCTTTGAAGACACGCTCAAGCCCTCCTGCGTGCAAAAGTGAAGGGGGCGGTTCTCTTCCGGCCGAATGCCGGGTCCGTGTCGTTCAGCCAGCCGTCTTCGCCCAGGCCGCCCGCTCAAAGTCGATCATGAAATCGCGCGTGATCGGCACCGCATCGCGTTTGGTCGACAGCAGCATTTGAAACACCATGTGAGAGCCATGCAGGAATTCGAGTTCGACGGCGGCGAGATAGAATTCCCACATCCGGCAGAACCGTTCGTCGTAGATCGCAGCAGCCCGGGCTCTATTTTTGGCGAAGCGCTCGCGCCAATGTTTCACCGTGTAGTAATAATGCAGCCGCAGCACTTCGATGTCGTCGCACCACAGACCGCAGCGCTCCGTGGCAGCGAAGGTCTCGGACAGCGCCGGCACATAGGCGCCGGGAAAGATGTATTTGCGGATGAAGGGGCCGGTGGTGCCGGGCTGCGACATCCGACCGATACAATGGATAAAGGCATAGCCGTCAGGCGTCAGGAGTTCGCGGATCTTGAGGAAATACTCATCAAAATGTCCGATGCCGACATGCTCCATCATGCCGACCGAAACCACCCGGTCAAACTGGCCGGTGAGTTGCCGATAGTCCAACTCACGAAACGCGACGCGATCGGAAACGCCGGCGGCCTCGGCATGAACGCGTGCTACCTTGATCTGCTCGGGCGAAACGTTGACTGCGGTGACATGGGCGCCGGTTTGGCGGGCCAGATGAATGGCGAAGCCGCCCCAGCCGGAGCCGATCTCGGCGACGGTCATCCCGGGCTTTAATTGCAGCTTGCTGGTGGCGTGGATCAGCTTATTGCGCTGCGCCTGTTCGAGCGTTTCATGCTCGGGATCGCGAAAATAAGCACACGAATATTGCATCTGATCGTCTAGGAACAGGCGGTAAAGTTCGGTCGAGATGTCGTAGTGGTGGCGGGCATGAGCGGCAGCAAGCCCGATCGGATTGGCCTGATGCCAGCGGCGAAGGCCCCGCCACACCCGCCGCATCAGCTTCTGTGAGCCGTATGAATAAAGCCCTGCGCGGTTAACCGAAAACAGCAACAGAAAATCATGGATCGCGGCACCGTTCTCCAGCGTCAGCTGACCGTCCATATAGGCTTCGGCAGCATATAGCTCCGGATTGACGAACAGCTTGGTGTAGAGCTTGCTATCGTGAAGGTGGATGGCGACGTCGGGCCCGGGCAGGCGTTCGCCGAAGACATGGACCTTCCCTTCGGTGTCCCGGACTCGCAGGGTGCCCTGGCGGATGAAGCGCCGAAGCAGATTGGACAACAGACGCACCTGGCAGTCCTCCGCGGTTGCTGCAAGTCTTTGTGGTAATGTACCAGAGCGCGGCCAAGCGCCGCCGGACGAAATGGCGCTGAACGATCTCGCTGAGCACCATCTAAGTCCGTTTTCGGGTATCTAACAACCTTTGGCCGCGTCGAAGCTAGGTCCGTTCATCCAACAACGGACATACGAGTGCTGCGGCAGCATGCAGTACAAGCAGCCCCTATCCTTCTCCCCTTGCCATCCTCCTGAGCGCGGCTATTTGTCGGAAGAAATCCATTTTTGGCTGAGCTGGGCTTCCAAGCACTTTAGCCCCTGGAGCCACATCCGAAATAACGCCCGCTTGCGCTCCGATTTCCGCGCCGTGACCAATCCGAAGATGCCCGGCCATGGCCGCCTGCCCTCCGACACGGACGAAATCCCCAAGCACGGTTGAACCGGAAATACCGACCTGTGCGACAATCACACAACACCGGCCGAGAATCACGTTGTGGCCTATCTGCACGAGATTATCGAGACGGGAGCCGGCGCCGATCACCGTGTCCCGCGATGATCCTCGATCAATCGTCGTATTAGCACCCACTTCGACATCGTCTTCAAGAATGACTCGCCCAAGCTGGGGTATTGATAGAAATCCGTCCTTCGTGCAGGCGAATCCAAACCCTTCCTGCCCGATCCGCGCTCCGGGATAGACGTAAACTCGTGCTCCCAAAATCGCGTAACTCAAGCTCGCATGCGCGCCAATCCGGCAGTCTCGCCCCACGATCACGCGGCTTCCGATAACTGCGCAAGGACCGATCCGGGAACCGGGTCCTATCTCTGCTCCGGCCTCAATCACAGACAGCGGCCCGACCTCGGCCGACGGATCGATGAGAGCTCCCTCGGCGACGATAGCGGCTGGGTGGATACCGGGAGAAACCGGTGGCACGGGATAGAACAGTGCAGCGACACGCGCCCAAGCAGCGTATGGTTCTGTCGTGACGATTGCCACGGTCCTAGCAGGCACTCGCGCTGCCATGTCAGGGTGGACAATCACAGCACCGGCCGATGTCTGATCGAGTGCCGATGCATAACGCCGGTTGTCCAGAAAGCTCACTTCGTTGGGACCGGCTGTTTGCAGGGGCGCTACGCCTTCGAAGAGCAGATCGCATTCATCGGCAATTCCGCGTGCCGCTACCGCAACAACCGCAAGAGGATACGGCCCACTTCGGCGAAAGAACCTTGCGTCGCCCGTGGCTGCTTCGACCATATGCCGTTCCCCGTGGGAATTTTCGGTTGGTTGTTCGTCAAGTAACATTGCCAGCTTGACTTCCAGCTACGAGCCGCAAGGGCGCAGTCGCTGATCCACAACTATCGCCCAGGTTATATTCATGCAATTTACAACTTAGTTGCGGTGGCGCAGTAATGCTCGACGTCAGCCGCGCGGGCATTTACGCTCGCCGCGGTTTTTTGCCGGCCGATCCCAACAATGGTTTGGAGAGGTCCGTGAAGGTGCTCTTTGGCGCAGGTCTTGATCAGACCAGCAGTTGAGCTTGCCAGCAACCGCTGGTCTTTGCAACACGGCGGCAAGCATCGGGGTCAAGCCGCCGTGCACATGCGCGCTCGTTCGCTCAATAGCCGTACTGCTGCTGTGGGCAGACCCACGAGCCGTAACCGTCCCGATAGCATCCGTTGTTAGAATAGCCGCCGTAATAGCCGTATGCTCCAGCTGCTGCAGCGCCGATCGCCGCCGCACCGGCCGCGCGCGCTACCGGGCGATATCCATAGCCGCGATATCCATAGCCACGTCCTGCAACCGCATATCCTCGACCGGCAACGCCGTAACGACCACCACGAACCGCTCCTCCGCGGTAATGGGCTGCGCCTCCGTGAAAGCCTCCGCCTCTGTAGCCGCCGCCACCACCGCCCCGACGAGCGAGCGCGTCATCTGGGATGAGGCTGGCGCTGATTAGAACGACTGCTGCCAAAGCAGCGAGAGCATAACGAAGCATGGCCTTTCCTCCTGTTGATGCGGGTGTCGTCCATTCGGGCCGACGCTGCCGCGTCTGCGCCGCTCAGCACCCGAAAACAGCCTTCGACGCTCACAGCATCTCGGCTTGACCTAAATCAACAATCCGGTCGCTTTTGCCAGCGGCCCTCCCTGGTCTCCCGGTTATTGATCACTCACGTTTCCTTTTGGAACGGTGCCTTGGCATCCGTTCGCGGTGCCTTCAACGACCCTCACAAACGCCGTTCTGTAGCCGCTGCCGAGGACATCTACTTTGCTGCCCTGCGGTACCTTACACGCGAGTAGCGGTGCGACGACGGCGTCGTCGTAAACGGAAGCCTTCGCCACTCTACCGAACCTGCTCAACGCATCGGCATCCTTGAACACCCGGACGGCCGGCGCGTTGTCCTTGTTTCGCAGCACCTTTGCATCGCTGCTCGTCGCCGCAGCGGCAGCAATTAGCGCGGCCAGGAAGCAAACCATTCGCGAAGACCTCAGCATGGGTGTTCCTCCTCAGCAATGGCTTAGGTCAAACCGGCGGCAGGTCATTGCTCTTGATCTTGATCAACAGGCGAGCCCGGCCGAGGCGTCTATCGCGACCTCGGCGATTCCCCTGAAATGGCGGAAGGGACCGCTACAGAGATACTGGGTTTTTAACGTCGCATCCGTGTAATGCTGGACGCCGATGTGAAGCGCGAGGAACATCGCGAAAAAGATATGCCCGGTCTCGCGCAGGATTTTGAAACGGCGGCAGCGGGTAAACTCGGGCTTTGCGCAGCCCTCGAACTCGGACGATGCGGTCGGCTGGCGCAAATCGAACGCGCGAGCACCGTCGAGACAAGACAGCGTCACGAGCCCGAACGAGCTCGATCAATTTGAATGTCGTAAGCGCTTGCTTTTGGAAGGTCAGCAGACTTGACCCTTTACGATTGGATGCGCCTTACCGTTGGGCCCGTCATATTTTTAAGTCAGGTTGTTGCATTATGACTACACAATCTTAGCGACCAATCTCTTAGGTTGTTGATGCAATACGATTCTAGCGAACATGAGCAACAAATTTATCGGGTCGCGAGTGCTTCTACCGGCTCAGGTGGACCACCGGAGGCGACGGAGATGGAGAAAATGCAATGAAGGAAGTTCTTGCTGGCTGCGGTTGGTCTGGTTGCCTTGGGCATGGCCGGGCCCGCGTCGGCCGCTGATCTGGCCGCAAGGCCTTACGTCAAGGCGCCGCCGCCGATGATCGCTCCGATCTATGATTGGACCGGATTCTACATCGGCGCCAACGGCGGCTGGGGCGAGAGCCGCAATTGCTGGGGATTCGCTCCGATCGGCGCGGCGTTCATCGCTGACGGCTGCGCCAGCCGGTCCGGCGGCGTCTTCGGCGGACAGCTCGGGTACCGCTGGCAGGTCAATCAGTTTGTTTTCGGCCTGGAAGGTCAGGGCGATTGGGCGGATCTGAGCAATACCCGCGTCAGTTTCGTCAATCCATTCTTCTCCACGCGCACAAAAACGGATGGCATCGGCTTGTTCACCGGCCAGATCGGCTGGGCCTGGAACGCCACACTGCTATACGTGAAGGGCGGCGCGGCGGTGACGAGCAATCGTTTCAGCATCCTCTCCACGCTTAGCGGCAATGAACTGGCCGCGGCAAGCTCGACCCGCTGGGGCGGTACCGTGGGCGCCGGATTCGAATATGGCTTTGCACCGAACTGGTCGGCCGGCCTCGAATACGACCATCTGTTCATGGGCAATTCAAACAATTCGTTCTCGATCGTGAATCCGATCGTGGCCGGCGCCCTCAATCGCGTCAGCCAGGACGTGGATATGGTCACCGTGCGCGTGAACTACCGCTTCGGCGGCTTCGGCGCTCCCGTCGCAGCCCGTTACTGATTTCTCCCTCGACCTCTGGCGAACTCAAAGCCCCGGCAACTCGCCGGGGCTTTTTGCTGAGGAACTCAATAGTCTCCCAGGCGCCGCGGCGCTCCCGCATCGACCTTTCGCGGCATTTGAACCACACCACTCAGATCCAAGAGTTTAAATCCGTTGACTTGAATCAAGCGAGGCCGCCGGCAAAACTCACATTCAGTCATGACTCAATCACTTTGGTGCCGCATGGCAGATCCGGCGAAGCATCAAAAGGAAGCGACTTGGCCTGAATGGTTTCCGCCAGCTCGTTGGTTGGCCGAATATCAGTCTTCCTGGCTGTTCAGCGATGTTGTCGCCGGAGTAACGTTGGCCGCCTACGCGATCCCGGTTTCCCTCGCCTATGCGGGACTTGCAGGCCTGCCTCCGCAAGTTGGCATCTACGGATATCTGCTCGGCGGTCTTGGCTACGCCCTGCTCGGCTCCTCGCGTCAGCTTGCGATCGGGCCCACCTCCGCCATTTCACTCATGATTGCTGGAACTGTGGGGGCAATGGCTGATGGAGACGCGCAACGCTATGTCCAGATCGCAAGCCTCGTAGCCTTCACCGTCGCAGGACTCTGCCTGTTCGCGTGGTTACTGCGATTGAGTGCGCTCGTGAAGCTGATCAGCGACAGTATTCTTGTGGGCTTCAAGGCCGGCGCAGGCTTGACCATAGCGATGACTCAGTTGCCGAGTCTTCTTGGAACTCCGGGCGGAGGACACAACTTTTTTGATCGCACCTGGCTGTTGCTCGGGCAAGTCGGCCAAGTAAACTACGTCGTTCTCCTAGTCGGTGTTTCTGCGATCGGATTGCTGGTGTTGGGTGAACGGCTACTGCCTGGAAAACCTGTTGCGCTTGGGGTCGTCACGCTGGCGATCGTTGCTGCCACCGTTCTGGGGCTTCCCTTGCTCGGGGTACCAACGACGGGGAAAATCCCGGCGGGCTTGCCCACCTTGGCAGGACCGGCTCTCAGGTTACGCGACGTCGAGGGAATAATTCCTCTGGCGGCCGGTTGCCTGTTGCTGGCTTATATTGAAGGCGTCTCCGCCGCTCGCACCTTCGCTGCCAAGCACGGATATGCTCTCGATCCTCGGCAGGAGCTTCTGGGAATCGGGGCGGCCAATCTCGCAGCGGCGATGGGGCATGGCTACCCGGTAGCCGGCGGCCTGTCGCAATCTGCCGTGAACGACCAGGCTGGCGCACGCACGCCCTTGGCGCTCGTCTTTGCCTCCATTACGCTTGCGCTTTGCTTGCTCTTTCTCACCGGCTTGCTTGAGAACCTTCCAAAGGCGGTGCTAGCAGCGGTCGTGTTGACCGCGGTATACGGCTTGCTGGATTTTCCGGCACTACTTCGCATGTGGCGAGTGAGCCGGCTGGATTTCTATGCCGCGGCAACCGCTCTTCTGGCTGTGCTGCTTCTCGGAATACTGCAGGGTGTTCTGCTTGCCGCAGTAGCCTCGATACTATTGCTTCTCGCTCGCGTGTCGCAGCCGAATGTCGCGTTTCTCGGCCGTATTCCCGGGACCAACAACTATTCCGATTTGGCCCGCCATCCCGAAAACGAACCGCTAGCAAGCGCAATCGCCTTTCGTCCCGAAGCATCGCTGGTTTACGTCAATGCCGACACCGTTCGGGAGGCGGTCTTAAGACACCTTCGTGAAGCTGATTCTTCCGCCATTCGGCTGGCCGTCTGCGATCTTTCCGCCGCGCCCTATATGGACCTTGCAGGTTCCCGCATGCTGCGCGAGCTCCAGGCCGAACTTGCCAGCCGTGGCATTTCGCTCCGCATCATCGGTGCTCGCGGATCGGTGCGCGATTTGCTGCGAGCCGATGGCATCGAGGAGAAGGTCGGACGGCTCGACCGCACCGTGACGCTCGATGGCTTACTTGCTTCGAATGTCCCGGTCTAAATCTGCCAGTAGACTGGTCTTGGGAACGACGTATCGCCAATGCGTCGGCGGCGTAGTCGAATATGAATGCATGGCGACGTTTCCGCAGCGCGCCCGCGTTCGGCCGCTCGTCTGAAACTAACGAGGACTGACCGACCAAGGCCGTTGTGCCGCTCAAGCGGTGGCCTTGCGCCCTTGCTGCGACGCCAGAATAGCCCGGCGGTCGTGTATCAGATTTTCGAGGCGACGAGCGGCCACGTTCAGACTGGTGTCACATCCAGTGCATTCTCGTCGCCTGTTGTCGCTTTGACGCGCTGAGCTTGAAGAACCCGGTCGATCTCACGCCCGATATCAAGCAGTTCGGACTTCCTCTCCGCAGCTCGTATTCGGCGTCCACCAATAAGCAAGAGCAGCCGATCCCGCGATCAGAATGACCGCCCCGGCGACAAGGAATCCGAACCCATCCCAGCATCCTACTAAAGCATGATCCGGAAACGTGTGTAGCGGCTCTTCCGAAAAAATCATGCTCAATCAGAGAGCTAAAGCGTGATGATCTCATCGCGCTTTAGGATTCATTTGTGCCGCCGACTCAGGCGGCAGCATCTGCGGACCCGACAAGCCCACCTCTCGCTCCGCCCGGAACACATTGCTATAGAGGTTGGCTATCCATTGTCGTCCGCTCGAGGTCACATTGAGATAGCGGATCGCCGTTTGTACCTGCGGCGCGACATGGGTCCAGTAGAACTGTGGATATTTGTAGATAACGTCCGCGGGCGTACTGTATCCGAGCTTTTCGTTCAAGCCGATCTCTTCAAACTCGCAAAAGAGAGCATTCGCCTTTCTCATGTAATTTGGATCGCCGAGTTGGCCGATGAGATCCGCCGCGCGCAGCAGCAATCCCTCTTCCTCGTTCAGATCGTCCTCGTTTTGTGAGGGCATGTAGGGAAACCGCGTATATTCGATAGCCCTGGCAATCCGGGCTGCATCCAGTCCCTCGACCCCATCCAGACGTTCGATGACGAACAATTTGGAACGGTCTACGTGATACGGCGCGAGCGCTGCATCGGAGGACCCGGTCGGCAAACGAACGGTACGCCCAGTGACATCCGCAACAAAGGATCCTTCCTCGTCGCCTTGAACGATGCCGCGGACGTAACCGATGTCGTGTGAAAGGCAAGCGAGAATGAAATTGGCGTAGTCGTTGGCCGTCGTTTGACGCTGTAGCTGCCTGCCGACCAATATGTCGTGGCCGACCAGGGTAACGAGCAACGAATGCTCTATGTTATGATAGAGCGCATCGCTGTTGCCGATACATTCCAAGGTAAGCTTTGCCGCGTAAGGGAGAAGCTCCGCGACCCACGCCTGCGAAGCACCAAACCGGAGTCTCGTTTCTGCGTTCAGGAATGAGCCCAACGCCTGGGCCACCAACTCAGGTATGGTGATCATCACAGGACAGGTCCTCGTCAGGGTTGAACGCCATCTAGCAATCGAGATCCGGAATGCGGCCACAGAGCCGCTTTCGTATAAAGTCCACGCGCCCCCTTGGAGCCGCGGCTAGGGTCGATCTCTTCGCTCGTGATCGTGCGAAACTTCAACGTCGCAGCTTTTCCGCCGCTAGTGACCGCTCATCACCAGCGTCTTGATCGGCAATAATAGGGCCTGGATTCGCAGGAGCATGGCGTGCACCAATCCAACGGCGTCGATCGTGTGCAAGGCGATTGCATGAAGCGAACCGGTGTCCTTTGCAGAGATCTTTTCATGACTGCTAGTATAGGCGTTGACGATGCAGCTGCTTCCGGCCGTCACTCCGTCGAGACCATCCTTGTAAAGCGGCTCCACGAATGCCAGAATTGTCCCTGGTTTCACCACATTCTGTGCCTCAAGGAGCTGCTCTCCGCCGCGGAACTGACCGGCTGCGATATAGTCCTGAACGTTCGTGATGACCATCGGGATAATGGTCCACGGCTTCGAAATGCAGGCCGCCTCGGCGACCATCCCGGGCTTCAAAACCTGAGCTTCGATCTGTCCGAATCCGGCTTGCAGCCCTCGCTCCCCTGCGCCCTCCGGTATCAAGATTCCGGCAGGCCGCATCAATGGATTGACGACGTCTCCTACGCGAAGCAGAAACTGCTCCACGCGTCCGGCGACACCTGCGCGAACGAATGTCTTGTCATACTCCACCTGCGCCTGGTCCAGCGCCGCTTGCGCGCTGGCTTTCTCAGCGGGCAGTAACGTAGACAGCCGCGACTCCGTAGATTGTTTTGTCGCGATCGCCGCATCAACGGCGCTGCGCCTTCCATCAGCAAGAACCTGAAGTTTTTCGATGTCACGCTGCGGGACGATGCCTGGATTTCGCCGCTGCAGCTCACTCTTCACCTCCAGCTCATCGAGCGCCTGCTTGTAGTCGCTTTTCGCCTGCTGTATTTGAGCTTCTGCCTTGGCGACATCCGATTGTGCAGCGACCATTGCTGCATCAACCTCTGCTATCTTGCGCCTAGCTGTTTCCAAGGCCGCTTCCTGCTTCGAACTATCCAATCTGAATATGACGGCGCCCTTGGCAACCGGCGCGCTGAAATCAAGATTAACTTCCGCGACGCGGCCTGACGTCTCCGGAAGGATCGGGACTGTTCTGAAGAACAATATCGCCGAGTCAGTCGACGGGTGAAAATAGAAGATCATCGTGATGAGCGATACCGTGAGCATCAAGCACGCCGTAATGCCCCATCTCAGTTCGAACCAGACGGAAAAGAGCGTGATCTCCTTGCCGATACGTTTTCCCTGCGCGTAGCGCCGGTACAGGTAGTCCGGGAAGATCGTGAGAAGTGAACAGAGAAACAGCTCAAGCATGGCTGCGCACCTCCTCTTTCGACGCGGGCGGTTTTGTCTTTTCGTGCACGACCCGAGTTGGAGCGGCTTCCACCTCCCCCTGCGTTTCGGCTGCACCAGCGTCTTCTTTCGAACCCGCTATTTTTTCGACTGAGCCTGCTATGCTGCGCAATGGGGTGCCAAAGTCCGGCAGATCAATCAGTGCAAGCATTAGTCCGGCTATCCAGAACAGGTGGATATGCGTGAAGAGCGCCAACAACCCTAGAACAGCCACAATTTCAAATTGCATCTTTTGCGATTTGTGGGCCATTCGCTCCGGCAGCGTGTGCAAATGCAAATAGAAATTGCCGACCGCCAGGACGGCGGCGATAAGGAAGATGCCCATTGCCCACATCAGATAGTCCGTGCCACCTTGCTCCGTCATGTAGAATGGCAGGTGGTGAGGAGCCATCGGATGAACCTGATCGCTCAATTTGATCCTCCCTTGCGATCGAAGCCGACCGTCCGCATGCGATGAGCCGCCATCGCGTCAATGCCGATAGCCCTGCGCCCCCGTGCGACCGCCGCGCGCCGGAGCAGCAGTCTTGCCGCCCCAATCGAGGCCATCCACCTCGTCAGGGAGCAAACCCATCAGCATCATGGCAGCAATTGCGAACTTAAGTAACCGTTTCATGCCACCTCCCGATGGGCTCCGCTCTCAGCCAGGCGCTAACCCCAAAGTGAAATGGCATCGCGGCCCGAACGCTTGATCTGGATCAAGGGGACGATCCCGCAGGCCAAACGCCGAGGCTGTTCCCGGCGAGGTGCCTCGTTCGACGAGTTGTCCAGATCTCAGCTAAACGAAATCACTCAAGCGCGATTTGCACACCGCCCACCGCAGCCGACAGTTCGACACCGACCTTGGCGCCATGCAGCTGCAGAATGACTCCCTTTTCGTTTTGCAGTTGCACGCCGCCAGCGCCGGCAGCCAAGGCGCCGCCCGCGCCAATGGCACTGTAGCTGCCGGCGATGTCGCCCGGGCTGCGAATGTTCAACGCACGCCCAACCAGGTTGGTCGTGGAGGCTCCGATCGTGGCACCGACGCTCATTCCGGAAACCCTGAATGGAAAGTTATGGCCGCGGAACGTGAGCACGCCGTGCCCACCACCGACACCCACGATGAACCCTCCCTTGGTGAAGACGACGCGAACAGCGCCGCTCTCCGCTCGCGCGGCTGTTGCCAGACCCGACACGAGCAACCCTGCCAAGACCAGTTGAATAATCCGCATTGAACACTTTCTCATACTTTTCTCCGTTGAGTCATTTCCGTTTCCTGAAGTGACTGCCCTGCCCCAGGACTTCATTTTCCATCCGCTCCTTCGTTCATTTCACGGGCACGGTCTTTGAGGCCTCATACATGTCTCTGTAGCCACGGGCGATCAGACGTACGCCTCGTCCGATTTGCTCGTATGCTTCGTCCGGCAGATTGGCCAGGGATACGCGAAGCGACCAATTGGGTGCTTCGAAACCGCCGCCGTTCAGGAGAACGATTCCGTACGCCTCGGCAAGGCGGAAGGCGAGATCGAGCGGATGGATGTTCTTCTTCAGGTATTCAACGGCCTCGTCTCCGATATTCTTCCGCGCCCAGAACTCAAAATCGATCAAGCCGTAATAGGCGTCATAATTCGGATTGGCCGAGAGTTGCAGTCCGATGCTGTCAATCATCGTCCAGACGCGCCGATTGACGATCTCCTTGCAGGCCGCCTGGTAACGCTTCTCCGTATCCATCATCTCGGAGAGCGAGAAGAGACTCATCATAACCTGCTGCGGCAGCGACAGTCCGGCGGTATGGTTCAACGCGACGTCGCGACTGTCGGCGACAATGCGATCGATAAACTTGATCTTACGCGGCTCCAACGTAAGTGCGCCATAGCGCTTGTCGAGTGCTTTAATGTCAGCCGCCGGCAGCTTGGCGATCATCTTATCGAAGATGTTGTCCTCGTGCACCGCGATGACACCGAGCCGCCAGCCGGTGCAGCCAAAGTACTTCGAGTAAGAGTAGACGCCGATCGTGTTCTGCGGCAATTCACCGAGCAGAGAGCGGAAATCATCGACGAAGGTTCCGTAAACGTCGTCGGTCAGCAACATCAGGTCTGGACGCTTGGTCTTCACCAGTTTTGTGATCTTGCCGATGGTTTCCTTGCTGATCGCCATGCCGGTCGGATTGCCGGGATTGACGATGAAAAATGCCTTGATCTTCGGATCCTCCAGCTTCTTGATTTCCTCATCGGTGTATTGGAAGCGATTCTCCTGAGGTGCCCTGACGTGCACGACCTTGAGGTCGTAGTCCTCGAGATGCGTCATCTCGAGATAAGGCGTGAAGATCGGCGTGCCCAGCGCAATCGTGTCCCCGGGGTGCAACAGCCGGTTCGCCTTCAACGATTTGAAGATATAACACATCGCGGCAGTTCCGCCTTCGACCGCGTAAAGATCGAACTTGCCGGACGGTTGCGGCTGACCGCACATCGCCCACTGGAGATACTCCTGCACGATCCGTTCGTTGTGGACCAACATGCGATCCGGGACGGGGTAATTGTCGCCGATAATGGAGTCCACGAGTTCGTGGACGAACGCGTCTCCGTCAAATCCGAACTTCTTGACAGCAAACTTCGTCATCGCCGCAAGGAACCCCGCCCCCGGCATCTCCGAATGCTTTTCGAGCCACGCCTCGAAGCGCGCGGCAATGCCACTGGCCTGTGGCATCCCACCGATCCCGGCAGGATGCTCCATCACGCGCGTGCTCTCGGTCACTGCGAACTGTCCAAGCAGAAAGAACCCCTCGCGAGGCGTGGTAGCAATCCAATTGGGATTTCCACGGCCGGCATTCAGGAAGGCGGATTGAGTCGTCTTGGACGTTGCTTTCGCGAGGTTGATGAGTTCGTCCTTGATTTCGAACGGGCTCAGAGCCTCGAACTTCTTCAGCGTCATAATGTCAGCCATGACTTGTTCCTCATTTTGCGAGAATCCGTCGACAGGGTCGTCGTAAAGGGGGAGTTCAAGAGCACGGCCCTACCGGTACGTGCTCATGAAGATTTCTCGCTGCTAGGTCAGCAGCATCACGAGTACCATTCCCCAGACCGTCAGCAGCGTGTTGCCGACTGCGTAGGTTACGGTGTAACCGAGACCAGGAATTTGACTCTTGGCACGGTCATTGATCATGCCGAGCGAGGCTGTTGTGGTGCGTGCACCAGAGCAAGCACCCAGCACGATGGCATCGTCAAACCGGAACAGGTACTTGCCCACGTACATCGCCAGCACCAGAGGCACCGTCGTGACAGCCACGCCCCACAGAAACAGGCTGAATCCGAGCTGTTGCAGTCCGGCGACAAAGCTTGGTCCGGACGAAAGGCCGACCACCGCGATGAACACATTCAGGCCGACGGAATTCATGAACCAGACAGTCGACGACGGAATCCGACCAAAGGTCGGTCGCACGGAACGCAACCAGCCGAAGAAGAGACCAGCGATCAATACGCCGCCGGAGGTGGAAAGCGTAAGCGGCACACTACCGACCTTGTAGACCAACGCACCGAGCAGCGCTCCGATCGTGATCGCCCCGCCAATAAATGCCACGTCCGCCACGTCGGTCGCCCGGTCCGGATAACCCAACATCTTGGTGCCAGCCGCGACGTCCGGGGTCCGTCCGACGATGGTAACGATATCCCCCCGCTGCAACTGCGTGTCTGCCAAAATCGGAATGTTGGTCGCGGTCGCTCCACGGACAATCTTTCGCAGGAACACGCCGCGCGCGCCTGGCAGATTAGCCAACTCGGCCAACGTTTTTCCGTCGACTTCTTTGTTGGTCACGTAGACGTCGAGACCTTCGATCGGCACCGCTAGCAGTTCGCGATCGTTGACTTCCTCCGCCTTGCCGCCGATCAATTCGACCAGCACCTCACGCCGGCCAGCCAGCGCCACGATATCTCCTTCGCGAATGACGGTATCGGCCGTCGCATCAATGAGGGTCTCGCCGCGGCGTATCCGCTGGATGAACACCCGCTGCTCTGGAAGCAACGCCTCGGCTTGTTGGACGGTCTTGCCGACAATCTGTCCACCCGCGCGCACGCGATACGCGCGCAACTCGAACTGGTGCCAGGCCGTGCCCGGTCCGCCGGCTTGCCTCTTGCCACCGTGCTTCTCCTCATACCGCTTGCACGCCGCCTCAAGGTCGATGCCAAGGAGCGCCGGACCAATCAGCGCCAGAACAATGGCGGACCCGATGGTTCCGAAAATGTACGTCACGGCGTAGGCCACCGGCATCGCATCCAATGTTTTCTTGGCTTCCTCGGGCGACAGACCGAGGCGGTTGATCGCATCGGTCGCGAGGCCCATCGACGCGGAGATCGTCTGCGATCCGGCATAGAGCCCCGCAGCCGAGCCGACGCTATAACCCGCCAGCTTCGCGCCCAAATAGGCCGCTCCCAGGCAGAAGAAGCACACCACGACGGCAAACAGCGCCTGCGGAATTCCGTCCTGCGCGATGCCGCGCACGAATTGTGGTCCGACGCCGTAACCGATAGCGAACAGGAACATCAGGAAGAAGATCGGCTTGAGTGGACTGCCTATCTTGATATCAAGCTGGCCGATGATGACCGCCGCAATCAGTGTCGCGGTCACCGCTCCAAGACCAAGGCCCTTATAGGTGAACGAGCCGAAGTAATACCCGAGGGCCAAGGACAGGAAGATGGCTATCTCCGGATAGCTGCGAAGCGTCTGCACGAACCAATCAATCATGATGTCATCCTCCCCATTGATGGTCCCGCTATTCCGCAGCGGCCTTGATCCCATGCGTCCGCGAATGGCTGTCGCCGAGCTTCGCCAACGCCTCCGGACGCACGAGCTTCAGGCCCTCCCTGGCGTCGTAGCCATGGATCTCCTTCACATCGAGCTTGCGCATGAAGTCGATGGTTTCCTGGGTGATGACCTGTCCGGGCACCATGATCGGGAAGCCGGGGGGATAGGGAATGACGAAGTTCGCCGAGACCAGGTCAGGGCCGTTCTTCAAGCGGCGATCGATTTCCGGATCGTTCAGGCGGATGTGCTCGCATCCGGCTTCATCGTAGGCAGCATAGAAGCCGCTGCGGATGTCGCCTTCGTTGGTCCTGTCTCCGGCATCGCCGCGGAAGCCATCATGGAAGTGCGAGAAGTTCGGCAAATCAGGCACATCCGTCATCAGGCTCTTTACGCGCGCGGCGAACGCGCTGACGGCGTTGGCGCCGCCCTGGCTCAGATCGCGCTCGATCTCGCCGCTGATCTCGGCCAGCACACGGATCAGATGAGCGACATCGCTGCGGGTATTGTTGATGTTGGACTGGATCAGCACGGAATTGCGCGAGGTCTTGTTGACCTGAATTCCGTAGCGGTTGGCCAGGATTCCCTTGAACTGCGTTCCGTCGAAGCCGGCAGTGCCGCAAACCAGCGTAAGGCGCGTTGGATCGAGGCAGAACTCGTCCTCCTTCAGGCTGTGCAGAACCTGTCCCCAGTTGACGCCCTCGGACAGGAAGTCGGTGAAGCCGCTGGAACGGAATTCCGCCGGCACCATCTTGTCGGCGCCGAGCACGCTGAAATATTTCGAGATCAGCGGATTGGCCGCAACCGCCTTGCGGATCGCGAAGGCGATCTCGATGGCGTTGGCGACCAGTCCATATCCTTCCAGCTCCATCTGCCGGCGCGCAACATCGAGGCTCGCGATCAGCTGCTGGTTGGGGCTGGTCGAGGCATGGGTGAACACCGCCTCCTTGAACTGCTGCTTCAACCGTGTGGAATTCGACGTCCTTGACGAACAGCATCGAGCCCTGCCGGATCGCCGACATCGATTTGTGGGTGGAATTGGTCTGGTAGACGCGCAGCCGGATCTGCCGCGGATCCGGCAGCAGCCGGGTGTTCAGCAAGACGTCGTCGGACGGATTGTCGCCGAGCGCGGCGCGATGCTTCTCATAGACCTCGATCGATTTGGGATCGTGCATCCACGCCTCGATGTCGTTGGCGGCGCCCATCGCGGTGCGCGGACGCAGGAACGGCGAGAAGCGCGCAAAGCCGAACCAGGCTTCATCCCACAGGAAGATCAGGTCGGGCTTGATCGCCAGACACTCCTCCATCACCCGGCGGGTGTTGTAGATGTGGCCGTCGAAGGTGCAGTTGGTCAGGTCGACCATCTTGACCCGGTGCAGCCGGTTGTCGGCCTTCAGGTTCAACAGCGCCTGCTTGATGGTCTTGAGCGGCACTGCGCCATACATCGAATATTCCGTCATCGGGAAGGCTTCGACGTAAAGCGGCTGCGCGCCCGCCAGCACCATGCCGTAGTGATGTGATTTGTGGCAGTTGCGGTCGACGATCACGATATCGCCCGGACCGATCAATGCCTGCACCGCCATCTTGTTCGACGTCGACGTGCCATTGGTGACAAAGAAGACCTGATCGGCCCCGAAGGCGCGCGCCGCTTTTTCCTGAGCCTTCTTGATGTTGCCGGTCGGCTCGAGCAGGCTGTCGAGACCTCCCGTGGTCGCGCTGCTCTCGGCGAGGAAGAGGTTTGGACCGTAGAATTCGCCCATGTCGCGAATCCAGTCAGACCTGAAGACGGACTTGCCACGGGCGATGGGGAGCGCGTGGAACGTTCCGATCGGGCGCTGGGCGTATTTCTTGAGATTGTCGAAGAACGGCGTTTCGAAGCGATCCTGAATGCCTTCCAGGATGGCAAGATGCAGCTCGAGCAGCTCCTCCACCGAGTAGAAGATGCGGCGAACGACATCGGCCTCGGGATTGCCCGCCAGCTCCTCCACGTTCCGGTTCGAGACCAGATAGACGTCGAGCTCGGGGCGAATGCGCTTCAACGTGCGCGCCAGCGCCAGCGCCGAGTCGGACATCTCCTGGCGTTCCATCGAGGCCATCAGGGAGCGCAACACCGGCGCGTCGTGCCGGGAGTGCTGCGCAAAGCCTTCGTTGACGATGACGGCACCAAGATCAGGATTGAGCATCGCGGCACAGAACGCGTCCTCGAAACTGCCTGCAAAGACCGGCTCATAGATGAAAGCATCCACCGGACGACGCAGCTTCCGCCACTCGGCTGCAAGGTTGGACCAGTTCGTCGCGGGGATGCCGGTGACAATCAGGGTCTCGAAATACGGCCGCCGCGCGCTGGTCTCGCCAAATCCAGGCGGCAGCAGATCCGGCATTTCAGCGTCGGCATCCGCATGCGCATCCCAATCGCCGACATGCTGGCGGAACGAGCGCGTCTGCAGCGACTGCGTGATGCGCATCGCCAGCGCGAGCGTGCCTGCCGCATCACCCGCGGCCGCGCGCTCGGTCAGGGCCGCCATCAGGCGGAGACCGGGATAGGCATGATATTCTTCGGTGATCGCCAGCTGAGAAAGTTTTTCCTCGAAACCGGTGCGATCTCCTGACCCGCTCGACCATGCTTTCGCCGCCTCGACCAATCCGCGCCATTCGTCCGCCCGTGCGCCGGGGCCGGAGAAAAACTGATCGATCCGACGTTCCTGAGCTTGCTGCGCCATGGCGGTTCTCCCAACCTGCGATCTACGGTTGGACAAACCTAGTCAGCTGCGCTCGGACCGAGTCTTGATTTAAATCAAGTCCCCCACATGCACGACGACCGCTACTGCCCGGCGGGCGTTAAGTTCTAGCGCAAAGCAACAACACGATCACGAGCAGTGTCACGGGAACGGCGAGGCTGTAGGCACGCGTCACTTCCGTCATGACCGCGCCGATGGCGGCTCCCATTCCGAAAGCGATGCACATGCTCCAAACACGTAAGGCCGGCGAAAGGTAGCGAAAATTGCTCGTCGCCATCACGGAGCTGTAGCTCCATCCTTCGCTTCAGAAGCTTGCCGTCTGGAAGGCGGCGACGAAGGCTCCGCCGGTCACATGGAAACACCAGATTGGCAGTCTGCGCATTGGCAAAGGCCCGATGAACGATCCAGGTGTAGGCATCGAGATATCCGCCGGTCAGCGCCAGCAGGCTAACGATCAGCAGCGCCTCCTCGCGGGGAAACGGATACGGCGGCGGCTGCGGGATCGACACGATAGAATTCCGTTGGGCGATGGTTTGGACAGAAAGACAGACAGATCGCCGAGAAATGATCCCGGCGGAGGATGCCGGCTTGACTTGGATCAATGAACTTGAATGGGGTCGATCCAACCTTGCTCGTCTGGGCCTGAGGATCGCGCCATGGACACCATCAGATGGATCATTTCGACCGCGCCGGAGATTTTCCTGCTTCTCGCAATCGCACTTGGAACGTTCTTTGGGCGGCTCCAGTTCAAGGGATTTTCGGTAGGCGCTACAGCCTGCACGCTGGTCGTGGCCGTGCTGCTTGGACTACTCGGAAACTTCGTGATCCCTCCATTGTTCAAGTCGATATTCTTCAGCCTGTTCGTCTTCACGATCGGGTATAAATCGGGACCTGAATTCTTTGCTTCGCTGAGCCTCCGCACGCTGTCACAGGTTGGCGTTGCCCTGGTTGTCAGCGCCACCGGCCTGGCCCTGGTTCTCGTTTTCGCCTTTGCCTTTCATCTGGATCCCGGCACGGCTGCCGGTCTTGCGTCCGGCAGTCTCACCCAGTCATCCATGATCGGGACGGCGACGGGTGCGCTGGCACAACTCGGGCTTGCCGACGATGTCTTGCGACAGCAGCAAGCCAATATCGCGGCGGGTTATGCCGTCACCTACATCCTTGGTTACATCCTGACGCTGCTGTTCGTGCCCTTTGCCGCGCCCTGGCTGATGGGCGTTGACCTCAAGGAAGAAGCCGCCAAGCTGGAGGCGACTCTTTCCGGCGGCAAAGGCAAAGCCCGCAAGGCCGGAAACCTGGGTTACCAGAAATTCAAGGCGCGGGCCTATCGGGTCGTCGGCGCCGCCGGGCAGACGGTCGGCGCAATCGAAGATCGCATCGGCCATCGTGTCGTCTTCGGACGCATTGTCCGCCACGGCAGCGACGTCGAATCGAAACGGCAGACGGTCCTCGAAAGCGGCGATGAGGTCGTTCTCGCCGGACCGGCATCGGCCCTCATCAAGGCCGGTACTTCGATCGGCCCGGAGATCGAAGGCGCGGAGGTGCTGCGGGAGATCTCGGGCGACGCACTTGGCGTCCTTGTCACCAATAATGAGCTGCACGGCCGCACCTTGAGCGAAATCGCCGATCGGGTCGGCGATGCCGCGCGCGGCGTATTTCTGCGGGATTTGACGCGCAGAGGACAGGAAGTTCCGCTCACGCCGGAAACAACGATCTATGTCGGCGACGTCATGACATTGGTCGGTGCGACGCACGATGTCGAACGCGCCGCGGCGAAGGTCGGTCAGGTGCTGCGCTATGGTGACCGGACCGATATCGCCTTCCTCGCGGCGGGAATTGCGGCAGGCCTGCTGATAGGATTGCTTAGTTTTAAGGTCGGATCTTTCGCCGTGACGCTGGGCGGCGCCGGCGGCACCCTGCTCGTGGGACTGATCTGCGGCTGGCTGCGTACGCGCCGGCCGACCGTCGGAAGCTTCCCGCCGGCCGCGCAGCAAACGCTAAGCGACATCGGCCTCGGCGGATTCATCGCGGCCATCGGGCTCGCAAACGGCCCAGCAGCGATTGCGGCCATTCAATCCCACGGCCTGCTGCTTCTCTCTTTGGGCATCGTCGTTACGCTCGTTCCGCTGACGATCGCGACCATCGTGGCGCATCGCATCCTGCGCCTGAATCCGGTGATCATTTGTGGCGCGCTCGCGGGAGCGATGACGGTGGATGCGGCCGTCACGGGGAGCTGCGAACGAGCTGACAGTCAGACCCCAGTACTCGGGGTCGCCGTGCCCTATGCGGTCGGAAACGTACTCCTGACCATCCTCGGGCCCGTCATCGTGACACTCACCCATGCGGGATGACGCTATGATCGTGTCTCTTGATCCAGATCAACATCCCGGGTCGCCGTCAGGAAAGCGTTTAGGTTATCGACAGTTTCTCGACCGCCGCTGCGGCAAGTACCGAACGAACGCCATGCTTCGACATCTGCTGCGTGTTCTCGTCTTCTACACGGCCGTTATCCTGGTGTTGACCGTTGCGGCCTTCGCCGACGACCAGCCCGCAAATCGAGCCATTCAGGAGGAAGTGTGGGCAATCCCTGTCACATTGCCCACCGATCGCATACGTGGTTCGCGCCGTCGGCGACGGCCCGTTTCCACTCGTGGTCATGAACCATGGCGTTTCCCTCAATCAGCGAGAACGCAGCTTCTTCCCCATCGTCGAATTCAGAGACGCTGCAATGTGGTTCGCACGCAGGGGCTACCTGGTCGTTGCGCCGACGGGTTCGGGATACGGCGCCGCGGCGCTCGATGTTCCTGAACGCGGACTATATGGACCGTTCTTCTCCAAGATCGGCGTGCGACAACCCGAATTTCAAGGACGCGGGCCTCGCCGTCGCGTTGATCGACAAATGGATCATCGAGTACATGGCCGATCAGAAAGTGACGCTGCCCGAGAACGTCGTCGTGGTCGGCCAGTCCGCCGACGGTTGGGCAGCGATCGCGCTATCCAGCCGGAACCTGCCCTCGGTCAAGGCGATCATCAAGTTTGCGGCGGGACGCGGTGGGCGTGTCGGCGGCAAGCCAAACAACAATTGCGCACCCGACAAGCTGGTTGGGCGACAGGTGAGTTCGGACGGACCGCCCTCTGTCCCCATAAGCGCCAATAACGGCGCAGGCGTAACGTTGATGGAGACCGGACATGATCGAGCAGCCGTCCTTCCGATTTCGTTCCTCATCGATCTCCTTCTCGACAGCGTTGCTTGTTCTACTGCTGTATGCCGGCTTGGGGCCGGCCTACGGACAGCAGTCTTCGCAAACCGGCGGCACCCAGGCGAACGAGAAGCCCGCTGGCCAAGAGTTCGCGCCGCGCGGCCAGCACATGGCGAGAGAGATCAAATATTCCGATTGGCGCAAGTTCTGCTTCAAGACGCCCGGAACAAACATAGTTTGTCGGACGACGATCAGCGGCACCTTCGCAACAGGGCAATCCGCCGTCCGGATCGACCTGATCGAGCGCGAGGGAGAGGGAACCGCGCGTCTGCAACTTTTCCTGCCAGTGGGCCTGTACCTGCAGGCCGGCGCCAAAATCACCATCGACCAGGGAGCGTCGTATAAGATCCCTTACGTCTGGTGCCTGACCAATACCTGCATCGCCGCCGATATCGCGGATCCAAAGCTGATCGCTGAAATGGGGTCGGGACAAAAGCTCCTGCTGGAGGTTGTCGATTCCAGCGTCCTGACGGTGAGTACGTCACTTCCGCTCGACAAGTTCGCAGCAGTGCGACAAGGACCTCCAACGCAGGTCTTTGAACAGGCAATCGACGAGTGACCCGAGCTCGGACACCTAACGAAACTGACCGAGGCCGGAAGCTCGATTATCTCCCGCAATAACTCAAAAGGGATCTCGGCCCGAGGCTCCAGAGAGGCCGCCGAACCAGGCACCGAAATATCCGGCGTAGAGGGCCGGCAGTTCGAGATTCATCGAATGTCCAATTCCGGGCACGATCACCAGCCGGCAATTCGGCATCGCGGCCGCCATAGTCCGGAGATCGGCTGGAGGAATCCAGCCGTCTTTCTCGCCCCAAAGCACCAGATGAGGATGCGTAATTTCCGGCATGCGCCACTCAAGTTCGCCATTCTCTCGTTCGAGGTTTAGATTGAACGGGGTGCCTAGCCAGACGCCCTCCGCGACGCCAAAAGTCTGTTCCAGCAATCGTTCGTAGAAGGCTTGCAGCTCGCCGATACCATGGCGAAACTGCGGCACTGAGTCTGGAGCAAGACTCTCAGGTACAAATAATGTAGGCGCGGCTGTCGCCATCGCCGCGCGCGTAACCTCCCTGCTCACCATCATGGAACGAAACAGGCCGATCTGGTCGGCGTTGAAGGAAAGGCCGAGCGGGGTGACAGGATCAAGTGCGAGTACCCTTCCGAAGCGTTTCGGCTGCATCAGAAGCATTCGGGCCGCGATGATCCCACCGGTGGAATGCGTAGCCAAATGGCAAAACGGAATCTGCAGTGCATCGAGCGCCGCCAGCATATCGAGCGCGTGTTGTTGCATCGAATAGTTCACGAAATCAGGACTGGAAAACGGGCGGTCGCTTTCGCCGCAACCACGCCAGTCAATCCCGATCACACGCACGTCACTGGGGAATAGCGGTACGGCGAGGTCAATCCATTCCTTGCATGCAAGATTGCCGTGGATGAAGACGACGGTTACGTCGCCTTCGCCCCATTCTCGCCAGCCGAGATAGACTTCACCAGCCTTTATTCGTGGCATTCTGACCAAGCCTATTTGTTCAGTCCGGCCGTCGGCGATGACCCGGGAGGCGTTGGCGCAATCGCCACCTGCGTGGTCGCGCCATTGATCAACCGGTCGACGACCCGCGGCGATTCGTTTTCCACTCTCCCGAGTGTGATGAAATCCACCATGTCAGCGGCGAATTCCACGGGATTGTCGGTGTGGATGAAGTGCCCCGTGTCCGGATAGATCTTGAGCACCGGGCGGTTGCCCACGTTCGTCATCCGCACCATAAACGGTGTGATGACATCCCGACCGAGATCCTTCAGTCCGTTGAGGGATGTGCCTGGGATGAAGGGCTCCTTGTCGCCGAAGGCGAGAAAAATCGGCACATTGATCTGCGTCAGCCTTCTGTAAAGGTTCTTGGGGTCGTCCTGCTGGAGCTCAGCGACCATCGTGTAAATGTCGAAGATGAAGACGTTGGTCCACTGCTCGAGCTCCTTGGGATTGCCCTTAATAAGCCCGACCCGTTGCTCGGTATGAAAGCGGGCGTACTCGCTATCGTTCATGAAATATCCACTTTGGCTGCGAGAAACGGCGCCGGTCACCGGATCGCGCTTCTTGAAATAGAAGAAGTCGCGAACGCCCTGCTCGGTTCGCCCCAGCTCAGCGGAAAGAATGCCGGTCTGATCCCAGGTCTGCTTCCACTTGTCGAAATCCCGCGCAAACGCCGGGTCGAACAGGGGAGCCTTCTTTCCAGGCGCTATGAGGACCTCGCGGGGATATTCCTCGAGACCGGCCGGCGCTTCGAGGATCAGATCCTGAACCGCGTCGGGCCAGGTCAGCGCATATCCGAGCACGAGCTGGCCACCGAGCGAGTGCCCCATGTAGGCGGCACGCTTCACCCCGAGCTGGTTCACGACGAGGTCATGAACGACCTCGCGCATGTCCTGCATGGTCCGCGCTGGGCTCTTGTCGAGGTTGCCGGGACCCGACATGCCATAATGCGGAAGATCGGGCGTGATGACGCGGAAACCGCTCTGTAAAGCATATTGTATCACGTTGCCGTAATGCCCGCCGAACGCGCCCTTGCCGTGGATAATCACCAGCACCTGTGGATCTGGCTTCGTCCCGGCGTACTCATCCATGTAGCCGATCTGCCAGGATGTTCCTTGACCGTCCTTTGCGGTCGCATACTTGACCGGATAGGGATAGGTCACGAACTCCTTCCAGAATGACTTTTTGGGATCGATATCCGCGGCCACGCCAGGAACGCGGTAATTGCGGTCGACGAACCCCTGAGCAGCCTTGTCGAGGCGGTCAACGTCGTTCATGAACGCAACGAATTTAGGGTCGTTCTTACGGTGATTGATGATTGAGAACACGCCGTAGTGCGCGACGGGGCTCTCTTCAGAGATCAAATCGGCTCCCGGAATTCGTTCAACGGCGCGCTCGGCAAGCTTGAAATTCAGCCAATTATCGTTGGAGATATGCATCACCATTGTTCGGGATCGAATGCGCCCGAGATCCGCGTTGATGTTGTGTGTTTCGCCGACGCGATTGCGCAGGACGAGGTCCACCGCGTCATATAGCTTGGCGCGTTTGGCCACGCTGCTGCCGGCCTTTTCATTCGGTGGATCCCAATAGAAGACCTCCGGCTGCACCGCCGCAAAATTCTGCGTGGTACGGAACGCGAAATCATATCCGGTCAACGAGAGCACCGACCAACCGAACGCGACGCCTGGACCCGGATGCTTTTCCTTCGGCAGTTTGTAGTAGTCGCCGCCTGTCGCTTGCCATACCGGGTCGGACTGGATCGCCGCGGTCATCAATTGGAACGTCCAGTTACCGACTGGATCCTCGGCGTCCGACTGTGTCGTACCGCCGATCGGCATCAGCGCGCCCACGAACTCCGGATGCATCACGCCCCAGACATAGGTCTGTGTGCCACCCATCGACACGCCGGTCACAAGGGCTGCGTGCGCGATCTTCAAATGGTCGCGCAGCATGCGATAATTCGCCTGCACCATGTCAAAATAGCTGTATTGCGGGAATTTGATCCCCAGACCATCGGACGGTTTGCTCTCGCCCCAAGTGCCGAGAGGATCAACCATGACGACATAGTAGCGGTCCGTATCTATCGGACGACCCGGCCCGATGATGGGATCATTCCCAGACAGCGCTGTGCCCTTCACCCATTGCTCATACATGTCGGTGGAATCACCGGAATAATATGAATTGATGACCACCGCGTTGGTGATTTCACCCGCGGCGTTGCTGCGTGGCGTACCGATCGCAATGTAGGCGGTCCGGAGTTTACCGCCGCCGAGTGATTCCAGTGTCTTTCCACCCTCCCCGCCAAACTCCCAGCTCGACGGGTTACCGAGATCATAACGTCCGCCCAAACGGAAATTGGAAATCTCATAATACTTCTTCAGCCCATCGTGCTGCTCTTGCGACGATCGACGCGTCAAGGCCTCCGCTGCCGTCAGCGAGGTAGCCAGCAGCAACAAGATGAAGCTAACGACCAAACGTTTCATGGCGTATCTCCCGATAAAGCGGCTTTCCGTCCGGTTCGCGAAGAGCTTGAGAGGCCGCCGGGTGCGACCTTTGACTTATCTCAAGGGTCCTGTGTCCTAAGCCGCCATCCAAAGGAGGCGACCTCGTTGGGTGCAGCCATGCCATTCCTTGCCCTCGGCTCTCACCGGATACGCTATGAATTGGATGGTCCGGAAAGTGGGCCCGCATATGTGTTGGTCAACGGGCTGACACAGTATGCAGAGCTGTGGGGAGGCTACCGGGACGCGCTTGTCACACGAGGATTTCGCGTTGCGACATTCGATCTTCTTGGCCAGGGTGCGTCGGACAAGCCCAGCCTGTTCATCAGCCAGGATGATCAGGTCGCGGCCCTCGCACTACTGATAGACCAGCTTGGCGATACCCCGGTTTTTCTGAGCGGCATCAGCTTCGGCGGCTTGATCGCACTGCAATATGCAGTAGCACATGCAGATCGTCTCGCCGGCCTCGTCGCCATGAGCACCTTCGCCGAGCTCTCTCCTCAGCTGGTCCTGCTCGGCAACGCGCTCCGCACCGGCCTAATTCTGGGCGGCACAAGTTATCTGCAGGATCTGCTGCTGCCGATGAACCTGTCCGATGCATGGCTCGGGCCGCAGCTTGGCAATCTAGAAGCCATAAAGCGTCAGGGTTGGCTCACCAACGACGTCTACGCTCTGCAGAACTTGATGGAGTCATTCCTCGAATTTAAACCGCTGACGCCGCTTCTGTCATCGATAAACATCCCGACGCTGATCCTGAATGGCGAGTTCGATTTTCTGACCCCGCGTGCGCTGCATGAAACCTTGCGCATTCACATTCCTGACAGCGCCCTCATCATCATTCCGCGCGCGTATCACGCTTTCACCCTCGAAAAGCCCGCGCTGACCGCTGCACTGCTTTCCGCCTTCGCCGAGGATGTTCTCGCGAAACGATGGAAGGGCAATCAATCGATCTGGATTGCCCCTGAACAGGCGGGAGATCCGCTTGTCCCCTTTCCGTCCGGTCAGGATCACCTCCGCGCCATTCCCGCGCATGGGGTGTCGGGATGAGTAGGCTCCTTGGTCCGCTCGACGCGACAGGCCGGGTGCCGCCCAGACAGCAGACGCGCGTCGCTGCTTTTCTGGTGTCCTGCCACGGAGCATTGGCCAGACAGCTCGCGATCGCACTGCCCTGGCAATTGAAAGCGGGCTGGCACACTGAATTGAACACGCAATTCTACCGGGAAGCCGAAATCGTCTCGCTACTGCTCGGGGCGACCTCTTGGGTGGTCGATCCAGAACTACTGTCTTTGCTTCCTTCCTGGGAAGCTGCTTGGCTGCCAAGACCACCGGCCGCCATCGTCGACCGGACGCAGGGACTGACAATCGATATCGCGGCACTTGGTCACGCACTGCACGCGGTAATACGGCCTGCGGCGTTGCTGCCGGACCATGCTTCCGCGCAGGATCCGTTCGTCCTTGCCTTGCGGAAGATCGAGTTCGAAAGCGGCCGCATGATGCAGGCGCAGATCCTCTTTTTGAAGAGCAGCGACCTGCTTCCGGTCCGCGACACGCTAACCGCTACCGTCGAAAACCGGCACCTCCAGGTCCGCAAACTGTGGGACGAGATGCTGACCGGCATCGGGGTAGAACGCCGGGAAGCTGGACAAACGAGGACCCCGGCAGCGGCGACGACCGCTAAGCGAGGGCCTTGATACAGATCAATGGTCCATCTTCCGAGCTCCAGCTTCAATGGTGAACGTCAGAGCGACGATCGGAGCCTCCCATGAAAGCCGTTTCTGCGGAAGAAGCCGTTGCCATGATTCCCAATGGCGCGACCGTGATGGTCGGCGGATTCATGGGAGTCGGGACGCCGGAACGCCTGCTGGACGAACTGGTCCGACAAAGAAAATCGGAACTCTCCATCGTCAGTAATGATGCCGCCATCCCGGGCAAAGGCGTGGGGAAGTTATTCGACGCGGGGCTGGTCTCAACGCTTACGACGAGTCACATCGGGCTCAACCCAAACGTACAAAAGCAGATGATGGCCAACAAAGTGGCGGTCAACCTGGTGCCTCAGGGCACGTTCGTCGAGCGCATTCGGGCCGGCGGTTGCGGCCTGGGAGGTGTGCTGACGCCGACGGGCGTCGGGACCATCGTCGAGGAAGGCAAGCGACAGATCGAGGTCGACGGCAAGAGCTTTTTGCTGGAGACCGCGCTTCGCTCGGATTTCGCGCTGATCCATGCATTCCTGGCAGATTACCTCGGCAATCTTTCCTACGCGCTGACGGCGCGCAACTTCAATCCCGTCATGGCAATGGCGGCCGATATTGTAATCGTCACCGCGGAACACATTGTACCGGTCGGCGTCATCGCGCCGGACCATGTCGTGACGCCTGCGCCGCTTGTCGATTATCTCATCACCAACGGGTGAACCATGGATGCTCAATCGATCATTGCGCGACGTGTGGCACTCGAACTCCGCCCCGGCAACCTCGTCAATCTCGGTATTGGGATTCCGACCCTGGTCGCGAACTACGTTCCGCCCGATCTCAAGGTATTCTTCCAGTCGGAAAACGGATTGATCGGCACGGGCCCAATTCCGGAACAAGGCTTGGCCCATCCCTTGCTGACGGACGCCGGCGGTCGGCCTATCAGCGCCCTACCCGGCGCATCCACCTTCGACAGCGCGATCTCATTCGGATTGATCCGCGGCGGGCATGTGGATCTGACCGTTCTCGGCGGCCTTCAGGTCGATGCGGAAGGCCACCTCGCGAACTGGATGATCCCCGGCAAGATGGTACCGGGAATGGGCGGTGCGATGGATCTTGTGAGCGGTGCAAAGCGCGTCATCGTCGCAATGCAACACGCCGCGAAAGGGAAATCGAAAATCGTCCAGAGATGCACACTGCCGCTGACCTCATCCCGGTCGGTCGATCTGGTTGTCACGGATATGGCCGTGATCGGCTTTTCCGGCGGAAAGATAGCGCTGTTGGAGACCGCCCCGGGCGTCACCGTCGCCGAGGTCTTGGCGGTGACGGAGGCTGATCTGTTCGTTCCAGCCAATGTTCCGGAAATGAGGATCTGACCAAGTGTACGTGCGAGGATCCGACATGCGCATCTTCAGTGAATTCAGTGAATTCAAGGCTGCGGTTGGCACCGAGATCGGCGCGAGCGAATGGATTGAAATCACTCAGGATCGTATCAGTCGTTTCGCGGAAGCAACCTGCGACGAACAATGGATCCATATCGATCAGGACCGGGCAAAGAAGGAGCTGCCGGGTGGAAGGACCATCGCTCACGGACTTTTATCACTCAGCCTCGCGCCAATGTTCATTCGCTCCGTGATGGGGCTCAAGGGCCTCCGCAACACGTTGAACTACGGCGCGGACCGGATCCGCTACCTCTCCCCCGTCCCGGCGGGCTCGCGGATCAGGGGCCGCACCAGCATCGCGGAAGTAGAGGACGTCCCGCCCGATGGCTTGAGAGTCAACTATCACATGGTGATCGAAATCGAAGGCGCCCAGCGCCCCGCCTGCGTCGCTGAGCTGATCGCACTCCACTATCGATGAGGTTCAGAGCGTGAACACCTAAGCGCGAAGGATGGACAAACGTCCGCCTCGGTGCGTTTTCCAACGCCGACCGGACATCGCGCAGCGTCCGGAAGGACTTAAGAAAGATAACGTATTCCTGGTACGTTACTTTTGAGGTGCAGAAACGCAGCCTACGGGCCAAACGGCGAAAGCCCGCGAGCGACCCAGACATTTGAGATTGAAGGGGAAGCCAAGGACTTCGCGCGAGCGAAGTTCAACGAAGGACTGGTCGTCCACGCCCGCACTATTATTCCTCATCTGCCAAGACGAACGATTCCATCGAGCGACATCCCCAGTTGGCTCGGAGACGAGCACGAACGTTCGGATCTGGACGACGCGCGAGGACCGGATAGGCAAGACTCGAATGGAAGTGAGTCAGGCTAATTGCCCGGCCTGCTATCACCTATGGACACGAAGGCGTTGTCGAGTTTTTTCGAGTGCCCACGAACGCGACCCGCACGGTTACGGTGCGGCTTTAGTAGTCGTGTCGATGCGTCGTCGGATTTCCTAACATCGAGCAGACCTGCGTTTGGGCACCTCCTCTGCGCGTGAGAAGGTGATTCCAAAAAGCGAATGGACAGGAAGAAGTTCTGTATTCCAAAAAATGCGAAATGGCCGGCATTTCTCCATAAGGAAGGTGAGCCTTGCTTACACAAAATAGTGTTTATAAACCAGTAGCTTATACATTGATATCGATTCTGCTTGAGTGTTGCCAATATGGCGCGGGCGTTTGAGGCCGTAGCGCCTACGGTTCACCGAAATAACACCTCAAGTAAGAGGCGACTGAGTTGCAGGAGAATATGATGAAGAATTTCTTGGTGGGTACTGTTGGTCTGGTTGCCTTGGGCATGGCCGCGCCTGCGGTGGCTGCTGATCTGGCCCCAAGGCCTTACGTCAAGGCGCCGCCGCCGATGATCGCTCCGATCTATGATTGGACCGGATTCTACATCGGCGCCAACGGCGGCTGGGGCGAGAGCCGCAATTGCTGGGGATTCGCTCCGATCGGCGCGGCGTTCATCGCGGACGGGTGCGCCAGCCGGTCCGGTGGCGTCTTCGGCGGACAGCTCGGCTACCGCTGGCAGGTCAATCAGTTTGTTTTCGGCCTGGAAGGTCAGGGCGATTGGGCGGATCTGAGCAATACCCGCGTCAGTTTCGTCAATCCATTCTTCTCCACGCGCACAAAAACGGATGGCATCGGCTTGTTCACCGGCCAGATCGGCTGGGCCTGGAACGCCACACTGCTGTACGTGAAGGGCGGCGCGGCGGTGACGAGCAATCGTTTCAGCATCCTCTCCACGCTTAGCGGCAATGAACTGGCCGCGGCAAGCTCGACCCGCTGGGGCGGTACCGTGGGCGCCGGATTCGAATATGGCTTTGCACCGAACTGGTCGGCCGGCCTCGAATACGACCATCTGTTCATGGGCAATTCGAACAATTCGTTCTCGATCGTGAATCCGATCGTGGCCGGCGCCCTCAATCGCGTCAGCCAGGACGTGGATATGGTCACCGTGCGCGTGAACTACCGCTTCGGCGGCTTCGGCGCTCCCGTCGCAGCCCATTACTGATTTCTCCCTCGACCTCTGGCGAACTCAAAGCCCCGGCAACTCGCCGGGGCTTTTTTTACTCTGAGGACATATTTTCCAGCGTGCTGGCGACAATCCCTCTGGGCGCGGTCGGCTTGCGGAACGAGGGTGCGAACTTCAGGATTCAGATTGCTAGGATTCTCAGGCCCTTTTCTTCAACCTGAAAGCCGTTGGCTACCAACACGAACTGGTCAAGCGCGCCGTGAGTTGACCGACGAGAACGCCGGCAACAAGAACTGATTCAGGTTAAGAACCTCGTTGATCCCGCCACAGCGAGCCTCCGCATGCAGAAACTTGTAGAGGACTGGGCAGGAAGGGTTCGATATCAGTTTGCGTGTCTCCACTATTCGGCCCACCGGCGTTTCTCTCGTATTGCGCCTTCATCGCCGTTCGCCATTAGCGTCATCCGCAACACCTCAAAAATTACCGCGGTCGACCAGCCAAATAGCAACACGCCGTTCATCGCGGTCATTGGCCCAAGCAGATGCCAGCGCTCGACCGGCGTCACGTCGCCGTAACCGAGAGTCGTGTAGTTCACAAAGGAAAAATAAATGAGGTCAGTGCCATCCGGTGCAGCACTAACGATCGCGTAGATTAAGGACCAAACGAGCACTTCGGCAAGGTGCGCGACCATCAGGACCGTCACTGTGGCGATCATGACTGCGATCAATCGAAGCGACTGACGTGACGTTGCCAACTCATCCGCGATGCGCGCCACCTTGATGACAGCCACCATCACCAAGGCATGGATCGCAATATTGCAAACACTGGCCGCCGTGCCGACGAGATATTGACGCAACATGCACGTGCCTCCAGCAATGCCGCCGCTCGGCCAGATTATTCACGGCGCGGCTGTCGGCAAACCTCTATGAACGTCCAAACGGCCCAGCACCCCAACTAGTCAATGATGTGATAGCCGCCATCGATATACATGACACTGCCGGTAATAAGCTTGGCGCCGTCGAGCGCCAGAAACGCCGTCGCCGCACCGACGTCGTCAATGCTCACCAGGCTCCGGCTAGGAGCTTTGGCCTGCGCTTTGTCCATCAACTCGTCGAACTCGGGGATGCCCGAAGCCGCGCGCGTCGCCAGCGGTCCCGGAGAAATGGCGTGCACCCGGATGCCTTTGGGGCCGAGCTCGGCTGCGATGTAGCGAACGGCGGCCTCAAGCGCGGCCTTCGCCACCCCCATGACGTTATAGTTCTGCACCACCATCTGGCTGCCGTAATAAGTCATGGTGAAGAGCGTACCGCCATTCTTCATCAGCGGTTCCGCCAGGTGCGCCATCCGCATGAATGACCAGCAGGAAACATCCATCGTCTTCAGAAAGCCGTCGCGCTGAACATCGACCACGCGTCCGTGCAGCGCCTCCTTCGGGGAGAACGCGATCGAGTGAAGCAGAAAATCGAGCCGGCCCCATTCCTTCTCGATGCGCTCGAATACCTGTTCCGTTTGCCCTTCGCTATTCACATCCAGCGGCATGAAAAGGGGCGCTTCGAGCTCCTTGGCCAACGGTTCGACGTGCTTTTTCGCTCGGTCGTTCAGATACGTTACGGCAAGTTCGGCGCCCAACGCCCTGAACGCCTTGGCACAGCCCCAGGCGATCGACTGATCGTTCGCAATGCCAACAATAAGACCTTTTCGTCCCTTCAACGCAACCTTGGTTTCGGGAAATACGGGAATTGTCATGACGCCCTCTCACGTTTGAAGGTTGGCGACGAATTGCGGCTCCGCTCAATCTCCCACTCCTTGCAGCCCCGCAATCAGGATTGCGCCGCGTGCCGGAAGAGCTTTGACATAAGTCAAGGCAAGGCCTCTTCCCGATTCCGCCGAATTTCAAGAGACACCGACGTCCACGCGCCAGAACTGCGCCCAAGCGGAACGCGATGACGTCAACGACAGCGGAAAAAGCGCCAGGTACTACTTCTACACTTCGACCGCGACCTTCTCTGCCTCAGACGAGGCGGCGTTGGCCTGCCCCTCACGAATCCATGCCATCATCAATTCCCAAACCACCGCGAGGATGATTGGTCCGATAAACAGGCCGACGATGCCATGCGCAATTGTTCCGCCTAGCAAGCCGATGAAGATCACTAGCGCAGGTGTACTCAGACCGCGTCCCATGAGCATCGGTTTCAGGACATTGTCAGCTAGTCCAACGACCAGCAAATAAATTGTGATCAACAGAGCGGCCATGAAATCCTTGGTCGTCCATATCCATATGATCACGGGAAAAAGAACGATCGCCGACCCGATCTGCATGATTGCGAGAACCAGGACGGCGAAAGCCAGCACGCCGGCACTGGGCACACTGGCAAGTTTCAATCCTATACCAACCAGCAGCGCTTGAACGATCGCGATACCGATGACCCCCTGCGACACCGTGCGTATCGTTGCCCCCGCCAGTGCAACGAAATCCTGACTTCGATGCGGTACGAGGCGGGCCTGGATGCTCCTGATCGCCACCACAAGCCGTGGTCCGGAGGAGAACAGAAAACCGGCGAGCAGCACCGAGGCGAAAAACTTAAGTGTACCTAGACTAGCACTGCCCGCGAATGCGAGCACTGGTTTGGCTAACGGCTTCAGATGCGGCGCTATCTCGCTCAACGCGGCTCTGAGGTTGGTCGTGGCATGATCCCACAACGTATAAAGCTGTGCGCCGACAATTGGCCAGTCTTTGACGCGGTCGGGAGGAGAGGGAACGATCAAGCTGCCGGAGTCGAGCTGCCCGGCGAAGCTTCGCAAGCCCTCGATCAAGCCCAGCCCGAGCCAAGTCGCGGGCCCTATGACAATCGCGAGGTTAACGACCGTTATGATCACTGCTGCGAGCTTCGGTCGATCGCCAAGATGTTCCGAAAGCCAGTTGTACGCCGGATACAAAGCCACGGCGAGTACGAGGCTCCAAGCAAAGATGGGAATGAACGGACGAACCAGGACAAACGACCAATAGGTCAGGAAGCCCAGCAGCCCGAGACGGATCGCCAGCTGGATGATCTCTTCACCCGATCGATTCTCGCGGAACACTCGCAGTGGCATGTTTACAGCATCCGTGGGGATTCCGAACCATATTCAATCTTACCGGCGGCTCCCGAACGCTTGGCTTGATCCAGATCAAGCGGTTACTTCTTGGCGGTTGCTCGTCTCGCATGAACATTTCCGCGAATGTTGTCATCCTGTTTCCATGCGAGCGGAAACGCAAAGGCGTAGGTGACACCTGACGATCAACGCAGTGATCGCGCCGATCGCGTAACGCGGGAAACGCGGGAAACGCTGTATCGACGAAATGCTCAATTTTTGCTTGTCCCCCGCAAAATGGGCTCCGCAGTTGAATCAAAAGCAGGAGGACGGGAACGGATTCCTGGTTGCTCGATAGTCATCGGGGATCAGTATGATTGATCTGGATCAATCCACCTCGTTGGCCTGACGAGGCGATCACGGCAGGCTTTGCTCCCCAACAATCGAAATGATCCTTAGGAAAACGTCCTCGAGGACAATGTCCTTTGATGCAATTGAGAAAAGAAAAACAACCGATAGCATGAGTCAGAAAAAGCGACCCAGGACAGAACTCTGTTTCAGGCTGGTCGCGCGGGCGCTGCCATCCTCCTGATCTCGGTCGATCGGTTGCGATCACTTCGACATGGGGCACGACATGTCTTATCTCTCCCTCGGAATCATGCCTGCGGACAGAAGCCCCCGAGTGCCGCCCAACGAACACGGGCACCGGCCGGATTCGATTGCAGACTTGGCACCTCCGCTTGAGAGCGAGACCCAGCTGATAATGGACGGACTGCTGCGCGAATGCTTGAAACGTGAGCCCTCTGACGCGTGAGTTACTGGGCAACACTCGCCCATCTTCATAACCGCGCCAGTTCGGCCGCCAGCCTGGAAAACGTTACACCCGTTCCCAGCGTTTAGATCGGCATGGTGAGTGAGTTACAATAAAAGCGGTTGCGCGGACTCGCAACACCGACGCCATTTTTTTTCCTCATCGCAATCAGCCGAAGCCGCGGTAGGCCGGCACCCTGCCGCTGACGCACGGATCAGTCTCGAGATGCCGGTGTCGCGATAGGTGGAAACCGGCGTTCGATAGCTCAATACCTGCATACTGCTAACAATATCGCGAAGCGAACTTGCTGCGTAGCGCTGAAAGCCTCGATGTGCCGATGAATGTTTTCGCGATCTTCAATTCAAGTTGAGCTTGAACAGCACGCTGACCGTCTCCACAGCTTTAGTGACTGCTTTCGTCATCGACGGCTAAGGAACGATACCCTGACCTCAGTCGACGTGAATGGCTGTTGATCAGTAGCGTCGCAGCTGGCAGTCTTTTGCACCCAGCAATGGCCACCACAGCAAATCGCGATCCTATCCGCCTATCATCTCATCGAGCGAATCTAGCGAATTCCAGCCTGTAACGCGCCATTGCCCGCTTCCATTGGAATAGTTTTGAAAACGGCATGCCCCTCCCGGCGCCTGCGGAACGTTAGAAACAGCCGCCGAGCTAATGACTACCTTGGGTAGTTAACCTCGGATTATGCCATCGGCGGACGCCGGCGGGCTCCATGGTTGCGGTTTCATGGTAGATGAGCGACATTCACCCTATTCCGAATGGCCCAGTTGACACCACGCCTTGCCTTCACATCCGTCGTGGGAACATTGAGACGACGGCTCGCGCCGTTCTGAAGCTACAGGCGGCTCCGCTTAACAACTCCCTCCCTGGATATCCGAATGAAGCAATCCCCAATCTCCGACGGCAAATCGATACGGGCGATAGAGCCGGCCGAACTGCGCCGACACTGGCGCGCGGGCGAGGAAATCGCGCTGCTGGACGTCCGGGAGGAAGGGCCCTATTCGCTCGCCCATCCTTTTTTCGCGGTCTCCCTGCCGCTGTCGCAGATCGAACTACGTATCCTCGACCTGATCCCGCGCCTGAACGCTCCAATTGTCGTTTACGACGATGGCGAAGGCTATGCGGAACGCGCGGCGCCCCGCATCTTAGCGCTCGGCTATCGGAACGTTTCGATTCTGCACGGCGGCTTGGCGGGATACGCACTCACCGGCGAGGTTTTCCGCGACGTCAACGTGCCGAGCAAGGCGTTCGGCGAACTCGTGGAGGCGATCCGACACACACCTTCCCTGTCGGCCAATGAAGCCAAAACTCTGATCGAAACCGAAGCCAATCTCGTGGTGCTCGACGCCCGCCGGTTCGAAGAATACCGCATCATGAGCATTCCGCGGGGCGTGAGCGTTCCGGGCGGCGAACTGGCGTTTCGCGCACGCGAAGTTGCGCCCTCGCCCGACACCACCATCATCGTCAATTGCGCTGGACGGACGCGTAGCATCATCGGCACGCAATCTTTGATCAACGCGGGGCTTCCAAACAAGATCTTTGCGCTCCGCAACGGCACAATCGGCTGGACATTGGCCGGACATCAGGTCGAACGCGGCAGGACCGACCACTTTCAAGAGCGGCCCGAGGCGACCTATTCCGCTGCGCTCGCCGACGCCAAGACCTGGGCGGCGCGGGTTGGGGTCCCCATCCTGGATTTCGGCATGTTCGAGCGGCTTCTGGACGAGGCCGAGGAACGCACGCTCCACCTACTCGATGTGCGGACGCCGGAGGAATATCGGCGTGCGCATCCGCCGGGCTTCGCCTCGGCGCCCGGCGGCCAGTTGGTGCAGGCCACCGATGAATGGGTCGCGGTCCGCGGCGCGCGGCTCGTTCTGTTCGATGATGACGGAATCCGTGCGCGAATGGCCGCATCCTGGCTGATCCAGATGGGCTGGGAGGCTTACGTGGTCGGGCCTGACGTGGTCCAAGCGACCGAAGCCGGTACTCCAGCCCCTCGTCGTCCGGCTCCGCCGGATTCCAGATCGCGCCACGATTAGTGCCGCAGCACTCGCCGCGAGCCGCGCCGATTGGACGATTGTCGATCTGGCGCGCAGTCCTGCCTATGCTGCGGGCCATATTTCAGGTGCACATTTCGTGCTGGCTTCGCGGTTCGCGGAGGATTTGCCACGACTGCCCGGCGATGGCGGAATTGTCCTTACCAGCATCGAGGGCGATGAAGCATTGTTCTCGTTGGCAGACGCGAGTGCCGCAACTCGCCGAATGGTGGTTGCGCTCGCAGGCGGAACGCGCGCCTGGCTCGCGGCCGACCAACCGCTCGAGCAAGATCGTCACTCCTGGATATCGCAATCCGATGACGTCTATAAGCGGCCATACGAGGGAACAGACAATGCGGCTGCCGCGATGCAAGCCTATATTGATTGGGAACTGCACCTCATCGCACAGCTCGCCAATGATTCCATATCCAACTTTCACGTTGTCTGAAGGTAGGTCGTCCGATTCACAACACAAAGAGTTCCGATCGCCGATAACCCATCCGACGCATACATTGCCGACGTTTGGGTTATCGCAATCACCATCCCTGAACGCACTGGCCTATCATGCCGCCGGCCTGCTTTTTCCCGTCAGAGCCAAATGGCCAAACGCACCGGAACCACCGATCTTTCCGTCCAGAGCGGATGTGTCCCGCAATGGCTGGCAACCGAGCGGACGTGCCTATTTCGGCGACTGCAGGGTAACTCCGTAGCGCTGATAGATACGTTCGACCGTACCGTCGGCTCGCAATCGCTCCAACACTGAGTCGACGGCTTCGCGCAGCCCCTTGTCGGGGCGAACCATTCCGACGGCGACATTCCAGTTGAGGTTCGCTTCGTTCTCATCAAGACCCAAGATGCGGACCGCCTTGTCAGCATGCGTCAAGTTGAAATAGGCGGCAACGGTCGGCGTGACCGCGGCGGCATCGATCTCATGATTTGATAAGGCCTCAAGACTGTCGACCTCAAATCCGAAGGTCGATGTCGGAACGTGGCGCTGACCGATCACCATTGCAGCAAAGGACCCGACCTGCACGCCGACCTTCGTGTGTTCGTCAAGACTCTTGAACGAGGTCAGCTTACTTTCAGACGGCACGGCAAGCGCGACACCCGTACGATAATATGGTTTTGAAAGTGCAAGGTTTGTTTCGCCCTGCGCCTCGCGGTCCGCGATGACATCCAAGACAATGTCGCAGTCCGCGCTGCGCATTTGGTACTGAGTGATAATCCAGTCGAGCTTCAGCGAGACACCAAGCTCGCGGGCCAATGCCTGTCCCAACTCGACTTGAAATCCGGGAGGATCGCCCGTTTTGCTGGCGAACGGAAGCGAGTTGGGATGAGCGCACAGCCCAACAATCCCGAGCGAACGGATCGTTTCGAGAGACCGCGCCTGCACCGGGCCGAGCAGGCCGATCGTGGCGGCAAACATAAGCGAGAGAATTGCTTTCATGCCGTGTTCCGGATTCAGACAGGTCAGGCAGCGCCGTCTCATCCCTGGGGCGGCTTCAACGACCTGATGTACTTGATGATCTCACCGATCTGGGCATCACTATAGACCGAGCCAAATGCCGGCATGGCCCCCGACTTTCCGGTCTTGATACGGTCGCGCAGAAAATCGTCACTTCGCGCCGAGTCCATCAGCTGCGGTCCCTTCCCCGCAGCACGACCGCCATCGGAATGGCACCAGCCACAGGTCGATGCGAATAATTGCTCTACGTCAAGAGGAGCGCTGTCCGGCGCGGTAGCAGACTGAGCCATGACGCCGGGGACACCCATCACCCAAGTCGGCACGACCGACAGCAGTACCAGAATTTTCAAATTCAATTGCATGACGTCCGAATCTCGTTCATCTCGCTTCGAGCCGTCCAAATCCATGGGGAGCGCGGTGTACGCCTCACTCCCCATGGTGGACATTCCCTAAAGCCTATTTCAGGCTATAGACGATAAGCGCGCCATCATCACGCGGCATGCTCTTGTAGACGCCACCGAAGGTCGGCGCGTAGTCGTCGGAAGCCATGCCGCCAAAGCCGGCCGTCACGGCAACATACTGCTTGCCGCCAGCCGAATAGCTGATGATGCCGCCCTGATGGCCAGTGCCGTCGGAATGACTCCACAGCTCGGTGCCATTTTCGGCATCATAGGCATGAACGACGCCACGCGAGTCCGGCACAAACACGAGGTTGCCCGCAGTCGACAGAACGCTAGCGAGCGGCGGTTCGGGGAAACGAACCTCCCACTTCTTGGCGCCGCTGACTGGATCGCGCGCATCGAGATGACCGTAGATCTCGCCACCTGGCGGAGGCGCGATCTTGAAGTTGGCGCCAATGTTCAACTGCGCCTGAGGAGCGGTCACCGGAGTCGTTTTCACGACGTCGAGGGTCATGCACCATTCCTGACCGAGCTTGTAGTAAAGCCCAGTTCTTGGATTGTAGGAACCGGCGTTGAAACTGACTCCGCCGGAGATGTGTGGACATAGCGGCTCATCAACCTTGCCCGCCGAAAAGTCGCGGCGGCCGATCAGTTCGCCCGTCTTGGGATCGATGCTCTTGACGAAATTGCTATTCTCGGTGATCCGCCAGACGTTCTTCACATTGGCGCTGCGGTCATAGACAAAGATATATCCGCTCTTGTTGGGGTGCACGACGAGCTTCTGCCCGTCCTTGTCGAGCATCACGAACTCGCCAACAGCGCTGTCGAAGTCCCACGCATCGTGCGGCAGTTCCTGATGATAGAATTTCAGCTTGCCGCTATCGACATCAAGCCCGATCACCGACGACGTATAGAGATTATCGCCAGGGCGAGCGCCCTGCGTTTTGTAGTCGTTTCCCGACCAGTCGTAGAGCGGCGCCGGGTTGGCGGTACCCCACCAGACCGTGCTGGTCTCGGAGTCATAGGTGCCAGGCATCCAGCCACCGCCTCCGCCTGTGCGCCATGAATCATTCCCCCACGTCTTCGTGGCCTCGTCAGTGCCGGCGACGGTCAGGAATTCCCACTTCTTTTTACCCGTCGCAGCGTCGACACCGAATATCGGGCCGCGGCCCGGCCATTCGCCGCCCTGCGCACCGATCACCACCGTACCCTTAGCGTACAGTGGTGCGCCCGTGAAGCCGACTGTCAGTTTTTGAGAATCGACCAGCTTGGTGTCCCAAGCCACCTTCCCGGTCTTCATCTCCAGCGCGATCAGACGGCCATCCATCGTACCGACGTAGACCTTGCCATCGCCGATCGCGACGCCGCGATTGTAGGGCGAATGAGTTTGCCGGGCGATCAGTGCTTCGTCTAGTTCAGGAAAATAGGACCAGATAACTTCGCCGGTGGCGCCGTTTAGCGCAAAGACCCGGCTGTACGAGCCCGTGTAGTAGAGCACACCATCCGCCACGAGCGGCATCGATTGCAAACCACGGGTGGACCGCCCCGGAATGTGGATCCAGGCCACGCTCAGATTGGAGACGTTGCTCGCATTGATCTGAGAGAGCGGACTGTAGTGATAGGACTTATAGGAGCCGTGGTAAGTCAGCCAATCGTTCTGACCGCCCGCTTCGATGCGCGCGGTATCCACTGTTTGTGCAGACGCTGACGACGCGATAATCGCAATAGAAGAAATTAAAGCAAGACAACTCATCTGTTTCATCATGGCACTTCCTCCGTTGTCATTTTTTTCTACGTATAGTCACTACATGCAGAGCATCCGGTGCCCGATCGCCTGCCGAGCGATCGATCCGGCACAGCTGCCCCTACAATTTAGACTTTTTGATCATCCAGACACCCCCTTGCCGAACGCTGACATTGGTCCTTCAGGTTTGCCTCGGACGCGTGGACGCTCCACCCGCACGCGGTCGGCCTTTATCCCGTCAGACATTCTCTCTTAAAGTCGTCGATCGCACGCGACGCCTCGCTGACACGATCGAACACTATCATCGGAGTGCAGCCATTGATGCGCAGCACAATCTGCAACCAACTCGCCCGCCGCACGTGTGGAGCCTCCGCTGCCATCACGTCCAATTCCTCCCGGCTTTCCGGAACTCTACCGCAGAGAGCCCGGAATTGCCTAGACATCATCTTGGTCGAATGTGGCGATACAAGGCCGGATATCGACCCCAAGCGGACGCTCTGGGTTTGCTGGACCGCCAAGCACCGCTCCGCTCCCCAAGACGCTTTGAAGGAGACGCGATCACCCCGGCTCGAGTGGGCTCGCGATTATCGTGCGGATCATCGCGCGGTGGCCTCGTAGACGCTGGACTATGAATTCATGGCAGAAAATTAAGGGGTCTCATCTGCCGACCCTTCAGGACGATGTCGAGACCATCCAAACGGGGTCATCGCTTGGGAATACGATGAACTCAAGATCGTCACGCAAAGGTCTCGATGACCGAGCCAATAACTACCGACAAATCAAGACTCCGGCCACGTGGCACGCTGGCCCCACTCGCATCTCCGTTGGGATGCGGAAGCACATCGCCTGCGCTCTGAAAGAGCGCAGGCCGTCAGAACGGTCATGGGCAACCTCAGGCCTGCGTCAGTACAAGCCCCGCAGTTCCTATTTTTCTTCTTCGAAGGTGACAGCAACATCAGCGTTGGCCGACAGGCGAATCTTATTGCCTTCGACATCCGCGACGAGACCACGTGCAATGAAGTGGTGATGCCCCTTGTGGGCCCCTTCGCCGCTATCTTTCTTTGTCAGCTTGATCCGGTTTCCCTCGACGCGGTCGACCGTCCCGACATGCACGCCATCGGCGCCAATGACTTCCATATGTTCCCGTATCTCCTGCATGGTTCACTCCTTGACTAAAAGACTAGAATCTACGGCGTGCTCTTCGTGCTTTTAAGGTCGAACGTTCAACTAGCCTTCCGTTTCGGCAGCCGCCATCCGGGCCGAACGAAATGGCAAGTGTAGCCGTCGGGATAACGCTCGAGGTAGTCTTGGTGTTCAAGCTCGGCTTCCCAAAAATCGCCCACCGCGGCCACCTCGGTAGTCACCCGCCCAGGCCATAGGCCTGACGCTTCCACATCAGCAATGGTGTCGCGCGCGATCTTTTCCTGCTCCGGCGCGGTGTAGAAGATGGCGGATCGATAGCTCATGCCGATATCGTTGCCCTGCCGGTTCAGCGTCGTCGGGTCGTGGATCTGGAAAAAGAACTCCAGCAGCTCTCTGAAGCTGGTAAGCTTGGGGTCGAATATGATTTCGATGGCCTCCGCATGTGTCCCATGATTGCGATAGGTCGCATTGCGGACATCTCCGCCGGTGTATCCAACTCGCGTCGATACGACGCCCCGAAGCTTGCGTATCAGATCTTGCATGCCCCAGAAGCAGCCACCGGCCAGAACGGCCCGTTCAGTCGTCGTTCCCATATCTGACCTCCTTGATCAACTGATCCAGCAACGCGGCCCATCTCACGAAAAAGGGCCGCCAGCCAAAGATAGTGGCTAAGCCGATTAGCTCAAGCCTCGTTAGCATGGAGGCGGAAAGCGTCCGGCCTCTCGCCGTTCCGACAAACCAATCGAATTTCCCAATCCGGATTTCGCGGCCATCGCTCGCGCCTGTGGCGCCCATGGCTTTACGACGGCGAAGCCGCCCGGCGTCCTGACTTCAGTAATGCACGAGGCGTTCGTCGCCGACGAAATGCCGAATCTGCCCCACGTTGATATTGATCAGGCGGCAAAGTATGCTCTCGCCGAGATCAGGGAGGCCGTCGCCTCATGTCCGAGGTAGCTGAATTGCCGCTGCCGGGCCTGGCAGCACGCGATAGCCCAGGTCATCCAACTCTCTTTGACAGTGTTCGGCAAATTGCGCTTGGATGGCCACTGCCGATGCTTGGTTTCGGCCCGACATAAATCGAAGGAATCATCATGGATCTCAGCTCAATTTCCACATCTGACCTTGCCGACAGGATCGCGATATTGCGCGATAATATCCGGCAAATCACCGAGCGCGCGGCAGCAGAGTCCGGAGCGGCCGACGAAGAGCGTAATGCCAACCTCCTGGCTCGGCAAACCGAGGAACTGGATGCGTTGCTGGTCGAACAGCAAAAGCGGCTTGCGAAGTAGTCGACTAGGATGGCGGTCGTGGACTTATTTCTTCTTTCGCTGCAAAAAGCCTTTAAATGCGGCGACCACTGAAGGCAGACCCATTCGTTCACGAAAAAGATGCTCTTCCTGCCCCATCCGGCGCAGTAGATCCTCGGTCGGCAACTTCAACAGCTTTCGTGAGATGGCGACCGCCTCGGGCGGCAACGCGCAGATCTCGCGCGCGACTTTCTGCGCTTCGATTAGGGCATGGCCCGGCGCGACGATTGAATTGACAAGGCCAGCCTCCCGGGCCTCCTCCGCACTCATCGGCCGGCCCATCACCAGCATGGAGAAAGCGCGCTGATGACCGGCCATGCGTGGGAGCAGCAGGCTAGATGCACCTTCGGGCACCAGACCATAGGGAACGAGAGGCGACAGAAACGATGCCGTTGTTCCCGCGATCACGTAGTCGCAGTGCAGCACCATTGTTGCACCAATACCGACCGCGACGCCATCGACCGCAGCAACGATAGGCTTCTTGTTGCTGACGAGGGCTCGCAAGAAAACGATGGAGTTTCGCGGCCTGGCCTCATCCCGTTCGATCGCTGTCTCGTCCAAAAAATCGCCAATGTCTTCACCAGCGGTAAAGACCCCCGACCGGCCAGTCAGGATGAGACACCGAATATCGGGATTTGCCTGCGCAGAATTGATTGCGTCGCTCATGGCGAGAAACATGTCCTCGCTCAGCGCGTTCTTTTTCTCAGGCCGCCGCATGACTATGGTGCGGGTTGCGTCCTCGTCTGTGACAATGATGTGACCAGCCATGGTCTCCTCGCCAAGCCGCCCGCCGAAAGCCCTAGCACCTGCGACCCACGATGCCCGAGCCTACATCGCCCCATTTCTCCAAGCAGAGGCGTGACACCTTCCCCGAATGATTAAGGCACTCCCTGCGCAGCAGGAAGGCTGCCGGGGACATAACAGTTACAACTTAGACAACAACCTTAATGGGAGACGAATGCCCGTTATTGACCAGAGGGTGTTCGCAAACCGTGCCAGGCGTCCCGCACTTGGTGATAATGGACGTCCGGCAGGTAATCAGGCGTGTTGAGGTTGAGCGTGTGCACGTCAAGCCGACCGACCGCACTCAAGAGCGTATAGGACGCAATGACGCGGTCTCGCTGCGCCATGATCTGCCGGGAGCGCGCATTGGTCAGGTCCTGCTGAGCGTTCAGGACATCGATAGTGGTGCGTTGGCCGCCCTGCGCTTCACGCCGGACCCCCTGAAGCGCCACATCTGCCGCACGCACCTCGGATTCGGCCGCGCTGAGCGCGATCTTGGTGCCCTCATTGGATACCCAGGCACTAACTACCGCAGTGCGGGATTGATTCCTGATCTGCTCGAGGACAAGGCGGCTTTGCGAGGCGACCTCCTTCGCCTGACGCGTCTGGGAGGCCGCCTGGCCACCGTCGTAGATCGGCACGTTGATCTGGCCCAAGACCGACGCCTGACTGGTCGCCGTCGTGGTTAGGCTGGAATCGGTTTGTACGGACCGGCTGGCGCTCGCCTGCACAGAGGCCTGCGGCAGCAGGCTGCCCTCCGCCAGCTTGATGGTGGTCTGGGCTACATCGACGTCGTAACCGGCGCCAAGGATCGCCGGGTGCTCATGGTTCGTCGTTTCGATAGCCGCTGGTTGTGTCACCGGCGCGAGGCGGTCGACAGGGCTCGCGGGCGCCAGGTCAGAAGGTGCCGCACCGATAACCTGAGTGTAGAGTTCCTTGCTGATAGCAAGCGCGACTTCCGCCGCGTTAAGATCCGCCAGGCCCCGATTGACGCGCGCCTCCGCCTGCGCCGTATCCGTCGGGGTAACATCGCCGGCATCCAGGCGCTTCTTCGTCGTCGACTGGATTTCCCTAAGCACCTGCACATTGGCGCGCTGCGCCTCGTAAAGCGCCTTGTTAGCCAGTACGTTCATATAGGCTGTCACGGCATCCAGCAGCACACCTTGCCCGACGTTACGCAAGGCCTCGCGGCCCGAGAGCACCTGGAGTTCTGCGACGCGGACGTTGTTGGCTGTCTTGAACCCGTTGAACAGGGTCTGGGTCACGGTGACCCCGATCGTCCACGGACGCAGAGTGGCGCTCTGGATCGTGTTATCCGGAAGCAGATTGCGTACAGCCTGCAACCCGGCACCCAGGCTGGCGACAATCTGCGGCCGATAGCCTGATAAGGCCTGCGGCACGTTTTCGTCGGTTCCTCTTTGCCTCGCACGCTCGGCGTTGACTTGCGGGTTGGTCTGGTAGGCCTTCACCAAGGCATCGGACAGGTTGTCGGCCAAGGCTGAGGCGGCTGTTGTCAGGCTTAGTACGGCGGCGACCAAGATCGAGACCGCGAAAGATAGGCTGCGCGCTGCCAGGCGATAGATCGCGCGGCATTCGAAGGCAGTTCTGGTCGCACCCCCAACCATCCCGCGCCCATCATTCGGCGGAGACGAGATGGCCTTCCGCGGCCAATCCCGTTCTGCTACGCCGCGAAAACATCGAAATCAGCGCCGGCAAAGTGAGTAGAATGATGACCGGCGCCAGCATCATGCCCGCAACCACCACGACCGCCAGCGGTTTTTGCACCTGCGAGCCAATTCCGGTGGACAAGGCAGCCGGCAGCAACCCGACGCCAGCGACCACGCAGGTCATCAGGACCGGGCGCAGTTGGAGCTTGCCTGTTCGCAGAATTGCCGCTCCGCGCTCCAGTCCCTCGTCGATGAGCGCATTGTACTGGGAAAGGATGATGATGCCGTCCATGACCGAGATGCCGAACAGCGCAATGAAGCCGATCGCCGCAGAGACGCTGAACGGGATCCCGGTGATTAGTAACCCCAGAATACCACCAAACACCGCCATGGGAATCACGCTCATGGTCAACACCGTGTCGACCACGGACCCGAAATTGAACCAGATCAACGCGGCGATCAGCGTCAGGCTGATCGGTACGACGATCGACAGTCGCTTGATTGCGTCTTGGAGATTCCCGAACTCGCCCACCCACTCGATCCGTGACCCCGGCGGCAACTGCACCTCGGCTTCGATTTTTTCCTGGGCTTCCTGGATGGCACTGCCAAGATCGCGCTCACGTACGGAGAACTTGATTGGGAGGTAGCGCTCCTGCTGCTCCCGGTAGATATAGGCCGCGCCAGAAACGAGCTTGATCGACGCTACTTCGCTCAGTGGCACTTGAGTAATGCCGTTCGGCCCCTGTGCCCCGATACGCAAGTTCTGGATGGCCTCCGCGCTTTTGCGGTATTGCGGTGCCAAACGGACGATGATCGGAAAATGCCGATCGCTGCCCGGCTCATAGAGGTCGCCAGCACTGTCGCCGCCGATCGCCGTACGAATCGTCGTGTTGATGTCGCCTGGCGAAAGGCCATAACGCGCAGCGCGTGCGCGGTCGATCTCAATCTGGATGGTAGGTTGGCCGAGCGAAGTGAAGACGGCAAGATCGGTGATGCCTTGCACGGTTGCGAGAACGGATTTGATCTTGTTGGCAGTGGTTGTCAGCGCCTGCAAATCATTGCCGTACAGCTTGATCGAGTTCTCGCCCTTGACACCGGAAACTGCTTCAGAAACGTTGTCTTGAAGATACTGCGAGAAATTGAATTCAACGCCTGGAAATTTCGCCTGAAGCTGTGCCAAGAGCTTCGCGGTCAGGGCGTCCTTATCCGCGCCACCCGGCCATTGCTTAGCCGGCTTCAACGGCGCAAAGAACTCCGCATTGAAGAAGCCTGCTGCATCCGTGCCATCGTCAGGCCGGCCGTGCTGTGAAACGACCGACTCGACCTCGGGCCGCTGCGCGATCAGCTTGCGCATCTCGTTGACGTACGAATTTCCCTCCTGCAGAGAGATCGTCGACGGCAACGTCGCTCGAATCCAAAGGTTGCCCTCCTCCAGTTTTGGCAAAAATTCCAAACCCAAAAGACGCACGGCGAAGATCGTCATGACGACCAGTGCCGTCGCGGCAATCAGCACCACACGACGATTTGCCAGCGAGCGCTCCAGCGCTGGAATGTAAAGCCGCTGCAACAACCGCATCAGGAACGTTTCGGTCTCCCGCACATGCGCGGGCAAGATGATCGCGCTCAGCGCCGGCGTTACCGTGAACGTCGCTAACAGGCCACCTGCGAGCGCGTAGGCGTAAGTTCGAGCCATCGGGCTGAAGATGTTGCCCTCGACACCACTCAGGGTGAACAGCGGGAGGAAGGCCGCGATGATGATGGCGGCAGCGAAGAAGATCGATCGCGACACGTCGGCCGCAGCCGTCAAGATCGCGTGATGCTTCATCGCCATCACAGTTCGCGGCGAGATCGCCGCACGTTCATTGTCGGACAGCGGCTCCGTATGCGACAGCCGCCGGAAAATCGCCTCGACCATGATGACAGTCGCGTCAACTATCAGGCCGAAATCGATCGCACCGACCGAGAGAAGATTGGCAAACTCGCCACGTAGCACCAAAATGCTGACTGCAAAGAACAAGGCGAATGGAATAGTCGCCCCGACGATCAAAGCACTTCTCAGGTCGCCAAGAAAGATCCACTGCAACAGCACAATCAGCGCAATTCCCACCACCATATTTTCGAGCACAGTCCTCGTCGTGGTCTCGATCAGATCCTTTCGGTCATAGATGCGTTCGATCCGCACGCCTGGTGGTAGGATGGTGGAGCGGTTGATCTGTTCGACCAGCTTCTCAACTCTTTCAATCGTCGGCGAACTCTGCTCGCCACGGCGCATCAGGACAATGCCCTGGACAATGTCGTCGTCCTCATTCTGCCCCGCGATGCCGAGCCTTGGCTGCTCGCCCACGGTGACCGTCGCGACGTCCTTGACCAGGACCGGCGTTCCGCCCGGCGAGGCGACCATAGTGTTCGCCAAACTATCGATCGATCGGATCAACCCGACACCGCGCACGACGGCCGATTGCGCCCCAATATTGACCGTGTTCCCGCCAACATTGATGTTAGAATTACTGACGGCCTGCAGCAATTGTGGCAAGGTCAGGCCGTTCGCGACCAGCTTGTTGAAATCGACCTGCAACTCGTACGTCTTGGTTTTACCGCCCCAGCCAGTGACATCGATCACGCCGGGCACGTTGCGGAAACGACGCTGCAGCACCCAGTCCTGCAACGTTTTCAGATCAAGTACCGAATAGTTCGGCGGTCCAACGAGCCGGTATCGATAGATTTCGCCGATCGGACTGAGCGGAGAAATCTGCGGCTGCGCGTTGTTTAATAAGGGTGCGAGTTGCGACAGCCGGTTCAAGACCTGCTGTAACGCCTGATCATACGTGAAATCGAAAGAGAACTGCAGCTTGACGTCAGATAGTCCGTAGAGCGAGATCGTGCGGATCACGTTGAGATTCTTGATGCCGGCGATCTGAGTTTCCAGCGGAATCGTAATATAGCGTTCGATCTCCTCAGCCGACAGCCCGGGACTTTGCGTGACGATGTCGACCATCGGCGGTGTTGGATCGGGATACGCCTCGATGTTCAAGTGCTGAAACGCGATTAGCCCGCCGAGAATGACCGCAACGAAAAGGCCGACCATCAAGAACCGGCGATTGACAGCAAGGGATACGAGGCGGTCCATTCGGTCTGGATCTCTTCTGGGGCATCTCGATGCGGTTAGGTGCCTGAGGCTGCGCGGTCAATGAACAGACTGCCTTTGGTGACGACTTTCTCGCCCGCCCTTACATTGGTGCGTACCTCGACGAGGTCACCATTTGTCAGGCCGGTCTGGATTTCGCGAAGCTCCAGCGACTTGTCATCGTGAGCGACCCATAGCCGCACATGGTCGCCTTCGTAGATCAATGCCTGCTTGGGTACACCGACCGACGTATGATCTGCCCCTGCGTAGATCGTCACATTGGCAAACATTTCCGGCTTGAACAGACCCTCCTTGTTATCGATGGTGGCCCGCACAAGCAATCTACGGCTCGACGGGTCGATCGCCGCCGACACATAATCGATGTTGGTCTTAAAGGTACGACCGGGTAGAGCGAGCACCGTGAAGTCGATCTCTTGCCCCACCTTGACATCCGCCGCCTCGCTCTCGCGCACAAAAGCCGTCAACCACACGGTTGAAAGGTCACCGATGACAAACACCGGATCACTCGCGCCGCTACTGATGAATTGACCGGGCCCGACCTTGCGCTGCACTACCGTGCCGCCAATGGGCGAATTGATCGACGTATCGGCACTGATCTGCCGCGTCTGCTGGAATGCCGAAATCTGGTCTTCCGAACGACCGAGGATGCGCAGCCGATTGCGGGCTGCCTCGACGGCGGTTTCCGCCGAGCGCACGTCGTTCTGGCTGGTCGTCAAATCCGCCTGGGCCTGCTGCCAATCTTTCAGCGGAACGGCCTTGCCGGCATAGAGATCGTCCTGCCGCTTCTCCACGATCTGCGCAAGATTGAGTTTGGAGCGCGCGGTGTTGAGTGCGCCTAGCGCCGTCACGAAATCATTCAATGCCTGCACGGTGTCCGTCGCTTCGATGACGAACAGCGGCTGCCCTCGTGCGACGGAGTCGCTCGGCTTTACCAGAAGTTTCGTGACCCGCCCCGCATAGGGAGAGAAGATCGGCGTCGAGCTGTCCTCGTTGACCGCGATCTTGCCTTCGGTGATATGCTCAGCGCGGAAGATCCGTTCTGACACCTGCTCAACCGCCAAGCTCGACCATACCGCATCGCTTGGACTGAAGCGCGTGGGATCAGCTTTGGATTTACCCGATGTTTCGGACGATTTGGCATTGCGGACGAACAGCCTGCTTGCGCCGACAACGGCGCCGCCCCCAAACATCACAAGAACCAGCGCGATAGCCAGCCGTCGCCAGTTCTTGTTCGCGCCAGTCATCATGCGGCCAATTCATGCATCGATCTACGCACCACGCCGACCCCGCCATACATGTATATTTCTCGCGGTCCGGGTTCTGCCGCCCTCCTCATATTGGTGATTTCGGACCGCCGCAATAGCGCATCGGTCCGACATTGGCACGCCGACGTTTCATTCGTCTTAGCCGATTCGCCAGGGCCTCGGAGGCCGTGCTTCTCCGGATGATTCTTGCCTTTTTGCGCTCGAAGTGATGCGATGAAAGCACACCCAGCCGCGACGAAAGGGCCAAGCTTACACCAGCCTTACACCGCCCCCTTTCCGTAAACGTCCACTTCATTTCGACCCACCTCGACCGAGCGAACTGGCGCCAATCGCTTGACCAAACCGATCGGGGTAGCCGGTTCGACTTGGACAGATGTGTTTGCACCCGGCGTGTCATTGTTGAAGCTCAGGTGCCAGGGACCCTGGATGCGATTGTTGATCGTCGAAGACAATGAGGAGTTTGCCGAGCTTCTCACGAGGGGCCTGCAGACCGCAGGCTATCAGGCTGACGTGCTGTCGACGGTCGAGGAGGCCAGAAACGTGCTGAGCACGACGTTCTATGCGGCCCTGATCCTCGATCTCGGGCTACCCGACGGGGACGGGCTGGAGCTACTGCGCGAGATCCGGCATCGGGACAACCCGATACCGGTGCTAGTACTGACCGCGCGCGGCGGCCTGCACGACCGCGTCCAAGGCTTGCGCAGCGGCGCGGACGACTACCTGGTCAAACCGTTCGCGTTGGAGGAATTGATCGCGCGGCTGGAAGCCCAATTGCGACGGCCCGGGCAATTGCTCGGTAGCAATCTTCGCATCGCTAATCTTGAGTTCGACACACGGAGCCGCCAGGCCTCGATAGACGATCACCCCCAACTTTTCTCTGCCCGCGAGATCGAGGTGCTCGAACTCTTGATGCGCAGTAAAGGGCGCGTCGTATCCAAGAAACAAGTCGAAGACCACATCTTTGGGCATTCCGGAGACGTCGCCTCGAACGCAATTGAGGTTTACATTCATCGTCTCCGCAAGCAGCTTTCCGAGCACGGCGCCAAGGTTCAGGTACACACCATTCGCGGCGTTGGCTATTTGATCGCGGAGGACAAATAACGCGATGAGATTCAAGTCAATCATCTCACGCATCGTTATTCTGCATATCGTCGCGGTTATCATCACCTCCGTCCTGATGTCGGTGGCACTCTCATGGCTCCTGAGCTATGCGACAGACAATATTCACGATAAAGCGATGCAGGAGCAGGCCATTGCGGTCGGCGACCACTTGAGCACAGGTCCCGACGGCCGTCTCGAACTGAACCTTCCTTCCGACCTGCTCGGCCTCTACTCGCAAGAATATGGACGCTATTCTTACGCGGTGACCGACGAGCAAGGCCGCTTACTGTTCTCCTCGCTGAAGGACCGCGCCGCTCTATTTCCAGCCGACCCGCGTAACAGTGCGATCGCCTTTTTGCAGCAAAGGCTTGGCGATGCGACCGTTTCTGGCGCCAGTGTGCGCAAGGTCATTGGCGACCGAACCGTCTGGATTCAAACCGGCGAAGACCTCACCAACCGCGACGTGCTGATCGATGACATCGTTGCAAATTTTTATAGAAATGTCGGTTGGATTACGCTGCCGATCTTACTCGTGCTCCTTGTCACTGATATTGCGATCTTCAGCCGTGCCTTGCGGCCGCTTCGGGAAGCCTCAGAGATCGCCGCAGATATCGGACCCGCCCGCCCCGGCGTGCGTTTGCCAACCGACGAGATCCCAAGCGAGGTTCGCCCTCTGGTGTCCGCTGTTAACCAAGCGCTGGATCGGCTCGAGGAAGGCTTTCGGATTCAGCGCGACTTCACTGCCGATGCCGCGCACGAATTACGTACTCCTTTGAGCATTCTGAGAACTCGCATCGACATGCTCGAGAATCTTGAGCTACGCCACGCCCTGAGCCAGAACGTCGAAGGCATGGCGCGAATCGTCGGCCAGTTGCTTGATATCGCCGAGCTCGATGCGGTCGTAGTCGATCCCAACGAAAAGGCCGAGCTTGTGTCGGTCGCGGCAGAGGTTGCCGAATTCGTCGCGCCGCTTGCACTTGCTCAAGGAAAGGACGTTGCGTTGCTTGGCGCGATTGGACCTGTCTGGGTCAAAGGAAATACGGAGATGCTCGGGCACGCCATCCGGAACCTCGCCGAAAACGCTATCAATCATACGGCTGTGGGATCGACCGTCGAATTCATCGTCGACAACGACGGAACGATAAGTATTCTCGACAGCGGCCCCGGCATTTCCGAAGACGAACGTAGCTTGATTTTTCGGCGCTTCTGGCGCCGCGATCGGAGGAAGCCGGGAAGCACAGGCCTTGGGCTATCGATCGTGCAGCGTATCGTCGAATTACATTCGGCCAGCATTACCGTCGAAAACCGCAGCCCCAACGGCGCACGTTTTTCCCTCAGGTTTGCACCTGCCGTTGCTTGAATTTTCTCGGTCGGCAAAAGCCGTTTGTATTAGTGAAGGCTAAGAAGGAAAATCGGCGGTCTCGATGCGAATTCGATCGGCATGCAACGACCAGTCACATAACGACTGCGTTTCGCAGAACCTTTGTTTCGCCAATTCCGTCGCCTCGCCTTCATTAGCTGCATCAATCTCAAGGATGCCCTGGCACGCTTCAATCTCCCGGCCATTTTCGCCAAGCACGTCTTTCATAAAGCGGACGACATAGCGTGACATGGAACCTCCTGCTACACTCGGCGGCAATGAAGTTTATCTAACCACACCGAACGATTGTCGTCTTGACCGATATCAAGCCGCAGGGCGACGGCTGGTAGAGCTTAAGCGCCGACGTCCGGCAGGCTGGCGGCCGCAATGGCCAAAAACTGCGCAAGACGACGGCCGGCCTGGGTCGGCACGGCACGCAGTAGGGAGCAAACCCGTTGCATCTGACAAAACCCCTTCGCGCCCTCGCATTGCTTGCAACATATTGGCGTAACAGGGAAAATGGCCTCGGCCTGAAGGCGAGTCGAGGCGTCGGGGAAAATAGCAATGGTCATATCGCTGCGCGGCCGGAGCGAAGGAGACCGTTGCTCTCGACCCAATGGCCGAGAGGAATATCTTCTCATCGCTTGCCCGTTGCCTTAGCGGCCTATTTCGGCACTATCCCGAAAGCACTTTGAAACCGGTTGGCATAGCGGGGCCAGACTTCCGGGTTGATGATGCGCGGTGGCCGCTTTCCGTCGAATGCGCCGAGAATCTGCTCCGCGGCAATCCTGCCCATGTTTTCTCGAGCCTCCCTGGTGACGCCGGCCGTGTGCGGGCTCGCCAGCACGTTATCGAACTGCAGAAGCGGATGCTCCGGCTGAGGCGGCTCCTTGGACCACACATCAAGCCCTGCACCCGCAATGCGCTTGTCGCGAAGCGCGTCCAGAAGCGCGCCCTCATCATGGATGAAGCCACGCGCCGTGGTGATGAAGTATGCGTGGGGCTGCATCAACGAGAATTCGCGGGCGCCGATCATGCCGCGGCTCTCCTTGGTTAGCGGGCAGTTGATCGACACGTAATCGGAGCGGTGCAGGAGGTCGTTAAGTTCGACCTTCTCAGCCGAGCGCGCCGCGATTTCAGTTGCAGAAAGATAGGGATCGTAGGCCAAAACCTTCATGCCGAGCAGTCCCTTGCAGAGCTCGGCGATCCGGCGTCCGACATTTCCGATACCAACGATACCGACGGTGCGTCCTTGCGCCTCGGTCCCCATTAGAGAATTGCGATTGACGTCGCGGTCGCGCCGTAGCGCACGATCAGCCTCGATGATCCGTTTCGACAACGTCAGCAGCATGCCGAGGGCATGCTCTGCAACTGAATGCGCGTTGCCACCGGATTGATTGACAACCAGGACGCCCGCCTTGGTACATGCGTCTACATCGACGGGATCGAAGCCCGCGCCGTTACTGGAGACGATCAAGAGATTGGGCGCCCGTCGCAACAGATTCTCATCGACATGAAAATGCGGTGCCAACTCGTCGCGCGCAGCGCCAATCTGATAGGCATGCGCGTCGCGAAGGATCGGCGTGTAGATTTCTTCTGCGCTTTCGTTCTCGAGCCGGTCAAGCCGCACGTCGGACCGCGCGCCCAGGATGTCGGCGTAGATCTGATGGGCCAGATATTTTACGTAGAATACGCGCTTGCTATTGACGGACATTGATCCTCTTTCAGTCGGTAAACCCATAAAGTCGTGTCGGATCCGTCACGAGGATCCGCAACCGCGTCTCCTCGTCTCGCGTCCCCGCCTGTAACAGCTCGAACAGATGACCTGCATCGGGCATTCACCTTCGACGCAGGAATGCGGCCAGTCGCTGCCCCATATCAGCCGCTCCGAATTGGCTCTAACCAGCGCCTGCTGGAAGGGCCGCGCATCGGGATAGTCGGGCGCCTGCTGGCAATGCGATGCGCGCACGACAGCTTGACCCAGCACCACCCCTCGTCTACCGCACCCAACAGGCTCTGGACGCCGTCCGTCTCGATGCCGGCGCGCGCGTCGATCCGCCCCATATGGTCGATCACCACGGGCAGGCCGAGCTGTTTCAACGTTAGAATTGTATCGGGCAAATGTTTCACATCGATCCAGAGTTGCAGACGCCAGCCGAGTTCCGCTATGACCGGTGCAAGCGTTTGCACCGCCGTCAGCGGCACGCCACCGGAATAGTGCAACTGCCCGCAACGGAAGAAGTGATTGAAACGCAGCACCCGCACGCCAAGCCTACTCCAATCGCGCAAGGTCTCAGGCGGCGTATCGCTGCCCGCGACCGCGACGCCGCGTAGACGATCCGGCTGCCGGGTCAGCACATCCAGCATCGCCGCGTTGTCGCGGCCATGCGCGCCGCCCTGCACCAGAACGCCGCGCGCAAATCCAACCGCGTCGAGCATGGCCACATACTTTTCGAGCAGCGCGTCTGGCGGCGTGTAGCTCCGATCCTCCGCATAAGGAAAGCGATCGGTCGGGCCGAACACATGGACATGGGTATCGCAGGCGTTCTGCGGCGGCGCCACCTCGGGACGCGCGACCTCACGCGGCGGTCGGCAAGGAGGAGCTATCGTCATCAGTCTGCTTTCATGCCGGCCGCCTTGATGATCGGCCCCCATTTATCATAGTCGGCGTGGATCTTGGCATCGAAGGCCTCTGGCGAACTGCCAATCGGGAAGCACCGAGCTTGGCGAGCTTTTGCTTCACGGCGTCGGTTTTCAGAGCCGCCACGAAATCGTGCGCGAGCTTGTTGACCAAGTCGAGCGGCATGTCACCCGGTCCGAGCAGCCCCCACCAGACCTCGGTATCGTAGCCCGACACGGTCTCGCCGATGCTTGGCACGTCAGGCAGGAACGGCGCCCTTGTCGCGGTGATCACCGCGAGCGCCCTCACTGCGCCAGCCTCGATCTGGCCGACCGACTCAGGCCCGTTGTTGAAAGACAGCGGAATTTGTCCGCCGAGCAGATCGTTGATCGCGGGCGCGCCGCCCTTGTAGGGAATTGTCTCAATATCGATCTTGGAGAGCTTCTTCAGGAGTTCACCCACAAGGTGCGTGGACGTGCCGTTGCCGGCATGACCGACGGACAGGCTACCCGGCTCTGCTTTTGCCTGCGCGATCACGTCGCCCAGGCTCTTGAACGGCGAGTCCGCACGCACCAATGATATGTTCGGCGAAGATGCGAGCAGCGAGATCGGCGTGAAATCCTTGAAAGTATCGTAGAGGATTTTTGAGTAAAGGAAGGGGTTGGTCGTGTGCCCGCTGGCGACCACGATCAGCGTGCACCCGTCGGGCGGCGAGCCTACGAGCGCCTGCGACGCCACTGCGCCGCCAGCGCCTGGTCGGTTCTCCACCACCACTGTTTGGCCCCATTGCCAGGAAACAACTTCTACGAGCGTCAGCGTAAGGATATCGACGCCGCCGCCAGCGGCGTATGGCACCAGAATGTGCACCGGCTTAGGAGGAAATACCGACTGAGCCGAAGCAAGACCGCTGGTCATGAACATCGCTGCCGCGATGGCGGCGAGCCGAAGCCGCCCTGGCATGATTTCCTCCTTGTTGTTGCGTGCCTTTTTGCACACTGTTATTGGTGAGCGCACCATCTCAGCGCGCAGATCACGTCATTGCACAGGACATGTTGACAATCCCGCTCTTCGCGTCAAGTTTTGGCGCGACCAATATCCAGCAACGGTCGCGCGAACGAAACGTCGTCGCGAATGAGGGAGGACAGGATGGCAGCCGCCGAGAGCGAAGCCTCGCCCAGACCTATTGATGACAAGCCGGCTCCCGAAAAGACCTGGCACGGAATCGTGCAGCAAACGCTAAAGCGCCACGACATTCGTCTGGTGCCTTATGTTCCTGATCGCGTCCTAACGGTGCTGATTAAGAATCTTCACGCCGATCCGTTCTTCACGACTTTTCCGACCGCGCGCGAAGAGGAGGCGGTCGGCGTCGTATCCGGCGCGTGGATGGGCGGCATGCGCAGCGCGGTGCTCATGCAGACCTCGGGCTTTGCGACGCTTGCTAACGTGCTCGCCTCATTGGTCGTGCCCTATCAGATCCCGCTGATCATGTTCGTTTCCGAACGCGGAACGCTGGGTGAATTCAACTATGGTCAATCGCTGGTGTGTCGAACGATGCGGCCGGTGCTGGATTCGCTGGCGATGGAACACCACACCGCAACACGCATCGACGAGTTCGAGTTCGTCATCGATCGATCGATCAGGCAGGCCCTCACGACACAGGCGCCAGTTGCATTGATCCTTTCGCCGCTACTGACCGGCGGCAAAGTCTTCGACAAGTGAGCGATCACATGGATATGCAAACCAATTCCCCTGCCCGCAACACGAAGGTGATGAACCGCTTCGACCTCACCTCGCGCTTGGTCGCGAAACTGAAAAGAGAAGAGGCCGTGGTTGGGGGCATCGGTAACACGAATTTCGACCTCTGGGCTGCGGGCCATCGCCCACAGAATTTCTACATGCTCGGCAGTATGGGACTTGCGTTTCCGATCGCGCTTGGCGTCGCGCTTGCTCAACCCGAGCGTCATGTCTTTGCACTCGAGGGTGATGGCTCGCTATTGATGCAACTCGGCTCGCTCGCGACGATTGCAACGCTCGCGCCGAAGAACCTCACCATGGTCGTTATGGATAACGGCATCTACCAGATCACCGGCGCGCAACCGACGCCGGCCGCCGCGGTGTCGGATATCGTGGCAATAGCCGCTGCCAGCGGCCTTCACAACAGCAACTGGGCGGCGGACGAAGAGGATTTCGAGCGATTGATCGATCAGTCGCTTTCAACTTCCGGTCCGTCTCTGATCGGCGTGCGCATCGATGAAAAGCCCGGTGTCGGTACTACGCGGCGCGACCCGGTCCAGATCAGGGAGCGATTTATGCTCGGCCTTGGCGTGCGTAAACCGCTTTAGACATTATCCTTAACCACAACATTCCAGGTCACTCCGGCGTGTAGACAGCGGACGGCTAAACTGTGCTATGCCCTTTGCCATGACAATTGTTCTGCGTCTCTCGTCTTGGCTCCTCGCTGCCACCGTAACCTTTGCTACGCTTGGACCTCCGCAATACCGGCCTCATTCCAATTTCGGGCAGGATGGCGAACACGCTCTCGCGTTCCTCCTGATCGGGCTTGCGTTTGCATTCGCCTATCCGCGGCAGAAGCTGCTTACAGCGATTGTTTCGGTGGTGATGATCGGAGTTCTGGAAGTTCTGCAACTTTGGGCGCCCGGACGGCACGCGCGGATCGAAGACTTTGCCGTCGACGCACTTGCGGCATGTATCGGTTTTGCCTTCGCCGCCGGCTTGGCCTTCGTTACCGATACGACTCGCGCGAGCGCGCCGTAACGCAAAAATCCCCGCAGGGGTCGCCAGCGGGGATTCTTCTATTGGATCAGTCGTAGCTAGTCGATGATCTTGACGACGCGACGTGTGCGCGGATCGACGATGACGCGACGATCATTGACGACTGCATAACGATATTCGGTATAGCGCGGAACAGGACGCAGTTCGACTTCCGCCGGCAGCGGCTCGCCCACGACAACGCGCTCATGAACCACGACCGACGGGGCACGCTCGCCCTCGACCGAAGTGATCACGGCGTTCGGGATTTCAAGCCCGGCGCCGACGGCCGCGCCGACCGTGCCGCCGACCATCGCACCAATCGGGCCAGCCACGTCGCCGCCCGCGCGCGCTCCGTTCGCCGCTCCCTCAACGGTGGTGGACTGCGCGAATGCCGCGCCTGACGCCATCAGCGAGGTGGCAATCAACGAAACAGCAAAACGGTTCCTCATCTTGTACCTCCAATGTGTTTGACGATGCCTTTCAACAGCTGGATAAGGGTGGGGTTCCGGTTCCATGTGTCCTAAAGTTCATCATTAAATGTTCAAAAATATCTCTTCCTGCATCCAACGGTTACTTCACGCTCTCCAAAACTGCGCGAGCCTGGATCAAGTCTGCTGTGTGGTGCCCACTCGTGAACGACTCGCAAATAGGCGCAAGCAGAGTGTATGCGCTATCAAGTCGACCAACGTCCCGCCAGATCTGAGCCAGGCTCGTCGCGATTCGCAGTTCGAACAGTCGCGCATTCTGCCTTCGCGCCGTCGCCAATCCGCGCGTGAACAGCGCCTCCACCTCAGCAAGCGGCGCGCCTTGGGAAAACCTCGTACAGGCTCGTACGCGAAGACCTTCAGTCTCAGCGTAATGCTGCCCGGTGGCGCCGGCCTCCACTGCTGCTCGATCCAGCAAGACGATAGCCTTATCGTTTCTTTGGTTCTGCAACAGAATTTCGGCCTCGCTAATCAGGAAAAAGGGGAGCCAGATCCTCGTCTGCGTCCTATCGCGGATTTCCCGGCCGCGCTCCAGCTTCGCCAAGCCATTGTCTAGCGCACCTGTTCTCGCCAAAGCCCAGCCAAGAAGCGCTTCGGTGAAGCATTCCCAGAAGAAAACATGATGGCGATTTACGATCTCAACAAGCTCTTCAGCGAGAGAGAAAACGGTAGCAACGTCCTGTTCAACCATTGCCTTCATCGCGCATTGGTAAATTACATAGCAGCTTGTGAGGTAGTGTCCGCTTTCGCGAACCTCGCGCAAACTGCGCACGCATAATTCCTCTGCCTCGTCCAGGCGACCGAGTTGTTGTGCTGCGATTGTATACTGTGCCAACGTCGTCGGACGCGGAATCGTCAGATAGTCACCGAGCGTCGTGGCCGTACCCTCGCGTTCAAATGCATCGATCACCTCTAGAAACCGCTCTCGCGCTACAACTAACTCGCCACTCGCAAGCGCGACCATTGCGTTAATGCGAACGCCCTGCGCCACCGATGTCGCGTCACCGGCCTGGTTCGCCAACTCGATAAAGCTCCCGACGTACTCATACGTGCGCGGAAAATCGCACCGTACCAATACTCCGCCGGCCCGCCCCCACAATACGCGCAGTAATTGTCGTGTTTCGCTCAAGTCCTGACCGAGTTCGAGCAACCGGGCGTAATTCTGTTCGACCTCTGTCGCAGAATAGCCATGCGTTGCGTATAACGGCTCGATCAAGGCGATCCGGAGCTCGAATTCCCGGCGTCGAAATGATGAATCATTCGAAAGTTGCTTTAATAGTACCAAAGCTCGGTTGAATTGACTGACTGCTTCAATGTTGTTGTAACGATCCGCCGAGCGCAAAGCGGCTCGCTCCCACCAATTGATAGCTTTGTCAGTAAGGCTCGCTTCGGTGAAATGATGCGCTAACAATTCTGGTTGCACTTCCGCTATCTGCGCGAAGCTGCTCTGCAAAGTCTCGGCAATGCGCTTGTGAAGCTTCTGACGACGACTAAGGAGCAACGTCGAATAAGCAGCCTCCTGCACGAGGCCATGCTTGAAAGTGTAGATCAGTTGTGGCGGAGTACCTCGCGCGCTGATCAAGTCCGCCGCCTCAAGCAGCGCCAATGCAGCCTCAAGTTCTTTAGGCTTGGACGGCACCACCGCAGCCAACAACTCAAACGAGAACTCCCGTCCGATTGCCGCGCCAATCTGGGCGACGACTTTGCTATCCGTCAGACGGTCCAAACGGGCAAGCAAAGAATCCTGTAGCGTTACCGGTATCATCGGTTCACCAGATCCCCGCTTATCATCATAGGGATTGCCGCCGTTCTCCTCAAACGGCCCGGTCTCGATCATAACTTTCGTTAGTTCTTCGACGAACAATGGCATCCCGTCCGTCTTGGCAGCGATCTGCTCAACGAATGCATCAGACAGATCTTTCCGGGCCACCCGCTTGATCAACTCGTATGACTGCCGCCGGCTCAGCCTATTGAGGCTGAGCGACACAACGTGGCTACGGTCGGTCCATGGCGAACGATATTCCGGCCGGTGTGTTATTAGAGAGAGGATCCGAGCATTGTCACGTCGATCCAAACCTCTGTTGATCACTTCAGCCGTAGTTGGATCTATCCAGTGAGCATCTTCCAATATCCATAACAATGGTTTCTGCCGCGAAAGATTCACGAGCCAATCGTCGATGGCGTCGAGTGTCAGGTTCTTCAGGTGCTCCGGCGGCGCTTCGTGGCGAGGCAGGCGATCATTAATGGGTATCGACAGCAATTCGGCGAAAAGCGCAATGGTTTCTGGTGCAACGCTGCCGGACCTCTCCACTTCGGCAATCAATCGATCGAGTTTCTCCTCAGGTTCCATGTCGAGCGTCAGCCCGGCTAAGCGGTCGAGACTCGTGATGACCGGATGCAGTGCACTATCCGTATGGAAGGGCGAGCACTGCAGACGCATGACGAAGTGGCCTTCAGCTGCGACCCGGCTCGCCAAGGCCATACACATTCTCGACTTTCCGATTCCCGCTTCGCCTGAAAGCAGGACCATCTGCCGTTCGCCTTCGCACGCGGTTTGCCATCGCTCGAGCAGTAGTGAAAGCTCACTCTCCCGGTTGACCATTTCCGTCAGATTGGCGTGGTGTCTGGCATGGAAGCGGCTCTCGGTCGCCGCTTCGCGCAGCACGCGCCAGACCGGTCTTGCTCCTGGTAACCCCTTCAAATCGCACATGCCAAGGAATTCAAGATCGAACATGCCCTCGATCAACCGGCGAGTGCTACCCGCGATAGCTACCCCGTCCGGTGGGGCAAGAGCCTGCAGTCTGGCGGCTAGCGCCGGGGTTTCTCCGACAACCGCTTCCTCCCTGGCCGCGCCCTCACCCAGAAGATCACCAACGACAACAAGACCTGTCGCGATGCCCGTTCGCACGTGCAAGGTCATGTCTGGTAACGAGGCTAGATTTGGTACAATCCCGCTAAGTGCCAAGCCCGCACGCACAGCGCGTTCCGCGGCATCTTCCAGCGCGGCTGGATAGCCAAAATAAGCGACGATTCCGTCGCCGGTGTATCGAGCAATGAAGCCACCAAGAGAGGTAACTGCGTTCACGCAGGCATCAAGGTAGACACCCATCACCCTGCGAAGCTCTTCAGGATCGAGTTTAGAGGCAAGGTCCGTCGAACTCGACCATGTCGCAGATCAGCACGGTCAGCTGTCGTCTCTCCGCGTCGGCCCGCGTTCGCGCAAATTTGACAGGTGCGTGCTGCTCGGTCGCTTCCCGCCCGAGAAGGTCGTCGATTGCCCTAAGAAGCTTCTTGCGGTGCCCAAGCGGTACACCAAGCCGCGCCAGATCGTCGTCCGTCAGATCAGGCAGAACGTCGCTGTCGATTGCCTGATCGGAGAATAAAGCCTGATATTGGCCAAGCCCCAGCCCTTCAAGCCACGCGCCGACTTCCAAACTTTGCATGAGATTTGCAGATCCCAAAACCCTGATAACCGCACTTGCTTGCCTATGGTCCCGCGACGGTCGACTTGGGCGCGGTAACGTCCAAAGTTGCCCGCGCTACCTGACGCTGGCTTCTTCCGGTTCCACGTAAGCAACCGTACAACAGATTTTGGCCGGCTAGTAGCGGCTCAATTGCCGGGTTCGTTCGATCAGCGCAACCAATGGTGCGGAATTAATAGCGAACGATCGCGCCTCGGTTCGCCCCTCCTCGGCGATCCTGTCGAGATAGGCCTCTGCTTCCGGCAGCGTGGCGACAAGGTGCCTGCCCAACTCGGCTAGGTCGCCGCCTTCCGGGTCACAAAATATCTTTGTCACTGCGGGGTCGCGGATTGCTAGCGCCGCAGGTAGCGTAAGGATGCCGTCGCGCAAGTCCTCCTCTCCGCCGCCTCCAAGCGCGGCTAGCCCCTTCACATCACCAACATCGTCGCAACCGTGATAGAGCAGGCCCAGCAGCCCACCGAACGTTCGCAGCCGACCTGAGCGATCGCCGAGACACGCGCACACTTCAAACATCGAGCCGGTATCTTCTCCAGCTATTTTGCGCCAGTCCTCAACTCCCAGCGGCTGACGACGAAGCCGCCACTGCAGGCACTCAGCCACGCCCAGCCGCTTCAGCAGTTCGGAAAACAACGCAACGCCTGTTAGATCGTCCTTCAGTTGCAGATAACCCTCAGCAACGATATAGCCTGACGTCATCAGAGCTGACAGTTCTCCAAACTTGGTGTGCATGGTTGCCCGACCGCGCCGCGTTGGCGAACGATCCACAATGTCGTCGATGATCAGAGAGACATTATGAAACAGCTCGATCACCAACGCCGACTGCATGATCTGATCGGGGATCGGTCCTTCTTGCACTGCACGATAACAGGAAAAGATTGTTAGCGGTCGAAAGTATTTCGATCCGGTCAGGAACTGCCATTCAAGCGCTTCGCGCAGTTCCTCGCTGCAATCACCGATCCAGCGCGCGATGCGCTCGCGCAGCTGCGTCATCTCGGACTCAAAACCCAGTTGTGCAATAACGGATTGTGTCGATTGCTCAAGCTTGTTCAAGACGCGACACCTTAAGTTTTGGCACGCCAGCGCCTGCGATAGGAGCTGGACAATTCGGGTTGTTGAAAGGTCTGCACTAAGCCCTCATCCAAGGCGCTCAACTCGTTCTGCAAGATGCGCGCCTCCCTCGTGGCCAAATCGCCCAACTCACGCAACAATGCACGTAGCCTATCCGCCGCAACGAGGCGTTCCGAGCTCGCTGCACCTCCGTCGATCGCGGCTACGCCCATGACCTGAGCTAATGTCATTTGATGAGTTTCAAAAATGTGAGCCAAGCCGAGCCAGTAGCTGACTGACCTGTTCGTGGCGATCACCATTGCTTGGCCCACCGGCAGCAATAGGTCCGCAACGGGCGGATTGTGTTGACCGCCCGGCGGTGAATGCGCATCGGGCCCGGCACTCGGCTGGTCAAAACGTTGGCGATGGGCAGCGGCCCAATCAGCCATTGCGCCAAACACGCCGATCATCGGTCCCAGAAGAGTTGTTACAGGAGAGGGTGCCCCTGGATTGTCACCAGCCATGAATTCCTCGCTCACGTTTTCGTTGAGGCCGATTTCCGCTGGCCACACACACATTGCAATGAAAATGCCGGTGATTGGGTCGTGTTGTTCCGATCGACTGAAGCAGAACCAAAGGTGCTTTCCGCGTTTGACATCACCAACCACCCAAGACGGCGCGATAGGGCGCATAGACTGTCGTGTGAGACGTGGGTTAGCCCCGATCCGCGCCACGGCGTCCACGCAAGTCGTCGTACCGCGAAAGGAATATCATCATTGAAACTCTCGGCAGGCCGGCAAAGGCGCGACCGAAGTTCGTTAAACTTGCCGAAGATGGTCCAGGAACCGTAGGACCCCCGCCTGGATGCGCCGAAGCGCTATCCTCACCGTTGGGCGGCATCTCCCTGACAAGCATTATGAGAGCTTCCTGATATTGCTGTCCCGCCAGCACGGCGCAACGGGCGGCAACACCGGCGAACGCTTCGACTGCGGCCGATTGAGCCAAGAGCACTTCCGTAAAAATTGTGCGATAGCTTGCGTGCATTCACGAGGATTCCATTGATTTGCAGTCAACGACAGGAGACAATCTCGCTATTATTCCAATGCGCACATCGAGTGCAACATGCCAGAAGTAACAATTGTTGGCTCCGGCCTAGCCGGTATCTCCGCGGCTAATAGGCTGATGGAGAGAGGCTTCGACATCACATTATACGAGCAGAACGACTTTCTTGGCGGCAAGCTCGGTGCCCACAGAGACGGCGAAAAAGACAACCCCCACGAGCACTGCTATCATATGTACCTGAACTGGTACAATAATTTCTGGCAATTCATGCGGGAAATCGGTGCGATCGACAAATTCATACCGAGCCCCGTCATCGGCTGCCGACTCCCTGGCGACAAGCAAAGGCAAACCCGCGCTTACCTCACCAATCCTGGATCTCCAACGACGATCCTAACCAATATGCTGAACGGAATTGGGTCGCCCGCGGACCAGTTCCTCTCGGCGTATTCACTACTGGACCTCATTGGCACGCAATGGATGTCAGGCAGTGACCTGGATCAGACCTCTGTCAAAGTTTTTTTTCGTTCCCGAGGCTATAGCACCGACGGGTCGTTGGCGGCTTCTGCTCGCACCTTGGCCGAGGCCTTCGCCTCGCCGAGCTATCTGTCATCCGCGCGAAGCTATCAAAGCTTGGTGAAGTATGGCTATCGGCACCCGGCTCCGTCCTTGTGGCTACTCACCCAGAACACCAATGACGGCATTTTCGAACCGTGGGGCCACCATCTCGAAAAACGCGCAAAGGATATGGGACGTCGCTTCGAAGTTCGACGGCGGACGCGGGTGGAAAAGCTGCACATGACGAATGGCGAGGTGCGAAAACTGACCCTGGGCGCAATGCCGCACAACCCGACCACCGAGCGTGGCAAAAGGACCAAGGCGACTAAAACGTGGGAAATCGATTTTGGCGGTGATCTGATCCTCGCTGTACCGCCAGGTGCGCTCGGTCGCCTTGTCAGCCCTGAGGTCGCCGCGTCCGCGCCCAAGCTCGAGGATGTCCGCCTCCTGCGATCTGAGCCCATGATCTCGCTCGATGTGTACTTCAAGCGAAAAATTCCGGGGCTGACCAACAGTATCACGCTGCTACAGGACTCAAACTACACGCTAAGTCTGCTCGATAACTCGCAAGTCTGGACCAACCCGCCTGCGGGGGGCACTGCTCTCAACGTCATCTCTTCAAATGCCGATCTGATTGTCGACTACCCGAACAACGTCATTCTGGATTTGATACTCGAAGAACTGCAGCGGTTCCTCGACTTTAAGCTCGATCTAAAGATCGCTGATCACGAGTTGCGTAACGATGACGTGGATTACGCGCGCTGCCATGTTCAAACCAATGCGGGCGAAGAACTCTTTGTCAATCAAGTCGGTAGCTGGGATTATCGGCCCAAGGCAACGTGCGACATTCCCAACCTCTTCCTGGCAGGCGATTTCTGTCAGACTTTCGTGGACGTGGTCACGGTCGAAGGCGCGGTGGTCAGCGGACTGATTGCCGCCGAGGCCCTGCGCCGCAAGCGTGGGATTGGTGCACCAATCGATATCGTTCGACCGGACAGCTATCCGGCCCTTGTCCCCGCGGCGCTCGCGCTGGCTCTGCGACCAGCGGCCTTTGCCGCAACGGCAGTTTCTATGGCCGACTCAATGGTGCGGTCGCAGTTTTCCCGGATATTTCCTAACGGTTGACGCTCGTACACTTCAGATCGTTAAGGCAGGTCGAGCAATCGTGGCCCACCGAAGAGAGCGGTCTGCCGTTCGGTCCACCCATTCGAGGCCGGCAGCCTATCGGCGACGTCGAACGCTCGCAGCGTCTCGCACAAACAAACCGACTTGCCGTCGCCGCATATACACCCCCCGTCTCCCGGCACACCTAATTCCAGTACCACCGAGCCGCCGATCTGCACTCCCTCCCCGCTGCCGCTCTTCGTCGTCATAGCCCAATACGTTTGCTTTTTTTCACCTTCGCCCCGCTGGGAGACGGAGAAGGTAGGCTGATCGGATGATCGTCCGTCGCCGAACCGCGGAAACCGGATCGACAGCGCCTTGCCGCACCCGTCAGAGAGGCCGAATCGGACGTAGTCCGCGGCGTACCTAACTGCGAGTTCGGGGGCGACAATCTTGTCCAGTCCCCATACGATGCGTGCCGCCTCCCTGGTGAACTGTTGCGTGACGACAATCGCTAGGTAATAGGCCAACAACTGTCCCGCGGGATCCCTCTTCGCAGTCACCGTCAACGCGACGACAAGTTCCGGATATATGCCAAAGTCGCTGTTGCGATAATCCACTCCGATGATCATCAGCGGCGTACGCCCGCCGCCTGCATCGAATGCAGAAAAATGCTCAGAAACACTCTTATCGGCCGCTTCAAGCGCGCGGTTCGCCGCTTCGGTTCCCACGAAATACATCGCCCATCCTTGCGATGCATCCAGAACCCTTGCCGGCATTGGGAACGGTTTGCCGTCGACTTCAAAACTCTCTCCGTCCGCGGCAGGTCCCGCGTGCTCGTCGGACTCAGGAGCGACATGTGAGCGGCGCGTGAACTCCATCGCGGTTCTTTCGGCAACCGACGGGGCGAGGCACGCCATCTCGCTCAACCAGTTTACGTAACCGCTTGCCAAGCCCCGCAATAGCGCCGCCGGCGGCGCGGATGTCTTGGCACCTTGGATCACGCGTTCGATTTCGCGTTTCAAGCTACGGCCCGTTATTGTCCAGCACTGGCCATATGCCTCCGCGCCAAAACGAACCGCCAACTCCGCCAGAGATAGTAGATCGTCGCGCCCGGACGGCGGGAAGGATTCTAAAGGTCGACGAATTGACGACATGGCTGACGTTCCTTGCCTGCTCTCATTGAGTTAAATGCGTTTGCGCCTGGCACGCCGCAAAATGAAAAACACAAATATGTGACAATAGCTCACTCATTAGACTGCAGCGCAGGCCTGTCCTCAAGGAGTTCTTTTCCGACCCTGCCACATGAAGCAATTGAGAAAAGAACTGAATGCGTGGTATCGTTTACTCTTCGACCGCCTCTGGTAAGACGCCGCTAAGCGCAAACGTTAACTCCACACCGCCACGTCGCGCCCTACCCAAATGTGCCAGCCGTTCGTCGGCCACGCGGCTGCTCATTCCGGAAATGGAAATCGCGCGAAGGGCTCGCTGCAATCATTGCAGACCGCAGCAGCAACGCATCGCAGGCCGATATGCGCCTCTTCATCGTTGACCGCATTCCCCCTCTGCCGGATGGCTCGAATCTCCCTGAACAGTTCGTAGGCACGTATGATCGATTTTCGGTGAGACGCGGCATATCCTGGCGGTGAATGATCGCGCTCACGTCCTGGTCCGAATAGGTGGCGAGCACAGCCCTGCCGGGGGCCCCATAGGCCACTATCGCGGCGCGGCCGCGCCGACCCTTTGTCAGCGACCGCATGATCTCACGCCTTTCCACCCGCGTCAGCACCATGATCGATTTCGTTGTCGACGACGGCGAGATTGGCGGTTTCGCGGGTTTGGCCACGCAAATATGGAATAGCTTGCGTCACGACATTGCGGCGACGGGTGAAGGTCGCTCCCACCGCGAAGCTCTGGGCGCCGACATGCCACTTGGACTTCAGTGCGGTCGAACCGGACGAAGCTGTACTTTTCCAGGGTCGTCAGCAGCCGATACTCGGTAGATGTCGACAGTCCTGTGCGAACAGCACGGTTGATCAACCGATCTCGGCAGCAGTTTCGATGATCTGCAGCGCGATCAACCGACTGCGCGCGCCGCTGTCTCTCGCCTCGGCGTCGTGATCAGCCCTCGGTCCAACCGACTTGCGCCGGATCACATTTTCGCTTCATTGCCCCCTACCCTCATCGGTCGATGCCGCAACTGTTGATCGATCGAAGTCATGCCGCTCCGGCGATCCGGAGCGGCGTTTTTGATGTCTATTAGAGGAGGCCCGCGCCGCGCGCCCATTTGTACTTCGCGCCCAGCACCTCAACCGGCAATTCGGTCGAATAAGCATAGGCTGGGATGCCGTTTTGATAGAGATATTCGGACGCTTCCTCGACTTCGACATCGCCGGCAAGCGAGGCCACCATCGGCTTCACGAAGCCCTTAGCCTCCATCTCCTTCTTCACCTCGACCATGTTGCGCGCGAACACCATCGGCGGCGTCACGATCGTGTGCCAGTAACCGAGGATCAGCGAATGGATACGGTCATCCGACAAACCGAGCTTGACCGTGTTGACATAGGTGATCGGCGGCTCGCCGCCCGTAATGTCGACCGGGTTGCCGGCGGCGCCGAACGGCGGGATGAACTTGCGGAAGGCGGCATCGAGATCCGGGGGCATCGACATCAGCGACAGACCGTTGTCGACCACCGAGTCCGACAGCAGCACGCCGGAACCGCCCGCGCCCGTGATAATCAGGATGTTCTCGCCCTTCGGCGTCGGCAGCACCGGTACGCCACGCGCAAATTCGAGCAACTGCCGGAGCGAACGGGCACGGATCACGCCCGATTGCCTGAACACGTCCTCGTAGATCTTGTCGTTACCGGCAAGTGCACCGGTGTGGGACGAGGCTGCCCTCGCGCCAGCCGAGGTGCGACCGGCCTTGAGCACGATCACGGGTTTCTTCTTCGATACGCGCTTGGCGGCTTCAGCGAAGGCGCGGCCGTCCTTCAGGTCCTCGCAGTGCTGAGCGATCAGGTTGGTGTTGGGATCCTGCTCGAAGAAGGCGAGCAGATCATCTTCGTCGATGTCGGACTTGTTACCCAGACCGACGATCGCCGAAACGCCCATTTTGGCCGACCGCGAGAAGCCGATGATCGCCATGCCAATGCCACCTGACTGCGATGACAGCGCCGCATGCCCTTTGACGTCGTAGGCCGTGCAGAACGTGGCGCAGAGATTGGCCGGGGTATAATAGAAGCCGTAAATGTTGGGGCCCATCAGGCGGATATTGTGCTTCTTGCCGACTTCGACAATCTCGGCCTGCAGTTCGGGCGCGCCGGCCTCGGCGAAGCCTGAAGGAATCAGAACAGCACCCGGGATTTTCTTCTCGCCACATTCGGCGAGCGCACCAGCGACGAACTTCGCGGGGATCGCGAACACCGCGACGTCGATGACACCAGCGACGTCCTTGACGCTCTTGTAGGCTTTGTAGCCGAGGATATCGGAGGCCTTCGGATGGATCGGATAGATCTCGCCCTTGTAGCCGCCGTTGATCAGGTTCTTCATCACGGAGTTGCCGATCTTGCCGTCCTCGGCGGAAGCGCCGATCACGGCCACCGCCTTCGGCTGCATGATGCGATTCATGGCCGCGACGATTTCTTCGGTCGGCCGCGGCGCCGGTCGCGGCTTGTAATTAAAGTCGACGACGATACGCACGTCGGCAGCGATCGCATCCTTCTTGGTGGCGAACACAGGATTAAGATCGAGTTCGACGATCTCCGGGAAATCGTTGACGAGTTGCGACACCTTGACGATGACGTCGGCCAGCGCTTCCCGATTGACCGGATCGCCGCCGCGCACGCCGTTCAACATTTCGTGCGCCTGGATGCCGTCGAGCATCGACAAGGCGTCTTCCTTGGTCGCGGGTGCGAGGCGGAAAGTGACGTCCTTCAGTATCTCGACCAGGATGCCACCGAGTCCAAATGCCACCAGCTTCCCGAATGAACCATCCGTGATGGCGCCGATGATGACCTCTGTACCACCGGCAAGCATCTGTTGAACCTGAACGCCTTCGATCTTGGCGTTGGCTTTGTATTTCTTGGCGTTGGCAAGAATGGTCTCGTAGGCCTTCTCAGCGTCCGCCGCGGTCTTGATACCGACCACGACGCCGCCAGCCTCGGTCTTGTGGAGGATGTCCGGCGAGACGATTTTCATCACGACTGGGAAACCCATGTCGGTCGCGGTCTTTGCGGCCTCGCTTGCCGACTTGGCGACGCCTTCCTTGGGAACCGGTATCCCATAGGCGTCGCAAACCAGTTTGCCTTCGGGCGCCGTCAGACTCGTGCGATCGTCCGTCTTGACTTGATCAAGAACTTTGCGGACCGCATCTTTGGTATTCGTCATAGGCGCTTTTCCTTCCGAGCTTTTATGGCATTTGGTATGCCAGAAATGAACTTGTCAAGCCGAGGTAGGGCTATAAACGCTGAAATAGCTGTCAACTTGACATTCTGGCATTTGGCATGCCAAAACCAGTTCAACATTGTTGGAATAGGAGGCAGTCTCCGCCGAGCCAGGAGATTGTAACGACTAATCCGGAAACAGACCAAGGTGCTGTCCCCATGGCCGAGGCAGATATCGCGATTGTCAGGATTGCTCCGGAGACCAGCTTTAAGAACAAGGCTTACGAGGCGTTAAAAGAAGCCATTCTCAAGATGGACATCTATGCGACGCCGGATCCGGTCATGCTTGACGAGCGCGCGCTGTCTGAACGCCTCGGCGTCAGCCGCACGCCGATACGCGAAGCCATCGCGATGCTCGAACAGGACGGCTTCGTCAAAACCGTGCCGCGCCGAGGTATCGTCGTCGTGCGCCGAACCAAGAGCGAGATCGTCGACATGATCCGCGCTTGGGCTGCGCTTGAGAGCATGGCGGCACGGCTGATCACGACGATTGCACGCAAGAAGGACATCTCGGCGCTGCGCGACTTTTTCAAGGATTTCAACGCCGACCGCTTGCCACAAGATCACGTCGAGGAATATTCCAAGGCGAATATTTCCTTCCACCAAACGCTGATTTCGCTGTCGGAATCGCCGGTCCTGGTCGACATGACCAATGACATCCTGCTGCATGTGCGCGGTTATCGCCAGCTCACCATCGGGCGCACAGAGCGCATCGCGGCCTCCCTGCCCGAGCATCTCGCAATCATCGAGGCGCTCGAAGAGCGCAACACCGAACTTGCCGAGAAACTTGCACGCGATCACACCCTGAGTCTTGCTGCCTATGTCGAGGCACACGGCAAGGAATTGTTTAGCTAACGCCGTTTTCAAGCCAGAAGATGATCAACTCGTCCTTCAAGAGACGACAGGGAGACCAGCCCATGCTGAATACCGCAACCAAGACCGAAGCATCGGGCGCTGAACAAGAGCTGACGGACGGCTTTCATCTCGTGATCGACGCGCTCAAGCTCAACGGTATCGACACGATTTATGGGGTGCCAGGCATTCCGATCACCGACCTTGGCCGCATGGCGCAGGCCGAAGGCATTCGTGTACTTTCGTTCCGCCACGAGCAGAACGCCGGCTATGCCGCGGCGATCGCGGGTTTCCTGACCAAGAAACCCGGCGTGTGTCTCACGGTGTCAGCGCCTGGCTTCCTCAACGGTTTGACGGCGTTGGCGCACGCCACCACCAACTGTTTTCCGATGATCCTGGTCTCCGGCTCCTCCGAGCGCGAGATCGTCGACCTTCAGCAGGGCGACTACGAGGAGATGGATCAGCTCGCGATCGCGAAACCGCTATGCAAGGCAGCCTTCCGCGTTCTGCACGCTCAGGATATCGGTATCGGATTCGCGCGCGCGATCCGCGCCGCGGTGTCGGGCCGCCCGGGCGGCGTCTATCTCGACCTCCCGGCAAAACTCTTCGGTCAGGTAGTAAACGCCGAGGCCGGCAAAAAGTCGCTGGTCAAGGTGATCGATGCGGCGCCGGCGCAGATCCCTGCTCCGTCCGCCGTCAAGCGCGCACTCGACGTGTTGAAGGGCGCTAAGCGTCCTCTCATCATCCTCGGAAAGGGCGCGGCCTACGCGCAGGCCGACGACGCGATCAAGAGCTTCGTAGAGAAAAGCGGTGCGCCCTTCTTGCCGATGAGCATGGCCAAGGGTCTGTTACCGGACTTGCACCCACAATGCGCCGGCGCAGCACGTTCGACCGTGCTGAAGGAGTCCGATGTTGTCATGCTGATCGGCGCCAGGCTTAACTGGCTGCTCTCGCATGGTAAGGGCAAGGCCTGGGGCGACGCGCCGAAAAAGTTCATTCAGGTCGATATCGAGCCGAAGGAAATGGACTCCAACGTCGAGATTGCGGCTCCCGTGGTTGGCGATATCGGCTCCTGCGTCATCGCTCTGCTTGAAGCGATGAGCAGCAACTGGACGGCGCCGCCGGCTGACTGGCTCAACGCAGTCAAGACCAAGCGCGACGACAACATCGCCAAGATGGCGCCACGGCTGATGAACAACAATTCGCCGATGGATTATCACGGTGCGCTCGGCGTGCTGCGCACCATCATCAAGGAGCGACCTGACGCAATCCTGGTCAACGAAGGCGCGAACACGCTCGACCTCGCGCGCGGCGTCATCGACATGCATCAGCCGCGCAAGCGGCTCGACGTCGGCACTTGGGGCGTGATGGGTATCGGCATGGGCTCGGCGATTGCCGCTACGGTAGAGACCGGCAAGCCGGTGCTGGCGGTCGAGGGCGACAGCGCCTTCGGTTTCTCTGGAATGGAGGTCGAGACGATCTGCCGTTACAATCTTCCGATCTGCATCGTCGTCTTCAACAATGACGGCATCTATCGCGGCACCGACACCAATTCCACCAGCTCCGACCCGGCAACGACAGTCTTCGTCAAGGGCTCGCGCTACGACAAGATGATGGAAGCTTTCGGGGGCGTTGGTGTGAATGCCATCACACCGGACGAGTTGAAGCGAGCGGTCAATGCCGCGATGGATTCGGGTAGGCCGACGCTGATCAACGCGGTGATCGATCCAGCGGCGGGCTCCGAGAGCGGCCGCATTGGCAACCTCAATCCGCAGAGCGTCCTCAGGAACAAACAAGCCTAACCATCGGCGTCGGTCCTCCGCTGAGGCGGCGGACGAGATGGCCAACGTTCAAGGAGAGATTACATCATGACCAAGGCGCTGACAGGCGTTCGCATCCTCGACTTCACCCACGTGCAATCGGGACCGACCTGCACGCAATTGTTGGCCTGGTTCGGCGCCGACGTGATCAAGGTCGAGCGCCCCGGCGTCGGCGATATCACGCGCGGTCAGTTGCAGGATGTCCCGAACGTGGACAGCCTGTATTTCACGATGCTCAACCACAACAAGCGCTCGATCACGCTCGACACCAAGAACCCGAAGGGCAAGGAAGTTCTCACTGCGCTGATCAAGAGCTGTGACGTGCTGGTGGAGAATTTCGGACCTGGTGTGCTCGAGCGCATGGGCTTTCCCTGGGAGAAGATCCAGAGCATCAATCCCAAGATGATCGTCGCCTCGATCAAGGGATTTGGCCCTGGTCCCTACGAAGATTGCAAGGTCTATGAAAACGTGGCGCAGTGCACAGGCGGCGCGGCCTCGACGACCGGCTTCCGCGACGGCGTGCCGCTCGTGACCGGCGCCCAGATCGGCGATAGCGGCACCGGGTTGCACCTTGCGCTCGGCATCGTCACGGCACTCTATCAGCGTACACATACCGGCCGTGGCCAGCGCGTCACCGCCGCGATGCAGGACGGCGTGCTCAATCTCTGCCGGGTCAAGCTGCGCGATCAGCAGCGTCTCGACCATGGGCCACTTAAGGAATACAGCCAGTTCGGCGAAGGCGTGCCGTTCGGTGACGCCGTGCCGCGCGCCGGCAACGATTCAGGCGGAGGCCAGCCCGGACGTATTGTGAAGTGCAAGGGCTGGGAGACGGATCCGAACGCCTACATCTACTTCATCACCCAGGCCCCGGTCTGGGAGAAGATCTGCGACGTAATCGGCGAGCCGGGTTGGAAAACTCATCCGGACTACGCCAAGCCACCCGCCCGGCTGCCGCGGCTCAATGAGATCTTCGCCCGGATCGAGCAGTGGACCATGACCAAAACCAAGTTCGAGGTCATGGACATCCTCAACAAGTTCGACATCCCCTGCGGGCCGATCTTGTCGATGAAAGAACTCGCCGAGGATCAGTCGTTGCGCGCGACCGGAACCGTGGTCGAGGTCGATCACCCCATCCGCGGCAAGTACTTGTCGGTCGGTAATCCCATCAAGCTGTCGGACAGCCCGAGCGAAGTGCTGCGTTCCCCACTGCTTGGTGAGCACACCGACGAAATCCTGCGTCAGGTTCTGGGTTTCAGCGATCACCAGGTCGCGGAGATCCATGATTCCGGGGCGCTTAACCCGCCCCAGAAGCAGGCAGCCGAATAAGCTGCAAAGCTCGAATTCGGCGAAAGGCCGCCCTACAGGGCGGCCTTTTTGATTTCCAAACCGTTAATCCGCGCTGCCATGATGCGCTGCAGCATGGGATTGCTGCTATGCGGAAAGAATCTGTTGCATCTGGTATCTAGTATACCTAACAATAACGGCAGAAACGGCGCGCGGCGCTCCCACCCCGTAATCAGAGTTAAGAATCCGAGATTGAAAATGTCCAAGACCGCAGCTATCCGCCTCTCACCTCCGCCGACCCTGTTCAGCCGCTTCCTGGTCGCCGTCGACCGCTGGCTGATGACCTACGCGGAGATTCAGATCCGCAACGGCGACGTTCCCCGAGTCGGCCTTTAAGCCAGAGCAAATACTCAACTGGATATTCCAGAATGAACGGCCCCGATCTTCGGGGCTGTTTTGCTTTTTGGGGCTTGATCGCACTGTTGGCCGATAGCGCGTGGGTCGGAAGTCGGGGCACTTTATCTGCGGCATTTTCGCACGGTACGTGTCTGCCGCTTGAACCTTGGCATATTGAATACAACAATAGCGTCTGCAGCGTTCCCAAAACAATCATAAGGCGCGCATCGGGAGGTGGTATGACGGACATGGTGCAGGCATCGGCTCCAACGGCCGCGCGGGTCAGCGACAGCTATCGTTGGACACAACTGGTGATTGGCATCGCCGCAATGGTGATGATCGCCAATTATCAATACGGTTGGACATTCTTTGTCCCCGACATTCAGAAGACGTTCGGTTGGGATCGCGCGTCGATCCAGTGGGCCTTCACCCTCTTCGTTCTTTTCGAGACTTGGCTCGTGCCTGTCGAGGGCTGGTTTGTTGACAAGTATGGACCCCGCCTCGTCGTCCTCATCGGCGGCATCCTATGCGCTATCGGATGGGCAATCAACGCACACGCGACGACGCTAAACGGCTATTATCTTGGAATGATCATCGCGGGCATCGGCGCGGGTGGCGTCTACGGCACATGCGTCGGCAACGCGCTGAAATGGTTTCCTGACAAGCGTGGACTTGCCGCCGGACTCACTGCCGCCGGATTTGGCGCCGGCTCGGCGCTGACGGTCGCTCCTATCCAGGCGATGATCCGAGATTCGGGCTTCCAAAGTACCTTTCTCTACTTCGGCCTCGGCCAAGGCATCATCATTGTCATCCTTTCCTTCTTCCTGTTTGCACCGAAGCCCGGGCAGGTCCCTCCGGCCGTTCAAGCAGGCAACCTGAATTCAAACGAGGCGTAACTACACACCGCCGGAGGTGATACGTCAGCCGATCTTCTGGCTGATGTACTTCATGTTCGTGATTGTGGGCGCCGGCGGATTGATGGTGACCGCAGAATCTGAAACCGATCGGAGTCGATTGGAAAATCGATAACGTCCCGGTCACGCTCGTTGGAATGACCATGACCGCGGTCACCTTCGCCGCGACTATCGATCGGATTCTCAACGGCCTGACGCGACCATTCTTCGGCTGGGTTTCGGATCAGATCGGGCGCGAAAACACCATGTTCGTTGCGTTCGGCATCGAGGGCCTCGGCATTTGGGCGCTATATATGTTTGGGCACGATCCGTTCTGGTTCGTGATTCTGTCGGGGCTCGTGTTCTTTGCGTGGGGCGAGATCTACTCGCTGTTCCCCTCTACCTGCACCGACACATTCGGAGCGAAATTCGCGACCACCAATGCGGGCCTCCTGTACACGGCCAAGGGAACCGCAGCGCTTCTGGTTCCGATTGCAAACTATGTGCAGCAGAGCACAGGTAGTTGGGACAGCGTCTTCCTGATTGCTGCTGGAGCCAACATTCTGGCCTCGTTGCTTGCAATCGCTGTCCTAAAGCCATGGCGCAAGACCGTGGTCGCACAAGGCAACCGGTAACCGTCAATCATCTACGAAGGAGGCAAGCGTCCGGTTCCCTTTGGAGCCGGTCGCTTTCTTTTTCTCGTTGAAGTAGAGGGCCAGGGAGCAAGGAGAGGTCAATCAACCATCGATCGCACCTGGGAGTTTCGGGCGATCGCACACCGCAACCACAAACGTGTAGTGCCTGCCGAGCGGACTTTTTCAACCAAATCTCACTTGCATCCTGGAATATTATATACCAAGCTGGCGGATGCGCTTGCGGCAATAGGCCACAACCTCGCGACACTAAGTCGCGATCACGCAGCGCGTACGGGAGGAAATGGAATGAGCGTCGGTGCAGCCACTGAATCAACCCAAGCCCAATCCACCGCTTTTCGCTGGGTGCAGCTTACCATCGGCGTCCTCTGCATGGCGATGATCGCCAATCTCCAATACGGTTGGACGTACTTCGTCGGCCCCATGGCGAAAGCCCATGCCTGGGACATTGGCAGCATCCAAATCGCATTCAGTATTTTCGTCGCGCTGGAAACCTGGCTGACTCCGCTTCAAGGATGGATCGTCGACACCCTCGGGCCGCAGCGCGGACCCAAGCTGATGGTTGCGGCCGGCGGCATATTCGTCGCGCTCGGCTGGCTCATCAACGCCTGGGCGGGATCGCTGGAAATGCTGTATCTCGGCGCAGTCATATCCGGCGTGGGCGCCGGCGGCATCTACGCAACATGCGTCGGCAATGCCGTGAAGTGGTTTCCAGATCGCCGCGGCCTCGCCGTCGGCATCACGGCAGCCGGCTTCGGCGCCGGCGCTGCAGTGACCGTTATCCCGATTCAGATGATGATTGCCTCGATCGGATATGCGGACACCTTCTTCTGGTTCGCGTTGGGTCAGGGCAGCACTATCTTCGTGCTGTCATGGCTGCTTCGTTCACCAATGCCTGGCGAAGTCCCGAGCGGGTCCGCGGTCAAGGTCTTGCAGTCCAAGACCAGCAGCACACCAGGCCAGATGCTGAGGTCGCCCGTATTCTGGCTGCTGTACCTGATGTTTGTGCTGGTGTCTGCCAGCGGATTGATGGTTGCGGCACAGATCGCCTTGATCGCAAAGGATTATGGGGTCGCCCAAACGGTCGTGCTGTTTGGCGCGACGACGCTGATCGTGTCGGGGGTGATCGACAATCTCGCGAACGGCGGCGCCCGTCCATTCTTCGGATGGGTATCCGATCAAATTGGTCGCGAATATACGATGGCGATCGCTTTCACGGCCGGCGGCCTCGCCTATTGGCTTCTCGGAACGGCGGGCACGACGCCATGGACGTTTGTGATCTGCGCCGCGCTGATCTTTTTTACCTGGGGCGAGATCTTCAGCCTTTTCCCCTCGACCTGTACGGATATGTTCGGCCCGAAATACGCCACCACGAACACCAGCCTGCTCTATACGGCCAAAGGATTGTCGGCCTTCGTTGTGCCTCTGGCGAACGTGCTGAAAAATTATACCGGTAGTTGGCACGGCGTGTTCGCCGTCGCTGCGATCATGAACTTCATCGTGGTAGGGCTGGCCCTGTTTGTCGTGAAGCCAATGCGGCTTTCGATCATTGCATCGGAAAACAAGGACGGCAGAGCAGTTGGACAGCCGGCTGAGTGATTGGCGACCGCGGTCCCCAACGGGAGTCCGTTTGATCAGTAGGAGGCGCGCGCCTTCGCGCCTCCTTTTTCTTTTACGAGCAGGCATACAAAGTACCAACTCAACGTATGTACCCATAGCCTCCCCGTTCCTCAAAGGGTTCGGACGCCGCGCATGAATATGGAAAACGTCAGTATTGCTACCGCTTAATTGGTAGCACGAAGTGCTCTTTCTTGCGAAACGTCGTTTGACAATTGGAATAATGTATACCAACAATAGGGCCATCGCTCATCCAGGGAGGAGTGGTTGCCATGAACGTCGGAGATATCCTGCGCAAGAAGACTGCTCGCGTTGTCACCGTTCGCATGAACGAAACGGTAGGAGTCGCAGCACAACTGATGCGTGCGAGTGATATCAGCGCACTAGTCGTAAAGGATGTGGTGCGGACCGAAGGCAACACAGCCGTCGGCATGTTCACTGAACGCGACGTGGTGCGAGCCGTTGCAGAGCACGGCGCAGCCGGAGTCAATCTGAAGGTTTCGCAACTGATCTCGGTACAGAAGCTCGTCGCCTGTTCGTCGAGCAACTCGCTCGAGCATGTCCGTCACCTGATGAAACTGCACCACATCCGCCATCTGCCAGTGATCGACAATTTCAGCCTCGGCGGCGTCATCAGCATGCGTGACATCTCGGCCGCGTTCGATGAGGCGGCCAGTGGCGCGCCCAAGGCGGCCTGAACAGAGTTCCGTACACACGCCGCTCTCCCCCTGCTTCGATTCCGATATCGAACCGGGAACGAGGGCTTGTGCCTGATTTTCACCCCTCGATACGTTTTGGCCATTCGATCGAAAAGATCCCCATGCCGAGCTTCTTGCGGCCGCCAGCACGAAAGCGCCGGTACTCGATCGCATTCGTGACGGAATCAGCGCGTTGACGCATGCCAAGCTGGATCTGATCTGCTCCAAGCTCGCGACCCTCCTGTCAAAAGCGATCATGTTGGAAGTTCAGGTGATCGCCGAGACCTTGGCGACAAATTCCGTGTCGAGGTCGAACGCCGCATCGAAGGCGCACAAGGTCGGTGCTCACAAGCTGGTACGCGTTACCCAGCGCGCAACGCAAAGGTGGCCGGATTGTACGAACACAATATCCGTCCTACGGAAATCAAAACGCGCACTTTGCATGATGGCGGTGCCCTGAGCTCTCCGGTGTCCGGTAGACTTTTGCCGGACATGACGCCATCCTGCCCGCTCGAAATCTTAAAAAGCATGGTGCGGGCATATATCGGTGCCGTTCCGGGGAAACAGAGGCCAGATATGTTGAAGACGCGATTTACCGAACTGGTCGGCGTGCAACACCCGATCGTCCAGGGCGGGATGCAGTGGGTCGGCCGAGCCGAGTTGGTCGCCGCCGTCGCCAACGCTGGCGCGCTCGGCTTTATCACCGCGCTGACCCAGCCGACGCCGGAGGACCTCACCAAGGAAATCGCGCACTGCCGAGGCATGACCGACAAGCCATTTGGCGTGAACTTGACCATCCTGCCCGCGATCAAGCCGCCGCCTTACGCAGAATACCGCCAGGCCATCATCGAGAGCGGCATCAAGATTGTCGAGACTGCCGGCAACAAGCCGCAGGAGCACGTTACCGAGTTCAAGAAGCATGGCATCAAGGTGCTGCACAAATGCACCAGCGTTCGCCACGCTTTGTCCGCCGAACGCATGGGCGTCGACGCGATTTCGATCGACGGTTTCGAATGCGCCGGCCATCCCGGCGAAGACGACACTCCCGGCCTGATCCTGATTCCAGTCGCCGCGGATAAGGTAAAAATCCCGATAATCGCCTCCGGCGGCTTCGGCGACGGCCGCGGCCTTGTCGCCGCGCTGGCGCTCGGCGCCGAGGGCATCAACATGGGGACGCGCTTCATGTGCACCAAGGAGAGCCCGATCCATCAACTGGTCAAGGAACGGATCGTGGCCAATGACGAGCGCGAAACCGAGTTGATCTTTCGCACGATGCGCAACACTTCGCGCGTCGCCAAGAATACGATCTCGACCAAAGTCGTGGCCATGGAAAAGGAAGGCGCGACATTCGAGCAGGTCCGCGGCCTCGTCGCCGGCGCGCGCGGAAAGATGGTCTATGCGACCGGCGATGCCGATGAAGGCATCTGGTCAGCGGGTCAGGTACAGGGCCTAATTCACGACATTCCGACTTGCGCGGAACTGGTGTCGCGCATAGTACGCGAGGCGGAAACCATTATCCGCAGCCGGCTCGAGGGCATGATGTCCGGTGCGCGACGGGAGGCCGCAGAATAAGCGGCTATAAATCAACCCAAAAGAGATAACTCCATGAAGGCCTATGTCTATGGCGCCAACGGCGCCGCTATCACCGATGTCGTCAAGCCTATGCCGAAGGGCACGCAGGTCCTGGTTCGGGTCCACGCCTGCGGCCTCAACCGGGCTGACCTGGGTATGACTAAGGGCCATGTGCATGGCAGCGCCGGCGGCGTGGGCACCGTGCTTGGCATGGAATGGGCGGGCGAAGTCGCCGAGCTCGGGCCGGAGGCCAAGGGGGTCAAGGTTGGAGACAAGATCATGGGGTCTGGCGGCGCCGCGTTCGCCGAATATACCCTGGCCGATCACGGCCGGCTGTTCCACGCACCCTCGAACATGAATTTCGAGGAGTGCGCCACCCTCCCCATCGCGCTCACGACCATGCACAACGCCGTTGTCACCAATGGCGCGCTGAAGGCCGGCCAGTCGGTGCTAATCCAGGGCGCGAGTTCCGGCGTTGGCTTGATGGCGATGCAGATCGCCAAGCTAAAGGGTGCCTCACTGGTGGTCGGCTCCTCAACTGATGCGATGCGCCGCAGCCGACTCAAGGAATACGGCGCCGATATCGCCATCGATTCCAGTGATCCCGGCTGGGTCGATCAGGTGCTGAAGGCAACTAACGGCGAAGGCATCGATCTGATCGTCGATCAGGTCTCTGGCAAGCTCGCAAGCCAGAATCTTGCCGCGACCAAGGTCAAGGGCCGCATTGTCAACGTCGGCCGGCTTGGCGGCTCCCGCGCCGAATTCAACTTCGACCTCCATGCCGCCCGTCGGATCAACTATATCGGCGTCACCTTCCGCACACGAACGATCGATGAAATCCGCGAGATTTTCGACGAGGTCAGGAAGGACATCTGGGGCGCTGTCGAAGCACGCAAGCTGCAATTGCCGATCGACCGCGCGTTCGCCTTCGACGACATTGGCAAGGCGTTCGAGCACATGGAAGCCAACAAGCATCTCGGCAAGATTGTCGTGACGCTTTGATGGGCCGCTTTAAATCGGAATAATTCGCAATTCGCTGCTGCACATGAGTGGCGATAGCGCAATCATGACCAATGCTTTCTTGTGGTGCACGGGACTGCTAAACCCGCGCACATGAATCATTCGCACGGCCATCCTTCCCCCAGCGCAAAAACACGTGTCGCAGCGATCTCGGTGTTCGCCAGCGCCGGCATGGCGGCTGCGAAATTCGTCGTGGGCATCATCATCGGCTCGCTCGCGCTGATTTCCGAAGCCCTGCACAGTTCGGTCGACGTGGTGGCAACCATTATCACCTGGATGGTGGTTCGCGTGTCCGACCGCCCCGCCGATCAAGAACATCATTACGGACACGGCAAGCTTGAGAGCGTCTCAGCGCTCGGCGTGATTGCCCTGCTCTATGTGCTGGCAGGCGGCATTTTGGTCGAATCCTACAGCCGTTTGCGGGAAGGCACGCCGCCACCGGTAATTTCGGCGATGCCGTTTGTGGTGCTTTTGATCGACATTGCCGTGAATTTCTGGCGGGCGCGCGCGCTGCATCGTGCGGCCAAGGAGACGCAAAGCCAGGCCTTGGCTGCCGATGCACTGCATTTCGCATCCGATGTACTCGGCTCCATCGCCGTCATCGCTGGACTGATGTTAGCGGGCTTCGGTTTCTGGTGGGGCGATTCAGCAGCTGCAATCGCGGTCGCGATTATGATCGCCGCGCTCGGCCTCAGGCTGGCCCGTTCCACGGTCGAGACCCTGGTCGACCGCGCCCCGGAAGGCGCCTCAGAGAGGGCGCGAGAGGCGATCATCTCGGTGGCCGGCGTTGTCGATGTCGAACGCGTCAGAGTCCGCATGGTGGGCGCGACGCATTTTATCGACGCCATTGTGCATGTCCCGCGCACCTATCCCATCGATCGTGTCGACGAGATCAAGCAGAGGGTGCAGACTGCGGTTGCGGGTGCACTCGGCGATGCTGACTTAACGTTTACGGCCGTGCCGGTGGCGCTTAGTAATGAGAGCGTGCGCGAGCGTATCATGGTCATCGCCCGCAATTCGGGGCTCGCCATCCATCATGTTACCGTGCACGATGTCGGCGGCAAGCTCATCGTCGGCATCGACCTGGAAGTCGACGGCGCGATGACGTTGATCGCAGCTCACGACATCGCGCACGAACTGGAACGCAACATTCGCGACGAATTCGGCGATGATGTTGAGGTCGACACGCACATCGAGCCGCTGGAGCCGGAGTTGCCGTTTGGCGTCGATGCCGCAGATGAGCGCATCGAAACCGTCAAGACCGCGCTGTCGCTCTTCGCCGCGAACAGCCAGATTCATGACATCCACAATGTTCGTGTGCGAAATACCGAGGCCGGCGAGATCGTTAACTTTCACTGCCGCGCTGCGCCGTCAATGAGTGTTATCCGAGTGCATGAGAATGTCGACGAGATCGAGCGCGCGTTGCGTCGCGAGTTCCCGACAGTGAAACGCGTGATCAGTCACGCCGAACCGCCTCGCGCCTAACGCCCAAATAGATTCACAATACGTTCCCGTTTCGGACTCGGCATCGCAGCCTTTTCACGGCGGCAATTCTTCGTTGGACAAGAAATATTTGCGCTGCGGAATCGTTGACTCTCGACAGCCTGCAAAAACTGGATTCAAATCACGATGATTTGGAAGCAGCGGCGTGGGGGTTCTTCCGAAGCTGGATGAATCTCCGTGGGGGTCTAAGGCATGGCGCGCGCGCATGCGGCGAACGCGTGTGCTCAATCCGATTCGATCAAGGGATTGGCGCAGTCGATCGCGAAGCCAGCCTACCATAGGCTATTGGTGGCGGAGCCCGCGCTGCGCCGTGCCGTACCCACTTTGATTATTGCCTTCCTGATCACGATCTGCCTTGGCGCTTTCGTGCAGGTTCTGGATCAGAGCCGCCAGAAGCGCGCGGCGTCCAAGCGTGATCTCGCTGCGCTCGCAGATGTGCTTGCTGAACGAATTGACCGCCTTGCCTCCGTCCGGCAAGAACGCCTTACCCAGATCGAACGCCTGCCATTCCTCCTGCCTGATCTGGTCCCGGTGTGGGGCATTGCCCCCGGACGGCACGTCATCGTCGTCGCGGCCGATCGCCGCATCCTCGCCCGGATCCCCGTGGAGAGCAGCCTAAGCGAAGCCGATCGCATTCTCGATGCCATTAGCTCTGCCCAGCTCCTCACCGCGCCGAGCTTACAGGGCACCGTCATCGACATGACGCTCCCGAACGGCTATGGCGCCCTGGCTACGTCCCAACTCATCAAGTCACTCCCCGGCCAAGTGATCGTCATCCAGGAACGGACTGAACCACTCTGGGGTTCGGATTTCGGCATTGTCCGTGACGCTATCGGCAACCACCGGCTTCGTTGTCCTGATCCTGGGCTTTGCGTTCCATTGGCAATCGACCCGCGCCCGCGAGGGAGACCTCATCAACGACGCCGTCCGCGGCCGCATCGACACGGCGCTCAACCGCGGTCGCTGCGGACTTTGGGACTGGGACCTGTCCCGCGGACGTATCTTCTGGTCGCAATCGATGTTCACCATGCTTGGGTTGGACAGCCGCAGCGATCTCCTGACTTTCGGCGAGGTCAACGCCCTAGTGAAGTCCGACGACATAGACCTGTTCGAAGTCGCCGATCAGCTCATTTCAGGTGAGATCGATTACATCGATCGTACGTTCCGGATGCAGCACACCGACGGGCACTGGATCTGGCTGCGCGTCCGATGCGAGCTCAGTCATGGCTCGGGCGATGCCGGCCTGCACCTGATCGGCATCGCGGTTGATATCACCGAACAAAAGAGCCTCGCCGAAAAGACCGTTGAGGCCGATCTGAGGCTTCGTGACGCGATCGAGACCATTCCCGAAGCTTTCGTGCTCTGGGATGCCACCAACCGCCTCGTCCTCTGCAATTCGCATTTCCAGCGTCTGCACAAGCTGCCAGACTTCGCGGTCACCCCCGGCACTTCCTATGAGACCGTGATCGAGGTCGGCAGCATGCCGCAGATCCGCAGCCGCCAGCACGAGAGCGGCAGCCAGACGCCGGGCGCCCGCACCTTTGAGGCGCAACTGGATGATGGCAGCTGGCTGCACATCAGCGAGCGTCGCACCAAGGACGGTGGCTACGTGTCGGTCGGAACCGACATCACGCGCATCAAGGAACACGAGCAGAAGCTTGTCGAGAACGATCTGCGCCTGCGCGCCACTGTCGAGGATCTACGGCGCTCACAGGCGGCACTGGAACGGCAGGCGATCGAGCTCGTCGATCTCGCCGAAAAATACGCTCAAGAAAAGACCCGCGCCGAGGAAGCTAACCAGACTAAGTCAAAATTCCTCGCCAATATGAGCCACGAACTGCGCACCCCCCTCAATGCCATCATCGGCTTCTCCGAAATCATGGAGAGCGGCATGTTTGGCTCGCTCGGCTCGGAGAAATACCAGGAATATTGCCACGACATCCTCACCAGTGGGCACTACCTGCTGGAAGTGATCAACGACATCCTGGACATGTCGAAGATCGAAGCCGGCCGCATGAAACTCGACATGGAGTCGCTCGATCTTTCCAAGACACTCGCGGAGTCGCTTCGCGTGGTCTCCGGGCGCGCCGAGGACAAGAATCTGGTTCTGGACGCGGATATCGAAAGCACCATCTCGGTCGTTGCAGATCGCCGCGCTACTAAGCAGATCATTGTCAACCTGCTATCCAATGCCGTGAAATTCACCCCCGAAGGCGGCAAGGTCGTTGTGCGCAGCCGCGTGCTCAGCGACAAGATCAGGCTGATGATTGCCGACACGGGCATCGGCATCGCCCCGCAGTCGCTGGTTCGACTTGGCCGGCCATTCGAGCAGGTCGAGAGCCAGCTCACCAAGACCTATCACGGCTCGGGCTTGGGCCTCGCCATCGCACGCTCTCTCACCCAGTTGCATGGCGGTTCGATGAAGCTGCGCTCGAAGCTTGGGACCGGCACCGTCGTCTGCGTCACCCTGCCACGCGATCCCCGCGCGGCAACCAAACAACATCTGCCAGCAGCCGCCTAGTTTAGCGATTCCTACGACTGCAACGTCGGAGCGACTTCACGGGCGACATGCACCAACGCCGCGATCAGTGGCGTCATCGGGTCGCGCTGCGGGATCACCATGCCGATACTGTAGTTAACGATGGGATCGACAATCGGAATACTGCGTACTCTATCCGACAGCCCCAGCGTTTCCGCCAGTTTCGCCGGCATGACGCTAGCCCAGCGTCCCGTCTTCACATGCGTATATAGCACCAGCAACGAGTTCGACGTGAGCGTCGGGGTCGCTTCGGCCCCGACAGAACGAAGCGCCCGATCGATGATGCGACGGTTCTGCATGTCCGGGGTCAGCAGGCACAGCGGCACCTGCCCGACCTCCTTCCAGGTCACTTCCTTGCGATCGCCAAACATCGCGTCAGGCGCAGTCAACAAACGGTAGCTCTCGTTGTAGAGCGGGATCGTGCGCACTTTTCCGATCGGCTCATTCTCGATGTAGGTCAACCCAGCGTCGACCTCGAGATTCTCCAACAGGCCGAGCACGTCGGCCGAAGTGCAGGACAGGATACTGAACCGCACCTCTGGATGGCGTGCGCGGAACGGCGTGGTCAGCGAGGCCACCATACCGAGCACGGTGGGAATCGCCGCGATCCTGATTTCGCCCGAGAGTTGGTCCTTGAGGCCGTTGATTTCCTGGCGCATCGCACGGGTGTCACCGACGATGCGTCTCGCCCAATCCAGCACCCGTTCGCCTTCGGGCGTGAAACCCTGGAACCGCGAGCCACGCTGCACCAGCATGACACCCAGGATTTCCTCGAGCTGCTTGATGCTGGTGGACATGGTCGGCTGGGTGACGCCGCAGGCTTCTGCAGCCCGACCGAAATGCCGCTCCTTAGCCAACGCCAGCAGAAGTTCAAGCTTGTCGATCACAGGCGCCTCTTTGCAACTTTACACGCATTTGTCTCAATATCACGGGCGGTGCCTGCAAACATGCGGAATGGCAAGAAGGACGTGCGCGACAGGGCCATCATTCCATTTTTCAAATCGATCGATTTTTCTTTGCTATTAATCGCCATTCCCTATCGCAGCATGAGACAGCTTTATTGATATTTACAAGGATTCCAATTCCTATCACACCGCGCATAACCCACTGATCAAGAAGGCGGATGATGTCGGTATACGAACCTTGGGATGAGGCGCGCGGCGCCGAAATCATTGCCGAACATTCGCATGTGGAAGGCGGGACACTAGTGATCCTGCACGCCCTGCAGGAGGCCTTTGGCTACGTCCCTGAAGCGGCCATCCCAATGGTTGCTTCCGCGCTCAACCTGTCTCGTGCCGAGGTATATGGCGTATTCACGTTCTACCATGACTTTCGTAAGAAGCCGGCCGGGCACCATGTCCTGAAACTATGCCGTGCAGAAGCCTGCCAGGCTGCCGGCGGCGATCGTCTTGCGGCCCGTGCCGAAGCCAAGCTCGGCATCACGATAGGCGACACCACTGCCGATGAGCGCGTCACGCTGGAGCCAATCTATTGCCTTGGACTATGCGCCACAGCGCCGTCGGCAATGCTCGATGGCCGGGTCATTGGACGGCTGGATGAAGCCCGTATTGACGCCCTCGTTGCAGAGGCACAGCGATGACAATGCGCATCTATGTTCCTCGCGATGCCGGTGCCGTTGCGGTAGGCGCCAACGACGTTGCGCTCGCGCTGGAGCAGGCCGTCGCCGCGTGCGGCCTCGTCGTGGAGATCGTCAGGACCGGGTCGCGCGGGCTCTATTGGCTGGAGCCGATGATCGAGGTCACGACGCCCCGGGGCCGGGTCGCGTTCGGTCCGGTGAGCACCCGCGACGTCATGTCGCTGGTCGACGCCCTCGTCTCCGGCTGCCCGCATCCCCTGCAGCTCGGCCTCGCCGACAACATTCCTTGGCTGAAGCGGCAGACGCGCTTGACCTTCGCGCGCTGTGGCGTGGTCGACCCCCGCTCGCTGGACGACTATCGCAAGCACGGGGGCTACAAGGGCCTCGAGCGCGCTCTAACGCTGACCTCCGACGCTATCCTCGCCGACATCACGGCATCCGGATTGCGCGGCCGGGGCGGCGCAGGCTTTCCAACCGGCATCAAGTGGAAGACGGTGACCCACGCGAGCGCCGATCGCAAATTCATCGTCTGCAATGCGGACGAGGGCGACAGCGGCACTTTCGCCGACCGGATGATCATGGAAGGCGACCCCTTCGTGGTGATCGAAGGCATGACCATCGCTGGCCTCACTGTCGGCGCCACTAAGGGCTACATCTATATCCGCTCGGAATATCCGCATGCCGTCGCCGCCATGAACGCGGCAATCATCGCAGCCAAACTCGGCGGCTATCTCGGGACACGCATCGGCGGCTCCAGCCATAGCTTCGATCTCGAGGTACGGGTTGGTGCCGGCGCCTATGTCTGCGGTGAGGAGACCTCGCTGCTCGAGAGTCTTGAGGGCCGCCGCGGCCTCGTCCGCGCCAAGCCACCACTACCCGCGCATCAAGGTCTGTTCGGCAAGCCGACCGTGATCAACAATGTGCTGTCGTTTGCGGCAATTCCCTTTATCCTGGCCGGTGGCGCCAAAGCCTATGCCGACTTCGGCACGGGCCGCTCGCGCGGTACGATGCCGATCCAACTCGCCGGGAATGTGAAATACGGCGGCCTGTTCGAGACGGCTTTCGGCGTCACACTGGGCGAGCTCGTCGACGACATCGGCGGCGGGACGTTCACCGGCCGCCCGGTGCGCGCGGTGCAGGTCGGCGGTCCGCTGGGCGCCTATTTCCCACGTGCGCTATTTGACACGCCGTTCGATTACGAGGCTTTCGCCGCGCGCGATGGCCTGATCGGCCATGGCGGCATCGTGGTGTTCGACGACAGCGTCGACATGGCCAAGCAGGCACGCTTCGCAATGGAGTTCTGCGCAATCGAATCATGCGGCAAATGCACTCCGTGCCGGATCGGTTCCACCCGCGGCGTCGAGACCATCGACAAGATCCGTCGCGGCGAATTCGTCAGCGAGAATCTCGCTGTGGTCGAAGACCTCTGCAACACCATGAAATTCGGCTCTCTCTGCGCGCTCGGCGGTTTCACCCCCTACCCCGTGATGAGTGCGCTGAAACATTTCCGTGAAGATTTCAGCCCGGCGCCGCAGCGCTTGCAGGCCGCAGAATAGAGGAGATCGCCATGTCTCTCATTGAAGAAACGGACTTCGGTACGCCGCGTTCCAAATCGGAAACGACGGTTACGCTGACCATCGATGGCACCAGCGTGACAGTGCCTGAGGGCACGTCAATCATGCGTGCGGCGATGGAAGCTGGCACTCAGATTCCAAAGCTCTGCGCGACCGACATGGTCGACGCATTTGGCTCCTGCCGGTTGTGCCTGGTTGAGATCGAGGGCCGCGCCGGTACCCCCGCCTCGTGCACGACGCCTGTCATGCCGGGCCTCGTCGTCCACACCCAGACCGAACGATTGAAGAAGCTGCGCAAGGGCGTGATGGAACTCTACATCTCAGACCATCCGCTGGACTGCCTGACCTGTGCCGCGAATGGCGACTGCGAATTGCAGGATATGGCCGGCGCTGTGGGCCTGCGCGACGTGCGCTACGGTTATCAAGGCGAAAACCACGTTTTCGCCAAAACCGACGGCGCACCCAACATCGCCTGGATGCCGAAGGACGAATCCAATCCCTATTTCACGTACGATCCGTCAAAATGCATTGTCTGCTCGCGTTGCGTTCGCGCCTGTGAGGAGGTGCAAGGCACGTTCGCGCTGACGATTTCCGGCCGCGGATTTGACAGCCGGGTCTCGCCCGGCATGAGCGAGAGCTTCCTCGGCTCCGAGTGTGTCTCCTGCGGCGCCTGCGTCCAGGCCTGCCCGACCGCGACGCTGACCGAAAAATCCGTGATCGAGATCGGCCAGCCCGAGCACTCGGTGGTCACGACCTGCGCCTATTGCGGCGTCGGCTGCACCTTCAAGGCCGAGATGCGCGGCGAGGAAGTCGTCCGCATGGTGCCCTATAAGGATGGCAAGGCCAATCGCGGTCATTCCTGCGTCAAGGGCCGTTTCGCCTGGGGCTACACCACCCACAAGGAGCGCATCCTCAAGCCGATGATTCGCGAGCGGATCGCAGATCCGTGGCGCGAAGTGTCGTGGGACGAAGCGTTCACCTTTGCGGCCCAAAAGCTGAAGGGCATTCAGGCCAAACATGGCCGCGATGCAATTGGTGGCATCACCTCCTCGCGCTGCACCAATGAAGAAACCTATCTGGTGCAGAAGCTGATCCGCGCGGGCTTCGGCAACAACAACGTCGATACCTGCGCCCGCGTCTGCCACTCGCCGACCGGCTATGGTCTGGCGACGACATTCGGTACCTCGGCCGGCACGCAGGATTTCGACTCGGTTGAGCATACCGATGTGGCCATGATCATCGGCGCCAATCCGGCTTCCGCTCACCCCGTGTTCGCCTCGCGGCTGAAGAGGCGGCTGCGCCAGGGAGCCAAGCTGATCGTGATCGATCCCCGCCGGACCGAAATGGTGGAATCGCCGCATATGAAGGCACTGCACCTGCCGCTGCTGCCGGGCACCAACGTCGCCGTGCTCACCTCGCTCGCCCATGTCATTGTCACCGAGGGCCTCGTCAACGAAGCCTTCGTGCGTGAACGCTGCGACTGGAGCGAGTTCGAGGAATGGGCCGCATTCGTTGCCCTGCCAAAGAACAGTCCGGAAGCAACGGCGATCATGACCGGCGTCAATCCGAAGGACCTGCGCGAGGCGGCACGGACCTACGCCACCGGCGGCAAGTGCCGCGATCTATTATGGGCTTGGCGTTACCGAGCACAGCCAGGGTTCGACCACGGTGATCGCGATCGCCAATCTCGCGATGGCGACTGGCAATATCGGGCGGCCAGGCGTCGGCGTGAATCCTCTGCGTGGCCAGAATAACGTCCAGGGCTCCTGCGACATGGGCTCGTTCCCTCACGAACTGCCAGGCTATCGGCATATCTCGGGCGACGCGGTACGCGAACAGTTCGAGGCGATGTGGAACGCCAAGCTCAACCCGGAGCCCGGCCTGCGCATCCCCAACATGTTCGACGCCGCGATCGAAGGCACCTTTATGGGCCTCTATGTGCAAGGCGAAGACATCCTCCAGTCCGATCCCAATACCACCCATGTGGTGGCCGCGCTATCGGCGATGGAATGCGTCATCGTCCACGACCTCTTCCTGAACGAGACCGCGAACTACGCGCATGTGTTCCTCCCAGGATCAACGTTCCTGGAGAAAGATGGAACTTTCACCAACGCCGAGCGGCGCATCCAGCGCGTGCGCAAGGTCATGACGCCCCGCAACGGCTATGCTGACTGGGAGGTCACCATTGGCCTTGCCAAGGCGACTGGCTTCGACATGCGCTACAATCATCCGTCCGAAATCATGGACGAGATTGCCGCCCTTACCCCGACCTTTACGGGCGTGTCCTACGCGAAGCTGGATGAACTCGGCTCGGTCCAGTGGCCCTGCAACGAGAGGGCACCTGAGGGCACGCCAGTCATGCACGTCGGCGGTTTCGTGCGTGGTAAGGGCAAGTTCGTCATCACCGAATATATCGCGACCGACGAGCGCACCGGGCCACGCTTTCCGCTCCTGCTCACCACAGGCCGCATCCTCAGCCAGTACAATGTCGGCGCACAAACCCGCCGCACCGACAACGTCGTCTGGCACAACGAGGACCGGTTGGAGATTCATCCACACGACGCCGAGCAGCGTGGCGTACGCGACGGCGATTGGGTCAGGCTTGCGAGCCGCGCCGGCCAGACTACGCTGCGCGCGCTAATCACAGACCGGGTTGCGCCAGGCGTGGTCTACACCACGTTCCACCATCCGGACACGCAGGCCAACGTCATCACGACCGACTATTCCGACTGGGCAACTAATTGTCCAGAATACAAGGTCACGGCCGTACAGGTGTCACCATCGAACGGGCCGTCGGAATGGCAGAAGGCCTATGACGCCCAGGCGCGACAGTCGCGCCGCGTCGCGCCTCCGATGGAAGCTGCGGAGTAGCGGATGCACGACCCTGTTCGCACAGTCAGGCGCCAAATTTGGCGCAATGGCATCCTCGGTGATGGTACACGCCTTATCCCCGAGGAGACTGCGATCGCGCTCACCTATAATGGCGGCACTTACGCAGTCATGATGGGCACGCCGAAGGACCTGCGAGACTTTGCGGTCGGTTTCAGCCTCAGCGAGGGCATCGTGCAGTCTGCCGATGAAATCTCCTCGCTGGACATCGTCGATCTCGATGACGGCATCGAACTCAGGATGTGGCTCGTGCCAGCCAAGGCCGAACTCGTCAACGAGCGGCGACGTCATATCGCGGGTCCGACAGGCTGCGGCATCTGCGGGATTGAATCGATCGCAGAAGCCGTTCGGCCGGCGGCGATCGTCCCGCACGGACCGAGCTTCGCACCGCACGAGATCATGGCTGCGGTGGCGAGCATTGCGCCCCTGCAGGCGATCAATATCGAGACGCGCGCGGTGCACGCCGCCGCGTTCTGGGCTCCTGCGCATGGTTTCGTCGCGTTGCGCGAGGATGTCGGCCGTCACAACGCCCTGGACAAGCTGGCCGGCGCGCTCGCGCAAGCCAAAACACCCGCGAGCGATGGCATGGTGCTGCTGACCAGCCGGGTATCCGTCGAGATGGTGCAGAAGGCCGCCGCGATGGGCGCGCCGCTGATCATTGCCGTCTCAGCGCCCACCGCGCTAGCCGTGCGCACAGCCGAACGGGCAAGCGTCACGCTCGTTGCCGTTGCGCGGGCCGACGGATTCGAAGTCTTTACCCATCCGAAACGAATCGCGGCGAGCGCGAGCGCCACGGAGGCCACGTATGTCGCCTGACCGTTTGATCTACATGGCCAACCAAATCGGCAAGTTCTTCCAAAGCCAAAGCGACGACAAGGCGGTTCCGGGTATCGCCGAACATATCAAGAAATTTTGGGATCCTCGCATGCGCCGGGCGATATTCGCTCATCTGGACGCGGGCGGCGCAGATCTCGACCCGAACGTCCGCGAGGCGATCGAGATGCTGAAGAAAGCCTGAACCGTCAGCGCTCCTCCACCGCCGCCCTGAACACCCGCCGCACATCGACCTGGGTCTCCTTCACGCGCGCCTGCAACGAGGAGAAGTCGGGCGCGTCGCCGGCGCGTGCCATCACCCGCAGCAGATCTTCGCCCGCCGCATCCGGCTTGAAACGACCGCTGACGCAGAGTCGCAAGATCTGCGTGAGATCGTTGTAGAGGCGCCCGGCCGAACGTAGCACCTCCGCATCGGAGTGCAGCAAAACACCAATGCGCTCCGCATTGTCCAGCACTTTGAGCGTATTCACGTCGAGAATGTCAGGATGCTCAGCGGCATGAACAAGTTGCAGATACTGCGCGACGAAATCGATGTCTGTCAGACCACCGGCAGCATTTTTCAGATCCCAACAATCGTCTTCGCCTTTTTCCTGCGCGATGGCGCGGCGCATATCGGCGACGTCGGCGGCAATACCGACAGGCTCGCGGGACCGAGTTAGCGCGTCGCGAATGACCCGCTCGATTCGGCTACGAAACGCGGGCGACGCTGAAATCACCCTAGCCCGCGTCAGCGCCATGTGCTCCCAGCTCCACGCCTCGTTCTCCTGATATTCGGCGAAGGAACTGATGTGCGACGCAAGTGGGCCGGCCCGGCCCGATGGACGCAGCCGCATGTCGATCTCGTAGAGCACGCCATAGTTCGTCCGCGTCGTGAATGCGCTGATTAAGCGCTGGGTGAAGCGCGCGAAATAATGCGCGCCCTGCAGAGGACGGGCGCCATCGGAATCGGGATACTCGGGATCAAAATCATACAGCAGGATCAGGTCGAGATCAGAGGATGCTGTCATCTCGCGACTGCCAAGCCGGCCCATCGCCAGGATCGCGGTCTCCTGCCCGTTGATCCGGCCATGCTGGGCTGCGAAGCGTTCTGTCACCAAACCATGCACAGTGTGGACGATACCCTCGGCGGCATTGGCAAAGGCGCCGCTGGCCTGCTGAGCGGACACCGTTCCGGACAGGATGCGCGTGCCGATGAGAAAGAGACTTTCTTGACCGAACAGGCGCAACCGATCGAGAAACTCTTCGTAAGAATCGGCGTCCTTCACCGTCGCCGCGAGTCGCCCGGACAATTCGCGTTGATCGGGCATCGCGCCAAAGAAACGCGGGTCGATCAGGCCGTCCATGAGCTGCGGCTGCCGCGCCAGCATGTCACCGAGACGGGGCGCCGCGCCGAGCACCAGTGCCACTAGCGCAACGAGATCGCGGTTCTGACCAAGCAGGGTGATCAACCGACCGCCGCGTTGGAGCGCTTGTAGAAAGCGGTCGAAGGCAACGACCGCCCGATCCGGTTCCTCGGCATGTGCCAAGCCATCGATCAGCGCGGGCACGAATTCGGCGAACGCATGCCGGGTGGATTCGGTTCGGAACACCCGATACTCGCCTATGAGCCAACGCTGGACAGTCTGGGCGACGGTGATCGGTTCCTTGAAGCCGAGCGTCGTCAGATGTGCGAGCAGCCGGGGATCTTCAGGTCCTACGCCATAATTCATCTCCGGCAGTTTCGCCGTGCCAGTTGGATCGCCCTCAAACAGCTTGCTGTAATGTCCCTGAACGATGTTCAGATGCCGAAGCAGATCCCTGACAAAGGCGGGACGGTCCTGGTATCCAAGGAAGCAGGCGAAGTGCCCCACGGCCTCTGTGTCGGCCGGCAGGCTGTGGGTCTGTTCGTCAGCAATCATCTGCAAGCGGTGTTCGAGACGACGCAGGAAGTGGTAGGCCGCGGTCAGTTCGTCGCGCGCCTGTGAAGTGATCCAATTGCTGGAGGCCAGGACCTCCAACGCGTCTAGAGTCGGGCGTACACGCAATTCGGCATGCCGGCCGCCCGCGATCAATTGCTGGGTCTGCGCGAAAAACTCGATCTCGCGGATGCCGCCCGGTCCTATCTTGACGTTGTGACCTTCGACGGAGATTTCGCTCTGACCGCGGTAGGTCTGCATCTGCCGCTTCATGTCGTGCACGTCGGCGAGCGCCGCAAAATCCAGATGCTTACGCCACACGAATGGCGCGAGTTCAGCGATCATGGCCTCGCCTGCCCTTAGATCGCCGGCGCAAGTCCGCGCCTTGATCATGGCAGCGCGCTCCCAGGTACGACCATCCCGCTCGTAATAGTGCAACGCGGCGCCGATCGACATCGCGACCTGCGTCGAAGCCGGATCGGGCCGCAGCCGCAGATCAACGCGAAACACATAGCCATCGCTGGTACGCTGCTGCAGTAACCGCGCCAGCGCTTGCGTGATGCGTACAAAGAACGGTTGCGGTTCGATATCCCGCGCTAGCGTTGGCGCCTCCGGATCGAAGAACACGATTAGATCGATGTCGCTGGAATAGTTCAGTTCGCCTGCGCCCATCTTGCCCATAGCAAACACGAAAAGGCCGCTGCTCTCTTCCGGCCTATCGTGGTCTGGCGGCGACAACCGCCCGCGAACTGCCTCCTGTCGCAACAGATAGCGCAACGCCGATTGCACTGAGGCCACCGCCAGATCGGTGAGCGCCGCCGTGACCCGCATCACCGGCCAAACGCCTCCGATGTCACATAGCGCGATTAAGAGCGCGGCTTCCGACTTCATGTGCCGGAGCACACGCATCACGTCGGTCTCGCCAGCGGCAGCAAAGATCTCATTCGACGTCGTTTCTATCAGTGCCGCAAGATGTGTCTCCGGCTCGCATCGCAAAAGTCGGATTAACCGCGATGCATCGGCGCGGATCAGGTCGAACAAATAAGGTGAATGGTCTGCAATTCCGACCAGGATCGTCTTCGCCAAGGGATAGTCGAGTAATTCGTCAAGTGCCGCCGACTGTTCCGGCTCAAGTTGGGCAAGCCAGCCTGCGAGCAGAGCACTAGCTTTGCTGGACCCAACGACGTGCGGCGCGTCAATGAATTGCGCAGCCAACTCGGAATGTTCGATTGTCCTTGCCAGTCCCACTTCAATTCCGACCCTTGTATGAGATCGGCGCGGTGTAACACGAACTTTGGGGTGGCGCAGTACTACTTGGCCGGTTACGCCACCTTCTGCGGAACATCCTGGGTTTGCGGCGCAATCCTTTCGATTGAAGCCGTCCGTGACGGAATCGCCAACGTCGCGACCAGTCCCGGCCGGGCGTCGCCGAGCCGGAGTTCGCCGCCGTGCAGCGTCGCCACCGCGGAAGCGAGGCTCAATCCAAGGCCTGAACCGGGCTGGGTCCGGCTCGAGTTCGAGCCGGACAAAGCGTTCCACTGCATGTTTTCGGTCGGCCTCGGGAATTCCCGGACCGCGATCGGTCACGCTCAGCAGCACAATATCATCCTCGCGTCGGGCTTCGATCAGGATCTGCTTGGCATCCAGGCTAACGACCGGCCCCGGTTGCGGCCCGGCCGCCGGCTGACCGTACTTGATCGCGTTTTCCACGAGGTTTGCTAGTGCCTGACTAATCAGTTCGCGGTTACCATGCAACGGCGCCGCCGCTGTCTTAAGGCGTAGGGTCATACCATCGTCTTCCGCCAGCGGCTCATAGAGTTCATGGATTCCACTTGCTACGTCGGCAGCGTCGAAATTATCCATATTGCCGCGCGCCTGACCGGACTCGGCACGCGCGATCATCAACAACGCGTTGAACGTGCGGATCAGTCCGTCAGATTCCTCGATCGTCCGCTCCAGGGCGACGCGATAATCAGCCTCGCAACCGGACTTCGCGAGTGCCTCTTCCGCGCGATTTCGCAGGCGCGTCAACGGTGTCTTCAAGTCGTGGGCGATATTGTCGGAGACTTCCTTCAAGCCCATCATCAAAGCCTCGATGCGCTCCAACATGGCGTTGAGGTTTTCCGCCAGACGATCGAGTTCGTCACCACTGCGGCCGACCGGCAATCGTCCACTGAGATCACCCGCCATGATGCGTTGGGTTGTGCCAGTCATGGCGTCGATCCGCTGCAACACGCGCCGCGCGACGAAGATACCGCCACCGATTCCCAGCACCACCACAACGAGGAGCGACCATTGCGCCGCCTGAGCAACGATGCCGAATAGGCGCCTTCGTTCCTCCAGGTCGCGCCCGATCAAGAGCCGAAAGCCGCCACTCAGCTGAGTCACATTGACCAACGCGCGATGTGTTGCGGTGTCCTGCTCGTCGAGCCGGCGGTAGGCGGTCTCGATCCAACCGGTGCTCGCCATCACGCCCGGCATCAGCGAGCCTACATTGCCGGCAATGGCCTGCCCGGTCGGCGTCGTCACGAGATAAAGATTGGCACCGGGTCGCAGTGCGCGACTCTCAACCGTGAAGACCAAGCCACGCAGGCCGCGGCTAGTGTAGATGTCGGTCACTTCGCTGATCTCGCCGTTGACAGTGGTGGTGATCTGCTCGGTGATCAGCCGACGCGTATTCCAGGCGAAATAGCCAAGAAGCGAGGCAGCAAAAAGCGCAAACAAAAACAGGTAGACCAGCGTCAGGCGAAACGCCGTGGTTCGGATCAGCTTACCGAATGCCGTCACGGATCATGTATCCCGCGCCGCGAATTGTATGAAGCAGCGGCCGCTCAAACCCCTTGTCGATTTTGGACCGCAGCCGCGAAATGTGCACGTCAATCACATTGGTCTGCGGATCGAAGTGATAGTCCCAGACATTTTCCAGCAGCATGGTCCGAGTCACCACCTGCCCTGCGTGTTTCATTAGGTATTCCAGGAGGCGGAACTCCCGTGGCTGAAGCGTCAGTTCGTCTTTCCCTCGGGTCACCCTGTGCGACAGACGATCGAGTTCGAGGTCGCCGACCCGATAGGTCGTCTCTTCGGCCGGGCCGACATTGCGGCGGGAGAGAACCTCAACGCGCGCCAAGAGTTCGGCAAATGAATAGGGTTTGGGTAGATAGTCATCGCCGCCCGCACGCAAACCCTTGATCCGGTCATCAACCTGCCCGAGCGCCGAGAGAATCAGAACGGGCGTCCGATTACTCTTCTCCCGGAGGGCGCCGATCACAGATAGCCCGTCGCGCCTCGGCAGCATCCGGTCGACTACTAACACGTCGTAATCGCCACTCTCTGCCATCGCCAGCCCCTCCTCACCATCGCTGGCGAGATCGGCTACATGACCGACTTCGCGGAACGCCTTGACCAGATAGTCGGCGGACTCGCGGTCATCTTCGATGATCAACAGGCGCATCTCGGGGGCGGTTGCGGTCAAGTGGGGCGGCTTTCCTTCACCATGGCGCGGCCGGCAACTTCACGCAAGGCGACCTTCGCCATCGGATTAACTTAAAGGGGGGCGGTGAGGCTGGGGGACCTCACCGCCCTTAGATCCTCCCGACGGAGGGGGGCGTTTTCCGCCGGAAGGTAGCTGGCGGGAGCGGACTTTCGTCCGCTCCCCGGAAAGAGCCGTCGGCGGGGGCGACTGATGCCGGCGACACCCTCCATCTCGTCAATCCTTAGCCTTTCGCGAGCGGCACCGCGACGAAGCGTGATTGCCCGCCGCTCTTGACGCGCATCAGGACGCTGTTCTTGTTATCGCCGCGGGCGGAGCTGATCGCATCTCGCACATCGCCTGCCGAGGCTACAGTCTTTCCGGCAACCTCAAGAATGACGTCGCCTTCCTTGAAGCCGCGCTCAGCTGCCGCGCTCTTTGGATCCACCTCGGTAACAACGACACCTTCCTTGCCGGCGCCGGCCACGCTGTTAGCGGGCGCGACGGTCAAACCTAGCTTCGGAACGTCAGTGCCGCGAGTCACGCCGCCACGGTCACTATTGTCATTGTCAGCTTTGGCTTCGACCGTGTTTGGCAACTGACCCAGTGCGAGGTTAACAACCTTGTCTTGACCCTTATGCAGCACGTTCAACTTGACCGCGGTACCTGGCGCAATACTACCGATGGTGCGGGCGAGCTCGCGAGCATCCTTGACCGCCTCGCCATTGACCGAGGTGATTACGTCGCCGGATTCGATCCCAGCCTTGGCAGCGGGTCCGTTGGACTGGGGCTCGGCCACCAGCGCGCCTTCGGCCTTCTTCATACCAAGGCTATCGGCGATGTCCTGGGTAACCGGCTAAATCTGCACGCCGATCCAGCCACGGCTGACAGAGCCCTTATCCTTGAGCTGCGCCACAACATTTTTGACTGTTTGGGCGGGGATCGAGAAAGCAATACCGACGCTGCCGCCCGAGGGCGAGTAGATCGCAGTATTCACGCCGACAACATCTCCTTCCGTGCTGAAGGCCGGGCCGCCCGAGTTGCCCTTATTCACGGGCGCGTCGATCTGAATAAAATCGTCATACGGCCCGTTGCCGATGTCGCGGCCCATCGCCGAGACAATCCCGGCCGTTACCGTACCACCAAGACCGAACGGGTTACCGACAGCAAGCACCCAATCGCCAATTCGAGGCTTGCCGTCAGACAGCTTGGCGAACGGGAAGTCGCTGCTGCCCTCCACCTTGATCAAGGCAAGGTCGGTGCGCTGATCGGTGCCGATAACCTTGGCGGTATAGGTCTTGCCGTCGTCCGTCGTCACCTCAACCTTGCTAGCGCCGTCGACCACGTGATTGTTAGTGACGGCATAGCCGTCAGCCGAAATGAAGAAGCCCGAGCCCTGGCCCGTAATCACGCGACCACGGCCGCCGCGCATGCCAGGCGGCAAGCCATCCGGTCCGCCAAAGCGGCGGAAAAAGCGCTCCATGGGAGAACCGGGCTGGAACGGCGAGTCGTCGTCGCTATCGTCCTTGGCGACCTTCTCGTTGATGTTAACCTTTACCGAAATGACCGACGGTTTTACGTGCTCAACAATGTCTGCAAATCCGACCGGCTGCGCGACCTTCCGTACCTCGTTGTCGACCTGCGCCTGCGCCGGGCTGGAGAAGACGTTGACCGGACCGTTCGACGGCGCAAAGCCGTAAACGGCGACACCAAGTCCGGTGACGACAGAAGCCATCAACGCGAATTTGCGGGCGGACAACAACGAGCGGCGAGGTTCGCGATTGGGTTGTGAGGACGAAAGATCGGTCGGACAGTCGGTCATAAAGTTCTCTCCAAGAGCCTGAATTCCGCGGCGCGCCGGAAGCACCTTTTCGGCCCTGAACATGGGGGCTGCCGCCTTACGGCGCGCTGGCGGCGGAGTTAAATTTTTGTAATGAAGCGGCCAATGGATGCGGCAGTTTATCGCAGGGAGAACAACGGCTTAGTCAGCTGATCTTCCATATGCCTGAATCGAGATCGACCGGTCGTTCGCCCCATTTCTTTGTGTGAGCGATTATCCTCTTCGCCGAACAGTATTTTTCACGGCGGCTGCCGCCGACCCAGGCTATCTCGGCCAATGCCTAAAGCGTTTCCTGGGGCGCGTCCTGCGCCGTTATTTGCCTCAGCTGCGCCTCCTCCTCCGCCGTCAGCGCGGAACTTTCCCCCTCCTGCCCGACATTCCCACGGCGTTTGGAATGCATCCAGAGGGCCAACCCGCCCCCCAGCAGCACCAGCGGGGGCACCGACCAGAGCAGTAACGTCTGGCGCTCGAAACGCGGCTTGAGCAGGACAAACTCGCCATAACGTGCCACCAAAAAATCGAGCACCTGGGAGTTGCTGTCTCCGGCCGCAATTCTTTCGCGCACCAGCAGACGCAGGTCGCGCGCTAACGGCGCCTCCGAATCGTCGATCGACTGATTTTGGCAAACCATGCAGCGCAACTCGCGCGACAAATCTCGCGCGCGCGCTTCCTTCGCGGGATCGTTCATGATCTCGTCGGGCTGTACAGCGTGGGCGGACGACACGCCGAGAACTGCTGCAAAACCGAGCGCCATGAGAATCAGCTTCATCGGGTCACTCCGCCGCCTGCAAGCCGCGCAGCGCTTTGGCGGGCTTCGGTGCACCAACGCGCAACCGCCGATCCGACAATGACAATATGCCGCCGAAGGCCATCAGGACCGGGCCGAACCAGATCAGGAGCACCAGCGGTTTGTGATAGACGCGCACGGCGATGCCACCATTCGGAGTTGGGTCGCCGAGCGAAATATACAACTGGCTCACACCGCGACTTAGAAGCGCAGCCTCGGTGGTCCCCATACCGCCGCGCGTAGTGAAATTGCGCTTGGACGGGGTCATCTCGCTCAGCTTTTGACCGTCGAGGCTGACCGCGAAGGATGCGATCAATTCGCGATAATTCGGCCCCTGCCGCTGCGTTAGGCCGTCCATCCTCAACTCATAACCGGCGATTTTTGTCGTATCCCCCTCCTTCATCGTACCGATATATTCGCTATTCCAAGTCGTCTCGCAGACGATCCCGATTAGCGCGACCCCGATACCGGCATGCGCGAACACTGTCCCCCAAGCCGAACGAGGCAATCCGCGTGCGCGCCGCAGCACGACGGCGAAGGGATTGCGAAACAGCCCGATCCGCTCCGCGAGGTCGATGAGCGCGCCGGTGACGACAAAGACCGCAAGTGCAATGGCAAGCGGCGCAAGCGCACTGCCTCCGCGGGCCCAAGCCCAAGTTACAGCGAGCGTGACCAGGGCCACCACGCCCGCAGCGAGCAGGCGTTGCGCTGCGCCCAACAGATCGCCACGTTTCCAGGCCAGCATCGGCCCGAATGGCACGGCGATCATCAGCGGTACGAACAGCGGCGCGAAGGTTAGATTGAAGAACGGTGCACCGACCGAGATTTTGTCACCAGTCACGACTTCCAGCGCCAACGGATAAAGCGTGCCGATGAACACGGTCGCGCAGGCCGTGGTCAGGAACAGGTTGTTGAGCACCAGCGCCCCCTCGCGCGAGATCGGCGCGAACAGTCCACCCTGCTTGAGCGCCGACGCCCGCCACGCGAATAGCATGAGGCTGCCACCGATGAAAACGCAGAGGATCAAAAGGATGAACACGCCGCGCGTCGGATCAGTGGCGAAAGCATGCACCGATGTCAGCACGCCCGAACGCACCAGGAAAGTACCGAGCAACGACAGTGAGAAGGTCAGGATTGACAGCAGGATAGTCCAGACCTTCAGCGCATTGCGCTTCTCCATGACCAGTGCGGAATGCAACAACGCGGTGCCCGCGAGCCACGGCATCAGCGAGGCATTTTCGACCGGATCCCAGAACCACCAGCCACCCCAGCCCAACTCGTAGTAAGCCCAGTAAGAGCCCATCGCGATGCCGAGGGTTAGAAATATCCAGGCGACGAGAGTCCAAGGCCGCACCCAGCGCGCCCATGCCGCGTCGATGCGGCCCTCGATTAGCGCAGCAATGGCAAACGAGAAAGAAATCGAGAAGCCGACATAGCCGAGATAGAGCATCGGAGGATGCACGGCGAGGCCGATGTCCTGCAACACGGGATTCAGGTCCCTGCCCTCGATCGGCGGATTGGGTATACGCAGGAACGGATTTGAGGTCATCAGGATGAAAAGATAGAAGGCGCTGGCGACCCAGGCCTGTACCGAGAGCACGCGGGCGCGCAGCGACATCGGCAAATTGCCGCCGAACGCTGCGACAAGCCCGCCGAACAAAGCGAGAATCGACACCCAAAGGAGCATCGAGCCCTCGTGATTGCCCCACACGCCGGTGATCTTGTAGATCAGCGGCTTCAGCGAGTGCGAGTTCTCAAACACGTTCACAACAGAAAAGTCCGAAGTGATATGTAGGGTCACGAGCGCTACAAACGACAAGCCAACAAATAGGAGCTGTGCGAGGGCGCTTGAGCGCGCGACACTCATCAGAGCGGGATCGTGCAAACGCGCGCCGAGCAGCGGTATGGTGGACTGAATCAGTGCCAGGCCGAGTGCGAGCACCAGCGCATAGTGTCCAGCTTCCGCAATCACCGCACTCTCCCCGGCGCCGTGGTACCTTGCGAAGCAACTGTGTCGCTAACCGCTTTGGCACTGTAGTCATCTTTCCAGTGCCCCTGCTTCTTCAGGGCGTCAGCGACGTCCTTTGGCATATAGGTCTCGTCATGCTTGGCGAGCACCGTGTCGGCCTTGAAAACGCCGGCAGCATCAAGCGCCCCTTCGGCGACGATGCCCTGCCCTTCGCGGAACAGGTCCGGCAGAATTCCTTTATATGCGACAGGCAGTTTCGCGTTGTTGTCCGCGACCTCAAATGTGATCGCGAGGTTGTCGCCACGCTTGAGCGAGCCCGGTTGGACTAGCCCACCGAGCCGAAACCGCCTTCCCGGTACGATATGTTGCTCGGAGACCATGGTCGGGGTCGAGAAAAATACGATGGAATCGCGCAATGCATTGAGCACGAGCCCTGCAGCGAGGGCGAGCACGCCAAGCGAGCATCCAATGATCGTCAACCGCCGTTGTTTGCGCGTCATATCCGGCCCTTTTGTCCGTGCTCATCCATCAAGCTCAAGATCCTTCAGGCCTTCGTTGAGTTGCCGCAAGTGTTCAGCATCATTCCCGACGGCCTGACGCGCATCGGACAGCGCACCCTTTGCCTTCTCGCGGTCGCCCATCACGACGTAAGCGCGCACCAGCCGAAGCCAACCCTCTACATCGTCACCATTTTGCTTCAATCGGGTCGCGAGCCGCTCGACCATACCGCGGATCATCGTACTACGATCGCTCTCGCTCATGTCCTTCGCTGCGGCCATCGCACTATCCGACAGAGGCGGCGAAACCGGTGCCCCGACCCGCGCCAATGCAGCTTCCACCAGGGGGCGCCACGGCGCAGTCGCCGGCGCTTTCTCAAGCATCGCGCGCCAGATCGAAGCCGCGTCGGCTTTGCGACCATCCTGTTCGGCCGCGAGCCCGAGGAAATAGCTGCCCTTTGCCTCGCTCGCATCCAGCGTCCGCGCGCGTTCAAATTCGGTCTTCGCCTCGGCGGTGACGACACCGCCAGCGGCTGCGGCTATGACTTCGCCGAGATCCGCCCGCCGGTCGGCTGTTTCGCCGCCATAGGTAATCGCGTTACGGTAGGCCTTCATCGCGTCGTCGAAGCGGCCGAGCCGCGCAAGGACCGGCGCCAACACGGTCCAGCCGCGCGGGTCAGTCGGGTTCTTTTCCAAATGCTGCTCGACTTGCGCCACAAGCGTCTCAAGCGGTTGCGTGGCGTCGGGCGCACGGGAGCGCTGCGCCAGAGGATAATCGATGAGACGTGGCGAGCCCAGCGGAAGGTAGATCCCAACGGCCAGGATCGGCAATCCCACCAGCGACAAGACAGCCACCGAACGGCGCCACGTCGTGTGCGATTCGATAGCAGGCTGATGTGTCTGGTTGGCGGCGGCCAATAGGCGACGGCCAATTTCCACACGCGCTGCTTCGGCTTCCGCAGGCCCAATCATGCCCGCGGCAACATCGCGATCGATCTCGGCGAGTTGATCTTTGTAGACGGAAACTTCGTTGCCGCCGGTTTGCGCTCGCCCCAGTCCTAGCGGCAAAAGCACGGCGAAAATCGCCGCGGCCGTCATCAGCGCGAACACAAACCACAAAGTCATCGATAAGAGTCCCGGCAGCGCTTGGAAGGAAGTGCCCCAGCTGGGCTTTACACCACTCCTGCCGAGACCCGCAAATAACAATCCTTTAGGCAGGCCGAGTGCTAAAAACCTAAATATTATAGATAGTTATCTGATTTGAAAATCGGCGCTCCGCGCCACATCTTCTCCGTGCGCGTTAAACGCCCTCAGAAAGTAGATTCCCGAGCTGACCGAATCCGGGAGCCTGATGCGCAATGCGCCGCTCGGCATCGGCGAGCAGATCGTGATCACGGGATCAGCCAGTTGCTCGCCCGTTGCCTCGTTAACAAGGACGACCTTCGCCTTGATCATCAGGTTCCGGTACGTCGCGGAGACGACTCGATTTTCAAGTTCAACGAAAATGATGGCCGAATTCATGCGTGCAGTATGAAATAGGGTTTTGTATCTACGGTATTTTTATACCACGACTTTATCGATCAAAAATTGCAGCAAACACTTTGGACTATTTATTGGGCACGCGACGATTTGCGCTCACCCGTCAAAGCATTCTCGACTGCCCTGCTCATCAACGAGGCATAGTCGTTACCAAATAGAATTTCGCAGAATCGAATTGCCGCGGTCGCTTGTGCTTGCCGATAGGCTCGCACCTTGCTGTCACCGCCGCGCAGAGATTGGACCAGCGTTTCGGTCGTCTGCTCGACGTAATGCTGCAGGTCGGAATAGGTCCGCAACGTAACCTCGTTGATTGCGAGTTCGCTAGCGTAGGTCCGGCAGACTGCGACGAAATTGATAAACGAGGCCGCCTCTTCGACCTCCGCACTGTCGATGCTGGCTCCGGCTGGAATTTCCTTGTCGGGCCGCTGGCGCAGCATGCGGCGCACCCGTCCGGGCACGGTTTCGATTTCCGATTGCAGCGTGTTGGAGATGTCAGCCCTAATCGATGCGAGTTGCTTACCCCAAATTGAATCGTTTCGTAGATCCAGTTCGGTGCGCATGCCCCGCACACCGTCGTGAAGAGCCTTCAGATTCTCTCCAACTTTGGCGAACTGGCCTCGCCTGATGTCCACCCGAAGGCTAACTGCGAGGCAGTACAGATCGTGCAAAGCAATTGTTACGGCAATTCCGTAGGGAGTAGCCGCAACCCGGAGCTCGTCATCAGAGGCAGCCATCTTGATCGCGACGCGGATGATCTGCCAAGGCGCTGTGAGCCGCTGCATTACCAGCGTCAACACGAAAGGCATCAACTGTGGCGTTTGCAGCGTCGGAATATTGAGTGACGAGGTGACAGAGGCGATCTGCGAGTCACCGAACACGCGCATGAAGCTCGGCACCCGGGTGCCGAATGCATCCAGGGCCTCGCGAGCATGCAACACTGATCCGATGGGCAACAAATCCTCACTCACATCGGGTGGGCCGACGCGAGCCAGCGCACGTTGCCTGTCGTCACTGGACGGCGCGGCGATCTTGAAAATGGAGGCGGCAGTCGCGAGCTGCAGTTTGCGGATTGCTACGTCAAGCGATCTTCGCTCACCATCGTCGGATATCCTTGCGAGTTCGGACTCGAACTCGTGCACCGCCTCAGGTGCGCCTTCGCGCGCCAGCCATTGCCAAACCGGCAATAGCGAGGCGCGACGGATTTGTCCCGGTCGCGTGGGGAGACTGCCATCTACAAGGAATGGTTCGAGCGCACGGAACGCCAGACGGGCGGCATCCTCCCTGCGCCGGGGTGCGTTGTCTCCCGCGCCTCGCGCGAGCCCACGCAATTGTTCCAGCACGACGCTGGCAATGCCCGTGTCCTCGCCACGCTCGATCGCACGTTCGAATTCCCGCATCAGCAGCGCCAGCGCCTGCGGCGGAAGCTGCGCAAGATAATCCCTCAGCCGCTCGATCGATTTCTGGCTCATTCGCCCGGTATGCACATTCGATGCGCGGTTGCCGCGCCTACTCGGTGCCAACCATAAAGGCAGCGATATTAAGAAGACCTTTAGCAACCTCGGATTTTGGCATTCCGAGCCATGATCCAAGCCCGTCAAAACCCCGTCCACCCGGGATCCATAAGTAATCCCTGCGCAACCTGAAGCGCCAAACTAGTTACGAAGCCCCGGGCAAGACTAGTTCGGCTCGCAGGCCGCCAATCGGCGCATTCCCGAGCGTCAGGCTACCCCCATAAAGCCCCGCAAGGTCGACCACGATCGACAGGCCTAGCCCTGAACCCGGCTTGGATTCATCGAGCCGCTGGCCGCGCCGCGAGGCCTGCTCACGCTCTGCCGTGGACAGCCCCCGTCCGTCATCGTCGACAATGATCCGCAGCCACGGCCCATCGTCGCCCTTTGCCGATCCATCCACAAGAACCTCGATGGACACCCGCGACGACGCCCATTTGCAGGCATTGTCTACGAGGTTGCCTGCCATTTCCTCCAGATCCTGCCGCTCGCCCCGAAACCTTGCTGCGGGATTGGCGTCAAGTTCGATGGTGATCCCGCGGTCGCGGTGAATTTTTTCCATCGTTCTGCGGAGTGCCTCGAGGGCAGGAAGGACGTCGGTAACCGTGCCGATGATAGTTACGCGGGCGGCAATGCGCGCCCGCTCTAGATGGTGCGCAACCTGATCCCGCATCACGTCGGCCTGTTCCAGCACCTTGCGCGCGAAGAGATCGGCACTGTGGGCCGAAGCCTCATTGACGATGACCGACAACGGCGTTTTCAGCGCGTGAGCTAGATTGCCGACATGGGTGCGCGCACGCTCGACGATTTCGCGGTTGGCATCGATGAGCGCGTTGGTCTCGCGCGCAAGCGGCGCAATCTCAACCGGGAACTCCCCCTCCAGTCGTTCCGCACGGCCGGAGCGGATATCGGCTATGGATTCAGAGATGCGCTTGAGCGGCGCGAGCCCGAAACGGACTTGGAAGATCGTGGTCAACAACAGAACGATGCCAAGCGCAGTAAAGGTGCCGAAGAGGTAGTAGTCGAAGCTTCGGGTTTCCTCGAAGATCTCACCGGCGTCGCCAGCCACGCTAACCAAGAACTTGCCGTCCGCGCCAAGATCGACCGGACGCTCCACCATACGGAGATCCTGTCCTTCCGGACCGTCGACATAAGCCAGGCGGATGCCGGCCGCCGTCAGTTCTACGCCCTTGTCCTCGAGCTTCGGCAGCTTCTTGTCCCAGAGCGAGCGGGAGGCGCGGACGTCGGGCTTCTCGGAGTCGATGCGGGTGATCTGCCAGTACCAGCCGGAGAGCGGCAGTTCGAACAACGGCTCCCCTAGCGACTGGAACTGGCGATCGGGCGGCTCGTCGGGTGTGGCAACCTCCGCGATCAGGGTTCTGAGATAAAGGTTGAGCCTGCGATCGAAGGCGCGCTCCGTCGCATTGTTGTAGACAGAAGACAGCACGGCGCCGGTGATGGCCAGGATCACCACCACCCAGGCCGTTGCGGAGAAGAAAAGCCGGGTAGCGAGCGAGTTGCGGTGCATCCTTGGAGAGCTAAGCGCCGTTGGCAGGCGGCGTTAGCAGGTAGCCTAACCCACGAACAGTCTGGATGATATCCACCTCGAGCTTTTTACGGATGCGACCAACAAAAACCTCGATAGTATTGGAGTCGCGATCAAAATCCTGGTCGTAGAGATGCTCGACCAATTCGGTGCGCGAGACCACCCGCCCGGTATGGTGCATCAGATAGGCCAGCAGCCGATATTCGTGCGAGGTCATCTTTACCGGATTGCCGGATACGCTGACCCGACCAGTCCGCGTATCCAGAGTTACCGGCCCGCAGGTCAGCTCAGACTGGGCGTGTCCAGTCGAGCGGCGCAAAAGCGCGCGGATACGCGCCAGGATTTCCTCAAGGTGGAACGGCTTGGCGACGTAGTCGTCGGCGCCGGCGTCGAAACCCTGAACCTTGTCGCTCCAGCGGTCGCGCGCGGTGAGGATCAGGACCGGCATGACCCGCCCATTGCGGCGCCACGCTTCCAGGACTGAAATGCCGTCCATCTTGGGCAGTCCGATATCGAGCACCACGGCGTCATAGGGCTCGCTGTCGCCCAGATAATGCCCCTCCTCGCCATCGAAAGCCCGATCAACGACGTAGCCGGCGTCGCTCAATGCGGTAGTGAGCTGACGATTGAGATCCGGGTCGTCCTCAACGACGAGCAGACGCACGCTTGCCTCCAAAGGTAAACTGCACGAGATGCGTCATAAAAATGAACCCCAACGGCGTGAACCGCATATGAACAACACAAATAGTCCTATGTTACTTTTTCTTCACGATCGCTCTGCCGTGCCGCAATTTGACGTAACAGGGCTCCAGCGCGTTCAAAGGCGCTCGATTAAATGCGTAACACGCCGGAGTGGAAGCCCCAAAGACCTAGCAAAGCCTATCGAAAAGGCAAAACGAGACTAACGGCTTTGTGACCGGCCTCCCGGTCGAAGCCACATAGCCTAGCAGGAGACGAGGCCCCGGGGCCCATTTCAGACCCGAAAGAAAACGAACCAGATCACGCCAAGAATGAGAACCGCAAGCCCCGTGGAGACGGCCAACAGCGCCAGCACCGAGGGTCCGGGCTCCGCCTGACGTGCCTCCATAGGGGTTTCGACGATCTGATCGTGCTCTCGTGTCGTTGCCATGATGCCTCCATCGCGCCTTGGCGGCGTTGCAAATCCCGCGCATCTTTGCCGTCTCGGATAGCCAAGCAACGCCCGGTGCCCGGTTGATGTTCCGCTTGCGGCCGTTCCCAATCGGATGTCAGAGGCCCTCGAAGATGGTAACGGGTTGCAGCCACGGCCTCCCGCAAGGACCGTGCTGGTTAACGCCATTCGGAAATTCACGACCCCGGCTTGTGCGGATGTTATCGTTTCCGCTCGCAGTGTCTGGAGCATCCCTATGGCCCCCGAGCCAACTGGAAGGATTTTCTGCGGCTTTCGCTGGTGACCTGCCCGGTCGCCCTCTACCCGGCGACGTCGGATACTGAGAAGATTTCGTTCAACCAGATCAACCGCAAGACTGGCCATCGCATCAATTATGCCAAGGTCGACGCCGACACTGGCGAGGAAGTCGCCGCCGAGGACATCGTCAAGGGCTACAAGGTCGATAGCAACACCTACATCGAGATCACCAAAGACGAACTCGATGACATCACGTTGGAATCGACGCGCACGATCGAGATCGACGAATTCGTGCCCAAAACCGACATCGACAGCCGCTATTTGATCCGCCCCTACTATCTCGTTCCCGACGGCAAGGTGAGGCCATGACGCCTTCGCGGTGATACGCGAGACCATCCGCACCGTGAACAAGGTCGCAATTCGCCGCCTGGTCCTGACTAATCGCGAGCACATCATCGCGCTGGAGCCGCTCAGCAAGGGCCTGATGGGCACGCTGTTGCGCTATCCCTACGAGGTGCGCAACGAGAAGGATTATTCGACGACATCCAGGATGTGAAAGTCACCAACGACATGCTTGACCTCGCCAAGCACATCGTCGAGCAGAAATCCGCCCCCTTCGAGCCTGAGAACTTCGAGGATCACTATGAGGCGGCACTGATCGAACTGATCGACAAGAAACTTAGCGGCGTTTGCGTCGCGGCGAAGACCGGCGGCAATGTCATCAACCTGATGAATGCGCTCAAGCGGAGTCTGGCAGACGAGACGAGCGCTGCGCCGACGACCGCAAAGGCCAAAGGCAGGAAGCCGAAGAAACGGATCGAAGGTCAGCGTGAAATGCTGCTGCCGATCAATGGCAAGCGGGCCAAGGAAGAACCAGAAAACGGAAAAGCAGGCCGATAAGCCTGCCAGGACATCCGCACGAACCAAGAAAGCAACTAGCTGGCGCGTTCTATTTCAGCGACGAGTTGACCGAGGCAAACTTGCCGTTGAGGGTGGTGCCGATTCCGTTGACGGCGACGACGATGACGATCGAGAGAAAGCCCGCGATGATGGCGTATTCGATTGCCGTCGCGCCGGATTGATCCGCGAGGAATTTCCAAATCAGCCGCCGCATTCCACACTCCTGTGACCGCTTCCTAGACGGACATATCCCGCACTGATGCCGGCCACGCAATCTAGCGCGCTTGGGGTTGCCGACGAGTTGAAGAACAGGCTGAAGATTTCATTAAGACATTCGCCAAGAGAGGCTATTTCAAGCCCGATTTCAGGACATGTCGCAATGCACGCTATTCCCGTGGCGTTGACAGCAGGCAACGCGGCGCAGCAGCTTGCCGCGTCGCGTTGCCATTTTACGGTCAGGATAGGTCTACGATCAGAAGTTGCGTTGAACGCGAGCCTGCAGCAACACGGTGTCCTGATCCCTGAACTCGTACACCGCTGACGGCTTCGGCGCCGGGGCGTTGGTGATAGTAGCCGTACCCGAAAAATCCTGATCCAGGCGGAAGTACTGCACTTCGGCCGAGAAAGTCAGGTTCTTCACTGGCGTCCAGCGCGTGACCACGCCAACCTGATAGACGTTGAAGTTCGGATTGCAGCTAAAATCGGCCGAGGGGTTGGTCGCCACTCTGGCGTAGGTCATGCAGTAAGCATTCTTGGCAGCACCGTCATAGCGCACGAAGGACGCCGAGCCGTAGAGACTGGTCGACCAGTACGGATCCCAGTTGTGGTTGAAGGCGCCGCGAACACCGAAGGCGTCCGTGAGTTCGATGCCATGGGTCGAAGAATAGACGCCATCCGTCGTCGCACCAAAGCCGATACTCTGATAGCCGCGGCTCGAGCCGCCAAACATCGCAAAGCTTGGCGACGTCGACGAGGTGGCGATCACATTCTTGGTGTCGCCCTTGGCATAGCTTGCATCGATCTTGATGTCGTCGCCGGCGCCCGTCGGAATGTTCTTGATGTTCAACGCAGCCATCACCGAACCGCCCCACTTGCTTTCCGGGTGGCCGGAGGTTTCCGAACCCACCACTGGCGCGGCGCTGGCGCCCAAGAGGTTGTAAGAGCCATTGACCTCGTGCGCGGCCGCCGAGAGCTGGAACAGTCCCCAGGCCTGGTCGATGCGGACATTGCCGACAATGTCCGGAGACCCCACGCCTCCATAGGCGTTGCCCAAGGTACCAACGGCGGACATGCCAGAACTACCCGCGGTCGCGCCCGGCTGCGAGAGGTTGTAGAGAGAGGTGCGATCCCAGACGACCGGATCGTCAAGGCCGATACTGGCCGACACGCCGTTACCGAACTGCGCGGTGTACTGGATGTTGTTCACACCGGTGTCGGTGTTCTGACCGCCCATGAGGAAGGACGAGTTGTTGCCTGGGAAGCCCTGCCAGGGCGAGGCATAAGCAGACGCGGACTTACCGAAGGTGAAGCCGGCGAACTGGATGAACACGTATTCGACCGAAACGTAGCCACCGCCGACGCTGTCGAGTAGCTGCGGATTGTTGCCAAGGTTCGTATTCAGGTTGTTCGGATTAAATGTGCTGCCACCGAGCGTGCTGAACTGGATGTCGGCTTGGCCGAAAGTGCGCACGAGACCGTACTCAGTCTGGGTCCGCGTATCGATGTTGAATGCCATACGCGCGCGCGTTGCGAAGTTGTCAGCATACCTGTCGCGCGCACCGAGATCGCCATTCCAGGCGGGTTGGCCCTGAGGACCACCATTGAAAGTAGTATCAACGCGCAGATATCCGCCAAGCTTGATACAGGTATCTGTCCCCGGAATGTAGAAGAAGCCCGCACCATAAAGCGAGCAGACTCGCACATATTCGACAGCTTTCGCCTTAATAGGCAGATCGGCAGCCATCGCGCCACCGACAGTCGTCAGACTAGCCGCCGAGCATAATGACGCGAGAAGGATACGCCCCGTCTTCATCAAATTCTCCTAATTGCACACCCCATTGCATGCGTGGTGGATTGGTAACCAAGCGAATGTTCGTTTGCGATGACAATGTGCGGGCAAGAGGTCTCTTCACTGACTAATTGATCGTTCGTTCACAGAGCCTCACGAACTTGTTTTAGAGATCGCGCGAGAAAAATCGTCGGTGGTTCGTCCACGCAACGTTTCGAACTCTTCGGCATGCAGTCTCGACGCACTGCCTCTGTGAAAGTCGCATGACGTATGCGCCTTCTTCTCAACCGACAGCGCTTTACCAAGCAGCCGATTCCTGCTCCAGTCGCCATCAAGCTGATCGGGAAAACCGACATCATCGAGGGAAGGAAACCGTCATGAAACTTGGCACAGCGATCGCGGAGATCCTCAAGCGCGAAGGAATTGAGATTCTCTGCGGTTATCCGGTCAACCACTTGATCGAACATGCCGCCAACGCCGACATCCGCCCCGTCATGGTGCGGCAGGAGCGCATCGGTCTGCATATGGCCGACGCCATCTCGCGGGTAAGCTCGGGCCGCACTATCGGCGCCTTCTGCATGCAGCATGGGCCCGGCGCTGAAAACGCGATGGGCGGCGTAGCGCAATGCTTTGGCGAGTCGGTACCTGTGTTGGTGCTGCCGATGGGCTATGCGCGCCGCATCTCCAACGTCGAGCCGAATTTCAATTCCAGCCAGGCGATGAAGGCGTTCGCCAAATCGTCGGAGCCGATCATCCTGGCAAGTGAGGTCGGCAATATTTTCCGACGCGCCTTTACCAAACTGAAGAACGGCCGCGGCGGTCCGGTCATCGTCGAGATCCCGTCTGACATGTGGAATGAAGAGGTTCCTGAACCCTTCAACTACACACCTGTGCTGCGAACCCGCTACGGCGCCGACCCCGTACATATTAAAGAAGCCGCTGCGGTTCTGGTGGGCGCGAAGCGACCGGTGATCTATGCCGGCCAGGGCGTGCACTACGCGCGCGCCTGGCCGCAATTGCGGCAGCTTGCCGAGCGGCTCGCCATTCCCGTCACCACAAGCCTAGGCGGCAAGTCGTCGTTTCCGGAAACGCACCCGCTCTCGCTCGGCTCGGGCGGGCTTGCGGTGCCGCGCGCGGTGCCGAAGTTCCTGTCGGGGGCCGACGTCATCTTCGGGATCGGCTGCTCGTTCACCGAAACGAATTTCGGAATCGCTATGCCGAAGGGCAAGACAATTATTCATTCGACGCTCGATCCCAATCACCTCAACAAGGATGTCGAGGCAAAGATCGGCTTGGTCGGCGACGCCGCCCTAGTGCTCGACGCGCTGCTGGAAGAAATCGGCAAAAGCGTCAGCACGAACCGCGACGCGAGCAACGTGACCGCCGAGATTGCCACCTCCCACAAAGAGTGGCTCGAGAAGTGGATGCCGAAGCTCACATCGACCGACGCGCCGCTCAATCCCTATCGCGTGCTCTGGGACCTGCAGCATACGGTCGATATCAAGAACACCATCATCACCCATGACGCCGGCAGCCCGCGCGATCAGCTCTCGCCGTTCTGGAAAGCGGTCGAGCCCCTGTCCTATCTCGGCTGGGGCAAGACCACCCAGCTCGGTTACGGACTGGGGCTTGCGATGGGCGCCAAGCTCGCCGCGCCCGACAGGCTCTGCATCAATGTCTGGGGCGACGCAGCGATCGGCTTCACCGGCATGGATTTCGAGACGGCCGTGCGAGAGCGGATTCCGATCATGTCGATCCTTCTCAACAATTTCTCGATGGCGATCGAATTAAAGGTGATGCCGATCTCGACCGAGAAATACCGCTCCACCGACATCTCCGGCGACTATGCGGCGATGGCGCGCGCCTTCGGCGGGTATGGCGAACGCGTGACCAAGCCGGAAGACATCGTACCGGCCATCAAGCGCGGCATCGAGAAAACCCAGCAAGGCGTGCCGGTGCTGCTGGAGTTCATCACCAGCAAGGAAACCGAGGTGTCGCGGCCGGGGACGTGAACGAAGCTTGGCTCGGACTTGTCAGGGCATAGTCGATACACGCGCGCTGCCGTCGGTTCGCCCTACTCCGCCATCTCGACCGGCTGCGACGATGACGGGCCAGCCAGCGGCCGCTCCTCCATCGCGATCATGCACACCGCCGCGCAAGCGATCATCACGGTTGCAGCGGCGAAAACGTAACGGAACGCGGTGATCATGTCGTCGGCCGAGATCGCGTTGACCGAATCGCGCGCCCCTTCGGCGAGCGAGATGTCGGCCCCGAGCGCCATCAGGAGGATGGCGCTGAAGGCCGCCACCGTGAATGACGACATCATGGCGCGGAAGAAATTCATCGCGCCCGTGATGGTGCCGATCTGCGGGCGCGCTACTGCATTCTGTAGCGAGACCACGCTGATCGGGAATGCGGTGCCGAGTCCGATACCGAAGACGGCCAGGAGCGTGAGGAGGCCCCACAACGGCAGCGTCGTCACCGTCAGCGCGACACCGGCCAGCGTCGCACCAATCGTGCCGGCGATCGCCACCCGCTTGTAGTGTTTGACTTGCGCCATGGTACGCCCGGCAATCGCGGCACCAAAGGTCGAGATCGCCGCGAGCGGGATCAGCCCAAGCCCTGCCTCGCTGGCACTCAGATGGTAAACAACTTCATAATAGAGCGGCAGATGCACGGTGAGGCCAACCATCGCGCCGAGTGCGCAGCCGCCGGTCAGCATCGCATAAGGCACCACCGAACCGCCGATCAGGGATAGCGGCAGGAAGGGCTCATCCGCCCGCCCGGCATGCCAGACGAAGGCCAAAACCAGCGCGACCGAGGCGCCGATCATCGATAGTATGGCCGGCGAGAGCCACGAAAAGCGGTGGCCGCCCCAGGTCAGGGCCAGCATGAAGACCACGGCGGACGCCATCAACAACAAGCCCCCGAGCCAGTCCACCTCACGCATCCGATGATAGACCGGGATTTTGCCCATCTTCGGCAACAGCAGCGCCAGCGCAGCCAGTGAAAGCGGCACGTTGATCCAGAAAATCATGGACCAGTGCAGGTGCTCGGCGAACAGGCCGCCTAGTACCGGTCCGCCTAGACCGGCCATCATCCACACGCCGCTGAAATAGGCCTGGTACCGGCCGCGTTCACGCGGGCTGACCACGTCGGAAATCACGGTCTGCACCACGGGCATGATACCGCCGCCACCGAGCCCCTGCAGACCACGGGCAAGGATCAGGATCGGCATGTTCGGCGCCAAAGCGCAGAGCACCGATCCCGCGATGAATAGGCTGAGCGCCGTAATGATCATCGCACGGCGGCCATAGATGTCGCTCAGCGTGCCAAATACCGGTGCGACCGCGGTCGATGCCAGGAGGTAAGCGGTGATGACCCAGGACAAGTTGGTCACATCCTGGAACTGCCGCCCGATGGTTGGCAGCGCTGTGGCAACGATGGTCTGATCGAGCGCTGCGAGGAACATCGTCAGCAGCAAACTCATCAGGATCGTGCGGACCTCGCCCTGGGTCAACGGCACGAGCGATGGCGCGACTACCGGGGTCGGGAATTCCGGAAGCTCCGTTGCGATGACATCAGGCAACGGCTTACACGCGGCAGGGTAACGGCTCTGCCGTTCGAACTTATTCATCAGGAGATTTTTTTCCGGAGCGCTGCGTCTGCAGCGCAGATTCACTATGTCAGTCGTAATTTAGCCATTAACACTGCCGTGCGGCAGCGCAATATGCGCATAGGTGCGTCCCGCCAGCGATCGACGCTGACACAGGATTGTGTAAAGGGGCTTCACGTCTTTGGCGGCTTCTTGAGCTTCGCCCGCTTTGGCAGCAGGGCCGGCCACCTCACGATATGGTCTTCGAGATCAGCATCCGGCACATCGTCCTCGGTCCCGACGACCCTGCCACGTACCGATACGCCAGCCTCGTGCACAGTATTGGGATTGCCGGAAATCAGCGGATGCCACCAATAAAGGTCGCGGCCCTCGGCCACCAGCCGATAACCACAGCTTGGCGGCAGCCAGTTGAGTGAGCGCACATTCTCTGGCGTCAACCGGACGCAGTCCGACACCTTCTCGGAGCGATTCGGATAGTCCCTGCAGGCGCACTGGCCGGCATCCAGAAGCTTGCAGGAAACGTGGGTGAAATAGATCTTTCCGGTATCTTCGTCCTCCAGCTTCTCCAGGCAGCAGCGCGCGCAGCCATCGCACAAGCTCTCCCATTCGGCGTTGGACATTTCCTCCAACGTCTTGGTTTTCCAGAAAAATCCTTCCTGGCCGGAGGGTCGTTTCGGTGCGGCGGTCATGGCGAGGTTGCTTCGAAAACAGCTTCAAGTCGACGTTGTAGGGATGTTGTAGGGGTCGCTCAGGCAAAGGTGAAGTGGGGGCAGACGCACCTGTGGAGATTAGGAAGATTTATATGCCGCCCACACGAGCCACATGTTCATCCTTCTCACCGATAATTGGAGCGGAACCATTGGTTTATGGGCTCCGCTCGGTTAGAACGAAAGTGAAGCGCCCGGACGCGAAAAGCGCCTTGGGTTTGCCGTAACATTCCCCCAAGACGTTTCGGCGGCGCCTTGCTGGGCGCCCCAACGCCTTCGAACCGATCAAGGGCCTCCGGGTGCGCAAGTTCATCCCAGACGATTGGAAAAGGCGGCTTGATCATTTCCGTCTGGATCTGGACGCGCGCTTTGATTCCGCGCTGTTCTCGTCTCTCCGCGGCACACGTGAACTGTACGAGCGCTATTCGACCTTCATGGACCGCTTCTATGTCGGGGGCTGGAAGCGCTGGGTCGTTGTCGAACCGTTCTCTGAAGCCGCCACCATGGGGCTCGGCGGACTGGTTCTCTTGCTCGCGCTAGCGATCCCGGCGTTCCGCGAGACCGCGGATGAGGACTGGTTAAAGAAGTCCGATCTCGCGGTGGCCTTTCTCGACCGCTACGGCAACCCGATCGGAAGCCGCGGTATCAAACACAACGATTCGATTCCACTGGAAGATTTTCCGGACAATCTGATCAAGGCTACGCTCGCGACCGAAGACCGCCGTTTCTACGATCATTTCGGCATCGACGTCGCGGGCACCGCGCGTGCGTTGGTCACCAACGCCCAGGCCGGCGGCGTGCGCCAGGGCGGCTCCTCGATCACCCAGCAGCTTGCCAAGAACCTGTTCCTTTCCAACGAGCGCACCATCGAGCGCAAGGTCAACGAGGCGTTCCTGGCGATCTGGCTGGAGACGCGGCTGACCAAGAACGAGATCCTCAAGCTCTATCTCGATCGCGCTTATATGGGCGGCGGCACGTTCGGGGTCGACGGCGCGGCGCATTTCTACTTCAACAAGTCGGTGCGCGACATCAACCTCGCGGAAGCGGCGATGCTGGCGGGGTTGTTTAAGGCACCGACCAAGTTCGCGCCGCACATCAACCTGCCCGCCGCGCGCGCTCGCGCCAACGTCGTGCTCGACAACTTGGTCGATGCCGGCTTCATGACCGAGGGCCAGGTGTTTGGCGCCCGGCGCAACCCTGCTTTCGCGGTCGACCGGCGCGACGAGAACTCGCCGAACTACTTCCTCGACTATGCCTTCGACGAGATGCGCAAGCTGGTCGACACGTTCCCGAAATCCTATACTGAGCGCGTGTTCGTGGTTCGCACGTCGATCGACATGAACGTGCAGCATGCGGCCGACGACGCCATCGAGAACGAGCTGCGCCAGTTCGGCCGCGACTATCACGCGACCCAGGCGGCAACCGTCGTCTCAGATCTCGACGGCGGCATTCGCGCCATGGTCGGCGGCCGAGACTATGGCGCGAGCCAGTTCAATCGTGCCACCGACGCCTATCGCCAGCCCGGCTCTTCGTTCAAACCCTATGTCTACACCACGGCTCTGCTGAACGGGTTCAAGCCAACCTCGATCGTGGTCGACGGCCCGGTCTGCATCGGCAACTGGTGCCCGCAGAACTACGGCCACTCCTATTCCGGCGCGGTGACGCTGACGCAGGCGATCACGCGCTCAATCAACGTTGTGCCGGTGAAACTGTCGATTGCGCTTGGCGGCAAGGGCGGACCGAAAGCGGGTCGCGCCAAGATCGTGGAAGTCGCACGGCGGTTCGGGATCAAGGCCCCGCTGCCCGATACGCCATCGCTTCCGATCGGTGCCGACGAGGTCACGATTCTCGAGCACGCGGTGGCCTATGCGACCTTCCCCAACAAGGGCAAGGCGGTGACGCCTCATGCCGTGCTCGAAGTGCGCACTGGCGCCGGCGACCTCGTCTGGCGCTGGGATCGTGACGGCCCGAAATCCCGGCAGGCGATCCCCGCTTCCATCGCGGCCGACATGGCCGGCATGATGAGCCACGTGGTCAGCGAAGGCACCGCGCGCCGCGCCGCCCTCGACGGCATCCCGACCGCGGGCAAGACTGGCACCACCAACGCCTATCGTGACGCCTGGTTCGTCGGTTACACGGGTAACTTCACTTGCGCGGTGTGGTACGGCAACGACGACTATTCGCCGACCAACCGCATGACCGGCGGTTCGCTGCCGGCTCAGACTTGGCACGACATCATGGTCGCCGCCCATGAGGGCGTCGAGATCAAGGAGCTTGCTGGGGTCGGCATGGGCGAGAAGTTACCGCCGCCGGCGGCGCCCGCGACCATGGCCGCAGCGAACACACCCAAACCGCCGGAGATCAAGCCTGGGCCGCCGCCGGTGCTGACTAGACGCGGCGCCGATGTCCTCGTACAGGTCGAGAAGATGCTGGATGATGCCGCAAAGACCGCCGAGCGTACCACGGCGACGGAACCACCGAAGCCGGCTCGTCCGACGTCTTCGAGCACACTGGCCTTCCCTGACAGTTTTGCGGCGGCGACCGCGAGCGACGCGGCCGTGCCGCACAAGAACTAACCCATTGCTGACCGACCGTTACGCATCGTGCGGCTGATATTGATCACCTTGTTGGCGCTCCTGATCGCCACCGTCGTCGGCCTGGGCGCGACCTGGATGACGGCGACGCGCGGCACCGAACTCGGTACGCTGACGATCGGCGCCTGGACCGCCCGCCCCAAGATCGGCTCCTCCGATATCGACCCCTATTCCCGGGCGACCATCACGCGCAATGGCGAGCTACCGATCGGCACTGGCGACGGCATTGCGTTCACTGCCACCGCCGACGACAAACGCAAACCGCTTGATGGGCGCTGCGACATCGTCGTCAGCGGCGTGACGCCGGCGGCGCGGTTCTGGACCCTGACGCTCTACGACTCCAAAGGCCATCTGGTCGCCAATTCGCTGCAGCGCTACGGATTCACCAGCCAGGAGATCGTCCGTGGCGCGGACGGCGGCTTCGAGATCCGCGTGGCGTCGCGCTCGCGCGCGGGCAACTGGCTGCCGACGGGCGGGATCGAGCGTTATGCACTGATGCTTCGACTTTACGACACGCCGGTCGGCGTTGCGACCCGAACCCAGCGCGACGCGCCCATGCCCACGATTGCCACGGTGAGCTGCCCGTGATCCGCCTCCTGTTCACCATCATTGCGGGCGTGCTGCTCGGCGGCGTGGTGCATCTCGTGAGCGTGCTGGCGCTGCCGCGCATCGCAACGCAGGACGCCTATTCGCGCCTGACGCCGATCACGAAGCTCAACGCCGTGACCCAACTCGGGGCTGCCGACCCCGGCAATACGCTGATGCCCTATCTCGACCCTGCATTTGCAGTGGCCGTCTGCCGCTACGATCTGTCCAGCGGAGCAATCAAGCTGAAGGTGCCGGTCAGCCAGGCCTACACCTCCGTGTCGTTCTACACGCGTAACGAAGTCGCCTATTATGCTATCAACGATCGCTCGGCGGGCAGGAAGGTGATCGAGCTCGACCTGATGACGGAGGCGCAGCACAACGATCTGCCGGAGGACGAGGAAGTGACGGCTGCCGACCGCCTGATCATCGATTCTCCAACCGCGACCGGCCTGATCATATTGAAGGCGCTGGCGCCCGAGCCGGGCCTGATGCAGCAGGCGCAGGCATCGCTCGCCGCCTCGAGCTGCGCAGTTCAGACTGATGCGCCCGCGAAGGCTGAGGCGCCGCGGGGAAAGCGCTGACACGCGGTTTGGTTGTGGTGTCGCGATGAGCGAAAAGTTCCATTCAAGCTGCAAAATGCGCACATCGGTTCCGCTGAAGATTTACATTCGGGGGTGAACTCCACGTTAGTTGGCCTGATGTGTGGGCTGTATGGTGAAAGCGCGCTTTATCACTGCCAGCGAATCGTGCTCCACGACGAGCCCTATGACATCGGCACGTCTTTGCTTACGCCACCCGCGTCCAGGGTTCTTACCGTTTCGGTCGAGCGATGATGCCGCAAGCGATCGGAACGGAATCGAAACCATTACGTTGCGAGGACGTATCTCTACGGATCAGTTTCAGGTGACGCGTAACATTCATCGGTTTTTTCATACCTGATTGCCGGCATGACATGCCGTGAATGTTTCCTATTACCTTTCGGCCCTGGCGTTGCGCGGCCGTTCCCGTGATCAGCGGGAACTGAAGTGATAACAGGAGGATGATCGTGTCGCGTCGTATTGCAAGTTGCCTGTCGTTTATTGTCTTGATCGGTGCTGCTGGAACATTGCACGCCAACCCGCTCGACCCACCAGACGTCGTCTATATCGACGGCGTCCCCTGCAACAGCCTTTGCCAGGCCTATATGGCGTGGTCTCGCAAAACCCTGGCCGCTGGCTCCAATCAACATCCTCCGGTCGATGTTATACGCCACGCGACGGAAGTAAGCCCAGCAAGATCACGACCGACGGCTCGCAACCGTATCGCAAGACGGATCACGCGTCCCACTCATGACATCCGTCGTGACACGAGCATGGCCTCGGCACGCGCAGCGACGGCTTCCCGCCCGATGCAGCCGGAAGCTGCGAAGTCCGAACGGACCGCAAGTTCAACCACCAAGCAAGCGGAGACTCCGAGCGATCGCCAAGCCGAACCGCCGAATATCTCTCAAGCAAACTCTTCCACGATCAATCAAGCCGAGCCTTCGGGCACCAAACAATCCGACACCTCGGACGCTCGCAAAACCAAAGCGCCGCGACATCTCGCGGGCTCAGACGTCGAACGCCCCGGATGGCGAAGCCACCCAGCACAGAACTTGCGGAAGCGCCGAGCGGCGGACAAGCGGAGCCATCCAGCGTCAAGCGCTCGGAAGCGCCGACTTCACTCCCAAGAACCGAATCCAACGCCGACTCCGGCAAAAGGTCAATCCGGGAGCAAATGATGTCGGCCGCAACGATAGTCGAGCAGATGACGGGCACGACGGACGCCGCCGCGAAACCAAATGCGGTGAGAAGCGACGGATCCAAGAGCTCTGAGGACGCCGACGGCGATACGACTGCCTCCACTTCGCCTAGCGCGGCCGATACGCTGGTTGCGCTCCTGGTCTCTCAGCCAGACATCACGTCGATGTCGGACCTGACCGGCAAGAAGGTTGCGATCGATAACAGCCGTTCCGAATCGGAAAACAAAGTTCGGACCGCGCTCGTGGCGGCCGGCGCACCCGCGGTCGAACTGAGCACCGGTGACAGCAACGCAATCGATCGCCTGATTGACAGCGAGGTACCGGCTGCGGTCGTGGCCCTGGTCTCGCCGGACGCGGCCGAAGCGTTTCCGGATATTGCGGGCTTCAAGGTCTATCGTATTCCGCTCTCTCCTCTTTCGATGAAGACCGGAACGGATAAGCCTTAGGCTTTTTGGAGGCAGTCTTGGGTGTGATGGATCGTTTGGTTTTGAGCGATGCGGCGTGGGAGCGGATGGCGCCGCTGATCATAGGCCGCCCCGACCAAAAGGGGTCCACCGGGCGCGACAATCGAATGTTTGTGGAAGGCGTGCTTTGGATCGTGCGCACTGGCTCTCCCTGGCGCGACCTTCCGGAGGCGTTCGGCGACTGGAACAGCGTATTCCGGCGCTTCAGCCGATGGAGCGTGAAGGGTGTTTGGGCGCGCATTTTCGAGGCGATGTCCAATGACCCGGACTTCGAATATCTGATCGTCAATTCCACCATCGTCCGGGCCCATCAGCATGCTGCCGGGGCGAAAAAAGGGGGTCTGAAGATCAAGCGCTCGGCCGTTCGCGCGGCGGCCTGAGCACCAAGATCCATATGGCCGTTCGAGGCTTGGGATGTCCCGTGCGGTTCACGCTGACTGCGGGTCAGAAGGGCGATGCCCCGCAAGCTGCAGCCTTGATCGAGGGATTGCCCGCCGAGGTCGTCATGGCCGACACAGCCTATGATGCCGATCATCTGCGCCAAGCCATCGCCGACAAGGGCGCGATCGCCGTCATTCCCAACAACCCATCACGCGCACTCAAGCACCCGCTCGACAAGCATCTCTACGCGCAGCGCCATCTCGTCGAGTGCTGCTTCAGCAAGCTCAAGCAGTTCCGTCGTGTAGCAACTCGCTTCAAAAAGACCGCCCGAAATTACCGAGCCGTCGTCACTCTCGCTGCCATCGACCTATGGCTGCGAGCCGCGCTATCAGCCGCGTGTCGTCAGCGGACGTTCCACGACCGGTCGCGGCGTGACCGGCGGATTCGCCGTTTGCGCCGCGAGTTCAATGATCAGGCGATCGGCCTCGGCGGCCATGCTGTCGGGCGCCTGTAGCACCAGTCGCTCCAGCGCCCAGCGATAGGACGACACCCGCCGCTCCAGGCATTGCTGCACCCACTGCACGATCATCGCATTTTCCTGCATGCGCGCACCGGCGTCGGCGCGCTCGCGCGGCGACAGTTCAGAAATATGGGCCAGCGTCGCATTACGCTTGCGATCGAGATCGAGCACGGGAATGGCCGTAGCGTAGAACAACTCGAAGCGAGTGATGTCGTCACGCACATCGTCGATCAACTGCGAGTAGCGCGAGGAATGTGAGCGGTGCGGCTCGTCGATCAATGCGCGGCCGTAAGCCGTGCGGTCGAAGGGCGGAGCCTGACGGCGCCAGGGTGATACGATCGGCTGATAGTCGCCAAACACCGTTCTCCAGGCGGGCCGCGAATGCGGCGGTTCAATCAGCGGATAGGCGAGATCGCGAAGCTGCCGTTCGCTGTCGGTGAGCTGGAATTGCGAGGGCTTTAGACCGACACTGGAGGTGGCCTCCGCGCCGATCCAGCGATGCATGTCATCGTTGCGAACATCATCCCGCGCCCGGCCGAAATCGCCGCCACTGCAAGCCCCGAGCATCGCGACGGCAAGCACGAGCAAAAGCGGCGTGAGATACCGGATCGAAAAAGACATCTCCGGCATTCCCAAAAGTTCTAGCGCCTGCGGCGCCGGCGGCCGCCCTGCGCGGCGCCCTCTTGTGGTCCACGGCCTCCGCTCGATCCATCGGTCTCACGCTCGATGCGGATGACGGGAAGGATCAGGACAGTTCCCATATCGCCGCGCGAAGCGTTGTCCGTAGTTGAGCCCAAACGCCGCGACGTCGCATCCGCTGGAAATTGGATAATGGTCCCCATGTCCGTTCTCTCTGATGGCCGCCGCGATCAAATGACGCGCGGCACGTGATCATTAAGATCAGCGCATGGTTAACGGCCCCTTAATTTCAGTTCGCGAGGCCATTTCAACGGTGCTTATACGGGCGACGTTGCAGCAAGGCCTCAGTGCAGACGAGCCCGCAGTTCACAAATTGTCATCCTTAACGGGCTGTTAAAGCAAACCATCATATCCTGGCACGAAGAGTTCCTGACGTCGCGTAATCTGACATGACCACAACTCCCCTATTTTCGGGTTTCGATGGCTTGATGACGCTCTCCCGCCGCGAGGGCGTCGATATCAGGCCGACTTTGCTGCGCGTGCTGACCGACCTTTACGTGCAGGCCAGCAAACATACGACCGACGAAGAGCGCCAGTTCGTCGAATTGACCTCCCGGCTGATCGACGAAGTCGACGATGCGACGCGCGCCGCAGTATGCGCTCGGCTTGCGGTCTATCCACATACGCCGCTCGAGATCCTGCACAAGCTTGGGCTCAGACCCGCTTATCCGGATCGTCCCGTTCCGCTCCCGAGAGAGATCCCCGCTCCGAAGCCGGAGTCATCGCCGGCGAAGCCATCGACGGATGCGCAATTGCGGCTGGCTGCGGGGCTGTCCATGCAGCCGCAGGACGCCGCTGAAATTTCCGACATGTTCTTTGGCGCGAGTTCCAGTGACCGCGTGTCGATCCTGCACAGTCTCGACAGCACGCCACTCAAGGCTTCGCCAAGGATTCCCGAAGCGCGCGCGCGACGCGCCATCGAAACATTGGAGATGGCGGCATTTGCCTCGGATCTCGAAAACTTCACCTTCGAGATCGGTGAAACTCTGATTCTGCCAACGCGGATCGCGGCGCAGGTGGTGGACGACGCCGGCGGCGAGCCACTCGCCTGCGCGGCAAAGGCGCTTGGCATGCCCAGCGAGGTATTCCAGCGTGTTCTGCTGTTCCTGAAACCCGAAGTCGGCGCATCGGTGCAGACCGTCTACCGGCTATCACGGCTCTACGATGATTTGAGCGAGCGCTCCGCGCTCATCATGCTTGCTGCATGGCGCGGTTCGGTGCTGGCGGTCGCGCGGGCCAAATATCGCCCAGGACTCTACGACGACGAACGCAGTCGTGCGCGTCCAGCGTCGTCCCACACGCGCCCCACGCAGGATTCCGGCTCCGTCGTCCGCACCGGCACGCAAGGCTGGCGGCGCTAGACCATCTCAATGCTAGCCGCGCGCGAGATCAAGGAAATGCCGTCCGGCCTTATCCTCGGTCTCGACAATCCAGGCGTCCGGATCGAAGCGTAACTCCCTGGTGATGCGCTCGTCGACCGCCTGTTCAGACAAGGCTTGCGGCGCAATCGGAACGAAGAAGCGCTCGATCGGCCGGCTGTCATCATAGACGGTCTGCGGGGCAGGCACATAGAGCATGGCGTTGCCGTCGAGGGTCGCAACTTTGACGAAGACAGCGCCAGCCTCTTCCGCGCCACGGTGCCGCACCGCGCCGAACACGCCCACGCCCTGGCAGCGGCGCAGATAGGCAGCTACCCAAATGCCGGTCTTCAATCTCATGGAAAGACGATAGGCGACTGCCGGGATCAGCGCTAGTGGCGCGTTACTGATCGATCGGATGACCGATCATCGTGGCGAGCTCGCGCACCAGGCGATCAGAGACATTTCCTGTCACCGGCAATTTTCGCTCACGCTCAAATTTCTGGATCGCAACCTGCGTGTCTGGCGCCATCGTGCCGGTTGCTTTCAGTTGACCATAGCCATATTCGGTCAGCGTACGCTGTACGGCTGCGACGCGACGCGCAGCGGAGGTCTGTGGAATCGCAGCAGGCGGACGCGGCGCGTTCGGTGAGGACGAAAGCGCAGCCGTCGTGGTCGGTTGTGAAGGTGGCGTCGTCGTCTTGACGAGGTTGGCCAAGGGATCTCCAGCTCTCAACTCCGCCCTCGTTTCGGAATTTCTGGATTCGCTCGCCCGCTCGGCCTGTTTGAGCTCCATGGCGGTGACATCCGCCTCGGCCGGACGCGGGCGCGGCAGCAAACTCGATGCCGCCGGCGTCGCCACCAGATTCACGACCGTTGAACCGAACATAGGCGCCGGATGCGGCCCTGCCTGTAGAAACAGCGCGTTGGTGATGACGGCCCCCGCGGCCACGGACGCGAGCACACCCGCAACTGTATCTTTCGGGCTGTGCAGCAGCACGCGCATGACGAGCCCTCGCTCGGCGCTTGCCTCGACTGCCGCGGCTTTACCACCACGCTTTCTGCGTGGCGCCTCGGCATCCTCAGTGTTCTTTCTAGGCACTCTTCTTCACCTGAACCGTTTCGTCCTGCACTCCGGATCGCACAGCCTGCGCCAGTGTCGCAACCTTGAGGGACGGCCGCTGCAGCGGCGGTCGAGAAAAAGCAAGCGGCAACGTCACGGTCACAGTAGTTCCCTCATCGACCTTGCTCTGGAAGGTCAATTCGCCGCCGTGCATACCGACGAGACTTTTCACGATCGAAAGCCCAAGTCCAGTCCCCTCGTGGCGACGCTGATATGTTTTGCCGGCCTGAAAAAACGGATGGCCGATCATTTTGAGATCGTCAGCGGCGATACCGACGCCGGTGTCGCTAACGCGCAACATCAGATGCGGTTCCTCGACGTCTGCAGAAATTGTCACTCTGCCACCTCGTTCGGTGAACTTGATGGCGTTGGAAACGAGATTGAGTACGATCTGCCTGAAAGCGCGCGGATCACCGATGATCTCAGGCAGTTCCTGCGGCGCATTCACGACAAGATCGACTCCGCCTTCCCGCGCCTTCAGCGCCAGAAGATTGCAGCAGTTCATCAGCGCGCCGCGCGGCACGAAAGGCTCGGGTGAGATTTCGAAGTTGCCCGCCTCAATCTTCGACATGTCCAGGATGCCGTTGACGACGGACAACAGATGCTGGCCGGAATCGTTGATCAGCTTCGCATATTCCTTGCGACGCACGGCATCGAGCTGAAGCGTGTCCTCATGAGCGATCATTTCGGAGAATCCGATGATCGCATTCAACGGTGTGCGCAATTCATGGCTCACAGTCGCAAGGAAGCGGGTCTTGGCCGCGTCCGCCTGCTCGGCGGCGTTGCGCGCGAGTTCGAGCGACTGCTCCTGGATCTTGCGATCGGTCACGTCCCGCATGACCGCAACGACCTCGGCCTGCGATCCTCCGGCCTGCTCAAGCGGCCGGCAACGCATTTCCACCCAGATGAAGTCACTGCCACTCAGGCCGACATTTGCATCGAGCTGCCTCTCACGCCGCAGGCGAAATTCTACACTGGCCGCTTCATCGCCTCGCGCGGCGTTGGACAGCGCGGTGAGATAGGCCGGACGATCCGCGACATGGACGTGATCGAACAGTCCGTGTCCGAGCATCCGAGCAGCCGGCGCGCCCAGCATCGTTTCCGCGGCCGGCGAGATGAACTGCACCGCGCCATTGCAGCGATGACGCGAAATCACATCGCTCATGTTCCGCGCCAGCAGGCGGTAGCGCTCCTCTTCCCGCGTGAACAGCGAAACGCTGGTGCGCGCGAGTGACTCGGCGCCGAAGGCAAGGCCCGCTGCATAGAGCGTCGCGGAGACCACGCCGAATGCCATGTATGCGCCGCGCAGCGCCGGATTGATCTCCGTCAACGGCAAGACACCAAGATGTCCTGACGCGATCAGCACCGCCACGCAGGACAGCGCCAGCATGGATGCGAACGCGACCACGCGACGTGACGCAGACAAGGCCGACTCGAGCGGAACCACGACCAGCCAGATTGCAGCAAAGGATTCAATGCCGCCTGTCGTCATCGCCACAGCCATCACCAGCCCCGCAAGTGCGAGCGAGGACAGCACATTCGCGGCCTCATAGTGGCCGGTGCGCGACAGAAACCACGACAGCAGGATAGGAGCGATCAGCCATGTGAAGGCGGCGACTTCGAGCGCGCCAGGCGCGCCGCGCATCGCAAGATAGACCGGAAACACCGCGAAGGCAGCCAGACTGCCGAACAGCCGGGGCGCCATGAATGCGCGATGGCGCGCACGCGTCAGCGCATCTTGTCGTGCGGAGGGATGCACCAGCGCATCGAGGCAATCGCGAATGATACTCAACACTGTCACGGCTTTCGCGCCTCGGCTGGTCCGTCAATCGGACGCGCCGGAACGCCCCCTTGTCGTTGGCGCACCGTGTCAGAGTGAAATTAAACGAACACTAAGGCTCGAGGGCTCGCGGCTGAACGGCTCTGTTTTCCCAGAGGTTTTCCAGCGCCGCGCGGCCGGCTTTCGACGCGGATGGTGAACGCCCGGTTTCCGCAGACGTGGACCTTATGGTTTCGAAATGGTGGATGGGGCCTCTGAATGGTCGCGAATCGGCATCAACGGAAAATTTACGAACGGGCCTCATCGAACAATTTTTCCGAAAATTCTCGGCGAATTAAGCTTGGCGCAAGCACTTGCGATTTATCCAGAACTGCTAGTCAGACCGGAGATAAGACGTCGAGGCTGCGTGATGTTGTTTTTGCTTCGCCTGACATTCTGGCTTGGGCTGGTGCTTGTTCTCCTGCCGCGGGAAAAGACCCCCGAATCGGAGAAGCTACCGCAGATCGGCGCAACAGAGGCTGTGCAAGCCGCAACCGCCGCCGTGTCCGACATGAGCCAATTCTGCAAGCGTCAGCCGGCAGCCTGCGATGTCGGTGGCCAAGCGGCATCCGTGATCGGCGCCCGTGCCCAGGAGGGCGCGCGCAAGCTCTATCAAATCATCACCGACAAGCGCCCGCCCGATCATACCGGCTCGATCGATGGCGCCGAGGACACGAATTCCGAACTCGCTGAAATGGCGCCACGCGACACGCTGACAGACGACGATCTCGCCGTGCAATGGCGCGGCATACCATAGCGGCACAGTCGGAACTTTCCGGTATCGGCAGACATATCGCTTTTGATCACCCGCAATCCTATATATTGTGGAAGTGATCGAACGCGAGCCATCATGACGATCGACGACATCAGAGACAATTTCGCACTGCTGGACGATTGGGACGACCGCTATCGGTATGTCATCGAGCTCGGCCGTACGCTTGAGCCAATGCCGGACGCCGAGCATTCGCAGGAAAATAAGGTGCAGGGCTGCGCCAGCCAAGTCTGGCTGTCGAAGCGGGCCGAACGCAATGGCACCGGCGAACCGGTCTTGAAATATCTCGGCGACAGCGACGCGCACATCGTCCGCGGACTGATTGCGATCCTGCTGACGCTCTATTCTGGCCAGACGCCACGAGACATCTTGGCGACCGAGGCGACGGACGTGTTCAAGGAATTCGGTTTTCGTGAGCACCTGACCCCGCAGCGCTCCAACGGCCTACGCTCGATGGTCGAGCGGATTCGTGCCGATGCGCGCGGGGCGCTCACAGCCGCCTCGTAGTCGGCCGCTATTTCCGGCGCTTTCGCTGCTGCCCGAGGCCCATTTTCTTGGCGAGTTGGGACCGCGCCACCGCATAGTTCGGTGCCACCATGGGATAGTCGGCCGGCAGGCCCCATTTGTCGCGATACTGCTCCGGCGTCATGTTGTAGCGCGAGCGCAGATGGCGCTTCAGCGATTTGAAGCGCTTGCCGTCCTCTAGACACACCAGATAGTCGGCATTGACCGACTTCTTCAACGACACGGCGGGCTTCGCGGGTTCCGCCGGCGCCTCGTTCCGGCCGCTCGACACCCGCAACAGCGCCGCATGAACCTGGCTGATCAGGTTGGGAATTTCTGCAGCCGGTGTCGGATTGTTGCTGAGATAGGCCGACACGATGTTTGCGGTCAAATCGATGAAGCTCTTGCTAGCGGCATCCGTCATGACCTGGACCTTTCGAGCATCGCGCCCCCATGCAAGTGGTACTAATCGAGATCGAATAGTATAGTTGTACACCTATACGTTCGCTGATCTACCGAACAGCACTCGATTACTGCGGCACACCGGCAAGCACAACGCCATTTTTGCACGAATACAGTGCAGAGGCGGCTTATCCCGAGCGCTGGTCAAGATGGGCACGCAATTCGTCGATCGAACCAAATCGCATGGTGCCTTCGGGCAATTGAGCCTCGATCGAGCCGTCCGAATAGAGCGAATAGGCCATTCCATCGACAACGCCGGATTTGAGGACCGTTACCGTTGACTGGTCTGCGCTCCGCCCGGACGCAATGGCGACGCCGGCGCTCTGCTCAGCGAACATCGGCCGACCTCCGCGCCGCAGTGGCGGCAGGTCTGGGCCTCGGGTCCGTTCAGGCTTCGCCCAGCCATCGTCGAAGCCTGGCGGCTGTGGCTCGTCACCGCCGGCGATCGACGGTGGAACGAGATCCGGAGGCGACATACCGGCGGGACGCCCCTGCCGCTCACGCTCCTTTCGTGACGTCGCGGCGAACAACAGACTGCGCCGCTGCTTCGATGCCGGCGATACGGGCTCGGCGGGTTCCGGTGCCGCTGGCACATCCTGGCGCGCGCGCGGCAAGACAGGGGGCGGAGGTACCATGGTCGGCTCGAGATCTTCCTCATCCGACAAATCCTCGTCGGTGGTTCCTCCCTGGAACAGCACCCTCGAGCGTGCTTCGGCGGGGTTCCTTGACGCGAGCCGCCGCGCGATCGACTTCAGCTCGCCAACCACGACAGCGAGGCCGATCATGATCAAGCCCGTGCAGGCCGCCATTGCGCCGACGACGATCAGGGTGTTGCCAAAGCTGAATTCCTTGACCGGAATCCCGAACGCGACGGCCACAAGTCCCCCCAGCAAGGCGCCGATCCCGGCCATCAGCAACAACATCATCATGCAATTGACCCTCAAGCGCGGTGGTTAGCAGCTTCTCTTCATTACTTTCGCCGCATGTCCGTCAAAACAACTTCTGAATTAAAACCACACTAGAATCATTAATTTGCCAGCGCTTTTTTGGGAAACGCCCAGTTGCGGGGAGTGCGGGAACGGCTCCGCGCAGGGCTAAAAGATTGCCGCAACGATGGCTTGGCGGCCACGATACCGTCATATTACGGATATCGCCAACCGCCAATTGCAACATCAGTCACTGATGGGTAGAAGTCAGCGACTTCCTTGGTTTCTCATCGCTAATTCTTGCGAAGATTTAACCTAGACTTTGCGGGTACCGCATTGCAGCAGGATGAATTACGCCACAATTGCCAATTACTTGGAAACGGAACTGCGCTATATGGATGCCGGGGAACGAGGCTCAAGCGCCAGCTTTGGCCAATAGGGACGCCGGGTTACCAATAGCCATGTCATCCATTACGACTTCGGCCATCGATACGCCATTCCAGCGCTCGATGGAGCGGACTTGCGACGACCTTGCCATGCTCGCGCTGGCTGTGGTCAGTCTTATCGCCGCCCTCACTTTCCATGACTACGGACTTGGCTGGGACGACTACACCCACGCCGAATATGCCGACCTGCTCCTGCGCATGTACGGCACCGGGTTCAGGGACACCGGCGCACTGTCATTTGCCAATCTCTACATGTATGGCGGCGGCTTCGACATGGTCGCGGCGCTGCTGCACAAGGTCATTCCGCTCGAACTATTCGAGACCCGCCGGCTGGTCGGAGCCGTCGTCGGCGTGATCGGGCTGGCCGTGACGTGGCGGCTTGCCCGCCGCATCGGCGGTCCGCTCGCGGGGCTCGCCGCACTCCTGCTGCTCGCGCTGTGCCCGATCTTCTATGGGCACATGTTCATGAACCCGAAGGATGCGCCGTTCGCGGTGGCGATGATAGTCCTGATGATGGGCTTGGTTCGGCTTGCGGAAGAATATCCCAACCCTTCGCCGCGCACCGTCCTGATCGTCGGCCTGGGGGCCGGGCTATCGGTTGGCTCGCGAATCCTGGGTGGGCTGGCGCTGGTCTACGCGCTGATCGGCTTCATCCCGCTCTTCATCGAGGAAACGCGGATCAAAGGCGCGCGCGAAGCGACCCGCCGCTTCATCCACGTGCTCTACCTGCTGATGCCGGGCCTCGTGCTCGGCTATCTCATTATGGGACTGATCTGGCCATGGTCGATCATCGAGCCCGGCAATCCATTTCGCGCGCTGACATACTTCTCGCATTTCTTCGAGAAGCCGTGGAAGGAACTCTTTGACGGCGCCCTGGTGTCGGTACCCGACATGCCCTGGTCCTACCTGCCGACGCTCTTTGCGTTGCAGCTGCCCGAGGTGATGCTGGCGCTCACGATTGCCGGCGTTGTTGCCACCTTTGCGATGTTGCCGCGCGCCGACGTGCCGGCGCGGCGCAAGACGATCGTGTTGATGGTCACGCTCGCGGCGACGCTGCCGTTGGTGATTGCGATGGTGAAGCGACCGGCGCTCTACAACGGCATCCGGCACTTCATCTTCCTGATCCCGCCGATGGCCGTGCTTGGCGGCCTCGCGTTCGAATGGACGATGAACTGGATGAGGGACAATCGTCGAAGCTGGCAGCCCGCAGCACTCGCCGTGTTCGTCTTTGGACTGTTGCTGTCGCTCGGCGAGATGATCCGGCTGCATCCCTACCAGTACACGCATTTCAATCACATCGCCGGCACCGTGCGCGCCGCCGACGACCGCTTCATGCTGGACTATTGGGGCCTTGCGCTGAAACAGGCTTCCGACGGCCTGCGCGAGCAGCTCGTTGAGAAGCAGGAAGTGCCGCCGCAGGGGCGCAAATGGAAGGTCGCGGTCTGCGGCCCGCAGCGCCCGGCGCAGGTCGCCCTCGGCCCCGATTTCAATATCGGCTGGGACAGCCACGCCGCAGACTTCGCCATGACGCTCGGCGAGTTCTACTGCAAGGGCCTGACCGCGCCCGTGATGCTGGAGATCAAGCGCGACGACGTCGTTTTCGCGCGCGTCTACGACATCCGCGGCCGTAGCATTTCCAGCTTGCTGTCGGTGCCGGCGCCCTAAAGTCAGGATCGAATATCTGCCATCTGGGTCCGGGCGGCTTGCTGCCGCCTGGACACCCGTCTACGGTCATCCACGACGTCCAATGATGGAGGAGACTGGTCATGTCGCCAGCGGATGCGCGCTTGAAGGAAGTGCCGTCGGGCATGACGGAGGCCGAATGGGGCCAGCGGGTCAACCTCGCGGCCTGCTATCGCCTTGTTGCCCTCCACGGCTGGGATGATCTGGTCGACACTCACATTTCGGCGCGCGTGCCCGGGCCAGACCACCATTTTCTGATCAACGCTTACGGGCTCCTGTTCGAGGAAATCACGGCCTCTAGCCTCGTTAAGGTCGACCTCGACGGCAACCAGCTCAGCAAGAGCGATTACAGTATCAACCCGGCCGGCTTCACCATCCATTCGGCGATCCATGAGGTGCGCGAGGACGCCGGCTGTGTCATCCATCTGCACACGCTGGACGGCGTGGCCGTCTCGAGCTCGGCGGAAGGCCTGCAGCCGCTGAACCAGATCGCGCAATACGTAACGCACGACCTCGCCTATCACGACTATGAAGGCATCGCGCTTGACCATGACGAGCGTCCGCGCCTGCAGAAGGATCTTGGCAGCAAGAACCACATGCTGCTGCGCAATCATGGCACGCTGACCGTCGGTCGCTCGGTCGCGTCCGCTTTCGAGCGCATGTACCAGCTGGAACGTGCCTGCTCGATCCAGGTGAGGACGCGGATGCTGGGCCCGACGGCCTATCCGGTCGAAGAGAGCGTGATCGACAAGAACGCGGTGCTGTTCAGCAACCCCGACCGCCGCGAATTGCGCTCCAACAACCTGGTCTGGCCGCCTCTGCTCCGCAAGCTCGACCGTATCGATCAAAGCTACCGGAATTGAAATTTGGCAAGTTTCGAGGTAGAAGGTCGCCAACGACCTCTACACGTTTCAGAATCAAACGCCGCCCAATTCCGGGCGGCGTTTTTGCGTTTTGGTACGGCCGCCGCAATCTATCGTGGCTGTTCCGCGAGTGCGCCGAGGATACGCGCCCAAGAGCGGATGCCCTTGTGGTAGCTCTTCAGGTCGTATTTCTCGTTCGGCGAGTGGATATTGTCGTCGTCGAGGCCGAAACCGACGAGCAGCGTGTCAAGGCCGAGAGTCTTCTTGAAATCGGCAACGATCGGGATCGACGCGCCCGATCCCATCAGCACGGCTTCCTTGCCCCACTCCTCTGTCAGTGCCTTCTTCGCAGCCGCAAGCGGCTTCATGTTCCAGTCGAGCGCGATCGCCGGCGCGCTGGAATGATCGCCGAACTCGACCTTACAGTCCTTCGGAATCCGCACGGTAACGTAGTCGCGGAACGCCTTGCGGATCTTTGCCGGGTCCTGCCCTTCGACCAGGCGGAATGAGATCTTGGCCGAGGCCTCAGCGGGGATCACGGTCTTCGAGCCTTCGCCGATATAACCACCGACGATGCCGTTGACGTCGCAGGTCGGGCGCGACGAGACCTGCTCGATCAGCAGGCGATCCTTTTCGCCGGCGGGAACGGACAGGCCGATCGGCTTGAGGAATGTCTCCGGCGAAAGATTGAGCTTCTTCCACTGTGCGAGGATACCCGGGGGCAGATCCTTCACGCCATCGTAGAAGCCCGGGATTGTGATATGACCATCATCGTCGAACAACCCGCCGAGAATCCTGGTCAGCACGCGGATCGGGTTTTGCGCGCCGCCGCCAAATACGCCGGAATGCAGGTCGCGATTGGCGGCCTTGATCTTGACCTCATCATAAACCAGCCCGCGCAGCGAGGTGGTGATAGCCGGCGTGTTCGGATCCCACATGCCGGTGTCGCAGACCATCGCGAAGTCAGCTTTGAACTCGCTCTTGTTGGCTTCGAGGAACGGTACGAAGTTCTTCGAGCCGACTTCCTCCTCACCCTCGATCAGGATGGTGATGTCGAGCGGCAGCGAGCCTGTCACGGCTTTCCAAGCCCGGCACGCTTCGACGAACGTCATGAGCTGGCCCTTGTCGTCCTCCGCACCACGCGCGACGATGATCTTGCGCCCGTCGGCATGGTCGGTGACGACCGGCTCGAACGGCGGCCGGTGCCATAGATTGAGCGGGTCGACTGGCTGCACGTCATAGTGTCCGTAGAACAGTACATGCGGACGCGATGCGCCGTGGCCATTGCTTTTCGCAACGATCGCGGGATGGCCGGCGGTCGGCCGCACCTCAGCGGCGAAACCGAGGCTTGCGATGTCCTGGGCAAGATGGTCGGCCGCGGCCTTGCAATCACCCGCAAAGGCGGGATCGGCCGAGATCGACTTGATCCGCAGCAACACGAACAACCGCTCAAGGCTATTGTCGAAATCAGCATCGATGCGGTCGAGGACGGATTGGAGTTGCGACGCGTCGGACATGTGCGGTTCCTTGAGGATAAGGAGTATCAGGTTGCCGGTTTTATCTCCGCCGGCGGCCTCGAGCTAGCCGTATTCACCGTAGGCGGATGCAGAATGTGCCAGCCAAGGCATGCAGCCACCACCACCGTCGCGGCGAGATTGTTGCCATAGGCCTGCAGGTCCTTTGGAAATACCCCGAACGATAGGCACATCAGGATGCCCATGATCGCAAGCGAGAGCCACGTGCCGAGCCGTACGGCCGGACGCGGATCGTAGGCGGCGCGGTGAAACAGGACGGTCATCGGAAAGAATAGCCAGAGGAAGTAATATTGCCGCGCCAGCGGCGACACCACAGTCATCAGGCAGAACAGGATGCCGAGTTCCTCGGCATCCGACTTTTCTGTTCGCCGGGAGGCGCTCGGCATTACAGCGAGATAACCGAGCCCGATCGCAAGCGAGATTGCAATGACAATCCAATTGGCCGCCTTGAACGAGATCTCGACGACATTCATCGTGCGCACCGGCTTCGTTGCATCGTCCTGATTGTAGTTGACCGGCCGCGTCAAGCGGTGCGTCATTGCGATGACGGATTGGTTGACCCAGGACCAGTTCTGCTCGTCGCGCTGGCCAAAACCCTTTTCCGAGCTGCTTCCAACCATGCCCTCGTACCAGGTCTTCAGCTCCGCGACGTTATGCTGGAAGCCGCGCACCGGCGCCGGAACGACGAACAGAAACGCGCCGAGGAAAACGATCATGCTCGTCACCGCCGTCCAATGCCGGCGCCAAACGAGATAAGGAAGGACCGCGACCGGAAATACCTTGATCGCAGTTGCCAGTGCGAACATGCAACCGGCCATCCAAGGGCGTTTCTGCCGCAGCACCCAGAAACCGTACAGCATCATCGCCAGCAGCACGAGGTTCGGCTGGCCGAGATCGAACATGTCGAACACGAAGGTGATGGTGGCGAAGCCAGGCGCAGCGAACAGCCACGGATTCGGCGGCTTGTCAGATCCGGTCATCGCGTTGGACAGGAGGACCGTGATCCACCACGCCGCAACATTCAACATGCACAGGCAGACATAGAGCGGTATCTTGCCGAACCAGCTCGGGATCGCAAGCAGCACCGCTGGCAACGGCGGATAGATGAACCCGAACGGAACGTTTGGATCGCTCGGATAGAGGTCCATCCCATGTAGCACCTGCTGCCCGGCCCAATACCAGAGCGGATAGTCCTTGGTCTTGCCGCTCCCCCATATCTCGGGAACGAGCACGTCGGCCATCAGCACCACGCAGCAGACGAGGAACAGAACTTCGAGCGGCGCTCGCAGCGTCGGGAATCTCAGCACGTTAGTTTTATCGGACATCAGGAACAGATCACGTTGCGGCAATCAATGAACGTCATCTCCGCAAAAGGCCGCCGAGCGCGCCACGAACCAGGGAGCGTCCGATCGAGCCGCCAACCGAACCGCCGATCGATTTGCCGACATCGGCGACCATGCCGCCCACCACCTTGTCGGTGACCGAGCGCGTGACGTTCCGCGCGATGAGCTGGCCAGTCGACAACCGGCCGCGCCTCACATTGGTGCCGAAGATCGAGGCGACGATCGCACCGATCTGTCCGAGAATGCCCCCGCCGGACGATGATCCATCTGGCGTCGCCGGCGTTCCCGCCAGTCGCTGCTGCAGGATCTCGTAAGCCGACTCGGCATCGATCGCGGTGTCGTATTTTCCCTTCACCGGGCTGTTGTCCATAATCGCCTTGCGCTCTTCCGGCGTGACCGGACCGATCCGCGCCGTCGGCGGACGGACCAAGACGCGCTCGACCATCGAGGGAATGCCGTTGCCCTCCAGGAAGGAGGCCAGCGCCTCGCCCTTCCCCAATTCCATGATGACTTTGGCGGTGTCGAGCTTCGGATTCGGGCGAAAGGTCTGCGCAGCCGCCGCAACCGCTTTCTGATCACGCGGGGTGAACGCCCTGAGCGCATGCTGCAGGCGGTTACCGAGCTGGCCGAGCACCTTGTCGGGAACGTCGAGCGGGTTCTGCGTGACGAAATAGACACCGACGCCTTTGGAGCGGATCAGCCGGACCACCTGCTCGATCTTGTCCATCAGAACCTTGGGCGCGTCATCGAACAACAGATGCGCCTCGTCGAAGAAAAACACGAGCTTCGGTTTGGGCAGGTCACCTACTTCCGGCAATTCCTCGAACAGCTCCGACAGCATCCACAACAGGAACGTGGCGTAAAGCCGTGGGCTATGCAGCAGCTTGTCGGCGACGAGAATGTTGATCACGCCCCGTCCGTCGCGGTCGGTGCGCATAAAGTCCTTCAAGGACAGCGCCGGCTCGCCAAAAAATTTCGTGCCACCTTGGTTCTCCAGCACCAGGAGTTGGCGTTGAATGGTGCCGACGGTCGCCCTGGCGACATTTCCAAAGCTTTGCGCGGCCTTTCGGATCGGCGCCAGCGGATCGTCCTCGCTATCCGGTTTCTTTTTGTTGGTGTCCGGAGCGATCGCGTCCAGCAGCGCGCGAAGATCCTTCATGTCGATCAGGGCCAGGCCGTTGTCGTCAGCGACACGGAACGCGACGTTCAGCACGCCTTCCTGCACGTCGTTCAGATCCAGCATGCGCGACAACAGCAGTGGACCCATTTCGGTGACCGTCGCCCGCACAGGATGGCCCTGCTCGCCAAACACGTCCCAAAAGATCGTCGAGAACTGATCGGGCTGGAAAGAGAGCCCCAATTCGCTCGCGCGCTTGACAATGAAATCCTTGGCCTCGCCGACTTCAGCGATGCCCGAAAGATCACCCTTGATATCAGCTGCGAAAACCGGAATGCCGGCGCGCGCAAATCCCTCGGCCATCACCTGAAGCGAAACGGTTTTTCCGGTTCCGGTCGCTCCGGTGACCAAGCCATGGCGATTTGCAAACGCAAGGCTCAACCATGCAGGCTGTTCGCCCTTGCCGATAAATATTTGTTCACCAGTATCCGCCACGGTGTCGTCGGATAGTCCCATCACATTCGGCCTATTCACCATCTGCCCCGGTTGTCGACCGGATCATACTTCATCTTGCAAGGCGATTGAAACCGGTCAGCGCCCTTACCACAAACTGGACCAAAGGCGCGCGAATGACCGGCTTGTCGCTCGTTTCCGCCCAAAATCGGAGTGAATATGTTCTGCCACGAAAATTCTCTGCGCATTTCACGGCAGCTCTTGCATTGGTGCAACACTCTCGATGCGAATCTCATCTTGACGAACGGTCATCGCTTGTATTTCGAATCACGGAAGCTCAAGATCATTCGTCTTGGGGCCGGTGTTTAATCGGCTGAGGGCGGGCATTATGGACGAATTGATTGGCGAGCTGGCCATGAAAGCCGGCATCGATAGTGCTGTAGCGGAAAAGACCGTCGGCATTATCTTAGACTTTCTGCGCAACGAAGGACCTTCCGATAAAGTTCAAGCGTTGATTGACAAGATTCCGGGTGCTGAAGCTGCGATTGCGGCCTCGAACACCGGTGGCAGTCTCGCGAGATTGATAGGCGGCGGGCTGATGGCGCTCGGAACAAGGCTCATGAGCCTTGGCCTCGGCATCGCCGACATTCAAAACATCGCCCGTGAGCTTCTCAGGTTCGGCCGAGACAAAATCGGAGCCGATCAGATGAGCGAGATCATCGCGGCGACACCGGGGCTCAGCCAGTTCGCCTAAAGCACCTTTTTGATATCGGTACCATGACATATCCAATTTCCGAGATTGAAGGCATGTCCGCCTTCTGGGCCACCAAGCTCAAATCGCTTGGCATCCGCACCACCGACGCACTGCTCGAAGCCACTCATTCCGTCAAAGGACGCAAGACGCTGGCGGCGAAGACCGGGATCAGCGAGCAGCAATTGCTGGAGTGGGCAAACGTCTCCGACTATATGCGCATCCCGGGCATGGGAAGGGCCAAGGTCGGGCTGGTTCGCGCAGCTGGCGTCCCCACGGTCCGCGAGTTGGCCCTGCGCAATCCGGCGCGCCTCGCACAGAACATAAAAGAGGTCAACACCAAGCGAAAGCTGGTCCGGGTGCTGCCTTCTGAAAAATCCGTCGAGCAACTGATCGCGCAGGCGCGCAAGCTGCAACCCAAGATCACCTATTAGCTAGGTAACAGCCCGGACCGGGCGACGCCGACAGGCGCCACCGGGATAGCATTCGGGAGCATGCCCGACGTCTTGACTCCCATGCGGGGACCGCGCAAAGCGACCGCATGGCCGTGATCTCATCCGCTCCTCAAGCCAAGCCGGCGCTGCATCCGCTGCTGCGAACGCTGTTCGGCAAGGCTTGCCCATTGGTGATGGGAGTCGTGAACGTCACGCCGGATTCCTTCTCCGATGGCGGGCAGTTTCTCGCGCCGGATCGCGCACTGGCCCAAGCCCGACAGTTAGTCGCCGAGGGCGCCGACATCATCGATATTGGCGCGGAATCCACCCGCCCCTATGGCGGCGCTGCGCCTGTCTCGGCGGAGCAGGAGACGGCGCGCTTGCGGCCCATCCTGGCTGACATCGTCGCGCTGGGCGTTCCCGTGTCCATCGACAGCATGAAGGCGTCGGTCATGGCATTTGCGCTCGAGACTGGCGCTGCGATTGCTAACGATGTCTGGGGACTGCAGCGCGATCCTGAGATGGCGCCATTGGTCGCGGCACGCAATGTGCCTGTCGTCGTCATGCATAACCGCGACGAAGCAGATCCTGCCATCGACATCATGAAGGATATGTCGGCTTTCTTTGCGCGATCATTGGATATCGCGGCCAAGGCCGGCATTAACGAAGGTAATATCGTGCTTGATCCCGGCATCGGCTTTGGCAAAACGCAGGAACAGAGCATGACGGCGCTGGGCCGCCTGGACGAGTTGCGCAAATTCGGCCTGCCGATCCTGGTCGGCGCTTCGCGCAAACGCTTCATCGCGTCCGTCGTTCCGTCGGAGCCACAGCATCGGCTGGGCGGATCGATCGCCGCGCATCTGATCGCCGCCCAGCACGGCGCGCGGATCATCCGCACCCATGACGTGGCCGAGACGGTGCAGGCGTTACGGGTCGCGGTCGCGATAGAGGATCTGCGATGACCGACACGATCTTTATCACCGGAGTGGTCATCCATGCGCGTCACGGCGTGATGGAGCACGAGACCGAGGTCGGGCAGCGTTTCGTGATAGACCTCGAATTGTTCACGGATCTCTCTGAATCCTCGCGCACCGATCGGCTCGCCGACACTGTGTCCTATTCCAACGTAGTGGCGACCGCGACCTCAGCCTTCAAGGATACCAACTACAAGCTGCTTGAACGGGCCGCCGGCGCGGTGGCCGATGCTATTCTTGCGGCATTTCCGCGCATCCGTGCCGTCAAGGTCACCGTGCACAAGCCGCATGCACCGATTGCGGCGATCTTCGACGATGTTGGCGTGGTGCTGACACGCAACCGCCATGGCTAGCGCGGTCATCGCGCTCGGTGGCAATGTCGGCGATGTCCGCACGACATTCGAGAAGGCAATTGCCGACATCTGCACCTCGTCAAAAGCCGTGCTGCTGGCGCGATCATCGGACTATAAAACGCCCCCTTGGGGCAACACAGACCAGGCACCCTTCGTCAACGCCTGTATCATGATCGAAACCGACCTTGCGCCCCTTGCACTGCTTGCGGCCCTGCAAAAGATCGAACAGGCGTTCGGCCGCGACCGGTCCAAGGAACGGCGATGGGGACCGCGCCCCCTCGATCTCGATCTCATTACATACGACGATATCAAGATGGAACGGCCGGAACTGACCCTGCCGCATCCGCGTCTGTTCGAGCGCGCCTTCGTGCTCGTGCCATTGGCCGAAATCGCGCCGGACCGACTGATCGCGGGCCGTCGTGCGAGGGCCGCGCTGGCGGACATCGGATGCGAGGGTATCGCGCGGCTTCCGGACCGGGATTAACGGAAAAGACGGCGAAAACAAGCATTTGGCTTGGCCGCCACGACGTGGCAATTTCGGGCTAAGATCAAGCTGCCAAGATAAAGAAGCGTCCCGGGAGCACCCTACTGAATGACATCCGCGACTGACGACCTCGCCCTTGCCGCCGACTTCCCGCCGGCCAGCCATGACGACTGGCGCAAGCTGGTCGACGGCGTGCTGAAGGGTGCGCCGTTCGAGAAGCTGGTCAGCAAGACCTATGATGGGCTGAAGATCGCCCCGATCTACCAGCGTGCCAGGAACGTCACGCCGATCGTCGGGCGCGCCGCCACGCAGCCTTGGCAAATCATGCAGCGGATCGACCATCCGGATGTCGCAAAGTCCAATGCGATCGCCCTGCAGGAGCTCGAAAACGGTGCGACCGGGCTCGAGATCGAATTTCAGGACGGCCCTGGTGCGCGCGGTTTTGGTGCGCCCAATGCGAGCCCGGAGACGCTGAAGCGCCTGTTTGCCGGTGTGATCTTCGATGCCGGGGTTTCGATTTCGCTCAATCCGGTGCTCGGACGCGAGAGTGTCGGCGCCAACCTCGCCGGGCTGATCGATGCCAGTCACGTCGATCCGGCGAAGGTCGATCTCCGCTTCAACTATCAGCCGCTCTCCACCATGGCGGTCCGAGGCGGCGGCGCCGCGGCGTGGAACGAGATTGAGAAGCCGTTCGCCAAAATGATCGTCGACCTCATGGGTCGCGGCTTCAAGGGCCCATTCGCGCTTGCCGATGGCCGTCCGGTGCACGATGCCGGCGGATCGGAGGCGCAGGAATTGGCTTTCGCATTGTCGGTCGCCCTCGCCTATCTGCGGGCCATGGAAGCCGGCGGCATCGTGCTCGAACGCGCGCGCGACGCGTTGGCATTCCGGCTCAGCGCAGATGCCGATCAATTCCTGACGATCGCGAAATTCCGCGCGCTTCGCTTGCTGTGGGCGCGGGTCGAGGCAGCCTGTGGGGTGACGCCGAAGGCCGTTTTCGTCGCAGCCGAAACGGCCTGGCGCATGCTGACCCAGCGAGACTCCTACGTGAACATACTGCGCGCGACCATGGCGACATTCGCCGCCGGACTTGGCGGCGCCGATGCCATCACCGTGCTGCCGCATACGCTGGCGCTGGGACTGCCGAATGCCTTCGCGCGGCGCGCGGCGCGCAACACGCAGCTTATTCTTCTGGAGGAATCCAACCTCGCCAAGGTGTCCGATCCCGCGGCCGGCTCCGGCGGCATCGAGAGCCTGACGGGGGAGCTGTGCGACACCGCTTGGTCGCTGTTCCAGGAGATCGAAAAAGCCGGCGGCGTCTTTGCGGCGCTCCAGCAGGGCGTGATCCAGGGCAAGGTCGCCGCGACGCGGAAAGCGCGCGGGGCGAATGTCGCAAGGCGCAAGGATGTGCTGACCGGCGCAAGCGAGTTTCCCAATCTGCACGAAACTAATGTTGCGGTCGAAGACGTGAGGCCGATCGCCTTTGTCCCCAACGCCAAATCCGGCCCCACCTTCGAAGCGCTCGAGGCGAAGCGGCTCGCGGAGCCGTTCGAGCGCCTGCGCGACCGCTCGGATCAAAGCCTGAAAGAGAAAGGCAATCGTCCCCGCGTGTTCCTTGCCAATCTCGGCACGGCTGCCGATTTCACCGCACGCGCCACTTTCGCCAAGAGCTTTTTCGAGACGGGCGGGATCGAGGCAATCGACAGCGAAGGCTTTACCGATCCATTCGCCCTCGCCACGGCTTACACGTCCTCAGGCGCACCGCTCGTCTGCCTTTGTTCCTCCGACCAGCTCTATGCCCAGCAGGCAAGCGCAGCCGCCAAGGCCCTGCAATCGGTCGGTGCCAAGCATATCTATCTGGCAGGACGCCCCGGTGAGCATGAAACGAAACTACGCGGAGCCGGGGTCGGCGAGTTCATCTTTGCCGGCGGTGATGCACTGGCGACGCTGTGTGAAGCCTACAAGCGGATGGATTGAGCATGACGGAGGCTACGACCAAACCCGTGCTGACCGGCGGCTGCCAATGCGGCGCCATCCGCTTCGCGCTGAAGGCCGCGCCGGTGCGGGTCAGCATCTGCCATTGCCGGATGTGCCAGAAGGCGGCCGGCGCCCCCTTCGCCTCCTTTGCCGACATCGAAAAGGACGATTTCAGCTGGACCCGCGGCACGCCGGCGGCGTTCAGGTCCTCCTCGATCGCCGAGCGCGATTTCTGCCGCCAGTGCGGCACCCCCTTGAGCTTCCGCCGCATCGACGGACCGCGGATCGAGATCATGACCGGCGCGTTCGACCGGCCTGACCGGGTGATCCCGACCCGGCAATACGGCACGGAATCCCGGCTCGGTTGGGTGGTGGGGATTTCCAACCTGCCGAGCCAGACCACGCTGCAGAATTATGGACCGGACAAGATGGCGACGATCGTCAACCACCAGCATTCGGATCATGATTGAAGGCGGCCCGCGCCTCGCGACCGTGCTAGGATCAGAACCATGAGCCGCATCCCGAACTTCGCCAACATCGCCTTCGAAAGGGCTCCAACGGCCCAGCCCGGCGGCAGCGCCGAGCCTTGGCTGACGCCCGAGGGAATTCTAGTCAATCCCGGCTATGGCGAGGCAGACCTTGCAGGCGTCGACTTCCTCGATACCTGGCCCGGCATCGCGCCCTATCTGCGCGGCCCCTACCCGACCATGTATGTCAATCAGCCCTGGACGATCAGGCAATATGCCGGCTTCTCCACGGCGGAGGACTCCAACGCCTTCTATCGCCGCAACCTTGCCGCGGGACAAAAAGGCCTCTCAGTCGCCTTCGATCTCGCGACCCACCGTGGATACGATTCAGATCATCCGCGCGTCTCCGGCGACGTTGGCATGGCCGGCGTCGCGATCGAATTCGATCTACGACATGCACACCTTGTTCGCCGGCATCCCGCTCGACCAGATGAGCGTGTCGATGACCATGAACGGCGCGGTGCTGCCGATCCTCGCTCTGTTCGTCGTGGCCGCCGAGGAACAGGGCGTGCCGCCGGAGAAACTGTCGGGCACCATTCAGAACGACATTCTGAAAGAGTTCATGGTGCGGAACACCTATATCTATCCGCCGACGCCTTCGATGCGGATCATCTCCGACATCTTCGCCTTCACTTCGCAGAGGATGCCGAAGTTCAATTCGATCTCGATCTCCGGCTATCACATGCAGGAAGCGGGCGCGACGCAGGACCTGGAGCTCGCCTATACGCTGGCCGACGGCGTCGAATATTTGCGCGCCGGGCTTGCCGCGGGCCTCGATGTCGACCGTTTTGCGCCGCGCCTGTCGTTCTTCTGGGCGATCGGGATGAACTTCTTCATGGAAGTCGCCAAGATGCGCGCCGCTCGGCTGCTCTGGGCCAAGCTTCTGAAGCCTTTCAATCCGAAGGACCCGCGTTCGCTGTCGCTGCGCACGCATTGCCAGACCTCCGGCTGGTCGCTGACCGCGCAGGATGTCTTCAACAACGTGGTTCGCACCACGATCGAGGCAATGGCGGCGACGCAAGGCCATACGCAGTCGCTTCACACCAACGCGCTCGACGAAGCCTTGGCGCTGCCGACCGATTTCTCCGCGCGGATTGCGCGCAACACACAGCTGTTCCTGCAGCAGGAAAGCGGAACCACCCGCACCATCGATCCCTGGGGCGGGTCCTACTATGTCGAGCGGCTGACCCGCGATTTGGCCGCGAAGGCCTGGGGCCACATCCAGGAAATCGAGGAACTCGGCGGCATGGCCAAGGCAATCGAAGCCGGCGTGCCGAAGCTGCGCATCGAGGAGGCCTCCGCCAAGACGCAGGCGCGGATCGACGCAGGCCGGCAGGCCGTGATCGGAGTCAACAAGTACAAGCCGGCCGACGAGGCTTCGATCGATATTCTGAAGGTCGACAATTCCAATGTTCGTCGCCTGCAGATCGACAAGCTGACGCGCCTGCGTTCCGAGCGCAATCAGAAAGACGTCGAGGCAGCGCTTGCGGCGCTGACCCGTTCCGCCGGCGAAGGCAATGGCAACCTACTCGCACTCGCGATCGACGCCGCGCGCGCCAAGGCGACCGTCGGAGAGATATCGGACGCGATGGAAAAGGTGTTCGGGCGGCATCGCGCCGAGATCAAGTCGATCACCGGCGTCTACAAACGTGAGGCATCTTCCATGTCCAACCGTGTCGAGAACGTGCAGGCGCTGATCGACGCCTTCGAGGAAGCGGAGGGACGGCGTCCGCGCATTCTTGTCGCCAAGATCGGCCAGGACGGCCACGACCGCGGCCAGAAGGTGATCGCCTCTGCCTTTGCCGACATCGGCTTCGACGTCGATATCGGGCCTCTGTTCGCAACCGCCGACGAGGCCGCACGTCAGGCGGTCGAGAACGACGTGCATATTCTCGGCGTTTCCTCGCTCGCCGCCGCCCACCTCACCGCCGTGCCCGAACTGAAGGCCGCGCTGAAAAAGCATGGCCGCGAGGACATCATGATCATCATCGGCGGGGTAGTGCCGCCACAGGATTATGCCGCATTGTATGCGGCCGGCGCCGAAGCGATCTTCCCGCCTGGCACCGTGATCGCCGACGCCGCCGAAGAGCTGATACACAAACTCAACACCCGGCTCGGCCATAGCGAGGCGGCCGAATAACCGCTTGCTAGCGTATCATTCGTGCGGCCATTCCAGCCGTACGAACATGTATGAACGCGGACTTGAATCTTTGACGCGGTTGGTCGCACGGATTGGCGAGAAACGGATCAATAGCCTCCAAAGGCGATGCGGAACGGAACTAGCCCCGTCCTGCCATCCGCTATAAACGGATGACATGTCACCACGTCTGCCGACCGAATCGTCCTCCATCGCCACCCTTACCAAGGACCTGCGCGCTGGCCACCGCGCGGCATTGGCGCGGGCGATCACGCTGGTCGAGAGCAGACGTGCCGATCACCTTGCGACGGCGCGCGAGTTGGTCCAGGCGCTGTTGCCCGACACCGGCAACGCAATCCGTGTCGGCATCACCGGTTCCCCCGGCGTCGGTAAGTCCACCACCATCGACGCGCTGGGCATGTACCTGATCGAACAGGGCCACAAGGTCGCGGTCCTTGCGGTCGACCCTTCCTCGGCACGCAGCGGCGGATCAATCCTCGGCGACAAGACGCGGATGGCGCGGCTCTCGGCCTCTGATCACGCCTTCATCCGCCCATCGCCCTCCTCCGGCACGCTCGGCGGCGTCGCGGCAAAAACCCGTGAGGCCATGCTGCTCTGCGAGGCCGCGGGCTTCGACGTGATTTTGGTCGAGACCGTCGGCATCGGCCAATCCGAGACGGCGGTCTGCGACATGACTGACTTCTTCCTGGCGCTGATGCTGCCAGGGGCAGGCGACGAGTTGCAGGGCATCAAGAAGGGCTTGGTCGAACTCGCCGACATGATTGCGATCAACAAAGCCGACGGCGACAATATCAAACGCGCGAACCACGCGGCTGCAGACTATCGCAGCGCGCTGCATATCCTTACGCCTCGCTCCGAACACTGGCACCCGCCCGTCGTCACCTATTCGGCGCTGACCGGTACGGGCATCGGCGAACTCTGGCAGAAGGTCATCGAACACCGCACCACGATGACGGCGTCCGGCGATTTCGCCGCACGCCGACGCGCGCAGCAGGTGAAGTGGATGTGGTCGATGCTGGAGCAGCGCATGATGGCGCGGCTGCGCGCTGATGCCTCCATGCGCAGCAAGGTCAAGAGAATCGAAGCCGACGTCGCCGAGGGCCGTGTCGCACCCGCCCTCGCCGCGGAGAAGATCGCGGAGATGCTGACGTGAACAAGACATTACGTATCCTGATCACGGGCTTTGGGCCGTTTCCCGGCGCGCCGTACAATCCGACCATGCCGCTGGTCGAGCGGCTCGCGCGCCTGCGCAGGCCAGCTTTCGACGACGTCGCCTTCTCAAGGCACATCTTTCACGTCACTTACTCAACCGTCGACCGCGAGCTGCCCGAGTTGATCACAGCCCTTCGTCCTAACGCGCTACTCTCGTTCGGCCTCGCCGACCGTACCGCCTTCATGCGGATCGAGACGCGGGCACGCAATGCCGTCACAACTACCTTTCCCGATGCCGACCGCAACCGTGCCCGCAAAGGCTCGATCACCGACAGCGCCGACGCCTCACTATTTGGTCCGCATACTGCGAAACTGCTACGTGCGGCGCGCGCGACCGGTGTCGACGCTCGTGCCTCGCGCGATGCCGGCAGCTATCTCTGCAACTATCTGAGCTGGCGCGCGATCGAAGCGGTCAGGACGGACAACGGTCCGCACCTCGCCGCGTTCGTCCATATTCCGCTGCTTGCGCGGAGCGCATCGTCACCGCTCAAGGGAAAGCCGCATCGCATCACGCTGGAAGACCTCGTCGACGCCGGTGAAGCGATGCTACTGGAGATGGTGAAGCTGACGCGTGCGGCGATGCGAAGTGAGCAGCATGCGTAGGGCGGGCAAAGGGTGCAGAGCGCCGTGCCCGCCATTTTTGGGTCGTTTCCTGAGTGGTGAGCGCGCTTCGCCTTGCCTGCCCTACGCGTTCGATGCGGGTAAAGATTTAACCCTACTCGCAACAATCGTCGTCGTTCGTCCCCTCTTTACAGCGCTAACGCCTGTCTCCAGGTAACTAAAACCATCGAGCATGCGCGGGAGAACGCGGGTCATGGACGTCAATCGCCGCCATCTGATCGGTGTATCCGCGGCTGGCGTTGCCGGTGCGCTGGCGGTACCGCAGGACCATGCTCAGGCTGCGCCGTTGCCATCAACGCTCGGACGCGATGTCACGCAATTCGGCGTCAGGCCCGGCAGCGCTGACGACCAAACCATGACCTTGCAGCGCGCGATCGACGAGGCCGCGCGCGCCCAAAGTCCATTGGCGCTCCCACCCGGCGCCTATCGCACCGGCATGCTGAAGCTTCAAAGCGGTACGCAACTGATCGGCGTGCGCGGTGCGACGAAGCTTGTCTTTATCGGCGGGCCGTCGCTACTGTCAGGCGAAGGCGCCGACAGCGTCCTCCTGAGCGGCATCACGTTCGATGGCGGCAATATCCGTCTCCCAGAGCGGCGCGGGCTGATCCACTGCCTCGGCGGCCGCGACACCCGCATCACCAGCTGCGAGATCACCGACTCCGGCGGCAGCGGTGTCTGGCTCGAACAGGTCTCCGGCGACGTCAGCGACAACATCATCACCGATATCGCCGCGACGGCGATCGTGTCATTCGATGCAAAAGGCCTGATCGTCTCACGCAATACCATTGCCCGGACCCGGGACAACGGCATCGAGATTCTGCGCACGTCGATCGGCGATGATGGCACGTTGGTCGCTGACAATCGCATCGTGGACATCAAGGCCGGTCCCGGCGGCTCGGGTCAGTACGGCAACGGGATCAACGCGTTCCGCGCCGGCAATGTCATTGTGCGCAACAACGTCATCAGGAACTGCGATTATTCCGCGGTGCGTGGCAATTCGGCGTCCAACATCCAGATCACCGGCAACAGTGTCACCGACGTGCGCGAGGTCGCGCTCTATTCGGAATTCTCGTTCGAAGGTGCGGTCATCGCCAACAATACGGTCGACGGCGCGGCGTTCGGGGTCTCCGTGTGCAATTTCAACGAGGGCGGACGCATCGCGGTCGTGCAGGGCAACATCATCCGCAACCTCCTGCCGAAGCGGCCGATCGGCACCGCACCTGACGACGACGCCGGCATCGGCATCTATGTCGAGGCCGACAGTTCGGTCACTGGCAATGTGATCGAGAATGCGCCGTCGTTCGGCATCGTCGCCGGCTGGGGCAAGTATCTGCGCGACGTCGCGATCACCGGCAACGTGATCCGCAAGGCATTCGCCGGCATCGGCGTGTCGGTTGTGCCGGGCGCGGGCACTGCGCTCGTGAACAACAACATGATCTCGGAGACGCCGCGTGGCGCTGTAGTTGGTCTCGATCATGCGCGCATCGTCACCACGGATCTCTCTGTGGACGGCGCGCAGCGCTACGCCCAACTCTTGATCGGCAACAACGCAGTTCGGCGATAGCAACCGGCAGCGCCGGCTCGCCGTCGACTGAGCGCTTTCTGCTATAGCGAGTGACGCAGGAGCGGATAGCGCTCTTCGAACAGGTCTGTATCGATGTCCGCAACGCCATCCAAGGCCTGCTCAAGTGCCAGCATGTCGACGAACGGCGCAGCAGGTTGCGCTTGCAGTGGCGGCTCTTCTGGTGCGGGGACCTCGATCTTTGCCACAGACTGCATTTCCGGTGCTGGTTCGACGATGAACGGTCGAAGACGTGGCGGCGTCTTGCGAAACCGTGCCGGTCGCTCCGGCGCCAACCACGAGATGCCGATGGCGGGATTGCTGGCCGGCCCTGGCATCGAAAGAACGCGCCAGGTTTCGACTGCGCGCTTTGCTTCCCTGATATTTTCTAGGAAGGCGTACTCGCTGTAGTAGCGCCGCCATCGACCGCTCTCGAACATCTCGGTGAGGTATTCCAGCCGTTCCTCGGCCAACTCGCGCCAGCACGCGAGCAGATCGCGGCTACGCACAACGTCTGAACGAAGTGTCATGAACCAGCCCGTAGAAAGAGAAAAACGGACGCAGACCCAACGCAGACGAATCAACTAACCTGTGACCACATTATGTTGTGGAAAACATTTCTGTTGTCCAGCGGCGTCCGCGCAACACAACCTCAGGACGAATTTTTTCTCACTCTCACGCATTTGCTGGCATCGCGCGCCTGACCCCAACGCGCTCAACGGAAGTTCGACCGCCGCACGCTCGATTCAAAATCAATCGATCGCATCTGACTCCAAGTGCTTGTGCATTTTGCTCGGCCTTCCCTCGGATCGTCACGGGCCCCCACGAAATGAATCGTCATCGCGCGCCAGGCTGCTGAGTTTCGATCGACATGTCCATCAGGCGGCTGCCACCGACGCGCTACCTGCTCGGAGAAGAGACCGCGCGCAATATGCTTCGAGGGCGCCTCTTCTCGCCGACGTCGCGCGCGACCGTCAGCACATACAACTCGGCGCCGCAAAACCTGTGAACACGAGCGTCTCTAGGCTACGCCACGCTTCCACCCCGAAAATGAAAGACCCGTCCGGGGGGACAACCGGACGGGTCAAAGCCATATAGGCGCTTGGGGTGGATGGGCGCTCGCGCCGAATATAGCTATGGGGAGGTATTTCCGCTCCCACATGCAATTGGTCGCCGAGAGGCAGGCCTGCGTTCAAAGTGATCGGATTTTTTTTGACCTCCGGACAGCGCGCTTTGCGCGCGGACGGCCTATGATCTGCCTCGGCGCGACGTTGTCGCCAGCGTCCAACCTTTCAGACGCGGCTGTCGTTATTGGCCGATAGACGGCTTGAACGGCAGGACTTTCCGAGGGTTTCGCGGCATTTTCCGCCGCTCTAAGTGGGGATCATACGACAACGGGCGCTCCGAGCTTAGCCTGCACTGCAGCATATGTACCGGCCTCGCTCATGCCGAACCGATCATCACGACCTAGTGAGCTAAGCTCGCGCCTCGTCTTCATGGCGGAGGCGCCAGGCACGGTCGGGCTTCAGCGTCGTGCGCCAAGCGCCGGCGGGGTCTCAGGGGCTCTCGACGGCCAGACCCACGATCTTCTCGTTTTGCAGCTTGCTGATCACGTGCGCTGTTTCGTCCTGGGTCATCGCACCGCTGTTGAATTGCAGCCGGAACATGCCGCCCTGGCCACCGCCAACTATCGTCGCCTGATAGGTATCGAGCAGCGCCGTGATATCGGACATGCGCGCGTCGGGCTTGAAGCGGACCAGCGCCCGCGCCGGCGTCTGCTGCCGCCCCAGCGCGCGCGTCACCGGCGCACTCGGGCTCTGCTCGTTGATGCTCAAGGAGGCCGTCTGGACGGTGGCGGACTGGTTCCTGATCAGGAATGCCCCGATCACGCCAGCCTGCAATACGAGAAGCACTGCAGCAGCGCTCGCCGACCAGGCCAGCGCGCGCGGCGAAAGGGTCGCGAAAAAGCCGGCCATGCGCGACGGACGGTTTGGCGCGGTTTGCGTCTCGCGCGCAGGCTCCGCGTCGATCGCGGCGAACAATTTGTGCATGGCTCGCGACGACGGCGCACCCATGCTTTCATTGAGCGCGATGGTCTCGGCGTATTCTTCGCGGATTACCGCATATTGCCGGGCGAGCACGGGATCGTGAGTGAGCGCTTCCTCGACACGCCGCGCATCGCGCACGTTCAACGTGCCGGCGGCATGCCAGGGCAACAGGACTTCGATATCGCTGGGCTCCTGTTCCGGCGTTCTCTTGCTCAGTGCCATCATGGCCAGCCTCGTTCAACGCCGGCTGCCTTCAGCAGTGCGGCCAGTTTCTTGCGCGCATAGAAAAGGCGCGTCTTCACGGTGTTTTCCGGTATCCCGACGATCCCGGCGACCTCTTCCACGGATTTCTCGTGGTAGTAGACAAGATCGACGATCTCCCGATGTTCCGTCGAAAGCGCCGAAAGGCACTTGCGCAACGCTTCACTGGTATCCTTCTTCTGAACCGTCACCTCGGGACCGTCGGATGCGTCCTCGATCGCGTTGGCGGCGTCGTCCTCCAGCTCAACGTCCTTTCTGCGCCGCAACGCAGACAGAGCCTTGAACCGTGTAATCGCCAAAAGCCAGGTGGAGACGGCAGAACGGCCTTCGAACTTGCCAGCCTGACGCCACACATCGAGAAAAACCTCACCAATGAGGTCTTCTGCAATCTGTTCGTCCCGCACGAGCCGCAGCCCGAAGCGAAACACCCTGACATGATGCCGTCCGTACAGCACCTGCATGGCAAGCCGGTCGCCTTGAGCAATCCTGCTGATGAGGACTTCGTCCGTAGCAGCTGGGGCACTCAATGGCCGTCTCGCAGGGTTGGTCTGGCTGGGATGGCCGAAAGTTCGATGGCGAAGGCAAGATTCTTCAATTTACCGGAATACTCCGGGGACGTGTGTGATATATCGCACAGACACCAAACTTTCGCGAACCACAAGCCGCCTTTCTGCGAAAGATAACACAAAAAAGGTACCATAATACAAACGCTCGTCTGACGCCCTTGCCTCATATCTTACCAGCAGCGCCGTCCACGACCATGGCAACCGCCCGCCTCCCAACCTTATAGCACTTCAGCCCCAGCTAATTTCCATGTCCAATCAACGGTGAAAGCCGAGATGCTGCGAGAGCTAGCAAGCTCCGGAAGATACCAAACCTAAACGCTTTGCCGTTTAGATTTATGGCCTTCAGTTTTCATCCTGGCGAAACGATGGGCGTGACGGTGTCGCCATTTCTGAACCCGGGTCGCGGATCCGTGCTCGACATCTTCAAGATCAGCGGTCGCCATCGCATTGCTTGAAAGCCATTTTTGTTTCGGGGACGAAGAAATCGCCGCCGGCCGATTTTCAGGGACAAAGATTGAGCCAGACATGAGTTCAAAAGCAGCCCCCCTAAACCTGCTGGACGAATTACAGGCCACGCTGACGCACGGCAACGTGGCGCGCCGTGTTGAAACGCTGCGCCGCGTCACCGATCTATTCGAGAATGGCGCGACCGACTATTCCCCTGAGCAGATTGGCCTCTTTGACGACGTCTTTCAGTGTCTGATCCGGCATATTGAAATGTCCGCCAAGGCGCTGCTGTCCAATCGTCTGGCCCCGATCGATACCGCGCCGCCGCGCACGGTTCGAACACTCGCATTCGACGACGCCATCGAAGTGGCGGGCCCGATGCTGACACAATCGGCGCGCCTCGACGACAATGCGCTGATCGAGGTCGCGCGCAGCAAGAGCCAAGCGCACCTGCTGGCGATCTCGAAACGCAAGGAGCTCAGCGACGCGGTCACCGACGTCCTCGTTCAGCACGGCAATGACGACGTGGTCCATAGCACGGTCAGCAACCCCGGCGCGGAATTTTCAGAGAACGGCTTTACCAGGCTGGTCGATCGCGCCGAAGGCGATGACGAACTTTCCAACTGTCTCGGGATGAGGCCGACGATACCGCGGCATCTCTTCCTCAAGCTCGTCGCCAAGGCCTCCGCCACGGTGCGCGAGCGCCTGGAGGCTGCCAATCCGAAGCTCGCCGGCGAGGTACCGAGTGCCGTCCGCGAAGCCACCCGGCTGGCCCGCTCAGTGCCGTCGGAGGCCAAGAAACAGGCTGAGATCGCGCACGCGCTGGTCAAGTCGCTGTTCGATGACGGCCGGCTCGATGAGGAGCAGGTGGAACAGTTCGCCGAGGCGAAGAAATTCGACGAAGCCAACGCAGCGATCGCAGCCATGGCCAATATCCCGGTCGCGATCGCCGAGAGCATGATGGTGGAAACCCGGGCCGAAGGCGTGATGATCCTGGCGAAGGTCGCGGGCCTGTCATGGCCGACGGTGAAATCGATCATTCACATGCGCGACGAGCTGTCGGGGGGAGAACCGACCGACCTGCAAGTCTGCAAGGGCACCTATGAACGGCTGCGGCCGTCTACCGCTCAGCAGGTGCTGCGCTTCCATCGGATGCAGCAGACGGTCCCGCCGACGCCGGCGGCTTAAAACCGCAGGACCCTCGCACCCAACAGCGCGCCGACGACGGCGACCAGCGCGGCTGCGATCGTATACCAGGTCATCACGAACAGCGGCGAGTTGTCCGTGCAGTGCGAGGCGTAAAGCGTCGCCGCCAGTCCGGCCGACACCAGCCCGGCAATGGCGCCCGCGACAGCGGGGCGCGCCGGCGCGCCGTGACGGAGCCCGATCAAGGAAGCGATCAGCAGAGGCAGCGACATCAGCGGGATCGCCGTCATGCAGATCTTCGAATTCTGGCCGACCAGGCGCGTCATCATCGGCAGCCGTTGCGGCAACAGCATCTCGCCGCCGATCCCGGCGGCAAGCAGTCCAGCCGGGATTACGAACAGCCATCCGAAGCCGCGCAGAGAGGCTTCCGGCCGCGACAGATGCAAGCTGACCGTAATCGCAGCACTGGCCAGCGCCAGTGTAACCGCGAATTTGAGGTCGAAAAACGGATTATGCATCGCGGTCATCACATCCGGCCGGACGCCGAGCTCCGCGAAGAAGATCAACAGCGACACGGGCGCTGCCGCGAGCAGCACCAGCGCCAGCACGAAGCCTACGGGCCGAGGCCGGTAGGCATTATCGGCGGCCAGCGACTGAATGAGCTGATTGGTGTCCATTCTCACTCTCCCCGCAGTTTCGCCGTGAGGCTCGAAAGCCCGCGATGCAACGCGACCCTTACCGCGCCCTCGCTCATGGCAAATTTCGCCGCCGTCTCCTTGATCGAGGCGCTCTCGACCGCGATCGACTGCAGGACGTCGCGCTGGCGGGCCGGCAGCGCATTCAACTGCGTTGCGACCTCGCTTGGCGAAGCCGTTTCCGCCGCCGGCTGGTCGGCAAGCGTCTCGCTGAAATCGTCGATACTGACGAACACCCGCCTGCCCCGGCGGCGCAGCGCATCGATCAGCTTGTTGCGCGCGATCGCGAACAGCCAGGGCGCGAACGGTGCGTTGGCGTCCCAGGTGTGTCGCTTCAAATGGACCGCCAGCAAGATGTCCTGCACGATGTCCTCGGATTGATCGACCGGTTGTCCGGCACGCGCGAGCCCACGACGCGCCGCGGCCCGCAGGACCGGCGTGATCGCTTTCAACAGACGATGATACGCCGCGCTGTCTCCGGATATGGCCGACCGCATCAGGCCGGTCCATTCGTCCTCACTGTCGCGCACGCCGGCTCCCACATTGTATTTCGGTCGTTCTTTCAGATTGTTACGCGGATAAGCGCTATTCACGAAACCGTGATCTAACGATCTCTGAGCACACCGAGGGCGGATAGCGTTGGCCGACTTGTACTATCGATCAAGCCTCGTCCGCGCAAAACCATGGGCTGCATTGAATTCAAACGGCTTTTGCGCGCGCACCGCGCCGGTAGCATCAGGCTGCCCCGCTTTCGCCGGGTACCGCCCAAAGATTTCCTTCTTCCTGCCCCGCTCTGGTCACCGCCTCGGGTCTCAGTCCGTGCGGGACTGGCAAAATGGGGAGATTGCCCAGATGACGATCAGGGCCAGCGGACCAGCCGCATGGATTCTCGCAGTCGGGCTTTTGGCCTGTGTGTGTGCGCCGTCATTTGCCGAGGACTTGCCTTGGCCGACCGTCAATAGCGTCGCCGCGAGTCCCGACGGCCAGCAGCAGGCCGCGCCAGCCGATCAGACGGCGGCTGCCCCCACCGCCGCGCAGCAACAGCCCGATGGCACGGACCGCTCGCTGAGCGCCGAGCAACGGCCCGCGGACGTGGTGACCCCGGCAGAGACGGGCAATGCGCAAGTCGCTTCGAACAGCGACCAGGGCTCGGGTTCGGACAAGGCCTCGATCGTCGGCAAGATCTTCATCGCCGCCGGAACCCTTCTGACACTCGGCTCCGCCGCGCGCATGTTCATGATCTGAGCGGCCGCAGGCGTGTGGGCGCGCGATGCGGCGATCGACTTAAGGTGACAGTTCCGCCCACTTGAAGCCCACCCCATGAGCGGGCACATTGCCCCGCGATACCAGATCGCGGGGTGGAAGCATGAGCACGTTCGAACACATCATCGTCGACAGCAAGCGCTCGGTCGGCATTATCACGCTCAATCGTCCCAAGATGCTCAATGCATTGTCGTTCGGTGTGTTTCGCGAAATCGCTGCCGCGATCGACGATCTCGAGGCTGACGACAAGATTGGATGCATCGTCCTGACCGGTAGCGACAAGGCCTTCGCCGCGGGCGCCGACATCAAGGAGATGCAGCCCAAGGCCTTCATCGATATTTTTTCCAGCGATTTCACCGCGATCGGCGGCGACCGCGTCGCGAAGTGCCGCAAGCCAACGATTGCCGCGGTCGCAGGCTACGCGCTAGGCGGCGGCTGCGAGCTTGCGATGATGTGCGACATCATCATCGCCGCCGACACGGCCAAATTCGGCCAGCCGGAGATCACCCTCGGCACCATTCCCGGCATCGGCGGTACGCAGCGCCTGACGCGCGCGATCGGCAAGTCGAAGGCGATGGATCTCTGCCTCACTGGGCGGATGATGGATGCGGCAGAGGCCGAGCGAAGCGGTCTCGTTAGCCGCGTGGTGCCTGCGGACAAGCTGATGGAAGAGGCGTTGGCAGCGGCGGAGAAGATCGCATCGATGTCGCAGCCCGCGGCGGCGATGGCGAAGGAAGCCATCAACCGCGCGTTCGAGACGCCACTCTCCGACGGACTCAATGTCGAACGCAATCTCTTCCACGCCACCTTCGCCCTGGAAGATCGTTCCGAGGGCATGGCCGCCTTCATCGAGAAGCGCAAGCCGGTGAACAGGAACCGCTAAAGCGCGATGAGATCAGATTGAATCATCATCGCGCTTTAGGTCTTTGATTGAGCATGATCTTTTCGGAAAACCGCTACACACTTTTCCGGATCATGCGCTAGCTCTCGAGCGCAGCGCTGACCAGCGCGCGATAAGCGCGTTCGGAAAAATTCTTGGGCCGATCGAGACCGAGCCGCGCCAGACACGCTCGTTCAGTCGCATCGGGCGCGCGGGTCCATCCGCGCCACAGCAATCGGGCGAGTTGCAGCGGCGAATGCTGTGCCTGCTGCAAGACCTGCAACGCCGGGATCAGCCGCTGCTCGACCTCGGTGAAATCGCTGCCGAATGGAAATGACGGCAACAGTCCCGCCTCGCGGGCCGGCTTCAGCGCGGCTGCAATCCGCTCCGGCACATTCTCGCGATGCGATGACGCGATCTCGAAAGTCTTGGGCAGCTTGCCGGCCTCCTTTGCCGCGCGCGTCAGTTCGCCTTGAAACCGCGAGTCCGCGACCGCCAGCATCGCCGCGATCACGTCGGCATCAGATTTTCCGCGGAGGTCGGCGATGCCATATTCGGTGACGATGATGTCCCGCAGATGCCGCGGAATGGTCTCGTGGCCATAGCTCCAGAGGATGTTGGATCCGCCCGAAAGACGCGTCGCCTCCAGGGCCAGGACGGAGCGCGCGCCCGGCAATGCAAAGGCCTGGGCCACGAAATTGTACTGGCCACCAACCCCGCTCACGACCTGCCCGTTCTCGAGGCCGTCGGAAATGGCCGCTCCGAGCAACGTCGCCATCATCGTGTTGTTGACGAAGCGTGCATCTATACGTGCCGCGCGCTTCTCCTCCTCCCCGCCGTAAAGCTCATTGGTGAAGGATACCGGCATCATCCGGATGCCCGCGATCTTGTCCGGCGCCATCTCGCGCAGCGCGCGGTAGAACGATTTCGGGCCGAGGAAGAACGCGCCATGAAGGATGATTCCGTCGACCGCGCGCTTGAGAATGCCGGCGTCGATCAAGCCGATGAAAGCCTCTGTAACCATCTCACTGACGCCGTAGAGGCCCTTCTCGAACGAAGAGCTTTCAAGCGCGGGCGAAGACGCAGTCATGGGCGACAGCCGTCTCATGATGTCCTGAAACTGCGCGCTGTCTCGATGCCGCACGATCAGACCTTGCGCCAGCGCGTCGCCGATCTGTCCAATGCCGATCTGCAGCGTGCCGCCGTCGCGCACGAGGCCGGCGGCATGAAGGCCGATGGCATATTTGGTGTCGCTGATCGGCTCCGATGGCGGTGCGAACAACGGAAAATCTGCGGCAGGGCTGTCGAGCACCGCACTGAATTCCTCAGCCGGCAGATCGCCTGGGCCCGACATGAACGGCAGCTCGGAATTGACCTGCCCGACCAGCTTGAACGCGGCACGGCCTTGCGCCCTCGCCCGCAAGACGTCCAGCGTGGTGTCGGTGTTGCAGCTCAGGCTGTAGCGCACAGCGCCGTCGACCACGCGCTTTGCCACGAGTTGCGTAACGACGTTGAGACCAGCCGCCAGCAGGTAGGACGACGCGTGGGTGTAGTTGGCGGAGATATAGTTCTGCTGCGCCGGCGGCACGTGCAGCCATCGTCCGGCCAGAAAGAAAAACTCGATGACACGAATGTTTTGCGGCAACTCGCCCCTGCGCAGCGGCTCGGCATAGGCAAGATCGGGATAACCGCCGAACAGGCGATCGATCACTGGCGTGATGAAGCGCCGCTCCAGAAGGTTACTCGGCTTGGGTTTCTCCAGCGTCAGCGCGGAAAAGAAAGTCAGATCGATCGAGCGGTCGGCGCTCGCGCGCGCGTAGAGCGCGTTGACGATGTGGTTGGCCTTGCCGAGCCCGAGCGGCAACCCCACCACGAGGCTAGTTCCAACATCCCGAATGATGTCTTCGGCGATAGCATCAGGGTCTGAAAAGAATTTCGGCATGCAGGATAAACCAAGGCAAATACGGAACCGCGCGGATTCCGGCGCCATTGCCTATAGCGCATCCACGCCTGCCGATCGTCTGTGACCTGATGGCAACAGCGAGAAGGCGAGTTTGCGCAGCCTGCGGTTTACCTCTGGCGGTCATGCCCTCTGAACGGCTAAAGATAAGCTAGCGCATCGGCGGGGGCAGAGGGGCGCGGTCCCGGTCCTAACATTCGCATCCCTGGGGGGTTCTTCTTGCGAATGTTAGGACCGCAGGGCCCCTGACACATCAGATCATCAATCACTCCATAGCTTCTGCGGCTCTTTCGCCGCGATTTTCCGACGTCAAGCCACATGAAGACCCGCCGCATCAATGTCATGGGCGCTTCTGGCTCAGGCGTCACCACGCTCGGCCGCGCACTCGCCGACGCGCTGGCGCTGCCGTGTCATGACAGCGACGACTATTTCTGGCTGCCGACCACGCCGCCCTATCTTATCAAGCGAGAGCGTGCCGATCGTCTGCGGCTGATGGAGGAGGTGTTCCTGCCGCGCGCGGATTGGGTGCTGAGCGGATCATTGACCGGCTGGGGCGATCCGCTGATTCCGAAATTCGATCTCGTGGTGTTCATGAGAACGCCGCGCGAGGTTCGGCTCGCACGCCTGCGCGCCCGCGAAGCAACACATTTTGGCGCCGATGCCGTGGCGCCCGGCGGCTGGCGCCACGACGACACCGAAGCTTTCGTCGACTGGGCATCGCATTACGAGGATGGCAACCGCGAAGGCCGCACATTGGGCGAGCATCTCGACTGGCTCGCCAAGCTCCCTTGCCCTGTACTGCAGCTCGACGGATCACGGCCGCTGCCGGAATTGGTCGCCGAAGTTTGCCACGCGCTCGATAGCTGAGTTGCGCGTTTGCCGCTTGCGAAGACCTGATGAAACGGTCACGCTATCGGCACAAGCACGCGCTATGCTGCGCGGCATCAAAAAATCTTCGGGATGAAACGCATTCGCCGCACACTGGGAGGTCGATCCATGCTTACGCGACGCGGAATGTTACTTGCGTCCATCGCGGCCGGAATCACCATAACCAATCGAGACGTTCTTGCGAAAGCGGCCCAACCGTCGACACCAGTGAATTTCGACGTACCCGCCGGCGCCTGCGACTGCCACACCCACATTCACGGTGACCCCGAGAAATTCCCCTTCTTCGCCGGGCGGGTCTATACGCCCGAGCCGGCGTCGCCCGAGGAAATGACCGCGCTGCACAAGGCGTTGCATATCGAGCGCGTGGTGATCGTGACGCCCAGCGTCTACGGCCCGGATAATTCCTCGACACTGTTCGGCATGAAGGCGCGTGGTGCGAACGCGCGCGGTGTCGCCGTGATTGACGACAAGACGCCGGAGAGTGACCTCGACGCGATGCAGCAGGCGGGCTTCCGGGGTATCCGCCTCAATCTCGCAACCGGTGGAGTCAACGATCCCAATGTCGGCCGGCCGCGCTTTCAGGCCGCGGTCGAGCGCGTGAAGGCACGTGGCTGGCACGTGCAGCTTTTCACGTCGCTTCCGATGATCTCGGCGATCAAGGATCTGGTCGCGACCTCGCCCGTACCTGTTGTGTTCGATCACTTCGGCGGCGCGGAAGCCAGCCTCGGCGTAGGGCAACCGGGATTTGCCGATCTCCTTGAACTGGTGAAATCCGGCAAAGCCTATGTGAAGATCTCCGGCGCGTATCGTGCGTCCAAGCTCGCGCCCGACTATCCTGATGCTACTCCCCTCGCCCAGGCGCTGATTGCGGCCAATGCCGAGCGCATCGTCTGGGGAACGGATTGGCCGCATCCGGATTCGGTGACTCCGCCAGGACGCAAGATCACAGACGTGACTCCGTTGTTCCAGATCGACGACGGCCGGCTGCTCAACCAGCTTCCGGCTTGGGCGCCTGATGCGGCCGTACGCAAGACGATCCTGGTCGACAATCCGGCGCGGCTTTACGGGTTCTGAGCGTGCACCGGCTATTGCGGCACACACACGGTCAGAAAGGGACGCTCCTCAAGCCGCAGCGGGGAGCTTTGCCGACATGAGACGCTGTTGCATCCATTGACCGGCCTCGTCGATGGCAGCGAGACCTGCGCCAATGAACGGATGAAACAGCGGCCATGCATGCGGCATCTCAGGCCAGACATGCAGCTTCACATCGACTCCCGCCATTGCCGCTCGGTTTGCGAAGTTCAGTGAATCCGACAGCAGCGCCTCCTCGCCACCGACCTGTATCAGCATCGGCGGCAGGCCGGCCGGGTCTGCGCGCGCTGGCGAGGTGAAAGGGCTATCCAGCCTGCCGTCGAGATAGATCCTCGCGAGAGGGATGACTTCCTCTCGCGAGATGATCGGATCGCGCACACCGACCGTGTCGTAGGATTCGCCCGAGGCGGTCAGATCCAACCACGGGCTCAGGAGATAAAGTCCAGCCGGTTGCGGCAAGCCCTCCTCTCTGGCCTTCAGCAGCAGCGCGACTGCAAGGTTGCCGCCGGCGGAGTCGCCGCCAATCACCAGGTCAGCCGGCGCGACACTCGCAGCGAGAAGTTGCTTGTAGGCCGCGATCGCATCGTCGAGCGCGGCGGGAAACGGATGTTCGGGAGTCAACCGATAGTCCAGATGATAGGCAGTGACATTGGCGGCCACGGCGAAGCGGGAGACCACATGACGATAGGATTTGATGCTGCCGGCGAAGAAGCCGCCGCCGTGCAGATGGAGCAGGACCTTGCCTGGGACTGCGCCAGCGTGGGTAATTTTCTCGGCAGGAACACCAGATAGTGCGAGGCTCTCGGTCACGCAGTCCGGCGCGAGCGGGATAGGCTCCATCGTGGTCTCGACCGAGGCGCGCCGCTCTGGAATCGTCATCGCGCGAAGGTCGGCCACGAGCGGCGCAAAAAGTTTATGAAAGTTTTCAACGTCAGCGTCCTTGTAAGCCATCTTGCTTCTCCAGTTTGGGCGCAGCGTCGAAGCTAGCCGATGGCGCAAGTCACGGTCTAATCACGCGTTGATGTGAACGGGAAGGCGCGGTGGTCAATTGCGCGCCGGTCATTCCGGTTTGTTTGCAGGATGCTCTGTGGTACACGCTGCCAATGCGGTTCTAGTCGCGCAACCAGTTGCGCGCCTTCCGCAATCCTCCGAACGGAAAGAGATGAAATCCGGCTATCGCCTGGGTCGCCGACCGAGGCGCCGCCTCGAGGCCGCGCATCACGTCGTCCGGCCCGGTGTCGGTCAAAAGCCGACCGTAACGTCCGATCTGGCCGCGCACGGCGCGGATCGAATTGCCGATGCCGCAGCGGAGCGCGAACCTTGTCAGCGTGGCTGGCGTCGCCGGCCCGGCAAGGCCGACGATTAGCGGCAGACCGACGCCGTGCGCCGCTAGCTTGCCGAGGAAGGCGAGGATCGGCGCGCTTTCGAAACAGAACTGGCTGACAATATCGACGCCGACACCCGTCTTCCGTCCCCAATCCTGCCACGCCGACAGCCCGTTCAACATGCCCGTCTCGTCGAGAAACGGGTGGCCTTCGGGATGACCGGCGATGCTGACACGCTCAATGCCATGCCCCTCCAGCAAGCCGGTTGCCCGAACATCGCCGCTCGATTTGAACGGTCCTCGCGCACCTGCAACATCACCCGCGATCAGGAGCACGCGGCTCACTTCGGCTTCCCCACGCAGACGCGCAAGGAAATCGTCGAGCACGTCGTACGAGGTAATCTCGCGCGCAGCAACATGGGGTACCGGATTGAAGCCGGCGCGGCGAAGCGCCGATGCCGTCTTAACATTGTGCCGATAATTGTCGCCCGGCAGAAAGGTGATGGTCACATCGGTGCCGGCAGCGAAATTGTCGCGCAGCTCCTGCAGCTGGTGTCCGCGCGAGGAGATTTCGACGGAGGCGGATGCAAGGAGCGATGCGAGATCGCGAGATGAGATGGAAGAGGCTGCGGTCACGGCCCTTTCCTCTCAGGCGGGCGCAGCACGACGGCGCGAGATCACATAGGTCTCGTCGTTGAACCAGAGTCCGCCATGTTTCTTCAGCACCCGGTCGGTCGCTTCGAGATAGCTGCCGTCGCGGACCACCTCCGACAGCCTGACATCCTCGATCTGCGCGACATAGATCGCGGCATTCCAGGCAGCGAACAGCGTCGAGGTTCCGATCGGACCGGAGACCTCGTCGGGCAGCGTGTGCATGCGATAGCGGAAGATCGAACGCGCATCCGACGAGGCGTTGAAATTGTAGTGCCGCGCGGCCGAACCGAGTTCTTGCTTCACTTGGCGCAGTATCGCGTAGCGATCGGTCTCGAAAGGATCGTCGCCCGGCCAGATCTGGTCGATGATCTCCATGCCAGGATCATGGCCATGCGAATGGATGCCAATCAGCCTGCCGCCCGGCCGAAGTGCGCGGACGAGAGGCGTCACGATTTTTGAGGTCTTGAACTCGACGCTGGCGCGCGCCCGGTAAGGCTGCGAGGCGATCACGAGATCATAGTCCGCCATGACCCGGCCCGGCCGCGGCATGATCGGATCGAGCAGGAAGGAATGATCCTCGCGCCGCAAGGTCAGCACAATCGGTCGCGTGTAGACGGGATTGCCGGACTTCGGACTGATGCCGGCGCGCCAGTTCTCGGCCAGGAAACCTTCGAGCTCGGAGATCTGCTCGGCAAAGCCATGCGCGGTGTTGCCGGACAGCGCTATGTCCTTCCAGATCAGCCCCTGCGCGGAGGCTGCCGAGCGCGGCGTCAGCCACGGCGCCTCGGCATAATAGAGGTTGGTCACGACCAGCACTGTCGCGGGATGCTCGAACAGGCGGTCCGCCATCTTCTCCAGCATCATGCGGACGTCTTCGTAAGATATTTCCTTGGCGACGACATAGAGCGGCATGGTCGGGAAGCGCGCATGCAGCGCGCGCATCACCCGCGACAGCACCGTACCGTCGCCGACGCCGGCATCGAACAGCCGGAGCGCCGGCGGCGACGGCTGCAGCGTGGACAATTCCAGCGAGATCCGGTTGGCGACCTCGGTCTTCTCGCTGCAGGTCGACACGAACAGCAGGTATTTCTGACGGTTGTCAAAGAAGCGGAAGCCCGACGGCGCCATCTGAGTTGCTGGCGCCGCGCCGTTCACGGCCTTGGCGAGTGAAGAAGGCTCACTTTCCGCGTCTTGCGCGGGGCGATGCTCGGCAAGATAGGCGCGGACCTTGTCGAGCGTTCCGGTCGTGATCTTGGCGCCGTCGCGCAGGCGCGACACCAGCTTGCCGTCATTGACGACGAGGCGACCGAAGGTCGACTCCGCCGTTTGCGTTGCACGGCAGAAATCCCTGATTTCGCCCAAGACCTGATCCGAGGTCGTTGCGCCCGCTCCGTTCTGGCGCTCTTCGATCCGCATGCCGTTGTACTCTTACGCGGTGTCATTCCCTGAACGACATCAGGGGCTACCGGCTAGGGAGCGTCAACCACAAACGGAGTGGGCAGGATTGATGGGCGCTTGCCCACTACATTGCGGGCGGACCGGAGCGTGCCCGCTTGAAGCAAAGCTGCATCCACTGGCCTGCCTCGTCGATTGCGGGAAGTGCTGCAGGAATGAAGGGATGCAGCAAGAGCCACGCATGAGGCATCTGGGGCCAGACATCAAGCCTCACGTCGAGCGCTGCCAGCGCCGCGCGGTTGGTGAAGTTGAGCGAATCCGACAGCAGCACCTCCTCGGTACCGACCTGGATCAGGATGGGCGGAAGCCCGTCCAGATCGGCACGCACCGGCGAGGTGAAGAGATCATCCGGCTTTCCGCCGAGGAAGGCTGCCGCGTATTCTTCCATGTAGACCCGCGAGGTCATCGGATCGCGATCCCCAACCGTGTCGTAAGACACGCCGTTGGTTTTCGTATCGAGCCAGGGGCTCAGGAGATAAAGGCCGGCCGGCTGTGGTAGGTCTTCCTCGCGCGCCTTGAGAAGCAATGCCGTCGCGAGATTGCCGCCGGCGGATTCGCCACCGACAATGAGGTCTTCCGGCGCGATGCCGGATCGCAGGATGGCCCGGTAGGCCTTGACCGCGTCCTCTAGCGCGGCCGGATAGGGATGTTCCGGCGCAAGGCGATAGTCCAGATGATACGCCGTGGCCTTGGCCGCAACCGCAAGACGCGAAACCAGATGGCGGTGCGATTTGAGGCTGCCCAGGACATAACCGCCCCCATGCAGATAAAACAGCGTCTTTCCCGGGACCACGTCAGGGTGGACGATTTTTTCCGCGGGCGTGCCGGAGAATTCGAGACGTTCGACCAGGCTGCCCGCAGCGAGTGGGACGGCTTCCATATCCGCATCGAATGAGGCGCGCAACTCGGCAAGCGGGAGCTTTCGAAGCTCGGCCAGGTGCTGCCTGAACATGTTGAAAAAATTTTCGAGATCAGGATCTTTCCGTGCCATCCCTGTGCTCCCTGCTGGCGAAAGCCGGAAGCTATGCGACGCGGCTGGTCACGGTCTAATCACGCGTCGATGCGAAGGCGCGTGATGTGCGCGTTGCGGATCACAGCCGCGCTGGCCATTCCGCCTGATGGCTGCCGAGCGGCATCGCCGGCCGCGCCCAGAACGCGGGCGTCTTCGACAGCATTGCCGCGTGGCTGACCGCGTTCAGGGTTCCGAAGCCGGATGGCATGTCCTCCATGAAAGGCGCGACGGCCTCGGGCCGCACATCGGCGGTTTTCAATCCGTCCGCGATGCGGCCGAGATTCCACAACCAGCGACCGGTCTGCGCCAGCGACACGCGGACATGCCAGCTGCCGCCCTCGCGCGACTGCCGAAGCTTGGCCATCATCGCGCCGAACGCCATCAGATAACCGGTGGCGTGATCGAGCATCTGCGCCGGCAGTTCCTTCGGCCCGTCGATGCCGGCCGCCTGCGCCTCGGCGTGGTTGAAACCGGTTGAAGTCTGCACAAGCGAGTCGAAGCCGCGGCGGTTCGCCCAGGGGCCGACGTGGCCATAAGCCGACAGTGTCACATAGACCATGCCGGGCGAGATCTTTGCAGCCTCTTCCGGCGAGAAGCCGAGCGAGGCGATCGCGCGCGGGCGATAGCCTTGCGAGAAGATGTCGGCCTCGGCCAGGAGACGACGCAGCGTGTCGCGCCCCTCTCCGCTCCTGAGCTCGACGAAGCTCGAAAGCTTGCCGCGACCGGTGTCGATCGTGAGCCAGGGGATCGCCGGCAGGTCAGGACCGGAGATCAGCATCACGTCCGCACCATGCACGGCGAGCGTGCGGCCCGCCACAGGACCTGCGATCACCCGCGACAGATCGAGCGCGCGGATGCCGGCAAGCGGACGATTGCCCGCGGTCCATGGCCTTGGCGGCGCCTCGCCGATCTTCTCGATCGTGAAGGCCGGAAGCTCCGCCAGCGCCTTGGCCTGCGGCGAAGCCGACCATTCGTCATAGGAGCGCATCAGCGACACCACACCGCCCGCCGCATAGGCCGCGGTTTCGAAGGCCTCGCCGTCCCATTGCATCAGCGCAGCCTGGATTTTCTCGCGCTCAGCCTCGCAATTCAGGGCCTTGCATATCGCAGCGCGATGATGCGGGAAATTCGTGTGCAGGCGCACGAAGCGCTGATCGCGCGTCTTGTAGACGCCGGCGGTCGGGTCCCAGCTCGGCGGCGGTGGTTTGCCGTCGAGATGCAGATAGCGCTCGCTGCGGCATTCGACGATGGCATGGACCATATCGACGGCGAGTTCCTGCGCCTGCCCGCTACGCTGTTTCCAGATTTCGGCAGCTGCAAGGCCGCTGGCAGCGATCGAGGCCTGCGCCGCAGCACCGACGCGGAATGACGACGGCAGTTGCGGCTCCTCGCCCGTCAAGGTAACCGCGTCAAGCGCGGCCGGCTGGCCACCGGCGTGTCGCCAGAGATCGGAGAAAATGTCGCGGGGTGTTTGCATGCTTGCGTCCTCAGGCACTGCCGTCATCATCCGCGAAAGCGGATGATCCAGTATTCCGAAGTGCCCGAGAGTCAGTCAAGGAGTCGCGGCGTGCTGGATACCCCGCATGCGCGGGGTATGACGGTTCCGGATTGGCATGGCCCGCATGCATCAATGGAAATCCCGTGACGGCGGCAGGATGCGGACATTGCGCGGATGGCGGATTTTCTGCGCGGGATTATCGGGATGCTCTCGCCGGTCGTCATTGAGCGGCTCGATCAGCGCAGCGCCGGCCGGCACGGCCGGTTTGCGGCGCAACGCATCATCGGCGAGCCCCAATAGATCATGCGAACGGTCGATGAGGCGCTGGGCGACAAGATGCGTCACGCCTTCCGGGCTGCTCTGGATATAGCCCTCGACCAAAATGAGGCGCGCGCCCATCACCTCCTTGCGGAACGTCTCCATCACCTTCGGCCACACCACGATATTGGCAATGCCGGTTTCATCCTCCAGCGTCATGAACACGACGCCCTTGGCGCTGCCGGGACGCTGCCGCACCAGCACCACGCCGGCGCAGCGCACCGAAAGCCTGTCATTGCGCCGACAGATATCGTTGCAAGACACCACGCGCTCGCGCGCAAACATTGCGCGCAGGAATTCCATCGGATGGCCCTTCAGCGAGAGGCGGATGGTCTGGTAGTCGGCGACCACCTGCTCCGACCGTGGCATAGAGGGCAGCGGCGCCGCGCTCTCGTCGGGCTGCTCGCGCGCGGCAGCGCTTTCGAACAGCGGCAGCGGCACATCGTCGGGCAGTCGCCGCACCGCCCACAGCGCCGCGCGACGATCGAGCCCGAGCGAGCGGAACGCATCGGCATCGGCAAGCAAGATCAGCGCGCGCTTGGGAAGGCCGGTGTCGCGGGCAAAATCTTCCAGCGAGGTGAACGGACGGCGATTGCGTGCAGCAACGATGCGGTCGGCCCAGTCTTCTTTCTTGCCGTTGTCATTTCGGGCTGCGACCTCAGCATCGTGATTCCAGGACAATGCGACGACTGTCCCTCCATCGTCATTCCGGGGCGATGCGTTAGCATCGAACCCGGAATCTCGAGGTTCCCGGATGCGCAATTGCGCATCCGGGTTCGTCGCTAGCGCGATGCCCCGGAACGACGATTGAGCAAATTTCGACTTCTTCAAACCCTCCTCATCCGGATCAATCCAGGAAAAACCATCGATCTGACGGAAGCCGAGCCTGACCGCGCAATACTCCCCGTCCGCCTTCTCCAGCGTGTTCTGCGCAAAGCTATGAGATACATCGATCTCACGGATATCGACACCGTTCTTGTGGGCATCGCCGACGATCTGCGCCGGCGCGTAAAAACCCATCGGCTGCGAATTGAGCAGTCCGCAGCAGAACGCATCGGGATGAAAATGTTTCAGCCAAGACGAAACATAGACGAGTTGCGCGAAGCTTGCCGCATGGCTTTCCGGAAAGCCGTAGGAGCCAAATCCCTTGATCTGCTCGAAACAGTTCTTGGCGAATTCCGGATCATAACCGCGCTCGATCATGTTGCCGACCATCTTCTCCTCGTAATTCCGATGGTGCCGACAGTTGCGGAACGTCGCCATAGAGCGGCGTAAGCCATTGGCTTCTTCAGAGCTGAACTTCGCCGCCTCGATCGCAATCCGCATCGCCTGTTCCTGGAACAGCGGCACGCCGCAGCGTCTTGTGCAGAACTCTGAACAGCTTCATTCTTGCGGTGCCCTCTCGGGCAATGGCGATGGATACTTCTCGTTTTCAAGGCCGTTCCGCCGCCTAAGATAGGGATGCACCATGTCGCCCTGGATCGGTCCGGGCCGCACGATCGCGACCTCGATGACGAGATCGTAGAAAGTCTGTGCGGCTTCAGGCGCGGCAACATGTTCATTTGCGCGCGGCTCTCGACCTGGAACACGCCAAGCGATTCACCCCGCTCAGCATCTGATAGACCTCGTCGTCATCCTCCGACTTGATATCCGCGAGTTCGTAACGCTTGCCTTTGTGATCCGCGATCAGGTCAAAACATTTACGGATGCAGGTCAGCATGCCCAGCGCCAGCACGTCGACCTTCATCATGCCGAGCGCGTCGACATCATCCTTGTCCCATTCGATGAAGGTACGATCTTCCATCGCGGCATTGCCGATCGGCACATAGGTGTCGAGACGATCCTGCGTCAGCACATAGCCGCCGACATGCTGGGACAGATGGCGGGGAAATTCGATCAGCTCGGTGGCGAGTTCGACGGCGAGCCGGACCATCGCATTCTCTGGATCGAGCCCCGCCTGCCTGACCTGCATGTCGTTGAGGCCCTTGCCCCAGCTTCCCCACACGGTGTCGGCAAGCAGCGCGGTGACATCCTCGGTCAGCCCAAGCGCCTTGCCGACGTCGCGGATCGCGCTGCGCGGACGATAATGGATGACGGTCGCGATGATCGCAGCGCGGTGGCGACCATAGCGGCGGTAGACATATTGCATCACCTCCTCGCGCCGCGAGTGCTCGAAATCGACGTCGATATCCGGCGGTTCCAACCGCTCCTTGGAGATGAAGCGCTCGAACAACAGGTTGACTTCGGTCGGATTGACCGAGGTGACGCCGAGTACATAGCAGACAGCGGAATTCGCCGCCGATCCCCTGCCCTGGCAGAGAATGTTTTGGCTACGCGCGTAGCGCACGATGTCGTGGACTGTCAGGAAATAATGCGCGTAATTGAGCTCGGCGATCAGGTCGAGCTCTTTGCGCAAAGTGGTTCGGAGCGTATCGTCGATCTTGTCACCGAAATATTTTTTCACACCATCCCAAGTCAGATCTTCCAGATGCTGCTGCGCCGTCTTTCCCGGCGGCACCGGCTCGTCGGGATACTGGTACTTCAGCTGGTCGAGCGAAAACGTGATGCGCCCCGCGAAGTGCATGGTTTCCGCGATCGCCTCCGGATAATCGCGAAACAGCCGCGCCATTTCGTGAGCCGGCTTCAGGTAACGCTCCGCATTGGCTTCCAGGCGCTTGCCGACCGCATCGATCGTGGTCTTCTCGCGAATGCAGGTGAGCACGTCCTGCAGCGGGCGTCGCGCAGCCTCGTGGTAGAGCACCTCGTTGGTCGCGAGCAGCGGCACATCGACTGATGCGGCAAGGCGATCCAGTCGCGCCAGACGGCGCTTGTCATCGCCGCGATAGAGCAGGCTTGCCGCGAGCCACACGCCATCCGCTCTGCTGTGTCGCAGCCGATCCAGAATTTTCCGAACGCAGCAGCTTCGTCGAAGCGATGCGGCAATACCAGCACCAGGAGCTGGCCTTCACAGAACTCCAGGAGATCGTCGAACTTGAGACGGCACTCGCCCTTCTCGACCTTGTCGGTCTCGTCGCCGCGCTTGCCCTGGGTGAGCAATTGGCATAGCCGCCCATAAGCCGCGCGGTCACGCGGATAGACCAGGATGTCCGGCGTTCCGCAATTGAAGACGAGGCGCGCGCCGTAGAGAAGCCTCGGCTTGTGCGTGAGCTTGGGATTGTCGAGCTCGCTATAGGCGCGCACGATGCCGGCGAGCGTGTTGTGATCGGCGATGCCGATGACGGGAAGACCGAGCTGACTTGCCTCGTGCACATAGTTCTGCGGATGCGAGCCGCCACGCAGGAACGAGAAATTCGTGGTGATGCCGATCTCGGCGTAATCGGGGCTTGTCATGCGAACAGCCCGTGCACGAACCAGTTGGCAGGCATGGGCTTGCCCTCCTCATCGATCAACTCGCTGTCGTAAAGTCCGTCTCGAAAGATCCAGAAGCGCAGGCCCGCCTCATCCTCGATGCGGAAATAATCGCGCGTCAGCACCTTGCCGTCCTGCTTCCACCATTCCATCGCGATGCGTTCGGGCCCTTCGACGCGCACCACCGCATGTACCGCGCGACGCCAGGTGAAGCGAGGCGGCGGCCCGTCTGGAACGGTCGCAACCGACACATTGATCGGCTCAGGCCTATCGAACAGCCGCAACGGTCGTAATGGCGGCTCACCTGCCATGCGCGCCGGCCAGGCGGCCTGCGTCGCGCCGGAAAGATGATGCTGGGCGGGTGCAGGCAATTCCGCGCGTTCGGGAATGTGGGTATCCTGCGGCAGATGCACGACGACACGTTTGCCCCCGATGCGCGCGGCGATGCGATCGATCAGCGCGGCCAGTTCGTCATTGTCGTGCACATGGGCGTCGAGATCGCGTTGCTCCTGCACCACGACCTCGGTGCGGCTTGCGGAGAGACGAATGAGATCGAAGCCGAAGCCGGGATCGAGTGGATCGTTCAAGGCTTCGAGCCGCTCGCGAAACAGGCGGTCGACCATCACGGCGTGCGTCACCGGCCTTCCGGTCTCGACCTCGATCACGCGCACCGCGCCGTCGGTGCGGAAGAAGCTCGCTTCCAGCCGCCGCGCGCCCTTGCCCTGCTTCTCCATCGCAAGCACCAGCGTCCCGGCGAGCCGCGACAAGGTCGCGGAGATCACGTTCTCGGTCGCAACCGGTTCGGCGAAGCGCTGTCTCCACGATATAGTCGGGCGGCAGCTTGCGCGGACTGATCGGCGCATCCCCCTGCCCCAGCGCTTGGTCCAGGCGCGTCGTGAATGCGGCGCCGAACCTTGCCGTGATCTCATGACGCGCGCGGGAGGCGACATCGCCGATGGTTTTCAACCCGGCACGACGCAAGCCGTTCGTGATCGCGGGATCGGTCGTCAGCGCGGACACCGGCAGCGGATTGACCGCATCGGCCTCCTGGCCGTCGGGCACGATGCGGCCATGGACATGGCGGGTCATGGTCCGCGCGCAGACCGAGGTCGAGGCGATCGCGGCGCTGATCGTAAAACCCTGCGCGGTCAGCACATCGCACAACAAATGCAGCATCGCGGCCTCGCCGCCAAACAGATGGGCGCAGCCGGTGATATCCAAAAACAGGCCATGCGGCGGATCGAGCGCGACCAGCGGCGTGAAACGGTCGCACCAGTCGGCGATGTCGCCGAGCGTCCTGGCGTCGGCCGCCTCATCGGCGTCGAACACTGTCAGATGCGGACAGATGGCGCGGGCATTGGCGAGCGGCAGGCCGATGGAAAGGCCGTAATGCGCGGCAGCATCGTCGAGCGAATAGATCTGAAGCGCGTTGTTCTCCCTGGCAACGACGACGCTCGGCATTTTATTTGGCGCATCATCCGGCACGTCGTTCGCGCATGTTAATTGGCGCTTGATGCGATCGATGGGCAGGCGCGGCAGCCACAGGCTGAGTATTCGCCGCCGGTTGTCTGAAAAGGGTTTCATCGCAATTCCATTCCATGATCCATCGCCCAACTGGGCCATGACGGTTGCGGACAAGCTCGACATCGAAGACGGGCGCGCCCCATGCGCTCCACGATGCGGCGAGACCTGCCGGTGGCGAATGCGCCGCGCGCACGATCCAGCGCGTCTCCGCGGTCGAAGGCGCAGGTAGCGCCGCAATGCGCAGGAGAAGCGCGGTGACACCCGAGGCCTGCGCCGCCAAGGTCAGCTTGCGGCTCGCCACGAGATCGAGCTGCCGCGTCTCGCCCCAGACCTCCAGCACCACGGCGCCCAGCGCATCGCAGGCCAGCGCGTCGGCGGCACTGCGCAGCGCGCTCTCGGCATCGGCCGCGCGCACCGTCACCATGCAACGCGGATCGAGGCCGAGCTCGGACAAGCCGCTCATCGACAGCGCGCCGGATTCAATCTCGGAAAAGTCCTGCCGCACCCAGACCAGCGGCCGGCGCACGGAAACGCGTCCGGCAAGGCCTGCGATGAAGCCGGTCGCGGAGGCACTCTGATGCCCTTCGGCAAACACCTCATGCACCGCAGCCCTCGCAAGGCCGCCGCCCAGCATCGCATCCGCCTCGGCATGACCGAGCGCCACGCGCCTGCGCGTATGCACATCGCCATGCGCCTCGATGCGTTCGATGTCGCCGCGCAAATTCGCGAGCGTGTTCATGCGTGCGCTGCTCATTGCGCCGCTTCCCTCTGATGGTGGCTGCCGCGTCGGTTTGAATAAGAACCAACCGCTGGCTCATTTGTTCATGATATGTTCTAATATAAAGCTAACAGACCTCGCGGAGTCAATCGAATTGGCGACGCGACGATTCAACCAACGGAATCAAGAGGATTCAGAACCATGGACCTGCAGCGCAAGCTGGAAATCCTGGCGGACGCCGCGAAATACGATGCCTCCTGCGCTTCCAGCGGTACCGAGATGCGGGATTCCAGCGACGGCAAGGGCCTCGGCTCGACCGCGCCCGGCATGGGCATCTGTCATTCCTACGCGCCGGACGGACGCTGCATCTCGCTTCTGAAAATTCTTCTGACCAATGCCTGCAATTACGACTGTCTCTACTGCGTCAATCGCGCGTCCTCGAACGTGCAACGCGCGCGCTTCACGGTCGATGAAGTCGTCAAGACTGACGATCGACTTCTATCGCCGCAACTACATCGAAGGCCTGTTTCTCTCCTCCGGCATCATCCGCAGCGCCGACTACACCATGGAGCAGGTGGTGAGCGTCGCGCGCAGGCTGCGCGAGGAGCATCGCTTCCGCGGCTACATCCATCTGAAGACCATTCCCGAGGCCGACGACGCCTTGATCGCGGAAGCCGGCAAATATGCCGACCGCCTCAGCATCAATATCGAGATGCCCTCGGAGACGAGCCTTGCGACGCTCGCGCCGGAGAAGGACGTGCGCGCGATCCGTCGCACCATGGGCCGGCTGCGCCTGAAGCTCGACGAAGCGCAGGAAGCGCAAACCACGGCCACGAAGGCGAAGCCGCCGCGCTTCGCGCCGGCCGGCCAGAGCACGCAGATGATCGTCGGCGCGGATGCGGCGAGCGATCAGACCATTCTTGCCACCAGCGCCAATCTCTATGGCGCCTATAAATTGAAGCGCGTCTATTATTCGGCGTTCAGCCCGATCCCCGATGCGAGCCGCGCGCTGCCGCTGCGCCCGCCGCCGCTCGTGCGTGAGCATAGGCTTTATCAGGCCGACTGGCTGATGCGGTTCTACGGCTTCGATGCCGGAGAGATCGTCGACGACAAGGCCGGCATGCTGCCGCTCGATATCGATCCGAAACTCGCCTGGGCGCTGCGGCATCGCGACCGCTTCCCGCTCGATATCGCCATCGCCAGCCGCGAGGACCTGCTGCGTGTGCCGGGCTTCGGCACCAAGACCGTCGACCGCATCATCGCCGCGCGCCGCACCACGTCGATCCGCGTGGCTGATCTCGCACGCCTGAACGTCCCGAGGAACAAGGCGCTGCCGTTCATCGTTCTCAGTGATCATCGTCCCTCGCCACATCTTCTGGATGGCGCGCGTTTGAAGGACCGATTCCAGCCAAAGGCTGTGCAATTGGGATTTGGATTTTGAGTGAGCCGTCATTGCGAGCGCAAGCGAAGCAATCCCAGATCTTTACCAGCGGAAACAGTCTGGATTGCTTCGTCGCGTTGCTCCTCGCAATGACAGAAGGAGACAGATGCACCTGATCACGCTCGACAGCGAGACTGACTTCGACGGCTGGCGGAAGGCCGCGCGGGCTTTCGTGCTGAACGACGTGCGCCCGGCCGATATCACCTGGACCGTACGCGGCGGCGAACCCGAGCTGTTCGCGGTGGAGGCATCGCCGCTGCCGGATGCGCCCGAGGGGGCGTTCAACGTCCCTGCCAAATTCGTCGAGCTGGCACGATCCGCGATCCTGCATCGCGATCCCGAACGATTTGCGATCCTCTATCGCCTGCTGTGGCGGCTGCGGAACAATCACGACCTCCTCACCGTCGCGACCGATCCGGACGTCACGATGATTTCGCAGATGACGCGGGCCGTGCATCGCGACGAGCACAAGATGCATGCCTTCGTGCGCTTCCGCGAAGTCGGCCGCGATCCCAAATCGCATTACGTTGCCTGGTTCGAGCCGGAGCACCACATCGTCGAGCTGGCCGCACCGTTCTTCGCCAAGCGCTTTGCCGACATGCCGTGGTCGATCCTCACCCCCGACCTCAGCGCGCATTGGGACGGTCATGCGCTGTCCTTCATGCCTGGCGTCGACAAGGCCGAGGCGCCGACCGAGGACCGGCTGGAGGAAACCTGGCGGCGCTATTACGCCAGCATTTTCAATCCGGCGCGGCTGAAAGTGAAGGCGATGGAAAAGGAGATGCCGAAGCGATATTGGCGGAACCTGCCCGAGGCCTCCCTGATTAAACCCTTGATCGCCGATGCCGCGCGCACCTCGGATGCGATGGTCGCGACGGCCCCGACCGAGCCGCATAAGCCGCAGAAACGGCAGGATGTCCCGATGCCACGCAAAGCCGCTGCCTCTGCCGAAAGTCTCGACGCCCTGCGCGAGGAAGCCGCCCACTGCCGCGCCTGCCCGCTCTGGAAGGACGCGACCCAGACCGTGTTCGGCGAAGGACCAAAGCATGCGCGGATCATGCTGGTCGGCGAGCAGCCCGGCGACAAGGAAGACCTCGCCGGCAAACCCTTCGTCGGTCCCGCCGGTCAGATGCTCGACCGCGCGCTGGAAGAAGCCGGCATCGACCGAACCAAGGTCTATGTCACCAACGCGGTGAAGCATTTCAAATTCGTGCCGCGCGGCAAAATCCGCCTGCATCAGAAACCGTCGACATCCGAGATCAGGGCATGCCGGCCGTGGTATGAACGCGAGCTTGCCGCGATCAGGCCCGATCTCGTGGTGGCGATGGGCGCGACCGCGGCGCAAAGCGTGTTCGGCAAGATCACACCGATCAACAAGAGCCGCGGGCGGCTGCTCGACCTTACCGAAGGTATCAAGGCGCTGGTGACGGTACATCCATCCTACCTGTTGCGGCTGCCGGACGAAGACGCCAAGGCGCGGGAGTATGAACGCTTCGTCGACGACCTGAAGATCGCCGCGGATCTGTTGAGGAAATCCGCGCGCGCGGCCTGACCTCGCGCCCGTTGCGTCGCAATCCTGACGTCTTCCGGAAATTCTTTCGGCAAGGTGGGGACACGCCTGTTCCAAACGGCGAATTTCACCGCAGTGTCATGTGCCTGGCGCAAACTCCTCTCCATTGGGGATAGGAGTGATCCATATGAGCGACCTTGCGTTACCCGGTTCAATCGAGCCCGCAGCCACCAAGGGGCCGGACCTCGATGGCGGATTTCATCCGCTGACCGGCGTCATTTATTTGGGCGTCGTGGCAGCCGCGCTGCTGTTCGTCGCCTACAGCATTTATCTCGATATCGATGCGACCGGCACACGGGTCACGAGCTTCCTGCCGTACATCCTGCTGTTCGTCGCGCTTCTGATCGCGCTCGGTTTCGAGTTCGTCAACGGTTTCCACGACACCGCCAATGCGGTCGCGACCGTCATCTATACGCGCTCGATGCCGGCCCATATCGCCGTGGTCTGGTCGGGCATGTTCAACCTGATCGGGGTCCTGCTGTCGAGCGGCGCGGTCGCTTTCGGCATCGTGTCGCTGTTGCCGGTCGAGTTGATCCTGCAGGTCGGCTCCAGCGCGGGCTTCGCGATGGTGTTCGCGCTCTTGATCTCCGCCATCATCTGGAACCTTGGCACCTGGTGGCTCGGCCTGCCCGCCTCGTCCTCCCACACCTTGATCGGCTCGATCATCGGCGTCGGCATCACCAATGCTTTGATGCGCGGCCGCGACGGCACCTCGGGTGTCGACTGGTCGCAGGCGGCCAACATCGGCAAGGCACTGCTGCTGTCGCCGCTGTTCGGCTTCGCGCTTGCGGCGCTCCTCCTCTTTGTCCTCAAGGGTGTGCTGCAGCGGGTCGCAGCGGCACTGTTCGCCGAGCCCGTCGGCAACCAGCCGCCGCCGTGGTGGATCCGCGGCATCCTGATCCTGACCTGCACGCTGGTCAGCTTCTTCCATGGCTCGAATGACGGCCAGAAGGGCATGGGCCTGATCATGCTGATCCTGATCGGCACGGTGCCGACCGCCTATGCGCTGAACCGCACCATGCCGCAGAGCCAGATCGAGCAGTTCATCAGCAACTCGGCGGCCGCGAGCAAGATCGTCGAGAGCAAGGCCGCCGGCTACAACGTGCTCGGCAATCCGCGTCCCGCCGTGACCAACTATGTCGCGCAGCGTCAGATCAACGAGGGCACCTTTCCGTCGCTCGCGGTCCTGATTGCCGACATCGCCAAGCAGGTGAAGGAGTACGGTTCGCTGGCGAAGGTTCCGGCCGAAGCCGTCGGCAACACCCGTAACGACATGTATCTCGTCTCCGAAGCCCTTCGTTTCCTGATGAAGGACAAGGAAGCCGATCTCTCCAGCGCCGATGTCGCGACGCTGAACGCCTACAAGGGCTCGCTCGACAACGCGACCAAGTTCATCCCGATCTGGGTGAAGATCGCGGTCGCGATCGCGCTCGGACTCGGCACCATGGTCGGCTGGAAGCGCATCGTCGTCACCGTCGGCGAGAAGATCGGCAAGACCCACCTGACCTACGCGCAGGGCGCCTGCGCCGAGATCACCGCGGCGGCGACCATCGCGGCCGCCGACGGCTACGGCCTGCCGGTCTCGACCACCCATGTGCTCTCCTCCGGCATCGCCGGCACCATGGCGGCGAACGGCTCGGGGCTGCAATGGTCGACGATCCGCAACATCGCGATGGCCTGGGTGCTGACCCTGCCGATCGCGATGATGATCTCCGGCTTCCTGTACTTCATTTTCGTCAGCGTGTTCTGAACACAGACGGCGGTCCGCAAGTCCGAAGCCCGCGCCGCACGCGCGGGCTTCTCATTTTTCTGGCGCTGTGCCCTCGCTCTCCGTCGTCTCGCCCGCTTCGAAGCGAGCGATCCAGTTTTCCAGCGCGGCTGTGCTTGAGCCGAAAGGCAGCGGCGTACTGGATGCCCGCTGCGCGGGCACGACGAGTGAGGACGACGTGAAGCAGCGTCTCGCGGCGCATCGCGTCCGAGTTTTTCATCGACCCACCCTCCTCGATAACAGAGGGCGCAGGGAAGACCGGGCGCCGGCTGGCACCCATGGTCCGCGTGCAACAAAAAAGCACGCGGCAGAACCACAGGCTCAGCCGAAATCGTCCGGCCTTCCCTGCGCAATGGTTTTACGGCTTATACGTGCTCTCCCCGGTGACCAGGCTTTGTTGCCACCGTCGCCGACGTGATGCGAAGCATCATCGCCAGCTTAGCGCCAGCCTAGGGGCGCCAGAACCACACGACTTCGCCGTCCGCGACATCGTCACTCGTCTCGTGAGATATCGCGTCCATCGCATCCCGCATCCAACGTTCGTGACGATCGCGAAACGCCCCTCTTATCGGAGGCGGGACGCGCGGAAGGATGGTTTTGATTTGCCCGACGGCGCAAGAGGAAAGTTTGCGTCACCTTGGCACGACGGGCAGTTTGCGAATGGCACGTATGCGCCATTCTCGCGATCGTCATTGCGAGCCACCCGATCGAGCGAATCCGCGCCCGGGGGCAAGCTCAGCGGAGCGATCCAGAATTTTCCCGCGGCAAAGTCAGGATTGCTTCGTCGCGTTACTCCCGCACATTCGTTCGCGTCCCTGCGCACGCACTGAGGCATTCACACATCTCGAAAGGCAATCTCGTCCGTCGTCCCTGCGAACGCACTAATGTATGCACACATCTCCGGGGGCGGCTCGATTCTCGCGCACGGGCGATGCAGAACGGAACCACCAGCTGGGCCGACATCGGGCGTGAGATGCTCCGTTCGGGCCACAAACTCACTGTCGTCCCTGCAAACGCAGGGACCCATAACCACAGGCTTGAGTTTTTGGCACTACGGCGGGACGGCTTTCTTTCCGACAGACAGATATCATGCGGTATCGGTCCCTGCGTTCCAGGCCGTCAAAAACCACGCTGTGATGTTCGATTTGGGAGGTTAAACTGATTCCGGGGTCAGAGATGGCGCACGTGGTTCGCCAGTCGCGCTGTCAGGCGTCGCTGTGTCCAGAGACATTGGACGAGGTACTGTCGCGCGAACTGACAGCGCGGTGCGGGTCATTGACGCGCCTTGTGACAACCTGGACCTTGCCGGCTTCGATTTTCGAAGGTTGAGGCGGAAGCGACGGGTCGGCCACCTTACGATCCGGTCGATCTGTTGACAGCTTTATATCTTCGGGTATCTCAACGAGACGATCAGAGCCGGCGGCTCGAGCGTGAGGCTCTGCGCAAGCGTCGAAGTGTTCTGGCTTCTCGCTGATCAGACCGCTCGGCGCCGGTGTTCACGACCATCGCGGCTTCCGCGAGTATCGTCCGGAACCATTGCCGGGTCTGTACCTGGCCTCTGTCAAGTTCTGCCGAGAACAGATCGAGTGTTTGGAGGCGGAGGCCTGCGCGATCGATGGCAGCAGAGATTGCTGCGGTTGCAGGCCTCGCGAGCAGGTGATCACGACGAAGAAGCTTCGCGAGCGGACGCGGCCGTCGAACGCAGATCGCCGAGTACCTGACGGCGATCGATGAACCCGATGCCGCGAGACGCCGTCGAACCGCCAAGCCGACGTCGCTGCAGCCGTTGCCGCGTCGAAGGTTCGCGGCGAAGCTGCGGCAGCAGGCACGACAGCTCGTCCGGGAAGGGCTCGAGCAGAAGGTCTTGCCGGCCCGAGGCCAGGCTGATGCGCACGCCGGCGCCGGCCGTCGGTCGCCTGCAATGCGCGAATCGCGGTCGATGCCCAACACGACCTGATCGTTGCAGTTCGATCTGACCAACGAGGGCAATGATCTGCCGCAGAACTTCCGTCCGATGGCCGCGCAGGGCAGGGCGGCCGTCGGACCGATCAGGTGAGCGTCGTTGCCGATACCAGCTACTCCAACGATGCGCACGCCGGCGATGCGCGCAGGACGGTATCGAGGCGATCGTGCCGCGTGCCGAGCGGGTCGATCCGAAGGCAAAGCGATGCTGCAGCCGCGATCGGTTGCAGCTACGATCCGGAGCGACGGTCGGGCTGTCCGGCCGGTGAGGTCCTCGAACTGTTCGAGAACGTCCAGACGACGAAGGGAATATCGGACGCAGGCCTCGCCCGCCTGCCCGCTGAAGTCGCGATCTGCACCGCCGCGAAACAGCGGGTGATCGATCGCGATTCCGTGATGACGACCGCGAGGCCATGCACCAGCGGCGATCGCCGATCCGCGAGCTGATGAAGCTCCGCCGGGAAGTTGCCGAGCATCCGTTCGGACCATCGAAATGGTTGATCGGCGTCCCGGCGGCCCCTCGTCCGAGGTTACGAAGGCTCCAAAGCCGATCTCAGCGCTGAGCGTCACGAGCTACAATCTCGAGCTGATCGCCATTAAGGTACACCTGCGCTGCTCAAGGCGCTCCGGCCTTGTCCAGGTGAGGCACCCCGCGCCTCTAACTCCAACGCCCTGCAGACGTTCTTCACGGCCTGGTTTCGCAGGGACGACAGCCGGGATTGTCTTTCGAGATGTGTGAATGCCCTACGTGCGCACGCAGGGACCCATAACCACAGGACCGCGTTGTTGGAGCTCGCTGAGGCCACCACCTCGCGAACGCGGTCGAGCCCGTGCAGGACGGCCGCATTTTTATCGAGCTGATAATGGACCGTTTCTGTTCGATAAAAGGCAGCTCGGCCGAATAGGCGCCGGCCCCAAGCTTGCGATTGATCGCGGCTGGCTCCGGCTGCACGAGAGCGGATGTGAAGCTCACCAGGCCGACGCAGATTTCTTCGCATGACGCGCCGCTTACGGTTGGCGTCGCCCTTTTGACGTGTCGATTGCCCGCGCAACCTCACCGGCCAAGACATTCAGATGATCAGCAAGCCGCGAGAATAACTCTCTTTTTTCTTCGTCCGTCGCATGATCGCTGATCCTTCTGCAATCCGCAGCTTCCCGGCGAAGCGTTTCCAAATGTGCCTGCATGTCTCGCATCGACGCCCCCTGACTTCGCAGGTTTATTGACGGTCAATAGTGGCGACGTCTGTCCACTTCTGCACACGGATCGGGAAAAAGCGGCAATTCTTCAGAAGCGGCAAAAAGCCTGATCTGTTGAGCGGATGCGTCCCGTGGCCAGTGGCTGCTATCCGCCGCGGCCGACGCCGGCCGACGCGTTGTCCAGCCAGCGCCGCGTTGCTTCGTCGCTCCAGCCGGGAACTGCGAACCTTCCCGCAGCGGGTACACCTTGGCCAGGGCGAACGATGACATGTTGACGCCTAGAGTGATGCACCGGAGCGGCGTTCGTGGAAGCACATTGTGCAATCAAAAGGCCTATTGTCATAGCGTGCCGCATCGCATTTGCTACCGCTCTGTGTGTTACCCAAGCCAGAAATTCTACTTGAAGAGCGACTGCGTGGGCAGCCCGTCGACGACGTATGACCGCAAAATGTGCAGTCAGTGATGCGCGGCGCCGACAAGGAAGATAACGCCGCAGCCTGACTATGCGCCGGTATTACGGCCGGCGCGGATCACCCGCCAGAGATGGTGATCGGCTCGGCGGCGCCGCGGTCAGTGGCAGTCGGAAGCGCAGGCCGCCGCGACTTTGGGGCCGTCCGAATTAATGTTTCTCCAGTCGACTTGAGCACATTAGAGGAATCTACTCTGTGCCATCACCGCGTCGCCCCCGAGCACCCATCGGTGACTGAGAGTGTAGTGCTCCCGTCTCACAAAGAGGGAGTCGTGCACATGCCGCACAAGCGACTCACTAGCAAGCTGCCATCTCGCGAGACCGTGCAGCCCGCCTGTCCGATGTGCCAGGCACGCATGAAACGGCTGCATGCTGTCGCGGGACGACCCGGATTCGAGCACTGGACATTAAGATGTACAGAATGCGGGCTGATCCACGAGGCTCAAGTTGCCGCCGCCCCGATTGCTCCCGAAACGCCGACCTGGTCCGGTGATGAACTGAGGCCTCGATAGCACGACATCGGAAGGGCCGCGAATGTACCCGAATTACATCGGCCGGCGCATCATGATGTGTATGTTTTTGATCGCCGTGTTTGCGATCGTCTGGCATGCGTTTGGGGGCGCCTCGGGATAAACCGGATTGGCCGTGCATCCGTGGCCCATGCATTCGTGGCCCGTGTATTTCTGGCCCGTGTATTCGTGGCCCATGTATTCGTGGCCCATGGCACCTCCGAGAGCCCTTACGCGAGGCCGGCACACACACTCGGATCATCCCGAGCCACAGCGATTGATGATCAGACGATGTCAACCACGTTGCCACGCTGCGTTCACGAACCAACAAGCAGGTCCATAACGCCTTTGAGAAGTGCGACGGCTAATCCGGCCGAGCACATCGCAATCCCGAAATCCACCACTTCGAGCAGAGCTTCCCGCTGTTCATCATCGAGCAGGCCAATTACCTTGCGCATCGCCCCTCTCCTTTTCCCGAATAACGGAGAGGGTGACCACTTGTTCCTCTAAGGTACGTCGCCGGCTCTACGGCTACCGCCGATGCTGTGCGGTTTATTCAGAAAATATTCCCGGTTGCCAGTCGCGGCCTCGGCGTACTGATCGATGGCGACCATAATTGCTTGGACGTGCCGATAGCACCAGCCTTCCCGTGCCAAATGACGTCGCGTTTCATCAAGCGCCTTTAGAACGGGCGGTGGGTCGGTCTCATCGACGAACCATCTTGCGGGCATCGCTCAAACCCGCGGCTCGAGGCGACGCCTCCGCGACGTTGTCTTCGGCGGCATCTTCGGCGGCGGGATTTTCACAATCCGGGCCCGCGATACCGGTCGAAAGTTTTCCTTCAGTCGTTCATCGACGGTCGGCAATGAGACAGAGCCACCCAGCTGGGTGAACTCTTCAATCATCAGAGCCAGATTTTTTCGCATTGCCAGCAACCGGGTGCCTGCCGCGGCGCAATCCCGGTCATGCGCGATGTGGCCGCGCATCTCGGTTTCGACCACCCTCATTTCAGCGCGAAACGCTTTGATTTTCCTACGAATTTCGTTCAAACGGTTGTCCATGGCTCATCTCCAAAAGGCGGACGAGCACAATTAGAACAAAACATGAACATGGAGTCAAGGGGATAGCTTGACCGGCCGCCTTCGATCCAAACGACGGGGAATCGAACCGTCTCGCCGTCGATGCCTCGTCAGTAACGTTATGTGCTTAGCTTAACGTACGGCATTTGTTGCAACTTTGGCCCCATCAAATATCGATTGTTGACCGGACGTTTTCCCAAGTCCGAACCCACAACGGCGACGTCTTCAAGCGAACATACTCCGCCTGATGACGTTGTGCGGATTGCAAAGCTTATTCATGGTTCGAAAAAAAGTTTGGTCGTTCAAAGAGCAGCGGCATTTGATTGAGCTGGCACGCGCCTCGAAATCGTTGGACCAGGCGGCAAAGGCCACCGGCCGGAAGCCCGAGACGATCAAGAGGATGGCGATGCGGCTCGGCGTCTCATTCAAGCCAAATGCCAAGAAGAAATAAGCGCTTCAAGAAATAAGCGCTTCGCGGTCCGAGAGACCTGACGTTGACCTGCGGGAGCACCCCTTCGGTGCTCGCCCGCCCGATACGCACAGCCCGGTGGCAGAACTCCGACACCCACTGAGACGGGTGCCGGCTATTCGCCGTCGTTGAAATGCGTTGGTTCGTCATACCCTCTACGGCTGCTGTAGAAGACTAGCGTCATCAGGCCGATCCCGACGATCAAGGAAAACACCACCCCCAAAGTCAGGGCGATCCACCCTTCCGCCGGCATCGGCTCGCCGGGGACGGCGAACCCCTTGTAGACGTAGAAACCAACTGCCGCGAGGATCAGGATCAATGCGAGCAGCATGACGACGGTCCCTAGCTTCATGGAGACGCACTCCGTCACTGAAAGCGAAGCCATCGTTGCATTCCTTGCGCGGCAATACCACGCCGCAATGCGCTCTTTTCGGTCTTGGGAGTCCTCCGGCTTGGCGACCCTGTAATCAGGCTCATGAAGTTCACGGAGTCTCCGCCCCCTCGCCGATCCCGAGGAACACTGCATTCGCCTGCGTGCAGCTGACCTTCTGACGGGATCGGAATACGGCTGGCTTCTCCGGCATACGATCAATCAGCGAAAAGAACCGGGTCTAACCGGCGGGACGGCATTCCTGCCGAATACGCATAGCGGATGAAACAGCTCTGCCGCAGGGTGCCGTCGCTATCGTGCGGCCGCCCGTCACGGCGAGCCGATCGACAGCTCAGCGAACCATGTCGGTTTTCAGGTGCATTACCAGGAAGAGGATGGCGTCATGAGCAAGGATAAGGCTCCAGAGCAGTTCGACGACCAACAGCGAGCCGAGCAGCGCAGGATTGAAACGCCGCGACCTCCTGTTGAGCGGTAGCTCTCTGGTAGCCGCCTCGGCACTCTCCGCCGTTGGGCTGACAAGTCCCGCGCATGCGCAACAGCCGGCAACGGCACCAGCTACCGCCGGGCAAAAGCCGAACATTGTTGTCATCATGGGTGACGATATTGGCTGGTTCAATATCGGCGCATACCATCAGGGCATCATGTCCGGCAAGACGCCGAACCTCGACAAGCTTGCCGCCGAGGGAATGCGCTTCACCGATTACTATGCGGAAGCGTCCTGTACCGCTGGCCGCGCCAACTTCATCACGGGAGAGCTGCCGATCCGCACTGGCCTGACAACTGTCGGCCAAGCCGGTTCGCCGATCGGCATGCCTGACGAGGCACCAACCATTGCCACCGTCCTCAAATCCATGGGGTACGCAACGGGTCAGTTTGGCAAGAACCACTTGGGTGACTTGAACAAGTTCCTACCCACCGTCCACGGCTTCGACGAGTTCTTCGGCTATCTCTACCACCTGGACGCCATGGAGGATCCTTCGCACCGGAACTACCCGAAAGACCTCATTGCCACAGTCGGGCCGCGCAACATGGTCCACAGCTACGCAACCGACACGGATGATGCGACGGAGATGCCGCGCTGGGGCAAGATCGGCAAGCAGAAAATTGAGGATGCCGGTCCGCTCTATCCCAAGCGGATGGAAACAGTGGATGACGAGATCCGAGACAACGCCTTCAAATTCCTCGACAAGGCGAAGGCCGACAACAAGCCGTTCTTCCTTTGGCTCAACCCGACACGCATGCACGTCGTCACGCACCTCTCTGAAAAGTACGAATCGCTGCGGACCCCGGAGAACGGTTGGTCACTCCAGGAAGCCGGCATGGCGCAGCTTGACGACGACGTCGGTTTGCTGATGCAGAAGCTCAAGGACATGGGCGTCGACAACAACACCATCGTCGTCTTTACCACCGACAACGGCGCGGAGAACTTCACCTGGCCCGACGGAGGCAATACCCCGTTCGCTGGGGGCAAGGGCACCGCCATGGAAGGCGGTTTCCGCGTGCCCGCGCTGCTACGCTGGCCGGGCAAGGTACCGGCGGGCAAGGTCGAGAACGGAATCTTCTCGGGTATGGATTGGTTCCCGACCTTTATCACGGCAGCAGGCAATCCGAACATCACGACTGAGCTCCTGAAGGGCAAGGAGATAGGCGGCCAGAACTACAAGGTCCATCTGGACGGCTACGACCAGACGGCGTTGATCACCGGTAAAGGTCCATCGGCTCGTCACGAGATCCTTTACTTCACCGAAGGCACGCTTTCCGCCGTGCGCATCGACGACTACAAGTACCGATTCACCGATCAGCCGGGTGGTTGGCTCGGTGGCACCATCAAGGTTGATTGGCCAATCCTGACTAATATTCGTCTTGATCCGTTCGAACGCATGAACCTTCCGAACGGTGCCAACGGTTCGCTGGCGTTCTACAACTGGTTTGTCTTCGAGTTCTGGCGCTTCCAGTTTGTGCAGAAGGAGGTTGCCAGAGTGGCCCAGACCGCGATCGAGTATCCGCCGATGCAAAAAGGCGCGAGCTTCAACCTCGAGGCCGTCAAGGCACAGATCGAGAAGGCTATCGCGGCACACGCCAAATAGGCACAACACGACGGATTGAGATGTTCACGGCGGGCGGTTCGCAAGGGCCGCCCGCCTTTGAGCCTAAGCATGATCCGGAAAAGTGTGCAGCGGTTTTCCGAAAAGATCATGCTCAATCAAAGGAAGAGGCCCGTTCTCGTTGCCCGCAGAACCACGGTACCGCGCTGCTGGGCGCGTTATGCTGAAAGTCCGGATGCGCTTTATGCTGGAAGTCCCGATGTGCCTTCGGTCGATCCGCGCAATACTACCAAGGCGGTAACGGTTGAAAGGGATTACTGGAAGTGTCGTATTGGGAATCGTTCAAGCTGAGCTTCTTTGCACTTCTGATTTCAACTGTTTCCACCGTCACCATTGGCTACGCTATTTGGTGGTTCATGCGCTAAGGCCGTCTCGGTTGGCGACATCGCCATAGCAGCCGGCGAGTAAAATCTACAAATCGACTCAATAACGGGACTTTTCTCCCCAAGAGCTGGCCGCAACTTCTTAAGGATGCCTTGACCATAGGTCGAGTCGTGCGCCGCGGCGGCATGGGTGCGGCTATCGCTGGTAAGATCTGCCGTGCAAGCTGACATGGAACAATCACCGTCACGAGCGCGTGACGGGTGCTTTTGGAACGGGTTCGGTGGAACCAAATCTATTTTCGGGGCGTTTACGTCGTTGAGGCGTCTTCTCTCCAGGAAAGAAGCCATGTCAGTTTTGGGTATTGTTGCAGTCATTTGGGTCACGCTCAACGCCGCCATTTTTGCCGCGCTGCTGTTTCGCCGTCCCCGGCCGGAATTCCGGCGGGCCCTTGCCCGATGGGCGATTCATGGAACTGCCAAGCCGGCAGACAAGCCGCGGCGAAACTCGCGCCATTCGCACGCCTGATGCTTTCAGGCGATACCGCATCACCGCGTGCTGCAGCGGTCGTGTGCCTGCCAGCGCGCCGTTCGGGGAACGCGGCGTTTCCCATCAGCGCAAGCGCAGCCTGCTGAGCAAAGACAGCGTTCCCCGCTTGCGCCATTTTGCTTTTATGTTGCCCGGATCTTCCGTCAGCACCAGGCTGCAGTTGGGGCAAACGGAATGCGTGACCACCCGCGTCAGCCCAATTTCGACACTGACGATCTTCGGCGGCAGGTGACAGTGAGGACAGCAACTGTCGTCGATTTTCGCTGATGCAGGAAGCTTCGCCATCCGAGGATCAAAGCACCTTTCCGCATCCGAGCTGTTAAACCGTCACCGACATTTCAACGCATTCGCGCGAGCCTTGGCCCCGAAGTTTGCAGCCTTTCGTGACCGAGGGACAACGAGGTCGGCCTCCCTTGAAGCGCGCATTCCTGGAATTCTCCATTCGCCTCGCGAATCCCAGCCCTCAACGAGCCTGCTGACCGGGAACTTCCGGGGGTTGCCAGCCTCCATTTTGTCGGATTTGCTGCTAAAACAACTGCTCTCGCGCCGCAGTTGATGCAGCGCAGAAGACCTTGCAGCGTCGGCGTCGCTTTCCGCGTTGAAACAAGCCGCTCGCCAGCGGCCCCCTCCGAAACAATTCCTTTCGTCCGGGCTTTGCATCTCATGATCCATCTCACGCGCGACGCCGACACCCACAGCGGCTCCCGGGCCGGCACACAGCCGATCGCACTGGCCGCGGCCACCCTCCTCGTCATTCTCGCCGGCGTGGCCTCGATCACGCTGTGGCGGGTCTATAGCGGCGCATCCCCTGAAGCTGACCGGCTGGCCGCAACGCGGCAATTGCAGGCGCGGACCGCCCAGGCCTCCGAGCAGCTGGTCGAAAAAACCAAGGGCCTGGAGGCCACCCAGCAGGAATTGATCGACCAGCTGCAAATGGTCCAGGATCAATTGCAGACGGTCAGGCGCCTGCTCGCCGCGCAGCAGACCGATACGCGACGGCTGTCTGAGCAGCTTTCGGCGCTGACCGAGGCGGTCAACGGTCTGCGGCAGTCCTATGCCAGCACGCAGGCGTCCGAGCAGCCCTCGGCCAGCCCGCCCAAGAACCGATCGATCCGGACCCGCGCTCACGCGTCCCGCACCGTCCAGCGGCACCGCCATGGAAAATCAAGAAGCTAATTCAATACCTTACGACAAATTCCCACGCCTCCCGCCGGTCGCGGTCGTGTCGCTGTCATAAATTTTCGTGTTCAATTTGTGAACTGGATCACATTTAACCGAGCAAATCCGGGGCAAAGTGAAGGCTACCGGAAGGCGCGAGCCGATTTCAATTTCCGGGGCTGGCAAGGTCGTTGACGGCATACTGCGTCGACGGCCTTGTTTTTTGTGCTGCAGCATCGATGCGCTGGCCGCACCGGGCGGCCCTTCTCGCAGCCAGGTGATTTGCGTTCCCAGGCGATTCATTCGCTCAATGTACCTCCGCGCGCTTCGGTTCCGATTGGATCGGAACCGAAGCTTTCCATTGTCGTTTTGATGCGTTTTCTTCACGCGAACCGGTATCCACCCCGCCTCAAGTGCGGGGCAGGCTTTCGCTCGGAAAACGCTCTGAAAGCTGGAGGAGCAAACGAATGAGCGAGCCCGTGCTGACATCCGATGTCGTCGGATTGACAAAGACCCCGCCGTTTTCCCGGCGCGGCTTCATGACCGCATCCGCCGCGGTCGCTGCAGGCTATACGCTGGCCGCAGGCCCGGTGCGCGCCGACGTCATCAAGACCGACACCGAGGGGCTCGACGCGGGCGACACCAAGATCAAGGTCGCCGACGGTGAGATGCCGGGCTATTTCGCGCGCCCGAAAGGCAAGAGCAATCCGCCGGTCGTGCTGGTGGCGATGGAGATTTTCGGCCTGCACGAATACATCAAGGACGTGACGCGCCGCCTCGGCAAGCTCGGCGCATTCGCAATCGCTCCGGACTATTATTTCCGCAAGGGTGTCGATCTCACCAAGATCACCGAAATCCCGCAGCTCCTGCCGATCGTGAATTCGAAGCCCGACGCGGAGCTGTTGTCCGATCTCGACAGCACGGTCGCCTGGGCGAAATCGCAAGGTGGCGATACGAGCCGCCTCGGCATCATCGGCTTCTGCCGCGGCGGACGCACGGTCTGGGAATATGCCGCGCACAATCCGGGACTGAAGGCAGGTGTGGCGTTTTACGGCCCGCCGGTCGATCCGCCGAACCCGGTCTGGCCGAAGAGCCCGACCCAGCTCGCACCCGAAATGAAGGCCCCTGTGCTTGGCCTCTATGGCGAAGCCGACACCGGCATCCCCGTCTCGACCGTCGAGGCGCTGAAGGCGGCGCTCGCCGAGAACAAGAAGACCGCGGAGTTCAAGATCTATCCCGGCGCCCCGCATGGCTTCCACGCCGATTATCGCGCGAGCTACCGCAAGGAAGCCGCCGAAGACGCCTGGAATCAGATGCAGGCGTGGCTGAAGAAGCACAACGTATTGGGCTGAATGACCGGGCGAGCATAGCAACGCGGCCGCTCGTTTGTCCGGGCGGCCGCGTTTTTCATGTCACCGAGCTATTCGCAGAGCGCTATTCAAACATCATCCGCAGAACATCATCCGCAGACTTGGACCCTGCGCACGCGCCATCCATAGGCCGTATGCACGCGACGGCGAACGACGTAGCAGCCGCCTTCGTCCTCGTAATAAGGATAGCTCTCGTAGGCATAATAATTGTCGTACGGATAGAAGCCGCCGCCGTAGAAGCCGCCAAAATGGCGGAAGCCATGATGGAAGCCGCCGTGGCCGCCACCGTGCCAGCCGCCGTAGCCACCGGCGAAATGGCCTCCACCGCCACCAAAATGCCCGAAGCCGCCACCCATGTGGCCTCCGCCACCGAAGCCGCCGCCCATGTGCCCGCCGCCGCCACCATGGCCCCCGCCACCCCCGCCGCCACGCGCCGACGCGACGTCCGGAGCAACGGCGACCAGCGAGGCGACTGCCAACAAAGCGATCATCGTTTTACGCAACATTACTAACACTCCCTGATACGATCGTCGCCGATGACAGGCCGGCACGATATAGCTGACGATTTAGTCAGCCTTTTGGGCGTTAGCCCGACCGGCGGGCCTCACAATGACGCGACACCGCGCGGCGCTTCATTCCGGCAAACGTGCATGCAAGGCTGCGTTGCAGCGTCGAACGCACACACTGCAAAATTGGGACGGCGGTCTCTCGCGAGATAAACCGGCGATCATGCGATCGCTTCGACGCGCGTCATCGCATTTCGACGTTCAATTTCATCGCCAGCCACCGCGCGGGAACCATCCGTGCGCACATCCATTATGATCAAGGGAAATTATGCTTTGCGCATTGATCGCCTTCGACGACGAGACGTTCGACAAGCTCAGGCAATTGGCGCGCGACCGGGCCGCGAAGCCCCGAGCAGGAAGACCACGAAGACGACGACCGCTGCGAAGTCGAGGAAAAAGACATCATGAGCACCGATCCCGATCCGTTCGAGCAGGGCCAGCGCGCCGCGCGCGACAACATTCCCGCCGAGGCCAACCCCTACGCCGACGGCAGCGAACAGCACGCGCTCTGGGCCGCCGGTCACGAGCAGATCGCGGGCAGCACCGAAGCGGACGAGCAGGAAGGCGGTTCGTAGGGCATGATCCGGAAAAGCCTAAGACCCGACGGGCGCGGAGCGACTTTCCCTGAGCCAACAAACGCGGAACGCGTTTGCACGGAGATCATGCCCAAGCAAAAGGGCTTGGCCGTCAGCCGATCCGCCTGAGGCCCTTTTTGAATCGCGGCCCATTGCGCCTGTAGGACTGGGCGGGACGCGCCTGTCTTTCGGCTTGCTCGGGATCGAGCGTGCGGATCACCCGCGCCGGCGCACCGATGATCAGCGAATTTTCCGGATACTGCTTACCTTCCGGGATGACGGATCCGGCCCCCACCACGCTGCCGCGGCCAACCCGCGCGCCGTTCATCACGATCGAACCCATGCCGATCAGCGCGCCGTCCTCGATCGTGCAGCCATGCAGGATGACATTGTGGCCGATCGTGCAGTTCGTTCCGATCACGAGGGGAAAGCCGGGGTCGGTGTGGCAGGTGCAATTGTCCTGTACGTTCGAGCCTTCGCCGATCTCGATCCATTCATTGTCGCCGCGCAGCACTGCACCGAACCAGACGCTCGCCGCGCTCTTCAGGCGCACCTTGCCGATCACGGTCGCGGTTTCCGCGATGAAATGGCTGCCGTCGTCGGGAAGTTCGGGCCCCTGCCCGTCCAGTTCAAAAATCGCCATCGAAATTTCCTGCTCTTGGAGCATGATCCGGAAAAGTGGAAACCGGTTTTCCGAAAAGATCATGCTCAAACCAAAGAGATGAGATCATGACGCGATTCCATCAAATCGCATCATGATCGAAGCAGACCTTGGCATGACGCCAGGCGCGTTATCAAGCAATGGGCCGCAGCCGCGCGCGACCAGTTCCAAATTTCGAGTTGGATCGGAGCGTCAGGCCAGCACGCCTGCGGCGCGCAGCGTCATCAGGAAGAACGTGCCGGACATCAGGCTCCAGAAGCCGGCGATCACGGTCGCGAGCATCACGAATTCGAAGCGGCGGCGTTCGATCTGGATGCCGCGCAGCGTGTTGCGCATGATGATGAAGGGGGCGGCGAAGACCAGAAACGGCACGGCCGCGAAGCGATGCGGCGCGACCCCTTCCTGCAGCAGTCCGAAGCCGGCCGGACGCTCGGCCATATAGTGGTACCCGCTCGCCAAGGCGCCTGCGAGCGCAAAGCCGATGAACAATGAAAAGAATGAATTCAACGCCTCGGGCGACATCGATATCTCCCGTCCTCAACAACACCCCTGTTCTGTCGCAAAATCCGCGCGCCGCCGCCAGATCATCCTTAAAGAAAGGTTAACAAGGGGGACCGGTAGCCGCGCCCCGCGCGCATGGCCTGGATCATCATCCAGCCGCGCGAAGCCCTGCGGGAACTCGTCGCAGCATGGCATATTGCCGTGGAATGATTCGGCAGCCCTCCTCGCTCATGACGATGTTTTCGACGGCCCGGTTTTCGACGGCCCGGCTCGGGGCCCGCCACTGGCACATCCGCGGCCACATCATCCCCGTGCTCGTGGCTTGCGGGATCGCCGCAACCGCGATTGCGCTGGTCGTCTATCTGTTGTGGCCGACCTGGAGCGCGACCGGTTCGAGCACGCCTGGACGACTGCCGGTCAGCGTGGGCGGCGCCTTGTTCAACGTCCCGACGGGCGCGGTCCGCATGAAGATCCAGCGCCATTCGGGACCGCAGGAGCGCGTCGATCTGGCTTTCGACTTTCCCTCGCTCAACCCGCCGGACGCGCCCCGACATGTGACGGCAGAAACGGCGGCCGACGCCGATCAGCCGATCGACCGGATATTATTCCTGTCGATCGCGGCACATCACGATGCATTGGCGCCTGACGCACGGTCGCGCACCGTCTATCCGCGCTATCTCGACCAGGCGCCGACGTCTGTCACGGATGGATTGACGATGCGCGCATTCCGCGACGGCACGCCCTATACTGGCGAGGATTTGTTCCTCGCCGAAGGTCCCGATCTGAACGCGCGCTGCACCCGCGATGCCGCGACGCCCGGGATGTGCCTGAGCGAGCGGCGCATCGACGGCGCCGATCTGATCTTCCGCTTTCCGAGGAGTTGGCTCACGCAATGGCGTGAGGTCGCGAACGCGATGGAGCGATTGACGGCGCAACTCCACGGATCGAGAGGCTAAGTATCGAGAGGTTAAGTATCGAGAGCCTAACTGTGCACCATGCTCGCATCGCGCATGCCAGCGCGCGCTGTCGATCCGCATCATGCGGGACAACGCGGCGCGCGCGTTGATCCGCCCTACTCGACCAGATCGTCCTCGAGAATCGCCATCTGGAACTGAAACGAGCGATCGTCATCTTCGTCGTCGACGAACAGCACGCCGATGAATTCCTCGCCGATATAGACCTCGGCCGAGTCGTCTTTCTTCGGCCGCGGCACCACGCGGATCTTGGGATTGCTGAACACGCGCTTCAGATACGCGTCGAGCTTCCTGACTTCCTGAACGTCCACGGCTGTCTCCGATGAATTCTTCAAACCTTTGCCGCGCGTTTGTAGGACGAGACGGCGCGCAGGGCTAGTGGCCCCTTTCACATATGCAGACATCCCGGGAACGGCCTCTGCCGTTGCTGACGCCGGAACTCAGCGAATGCCTACAAGCGAATGATTCTAGTGCGATTTTCAGACCAGAGCTGCTTTCCACAATCTCTTCAACCGCCGACCGCGCGCTGGACGCGCGGCTTGCGGCTCACCGGAATTGTGGCGCTTTCGGCGTCACAGGCCGATCGCATTGATCATCTGATCCATGGTGCGCGAAGGCTCGGCGCAGCCGGCCTCGCCGACGATCCTGGCCGGAACGCCCGCCACCGTCACATTGTGCGGCACGGGTTTCACGACGACAGAGCCCGCTGCGATGCGCGCGCAATGGCCGACCTCGATGTTGCCGAGGATCTTCGCGCCCGCGCCGATCATCACGCCATGGCGAATCTTGGGATGACGATCCTCGTTTTCCTTGCCGGTGCCGCCGAGCGTCACGCCGTGCAGGATCGAGACGTCATCCTCGATGACCGCGGTCTCGCCGCAGACGAAGCCGGTGGCATGGTCGAGGAAGATGCCGCGGCCGATCTTGGCGGCGGGATTGATGTCGGTCTGGAACACCGCCGAGGAACGGCTCTGCAGATAGGAAGCAAAATCCGTTCGCCCCTTCAGATAGAGCCAGTGCGCCAGCCGGTGAGTCTGGATGGCGTGAAAGCCTTTGAAGTAGAGCAAGGGATCGATGAAGCGCGAAGTCGCGGGATCGCGATCATAGACGGCGACGAGATCGGCGCGGAACGCATTGCCGATATCGGGATCATCGCGCAGCGCCTCGTCGTAGGTGTGGCGAATCAGATCGCCCGACAGTGCCGAATGATCGAGCCGATCGGCGAGACGGTACACGACCGAATGCTCCAGACGATCATGATGCAGCACGCTCGAAAAGATGAAGGTCGCGAGTTCGGGCTCGCGGCGAATGATGTCTTCCGCCTCGCCGCGAATGCGATCCCAGATCGGATCGACCGACGCCAGCTTCCCGCCCTGCGGACTGACCTGATGCACTGCCATGAGTTGCTCCCGGAGGTTCTTGGCTGGTTCTTATAACATGGTGACGAGAGGAAGTCCCAATAGCCTCGCGCAACGGTGACTGACCGGCTTCTCTACCAAACGATAACCATCATATCCACATATCCACGCACCGCCGCGGGACGCCCGTTGCGGGCGCCCCGGCCCCAAAACGTGGTCAGCCCCTCCTGTAAAATCAAGCCACCGGCCGCATGAGCCGATGTCATGGCCGACGTGACAGAAAGTCAGTCACGCCGGTCTTGTAGACCTTGTCGCCGACGGCGCGCATGTGATCGCGGTTGGGAATGTCGAGGACTTCCGAGCCCGGAATGATCTCCCCGAGCTCACCCGCGGAGCCCGCGACCTCGTCGGCCGTCCCGACCGCGATCAGCACGGGGACAGCGATGGCGCCCGCCTCGTCCCGTGTCATCAATCCGCGCGAGCCGCGCAGGCAGGCAGCGAGCGCCCGCCTGTCTGAACGGGTCTGGTCGGCAAAGGCGCGGAATGTCCGCCCAACCGGATCGGTGACATCCTCGAGCGACGGAGCTTCCAGCGCCACGGCGACATTCTCTCCGGGGCCACCGCCATTGACCAAACCGATGCCGATACCGCCCAGGATCGCGGAGCGAAGCCGCGCCGGCTGCTTCAGCCCAAGCCAGCCCGCGATCCGGCCGCCGAGCGAATAGCCCATGATGTCGGCGCGCGGGATGTCGAGATGGTCCATCAGGGCGACGGTGTCGCTCGCCATGGTCGGAATGGAATACAGCGCGGGATCGTAGAGCTTGCCGGATTCGCCATGGCCGCGATTGTCGAGCGCAATCACGCGCCGTCCGTCCTTGCGCAGGTCCGAGACCCAGGTCGGATATACCCAGTTGACGTTCTTGCTCGACGCAAAGCCGTGGACTAGCACAATCGGATCGCCTTCGCCTTCGTCGAGATAGGCAATTTCAACATCGCCGTTGTGGAAGCTCGGCATCGGTCATCCCATGTTCAGGTCAGGAAAAAGCATCGGGCGTTTTGCGGATTGTTTCGCGGAACCTAGCCGCAGGCGGCTGCGGTGACCATTGCGGGCTCGCGTGCCTCAACCATCCGTTTGCGCAGCCGCCGGGCCTTCTTGCGGTCGAGCCAGGCTTGGGTCGCCCGCTCCGTGGTAGCCTTGATCGAGCACAGAAAACCGAACAGCGCGACTAGCGCGCTGAAAAGCCAGAGCGTCAGGTTGAAGGCACCGGTCACGAGCAGCAGCGCGCCGCGGCCCAGAATTTTCAGGATCGCGCGGGTCTGTCCGCCCTTGGCCGCGGCCAGCCGCGCGGCGCGGCTCACGTCCTTGGGGCCCTCTGCAATCTTCAGCGTATCGAGCGCGCCGCGGGTGCCGACCTTCTCGGTCACGCGCCCGACATCCTTGGCGAGGCGCACGAGCCCGCCGGCCTTCTCGGCGCGGAACGCAGCCTTGATCGCGCGCGCGGTCTCGCCCGGCCGCAGCACCGAGCTCGATGCCACCGCGCGCTGCAACACGGGCGTGTCGACGACCTCGCGCGCCGAGCGTCCGGCCCATTCGGCGAGACCCTCGCCGAGCCGGCCGACCTTGCGCGCATCCTTGACCAGCGTCAGCCCGGCGCGCACCGGCGCAGCGCCGCCCACCGAGACGTAGGTCGCCGCCGTGACCGCGAGGCCCACGGTCGCAAGCCCGAGCACGAGGCGATCGGTGTCTTCGCCCATCGCCAGGTGCTTGCCTTCGCGCACCACGTCGCGAATGTCGCCGAACACGAAGAGATCGCCGGTAACGGTGCCCGACAGGCTCGCGACATCATCGGCATTGCCCGTGACCAGCCCCGTGGCGAAACGCTTGGCGAAATGCGCCGATGAGTTTTCTTCCGTGACGGCATCGGCCACGCGGCGCGACTGTTCGTCGGCGAGTGGAATATTCTTGTCGCGGGCGAGCGCGACAAAACTATCGGCGAGATCGGCATCGCCCTTGGCAAGCGCCGCATCGATCTGCTCGGCTACGAGTGCCTGATTTTTCCGCAGCGCCGACGCGACCTGAACGTCAGATAGCGCGGCCGGATCGTCCTGGGCGAACACCACGGCACCGGCGTCGCGCGCATGCGGCCATAGCGCCGCGCAGATGGCTGCGCTCGCCGCAACGGCTGCGATGGCCGAACTGATCCGTCCTCGTTTCATCCAAGACCTGACGCTGTCGCCTGCCTGAAAGACACATCTTTCGTCTAACGTCAAAATAGTGTGCCGGAATTGCGACACAACGGCCCCGACGAAAGAAGGGCTTCTCTCGAACGACAAGATTGTGTCGAATTTACCTGAGCAAATCAGCGGCAAGGGCTATAGGAATCAACGCCTTCCACCAGTATGGTGCGCGGCCTTCACGACGGGCGCTCTCCTGTGTCGATTGCGTTGGAATTTTTTGCCACCCAAGGTGAATACGATGGCCGATAATGTCGTTCCGCACTTCCACAATGATGCCGGCGTTCCCGTCATCGAGATCGGCTCGCAGGAATTCATGTGTGTGGGCGCCAATCCGCCGTTCGACCATCCCCATGTTTTTCTCGACCTCGGCAACGACAACGAGATCATCTGCCCCTATTGCTCGACGCTCTATCGCTTTGCGGCCGACCTGGGCGCGGGCGAGGCCCGCCCTCCCGAATGCGTGCTGAAGGACGTCGCCTGAGCTAGAGCATGATCCGGAAAAGTGGAAGCCGGTTTTCCCTCGCGACAAACGCGGAACGCGTTTGCGCGGAGATCATGCTCGAACTAAAGAGCTGGAGCACGATGACAATTCGATCTTATCACATCGCGCTCTAGGGCGGCAGTGGCTGCGTCGCGTACGATTTTCATCGCAGGTGCCGGAATCGGGGGGCTGACGGCGTCGCTGGCGCTGGCGGCGCGGGGCTTTCGTGTCGTCGTGCTGGAGAAGGCAGAACGGCTAGAGGAAGCCGGCGCCGGCCTGCAGCTTTCGCCCAACGCCAGCCGCGTGCTGCTCGGGCTCGGGCTCGAACCTCGGCTCAAGCCGCGTGCCGTCACGCCGGACGCGATCAGCATCACGAGCGCACGTGCAGGGCGCGAGATCGCGCGCCTCCCGCTTGGCGAGGCCGCCGGCACCCATGCCGGCGCGCCCTATTGGGTGATGCATCGCGCCGATCTGCAGGCAGCGCTGCAGGCCGAAGTCAACGACCATCCTGACATCGAATTGCGGCTCGGCTGCCAGTTCGAGGATGTCACGTCGCATGCCAGAGGGCTCACCGTGGTTCAGCGCAGCGGCAATACGCGGCAGCAGGATGTGGCGCTGGCGCTGATCGGCGCCGACGGCATCTGGTCCTCGGTCCGGCACCATCTGTTCCCCGAGGTGCAGCCGCGCTTTTCCGGGCTGATTGCCTGGCGCGGCACGCTCGATATCAGGCAACTGCCTCGCGAATATACCTCGCGCCGGGTGCAGCTCTGGATGGGTCCGGACGCCCATCTCGTAGCCTACCCGATCTCCGGCGCGCGCCAGATCAATGTTGTCGCGATCGTGCCGGGAACCTGGAACCGGCCGGGATGGAGCGCGCCGGGCGACGGCATGGAGCTGAAGGGCGCGTTCGATGCGGCGCGCTGGCCGGGGCCCGCGCGGATGATGATCGGCGCGGTCGATAGCTGGCGCAAATGGGCCCTGTTCACGGTGCCCGAGGGCTGCGAGTGGACGCAAGGCGCGATCGCCCTGCTCGGCGATGCCGCGCACGCCATGCTGCCCTTTGCGGCACAGGGCGCGGGCATGGCGATCGAGGACGCCGCGGTGCTGGCGAAAACGCTTGGCGACGGGCCAACGGAAACCGCCGCGCAGATCGCAACCGCACTCAAGCGCTACGCGCGGCTGCGCCGTGCACGGGTGGCGCGTGTGCAACGAACCGCGCGCCGATCGGGACGCATCTACCATTTTGCCGGGCCGCTCGCGCTGGCGCGCGATCTCACGATCAGGGCGTTGGGGCCGCAACGCATGCTGGCGCGGCAGAACTGGATCTATGACTGGCAGGCGTGAGGGATGCCGCGGGGCTCGCTCAATTGGCGCCGCCGCTCCTGGCCGAATTTGATTTGGCTTTCGAGTTGAGCTTCGCCTTGATGGCCGCCGGTCCTGCTGCCGCGGCGGGCTCTGGCGGCGACTCGTGGCACCTGTTTTTCTGCCAAGCCTCCTCCGCAAATTTCGACTGGCCGCGCACGGCGATATAGTCGTTGCGATAGGCAAGCTCGGACACGACGGAGCCGCCGACGCCGGTCTGCGCCTTCGCCATCAGCCCCTGCAATTCCGCGGACCGGTTCGCGAGAACTCTTCCGCTCCGCCTCGAGCTGCTTGCAATCATAGAGCTCGTATTTGGCGGGATCGGCAAACGCCGTGCTGACGCTTTCACTCATGTCGCCGGCGCAGCCCGAGAGCGCAAGTCCAAGCGAGCAGAACGCCAGCGCCGCGGCGACGCGCGGCAAGGACCGGACAACGGCCTGGACCGTGGCTCGGACCGGGACTTGGACCGAAACTTGGGCCGAGGCTTGGACGATGGATGCGCGAATGATCATAGCGTCTTGATAGACCCAGGAAAGTTTGAGATTGGCTAAAGCAGCCGGTGTTGTCCGGATTGAGGCTTTGCTTTGCCTGATATCACGCTTTAAGGAAGGTCACGGCAAAACACCATACCATCCTCATTCCACTTGGCTGAAAAACACGCTAAGTATTTGATCTCCTGACTAAAGCGGACGTGGCGGAACTGGTAGACGCAAGGGACTTAAAATCCGTCGCGCCACTTAGAATCACTAGGCTTTCTTGTCTAACTCCCGCCCAAAACACGACCAAGACCGATAGAACATATCGCGATTTGTCTAACGACCCTCTGGTTGTAAATGGGTCTTTGATAAACGTCTGGTTCGCTGCAAGTATCCGCCGTTTTCGCCGCCCTCGCCCCGACACTGACTTGGACGCGTCGCATCCAGGGCGGGGATAAGCATGCCGGTGAAGTTCGAAGTCCGCCGGCCGGCAAACCGGCGCGCGCGACGCGCGGCCAAGGCAGCGAAGGCATTCCCCGGCACGATCGATTGCTGTCCGACGTGCAAGAGCCCTCGCGTGCATCTGCACGCCGATCACGGCGTCAAGTTCTATGCCCGTCAGATCGCGATTTGCGCCAATTGCCGAACCGCCTGGGAGCCGATTGACGGCGCGCTGATCTGGAACTCCTCCGACCTTTGCGCCTCATTCAGCGAGCCGTGTGACAACTGCGCATTCCGTCCAGGATCACCCGAGCAAGCCGACCCCGCGAAGTGGAAGGAGATGATCGCCCAGCTGCGCGCGGGCGGGACCTTCCGTTGCCACAAGGGCGTGCCGCTCGATCCCGAAGGCGAGGACGGCTTCGCATACCCGAAGGACCGACCTGAAAAGCTGCGGCTCTGCCGCGGCTACCTGAACGCGCTCGGCAAGTGGTGGGGCGCTGCCGAGCCGAATCAATCGAAAGCCCCGGGGGCAGACCCGCAATGACACTTCCGATTCGCGATGAGGCGCTTGACGATCGCCTCGGCTTCACCGGCACGTCCGGAGCCGGCAAGACATATTCCGCCGGCACCGTGGTCGAGCGCGTGCTTGAGCGGCGCGGACGCGTGGTCATTACGGACCCGCTGGGAGTGTGGTGGGGGCTGCGCGTCCTCGCCGACGGGATGACGCCCTCCCCGTATAACGTGGTCATCTTCGGCGGGCCTCGTGGCGATTTGCCGATCACCGAGCATGCCGGCGCGCTGATCGGCGAGACCGTCGCCGGCATGGCCGAGAGCTGCGTTCTCGACCTGAGCCAGATCGGCACCAAGGCCGCGGAGCGGCGATTCATGCTCGCGTTCCTGACCGGCTTCTACCGGCACGCCGGTGGCGAACCCGTTCACATGGTGTTCGATGAGGCGGACATGTGGGCGCCGCAGCGGCTCATGGACCGCGAGGGGGGCGCCGCGAAGCTCCTCGGCATGATGGAGACCATCGTCCGGCGCGGGCGCATCAAGGGCTTTATCCCCTGGCTGATCACCCAGCGGCCCGCGGTGCTGTCCAAAGACATCCTGAGCCAAGTCGACGGGCTGGTCACGTTTAAGCTGACGTCATCGCAGGACCGCGACGCGATCGGCGCGTGGGTAGAGGGCTCGGCCGAAAAGCAGCAATGGCGAGACATTTGGACCCGGCTACCAACGATGGAGCGCGGCCAAGGCGTGGTCTGGGTGCCTGGGCGCGGCATCCTGTCGACCGTTAAGTTTCCGGAGAAGACCACCTTCGATAGTTCGAGGACTCCGAAGCGCGGCGAGAGCAAGCGGACCGCGCAGCTGAAGCCGATCAACCTGGACAAGCTACAGGAACGGCTTGCGTCCGTGAAAGCGGAGGTCGACGCCAACGACCCGAAGGCGCTGCGCGCGGAAATCACCCGGCTCAAGAGCGAGCTGGCGAAGAAGCCGGCCGAGGCCGCGCCGGTCGATACGGCGGAGATCGAGGCAGCTGATCGCCACGGATTCGAGCGCGGTTTCAGGAAGGGATTTGAGGATGCTATCGCACAGGCGCGTCAGTCACTCGATGTGCACCGGAACTTGATCGGCGAGAGCATCAAGAATTCTTGCGCGTCGATCACTCACACGTTGTCCGTCCTCACCCTGGATCTTCAGGTACCTAACGATATCCCAACGGGCTCGCCAACCGGTCGGACGGTCCCCTCCCCGGCGCGCCGGCCGGAAACCTCTCCGGCCGCGCGATCGCCATCACCCGCGGCGAGAGGTGGTGGCAACCTTTCCGGACCCGAACAGCGGATTATCAATTCGCTGGCCACCTGGGCGTCATGGGGACAGCACCAGCCGAGCAATTCGCAGGTTGCTTGGTTGGCCGGCTATAGCCCGTCATCAAGCTCCTACGCCAATCCGCGCGGCGCTTTGAAGTCGAAAGGGCTTCTTGAATATCCGGTTCCGGACATTCTGCAATTGACGCCTGACGGTGCGGACGTCGGCGCACCGGTGGCAATGAGCGGATCGCTTGTCGATCTAGTGCTGTCCAAATTGACGGGACCTGAAGCACGCATCCTGCGCGCCGTGACGCAGGTCTATCCGAACTCGGCGACGAATGAAGAGGCGGCGGTTGTCGCCGGCTATTCGCCGACATCGTCGAGCTACGCGAATCCGCGCGGCGCTCTGAAAGCAAAAGAACTGATCAGCTACCCGTCGCAAGGATGCGTTCGGGCGGCCGATTGGCTGTTCGCTGCATAAGGAGAGGACAGACGGATGACGGGGCGAGTTGCACTACCCGAAATTGGAACTGACGTGACCGCACGAGCGTTGTCACTGACTCCACCGTCATCAACGGACTTTCCGAACTCAACGGTGCCCCCGAACCCGGGTGCGACGCTTGCGAAGACTCGCGTCGGCAAATGTATTCGACAGGCCACATGGATCCACATTTCGAGAATGTGAGAGATGCCAACCCGAGAGACTTTCCGTCTCCATAACGAGCAACTGCTGATGATGAACTTGATCTATGACTATGCCGATATACGTTCGCGCCTGCGGGGCGAACTGAAGGCGCAGCCCCCGCCGAAATCTAGACCCCTTTGTCCAAAGTGCTGCGACGTTGGGTGGGTGACCGATCTGTCCTCTCTCCACGTCATTACCTGCAACGCCTGTTACAACCCGAAGGGACTTCCGTCGCCATGACGATTCGAGTCCCGAGTTTCGGAGAACGCCGCGAACCAGGAGTCGCCGTCGTGACGGTCGGAGACGGCATAGCGTTTGCCGCTATGTGCGTTGCCATCGCAGCGTACAACATTGCGAAATTGCACTGCGAAAGCAAAAAGCAATGACCGTCTATGTCGACGATGTAAGGCATCGTTTCGGGCGCATGATCATGTGCCACCTTTGGGCCGATACGATGGGCGAGCTCTATGCGATGGTCGATCGCATCGGCGTCGCGCGGGGATGGCTGCAGCAACCGCCCAAAGCAAGCTGGGTCCATTTCGATATCTCGCTCGACAGGAAGGCGCGCGCCATCGCGGAGGGCGCCGTTCTGACTGATAAGTATGGGCCGCTTGAATTTGTGGCCAAGCGCGCGATCGCCAGCGGCGATCCGAAGCGCGTTGCGGCGGGACGGGCGAAGCTCGACGACATCGCGAAGTGTCGGGCAATGCGACAGGTACAGGCAACAGAATGACCGATATTCGCATATCGATCTGCGATCTGAACCCGCTGTTCGTTGCGGAGGCCCATCACCATCTAATGCAGCTGCCGAATGTTATCGAAGTCGCGCACCGATCCGTTCTCGATCGACCAGTCGACGCTGTCGTAAGCCCCGCGAATTCGTTCGGCTTCATGGATGGTGGAGTTGATTGGGCTTACCTGCGGTTCTTTGGGGATCAATTGCAAACCCGCGTCCAGCTGGTCATTCGGCTGCAGAAATTCCAGGAGCTTCTAGTCGGGTCCGCCGTCGCGGTCCCGACCTATCACGAGGCGATTCGCTTCCTGATCGTCGCGCCGACGATGCGGGTGCCGAAGATCATCACCGACCCGGCAGACGTCATGCTTGCGAACTCGAGCCGCCGTGCGGGTCGCGACGGACTTTCGGTTCGATCACATCGTCATGCCCGGCATGGGCACCGGCTGCGGCCAAGTGGCGCCCAATATCGCCGCGCGCGCTATGAGGGCGGGGATTGAGGCCGGGCTCCGGGACATGCCGCGCCGACCGTACAGCTGGCGGGAAGCTCAGGAGTGGCATCTTCAATTGATGGGCTAAAATCTCGCCCAGACTCTGGCGAGGGCGGCGGTGCGGGTTTAGCCGGCGTGCTCCGGAATGCGGCCCGATTCCTGTCGTCGCATGGGCGCCCGTTGATGATTCCAGCGCCGTCATTTTAGGACCTTTACGACGCACCAAGCGTTGAGCCCTCAGACCGGGGCGACAAACCCGGAGTTTTCACCGTGAACAGTATCCCTCTCGACCTTCAAAGAAAGCTTGATCAGCGCTGGGCAGCCAGATTTGCTCGATCGGGCCCAACCTCGGCGCCTCGGCTCGACAATCGGATTCAGCATCTCGCCACGCCGATGAAAGTCAAAAAGAAACCCCGCGACGTCGTGCGGACAGACTTGAGATTTCTACACTCGGCGTAACCGGTTGAGTTGGAATTTTAGGCTCATGAGCAACGCTCGCGCCATGCGCTATCGCAAACTCGCCCTCGCTGAGAAGGACAGGGGCAAGGCTGATTTGCTTTTCAAGCTCGCAGACGAATGTGAGCGCGGGGTTCTGTGCACCGCCACCTGGCTTTCAGCCCGGTCACACTGCAACGGTGAGAAGCCGCCACAAGACATCAAAGCGGGGTTTGGGTGGGAATTTCTCAACCCCCGACGTTGAAAGGAGTGCGGAGCGATACCCGTCAGAACTTCGATGCGCTGCGCAATGCCCGGTGTGGTCAGATTCCAACACTGACGGAAAATCAGCTCGGTTCTTATTCGCGACACACTTGTGCCCGTTGCAGTCCACACGGCTTCGAAAGGCTCTCTTGGTCATTCGAAAAGCGAGTTGTTATGAGCACTATCCCCCTCGACCTTCAGAGAAGGTTCGAACAGCGGTGGTCCGCTGGATTTGCTCAGTCGCGACCCACCTTCCCGTCCCGGCTCGATAGTCAGGTCGTCGCGCCGATGAAAGTCAAAAAGAAGGCCCGCGTCCAACGGACAGACTTAAGATGTCTACGATTGGCGTAACCTGGTGGTTGGCGCCGGGATTTAGCCATGAGCAACGCCCGCGCTTTGCGATATCGCAAATTGGCTCTCGCGGAGCAGGACAAGGGGAAGGCTGACCTACTTCATAAACTCGCAGATGAGTGTGATCGCGATCTCCTTTGCACCGCAGAATGGCTATCGGCCCGGCCGTACAGCAAAATTGAGCAGTCGCCACAAGTAGGAGGCGTCAAAGCGGGATTTCTGTGGGATCCGTTCAACCGCCGACGTTGAAAGGATGTTCCAAAAAATGGAAAGACCGCAGGAGCGGTTTTGCCAGCCCCACCTGCGGTCATATCCAGGCAAACGAAAACACGCCTTTGGTACTAAAATCGCCCTGGTGTTCCGACTATAGAACACCCCTGTCCAAAAAAGGACTCCGGAATTCTACGGGAAGGCCTTAATTTGGGCCTGAGTGGACTGTTTTCGTGTCGGCGGCAAGGCCAGCCTAGGCCCCTTGCTCCGGCCAAGTGAAAGGGGGGACGTCCAGCCAGCCCCGACGTCCCCTTTCTCACCCCTACAAGTTTGAGCAAAGAAAAACCCCGCCTAGGGAGAGAGATCAGGGTGGGGCTTGAGTTGTAACGGGTAGTATGGCGCCGACGCCGGTGAAACGCGGCGCGAGAAATTTGTATCCGCTCCCGCTTACATGAACCTTACACCACCCCTCAAAGAAAAACCCCGCCGCGGGGATAGCCTCACCGCACGTCACCCATTCATTGCCGGGTTTCGACGGGGGCAGCAGATCGCCGCCAATAATTACGACAATCTTCCCGTCCCGGTCGATCTCCGCCGCACGGTCATGCCGGCATTCACCGCTCCTCTTAAGGCCTTGGTGATGTCGCCTTGCCGGAAGGTCTGCTGTCGCCGCGACATCAGGCTGCGACCTTAAGGAGCCTTCCCAGTTCTAAACGCGGCCAATCGATCGACAGGGGTGAAATCCACGTGCGAAAGCTAACCAGTCGAAATCTCCTGACGAACTTAACCGCATCAGCGGTTGCCTGAGCGTGGATAGACTTCAGGTTCAGAAGGATCTCGTTATTACGCGTAGAAATGTTTGGATTTTGTTTAAGCGGCCGCCAGCTCGATGCTCTCGCTCCGTCTATTTTCAGCATCGTAGATCTTGACCTGCAGCATTGGGAACCGCTGCTTCAGGTCTATCCCAGCTTTGAGAGCTTGATCATGTGTTTTGAACTCAGCCTTTGGTTGGTTGTCCACAATCAATGCGAAGCCAGCGTTTGGAAGGCTGCTAGTCGCTCTTCGCACCGGTGCAGGCGTTCGTTGTGTGCGCTCGTCTCGGCGCATGGGATGACTCCGCTTTGGGGGATTAACTGAGAAACGAACGAAATTAGGAAGCGTTCCTGTTTGCGCGCCGATCAATGAATTAAAGGCCGCTCACCGCTTGCCTGCCCGCTTCTTCAGCCTCACCCCGGCGGAGCCCGACAGCGCTACAATTGTGTGCAATTCGTGATTTGTGCAGGCGCGAAGCGGGACATATGTTTCCCGTACGGCGCCCAAGACCTCCAGGTCCCCAGGCCGGGCGCCTTTCCCAAGTGGCCCCGCCTTTGAGACCCCCAGGGCGGGGTTTCTTGTTGTCAGCGATAGGCCCGCCAGGATGGGACGGCGGTCGTCATGTGATCTCCTGTTGATTGGGAACGCACAACGCAACGCCTATAAAAGGTCCTACCTGTCACGACAGGGATGGGATGAAACCTGTCAGTGATCTAGCTCACATCTTTGCTCTTCCGTCGCATGGTGACGACATGGCGAGGGAGATGTCCCTCACCGGATGACCTGAGGGAGACGTCCCAATGGGAGAGCGTAAGAGCTACCTAGATAGCAACCTGCTGGCTGGCGATCGTCGTGTCGGCAACGATTATCCTGGTCGGGATCTGGTTTATTGTCTTCTGGTCATAGGGGACCGGCGCGAACCGATCTCCCTCCGCACCTAAGATCCTCGTGCATTGCGATCGCAACATCTGGACGGAGACTTGCCTCATAGCCTGAGCTGTGATGGGGCATGTCCCCGCGCATCATCCAAATCCCCCTGTCCGGCGGCGACCGCAAGGCGCAAGCGAAGGCGATTTGGCAGGGCGCATGGGCTGCACGAAACTATTTCGAAAAATCGGTCCTGTCCGAGCGCGGCCGAGGAGAAGCGCCGCGAGGCTGACCGGCTCGAATGCGAAGCCTGGAACGCAATCATGTGGGCCGGTGGCCCCGCGCGGCCGGCGCCAGGCGACGTCCAGCCGATCCGACGATCGGCAAGGCCATCAATGGCGGATACGATCTGCTCGAGGCGAAATGTAACCGCTGCCGCCGCGTCTCGAAGCCGCCACCGTTGTCCGGGCTTCATCTCGCTCTCTATATCTCGGCCTTGACGAAGGGCCTTTCAGGCAGCTGCATCGCCGGCCAATTGTTCGCCCGTGACGTCGCGGTGTTAGGTTCCAACGTTGGATAAAACCAAGGTCGCGTCAGCGCCGGCCGACGAGAACGCCCACGACGAATGCCGAGGCAAGCGCCAATAGTGGGGCTTCGCGGACGATGCTGCGAACAATATCCGCGGACTGGCCAGCCGTCTGTCCTTCGTCGAGGACTTCCCGAAATCTCCTTGCCTCGCTCCGAGGCGCTTCGGAGGCGAGATCTGCAGACTCGCTGATGCCGGATGCAATGTCACTCATCAATGTCTCCTGGGACAAGCGTTTCCCGTCCGATCTGTCGCGATCCTTCCCAAATCTCAAGTTGATCGCCGTTACCCATCTGCGCGCAAACTCGAGCGATCGCCGTGACGTCATCTGAGGTTTCGAACACTTTTTGCCGCCCGCGTCATGCGGCCTGCGTTGTCTAAGTGATATGCCCGATAGGTCGCCACACGGTTTCTTGGATGAACGACGACAACATCATCAACGTCGGTCATTGTCAGCTCCTGCGGCCAACGAATACGAACTCAGACACGAGTTTGAACTCCAAGAAGGGCCAATCGTTCCTATCGCTAGTCCGAGGCTCTGACACGATCGTCACTGTCTCGTCGCCGCCAAAGTCAACAAATGGGTGGTAATCGCTTCGTCGCCGTCGGGCGCCGCGCCGGACGACCGCAAATGTCACCCAGCGCATCTAGTTGGGCCGACTCCTCGCGCCAGCTTCTTCCCCTAATTTGATCCACGCCGTGCGGCGAAGGTCGGTCGATCCCTTAGGCAGCGACGAGCGGCGATTCGTTCGAGGAACGATCGGCTGAGCTATTCGTCACTTCTTCTGTGATCACTTCGAAGCGAGCAGGCCGAGTGGGCCCAAAGGTCGTTGAAATGGCGACGTCGGCCGCGTCGCGCCCACGCGCGATCACAACACGGCCAATACGAGGATGGTTGTGTCGGGCATCGAAGAAATACCAGCGACCGTCGAGAAACGCTTCGAACCACGCGCTGAAGTCCATTGGTGCCGGATCTTTTGGTACGCCAATATCACCGAGATAGCCTGTGCAGTAACGCGCCGGAATGTTCATGCAGCGGCACAGCGCGACAGCCAGATGCGCGCAGTCCAGACAGAGCCCTCGGCGCTCGATATGGCCTTCTGACGCGGTTCGGGCGGAACGCGCATGATGGTAACCGAACTCAATCTGCTGATGCACATAATCGCAGATCGCTTGCACCCGCTGCCAACCGCCTGCAATGCAGCCGAACTCATTCCAACCGAGTTGGGAAAGCTTTTCGCTGTCGCAATAACGGCTACCGAGAAGATAAATCATGACGTTGTCAGGCAGCTTATCAATATCCCATTGCTGGGCATTCGGTACGACCACATCCGGTTCGCCGGAATCCTCGATCGTAAAGGAACTGGCCACTTCCAGGAAGGCCGGCACGAGCAACCAAGCGCGTGCAAATATTGCCGAAGGTATCTTTATAATCCCGCGAGGCGACCGAAGGCGAGAAAGTGATGCGGTGATCGCTGAGCAAATCAGATTTGCGATCAGGGTGGAGGCTGAGCATCAGCGTGGTCGGCGTGTTTTGATAGCACTCAAACACCATATGGATTTTCAACGCCTTCTCTCCTCAACCCAATCAGATGTCTGTCGGCATAAGAACGGTCGTCGACCGTTTGCTCGCAAAATACGCTCAATAACCACAAGCCCGCCGCCTTCGTTCCTAGAAGGCGCGCGTCAATGAAATCGGGTTCGTTATGTACCAAAGTGAACATTGAGATCGGCGCAATGTTTAAAACTTGACCACAGTCCGTAGACCAAGAACGGCGGCATCTCTGATGGGTTTGCCAGCCGGTGAGCTCAACGGGTTGGTCGCCCCGCCGCCGGGATGAAAGATGTATTGAAAGTTGGGCTGCAGCGTCCAACCCGCCCTCACCTCATACTGATACACGGCCGTGAGCAGTTCTTCGGCGCTTCGCTTCGGCCAGAACGGGCCGAAGAACTGGCGAAAATCTTCATCGAGCGCTTGCGCGGCAGGTGATACGTGAGCATAGGCGGCGGCAATGCCGAACTTATCGTGCGGCCGGCGGTCGCTGAGGCCGATCAGCTCAAGGCCCGCGTCGGCATAGAGATCGATAAGATTGCGGTTTGGCGGGCTGTAGGCCGCGCGTCCAAAAATACCGATGCCGCGATCGTCATCGTGTCCGACCCGGTACAGCTTTTGTTCAAAGACAGCATAGAGGCCAAAATCCCCGGACAGATTGGCCGGGATGCTGTTACTGGCCGGATTGGCCAAAGAAAGACCATTGACGTCGAAACGTTCACTTGCGAAATCGCCAAAATGGCGCCAAGCGCCGACCTTGAACTTGCCGTCGAGACCAGGATCGCCCTTTTTGCCATTCCAAAGAAACTGCGCTTCGCCGACGACAAGGGGCGGATCGTTAACCCGAAAATTGACGCCATAGCGGTCTCGCAGCTGAGGATCGTTTTGACCGGGGCCGGCCGCATTGCCATCGAATAGGGCGCCGAGGATCGTCAAATTATCCGACAGATCCGCACGTAGTCGGGTGCCCATCGTTGCAAGTGGCGGCGATGGGCCGCCACTTGGGAGGTTGAGCGAAAGCGCGGCCGGCCAACCGAGTGAGGCATTGGTGAACACGTCCGTGTATTTGGCGGTCATGAATTCGGTATCGGCGGCTAGTTGGCCCGCCCGCAGCGCCAGTTTGGTACCCCACTTCTGCTCGAGCCAGATTTCGTAGAGGCGCGTCGTTGGCAGAGCCTCGATTCCGCTCACCACCAAAAAATTAAACAGAGCGCCGCGCGACAAGCCGCCGGCGTCGAGCTGAAAGACGTTGGCGTGGAACGTGAGCTGCTTGAGCCCAAGCAGCTTCTCAAAGTCGACATCGACGGCAAAGTTAAAGCGGTCTTCATAGATGCCGGTCTGCCTGATGCCGCCGGTGGGGTTGGCGAGCACTTCACCGATATAGGTGACGGCAAACTTGACCCCCTGTTTTTCAAAAGGATTGGGCAGCAGACCAAGCGTCGTCTCCTCGACCGTGCTTTCGCCGGTGTCAGGATCGGCTGGCTTCAAATCGTCGGTCTTTTTGTCCTGCTGGGCCAACGCCGCTTGGGACCAGACGATCAGGATAAGCAGTGCAGCGAAAAGGCGGCGCATCAAGGTCCAGCTTGAATCGGGCGATAACTTTTCTCGCAGCTTTCGGCAAGCCCGGCAAGCGACGGCGCTGTGTTACGAAGTGAACAGAGCAGAGACTTTAGAAAGGCGGGAGACAGGGGGGCGATTGGCCTTAACAAATGTTTCAAATCGGAGACGAACCCAATGAGGAAGTTCATTCTTGCCGCGTCGATTGTGGCCCTGGCCAGCACCGGTATGCCCAATCCAGCCAGAGCCAGCCAGGGGGGCGCAGGTTGGAACGAACGGCAACAATTCGACCGTCCAAGACGGTTCAACTGAACGCATGACTGCCGGTGCTGGGGCGGGTGCTGAGCGCGGCGACCCCAATGAATCGCTGCGCAACCTTTGACCGCGCCCACCGGTCCGGCCGGTGAGGGATCGAAGACAGAGGCCGCGCCCAGGTAGGCAATGAGGCTGACGCAAAGGCCGGCTGGGTATCGCCGGACTTTGCTGCGACCAAAGGCGGCAACGCGAAATAGGAACCGGCCTCACGGCTCTGTGTTGGGGCATCGCATCTGAACACCAGCACACCGGAGCCGACCATGGCTGATAAAGACCTGAGCGCACTCTTTTTGGATACATTGAAGGACATCTACTACGCGGAAAAACAGATCCTGAAGGCTTTGCCCAAAATGGCCAAGGCCGCGCAGTCGGACGAATTACGGGCTGCCTTCGAAAAGCATCATGCGGAGACTGAAGGTCAGGTCGAGCGACTCGATCAGATCTTTGAGATGATGGACAAGCCGGCACGCGGGAAAAAGTGCGATGCCATTGAGGGCATTCTCGATGAAGGCAAAGAGATCATGGATGAGTACAAGGGCAGCCCCGCCCTCGATCCTGGTCTGCTGGCCGCGGCGCAGGCAGTGGAGCATTACGAGATCTCTCGTTACGGCACGTTGAAGGCGTGGGCCGTCAAGCTCAGCATGCCGAAAGCTGCGAACCTCATCGACGAGACGCTCGCCGAAGAGAAGAAGACCGACGACACCCTTAGCAAACTGGCCATCGACGCCATCAACCCCGAAGCGGCTTGAGGAGAGCGATCATGAAGCGCATTTGGTTAGCAATCGCCGTAGCAGGCACCCTCACCTCGACAGCACTTGCGCAATCGGTGAGCGAAAAGACCGGCGTCAATTCGGTGCTTGGCATAACACCGAAGACTGAAGATTTCATCAAAGAAGCCGCGACGAGCGATATGTTGGAAATCGAGGCCGCGAAGATCGCTCAGCAGAAGGGCAACGCCGACGAGAAGAAGTTCGCGGAAGCGATGATTATGGACCATACCAAGACGAGTTCTGAACTTAAGGGCCTTGTCAGCGGCGAGATGAAACCCGCCATACCGAACGCGCTTGATGACTCGTCGCAAAAAACGCTGGCTAAGTTGCGTGATGCAAAACCGGAAGATTTCGCGAGCGAGTACGATCCCATGCAGGTCAGCGCCCACAAGGATGCAGTCGATCTATTCGAGCGCTACTCGAAAGGCGGAGATGATGGAAAGCTGAAAGATTGGGCCGGAAAGACACTTCCAGCACTGCGGCATCACCTTGAAATGGCACAAATGCTCGACAAGAAGCGAAAGTGATTACCGTTGAAGGTTGAATAGTGCGTCCCCGCGCACTGTCGCGGGGATTTTTCCGTTCACGGCATATCCAGAGCCGAAGCCTTTTGCGACTCCTTTAACTTAGATCAAATGCTGTCATGGTCGCTGTGGCTCGGAGCTTAGCGGTAAAATCTTAGTCCAAGCTTCCCAAAAGGGATCGTATTCCTTACGGGCATGCACGCTCGACGGTCCACGGGCGGCAGGTGGGTTCATTGCGGTCGATTGGACGACTGACGATGAAGATGTCCGCCTCAGTTGTAAAGAAGCTGGTTTGCGAAACCGCCGGGGCCGCGACAGGTTTCGGCACGCGGCTCCTCGGTACAACCGTCCACGGTGTTAGTGGAACATCACATACGAATGCAAGCCTTCCAACCGCAGTCGCTTCTTCAACAAGTCTTACGCGCCCAAGCGATTCGCGCATTGAAGAACCTTTCGCACGGCTAGCTTACATATACGCTTCTGCAGTGCAGCAGCACACCCGTTCCTTGTGAGGAACCTCTGACCTGCCTCATTGTTTGAAAAGCGTCACCTGCTTATTGGCAACACAGCAATGCGGAGGTCGCGTGAGCACGGTCGAGTTGGCGGAGAAGCCTGGGCCACAGCCTGAAGACGAACAGAGCAAAGGCTTCCTCTCGCGGCTTGGACCCGGCCTTATCACGGGCGCTTCGGACGACGATCCTTCAGGCATCGGCACGTATAGCCAGGCCGGGGCGCAGTTGGGCTTCGGCATCGGCTGGACCATGCTGCTGACGTATCCGCTGATGGTGGCGATCCAGGAAATCTCGGGACGTATTGGCCGCATCACCGGGCACGGCGTCGCCGGTAATGTGTGTCGGAATTATCCGACGCCGGTCATCTGGTTTCTGGTCACGCTGCTCTTTGTCGCCAACACGATCAATGTAGCGGCGGATCTGGGAGCCATGGGCGATGCCTTGAAGCTGGTGGCGGGCGGCAGCTCGATTGTCTACGTTGTTGTCTTCGGCCTCATTTCAGTGCTTGCCCAGATCTTCCTCGATTACAAGCGCTATGTCAGCATTCTCAAATGGCTGACTTTGGCGTTGTTCGCCTATGTCATCGCACTTGCCGTCGTCAAAGTGCCTTGGGGACAAGCACTACGAGGGCTTCTGATCCCGCAGATCCAATGGAACAGCAATTTTCTGACCACGCTGGTCGCCATTCTCGGCACGACGATTTCGCCCTATCTCTTCATCTGGCAATCGTCGCAGGAAGCGGAAGAGCAGCGCATTCATCCTGACAAGCAGCCGTTGCGAGAGAATCTGGCCACTAAAGACGCTGAGCTACGGCGCATTCGTCTGGATACGATGGTCGGCATGGCGTTCTCCAATCTGATCGCGATCTCTATTATCTTGACGACCGCATCGACGCTGCATTTGAGAGGTGTGACCGATATTCAATCGTCCGCTCAAGCGGCCGAAGCCTTGAAGCCAATTGCTGGACAGCTGGCCGAATTCGTTTTTGCATTGGGTATCATCGGTACAGGTCTGCTCGCCATCCCGGTCCTTGCGGGCTCAACGGCGTACGCGATCGGCGAGGGCCGCAAATGGCCGGTTGGCCTTGCGCGCAAACCCAAACAGGCGGTTGCGTTCTATTCGGTGCTTGCGCTCTCGGTGGTACTCGGCATCGGCCTGAACTTCACATCCATCGATCCGATGAAAGGCCTCTATTGGAGCGCGGTCGTTAACGGCGTGCTGGCGGCGCCCGTGATGGCGCTTTTGATGTTTTTGGTCCGCAAGCCCGAAGTGATGGGCACACTGGTCGTCAAAGGCTGGCTCTATTGGCTGGGCTGGGCGTCCACGATCGCCATGGCGTTTTGCATTGTCGGCATGGCGATCAGCATGGTGAGCGGCCAGTCCTGACAGACGAATATTTCATGCGCGAAGCGATCAGGGCCGAACGGCCAACCCCATTTCCTGCAAGTATCCTGCTCGGAGCCAAGGCCACCCTGCGTAGTGAGAGGGTCTCGCGTGGCGTGCGATCTAGGCCACGACACCGCTCGCACCACCAACAGCGCAACCCGGCGTCAAGCAATCAGCGTCCCGAAAACCCAGATGGTCGGCGCCGACGACCAATCTTAGGCGGTCGGACGCGATCCCGACTAATGAACAATAAGCGCAGTCGGACGACGTGCGCGGGAGGGCTTTGCGGTCTAAGCTCTAGGATCTGGGTGCTGGCGCGGCGCGGCAAGAGTGATGTTGCAACTTTATATTGGTTTTTGCATTCACCTCTTATGATCCATCATGTCTCGCTTGGAACGAGCAATATTATCAGAGCCAAGGCGTTTTATGACCCTTTGATGGCCCTAATCGGCTTTCGATGCCTCAAGACGTCGGAGAACGCTGCGCATTATGGCGCGTCCGACATTGTGTTTAGCATTCAAAAACCCGTCGACGGACTAATCGCCTCAGCGGGGAACGGCGTGCATGTTGCTTTCCAAGCACCGGACCGCGAAACCGTACGACGTTTTTACGCGGCTGCGCTCGCCAACGGTGGGCGCGATGAAGGTGCGCCCGGCATTCGTAGCGAATACAATGCAAACTACTATGGCGCCTTTGTTCGCGATCTCGACGGCAACAAAATCGAAGCCGTCACATATAGCGCCAGGGAAAGTTTCTGAATTGCCAGGATCGGGACGCTAACCGTCGGTACGCCAGCAACAATATATTCGCCGCTGAAGCCACCTCGATTTGCAGGCTAAAGCGCTTAGTGTACAGGTCCAGCATGGCATCGTGACTTTCGTCTGCCGAACTGCAAAGTGCATCTTCGACCAGAATGACACGGTAACCGATGTCGATCGCGGCAAGCACGGAAGCCAGCACGCACACATCGGTTTCACCGCCCGTCATGATGAGCGTATCGACCTCGTGCTGATCGAGATACTGATGCAGCCGTCCATTGCCGAACGCCGAATAGGTCTGCCGGTCGATCACGGCGGCGGGCGGCGCGAACCGCCCGAGTGCCGGCGTGAGTTCGAGCAGCTGGGGATTGAGCCGGGCCCGGGTGATGTTTTCCCACTTTTGTAATAAGCTTTCCAGACGCCGCGGGCATCCTCCTTGGTCTCAGGCGGAATGAAGCGAGTAAAGACAGTGCGAGCTGGCGCATGCCCGCAAAGGCCTGCAATCTGCGGCATCACGCGCTCCATCCAGGGCGTCGCCCATGGTGCGCCGGGCTCAAAAAGCCTCTGCATGTCAATGCAAAGGTGCACGGCGCGAAAGGCTAGGAGGAGCGAGCAGCGGGCCCATGGCTAATCTGCAGATGACTGGCGGCCATAGCCGGTGAACAAACGCACCGTGCACTATGCGGTAGCCTGTTTCGAAGTTCCTAAACGCTAGGGTTGACCGGTGCCACCTGCGGCACCGTAGACGGCGCCCGTCGTGAAGCTGGCATCACTGGCGGCCAGCTGGACATAGACGGAAGCGAGTTCAGCCGGCTGTCCAGGCCGACCAAAACTGGTCATGCTGCCGAACTTCTCGAGCTTCTCCATGCTGGCGCCCCCCGAGACCTGCAACGGTGTCCAGATTGGACCAGGTGCTACGCCGCACACGCGAATGCCCTTCCGACCGAGTTGCTTTGCCAGCGACTTGATGTAGTTCATGGTCGCGGCCTTGGTCTGCGCATAGTCATAGAGGTCCGGCGATGGATCGTAGGCCTGTTCGGACGTGGTGCCGATGATAACTGAGCCGGGCTTTAGATGTGCTAGCGCCGCCTTGATGATCCAGAACGGGGCGTAAATATTGGTTTTCATCGTCCAGTCGAACTGTTCGCTGCTGATGTCGAGGATGGAGTCATGCGCTTGCTGGCGGCCGGCATTGTTGACGAGGATATCGAGGCCTCCTAACTTTTGAACAGCATCCGTCACCAACTTCGTGCAGAAGGATTCATCGCGAAGATCGCCCGGGAGTGTGACGCCGTTGCGCCCGGCGTCCTTGATCAGCTTGATCACTTCCTGCGCATCCGGCTCTTCGTCCGGATAGTAGTTGATGGCGACATCCGCACCTTCCCGCGCGTAGGCGATGGCCGCGGCGCGACCCATGCCGCTATCGCCGCCAGTGATCAGTGCCTTGCGGCCGGCCAAACGACCGCTGCCTTTATAGCTGCTCTCGCCATGATCGGGCTTGGGCTCCATCTTGCTGGTGAGGCCGGGCCAGGGCTGCGATTGACGCTTGAAAGGCGGTTTCGGGTATTTGCTGACAGGATCTTGCATGGGCTGGGCCGTTGCTTGAGGGATCTGTGCGGATGTCTGGGTGAAGGCGGGTGCAGCAACCATAGTTGCAAAGCCGGCGCCGAGGCCCCCGACAACCTGGCGGCGGTAGAAAAGATCCGATTCATGTGGCATGAGAAACCCGCGCGCTGGGACTAAGCGGAACCCTTTTTGGCGCTACCGGGCTCGGCCATCTTGCGATGCATTTCGGCTGTCATGTCCGCGGGCGCAATATGAGAGATCGCCGCCTGCATTTTATTCCTCCAGCCGGTGATTACTTCGCCTTCACCTTTCTTCATCGCTTCAAAACCCTTCTTGGCGACGAAGGCGGCATCGTCCTTCTTATCGGTACCCACCTTGGTATCGAGCATGTCGGCGCGTGCGAAGAATTCGGTCTCGGTGGCCCCCGGCATCAAACAAGTGACGGTAACGCCACTGTCCTTAAGCTCATTCCGCAGCGCAAACGAGAAGCTATCAAGAAAGGCTTTGCTGCCATTATAGACCGCCTGGAAGGTACCGGGCATAAAGCCGGCAATTGAGCCCGTGATGAGAATGCGCCCCTCCCCGCGAGCACGCATTTGGTTGCCGACCCTGTGGATCAGATAGAGCGTGCCGTAAACGTTGGTATCGATCACGCGCGACCAGCCCTCGATGTCTTGATCAAGAAAACCTTTGCCAAGACCAACGCCAGCATTGGCGAGCAGAGCATCGACCTGCCGGCCCTTGAGCGCCTCATAAAGTTGGTCACAACCTTCTTCGGTCGCGAGATCAGCCACGAGGGCCTCAACGGTCGCACCCAGCGCCTGTAATTTACGCGCGGCGGTCTTAATTTCGGGTTCGTTAGCGACGATCAAAAGGTCATAGTTGCCGCGGGCGCAGCAAGCCGCCAGTTCGAAACCGATGCCAGTAGACGCACCGGTGACGAGGGCGAGGGGGCGTAAGGTGTCAACCATGATCGATATCCAGTATCTAGGGGTTTAAAACAACCTTGATGCAACCATCCTTCTTGTCGCGGAAGGTTTTGTAGAGGTCAGGCCCGTCTTCAAGCTTGGCACGGTGCGTGATGACGAAGGACGGATCGATCTCGCCTTTCTGAATGCGCTCCATAAGTTTCGGCAGATAGTGCTGAACAGGCGTCTGCGCCATGCGGAACGTAAGCCCGCGATTGATGGCGGAGCCCATCGGAATCTTGTCGACATAACCGCCATAGACACCGACGATCGAAACGACACCAAAGTTGCGACAGCACTGGATCGCCTGGCGCAGAACATGCGGCCGGTCGGTGCCCATGAAGGTCGCGACCTTGATACGGTCAACGACGGAATCCAAGCTCGCCGTCGTCTCCGGTTCTGTACCCACAGCATCGATGCAGGCATCGGCGCCACGGCCGCTGGTCAGTTCCTGGATGCGCTCGTAGACATCCTCCTGCTTAAAATCGATCATGGTCGCACCCGCTTCCCGCGCGAGTGCCATCCGCTCCGGCACGGTGTCGATCGCGATCACCCTCTCCGCTCCGAGCAAAAACGCGCTGCGGATCGCAAATTGTCCGACAGGACCACAGCCCCAGACGGCGATGGTATCACCCCTCTGGATGTTGCAGAAATCAGCTGCCATGTACCCGGTCGGGAAGATGTCTGACAGGAACAGGACCTGATCATCCGTCAGGCCATCCGGCACCTTCATCGGACCCACATCGGCGAATGGCACGCGCAGATATTCGGCCTGGCCGCCGGCAAATCCTCCTAACATATGCGAATAGCCGAACAGGCCCGCGGGCGAATGGCCCCATTGTTTTTCGACTTCTTTGGCATTCGGGTTGGAGCGCTCGCAGCCGGAATAAAAGCCGCGCTGGCAGAAGAAGCATTCTCCACAGGCAATCGTGAACGGCACCACGACCCGGTCGCCAACCTTGAGCTTTTTATTCTCGGAACCAACCTCAACAACTTCGCCCATCGTCTCGTGACCGACGACATCGCCGCTTTTCATTGTTGGGATCAGCCCGTCATACATATGCAGATCCGAGCCGCAGATGGCGCAGCTTGTCACTTTGATGATGGCATCGCGCGGATGTTCAATCTTGGGATCGGGAACGGTTTCGCAACGCATGTCATGCTTGCCGTGCCAACAGAGAGCTTTCATGTGATCATCCTTGAAAGAGGTCACAGTGACCTGATGCTCAACCTCTAGGCTGGCAAACCGTAAAATTGTCACGTGAAAGACGACGCCGCGAGGAGCGAACTGTTCCTATTGTTTCCGGCTCCAGGCCGGTTGCAAGGCTAGTTCTTTTTTACAGTCCAACATCAGATCACGAACTGACCAATGGAACCAACGGCTTTGTGGCGAGGTTTCTTTTGTACTTTTTTGAAGGAAAACCATGACGAGCCAATCCCTTTGGATGTCGATCAAAGTAGCACCTCGGGCCACGCCTCTAGAGAGGGACGAGCGGTGCGACGCCGTTGTCGTCGGCAGCGGCATTGCAGGATTGTCGACGGCTTATGAGCTTAGCGAACGCGGGCGTTCCGTGATCGTGCTTGACCGCGGAAAGATTGCAGGCGGCATGACCTCCCGGACCTCCGCGCATCTGGCGCCGCTTTGCGATGATCTGATGAGCGAGATGCAAAAGATCAAAGGCGCGGATCAGGCGAAGCTGTTTTATCAGAGCCAGGCGGCCGCGGTCGATCGGATCGAAGAGATTCAAAAGAAAGAAAACATCGACTGCGATTTCCGCCGGTTGGATGGTTTTCTCTTTCAAGGCGATGAGATGCCGGCCGATGTTATCGACGAAGAACTTGATGCCGTGCGGCAAGCGGGCGCGGCCGTTGACCGTTTAGTTGGCGTAGCCATCGGCCCAGTCGAACGCACTCCGCAGCTTGGTGCAGCACGCCCGAAGCGTCCAATGCTTCTATGATCACCGTCGCATCTGTGATCGCCGTCATTATACTGTTGCGAACCGGCAAATTGGATCGGAGGGCGCGCCTGCCGACCTGGAAAGGCGTCATCAAAAGGTGATCCGCATATATCTGCCGTTGCAACTTCGCGTTCTCGGCTGGATAGGCTTTGTCGAGCGAAGTGCCGATCACGGCGGCTACTCGGCCGCCGTTGGAGATTGCGCTCTTCAATGCAGTCGTATCGACGCCCTTCGCAAGTCCGCTAACGACAGTCACCCCGGCCATTGCCAGATCCCGCGCAACCTCGGCAGCTCGCTGCCTGCCGTCTCTAGTGACATCCCGGGAGCCCACGACCGATACCGCACGGTTCTCCAGGATACCCAGATCGCCCGCATAGAAAACGACGGCATCCCGATGGGACGATGTTTTCCGCTCTTGCTTCAAGACGCGGCCGACGCGGACCAAGAGATCCGAAAATCCGTGTGAATAGCTTTTGGACGGTGGGTGATAAGCACGCGCCCGCCGCGGTGGTCGATGGTTCGACATGGGGTCGGGTGCTTCAACTGACATAAACTCGAATCCAATCTTCAATTACATCATCGCCTCTAAATAGAGAGGTGCTCCGGTATCTAACGACCGAGCAAAAAGCTCGGGCTTCGAGTAACCCGTCTACTTCGGCGGAGCAATCTTAATAACCAGCCGCGCACCTTGCCAAATCTCAACAGCTTGATGTTCCTGGAACTGACGTGCCCGCCTCGTCGCGTCCTCGTCAGTCGGGCATCTGATCATTCGAGGGACGTGGCTGACGCGGCCTTGGTTGTCCAAAAGATAGACTCGGTACTCGAGCATAGATTGCTCCTCTAACACTGACGGGAGCGAACGCGACTAGTCTCGGGTAACAAGCCTTTCAGCGATCAGCTATCTGGTGAAGAGGTTTGACGCCTACGAGGATCCCCCTCTCCCCAACATCCACATTGAGCGAGTCCGACTCCGCGAAGCAAACCGGGAGAAAGTGGTAAGATCGTGCCGTAAATGGCGACCGTGCAAGACAGCCGCATCTTATTGAAGCTATTCCACGGCCTATTTCTATTCGAGCATCGCGGCAGCCCGGCCGATACGGCGCGGGTCTCAAGCTTGCGATAGAACGCGGCTGGCTTTGGAAGCACGAGAGCGGCCCCTACGTGACGCTCGCGCAACTGTCCCGAGGAACCGACAGGTTCCTGAAGCGATATAGGATCCCACTCGCAATCTTCGAGTTGTCAAACGGAAGGCGGCCGATGTCCCGCGGGAACCAACGCCGCCGCACCAGCAGCAGCACTGTCGGGACTCTGACCCTGGCAGCGGCTGCTGCGCTAATCTTCTGAACGCATGTAGCCATTGCCACGCACGCGCTGAAGAACGTTGAAGCCGGTAGTTCTATTGATGACTACTGATTTGCGTTGCCGGAGCCGGCTTTTGATTGTTGCCTTGCCGAGCGGGTCCTGCGCGTGACACCTAGCCCGGTGGCTAGCCTCACGCCCTCCACCTGGACACCCCCCGCCGGCTCCAGAACCGGTGGGGTCTGTCTTTAGGAGGCAGTAGCCGTCATACCGCTCGACCCTAAGGTTGAAGACGTGACGCAGAGAATGCAGACTGGCGCGAAGTCGCCGTTTTGTCCTTCATATTAATCCTGCGAAAGAGCCGGACCGCGCGCGCTCCATGTACAGACACACCTCGCAAGAGCTAGGTGGATGTCGAGCCACGGCTATCAGGATCCTTTGAGAAAAGGCGATTTCTGAATCTCGCAACCCAGCGCGGCTGGCTCTGGCTGCACGAGAGCGGCACCCATGTGACGATTAGACAAGCTGGAGCGTATCTGGTCGCATGGTCGATCGCGGCGCGATCGACCGAGCTGCTGGAAATCGAAAACGCACTTGTAGGGCGAGCGACTGAAGAGGGATACGTGCTGGAACCAGCCGTCCAAAAGCGCCCGATCAAATTATATAAGTCCGGCTAGATCCAAGCGGAATTTGCGGAGCGGCAGATTGTTTTGACTTGATCCGGGAGCGGAAATCCCTGGAACGAAGCCCCGTACTGCCTACGGGCGAGCGACGGTAACGGAGTAAAAAAATGATCGCTCCGCTTGTCGAGTTTGGCGTCTTAACCGCGATCGTTTGGCTGGTTATAGGAATTCTTCTTGCGACCAGCCTGCGCATAAATCCTTGAGGCCGCGATGGGCCTGGATTGCCATCGCTGCGATGATTACGGCTGGGTCTGCGAGAACCAGCCCGGGAGGCCGTGGCAAGGTCCGCATGCCTTCAACTGCGGCGGCGTTGGCGCGCCCTGCCCGATCTGTAACAGCTCAACGGGTGACGAGATCCCGATGCTAGCCGCCATCCGTAAAGAGCAGATCTGAAGAATGAATGCGTTGCGAATTGGATTTCTCGGATCGATTGCTGCTCTCGTATCTCTCGGCCAACCTGCCCAGGCAGATGCGATGATATATTGCACCGGCACTCTTATTGATGTTTGGCCGAGCAATAACCTGTTTGGGAGAGATGTTGAGACCGGCACAACGTCGCCTGGGCGGAATATGATCGCCTGGCGACGTTTGCTCCGACCGCTGGGCCCTTAAATCCCCAGGTACATGTTTGTACGCGATCGAAGTTCAATCGTTCCTCGGCTCGCGTAGACAACCGCATATCAGCTTCCCGGATTTGCGTATGGCCGCCGAGCGATCTCGCGCGGGGTCATCAGGTGGGTAGCCTGGCGCCGAATTGCAGCACTAAAAGGTCGGCAACCGCAACTAAGTAGCCTAGAAGGAAAGAAGCGTTATGACTGATCCCAATTTTGAGAGGATTGAAGCGCTTTTCGACGTCGCGAGCTTCGCAGATGTCGAAGTGCTGGTTGCCGGTTGCGGTTCGGGAGGCGCCAACGTTGCCCTACAGCTCGTGATGTCCGGGATTTCGGAATTTTGCACTGATTGACAATGATATCGTCGGACCCGAAAACGTCATTCGGCATGTCTGCGGCCGCCGCTATATCGAGCAAAAGAAGGTCGATGAAGTTGCCGATGTCCTCCTCGATCGCAACCCCAGGGCAGCGATCACCAAGGTCGACGCCGACATCATGACTTACGCCGGCTTAGGCAATGCGATTGTGAATTCGGACGTGATGGTGCTTGCCACTGACAATGAGCGATCGCGCTACAGCATTTAACGAGATCTGCGTTCGACATCGAGTCCCATTCGTGGTCGGTCGGATGTTCACGCGCGGCGCAGGATGATCGCCGGGCTTGAGGCGATCAGCTCCGGCGATATCTCAATCGACGGCAACGTGATCAATGAACTGGCGCCGATGGACCGCGACATCGCCATGGTGTTCCAGAACTATGCGCTCTATCCGCACATGAGCGTATACGACAATATGGCGTTCGGCCTCAAGATGCGCAAATTCGATAAGGCCCGAGATTGAGAAGCGGGTGCGGGAGGCGGCCGACATCCTCGGCATCGGCGAATTGCTGGTGCGCAGCCGCGCCAGCTTTCCTGCGGCCAGCGCCAGCGCGTGGCGTTGGGCCGTACCATCGTGCGCCACCCGCGCGTGTTCCTGTTTGACGAGTTGCTGTCGAACCTTGATGCCAAGCTGCGGGTGCAGATGCGTGTTGAGCTCAAAAAGCTGCATCTGCGTCTCGGCACCACCGCCATTTACGTCACCCACGATCAGGTCGAGGCCATGACGCTGGGTGACCGGGTCGTCGTCATGAAGGACGGCCTCGTGCAGCAGATGGGGGAGCCGCTCGAGCTGTACAATCAGCCCGCCAACAAGTTCGTCGCCGGCTTCATCGGCTCCCCGGCCATGAATTTTGCTGCCGTCACGGTGACCGAGGCGAACGGATCGCTGATCGCCGTGAACTCCGGCTTGCGCGTCAAGCTGCCGGACGAGACCGCGCAGCGTCTGCGCGGCCATATCGGCCACGAGGTCACGCTCGGCGTGCGCCCGGAGGACCTCACCGTAGCGGACACAGCCGATCTCGATCACCCCTGCTTTGATGCCGTGATCGAGATTGTCGAGCAACTCGGTTCGGAAATCCTGCTCGACATGAAGGTCGGCGAGGGTGTCATGGTGGCGTGCGTCGAGCCGACCGTACGGGTGAAGGTGCGCGACAAGCTGCGCGTTGCCATGCGCCCTTCGAAGCTTCACGTTTTCGACGCGAAGACCGAGGCGGCCATCTAATGCCGACGCACGGACGAGATGAGCGCAACCGGCCAATTTTCCAGTTGCGAAGCGAATTCGCTGAAACCAATGACCTCGCTGTCACCGGCTTTCCTCGCGCCCGGTGAGCGCGAAGGCACCCAGGGCCAAGTTGATCTATGCGAAGGTTGCCCTAGCTAGAGCACGATCCGGAAAAGTGTGTAGCGGTTTTCCGGAAAGATCATGCTCAATCAAAAACCTAAAGCGCGATGGCGATTTAACCTCATCCCATCGCGCCTTAGGAGTTGAAAGACCTCACCCCGCCATGGCTGGCGGTAATGAGGCGGCAATTCGATGAGCGCCAATCGCCGGGCCGCCTCAGACTATTGCCTACTTGAACACGATCAACCGCTATGACGGAGAGCGACTGGAGTACTGCGATCGCTTGTTGCTCCTATGTTGAACAGGGCGAGGCTATCGGGGGATGGTCTCGCCGGATCGCGTTTGGAAATCGGAGCTCATCGTTGACTTCTCCTGATCCGCTCACCCGATGTTATGGAAGATTGGGCCTGCGGCTCATAACAGAAGCCCCCGCACGCACAGGAGAGTCTGGTTAAGTTGAGGGGCCACGTGCACTCAGGAACAATCGAGCAGCGACCTTGGTAAAGGTTTAGCCATGATGCTTCTCAAACGGGAACATCGCTGACGGCTTATTGGCTATTTACGTTGCTATTAAGCTTTCGATTTCTTCAGCCATATCGGCCAGAACAGAGGTGGGCCCATATTCCGATAACCCATTCGACCCTGCCTTGTACGTTAAGCCGATGGCATGTTGAGCCAGCGATGCAAAACGCAAATGTTGTAAGCAACTCGGTGACCTCCAAATCGGAGGCCCTGCCCGTGGAAACGGCTAGGCTTCAGCCTCACCCCCGCTGCATCAGAGGCGCCTTCCTCTTCGGACACAGAAGCAGCGTCGTCTGACCACTTGAGCGTGTCCTCGTCCTTGTGCCGGCAAGCCATTTGAAGCGCCTCGCCTTTACGTTTTTCGGTAGACAGGCTTGACCTTGACGCCCGCGCGTCGCAGGTTTTGGGGCGCAGCGCGCCGCTCGCGCGCCCAACAGGCAGGATCAATCTTTCATGGCATTCGTGCAGTTCACGCAACCGGACGATCAGCCCATCGTCATCAGCACGGATAGGATCGTGACCGCCACACCACTGCCCGACGGACAAGGCACGCGCATCACCCTCAGCAACGGTGGCCATCAGGACGTGAAGCAACTCATCGCTGACGTGCTGCGGCAGTTGAACATAAGCGCGTAGGCTCAGGACCCGAACCCGGAGACCAAGAAGAAAGAGGGAGCCGGTTCGCGCTCAACGAAGATCGGCAACTGTTCGCCTTCCTGACGACGCCGGCCGCCGTGAAGCCCGTCCAGGAGATCGACAGAGCTTCCTACTGCTGCGGAACCGACCCTCTGGTCCCGTGCAGTAAGCTTGCCATCTTTGTTACCGTCCATTGCCCTGAAGATTCTTTCGTGAGCCGCCTGAAACTCCTGCAATGAGACGGACCCGTCGCTATCGGCATCCATCAGAGCGAACATCTTGCGGAACATAATTGGTGGCGGCCCCATCGCGCCGCCGCCCATCATGCCGCGCACTGTCATATGTCCTGCCATCATACCAGATCAGCAACAAATGCAATCCCGTCCTATGGGCCAGGAAGACGCGGGCACTATGGAGCAAGGCATTGGCACCGTTTTCTCGCCCGTACCCGGAAGCTTTCACGCCCCCCAGGCAGACGAGCATCAATGATGCGGTGGAAGCCGCACGCGCGCAAGAAGGAGCCGCCAAGACTTGAGTTGGAGGATCTAGATTTCCTCGCGCGCATTCGTCTGCGCGTCATAGATCCTGATCTGAAGCATGGGAAAACGTTTCTTTAGTTCTTCTCCACCTGCCCTGGCGCCGTCTCTGGTTGCAAACTCGGCTTTGAGTTGGCCGTCCACTTCAAGCGCGTAACCAGAGGGCGGCAGTTCACGGTTGGCTGCAACCATTTCATTCCTTTTGTACAGTGAGGTGGTTGAGGGTGATAGGTTAGCGTGAAGTCGCCCAAACCACGCTAGAGTCACCTGCGCAACCATAGTGGTCGGTCATCGCACGTCGTGGATTGAGGCTTCGCAGTGGACCCCATCAAGGATGGGCATTTGCGTCGTCCGAACAGGCGGACTGCTCGACTGACGCGTGGAAGGCATCCATATCGATATGGTTGATCTTGCGCTGTCGGGTTTCAGCGGTGCTCTGATCATGATCCGACGAGTTCATGTACCGATAATACTAGAACGAATTGGTCAGGCTCAAAATCTTCGACCGTGAGAAAAAAATCCCTGAGTGATAGTGGGGCCGGTCCGCAAAGCTCTTATCGGTAGAGATTGACCTACCCCCCACCGCTGGGTCACAGGGCACCGACTTCGGCAAAAACAGAATAGCGCCCGCGATGCGCAGGCATTTTCTGTGTGCGAGCGCGGTCCAATTAGCCCCTACGCACGCATACGATTGTTGCGGCAAGCTCGACGGCGAAAAGGGAGAGCATGAGGGCTACCATTGGTACGGCGGGAATCAGATATCGCGACACGTCGAGGGTATGAACGCCGGCGACAGTCGCGATCGAGGCCGTCCAAAACACGATCACGACACCTCCCCGCGTCACGAACCCGGAGCGCCGATGCTGCACAGCGGTCACCGTCCAAAATATCACGGCGATAACGAAGGCGGTGGACAATGCCCTAAACAGAAAGGCGGAGAGGCCTGGGAGATCGGACAGTAAGCCGATCCGAACTGGTGCGCCTTGCAGATCGATCGGCTGAGCCGGCCGGCCGTGCCGCGTCATGATGTCGGACACGTGCGGCACGTCGTCGGTCGACACCGGTACGGCAGGCTCAAGTCCGTAGCGCGGCCATGCGATCGAGGCTCCATAGGCCATCTGACGGACGAACTTGCCCGCGTAGGCCAGCGGCCGGTCGCGCACCGCGGCCAAAAAGATGCGCCAATAGGCTGCGGCCGCGCCGACGGCATTCCCAGTATCGTCGGCGACGTCTCGATCCAATTCGGTGTCGAAGAGGCATGCGTCGCCGAGGAACCCAAGCACGGGCCAGCGATCCGGCTCCGCGGCGAAGTCGGAGGCAAGCCGCGCCATCGTGGCGTCGGCGCGGTCGCCCGCCGCCGACACGATCTCGCGTCGCGCTGCATCGCTTTCAAGCACGATGTTCAGGTGATTGCAGAACAGCGTCTTGGGGACGAACACCGCCGAGGCTAGGTCAGAGTTGGAAGCCCCGAGCCGGGAACCCGCGGCGACGAGCGCCAGCCCCGCCGCGACGGACGCGGCAATCACGGCAAGGCGCGCGAAAGTGTTGGGCCGGGCGAGGCGGGCGCCCACCAGGACGGCGGCGATGGGGACCAGGACCCCCTGCGATCTGAAGCACACCGCCAGCGCCGCGCACAGGACTGAGGCAGCGACCGCGTAGCACCGCGCCGCTTCGCCGACGCACGTGGCAACGAGTAATCCAGCCAGTGCCAGATTGAGGAACACCGCAAAGAGCAGCTCTGCGGTGAGAACGTTCCTGAAGAGCAGCAAGCCCGGATACATCGCCACGAGGATGATTGGCACGAGCCCACCGGCGTTGCGCGTCACCGCCTGGGCGGTTGCTGCAAGCGCAAGAAATCAGGATGGCCCACGCCGCCTGCTGCACGCGCACCACTGTCCCGAGATCGCCTCCGAACGCAAATGTCACGGCCAGGAATGCCGGGTAACCCGGATCGCGTCCGCCCGCTACGGTCGGCCTTCCGGCCTCGAGCGTGCGCAGCGCAGATTCCACGAAGGACGGCGTGTCGCCCCAAATGACCGGGACAGGGGGCCTGAACGACACGACAATTGTCACCAGCAGCACGGCCCACGCCAGTACGGCCCATGGCCACGGGGATCCGACGCCGCCCGCGGAGGCGGCTCCGCACGTTGTACGCGTTGGAGCTTCGCGATCGGACCGCACGATCGCCACTCACACAGGAAATTCGAATGTCGCCCATCATCATGCTAGACCAAAACGCTCTACAAGACCATCGGAGGCAAGCTGCGCTCCCGTCGGCCAAGAATGGCATTTTGCTCAATGCCAAAACGACCGGTCTCGATACGACGCAGGATGAAATCAACTGGCGACGGCGACTATCTACCATGTCAGGCCGTTCTTGGCCTTTCGCCGAATGGATCGTAGAAAGATGGCTTTCTCTATTTAATTTCACCTTTTTGCATACGAATATTATGCCAGGTGACAATGAACCAACGAGTTTCATCCTTACGGCAGTGCTCGGTATCGTGGGAGCGTCTGCGCGTCATCACTTTCTATGCTGCGTCGCCCCGCGTTGGCAAACTCGCCTGGCGCCATTTCAACAGGGTCGATTTGCTGAATACTTATCAGCCCATTTTCGAGCGCCTCTTCAAGCGGGAGCCCCAGCGGTCGCGCAGATCATCGACGATCCGTTTCACAACGAGCGCTTTTTCCGGGTGATCGTCCGAGTCCCACCTCGCTTTCGCCGGAGATGCCTTGGCGATCTCGTCGAGGCGCTTTAACGGCAGCCGCGACAATTCGGAGATATCCATCCCCGCGAAGGTGACGGACAAAGCCTCCGGTTTGAGCTGCTTGCCCGCGCAGACCGGACACTCAGTGCTTGACAGGAACTGCGCCACGCGGCGCTTCATCATCGCACTCTGGGTCGTAGCGTAGGTCTGGAGCACGTATTTGCGGGCGCCCGTGAACGTCCCCTGGTAGCTCGGCTCCTCCTTCCGCTTGAGCGCGCGCCGCGTTTCCGCCGGCGTGTATCCGCATAGACCGGCACCGTCGGCTGTTCATCGGTGAACAGGATCCAATCGCGGTCCTTCCTCGGCAGTTCACGCCATGATTTGTCCACGTCGTAGCCAAGGGTCACCAGGATGTCCCGAAGGTTTTGTCCTTGCCAGGCCGTCGGCCAAACGGCAACGGCGCGCTCGCGGAGGCGAGTCTGTCGTCGGGTACCAAGGACCGTTCGCTGACATCATGGATACGCCCGATGCCATGACAGCGGGGACAGGCCCTTTCCGGCCTATTGGGCGAGAAAGCTTCCGCATAGAGCAGCGGCTGGCCTCGCGGATAGTGGCCGGCCCGGGAGTAAAGCATCCGCAGCAAATTCGAGAGCGTCGTAACGCTGCCGACCGAGGAGCGGGTTGTCGGCGAGCCGCGCTGTTGTTGCAGCGCGACGGCCGGCGCGACGGCCGGCCGAAGACCTTCAACCTCGTCGACCTCCGGCACCGCCATCTGGTGAAACAGGCGCCTGGCATAGGGCGAAACGGATTCCAGAAACCGACGCTGGGCCTCGGCGTACAAGGTCCCAAAGGCCAGAGACGATCTCCCGGAGCCTGAGACGCCGGTAAAGACGACCAGCGAATCCCGCGGAATGTCGACATCGACATTCTTCAGATTGTGCTCACGGGCGCCGCGGACCCGCACGAACTCAAATCCAGACCGGGCGGCCGTTCGGGAGGAGCTGTCGACTTTTTTTGTCCATCATCCCCTAGAACCCACGAGACGTGCGAACGATCCAGCGTAGATCACGGCACCGCTTCCGCCCTCGTCGCCGAGCAGCTGCCACGAAGTAGGAACCGCCCTTCGCTCGGCAGTTTCCGTAAGGCGGCACGTTGCGATGGCCGGTGGTGGCCATGAAGGATTTTTCGAACGCGGCTTTTGCTCCCGAGGTGATCGAGATCATGACCACCGCGTTCGAAGCTGCCGTGGCGACCCTGCCTGAACCGGTGCATTCGGCTCACGTGACGATCATCGCGGAATCCATCCTGCGAACTGCTGGCGCCGGAGAACGAGATCCGGCAGTCCTCGAACGGATCGCGCTCATGGAGCTCCAGGTTGCGCAGCGATCCTGACGCGAAGCTCCGCGACCAGAGTGCCTCCTACTCGTCGAGGATCTCCCATAATTCCTCGACCCGCTCGAACGGCTTTCGCAGCTCTTTGCTGGCATAGACCACGCGATCGCCATCGCGCTCCAACGATTTCGACTTGGATTTGCGCAGTCGGCCCGGGCAGGAACGTTGCCGCGACGGCCTCCGGTCCGACGTCGAGCCTCACGATCCCTCGACGCTTGCACTCGATCCTGAGCCTCGCCGCCGCAAAGAAATCCAGCGCCGCCGACGGAAGCCTGCCAAAACGGCGTGCGGTTTCTTCCTCCAGATCCTCCAGATCGTCCTCGTTCCGGCACCTCGCGACACGGCCATAGATTTCGAGCCGCACCGCTTCCGACTGAACGTAACTTGTAGGCAGCTGATCCGGGAACGGCAGATTTAGATCGGGCACCCACAAATCAGCGCCTTTACCAACCTTCTCCGAGGCGAGCTTCAGAAGGTGGCTGTAGAGTACCGGCCCAAAGACCTGCACATGGCCGGACTGCCGCTCCGAGAAGAGGTCTCCTGCGCCTCGGAGGTTGAGATCTCGTTCGCTGACGGCGAAGCCCGCGCCCGGTCTACTGAACTCCTCCAGGACGGACAGACGCTTTTCGGATTGTTCCGAATGCGACTCTGGTCAGGAGATACGCGAATGCGCGTGTCCCGCCTCGTCCGACGCGTCCCCTGAGCTGATGGAGTTGGGTCAGGCCGAATTTCTCGGGCCAGCAGACCACGATGGTATTCGCCCGGGGGATGTCGAGGCCACTCTCCACGATATTGGTCGCCAGGAGAACGTCCGCCTTGCCTTCGACGAAGCTCATCATCCGGTCGTCGATCTCGTCGGCGGGCAACCTGCCGTGGAGACTAACGACGCGGAGATCCGGAGCGGCCGACTGCACCTGCGCCAGCATCGGTTCCAGATCCTGAATGCGCGGGCAGATCAAAAAGCTCTGTCCGTGACGCCTCTGCTCGCGCAGCAATGCCGCGACGATGGCAGCGTCCGATAGTGGGGCGACCTTGGTGACGACCGGCAGCCGATGAACAGGCGGCGTCGCGATAACGCTGAGATCCCTGAACCCTGCGAGGCCCGCCGCGAGGGTGCGGGGTATCGGCGTCGCACTCATCCAGAGTGTGTGGACGCCTTTCGCCAGACTTGAGAGTTTCGCTTTCTCCGCCGCCCCGAAATGCTGTTCCTCGTCGATGATGACGAGCCCAAGGTCGGCAAACCTGACGTCGTTCGAAGCGAGCGCCTGCGTGCCGACCACGACCTTCAGTTTTCCGCGACGCAGCCCCTCCTTCGTCTCCCTCGTCTCCGGACCCGATATGGCCCGCGACAGGCTTCCCACGTCAATGCCGAGCGGACCGAACCGTTTGCGGAATGTCGCGACGTGCTGCCTCGCCAGGACCGTCGTCGGCACCGCGATGGCAACCTGTTTCCCTGCGAGCGCAACGGCCGCGGCCGCACGCAACGCTACCTCCGTCTTGCCGAAACCGACATCGCCGCAGACGACCCGATCCATGGGATGACCGGACGCGAGATCGTCGAGGACCTCCTGAATTGCCCGCGCCTGGTCGATCGTCGTGAAATATGGAAAGCGCGCGACGAACCTCTCGTAGGCGGGCCCCGGAGCGGCGAGCTTCGGAGCGCGCCGGCGACGTCGCTGAGCGATATGTTTGGCAAGCTCCTTGGCCGCGGTCTGGATTTCCTGTTCCGCCTTGCCGCGTCGATCCCACCATGTGCTTCCATCGGCCTTGTCCAAGGTCAGCTTGCCGAGCTCTGTCGCGTAAGGCCAGATCAGCGCGAGATCGGCGAGCGGAACCAGAGCGGCATCGTCGCCGGCGAACTTGAGCCTGATCATCTCGCGGGACGCCCCTTCGCCCACATCGAGAGTCTGCAAGCCGTCCAGCAGAGCAAGCCCCCGCTGGAGATGAACAACGACTGTTCCCCGTTCCGGCACATCCGGTTGATCGAACGCCGCAGTCCAGGCTCTCGCCATCGGCTGCGGGTGATGGGCTCTGCTGCCGAGCACGTCGGACGCCGTCACGACGACAAGTGGCTTCCGTCCGGAGCCGACGAAGCCGGCGTCGAAGTCGGCCAAAAGCGCGCCCTCTCGAGTTCGGCCCTCTCGCCTCGTCCCAGTCGGCGAAACGCTCTGCCTTGATCCCGCTCATACGCTCCATCGCGCGCAGGTCGTCCTCTACCGCCGCGACGAAGAGCAGCCGCGATCCAGCCCGTTGCGTTTCGGCAACGAACCCGCGGAGAGCCTTCCTCGGCGACGCTAACTTCGAGAAGTCCGGGGTGGCCGTGAATGCCGCCTTCCGAGGCAGCACGCTCATCCGCTTCGACAGCTTTTTCCATTCTTCCCGCGTCAGATACTCGCGGTCCGCTTCCTTGCGGCCTGCCGCCTCCTCGATCGTACTCAGCCAAATCTCGGCATGGCCCGAAACTCCGGCGTCCGCGATCCATTGCGCCCGATCGCAATAGTCCGACAGCGTCGCCCGCTGTCCCGCGCTTGCCTCCGAATGCAAGGCGCTCGGACATCGGATCGACGATCAGTTCCTTTGCTTCGAATACGACGTCGTGATCTCCCGGATCGACAGCCACGATTTTTCGGATCGATCCGCCGGAATGCTCGATTCTGTACGGACCGAGAGCGCCCGCAGGAAAGATCTCGAAAGTCTTTCCGTGAAAGAGCGCCGTGCCCGGATATTCCGCCTCTTCGTCGAGATCGTATCCCAGAGCCTCCAGACGGGTCTGCAAGATCCTGCTCGGCATAGGTGCGCACCAACCTTCAGGCTTATGCTGTGCCGCCCCCAACTTGTCGGCAGCGGCAGCCGCTCCATAATCGCTTCCGCCGTCGACACCAGGAACACGGGCTTCTCTTGGTCTTGGCGAGGCGCCGCAGTACCGAGCTTCGTCTGCCGGCGATCTCTCGGGACGGCTCCAGTCCATCGAACGGCAAAGTGTTCAGTCTCGGAAACACCAGCACATCGAGCGAAGGAGTCGAGCGAATGGAGCACACTGCCCAGCCGCTCTGCCCTGTTCTCGTTTTCAGCGAGGAATACGATGCCGTCGCGGCCGGACTTTCTCCATTGCTCGAGGAGATGAAGCGCCAACAAGCCGAGCGGCGAGGAAGAGGAGATCGTCGAACGCGGTGAAGCCTTGCTTTTCTTCATTGCGCCGGTGGCGGCGCGAGCTCTTTTGGTTTTCCCCACCTAATATCCGTAGTCGTTTCGAGAACAAAGTTGGCGATCTGATTACAATTTCGCAATCACATTGGATAGCGGCTGCCGGCCGTCATGCGACCGTAGGCAGGAGCGTTGCAACCTACCCTTCAACTGAAGCCGGCTCCATGACTACCGTGGGAATCGCGCTTGCAGCCAGATCAACTGGACCGCCGCGGTTGATAGATCATCGCTGAAATCGAGAGCAATTCGGGGCTAATGTAGCCACTAGACTTTCGCCTGGAGCGGTTGTTGACAAGCCGATGGGTTGCCATGGAATGATTGGGCGGACTGCAGCCGAACTCGCATCGTGGAATAGAACGGTTGAGCAACGTGTCGTCGAACAGATTGCCCAGATCGAACGTGTTAGCCGTTTGAAGCGTTTCCTTTCACGACAGATCGCAGAACTTATCGTTTCTTCCTCCTCAAATGATGCACTGGCGAGCCATCGTAGGCAGGTAACTATAGTCTTTGGCGATCTGCGAGGATTTACTGCATTCGCAGAGATCGCCGAGCTCGAGGAAGTGACGGCTGTAATGCGGGAGTATCATACAGCCTCAGGTTCTCTTGTTTATGAGTTTGAAGGCACGCTGGAGCGATTTCTGGGCGATGGGATAATGATTATTTTCGGCGATCCGGTCCCCTGCCCTGACGCGTGCGAACGGGCTGTTCAGATGGCGGTCGCAATGCGAAGCCGGCTAGGCGAATTATCCAACAAATGGCGGTATGAAAGACACGAACTCGGTTTTGGAGTCGGTATCGCGTACGGATATGCAACGCTCGACGCTATTGGTTTTGAGGGTCGCTTCGAGTACAGCGCGACTGGTACCGTGGTCAATCTCGCGGCGCGTCTTTGCGCGAAGGCGCGCGACGGCCAGATTTTGGTCGATAGCAAAGTGCGCGCGGCGATCGTGAAAGGGCGACGACGGAGCCTGTAGGAGAACAGACGCTTAAGGGTTTGCGTCGTCCGATAGTAGCGTACAATATACTGGAGATGCCTTGATCGGAGTTGATCATCAATTTGCGCCGTTGTGTCCAGGAGGACTTGGCTATTTTTCAGCCAACGAGGTCGAACCTCCGATAACAGGGCTCCCCCGCAGTGTACTTGGACGCTATTTCTGCTGCCTCCGCCATCGGTTTGCTAACGAGGCTCAACCCTGCCTGGTTATGCTCCAAAATGTCGCCCTTAAGAGAACGCCTGCAAGTGACCCGGAGGCTTGTAGCTGAACGACCGTGCCCCTAGATTGCGTGAATATGAGTACCTAAGCAAAGCAGAGAATTGTTCTTCTCGACGACTACTTAAAATCGCGTGGATGGACCGACACCCTCTCGACGTAGACAGCAACTGACGCAAAGCATGAGCCCTACTTCGGGTAGGTTGGCCTAAGTTAGCGCGTCGCTGCCGGCAAGGTTACGCTATGCTGAAACACTTGCTCTTTGATGTCATTGGTCACATTTCCGGTCTTAGCGAAGCGCAACTTGAGCAAATTGAGGAGTCGCTGCCGGCAACCAGGGCACTGATTGATCTGCTCCATAAGGCACATCCGATCATCGAACAGGCGCAGAAGCTCTACATCGAAGCGGAACCGCTCATCGATGAGGCCAGGAAAGAGTGGCAAACAGTCGGTCCCGCAGCGCAAATCCTGATGAAGGAATGCCAGTCGTAGTACGCCGATCAACCGCGCGCGCACCGCGTCGGCAAGGTCATCTCCACGCCAGATGGCATCGCCGATATAGGTAGCCTCCGAGGTCAGTCCGACGTACCAACTCCACTGCAAGTTCTGCAAACCCGCTACAGGCTCGACCACAACGTCGATCGCCAGCAGATGGGCAAGCCAGCGAGCGATGACGTCGCCAAGCGCGGCCATGCCACGTTCGCTCGGCGAGAGATCCAGCGCCATATCGAAGCGGTCACTCTGTTCCCAGTAACTTGCTGCCGTTGCTTCACTCAGGATGTTGAACTCGGTGGCTACCGGCACCCCCAGTAGCGCCAGCAACGGCGACGGCGAGTGTTGTACGAATGCGGTGTCCGTCTCTTCGTCGACTGCGATGATCGATGTCCCCTGGACAACCAGCTTTTGCGGCCGGAAGAACATCTCGGCCGCGCGCAGCGCGAAAACATCCTCGCAGCCATCTAGAGCGTTGCGCAGAATGACCTGAACTAATTGACCGACGAGTATCCGAGGAAAGTGAATGTTGCGCCGGACAATCGCGAGATAGGCGGCTTCCAGACTGCCGTGCCCCACGAGATGGTCCCGCCAGGCAATCATCATCTGCCAGTTCTCGCGTGCATCAGCGTCCGCTATCGCGGCAATCTGCGAGGCCGAGATTGGCTGTCTCGGTTCCCGCAGCAGCGCGCTATGCAGGGTTCGCTCGGCAGCGCATGCCTCAGATGGCGGCATCAGTTCCGGGCGCGCCAGATACGCCTTCAAGAACTCATCCGTAGCCAGCAGATGACCGGCCGCGTCGCGGTCGAGCAGATGATGGCCACAGGAGAGCCAAAAGTCGCGCGATATACTCACCCGCCGCTCACCTATCTAGCGTCTCGGCATCGCCTTTTTGGACGGAGACAGTATATACTTTTCGAAAGTTCCGGCCAATGGCGCCGGCTATCCCACGAGGCCGCAAGTAATCGTGACCGCAACACCTGCCCCGACCAGACGCCTGCTGATCTGCTCGTGTGAGAATACGATGCCGCTCAACGCGAATGCCGTCCGCCGCGGCTGCCGCTGCGATACGACGTCAGCGACGCAGCTCTGCGGCGCCGAGCTTGATCGCTTCAGGGAGGCCGCGTCCGGAGATGGCCCGCTCACGGTCGGATGTACACAGCAAGCAGCGTTGTTCACCGACGTCGCTGCGGAGATCGGCCGCAAGACCGCGATACAATTTGCCAATATCCGTGAGACCTGCGGGTGGTCCAGTGAGGCCGACCGCACCGGGCCCAAGATGGCCGCGCTGCTGGCGGCCGCGGCCGAGCCGGCGGCAATAACGCCATCAATCGAACTGGAAAGCCACGGCGTTATTCTCGTCTACGGTCGCGACGAGACCGCGATCGAGGCCGGCAACCTGCTGAAGGATCATCTCGACGTCACCGTACTGATCGAGCCACCGGCTGCCCTTGCTCCGGCGCGCAGCACCGCCTTTCCGGTGGCGAAAGGCAAGGTGACCGGCGCCAACGGGCATTTTGGCGCGTTTGAAGTCATGGTCGACGATTTCGCAGAGGCCGCGCCGTCCTCGCGCCGCACACTCACCTTCGGGACCTCTCGCAACAACACCCGCTCGACATGCGACATCATTCTTGATCTGGCCGGTGGTACCCCACTGTTTGCTGCTGCCGATCTGCGCGAGGGTTATTTGCGCGCGGATCCCGGCAATCGCGCAGCGATTCTGGAGATGGTTCTCCAGGCGCGTGACCTCGTCGGGACCTTCGAAAAGCCTCGTTACGTCAATTTTGAGGCCAGGCTGTGCGCCCACTCGCGTTCGCAGCGCACCGGCTGCACCCGGTGTCTCGACCTTTGTCCAGCCGGTGCGATTAGCCCGGCGGGCGACCATGTCGCGATCGATGCGGATATCTGCGCGGGCTGCGGCCAATGCGCGGCTGCGTGCCCCACGGGCGCGGCATCCTATGCGCTGCCGCCGGAGGACGCGCTGATGCGCCGGCTGCGCGCAATGCTGGTCGCCTATCGCGAAGCCGGCGGCGAACGGGCCGTGGTGCTCCTGCATGATGGCGCACACGGTGCGCCGCTGATCGACGCGTTGGCGCGGTTCGGCGACGGGCTGCCGGCCAATGTACTGCCGTTCGCGGTCAACGAGGTCACGCAGGTTGGGTTAGAAAGCGTCGCAGCTGCTTTTGCTTATGGCACGTCCGCGATACGCATTCTGCTCCGCGCAAAGCCCCGTCACGATGTGTCGGGGCTGGTGCGGACGATGGCCTTGGCCGATCCGATCCTCGCCGGTCTTGGCTTCGGAGCAGATCGGATCGCGACGATCGAAACGGATGACCCGGACCTGCTGCTGGAGGCGCTTCGCGCCATCCCGCCCTTACCGCCGACGCCGCGGCCGGCAAGCTTTCGTACCATCGGGAAGAAGCGGGATGTGCAGCGCCTTGCGCTTGGCGAGCTGCACCGCGCGGCTCCAGCTCCCGTCGATATCATTGCGCTGCCTGCCGGTGCACCTTTTGGCACTGTAGAGATCGATACCGGCGGGTGCACGCTGTGTCTGTCCTGCGTTTCGGCATGCCCGACCAGTGCCCTGCGAGATGACCCCGAACGGCCGATGCTTCGATTTGTCGAAGATGCCTGTGTTCAGTGCGGCCTCTGCCAAGCTACCTGTCCCGAGCGCGTCATCACGATGATACCGCGGATCAATTTCAATACCGCAAAAGCCCCTTCCCGCGTTCTCAAGGAGGAGGAACCGTTCTGTTGTATACGATGCGGCAAGCCGTTCGGCGTCAAAAGCACCATTGAGCGCGTGGTGGCCAAGCTCGAAGGCAAGCACTGGATGTATTCCGGCTCGCCCCGAAGGCTCGATGTCATCAAGATGTGCGAGGATTGTCGCGTTGCTTTCGTCGCTGAGGAAGGTTTCGAATCCTACGGCGTGTCTGCCCCGACCGTCCGCACCACGGACGATTACCTTCGTGAGCAGGAAGCGCGACCGCCCGCCGATCGCGACCATGACTAGCCAGAACGGAGCTTTGCTATCGCAGCGACGTTCTCATCCGGCCGATCATCCCGGCACCACTGGAAGCTTCTCTTTGCGCAGCGCGGCCACGGCCTGGTCGTCCAATTTGAGATGCGCCCTCACCAGTTCTGGCGGCGTCAGCGCCAGCCATTGATTGAGCGAGACGTCGGCGTAATAGCTGCTCTTGAAAACCTCGAGAAAGCGCAGCGGAACCGTTCCGGTGTTCTCAATATAGTGCCCCATTGCAAACGGCACGTATCCGACATCGCCGGCTTGAAAATCGAAGGTCCGCGCCTGGCCGGACGCCGCAAATACGCCCATCCGCGCCTGCCCATCGATATAATATTGCCACTCGTTGGTGTTGGGATGCCAATGCATCTCGCGCATGCCGCCGGGCTCAACCTCGACCAACGCCGCCGATATCGTCTTCGATGCCGGAAACACACTTGTGTCGGTAATGCGCACCGTGCCGCTCTTGGTCTTGATCGGCTGTTGCGCGAGCATCTTGTGACTGAAGGTCGGCGACACCGGAATGGCTCCGGCGATCTTGTCGGATTCAAGCGGGCCAGGCGCTTTAGCGTTGAATATGTACAGCTCGCTGGGATCCGGAAGGTGGGCGTAAGCAGCCTCGGGCACGCCGAAATTCTTGGACAACACTTCGTTCGGCGTATGCTTGAACCAATCACTCAGCAAAAACGTATTGTCTTCGTCAAAATCGCCATCATCGAACACCAGGAGGAATTCGCAGCCGTCGGGGTTGAGGCCCTGAATTGAATGCGGAACCCCTGACGGGAAATACCAGAGATCTCCGACGTTGACATCGTCGACAAAATTGCGCCCCTCGGGATCGACGGCCGTGATGCGGGCGGTGCCGTAGAGCATATAGGCCCATTCGGCAGCTTTGTGCCAGTGCAGCTCGCGAACGCCGCCGGCATTCAGGCGCATGTTCACGCCGGCGATATCCTTGGACACCCCAAGTTCTCTCACGGTGATCTGGCGGGTCCAGCCGCCGGTTTCCTGCCGCACATGCGCATCCGCGAAAGAGAACCGCAGATTTGGAAGCGTGCCGTGATCAGTGGACGGGGGAACGAGGAGATCGGGATTTTGCCTGTCACGCGCCAGATTGCGCGGACCTGGATCTGTGCCGCCATGTCCAGGTCGCTGTGGTTGAGGCACCGCGTCGCTGGTTTGCGCACCGGCGGACGCTGCCAGCGTAATAACTCCGCTGGCCGCCGTTGCCGCCAGCATCGCACGTCGCGTAAGTTCATCCATAACGCTCACTCCTCAAGAAACTCTTGGTGTAAGTCGTAACGCTCGGATGTCGTCCCCGCGTTCACTCGGCCGGCGTCGCCGAAGGTCGCCTGCCTTCTCCTTCGAGCTGTCCGGCGAGCCAGCGATCATGATGTTCTCTCGCCCAGTTGAGATCGACCTCGCCCGTGCCCATGGCTTCGAACGCCCCCTCCATCCCGAGCGTGCCGATATAGATGTGGGCGAGGATGAGGGCGATGAACAAAATGGCGATGATTGCGTGCGCTACCTGCGCGAGTTGCATGTCGGCAATGTTGGTGCCGTAGAATGGAAACAGCAGCAGGAATCCGGAGGCGGAGACAGCAACGCCGGCGGCAACGGACAGCCAATAGACCATCTTCTCGCCGAGATTGAACCGTCCCGCCGGCGCGTGCTTGGATTTGATGAAGCCGCCGCCTTGCTTGACCCATTCGACATCGACCCTCGCCAGCAGATTGTCCCTGAAGAAGATCACCGTGATGAGAACCAGCCCTGCCACGAAAGCGAAGCTGGTGAAATTGTGCAGGTATTTGGCAATCTGGGAGATATCGGAGAATGTCTCCGGGCCGACGAGCGGTAACAACAGGATTTTGCCGAAGGTGATGTTCAAGCCGGTCAAGCCGAGGATGACGAACGAGACCGCGGTCAGCCAATGCGAAAAACGCTCGAAGGCCTTGAAACGGAGAACCTTCTGTCCAGAACGCCCAGCCGCGATGCGGATGCGTCCGATAATCAGATAGGCAAGCGCCAGTAGCGCAATCGTTCCGACGATCACGATCGCGCCACCCCAATGCAGAAGGACTTCATGGAAATAGTCCCATGTCCGCCCTGCGGGCTGCATCAGCACACTGGCTTTGACGTCGGGAATGTCGATGCGCCCCTCGATGCGTGGCGCCTGCTCGAGCAGCATGCGCTCATTTGTGACGCTCGCATCCGGGTTTGGAGCACCATCCGGACCGAGCTTTTGGGCGCACACAGGTGCCGCAGCAATGCCGAGCAGTATCAGAACGAATGTCGCGAGGCGGATGCGTGCGAGAAACGTCATGACAATCACCTTGTTCTGATCCCCTCGATCACTGCGTCTGCCGCAATGATCGAAGTCCGTCTGCTCAGGTCTTGATGTCCTCGTGATAGGCTGTCTCCCAGCCCCAGGCACCCGAGCCGTAACCGCGCTTGCGAACCCGCTCGCCATAGATTTGCGCAATTATGTCGCCATCCCCGGCCAGCAGAGATTTGGTCGAGCACATCTCGGCGCACAATGGCAGTTTGCCTTCGCCGAAACGGTTTGATCCATATTTCGCAAATTCCTCGGCGCTACTCGGCGCTTCGGCCCCGCCGCCACCGGCGCAATAAGTGCACTTGTCCATTTTGCCGCGTGAGCCGAAATTCCCCACCTTTGGATACTGCGGCGCACCGAACGGACAAGCGTAGAAGCAATAGCCGCAACCGATGCACAGATCCTTGTTGTGCAGGACGATCCCGTCCTCGGTCGGATAGATGCACGTCACCGGACAGACGGCCGCGCAGGGCGCATCAGTGCAATGCATGCACGCCATCGACACCGAGCGCTCGCCGGGTTTGCCATCATTGATGGTGACCACGCGGCGACGATTGATGCCCCATGGTACCTCGTTCTCGTTCTTGCAAGCGGTGACGCAGGCGTTGCAGTCGATACAGCGGTCCGCGTCACAAAGGAACTTCATGCGTGCCATCGATTTCTTCCTCTCAGGCGGCTCTGATCTGGCAAAGTGTGGCCTTCGGCTCCTGCATGCCGGTTGCGGGGTCGTAGCCATAGGTGGTCAGCGTATTGACGCTCTCGCCCAGCACGATCGGATCGGCCCCCTTCGGATATTTGGCGCGTAAATCGGCGCCCTCGAACCAGCCGGCGAAATGATAGGGCATCCAGGCAACGCCTTTGCCAACGCGCTCCGTAACAAGCGCCTTCATCCTGGTTCGCGAGTTATTCTCCGGGCCGGTAACCCATACCCAGCCGTCGTCCTTAATGCCGCGTTCTGCCGCGTCCGCCGGATTTATCTCGACGAACATGTGCTGCTTTAGTTCGGCGAGCCACCTGTTGGAACGGCTCTCCTCGCCGCCCCCTTCATATTCGACCAGTCGGCCTGAGCTCAGGATCAGTGGAAATTGCTTGGAGATCCCGCGGTCGACGGTAGCCTTCTGTACGGAGAAGCCGATATTAGGCACGCGGAACTGTTTGGCATCCGGCAGCGTCGGATAATCGGCGACGAGATCGGGGCGCGGCGTGTAGATCGGCTCGCGATGCACCGGGATAGGATCAGGAAGATTCCAGGCGATCATGCGCGCCTTTCCGTTGCCGTAAGGCGAGCAGCCGTGCTCGATCGCTACGCGCTGGATCCCGCCCGATAGATCAAGCGACCATGATACGGCATCAGGATTTGCGGCATTGATGCGCTGGATCACTTCCAATTCCTGCGGCGTCAGATCCTTGTCCCAGCCCAGCTTCTTCAGAACGCCGAGCGTGAACTCCGGATATCCGTCCTTGATCTCCGAACCGACCGAATAAGAGCCCTCGGCGAGCAGGTTGTCATGATCTTCCCGCTCGACCTCCTGGCCGTTCTCCATCACCTTGCGCTTGACGACGCGCTCAACTCCGAACCGGGCGCGGAACGTGGCGCCACCTTCTTTCACCGGAAGGTTCGTGTTGTAGAGGATCGGCGTGCCGGGATGCTTGAACTCCGGCGTTCCCCAGCACGGCCAAGGCAGGCCGTAGTAATCGCCGCCGACTTCAGGATCGTCCTTTGGCGCGCGCATCGTGACCAGGTCGAACTTGGCCTGGTTCCGCATATGCGCCTTGAGCCGTTCGGGCGACTGCCCGCAATAACCCGTCGACCACCCGCCACGATTGATCTCGCGCAGCAGATCCTCCGCCGACACCGCCCCGTTCTCGACCTTGATGTTCTTGAACATCAAGTCGGCAAAGCCGAGCTTGCGCGCGAGCATGTACATCGTGTCGTAGTCGTTCTTCGACTCGAAAACCGGCTCGACGATCTTCTCGCCCCATTGCAGCGAGCGGTTCGACGCCGTGCGCGAGCCGTCCATCTCGAAGCTGGTGCAGGCAGGCAGCAGATAGGTGCCGTTCTTGCGCTCGGACAGCACCGACCACGCCGTGGGATAGGGATCGCAAACCACGAGCAGCTCGAGCTTCTCGATGCCGCGCACCGCCTCCGGCATACGGGTAATCGTGTTGACGCCATGTCCCATGATGAACATGGCCTGCACCGGATTGGGCTGATTGACCTGATCCTTCGGCAGCAATGTCGCGTCGAACCAGCGTGTGCTCGGAATACCCGGCGTTTCCATCAGCTTCTTGTCGGGGAATCGCGACTTCATCCAGTCATAGTCGACTTCCCATACCCGGCACCAATGCCGCCATGCTTCTTCCGCCAGACCGTAGTAGAGCGGCAACGACGTCACATCGAGGCCGAGATCGGTCGCACCCTGCACGTTGGTGTGCCCGCGGAAGATATTCGCTCCGCTGCCGGGCGATCCGACATTGCCGGTAACGAGCAGCAGGAGGCAGCTTGCGCGGACGTTGGCGGTGCCGGTAGTGAATTGGGTCTGCCCCATCGCCCATATCAGCGTCGCCGGCTTCTGCTTGGCGAAAAGCTCGGCGATATGCTTGACCTGAGCCTCGGGCAGACCGGTGACACGCTCGACTTCCTTCGGATTCCATTTCGCTGCGTGTTTGCGAATCTCATCAATGCCGTAAACACGCTGCCTCAAGAACTCCCGGTCTTCCCAGCCGTTCTCGAAGATGTGCCACAGCATGCCGTAGATCGTCGCGATGTGAGTGCCTGGACGCACCCTGACATATTCGGTTGCGTGGGCTGCGGTCCGCGTCATCCGCGGATCGACAACGATCATGTTGGCGCGGTTAAGCTCCTTGCCTTCCAGAATGTGCTGCAATGATACCGGATGCGCCTCGGCTGGGTTGCCGCCCATCACTAGTATGGTCTTGGCGTTGCGGATGTCGTTGTAGCTGTTCGTCATCGCGCCATAGCCCCAGGTGTTGGCTACGCCGGTGACGGTCGTGGAATGGCAGATACGGGCTTGATGATCCGAATTATTGGTACCCCAGAAGGCTGCAAGCTTGCGATTGAGGTAGGCGGCTTCGTTAGTGAATTTGGCTGACCCGAGCCAATAGACCGAGTCAGGTCCAGATTTCTCGCGAATGTCGATCAGTTTGTCACCGATCTCGTCGATCGCCTTTTCCCAGGAGATGCGGGTCCACTGACCGTTAACGAGCTTGACCGGATAGCGGAGGCGACGCTCGCTCAGCACGTCATCGCGAACAGCGGCTCCCTTGCAGCAATGCGAGCCACGATTGATTGGACTGTCATAGTCCGGCTCCTGACCGATCCATACACCGTTGGCGACCTTGGCGATCACCGAGCAGCCGACCGAGCAATGGGTACAAACATTCTTGCGCGTCGTAACTGTTGCGCCCTGGGGAGGTGGCGGCCCAGCGTTTGCCTTCCGTACGCCCGTCAGCGGAAGAGTGCCGAGCACAGAAAGTGCTCCAGCGACAACGCCGGAGCGCTTCAGAAACGCACGACGTCCCAACTCGCCGTTTGATGGCGCTGCTCTATCATCGCTTAACTTTTTCTTGAGACGTTCTTCGGACTTCTTTGTTAACACAGCGCTTCCCCTTACCGGGCGGGATAGCTGTTGACGCGGTAGAAGTTGCGGACCTCAGCAGAATCTGCGTTATAGCGGGCACGACGCTTGCTTTTCAGATCAACGGATTGTGCGGAAGCCGGCTCAGGCAATTGCGCACCGATCAGCGCCGCGCCTGTGCCGGCAATCGCAAAGCGAAGCACGTCGCGCCGAGGGAACTTTCGCTCGAGATTTTCTTGCACCGAGCACGGCTCCAAGCCAACTTTGTTCTTAGCGTAGCCGACGTGAGGGCCCACCTCAATCACAATGAATTGCAATCCGGGTGTGGTTTCGCAAAAGCACGAAAATCCCGGCAATCTTTCGGAATTTTTCAGGATCAGGAGCGCTAGCCCTGCGCGGCTTTTCGCGCGGGAGGTACGATCTCAAGAATTGATACGACTGAGGATAAGGCCGAGATGAGCGAAGCCGCCTTGACCACCCCCTTTCGAATTTCGCGACGTTTTTTAACTGCCCCGGCGCGTCGTCGATGAGGCAGGAAAACAAATACCCAGGTTGTTCGACCCACATGCCGGCGCTTCGCTATTGCCACCGGACTGAAGTGTCGACACCGCAATCGTTTTTTAGCCAGCTCCCGAGTTCCACACCGCAATGCGATCGACTGGGACACCCCAAAAATGGCAGGCGACCTGAAAAAATCCTTGAGTGAAAGTCTACGCTCATATTTTGGAACGGCAGCACGGCAATTGAGGGTTTGTCGGGAAGGGTAACGGGCTCCGGCGAGCTCGGTTGTGCGCTGGCAGCGTTTCGAACACCTTGGATACGCCAGGCTCGCATTGGCTCGGCAATGTTCTTGAGAGTTTGTAGCCCAAGGTCTTCGCAAGCGATATCGATCTTCCCCCGGATTTGCCGGTAGATATCATCCGAAATGCAGAAGCCACCCGGCGCGGCTATGCTTTCCAGCCGCGCGGCAATATTGACGCGTCACCAAAAATATCGTCGACGATGACGTCGCCAACGTGGATGCCGATGCGAAACTCAATCCTTTGGTTTTGCGGCACGGATGCATTTTGGGTAGCCATAGCGCGCTGGACTTCAGAGGCACTGCGCACCGCATCCACGGCGCTGGCAAACTCGACCAACATTCCATCACCAGTTGTCTTCACGATGCGCCCGCGATGGGAAGCAAAGGCGGGATCGACCGGGGTTCTCCTGACAGCCTTCAGCCGCTCCAAGGTGCCTATCCTCGTTCGCGCCCATGAGGAGGCTATAGCCAGCTTTGTCGTTGGCGATGACCGCAGTTAGAGCACGTTATTTCCCGAGCGGTTAGATGACTATTGACCGAGGACAATCCGGTCAAGGCGATCGATGTTTTTGTCGATGAGCTCGATTTGGCCAGGCTGAGCTTGGCGGTATTGAGCCTGAGGCGACAAGAAGGCCGGCCTGTCGTCCGTCGACGTTGTTGAAGATTTACGTCTACGGTTGCCTCAATCGGGTGCAGTCGAGCCGGCGCCTGGAGCGGGAGTGTCAGCGCAACATCGAGCTGTTTGGCTGACTGGCCGCCTGATGCCGGGCTTCAAGACCATAGCCGACTATCTTATCGAGACACACGGCCACGCAGCGTGGTGACATCCGTAGACTGGACTGCTGACGCGGCATTTCCCCAGGTGTTGCGAACATAGGTCAGGACGTCCGCGGTCTCTGTGTCACTGAGATTCCAACCGAACGCCGGCATGGCAGGTGCGGTCGGGGCAGCTGAAGTGGCGGCAGCGCGACTGCCGATCAGAACGACGCGAATCAAGGATGTCGGATCAGTGGACTGGACTAGGGGCGCTTGTGCCAGGCGCGGGAATAGGTTTGGAACGCCAGCGCCGCTAGAAATGTGGCATGCCGCACAACGGTCCTCATAGATTGCCTTGCCCGCCACCATGCGTGTGTCATCGTGCGCCAGCGCAATGGCCGTGTTAGCGGTTCGAGGAGCGCGATCCTTGAGATAGGTGGCGATCGCGAGAAGATCGGCATCTGTCATATGAGAGGTGGAGTTCTCAACGGCCTCGGCCATCGGCCCAGACGCAATGTCGAAAGAGTTGGCACCGGTCTTAAGATAGCGGACGATATCTTCCGTAGACCAATTGCCGATGCCCATACGGGGATCCGCGGTCAGATCGGGCGCATACCAATCCTGCAACAATGCGCCCTGCAGGCCTTCTCCACCCCGATCGCCGCCCGTGATGTTCTTCGGTGTATGACAGGCTTCCGCAATGGCCGAGGCCTTCGACCAGATAGGCCCCACGGTTCCACACATCCGACTTTGCCGGATCGGGTTGAAACACCCCGGGCTTGAAATTGATCAAATCCCAGGTGGATGTTGCCGGTCGGCGGACATTGAACGGAAACCTAAGCTGATTGGGCTGAACCTCGTTGTGTACCGGTTCCAGCGTGCGCAGATAGGCCCAGATCGCCGACACGTCTTCGCGAGTAACCTTGGTGTAGGCGGGATAGGGCATCGCTGGGTAGAGGCGAGCCCCCGTCCTCGCGATGCCCTCATGCATCGCCCGCCAAAGATCCAATTCGGACCAGTCACCGATCCCGGTCGCAACATCCGGCGTAATATTTGGACCGACCAACGCTCCGAATGGCGTCTCCAGCGCAGCGCCGCCGGCAAAAGGCTTACCACCCGGCGCAGTATGGCAGCCGACGCAATCGCCGAGCACGGCGAGGTACCGGCCGCGCTCGATCTTCTCGAACGCCTGGTTGTCTTCCGCCGCGCGCGCAGCAGCTAGGCTGATCGCGCAGGCCGCGAGCGCAAGACTTATCAGATTGCGCATTCTCATGCCAATACCTCGGGGTGCTGGCTGTCAAATCTGCACGAGCGGGCCAGGACTTTTCAGGTAGCGGTTTACGATCGCGTCTGCCGCCCAATAGGCTAGCGCGCCCACAGTATCCGTGGGATTATACCCGGGGTTCTGCGGGAAGGCCGTGGCACCCATGACAAACAGGTTGGGCACGTCCCAGCTCTGCAAATAGCGGTTGAGCGCGCTGCTCTTGGGATCGACGCCCATAATGGCACCGCCGCAGGTGTGCGTTGTCTGGTACACGGTGACGTCGTAATGACCGCGACGCGGGTGCTTCTCAAGCTGCTGGCGGTCCCATCTTCTGCACGACCTCAGCCAGCCGGTCCGTCAGGTATGTCGACATCTTGAGCTCGTTGTCGTGGAAATCGAACGTTAAGCGCATCAACTTGCGGCCTAAGCGGTCCGTGTAGGTCGGATCGAGGTCGAGATACGCGTCGCGATAACTATAGCAGCCGCCATGCGTGACGGCCTCATAGCTGCTCAAGTAATTCTTCGCCACCGCCTTCTTCCACTGGCGCCCCATCTCGGCGTTGCCTGTGGCGTCCTCGCAGTCTGGATCGGTCGGCCGTTGGTCTGCACTGCCCCCATATAGCCGCCGCCGACGAAGCCATGCGGTCCGTGATCGAAATTGTCGCCGTTGAATTCGTCGATGCACATTCCGATCGAGCCCGACGCGATGAAGGGATTGAAGATCTTGTCGTCGAAGAACGCGCCTACGCTGGACGTGACTTGGTAGGAATAATTTCGCCCGATCACGCCCTCGCCCGCGCGTGGATCGTAGGGCTTGCCGATTCCCGAGTGCAGCAGCAGGTGCACGTTGAACAACTGGAAGGCGCAGAGCAGCACGAGGTCGGCCGGCTGCTCCCATTCGTTGCCACTGGTGTCGACATAGGTGACGCCGGTGGCGCGTTTTCCTGATTTATCCACGTTGATCTTCGACACCTCGCACTGGGTGCGCGCCTCGAAGTTAGGGCGGCGAATGAGTGCCGGCAGTATCGTGGTCTGCGGACTAGCCTTCGAGTAGTTGCCGCAGCCGAACCATTCGCAGAAGCCGCAATAGGTACACGGGCCAATCGTGACGCCCAGCGGGTTCGTGTATGCCTGTGAGAGATTCCCGGAAGGTTGCGGGAAGGGCTTGTAGCCCATTTCCTGAGCAGCCTGTGCGAACAGCGTCGGGCCGTATGGCTGCTTCTGCGGCGGCGTCGGATATTCGCGGGAGCGGGCTCCCTCGAAAGGATTTCCCCCCGCCTGTATCCGCCCCTTTATGTTTCCGGCTTTGCCGGACGTGCCGCACAGATACTCGAACTTGTCGTAATGGTGCTCGAGGTCATCATAGGTAATCCCCCAGTCCTGGATCGTCGTGTCCTCGGGCAGAAATTTTTCGCCATAGCGCTGCACAAGATGCGTTCTCAGCTCGAAGTCGCTGGGCAGGAACCGCCACGTCTCGGCATTCCAATGCACGCCGCCGCCGCCAACGCCATTGGGCGGCATGAAGGATCCCCAGCTGCGGATCGGCAGCGCCGTCTGATTAGCGTTGTTACGGAAAGTCATCGTCAACTGCTCCGGCCGCAGGAACAGATCGTGGCGGATGCGGTAGCGCAGCTCATCTTGCGCATAGGCCGGCGGGAAATCAGTCGCGGTGTCGCGCCACGGGCCCCGTTCGATCGCCACCACGTTCAATCCGGCACCAGTCAGCTCATGGGCCAGGATGGAGCCCGTCCAGCCCAGCCCGACAATCACCACATCAGTTGCTGGCAACTTGCGCGTCATATTCCCGATACTCCGGACGAGACTTATTGCCCCTTTGGCGCCTATTCGGGTCGGCCAGCAATGCCGACGGGTGGCAGCGGATAGCGCTCGTTGTGCCGGTCCACCCAGTCGCGGTAATCATAGCGCGCGCCGGGAAATCCGATCATCTTCCAGCCGACCATGTCGCGGTTGCCACCGTAAACGGGGTCAGCAAAGAACCCCTCCCGCGTGTTCTGCAGCAGATGCTCGAAGAACGTCCGACCGCTCGTTCCTTCCAGCTGCACCTGGCCTTTCTCCAGCCCGGAGAGAACCTTGTCCTTCTCATCGTCCGGAATCTGGGCGAAGGGCTTTCCCGCGTAGGCGGCGCGGCAATATTTGTCCAATGCGGCCAACGCTTGGCGATACCGAGCCGCCGGGGTCAACGGCGACTGATTTCCCTGCTCCGGCGTTCCGTCGGTGAAGGGCCCGTGCATGTAGAGCCCTCTGCGCTGCCATAGGATCCCGCAAGTTGTCGGTCAATGAAGACCGCGCAGGCGGCATCCTTGCCCCCCGGCGTCTGCGGGTCCGGCGGGATCAGCCGGTCGACGATGGCTTCGATCGCAGCGCCTTCCTCCGGAGTGAAATACACCCATGGTCCAGGGTGCACCTCTGTTGGCGGAGTGCCGGCACTTGGTGCCCACGGCAAACTGCCCTTGACGACTAACGCCCGGGCGGAGGTCGCCGAGAACATCAAAGTCATAGCGGTGGTTATGAGTAGTTCGCGGCGGCGCACGCCAGGATCAGAGCGCGATGAGCCAGGTATTCGCTCCCCGGCACTGTGAGCACCGGGGGACATCTTACCCGTAACGTTGGCGCTGAGCCCGATTTCTTTCGCGACCATAGTGCTCCCCTGGATCGTAAACACGGAATTCCAAGGTGGCGATGCGTCAGGGTAAAAGCATAGCACAGTCTGAACGGTTTTCAACATGCGTCAAATTCAGCAATTTAGGTCGCGGCAAAGCGGGTGTCGGGCGTAGCACTTTGGCGTCCGGTGCGCCGAGCGTGCCTGAAAGAGCTTGAGCATGAAGTGATCGCATACTGCGAAGCAAATCCCCAAATCCGAATCATCGAAGCGATAGATGTG